>OZ254088.1:0-3668882 GCA_965267605.1 Vicingaceae bacterium | reverse complement strand
ATCAATGTATCAATGCATGATAGCATCTACCATTTGAACCGGGTGCATATCAACGTTAATGATATTCCTTTGTTCGGTAAGATGGGGAAGGATATCTCAAAGCAATCAACCTATAAGTTCGAAGACAAGATCACGATCCCATTAAGTGCGGGTGAGAATCAAATCGAGGTAAGTTGCATCAACGCAACAGGAGCGGAGAGTTTTCGTCAACTACATAAGGTCACTTACAATAAACCCCCATTCAAACCTGATCTATATATACTCTCTATGGGTGTAAGCCAATACAAGGATAGTTTACGAAACCTTACCTATGCGGTAAAGGATGCAAAGGATCTGGCTGCGGCTCTTAAGCGAAGCAAGAACTTTGCGAACGTACACCACGTTTCCATTACGGATGTAAATGCCACCAAAGAGCACATCCTGACAAAGGCTGAATTTATGAAGAAAGCTGGCGTTGATGATCACGTGGTCATCTATATCAGTTCGCACGGACTCCTTGATGAGCAGTTAGACTACTATTTGGCTACCCATGACGTTGATTTTTACAATCCTTCCGTACGAGGCCTACCGTACAGTGCAGTGGAGGATATGATAGACGCCAGTCCATCGCGCAATAAGCTCATCCTGATCGATGCATGCCATAGTGGTGAAGTGGACAAAGAGGACAGTGAGCTTGCGGTGGCAGAAACAGAAACCAATGTCAATGTTACATCACGGTCGGGAGGTTTCACTGCCAAACCAAAGCTCGGATTAAGAAACTCCTTTGCTTACATGCAAGCCTTATTTACGGACGTGAGCAAGGGAACCGGAGCTACTGTTATATCAGCGGCAGGAGGACATGAATTTGCATTTGAGTCAGCGAAATGGAAGAACGGGGTATTCACGTTAAGCTTATTGGAAGCATTTAAGAAATGTGACGAAGCCACCACTTCGAATGGGGAGTTGCGGATATCTGAATTACGGGATTACGTAGTGAATCGGGTTTACGAACTCACCAAGGGAAAGCAGGTTCCCACCACGAGAAGAGAAAACCTGGTGAACGATTTTGTAGTGTATTAAGTTAAGCTTCCAGGTGGATCACCAGCCCACAAACTGTATTCTGGAAAGTACTGGGCTTATGTCCCTGCCCTGAACGGTCGTCCAACAGGATCACATCACCTTTACTGAATTTCTTACTCTCACCGTTACTGACCTCCAGCTCTAACTCACCATCAAGAATGATGATGTAAACTTTGCTGCTAACGTTATGGTATCCCCAGACCTGATGTGGTAGTACATTATGAAAATCAATGTATTCGACTTTTCGGATCGGATCACTGATGAACCCCATTTCAGTTTTGTTCTCCATCAGTACGGGGAGCATCTCGAAATGACTCTGGCCATTTACATCGGTGTATACACTGGTAATTTCCATACGTTCAGTTTTGTGTAATAAAGTTAGGGCAATTCTGTTATCAATCTGTCACATAGACGCGCTTCACTCTATTTGGGATTGAGGTCAGCACTTCGTAAGGAATCGTTTGCATCGCGTTGGCAAATGCATTCAATGATTGGTGGTCGCCAAAAATCTCCACCACATCTCCTGCCTTCACAGTTGAGCCCGTAACATCAATCATGCACATATCCATACACACATTACCCGCAACTGGATATTGCTGTCCATTGATGGTAACCTTTCCCACGCCATTGCTAAGACTTCTTCTAAAACCATCGGCATAGCCGATCGGAATTACCGCAATCTTACCCGCATCGGGCATAGTGTACGCACGGTTATAACCTATAGTCTCACCCTTCGATAGTTCCTTTACCTGACTGACAGTGGTTTTCAATGCGCACACCGATCTTAACGCTTCATCATTAGCACTTACACCAAACATAGCAATGCCAACACGTACCATATCGAACTGGTGGTCAGTAAATCTCTGTGTTCCGGCAGAATTTAATGCATGCAACATCACACTATATCCCAGTCTACCCGTAATCAGCGCAGCCCAATCTTCAAACCGTTCTAACTGCGTTTCGGTGAACTCATCTTCCCCCGAATCTTCACTGGCTGCCAGGTGCGTAAATATAGATTGGACACGCACCTCCGGCTGCGCTTTGATCATCTCGATTAGTTCCGGGAGATCTGATTTATCGAATCCCAAACGGTGCATTCCAGTATCCAGATTGATGTGGATGGGATAATCCTGGATACCTTTCAGAATCAACGTTCTGATAAGTTCATCCAGTTCCTGAAGGTTGTATACTACAGGTTCTAATTCGTGTTCCACCATCGTAGGCAATCCGTGCAATTCAGGATTCAGCACCATGATGGGCAATCCAAGCTCATACCCTTTCATTTCGATGCCTTCATCTATATGCGCAACACCGAAATAATCAACTCCCAGATCCTTAAGTTTCTTACCCAGCGTAGCAGATCCGGCCCCATAGCCATAGGCCTTAACCATGGCCATGATCTTCGTACCATCATCCAGGTTTTCTCGAATCGTATTCAGGTTCTCCTCAAGCGCACTGAGGTTGATCTCGAAAACAGTTTTATTGGTCTTCTCCTGCAACCGGTCCACCACGAGTTCAAAACGAAACGGTCGCGCACCTTTCACAAGAATCGCTTCGTTCCTGAAATCCGTAGTATTGATGGCGTCTGCCAATGCTTCAGTGGTAGGATAGAACTTGCTATCCAAATCGGAAAACAAATGCCTGCAATCACTGATGCGTTCCCCTACCCCAATCATTCGGTCTACTTGCTTATTCTTCAACAGGTCCACCACCTTTCCGTACAGCACATCGGGGTTCGCTTTATCCTGAAGGATATCGGACATGATCACTGTCTTCTTTCTTCCTCCTGATTTGCGATTAAGTTCTACCAATGCTATTTCCAGAGAACCCAAATCCGCATTGTAGGCATCATTAATGATCAGGCAGCCATTTCGGCCTTCGATAGATTCTAGTCGCATTGCAACAGGCTGCAATTCTGCAACTACCTCCCTGATCCGATCTGGTGAAATACCAAGATGCACGGCAACAGCCACTACGTGCATGGCATTTTCTATTGAAGCTACATCTGTAAATGGTAATTCAAATTCACCCCGATCAGTGGTTACAACACACCTCCCCTCTACTTCCCGTTGGTCTTGCAGTTTTAACAACTCCCCATCCTTGCCCCATGACAAAGCCGGATCAATTTGCAGGGGTCCGATGTTCTCCTGATCGGTACAATGAACAACTTCAATACCAGCGAAAAGTTTCACCTTCTCTTTGCCCTTCACCTCCTCCGATTCAAATCCGGCATTGTGGGCCTGACCGAGATTTGTGAATACACCTAATGTGGGCTGGATCATGCGCTGCAGGTGTTCCATTTCATCTGGTTGCGATATACCCGCCTCAATAATGGCCAACCCGTGTTCCTTCCGCATGTTCAATAAGGACTTCGCTACACCCAACTGACTGTTATAACTTTTTGGGGATCGAATAATGTTGTACTCACCTCGAAGCAATTCATACAACCATTCCTTCACAATGGTCTTACCATTGCTCCCTGTGATAGCTATAACTGGAATATCAAACCTCTGTCGATGCGCGGCTGCAATCTTCTGCAAAGCACGAAGAGTGTCTTCCACTACAATGTATCCCTGTTCAGCAGCTGGGTTGGCCGGTTGTTCATCAACGAGAAAGAACCTTACGCCCTTCTCCACCATATCCGGTATAAAAACCTTTCCATGGCGTTTAGCCGTGCGCAGGCAAATAAATAGCGTGTCTCTCTCATGGACGTGTGAGCGGCTATCCGTAATGAAGTGGTGAACCTTACCCTCATTTACACCAACGACCTGACCTCCTGTGATCTCCGCAATTTCCGATATGCTAAAACCCGGTTCAGTCATCCTTATCTCCTAGTCTTCTTTTGGCCAATGCTTTAACAAATGCTTCTCTTGATAGTGGAAGATATTTGTCTTTTTCTCCCAATTCAATTTGCGAACCGCCTGCCTCCAATCTATGGGAGTAGTGTGCGAGCTTGCCTGTTTCCACGCAGATGGCATGAACCTTGGTTACATACTCAGCGATTGCCAGAAGATTAGGCATTGGACCAAAAGGGTTTCCCTCATAGTCCATATCCAACCCGGCTATGATAACCCTGATGCCATCGTTGGCCAGCTGATTGCAAACATTGGGCAGATTCCCATCGAAGAACTGTGCTTCATCAATAGCTACCACCTCAACATCATTTGCATGAATGAGTATTTCGGTAGAGTGATCTACAGGTATAGACCTCAACTGATTCTGGTCATGACTAACCACTTCCTCTTCATCATACCGCACATCAATGGCGGGTTTGAAAGCCATCACCTTCTGCTTGGCAAACTCAGCGCGTTTCACCCTTCTGATCAGTTCTTCCGTCTTACCGGAGAACATACTTCCGCAGATCACTTCGATCCATCCGCTACCTTGCGTCTTATCTGTTATATTCTCAAGAAACATTGTACACTAAAGAACGAAATTCCCGGATATCTCACTATCTTTAATATACCTGAATCTCAAAGGGGAAAAGACGATGGATGACCGCGTGAAAGACATGAGAAAGAATCTTACCGAGTTGATTGATGAGATCAAGGCACACTCTGACAGATTAACGGATTGGAAGGTACTCCCAGTATTGGAGGTCAATGTTTTTCTTGCAAAAGTCAACAAGCTCTACGAAAAAACGGTTGTGCTTAAGACCTACTTGGATTCCGACTACATGCTGGGATCTTTCGATGCCAAGCAGGTACACGATGACCTGCAGAAGGTGGAAGAACTAATTGAGCAGGCAGAGGCCGCACATCAGGAAAACGTTCAACAGGTAACGGAAGAAGTTCTTGCTGAACCGGCACCTCAAGCCGAAGAAGCTTCAACCGCTGAACCAACATCCGTTCAAACAGACTCAGAATCAGTAGTTGAAAAGTACCAGAATGAGGACCATTCTGTTGTTGATCAATTGGGGCGCCAACCTATTTCAAAACTGATCGATGCCATCGGTGTTAACGAGAAGTATCTGTTTTCCAATGAGTTATTCAATGAAGATATGGCAGGATTCTTGGACTTTGTTGGTCAGGTAGATGCATTGAACAATGGTCTGGAAGCCATTGACCTGTTCAATGAATACCGTTCAAAATACGGTTGGGATGCACAGCAACAAAGTACCATCGACTTACTCAAGCTTGTTGAAAGAAGGTTCCTTCAAGAGTAGCCTCTTACTACTGCTCACATTCATTTTATGTCTTCATGGCAGAAGTCAGGATACGACCTACGCGCGTGAAATTGTCAAACGCCTTTGCGCAAAGGATATGTATGGCAGAGGATACGTCAACGATGGTTGCAACAAGGCGGCTACATACCTCGCAGGTGAATTCAGGAAGATGGGATTAGACTCTATCTCCGCAGGATACCATCAACCATTCTCAATTCCAATCAACACTTTCCCCTATCCATTGAAACTCAAAGTGGATGGTGTAGAACTAACTCCCGGTGTAGATTACCTGGTTGCCGCAAACTCCGGAAGTGCCTTTGGAAAATTTGATCTGGTGTACTACGATCGCAATAATCTTCCCGAACGTAAGTACTTCAACAAACTGGTAAAGAAGCGTTTCTTCAACGAGAAGGTGATTGCTATTGATCGTTCTGGGATCGAGGAACATGAGGTTACCAAGGCGATCCTGGAGAACTACTTTGGCTCTCCCGCTATCATCATTCTGCACGATGATAAGCTTACCTGGACCTCCTCAATTGAGCGAAAAGATTTCGGAATCATGGAAGTAAACAGCACCGTGATTACAAGGAAATCCAAACAGGTTGAGTTGGAGATCAAGAACAAATTCATTCGAGAATTCAAGACCAGAAACGTTATTGGTGTCGTGAAGGGAAAAACACAGCCAGACTCGTTTATAGTAATGATGGGGCACTACGATCATTTAGGGATGATGGGTGAACGTGCCATGTTCAGAGGAGCCAACGATAATGCCAGTGGTATTGCCATGGTGATGAACATGGCCAAACACTACGTGAAAAATCCACATAAGTATTCCATTATGTTCATCTGCTTCGGTGCAGAAGAGTCGGGAATTATTGGCTCATATGCCTTCCACAGAAGTGCAACTGTTGACCCCAGGAAAATCAAATTCTATTTCAACTTTGACATCTTGGGCACGGGTGAAGATGGAATCAAAGTAGTGAATGCCACCAAACACGTTGACGCGTTCATTCGATTGGAGGAGATCCACAAGAAGCAGAATATTCTGAAGGCTGTGGAGAAAAGAGGCGCGGCCGCGAACAGCGATCATCACTTCTTTCATCAAGCAGGTGTTACAGGATTTTACATCTATACATTAGGAGGGTCAAGAGCCTACCATGATATCTACGACACTCCCAAAAACCTAACATTGAGTGGTTTCCCGGGCATTTACAGGCTGGTGACCACCTTTCTTGATGGATTATGAATCCGCATGTGGATGCATTTATTGATCAATTGGAAGAACAGCATGTAGCTTCCATTGCACAATGCCGGTCACTTCTACTATCCCTTCACCCCGCCATGGAAGAGCGGTTTAGCTACAAATGTCCTTTCTATTATTACTTAGGGCCCTTTTGTTACATCTACGTTTCAAGGGGTGAATTGATCCTTGGTCTTGTGCACGGACATTTGTACAGCAATGAGCAAGGTATTCTTACGGCACATGACCGTAAACAGATCAGGCATGTGGTGATTAGTGAATGGTCTGATGCATTGGCCAACCACCTACGTGAAATTCTTGTAGAGGGTTTGATGATCCAAGAGGAGCGTAAGAAGAAATAGTTAACCAAAAGAAATTTACACACTTCGACAGGGTCAGCCTGAACTACCTCCTTAGATCGGATTGTCGTAAAAAACAAAAACCGGCTTAAGGCCGGCTCTTGTCGAGAAGTAACTCTTCCTATCACAGAGGAGTTAAGAGAGTAGTTTTTTATTTCATCACCTGGATCACATCCTTTTCAATTATCGGATCCGCTCCATTTGTTGGGATTGCAGTGATCATGTAGAGGTAGCCTCCTGGATTCACAAGGTTTCCGTTCATATCTCTACCATCCCACTGGTATTCTAGATCAGTCCATTGAGCGACTGTCTGTCCGGTTCTTGGGTCGATGATTCGACCTTCGATAGACTCGATGTTTACCATTTTGATAACCATCTTATCATTCCTAGTATCTCCGTTAGGGGTTATTACGTTAGGTACTACGATTGATGCTTTTGCTCTTACTGTAATTGTTCTCTTCACTGTTTGAACCTGACCTAATTCGTTGGTCCACTCGAGAACTACCTCATGATCGCCAGATTCTGTGAATTCGACTTCTGGGGTAGCATCGGTAAGTACATCACCGTTCTCGAATGTCCACTTGTATGCAACAGCGGGGTTCTCAGTACCGAATTTCACTCTTTGCGGATCCGATCCCTCGATCCTATCCGCAAGAATTTTGTTCTCGGTTGTTACCACCTCCAGAACATCTTTCTCCGCACCAAGATTTGGTACTTTCTTGATCTCCTTAGGAGTTGGCTGAGTATTTTGATTTTCGTTGGTCTTGTTATCAGCCGGATCTTTCTGAGCCAATGGAACAGCGTTATTCGGCTTGTTCATGTTGTGGTGGAATGGTTTGTTGTTGTTCTCGTTCACAACGGCATCTTCATTTTGCTCAGCGGCAAAATCTTCAGGTTCCATGATCACATCGTCAGCATCAACAACTTCAAGCGATTCAACACTCATGGTAGAAACGTCTTCTGGTGTAATCTGTTCCTCAACCATTTCATCGAGCACTTCCTCTACTTTTTCTTGAGTAAGTTGCTCAGCCTTGGTATCCTGATTTATGAAGTAGTAAGAACCAAAGCTCACGGCACCAACAACAGCGATACCGGCCACCAGCTTTCCTAAGCCAATGCCACCAGCACTAGAACTGCCTGATGCGGATGAAGCAGAACCTGATCCAGCACCAGAAGAAATCTGGCTTTGAACGTTCGCCCAGATATCCGGACTCACATCACCTTCGAAATTTTCGAAGGTCTGCTGAAACAGTTCTTCTATATTTTGATTCTTTTTCATTCTCTTATTTCATATTGTTTGAGGACTTCTTGCAGGTACGTCCTTGCTCTGGAATACTGTGATTTGGAAGTGCTCACCGAAATGCCAAGTTCATCAGCTATTTCTTTATGACTGTACCCTTCGATCGCGAACATGTTAAAAACAGTTCTGAATCCAATCGGCAGATCATTGATCACCGTAAGTAAGTCCTGGGCAGCTAAACCGTCAACGGCCGTTACCCTGTCTTCGAGCATGTAGTCAACTTTGTCCATCTCCACATCTAATTCAGAATTCTTATTCCTTCTGATGTGGTCAAGAGCGGAGTTCACTACAATTCTCCTAATCCAACCTTCCAAAGAACCAGTGCCGGAAAACTGACCGAGTTTCTCAAATACTTTTATGAAACCCATCTGAAGCATATCCTTCGCTTCATCTTCGTCATTGGCATAACGGAGACAAACCCCCATCATCTTTCCAGCAAACTTGTCAAACAACGCTTTTTGAGCTGCACCCTCGTTGTCTAGGCATCTTTTAACTAAATCTGCGTCCGACATATTTTTAGTGCTCTCACTCATTAAGATGCATTTCGGTTGCAAAAGGTTGCATGACCTTGAATTTTTTTTCTCTTTCCAATAAAATTAGGACTTTGCAGGGGTCTAACCGCAAGTGCGTAAGTTGTAAATATGGGTAAATTGTTCATAGTTCCAACACCTATCGGGAATCTTAAAGACATCACTTTAAGGGCGCTTGAGGTACTACAAGAAGTAGATCTTATACTCGCAGAAGATACCAGGCAAACATCCAAACTGCTTAACCATTACGAGATTCAAAAGCCAACCAAATCTGTTGGACAACACAATGAATACAAAGTTGTAGATGGACTGGTTGAGGAATTGACCCTAAAGGACATGGCCTTGGTAAGTGATGCAGGTACTCCCGGAATCTCTGACCCAGGTGAAATGCTGGTTGCCGCCTGTGTAAAGGCGGGTGTTGAAGTTGAATGCCTTCCCGGAGCAACAGCCATGGTACCCGCCCTTGTAAATTCGGGGTTACCTACCAGCTCCTTCATTTTTGAAGGATTCCTTCCTCACAAAAAGGGCCGCCAAACCAAACTCAAACAACTTGCAGCCGAACACCGAACCATCATTCTTTACGAATCGCCCTACCGCATCGTCAAGTTGATGGGAGAACTCGAAGAACATTTCGGTGAAAAAAGGAGAATCTCTATCTCTCGTGAGATTTCCAAGAAATTCGAAGAGACGCTTCGTGGAACCCCTCCGGCTTTGAAAGCCTACTTCGAAGCAACTGAACCCAAAGGAGAGTTCGTAGTAGTGGTTTCCGGTGCAGAGTAGACCTCCGTTTACTCCTATCTCATTTAGAAAACTGATCAACATCATATTCCGGATCGAAAAACTTATATATCTTTGACTGACCGTTTGGTCAATCAAAAAATATGAGCCCAAGAACAGCTGAACAATTTGAAGCGATTCGTGAGGAAAGAAAAGCGGCCATTCTTGATGCCGCTCTCCACGTTTTTGCAGAGGAAGGTTACCACGCTTCATCTGTTAGCCGAATTGCAAAACGTGCTGGCATTTCCAAAGGGTTGATGTACAATTATTTCGAAAGCAAGGAAGATGTGCTTGTTCAATTGGCCACCGAGATCTTCAATCAAGCCATGTCGCTGCTGAATATTCAACCCAACGAAAAGATTGATGATCCCAGGCTTGAGGAAATGATCCGGTTAAGTGTCGATATCGCCTTGCAAGAGCCTAAGAAGTGGAGATTGTACATGTCACTGGCCTTTCAAATGGATGTTACGGAAATATTGATGGCTGAGATGATGCCTCGCACTGAGCCTTATCTGGCATCCCTGATAACCTACTTTAAAGAAAAGGGACATCACGACCCGATGGCCAGAATGAGGTATTTCAGTGCGGTATTGGATGGTGTACAAATGCACTGTCTACTGGACCCCGATCATTTTCCTGCGGAAAAAGCCAAACAGTATTTGATAGAACACTTTATATGATGCTACGAACACTCACTTGTATTGTCCTTGCCTTCTGGAGCCTTAACGTCCTTTCACAAGATCCAAAAGAGATCATTCGAAAAGCGGAAGAGAATTTCCGCGGGGTGAAATCATCCAAAAGCGAAATGACCATCACCATCATCCGGCCCAAATGGTCACGTGAGATGAAGATGAAGAGCTGGGCTAAAGGGGAAGAGTTAAGTCTTATCCTCATCACTTCCCCGGCAAAGGAAAAAGGTAAGGCCTTTCTTAAAAGAAAGAAGGAAGTATGGAGCTGGATGCCTGCCATCGAGCGCACGATCAAAATGCCCCCAAGCATGATGATGCAAAGCTGGATGGGAACTGATTTCACAAATGACGACCTGGTAAGAGAATCCTCTCAGATTAACGATTACACCCATAAGTTACTGGGTGAGTCAACAATCAATGGCCGTAAATGTTACAAGATTCAGATGATCCCTAAACCTGAGGCGCCTGTGGTTTGGGGAAAGGTAGTCGCTCACATTGATAAACAGGACTACGTACAACTGCGTGCTCAGATGTACGATGAGGATGGATATCTGGTCAATACAATGCACTCATCTGAGGTAAAGACTATATCCAATCGCAAGGTTGCCACGAAAATGGAGCTCATTCCCGAGGACAAAAAGGGCCAGAAGACCATAATGACCCTTACCTCCATTCAGTACGACATTGGTTTAACTGACAACTTCTTCACCACCCAAAACATGCGCAAGGTTAAATAATGGTATTCCGGCTCGCCTGGCGAAACATATGGAGGAACAAAAGACGAACGCTCATCACGATGATGTCGATCTTCTTCGCAGTAATTCTCTCTTCTGCAATGATGAGTGTGAAAGAAGGGGTATATGGTAACATGATTGATTCAATGGTTGGATCTTTTGTGGGGTACGCCCAGGTGCACACCAGTGGATATTGGAACGAACGAACCATCGATAACAGTTTCGAACCAACACCTGAACTACTCGAAAAGGTGGCATCAACAAAAGGCGTGGTTGGTAATCTACAGCGTATCGAGAGCTTCGCGTTAACCGCATCTGATAGTATGACCAAAGTGGCTATGGTTGTGGGTGTTGATATTGAACAGGAATCTAAGTTCAATCAATTGAATGAACGCGTTGCCGAAGGCAAGTACATTTCATCCGATGACAAATCTGTATTGGTTGGTGATGGCCTGGCGGAGTATCTGAAAGTTGGCGTTGGCGACACACTTATACTCATGGGCCAGGGTTACCATGGCATCAGCGCTGAGGGAAAGTATCCAATAAAGGGGATTGTAAAATTTGGTAACCCGGAGCTAAGCAAGCAAATGGTCTTCATGCCATTGAAAGAGGCGCAATGGTTCTACAGTCTGGACGGTATGATTAACAATATGATCCTGGAATTGGAAGATCCCTCCATGGCCGTTCAAACCGCTAATCACCTTCGAACTGAACTGGACACCACCTATGAAGTAATGGACTGGTACCAACTCATGCCTGAGATCCAGAAGATGATCGACACAGACCGGGTAGAAGGGTATGTATTCATGTTCATTCTGTACATGGTGATCTCATTCGGAATATTCGGCACCTCGCTCATGATGCTTGCAGAAAGGAAACGCGAACTGGGTGTGTTGGTAGCTGTAGGGATGAGACGAAGGAAACTGGCCGTAATGGTTTGGCTTGAGGTACTTATGATGTCCGTAGCCGGGGCATTTTTGGGGATGCTGGGCGCCTACCCTGTCTCCTATTATTTCAACGTAAACCCGATCAGGTTTGGGGAGGACATGGGCGACATTTACGAAGAGTATGGCATGGAAGCCGTTATGCAGTTTTCAACGGACCCGGCCATATTCTTACAACAGGCAGTTATCATCGCAATCATTGCATCGGTCATCGCCATTTACCCTGTTGTTAAGATTTTGAGAATCAATGCTATCGAATACATGAGAAATTGATGTTAGTTAAAGTCGCCTGGCGGAACATATGGAGAAACAAGGTTAGAAGTGGGGTTGTGATAACGGCCATGGCACTGGGCTTGTGGGCCGGTATTTTCGCTTCCGCATTCGTTAACGGAATGATGAGTGACAAGATTGATCAGGTGATTGAATCCGAAATCTCACACCTGCAATTCCATGCTCCAGGGTTTCTGGATGAGAATACAGTAGGTTTGACCGTACCCCACTCAGCAAAAATTATGGAAGAGCTGGGCGGTAGAAATGAGGTGCTGGCTGCCACTTCAAGGACAATAGGAACAGTTATGATCGGATCAGCCAACTACAACGGTGGAGCACGCGCTGTTGGAATTGATCCAGAACAGGAAGCTAAGCTCACGAGACTTAATGACAGGTTAGTAGAAGGTGAGTACTTCAAGGGTGTGAAGCGTAACCCCGTTCTAATCAGCAGAAAGATTGCGGAGAAATACAAGGTCAAACTCCGTTCGAAAATCATCCTCACTTTTCAGGATGTAAATGGGGAGATCGTGCCAACGGCCTTTAAAGTGGTTGGGATTTATGAAAGCGCAAATCCAATGTATGATGAGGCAAACATCTTCATCCGAAAGGCGGACTTTCAAAGACTTGCTGGGTTAGGTAATAACGTTCATGAAATTGCCGTACTGCTTTCAAACCATGACCTGGCCGAACCTTTTGCCAAGGAATTCAGTGACAAGTATCCCGATGTTGAAGTGTTGCCCTGGTTAGATCTACAAGTAGGTTTCCGATACATGGTTGAGGCCATTGGCATGTACACAGTTTTTATTGTTGGAATTATCCTGCTGGCGCTATTGTTCAGTATTGTAAACACAATGTTAATGGCGGTGCTGGAACGTGTAAGAGAGATAGGTATGCTAATGGCCATTGGCATGGGAAAGGGCAGGGTGTTTAGTATGATTATGATTGAGACGGTGATGCTTACCCTGATCGGTGGGCCCATTGGTTTGTTGATCTCCAAACTTTCCATTTCGTACTTCGGTGAGAACGGAATCAACCTGGGAGATGCCGCGTATGGAGACATGGGATTCTCGAATATCATTTACCCACAATTACCAACACAAGAATATGTTTCGGTAACTATAATGGTTGTAATCATGGCTATTCTAGCGGCTATCTACCCAGCAAGAAAGGCATTGAAGCTAAAACCTGTTGAAGCAATTCGAAAGATATGAGCAACACAGTAATTGAAACCAAGAAACTAAGCAAGGTTTATGAGGGCGCTGTACCCGTGTACGCGCTCAACGAGGTTGACCTTGTGATCGAAGACGATGAGTTCACGGCCATTGTTGGACCTTCCGGATCGGGAAAAACAACATTATTGAACATCATTGGTGGGTTAGATCGACCTACCTCCGGTGATGTGGAGGTGAATCAAAATGCGCTGAACAAAATGTCGGACAATGAGCTGATCAATTTCCGATTGAATCACATAGGTTTTGTGTTCCAGAGTTACAACCTCATCCCGGTATTAACCGCCAAAGAAAATGTTGAGTTCATCATGCTGATGCAAAAGGCTGACAAACAAGCGATGCAGGAGCGCGTTAATGGTCTGTTGGAAGAAGTGGGGTTGGGTGACAAGAAAAATAGCCGGCCCGGACAGCTTAGTGGTGGGCAACAACAACGTGTTGCTGTGGCCAGAGCGTTGGCTTCAAAACCGGATTTTGTTCTTGCCGATGAACCTACCGCCAATCTCGATGGGAAGTCAGCATCCAACTTGCTCGATATCATGGCAAGACTTAACAGCGAGGAGGGTATCACCTTCGTTTTCTCTACCCACGATCAAAGGGTAATTGATCGAGCCAGAAGAGTAATCACCCTGGAAGACGGACAAATCGTTTCTGACATCAGAAAGTGATGCGGGCCTTTGCCGTAATATCACTGTTTCTTGTAGCAACACTGGCTTTCAGTCAGGAAGATTCTACTAAAAGAGAGTGGATTACACTTCAGGGCTACATCAAAAACATGCAGATTGCCAGTTTCGGTTCCACTCCGAGAAACATGGTCCTGGACAACTTGGTACACAACAGGATGAATTTTCGATTGTATCCCACAAAGAAGAACACCGAACTGGGAATCGAATTCCGAAATCGGTTGTTCTTAGGTGCTACGCCAAAATCTGTACCGGGAGGTTATGGCAAAGTACTGGACGTAGACCCTGGCTTTGTAGATATGAGCTACGTGATCGTAGATGATTCATCATTAGTGCTGCTGTCTCAAATTGATCGGGCATGGTTTAGGTGGACCAATGAGAAATGGGCCATCACCGCTGGGAGACAACGTGTGAACTGGGGAACCAATTTATTCTGGAACAGCAATGACCTTTTCAATGCCTACTCACTCGTAGATTTCGATTACGAAGAGCGACCGGGTTCAGACGCATTGCGCATCCAACGGTTCATGGGAATGAACAGTGCAGAGGTGGTGGTGAAACCAGGGAAGGATTCGTCAGATTGGATTGGTGGCGCCAAGTACCAATTCAACAAATGGGGGTACGACTTTCAGGTACTAGGTGCCTGGTGGAATACAGACTATGCGCTGGGTGTGGGCTGGGCTGGAAACATTAAGGGTGCGGGCTTCAAAGGTGAGGTCACCTATTTCGTACCCCAAGAGAATTGGAACGACACGAGTGGTCAGATGAGCGCCAGCATTTCCGCAGACTACGTTTTCGGGAACCAACTATTTCTAACAGGGGGAATATTGTTCAATTCAGGTGGGTTAGACAGTTCATTGGGAACCGCAACCAATGTGTTTACTACACCGCTATCCGCAAAGAACATGATGCCCACCAAGTACAACATAATCGCCAGCGTCAACTATCCACTTACCCCTTTATCTGGTGCTGGGATTACCACCATCTACTCTCCGATTGTCAACACAGCCTTCTTCATGCCCACCTATTCTTACTCCATGTCGGATAACTGGGAGATCGCGGTTTTTGGTCAAAGCGTATGGTTGGATACGGGCAAATTCCAGAATATTGGCAACGGGGTATATGTGAGGGTGAAGGGAAGTTTCTGAAGAACCATTTCCCAAAAGACTGCATTGGTGTGTAAGCTGTGAAGCATCGGAACATTTCATTCCAAACCTAACTATTGTCAACTCCGTTGCAAATTCCCGATGTTTGTAATACCTGCATAGGTATACAATGGATGATCCTTCACATAAAGAATCTAGCCTGAAGAACGTCAATGTTCAGATCTCGGTGACCGTGTTTCTGGCCATCGTTGTCTTGTCTGGGTATTTCATTGTTTCCTCCTACAATAACTCTATTGCCAATGAGGAGCGAAATGTGAAAGAACGCCTCAAGTCTATCACCGCAACAATAGCACTTCAATTAGATGGAGATCTGCACGAAGCGCTGTACAAAAAATACCCTCAGAAGGGAGACCTCACGACTAACCATCAGGACAGTGATTATCAAAGGTTGCACGAGATCATGCTGGCCGGCAAAACTGCCAATGGACTCGAATCAGAGCTTTACACTGCCGTTTGGGAACCTGAGTCCCAACAATTCATGGGTGGGATCACTTCAGCGGACAAACCATTTTTTAGACATGTTTATGAATCGTATCCGGACGAGGTGATTGAGAAGTATTATGAAGGTGGCTCCCTTCCTGTTTACGAAGACGAATACGATACCTGGCTATCCGCCTTTACGCCACTGAGAAATTCCAATGGAGATGTAGTAGCTATCGTACAGACCGATGTTACGCTGACTGATTTCAAGAAAAAGGCTCAGCGCAAATTATTGAACAATGTCCTCATCTCAGTTTTGGTATTGATCGTGATTGCGGCCGTTATGTTCGTTAGCCTGAGAACAATACTAAAGCGTGATCGAAAGGCCAAAGCGGATCTCCTTCAATCCAAGCTGATCATCCAGGAAAAACAGGAAGAATTGTTAGATAGTATCGGTTATGCGAAAAGGATCCAACATGGCATACTGCCGTCCCAACAACTGATCGCTGAGGCCTTGCCTGCTTCCTTCATCCTTTATAAACCGAAAGACATTGTGGCTGGAGATTTCTTTTGGGTACACAGATTGCCTCAACCCAATGGGTGGGACACGGGGGGAGATATGGTACTTTACGCAGCAGCCGATTGCACTGGACATGGCGTACCCGGAGCAATGGTCTCAGTGGTTTGTAGCGGTGCCCTGGACAGATGTGTGCAAGAGTTTGGCCTCACAGAACCTGGTGATATACTCACCAAATCACGAGAGCTGGTCATTGATACCTTCGAGGAAAGTGATGAAATTGTAAATGATGGGATGGATGTAGCGCTTTGTTCCATTCAGAGGCACACGCTTAGGTATGCCGGAGCGAACAACCCGGTTTGGATTGTTCGGAAAGGAGAACTAACGGAAATCAAAGCAGATAAGCAGCCTGTAGGAAGTACGATGAATCCAGTGCCATTTACCACACACACTTTCGAGCTGCGCGAAGGTGATATGGTCTATACTTTCTCAGATGGTTACATGGACCAATTCGGTGGTCCTAAAGGGAAGAAATTCAAAAGCAAAGCACTTAAACAATTGCTCGTTGAGATCAGCGACCAGGCCTTGGATGATCAAAAAATAAAGCTAGACGAACACTACGAGGACTGGCGCGGAGAATTGGAGCAGATCGATGATGTTTGCGTAATAGGAGTACGTGTATAGCGTATTCCTGCCTGCCCGGATGAATCCCGTTCGGACGGGGAGCAGCCTGTGCTGAGCTCTGTCGAAGCCCGCCTGCCGGACGGGCAGGCATAATTGGAGTGCGCGTATAGCGCACCCCAAAAACATCTTATAGCCCTACGGCAACTTTTAATCCCATTGTTCCCCTACCCTTCGAGTTATCGTACCATGTACCATAACCAAAGTGAGGGATGAACTTCACCGTTTCTGCAATGGTGATCACCCAACCCAATTTTCCACCGAATGTGATGTCGTTCGTTTCAAACAGTGGGGTCCCATTCAAGTCAGTGTTGGTTGTGATATACAACACGTCAGGGCCAATAAAGAAGCCTTTGAATGCCTCTTTCGGGTAGAATTCACCCGACACACCAAAAGCAGCAACTTTGGTTGTTGCAGTTATCCCCAATACCTGGTCTTTTTCAGAGTAAAAGTCGGCTTGAACACTTGCTGCAATCTTCTCATGAAGTGCGTATCCAAATGAGGCACCGAATCCTGCCAAGAGACCACAATTGGTACATCCAGGACCAATAATTCCACCATGTACCGCTGGCATCATGGTTTTGTCTTGCGCCATCGATCCGCTTACGGATAACAACACAACTACAGTAGCTAGTAATAATCTTTTCATAGCGTAATAGGTTTTGATTAGAGTTGCATGACAATAAACGAAAACCGTGCCAAGGCATCACACTATCAATCCATTAACAGAATATTAACGGGATACTTTCCTCACCAAATCGTTGTGGTGGTAGTATTCTGAGGTTACATACTTACCCTTCGCATTGTACCTGCGCACAAGTACATTCTCCATCTTATTGTTCTCTCCAAAGAACCCCACCTTTCTTAGCCTGGTATTCTGGTAACGAACAACTTTAAATCCTTTACTATCACCAAAACTGAACCAGTTTCTATATATCCGAAGCTCCTTTCTTTGTTTGGGTGTCATTGCAAACTGCTGACACTTTTCGATGGGCTTACTGCCCTTCAGAATGGCAAATGAATAATTGTAAGGGTTAACAACAAGCCGCTGCGTCTTCCCGTCTTTGAGCTTCACCAATGCCAATACCGGAAAGTCACATTTCGACCAGTCTAGTGTATCTACGGGTTCAGAATGCTCCATGATACCTGCTAAATTCCATGGGGAGATGATACGTGGTAGGAATTGAAGCTTCTTGTTGGTTAGTTTGACCCAATAATCATCCGATGGCAACTGGTTCACCACCTGCTCCATTACCACACTCTGACTGAGTTTGGCCATGTCTACAGTTTCGTCTTCGTGCTCTACAGGCACAAGAAACACCAGTGTTAGGATCAAGGTCAGGCGCATGCGTAGTTGTACGTAGTGTAGCTAAAAGAGTTTACCTCTTTCTATTTAGATGGCTAAAACGCCAAATTTCACAAACTATTGCCGGAAAAAATTTATCGTAACTATCAGAAGGTGAACATCTTCCTAAACTCTTCCAGTTCCTCAGTCAACGACAAAGGATTTTCCCCCAGAATGGATTTGGTTACCTCATCGGCCTCGATCTTGAGATTCCGCATCTTCAAGTGATGATTAATGAATATCATCTCTGTTTGAGGGTACATTTCTTTAATGCTGTCTACAACCTCGTTGACTTCCCACTGATTATCTACCAAGTTGAAGAAACCTGACTCATAATCACCTATGGTGAGTTTATGAAGAAAGTCTGTGACACGATTCATATAGATGAACGATCTGTACTGATCTCCCTTTCCATGGATCTGGATCCTCTTTAAAAAGTGTGCCTCAAACAGAAATTTGTTGATCACAGCATCAAAGCGCATGTTCTTACTGTAGCCGTAAACATTACCACAACGCACCACATACGTGGGGATCTTATTTCTCATGCGCCAGGCGTGCTCCTCACCTCGCATTTTAGACGCTCCGTAATACGTTCTCGGATTCACCGGAGTATCAATCGTAGAAACATCCTTACCCGCCCCATACACCGAAGCAGAAGAAAGGTATACCCACTTCTTAACATCTGACTCCTCCAGGGCGTAAGTTACCTCTGCAGTACCCCAGTGATTTACCTGCTCAAAGTAATGCGGGTTCTGATCTGCAAAAGGGGTTGATACATTAGCTGCCAAATGGAACACAACATCAACACCACTCAGCGCCTTCTTTAAGGCCCGGCTATCCAACACATCACCCTGAATGAAGGTCACATTGGGGTTGGGTAGTTTACGCAAACCTGTGAACAAGTTGTAGTTCCCTTTATACAAGTTATCGTATACGATGATCTCATCGATACCCTCCGCGGCCGAAAGCTTATAGGTTAACTCATTTCCAATATACCCGGCACCTCCGGTAATCAGTACTTTCATGCTATTTCTCTACTAAATCGGTGTGTAGACCACATTCTGTTTTATTCATGCCAAACCACCTTGCCGTCCGTTCGTCCTGCGTATCGAGAAACTTCCGGGTACATGGTTCACAACCTATGCTCAAATACCCACTGGCCTCAAGCGGATGCTCGGGTAGTTTGAATGCATCACGGTACTCGTAAATATCCTTGCTGGTCCAATCTAACATGGGATGATAGCGAACCGTACCGTGCGGTGCAGGTTGGATCACCTTCATTGCTGCCCTTGTCTTGCTTTGGTCGGCACGAATTCCATTGATCCAAACATCATTGGAAGCAAGGATAGGCTCCAGCGGCTGCGTCTTATTGATGGCACAGCAATAATCAGGATCAGACGTAAAATGGAACTGCCCAAGCGCATCTTTCTGCTGCAGCTTTGGTACCTCAGACGTTAATCCGATGATGTTCAAACCCAGGATTCTGGCCAGCACATCCTTGAACTCCATCGTTTCTGGAAACAGAAACCCTGTATTCATAAAGTAGATCGGAATGGAGTTATCGATCTCACTAATCAGATGCAACATGGGAATGCTGTGCGTCTGAAACGAGGAAGTGGCAAACATAGATTTACCTTCCCCTTTAAACGCAGCGATTTGCTCACGTATGTGGTTAGTGTCTTTCATTAAGCCGGTAAAGTTATAAGATGAAAGCTGAATGAAGAAAAGCAAGGACAAGTATTAAGTAGTTAGTATTGAGTATTTAGCTGGATGATCTCCGACTAAATACTATGAGCCGAAGGCGTACTAACTACTCAATACTCTTCTACACAAGCAAAAACGGTTCTTTTGCCATTATCCGTAATGCTCTTTCCCCTTTCCACTCTATATTTGTCTAGAGGTGAGCAAGAGGGAAGAATTCATATGGATCGCAGGGCCCTGCAGTGTTGAATCGGAAGAGCAGATCAACGCGGTTGCACAATCATTAGCACCCGTGGGATTGTCCTATATGCGTGGCGGTATTTGGAAGCCAAGAACACGCCCGGGTTCCTTTGAGGGGCTAGGGAAAGACGCTTTGGGAATCTTCAAGTCTGCCACTGAATCTGCGGGAATCAAGGCATTGACCGAAGTGGCAAATTCAGAGCACGTTGAAGCAGCGTTAAAAGCTGATATTGACGCGCTATGGATTGGGGCAAGAACTACAGCCAATCCCTTCTCCGTACAGGAACTTGCGGATGCGCTGAAAGGAGTGAACATTCCGGTCTTCGTAAAGAACCCCATTAATCCGGACATGCAGCTGTGGATAGGTGCAATTGAGCGGTTGAGGAATGCCGGCATCGAGGATATTACGGGCATCCATAGAGGATTCGCCAGTGCCTCGGAATCTCCCTACAGAAATCCTCCGAGATGGAACTTTGTGGTGAAATTCAAAACTACCTTTCCTGAGATACCTGTGATCTGTGATCCAAGTCATATTGGAGGGAATCGTGCGTTGGTAGAAACGATAAGTCAGAAGGCCATAGACATGGATATGGACGGCTTGATGATCGAAGTACACCCGGATCCCCAAAATGCGTTAAGCGATGCGGCACAACAGATAACTCCAGAACGATTCCATGAGCTATTAGTAGCCTTGGTATTCAGAAGTCAGACCATTGAAAACCCGCTGGTTGCGCAAGCGATGGAGTCTTTACGATCGAAAATCGATTCACTGGATGAACAGTTGATCCGATTGCTTTCCCAAAGGATGGATACAGTTGCAGAAATCGCTGGACATAAAAAGGAAGAGGGCATCACAATCTTCCAACTTCAGAGATGGAAAGAGGTACTGGAATCAAGATCCGTTTCCGGATCGGAAAAGGGATTAAGCGAAGAGTTCATTCGTGAAATGATCTCACTTGTACATCAGGAATCTATTAGGATACAGAACATCGTGATGAATGAACACCCGAAACCCGCCTTCGGAACGGGCAGGGAGGAAAGCACTTCATGACGGGTAAAATTCAGAAAAGGTGGACCTGGAAAGAACAACCGGACATCGCTTCGGTTGCTGAGTTGAGCACACAGCTCAATAACCTCGACCACGTGCTCACATCAGTGTTGATCCAGCGAGGTATCAACTCCTTCGACAAGGCAAAAGCATTTTTCAGACCAGACATCAAACAGTTACATGATCCATTCCTTATGAAGGATATGGACATCGCCTCTTCGAGAGTAGTTAAGGCACTGCAGCAGAACGAGAAGATCATGATCTATGGGGATTATGATGTGGACGGCACAACTTCCGTGGCAACCATGTACCTCTTCCTCAAAGATCAGGAAGCCAACGTGGGCTATTACATTCCCGATAGATACAAGGAGGGGTATGGCGTATCAGAAGCAGGTGTTCGTCATATTGCGGGTGAAGGATACACGCTCATGATTACGTTGGACTGTGGCATAAAGGCCCACCAAGAGATTGAGCTCGCCAATGAACTGGGTTTGGATGTGATCGTTTGCGACCATCACACACCGGATGAATCACTTCCAAATGCCGTTGCGATACTTGATCAGAAGAGGCCTGATTGTGCATATCCGGATAAAAACCTTTGTGGTTGCGGTGTTGGATTCAAACTCATTCAGGCTATATCCAAAGAATTGAATCTATCCGATGAGCATCCTCTTTCCTACCTGGACTTGGTAGCAGTGGCCATCGGGGCCGACATCGTTCCGTTGGTTGGCGAAAACCGTATCCTGGCATTCCATGGATTGAACAAGTTGAACGCAGATCCGGGGCCCGGGCTAAGTGCATTGGTTCACCATGCGCAATATGACAAGCCTGCACTTGGAATGACCGATGTTGTATTTGGTATTGCCCCAAGAATTAATGCTGCGGGCAGAATTGAAAGCGGAGCAAGTGCGGTTAAGTTGCTCACTATGAATGATGCCATTGAAGCCATAGAGTTTGGCAAAGACCTCAACAGGTACAACCAGGAACGTAAGGATTTGGACAAAACCATTACCGAACAGGCGCTTCAAATCATACGTAGTTCCGATGCCTTACAGGCAAAGAAGACCAACGTGTTGTATGATCCCGAGTGGCACAAGGGGGTGATTGGAATTGTTGCCTCGCGGGTGCAACAGGAATTCTACAAACCCACCATCATCTTTACCAAAAGTGGAGATGTAGTTGCTGGATCAGCCAGGTCTGTGAATGGCTTCAATGTGTACGATGCCATTGATGCGTGTTCCGACCTTCTGATACAGTTTGGAGGCCACAAGTATGCAGCCGGAATGACAATTGAAGAGACAAACGTAGATGCCTTCATAGAGAAGTTTGAATTGGAGGTTGCGACTACCATTGAGGATGAAATGCTGATTCCCGAGGTGAAGATTGACCATGAACTTCGATTGGATCAGATCAGCGATAAGTTCTTTCGTGTACAGCGACAGTTGGAACCCTTTGGACCGGAAAATTGGGAACCGACCTATTCCTCAAAGGATTGCCTGTTAAAATACCCGCCACGAATAGTGGGAAACGACCATCTGAAATTAACCGTGTTTCAGGAAGGTGGGCCTTCGTTTGATGCTATCGGTTTCAATCTGGGTTCATACTTCGATGAATTGGATGAGGGTGTACCCTTTGAAATCGCTTATCACATTGATGAGAATACCTGGAATGGCAGAACTACCTTGCAACTTAGGTTAAAAGCCATTCGGGTATAGGACATGCGCTGCTTGCGAATCGGACTCACATTTTATTACTTGTAGTTGGATGAGACCGATACGTACATTATCCATTCTGGTACTAAGTGTTATGACACTGGTCGCAAATGCCCAACAACCTGATATCCTTGATCAGCCAAAGTATAAAGATGTGTTTTTCTATAACGGATCACACATGCTTGCTGAGGATGGTGAAGAATTCAAAAAGGTGAGAACAGCAGTTTTCCAGTTTTGTAGCAAGCACATCAACTTTCGACCGGACAGTACAGCCCAATTTCAGTCGTGCCGAAAGTATACGCGAATGGCTACAGGTGCTTCACCTGAAGGCATGGCAGCATATAAGAAGTATAAATTGTGCTACAGGTATTTTATAAAATTCAAAGCTGGTGCAAAGATTATCTACAACTGTTCGTTTACGTTGGATACCGGGTTCGTTGTTCGCGATCATTCAACCTGGCTCTTGCAAGAAGGAAGTGATGATTTGGTATGGAAACTCCGTGCGTGGAAAGACCTGATCAAGGGAGCCAAGTCGTATCAAAACGGTTTCGTTAAGCCAATAAGCAGTGTATATCTTGAATACGATATCAAGCATAAGGCCTATGTATACAGAGTAACACAAGGCAGGTCAATGAAAACCAAGATGACTAAGGACACGCCAACCAGCAAGGTCTTTAAACTCAACGAAATCCTCGTAGATGCAACAACTGGGAAGGTTATCGATGCGTACAAACGAGATGCAGTGCTGCAATATGTACGTTCCAATAGGTAGCGTTGGCTGTACTGTAATTTTCATTCCACGGATTCGTTTATATTTCAGATGATTCGTCAAATGCGGGTAACTTCAGTCATAGGAATACTGCTCCTCATTACAGCCTGTTCGTTGAATAAGAACGATGGTGGGTCAAACACCATTAAGGAAAACGGCATTACGTACGAACACGTCAAGCAAGGAATATATCAGGGCTCAGATGGCCGCAAATATGTAAGAACTCAAAGTTTACGTAACCCGCCAGAAGAATATGGACCATTGTTCTTTAGGCCTATTCCCAACATCGATGTCCCTACATTCACAAAGTTGTGTAGCCAGGGTTGGTATGCTAAAGACAAAGACAGTGTATACATATGGCATACAATGACGGATGGAACGCACGTGTGGGTTGTAGAAGAAGCTGATGCCCAGTCCTTC
The DNA here is from genome assembly GCA_965267605.1 of Vicingaceae bacterium. GTDB lineage: Bacteria > Bacteroidota > Bacteroidia > Flavobacteriales_E > Vicingaceae. The sequence goes on along the minus strand of OZ254088.1, from coordinate 3,644,887 downwards.
GAGTGCATTAGATACAGATGGGCAAAGGATAAATCGTACGTCTTTAACAATGGTACGGTCTTAAAGGGATTGAACCCTGATTCATTGGCACTTCTGGTCATACCTAAGTCCGAATATGGTAAGGGATATTTTGACATTGTGAAAGACAATGACCAGGTCTACTACGATAGAGAAGAATTGCATAGCGTAGACGCAAAAAGTTTCGAATACCATCTGACCTCAGACAGCATACACTACAGAGATAAGAACTGGTTATATACTGATCGCTATTTTAACGGTCAGAATTCAAAACACAGGATTTCCAGATAGCTTGACTAGAAATGGATAGAAGAGAATTTACAAAGGGAGTCCTCGCCACAGTAACAAGCTTTGCATTGATGGATTCCCTCTTCGCCTTTAACGCAATTGAGAAGAGTATTAGACCCATAGTTGACCATTGGGCTGTTCAACTCCATGAGTTCTGCTCTGATCTGAAAACGGAGACCATCACACCCATGCAATGGCAGAAGAAAGTAGAAGAGCTCTACAACAAGGTGGAACTTGAAGAGCTGTTAAAGTTCATCGATTTTCAGAACCTGATCAAAGGATTTAAATATCCTGATCTGGGTGTAGCAACAAGACCTGTTACTTTTCCAAGTTTAGAGGGTCTTCCCAAGAACACAGTATTCGTTAAGAAGGTATTTGGGATGAAAAAAGACCGGTCGATCATCCCCCATGGGCATAGCAATATGGCTTCAGCTCACCTGATACTACAAGGGGAAATGCACCTTCGACATTATGAGAAAGTCCAGCAAGAGGGCAAAAACCTGATCATCAAACCTACCATTAATCGCATTGCCAAGATTGGAGAAAGCTCTTCCATTTCAGATGAAAAGGATAATGTGCATTGGTTCATCGCCAATACGGAAACAGCATTCACCTTTGACGTAATTATGCTTGACCTAAACCATAAGAGCTACGATATTCATAACCTCGATATCTATGAATCCGAAGACCTTAAAAACGGAACCCTGAGAGTGCCTATTCTGGATGTTCAAACTGCCCTGAAGAAGTACGGGAAAAATCACCATTAAAGACAAAGTATACTACCCCTGAGTTTCGGTAGACTCAGTTACCGTAGATGGCTCTGGAGTGATCTCTTCATGTGGAGTATCGATGATATCAGAATCCAGCACTTCGTGCGAAAGTTCTACTTTCTTCTTACTCCATGCCTTTTTAAGACCTGCATACAAGCCCCAGCACGCTATCAATCCCAACGGAATCGACATCAAGTTCAAAGCCGTTTCTGACAGGTAATCAGAGTTCTCTTCCAACACCACCTCATATATGATAACAATAAGGAACGCGGCCAGAAAGGAACCTGCGTAGTAGGCAACGATACCCATGACCACCCACACCCATTTCTTCTTACCGTACTGCTTGGCAAGCTTGGCGTATTGTTTACCAATAAAATAGAGGAGTAATAACCCGAGCATGCTTCAAGATAATGAACCAGCCAGAATATTAACTACTTCAACCCACTTAGAATATAATCGTAGATCGGATTGTTCTTCTCAGGATGTGGCTCTCCAAAGCTCTTAGTAATAAACTGCGGTTCGAGGATCAGCTGTCTTTCCTGAAGCTCCAGTATGGTATTGTAGAAGTCCATCGATGTCTTTCCAACGAGCAATGGACTCATATCATTACCATTAGACCAAAAACGGAACATATCAAGGAAGCCAGACAGGTATAAGTAATCCTTTGTAAATCCACCACCGCGATACACACGTGTTACGATCGTGAAAGCATCATCCTCAGGTACTTCCCATTTACCTATTAGCAAATTGAAACACTCCACAAAAGTTGCACCATTGCACATGGCATCCACTGCAATCACCCTCAGTGCGAATTTCCTTAATCTGGACAGGGTAATATTGCCAGACAAATACTCCGCCATCACCGCAAGTCCCTCCTGCGTTTTGGTGTTGACTGGAAGTCCAATCGAGAAGACTTTCAGCGGCTGTAACAAGGAGTTCATTGTGGTCACCATATGAACACCAATCTCATGCTCTACCAAATAATTGAGCTGTTTATTAGTGAATCTCGCTCCCTCCTTCAACACCACTGTCTGACTAGAGTTTAACACCATAACATCCGCCACCATATTAGGGTCTACTTTGATCCTTCCCTCCAGCCCATAATCTGTTAATGCGCGTTCAAAATGTGTTTGAGCTGTTGCAACGTCCAATCTTGGTGCAAGGCCTGCAGCCAGATTAATAGGTGGCAACCCCAGAATGTACTCCGCATTCCTAATGTCATCCCGCTTCGGTCTTCCAAAATACCGTAAGGAATTATAGAGAAACTTCTCCTTTCCCAGATGGGCAAGCATTTCAACCTTATCGATATAGGCATTGATCACACTCTCGTACATGTGACGGATCGATATGTCCGATATCTGATTGGTAGGGAGATGAAGTAAAGTGGACTTCAATTCATGAGGATGAATATTGATTGGCCGGTACCTGAACTTAGGATCTACCTTGAAATTGCTTCGGAAGAATTTAGTCTTCTGAGATTTAAGGTTAATAGGATTCACGAACGACAACAGTTCGAATTCCTTCAAGTATTTATGCAACGCCTTGTCAACAGTCTCCAAGGCCGGTTCGATCTTGTGATCCAGCAACCTTCCCTTCACCGTATGTTTCCACCCCTCGAGATCATCCGCAAAGAACATGGCATTGTTCAGGATGGCCTTCTTCAATTGTCTTTGGATCGATTTTACTACCTGATAGTAGCTTTCTCCTGTCTCTTCATCGCAATACACCTTGGATATCTCCGTGGCAAAGACCAGCGTGTTATCGAATGTCTTGGTAATCCTTTCCAGGTTATAGCCTCGACCTTTGAATACATCATTCTCCTCAACGATGTTCGTAACATTCTTGATCTCGATCTTGCCAAGCTCTTCCTTCCAATGATTGATATACTTCCGGTAACGATCAACGTTTATTCGTTCAGTCCCAATATTGAACAAGGGCACATCACGATCCCATCGTTTGTAATTGTATGAGTGAAGGTCGTAGACCAAGCAACCCCCAAACTGCTCCTCCAACTTCGCCACCAATTCCGTGGCAACTCTGTAGAAGTTCTCATGCTTATTTAAGCTGACCGTTCGCTGCTTATTGGTGAGTGGTTTCTTCCAAACCTTCTTACCCCATGCTTCTTCGTAAATACACTCCTGTGGCCTGCGATTAAGATCATACTCAAAACGGGTATCATGACCAACCAATGCGATGGGAAGAGAAGAGATAAAATCGGCCGTATGTGGATCTTCCTCATACCATCTCTCATATTCGTCAAGCGTAATCTTATCCCGTAGGTCTTTTCGAAGTTTACCACCATCATGAATCGCTGTACACACATAGGGTACATATCTGCTTACCTTAATGCTAAACGAACCGTCCTCAGCCGTTGCTTCAAAGGTTTTTCCCTTACGAATCAGGGTAATTATATCTGCAATGGATCTAGATGTCATTCTCTACCATCGCCTGGAATTCAGACTTACGTCTAATGGCTCTTTCTCTAATGTATACAGCCTCTTCAATGAAGTTGACAATCTTGGTTTGCAACTTCACGCCATTCAATCTATTGATATCTTTTAGGGTACCCGGGCTCAATACATTTACCTCTATCAACTTACCGTCAATAAGATCAAGCCCTGCGAAGTAGATTCCGTCTCGTACAAGCTTCGCTCCGATCTTCCTACATACCTCCTTATCGCGTTTTGTAAGCGAATATTTCTCCACCGTTCCACCTACCGAAATATTCGATCGGACATCTCCTTTGACCGGAATACGCTTCAAAGCACCGATGGGCTCTCCATTCAACATCAATACTCTTACATCTCCCTTAGACGCTCCAGGAATGTAATCCTGGAGAATCACATATTTGGACTTACCGTCACCTTTGATGTAGAATTCAAGCAGAGAACGTATGTTCTGTGTTGCTGATTTTTCTATAACGATAACACCACTGCCTCCGTATCCGTCCAATGGTTTCATGATCATTCTTTCCTGATCACTTTCCTCGATAATACGCAACAGGTAATTGATGTTCTTGGAGACGTGCGTAGCAGGAATCAATTCGTGGTCCGGATCATAATAAGCTGCGGTGTATATCTTGTTGTTCGCCTCCCGTAGACCTTTGATCGCATTCATAATGAACACATCATCCTTAATTGAATCGAGAAAATTTAGAACAAAGGGATCCAGTGGTGGGTTGGCCCGCATGATGATGGCATCAAAACCTGCCATAGGCAACATCTTCTCTGAGAACCTGGAATTGTTGTAGAAGGTTACCATGTTTCCGGACACCTTCTCCGCCTTTTCAAATACCTTACAAAAGGCCATGGTAACACTGTCCCTGATGGTTAGGTTCTCAGGATTTGTAATCGCAACCTTGTGGCCTCTCTTCACACATTCGTGTACGATCCGCAGACTGGTGTCCTGTTTAGGAACCACATTCTCCCACGGATACATGATAAAGCAGACTTTCATCGCTCACCTAATTTCCGGCAAATTAAAGGACTAAACTTCAATAGTTTACAACTGATCCAGTTTTATTGCGGTTGTTGATTTGATTTCCTCCAAAACAATGGAACTATCGAGATCTCCAATATTGCTGATCATAGATACTTTGTTGACCAAAAAATCACGGTACTCCTGGATGGTATCGAAGCGAACCTTGGCAAGAAAATCATATTGACCTGACGTATGATACAATTCTGTGATATCGTCCAGTGCTGCCAGTTCTTCGACAAATGTATTGCGCAGCTTTTGCTCGTGTTCCTTTATGGTAATGTTCAGGAATACCACCAATCTCTTCCCCAATAGAAGGGGATCCAATAACGCTACGTAATTACTGATCAAGCCCTCATTCTCCATTTTCTTGATCCGTTCATAGATCGGAGTGGAGGTCAATGAGAGTTCTGAGGCTAATTCCTTGGCCGTGATCTTAGCATCCTTTTGGAGAATTTCTAGGATTTTAACATCAATTTCATCTAGTTTAAGTGTTTTATCCTTCATAAATACAAATATGTAGTTTTTATCTTCTATTTAATAGAAATAATCAATATTTATCGCTACAATAATATATTTTTATAATGTATTTATCTAACATGTCTGTTTGTGAGTAAGTCGTTAAAGTACTTTACCCGCCTCTCAGAAGAGTTGCAAAGACTTGTAATCCTTGCCTCCTTAGATAGCGGAACAGAAACACTTCAGATACCCATTCGTGGACAAATGCATCAGGCCATCCTATTAACCGTTAACCAGGAAGATTGTCTGATCGTATTGGATGGATTACAAAGTGAACAGTATGCTCATGAAGAGGACGGATATCTAGAGGAAAGTTCAAGTATCGAGCCTGAGGACTCTATTTCGGATACTGATTCTGAAGATCTTTAACGCCTTACGAAATAGACCCTCAGCACTAGCACTATTCAGGTTCATGGACAGTTACCGTTGAATCTTCAAAAGGTAACAGTAAGGAATCAACATTGACCACCGGTTCATTGAACATGATCTCGAATACTTTCTCGTTGGTGATCTTGTTGTGGTATTTCTCCAAACGCACAACGTTCTCCAGATCATAGTCTGGCATCATCGCTTGTAATGCTTGGTCTTGTACTTCCTCAGGATAATTATCCGTGTAGAAATAAACCGCTTTTTCTGAATTCGTTATGCGCTCATGCGTATCGTACTTCTTCCAATACCGCTTACCGTTCTCCCATGGGAAATAGAAATAATGGTTCTTGTACATTTTCTGGAATACAGGCGTATAGATTTCCCTGGCTTTACCAGCCCAGCAATAGACGATCATCATAGAAAACGAATGACTTGGACAACCATACCCTGAAGGGTTGTGCAGAAATATTGCATCTTTTGGAAGAGTGCTAAGGAAACCTGCCGTTTCTTTTCTTGCGGCAACCTCCTGCTGAATACCTACCGATCTGATACGGGCCTGATCCGCTTGATTAGGGATACCCCACAAAAATCCGCTTGCAATCAAGACAGGGGCAATCCACTTTAAATGCCGTCCCAATGTTATATCCCTCAACATCAGGAGCGATACTATCGTCATGATTGGCAGTAAGGCCAGCGCAGGTACCAAATAACGGTACTGGAAGTGTTTACATACCATTACTACAACAACTGGAATGGCTATAAGCAATCCCATTTGAACGGTGGTTAACCTTGTTCCTTTGGTCTTCCTTAGCAAGATGAAATGAACAACTGTAAGTACCAGGCTAATAGAATAGATCAGGTCGAAAACAGGATGTTGATCAAAGAACTCTGAGAGGTGAAGGCTGAAATCGCTGACATCGATCACGTTCGCTTCACCATGTCCGTAGAATCCAGAATGCATAAAGAGGTCGCGTATCCAACCGGTGAAGAACACCAGATCAAATACAATTGGAAAGGCAAAAAGAAAGAGAAACAAGATGCTACCCCCAACATACTTTGCCTTGCTTTTCCACCCTTTGAATAAGAAAAAGGGCACTACCCAAAGGGGAAGGAATGTGATCTTCACCGACATTCCCAAGCCGGCTATCGCAGCAAATATCAAGCGCTGCCTCACAGTGATAGGTTCATCCGGAGCCATAGATACTTTCAACAGCATCAATGATAGCAGCACGATTGGGATGGGCAATAACAGCTCTGGCATCAATCTACCAACGATGTCATACGTCAGCAACGAATAGAAGGGAATGGTTTGCAACAACAGTCCAAAAGAAAGGAAACCAGAGATCCTTCGGGCCAGTAATCCTCCCACGTACAATGCAGCAGCCATTGTAACATTGGCCACATGATTGCAAATGTTCAGATACAAATCTGAGTTAGTGAAAACATCTTCGAGGTAGGGTGTTTCCGTAGATCTGAAAAAGTAAACCACCCTACAAACAATGGCCACAAGTACTTGAAGTGGTGTACCAGGATTATCAATGTGCATCACATTCGCATGCCCCAAGGACATATACACTCCATTGGTGAGGTATACGTATTCCGGATCAACCGTTCTGGCTGAGAAAAGACCGATCAGCTCGTTGAAATAAAAACCTACAGTTACATACACCAACGGAATGATCGCCAGGATCAACCAAGGCATCCGCTTCCATATCTCCCTGAGGTACTGCATTTTCTAAATATCGGGAATAGTTGGTTAGTCCTCTGAGAAATCAACGAGAACCTTCCTGTAATGGTTGAATAACTTACTCTTCGAAATGAATCCCTCATATCTGCCATTGATCACCACTGGCAGGTTCCATGCTCCCGTATTGGTGAATTTATCCATCACTTCTTCCATGGTATCAGATTCGTAGATGTACGCTCCGGGAGTCTGAATAAAGTCTGAAACGTTCATTTCATCATACGCTTCTGTCTTGAACATCACCTCCCTCAGATCGTCAAGAACGATCACACCCAACAATTCATGCAGCTCATCCACTACAGGAAAGAGGTTCCTTTTGGAAGCGGCCACCTGATGCGTGATCTCTCTGAGCGTCATGTCCGGATTGAGAATAGCAAAATCCTGCTCGATCAAAGACTTTAACTCAATCATCTTGAGCACGGCACGGTCTTTATGATGGGTAATCAAATCACCACGCTCGGCCAACTGAACCGTATAGATAGAATTGGGAATGATATACTTCGAAACCAGGAAGGAGGCCGTAACTGTGATCATCAATGGAATCATTAGTTGGTATCCACTGGTAATTTCAGCAATAAGGAAGATGGCAGTTAGAGGAGAATGCAATGCTCCTGCCAGCAATCCTGACATCCCCAGTAGCGCGAACTGACTATCTGTAATGCCCACATCATAGTACTGCTTGATCCCTCTGGAAAATGCTGTTCCTAAAACAGATCCAGTAAAGAGGCACGGTGCGAATACCCCACCTACTCCTCCCGAACCGAAGGTTACACCGGTGGCTACACTTTTAAAGATGACAAGTAGAATGAGGAAAATGACCATTCCCCATATACCGTTGGAAGACAATCCCAGCATTCCGTTTTCATCAATGGATTCAGGATTACCCTTCAAGACATCGTTGATGGTTTCAAATCCTTCACCGTACAGCGGTGGGAACAAGAAAATGAGTACACCCAGAATCACGGCACCCGTTAGAAATCTCACCCAAACCCCTTTGATTTTTCTGAAAGCCTCATCGATCTTCCTTACAGAAAAGCTAAACATCACAGAAGCTACACCGCTCAGAATGCCTATTGCTACCAGCCAAGGCAGATGATCTGAAAAGAGTTCATAGTTGATTTGCAACTGGAACAAAGCTCCATCGCCCATGATCCATCCCGATATCAAAACAGCGGTAACAGATGAGATCAGTAACGGCACCAGCGAAGCCATGGTGAGATCCAGCATGATAACCTCAAGGGCAAATACTACGGCTGCAATTGGCGCATTGAAGATGCCGCTCATAGACGCTGCTGCACCACACCCTAGTAAGAGGGTTGCAGAACGGTAATTCAATCTGAGTAACCTTGCCAGGGATGAGCCAATTCCAGCACTTGTTCCAACAGATGGTCCCTCCAATCCAACCGAACCACCAAACGCAACGGTGATGGGAGCTGTGATCATACTGGAGAACCATGAGGTTCTTCTCATCCGCCCTTTCTTATTCGCAATGGCGAATAAGACATTAGGAATACCGTGTCCTACATTCTGCCGAAGGACAAATTTTTGAATGATCAAAACGATCAGTAAGCCTACCAACGGTAAGGCCAATAGCAGCCAATGCTGATAGTCGCGTGAATCCAGTTCCTGAATAAGGTCTTTGGCATAGAAAGCAACGTTCTTGATCACTACGGTTGCCAGACCGGCAAGTAATCCCACCACTGCACTTAACATGAGTAGGAATTGCCGTTCGCTCAGGTGCTTCACGCGCCACACCAGAAACTGTTTCAGTAAAGATTTCATCGGACTACTTCAGCTCAACCTCTGAAGTACGCAAATGTAAGTCACGCTGTGGAAATGGAATAGAGATTCCCTTCTCTTTGAACTGTCGATCAATCTCCATTCGGATCTCACTTTTGATCTTCAACACATCCCAGATCTCTTGTGTCCAGAAATGAAGTGAGAAGTTCAAAGACGAATCGCCAAACTCTTCGAAGAGCACAAGGGTTTCTTCTTTCTTTAATACGCGTTCATGGTTATTGGCGATTTCCTTTAATAAATCGTGAATCATGCCTGTATCTGTACCATAGGCAACACCCACCTCAACATGGAATCGGGTATACTTTGACGACTCACTCCAGTTGATCACACTTTCACTCACAAACTTATGGTTGGGAACCAACACGTAAATATCATCTCGCGTTCGCACTGCTGTAGTTCGTAGCTTGATTTCCTGAACGGTTCCTACCAGACCTTCTACCTCGATCACATCTCCTTTGGATATAGTTCCTTCAAACAAGAGAATGATCCCAGAAATCAGATCCTTGAACGCATCTTGCAGACCAAAGCCCAGCCCCACGAACAAAGCAGCAGAACTTGCGATGAGCACGTTGGGATCAAAACCCAACATTTCGATACCCATTACCACAACGATTACCGTTAAGAAGTACTTGACGATCTTCATGACCGCGTCCTTCCGGCCGGTATCCATCTCCCCAAGCCTCTTTTCTCTTCGCTTTAGCACAAAACCAATAAGGCTGTGACAAATTACTGCCGCAAGCACAAGTGCCAGAACCGCTAGTACGTCAGCAACCTGCAGGTTGTAGCTGCTGATGTCAATCAGCTCAAACTCCAGTATGTCGTCCAGCCATTTCATTTATCTGGTCACTACCCTTCCCAGCATGCCGTTAGCCAGCATGGATTTTATTCTTTCTAATGAGAGGATGTCCTCTAATTCATCTACCGGAACATCCCCTTCAGCTGGAAGTTTGATAGCCTCTCTCTTTTGCGAGATCATTTCTTCGATGAGGAACAGCTTGTATCCGTTCACACCTTTGTGGATGGCCGCCTTGACGTTGTCTTCTTCCTTAGCAACAAGGATGTTATGCCGTTCTGTCCAGTTGGTGCTAAGTTCATACTGAGACGTTATTAGATCTACCGCGATTTTGGATATCTCAGCATCCGGATGGGAAATGAAGTATCGATCCTCAGGAATCTGTCGGTCATCTAGATGGGTAATGTACTCACTAACGATGGCTGCGTATGGCGCATGCGAAAGCGCGATATCATCAAACTGCAGGTCACGAACAATATACTCTGCCACGTTTACATCCAGGTCCAACTCCTGTTCTTCCCCTTCCTCACTTTCCGTCTTTATCTTCAGGCGAATAGTCTTATCCCCATGTACCAATAGCAGTCGAATGATCTCTTTTTCTTTCGATTGCTTTAGTGCACCAATATCCTCTGTTGGCTCCTTTTCATAGACCTTTTCCAAAAATGGATTGGCGTCTACCTTTTGCTGTGCACTTCTTGCCCTCGTTGTGTTCCTGGCGCTGACGATCTTGTTGAGCTCAGAGATCAAAGCCGGCTCAGGAATCTCCATGATCCTTGAACATTCCCTCAGGTAAACAGATCGTTTGATCTGATCAGAGATCATCGAAATTGATGTAACGATATCTCTCACCACCTCAGCCTTCCTTATCGGGTCTCCCTCGGTTTCTTCAATGAGTACGTTCGTTTTGAACGTCATGAAATCTTGAGAGCCATTTTCAAGGAACAGTTTCAACTCATCCGTATCGAGCTTCCTGGCATAAGAATCCGGATCCTCCCCTTCTGGGAACGGCACAACGCGAATGTCCATTCCTTGCTGCAATAGCATATCAATGCCCCTAAACGATGCACGAATACCCGCACTGTCACCATCGAAAAGAACCGTAACATTCTTGGTATAACGCTTGATCAATTTGATCTGATCAACCGTAAGCGATGTACCACTGGAAGAAACCACATTCTCTACTCCAGCCTGATGCAGGCTGATAACGTCCGTGTAGCCCTCAACCAAAAGGCACCTGTCTTGCTTGATAATGGCACCCTTGCTTTCGAACAACCCATAGAGCACTTTGCTCTTATGGTAGATCAGAGATTCTGGACTGTTCAGGTACTTAGCGGTCTTCGCTTCGGTATTGAGGATCCTTCCTCCAAAACCAATGACCTTTCCGGATAGGTTTCTGATCGGGAAGATTACCCTTCCTCTGAACCGGTCCCATAGACCGCCATTGTCACGCTTGATCGAAAGCCCACTGTCTACAAGGTATTTCTCCTGATAGCCATCGGTTACAGCCTGACCCGAAAACGCGTTCCCATCTTCCATGGCGTAACCCAGTTGAAAATCATGAATGGTCTTCTCCGTAAAGCCCCTTTCGCGGAAATAGCTTAAACCAATGTTCTGCCCTTCTTCTGTCTCGTGCAGATTCTTGATGAAGGTCTCGTTGGCATAGTTGCTAACAATGAATAAGCTCTCTCGTTCACCTTCGCGTTGAATATCTTCTTCTGAACGTGGACCCTCATCTATTTCAATTCCGTACTTGTCTGCCAGCCATCGAAGTGCTTCTGGATAAGAGAAATGCTCGTGGTCCATTAGAAAGGATACCACATTGCCCCCCTTACCTGAACTGAAGTCCTTGAAGATCTGCTTGGCTGGGGAGACCATGAATGACGGTGTTTTCTCGTCAGTAAAGGGACTCAATGCTTTGAAATTGCTACCTGATTTTTTGAGCGTAACAAAGTCACCTATCACCTCTTCGATGCGAGCCGTTTCCAGTATCTGCCGTATGGTTTCCTGCGGAATCACTTATAGCAAAGGTACGTAGTGAACCCTTGTGATGAAACCTATTTTATTAACCGGATATGAACGACTTATCAATAGTTGACAGTCTTCAGAAGATCGCCTTTTTCGTTGTAGAATTTCCATTCCCCAACTTCCTCACCCAACTCATATTGACCCTTGAACCGGATCTGTCCGTTATCGAAATAGGTGATGGATGGGCCATTCTCCAGGCCATCCTTGTAGGTCTTCTCGCTCCAGATCTCGCCATTGCGGTAATATGATAACCACTTGCCATCACGCGTACCGTTCTTAATGGCCCCTTCATGGCGGATCTTTTCACCTTCCCAGAACGACTTTTCATAGACCGCCTTCTGCTTCTCTCCCTCGCCTTCATACGTAACTACCAATTCCGGATCTCCATTGGAGAGTTCTTTGGTAACCACTTCTTTCTGTGGCTCTTTACATCCACAAAGCAGAAATAGTATTGATATGAATGGAAGATATCTCACTTGTTACGTTCCGTTGTGAACAATACCAATTGCTCTAACGAAGTTCTTGCAGGGCAATCGGGCATTTCTTTCAACGTATCCAGCGCTTGATCGCGATACTCATGCATCTTCTTCGTGGCATAATCTATTCCTCCGGAATCGATGACCATCTTGATCACCTGATTTACCTTTTCCTTGTCGGTATTGTGATTCTTGACCACATTGATCATGAAGCGCTTATCCTTCTTCTCAACATTGTTCAAAGCAAAAATAAGGGGTAATGTCATTTTCTGCTCTTTGATATCAATACCGGTAGGCTTACCAATGTTTCCTCCTTCACCGTAGTCGAACAAGTCATCCTTGATCTGGAATGCCATTCCGGTAGCCAATCCGAATTCGTACATTTTATCGATCACTTCCTGCGGTTGGCGTACGCTTTCAGCGCCAGAAGCGCAACAAGCGGCAATTAATGAGGCCGTTTTCTGACGGATGATCTCGTAGTAAATATCTTCCTCGATGTCTAGTCTTCTGGCTTTCTCGATCTGCAAAAGCTCCCCCTCACTCATTTCACGAACGGCAGTTGACACTATCTTCAACAGACCGAATTCATCATTATCTATAGAGAGCAGCAATCCCTTGGAAAGGAGGAAATCACCTACCAACACGGCAATCTTGTTCTTCCATAATGAGTTCAAAGAGAAGAACCCTCTGCGTTTGTAAGCATCATCTACCACATCATCGTGCACTAATGTTGCCGTATGAAGAAGTTCGATCAGCGAAGCAGCAACATAAGTGGAATCTCCTGGCGTTTCGAAAACCTTGGCTGAAAGGAACACAAACATGGGTCGCATCTGCTTCCCCTTTCGCTTTACGATGTAATGCGTGATCTTATTGAGGAGCGGAACAGAACTTTTCATCGAATCCCTGAACCAGGGTTCGAATTTCCTCATCTCATCCTCAATGGGTGCTTTGATCTCCGTTAAGCCACTCATCGTCTCCAATGTACGAAATTAGACACCTGCAACCTCGTTCTTGTTCGCCAGCTGCCCACAGGCCGCATCAATATCTTTACCTCTGCTCCTGCGCACACTGGCTGAAACACCAGCATTTCTTAAGCTCTTTGCAAAGACTTCCATGGATTCGAAGGTGGTTCCTTCAAACTCATCACCCTCCACTGCATTGTACTGGATCAGGTTCACTTTAACGGGGAGATGTTCTGAAAACGAAACCAGTTCTTTCAGGTCTTCTTCAGAATCATTGAACCCCTTCAACATTACGTATTCAAAGGTGAACGATTTACCTGTTTTCCCGTGATAGTATTTCAATGCACTCTTAAGTTCGGCCAGGTTGTTTTGCTCGTTGATGGGCATGATCTTGTTGCGCTTCTCATCGTTAGCCGCATGCAAAGACAATGCAAGATTGATCTTCAGTTCATCATCCGCCATTTTACGGATCATCTTAGCGATACCCGCTGTAGACAAAGTGATCCGCTTGGGAGACATCCCTAATCCTTCCTCCGACACAACCATTTCCATTGCCCGAACCACGTTCTTGTAATTGAGAAGTGGCTCGCCCATACCCATAAGTACAATGTTAGACAGATGCTTATCATACCGTTCACGCGCCTGCTGGTCAATTGCATATACCTGGTCATAGATCTCATCCGCATCTATGTTCCGCATGCGCTTCAACTTTCCGGTCGCACAGAATGAACAGTTCAAGCTACATCCCACCTGAGAACTAATGCAGGCCGTCATCCGATCTTCTGTTGGAATCAATACGCCTTCTACCACATTGTTGTCGTGAAGTTTGAAAGCACTTTTTATCGTGCCGTCATCACTCACCTGCTCCTCATCCACACGTATCTGACCAATCCGGTATACCGCTGCAAGTTTTTCTCGAAGTTCAAGGGGAATGTTGGTCATTTCTTCGAAGGTCTTCGCTCCTTTCTTCCACATCCAATCGTGAAGCTGCCCGCCCCGAAACTTTGGCTCGCCCATATCTAGCATAACTGATTCCAGCTCACCTTTGGTAAGCATCCTGATGTTGGGCAGTAAGTCCATATTGTAAAGTTACGCCAGTGTACGCTGTGTAAGGTAGCGTTGTGCCTTTTCCCAGTCTTCCTTGGTAGTAATCTTGAAGTTGGTTTCTTCACCCGGAACTAAATTCACATGATGTCCCGCAGCAGCCATGATCGAGGATTCGTCTGCCGATCCCCCAGAAGTTGTACTTGCGAAAGCAAACTTCAAACTACCCGCTTCATAAAATTGAGGTGTTTGAATTCTTACCAACTCCGCCCTGCTCGGATATACTTCATCTACCACGTTGTACACTGTATCGTGCATTTCAATGAATGGTACAGCACTTCCATATTTCAACGCAGATTCAAACAATGCTTCCACCAGTGAAGGAGTTGTAAAAGGGCGGGCCGCATCGTGGATGATGACCATGGCATCGTCTTCAACTTTAGCCAAAGCGTTCCTTACCGATTCAACCCGGGTTACTCCACCAGTAACCACACTCATGCGTTCACCCAGCTCGAAATGCCATTCTGTACGATCAGCCTCCTCAAGATGTGCTTCGGGTAATACCAAAACAACATTCAACTCACCAAACACTTTCAGGAACGTTTCGAGGCTGTACCAGAACAGCGGCTTATCCTGCAAAGGGATAAACTGCTTGGGTTGCACACCACCAAAACGACTGGCATTTCCTGCCGCAAGCAGGACCAATGTTGTTTTAGAATGCGTCATTAGAGAATAAGCATCGCGTCACCATAGCTGAAGAATCTGTACTTCTTCTTGATGGCTTCCTGGTATGCTTCCATGATTAGATCGTAGCCACCAAATGCAGCCACCATCATCAACAACGTAGACTCAGGTGTATGGAAATTGGTAATCATGCAATCTGGGATACTGAACTCGTAAGGAGGGAAAATGAACCTATTGGTCCATCCATCAAACGGTTTCAACTGACCATCCGTAGAAACAGATGATTCGATTGTCCTTACAGATGTTGTTCCAATTGCACAAACCTTCTTTTTCTCCGCTTTCGCTCTGTTCACTCTATCTGCGGTTGCCTGTGAAATAGATATCTCTTCAGAATCCATTTTATGCTTGGTAAGGTCTTCCACCTCAACCGGGCGGAAAGTACCCAGACCAACGTGCAACGTAACTGGAGCAAAGTCGATACCCTTGATCTGCAACTTCTTGATCAAATTCTTCGAGAAATGAAGTCCAGCGGTTGGTGCAGCAACAGCGCCTTCTTCTGAAGCATATACCGTCTGGTATCGTTCTTCATCTTCAGGAACCACATCTCTTTTGATGTACTTAGGAATTGGAGTCTGACCCAACGCTTCAATTGTTGCCTTGAAATCTTCATACGGTCCATCAAAAAGGAACCTCAGGGTTCTACCTCTGGAGGTGGTATTGTCTATTACCTCTGCCACCAATTCATCGTCTCCGAAATAGAGCTTGTTACCAATTCGGATCTTTCTGGCTGGATCTACAAGTACATCCCAAAGCAGACTGTCTCGATTCAGTTCTCTAAGAAGAAATACTTCGATACGTGCACCTGTCTTTTCCTTGTTGCCATAAAGACGAGCCGGAAATACTTTGGTGTTGTTCGTTACAAAGACGTCACCATCATCGAAGTAATCAATAACGTCACTAAATACCTTGTGCTCGATCTTACCGGTGTCTCTGTGTACAACCATTAGCTTGGAGGCATCACGCTCCGAAGCCGGGTGCTCTGCAAGAAGTTTTTCCGGTAATTCGAATTTGAATTTTGAAAGCTTCATAACCTTACGGGGTTTTGAGGGGGAGCAAATATAAAAAAAGGTAAGAGTATTGAGTAGCTAGAAGTGAGTATTGAGATTGGTTCTATTCAACTCAATACCAAAAGCCGCAGGCGTACTAACTACTCAATACTCTTTTCCCAATCGTCCATCAGCCAAGCATCCTTTACATTGAACTCACCAATAGAAACCCTTCTCAAATCTTTCAAATAACCTCCTGATTCCAGCGCCTTGCCGAAATCATGAGCCAGCGATCTGATGTAGGTTCCTTTTGAACATTCTACGTAAAACGACAATTCATCTTGCGTAATGTTCGTGATATCAAACGCATGAATATTGATCATGTTCTGCTTCAGGGTTATCGCCTCCCCCTTTCTGGCATGCTCATACGCTCGCTTTCCGTCTACCTTCTTTGCACTGAAAACGGGCGGTGTTTGCAATTGCTCACCTATGAAGGACAGCCGGGTCTGCTCAATCAAATCAGAAGTGATATGTTCAACCGGATAGCGCTGATCTATTTCCGTTTCTTCGTCATAAGATGGGCGGGTTGCCCCAAGCACAATTGTTCCGGTATAGGCTTTAGACAAGCCGGTTAGTCCTTGAAGTTCTTTTGTTTTCTTACCTGTAGCAAGTATCATCAATCCGCTTGCCAGGGGATCCAACGTGCCCGCGTGACCAACCTTGAGCTTCTTAACATCTAGTTGGTTCTTCAGCCGATACCTCACCCATTTCACCAATTGAAAAGACGACCAGCCTACAGGCTTATCGAATAAAAGTATTTCGCCTGCTAGAAAGTCTGGCATTAGGTAAAGGAAACTACGATAGTAATGATACCAACGATGATACAATAGAAGGAGAACCACTTGAGTTGTGCTTTCTTCACAAGGGCAATCATCCACTTGCATGCAAAGATTCCAGTAAGGAATGCTGCGAGGAAACCTACCGCATAGATCATCAACTGATCTGCGCCTTTGTCAAATGCACCATCCATAACATCCTTCGCCATCTTGCCCAAAATAAGCGGGATAACCATAAGGAACGAAAAGCGTGCGGCCTGCTCACGATCAATCTTTAGAAGCACCGATGTAGCAATGGTAGCACCCGATCTTGAAATACCGGGTAGTATGGCAATGGCTTGCGCTATTCCAATAATGATGGAATGCCCGTACGTCAAATCTTGCTTGGTGGCGGTTACTCTATCCGCAAGCCACAGTAAAACCGCAGTTACAAGTAACATACTACCCACCAGTGCCAATCGTCCCTCAAAGAAGGTTTCAATCAGGTCATCCCAAACAACACCAACAATCGCTGCGGGTATCATTGACAAAACGATCTTGATAGAGAAATGAAATTCCGTTGAACTGGGTTTAACCAGTCCTTTGAGAATCTTAAGAATATCCTTCCAGAAGACTACGATGGTGCTCAGTGCGGTAGCACCGTGCAACACTACTGTCATCAACATACTTTCTTCTGGAATCTTATCCGCATCCAGCAAAGCCTTGGCAATCTCAAGATGACCGCTACTGCTAACAGGCAAAAACTCTGTGAGACCCTGGATCAGACCAAGGATGATGGCCTCTAACCAGGACATTCAGACTTACTCCTCCTGCTTTTTAGGTTTCTTAAGGATGGAGTACCCTACTCCGGCAAACCCAAGCAAAACAAGAACGGGAGCAACCGTGATCCTACGTGCTGAGAAAATCTCAGGATTAAATACATTAGGGTCATCAGATCCACCGCCTACCATTAGGGCGTATCCAATAACAATAACGACTACTGATGCTATTAGAAACTTGTAGTTCTCTTTAGGAAAAGCGAACTCAGTTAGTTTCTCATTGTTCTTTCCGTTGCTCATAACGAGGGGATTGAGGTTTCAAATATAGATAAAGTCAGTTAGTTGGAGCTACAACGCTCAATCCGTGCTTGTCTTACCCGTTTTTGAATTTTTAACAGCTTAGTACAGCTGCTTCGTTTGAATACGCAGATACTTGCTTACGGCCATGGATGTACTCAGCCAGGAAAGCAGAATACCAAACGCCAAAATGAACAGGAACGTAGCCCCGTACAGCTCGAAATGCTGGAATTCTTTCAACTCAGGAACCTTCGTTCGAGCGAAGAACAGAATTCCAAGCAGGGAGAAGATGGCCAATAATGCGCTGAGGATTCCATGGAGGATGCCCTGAATCACAAAAGGTCTTCGAATAAATGAGCTCTTAGCACCCACCAATTGCATGGTCTTTATCACAAAACGTTTCCCGTAAATGGCCAATCGTATAGAACTGTTGATCAGCACTAGTGCAATCAGTGTAAAGAGCCCTGTAACGGCTAACATCCAAAGACTGATGTGGTTGATGCGTTTGTTCATGATGTGTACCAGGTCTTTTCTGTAAGAGACCTCATGTACCAGTCCGCTTTGAATGATCTCCTGCTCTATCCATTGAAGTGAATCCTCATTGGCATACGCAGCATCAAGCTTAACCTCCAGTGAAGCATGAAGTGGATTGTCTCCAAGCACCGTAATGAAATCCTCGCCCAGTTCCTCGGTCATGATCTCTGCCGCCTGATCCTTATCGATATAGTTGGTGGCCTTTACATAAGGCTCTGCATCGAGTGTTTTCTGGATCTCCAGTACCTCAACATCCTTAACATCTTTCTTGAGGATCAGCATGAAGCCAATGTTCTCCTTTACGTGCTTGGAAATCTCTCTGCTGTGCAGAACCAGGAGGGATAACAACCCTAGAGCAAACAACACCAAAGTGATACTCACAACGGTTGCAATGTAGGAGGAACGGATCCGTCCTTTGGTGATCTTTTGCTCTGTACTCAAAGTCCGTTTTCTAACGCAGCTATTTTACGGGATTGCAGGTCATTATTCATAAATTCGCCAATTACTTATCAACAGGACCCCATGCATTACGAGTTCCAGAAAATAGAAAAGAAGTGGCAGGACTACTGGGCGGAAAACGGAACTTTTGCCGCAGACAATTCTTCTGATAAACCGAAGTACTATGGCTTGACCATGTTCCCCTATCCCTCGGGAGCTGGGTTGCATGTAGGTCATCCATTGGGTTACATCGCGTCAGATATTTATGCTCGATATAAGCGCTTGCTAGGCTTCGAGGTACTGCATCCCATGGGATACGATGCTTTTGGGTTACCTGCGGAACAGTATGCTATTCAAACAGGGCAGCATCCTGCGAAGACAACAGCAGAAAACATCCAAACATACCGCAGGCAGCTAGACCAGCTTGGGTTTTCATTCGACTGGAACAGAGAAGTACAAACGTGCGACCCGCAGTATTACAAATGGACACAGTGGATCTTCCTACAGCTGTTTGAAGCATGGTTCGATAACGATGTACAAAAGGCACGACCCATCAGCGAGTTGAGAATCGCCTTCTCGGAAAAAGGCAGTTGGGCCGTGAATGCTGCACACGATGAGCACGAGCCATTCAGTGCAGAAGATTGGGAGGCAATGAGCAAGGCCGAAAGAAACAAGCTACTGTTGAACTATCGTCTTGCTTTCTTAAGTGAAGGAGTGGTAAACTGGTGTCCGGAACTGGGAACCGTACTTGCCAACGATGAAGTAAAGGATGGCGTTTCCGAAAGAGGAGGATATCCGGTTATCCAGAAGAAAATGACGCAATGGAGTCTTCGAATTACCGCATACGCGCAACGACTGCTTGATGGGTTGGACACCATTGATTGGAGTGAAGCCATGAAAGATATGCAGTCGAACTGGATAGGTCGAAGTGAAGGTGCTTCGGTTCACTTCAAAGTGAAAGGTTTTGATGCGGACATCGAAGTTTTCACAACTCGGCCTGATACGATCTTCGGGGTGTCTTTTATGGTGCTTGCACCAGAACACGCATTGGTTGCGGAGATTACCACAGACGACCAACGCGAAGAAATTGAAGCTTACCAGGAGCAGACATCGCGCAAATCTGAGCGAGACCGGATGAGTGATGTGAAAACGGTAACCGGTGCATTTACCGGTGCTTACGTTGAGCATCCCTTCACTGGAGAAGCTGTTCCAATCTGGATTAGTGACTACGTACTCGCCTCTTATGGAACTGGTGCGGTAATGGCTGTACCATCAGGAGATCAGCGTGACTGGAATTTCGCGAGCCACTTTGGATTGCCCATTCCTCCAGTTATTGAAGGAACCAATGTGGAGGAAGGTGCTAACGATTCTAAGGAAGGAACGATGATCAATTCTCAGTTCCTGGATGGATTGAAAGTTCCACAGGCCATTAAAAAAGCCATTGCTGCTATCGAAGAGAAAGGCATTGGTAAAGGAACTGTGAACTACAGGTTACGTGATGCGGTATTCGGTCGTCAGCGGTACTGGGGAGAACCTATTCCGATCTATTTTGAGGATGGCATTCCTTATCCTATGAAGGAAGAAGATCTGCCATTGGTGCTACCTGAAATTGACGAATTCCTTCCTACGAAAGATGGAGATCCACCGTTGGCAAGAGCTGAAGATTGGACCTACAATGGACAACCTTTGGAAACGACCACCATGCCAGGATGGGCAGGAAGTAGCTGGTACTATTTGAGGTACATGGATGCCGGGAATGATGAGGTATTTGCCGGACCGGAATCTATCAAAAAATGGGATCAGGTTGATCTTTATATAGGAGGTGCGGAGCACGCTACTGGCCACTTATTATATGTACGGTTCTGGACGAAATTCCTTTACGATATGGGCTATATCCCATTTGACGAGCCAGCCAAAAAATTGATCAACCAGGGGATGATTCAAGGTTGGTCTGGCTATGCTTTGCGCACAGCTGATGGCAAACTTCATTCATCAGATATTGCCCCGAAAGGTGAGCACATAAGTAGAATTCCGATTCCATCTACGGTGATTGATGTAAACAACAGCATTGACATGGAAGCGTGGCAATCGATCGAAGTACGCCAGGAATTGGTTGGTGCAGAATTCCACATGTCGGGTGACGGAAAGTTCTATGTAGAACGGGAAGTCGAAAAGATGTCCAAATCCAAATACAACGTTGAGAATCCTGACGATGTAATTGATCGTTTTGGAGCAGACACTATGCGTTTGTACGAGATGTTCCTTGGACCTTTAACCGAAGCCAAACCATGGGATACTAACGGAATTGAGGGAACGCACAGGTTTCTGAAGAAGTTCTGGAGAACCTTCCACAACGATAACGGATTTGAGGTTTCAGATGAAGAAGCCTCTAAGGATGAATTGAAAGTACTTCACCGTACCATCAAGAAGATCAAAGATGATCTGGAGCGTTACTCATTCAACACCGTGGTGAGTGAGTACATGAAGTGTATGAACGATCTGAGCGAACTTAAGTGCAACAAACGATCTGTTCTTGAGCCATTGGTGATCATGTTGTCTCCTTACGCTCCGCACATTGCTGAAGAGCTATGGGAAAAATTGGGACATACCTCATCCGTGATGTATGCGAATTTCCCTGAGTTTGATGGAGCACATTTGGTGGAAGACAGTCACACCTACCCTGTTTCGTTCAATGGTAAGATGCGTTTTCAGATTGAGCTTCCTGCAAGCTTAAGTAAAGAAGACATCGAAAAGGAAGTGTTGGCCAATGAGCAAACACAAAAATACCTGGAGGGAAATGATCCCAAGCGGGTAATTGTAGTTCCTAAGAAGATTGTGAATATAGTGGTCTAGACTGCGAGGGTATCTTCAACCTGAATGGCCTCTACCCGCTTTACTTCCGGAACGACCTTCTTCACAGTTTCTTCGATTCCAGACTTGAGCGTCATGTGGCTCATTTCGCATGTTTCGCATGCTCCAATGAGCTGTACACGTACTACCCAATCATCGGTAATATCGACCAATTGAATGTCACCTCCGTCACGTTCAAAGAAGGGTCGAAGCTCCGTGATAGCATCTTCGATTTGCTGATAGACTTTTGAATCCTGTATCACAAGACCAAAATTGGTTGTACTAATGTAAGAAACAACTGAATAAGAAGGAAATAAGGAAAGGAGCCCTGATCTCAAGACTCCCTTCCAACAAACCAACTAAGCCAATGCGCATCTGCAGTTTACCCTATGACTATGCCTTTGGTTTGAATCCTCCTCCGAACGTGAATCCCACAACAGCATTGGGCATTACCCGGCTTGAACTACCATAACCATAGCTATCTGATCGGTGGTTTCGGGTGTATTCTTTGAACTTGACACCAAAGCCGATGAAGGATTCATACATGAATCCACCCTTGCGCTGAACATTGGTACCGTGCTTAATTCGGAAACCATTGCTTACCAATCTCTGCGAATACAGATTGGCGTTTGAATGCCTGTACTCCAGCTCCCAGAAATTCCTTTCCAATCTTGCTTTGGGCGAATCAATTCCCTGATCTCCTTTTCTAGGTAGTTTGATGATGCTGTTCTTGTTGTATTTCCGAATGCCCGCTTTGAAAATGTATCCCTCTCCACTAGCGGCACCAGATATTCCGGCATCGAAATGATATGCCCAACCATTGCTGCGTTCAAACAGCACACCCGCCACCACTGGCATCTCCTCTGCAGCAAAATCTGTGGGTGTGAGCGTAATGAACGTCTTGTGCCTGAACCCCTTCAAGTTCTCATCGGTGGGGCTTGCTTCCGGTTGCAAGGTCTTCTTTGCACCCCAACTACCAGCGGGCTGATTCCTCATCATACGATTTGTTTTTGGAGTGGAAGCAGTCTTGGACTTAAGTGGTTCGTCTTCCCATAGCTGCCCTTCTATTCTTCCTTCCGCAATCAGGATCCAATCCTGTGTGGTATGAAGGTGCTTGTCAAATGCTACAATGGCAGCGTGAGAAAACACCACGTCTAACTTTCCATCTTTGAACTTCAGTACAGCAAAGCTGCTTTCGATCCTCTTGATGTTGTTGTAATATGCATCGTGGAGGCTACCGTTCTGCTTGAAAGTGAATCCACGATCGTTGAATTTCCAAACCGTTGCGTTCTTATACTTTTTCCCTTCGTTAGTGATGATCTTGATCTGTGCGCGAGATGCGATGGCTGCAGAAAAGATCAGTAGAAATAAGATAAATCTCATGGCTGTTGGTTTTAAGGCCCGCGCTTACGCGCGGGCCGAATTGATTGTTACTGCTACTTATTTCTCAAGTTGAATCCTACAGATACTCCCGTCATGAACCCATCCTTCTTATGAGACACATATAGGTTCACAGGAATGTTGAGGTGACCTGATCTGAACGTCTTACCAAGTGCCCAAACCCATCCAGTTTCCAATTCGATGGTCCCTCTGCTATCTAACCTGCTTGTAGTAGCCGGTCGTGGATTCTGTAGCACACCCAGTGTATCGTACTGAGCTACCCAGTCGCTGCCTTTTACCCAGTTTCCTGCATCATCCTGGTACATATCCGCTCTTTTAGCCAGTGAAAATGAAGGTCCGAAGGCAAACTCAATTCCTGTTTTACTGTTTCTGAATCCATTCATTATGCTCATGCTTGGAATGAACATGCCTTGCTCCATTCCACCTACCATACCAATGAATTCGAAAAGACCCTGGAAGTTTCCGGCACCCATGTACTGTACTTCATGCTGGTATCCGAATTGGGTAATCACAGGAATGGCCCCGTATCCACCATTCTCTTCTTTCTCCATAAGTACTTCGCCCATGCGTCCACCTACATATCCTACTCCCATTCTCGGACCGTTAAGAGAAAGCGTGTTCACAACCACTTCGTTGTTCACAGCATCCTTATCGATCAGGTAGTTTTCCAGTAAAGGGTCTACCTCTATACCCAACATCTTCTTTACAGCGATCCCGGAGATCTGCTGGATCTCCTTTTCAATGTTGAGGAACTCAACTACTTCGCTCTTCTCAACGGTTTCTGTTGCTACATCCACCATTCTCAATGAGATCACGATCTTCTCACCGTACCTTGACACCCTCCCCGAAACCACCTTCTGCGCTTTCATTTGCTTACCCATTTGGGTCATACATTTAAGACTTAGGCATGTTTCCGGAGTGATGTCCGTGCCCTTGAGCTGGTCAACAACATCGTAGTGTTCTACCACCTCAAACATTTTGGTTTTTTGAAATTCGAAGCGGATGATATCACCCAATTGTTTTGAACTGGTCATTACTTCCTGAGCTTCGATTTGATTTACAATCAGTCTTGGCTTGCTCTGTGCCTGTACCTGATTACTTAATGCGATGGTTAAAACTGTCATCGCTGTTCCTAGTAAAAGTTTAATTGTCTTCATGACTTTTGGTTTTAATGTTTATTGGTTTTGTTGTTTGTCTGAACCAAAAGTATATCGGCTGGAACCCCTACTGTAACTGGATTTCACAAGCTCCTTTTTCTGAGTTGCGATTCTCGCGAAGCAGGAATTTATTTCTAAATAGGGTTGCGATATTTGCAACTTCCGTGTACCTTGTTGTCACCCACTTGCAATTAATGCAAGTCAAATTTCCCTCTGAAAGGATATTTGCAAAACCGCAATTCATGGAACTACAGAACACCCTCTTTAACATTATTAAGGAGCAGGCTCCCCCCAGTATGGCCCTTGCCGATGAAGTAGCTGAACTATTAAACGTAAGTACTGATAGCGTTTACAGGCGTATGCGTGGAGAAACAGCCCTAACCCTAGACGAGGCGCACATCCTGTGCGATAGATTTGGAATGTCACTTGATCAAATACTGGGATCTAAAAGTGATTCAGTAACATTTAAATACCGATCCCTGAGTCCTGGTAACATCGACTTCAAAACATACCTGACCAGGATCAAAGAGGATATGGAGGGTTATGCTTCCCACGATATCCATGAGATGATCTACTCTGCCAAGGATGTTCCCATTTTCTATCTGTTTCACTTTCCGGCATTGGCTGCGTTCAAGACCTTCTTCTGGCTTAAGTCGTTTATGGTGTTACCAGAGTTCAAAGACATGAAGTTCAGCATGGAAAACGCCAATACGGAGATCATTGAATTAGGTAAGGAGATTGCTGGGTTGTATGCCAAAATGCCCTCTACTGAAATTTGGAACGATGAATCGCTTAACTCTGCAATTCAACAAGTACACTTCATAGCGGAAACCGGCCAATTTGAAAACCGAAAGGATGCCCTTTACTTATGTGATCAGATGGAAGCATTGCTGGATCTTGTAAAAGACCAGGCCAATAGAGGTGGGAAAAGGGTATCAGCTGAGTCGGATGGTTTGCTGGATTCTGAATACAAGCTCTACAATAATGATCTTACGTTGGTTGACAACCTCATCCTGATCAAGATGGATGATAAACGAACTGTCTACATTACCCATAACCTGCTGAACAACCTCATCACATCCAACAAAGACTTTGGGGATGAAACGGATCGCGTACTTCAGAACATCATGAACAAGGCATCCATGATCAGTTCAACGAATGCCAGAGATCGTGAGAAGTTCTTTAACCGGCTGAATGCTAAAGTTGATAAGCTGCGCGACCGATTGAACGATATATGATCAGTTCACAGCAGAACAGCCCGCCATTGTTGTGATCTGAACGATCTCGGTCGGACTCAGGTTCTTGTTACGCTGCACTACTTTCTCAACAACGTTTTCAGTTAAGGTTGTAAACGCCTTTGCCTGAGGTGTATCCTCCTGAAGGACGGCTGGTCTACCAGCATCACCCGCTTCACGCACACTTTGCACAATCGGGATCTCACCGAGGAAATCAAGCTCCGCTTGTTCGCAGTACATCTTCACGCCATTCTCACCAAAGAGGTAATACTTGTTGTCTGGAAGCTCCGCGGGAGTGAAATACGCCATGTTTTCCACCAGGCCCAATACCGGAACATTCACCTGCGGAAGGTCAAACATCCCGATGGCTTTCTTGACATCGGCTATGGCTACATCCTGAGGCGTACTAACCACAACCGCACCTGTAACAGGAACACCCTGCACCAGAGATAAATGGATATCTCCAGTTCCCGGTGGAAGGTCAATGATCATGAAATCCAATTCACCCCAGTTGGTATCTGTGAACATTTGATTTAACGCCTTGCTGGCCATTGGACCTCTCCACACCACCGCCTGTGTTGCTTCCGCAAAGAACCCTATTGATAATATCTTCACGCCATGCGCTTCAACCGGAGTGATCAGTTTCCGTCCGTTTACCTCGGAAACTTTTGGCTTCTCCAGTTCAACATCAAACATCTTGGGCATACTGGGACCATAAATGTCTGCATCTACCAATCCAACTTTAAATCCCTTTTGAGCCAATGATACCGCCACATTGGAAGCAATGGTAGATTTCCCAACCCCACCTTTACCAGAAGCGATTGCAATGATGTTCTTGACATCCGGTAACGGATTCTTTGTCTCAGGTGGAAGATTAGGGTCTCTCCTGGCGATAACCGTTACTTCCGTTTCTACCTCATCACCAAGGAAACGCTTCAGGTTGTGCTCACAAGCTTCCTGCATCGCCTTACGTGCATGCATGGAAGGATTCGAAATTTCAACCTCCACGCTGACCTTATTCCCTTCAACGTTTAAGTTCTTTACCGCACCCATCGCTACAATGTCTTGTTTGGCATCAGGGTCCATCACATATGACAGTGCCCGCTTAATGTCTTCCGTATTCATAGCGTCTAAATTATCTTCAATATTACAAAACCAGCTCCTGTGCCGGGTCCCAGAACACTTCTTTGAATTTCACCACCCGATCTTCCACTACTTCAATGCCTTCTTTTTCCAACGCCCGCTGCATAGCGGTTGGATCAGAAAAATGATGTTTGCCAGTTAGCATTCCCAATCGATTTACAACACGATGGGCCGGTACAGGTTCGCTTTGTGTGTGGCTTCCGTTCATGGCCCATCCAACCATTCTTGAACTTCTTGCAGCGCCCAAATACTTCGCTATCGCACCGTAATTGGTCACTCTACCCTCCGGAATCAAACGCACCACCTGGTATACTTGTTCGAAAAAGTCCTTATGCTTTTCTGATATTTTCATTGTGTACTGAAGATTGAAAGATACGTTGCACCGCGCGATATACAAGAACTGCCACCAAGCTTCCTACACAAGGCCCAATGGTATAGACTCCTAATACATGTATCCCGTTCCGAAACGAATCAGCGGGCCATGCTGTAAAATAGGCAACCAATCTGGGGCCAATGTCTCGCGCAGGGTTTAAGCCTGCCTGCGTGAAAGGTGCTATCCAAATGATTAAGAGAACCAATACAACGGGAACTACAATTGCTGCAAGCCAGGGATTTCCTTTCATGCTGGCTACGATCAAAACAGTACCCACCAGTAAAAATGTTCCCGTGGCTTCATAGAAATATGCTTTCCATGTAGCCAGCTCAACTACCTCATTTGGGAAAGATTCAGCGAGAATCCTGCTGGTGTCGCCTGTAAGTCCCCCAAGCGTTTGTGAAACAAGCAGGTAAACGATCGCTCCCCCGATGATGGCTCCGATATATTGCCCAACAATCATAAATATGAATTGTCTGAGCGTACACTTTTTCAATACCAGAAAAGCCAAACTCACGGCAGGATTTAGATGGACCCCTGAAAGTTTGTGAAACGCAATGATTGCAAGTGCTACTGCTGCCCCCCAATGCAACGCAACACCATACAAAGGAATTCCGTGGGCAAAACTCGCTACGATCCCATAGCACCCCAGTCCAACCAACAAGGTGGTTCCTAAAACTTCTCCGAAAAAGATCTTGATCATAGCAACTTCGCAGCAACGAACTCTTCAGCAAACGCTCCGATCTGGTCTCTAACCACTCGAAACTCACTCCATATTTCGTCTTCAGTTCCTTCAGCCTTTGCTGGATCCGTAAACGAATGATGAATTACTTCTGCATCAGAAGGAATCCATGGGCAAGTTTCCCTGGCATGATCGCAAACTGTAATCATATACTTAAAATTCACGTCCTTGAAATCATCTATATGATCGCTGGTATGATCTGAAATATCGATACCAGCCTCCATCATGACTTTAATAGCCAATGGGTTTACACCATGTGTTTCTACCCCAGCACTATAGATTGTCCATCCTTCTGGAGACAAGGTCTTCAGGTATCCGTGTAGTATTTGACTTCTACACGAGTTACCGGTACAGAGAACCAGAATATTCATCAGCAACAACCAGATTCAGGATCACAAGACTCCGCAGTAGCAAGATCAGCTAACGCAACTTTCTTTTTGGTGTTGTGAGATGGCGCACAGCACACCTCTTCGGAACCATCCGTGTACCGTGGATCATTGAACTCCACATCCTGATGGAAATAGTAGATCTCCCATTGCACACCATTTGGATCTTCAACCCAGAATTTATCCTGTTGCGCGTAGCAACAGTTGGTTCCCATCTCTTCTTTGGTCTTCAAACCGGAATTTTTTACCCGGTCCAGACGCTCATGCATCTCTTCCACCGTTTCGACTTGTATCCCCAGATGGCCAAAGTTCTCAGAAACCCTTTCGCTATTCTCTACGAAGGAGATGATCAGACTTGGCTTGTCAAGAATGTACTTGGCGTAACCATCTTTGATCTTATCGGCTGGTTTTCCGAAAAGCAACGAATAGAAATTTACCGTCTCAGCGATGTTGTGAACGTACAGACTCACGTGCATTCTAGGATAACTCATGATCTTAATTTTAGCAGCACTCGTCACCACAGCCTGGTTCGTTGCGGACGAAGAAAGTCTCCAGGACTTCTCTGGCCTCTTCCCAAACTTCAGTGTCTATGCAGTAACATATTTTGGGGCCATCAACCTCTCCTTTGATCAGACCCGCCTTTTTTAACTCGTTTAAATGTTGCGAAATGGTAGATTGCGAAAGCGGAAGTTCTTCGACCAAATCGTTACAAATACAAGATGAGCGCGAAGCAATATGCTGTATAATCGCTACCCGTGCCGGGTGCGAAAGTGCCTTTGCTATCTTGGCCACCGTGTTCTGCCGTTGATCGAACTTATGTGCTTTGCTTACTGCCATAATCGTATATCGTAAAAATACGATTAAATAATTATCTCCGCAAATTTATACCAATTTGATAACTGGGTGCGTTCCGTATATTCGCTTAGCATGATTACTCCAAAGCATGTTATTATCAGTCGCACCGATAGCATAGGTGACGTTATCCTTACGTTGCCAATGGCTGGTATTCTTAAAGCCACTTTTCCGGATATTAAAATCACTTTCTTAGGTAGAACTTATACCCAACCAGTGGTGGCACGTTGTAGCCATGTTGATGCTTTTGCGGATATCGATCAGACAGATGGTTCCGTTGAACAGATAGCCACCCTCCTTTCAGATATTGATGCGGATTGTATCGTTCACGTGTTTCCCAACAGGGCCATTGCACGGGCCGCACTCAAGGCTGGCGTCCAGCATCGCATCGGTACCATCAGAAAGATTATGCATCTGGGACTGGTTAATCACAAATTGAACTTCACACGAAAAAAATCACAACTCCACGAGGCACAGCTCAACGTTAAGATGCTGGAACCATTTGGGGTATCATCCATTCCAGAACTACATGAACTGCATGGTTACCTGGGTTGGGAAAATGCCCAATGTACTGACGAGCTCATCGCACAAGCCAGTGCAGACAGGATCAACTTGGTCTTCCATCCTAAATCTAAAGGAAGTGCCGTTGAGTGGCCATTGGCACATTACCAGCAATTGATCCAATTACTGCCCCCTTCATGGTTTAGAGTGTTCATTACCGGAACCGAAGATGAGGGGCAAATGATCAAATCGAAGACCAACCTTGAAGGTGCCATTGACCTCACAGGAAAATTATCGCTTGAAGAACTCATTGGATTTCTGGGTCATTGCGATGGCATATTGGCTGCCAGTACCGGACCGCTACACATTGCTTCGGTTTCTGGTGCGAAGACCTTTGGGGTATTCTCCAACAGAAGGCCCATTCATCCAGGAAGATGGCAACCGATTGGTCCACACACTCATATTGTTTCGCCATCCGAAAAAGCTACCACTCCTGAATATGAAGACAAATTGGTAGAGAACATTACACCAGAGCAGTTACTCCTTGTTCTTCTGGAAGCCTTTCAGGTAGACGCGGCTGCGGATCAGTGAAAAGAGCACGATAGAGTTAAAGAAGGCGTAGAATGTACATCCGATCTGCGTCTCTAAGGTATCCTCTGTCAGCATTGAACACATTACAATAATGATGAAAGCTGCATAGAAAGACTTCTCGGTATTCCGGATCATGGGTATAAACAACGTCAGTAAGAAGTAGAGTAATCCTATTACACCGAAGGTAAGTCCGAAGGTAAGGTACTGCTGGTGCGCCCTCACCTTATATTCCTCCTGGAGATTGTAATCGTTCTTAGCATAGGCATTGTCGAAAGCCGCCTGAACATCACCTGTTCCTACACCATATATCCAATGTTCCTTGAAAATGTGCCAGGCTGTTTTCCAATACACCCATCGCAGAACCAATGAATGGCCATTGAAATCGCCCCCATTGGCATAATTATCAAACTCCCAAATGATCTTGTGTACCCTCAATCTGATAGGGTCCTCTCTTAAATACCGTTCGTTGGCCACCCCATTTTCAATAGCCCTGATCTCCTCATCGGAAAGACTCTTCACCGCATTGGCATCCTTATACCACCCCTTAGAGGTAATGTACCGGACCACCGTTGCATCCATGTTTTGGTTCTTCCTGTCTTTGCCCTTGAACATTAGTTCACTGCGCTGATTCCAACTTAGTTCCAATTCTTTCCACGCCACATTTCTCCAGATGTAATACCCATTCTCCTTTAACTCAGCGTAGGCAGAAGTGGTATCGTGATAGTAACGCTCGCCATTGCCCGTAGCAAGTTTGATCTCCAACGGTTCTCTGTTCTTCTCTTCATAAAACTCGTTGATACTTGTATATATCAATGCACCTGGAAGGAGAGTGACTACTACTGCCGCGATCAACGAAGTCATTCGTTTTCTGGAACTGAGGTTTCTTTGAAAGGCCAGATACAGCAAGTACAAGGTACCAGCAAGGAAGATCATGGAAAGTCCGGTAAACGATCCGAAAAGCAATGTATACGCCACCAGCCAAGCTCCAAACACCAACCAGATGAACCTAACCCGATGGGAACGCTTAAAGATCACAAAGGAAGAAAGTGCGGCCAGGCATACCATTAATCCGAACCTGATATGGGATATGAATACCGATAATTCTCTTTTGTCCAATGGCGGTTCACCGTACAATCCAGTGTACTTCAAAACCCCAAAAACAGAACCGATCACCACTGCCAGAATAAACGCCTTGAGCACATAATTGAAGCGTTTCATATTGATTGGCGGACCTGCTGTGCAAACAATGGGCAGCACCAACAAAGGCAGCTTAACACGCATGTCATTGAGCGCGTACTCAAAATCCTCTGTCCATAGTAGCCCAATGGCATGCACAACCCACATACCAGCAACCAGCACGGCCAGCTTATTGGTAAAGAACTTCCTGAAACCACTGATGATCTTACCCGTTAGAAACCAAGCACCAATGATCATGAACTGACCCACACTTAAACCAAACTTGGAAAGCGGTAAACTAAATGCGATGAGCAGCAGTCCAAGAAAATAGAGGTTCTTGGGCCTGCGGATACTACGGAGAAGACGTTTATCTATCATGGAGCAGGTGAAGCAGTAGCTTACTTACCTGCTAAGATACTATCATAACGTGCTTTATCCTTAAGAACATCTACTGCTTTTCGAACTACAAGGTCTTTGTGAAGTCCATGCTGAATCAAACCCTCTCTGTAGTAATAACGCGTAACGATCTCATCTTCAAGGGCAATCTTGATCTCATCCTTGAACTTACGTGCATCGTCTTTCTTTTTCTCTTTGATGGCTTTTTCAAGTGCCTTGAACTCCGCGCTTGAATCATCGTAGTACCTCTCTTCTTTGGCTGCCTCAACCAACTTCTCAAGCTCACGCTCTGTACCGGTTACATAATTGTAATCCTTGCCTTCAATGAACTTTAGGAAGTCTTCAAAGTCGTTATCCGATAATCTGAAATCCTTGGCACTAGCTACTTCCTTATGCTCACGCTGATATTTGGTAGCGTAATCGAAGATCAGGTTCTTCCTGTACAGACTCACCAACAACATACTGATCGTTGGTTGCTCCGCATCTATATCAGGTGTAATTCCTTCACCATCTACAACAGTTCTCTTGTTGTTCACGGTTTGAAACTTTGTCTTCAACGAATCCGGAACTTTTTCCGCTTTACCGCTCGCATCCTTGTGGCTATAGTCCAAACGCTGAATGCAGCGTCCACTCGGAATGTAGTACTTCGCTACAGTAACCTTCAGTGTAGAATTATAAGACAGTGGTCTTGGCTGTTGAACCAACCCTTTACCGAAACTGTTCTCACCGATAAGCACACCTCTGTCATAATCCTGAAGAGAACCGGATACAATCTCAGCCGCTGAAGCTGAACCATCGTCAATCAATACCGCCATTGGCATCTCAAGATCAACGGGCATGTTCAATGCTTTGTGCGTCCTGTCCCACTCCTGAATTCTTCCTTTGGTACTTACCACCGGACTTCCTTTAGGAACGAAAAGGTTCACAATGTTCACCGCTTCGCGGAGCAGACCTCCACCGTTACCTCTCAGGTCAAACACAACGGAAGTTGCGCCATCAGCCTTGAGTTTCTCAAGTGCTTCTCTCGTTTCCTTACTGGCGCTACTTGTAAATCCGGTAAGCTTGATGTACCCTACTTTGTCTTCAATAAAACCGTAATATGGAACATCCTTGATCTTCACTTCAAGCCTCGTAACCTCTTTCATGAACTCCTCACCATCTCTCTTGATCTTCATGGAAATCTTCGTGTTCGGCTCTCCGATCAGTATCTCACGAACATCTGATGTGTTCTTCCCTTTCATGCTCTTCCCATTGATCTCAAGTATGATATCTCCAGCCTTCAACCCAGCCTGGTCTGCACCAAATCCTTTATAGGGTTCTGAGATCATTACGTGGTCATTCCTTCTTTGAATGATTGCACCGATTCCTCCATACTGCCCAGTGGTCATGATCTTGTAATCCTCCATCTGAGATTCTGGAATGTAAGTGGTGTAAGGATCGAGTGATTTCAGCATCGCATCAATACCGATCTTCATCAACTCACCTGGTTCAGTCTCGTCTACATAATAGGTGTTCAACTCCCTGTAGAGAGAGGCGAAAATGTCGAGGTTCTTCGAAATCTCGAAATACTTGTCTGAGAAACTAAACGAGATTGCACCAAACGCAACGATCAACGTTCCGGTGATAAATATTTTAAGCTTTCTTTTCATGTTGATGAGGTATTACTGATCTCCGATATTAAACGGTCTATCACACCCGTTATTTTACCATTCATCACATCGAACTCCGTCATTTCGTGTACGGAATACACTAAAATTAGGTTTATTTTTTTCCCGTGCTGAGAGAGCGCATCATAAAGCTGGTGTTTCTGTCTACGATACGACTCCCGCACTCTTCTCTTAATTAGATTGCGATCTACCGCATTTTTCACATTTTTTTTTGGAACAGCGATCATGATCCTCACGGGTTTTGCTTCCTTCTCCTCAGTGTATTCCCATAGTACGCGAAATGGTTGTTCCCTGAACCGCTTGCCTTTACGGAACATATTGCTGATCACCTTTCTGGAAACCAAGTGTTCAGATTTCTTAAATGTTTGACCAGGCATACTCATGACAACAAATTCGCGGAGATTCCGTAATAATTAGTGGCACAAAGTTTGTACTTATTCAGCAAATGCCATCTTAATTATGAAGAAATTAATCGCAATAACACTGGTTAGCGTACTGTTCACAGGAACAGCGTTCACCCCTGATGTAAAGCAGGATCCGGTTACCAAGGTTGATCCTGTCACGTATAATTTCCGAAAAGTCAACAACAATGCCTTTCAACCGGGAGAAGTCTTGAAATACAGGCTGCATTACGGATTGATTGATGCGGGGATTGCCACTCTGCAGGTGAAGGAAACCAAGAAAAAGGTTGCCGGAAGAGAGATGTTACATGTTGTTGGCACAGGACGCAGCAAAGGAACATTCGATTTCTTCTTCAAGGTGAGAGACCGTTATGAAACGTACATGGATGCAGAAGGAATGTTCCCATGGTTGTTCATCAGACGTGTAGACGAAGGTGGATATAAGATCAACCAGGATTACAAATTCATCCAACACAAGAAAGTGGTTCACACGAACAAGGGACAGAAATTCAAAACACCTGAGAACATTCAGGACATGTTATCGGCACTTTACTATGCCAGAACACTAGACCTGACAAATATCAGAAAAGGTGATATCGTATCTGTTCCGTGCTTCGTTGACGATGAGGTTTACCCGATGAAGATCAAGTATGCTGGAACAGCAACCGTGAAGTTGAAACGCAAGAGGTACAAATGCATGAAATTCCACCCTGTAGTGCAAAAGGGAAGGATTTTCAAATCACAGGAAGACCTATCCGTATACATCTCAAACGATGAAAACAAGATCCCTATTCTGGCAAAAGCCAAGGTACTTGTGGGATCAATCAAGATGGAATTGACAGGCTACGAAGGGTTGAAATCACCCCTAGCCATGGCCGACAAATAAAGATTACACAACCTATTTCCTAAATTAGCCACGAACATCAACGTGGCTTTTTTTATGGAGTTTTCTGAAGACATTCTTGGGAGGTTAGAGAAACTGGAGGAGAAATATTCTTCAACCGGTCAGGACCTTGCATCTTATATGGATGGATTGCTGTACGCGAATCCACTCCATTACTGGGATTATACCCTCGTTGAAACATTGTTGAGTCTGCAAAGACCAAGAACAGACTTCCCGGATGAAGTGATCTTTATTATGTATCACCAGATTACGGAACTCTATTTCAAGCTCAGTCTTCACGAAATTGATCAGATCGCCAACAACGGTAAGATCATAGCTGAAAATGGAAAAGACATGGGTTGGAATGATCAACTGGACCCAACCTTCTTTGCAGACCGCATCAGGAGAATCAATGCCTACTTCGAAGCTTTGACCAAGTCTTTCGATATCATGGTACACGGTATGGAGAAAGAGCAATTCCTCTCTTTCAGGATGTCTTTGCTTCCGGCAAGTGGGTTCCAGAGTGCACAATACAGAATGATCGAGATCAGCTGTTCAGACATCATCAACCTAACACAGAAAGACATGCGCGATAGTCTTCGGGATAAGTCTCTCGAAGAGCAAGCGGAGCATTTCTATTGGAAGGAAGGATCGATCGAAGTTGAAACCGGCAAGAAGACCAAAATGCTTCAGAACTTCGAAGAGAAGTATATGAGGGATTTCGTAAAAAGGGCGAATGCCTTTAAGGACAAGAACCTTTGGCAGAAATACAAAGGGCTTAGTGAAGCAGATCAGCAGAACGAGGAAGTAATTCGTCAAATGAAACAGCTAGATCAGAACGTAAATGTGAACTGGCCGCTGGTACATTACAAGTCTGCTGTTCGTTATCTACAGCAGAAAGAAGGCGACATTGCGGCTACTGGTGGAACCAATTGGCAGAAGTACTTGCCACCAAGATTTCAAAAAAGGATTTTCTTTCCAGACCTTTGGACTGAACAAGAGCGTGAGCAGTGGGGAAAAGCGTGGGTAGATGAACAGCTCGGTCAGAACAATGGTTAATGCGTACAAATCTTAAGGTTGCCTTAGTACTTCTTGTTGGGTTTCTTGGGCTCGTGACACTTGTCATGGTCAGCGATTTTGGTGAGGATGAAGACACCAAAAGCCCGCTAACAGAACAGAAAGACACCATCATAGGCCCGATCCCAGAGGCACGTGTTGAATACGGACTCTTTACGGATTCATTGAAGAGAACAGAGGGTGTCATTAAACCAAATGAGTTTCTTTCTAACATCCTTGCACCGTTTGGTATTGGACCTGGGATGGTATCCAACATTGCGGCCAAATCAAAAGACATCTTCAGCGTTAGGCGTATTGCAACGGGGCATAAATACCTGGCCCTGCAAAATGATACCGGAAAGTTGGAGTACTTCGTGTATGAGATCAATGCTATAGACTACCTCGTTTATGATCTAAGAGATTCCATCCGCATTTACATCGGTGAAAAGCCCGTTATCAAAAAGAAAAAGGAACTGGCCGGCATCATTACCTCTTCGTTGTACCAGACCATTGAAGACCAGGAAGGCAACACCATGCTGGCGCATGAGTTGGCGAATATCTTTGCGTGGACGATTGATTTCTACCGCATTCAGAAATACGACTGGTTCAAGGTTATCTATGAGGAAGAGTTTGTAGATGGTAAATCTGTAGGCGTTGGCGAGATCAAGGCGGTACATTTCAATCATTGGGGCAATGACTTCTACGCTATCAGATATATGCAAGACAGCATTGCAGACTATTATGATGACAGTGCACGCAGTTTGAGAAAAGCCTTTTTGAAAGCCCCATTGAAGTATTCAAGAATAAGTTCTGGTTTCACATTAAGACGATTTCATCCTGTACAGAACAGATGGAAGGCCCACCTTGGAACAGACTATGCGGCACCAACTGGAACACCTATCATGTCTACAGGTGACGGTGTAGTGATTGAAGCTGCGTTCAAGAAATACAACGGACGATACGTGAAGGTTAAACACAACTCCGTTTACACTACGCAGTATCTCCACATGAGTAAGTTCGCTACGGGCATCAAACCTGGCGTGAAGGTTCAACAAGGAGACATCATTGGCTACGTAGGTAGCACAGGTTTGGCCACTGGTCCACATGTATGCTATCGCTTCTGGAAGAACGGACAACAGGTTAACCACCTGGCCGAAAAGTTTCCAGCATCAGAACCAGTGAAAGAGGAGAACTATGATGATTTCATGAAGCAACGCACCAAGTGGATGAAGCGACTTGATGGAATTGAGACTCCAAAGAAGCCACACGAGCAATCCTAACTTCTTGGTTAACTTTAGTGCATGGCGTTCGCTGATTCCATGCGGTATATTGGTAAACTAACCCCCTCGAAGGCATTCAATCACTTCAAGGTTTTTAGTAGTTATCAATGGTCCAGATTAACCGGAACGCCTAAAATGTGGGGTTACCCTGTAGCCATATCCATTGAACCTACCACAGCGTGTAATCTTGGCTGCCCGGAATGCCCCAGTGGTTTAAAAGCGTTTACCAGAGATACCGGTAACCTAAAAGAGGAAGATTTCCAGGGATGGGTTGATGAGTTGAGAAGGCACGTTTCCTATCTCACTTTCTACTTTCAGGGTGAACCGTTTATCCATCAGCAATTCCTCGACATGGTTAAATACGCATCATCAAAAGGAATGTATACGGCCACTTCAACCAATGCACATTTCCTTGACAATGAGACCGCGAAGAGAACTGTTGAATCAGGACTCGATCGGTTGATCATATCTATTGACGGAACCACCCAGGAAGTTTATGAGAACTACAGGGTTAATGGCTCTTTGGATAAAGTTCTGGAAGGTGCCAGAAATGTGATCAAATGGAAAAGGGCCTTGAAAAAGGGTCCACATATTATCTTCCAATTCCTGGTGGTCAAACCAAACGAACATCAGATCGATGAAGTATTCCGCATTGCCAACGAAATGGGAATTGACGAGGTACGATTAAAGACTGCTCAGATCTATGATTATCAAAACGGGAGTCCGCTGATTCCTGAAAACGAGAAGTATTCCCGGTACATCAGGCAGGCTGATGGGACCTATCGCATCAAGAACAAACATGCAGATGAATGCTGGCGTATGTGGCACAGCTGTGTGATCACCTGGGATGGAAACATTGTGCCCTGCTGCTTTGACAAGGATGCCAAACACCAAATGGGTAACCTTCAAAAACACTCCATGAAATCCATCTGGAAGAATGAGGCCTACAGCAATTTTCGCCAGGCTATTGCACGTTCAAGGTCAGAGATTGAAATCTGCGCGAATTGCTCTGAGGGAACAAAGGTCTGGACTTAAACTATGTTTATTTGCTTACGGAGAACTTAGCAGTTCTTTCACCATTGTCTGAGCGAAATACAACCAGATAAGTTCCGGGAGACAAAGATTCTGTGTTAACGACACACTGCGATGAGTCACTATTTGTTCTTTTAATAACTCTACCCGACATATCTCTAATTTCAAGTATGCCAACGCCAATTCCATCTACTGTTATACTTCCCAAAGAAGGGTTAGGGAAAACACTTGGAGCCTCTTTTTTCCGTAACGACTCCTGCATCCACACGGGGAAGCTAGCTTCATAACAGCCCATGTCAGGATTCGGACTGCCCATTGGCCTGGGTATCCCATCTAAATCATCATTCGGAGCCTTGCCCCACGTGCCGGCACCTTCGCAAGGCGATAATGGATGAATGTGGTAATCAGTCGCTGAAAGGAACTGAGGAAGGGTATCAATATTGCCAATTCCAGCCGCGCCTGTTCTAATATTACTATATATAAAGTTGCTTCCAGAGTGCTCAAGTCCACCATTGTTATGTGGATTCCATGATATACAGTTAATCATGTGTGGGCCTCCATACAACCCAGAACCCAAAACAGTCCCGGAATCCGAGCGCATATTATTGGCAATGGTAACGTTAATGAGTGTGTCGTTAACTGGAAGAGTGAAATCATATAGCCCTGCTCCTCTATGAGTCGCGCCCCCTGCTCCCATAACATTGTCCACGATCAAACCATTCCTTATGAACATGTTCAGACTCCCTTTGTAAAATCCTGCACCGTAATAAGACGACCCACCATCTCCCATGACGTTTCCTGCCACGATCAATTTTTCAAAACGACTATGGAACCCTCCATAAAGGAAAACACCCGCGCCTTCACATTGTGCAGCACCAAAGATGCTATTCCGAATAAATTGCACGTTATAACCATATATGCTAGATGGATTAACACTTCCCCCAGCGTATAACCCACCACCACGTGCGTTCTTGCAACTGTCAACTGCATTATCCGCAACAATGCAGTTTCTCATCCATAGATCGGACTCTTGCTCCATATATATGGCCCCTCCATATCCATCTACGAACGCCATGTTCCGGTTACGTGATATGCAACAATTCTCAAAATGGGCGCCACTGTTTAACCCCTCAATGGCGATTCCTGCGCCATAAAACACAATTCCCCCACCTGTGTTATTGTATATCTGACAGTTGCGGAAAAATGGGTGCGCTCCGTTCCAGATGTAAATGCCTGCCCCCATCTGTGGAAACAAAATATTTCCGGTGAAGCGGTACCCATTTCTCAATGAAAATCCATCAATCACATTGGTAGAATCAATAGAAGATGAGCTAAATCTCATAACCCTACTTGTACCACCACCATCAATTATGGTATTGGAAGAATCACCAACAGACATTAAATGAAGTCCGGGCTTACCGCTGGGCCACAATATGTACTCAAAATATACACCAGGGCTAACGAGAACAGTATCCCCTGCAGAAGCGGCACTAAGAGCACTGTTTATAGTGGTATACTGCCCTGGAACTGTAAGCGTGTTCGCCCAAAGCAATGTATTACAGCAAAACACTGCGAAAGCAACGAGAACCCTTTTCACCATATGATATTGAGAGACGGTATTATACCGTCATGATGTCCTTCTCTTTGGCATCTACCAAAGCATCTACCTTTGAAGTGTAGGAATCGGTTACCTTCTGTACCTCATCTTCACCGGTCTTGGCCATATCCTCACTCATGCCATCATTCTTGAGATTCTTGATCTCGTCATTGGCATCTTTACGTGCATTTCGAATACTCACCTTCGCGTTCTCACCTTCAGCCTTGGCTCTCTTCACCAATTCCATTCTTCGCTCCTCAGTAAGTGCTGGAACGTTAATGATGATCATCTCACCATTGTTCTGGGGATTTAATCCAAGATTAGCGTTAGTGATCGCTCTTTCGATCTCGTCCAGTTTATCCTTCTCCCATGGTTGTACGCTGATGGTTCTGGCATCTAGTGTGTTCACATTGGCAACCTGAGACAATGGAGTAAGTGAACCATAGTAGTCAAGCTTTACACTGTCCAGCATTGAAGGGTTAGCCTTACCCGCACGGATGTTCGTCAACTCCTTTTCGAGGTGAGTCATCGATTCATTCATGGAGTCTTTTGTGGTCTCTAGAATAAGGTCTAAATCTTCATTCATGGCTTAAGCTTTATGCTGGGTTGTCTACTAATGTACCAATCTTTTCTCCCTCAAGAACCTTGCGAAGGTTACCTGGCTTGTTCATATCGAATACAATGATCGGCAGATTGTTCTCATCGCACAAGGTGAAGGCGGTCATGTCCATTACCTTCAGTCCTTTGTCGTACACTTCCTTGAAAGTAAGCGTGTCAAACTTTTGTGCTGAATCATCCTTCTCAGGATCCGCAGTATAGATTCCGTCCACCCTGGTTCCTTTCAGAATAACATCTGCGTTGATCTCAACAGCACGAAGTGATGCTGCTGAATCTGTTGTGAAATAAGGGTTACCCGTTCC
Source organism: Vicingaceae bacterium (assembly GCA_965267605.1). Lineage (GTDB taxonomy): Bacteria > Bacteroidota > Bacteroidia > Flavobacteriales_E > Vicingaceae. Next base: position 3,604,370 of record OZ254088.1, on the reverse strand, counting down.
GGCACCAAAGATTACCACGCGACCCTTTTGGAGGTGTCTTACTGCTTTTCTTCGGATGTATGGTTCTGCAACTTCTTTCATTTCAATAGCAGACTGGAGTCTTGTGTAAACTCCCAGTTTCTCAAGTGCCGCCTGAAGGGCCATGCCGTTGATCACCGTTGCAAGCATCCCCATGTAGTCTCCCTGGGTACGCTCAATGCCACTGGCTTCAGCCTGAAGTCCTCTGTAGATATTACCCCCACCAATCACGATGGCCACTTGCACATCCTGCTCTACGATGTCCTTGATCTCATCCGCGTATTGCAGCAATCGCTTGTCGTCAATTCCGAAAGCCTGATCTCCCATCAGTGCTTCACCGCTCAACTTCAGTAATATCCTCTTGTACTTCATTGCTTTTCCGTTGGCAAAATTTAGACAAAAAAAAGAGAGGAAAAATCCTCTCTAATTAATTAGTCACCTAGTGAAATTCTTTTGAAGCCGGTAACCGTGAGATCACCATCGTGATCCTTCAGATACTGCTCAACTGATTTCTTATTGTCTTTGATAAATGCTTGTGCAAGCAACGTGTTCTCTTTATAGAACTTGTTCAGCTTACCCATGGCAATCTTCTCAGCCATCTCTGCTGGCTTACCTTCCTGGATTGCTTGTTCTTTACCAATTTCAATTTCTCTGTCGATAACATCCTGTGGTACCTCATCGGCTGTAAGCGCAACGGGAGCCATAGCGGCTACCTGCATTGCAACGTCTTTTCCAACCTCTTCTGGTGCAGCTTCCTGGCTAAGACCTACAACCGTAGCAATCTTGTTACCAGGGTGGTTATATGCAACCACACGTTCCGCGTTCACGATCTCATATGCAGAAAGATCAAGCTTCTCGCCAATTACACCTGTCTGCTCTGTGATCTTATCACCTACTGAAAGGCCGTCTCCGTTAAATGACAATCCTTTCAACTCATCCAATGAAGAAGGATTGTTTGTAACAGCGATATCTACAATCTTATTAGCGAATGCACCGAAGTCATCATTCTTCGCCACAAAATCAGTTTCACAGTTAAGAACGACCAACACACCGCGCTTACCATCATCTGTAGTCTTCGCGATAACCAAACCCTCAGAAGCTTCACGATCGCTTCTCTTAGCTGCTACTTTCTGTCCTTTCTTTCTTAGGATATCAACTGCCTGCTCAAAATCACCGTCTGCTTCAACAAGTGCATTCTTGCAGTCCATCATACCCGCACCGGTTTGCTGCCTTAGTTTATTAACGTCAGCTGCTGTAATGTTTCCCATTGTAATACTAAATTGGAATTATGCCTTTTCTTCTTTCTCTGCAGTAGCTTCTGCTACTTCCTCAGCTGGAGCTTCTTCAGCTTTGGCTTCTTTCTTCGCCTTAGCCTCTCCTCCGCTCTTCGCGCCTTTGTCAGATTTAGCTGACTTCGGCTTGTCTTTGCCTTTGCTTTCCTTCTCCTTCTTTCTTTCTGAAAGACCTTCTGCAACTTCAGCAGTTACATACTCCAGGATGGTAGCAATAGACTTCGCTGCATCATCGTTTGCAGGAATTGCGAAGTCAACCAACGTTGGATCAGAGTTGGTATCAACAATCGCAAATGTTGGAATGTTCAACTTCTTCGCTTCAGCAACAGCGATGTGCTCTTTCTTAATGTCAACAACAAACAACGCAGCTGGAAGTCTTGTAAGCTCAGCAATACTGCCAAGGTTCTTTTCAAGCTTCGCTCGTTGTCTTGTTACCTGAAGTCGCTCCCGCTTAGACATGGTGTCAAACGTTCCGTCCTCCATCATTTTGTCGATAGCTCCCATCTTACGCACCGCCTTGCGAATCGTTGCAAAGTTGGTAAGCATTCCACCCGGCCACCTTTCAGTTACGAAAGGCATGTTGATCCTTAGCACTTGTTCTGCAACAAGGTCTTTCGCTTGCTTTTTGGTAGCAACGAAAAGGATCTTCTTTCCTGATTTGGCGATTTGACGCATTGCAGCGGCCGCTTCTTCAAGCTTTGCTGCTGTTTTGTTCAAATCAATAATGTGAATTCCGTTGCGCTCCATAAAGATGTAAGGAGCCATTTTCGGATGCCACTTTCTTTTCAAGTGACCAAAGTGTACACCTGCATCGAGCAGCTGTTTGATGTCAATTTTACCCATCTGTTTACCTTCTTTAAATCAACTTTCAGGTAGCTCAGGAATATCTGAAGTCCTGAAAGTTTCGATACTAAACAATTATTAACGTTTACTGAACTGAAATCTCTTACGTGCTTTCTTCTGACCGTACTTCTTACGTTCTACCATACGAGGATCTCGCGTTAGAAGTCCTTCTGCCTTAAGCACTGGTCTATAATCAGGGTTCACTTCTAGCAGCGCTCTGGAGATACCCATTCTTACTGCTTCTGCCTGACCGGTGATACCACCACCTCGAACATTGACATCGATATCAAATGCCTTATCATTCTCGGTAAGCTGTAGTGGCTGGTGGATCTTGTATACATGCGTTAGCGTAGTAAAGTAATCGCTAACATCCTTCTTGTTAACGGTGATTTTACCCTTGCCTTTCTTAACGTATACCCTCGCGATTGAGGTTTTTCTTCTTCCGGTTGCTTTGTACACTTCCATGTGCCCGATTATTTAAACTCGTTTAAATCTACTGTCTTAGGTTGTTGTGCTTCGTGCTTGTGCTCTGTGCCCGCATAAACGAAAAGGTTCTTGAAAAGCTTTCTTCCAAGTCTGTTCTTAGGAAGCATACCTTTTACACCTTTTTCAACCATCGCGATTGGATTCTTCGCCATCAGGTCTTGAGCAGCAATTCTTTTCTGACCACTTGGGTATCCAGAGAACGTGATGTACTCCTTATCTTCCCACTTGGTTCCAGTAAGAACCACTTTGTCCGCATTCAAAACGATCACATTGTCACCGCAATCTGCATGTGGTGTAAAATTCGTTTTGTGCTTACCTCTCAGCATCTTAGCCACTTTTGAGCATACACGCCCAAGGCTTTGATCTGCCGCATCAACAACGATCCATTCCTTGTTCGCTGTTTCGCTGTTAGCAGATATTGTCTTATAACTTAAAGTGTCCACTTTCTTCTGTTTAAAACACAACTTCCCCTAAATGGGGCTGCGAATTTAGCATTATTTATCTAAGTCTCAAAGGATTCTAACCCTATAAAATTAGGGGTTCTGCAGGGTGATGGCGCGCATCTTGCTTGACTTGGACTGCAAATTTGCGGTTATTTGCTCGAAATCAAAACCTATCACGTATGAGAATCATTACTACTACTATGTTTCTTCTGCTCGGAATTGCAGCAATGGCGCAGCTTCCGAACAGTGGATTCGAGAATTGGACTACGCATACGATCTACGAAGAACCAGATCCATGGGACAATGGAAACCAAGACAATGACTCAGTTGTTGTAACAAAATCTACAGACGCTTATTCTGGAAATTATTCAATACACCTACGGACTGTGCTGGAAGCCTCTGGTGATACTGCGTTTGGCTACATTACTCAAGGAGATCCAGGCGGTGGCCCTGCAGGATTTGCATGTGCAGCTGCTCCGGATTCAATTGTTGGATATTACAAGTGTGATGTAAAAGCGAATGATACTGCCCTGGTTATGTGTGTACCTAAATTCAATGGTACTCCAACCGGACAGGCTTTGGTTAAGATCACCGGTGTGCAATCTACCTGGAAACGATTTGCGATGAGAATCGCTTACGGAGTGCAGATCTCCGACTCATTGATCATAGCTGCTGCTTCGAGCAACGCTTTCCTTCAGGTAATGACACCTGGCTCCTGGCTGATGCTTGATAGCCTTCACCTAAAGAAAGGGAATTCCCTTAGCTGTGCCATTCCAGGACATAGCTTTGAAAACTGGACTCCACTTACATACTCGGATCCGGACAACTGGGGTTCACTGAATAACTTCTTTGCTGCCTGGGGCATTGGTGGAGACACCATCGTTTCAAGAACAACGGATGCCAACTCAGGATCCTATGCAGTAGAGCTAAAGCAAACAGTATACGGCCCGGACACAGCGTATGCGTTTGTTTCACTAGGTGGTTGGGATTTCAATACCAATATACCCGTGGGTATTCCATTTACACTACAATATGCATACCTGAACGGATACTACAAGTTCACCTCAGCAGGCACCGATTCGGCAGTGGTTCAATTCGATGCCAGTAACAATGCGACAAGTCTTGGTACTGACCAGATGCAACTGCCTAACGCTGCTTCATATACCGGATTCAGTTTACCACTGACCTACTCGTCAGCGCCTGACACTGTGCGTGTACTGTTATGGGCAGGATCAACAGATGGCAACATCGCGAAGTTTGACGATGTTCAACTCAGCGCATGGCCAGTATTCATTGAAGACAACCTGCAGCTTCCGGTTAAAGTATATCCAAATCCTGCGGCAGATTTCATTACTGTTGAAGGATTGAACAGCGGTACCGTTGTTCTTTATGATATAAACGGAAGGATTGCACTGAGTGCTGCGCATCAATTCAATCAGTCCATTGACGTAAGCTCATTGGCAGCTGGTGTTTATGTGATTGAGGTAAGAAACGAATTGGACAAAGTGGTGAACAAGCAGAAGATCGCAGTTCATTAATAATGACACTTGAAGAAAGAAAAAGGGAGCTTACAGGCTCCCTTTTTTAATACAATAACTTGTTCGGGTATATGGCCAGATGCCGTGCCTTTAACTGCTCGTACATCACATCCCGCAATTCCTGAATGTTCTCCTTCTTAATTGCGGAAACAAATACACAAGGGTGATCCACCTTCGCCATCCATGTCTGTTTCAATTCTTCAATAGACATTGGAATGTGTTCTTCCTTATGTTCTTCATTCCCATCGAAATCAAATAGAGGAATGGAGTCGATCTTGTTGAACACCAAAATGGTTGGCTTATCTGAAGCGCCTAGCTCGTGCAAGGTTTGTGTTACGACCTCGTACTGATCTTCGAAGTTGGGGTGCGATATATCCACCACATGGATCAATACCTCAGCCTCACGCACCTCATCCAATGTTGACTTAAATGATTCAATGAGGTGGTGCGGCAATTTGCGAATAAACCCCACCGTATCTGATAAAAGGAACGGCAGGTTTTGAATAACCACCTTCCGAACAGTAGTATCAAGCGTGGCAAAGAGTTTATCCTCGGCAAAGACTTCAGACTTACTGAGGATATTCATCAAGGTAGATTTACCCACATTCGTATATCCCACCAAAGCTGCACGCACATACTGCCCCCTACTCTTTCTTTGGGTCAACTTCTGTTTATCGATCTTATCCAACTTCTTCTTCAGCAACGATATCTTATCGCGTATGATCCGTCTATCGGTTTCGATTTCCGTTTCTCCCGGTCCCCTCAATCCAATACCTCCCTTTGTTCTATCAAGGTGGGTCCACATTCTGGTCAGCCTTGGCAACAGGTACTCATATTGAGCAAGTTCAACCTGAGCTTTTGCGTGTGCAGTTTGTGCACGCTTAGCAAATATGTCGAGGATCAGGTTGCTCCGATCGAGGATCTTACAATTGAATTTCTTTTCGAGATTCCTAAGCTGTGATGGATTCAATTCATCATCAAAGATCACACTGTTGATCTCGTGCGCTTTCACATATTGAAATATCTCTTCCGCCTTTCCGCTACCAATAAAGTACTTGGGGTTTGGAGCGTCCATGCGTTGTGTAAATTTCTTTTCGGTGATAGCTCCAGCCGTTGTAGCCAGAAATTCCAACTCATCGAGATACTCCTCCACATCGTCTTCGTTTTGAGAACGTGAGATTACCCCAACAAGAACAACCCGCTCCTTGGGTTCACTTTTTACGTAACGATGTTTCATCGATTAGAACCAGCCCCTGAAGTAAGGTATGCCTAACGCGATCATTAAGGCACCAAAAAAGTAGAAGATGAATGCATTCCTATGCCGTTTCTTGTCATCGCCCTTCTTGGTAGTCCTTCTACCAATGGTGATCAATACAACCGCCAGGAACATGTAGAACATGTGGCTCACCCAGAAACCATATGTTGGAATCTTAATGTTCTCCTTGAAATTCGAGAATAGTTCCTGCACATCCGGACTTACAAAGATCAGAACCAGGCCAATCAGAAACTGGAGATGCGTGGCAATCATCAGAAACAAATGCAACTTCTTGTCGCCATTGGTAAATGGTTTATTGCCCAGCCAACCAGCAATGGTCTTGATAAGTGCTACAACCAACAGAACTACAAGAATCCACCGAAGTGTGGAGTGAAGATGAAGCATTCCGGTATGCATAGTGAAGGTTTTAAGATGTAAAGCTAATATTTAATGCATTGCAAATGCTACCTTTAGAACCAGTTCAATGGGGAGGTTCTCGGTTTATAGTTTGGTGTTGGTTTGCTCAACCTTCTTGTTGGGTAAGCAAATTTCCGCGCAGGAAACTTTCCCGGAAAATGGGGTAAAGACGCATGACGATAATTTCATCGCATTTACCAACGCAACGATCATTCCCAATCCTTCTCAGGTTATTCCAAAGGGTACGTTGTTGATCAGGAAGAATGAGATCATTGCTGTAGGCGCAGGTGTTACGCTTCCCAAAAATACGGTGGTGCATGACATGAAAGGCAAGTTCATTTATGCTGGCTTCATCGATCTGCATGCCACCTATGGTATAGAGCAACCCAAGAAGAAAAAACGTGTTGGACCGTCTAAACCGCAATTTGTCTCGAAAAAGCCAGGGGCAGGATCCTGGAATGAGGCCATCCATCCGGAAACCAGTAATGCAGACTATTTCAAAGTCAATCCAAAGGAGGCCAAGGAACTAATTGCAGCAGGATTTTCAGCAGTGGTAACACATCGGCATGACGGCATAATGCGCGGTACTTCATGCCTTGTTCATCTTGGAGAAGAGAGAAGCAACTCGATGGTGATTGTACCGGAGGTGGCTAACAACCTGGCATTCAAGAAAGGTACAACACGTCAGAACTACCCGTCCTCTTTGATGGGTGCGATCGCACTTATCAGGCAAACTTATCTCGATGCTGAATGGTACAATAAGTACCCGAAGAACTTGGAGCGAAACGTCTCTCTAAATGCCGTAAACACTCACGCGGAACTACCACAGATATTCGATCCGGGTAGGAGCTATCTATCTGCACTTCGGGCTGACCGACTGGGAGATGAATTCGGGATTCAGTATGTACTCATTGGTTCAGGGGAGGAATACAAACGCATTGATGACATTAAGAATTCAGGTGCAGGGTTCGTAATCCCTATTACTTATCCTAAACCGTACAATGTAGAAGACCCGTATGAGGCAAAACTTGTGCAGATGAAGGACCTTAAGCATTGGGAACTCGCACCAAGTAACCTACATTACCTTCAAACGGCTGGTGTGCCCTTCTCTATCACGTTTAGTGGACATAAGAAGGCCGCTGGGTTCCATAAACATCTTTCCTCCAGCAGGGATATTAGATCGCGAGACGTACTGGCAGCTTTAACTACCACCCCCGCTCAATTGATCAATCAGAGTGAAAAACTGGGGTCACTTGTACCTGGTAAGATCGCCAACTTTATCATTACACGAGATACCCTCATGGGTAAGAAATTCAAAGTAGAGCAATCGTGGATCAACGGCAAGCGCTATGCAGTTCAAATTCCTGAAGAGATTGACCTTGCCGGCAAGTACGACCTCAACATTGAAGATCATATCTACGAGCTAACGGTCAAAAGCAAGCCTAAGCTCAATGCTACTTTGCGATTAAAGAACAGCAGAGATACCACGAAAATCAAAGCCATCCTTAAGCAAGATGGAAGGTTGATTTCCCTGGCATTTGATCCAAATGACAAGAACTATAAAGGCTACGTAAGGCTTTCAGGATCTGTCCATTTCAACAGTGGCATTCTTGAAGGCAAAGGTGAGTTGCCGGGTGGGAAGTGGACCAGCTGGTCTGCCATCAAGAATCGGCAAAAAGTTCCCGCTGGTAAAAAGAAAGACGAACCTACAAAGAAGGACACTGTGGGTCGGGTGTGGTTCCCATCCATGGCTTATGGATTTGATTCAATGCCTAATCAGTTAAACATCATTTACCGCAATGCCACGCTCTGGACATGTGAGGAACAAGGAAAGATCAAGGGTGACATCTGGATACGGAATGGTAAGATTTACAAAATTGGTCAGGGTTTAGGTGCGGTCGAAGGCGTAACCGTGGTTGATGCAAAAGGCAAACACATCACACCGGGAATTATTGATGAGCACTCCCATATTGCTATTTCCAATGGTGTGAATGAGGGTACCCAAGCCGTTACAGCGGAGGTGCGGATCGGGGATGTAGTTGACTCAGACGACATTGATATTTACAGGCAATTGGCTGGGGGCGTAACCACATCGCAATTGCTACACGGTTCGGCAAATCCAATTGGTGGACAATCTGCATTGGTGAAACTCCGTTGGGGCGAGGCACCTGAGAAAATGAAAATCGAAAACGCTCCTGGCTTCATCAAGTTTGCCCTGGGCGAGAATGTGAAGCAATCGAACTGGGGACCACAGAACACGGTCCGTTTCCCGCAAACGCGGATGGGAGTGGAACAGGTCTTCTATGATGCTTTTAATCGCGCACGGATTTACGAGAAGGAGTGGAACAGCTACAACATGCTCAAGCCCAAGAGGCAGGAAGAGGTAGCACCTCCGAGGAAGGATCTGGAGCTTGAGGCACTGTTCGAAATACTTGCTAAACAGCGGTTCATCACGTGTCACTCCTATATCCAATCGGAGATTACTATGTTGATGCGCGTTGGAGATAGTCTTGGTTTTACCATCAACACGTTCACGCATATTCTGGAGGGATACAAGATTGCAGACAAGATGAAGAAGCATGGCGCGGCAGGGTCGAGCTTCTCAGACTGGTGGGCGTACAAATTTGAGGTGAACGATGCAATCCCACACAACGCTGCCATGTTGGATAAGATGGGAATACCTACAGCCATCAATTCAGATGATGCTGAAATGGGTAGAAGATTGAACCAGGAAGCAGCCAAGGCAGTTAAATATGGAGGAGCCAGTGAAGAGGCGGCACTCAATATGGTCACCATCAATCCAGCAAAGATCCTTCACCTGGATGATCGCATTGGAAGTCTGAAAGAAGGAAAGGATGCTGATATCGTGATCTGGGACAATCATCCGCTTTCCATTTATAGTAAGGTAGAACAAACGCTTATTGATGGGAAGTGTTATTACTCACGAGACCACAATGAACGTTTGATCAAAACCATGGAGTTGGAGCGATCTCGTATCATCCAGAAGATGATCGAAGCCAAGAAGAATGGTGCGGCTACGCAACCAGTACAATACAAAGAACCCAAACATTATCACTGCGATACCATTGACGAGGAGTATTAACATATTGATAGCTATGTTGATCTGGAGTTGTGCGTGGGCACAATTCCCAACTCCCGGTGCACCTCAGAAAGATGCAATTCTTATCCTGAATGCTACCGCACATTTGGGGGATGGCAAGGTGATCAAAAACTCAGCAATCGGATTCAAGGATGGGAAACTGATCCTGGTGGCGGACGCCCGACTGATCAAAATCGACCGAAGTGCCTATCAACAAATCATACATGCAGATGGGGCGCATCTGTATCCAGGGTTCATTGCACCCAACTCAACATTGGGACTAACGGAGATAGGGGCAGTAAGGGCCACACATGATTTTGCGGAAGTTGGATACATGAATCCCCACGTTAGATCCATTATTGCATACAATACAGAAAGTAAGATTACGGCTACCGTTCGGTCAAATGGAGTTCTGATCGTTCAGGCCACCCCTCGTGGTGGAACTATTTCAGGTTCGTCATCCGTAGTTCAATTGGATGCATGGAATTGGGAAGATGCTTTGATATCTCTGGACGAAGGAATCCACTTGAATTGGCCTCAGAAGTTCTTAAGAAAAGGTGGCTGGGGTGAGCCCAAATCCGATGTGCCCAACAAGAAATACAAAGACCAGTTGAACAAGGTATATGACTTCTTCAAGCGGGCCAGAAGTTATGCAAGCACCGATGTACACGCCAAATTGGATCAGCGCTTTGAGGCCATGCGTGGATTGTATGATACTACCAAAACGCTATACATCCATGCAAACTTTGCTACTGATATTCTTGCGGCCATTCATTTTGTCCGTGATCACGGTATTACAAAAGCGTGTATTGTGGGAGGCTACGATGCAGATCAGGTAACTGAACTTTTGAAGGAAAACAAGATCAGTGTTTTGTTGAGAAGGGTACACAGCCTACCATTGCGACCTGAAGATCATGTTGACAAACCCTATGCTCTAGCAGGAAAACTGATGAAGCAGGGTGTCTTGGTAGGTCTCCAAAATGCAGGCGATATGGAGGCTATGAACACCAGAAATCTACCGTTCCTTGCTGGTACTGCAAGCACTTATGGTTTAAGTAAGGAAGAGGCCGTTCAACTCATCACAGGCAACAATGCCAAGATTCTTGGCATAGATCATGCATATGGTACCCTCGAAGTTGGCAAAAGTGCTACATTTTTTATCTCAAAAGGGGATGCTCTGGATATGCTAACAAATGATGTAACACACGCATTTATTGATGGTAGAAAAGTGAATTTGACAAATCATCAGAAAGAATTGTACGAGAAGTACAAAACGAAATTTGGTTACTGATTTTTGCAGGTTCTGAATACGTAGGTATTTGTCGACAAATAACAAGGATTTTACGGGTAAAAACCTTGCGTCATGTTCATTTAGGGGGTAAGTTTGCCCTCAGAAAACTTTATAAAGTGAGAAAGTTTACCACCATACTACTATTTCTCCTTGCTGTTGGTGCCATGCAAGCCCAGCAGAAAATCGTTCTGGAAGGTCATTTTCAGGGTAAGAGCCTTTACGTTCAAAACCCTTATGCTACTTCTGGAGTTGGATTTGCTACAACGCAAGTTCGCATCAACGGAGATGTATTACCAAGCGAAATCAACTCAAGTGCATATGAGATTGATTTTTCACACTTCATGATGAAGAAGGGTGATGAAGTTGTAGTTACCATCGAGCATAAAGATGGAAGCGTGCCTAAAGTGCTTAACCCTGAAGTTCTTAAGCCAAGAAGTACGTTTGAATTGGTTGCTCAGGATCTTTCAAAAGATGGTAAGTATACCTGGAAGACCAAAGGCGAAACTGCAAAGCTTCCATACATCGTTCAGCAGTTCCGTTGGAACAAGTGGGTGAAAGTTGGTGAAGTAGACGGTGTTGGCACACCAGATGAGCACGAATACGCATTTAACGTTACGCTTCACAGTGGATCAAACAAGGTGAGAGTTATTCAGCCTGATTTTGATGGCAAGCGTAAAGTATCAAGAGCGGCTTCTCAAACTGCTAGTGTTACAAGCAGCATTGAGTGCAGCATCTCACAAAAAGATAAGACAGCAATTGTACTTTCATCAGAGTCGCTATACGAGGTATACGACATCTATGGCAACTTGGTGAAGAAAGGTTTTAGTAGCGAAATTAGCACAGCCAACCTCGCTAAAGGTGTTTACTACCTGAACTATGACAACAAAATGGATCAGTTCGTAAAGAAGTAATCACGAAACTACTACTACAAGAAAAGGGGACCGTGAGGTCCCCTTTCTTTTTGCTACATCTTTTTGATTCCGAGTTTTTCTCGTACCCGGTTGAGAACCGGCCGGGCCACTGCCCTGGCCTTATCCGCCCCTTTCTGCAGTTCGGTCTCCAGTTCATCGAGATTGCTCATGTAATGATCGAAACGTTCACGCTCATCAGCGAAACGCTCAACAATGGCCTGATGAAGATCTCCCTTGGCATGCCCCCATCCATAACCTCCCGCTTCCAGCTTTTGTTTCAAATCAGCCGCTTGTGCTTCTGAGGCTACCATCTTATACAGCTGATACACTGTAGAGCCTTCGGCATCCTTAGGTTCTTCAAGTGGTGTTGTATCCGTAACGATGTTCTTGTTGATGGACTTTTTCAATGCCTTCTCATCCATGAACACATCAATAATGTTCCCTTTGGAGCTACTCATCTTCCCACCATCGGTGCCCGGCACCAGCATCGTGCTTTCCTGTACCTTCTCTTGCGGTAGAACAAATGTCTCGCCCATAGCGTGATTAAACCTACCTGCAACATCTCTTGTCATCTCAAGGTGTTGTAACTGGTCTTTGCCAACCGGAACGAAATCTGCGTCATACAACAGGATATCCGCAGCCATTAAAATAGGGTACGTGAACAATCCTCCATTCACATCCTCTAGTCGATCTGCCTTATCCTTAAATGAATGCGCTAGTGTAAGTCGCTGGTACGGATAAAAGCAACCAAGGTACCACGCCAACTCAGCACATTCCGGAACATCGCTTTGTCTGTAGAACACTGTTTGATCCGTATCCAATCCACACGCCAACCAACCCGCAGCCGTGGCATAAACATTATGCTTGAAGGCCTCTGCATCCTTGATCTGCGTAAGCGAATGCATATCCGCTATAAAAAGGAAGGAATCGTTATCCGAATCTTTTGACATTTCAATGGCCGGAAGAATGGCGCCCAGGATGTTTCCTAAATGCGGAACTCCTGTACTCTGCACACCTGTCAGCACCCTCGCCATGCGCCTAAAGTACAAAAATTGGCTATTTTTGGCAGCCCTCATCATGCGCGCAATCGGAGCCTTTTTCAGCACACTTTGGAAGTTGTACTTCTTTCTGATCCTCTTCTTCAGTCTGCTGTTCCTATATCTCTTTTACAGGTACCTGTTACTCAACCCTGTCCGCTTTGAGCGCGGCTTAAAGATGACCAGAAGACATGCGAAGTTCCTGCTATTCATGGCAGGCGTTCGGTATCGCGTATCCGGTCAGGAACATTTTGGCAGTTCAAAAACTTATATCATCACACCCAACCACAGTTCTTACCTAGACATTCTGTTGTTGTTTGTTACAGTACCAACGAAGTTTGTATTTGTAGGGAAATCCGAACTACTCTCTTACCCACTCTTCAATATCTTTTTCAAGCAGTTCAATATTGCAGTGAATAGGGAGAGCATCAAAAGTGGACGACACGCCTACGATCGTTCCCGCGATGCATTGGAGCGCGGCTATTCTGTAGTGATCTTCCCTGAAGGCACAATTCCCGGAACCGCTCCCGAACTCGGACCATTGAAAAACGGAGCGTTCAAACTCGCCTTGGATACGGGTACACCCATTATTCCAGTTGCATTCCTTAACAACTATAAGATTATGGGAGATATGGGTTTCTTAAAAGGTAATGCCCGCCCCGGTAAGAGTATAATCTCAGTACAGCCCCCGGTACAGCCCTCATCCCACCCGGATTTGTTAGATTTGCGCAAAACCATTGCTGCTATCATTGAGCGGCAAATGAGAAATGAGTCAACTTAACAAAGAAACCGTTCAGCGAATTGCTGAGCTTGCCAAACTGAAATTCAGTGCGGAAGAAGAAGATAAGATCCTCTCAGACCTTAACCGTATGCTGGAATTCGTTGACAAACTCAATGAACTGGACACTGAAGGCGTTGAGCCACTGATCTACATGACGGATGAGCGAAATGTACTTCGTGAAGACAAGCTTGTTGAACGCATTTCACATGAAGAAGCATTGAAGAATGCTCCTCAGAAAGACTCAGATTTTATTCGGGTACCAAAGGTGTTGGACAAGGAAGCTTAGCTTCCCAGACATCTCTTCACACGCGCTTTATGCGCTTCCTGATCTTCTACGCTCTTCTGATCCTTTGCTTTTAATACACTGCAATCTCCACCGAGAAGTTTCTCCATCTCATCCATGATGGCCATAATCTTGTCTCCGTCTTCCTCTGCATCTAAATCCTTCTCCAGCTTATCCATCTTCTTCACACAATCGCAGAACGTAAGACCGGAATCATCCACCTCACCACTCGCCTCTTGCGCTGCAGCTTCAACATCCGACTGCATTTCATTCCCCCCATCCTCATCACCAGATTCTCCCTGTTCATCCATGGCTTCTTCGATCTTGTCAATCATCTCATCAACCTGTGCCAGGCTGTCGAGTTCTTCGCCATTTTCGTCCACCTCATCAGTGCCACCACAAGATGCAAGTGTAACAGAGGTTGCTATTGCTAGAATGAAATACCAGTTCCTTCTCATTTTAATTCAGTTAGGTGTGTATCTAAATGTAAATATATTGGGCTTAACCGATAGGTCAAAATTTCTAATTTTACTCATACACACCAATAATTACGGGAGATGGCAGGACATAGTAAGTGGGCCAATATCAAACATAGAAAGGGTGCCCAGGATAAAAAGAGGGCAAAGATCTTTACCCGGTGTATCAAGGAGATCACCATTGCAGCAAGAGATGGTGGTCCAGACATAGATTCAAATCCAAAGCTTCGCCTGGCGGTACAGAACGCTAAAGGCGCCAATATGCCCAAGGACACCATTGAACGTGCCATCAAGAAGGGTGCTGGAGGAGAAGGCGCGGACCTTATGGAAACTACCTATGAAGGGTATGCTCCACATGGTATTGCCATGTTCGTAGAAGCTACTACAGATAATATCAACAGAACCGTAGCCAACGTGCGCGCGGTTTTCACCAAGTATGGAGGAAACCTTGGAACCAATGGTTCACTCGAGTTCATCTTTGATCGCAAAGGTGTGTTTACGATCGAAAAAGAGAAACTGGGAGAGCGGGATGCTGAAGAATTTGAAATGGAGCTGATTGATGGCGGCCTGGAGGAAATCGAATGGGCAGATGAAGTGGTATTGGTTTATTCGGCCTTTGAAGACTTTGGCAACATGTCATCAAAACTTGAAGAACTAGGGGTTGAACCTCAAAGTTCTGAGCTTCAAAGAATACCAAACAGCACTACCGCGTTGGATGTAGATGCCGCCAAAAGTGTGCTCAAGATCATTGAGAAGATGGAGGAAGAGGAAGATGTGAACACTGTGTATCACAATCTGGAGATGACTGATGACCTTGCTGCAGCAATCGAAGCAGAAGGTTGAGATCAGAAATCCAGATAGACGATCATGTCTCCCTGAGCCAGATTCGGGAAACCGATATTGATGACCTTATTCAACAGATCAGTGATAAAGATGTGCTGGAAAATACCCTTGCGATCCCATGGCCCTATACCATTGAACACGCACGTGAATGGGTGGAAACAGTTGAGAAAGAAAGGCAATCGAATGGTATGCTGATGAATTATGCGATTCGCTGGGACGGAAAACTAGCCGGTGGGATAGGCCTTTTTGGAAAGCACATGAATCCATTCAACGATGCTACAGACGAGGTTGGATATTGGTTGGGGAAAGATTTCAGAAGACGGGGAATCATGACGAAGTGCCTTTCAACCATTGTAGACGAAGCCTTCGATACACTTCCAATTGCAAGACTTCAAGCAATGATCTTTGAATACAATACCCATTCGCAGCAACTCGTTGAGAAAGTTGGCTTTAAATTTGAAGGAAGATTAAAGAACTACTATCGTAAAAACGGACAGGTGTTCGACTGCATGTCTTACGCCATTACCAGATGAAAAGGATCTTACTCATATTAGCGCTAGCCCCTTTATTTGTTCAGGGACAGTTCCTTGATGCCTTCACACTGTTCAAACCAAAAGTGTCCGTGAAAGGCGACTACCTTTTCCCTTCCAATGACGGATTCAGTAACACCACTTATGGTGGCTCCGTGGGCATCTTCGCTCCGCTGAAGACCGACATTAATGTGAAGATGGATTGGAAGAAGGTGTTTAAGATGCGAAGCCTGGCAGACATCAAGAAAATTCCAAGCATAGATGCAAAGCAAGTGTTTGGCAGAATGCAGCTAGGCTACCGTGAAGTAGACAATGAGCTACCGTTCTTTGGCAATCACCAACTAGGATATGCAAGTTTCGGGGTAACGTGGTTACGATTGCGTTCAGACCCCAAACTCAAACTTACGGTCACCAGTTTGAATGTTTCCGCAACGGAAGACATCAACATCAAATCTGGCCTGGGTAATATCCTTTTGCTGCACGGAAAGATGCGTGTACTGGACCTCAACCATTTCATGTTTGTTGGATTTGCCGCAGGTAATATCAATACACTACCCTTCATCACGCCTGTAATTGCTTACAGTGGTTACCTTACAGATAAGTGGCAACTTACGGTAGTTCTCCCTGTTCAGGCGAAGATCTCCTATAAAGTAGCAAAGGGCTTCAAGCAAAGTGGAATCTTCGGTATTGGAGGATACAGCAATGGAATTACACTGGTAAAAGATACCATGCAAGGCGAGCAGCGATTCTTCATGTCCAACTTCCAGTTAAAGGGAGGAACACAGAGCAGTATTTCACTTGGAAAGAAAGGAAAGCTATACCTGGAAGGTGGGTATGCGTTCGGCAACATGCTGCGCATCAGGAAGTACAACGACCTCACATACGTACCTAAAGCATCTCCATACGTTAGAGTCGCGTTACACTATTCATTTGCCAAAGGGATGTTCAGCAGCGACACCTTTGAAATTGATTTCTAATGCGAGTGCTTCTGACCGTCATTGGCTTTTTTACGTTTTCAGTTCTTTTCGGACAGGAGCGCCCGGAGTTGCTCGTTCAACGAAGCCACAAGGAACTTGTCCTTTGTATGGACATCTCTCCTGATAACAAGTATATGGCCTCGGGGGATAAAGATGGGCTACTGAAATTCTGGGAACTTAAAACGGGACGGGAATTCAAAACCCTGGATATCCATACCGAGCAGGTAACACATGTGCAATTCCTCAAGAACGGCACCCAACTGCTTTCGTCTTCGGGTAGGGTAAATGATAGAATAGTTGCCATTCACGAAGTTCCAAGTGGTAAGCTCGTGTGGTCTGAAAAAGAACGAAGGGATGGATTCACAGAATTTGCAGTACACGAAACTTCCAATCGCATTGCATATTACAACTCAAGTAATCTGATATGCAGAGACCTGGCCGGGAAAGAAATCTACAGGATCAAGAAGAGGATTCGCTACCTAAAACAACTGGCCTTCAATAAAACAGGTGATAAGCTTATAGCCATGCAGCGTGATTACACCCTTGTTCTCAACGCAGCAGATGGTAACATCATCGATACAATATATACACCTAAAGGGGCGCGGGTATTTTCATTGGCACCCGATGGAAACAGCATTATAGTTGGTGACGACAAGTTTGTATACATGCAATACAGCCTTAAAACGTTCAAACAGAACGGAGCTTACACCATTCCAAATCCAAAGGAATATGAGGTTAAGTATTACAGCGGTGATTACGCCCAACCGTTACCCGATGGAAGGATCGCTATTTGCCACCATGGTTATGTCCTTCTCCAGAATCCCATGGAGGAAAAAACAGATGCGTACATCACCTTTGAAATTGTAGGCAACAATGTCAAATTGAAAAAGAACGTAAAGCCACATGTGGAGACATATGCATTTTCCAGTAGTGGTGACAGACTGGGAATTTCATTCACCTATGGTAAGCAGTTCTTAAGATTGGTTGATGTTGAATCGAAAAAGGTACTTCACGACATCATGCCGTTCCATTCACCCATCTACCGGCTCCGATTCAATCCACACAACAAGAAGATGTACATTGCAGGTCGAGGTTTCATCAAGATCTGGGAGTCAAACGACTTCGGTGGGGTTACCATGATGGATGACTACATCGTAGACATTCGGTCAATGGGTTTTCACCCTCAGGACAGTTTCTTGTATGTACAGGAACGCGGTGGCAGCAAGTGGATTACCAGAATGCATGATGGTGAAACGAAAATGCTTCACTTCTGGGTAAAGAACCGGGAGCGGTTCTCAACCACCTGCCACATGGCGGGCGACTTTGGCCGAATCTATACTGATAAGTACGCCAGAAACTATCCGGATGGGGACACGGTGTGTTCGTTTGGAAAGGAAAGGGCGGTGGGTAATTTCCTGAGTCCGGATGAAAGGTATTATGTAACCGCCCACTGGAACCGGGGCAACCTAAAGGTGCGTTTACATGATGCTTTAAAGTGTAAGTTACTCAAGGAATACGTTTACCCGGATAAAGGCTTCAACGTAGCCAACAAAAACAAGCTTCAGGTGGCATTCTCTCCTGATGGAAAATACATGGCCTTCGCCCGAGATGAAGTACACATCTATGATTTAACAGCACCGACTTTTGAGCCTGTAATGAAGTTTGACGGCCATCACAAATTCGGATACCTCGAACGGTTTATAGGGCAGGTAATGTTTACGAAAGACAGTAAGAAGGTTCTTTCAGCCGGAATGGACAGGGTTATTCGGGTATGGAACCTTGAGACGAAGAAACTTGAGAAAGAACTGCGCGGGCATGTTGATGAAGTGAACACATTGGTTTACCATCCGAATGGTAAATGGATATTGTCAGGTGGTGCTGATTCAAGAATAGTGTATTGGGATGCCCAAACCATGAAACAGGTTGCAACAATGATCCTGTTTGGAGAAACAGATTACATCATTACCACCCCTGATCATTATTACATGGCAACAAAATCGGCACTGGAACGCGTAGCATTTTACTATAAAGGAAACGTATACCCGTTCCAGCAGTTTGACTTGAGGATGAACCGCCCGGACATTGTCATGGAGCAACTTGCGTTGGGCAATGTTTTTGAAAGGAAAATGTTGAAGTTGGCATGGGAAAAGAGGGTGCGTACAGCAGGTTTCGATCCTGTTACGATGGACAAACCAGATTTCCATGCGCCAGAGGTAAAGGTGAATCGCAGAGGTATTCCGGCCTCTACCAAGAACGAGTACCTGACCTTAAATATTCAGGCGCAGGACGACCTGTACAATCTTTCGAAAGTGCAGGTACTGGTAAATGGCGTTCCAGAAAAGAACAGTGCTTTCAAGATTACAGGAAAGAACAGCATTAGGCTCAACACGAAGATCGAACTAAGTCAGGGCAGCAACATAATTCGTGTTTCCGCATTCAACGAGCGAGGAATTGAAAGTCTACAAGAAGAAATCTACGTTGTTGCAGACAAGCCATCGTACACAAAACCTACACTTTGGGTTGTAAATGTTGGTGTAAGTAAATACAAAGATGAGCAATGGGACCTGACGTTTGCTGATAAGGATGCCATCGAACTGGGCAACCTGTTTAAAACGAAAGTGAAGGGCTTTAAGGAGATCAAGGTCACGCCTATCACCAACGGTGATTCTAAGAACATCAGTATCTGTGGAACCATCGAAAACCTGAAGACCTCCGTTGATGACAAGGTAATTATCACATTCTCGGGTCACGGACTATTAGACGATAAGCTTGATTACTATCTGGCCATGCACGAGGTAGATTTTTACAATCCCTCCAAAGGCGGACTTAAGTATGATGACCTACAAGCCTCCCTGGGCAAGATCAAGGCAAGAAATAAACTCCTCTTTCTGGATGCGTGTCATAGCGGTGAGGTAGATAAAGATGAAGCGGTTCCAGCAGAGGGGCATAAATCTGAGGATAAGCTTTCCGCGGCAAGGTCTGGCCCTATCAATCCTAAACCGCAAGCTGGTTTAACCAACGCTTTCTCTTACATGCAAGCTTTGTTTACCAATGTTTCTGCGGGCACCGGTACTACAGTAATCTCCGCAGCAGGTGGTTATGAGTTTGCATATGAGTCGAAGAACTGGAGGAACGGTTTGTTCACCTTTAGTGTCATGGACGGATTGGTTCACGATGTCAGAGATCGGGATGATACACACGCTGATGTCAATAAAGATCAATGGATATCCATCACGGAATTGCTCAACTATGTCAGCAACAAGGTTTACACTTTGTCACGCGGTAAGCAAATTCCAAACGCCCGAGCATTCAATCGCGACAACGATTTCCTACTCTTTCCTTTGTACTAAAACGTATATATTAGTTTGCATTTTGAATAAGACGTCATGAGCGATCGCATTGAGGAATTAAATAAGAAGATTGAAGAAGCCAGTATTGGTGGAGGAGAGAAAAGAATTGAAGCCCAGCATGGCAAGGGTAAACTAACGGCAAGAGAGCGTATCCACTTTCTGTTAGACGAAGGAACGTTCGAAGAAATTGGCATGTTCGTAACACACCGGTCATCCAATTTCGGTTTGGATAAGCAGAAGATTCTGGGCGATGGTGTGGTAACCGGATACGGCAAGATCAATGGAAGATTGACCTACGTTTTCGCACAGGATTTTACCGTTCTGGGAGGCTCTCTGGCGGAAGCACATGCCGAGAAGATTTGTAAGATCATGGACCTTGCGATGGAGAATGGCGCACCTGTTATTGGCCTGAATGATTCAGGAGGAGCGCGCATCCAGGAAGGCGTTGTATCGCTGGGTGGATATGCGGATATCTTCTATCGCAACACGTTGGCCAGCGGTGTTATTCCTCAGATCTCAGCTATCATGGGACCATGTGCAGGTGGGGCAGTTTACTCGCCCGCTTTGACTGATTTCATCATGATGGTTGAGAATACATCCTACATGTTCGTAACAGGTCCTAACGTTGTAAAAACTGTTACTCATGAGGATGTAACAGCGGAAGACCTGGGAGGCGCAAGTGCACACTCCAGTAAATCTGGTGTTACTCATTTCACTTACGCCAACGAAATGGAATGCATCAATGGCATCAAGGAATTGATGAGCTATATCCCGCAAAATTGTGAGGAGGATGCCCCAAGAGTTGCTTACGATGGTGGCAATGAAGAACGCCCAAAACTGGCCTCCGTTATTCCCGACAATCCCAATCAGCCCTATGACATCAGAGATGTGATTGGAGAGGTAGCGGATACGGATTCGTTTTACGAGGTGCATGGAGATTACGCAGAAAACATCGTGGTAGGTTTTGCAAGACTTGGTGGAAGGTCTATCGGAATCGTAGCGAATCAACCTGCTTTCCTTGCTGGCGTACTTGACATCAAATCATCTCAGAAAGGAGCCCGTTTTGTTAGGTTCTGTGATTGCTTTAACATTCCGCTGCTGGTATTTGAAGATGTTCCGGGATTCTTGCCAGGAACCGATCAGGAATGGAATGCCATCATCACAAATGGTGCAAAACTCCTATACGCCTTCTCGGAAGCCACGGTACCTAGAGTTACGGTTATTACACGTAAGGCCTATGGTGGTGCGTACGATGTGATGAATTCCAAACACATTGGCGCAGACATGAACTACGCGTGGCCCACTGCTGAGATTGCGGTAATGGGCGCTAAGGGTGCAGCTGAAATCATCTTCAAGAAAGAAATTGCAGAAGCTGATGATTCTGCTGCGAAGCTTGCGGAAAAGGAAGCTGAATACGCAGAGCTTTTCGCTAATCCTTACAATGCTGCGGCCAGAGGTTATGTAGACGAAGTCATCAAACCAGAAGATACCAGGAAGAAACTGATTACAGCATTCGAGATGCTGGAGAATAAGGTGGCAAACCTACCAAGAAAGAAACACGGCAATATCCCTTTATAGCTCGATCATGAAACAGACACTTTTGATTTTAGCCGTGGTTGCGGCAGGTTTCTCATTGGCTTTCATGCCTTTCCAGAAAGAAAGCATCGCCATTGGTGCGAAGGCGCCAAAGCAAGATCTGAAAATGAAGCACGTAAGTGGCAATAGCCTCACACTTAGGGAGATCTCACAGAAAAATGGATTGCTGGTAATCTTCTCCTGCAATACGTGTCCGTTTGTGGTTGGAAGAAAATCGAAAGATGTTGAAGGATGGCAGGGGCGGTACAATGGCATCTATAAAGAAG
The DNA here is from genome assembly GCA_965267605.1 of Vicingaceae bacterium. Taxonomy (GTDB): domain Bacteria; phylum Bacteroidota; class Bacteroidia; order Flavobacteriales_E; family Vicingaceae. Next base: position 3,582,637 of record OZ254088.1, on the reverse strand, counting down.
CGCAGGGCAATGACATTGGTATGGTGATGGTAAACTCCAATGCCGCCAAGCGCGACAATGGAGACTCTTACAATGATATGGTTAGTCACTACAAGAAGAACAAACTGAAGGGATACTATGTGCTCGACTCTAATTCGGAATTGGCCAATGCTTTTGGCGCGAAGACCACACCTCATGTATTCCTGTTCGACAACGAAATGCGATTGGTATACAAAGGTGCTATCGATGACAACCACGCAAAAGCCAAGGATGTGAAGGAGCACTGGTTGTCAGATGCGATGAATAACCTCGTTGGCAAGAAGCCTATTACCACCAACAAGACCAAGGCCATTGGATGCAGTATCAAGCGCGTTCAAACCAACTAATCAAATCTATTGTAGATGAGTTTTTCAATTCCTGTCAAGGGCGGCAGTATTCACCTTGATAAGGAGAAGAACTCCTTCAAACGCACCTATAAGATTCTTGGGTTTATTCCCGCTTCAGACGGCTGGGAAAAGATTCGTGGCAACCCTGTTAAAGTTCTGATGACCAAGGTCACAATGAAACAGAAGGGAGTGAGCACAGGTGGAGGTGCCGGAGTGAGTGGTGCCAATCCATCTGCCAATAAAGCTACGGATGTTCAGTTCAGGCAAGACATGATCTATCTGATCACGGACCGTAAAGGAGCCAAACTTGAGGTTTACACATCCGAAGACACCGAGAAGTGCAGGGAAATTGCCAGCAAGGTTGCCGGGTACCTCAACATTCCATTCGAGAACCGATCAGAAACTGAAGGGTAAGTATCTAAAATCCGCGCGTACCTGTATGATTTGACGGTATTTGCCGTTATACCGTATATTTAATACTATGATTTTCAACAGAATAAGCCACACACTACTTTGTATTGCAATTGGTATAGCTGGTTTTTCACAGGAAAGACAAGTTGTTACAGTTCCGGATGAGGTACGAAAGAGTGTAAAGGAAAATCCTATCCATTTCGTGTTCGAACCGATATCAAAGAAGGCTTCGAAGGATACTAAGTGGGCAAATAAACTTGCTGACAAAAAGAAGTATATCAAAACACATCTGGATGCGCAGTGGCAGTGTAGTGACTCTCTGATCTACCTTGAAAAAAGTGAGTTTGATTCTCGCTTCAACGATGCTGCACCGAAAGTTCACGCGAATATTAATGTTGAAGAAACGGCATTGGAGCTCTTCGTGAGTGGAAGCAGCGTATTTCGCTTTTCGTACGTGGAGAGCATTTACTGTAGAGATGTGATCGAAGATCTAATATCGAAAGCCTGTTGGGCAATTCAGGATGGCACTCTTGGTGATTCACAAATTTTGAAAACCGATACGCTTTATGCCAAAGGGTACTTTACGATGGGAGAAACAAAATATGTGGGTGGCGTGAATTGGGCAGATCCATGGGCAAGGAAAGGAAGTTCAACATATAAGGGCGGTAATTATTCTGTTTCTGGATATGCCGATGAGTCTAATAGGGCTAACAAATGGCTCGGGAAGAACTATTCATATCCGGTGCATTTGGTTACAAGTAGAGAACAGTCGGATCTTGACTATAAACTAAAGATGTACGATGTACTCCTCTACAATGAACTTAGAAAGCAACCAGAAGTAAATAAAGACAAGGCGCTGGCAAAAAAAGTGAAACAAGACTTCCGCAATAAGACGTACCCCAGAGAGCCAGGCCATTTATTTCAAAGTACCTGGAAGCTCAAATCAACATACCTGAACTTATCAGGTAAAAGTGTAACCATAAGTTTCGCTTCCAGTTACAGTGATACCAAGCCGATTGCATACTCAACAAAGTATGAAAAGGTGGAGATGTATAAAGTACTGGAAGATTACGTGCGGTTTGTCAAATAAAGAGATCGGATCTTGACCCCAAGTTAGTTAAACTGGAAGCCCGCTTCTTCGTTCGATTTCGAAGAGGTCAATTCACTTTTCCAATCACTGTTCTCCTCTGAGATCAAACGTTCAATGGTCTGAACAAACAGCTTGTCTGGCTCGTACCCATCGTACTGACCAGTAGCGGTAAGAAATAGAAATTTGTTGTGCTTCAACATTTCCGCAGTGGTCCGATACTTGATCCATTTTTCTTGATACTTACCGAGGGCAAGCACTCCTGTGAAGATCACAACAAGCACACCGAAAAAGCCAACAATGAACTGAAGGAACAAGCTGTTGATGAACGGAATGCCCAACATTCCACCTTCCGGAACGTTCTCAATCTGCGTTACCAGCAATGGAATAAATGCAGCCAATACAATCTCCAAAATGGTCAGCACCCTATAACACCGTTTGTTATAACCAGACTTAGAATCGTACCAACCAATTTGTGGATCAACCCGTTCTTGAATGTAGTCTTGAATGTTCATCTCCATAAAGTGAAGCTAAATAACGCTGAGTTATAAGTATTTATACCTAAAGCCATTGTATTCACATCTTCAGTGTCCTCGCAAAACATGTGACCATGTACGATGCATTTATTTCTTACAGTTGGAAAGCAGATGGGAAACTTAGCCCTGCAATTCAGAAAGGGTTGAAGCACTTCGCCAAACCCCTGTTCAAATTTCAGGCATTAAGTATTTACATAGACAAAACTGATCTATCAAGCTCTCCACACCTCTGGTCCAGTATTCGTGATGCACTGGAAGAATCTCGGTATTTCGTGCTCATGGCGTCACCCGACTCCGTTAAGTCTAAATGGGTGCAAAGAGAGATCCAGTATTGGATGCAACACCATGACTACCGAAACCTGATCATCGTTCTGACCGATGGAGACATTGTGTGGGATGAGGACACCCAGGCCTTCGATTGGGACAAAACAACAGCCATCTCAAAATTCTTAGGTGCCTTTTATGAGCAGGAACCCCTTTTTGTAGACATGCGTGAAGTGAAACAGGCGGATGACTACGATATGGAAAATCCATCGTTCAAAATGAAGATCGCGCAGATCGCTGCTACTATTAGGCGAACACCGATTGACAATCTGGTGGGTTCTGAATTAAGCACACATAAGAAACTTATAGCGCTTCGTAATACTGCTATTGCTGCATTGGCAATCCTACTTGTTCTGGCCGGAGCATTCGCACATCAAGCACAACAAAGCAGCGCAGAGGCTAAAGACTATTTTTCCAGAGCGGTATTCTTATCGCAGCGGTTGGAATCTGAGTTAAATAAAAAAAGAAGCATCAACGATTCATTGCAAAGAGCCAACGATTCATTGAATGCACTTCATGTTCTATTGGACACTGCAACTGCACAAATAGATGATTACAAACTTCAAGAGTTCATTCGCCACTTCCGGCCCTCAGGAAAGATCTATTATAAAATGCCAATGCGTTTTAGCCTTAACGGTCCAACAGAACTTCAACCCAACGATCTTCAGATCACCCCAACCAATGCAAGTATGACAAACAACGGCAACGGTAACTACATCATTACGCCAACCAATACCCACACCCTTTCGTTGCTTTTCAGCTACAAGGACTCAGCGATCGCGGTACCGTACCGTTACCAGGTAAATGATTTCCCTCCAATGAATGTGGTGGTAATGGGTGAAGGTGGACCTTATCTGCAAAAAAGCCGATTGCTCCGTGCTACAAGAATCGATCTGAAAGGAGCGGTAGAGGAGTCTCTTCAGAACAGATTTGTGATCCAGAGCTTTAAAGTTGAGCTGAAGATCAATCGGGTTTGGAGAACTTTCATCTCAACGTCAGCCAACTTCACGCAGGACATGCTACAAGCCTTCAGGCACATGGAGCAAGATCAGAAACTGCGCATTCGGGATGTGAAATACCGCAAGCCCAACGGAACATCTGGCACCACAAATTTCGATTTCACGGTGTGGATGCCAGGCGCCCGATAACAGGTGCTGTTAATTACCCTTGAAAACTTTGTTTTCAAACTTCTTCTGCACGCCCTTACTTTGAATTCAAATTCAAAGTCATGAATGTACTTGTATTGGGAAGTGGTGGGCGAGAACATGCCCTGGCATGGAAGATTGCACAAAGTTCTAAACTCAATGAGCTCTACGTCGCTCCGGGTAATGGTGGTACGCAGGCCTGCGGAACCAACCTCCCCATCCAGGTCAACGACTTTGACGGCATCAAATCTGCTGTACTGCAAAAGAACATCGACCTTGTTGTTGTAGGTCCTGAAGACCCGCTGGTAAACGGTATCACCGATTTCTTCAGAAACGATCCTTTGCTCAATGATGTGAAGATCGTTGGTCCCGCAGAAAAAGGTGCACAACTGGAAGGAAGCAAAGAGTTCGCCAAGGACTTCATGCAGCGGCATGGCATTCCAACTGCCCGCTACGAATCTTTCGACAAAAACACAGTGGAAGAAGGTTGTGATTTCCTTGATTCACTTCAACCACCTTACGTACTTAAAGCAGATGGCCTTGCCGCTGGTAAGGGCGTGCTGATTATAGACGACATTGACGAGGCCAAGAGCGAGCTGAGAAATATGATCTCCCACGGAAAGTTTGGGGAAGCAAGTGCCAAGGTTGTCATCGAGGAGTTCCTCGCAGGCATTGAACTATCGGTCTTTGTACTCACCAACGGAAAGCAGTACAAGGTGTTACCGGAAGCTAAGGATTACAAGCGTATTGGTGAAGGTGATACCGGGCTCAATACGGGTGGCATGGGCGCCATCTCTCCTGTTCCTTTTGCCAATGAAGCGTTTATGCAGAAGGTTCACGACCAGATCGTGGCACCTACCATTGCTGGCTTCGAGAAGGATGAAATGGATTACACCGGATTCGTATTCATCGGACTGATGAAGGTAGGCGACAACCCATACGTGATCGAATACAATGTACGTATGGGTGATCCTGAAACGGAAGTGGTAATTCCGAGAATTTCATCTGATCTGTTGGAACTTCTGGATGCGACCTGCAGCGGCACATTAGATGACATGACTCTGGAAATCAATCCCCATGCTGCAACCACAGTTATGTTGGTATCAGGAGGCTATCCGGAATCCTACGAAAAAGGTAAGGTAATCGAAGGCCTGAATGGTGTTGAAGACAGCACCATCTTCCACGCTGGAACCAAAGCCGTGAATGGGCACATAGAAACTTCGGGGGGGCGTGTGTTGGCCATCACTTCTCTGGCTTCTTCATGGGACGCAGCCATTGCACAATCCTATCAAAACGCGGGCAAGGTATCGTTCGATAAAATGTACTACCGCACGGATTTAGGATTTGATCTAAAATAGAAAGGCCTCCCCCTGCCGGGGAGACCTCTCTGAGCCATCTAACCTGTCTGCCAATTAGAATCTTCGTTCCTTCTGCCAGTACACCTTCTTTGCCTCACTCCTCTTGGGCCTTGTAGCCACCATTTTGTTTAGAGGAAGTGCAACACTCTCCGGTTTGGCATCGGGAGCCTTTTCTTCGATAGGTGCCACCGTTTCACTTTCGGGTTTCACCTGCTTAACCACTTTGCTTTGATGTATAGGTCGCACGGGGTTAAGTTGAACGTGACTTTGGTGCGGACTCTTGACCTGCCCACTTGCCCTTTCTGAGAATAAGAGTCCCACCATCATCACACTCAGTATATATATGTGGATCGTTCTTAACATCGGTTATGAAAATTTCAAACACCGTGCCAAAAAACAGGAATACTCCAAAACCCTTGTCTGACAAGGGAATTACTTATTACTTTACACCACCAAAATCTTGAACATGAGAGTACTATTCTTCATTTCAATGGCCATTTTCCTCCCGTTAGTGACCATTGGTCAATACAAAGCTGAAGACTATCTCAACGATGGTGTGGCAGCATACGACCGCAAACTATACGATGAAGCCATCAAGGCATACGATAAGGCCATAGAGATGGATTCCAGGTACGCCATCGCATATTATAACCGCGGGCTCGCGTACTATATGAAGAAGAACGACCTGGGTGCCGTTGGTGATTTCAGTAAAGCCATTGAGTTGGGTTACACCAAATGGAAAGCATTCTACCATCGAGGACTCTGCAATCACTTTCTCAAAAGACATGCGGAAGCGCTGCCTGATTTCAAGAAAGCCTCGGAGTTGGAAGCGAGCAATGCCAATGTTTTCTTCTACTTGGGATATACCCAATATGAATTGAAAATGTACACGGAGTGCCTTAAGAGTTACGACAAATCCATTTCACTGGATGGTAGCAAAGCTGACGTATGGTACAATAGGGCTTTAGGAAAGTATGCGCTGAAACAAGATGCCTCCGCGATCCAGGATCTTGACAAATCCTTGAGTATTGATCCGAAGTACACACGGGCGTATTACCAGCGTGGCCTGTGTAAGTATATGTTGAAGAAAGATGCAGATGCGATCACCGACTTCAACAAGGCGATTGAATTGGACGCCAAATATGCGAAGGCGTATTTCTATAGAGGTAAGTGCAAACAGTTCACAGGTGATGGCGCTGGTGCCTGCGCAGACTGGAAGAAAGCAGATGAGTATGGATTCGCAAAAGCGAAGACCATCGTAGCAGAAAAGTGTAAATGACCTCCCGCGTTTATTTCAGCATTCTGCGAAAAATGTTCCTTGGTCTGCTGCTGGGTCAGCTGATATTTGCAGGAATAGCTATTTACTTCAATCAGCTTGAGGAAGGTTTTGGTGATGGTTTTCCCGAGATCATGATCTTTATTGTGCCTGCCGTGATGATTGGTGGTTTTCTGCTCAGCACCATGATCACCAAGAGAAAGATTGGCCAGATCAATCCGGAACTCGCACTCATTACCAAATTAGGTGAATACAGAACCATCGCAATTATCAAATGGGCACTTCTGGAGGCCCCTATCCTACTGGCGTTGATTTGTTATCTCAATACCGGAGATTGGGTTCACCTTGGACTTGTGGGAACGGGTATCCTCTACTTCGCTTCTCTGTATCCAACCCCTTTGAAGGTGGCAAGAGAGATGAACCTACCTACAGATGAGGGGCGTTTGATCCAGAACCCTGACAACAAGATAGAGTAGCCATGGCCAACTTCTTCGACAACGTGACGCAGGTTTGGGTAAAGCTCACGGGTCGGAAGTTTGATCCAGCTCAGTATCCCTGGTTAGATGCCCCATCTGGCGCAACTGACAAAATCGGAGACACCTATATTGATGCCCTGGAGGCCACAGGTCTGATCAGAGAAGAAGACGTTCCAGGATCAGGACTACTGACATCTGTGGAAGAATTGGACCTTGATGATCAGCTCCACTCTGACATCAGGGACTTCTATGAACATACTTCCAACTACGACTTCCAGATGACCGCACGTTGGAACGGGCTGTTCAAACCATTTGGCTGGCTGCTGGTAGTAATGTTCTCTAAACGACTACAACAGCTCAACATGCCGATGAGCAACAAGATGGCTTCGAAGGGAATTACGAGCCATATCATCAAACTTCGAAGGGCAGGCGAGGTTATCTGGACGATCTGGTACAGAAAGTACACTGCGAACAATCAAGTGATCTTTTCCGGCATTTATGGTGCCTGCTCACATCCCGAGTTTAACCATCCTTTGTTACGGGTGATCTTTCCCCTTCCCAATGGGAATGCCATTGTAATGTTGGATCACAAAGTAGATGAAAAAGGCCATCTCGAATTTAGTTCAGGAGGCAAACGTTTTGGGCAAACGGGATTCTACTTCACGCTCAAGGACAAGAAAGGAAAACATCACGTAAGGTATGTACGTGCCATGCACGAACATCTATCTGTAGCACCTCATCCTGATCATGGGCTTGTTGCTACACATCGTTTCAATTTCATGGGCCTTCGGTTCATTACACTGAACTACCGGATGAAGTTAAAGGGTACCTAGTAATCCAAGACTTCTTTCCGGAAGATCGTGGTAAATGCTTCTGCCCCCCTTTGATTGAGGTGGTGCGCATCTGCATATCCAGTTTCAGGGATGACCTCACCTACAAAATCGATGAACTCGATATCCGCATATCGGTCGTGCAAGACATATTGAAAGGTAGCTTCATACCTCAATCCTGAGTATTTAACATGAATCGGACAACGAATGAATACACACCTCACATCATTCTCGCGGCACAACGCAACTATTTGATCCAGGTAATAAAGGTTGGTCTCCGAAACGGACTGAACCTCCTCCAATCCAATTCTAAAATTATCATCAACTACCAGCTCATTACTTCCATCGTGGTGCAAAGGAGTGTATGTTCCCCAACTTAATGCATTGAAATGGTCAGCCGAATCTTCCAAGAGCTCCCAGTTCTGATTGATGGTTAGTGAAAGTGCATTGGTGTAACCCAGAGGGTTATTCACCAACAGCAGCATATGATCTGCAAAGTTCATAGCCGTACAATACTTCGGAACCTTTGCGGATAAGTGTTCATCATCCCAGGTGCTTGGATTCACTGAGGTAAGTATCTGCCCTACATTGAACTCAACGAAAACAGTTTTGATGTGATCATTATTGGGTAACCACGCCTTCAGCTTCTGGTATGTATAGAAGTAGGTCTCCCCTGACTGGGCATAGTTTCTAACGTATGGCATATTGGAATCATCGATTCCACACTCAGCATGTGAATCGCCAAGGATGAGTACTTCATAATCATCGTTCATATCATAAAAACCATCCACTACCAGCAGATTATTGACCACATATAATACCGCCCCAAGTAGCACCGAAGTGATCACCACAAAAACTGCTATTTCAATAATGAACTTCCGCATCAGAATTGGAAATAAATAAACTCCTGTTCAACTCCGGAACTGATAATCAAACTCACTGCAATAGCAGTATACACCGACCATCGGATAATTCTTGGCCACGATGATCCGAATGCTGCAAAACCGTATGCTTGCTTTCTACTGAACCATTCAACGATGAAGAAAACAACCACAATGATCCAACCAGCCCAATGTTCCTCCTCAGGCCAAAGGAAGGCATCTGCCGTACACATATCAGTTATGATGGTCTGGGCGTGATCCAAATTCTTCGCGCGGAAAATGATAAACGCAAACGCTACCAGTGCAAACGTGCCTACCGTACTTAGAAACGAAAGGGTCCATCGAACAATCCCGGACTTGATTTCAATCTTCTTGAATTTATCCACCATGATCACAGTCGGCACAACCATAAGTCCATGGAGCACTCCCCACACCACATAAGTTGTATTTGCCCCATGCCATAATCCGCTAAGGAAGAAGATCGCAAGCACGTTCACTACTTTGCGAAACAATCCTTTCCTACCCCCACCCAACGGGATGTACACGTAGTCCTTGAACCAATCGTACAGCGTAATGTGCCATCGTCTCCAGAACTCTGCTACTGATCTGGAGAAGAATGGGAAATCGAAATTCTTACTGAGTCTTATCCCGAATAGCTTTCCGGTGCCAATTGCAATGTCTGAGTACCCGGAAAAGTCGCAATAGATCTGAAGGGTATAGTATATGGTTCCAAGTGCAAGTGTACTACCGCTGTATACGGTGTTGTTATCAAAGATCAAATCCGCGTGCGTGGCGCATATCTCCGCAATGATCATCTTCTTGAACAAACCCCAGAGTATTTGGCGCATCCCTTCTTTTGCGAATGAATAATCGAAGCTTCTTGGCTGAAGGAATTGGGGTAACAAATCCTTTGCCTTTTCAATCGGGCCTGCTACCAGTTGCGGGAAAAAACCCACAAAAGTTGCGAAGGCAATGATGTCCGAGCTTGGCTCGAGTTTCTTTCGATATACATCAATCGAATAGCTCAACGTTTGGAATGTGTAGAAGCTAATTCCAACCGGCAAGATTATGCTAAGGGTTTCCCAACCTAAATCAACTTCCATTCGTGCGGCAAGTTTCATCGCGCTATCGATGAAGAAGTTGAAGTATTTGAAGAACCCCAGTAATCCCAGATTGACAGTGATACTCAACGCTAACAGCCACTTTCTTTTGGAAGCATCCTCGGTCCTCTTAAACCCCAGACCTACGGCAAAGTCAACGAGGGTGCTAATCAGGATGAGCGACAAAAATCTCCAATCCCACCAGGCGTAGAATACGTAGCTGGAAACCAAAAGAATTGCATTCCGCAAGCGAACACCTTTAGCTATCCAGTGCACGGAAAAGACCAGCACCAGAAACGCAGCGAAATCCAGGGAATTAAACAACATGGAACGCTACCTCACAATTGGCAAGTACTGCTTCCAGGGACCAATTTCATCTTTGTACTGATGTGCCAGTACCCTATTGATCTGAGCAATGTGTCCCACATCGTGTACCATCCAGGTAGATATCAATTGTTTGAGTGTTACTTCGCCAAATTCCGGGTGCACTCCTGTCTTTTGAAAATCTTCTTTCGCCAATTCCCAGGAATTCAGCTCTTCGAGGTTGGCAGCCCTTAAGGCTTCAAATTCGGTAAGGAGTTCATCCAGGCTCTTTCCCTTACTGGCTTCAAATTGGGCAAACCGATCATAAGGTTCGAAGTTCTTTTCTTCCGCGTCCGCGAGTATGATTCTGGCTCTGGGGATCCAATCCGTTTTTTCCCCGTGTATCAGATGACCAACAATGTCAAAGGCACTCCATGATTCCCCACCCTCGTTGCAATGGGTCCATGTTTCACCAAGATCTGTAAGCTGTGCCCGTAAAGTTCTGGGTGTATTGGCTAGCACAGCAAGTGTACGCTCGACTGAGAATTCCATGTACCAATATACATCTTGAAATCGGGAGAGCGAACTGGTTCCAATACTATGGAACCAGTCCGTCAGCCATGTCATATAGCTTCTCATCTCCCCCTGCCTATTCCTTCTTCCAGGTTTCTGGCTCGAATCCTGAATCAAGGAGCTTGACATCCCGCACATTCTTCTGGATCGCTACGCATGAGAATAGCGACAGGGTAAAGGCCATTCCATAGAATCCTTTTTCGCTCAAGTACATATCCGCATGCCTGAGTCCAATAACCAGAAGTGTGATAGAGGCAATTGTTGTAAACCAACTCAGGCCATAATAGATGTCTGTTACTGGAATGCCTTCTGCACGGTCTCGCACACATTTTTGAACGGAGATGGCAGAAAAAAGGCCGAAGATGATCAGGGTGAAATAGAACCCCTTCTCTGTGAGTGTTAGTTCAGAATGAAACAAGGCGATGCAATACGACACCAATCCTATTCCCAGGGCGGTCCATGCTGCTCCAATAAAAGCCGGTGTCGGTCGCAGTCCTTTTGTTTCATCTTTTTGTCGCGTAGCACGGCTTGATTCTTTAGTAGCCGAACTACTGTTTTCAATGTTTGCTGCTGGGTCTGTCATAATTCAATGTTTTATGACCCAAATCTCTTTCGGATGGCATGTTCTAGCAATCCATTTTGATATCTTTTATTACGTTAAATAATTATAATAAATAATCTTATATAACTGTTAATTAGTATTTTATATCATATATTTATTATGATATATGGATACGATATCAGAACTTATAGATGTCTTAACCCCCAAGCAGCAGGAAGGATTCGTTTCCTATCTAAAGGCACGCAATAAGCGGCATGATGCACGAAACATTGCACTGTTCAAAAGCCACCTCAAAGGGCACAATCCCCGAAAGAAATTAACCGGTGCCGACCATGCATTGAACATGCGCCTAAAGGATCGGTTGCTCGATTTTCTGGCCAATACTTCCTTCGAACATGATGCCGGCCAGCAGGTGGCCATTATCAAACTCATCCTTGTGGGAAGGAAATTAATGCAGCATGGGAAGTACAAGATGGGATTTAAGATTCTACAAAAGGCTGATGCAATGGCCACCGAACTGACCCATTACAGTCTTCGCGGAGAGATCCTGCACACCCTGATTCAATTCTCTTACCGTGAAGAGGTGGAAGACCAGCAAGAACTTCTGGAAGAATTTGAAAAGAACCAGAATGCGCAGCTCGCTGAGGAACGACTGAACATGGCTTATGCAGTGATCCGAAGGCAATTCCATGAAAACCAAAGTGAGGGAGAGGCATTGGCCTCACTGGTTACAGAGGTTTACGAGCAATACCAGATTCCGGACGAAATAGGCTACAGCTTTAAATCCCTATACCAGATTGCACAGATTGCTGATCTCGCGGGTGCGTTGAGCTCCAACTATCATTCTATCGATCTGTTCTTCGTAGACAAGGTGGACGCATTGGCAAACGGCCCATTGGACAACAAGGGATTTTTAAGCTATCACATTGACGTCTTGTTCCTCATCGCCAACATTTACTTCAGGCAGTTGAAATTCGAAGCATCCATTCGCTTTCTGGAAAGAATGCATCAACAAATGAAGAGGTACGATGCTTTCCTCTTTGAGCAGAAACGCATTCAGCACGACACGTTACTGGCGCTTAACCTCAACTACATGGGCAAACCTGAGGAAGCGATGGAAATGCTGAATGCGCTCCTTGACCTAAACGAGGAGGTAGGTCTGTTGAACTGCAGGCTTGCACGGATCATGATCTTCTTTCAACAAGGAGATCTAAAGTCAGCCAAAACAGGATACGCTGATTTTCAACGAACTGACAATTGGTATTTGAACAGGATAGGCGCAGATTGGGTAATGAAAAAGAACCTCATGGAAATATTGCTCTACATTGAATTGGGTGATGTAGATTATGCAGACTCACGGATGAGGAGCTTTCTTAGAAAGTACAAAGAGATGCTTGGCTACCTGAAAGAAACCCAGGCCATGACCTTTGTCTACCTGGTGCAGCAGTACTACAGATTTCCAGATCGGGTTCAATCACAGGAATTCAAAGAGAAGGTGGCGCATGAGATAGCATGGAAACCAAGAGCAGAAACAGACATCTTCATCATGAGTTTCCTCGCATGGCTGAAATCCAAAATGATGGGAGAATCACTGTACGATGCTACCTTGAAGTACGTAGGCACCATAGAAAGAGATTAGTCCGTACATTATCCTAACCATGAGCGATAAAGAAGAGATCCTGGATGAGCATGAATACGATCGCCAGCAAGGTTTGGCAGTATTCCGGACATTCCCCAACGTTGAGCAAGCGCGTGAATTCGGTCAGCTCTTGAGCGATAATGGATTGTCTGTAAAACTGGTGGAGAATTCACCTGCGGTTGATATTACTTTCTCTGGCAATACCATGCAAACTGAGTTTCAAATATTGGTTGATCAAAATGAATTTGACAAGGCTGAAGGGATTCTCCAGGACAATGCCAGGGATCTCGTGAAAAATGTTGATCGCGAACACTATCTGTTTCAGTTCACCAATGAAGAGCTTTACGATATCTTGTTGAAGCCAGATGAATGGAATGAGTTCGACTATATACTCGCGCAGCATATTCTTGACGAAAGAGGAAAACCCGTTGATGAGGAAATGCTCCGGAGTCTTCGCAAGCAACGAATTGATGATCTGACCAAACCCGAGGAAGGTCACTCTGTATGGATCTATGCCGGCTACATCAGTGCCTTTCTCGGGGGATTACTAGGCCTGGCCATAGGTGCACACATTACCACCTCCAAGAAGACGCTCCCTGATGGTCAGGTTCTACATCGTTTCTCCGAAAAGGACAGAAAACATGGAAAGCGCATACTGGTCATTGGGCTTATCATGTTCCCTGCCGCAATTATCATTCGAGTTATAAGTGAAATATGATACTGCTATGAAAAATTGGATCATCCTTTGCCTGAGCGTAACCAATATCGTCTTTGCCATAGCATGGTATTTCGATCGAAAAGAGTTGAGCTTTCTAACAGAGTTGGAAGATCAGGAGTATTATGAAACCAGAGGTAATTGCGATTACTATCGCTGGAAAGAGAATGGGAAACCCTCTTACAGTGCATGCGATGAGAATATGGATGGTAAATATGAACGAAGCATGTACTTTACCTATTGGGGTGACCAACAGAGTTCTCTTTATTACCCTACCAATCCATACATCAACTATGTTATCAAGGAATATGGACCAACCGGAAAGATTGTTAGAACCTGGCACGACACCAATGGAGATGGCTTTGGCGATTCAGTGATCATCGTATCCGAAGATGCCTATGCAGTTTTCGTTGACCGAGATCACGATGGACAGTTTCTGAGTTCGGAGAAGGTTACAATGTCAGACTCCTCCATGATGGAAATTCAGTTTTAATCATCGTAATCGACTCTACATGAAGCTCTATTGCATAAGCGGACTTGGTGCAGACCGAAGGGTCTTCGATCGTTTAAGTGTGCATGCTGAATTGACTCACCTCGACTGGATCGAACCATTGCCAGATGAACCCCTCACCGCATATGCGATGCGATTGGCTACAGACATTGATCAAGATGAACCTTATGCAATTGCTGGACTAAGCTTTGGCGGTCTGATTGCCACGGAAATTGCACATCGGTTAAATCCAGTAGCAACCATATTGATATCCTCAGCCGCCACAAAAGCCGAACTTCCCAGCATTTACAGGCTTTTCGGGGGAACAGGAATTCCTAAGGTTATGCCAGAGTTCATGTTTGACCTACCATCTGGTTTTGCGGCATTTTTGTTTGGTACAGACGAAAAGGAAATGCTGGACGCTATACTTGAAGACACAGACCATGGATTTGTGAAGTGGGCAATCACAGAGCTTACTACCTGGCAGAACGACACTGTACCCGAACGGGTATTTCGTATTCATGGCGACCACGACAAAGTAATCCCCGCTCCTGCTGGTCAGGAATACGATCTAATTAAAGATGGTGGGCACTTCGCCATAGTAGATCGGGCTGAAGCAGTGAGTACCGCCATCAATCGCATTCTTTCATCTAATTAATCTGGGAAACTACTCCGAAGGTGGGACACCTATGGCTCGCACAATGGATTCATAATCCTCACCGTGGTCGTTAGTCACTGTAATGCCCATTGTTTTTGAACCTCGTGTGATGACATACTGACACATGTAATTATCGCGCCCACCCATGGTGAACTTATAGCTCAGTTTCAGAATATCTATATCAGATTCATTGATGTACCTCCGCTCCAATTTCTCAAAATCAGCACCTACCCTGTTCCATGCAGATTCAGCCGCATCTTCCATCCCGTTCAAATAGAATCTCGCATTGTTGGGCTTAAATTCCATACCTGGACCTCCCACAAGCATCATGTTGTCGAATATGTTCTCTTCGGTAACGAACAAGGCCAAATTGGGCCCATACTGTTCCAGCGTTACAAGTTGTCCGATCCGGGCGTTCTTTTGCTCCTGAGATAAATCTGAATCAAGAATAGATTGCATGAATGCTTCAAGGCTTATGGGGAAAAAGCGATTCGGCACATGAACAATACCGGAAGCAAATTCAAAATCGTAAGCCGTTGTAGGCCCATGCTCTTCAGGAATGTCAGGGCCGAGTGACATGCATCCAGACAGCATCCCGGCTTGAATCACAATCACCAGTGTTAGCACCCAACTACCCCTGGTTAACCATGTCTTCATCAAGTAGGTCATCATGTTTAGCTTGTTTAACTCCTTCTTGTTTCTTCCTCTTCAATCCTCTGAACAATGCAATCATACCAAAACCAAATCCAATGATGCACCATATGAATATCTTGTTCAGTGCAACAATGCCGGCTATGAGGAGCACGAAGCTTAACACCATCACCACGATCCCGGCTTTCACACCGCCAATTTTCCCTAGTCCTAACGATTCTTCGGCTATCTCAGAATCCCGATAAGCCTCTTCCTTTTTCAGTACGGCTTCTTGCTCCTGCTCATCCAGCTTGTAATCCGGACATGCTCCTTCAAAGGCTGCCAATTCACCTGTGAGCGAACAGGTAACCCCTTTGTTAAAATCAAAGGCGCGGAGTTGGCACACCTTGCAAAATTTCAACCGATGTTCTCGAAGCGGATCTTCCATGAGAGAAATCTGGTACTGCAAAAGATAAACAATAAAGGAACCGGGGTATACTGTCCTCGCAATAAGATTCATTGCTGAATCGTAATATAAAGAAGGTAGAACGTAAATAGATTACAACGTTGGGATGTTCCTTTACAGTAAGGATATTACAAGTCAGTATTAATACTTAAGTGTTATTCTGGATAGTAACCAAATACCAATAATTGGTTATATTATAGTGCTGTAGGTGAAGTATTTACTGACTCAATCATTAGGATTTGTTAACCCAAGATTTAAACGTGTAGCGTTTCTTCGGATAGAACGTAAAGCCCCCAAATGATGTCGAAAGTTTTTATAGTTGATTCAGCCAACCTACACCGAAAAGGACTCGCTCTTTTAGTCGGTGAACATTACCCCGCAGGCATGGTGGAAGATTTCGAAGACCTGCTTGCCGTTAGAAGAAGAGTGAATGCCGAAAGACCTGACTTGGTCATCGCCAGTTTTCACCGGTACTCCCCTGAGGCTTTAGAGGAATTGAAAGGTTTCATCCACGCATTTCAAGTGCCTACCATATTAATAGGGTCGGCAAGTTGGCTGGTTGGAATCCAGGAACTTTGCCGTGCCGGACTTGCGGGTATTGTTTGCAACCTTGCCAATCCAAGTGAACTATCACGAGCGATCGTTGCCGTTAAACAACGTAAGCAGTACGTGTGTCCGGAATTCGGAAAGTACCTACTGGAAAAGATGCTGACCGTAGAATCGCGCACCTTCAACAATACCAAACTTTCGAAAAGGGAATTGGAGGTCATCACTCTGTTATTTCAGGATCGATCAGAAGCAGAAATAGCTAAGAAACTGCATATCTCCAGTTCAACTGTTAAGTCACACAAGGAGCGTATATATAGCAAACTTGGTATCCACTCGAAGGTAGAACTGGTTCACTTCTGTTACAGAAATAATTTGGTGAGTTAGTAATTCTTACGCCAATCTTCCGGAACCTCGGAATATGCATCTGCTTGCACCAGCTTGAACCCAGCTTCCACAACCACCACCACGTAAAAATCATCTAGCTGGTATAGTTGCAGGTATTTATCCCCTACTTCTTTGCTCTCCAGCAGCAATCCATTTTCTCTGACAATATCCGCTCTATCAGCCAGAGATCGGCTGTTATACTGTTCATAGTTCGACATAGCACATCGCAACAATCCTAAAAATAATGGTAGTAATCAAGTCCCAAAGGAGTGATTTAACTCAACGCTAACTTAGGGTATAAATACCTATTCGATTAGGGTTGGTCACCTAACGTATTTACCGGAGCCCTGAATACTTTGGATTCAAACAAATTCGGATCATGAAGTATTACATTATCGCGGCAAATTCCATAGCGCAATATGGCTTAAAAAGACTCATCTATGACATTGATCATGATTTTCAATTGGAAGTCATTCCATCTCTGAATGATGTCAGAAATATGAATGAGCAGCCAAGCACCATTATAGTATTTCTAACGGA
The DNA here is from genome assembly GCA_965267605.1 of Vicingaceae bacterium. Taxonomy (GTDB): domain Bacteria; phylum Bacteroidota; class Bacteroidia; order Flavobacteriales_E; family Vicingaceae. Next base: position 3,565,339 of record OZ254088.1, on the reverse strand, counting down.
AGATCAACTGCGGTTCATTGATCAAATTGCACTACTGATAAGCAAGGGACATAACCTGTTGTGCATACTACCAAATGCACTTACCGGACAAACTCCCCACCTTCTACGTTGTGGTGTGCAGGGAATTGTTACAGACAACTTGCTCAATGGCAATTGCGAACAGGCCTTGCAACAAGTTACCAAAGGTGGCACTTACTATTCCAGTGAAATCGTTCACCAATACGTTACCGGTAATCATTCGGGTAAAATAGGCGAGGTTATTGAAGCCACGGAAGCAGCCCTGTCAAGGCGCGAACTTGAAGTGGTAGAGTTCATTTCCCACGGCCTGTCCAACAAAGAAATTGCAGGTGAGCTGGGCATTAGTCACAGAACTATTGATGCACATAGAAGAAGTATTCTGAAAAAGACCGGTGTGCCTAATTCTGCAGCACTGGTTAGGTACGCACTTTCTCATCAACTGATAACATGAAGCAGTTAAGTTATCATATATGGTTACTGTGCTGTACCACACCGTTTCTCGCTGTTGCTCAAGGCAATCCACATTGGGATGTGAAACGTCATCAACGCACCTATTATGGTGAAGACGGAACACGTCATCAGTTCTCATACCTGGCCGAAAAGCAAGAAGTATCAACACATAACAAAAGAAGCTACGCGTGGTACGACAATAAGATCATTCACACAACGCAGGGAGGTTACTCGGGTAAACTGCTGGATGGTCCATACTATGAGTTTCACCCTAATCGGCAACTGAAAACGCAAGGAACTTACAAGAAAGGGCTCTCCAAAGGAAAGTGGTATCACTGGAGTGCGGCTGGGCAAATCACAAGCATTCGATCTCATCACAAAGGCAAACTCGTCAAAGAAAAAAAGCCTCCAAAAAAAATGAATCCACCTACCAAACGGGCAGAAAAGAAGGTGGCCAAGGAGCAAGCCAAAGTTCCATCCAAACGCTGGTTCAGGAAACGGCAGGAACAACAAACGGAGATCAAAGAGCCATTGGAAAACAAGCCAAAAAGGCGAAAACGAAAGAAATCAAATGAAGAAGGCAAAGAGAAAAATGAAACTGAGTAAACCTTGTGCTGACACATCCCCATCATCGGATGCAACGCGCTCCAGAGTGAAAGGCACGATGTTGTTGTATGCTGTTGGATTTGTAGCAGTGATGGGCATGTTCTGTGCCACGCTTACCCACATCGGACATCGCTCAGCGATGGTACGCGCAAGGGTTAATGCAATCTACCTCGCCCATTTAAACATGGAATCCGCATGGACCCTGGGTTTAAATAATGTGGACCCCTCCACGCTTGGATCTCATTTAGAACTCACCCATGGTGCGAAGGTTGAATCCACTACCCAAAACTGGGGGCTGTACCAATTGGTTTCTATCACCTCATCTGTAAGTGGATATACCGTGACCCATTCCGGGATCATCGGACACCTGGTTACTGACCCGCTCCCGGTACTAACTGTTCCCGCCAATAACGATGGAGTGAAATTTGGCGGAGCTGCTTCTGTAAAGGGTAAGGTTCGAATTCCGGATGGCAAGTGGGATCGTTTGCATACCGGAACGAACACGGGTAAACTGGACCTTCAGGTAGAAGCAAGTACCACAGATTCTCCTTTGACACTACTTAAGAAGCGTGTGAGGAATACGCAGCTTCAAATTCCTGTTGCCCAAACATTACATCTGAGTGAATTGGAAGACAGTTTAAACTGTTCCTTCTCTGATTCCACTATCTACCTACTGTGCAATACGCACGCTTACCTTAAAAACATCTCTTTACACGGTAATCTTGTTCTGGTTGGGTCAGAGATATACATTGATCAGTCTTGCGACCTTCAAAACATCTCCATTGTCTGCGAAAAGCTGACTATTGGAGAAGCATTCACCGGTTCTATTCATGCCCACTGTTCGAAAGAAATCATCGTAGAAAAAGGAAGTCAGCTAACGTTTCCTTCCTCTCTTCTACTCAACATTGAGCAGGAAAATTCAGCACATCAAATTCTACTGGATGAGACCTCTGAAGTACAGGGAACGCTCGCCCTTCTGCACCAGCACCAAGGCAAACCAGCGGGAGTAATTCGCATATCTCCTGGCGCGCGAGTAATCGGGGAAGTCTTCACAGATGGAACCGTAGAAATTCAAGGCCACATATCTGGTGCTGTTGTTACAAACAAATTAAAAGCAAACACGAAAGGCAGATCCTACGCACAAGCTATGGTTGAAGGAACATTAGACAACAAGCTCCCTTCACCCTTTGGGATCTCTGCTGAAAACGGAAAAAGAAAAACTGTATTGAAATGGCTCGATTAAAAGGCATATCCCTGATGGAAACAATGATTGCATCAGCCATCCTGAATGGTGCAATTTGTTGTGTGTTATTGACTTCCACGAACGCATTTAAGATGGGGTTCAATCAGGCGGACCGAAACACCCATCTGATCACATACAATGCGTTACTCAACGGGCACCAGATACCTGAAATGCCTGATGGATATATCGTCTCGGAAGAAAGAACACCTTTCGAAGATGCTCCATTGGCCACGCTCACCGTGAAAGTCAGCGATACTCAAGGCCATCACAAATTCACATTAAAAAGAATCGTACAACATGAAGATTAAAGGATTTACCATATCAGAGGTAATGATTGGCCTACTGGTTTGCAGTGTAATCACTGCCATCATCAGCCAGCTTTGGGTGCAAACGAATACGCTTGTTCACACCTTCAACACGCAGCAAGACCACCTTACAGATGAAAGCCTACATCAGGTGCAAATGGAACTCGACCTCTACCGTTCAAACGATGTTACAGTCGCCTCAGACGAACAACTGAACTGCAAACTACCCGAGAAGAAAAACGTGAGCTACCTCATTCGGAACGGAACGCTAGGTAGGTCTTACAATGATCGATTAGACACGTTGTCCAACAAGGCCAGCATGCTACGCTTACATACCATTTGTAATTCTAATCTGGTGGACAGCTTCGCTTTCGAAACAGAGCACGTTACGATTACCTACCTACCCAGAACAGACATTGCCGATCACCTTAAACATTGCACAAATGGACGTTAGCGTACGTCATACCTCTCTGGTCGGAAAGACCGGATCGCTGAAGCTATTCAAGGTGCTCACCGAGAAACGCAAGGGAGCCATGTACACCAGCTTGTCTACCATGATGCTTGCTGGTTTGACCTTGAAGTACGCCTTTGAGGTGTTAATTGAGGAAGAAAAGAATACCCGACTTAAGGAAACATTCCAGCAACTTCTCCAACAAGTGATTGGAGGCAAATCGTTAGCGGAGGCCTTTAGCACCCTTCCAGATATTACCATCTACGAGACCAAGAGTATTGAACTGGGGGAAGCTACAGGGAAGTTAGCGAAAGTGCTGGGTCAATTGGCCAAGTATTACCAAGGACGCATGGAACTGAAGAGAAAAGTCTCAGGTGCTGCTGCCTACCCCGCACTCATCCTTTGTATGACAACCGGTGTTGTGGCTGGCATGCTCATTTTCGTTGTACCCATGTATGAAGGCATGTACCGACAATTCGGTCAGGAGCTCCCCTCCGTAACAAATATGCTGGTGAAGCTTTCCAACTTCCTGAACACACACATGACCATTACAATGCTGGGGTTACTGGGACTGATCATACTGCTTAGAAGCATATGGGCCATACCAAGCTACAAAGGGTATATCCAGAAAGTAATGCTCGTGCTCCCATTGATCGGGAAACTCAAAAAGAAACTCGAGTTAGGGAAGTTCATGCATTCCTTAAGCCTGCTCTCCGGATCGGGAAAACCATTGGTAGAATCGCTGGAGCTTACTTCTCAAATGACAGATTTCATTCCACTCTCCAACAGAATTAGTGAGGCTGCCATTGAAGTAACGCGCGGGCATGCACTCCACAAATCCCTGGAGGATCGCTCGGTGTTCGATCAGCGTTTGGTTTCCTATGTGCGGGTAGGAGAAGAATCAGGAAAACTCACTTCCATGTTCGAAACACTCACCCGGATTTATGAAGACGAAGTGGACCACCAACTAACCATTACTACAAGACTGATGGAACCCATAATGATGCTCATGGTTGGGTGTGTGGTGGGCTTCGTGGTTATCGCATTGTATTTACCCATGATCCAATTGGGAACGATTTAAAAAAGAAAAAAGATGAAAGAGAAAATAAGCCATGCCGGCCGGCCGGCAGGAAAGAGAGCGAGTGTCATCCTAAGGACGCGCGAAGCGCGTGGACTCGAAGGGCAGCACGAGCCTCAGCGCCTGAAAGGACTTTCCCTAAACGAAGTGATGATTGTACTGATCATTATGGGCGTAATCGCCATGATTGCCATGCCGAGCTTCCAGAAGTCAGTATCCAAAGCCAAATCGATGGAAGCCCAACAACAACTCAGTTACATCTACACCCTTCAGCAGGCGCACTTCATGATGCACTCCAAGTACGGAGCTACTTTAAAAGAGGTAGGTTTCGATCAGGTAGCGCTCACCACCGAAGGTGGAAGTGCCAACTACAGAGTCGAAATCGTCAACGCCTCGAACAATGCATTCACCGCCCGAGCGACTTCCATAACCGACTTCGATGGCGATGGAATCTACAATGTCTGGGAAGTTGATCAAGACAAGAAAATCACCGAAACAACAGAAGACTAATGATACTATTTGCTACCATACCCTTGTTGCTCATAGCAATGTACCAGGACTGGAAGACGCGTTCTTTCTGGGCCTGGATTGTTGGGGCTGTTTTTGCCATTGGCATCCTCAATAGTTGTGTTCAGCACGGTCTATCAATGGCCATTCAACAGTGGCTGTGGTCTCTGCTATTCATGTCGGTATTCCTACTTCCGCTATTGATTTATGTGAAGCTCAAACTGGTCCGATGGTCGAAGGTATTTAACCAGGGATTCGGGCTTGGCGATCTGTTATTCCTCCTTGCCATCACACCCATCTTTGCCTGGCAAGAACTTCCCATAGTAATGACCATGGCAAGTGTAACAGCGCTAATCCTTCACAGATTCATTCTCAAACAGGATAAGGACCGAATTCCCTTTGTGAGCTATCTGGGAAGCGTACTTATAGTAATGATCATGTTCAAGGTTATCTCCTCGTTGATTGAGGCACAAGTCCCATATGTTATATGACAACAGCGCTTCCAGATATCGAAACCGGAGCACTGCAACTATTGAACGCAGAGCAGGCATGGCATTATACCGTTGTACCATGTGCGCTGGAACGAAATGAGCTGTTGGTGCTGTGTGCAGATGATCCAATCCCTATCCGCGAAGAACTCGAATTTATTACGTCTAAGACCATTCGTTTTCAGCAGATCGAGGAAGAGGATCTGCGGAATTTACTTCTGGCGTATTACCGTCAGGATGTGCATACGAAAGCAGAAGTAACCAACTACACAGACGATCTCCTTATGCAAGTGCTTTCCGAAGCACAAAGCATGAATGCTTCAGATATTCATGTAGAACCTTACGAATTCAACTCCAGGGTTCGCTACCGGATCGATGGGAAGCTGATCGAACGGTATGAGATTCCTTTGGGTGATTATGCGACTTTCATCAACCGGATCAAGATCCAATCAGCGCTGGACATTGGAGAGAAAAGACTGCCACAAGATGGGAGATTGCTCTTTCAGAATGGAGAACACAAGATTGACATCAGGGTTTCCATTCTACCGACACTTTTTGGAGAAAAAGCTGTACTCCGATTGCTAGGCAACGATGGTGCTGCCATCAATTTGAAAACATTGGGCTTCTCAGAAGGAGAATTCGATTTGTATCACGAAGGCATCCAGCAGCCTAATGGTATCATTCTGATATCTGGCCCTACCGGTAGTGGAAAGACCACTACCCTCTACGGAACCATGAAGGTTCTGAATGATACGGATACGAATATCATGACCATTGAAGATCCCGTTGAATATACCCTTGAAGGCATCAACCAGGTACAAGTACAAAGCAGTATCGGATTGGGATTTGCAGAAGCACTCCGCTCCTTTCTTCGACAGGATCCTGATGTGATCATGCTTGGGGAAATACGAGATTCCGAGACTGCGAATATGGCTATTCGTGCAGCGCTCACGGGACATTTGGTGCTCTCCACAATTCATACAAACTCCGCGTGGGAGAGCATATCAAGACTGAAGGACATGGGTGTACCAGCTTACCTGATTGCTTCAACGCTCAGGTTAACAGTAGCGCAACGGCTTGTGAGAAAACTATGCGATGCCTGCAAGAGCCAAACGGAAATCACCGATAAGATGTTGCCGAGTAATATCGAGCCATCTGAACGACCTCAGACTGTGTTTCAACCTGTTGGTTGTGAGCATTGCTTTCATGTTGGATACAAGGGAAGAGCCGCATTGTATGAGGTAATTCCTATCACCGGCCAGCTTGGCAAATTCATTCGTGAAGAACGAGCAGATGCCCTGGAAGCAGTAGATGAACACTATCCTTCACTGGCCCACAATGCACTCACGCTGCTGAAAGCAGGCGTCACCTCTTGCGAGGAAGTGTATCCCATTTTGCTAAGCGCATGAAGAAAATACTGGTCATATATATAACCCTCATGTTGGTACCTGTGCTCGGTTTTACCCAGGACAGATTGGAGGTAATCCGTACCGAACTTGAGAAGATATCGGAAACCCGAAAGGGGTTAAATGAAACCGTGAACCTGTCGGTAAGCGATGCAGAATTGCAAGAGTTCATGAGGGGTATTGGAAAGGCACACGACCTCAACCTGAGCATCAGCTCGGAAATCGATGCTACGGTGGTTAACACTTTCAAGGATGTAAGGGTGTTAGACCTACTCGTCTTCCTTTGCAAACGATACGACCTGACCATCGAGTTTACGGGTGACATTCTTTACGTGAAAAAATACGTACCCCCGCCAAAACCGGAGGTGGTCAAAGAACCCCGAAAGATCAAGGTCGCTTACAATGGTAAATCCGACTTCCTGTCTGTTGATCTGAGGAACGACACTTTATATAAGGTGGTGAAAGAGATCACGAAGATCTCAGCCAAGAACATTGTGCTCTCGCCCGGATTGGAGAACCGAATAGTGAATGCTTTCATTCAGAACAGACCCATCGTGGAAACCGTCTCTAAACTGGCTTATGCCAATGGACTTGAAATGAAGGAAGATGGAAACTTCCTGATCCTTTCTCTTCCAGAAAAGACCTCACCTGAGGGTGCTCCCATCACAAAAAAGAAGCCTGGCATTACAGAAGGACTCACCATAGAGGTCAAAGGAGACCTGCTCACGATAACAGCAACAAAGGTGCCCATCAAAGACTTGATCCATACATGCTCAGACCGGTTATTCAAGAACTATTTCCTGTTTGATGAACCGAAAGGATCCATGAACCTGCACGTGGAGAATATGAGTTATGACAGGTTCTTGAGCTACCTATTAAACGGCACTGATTACGATTACAAAAAGGACGGTCATGTCTACATGATCGGAAAGCGAAACCTTGAAGGGCTACGTGTATCGAAACTCATCCAGATGGAGAACCGAACCATTGAATCAGTGGTCAAGTCCATTCCTGGTAAACTAAAGGAAGGATTGGAGATCAATGAATTTGTTGATCTGAACGGCTTTGTGATCAGCGGATCGGCATTACAGATCAGTGAATTGGAAACCTTCCTTCACCATATTGATGTGGTGGTTCCATTGATCACTATTGAGGTCATTATTGTGGATTACAGCAAATCCCGAAGCATCTCTACAGGCATATCAGCAGGAACCAATGGAACACCATCTAACAACGCAACATTACTTCCCGGAGCCAGCGGGACGATCAACGCAGCTACCATCAACCGATTGATCTCTTCGTTCAATGGCTTCGGGATTTTAAACCTTGGTGGTGTAACAAAGGACTTTTACCTGGGTATTCAGGCATTGGAAGAAGATGGCGTTTTGAAGACGCGTTCCACTCCCCAGCTCAGCACGCTGAATGGTCACCAGGCTGACCTCAGTATTGGAAGAACGGAGTACTATCTCGAACTGCAGAACCAGGTTGCGGGCATCAACGGGATCAACCCTACCCCCTTGGTCTCCCAGAATTACAAAAGTGTAAATGCCGCCTTGAAGGTGAAGGTCACACCATTTGTATCCAGCGATGAGCAGATCACTTTGGAAATCGAAGTGGAGCAATCGGATCTGACAGAACGCATATCTGACCAGGCGCCTCCCGGAAAGGTGACCCGAAAGTTCAACAGCGTGATCCGCGTGAAGAATGGAGAGATGGTATTGCTGGGCGGATTGGAAGATAAATCCATCAACCAATCAGGAAGCGGTCTTCCGTTCCTGGCTAGAATCCCAGTGATCAAGTGGCTGTTTGGAAAGCGTACGCGATCCAAGTCCAAATCAAAACTCAATGTATTTATCCGACCTCATGTACAGTACTGATGAAATTGAATGTTCCCATATACGAAAGGATCATACTCATAGATCCCTATAGTGAAAACCCTCCATTGAGGTATAACTATCAAAAAGACACCGGTAAACTAAAGGTAGCTACGTCCAAAATCAGTATTGACCTGGGACAAAAGACGACCCTAATCGTTTGCTCGGAAAAGCTTCTGATCAAAGAGATGGAGATCGACCCAGAATTACCGATCGAACAATTGCTGAGCAACTCGTTTGTAGGACTTTCCCCTAATTCGGTTTATGCATGCACTACGTCTAACTCAGTAAGCATCATTCAGCAAGAAGTACTGAACGCGTACCTGAACAAGTGGTTTCAAAAACTACCGGTGATCCAGCAGGTTTTGTTCCTCAAAAGTGAACTGGAACCAGTAGATGGTTCTTTGGAACATGTTATGGAACGCTTGCCAGAATGGTCTGAACACAATGTTGAAGCGCTAAAAACAACCGCTGAAGAACATGCCAAAAGAACACAGACAAGCAAACGCCTGCTGATTGGCGCATCCATTTTGCTCTTGTTAGTCATGGGTACCAAGATGACCAATGGTTTCTTACAAAACCAGATCGCTGGATTGGAACTTACCCATGGACAATCGCAAAAAGACCTCAACGAGTTGAAGGTCAGAAACGAAAATCTCGATGTGCGTGTAGCTCAGCTCGAAGCATTAGGCATCAATGGAGAATCGGAGATCATACGTTTAGGTCAAGCTGTACTAGAGGACATTCCCCGATCCATCACCTTAAAAGAACTACACCTAAAACCCATTGCACTCAAAGGGGAAGGCAGCACACAGGAAATACAATATGAAAACAATGTAGTTAAGGTCGCGGGTAGCACCAGTTCGAGTTTCGACCTCAACAACTGGGTACGAACACTCAAAGAGCATTCGCTATTTGAAGAGATCGATGTGACCTATCAAATGAAAAAAAGGACGGCTGTCTTCCAACTCATCATTACACTCCATGGTTAGTCTTGAATCCATAAAGCAAAAGAAGATTCTTTGGGTGGCCGGTGCAATTCTAGGTGCCTGGGGTTTATACAATTTTAGTATTCAACCATGTTGGCAATTGTATTCGCAATACCGAACGCTGAAAGCACCTCAAACGGAATCTGGAGCTTCACTTTTACTAGAGATTCGTGCCAAGGAAGCACTGATTAAAAAGTACAGCTCCTCATCCTATTCATCAGAAGCGGCATTGGTGCTCTTGAATTCTTTGGACACGTTGTTGAAGCAAAAATCGGGTGCCCGGTTGTACGAGCTGCCTGAGTCCTATGAGATACATCAGGGCGGAAATGTAATCAACCATTGCATGGTTACCCTCACGGGATCATACAATGAGCTGGCTTTTATTGCCCACCAACTGGAACAATCTACCTCCGTTGGGCAATTACAATCCGCCCGGTTCTTTACCAAAAAGAATTACCAGAAGAAGAGAAAAGATTTGTTCCTCACACTCGAATTTGAAACGATACAAGGATGAAAAAACTGAGATATACTGCGTTGATACTGATAGCTATATTCTGCACAGGCTGCGAACTTTTTGAGCGCGACCTCACCAAGGACACGATCAAACTCATCGCTCCAGCAAACGGCAGTAACGTAATCAACCTTACCAACACTTTTTGGTGGGAAGAATTGGAACCTGCAAAAACGTACAGGCTGCAAATTGCATCTCCGGATTTCAGTAGTCCGCAAGCATTGCACCTTGATACGCTGGTGGGCTCCAACCAATTCCAACACACGCTGGAACCGGGAACATACGAATGGCGGGTTAGAGCTGAAAACAACAGTAGTTACACGCCATATACCACGAATCAACTCACCATAGATTCTACAAACGACCTTACTGCGATCAGTCTTCAGTTGTACCAGCCGGTTGACAACAATTGTACGAACGACAGCAGTTTGACCTTCTCCTGGCAGAATCTATACAATGCCACGAGCTACACTTTCCGGATCCTTGAGAATGGAAACCTGAAGTACTCAACCACCACGAGTTATGACACCCTTACCGTAGATTTTTCTGCATTTGGCGGACAGGAAGGAATGTACACCTGGCAGGTAAAGGCAGAAAATCAATTCTCGTCTACCCTTTTCACTTCTAGAACTGTTCATTACGATTTTCAGAATCCAGGTGTTCCGCAATTGTTGAGTCCGGGTAGCAACGTTACCCGTGGAGATAGCATGACCACGTTCAGTTGGCAACGTGGGGGTAATGCGGGTTGTGGTTTACAAGACAGCTTCCAGGTAAGCAACGACTCTTCTAACTGGAGTGTACTGAAAGTCGGGCGATTGCTCACCGATTCCACCTCAACAGATTCTTTGGGATCTGGCACATGGTATTGGCGGGTTCGCTCGTTTGATCAGGCAGGCAACAAGGGAGCATACTCCATCATTCGTAAGCTGACCATTCTTTGAAAAGACTCAATCTTATATTGATTGGAGGCGCTGTAATTGTATGGGGTGTAGTATTCTATCAGGTACTCTCCTCTTCGGAGGATGGCATTGCCGATCAGGGTATATTACCTCTTCCGCAGACGGTAGCTTCCGATACGGAAAAAGACACTTTCAAGTTGATAGAATTCTCCCGTGACCCCTTTCTCGATAAGGCCGTAAAGCGTACCCATGCAAAACGTAAAACACCTGTTTACAACAATCCAGTTAAACGCGTTAAACACAAGGAGCCTGAAACTGATATTACGTGGCCTCAGTTGGCATTTCACGGAGTGGTGGAGAACATGAGTCAGGGAAGAACAATGGGCCTGTTGCTGATCAATGGCAAGAAACGAATCGTTAGTCAAGGCGACCAATTAGGAGAAGTGATGGTGAAAGAACTTTCACCTCAAAGCATCATTGTTCAATTGGGGAAGGACACCCGAACTATTCCTCTTCAAGAACAAGCCTCCATGTAAGTTCCCCTCCTTAGGTGCATATGCTTAGTCGCAAAACCACATTGCGGGGAAACCCTCATATGCTTGTAGATGTCCTCAACTATACTTGAGTTATGAAACCGCAAAAACTGATCATAGCTGGACTTTCAGCCAGTGGTGTTGATGAAACATATGACCTTCTTGTGGAGTTGCTAAACATAAACGAGCCGCACCTGGCAACCGAAGCGCCACAGGATATCGAAGTGATCTATCTCGATGATGGGCAGTGGCATCTACCACTATCGCTTTGGAAAAAATCGAAAACGCTTGCTATTGCTGTTCAACCATACAGTGCAGTTGACTATCGCTACAGCAGCTGGTTGGGCTATATGGATGATCCCTCTTCTGCCAGGAAATTTGCGCAAGCCATGAAGTTGTTGCAGCGTTTAAATGAGTATGCGTTACAGATTCGTCCCGAAACCATTCATCATCCATCAGAAGAACTTCTGAAAGAAATCTGTACGTACCTGGAGATTTCCGAAGAAAATATTGAGCGTTGGAAGGCTTTACGATCGTCACAACGATGGGCTGCTTAGTTGCTAGCTCGCATTTTTATAGTCCTTCTCTTCCTTCATCTGATCCAGTTGATCCTGGATATCTCTGAGTCGTTGTAACATCTCCATATTCACTGGATTTTGAAGAGCGTGGTTATTTAACTCTTCTTTCCGCAACCCTAGTTTGGTGTCCAAAAAGCCAACTGCCAATGAAAGGACCAGGAAAGCGATTCCAACCAGCGAATATTGAAGCAATGTGAGTTCGTATCCGAGTGCCTCAATGAATACGGTAACGATCATGAGGGATTGAACCATACCTACGTACATCCGGGCACGATCGTAATAGATCTTCCATCTTACGAGTCTTCGTTTCATAGAATGAAATATGCCAACAGCGATGGATATTACAGGAAGGATTCAACCGTAACACGATAGGCTGAAACACCTAAAACAATTCATCGGTTATAGGTTGAGTTCCGTAAGCGTTTCTATACGTTCAGCGATACTTTTTCAATTCCGGATTTGGCTCTACAAACTACGAGAAAATGGTTTTCAATTCAATAGAATTCCTCCTGTTCTGCATCTTGTTCTTTTCAGGATGGCCGCTGGTTAGAAAATGTAAACGATCCAAGTGGGTGTACATCACTTTCTGGAGTCTTTTCTTTTACGGATGGTGGGACTGGCGTTTCGTTTTCCTTCTTATCGGAAGCGGACTTGTCGATTACTTCACCGGTTACTACATGGTAAAAATCCCTTCGCGAAAGAAGCTTCTACTCTCACTTTCCTTAATTGGCAATCTTGGTGCACTTTCCATATTTAAATATTCCCGCTTCTTTGCCACCGTCATTGAAGACCTACTGGGTCTACTACATCTCCAGATTGATATTGTCAACACCATACCAGAATTCACGCTAATTCTACCCATAGGAATCAGTTTCTATACGTTTCAATCACTGAGCTACACCATTGACATTTACCGTGGAAGATTGAAACCAACGAAGAATATCTTCCATTTCTTCAGCTACCTGGCATGTTTCCCACAACTGGTTGCCGGGCCTATAGTCCGCGCCAAAGATCTTCTTCATCAGCTTAATAGAAACGTCATTCCGGATCCATTGCAAAAATGGCACGCGGTAAAACTAGTCAGCTATGGACTGTTTCAAAAGACCGTGCTTGCAGATAATTTGAGCCGGCTGGTTGACCTGGGATTCAGCGAGCAATCCCCTTTTGATGGTACGCTTTTCTACTGGGTAACATGTGTAGCCTTCGCATTTCAGATCTATTTCGACTTTTCCGGATACAGCTTGATAGCAAAAGGATTGGCAAAATATATGGGCTTGCGGTTCAAAATGAATTTCAATCATCCATATCTAGCAACATCCCTGAAAGGCTTTTGGTCCAGATGGCACATTTCCCTTTCCACGTGGTTCCGGGATTACGTATACATCCCTTTGGGAGGATCCAGGAAAGGAGCGTGGCGAATGGCTACGGCATTGTTAGCCACCATGTTGCTATCCGGACTATGGTACGGAGCACAGTATACCTTCCTGGTGTGGGCCGCTATCCATGGAGTTTTACTACTGGCAGAAAAGATAACCCGCTGGAATACCCGATACGCAATACCCATACCGGTCAAACGATGTGTTGTTCTTTTTCAGGTACTAATTGCCTGGGTCTACTTCAGAAGCGATGATATGGCGCAAGCCAACGAGATCGTATTTCAACTTATTTATCCTTCTCCCACTGACCTGTCTTTCATATCCCATTTCGGTCCCTCCGTTTTCTTCCTGATGCTCAGTATTGGAATGGAAGTTTTTATCGCTCTTCGACCCCACCTTCTCAAAGTGGTAAGGCGTTCTCATCTCCCTGCTATGGATATGTACACGGTAGGAGGTTCAATCGCTTCCATCATTCTCTTTCATGGTGAGGGAGGACAGTTCATTTATTTCCAATTCTGAACATGCAGTGTAAACTCAAAATAACCGGTGCCTTGCTAACCGCAATTATTCTGACAGCTGGAGTTAAAATTGCCGTATTAGACTATTCCGAAAATCGCGAATTGCGCACAGCCTTTTGGGTTAAAAAAACGCACGATAAAAAGAAGAGAAACTTGGTTATAGGGGGAGATTCCAGGGTGCTTCAAGGCATTTTTCCATCCGTTATCGATACCGCTTCTCGGTACAACTTCAACGGAATTAATCTGGCATACCCAGGCACAAGCTTTAGCAACGAATACCTGAAGTTTATCATTTCCAGATTGGACACGAGCGTGAAACCTTCCATCCTTGTACTAGGACTCTCACCGGTTAGTTTCACTACCGAGGCAATTGCAAATGAATCCTTCAATCAATACACTCAAGTAAGTGCATTAGATCAGTTTCGAGCGCAACACTTTTCCAAGTATCTACACCATTTGGCTCCCTACGAAGTCAACGACTTGCTTCAAGGTGTTCTGGACAAGAAACTTCCGTACATAAAGGAATATGGTGCCGATGGCTCTTTGCACATACACGCCAACAACATCAATACAGAAAGGGCCCTTTCCGATTACAGACGGAAATGTGGAAAGAGAACATTTAACAAACAAATGCTGGCCTGGTTGGGGCACGCTACACGCATTGCATACGAACAAGGGATCACGGTGGTTGTATTTCGAACACCTGCCGATTGTGCTATTCAAGAAATTGAAAACTCGCTGGAAGGATTCAGCGAAGCACATATAAAGCAAACCCTAATAGATTCAGGCGCTAATTGGATAAACTTTGCATGCGAAGATTTCCAAACATTTGATGGAAGCCACTTAACCAGCCAATCGGGTGAGCATTTATCGATGTTACTCGCGATGCAGTTGGATGAAATTCTCGAATCACATACGGTTGAAACTAAGCTGCAATGCCAGGTTTCTCAGTAGGAGTATTCAAAGTCAGTACAAGCGCGGAGAGAACATCAGCTGGCACCGGATCATTCAGGCACGTAACATTTTCTCCCAACGGCCGAACAAAATTAGAGGGCGTTGTGGTAAACAAGATAATGGTTGGGATTCCCAATGCTCCGGCAACGTGTCCCAATCCTCCATCGTTCCCAATGTATCCGTCTACCGAACCAATTAGCCTAATTGTGTCTAGCAGCGACAATTCACCCGCCACAAGACGATAATTGTTGATTCCCGATCCTGCAACAATACCTGCGATTGGTTTTCGCTCCTGCATACTCCCAACAAATATCAACTCGTAGTTATCCAAATGATCCAACAAGCGAAGCAGCTCTAAATACCGCGGCCAATTTTTCGCTCGGTTCCAACTCGAATCCATTTGAATGGCTATGGTACGTTTATCGGAACGTGAAATATCGTCACGCATATCCTTTGTTTCATTTCTGAAGAACGGTTCCAAAACAGAGTCCACCCCCAATCGATTTGCCATTGTTTTATATCCCTCGGTAAAATGCGCAGATCTATCAACAACTAATCTTTCAGAGAAGATATTTGTAAACCAACAGTTGCGAAAAAAATCCAGTGGTTTACCCTGATCCAATTGCTGCCCTATCCAAAATCGGGGTCGAATTTTGTGGATCAAATTGTAAACGGTGTTGCTACAGGCGTTGAAATCCGTTATAACCAGATCAAACTTCCTATTACACAGTGAATGTGGTGAAACGACCTCAGCGTTTTTGAAATTGACCTCCAACAGTTCGAGGATGTGATTTCGATGGCTGGTCAAAGTCGTGTTGAATTGTAAAGACAATGATTCAATGACGCCAGAAGACATGACCAGATCACCTATTCCACCTTCACAAAAAATCAAGACACTTCTCACCTGTGCGGAATCTAATTCCTTCATAGCTACCATCTTCATCTTCACCAGAAGAAAGAGTCTATAAAAACGGTCTTTAAATGTAAGGGCCATCACTAAGAGCCTAAGACCGTCAGTTGCTGGAAGAAGTGTTTTTCCCATTCATCCACGTAATCTGGGTGCTCATACTCCCCATCCGCATAATAACCCTCAGATCTGCGATATGCTGCAACCATTGAATCTGCAGTTCTAGGATAAAAACTAACCTCCCAATCCGCTGAAGCGAGGAGGTAAGGCACAAGGATTTTCCCCTTCCTACATGGACCGAGCCTAAGTCTTTGCTTCGGATGTGCAGCATTATCAATTAGCACACAACTACCTGGTTTAAGCAAAGGCTCAGCAATCTTAAATTCTTGAAACGTGTGTAGGGCTGAAGCTGCGGAATCCAGAAACAAGAAATCCACCTGATCCAACTGAGAACACAATTCTGTCAAGCTGGAGAGGCTATCTCCCTCATGAAATTGCACATTATCCACGCTTCCAACATTCTCTAGCAGATAGCCCAGTTTAGGAGGATTGAAATCGCACGAATGGACCTTCGCATTGAATCTGCCTCCCAACCTTGCCAAACTTACCGTAGAGATTCCACTCCCCGTCTCAACAAAAATAGGATGTTGAGGAAGCTCATTCTCCATGTCTGTCAATAAAACTGATATCAATTCCCCGATGGTCTGATTCCTATAGAAATGCTTAAATAACCGGGTTTTAATCTTGTTCATCATAGACATTGCTTTGAGCTAAAACTCGCACACAACATCGACTCTCCCCTACTGCAAACTACTCCAACCAATAGGTTTATTTCGTTAAGTAAAATACCTTCAATTACGCAATGCATTATGTACAAGTATGGCAAACTTGAAATATGCAAAAACTGTATTCCAAGGTTCGTCACTTTTACATTAATAAGTACCTGGCAACCCCTGTCTCAAGGAATACATACTACCTGTGCTATTCTAACCAATATAAAACCCTGTGGTATCGAGTGGCGAAAGTAGCAACCCGAACCATAGATGCTTACTTCAAGGAGTCAACAACCGAATCCTCAGGATACATATACAGTTCTGAAGTCGGATACTTCCCGAAGTGTTATGAGAACTACTTCAAGTTTGCTTTTGTACGACACCCTGTTGATCGACTTCTTAGCGCATGGAAAAACAAAGTTGTTGAATCCAACTATTTCGGGTTCGACCATGACACTTGGTTAGCCTTCCAAAACATTGAGTGTTTTATTGAATGGATGCAAGATTTGAACATTAACAAATGTGATCAACATATTCGCTCTCAAAGTTCCTTAATTGACCTTCGGTCCGTAGACTTCATTGGTCGATTTGAGTTTTTTGCCCGCGATTTCAGAAAAGTGGTCCAGGAAACTGGCTTACCGAACATGCGTATTCCTCATAACAATGCAAGTCATAAGCGTGAGATCATTCTATGTAGTAGTGCCCTCAACAAGGTGCATTCCATATACTACAACGACCTGAACTCGTTTGGCTATCACTAAAGCTAAAGTAGTTCAACCGAATACCTTTACGCTACCTTTAGCCCGTAATTCTCTCCAGGGGTAATACTTTCTTTTTGTTTTCTTCCAACAACACCGAACCCATATGAATTGTCAAAATGCGTAAGTACCAATGGGCCAAATCCTGCAGCGTGATACCATAAAGCAACTTCTTCCGGGGTATGGTAGTGCCTCCATCTAGGAGTAAGTGAATCATACATGGCCACTTCCAAATACATTCTATCGTATTTATGGAACCAGCTGAGGGTCGTTGAAAACAGTTTTACGATTGTCGTTTGGAGGGCCCCGGGAAAGCGACACACCACTGCGCGAGCGCAATCAAAAAATCGTCTTTTTAATCGCCACTTGCCGTCCCCTTTACGGGAGTATAACCACACATACAACTTGCCCTGCGTTCCCACAGATCGGGCAAGACTCGTGAATGTGGTTTCAGTAGATTTGGTGTGGTGAATAACTCCGTTAGCAACAGTTATATCAAAGTTCCCTCTGGCTACAGGAAGCATTTGTAAATCTCCCTTTACAAAACATACGTTGGATGACTTTCTATTTTTCTCTGCCCAACGCACACTGTCTGAGTAGTCAATACCAATTGCAAGCTTCGCACGCTCAGCTATCCTTTCAGTAAGCCGTCCATTCCCACAACCTGCATCCAGAACGACCAGGTCCTTCAAATCCACTTCATCCGTTTGAGTTTCCATAAGAAACTGGTTGTACCTATCGGTATCCGACCAGCCCCACGTTTTATCCATGCCCTTATCAAAGAAATGTTCCCACTCGGATGAGAAGCTCCAATAACCTCTTTTATGTGAGTAATTTTCTTCCCTTGATACACCTAGATATTCTAATTCTCCGGAGAACTTTGACACAAAGTCATCATCCATGCTTTGAGGAAGAAGAATGGGAAGTCCTTCTTGAATAGGATAGACCCTGTTCGACCCTTCATGAACCAGCAAACCATATACAATATTGGTTCTCTCTTGTTTGAAGCTTATCAGCTTCAATGGCTCTCCTGAAATCGGATCGGCCAGGAGTGGTACAAACTTCATTTCCATTGTGATAGCCTTTTGGGGCAAATCTCCCATGAACTTGGCTTATTCATTTAGGTAATTCCAACTATTTCACTCCTGATTATAGGTTTAATGGCCTATTCATTAGATCGAATAGGTAAATACACTTAGGAGCCATTCCAGAATTCCGTTTTTCACACCAACAGATGGCATAATCATCCGCCTACTTTGGTATCAGAAAGTAAAAAGTGGTTTAAGGGTTTAGTGCGCTGGCGCGTTCTGCGCCAAACTCCGGTACAAATCCCACGAGAGGAACAAAGTGTTGGTTCAAACGGTAACACACTCTACACCAAACTAACGAAGAGAGCAGTTGACCAAAAGACAAGCAACGCTCTGTTCCTCGAAACCGGAGTACAACCGCGCATCATTTACCTGATTAGCCAGGAAGCACTATGAAAAAGGCGTTGATCATCACTTATTATTGGCCACCAGGTTCTGGTCCCGGAGTACAACGGTGGTTGAAATTCTGTAAATACCTTTCGGAATATGAGTGGGAACCTATTGTTATTACAGTTAAAAATGGCAGCTATCCCAATGTTGATCATTCGCTGCATAAGGATGTGGGTGCTTCTACTTCCGTCTTTAAAACAAAGACCCGGGAACCCTTTGCGGTTTATAACTTCCTGCGTGGGAAACAAGGGAAAACAGTAGAAGTATCAGACACACTAAAAAGTGATCCCAAAGGATTTGAAAAACTTGCCATTTACATACGGTCAAATTTCTTCATTCCGGATGCACGAAAAGGTTGGAATCAGTTCGCCTACCAACAGGCTAAAGAGATCATTAAAAAGGAAAAGCCAGATCTGGTGGTTACTACCGGTCCACCGCACAGTACACATTTAGTAGGGTTGCAACTACAGAAGGAATTCGGGATCAGATGGGTGGCAGATTTCCGGGACCCATGGACCACCGTGTATTACAATCAGCATTTGATAAGAAGCAACGCTTCCATCATAAAAGACAAATCTCTGGAAGATGAGGTAGTCTCTTCCGCTGATATGGTGGTAACCACGTCCCCAGGTATCACACAGGAGTTGAAGGAAAGAGCAAAAGAGATCGTTACCATTCCCAATGGATTTGACGATACCGATTTTCAAGACCTCTCACCTACCACGTATGAAAAGTTCACACTTGCCTATGTCGGTAACTTCAAAGCAAATCAAAATGTGACTGGACTGTGGAAGACATTGGCGATGCTGAAGGAAGCCAGGCAGATTTCGAACAAGAATTTTCAACTGCGTGTAACCGGCAACGTTCACGATAGTGTAGTATCATCGTGGACAGCACATGGTATTGAAGAGCTGATCGTGCAAGAGCAGTTTGTGCCACATCATGAGGCTATCCAACATATGCAAAACGCTCACCTGTTGCTGTTACCTGTACCCATGGATGAGAACAATCAGAGCATTCTTACAGGAAAGATATTCGAGTATTTGGCTACCCAACGACCTATACTGGCCATCGGCCCGGAAGATGGGAATGCTGCCACCGTTCTTGCCGAATGTGGTAAAGA
Organism: Vicingaceae bacterium; assembly: GCA_965267605.1. Lineage (GTDB taxonomy): Bacteria > Bacteroidota > Bacteroidia > Flavobacteriales_E > Vicingaceae. Next base: position 3,545,516 of record OZ254088.1, on the reverse strand, counting down.
TCCAATGGTGAGCTATAACAACATCTCAGGTATAGCTGCATACTTTTTAAAGTATCTATCCCTATACCGTGTAGATTCTGACCCAGCTCAAATAGGCAATGACAACCATTTACGGTACAGTAGAAAGGGATGTACTGAGCGACTCATCGCTGAGTTCAATGCCCTGTGCGCCTAAATTCCGTATGTGGGATGCGTCTGACAGCTTACTTTTAGCCTTCATCAAAACGTAAATCATGAGCGGAAAAACTGCAGGAAAAGAGATTCCTCTTTTTCCCTTACTGGATGAATTCATCAACGATTGCCAGAAAGGAAAAAGATTAAAATCCAATGGTAGACTTTTACGGAGCAGGACCATTGAGAATTACCAGCTGCTCCGATCCAACCTCCTCGAATTTTGTGAACGTTCCGGATTGGAGTTGCGCTTTCGTGTTCTTTCCGGAAAGAACAAGCAAGAGTTTCAACGAGAGAATCGGTACTGGAAAAACTTCTACCGGAAGTATACAGACTTCCTTTATACCCGAAAGAACCAGTACGACAATTACGTGGGCCATCAGGTGAAGATGATCCGTTCATTCTTCAATTACGTTCATAATGAGCGTGGGTACGCCATTGGAAATTTTCATCAGCAATTTCACGTGATGCATGAGGAAGTGCAGATCGTGGCCCTCAGCCCGGACCGATTGAAATTCCTTATCTACGATCAGGAATTTGACCAACAACTGGAGCCAGGTGAAAAGGTGGTGAAGGACATTTTTGTTTTTGGTTGCACTGTTGCACTTCGGGTAAGCGACCTGATGGCCCTGAAGCAAAGCGATCTGGTACAAATGAATGGAGAGACCTATCTTCAAAAACGTTCCACCAAGACACAGGCATTTACACGGGTGAAGCTTCCGGATTACTGCATCGAGATCATTGAGCGTTACCGAAGGCCAGGTGGGAAACAATTGCTTCCAGGCAGACATACAGACACTATCAACAAGCACGTGAAGGTGATCTGTGAAAAGGCTGGTTGGACCGAACCTACACCTAAACTTCGAATGAAACGCGGGGTGCCACAAGAGCTCTATCTCAACAAGAAGACCAAACGTTCGTACCGCTTCTGTGACCTGGTAACCAGTCACACCATGCGAAGAACCGGTATCACTACATACCTGGCACTGGGTGTTCGGGAAGAGATCGTGAGAGGCATTTCAGGTCATGCTCCGGGCAGTAAGGAATTTTGGCGGTACGTGAAGTATTCTCAAATGCTAGTAGATGATGAAATTGATGCCGTTCACGAGCGCCTGAAATCGTTCTAAACCAACTTTTTTTGCGCAGATCAATGATTTTTTCACATTCCTAACATACTGATCTTCTTTATGTTGTATCCATATCTGGCACATCCATTGCGGATGTGCTGAATGCCACGGATTACTATCCGTTTGGTATGGCACAGCCAGCCCGCGAGCACATTGGTAGCCAGACGTTTAGGTATGGGTTCAATGGTGCGGAATACGATGCTGAAGCGAAACCGGGATCGAAGAATCACTATGATTTGGGTGCCAGAATGTTTGATCCTCGAACAGGGCGAATGTTCTCGACAGATCCTCGTGAATCTGATTATGCTTGGCAAAGCCCTTATGCGTACTTTTCCAACCGACCTACAAGTCAGGTAGACATCAATGGAGAGGGGGGCGCACACGATAAGTATAAGCGAACAACAACTTCTGTTACCTCACGAGAATCTCAATTAGCAATGGGTAGGATGCTTATATACACCAGTTCGTCTTTAACCGTTGAGTACTATAACGAAAGTGAGGGGAATAGTGTGCACAGCTCCCCGGAGATTACGATCTCAACCGAGGTTAAAACCACTACTTTATTCAGGTCTGCAATTACCGGTAAGTTCGTAAGTTTCACTGATATATCTAAAACCTCAAAGAAGATAAAAGCGGAGGACTTTAAGAACGAAGGTTACAGCAGTTTCATTGAGTCAATCAATACCGAGTTATCCGCAGCCCATAATACATTGGTGCTATCTGGATACGTAGCTGAGTATGGACTGCAATCAGCGGGTAAGTTCATGATGAATAGTTTGAAGGAGTATAAGTTTGGGAACAATCTGAAGTGGTATGGTACGGAATATGGTCATTATCACGGAACTAACCCTCCTGCCATTCGTCAAGGAAGGAAATTACTTTCTGCAAGTAGAGGGTTAGGTTATGTTAATCAGGGACTTGGAGTAGCAGGGTATGGTTTCATATGGTATGACTACAAGAAGAACCCCAATTACGGAATCGGATTTGGAGGGAAGGGGGTTGAGCTTGGCGCTGATCTTGCCTTTAACACCGCATCATTCACTCAATCTGGATTTTGGGTTAGTGCGGGTTATTTCGCAAGATTCAAACCAGCACTCAAGGCGCAAACTGCAGACGAGAGATACTTGGCTTCCTTTAGTCCATATGACGGTGCTTTACGCGGAGCTAGAGACGCAGCAAGGAAGCAGGAAGCGCATGAAAGGTTGCGAAACGCAATAAGAGACATGTTTAATGATTAAATTTAATGATGCGAGAGTGGTTAGCCGATTTCCTCTACACACAGTCCGTAGTCTTTAGGCGCGGTGATTCAATTTCAATCACCGTTGCCTTTTTCATGACGACTAGGATACTGGTTGGTATTTTCTGGTTGATCTGCCATTTGTTGGGGGTGTCGTGCAATAATTCTATGATAGTTTCGTGCATTGCGGCATTCGCTGCAGTCTTTCCATTGTTCTTTATCAACAGAACTTATTGGAGAATAATTGAAAGGCGCAGTAAAGTAACCAAGCGTGGCATATTGCTGTTTATCCTGTTTGAGGCCATATTTATTTGTACGGCCATACTGTTTGCAGAGTCGTGTTTATCTTGATTATTGGCTTAAGCTAAAAGCAGAGCTTGGCATACCTATTACTCATGCTTGACTCTTTGGATACGATATTTGACTGGTCAAAATGTAGTGACGCGTTTCATGAACGAATACTACGGAACCGTCTGTAAAGAACCCTAACTATGGCAAGTACTAGAGAAATAGAGATTGAGTACGATAAGGGCAAACGGACGGTTGTTGAAGTGGAGCTGGGTGGTGCAGGGTATGATGTTTCTGTATGCATCAAACGAGACAGCAAGGCTGTATTCAGTATCGATAAATTTCAAGGCTCGGATTATTTTGAAGTGTTAATGAAGATGCGTGAAGATGTGGAGAAACGGGGGTATAAGATTCTCGTAAAAGGTAGTCTGCGCAACGTGTTTCCATCAGGTATGCAACGGGATATGGGGTCGGGTCTCAAAGCGTATAGATTTTACGAGCGGGGTAGAGAGAGTATGGAGGCAGTCGATATTTTTGACCCTGTGGAACCTGATGAAATTGGTGGTATCGTTACTTACGAAGAACAGAAGGCGTTCTACCTTAGATGGATTACTAGTGTTCGGTAACTGTTATTTGTGGCAAGCATGGAAATTAACAAAAGCGTAGCCTTAGGGCTGCGCTTTTTCTTTATATCAGGATGCATATGTTATACTCAGGAATGGTCATGAATTATACTCAGAGAAGGAAGAGTGAATTGATCGAATACTGGAGCTATGTGTAGAGTAATCCGTTAGTTTCACATTTATTAGAACTGTTTATGTACGAGTTCCACATTTGAATTATTTACAGGAGTCGGGCCCATTCGATTTGGAATGACCAGGCAGGAGGTGAGAGATTGTTTGGGCAACCAGTACAGAGAATTCAAGCGAAACGAATTTGCCGAAAACAGTAGCGATCAGTATACTGATCGCTGCTTTATTGTGGAATATGATAGTAATGATATTTGCAATGCTGTTGAGTTTCATGCAGGTGCGCAAGTCATTATCGACAACCATAACGTCTTAGCTATGACCTATGACGATATGAGAAGAGTTTTTGACTTAAAGTCAAATGAGATTGAGGTCGAAGATGAGGCATCGGTAACTTACCACGACTTAGGTTTTTCCGCAAGCAAGGAAAGTGGGGGTCAAGTTCAGAGCATCTTGATGTTTAATAGAGGATACTGGGAGTTTTAGACCTGTTATATCAGTTAAAAACTTGAATGAAAGTACTAACATGCACTATTGATGGCCCGTTTCAGGAAAAGCAGCTATACAAGGGTCGAAGGCTATTGTTCTGTATTGATGGCAAATGTATGAGTGGCCATATCATTGGAATAAATGGGGTTTAGATACGTGTTGAATTTATCGAACCAGACTACTTTACCGATGTAGCTGAAATAGGTAAGGCCATTACACTCCAAGAAGCTTCACACCCACTGTTTTTCGGAGTTATTTCAGCAATTGAGTGAAAAGAAACCTTATTGGGAGCGTAGCCTTAGGCCTGTGTTCACGAAATCAGATAAATGTGTTACTTCTTCTCACGCTCCTCCTTCTGTTCTGCCTTGCTGGGTAGTTTTGCGAAAGACACGCAATTGGTTTCGTAATTCGCCAACGTGAATTTGCAGGTGCCAATCTCCATGGGACCACGTCTGTACACCGCTCTTTCTCCCTCTCTGGGATTGAATTCATACTTGCGATATGTGAAATGAATGGTCTTTCCATCCGCTGAAACGGTTTGATCACCAAACTCCGTAAAGGTTTGATTGGGTGTTATTTGAATAGGATCAGCCTTTTGTAGCGGGTCAAGGATGGAGATCCTGTTCACTACTTTCTTGGGCAGGCGCTTCAACTGTGCAGGCCAGGATGTTCCATTGGGAACGGCATTCATTCCCTCGGCAGAAACGAAACGCAACGAATCTTTCATTAGCATGGGTTCAATGGTTTTGATCTCCCAATCATGCGCCATCCACCTTGGTGATTCCCGGAAATATTTCTGAACATCCCAATTCTTCATATCTGAAGTGCTCACAACCGCCAAATGGCCTAGGTTCATTGGCAAATACCTCGTGGTAAAATAATCCTCATCACGCGAACGATCTTCGAATGAAATACAAGGGCTGTAACTTGCATACCAACAGATGGTCTCACGTCTCTCCAGTGTTAGCATTAATCGCCCATTGTGAGGATATGCACCTGTTAGTAAGAAATTATCCAGATGCGTTTTCGCACTCTCCGATTTATCAAATTCCGGGTCTGCAGTTATAGTTTCACTAAAGCCATGCTGAGCGGTCTGGAGATTGGCCAAAGTTGTCCCATGGTAAACCTGAATTCCAGTGATTCTGCTGTATAAGCGTGCTTTACGCGCATCGTTGTCCAATGTTGTAAAAGCAAAGTACATATGCTCACCGGCATATCCTACGCTGGCGTTGTTAACCGAGGTTCCGCACCCCGCACACAACTGAAATTCTATTTTACCTTCGGCATTCATGCGAGCGAAAGCGTACTCCTCTTCAAAATCCCATTTCTTTTTATTCTTCTTGAGCACCATTGCCAATTCACCGGTGGTATTCGCTGCTTGTGAAATGGAGCAATATCCGCTCAAGTGTTGCGTGGTAAATTCCCCTGTTTGCCGGTCGTGCCGGTAGATGTTGTTCCGACCTGCTACCCATAGGTAACGTCCATCCCTGGAAATAGTGCAAATTACCGGATGTGTAAATGCATCACCTACTTTGTCAGGCCTGTTTACAGGGCTTTTTCGCAACACCGCTAATTTTTCATAGCCACTATTATTCCCCTCGCCATTAACTGCAAATGTCTTGTAACGCAATGCTGTACCATCCCAGTTCTTGGCTATCAGGTATACGTGGATCTTTTGGTTGTAAACTGAAGCAGAGGCAATGTGGATATATGCCATGTCCTTCTTATCCTTTCCCATATATCCCTCAATTCGAAAAACGGTATCTGTACTTAGATCGCTATTGAACACGATAACCGTTCCTAACCACGACATATAGGTTTGTCCACCCACTTCGAAGGTCCCATACCTCTTTTTGTCGTGGGCAATAGCATCATCGCGCCACCTTCTGGTATAATTGCCAAGCATGTAGACGTGCTTATTTCCTATATCACCAATGTGCCTAAAGGAACTCGTTGGCATCAAGTCCATCTGATTAGATAATAAAGGACGCGCTTTAACATTGCTGGATATAGTCCAGTCCGGCCCCATCTTTTTTTGGGCAAAACCTATAACAGCACTCAAGCTCAACGTGATCAAGAGAAAGTACTTCATATCCTTGATTTTCAGATTGCTGTACAAAATTACATTCAACAACTGTACCAACCTATACGTATTTCTACCTAATCTTAGTCAACAAGAAAGCGCAGCCATATGGCTGCGCTTTTGAATTATTTCCTTACATCCTCCTCACCTGGCACAACTGGCATTCCAGTTGGCGTTGAACTCAGCTTCAGTTATGTAGTCTTCCGGCTGTAGTTCTAAATCACCAAGTGACTGGTCATATAGTACTGAGTTACCTTTAACCGGTTCCTCCTGCAACAACAAAACAATATTGTCTTCAGACACCTCTATCTGCCTCATTGCTTTGTCACCATTAAAGTGTATGTAGAACGTTAAATTATTCTCTTGCCAGTATTTTTTTATATACAATTCTTCCATATTACTTTTGCTACATCGTGCCTCTATTCAGAATGTTGGACAATTCACTCTCTAATTGCGCGCTCTGTGTTTCATCTAGTGCAATACGTTCAGATGTAAGCGGCTTTCGCAGGACATGCTCCAGAAGGTCTGGTTCTACCACAAAACCCTTAAGTTCTCTCACATAATAAGTGAAGTAATCAGGCCAGACAAAATAGCCATCTGAAGAGTAACTATCAGGCACAATAGGCTCTCCTGTTGTAATATGTTCAACGTATCCCATCCAACTCAGAATAGAGCATCCGTTTTCTAAATACTGAATCAGCTTCAAATACTCATTAGTACCTAAAGAAAGGTTGCCGAAGCATTGCTCAAATGGTAGTGCTTCGGCAACATCATCATGTTCCTGTATGAATCCAATTAGCCTCATAATTAAAATTGAACCAGACTTTTACACCTCTTGGTCAAGAGGTTTTGGTCGTATAGTACTCTTGAGCATTAAACGTTCCGTTGGCCAATGCCTCGAAAAAATCTGCAGTACTATCAAACAGCTTTTCAACTTCATGTGGATCATGAATGAGACCGAAGACTACACCTTCTTTACTTATAGCCAGGTAATTCCCATCACCAAGTTCCTTAATGGTGTGCATCTCACCCTCTTCCAGTTCCACCTTGAATCCTGACTCCACGTCCAGTAAGGAAAGTACCTCTCTATCAACTCCTACACCAAGTTCTTTCAAAAAAGAACCTGACTCGGATTCAAAACGCTTCTCTTCAATAGCTGATGCATCTATCTTACTTAAATCAAGGTCACCAAGCTTGGCAAGGAGACGATAACCGGCTAACATTCCTTGCAGTACATGGAGTTCCGCGTCCTCAAATCGATCCTTTCTGATGTTCCAGATCCGAACTCCTTTGATTATGAAGAAATTTGGCAATAGCCTGTTCGAGAAAATAGATTCCATATCTGCATTCAGTGTGAACGTATAGCAACCTTCACCATCATGTGGATAGTTTATTTTTCCAAGGATAAAAGAATCTGATACCTGTTCCTTCAGATACTGATACTTTTCGGGAAGTTGCTCAACCATGCGATTGAGCAACTCGAAATCCTCTTTAACAATTGTTTTCTTCTTTCTGAACAATCCCACAGTTTATCTCCTCATAAGTCTTGATTTTTGCCCTAAATCTGGACAGGGTTAAGATTATTAAGCATTTTTTATTCGATACTTGATAATTCTTGCTGCAATTTCGTCATCAATACCTGGTGGATTCGAAAAGTCTCCATACACCTCTACCAGCAGATCCAACGTAAAAAGGTTATAGTACAATTCACCTTCAAACTCCATTTCAATCAGCCCATTTATTTTCTGACCATCAAAAAGAATAACCTCCGAGTCTGCGCTTATTGAACCCTTCAAATACACTTCTGCATCATAATAATCTATAGTTGGATAGTGGTGTTTAATGAACTCCATCGCTCGGTCCTCACTTTTTAAATACTGAGTAAACTCGATCAAATTCATAGTCTTTCAGTTTAACTAGTATACACCACTCTTAAATATATGTCTTTCCGAGATAGGGAAAAGAAAAAGCGCAACCTTAGGGCTGCGCTTTTATTCCATTTTTAGCTCGGCAACACTCTTTCACAATTCCCAGCTGGCCAATACACCATGTTCTGCATCCGTGTAGAGAACCCAATCACAAATATCTGCGTACCTGGTGGTGCCAAATCTGGATTTAAATAAACTCTTCTTTTCATAAAGAACCTGGAAATCTTCTTGTGTACTTCCAGCAGAAAGAAAATACCAATTGGAATACCGAAAATACCTAACCATCCTTATCCAAACATCTCTTCTAAATTCAGATCCGACATACGCGAACATCAGTTCCTCCTCGGTTTGCTTCAGTACGTTGCATTGTTCATCCACATAGAAATTAAAGTAGCGCAACTCTTCGTCATCAGCATAGAAACTCGTTCCTAACAGGTACCCGATGAGTACCGATGAACAACTGGAGCACTTATCGAACAGTTGCATGCACTGCTCTGGCTCTTTGTATAGATCATGCCGGTATTCTGTCTTTTCCAAAACGGAGCTATTGTAATCAAGATATATGAAATAAAAAAGCGCAGCCTCATGGCTGCGCTTAGTTTACTTTCTATTCTACGCCTAGGTGGGGCTTATTATTTTATTCGTCTTTTGAAATTGTATTTAGAAATTCATCTAAGTAAAGTTCCAAAGGTTCATCCTCCTTAAAAACATCATCATAAATAGTGACACGATTTTCAGCGAATACAATTTCTAATGAATACTTGTTAAAAATAAGTTCGTCCTTGTGTTTTTGAGATTTTCTCCCATCACGAATAGCTGTTAAAATCACATTCTTTGTGTGCCCATTCAATTCTTCTTCTATAAAACTATTTAGCGTTACTATATTCATATTACCATCACTTTAGAATGGGAATGCCGTTCTTACCCAGCCATCTCTTACATAAACACGAATTGACGAAGCTGCTACAATACTCCTTTGAGTATTAGGAAAGAAGAAAAAAATAATAGCATTCTTATGAACCCATCTGCTATACATTTGAAAAGCTGACTCATTTACTTCTGTAGTTCCCGGCTTATCATTTCCAACCATTCCAGAGCCTCATCAGAGGTTTTGAAATATCTGTTAGCCTCTTGACCAACTTCTTGCCAGTATTCCTTAATGTTATTTATTAGATCTTCTAACTCCTTTGTAGCATTTTCTAATTCTAGTTTGGACCTTTCTGATACATTACAGTCAGAAACATATCTGGACACAACTTCTTCATCTGTTATATTCTCAAAGTCCGCATCAGAAAAATATCCTCCAAAAAATTGGAACAGCTCTGGATATTTAATTTTAATACTCACAATTTATCTTGGAAATGCAGTTAAATATTCTGGATCCCCATAAAAACAAAAACGCAGCCAGTAGCTGCGCTTTGTTAATCTATTAATACTCTACAAATCATTCAACCTAATCTCCCTCCGGTTTTTTTCGAATTCTCCATGGAAGGCCGAATGATAAACAAGTTTACCCTCTTCTATTGAGTCCAGGTAAATCATGGTAAAAGATTCATCAGATAAGGTAACTTCCAAGCTACTCATATCTACCATTCCTACAACGAAGTAATTATCCCTGGCCCATTTCGAATTACTTATGTACTTCGCGAAGAATAGGGTGTTAAGACTGGCTTCATAAATTGTATTGTCAACAATACAATCATCCTCTATGCGCGTACCGTCTATCGTTAACTGCCCAATCCATGGACCTCCCATACCTAAAATTTGATCCACATCTTTCCATTCCACTTTTTTCTGAGTATTCATATCTACACAAATTACTTTTATTTGGAAATAAAGGGCACTCTATCTGGCGCATAAAATTGTATCCATGTTCCAAACGGGCTATCAATTTGTGGGCCCACAAGGCCAATTCGTATCCTACTTCCTTTAGGTATAACCTGCCAGCCAAAATTCCCCAAGGTGGGTTGCATCTGAGGTGTAATTTGCAACATCCTCCTTCCAAACCAATTTCCTTTGGTGAAAATATTAGGTACCCAAGTACTCCATTTAAATGTACCGTATTTTAACGTGTTCTCTGAAGCAAATAGGCCCACTTTTATGTTGAAAGGTGCTTTAAAACCTATACTGCCACCAAGAAAGCCATCTGCATCTGTTAGAGTCCATAAATTGGACCGGAATCGAGCACCGCTCACCGTCCTGAACCCTTGGAAACCCTTACCCATTCCTGCCGTGAGTGCCATCGTAGGTAACGCTTCGATAATACCAGTCAAACTGCCGCCATCGAACCTACCTCTCTGATACGGTGTCAAATTAGGATATCCTGTCCAAAAATCTGGATGTTTCCAATTAGTTTCCCATTGCTCTTTCAATTGGTCTACAACCGCCATTGGACCATGGTCAATAATATCAATAACGTGGTTTTCAAAAGCTTCCTTCGCTTTGGCAATGCCCTTATTTGTCGGGCCAAACGTTGCTCCATGCCCTTCTTTATAACTACCCTCGTAATACGCTTCGCCATCAAAATTATAGTACCAACTCCTTTGAGCATCCCATACATATGCCTTATCACCATCGAAAAACGAAAATAGGGTTGTACCATCCAAGGAGCTCCAGGAATCTTGGAATTCCTTCGGAACAAATACTAAGCCTTGTTCAGGAATTGTTCCCTTATGATCTGGTCGCTTGACACCCACGCAATCACCATTGGAACATCCTCCTGGAGGGTCACCGCCTCCCATGTAATCCACGTTGTTGATCGGATTATTGCGGTGATATGCAAAAGGAGATTGCCAAGGATATTCTCCTGAACGTGGATCCACTTTGAACATTCGACCAACCCTTGGATCGTAGTGACGAAGTCCTAGATCGTAATGTGACTTATCCCCAGGCTTAGCTTCGGGATCAAACTCCATACCATTGAACCCATACCTAAACGTCTGGCTACCAATATGCTCGCGGGCTGGTTGCGCCATACCAAACGGATAGTAATCCGTGGCATTCAGCACATTCGCAATGTAGTGCCCATCCTCGTCAAACGTGGCCGTATCCACTTTAAAGGATTTTCCACTCGATCCTCCATCATAGAAGATCTTCCACGTTACACTGTCTGATGTTGCACAGAACGTAAACTGATGGTAGTGTTCATCCACGATCGTATCCGTTAATAATGGCGTTGCCGAGTATGGATTCTGTTGGAACACCTGTACAATGATGTTATTACCGGCATCCACCACACTGCTGAGTTCAAAACCAATACGGTATAGCTTCTCATCCACCACATCATACCCTTTCACTGCACCACCGTTCGCTCCCGTAAGGCTTACGTTCAATTTGCCGGCACTTTGCGTTACTGTAGCGGTAGCACCGGTCCAATTTTCCGTACCTGAACCAAACTCATCGGTATCCAAATTGGTTCCATCAGTTGCATTCTTACGATCAGAAACCGTAGAGAGTACATTTCCAAGGTGGTTCGACAATTCATACTGCTTGTCGCCCACAATCCTGTCCAGTGGCTTGTGACGCTCAATACTGTTTCTAGCAGTCAATTCCACTGGTACATCCTGACCACCGAACGTAATGGTCTCATTGGCGTCAATGCCAATGGGCTCTCCTGTAGTAACGTACACTGTGTCATTCACCGTAATGTTCACTACATCACCGCCCTGAACAACATAGTAATCCGTTCCGCCATCATTCACCAATTCGTACGGACCATCATTCACCGTTAGTGCTCCATCGGTATTCAGAGAACACAGTGCAAGCGGTCTGAGATCAAACGTTCCACTGCCATCATTTACATCGAACTTCATGTCGTTGCTGGCGTAGAACTGGTGACTTTGGTTGACAGTATTGGAAGTAAGCACCCTGCCATTAGCAGCCACAAATCTTCCACTCACGTAGTTGGCATTGAACAACGTTTTTACGGTTACACCGTTGTTATCCACACCTAAACGCTCGCCACCGTAAATGGTATTCTCCAGCACTTCCAGTGTTCCATGGTAAAGCCCTGAGGTGGTCTCGTCTTCTGCATACGTTTCTTTGTACACTGTTAGAATGTTACCACTGGCATCACGTACATAGTAGTACTTCGTCCAGAACTCCTCATCCTTCACAGCACCAGCTGCTTTTGGCTTCACAACCTTTGCTATACGGTTCTGTCCGGCATCGTAAAGGAATTCCAGATTGTCCTTGCTATCCACATCGTATCGGATCTCTGATACCTTACCATACACATTCCAGATAATGGTATCAATGTCCTCCTTCGCATCCTTTATCAACTGACCAATGTCATCGTACTCATAGTTATTGGCCGTCAAGCTTCCCGAAGTAAACGTTCCCTGATCATCCAGATCCACACTGGCAGACCAAAGCCCTTGCTGGTCATCAATATGCATCAGGTAGTTTCGATCCTCACTGTAGCTCTCACCCTTCATCGCATATCTGTACGAAAGGCTGTCCAAATGCACTACGGTGCTGTTGTTGTAATTGTACTGCCCGTAGCGAGACAATGAATCTATGTTGCCGTTCAGGTCATACGAATAGTACGTTCTGTAAGCCCCATTATCAACGGCATGCTCAAACGAGTTCTCCGCATTTACGGTATCCGTATACTGGGTTACACTGTCGCTTCTTGTGTACACATTGCTTTGAACCAGTCGATTGGCCTGATCGTACAGGTATGAATTACCGTGAACGATCATCTCATTCTCCTCGTCATCCAGCATGGCAGTCACCATCATAGAGATGTTGCCATTGTACAGCATGTTGGTGTTGTTCAGGTAATCCGTCTTACCACCTCCAGACTTATACAGGCTGGCCAGGTAATAATCATCTGAGTTAGCTGGGAGTGTTCTGTTGGCATCGATCGGACGGTAATCCTTTTCGAAGTATTGCAGACTATATCCAGCTGCATCCTTACCGAACATACGCTCCTTATTGCTGCATTTCAGCAATCCATCCGTACCCATATCTCTGTTGGCACGCAGGGTATTGGCATTCTGCACTTTCAGCCAACCCTGAGCGGTGTACGCATAGTCACAACCCTGTACCTGCTGGTCACCTATTTCCATACGGTGCAGCGGTCCATGCATGTAGTAGAAGTACTTAGCATCGCGCTCCCAGATCACTCCATCCACACTGGTTTCTGCCTGCGTAATGCGGTTATCTGCGTCATAACAATACCTGTGCATGAACTGATCCGCACGGTCTTTCTGGTAAATGACCTTGTTCACATTTCCACTTACCAGATCATATTCGTAGTTCACATGTTTTACCACCTGACCCGGCGCAGTAACCGCAAGATGCTGGTTATCCTGTATCAACTCATTCACATTGCCATGAATGTCATAGCTGTAGTGTGATGCATAGTTGTACGTAGTATCGTAGGCATCTGACGTTTCCTCGTAAGTAACAGAAGTTACACGTGCACGGATGTTCTCCTGACCACCGGCAAAGTAATTGTTCACCGTAGTGCTCAGTACCGTATCGTAATATGTGCGTGTTACCTGTCGTTTGGTCAAACCACCCTGCCAGTTGGCAAGTGAGGTGCTATCCAATGCTGTCTCATCTTCAAACTGTGTGGAAGTAGAAGCTTCACCTGCTTCAATTGTTCTTCCCAGTGCATCGTAAAGTGTGTAACTGTAATAGTAAGTACCACCTGTAGACCATGCTGATTGTCTGGCATTCTGAGACACCACCATTCTACCAATGTTGTCGTACCAGAATTTGCTGTCATTTCCATCAGGTGTAGACTGATCCAACAGTTGGTTGTATGTATCGTATTTGTAATTGGATACAAAACTGTGGTCAGGACGCATGAACGTAGTCTGCGTAGTACTGTCCGTACGGTATCCCTGAACCTTGGTCAGGTTACCTCCGGCAAGCGTATCTACACCCTTAGGTGGAACGGTCTTCACAAGGTTACCTGCCTGATCGTAGTAATACAGTGTATAGTAGTACTCGTGAAGGGTATAATCCATGGTCAGTGATTCCCGCTGCGGCAAACTGTCATAACAGCTGGCATCGTAATCCTCTTTCCATTCATCCAGCTTGTCCATCACCAACTCTATGTAGTTGGTGTATGCGTTCATATACGCAAGTGTATCCTGTTCACCACCACAGTCGTCAATAGCGGTTTGGTAAGGATCTACAAATCCTTCGAGTTCCTCTTTACATCGTAGCAACTCAGGGAAGTCTGAGAACCGTTTTTCATTCGGGTCTGCGGCATCACATTCGGTCAACCAAGAAGCCACGGAATCACCATCGATCGTTGTTTGCGTAATGGCACCCAGTGCATCTCCGATGGAATCTTCCTGAGCAGCAGATAGGTTGCTTGGATCCATCCACGAGTATGTGCTGGTAATAAAGTCGCGCAGGTTCTGACACTTGCAATCCACACATTCTGTTTCCTGTGGGAAATCCAACATGTCGTCTATGCCCTTGTTACAGAAGTTGTACCACCGTTTCACATCATCGCTGTCTAAAGAAAGCGAGAGATCGTTGTTGAACTTGGTAGCTATTGAATCCAATGCAGACCACCTTGGAACATCATGATCCATGTTGCTGACGTATGCATCTGCCGTATCCTTAAGTGACTGACAATTGCATTCTGCCTGATCGAATATGGTTTCAGGGTATTCCACCGTCACCGCACAACTTGCAGGGTCAATGTAATCCTGGATCACTTCAGTAAAATTATCTGCGTACGTGATACTTCTCGGACCATGGGTCAGAATAGAATCTACCTGGTTACCCAAAGAGCTACCTATATCTGAGCTGTCACAGCCCAACATACAGATGTCGATCAGTTTTTCTCTCAGGCTGTCTTTTTGCGCAGAAGTAAGTGCATTGTATTGGGTCAAGCAGCTGTCCTTGATCTCCTGGATCCAGGAGTCTGCAGCAGACTCGCAAGTTTCAAAGCAGAGGGTATCTCCATAGCTTCTGGAAACATTAAGAACACTGGCCGTATCTCCGGGCACAAAGCTGTCGAACAGCTTGTTTCGCGGATACAACAACTGGAAGTATGTAGTATCCAATACACCATTGTAATCTGCATCATCATCCCAGTATGTATAAGTGGTATCGCAGTCACAAATGTCCTCGTCTTTGTACAACCAGCTGTAACGATCATAGTGATTGTACATAAAGAATTTCTTATAGAACTGGTATGATTCGCGGAAGAACTGGTATTTCGTTACCTGGTCCTGTGCGCTACCGATGAACCCGGGATCGTGTTGATTCTTCCCGTGCAACCCATCGAAAATATCTTGTGCGCCCTGGGCCAGAGCCGTACCTGAATAGACCCTGTTACCGGAATGTGCCCCGGCAATATTACATGGGTCATCCAGCATATACCAGATACTGAAATGTACCCCAGCCGCATGCTCGTAGTAGTCGCGCATCCAGATACGAAGGCTATCCAAATCACTTCCAACAGGCACGCCACCGCTCATTCTACCCATCACCCAGGTGTTCTTTCCTTTGTTGTATAGCGGGTCTTCAGCCTGAGTGTGGTCCTCATTGATGTAGGCGGGTCGATCGTTAGATGAACAATCGGCAGCCGTATCCTTTTCTGCAAAAGGATTCAGGAAGTTATACCCGTAACGGTTATTCGATGCCCAACCTGTATTGGTATTCTCATAAGACCTACGGTCGTATAGTCTTCTATCCTCAGAAGATAATTTATCTCTGGGCGTTGTGCTTATATCGGTTTCATAGAAGTACATGGAATCCACACAGAAATATTTGTGAATACAGTACTCCGGATGATACTTGATCACCATAGAATCTGCCCAGCTTTCCTGCCAATTAGCCCGCACATCATCCCAGGTACTTTCCCCGGTAAATGAAGGAGGTGTACTACCTATCTTATTCACCAACCATGCGGTGGTGTCATAAGTGGCACTAATGATCAAATCATTGTTGGCATCCAAAGCCAGTGTACCATCCGCATTGCGCTGATACTTGTTAGGTAGGTCATCGAAGTACTGCCCGTGTGGACTCATATGATCTTTCATCATGTCGTACTTCAGTTCGCACTCATCCTGGATGTATACTGTTGAGTCGTACGCATCACAAGAGGCTATACAACTGTCAATGAGCGTCTGCACAGCGGTTGGCGGATCCTGTTGCTGAAACGTGTTATCGTCATCATCGTACCAGATCCTGTCTCCATTCTCATCCGTACCCCTATAGGAGCGGTAGCAGAGAGAATCACAATCTAGTTCACAATCCAAATCTTCCTTATCCCAATTCAAGCAATGCAGATTGACATTACTTAGATCCAGTAAGAAATCACGGAACTGATTTGCAAGACTGTCTCTGTAGCTCTGATTGACAATCAGACGCTTTGACAGGGTATAGGTACCCTGTGGAAGTACTGCACTAAACGTGAAGTCGCCTCCACTTGCCAATCTAATGTTCTCGAACGTGTAGTTGTTAGGATTAATGGTGTCACCGCCTGTATCCAACATGTATTGCCCGCAGTCGTTCTTTAACGTGATCACCACATCGTACTCACAACTGTCGCACTGTGGTGTAGTTCTGCAACTATCACAGCTCAACGCACCGTCAAGGCTATAGTCGAAAGTGATGGTTCTGCTGCCACCCAATACGGTAACCACATATGAAGAAACCACCTCTCCTCCTATCAGGTCGTTGTTGTTTTCTAACAGGTCCACATTGGAAGCCTGCAGGGAATCTGCACGGTACTTAAGATCCGCAAGGTTGTCTGGCGTATTCCCTGCCATGGCAGTGGCTATCACCCTTCCTTCCTGATCCAGGTACTGCACCGTGGCTTGACCGTTCGCATCAACCACATAATTCTTCTTGTAATGCTTGGCCAAACCAACTTCGTTTCCAAACAACCTGTCCAGTTCTATCTGCGTAGGTCTTGCATATAGAAAATCGGTAGTTCGTTCTCCTCCTATTCTGAATGTTTTCCCGGCAGACCCTACACTTGTTGGTCGATTTGTTCCATCGTTCCGATAGGTGGTCTGTGTAAACGGATAATTCTCTGCATCAGGAATGAAATCATTTCCCTGTCCTGATAAACCGTTCTGCTCCGAGTAATACTCGCTTGTTTTGGTGACTGTGCTGTCCATTCCCAGGACACCCGTATATCCTGCACCGGCCGTGTACCCCGGCACCAGTCTTTGATCGGTTGCAAAGTCTTCCTTGTCGTAATTCTTATTGAAGTCAAAAGCTCCGTTCTTATAGAATCCTATGCCTGAACTTTCCACCGGTGTAGGCAACATCTGAACAGCAGGTCGCCCCTGATGATCATATAATGTTTGACCAACAATGGCATTGGTGTCTGTGTTGAGAATGGTAACGCTTTCCCGAGATCTGCCACTACCATCAAAATATTGGATCACTTCTTTCCGCTTCCCATCTTCAGCATAACCTACAGAGTAGGTCCAATTCATTGTGGTATCCAATCCGCTAAATGCATAAGCCTGGCCGGCTGTAAACGCATCGTCCACCTCCAACGTGGAAGGGGTATAGGACCACTCACCTTCTATTCTTCGGGTGAAATTCCTGTTGGGTACATCCACACCAACGGGCCTTACTCGCCAGATAATGGCACCGCGTGGATACCCCAGGGATATCTTATAGAAGTTGGATGTGGTATTGATCCTTGTAGCATTGCTCCAATCGTATGCGGTATTATCTGAACTGGTTGTACCACTGGGTACATCAACAAATACCCACTCCAAATCATAGCTCTCTGCCCCTAACAAATATTGCCAACTGATCTGCAGTTGGTTATAGGAAGTTACATCGGCTGTTGAATGCCAATCGAGCATCTGCGTTTGAGGATCCAGCACATAGTAACGTTCCGCTTCACATTGTAAATCGAGGTATACATCATCGGGAATATCAGTAGAAATTGTATTCGATGACAGATCCTGAAATGTAACGGAGTTAATCTCCGTGATCTTTCCATACAAGTAGTTCTCATATCGCATCACATCAAAATCGATATATGAACTTGCTGTACTCCCATCCTTGTCATACTTCACCTCAAGACTCTGGTTGGTTAGACTTGTAACTGCTCCAGTGCTATCTCTGAGGTCAATATCAAAATTGACGGTCAGCACAAAGTCATCGTATTGTGGATATTCCGACCGTTCATAACGTAGAACCGCTGATATGCTCGATGAGGCCACTTTAAAACCAACCATCGAGCCACCATTAGATACCAGATCGTTGTAAAACTGATCTCTTACCACCAGACTGCTCAAAGTGGTGGAAATCTGCTCTCCATTGATCGAGGAAACTGTGGTTTCTTTTCCTGCAAATGCAGTGGTAAAACTCAAAATCACGCATAGCAGTGCGAGTAGATATTTATTCATATTCAGAATTTTTCTCTTGAGGATCGCCCCGGCATATTGCAGCCTGGACACCCCGGATGTGTTAGGAATTACTTTTTTCATGTGTGATGTGATTGGATAATTCATAGTGATGGGATCTGCTTTTTCGACAAATCGATTATTTCGTAGGTCTTGTATTTACCGCTTGGTTTGATCGTTCCTGAAACCGATTGAATGAATCTGTATTCCGAGAACTGATGCTCGGGTATGATTTCATTGAAACGAACGTCATAGAAGGTGACCTCACTCTTGCTTACACCGGTCTGTTCCGGTGAGGAATAGTGATAGATCACCTTTCGAAGAGAGAAATCCCCGGCAATGTGCAGTTCAATCTTCTCGTAATATGTCTTGTGCTTTTCGGTCAGCATGATCTCGTATCCTTTGCTGGTTTGGGTCACCTTTGCATCCAATGCAGACAATTGTTCCAACTGTTCTTCAACAGCCATTTCTGAAGGTTCTGCGTTCTCCTGGCCTTTTCCGTACACAATGCTCTTGTTGACCTCGTCCACCTGTAGCACGCAACGGCTGTTGCAAATGGTCTTCACATTGTTGAAATCAGAATAGTAGCCTCGCTTGTTCTTCTTCATTTTCCCTCCAACCGTTTGAAGCAGATCGGCCGTTGGGCCAAATACATCGCACCGAACGCTCATGCTGTAAGACTTGGCATCCCGGTATTTCTGGCCTACCTTCTTCATGATCTGCTGGAAGCTCTGCGCTTCAGCAACGGTTGATACACCCACAAGAACCACCAGCAACACCAAACACCTTTTCATGGGTGATATCCACGATTGAAAGTTGTTGCGCTGGGCCTGGCGAAGAATGGATAGTTTTCTTTCGCGCTCATGTCGCCCTTCGATAAACTCAGGGTGACCCTCGCTTGAGAATTGTTCGCTTGCTTTTGGTGCAAGTGGTTTTCTTGTTATTGCTGTTGAACGTTTCATTGTTGTTCGTTTAATATCATTTGAATGAGAGGCGAGACCGTCCCGCCCTTCGACAAGCTCAGGGTCAGGGACTCCAGGAGCCAAGAATCAAGTGATACATCTCGCATCCTGATTCTTGGTTCCTGAATCTTGCTTCTTGAATCTTCTAGGGTTGTCTCACCATCATGCGGTCCATACGCATGGTGACTACTCCTTTACTGGTTTCCTTCTTCACTTGAATAAGGTGACCTTGTTCATCGTAGTTGTAGAAGGTTGCGTAGTTCCTGTCGTCCAGCTCCGCCATGAGCCAATGCGTATTGGCATCGTAAACGAAACTCTTCATGGTGGACACGAACGGTTGAACGCGAATGTCATCGAAATACACGGTGGTACTTGATACCGTGGATTTGAGCACAATGCTAAATCCTGTTGTTTTCCCCGTAAATTCTCCTTCCAACTTCCTCCAGCCATCTAATACTTCGTCAGTATTAGATGTGGAAAGTGTTACCGCTGATTTTCCATTGATCACCACATCAGCTCCACCACCATCAGGGATCTTCACCCAGCAAGAGAAGTGGTACTTCTTATCCTGAACAGGATCAAAGTATGGACTTGCTTCGCTGTACGTAAGGTCGTTGCCCTGAACAACTTTCAATGAGTACTCACCCGTGTGCGCCTCTGTTGAAGACAGCGCTGAGCCCGTACCTGTAAACTTCAGGTGGCCGTGGCCATGCGATGGGGGATATGTTGTTCCACCATAGTCCTCAAAGCCATCGTACGCCAGTTCGAAGTAGGGTGTATTCTTACCGACAGCTGTTACCAGTGAATTGTCATATGAGTACAGTGCCGCTGCCTTCGTGTGAATCGCATCTGCGTTCTCCAGTTCAAAACCGTAAGGACTGTACCTTCTAACAGTGTTGTGACGTGTCCAGTCAGGATTTGGGTTTCCTGCCCAATCGAAGATGGTGAAGTGCTTGAACGTACCATCTACACCTATGCGCGTTCCACTCTTCTGCTTTCTTCGAACCTTGTACAGGTACGACTCTGACATGCGCCAGATACCATACTGTCCGTACCTGTAATCATTCGCATCTGCTGTGGCATCGGTGATATACGCATCTACATCAGCGTAATCCAGATCCCAGGTATCATCCATTTTGTTGGCAAACGCGTTCAGGACATTGTCCAGACAAACACGTTGCTCACAACCACCGGTAACTGAAACTGTACCGTTCTTGGTCGCATTGGCGTCTGACACCTGGATGGTTCCATCCGGCTGCCAGGTGAAGTTCATGGAATCGATATGCACCGCTGGTGCTCCCGCAGCAACCAATGCCCCATCAGAGAAGGTCAGGGATATCTGACACTCGCCTGGGCCACCATGGTCATACCAGAAGTGCACCACATCCGGGTTTAGATCCGCACCAATGTTGGAGAACGTGATATTGTTGATCGCCACCGTATCTCCATTGCATTGCACATAATCGAATCCGGAGTTATTGCCATCCTTGTCAAAACCAGTTTCAAAAGGTGTCTTTTGGTTGAACCCGGTTGCCGAATGGTGTGGGTTGGCAAACAACGGATAGTACCTGTCAGAAACCGGATTGCTCAATGATTCAATGTTACCTACTGCTATGCCTTGCTGGTTCCTGCGTCCAGACCGAATCACCTTCAGTCGACCACTAGGCAATGCAACCTGGGTGTCCGTTTCATCCCTTATCAGAAGCGTAGGGGATACCTGGTCTACCCAATACAACTTACCATCGCTCACGCGCTCCAATACCGCACCTGCTGCGCAGTTTCCTTGTATAGCGGCTGCACCGTTCACAACGAATCCTTGTGTCTGGTAGGCACCCTCCATACCATCGTAGTACCAATGGCTCGGGAAATTGTAAGAGTATACCGGTGCCTCGAAGTTGTTTTGAACTGAGGCCAGCACAGCTTGTCCCGTTGCGGGGTCGAAATTCAGGTTTTGGGTTTCTACGACCGAGCCTTCTTTCGAAACACGTATCGTTTCCAAAATTCCGGTCTTCTGTACGATCTTATTCGTAACAACAGATTTGAATACGCGCTTGGTATAGCTTGCATTAGGAACACCTATGCCAATAATAGCACCCAGCGAAACGATAGCATTCAAATCCAGTCCAAGCATGTATGATCGACTGGTATGCTCACGCAAGTCTGCACAAAAATCTATGGTTCTACCTAAGTTCTTCTGGGAAGCGTTTCCATCTCCCACGAACACATCTACGGTACTGCTCAATCGGTTTGTCCCCGTTGGGTCATAAGGTTTCATTGTCTTGTAGAAGTACTCCGTTTTTGCTGTTGCCACATCCGATGGATCAGAACCATATGGGTACGTAGCCGTAGACTTCATCTTTCCGTGCATGTTGTTCAGCTCGATAGAGTAGCCCTGAGAATACCCATCGTTCTTGTACAAGAATGATCCAATGAAGCTGATCGGGATCGGCACGAAGAACGGCTCATAATCCACTTGTGTTGCCGAAGGTGTAACCGGGAAGTCTTTGGCAGTGTAAAATTCGTGTACTTGGAAGCCCTGTGTATCCTTTGTGACAGTTTCATCGTTGTCATCCGTTCGCTCCAGGTTTTTCACAACAATTCTGCTGTAACCCACATTGGCCGATGGGAATAAGGATTCGTTGTAGGGCTCCTCTACGTACAGTGCATTGTCCTTAACCAATGGTCGGTCGCTACTATAGCGTATAGGCTTGCGGAATGGGTTCTCTTCTCCGCCCACCAATGGCTCATATTCTGCAACACCTGAACTTTTTCCATCTTCCAGACGATAAGTGTACTCCTGACCATACTTGTAATTCTCAGCATCGGTCAATCCGGAAATAGTGTTCCAGCCATCGTTAATGGTGATCTTCTTCACACGGCTTCCCCCTCCATACTTGATGTAATCCGGAGAGTTCAAACGAATAAAGGAAGGTTTGAAGTTGCTTTCCTCGTTCAACACTACGAGTTCACTTCCGTAGTTCTTTTTCACCGCATATTTATACCAGCCCATAATCAGTCGCATCAGGTCTTTACCGGCCGTCATAGTTGGCATTACAAAGTCCTTCATGGCATCTCTGAAACCCTTCTTCCCTTTGAATTTCTCCTGACCAAGGGGTGCAGTAAACAAGTCTGGTCTCTGCAAACGCATATACTGTAGTGCCGCCTTTTGGAATGGATGGATCTGCTCAGGGGAAGGATCCTTATCACGTAGAGGTTCCAGGTCTACTGTTACATAGGCAAACTTGAATTTCCCATTAGACTTGTGGTTAGCGTCTGTAGAAAACCCAAAGCCCGTCTCATTATCCAGATCAATGTTCAATTTGCAATACCCTTCCACATAATCGTAAGCCATCGCATCATTGTCGATCTCGGTAGGATTATCACCATAATTGGCTGGCGTTTCCTTTAACTTGGTGTATGTCTTAAAGTAGATTCGCTCACCTTCCAGATCCTCCAGGTATTTTTTCAGCTGGTTCAGGCTGTCCGCATCTGCAGGGATCAGTTTCTCCAGTTCGAAGTACACACGTTTGTAGTTTGGTGCGATATTGCCATCTCCTGCTGCGGCTCCCATTCCTTCTTCCCCAGTATCAACGATCCTGCACATCTGCATGGCCCGTTTGTCTTGCACGTAGGCATAGTCATCCATTTCGTACTCAATGTCAATCTCACCACCTGAAGGCAATGCAATTTTGGTCAACCGCCATACGGAGGCCGCATGCTCCCTTTCAGAGTCACCCAGGCCATCCGGAACCAGCGTGTCCTTTTGGTTTACATAAGGATTGTCCAGATTGCTAAGAAAGGGTGAGTTATTCGGATCATCGTCCTGGTACTGCCCCCAACGGTCTTGCTTCAGCAATGAGTAATCCTCGTCAGTAGCATGATAGGTGAATTCATAAGGGCTGAGGGACCCTCGGTCATTATCACCATACGTGAACCAAACCTTACTTAGGGTAAGTTTTCCACCGTTTGTTTGCGTACTGTTAGGAACATTGCCACAGAGCTGGTCAGCTGCGGAAGTCTTGTATCTGAAATGAACAGTCTTGATCGCATAGCTGTTATCGTTCTTATTGAACAGCTTGATGCTATCCAGCTTCATGAGTTTGTTGGAGGAATTGATTCCCCCGTTAGAGTTATTTACACCCGCCCCATCATCACGTGTGCTCTTATAGAAGCGTGCAATGTGGGTTTTGGTTTCCACACTTTGTACATAGATCACCTCTTTTTCACCATAGGTGTATGACCCGCGGTCGTCAAGTGGATTCGAAAGCCCTCCGGATGTTAGGTTTGCTTGACCTGCATCGTAAGGAACCCTCCACTTGTACACGGTATCCTTATCATAACGCCTTTGGTAATTGAATTTCACCCAGTAACCCACATCGCCATCCGATACACCCACGGTGTCATCTATATCGGCATAATTCGGGCCTTGTAGTTCTGTAATAAAGAAGCTATGGGCATACGGTGCAAGCTCAACCCGCGAACAAAATTGATCCGCCCCTTGATTATTGTATGTTGCATCATGCTCACCACTGGTGTAATTAACCAGCTTGTTCCTGATAGCGGAAGAAGTTCGCCCTTGTTCAATAGCAAAGCTGGCCTCTCTTTGGTAATAGTTGTAAGCAGGAAGTCCATACTTGTATACTGTTCCATCAGGGTTTACTACTGTAAACTCACCAATGTGCTCACTTACATCGTGCGTACCGTTGTACACCATTGAAGTGCTATAATTTTCGATCACATTTCCTTGCTCATCGGTTACTTCCTTGTCTGTTTGCTTGTCCAATTCTGAACGCGTGAGGAAGCTAATGTGCTGCGTCCGTGTATGTCTATCGGTTCGGTCTGCCGCATTCAGCGCATGCCTGTTGCCATTCTTTTCTTTCACATATGGTCTGATCTTCGGACTGAACGAGATGCCATCGCCATCGAAGAACTTGGCAATCTCCACGTTTATAGGCGCTTCAGAATGAGGCGCTTCGGAAGTATAGTTATCAGAGGTCAACTCACCCGCTGCTTTCAAATAGTACGGTTCGTATTTGGTGTTAACAACCGCAGTGTCAAAGCCATAATCATCCGTTAATTGGTCGGCTTTCTTCTTCCATGTACCCGAGTAGGAATAGGTTCTTGAATACGAACCACCTACACCGACCTTTGCTGTAACACCTTCGGGTGGGTCCACATCCAATCCGACACTGTATCCCTGTTCCTTACTTTCTACAGCCGGATCGTGGAATACGGCAATATCACTACGGTGTGCACGAAAAACGCCTCCGGTTCCCTGGCCCTTGATCGTAAATACGTCATGTGTAGCATGGGGTATGGGTAAAGCCTTTGCATGTTTATTAACCGGAGCATTCTTTTCACGGTTAAAGTCCAGCACATCATCAGTTGCGGACGCGTGATCCGAATACACATACCCATATCCCTTCCTATACAGTGTGGTATCTTTCACTTGCACACAACCCCAACTCGCCTTGAATTTGTGTTCATTAGATGATGGTCCACGTTGAGCTCCCCACTTAAACTCACCCTCGTAACTTTCACCTGTCATCGGCACCTCGTAACCAGGGATATACGATGCATACGCGTATGAAATGCCCGCACCCGTGTTCCCAGCAACACTCTTGCCTAATAGTTTACCCGAGCCATCATGGTTCTTGCTTGCCTGGAAGTATATATCACTAAGCCCCTGCCGTGAATTAACGGACAATCCGAAATTGTAACCGTACTTATCATCTTCACCTGTTGTAAAACCCAATTTTGGATTCAGGTTTGCCCCGGTACTGCTATTCAGATCTAAACCCAGACCTCCTGTCATTGGAAATCCTAAAAGTTGAGCTTTGAAGTCTGTGTAGCCAGCAATCTTGGCTCCCCATCCTTTATAAGAATCCCAGAAAAGCTTGGGTCCAATCCCAATCTTGGTGATGTCAAAAGCAAAAAGCTCCGTCTGCTTCCTTTTCCATACTCTTGAAAAATCAAAGTCCATCAAAAGCGTGGCCTTCGGTGAAGTAAAAAAGGTTCGGGTAATGGTATCACCGCTGTAATCATCCGGCAAACCCCGCATGTTTCGGTTAATTACACCTGTATTCACGTTCCAACCCAGGCCAACCCAGCTGGCCTCCTGCTCCATCGTAATATTGGAGTTATAGGTTAAATTGATAGGGTATCCCCCGTTCGGACCGGGTACCGTTACCAGCGGAAGGTTATAACTGAAATCTCCTGAAAAGAGATCTACCATTTCACTGACATTGGCCTGCTGGAAGCCACCGACCTCTGGTTGCGTAGGGCCAGATGTAAGTGCCCAGGCCGCTGGAGCCATGATTTGAAGGATCATGCTGTATGCCGTAAATACGGATACAACTTTGAATGTTTTGCTTTTGATGATCTTACGTAACATACTGTTGAAGTATTTGGGTTGTTATTTCTTTCTGATTTCAGATAGGCTATCAAGCTGAGGCTATCGAAGTATCGACAGCCCTGTTCCGCATCTGCTCGTTCCGCCCTTCGAGTCTCTGCGCCATGCGCAGCCTCAAGGTGACACTCGCTTTGTTTAAGCCCTTATTTCAATATCAATTCTGGTTCTTGTTCTAGTTTCTTTGCTTGGAAGCCTGCCCTGAGTTCTCCCAGGTCCAGGTACATGTCATGGATGACAAGGTTCCTGTCCACCTCTTTCTTTGAGTCCGGCTTGGGGAAGCCCACCAACATTGTATGGTATGGCAGGATCCCTCGGCCATTCTCAAAATGATACACGGTGCAGTCCTGCACTTTGCCTTCTAATTCCAGTTTGATCTCATCCTGGATAAATGCGTTGAGATAATTGCTCAGCTGCGGTCTTTCAGGGTGCGCAGCATCAAGTGAACGTGTGCTTAACAGTGCCTGTTCGGATTTGGGAACGATTCTTATCGCGTAAAACTCTGTCTCCTTGAATTTTTCCTTGATGGTCTTCAGTTCCTGACTGGAAATGTCATCGCGTCTGAGCTCCTGAAGTGCCATGAAAGTGGTTGGCCGGTACTGAAATTCGACCCTGTACAGATCATTCTCCCCTACCTGTTTGTAACCATTCTCTTCGTTAGTGATCCAGGCAACGTACTCAGATGGTAATACCCCACCTCCGATCACATCCAGCATCACGAATGACATGAGGGTTATGATCGTGGGTATCAATAGGAATTGCATGAGCATCCAATTGTATTTCCTGATAATGGCATCCCTTTCCTTTCGGTCTTTTTCAGAGTACTTGGGTCTTGTTATTTTCTTTTTCATGGCTTCTTAGTTCGCAGTGAATACACCCTTCGTTGTCCACAATCCACCATCCTTGTGTTGGTTGTAGAAGCGCAGGTATCTTTTTTCGTTCTTGGAATTGACTACCTCAAGTGTGTAGTAGTATGAATGTGGCATGCCGCTAATCGCTGAGAGGTCGATCTCATAGTGGTTGGTGCCCTTGATCACATCCTGAGAAGGAAGTGAGGCTACCTTGGCATGCTGTCTATCGTAGAAATTATAGATCAGGGTACCAGGATTGGCGTAGAAATAATCCTCAGCGTAGCGGAACTTCAACCGTTCTCCTTTCGCCACATGATGTCCGCCATCCAGTTTCTTTTTAAGAACCGCGATATCTGCATTGTGATCGAAGGAATTAAGGGTAACGATATAAGCCGCGCCTCTGTTGGTCCCTCCATCATCATCGAAATCGTGACCCACCATGATATCAGTCTTTCCATCGCCATCAAAATCTCCCAGCTCATTGACGGTAATACCTAATAGATCTCCATCATCCATGGTCATTTGTAGGTTCCCGGAAGTACTGCTGAAACGGTATTCATGATCTACCTTTCCATCTGTTCCCAGGATCAGGATATAGAATCCACCGCGATTGCTGCCCCCATCATCCAGCCCATGACAACCGGAAAGAATATCCATAATGCCATCGCCATTGAAATCAGCGGCCCCACCAAGGTAGCCTAACTTGTCTTCATTGATTAGGGTTCCGTCAAAGTCACCTTGTGTATCGCTTATCTTTTGATGTGAATCTACCGTACCGTCTGAGGCAAGGAAGAGTACCCAAACCTCACCACGATTAGTGCCACCATCGTCTCCGTTAGGGGCGCCAACCGCCATGTCTGGAACACCATCTCCATTCAGGTCTCCTAAATGTGTGGGGTGACCCCAGTTACATGAATTGGTTAATGTTCCGGTAAAACCACCTTGCGTGTCGCTGATCTTTTGGACGGAGTCAACTACTCCTTCGTTGTCATGAAACAGGATGTATACCGCCCCGCGATTGGTTCCTCCATCGTCATCCGCGATACTACTCACTGCTGTTTCCGGAACACTGTCACCGTTCAGATCTCCGATCTGAGCAATGGTCCAGCCAAAATTGTCCTTGGCATCAAGTGCACCCCCTAAACCGGTATTGTCATCAACTTTCGCATAAGATTTAACGGTACCGTCTGAGTTCAAAAACAGGAAGAACATGGCTCCAGCACGGGTTCCTCCTGTCGGATCACCAGCTGCTCCAACTGCAATATCCGGTACTCCATCTCCATCCAGATCTCCAAGTGGTTCCACACATGCACCGAACTTGTTGTCGTTGTACATGGTTGCGGTAAACCCTCCTTGTGTATCACTAATCTTTTGTGTGGAATCGCAGTCTCCATCAGAGCCCATGAACAGGATGTATACGGCCCCTCTGTCAGTACCGCCATCATCATCCCGGTACGCTCCAAGCGCAAGATCGATTACACCGTCACCATTTAGATCACCAACTCCACAAGCTCCTCTGCCCATATAATCGTTGTCATTCAGTGTTTCCAAAAAATTCCCCTGGGTATCACTGAATTCATGATGGGATGAAGCTGTAATGGTGTCTTGTGCAAAAGTGAGCCCTGCGGACATCACCATGCACGATAGAAGTGCTGTCAATTTCGTTTTCATAAGCCTTGAGATTCTGGTAAGTAGAAATAGTAGAAGTAAGCCAGGAAGATGTCGGTTACCTCTGTGGATCGAACTCTTCCCAGTACATGACCGTTGCCATCCTTAATGACTTTTCCTGAATCGGTGGTTTCAATCGTTCCGATCTTATCGCCATTGATGTCTAACACAGTTTTGTTGGCAAGCAGGCATCCCATGTATTGCCCTACCTCATCCCAGATAGAATCATTACTGAATCTGGTAGAGAACTTAGGTTCAGTTGGTTGGGTAAGCACGTTGCCGTTGGATTCACAATGAAGTTTGGCGGCATCGGAGCCAGGTTCAACTACATCGCCATTGGGTTTTATCGTCATAATGACAGAACCTTTCACATTGAGTAGATCCTGCCCGTATGAGAAGCCCTGGAAGCAGAAGAGTGCCAGCAGGGCAATGAAGAAATGTTTTATACGCATCGGTCTTTAATGTTTTTACATTGCTAAAGTCCGATGATGGGGGGGTGAAATTCTGAGGGGATTCCCTCCAAGTGGTTAGGTTTTTGGGCCTATGATAAGTAGGTAAAAAAAGGGGGAGGAGGTTGTCGTACTTCGAGTCCCTTGGCTTCGCCAAGCCTCAGCATGACAACCTCCTTTGTTGGTCATGGATGGGGATGCCGCCCTTCGACAGGCTCAGGACAACACCCCTTAAATATGTTAATGAACCCCATCAAGCCACTTTCCCTAATCGGGTAACCCTTGAAGGCCCGAGGATTGCATCGATGGTATCCAACATGCGGATGTCAAAGTCCAATTCCAGGTATTCACAGATCCTTTCCGCAAGGGTATAAGGGTCTTCATAAAGTTCCTTGGCACGCACGGTGAGCGCCTTGCCGTCACCAAGATGCTTTAACATATCTAACCCTTCTGACACTTCCCTTCTAACCTGTCGATCTGTAAGTCCCGCGATGAGTCTTAGTTCTTCTATCACGTGATTGGAACGTGGGATTACAGCGATCACCTTGTCACTTTTATCTGCAATCTCTTGTAACGAAGAAGACCATTCTGGAAAGAAGTTGTACCCAGGTTTACCCTTGATCAATACACTTTTTAAATTGCTCAAGCGATTAAGCGTTCGGGTTAACCAACTCCCACGTGTTTGCCATCGGATATCACGCCACAGATAGGCCTTCTTCATCGCAAATCCTTTTCGATTTTGCAGGATGTTCCTGTGATCAAAGGCACTTCCACTCTGGATCAAAGAATGCTGTGCAATGAGTTCTGTCACAAGGTCGGTTCCCGCACTGAGCAAGCCAACCACTAATAAATTACGTTGTTTCATATTCCACTTTTCAACAAACGTATGACCAGAGTTCGTAAAGGATTTACGTTGCTCCGATTGAGTAGCGATTAGCATTTCTATCTAACTACACTTAATGAATATGGCTCCTTCAGACCAGGGTATTCCGTTGGTACAAAATCTATCAGATGGCTCTCATAACAATGGTGAACCAACTGTACCGTACTGTTGATGTTCATCTTATCAAAGATTCTTCGCTTGTGAGATTCTACCGTCCGTGGTGAAATGAAAAGCTGTGTCCCAATCTCATGATTCGACAATCCTTTGATGAGCAATCCAATGACCTCGATTTCACGGTCGGAAAGGTTGTACCGGTCACGCGGACTAATGCGTGCTTCACGGTTCATCATCGAGTCGAACAATACAGCTGTTACCTGACTGCAATAATATGACTTGCCATCTGCTGCGTACTCAATTGCCCGAAAAACATCCTGTGCACTGGAACGCAAATTGACAAGCCCTTTCGCACCGGCATCGATTATTCGCTTGAGCGGCAGTTCCCTTTGATCTCCAGTAACCACAATGCACCGCACACTGGATTCCTTCAGGTAATCGCAAACTTCCCTGAACTCTTCTCCATACGACCGATGGCAATGAAGAAACACGAGGTTGTACGACTCACCGTTCATTTTTCTTCGAATTCCCTTAATGGAATCGACTTCACCTACCCTTTGAACCAAGGGGCTTTCATTAATAACGAGAGATAAACCTTGTTTAACTAACTCTTCTTTACTGTATACTAAAATTCCTAGTTTACTCATGGTTGAATATTATTGGTGTGTAGGTGAATTTCTATAAAGACTAAGGGGTGCCATCAGGGTGTTTGACCGAATTTGAGGCGGGGGCATAGGTACTAATACCTAGGGTGTTTAGCTACATTGGAAGGGTGCAGGATCATCCTTCACTTCCCAATAAATGTTAATCACAAAATAATAGGAAGGCTGGCCGGTTAATTACCTCGAACAACGCTTAATTAAACCGTAAATGCCTGTCAACGAAAAAACCCTCACTCTCGTGAGGGTTCCAGTACTTTGGTTGCCCGACTAGGGCTTCCCTCGACTTGGCTCGGGATAAACTTCTCGCCCAGCTAAACTGAATAAATAATCATGAATTTAACCCTCTCCGAAAACTGTAAACAAAAAACCCCTCCCGCTTCGCGGAAAGGGTTTCGGTACTTTGGTTGCCCGACTAGGGCTCGAACCTAGACTCTTCTGAACCAAAATCAGACGTGTTGCCAGTTACACCATCGGGCATTAAGGGCGTCAAAAATAGACATTTAAAGAAATAGCGCAAAATTATTGAACGGCACTACCTCCGTTAAGTGCAAGGTAATTTACTTAAATTCGAATCCCTTTAACTCTACGTAATGAACTACGGAAAATTGAACAACATCATCGGCTGGATCGTATGGGCGATCGCCACTTACGTTTATGTCGAAACTGTTGAACCTACAGCCAGCTTCTGGGACTGTGGGGAATTCATCGCAACAGCTTACAAGCTTGAAGTAGGCCACCCTCCAGGTGCTCCACTATTCATGATGATTGGAAGACTCTTCACCATCTTCGGAGGATCTGCTGAGAATGCGGCCTATATGATCAATTTGCTATCCGCCTTAAGTAGCTCATTTACGATACTCTTCCTCTTCTGGACCATTACAGCCGTTGGGAAGAAACTCACGAAATACCTGGATGGCGAATTCGATACAGCCAAACAAATTGCAGTCATTGGTAGCGGTATTGTAGGAGCCCTGGCATATACCTTCTCTGATTCTTTCTGGTTTTCAGCGGTGGAGGGTGAAGTATACGCCATGTCATCTCTGTTTACAGCCCTGGTATTCTGGGCCATACTGAAATGGGAAGCCTGTGCCGATGAACCGGGCAATCTCCGATGGATCGTATTCATTGCATTTATGATGGGACTGTCAGTTGGAGTTCACCTCCTTAACCTGCTTTGTATCCCAGCCATCACCTTCGTTTATTACTTTAAGAAATATGAGCCTACCAACCGGGGTATATTGATCACCGGGTTGGTATCCGTGGGTATACTCGGGTTCATCCAATATGGTATTGTCCCCGGAACCTACTCACTGGGAAGTATCATTGAAAAGTGGATAGTGAATGGTTTCAATGCACCATTCAATTCCGGGATGCTCGTGTACACGCTGATCCTCACCGCTGGTATCATCTGGACGTTGAGGTACGCGCAGAAAAATGGTAAACACCTACTGCATTTGGCTACCATGTGCATTACGGTAATCTTGATAGGGTATTCATCCTTTGCGATGATTCTGATTCGCTCTTCTGCGAATCCTCCGATGGATGAAAACAACCCTGAAGATCCCTTCTCACTTGTATCTTATCTGAATCGTGAGCAATATGGTGACAGACCGCTGTTCTATGGACAGTACTTCGATTCGCCACTGGATCCAAGTGATCCTTACCACGATGGTAAAAAGACCTATTCCAAGTTCACCAATGAAGACGGAACAAGAGAGTACCGTGTAACGGATGACGGGAAAAGCTCTGTTCCGAATTACGACTCAAGATTTACCATGCTTTTCCCTCGTATGTGGAGTCCACAAGGCAACCATAAAAGGGCTTACAAAAGCTGGTCGAACATGGAAGGAAAGGCCATTAATTTCAATGGTCAGACGATCAAGAAACCTACCATGATGGAGAATATGGCTTATTTCTTCAGGTACCAGATCAACCACATGTATATCCGTTACTTCATGTGGAATTTTGCAGGTAAACAAAACGATATTCAGGGCCACGGCTCTCCGGATAAAGGAAACTGGATGAGTGGCATCCCGATATTCGATAAAGGCAGAATTGGGGAACATACGGTGCTCCCGCCAAGCATGACCGAGAACGAAGCACACAACAAGTTTTATATGTTACCGCTGATCCTGGGACTGCTTGGATTAGGGTTCCAGTTCTTCAAGAGTAAGCGGGAGTTTGCCATTGTAGGACTGTTGTTCTTCTTCACAGGCCTGGCAATTGTGATTTATCTGAATCAGTATCCATACCAGCCCCGTGAACGTGACTATGCCTATGCGGCATCGTTCTACGCCTTTGCTATATGGATAGGACTTGGCGTACTGGCCATATACAACTTCGGCAGGAAGTACCTGTCGGGAACGGCAATGGCCGGATTGGCTACGGTTGTAGGTCTTACCATCCCTGCTATCATGGGTGCTGAAGGTTGGGATGATCATGACAGATCCAATAGGTATACCGCACGTGATTTCGCGATCAACTATCTCGAATCGTGTGCACCGAATGCAATCCTGTTTACTAATGGTGATAATGATACTTTCCCATTGTGGTACGCCCAGGAGGTTGAAGGTATCCGAACAGACATTAGGGTTGTGAATTTGAGTCTGTTGAATACGGATTGGTACATCGAGCAGATGAGACGTGCTGCCTACGATGCAGGACCAATGCCAGGTACACTCCCGAGGAGAAAGTACGTGCAAGGTACCAACGACCTGATCCCTATCTACGAAAGAAACAAGGGTGCTGTTGATGTGGTGCAGACCATGGAGTTCATCCTTAGCGATGACGTACGATCAAAACTGAACCTTCGTGGAGGCAAGGAGTCTGATTTCATTCCAAGCAAGAACCATAAGCTCAAGTTCGATAAGAACGCATTGCTGAAGACTGCAGCGGATTATGAGAAGTACGGTCTTGATCCTAAGAAAGACACCAACAACATTGTTGACGTTCGCTGGAGAGTAGACAAGAGCTACATCATGAAGAATGATCTTATGATTCTTGATCTACTGGCCGCCAACAATTGGGAGCGCCCTGTTTACTTCGCGATCACCACAGGTGATGATGCGTACCTGGGTCTTCAGGACCACTTCCAGCTGGAAGGACTTACCTATAGATTGATCCCTGTGAAGACACCGAGATCGCAGCAGAATACCGCGCGTGTTGATGTTGAACGCATGTACGACAACATGATGAATAAATTCAAGTGGGGCGGCATGGAAGGCGGCAAGATCTATATGGACGAGAACAACCGCAGAATGTGCATGAACCTGCGCAATAACTTCGCCCGTCTTGCTGGTGCATTGATGGACCAGGGAGACAAGAAACGTGCAATTGAAGTATTGGACAGATGTATGGAGATTATGCCTGATGAGGTTATCCCTTACAACTACTTTATCGTTCCTGTAGCACGTCAGTATTTCCGCGCAGGTGAAACGGAGAAAGGTGTACAGATTTGTAAAGATCTGTTCGATCAGTATGAGGCGGATGTTAAGTACTACGCTTCCTTCAAAGGAGAACAGGGCGAAGCGCTAAAGAATGAAAAGGGTAATGCCATGGCCATTGTCGGTATGATCCTTCAAGTTGTAACGTACGACCATCCGCAGCAGGAACTGGCGCAAAGCCTGAATGAGCGGTACCAGAAAATGCAGGCGATGTTATCTGCAGGTATGCCACAAGGTCCAAGACCCGGTGGTCAGCAACCTCAACAGCAGCCACAGGTTGTGCCACAAGGTGGACAACAACAACCACAAGGTGGTCAGCAGGGAGGCGGAGGTGCTCCTGCTAACTAGTTGGATTCAAGAATCTGAAATAACTCATCAAGTTTAGGCGTAAGGATAACCTCTATACGCCTATTCTTTTTTCTGGCCTCAGCTGAATTGCCAGATTCAAGTGGAAGATATTCCCCCCTACCTGCGGCAGTAAGTCTTGATGGCTCCGTTCTACTGTTAGTAGTTATGATCTTCACCACTGAAGTGGCACGCTTCACCGAAAGATCCCAGTTGTCTTTCAAAGCACCAGAGCTTCTGTAAGGAACATTATCTGTGTGTCCTTCCACAAGCACATTGATGTCTTTATTTTCTTCCAGCACCTTGGCAAGTTCCTTGAGTACCTTAACCCCATTGTTTCCAACAGTATAGCTGCCTGATTGGAAAAGCAAACGCTCTTCCAGAGATACGTAAACCTTACCATTCTTCTGCTCAATGGACAAGCCCTGTTTCTCAAATCCTAAAAGAGCCTTCTGAAGTTTCTCTTTGATGGCACGAACAGCCGCATCTTTCTTGGCAAGGATATCTTCGAGCTCCTTAATTCGTCTTTCTCTATCCGCCAGGCTTCGCTTCTTTTCCTCTAACTCACGTTCAAGAATACGTAGTGCGTCACGCTCCCTTTGAAGGTCTTCCTGGGTTATAAGCAGCTTTGAAGATAAGCTTGAAGCTTCTTGCGCAGTTCCTCTTTGAAGGGCCTCAAGTTTTCTCTGTATCTCATCGTTCAGCCTGTTGATCTTATCATACTGTTTTTCTTTCCTTCTAAGCGACCCCCCAAGCAAGGCCGTGTCTTTGGCCAAAATGAAGTTGGACTTATCGAGTCTTCGGTTTGCCTCCATCAACTCGGTGTTATCCTCCTCCAGTGCCTTCTTACTGGTCTTAAGAGATTCGTTTTCTTCTGCACATTTCTTGTGCTTGCTTTGTACTTCCTCAAACTTTCGAGCGGGCACACAAGCTATTGTGGTTACAGCCAATCCGGAGATCAGCATCCATTTTGATGTTCTCATGAGATACTTACTTCTTCAACAAATTTTATAAGAGAATTCCGTTAAATCACTTGATTCATAGGGTAGTTACTAACAACAGTTATTAATAACCGTCTAACCTAGGATTGCAATAATTGTACCGGATACGACCCTGAAAGCACTGAGAATTCGATAATTTTGATAGAATCGCACTTCGAGGAGAATGAAAAGAACGCTTATACTGGCTTTGAGCACCCTGCTATCTGTGGGGACCTTTGCTCAAAATAAAACCTGTGGTACTGCCATCCTGCACAACGAGATCATGCAGAATGATGCAGATAAGCGTGCATTGTATGAGCAGCTCGAGAGATTCACGCAGGAGTATGTAAAGAACCACGCCAATGATAAGTCTGGTGCAACGTACATCATCCCAACCGTATTTCACGTAATTCATAACTACGGCAACGAAAGAATCGGCAAAGCACAGATTCTTGATGCCGTGCGTATCATGAATGAAGATTTCAGAGGTTTCAATGCGGACACCAATCAGGTTGCTCCAGCATTCAAATCCATTATTGCGGATTCAGAAATTGAATTTCGACTTGCCACGCTAGATCCAAATGGAGCGTGTACGGAAGGTATTACATACACACAATCTGAGCTCACGTTTGTTGCAGACAACAAGGTGAAAGACCTGGTTAACTGGGACACCAAGAAATACCTTAATGTGTGGGTAGTTGATCGCATCGCATCCGGAGCAGGTGGATACAGTTACTACCCTGGCGGTCCGCCCTTGAAATATGAGGGCATCGTATGTACACATCGTCAGTGTGGTGGTATCGGCACGTCCGGTGGAAGCAATTTCTCCAAAAGAACAATGACCCATGAATGTGGCCATTACCTAAACCTGCCACACACATGGGGAAGCACAAATCAAGTTGCTGTTCCAAACAATTGTTCGCTTGACGATGGTGTGAGTGATACACCAAATACAGAAGGTTCCCCACAGTCCTGCGACATCAATCAGAACACTTGCAACTCACTGGACAACGTCCACAACTATATGGATTACTCAAGTTGCTCTAAAATGTTCACCAATGGACAGAAACTGAGAATGCATGCTGCACTTAACTCAGGTGCTGGTTGGAGAAACAACTTGTGGATCAGTGCTAACCTAATTGCTACCGGAACGGATTCAGCATATGTTGCCGCTTGTGGTCCGATTGTAGATTTTGCATCACAAAAGACGGTCTACTGTGTGGGCGATTCCGTTCAACTGTTGGACTACACCTACAACAATGATGTAGATGCTTCGTGGGTTTGGAATTGGACTTTCACAGGAGGTTCTCCCGCTTCATCGAACCTGCAGAATCCGAAAGTAGCCTATCACAGCCCTGGCCAATACAACATTACCCTACAGGTTACCAACGCCAATGGAACTGACGTTCTTACACGGAACGCCCTCGTTACTATTGTGGCAGACAGCACAGGTGTGATTACTCCTTTCTTCGAAGGCTTCGAATCAGCTTCGTTCCCAGCACACGGTACCGACCCGTTGAAAGATTGGACCATTGAGGCACCTTCCTCCAACACCTGGACCAGAACTACCGCTGCTGGATTCTTTGGCTCTTCAGCATCCATTAGAATTAATCCGGCATCTGTACCCACTGGCGAAAAGCACTCGCTTCTTAGTCCGGTTGTACAGATCGATAGCGTGAACAATGAAGAACTTAGGTTCCGAGTTGCGTTCTCCAGGCCTGACACGAACGACAAATCGTACCTGAAGGTTTACATTTCTTCGGATTGTGGACATAACTGGCAGGTTCGATACGTTGCCAAGGCCAATGGAACGCTACCAACAGTACCCATCTTTATCAATCCTCCGTTTGTACCTAATGGATGGGATTGGAGAGAAGAGGTAGTATACCTGACCGGTATGCAAGGCAAGAAATACAGATTCAAGTTCGAATTTGAGGACAACGGAACGGGTAATCACCTGTACCTGGATCATATCAACCTGGGTGGCCATCCACTTGGACTGAAGGAACAGGCAACTTCCGGGCACGCCTCGGTGTTCCCAAACCCCTCCAATGGAAATCCAATGCTCTCATTTGAAGCCGTACAGGACGAAATAACATTGACCGTTTTCGGTATTTCAGGTCAACTGCTCGGAAACATTGAGAAAAATGGATTGATCGTGGGTAAAAGCTACCAGCAGTCCATCGCTGATCTTACAGGGAAACTATCAGCGGGTTTCTACATGGTGAAGATTTCTTCCGCAAACGGAAGCGCTCACAGTATTCCCTTTATTGTACGTTAGTGATAACTTGGGCAGAGGGTAGTCTTGTAAGAGGCTGGTCTTAGCTTATCACGGCATTTCTTTCTTTCGAAGATTGTCCACTTGACGTTAACGTAAACATCCATGCGGTAAACGTCAACCTTCATGATCATCGGAATCAATCGATCCGTACCGATCACCACATTGTTAAGCCGCACCCCCAACCCAACAGATGGATACTTATAGTCTACCAAAGTGATTGGCATGGCTACCTCAAAGCGCTTCCTTTCAAATCTTGGTGTTACTGCAATGAGGTTAGTTCTTTGAATGGCAAACCTATTCGCTAAACGAAGCGGGAACATTACCGTTCCATTAAGGAACAACCCGTAGCCAACATTGTAATCGAATTGGCCGCTAATGGCAGTTGGAAGTTTTGACTTCAGACCTGTGCTAGATTCATCGAACTGATTTTCAACCAGGTTCTGAAGTACATCTACCGTATTTACCCCTTCCGAACTCGCCTCAGTGTGGTCTTCACCTTCGATATCAATTGCTCTTACTATGTCCTGATCGAACTTAATACTTCCGTAATCCAGTAGTGATACTCCTACCTTATATAGGTAGTCAACCTTTCGGCAATCATTTCCATGAGGAACATAGTTCATT
Organism: Vicingaceae bacterium; assembly: GCA_965267605.1. GTDB lineage: Bacteria > Bacteroidota > Bacteroidia > Flavobacteriales_E > Vicingaceae. The sequence continues at coordinate 3,507,418 of OZ254088.1, read as the reverse complement.
ACCGGTTGTAAGGTTCTTTTATAGGTTACACCAAGATCAACTGCCCATCCTTTACCCGCTCCGAACCCGGGGCTCTGTGTAAACCCATTCGTTGAACTGAAATCGTGGACCGTTACTACATTAGGGTTCTGAACGGTATAATCAATATCCTTAAAAATTTGGCCGCCAGCAGCTATCCCCCACAGCTTCTTCACCGTTATTCCACCAGACCAGATGTCTTTATCGAATTTGTGAAACAAGTAAGCATAACTAAAGTCCAGTTCCGCCCACGTTAAAGCGTTCACAGATATATTCTTATACGTTTCGCGTTGGCCGTATACCGGATCTTCGTACACTCCATCAATAATCAGATCTGTTAACTGGCTGGGAATGTTCTTACCCTTGGTATAAGCCCGCACTGCCGTGTTAACGGCAAAACCATGATCTCCAATTGAAAGTGACGCTCCCAGTAGTTGGGCCGCGCCATCAATGTACGCCACACTCTTCGAGTTGTTGGTACTGAATGCTACATCATCTTCCAATCCGGTGGGGGAAAAAATATCCCTTGGAAAGTAGAATTGTTCTTTTGGCAGATACGCGTAGTTATTATGAAGAAACCCGGCAGCACCAACAATGTGGATATCCAGAAAAGCCTTGTTATCGGCAATGCTCGATGGGTTCAACCAGAAGGAATTGGTTGGCGAGTAATTGCTGGTAGCAATACCCATGTTCTCTTGTCCATGCACAAACAATGCACAGGAGAGTACGATAATGAGGTTGAATGAGCGTAGCATAAAAAAGGCGATGGTTTACCCATCGCCCTATTATAACGTAAAATTCTAAAAGTTGTTTTCCCTATTGAGGAGCTTCATCTTCCTCAGGCTCAAAGTAAACCTCGGTAAGATCTCTGTACTCCATAGCATTTGCAGGGAAGTTCTTCACATCAACTTGTACCAATCTTGTATTCTCGTCATAGAAAATAGGCATGATCGCAGCATCATAAATTGCAGCCTGATCTGCCTGACGGAATAGATCGTAACGTTTCTTCTCGTCTGGCTCTCTAAGCGCAAGTCTGAACAGTGAGTCAAACTCAGCACTCTGATACCTTACAGAGTTAATGAACGACCTGTCATTTAATTCTGGTGGAACGTGCTCACCATAAAGCAGGTTAAGGAAGTTTTCCGGATCTGGATAATCCGCAATCCATCCTGTTCTCCAGAACTGTGATTTACCTGTCTCGTAAGCATCAAGATGCTGAGCCCATTGAAGGATTTCAATTTCAACTTTGATGTTCAAATTTTCATTCAACATCTTCTGAATCACTTCTGCAGTGTGAACATTTCTGTCACCACCACCACTGTTGATTCTAAGCGTAATCTCTGGGAAGCCCTTACCGTTTGCATATCCGGCCTTCTCCATATGCTCTCGCGCTTTGTCAGGGTCGTACTCAAATCCTTTGATCTGATCGTAAGAGTATCCCTTGAACGGAGGAACAATACCGTGGATCCCTGGACGTCCTTCTCCCTGCAATGTGTAAGTAACAATAGACTCACGATCAATTGCGTAATTGAAGGCCATTCTTACATCCTTATTGCTGAAGATGTCGCTCTTGTGCTGGAATCCATAATAGAAGATACTCATGGCCGGAACCACTTGCATTTCAAACGGAGGAATGCCGCCTTTCTTTGCTGACTCCAATTCACCTGCTACCTCATCAATCATTTCAAGTGGAAGTCTGAATACCATATCCAGGTTTCCTTTCTTGAACTCTAGCAGCTCGGTCTTCTTCTCTTTGATGAAGGAGAAGCGAATACCCTGAAGGTAAGGTAACGTATTGCCATACTGATCGATACCCCAGTAAACAGGGTTACGCTCAAGAATCGCAGCTTCACCTTCTTTAATGTTTTTAACTCTGAATGGACCTGTACCTACAGCTTTAACACGAAGGTCAATACCATACTTGTCAAACGCTTCTTTTGGATACACCCAGCAAGCCGAGTGACTAAGAATCTTCAGGAACAGTCCGAACGGATAATCGAGATCCACCTGAAGTGTGTAATCATCAATTACCTTGATACCGGAAACACCACTTGCTGGCGCGTTGCCATTTTTACATGCATCGTGATATTCGTTGGCTCCCTTTACTTTATCCTTGAACAGCCAGAACATTTGGTTCTCAGGGAATACTTCACAAATCTTATCCAGGCAGTACTTTACATCGCTCGCTTTCAGCTCACGACCCTTTCCTCCGTCAAAACATTCATCATCATGGAACATGACACCTTTCCGGATGTAGAACGTGAATTGCGTTGCATCGTCATTCACTTCCCACTTCTCAGCAATACACGGCTGAACGGTTAGATCTTCCTGATCAAGTTTAACCAGTCCTTCATAAATCTGGTTGCCAATACGATGACCTACTACTTCCGTGATGTTTGGTGGATAAAGACTTTTAAAATCTTCAACCTCATTCATTCGGAATACACCACCGTAATACACACCACCTTTCGCAGCCTTATCTGGCCCGTCATGATTCGGTCCACTTGGACCACATGAGAGGACCACGATGCAAACCAAAAACAGGCTCAAAAATTTCCAAACACTTCTCATCTGATTGTATATCCTTTACGAGACTTACAAATATATATATTCAGACCAAAAATCCTAGGGAGAATTCGATAACCTGATCGATGCTTAATGCCCGAAGTACGGGCGTTTACGTATTATCTGGGTGCAATCTGCGTACTTTTATCGTGGATGCTGTAAAATCTGCCGAAATCTGGAGCGTTAGATAAGCTCTACCTTTAGCACATGCGCCTGCACAAATATCTCTGTATTGCCCTAATGATGGGCCTTTCTGTCTGTTCCTTCGCACAAAGGGAACAAGAGATCGTGCTGACCGCAGATAGCATCCGTTTCGATACCCTTTCAATTGTACCTGCTTCTTTTTCTTTATCCGTTGAAAATCAGATTGTTAAGAGTGATGCTTATATACTCGTTTCAGCGCAAGCAGTGTTAAGAATAGTAGACAAAAAACTGGTAGGTAAAACGGCTACCATCAGGTACACAACACTTCAGACAGATCTCTCCGAACCCTACTATAGAAAAGACGTGAAGCTTGTCACCGACCCCGGAGCGGGTGTGTTCAATCCCTTCAAATTCAAGGTAGTAAGTAAAGCATCAGACAAGGTTTTCAGCTTCGGAAATGTGAACCGCGCTGGTAGCATTTCAAGGGGAATATCTTTCGGTAATGCGCAAAGCCTTTCCGTTAACTCGAACCTGAACCTTCAGCTCTCCGGTAAACTCTCCGAGAATATCAGTGTGCTTGCCTCTGTAACAGACGACAATATTCCCATTCAGCCAGAAGGAAATACGCAGCAGTTACAGGATTTCGACCAGGTTTTTATTCAGGTGTATACAGACCGAAGCAAGTTGATCGCAGGAGATTTTCAATTGCGCAACTTACGCAACAGTTACCTGAAATTTTACAAGCGGGCACAGGGAGGCTACTTCTCACATACTTTCAGGGCAGCCGATTCTCTAACGCGCGTGAAATCCATTGTTAGTGCAGCGGTGTCTAAAGGAAAGTTCGCGCGAAACGTGATCAATGGTATTGAAGGCAATCAAGGCCCATATCGGCTCACAGGAAATGAAAATGAGTCTTTCATTATCGTACTCAGTGGAACGGAACGTGTATACCTGGACGGCAAATTACTGAAGCGCGGTCAGAGCTACGATTATACCATCGATTACAATACAGCAGAGCTGACATTTACCGCTTCACAAATCATTACCCAGTTCTCGCGAATCATAGTGGAATTCCAGTATGCAGACAAAAACTACGCGCGTTCCTTACTCTATACGGGCCACGAGTTCAAACGGAACAAAACCACCTTCGATCTTCAGTTCTATGGCGAGCAGGATGCCAAGAACCAACCGCTTCAACTCGAGTTGAACGATGCACAAAAAGGGTTACTTGGACAAGTTGGAGACAGCATTCAGAATGCCCTGTTCTCCACACTGGATAGTATCGATTTTCAGGATGATCTTGTGATGTACAAAATGATAGACTCAACGGTCAGTTCTATATTATATGATTCCGTTCTCGTGTTTTCTACGAATCCAGATAGTGCTTATTACAGGGCCTCCTTTGCATTGGTGGGCTCCAACAACGGAGACTACGTTCAGGTGAACTCTTTAGCTAACGGCAAGGTTTACCAGTGGGTGGCACCTATCGGAGGAATACCCCAGGGAAACTACGCTCCTGTAACGTTACTACCCAGCCCTAAGACCAGGCAAATGTTAACGGGAGCAATCAGACAGGCCATAGGTAAACAGGGAAGTTTGAAACTGGAGGGAGCGTTGAGCAATTTTGACCAAAACAATTTCTCTTCAAGGAATGATGCCGATAACATTGGCCATACGGTTAAACTCAACTACAGGAACATTCAAAAAATAGCGGGCGATTCGCTGAAAAAATGGACCCTAACGACAGACATCGAAGCGGAGCAATTATCCCATAAATTCCGGGAAATAGAGCGATTCAGAAGCGTTGAATTTTTCCGGAACTGGAATGTTCGTGGTGTTAATCTGAACGATGACCAATACCTGGGCAATGTCAAACTAGGACTAAACCAGGGCAAGCGTTACAGGTTGAACTACAGGTACGGATACTACCAAAGTGGTACTGAATTCACCGGCAATGCCCACGCGGGAAGTCTCGCCATCAATCAGAAAGGATTTCGATTAACCTCCAAGGGCAGATACATGACCAGCATCGGTAATGCCATCACAAATTCCGAGGTAACGGCCTTTTCGGGCGATGTAAGTCAGCAAGTAGGTGCCGTTGTGACAGGGTTCTTCTACGAACAGGAATCCAACACGCTGCAGTTGGATTCTGCGCTAGGCCTGCTCAACAACTCATTCAACTATGAGAAATATGGTGCTTACGTGCGAACGAAAGACACACTAAAAAATCCGTTGATGATTAAGTACAGTCAGCGAAAAGACAAAGGTCCCCTGAACAATGAACTGAAACCGGCAACCCTGGCCAACAACATAGACTTCCTGGCCGACCTGAACTCCAATCCGTCCAACCGATTGAGGATCAAGGGAACCTACCGGCAACTGGATATACTGGACACATTGGTTACAGGAGATGCACCCGAGAACACTGTTATAGGTAGGCTTGATCATTCGTTAAGGATCAAGCGTGGATTCATTTCCGCCATTACCTATTATGAAATTGGGAGTGGTTTGGAATCTAAAAGAGAGTTCAGCTTCATTGAAGTGAACCCTGGACAAGGAACACATCAATGGATAGATTACAACAGCAATGGCATCAAGGAAATCAGTGAATTCGAAATTGCTGCCTTCCAGGACCAGGCCACATATATTAAAGTGTTTACGCCCACAAACCAATACGTGAAGACGTTTACCAATCAGTTCAACGAGGTGTTCTTCTTAAAACCAGAGGTGCTTTGGGGAGGAAAGAAAGGTTTCCGAAAGACCCTGTCTCGGTTTTCAAATAAGACCGCTTTCCGGGTAGACCGGAAGACCAACGATGGTTCAAGATATTACGACCCTTTCCTTTCGCCTGTGCTAGATACATCATTGGTTTCCACCAATTCCAGTTTGCAGAATACCCTCTACCTCAATCGTCTTGATCCTGTTTTTGGTATGGAATGGGTATTCCAGGAGATCAAGAACAAAACGCTACTGGTGAATGGTTACGAATCGAGAACCAATACTTTCAATGCCGTAAGGATGAGATGGAACCTTACGCGAAAGTTATTGCTGAGGTCGGAATACAAAGTTGGCGCCAGATCAGCCCGATCAGAATTCATTGCAACAAGAAACTACGCGTACGATTTCGAAGAAGTACTCCCAGAATTTCAATTTCAGCCAGGAGTCAAATTCCGTACTTCAATCAAGTACAGCTACAAACAGAAAATTAACAGACCTGAATTCGGAAATGAAACAGCATTTATCAATGACCTGGGTGCAGAGATCAGATACAACATGCTGGGAAAAGGGAACTTTTTGGTAGGTGCCAATTTTATTGATATCAAGTACAATGGGGTAGCCTCAAGTACCCTTGGATTTGAGATGTTGGAAGGCTTACAGCCTGGATTCAACTACACATGGAATATTTCCTTCCAGCGTTCGTTGAACAAAAACCTACAGTTAACACTTAACTACAATGGAAGAGCGAGTGAAGGAGCCTCTGTTGTTCACGTTGGAGGTGCGCAACTGCGTGCTTTCTTCTAAATACTATTTTTGAGATATGCTATCAACGTCAGGCATCAAATATCAATACCCCGGACAAAGCGAAATTGTATTTCCCGATTTCGAACTTCAAAACGGGGAACACATTCTTGTTGCCGGGTCTTCCGGTTGCGGCAAGACGACACTGCTTCATTTATTAAGTGGTATCATTTCATCACAACAAGGAGAGATTAAGGTGAATAACACTGACATCTCCAGCCTCTCCAGTTCGGCCATGGACAAGTTTCGAGGAGAGCAGATTGGTATCGTGTACCAGAGTGCCCATTTGTTCGAAGCTTTGAGCGTAGAAGACAATATTGGCATGGCAGCCAAAGCAGTGGGTAAAAGTGTGTCAAAGGAGAAGGTAAGATCACTTATGAATGAGTTGAACATTGATCACTTAGCCAAGAAGAAGCCGACCCAACTGAGTGTTGGTGAACAACAACGGGTGAACATTGCACGAGCTGTGGTAAATGACCCCGCTGTGATCCTTGCTGATGAACCTACGTCTGCACTGGACGAGGAGAATTGCGATAAAGTAATTGAACTGTTGAAGCGATCCGCAGCCAAATCTAACGCCCATTTGGTGGTAGTAACTCATGACCAGCGCGTGAAGAATGCGTTCGAAAAAACCCTCACGTTATGATCAAGCTGGCATGGAAGAACATATGGAATAAGCCATTTCAGGCCATACTAACCACACTATTGTTTGGTGTAGGTGTTGTGATGATCACATTGGTGATGCATGGAACCCGACAGATCGAATCTCAGTTCGACCGAAACCAGGCTGGTATTGATATGGTGGTAGGTGCCAAGGGCAGTCCGTTACAATTGATCCTTAGCAGTATTTATCACGTGGATAATCCTACGGGTAACATCAAGCAAAAGGACATGAAACTGATCGATGGACATCCTTTTGTAGAATCTGTTACACCAATAAGTCTGGGCGATAATTACAGATCATTCCGCATTGTAGGAACGGATGAATCGTTTGAGGCCCTATATGGTCTCGAAGTGGCTGAAGGGAAACGCGCTGAAGAGAACATGGAAGTTTGCCTGGGTGCAGCTGCAGCCAAGGCTACAGGAAGGAAGGTAGGTGATCTCTTTCATGGTGCACATGGATTGGGAGAAAGTATAGAAGACCACGATCATCATGACTTTAAAGTGGTAGGTATTTATGGCGCTACGAACTCTGTTGCCGATCAATTGATTTTGACTCCACTTGAAAGTGTGTGGCACGTACATGCCGGTCATGAAAACGCATCTTTCGCTCCTATAGAAAAGGACGATGAGCACGAACACGATCATGGCGAGGAACATGACCATGACCACGGAGAAGAGCATGAGCATGGAGAGGAAGCGGACCACGACCACGGTGAGGAACATGCTCATGGAGAGGACGAGGACCACGATCACGGTGAAGAGCACGAGCACGGTGAGGATGTAGAGCATGATCATGGAGAAGAGCAAGACCACGGTGAAGATCCGGAGCAGGAAAATGGCCATGAACACGACCACGAACATGAAGTTCCGGAAGGTGATAAAGAAGTAACCGCCCTGTTAGTGAAGTTCAATAGTCCGAAAGCAGCGTTGTTTATTCCACGAATGATCAATGAGCAATCACACCTCCAATCAGCTTCTCCGGTTTTTGAAACAGCCCGCTTACAGAATATTCTTGGTGCCGGATTTCAACTCGCTGAGATCCTCGCGTATGTACTTTTAAGCCTATCCGCACTGAGCATCTTCTTTAGTCTGATTGGCAATATGCAGAAGAGATCCTTCGAAGTTGCCATGCTGCGTGGGTTAGGTGCAAGTAAAGGCAGAGCGCTGATGCCCATCCTATTTGAGTCTATTCTGATCAGTGTTGTCGGATACATCGTGGGTATCGTGCTTGGGCATTTAGGCCTGATATTTGTTGGTAATATCATGGCGAGCAATTATCACTACACACTGGACGCCTTCCTCTTCTATCCTGAGGAGTTGTATATGTTAGGTGCAGCTGTCATGCTTGGTGTGCTGGCTGCATTGGTACCAATGATCATTGCTAACCGTAAAGACATATCTGAATCATTGAAGTCCGCATGAGGAACTTGATGTTGGTCATATTACTCGTACTTGGCACTGCTGCTTCCAGCGTGGGTCAAACCACAGTGCAGTGGTACAAGCTGCGCAACGTAAGCTTCGAGAAGAAGTACATCAAGAAGTACGACACCTACTTCAAGCTCCCAAAGTTTGGTGATGATATCAAAGCGCTTGAAGGAAAAAGTATCCAGATCAAGGGATACATCATTCCTGTGGACACTGAAAAAGATTACCTCGTTCTCTCAGCCAATCCGTTCTCCAGTTGTTTCTTTTGTGGTGCTGCCGGCCCTGAAACAGTAATGGAGATCAAATCCAAAAAGCCTCTGCCTGAATTAAAAATGGACCAAGTTGTTACGTTCAAGGGCAAGCTGAAGTTGAATGACAAAGATGTTCACCAGCTGAACTATATCCTTGAGAATGCGCAACTGGTTCGTTAGTATACTATCTATTTTACTTGTAGCATGCGGAACGGAAGAGGATAAAACACCTCTTGTGGATCGTTATGAATACCTGGACAGTCTTGACAAGGCACTTGCAGAGAACCCAAAGGATACAGTGGTGGTTGAAGACACCGTACCTGAAGTTGTAGCGGAGTGGAACAAGTTCCTGGACATTGATGGAGAGACGTATCATGACATTAGCTGGGCCAATTTGGCTGACATCACATTTAGCGAGAAATACTACGAAGATGTAAACGCGTACTTCCTTTACCCTGAATTTGGAGACAACATCAGTGCGCTAAGTGGTGAGAATATTGTCATCAAAGGGTTTATGGTGCCCATACCAGGAACCGAGCCCGATAAGATTTACGCGCTATCGAAAACTCCTTTCAGTGCATGCTTCTTTTGTGGTAATGCAGGGCCTGAAACGGTAGTTGAACTGGAAGTAAAGGATCCAAGAGCCAAGTTCGAAATGGATAAGGTGTACGCCTTTAGTGGCAAGCTCAGGCTGAACAACGAGGACATCAACCGCATGAACTACATACTTGAGAAGGCCGAAGAGTATGAGCTGAATTGATGGGGGAATTGCTTACACTTACAATGTAGGAGGAAAGGAAGGAAATGCTTAGAAGTTACATAACGTTGATGTTGTCATTCGCCTCTCTTGGCGTTTGGGCACAGACCGTTATTGTGGGTAAGGTCATTGATTTGAAAACGAACGAGGGCGTTCCTTTTGCCAACGTCTTCATCAAGAGCTCTTCCGTTGGCACCACCACAGATTTCGATGGCAACTTCAAGATCACAACTACCAAGAAGATTGATTCTCTAACCGCAACATGCGTCAATTACAAGACCCAAACCAAACCTTTGAAGCGAGGTGTTGCCTCTCAAAAAGTTACGTTCTATCTAGCTCCGGCTGCAATTGAAATAGCAGGTTTTGAAGTTTCAGCCAAGGGAGAAAACCCGGCCTGGGCCATTATGCGGAAGGTGATAAAGCGAAAGAAGGTTAATGATCTGAGAAAGCTGTCTGCTTACGAATACGAGAGTTATTCCAAGGTGGAGTTAGATGTAGACAACATCTCTGAAAAGTTTACGAAGAGAAAGATTGTATCCAAAGTGGTCAGCGTGTTGGACAGCATTGCCAAGATCAAAGGTGAAGACGGCAAACCCATCATGCCGGTGTTCTTCTCGGAAACCATTTCAAGGAACTACTTTGTTGCCAACCCAGACAGGCGCAGGGAAGACATACTGAAGAGTAAGATATCGGGCATTGCACTTGAAGATGGCTCCTATGTTTCTCAGTTACTTGGAACATCGTTCCAGCAATTCAACTTCTATGAGAACTGGGTAAAACTTGTAAGTAAGGATTTCATTTCGCCCATCGCGGATAGCTGGCGAGCCTTCTACGATTACAAACTGGAAGAAGTAGCAGAACTGGTAGGAGAAGACCTTTGTTATCGAATTGCATTTAAACCAAAGAGGAAAGAGGATCTGGCCTTCCATGGAACGATGTGGATTGCAGACTCCACATTCGCACTCAAGAGAATCAACTTAACGGTTGATAAAGCAGCCAACCTGAACTTCATTGAGAAGATCGTTCTTCAACAAGAGCTTGTAGAAGCTGAGAAAGGTGGAGCGTGGTTGCCGAGCAAGACCAGGATCGTTGTTGACATGGGTGAAGTGGTGGATAGTTGGGCAGGAATGCTGGCCAAGTTCTATGTATCCAACAAAGACTACAGTGTCAATGCACCCAAGAAAGGAAAGTTCTACGATGAGAACGTAACGGTCGATAAAAATGCCCTGGTCAGTGATGACAAATACTGGGCTGAACATCGGCATGATTCTCTGTCCAAAACGGATGTGCTAGCGTACAGCATGATTGATACCATGCGGAATCTCCCCATCATCAGAACTTACGTAGACATTGTTGAAACCGTGGTGAGCGGCTATAAGACCATTGGTAAGTTTGATATCGGTCCCTATACCTACCTGTGGAACTTCAACAACGTTGAGGGCAACAGGTTCCAGCTCGGGTTTAGAACCAACTATAAGTTTAGCAGGGAACTCACTTTGAAGGGACAGCTAGCATACGGAGTGTTCGATGAGGAATTCAAGTACAGTCTTGGGGCAGATTATATCCTCAACCGAGACCGATGGTGGGTGGTTGGCGCAAGCTATAAACACGACATAGACCAGGTAGGGTTCTTCAACGACAATTTTGATTTGAGCAACAACACACTATTCGTGGCATCAAGTCGATTCGGAGATCTGATTAAGCCTTACTTTCATACCATTTCAAAAGCTTATACGCAGATTGATGTGGTGAAGAACATGAGCCAAAAAGTCGAGTTGAGGAACAGGCAGTTCAGACCGTTGTTTCCCTTCACCTACTTCACAGATGATGCTCGTACCATGGTGGATTCAAACATGACTTCTACCGAATTACGTTTCGAGGCGCGGCTGGCACCGAAGGAAAAAGTGATTCAGAATGACAACAAGAGGCAGAGTTGGGGATCCAAGGGATGGCCGGTCTTAACCTTGCGTTATGCGCTTGGAATGAAGGGAGTTCTGAATGGCGATTTCGATTACCAAAGCTTCGGATTTACGCTAGAGCAAAACATCAAGCTTGGTATTCCCGGCCGTTTGCGGTACACTTTGAGTGCAGGCTACATTCCGTCAACACTGCCCTATCCATTGCTTGAATCACATTTAGGAAGTAGATCTTTGTTCTACAACTCGTACTCCTTTAACCTGATGCGGATCTTCGAATTCGTGAGTGATCAATATGTTTCATTGAAACTGTATCATAGGTTTGATGGATTGATCGCCAATCGAATTCCATTATTCAATAAACTGCACTTGAGATTCTTCGGAACCGCCAATATTCTCTACGGCTCACTTAGTCAGAAAAATCTGGATAAGATACCTCAGGTACACACCAACGGCATTCCTTATGCTGTGGGCAACGGTTTGGAACCCATTCCTTCCTTTAAAGGATTTGGCAACAAACCATACATCGAAATCGGTTATGGTGTGAGCAATATCCTGCGGTTCATTCGCCTGGATTTCCTACACCGCATCAGCTACCTAAAAGATGCAAATGGCAACTCCATTGCCAGCCCCTTTGGCATCAGAGTATCTACCCAATTCGATCTGTAATTAAACCTTCGGGGCTTTTTTCGGTCAAAGCATCGGAAACCAATTAAAATTAGAGCGATGAAGACACACATCTTAATGCTTATGCTACTCTTCTCCGGCCTGGCCTTTGCACAAGATCCTCAACCTGCGCCAGACCCTGGCAAACAATCCTTCAAGGAAAAAATGGGGCTGACAGATGAGCAAACCGCAAAGATCAAAGAGATCAAGCTTTCCGCGAAGAAGGAGATTCTTCCATTGAAGAACGAGCTGGGAGAAAAGAAGGCGCGATTGAAAACCCTGTCAACGGCAGACAAGGTGAACATGAACGAAATCAATGGTGTAATTGATGACATCACTTCACTAAAAGGGAGAATGATGAAAATCAAAATGAAAAAACACCAGGATATACGCGCACTGCTCACAGACGAACAACGTGTGATGTTCGACACCCACAAGGGTAGGAAGAAAGCGCATAAACATAAGGTAAAACATGGTCCTCCAGCTGGTATGGAGCGATAAGGGTGTTCAGAACAAGAATTCAAAAACCGGTGACTCACCGGTTTTTCTTTTATCAATATTTCCCTATTTTGAGAGGGAGGGATTTATTTGTTTGTTAATCCGCAAATAGATATACCTTTGCCGCAAATTAATGAACTGAAAATTAAGTAATTAATTAACCTATTATGGACTCTACGAAGTATAAGGTTCTTGTTCCCCACGATTTCTCTGCGGTTGCAGAGAATGCAGTAAACCATGGTCTTGCTGTTGCAAGAAACTTTACCGGGGAAGTACATCTTCTTCATGTTGTTGCTAAGCAAAAAGAAGCAGAAGAAGCGAGAACTAAATTGGAAGCCGAGGCTGCGAAACTATCTGCTGACTCTGGTGTTGTCGTTGAATCGCACATTAGAATTGGTAGCATCTTCGAAGACATTGGCGATGTAGCTTCTGAGATCGGTGCCAGCCTGATCATTATGGGAACACATGGTGTAAAAGGCATTCAGCATTTGATTGGTAGCTACGCGATGAAAGTAATTGTGAGCTCGGATGTTCCTTTCATTATAGTTCAAGAGAAAGGCATTAAGACTGATGGTTATAACGACATCGTTTTGCCTATCGATCATCAAAAGGAAAGCAAGCAGAAGCTTAAGATCACTGCCAGTATGGCGAAGCATTTTGATGCTAAGATCAAGATCTTTGCTCCTGCAGAAACAGACGACTTCCTTGTTGCCCAGTTGAACAGAGAATTGGCCTTTGCCAAGAAGTTCCTTACTGAGAACAATATTCCTTTCAGCATTACACAGGCTGATGAGAAAGGTAAATTCACCAAGCAGGTGATCCATTACGCTTCAAGAGAAGATGCGGATCTAATTGCTGTTGTAAACCTTTCGGATGAAGGTTTGATGTCTGACCTATTTGGTAGTGAAGAGCAGGATCTAATTGCTAACGATGCTGAGATTCCTGTACTGATTACCAACCCAACAGTGAAGTTCTTCGCTGAGAGTTTCGGGTAAACAACAAGAACATACAGAAAACAAAAAGGAGCGCAAATGCGCTCCTTTTTCGTATTAGGTCGAATGTTTTTTAAGCCTCAGCAGGTGCTGCTTCAACTTTATTCGATTTGGTTTGTCTTCCAGCCTGCACCATCTTATCAATGGCTCCCTGGCTGTACACATCTTCCTTCATGTTCTGGATTTCATACTTCAATCCATCAACTTCTACAACAAGGAAGAAATTGGTTTCTGGTTCAATCTCTGTATCAGGAATAACCCTTTTGTATACGATACAGTCTGCTTCCTCATTAAGAATCTCAGACTTGTATACAAGGTCGCTGTTGAGGTCGGATTTCAATAGTTCAAAATCACCCGGGCCTTCCATTACCTGAATTCCGAAAGCCTTTCCAACCTTAATCTCAACATTTCCCCAATCCGTAGCATTGATCTCCGGAACACCCGTATTCTCGTCCGGTATCATCACCATAAGGTTATATCCGTACTCGGCAAGATCAAGCTCCACATAACCTTTCAATTTTGGCAATGTGTCTTCTGCTACCACATTTTCTTCCCCATTTCCACAGCTTGTGCTGAAGATGGCAAAGGATAGCGCGCAAACGATAGCTAATACGAATCTCATACTTCTAAAGGCTTAAGTTCAAACAAATATATAGGAAAGATGGTAACAGCCCAATCCACGAAAAAATCATTTTTCCACTGAGATATAACGGTTTACAGAAACTTCTTTGTCAACCGGTTGATTATCGAGAATAAGGTTGACCAACTGCTGTGCATAGTAGGGGCCCAGCATCATGCCTTTTGAACCAAGGCCATTGAATATCCACATGCCTTTCCGTTGAGGATGTTCGCCAACAACAGGCCTTCGATCGTGGGATGTAGGCCGTATACCCCATAAATGATCGGCCACCTCGTACTCAATGGAAGTTATCTTACTCAATCGTTCCAACAGTTCATCTCTTGCTTCGTTCGTTACACCTTTTGATAAATCCCTCCAATTGTACGTTGCCCCAAACTTGAACAGCCCATTGCCCAACGGCATAACGGTGGCCCTTTTGTTTACCATCACCTCGATATGGCCGTCTATTTTTAGTTGCAGGACTTCACCTTTGGTATTTCTGTACTTCACGAATTGAAACCATGGATTCTCTACACCCTGACTACCTTCCGCAAAAACCACATGATCAAAGAAAGCCTTCTTCCATTCATATCCATTCTCCAGTACTTTCAGGTCTTCGTAAACAAACTCTTCTTCAATTACACAACCTTCAGAACTCAATGAATTGCGAATAGCTGAAAGTAATTCCTTCACATCTACCCTACCTGCACCCTTTACCAATCCCGCACCATGCATATCTATTACTTCTGGGAACGGAATATTTTTTTGGGGATTGAGGTCGCAATACACCCCCAAATCTTCACTTTCAACCCTTTTTTTCCAGAACGCAATATCCTCCTCACCGGAGAACAATTTGTACAGCGGATAATCGTATAAAAACTTCTGATCGTACCGCCCCTCCTGCCTTTGCACCCATTCTCTCATAAAGGGAATGATTTTTGCAGCATTGAAGGTCTGAGTCATTCTTTTAAAAACAACTGGATTGAAAGCACCACCTGCTACCCTGGAAGCTGCCGAAGCACTATTGTTATCAACAATAACAATATTCTCGCCCCTTTCACGTAATAATTCTGCCAGGCTTGTGCCAGCGAGTCCCTGTCCTACGATCAATATTTTTCCCACTTTTTCTCCTGGGATTTATGGAAACCTGGTTTTAAGGAATCTAATAGGTAAATGTAATAATCATGCGTGTCCTTAATTGGCTTAGTTCCACACCTCCCATTCAGTTCTTGAAAAAGGACGGGAGACACCCACAAATCCTGTTCCAGGTAATTTTCCTGGTATATGGGATGTTTGCACTTGGGTGGGACGCTGACCTATTCGATTTCTTCGTGGCAATTAGCGCGTGTTTATTCGTTCAGGCACTTTGTGCACTTATATGGAAGCGTCCGATGCACAGCCTTAAAAGCTCATTGATCTCTTCCCTGTCACTGTGTCTTATGTTCAAGGCCAATGTAGTATGGACCATTGTTCTATGTGCAGCCTTGACCATTGGTAGCAAGTTCATTCTTAAATGGGATAAAAAACATTTCTTCAATCCTACCAACTTTGGTATCGTATTAACCATCTGGCTTACTCAAGACGCCTGGGTATCACCTGGCCAGTGGGGAAGCAATTTCCTTTTGATGGTACTTCTTTGCGTTGGTGGATTCAGCGTATTATTTAACGTAGGTCGTATTGACTCCAGCCTTGCATTTCTTGGAGCATTCAGCGGCCTCACTTTCGTTAGAACAGTATTGTATCAGGGATGGGAACTGGATGTGTTCTTCCACCACTTATCGAGTGGAACACTTCTACTGTTCGCATTCTTCATGATTACCGACCCAATGACAACACCTAATCATAGGGTCGCAAGAATAATATGGGCTGCTCTGGTCGGAGTCGTATCGTTTATACTCACGTCTTGGTACCAGGTTTACACGGCACCGATTTACGCTTTGTTCTTCGTGTCGCCATTGACAGTCCTACTAGACAAACTCTTTAAACACGAACGATTCTCTTGGAATCGAAATTTACAAACCCTTAAATCTTAGCACTATGAAAACCACATTTCTGAAGCTAACCACTCTCGCCTGTGCTGCCCTGATATCTTCTCAGGCCTTTTCTTTCTGTGGATTCTTCGTGGCGAAAGCCGATGCAAGTCTCTTCAATGAAAAGTCGCAGGTGATTCTCGCACGAGACGGGGATTTCACCGTGATCACCATGAGTAACGATTACAAAGGTGATCTGAAGGAATTTGCTATGGTTGTGCCGGTACCGGTTGTTCTTAAGAAAGAGCATATCCGTATCGCTAACCAGCAGATCTTTAACAAACTTGATGCTTATTCAGCTCCTAGAGTTGCCGAGTATCACGATGCGAATCCATGTCCTACCTACAACAGGTATAAGTACAAAAAGACCGCAACCAGGTCTGCAGCATTTGGCGCTGCAACTGAAAGCACCGGTAAACGATTTACCATGGACAAGGAAGCGGATCGTAACCGTACCCTTGGTATTACGATTGAAGACGAATACACCGTTGGTGAGTATGATATCGTAATCCTTTCAGCTAAACAGTCCGATGGATTGAAAGTATGGTTGAAAGAAAATGGATACAAGATCCCTGAAACAGCAAACGAGGTTCTTGATCCGTACATCAAAAACAACCTGAAGTTTTTCGTTGCGAAAGTGAACATGGAGAACCAGGCCAAGCAAGGATACAAGACACTACGTCCGATCCAGTTTGCTTACAAGTCTGACAAGTTCATGCTTCCTATCCGTTTGGGTATGGCGAACTCAACAGGTAACCAGGACTTGATCGTTTATGCGTTCACAAGAAATGGTAGAGTTGAGGCTGCGAACTACAAAACAGCGAAGCTTCCAACAGACAAGGAACTACCTACATCAATCCAAAACAACTTTGGTGAATTCTACAAAGATGTATATACAACTGCGTGGAAGAAGAATGACGGTAAGTCTGTAATGCTGGAGTACGCCTGGGACCTTAGTTCAACTAACAGAATTAAGTGTGATCCTTGTGTTACACCTCCACTACCTTATGCTGACTTGAGAGAGTCTGGTGTATTCTGGGTGAAGCCATTCACCAATCAGTGGAATAACAGTGGCCAATACCAGGGTCAACTGCATATTACAAGACTACACGTGAGGTATAACAGAAAAGATTATCCACAAGACATTCTTTTCACTGCAACTCCTAATAAAGATAGATTCCAGGGTCGCTACGTGATCCGACAAGCAGCGGGCAAAAGCTACACTTGTGCAGCTTCCAATGCATACTATCAAAAGGTAGTTGACAGACGAAAGCGTGAAGTAAATACGTTAGCTAGTCTAACCGGTTGGGAAACTGCCGAGTACAAAGAGTACGTTGATGAGTACAAAGATGGTGACAGCGATAACTTCAAAGTGAAGTGGTTCAAAGTTGACCAGTTTGGATTCGGTGGCAGAACTTCAACTGCAGCAGGCATTGCAGGCGTTCTTCTACTTTTAACCGGTATTGTTTACTACGTGAAAAGAAAACAAGCGTAACTTTAAACAGTAACCAACAAACCTTAACATGAAAAGGCTTTCAATTTTTGCATTACTCGTTTGCTTCGCAGCTATTGAATCATTCGGGTTCTGCGGGTTCTTTGTCGCCAAGGCTGATGTTGATCTGTGGAATGAAAAATCACAGGTCATCGTGTGCCGCAAGGACAACAAGACTGTAATTACCATGAGCAATGATTACGAAGGTGATCTTAAAGAGTTTGCCATGGTTGTACCAGTACCGGTTGTTCTTCAGGAAAAGCAGATTCGGGTTGCCAAACAGGAGATCTTTGATAAACTGGATGGCTATTCCGCACCTCGCGTGGCTGAGTACTACGATCCTAATCCTTGCAACAAATACGCAGAGAATGAGATCGTATTCAACAGCAGCAGAGTGCTTAAGGCTTCCGCTATGGCAGATGCCGTTCAGGAGGAAGCAGCTGTGGATCTGGGTGTTACCATTGAAGCTACCTATACGGTAGGCGAATATGATATCCTTATCCTTTCCGCAAAAGAATCCAATGGATTGAAAGTATGGTTGAACAAGAATGGCTACAAGATTCCGGACAAAGCGGAATCAGTATTGCAGCCCTACATCAAGAACAACATGAAGTTCTTCGTGGCTAAGGTTAATCTTGCGGAACAGAAAAAGACAGGGTATCAAAACCTGCGTCCTATTCAGTTCGCATACAGCTCAGACAAGTTCATGTTGCCAATCAGGTTGGGAATGGCCAACTCAAAAGGTAACCAGGACTTGATCGTTTACACCTTAACGGAAAAAGGTCAGGTAGAAACTGCCAATTACCGAACCGTAAAGATTCCTACTGATCAGGACCTTCCAGTCTTCATCAAAGATGACTTCGGTAATTTCTACAAGTCTGTTTACGAGCAGGCATGGAAGAAAGAAGATGGTAAAGCGGTGATGCTGGAATACTCATGGGATTTGAGTTCTAGCAACTACGTGAAGTGTGACCCATGTGCAACCCAACCTCCAGTGTATGCTGATCTAAGAGAAGCAGGAGTATTTTGGGTAAAGCAAGGTCAGAACCGTTGGGGTGGAGCCAACTATGAAGGTAACCTGCATATTACAAGAATGCATGTGAGGTATAACCGTAAAGATTATCCTCAGGATCTTTTGTTCACGGAAACTCCTAATAAGGAGAGATTCCAGGGACGCTACGTGATCCATCATGCAGCAGGTAAAAACCTCAAGTGTAATGAAGCCAATGCGTACTACAAGGGAGTGGTTAGTAGGCGCAAGAAAGAAGTGGAAACACTTGCTTCCATTACCGGTTGGGACTCAAATAAGTACAACGATTACGTGAATGAGTACGACATCAAAGCTCCTGAAAAGGCAAAAGATGGCTGGATCAACATAGATGATTTCCAGTATTGGGGTCCTGTAGGAGATGGTGGTCCGAATGACCCATGGACTGGGTTCCTCGCTTCACTGGGCATCTTCTTTGTAACGATGACCGGAGCTGTGTACGCAATTAGAAAAAGACAGGCAAGCAAAACTGTGCAAGCCTGATCCGGATAATTTCAAAAAACCCGCTTCGTAAGGAGCGGGTTTTTTTATGCCTTCCTTTAAGGAAACTTCTGTAATTCAAAGCGTTACTTTAGCAACCAATGGCACAGTTATTGATAATAGGGTGTCAACCAAAAATGATAATCGTATTGCAATGAAACGAACATTAATCATCTTAACGGCTATCTCAGGGTTGCTCCTGATGAATGGTTGTAAGAAGGAACCTACAATGGTATATGTATCCAACACACAGGGTATGCCATACCAAACCCTACTGCTTGGAACACAACAACTGCAGTGGGATGTTTATGTAACACTCAATGGCCATGATTACGGATTGGTAAAAGCCGGTGAAACGGTTGGACCTTTTGAGATCAAAGGCACAAAAATCGAAATAGACAGATTTCAAGCCGACCCAAATTGTATCAATGATGTGTTATGGTACAAAGATGGCAGCATCAGATACTGCGTAAGTAGTTCAGACTGGACCACCAAGCAGAAAGAGTGGCAGGATGCCAAACCGTCTATTGCCTTGAACAAAACTGAACTTACTTTGGAGATCGGTTACGGTGCAACGGTAGACAACGATTAACCAAAACAAACCCGTCCGCACGGTATTCGGCTGGGCAGGCACAAGAAAGGGGCGCATTGGTGCCCCTTTTTTTATGCAAACAATTATCTGTGTGCATCTCTAGTACAAACACAGTATTATGGAGCTACTTAACAATGCACAGATTCTTGGACCAGCACTACTGCTCGGGTTGTTCTCATTAATGATCCTGGTACGTAAACGAAAAGAGATCTCGTAATTCTTCTGTTATGAAAAAACTTATTTCTCCATTCATTCTAATTATCGCCATTATCTGCAGCTCAATGCCGGCACAGGCGTTTTGTGGCTTCTTTGTAGCCAAAGCAGATGCTAACATCTTCAACAACAAATCTGAAGTGGTTATCGTGCGAAATGGTGAGCATTCTGTGATTACCATGAAAAGTGATTTCGATGGTGACCTTAAGGAATTTGCTATGGTTGTACCTGTTCCAGTCGTGCTCAAACGAGAGCAGATCAGAACAATGGATCCCTCCATTATCTCAAAACTCGATGCGTACTCAGCACCAAGAATGGCTGAATACCATGATCCAAAGCCGTGTCAACCTAAATACGTACAGCGTGATTATGCCCTGGCTGGATCAACAGTTCAGTTAGCTGAGATGAGTGTGGCCTCCTACGAGGTTGCTCCACCCAGAAAGCTAAAGGTGAAAATCGAAGCGAAGTATCAGGTTGATGAATACGATATCCTGATTCTGTCGTCAAAGGATTCCGGAGACCTTGAAATATGGTTGAAACGCAATGGTTATAAGCTTCCAGAAAAAGCGCGGGAAGTACTAGAACCATACATCAAGAATGATATGAAATTCTTCGTGGTGAAGATCAACACGGAGCGAATGAAGAATCCAAAATCAAAAGAACTGAGCCCCCTTCAGCTGGCTTACAAATCGAAGAAGTTCATGCTTCCGATTCGATTAGGAATGGCCAATGCCAATGGAGATCAGGATATGATCGTTCACATCTTCACCAAGAAAGGAAGAGCGGAATGTTCTAACTACAGAACAGTAAAGATTCCAACTAACAACGAAATCCCAACGTTTGTTGAGGCCAAGTTTGGTGACTTCTACAAAGACACCTACAATACAGCCTGGAAAAAAGAAGAAGGTAAAGCCGTAATGTTGGAATACGCCTGGAACATTACAGGTACGCAACCTGTAAAGTGTGACCCATGCCCGGCCCCCGTACTTGCTTATAAAGATCTAAGAGAACTAGGTGTGTACTGGGTAGGTGCGGTGAACAACTCCATGTCGCAAGGATCGTACATCGGTGATCTGTTTGTAACCCGACTACATGTGCGGTACAACAGAAAGAATTACCCGCAGGATCTAACTTTCACCGAAACACCAAATACTGAAAACTTCCAGGGCAGATACGTAATTCGTCATGCAGCTGGAACAAGTTATTCATGCGCTGCGGCAAAGGCCTACTATGGTAAAGTAGCTACGCGCAGACAAAAGGAATTGGATGAACTGGCCAGCCTCACAGGATGGGATGTATCCCAACACAAATCCTACGTTGAGGAATACGCCAAACTATCCAAGAAACAGGAAGGATCCTGGATCGATGTAAACGATTTCGGGGTTTTTCCTTCAGGAAATTTTAGTGATTTAAAATGGGCTTTGATTCTGGTCTTCGCAGCTGGAACAGGCCTTACGTATAGACTCTACAAGAGACGAACTTCTTAATAGTGTGCACGATTCCCTCCTCGCAACATTATTAACTAAAAGTTCGATTATGAAAACAATTGTGCGAAAACTAAGAATGACGTTGACCCTGGCTCTGGCCGTGGTTTCTGTCAACACGTTTGCCTTCTGCGGCTTCTACGTATGCAAGGCAGATGCGAATCTCTTTAACAAGAAGTCCCAGGTAATTCTGGTACGTGACGGTGACAGAACTGTCATTACCATGAGTAACGATTACCAGGGTGACCTTAAGGAATTTGCGATGGTGGTTCCTGTTCCAACCGTTCTAAAAGAAGAACAGATCAGAATTGCCAAGCAACTCATTTTTGACAAACTGGATGCATATTCTGCACCAAGAATGGCTGAGTACTACGATTCCAGTCCTTGCCAGCAATACTATGATCTTGCTATAGAAGAGGACGAGATGACCGAATCAGTGGCCATGTCCAGGGCTGTTGATGACAACGAGTTGAAAAAGGACAAGCTTGGAGTTACCATCAAGGCAAAGTACACGGTTGGGGAATACGACATTATGATCTTATCAGCGAAGCAATCTGATGGATTAAAAACATGGTTGACCCAAAACGGATACAAGCTTCCAAAAGGAGCAGAAGAAGTACTTGAGCCTTACATCAAGAACAACATGAAGTTCTTTGTGGCAAAGGTGAACCTTGAAAAACAAAAGAAATCCGGATTCCAGTCTCTGAGGCCTCTTCAATTCGCGGTAAAGACGGATAAATTCATGCTTCCAATTCGATTGGGAATGGCTAACGCTAATGGCCATCAAGATCTTATCGTTTACGCCTTCACTAAGAAAGGTCGGGTTGAAACTGCCAACTATAGAACTGTAAAGATGCCGAGCGATATGACTGTTCCGGTATTCTGTCAGGACGTTTTTGGTGACTTCTACAAGGCAGCTTATAAGCGTGCATGGAAGAAGGAAAGTGAGAAAGCTGTAATGCTGGAATATGCATGGGATCTCAGTTCAACCAACCAGGTAAAATGCGACCCATGTGTTGCACCTGCACTTCCGTATGCAGACCTAAGAGAAGCAGGTGTATTTTGGCTGAATCCTATCAGCAACTCCTGGAACACACAAGGACAATACAGTGGTCAGCTGTTCGTAACGCGCCTGCACGTGCGATACAACAGACAGAATTACCCGCAAGACCTGTTGTTCACACAAACACCCAACAAGGAGAGGTTCCAGTGCCGATATGTTATCCAACATCCGGCAGGCAAAGACCTGACATGTGATGCTGCACAGGGATACTACAAGGGTGTGGTAAAAAGAAGAAAGCAGGAATTACAAGAACTGGCAAAGCTAACAGGTTGGAATCCAACGAAGTACCAATACTACGTAGATGAGTATGCCAAGCTGATCAAGAAGCCCGCAGGAGCCTGGATCGATAGCGATTCCTTTGGAAGCGATGCATCTGGCACCATTGAAGGTCCGGACACCGATGAAAGCAAGGCTACCATTACCGGTGCTGTTGGCAATGCTATTGACAGCAGTATGGAGTACCTGGCTAGTCTGATCGATTCTACCGAAATAGGCGAAGAGGATGTAGCAGCCATTGACCCAGTAGATGGTGGTCATGGTAACAACGGAACGGCCCTGCTCATTATCGGATTATTTGCAGCCGGAACATTAAGCATTGGCATAGCCATGCGCAAGCGAACCAAAAAACAGTCGCTCAGTTAGGTCAGTAGACGTGCGAATTGCGAGCTAGCTGTTTGACAGGCCTCTCCCGACAGGAGGGGCCTTTTTTTGCAACATTTTCGACCAATAACCCGTTTCATTAGATAGAAGGTGTAATTCTCTGTATCTCAAGCTTTTATTATTTTTTTAACTTTGTACTTCGCTCGAAGGGGCGGTCCAAGGGTTTGAGAACGGTTATTTATATATCACTTATGGTGCTGTGCTGCGCTTTTGACGTGCATCCACTCGGCACAGAATCAGTTGTTCCAACAGAAGGTAAGACCTTCAAAGTGCTTCCCTATGAGTTTATCGATTGTGAAGACATGACCGTGCCAAGCGAGAAGGTTTACAATATGGCCGTAAAGGGATTCAAGCAACTTCGTGAAGATGGTAAACTGAGTCCTGAGAACAACAAGCTCACCATCATCGACTACAGCAAGTCGGGAAATGAAAAACGGCTTTGGGTGATCGATATGGATTGCGGTGACGTACTCTTCCATGAGTTGGTATCACACGGAAAGAAAACGGGAGAGGAATTTGCGTCTGAATTTTCCAATGAAGAAGGATCGCACATGAGTTCACTGGGATTCTTCGTTACGGGAGAGATCTATGATGGACGACATGAGAAATCATTGAAACTTCACGGACAGGAATGGGGATGGAACTCCAATGCTTTTGACCGCGGAGTGGTGATTCATGGTGCGGATTACGTAAGCGAACAATTTATCAAAGACAACGGAAGATTAGGGCGTAGCCTTGGTTGTCCAGCGGTTACACAAGAGGTGAATTGGGACCTGATCAACACCATCGCGAACGGAACTTGTGTGTTCATCTATTACCCTCAAAGAGGATATCTTAAAAATTCTAAATTTTTAAGATAAAACTGACACTTTTTTAATCCATGTACGTTTAATTCAGGACATGATTTCCGTAAGGAAAATATGGCTCCTGACACTACCACTTTCTCTGTATCTGATCAGTTGTTCAGAGATCCAAAAGAAAGAGGAAGTTCCTGGTATTGAAGTAACACTTCGGTCGCAATTTGACGCGAAGGCATTCTCCCATGCCATCAGGTCAGAATTCGATCGGTTAAGAGAAGATGAAGCACTCTCACCTCTACTAACAGATCTTGATACCATAGAATCCTGGTATCGGAAAAACCAATTTGAACCACAATGGATCAAGCAAGTTGAATTCAGCGAATCGCTTACCGCGGCTATTGCTTATCTGAACCGCGCAGATGATCACGCATTCGATCCTGAAGCGTACCACAGGAGCACTATTGTAAAATCAATCATGAGTTCGCTCAATCACTGTGTGAAACATAGTAAACTTGATTACCAGGCGTTGGCTAGAACTGAAATTCTGACCAGCGAGGCGATAGCACGATATGCTCAGCATGTACAGATTGGTGTTGAGAATCCTAAGAGACTTTATGGGAGCAGTTACAAGACTCCATACGATTCTGTGGTAGACTACTTTGCCCCATTCAATCAAAGAGACGTTCGAACATTCCTTGCAGCTATACAGCCTAAACAACCTATGTATAGAGCACTACAATATGCCTATAAGGAGGAGCTCAGGAAGGTCGGGAAAGAAGAACACCAGCCCATCAAACTGAAAGTCAAAAAGATTGAACCGGGTGATACGTCCGACATCCTGAATCTCATTGCCACAAGGCTCATACAGCTGGGCGATATGGATGAAACAGCGGAGGACTTCAAAACCTATGACAGCACATTGATCACTGGTGTAGTCAATTTCCAGCAACGCAATCATCTTTACCCTGATGGGATCATTGGTAAGCGCACCGTTGCAGTGATGAATATCACTCCGGAGGAACGCGTGGAACTGATCAAGCTAAATCTGGAAAGGATGAGGTGGCACGGGTATCCTGATACTTCAGCTTATGTTTTGGTGAACATTGCAGGCTTCAGATTGATGGTCTTCGATGGAGACACTGTGGTGAAGGCTATGAAAACGTGTGTTGGCCATAGAAGCACACAGACTCCGGTTTTGAACGGAGAACTGGCCTATATGGTATTGAACCCTACCTGGTCTGTGCCGAAGAGCATTGCGAGAAACGAAATGATCCACAAGATCAAGAAGGACCCCAATTACCTGAAGAAGCATAACTACAATGTTTACAAAAACGGTAAGCGGGTCAAGGGATCGGATGTGAAGTGGGAGAATTACTCTGCGGGTAACCTACCCTTCAGATTTACACAGCGTCCGGGCTACGGAAATGCACTGGGCAGGGTAAAGTTCATTTTCCCAAATAAGTCCAACATCTACTTGCACGACACACCAAGTCGCTACGCTTTCAAGAATGATATGCGTGCCGTAAGTCACGGATGCGTGAGGGTTCAGGAACCGGTTGAGTTGGCTAGATACCTGGCCGATTATACAGACATCACAGATGAACATCGCGAGTTGATCGGTAAGCGTGGCAAGAGTATCCGTGTAGACTTCAACCACAAGATTCCAGTATATTTAGACTACTTTACAGCCTGGGTTGATGAGAACGGTGCACTGCAGATTAGCAATGATGTTTACAAGAAAGACGATACGTTGCGTGTTGCCCTTCGCACTCACAGGGTTATTGATCTTTAACCTTGGATGTGGCCAGGAACCATCCGGCTACGCACCACCTGAAACACATATCGAGGAGCCTACGGAACCTGTTAAGGAAAAGGTTGATGTTCCTGATGGTCCATATGTATTGATTCTGGGTGTTGCACAGGATGCTGGTTACCCTCAGGCAGATTGTCAGAAAGAATGCTGTGAGCGCTATTGGTCTGGCGAGAACAATGCGCAGGAACCGGTGGCCCTTGCCATAATTGATCCTGAAAGCAACAAGAGCTGGATGATCGAAGCTACACCTGAGATCAAATACCAATTGTATCAACTTGATTTCTTTCAGCCCAACTCTTTACAAGGCGTGTTTCTTACACATGCACATATTGGCCATTATTCCGGGCTCATGCACTTTGGCAGAGAGGTAATGGGCGCCAATGGCATTCCTGTTTACGCCATGCCAAGGATGAAAACCTTTCTGGAAACCAACGGCCCATGGGATCAATTGGTAGAGCTCAACAACATTTCGATCAACCCACTGGAGAACGAAAAGGAAGTGGAATTGACGGAAAAGATCTCTATTACACCCATACTGGTTCCTCATCGCGATGAGTACTCAGAAACGGTTGGATTCAGAATCAAGGGACCGAAGCACTCGGTACTCTTTATTCCAGACATCAACAAATGGGATCAATGGAACAAGAACATCGTGGAGGAAGTAAAGAGCGTTGATCATGCCCTCCTGGATGCTACCTTTTTTGCCAATGGTGAGATTCCTGGCAGGGATATGTCGGAAATTCCACACCCCTTCGTTGAAGAGTCTATGCAACTCTTTGATTCACTCCCTGACCTGGAGAGGCAAAAGATTTGCTTCATTCACTTCAACCATACCAATCCTTTGATCTATGACGACTCTGTGCGGAATGTTGTAGTGAGCAAGGGCTATGAGGTTGCCATTGACGGTCGAATGATCGAACTATAATTGTCCTCACGCCCCTGCCACTAACCAAATCAATTCTTGACCACCTTGATGTTTTCCTGATGATCAGGTGACGAGAATCGAATCAGATACAGTCCATCAGGATATGGCTGGATCGTAAACTGATGTTTACCATTCTTATTAACCAGATCCGGGGCGATAGCATCCAGAACCCGACCAGAAATATCTAGTAACTCTAGTGTTCCCCCTGAAATTCCACCCTGGATCTCCACATAGATGTTATCCGTAGATGGATTGGGATATACAGACAGTCTCGATGGAGTGTTTTCGAATGATGCGACACCAACTGGAACTGCCGCGCTATATCGCTGGGCATAAATCCCATCATTGTCTCCGTCTTGGTTGACGCTTTGCCAGGTCACTATGAAAGATCCATCATTGCGCATCGCACAATTGGGCTCTCCCTGAGACCCGGAAGTGTATGTATTGACTTGAAACTCCGGACCTCGATCGCTACCCGCAGCATCATATCTTCTCGCCATCACCGCGTAATCATTGCCATCGCACCACCAACTCTTCCAAACCACTGTGAAGTTACCAGCACTGTCCATCGCAATATCAGCATCCGTTTGGGTGCTCCAGTAACAATCGGTATTAACCCAAGTCTCTGGACCCAGTTTTGATCCGGTACTGCTGTATCGTTGAACGAAAATGCCGGACCCTGAACTATCCTGACCATGGAACGCAACAGCGAAATTGCCATTGTAATCCATCGCAACGCTCGGAAAATCCTGACTGGATGAGTCTGTTGTATTGATCTGGAAGGTGGTATTGACAGGCGTACCATTGGCCTGATATAACTGTCCGAATACTCCGTTTTGATGAATGTCGTAATGGTGATATACCACAACGAAATTACCCTGAGCATCCATTGCCACATCGTGTGTCGCAAAGTTGGCAGCCGCAGAAGGATAAACCAATATCTCGTTGGTTTGCGCCACACCCATTGGGTTGAAGGTGCGCACGACAATGTCGTCTGTACCTGTTCCAATATTGAAAGACATCCAGCTAAGCACAAAAGCTCCTGTTGCGCTCATATCAATCGATGGATCGTTCTGACTGAACGCGGTTGTAATGTTAGCCTGTACTTCCGGACCCACCTTAACGCCATTCGAATTGAACCGCTGGAAATATATGCCCGCATCGTGTCCATCCTGTTGGTCGGAGGCCCAAGCCACAACAAAACTCCCTGTATCGGACATGGCAACATCCGGATTGAATTGGTCGAGATTGTTTGAAAACGTATTGACCTGAAACTCTGATCCGATGGCAGTTCCACTCGAATCAAACAGTTGTGCAAAAACACCATCTGATAAGGTATCATCCTGGTAAGAGCTGGTCCATACGATTACGAAATTGCCCCGGGCATCGTAATCTACATTGGGTTGATACTGCCGGTCTATCGCGTACGTGTTGACTTGAAATTCATTGCCGATCGTTACCTGTCCTTTGGCAAAAGAAACAGCAACAATCAGGTACAAAAGCGTAGTTAACTTCTTCATGATTTGGTGAATAAGGGCCAGCTACAGCTGGCCCAGTTATTAGACTTATTGAGAAATGTTAACCCGTGACGAACGCACACCACTTGATGTGATCAAACGAACGATGTACACTCCGTCTTCCAGGTTGGTAGTGTTCAGAGATATTTTGTTGCTGCCAGCTATTAACCGGGTTCGCTCCGTTGCAACAGCACGACCATGAATGTCATACAAGGCGATCGTTGCATCTTCATTGCTGCTTACAGACAGCTCAATATTGAATTGATTCATTGCAGGGTTTGGATAGATGTTCAGTGGACTTAGCCTATGTGCGTTGGTTTCCACACCAACCGGAGTTGGGTCATACTCAACAAGTCCGGCACCGTATGTACTCACCCACACATGTCCGTTGGAGGCAACTTCCACATCTCCAAGCGCGTTAATGGGTAAGCCAGAATTAGAGGCGTTGTAGGTAACCCAAGTGGTCCCGTTGTAGTATCCCAATCCACCATTTGTGGCTACCCAGCTGTTTCCTGAGCCATCAAATGTTACGTCAACCACATCGTTGTGCGGAAAGCCTGTGGTACCCGTATTGAATACTGTCCATGCTGACCCATTGAATTCTGCAAGACCTCCACCTGTGGTGCAAATCCAGATATTGTTGGAGGAAGGATGGACGCCAATCCCTCTTACAAAGTTGTTAGGGAGACCAGAGTTCCCTGTGTTGTATACCATCCATGTTGCAACGCCATTGAACGAGGCTGCTCCTACCGGGGTACCCACCCAAACGTTACCGGAAGAAACATCTTTCGCCAATCCCAGAATTACATTATGAGGTATCCCTGAATTGCTGGTATTATAGATGGTCCATGTAGTAGTACCATTGAAATGTGCAAGGCCATTATTGGTTCCTACCCAGATACCATTTCCATCGGGTTCGAGGGATGTAACATCATTACTTGGAATGCTGGAATTGCTCGTAGAGTATGTCACCCAGGTACTTCCATCAAACTTGGTGAGGCCACCAGTGGTGCCTATCCAGACATTACCGCCACCATCAATGGCCATGGAACGCGTATCATTAGAGGGCAGTTGACCACCACCTACATTATACTTGTTCCATGTGGCACCATTTCGATGGGAGATCCCCACGCCCCAGTTGCCTGCCCATGGGTTACTGTTGCCATCAATTTCAACGACTTCAGAACTGTTGTTATTCATTGCTCCGGCCAACGAATCGTGGACTGTCCACGTCTGACCATAGCATATACTGGTTGTTAGAACCAGCAATAGAGAGAGTGTTTTCATGCTGTAGTTTTTGGTTAGTTGTTTGTTGGAACCAAAACTACCTGAGGCTATCACCGGCCTAAAACCAAAATTATTCTATAAATCATTATATTATTACATATAATTAATCATAATTAATTGTTTTTCAATTGATTAATTGAATTTATAATTTGATTTATTATCCATCATATTTAGCTTAAATTTGAACCATGAAGCCTCAGGATCCCCTTCATGAACTCGTCCAATCACTTACTCAAGGGGAAAAGAAACACTTCAGTTTATATGCGAAAAGACATGTAGTTGGTGGTGGCAACAATTACAAATGGCTTTTCGATCAGCTGGTTCGGCAAAAAGTGTACAATGAGAAAAAACTCAAGACAAAGCTTGACGGCCAGCTAAATGCTACCCGCCATCATCTTCATCAACTTCTGCTGGATAGTCTCACATCCTTTCATCGGGGCAAAACCATAGACTCACAAATCAACAACTACATGGAACGGGTTGCTATTCTGTTTCAGAAAGGATTGATTGAACAGTGCCGAAAGCACCTTAAAAAAGCACGAAAGTTGGCCGAAGAACAGGAACGGTTTCCCGCACTGCAAGATATCATCATGTGGGAAAGGAGACTGCATTCGAAAACTTTCTACAAAGAGCTGGATGAGATCAAGCAACTCCACCTTGAGGAAACAACTGCTGCGCATAACGTGATCAACACCGGGGCATACTTCAACCTGTATGTTGAGTCCTTCACTCAGCTTATCTTAAAAGGAAGGGCCAGGACTGACGAGGGGATGAAAGCCTTCAACCAAATTCTCAACGATCCGCTAATGGCCGATGAAGAACAAGCCACTACGTATACCTCCAAAGTGTTTTTCCACTCCATCCACGCCAATTACTGCGATAGTATCGGAGATGACGAGGGCAACCATGCACATCAACGACAACTGGTCGAGTTGCTTGAGCGTAAACCCAAAATTCATCGAATGGACTTCAATCGATACATCACGATTGTGGACAATTACTGCATCTCTGGAATTCGACTGGGTCAGTTCGATGCCTGCCTCACAAAACTTGAAGATCTGGATCGCTATTACAGTGAGCTTAAGGTAGAGCGCTCTCCCTCACTAGAGGCAAGAATATTCACTACAACTTCGATGCACAAACTCTGCGCGTATTATCGGCAAGGAGGGTTTGACAGAGGGCTACCTCTCCTTCCTGAAATCCAATCTCAACTTGACACACACGCCAGATTCATGCTCAAGCAAAGAAAGCACGACCTGATGTACGACATCTTCTACACCTACTTTGGCAATGGTCAGTTCAGGGATGCGCTCAAATGGCTGAATGCCTGCATCACAGATGACGACATTTCCATGCGTCCAGCGGAGATCAGTTCACTCAAGATTTTGGAAATCATTGTCCACTATGAACTGGATAATGAGGAGTTGGTTTCTTTTCTGGTGCGCAACCATTACCGCTACTTGATGTCTAAAGGCCAACTTCATTCATCCGAGAAGCTGTTTCTGGATTTCATCAGAAAGCAGCAACATGAGCCTGGTAAACCAGACATGGGAAAACACTTCCGCAACCTGATGTCAGAGTTAAAGGAACTACAGTCTCAACCATATGAACGTATGTTCATGGACCCTTTCAATGTGATTGCCTGGCTAGAGTCTAAAACAAGCGGACGAACATTCAGGGAATGCTGCGCAACCCAACAAAATTGATTATTACTACTTTTGGCGTCTAGCAAAGGATTCACGTGTTATCCAACTTCATAAGTTTTCTGCTTCGGTTCGTACCTAGAAAGGTGCTGCAACTCTTTGGCAATTTTGGCCTGCCCATCATTGCACTGTTCCATGCAGGAAACAAAGTGGAATGTACCGTATGTGGCTCTACGTATCGGAAGTTCCTTCCGTATGGCAGGGGTGCCGCTTCCAGAAAGAACGCGCTTTGTCCAAGCTGCCTGTCATTGGAAAGACACCGATTGATCTGGTTATACCTTAAGACAGAAACCGATCTTTTCACCAAGCCGCACAAGTTCCTTCACGTAGCCCCGGAGTTGTGCTTTATGAAGCGCTTCGAGAAAATGGAGCACCTGGATTACATCACCGGTGATATTGAATCTCCATTGGCTAAAGTAAAGATGGACGTTCATGACATTCCGTTTGATGAAAATACGTTTGACGTGCTGTTCTGTAATCATGTGCTGGAGCATGTAGAAGACGATAAGAAAGTGATGGGAGAGTTCATTCGCGTACTAAAACCAGGTGGATGGGCTATTCTTCAGTCGCCTATAGATTACAGCTACGAGACTACTTACGAGGACGATTCAATCACAGATCCACGAGAACGAGAAAAGGCCTTTGGTCAGGACGATCACGTTAGAATGTACGGCCGCGATTATGACAAGCAACTAGAAGCAGGTGGCTTCAAGGTTACCATTGTCAACATGATGGAAATTCTGGGCGAGGAGAAATTTAATCGCTATGCCCTTCCTGGTCAGGAGATGTTGTACTTCTGTGAAAAGCCTGCATAAGGAGTTCTCCTGCCTCTGCTAAACTCCCACATCTTAGATCTGCATTCTCGCTTTCAGCTTCAGATAGATAAATGGTAGTCATTCCTGTGACCTTTCCAAATTCCATGTCCGATTCGGAGTCACCAACCATGATGCATTTGGGAAAGTCCACACCATCAAACTGTAGCTGTGCTTTCAAGGCCATCCCAGGTGCGGGCTTCCGATCTATAGGAGCATCGCTTGCCAACTCGGGAGCATAATAGATTGCGCGAATGTTACCCCCGGCCTCTGCCACACGGTCGAGCAGATTGTTATGCACCACCAGGAGATCCTCATGACTCATGATACCTTTTCCAATGCCTTGTTGGTTGGTCACAACAAACAAATGTTTGAACGTACCTGACAACAGGGCAATGGTCTCCGCTGCATTGTCCAACAATCTGAATTCTTCTAGGTTTTTCACATAATCACCTGGAAGGCGTTCATTGATCACTCCATCTCGATCTAGAAAAACGCACCAGGACCCATCTATGTTAAGATCATCCCAATTCATCCTGCGCTCTTTTGTAATCTTCTGGAATCCCAATATCCAGGAAATAGGCATCGCTTTCGTAACCGAAGATGCGTTCTTCACTCACCTTTGGTTCGAAGTAATCCTGCTCCAGTGAGTAAGGAGGTGTCATGCCCAGCGCCATGAACATTTCCCGATCGATCATATAAACACCACCGTTGATCAGCCCTTCCTCCAGTGCCTTCTTCTCTTCGAATGCTATTATTCTGGTGTCTTCGTCAGTGATCACAGTTCCATACCGATCGAAGTTTTGCAACCTCTTCAACGCTACGGTAAAACTCGATGCATGCGATTCATGGTGCTCGAACATATCTGCAATGTTCACTGGAAAGATTGTATCCCCATTTACAACTGTTACACACTCTCCATCACACCACTCCAACGCAAGCTGGATACCACCACCCGTACCCATAGGCTCTTCTTCGTAACAGTACATGAGGTTGAGGTTTTCGAAGTGATCTCCAAATGTCTGCTCCACCATTTCACCCATGTATCCAACAGAGAGCACAACATTCTTAAATCCTTGTGCATTGAGGTATTCCAAAACGTAATAGAGAAATGGCTTGCCATTTACTTCTGCCAGCACCTTGGGACGGTCCGCCACTTCACTTCGAAGTCGTGTTCCTAATCCACCAGCAAGAACTATGGCCTCAGTTGTCATTTGCCCAGACGCATCATTTCTTCCTCCACCAATTGGCAGATGATGTGTCCAACGGTGATGTGGCCCTCCTGAATTCTTGGCGTATCAGTTGACGGCATATTGAGTAGATGGTCAACAAGCACCGCCATCTTACCACCTGTCTCCCCGGTCATACCAACAACAACCATGTTCTGCTGCTTGGCTACCTCAACAGCTTTGATAATGTTTCCGGAATTTCCGGAAGTAGAAATGGCGAAAAGCACATCATTCTCGCGTCCCTTCGCCTTGACCATTCTTGAGTATACTTCATCATAAGAATAATCGTTAGCCACAGCAGTTAGGTAAGATGTGTTAACGTGTAATGCTTCTGCGAACAACGGCTCTCTATCGTGATAAAACCTTCCCGAGAATTCCGCAGCCAGATGTTGTGCATCAGCAGCACTACCACCGTTACCACAGAACAATAGCTTCCCCCCTTGTGCCAGACAGTTGGCAGATATTTCCGAAACCATTTCGATGGATGTCAACAAGTCCTCATCCTCCAGAATATCCTGCTTCACTTGCGCGGAAGCAGTCAGAATTTCCTTGATCTTATCTAGTTCTGCCATGTGGTTAACCCTTTGTCTGTAAAGGTATAACGTTTTGCATCGCCACCCAATTTGTGCAAATGCTCTACTACCCTGTATTGACTGTTGCCCGGGCAATAGAAGATCATGAATCCCCCACCACCTGCACCAGATATCTTTCCACCCAATGCACCTGCCTCAATACAGGAATTGTATATGTTATCGATCTCCTCGTTTGTGATCCCTGCTGCCATCTCTTTCTTATGGTGCCAACCGAAATCGAGGATCTTGCCAATCTCATCCAGCTGACCCTTGAGCATCGCTTCCTTCATCATATAAGCTTGCTCCTTCAGCTTATGCATAGCCTCAATCGGTTTCTCGTTCTTCTCCTTCACATTGATGGTTTGCCGCTCAATGATTTCAGCTGAAGAACGACTGGTGTTGGTGTAATACAGCACCATGTTGTGTTCCAACTCGTGAAGGAAGGATTCGTTAATCCTCAACGGATTCACGATCACATTGTCGCCATAGAATTCCATGAAGTTCACTCCACCAAATGTGGCTGCATACTGATCCTGCTTCCCTCCAGCCATACCAAGGTCTACTCTTTCAATCTCATACGCCAAATGGGCAAGATCATACTCCCCAAGAGGTAGTTTCAACCACTCAGTGAATGCACCAAGAATAGCCACCACCATGGTAGAGGAAGTGCCCAAACCTGATCCGGGAGGCGCATCTGAATACGTGGTAAGTGTAAACGATAATGGCTTCTTAGCATAATCCTTAACGATCCGATTGTAGACACCGCGATGGAGGTCTAGCTCACCAGTCACTTCCAGGTGTTCAGCACTGTCCAGTTCATATCGTTCATCGCGATCCTCAGCAACCAACACAATTTTACCATCATCCCTGGGTTCGATGGTTGCATAGCTGAAAAGAGAAATCGTGGCATTCAGGATTGCTCCGCCAAATTCATCGGAATACGGACTCACATCTGTGCCGCCTCCGGCCAGACCCAATCTCAAAGGTGCCCTACTCCTAAAAATCATGTGAACGAAGTTATCAATTTATAAGACGGATTAGTGTGCAAGTTCAATCACCTTATCTACCATGATTTCCCATGCAAATTTCTTCTTCTCCTGTCGCACACCTTCCTCCAATTCCGCCTGCCGGTTGTTGTCGTAAAAATCCATCAGTGAAGCCCGAATCTCAATTGGGTCGGGTTGCGTTACGTATCCGGCAACTTGATGAGGTATCAACTCTGCCAAACCACCAACATCCGTTACCAACATTGGCTTTTCGAAATGATAGCCAATCTGGGTAACACCACTTTGGGTAGCACTCACATAAGGCTGAACGATCATATCCGCTGCACAGAAGTACTTGTACACGTCTTCATCAGCAATGAACTTATCTACCAATACGATTTGGTCCTCCAACTTTAAATCGCGGATCATGTTCTTGTAGAACTCTTCATCGGAATAGAACTCACCCGCAACAATCACCTTCACATTCTTGGAACGGAAGGCATCATCTGCAATCGCCTCGAGTAAAAGATGTAATCCCTTGTACTTTCTAATGATCCCAAAGAACAATAGATACCTGAATTGCGCATCCAATTCCAGATGCTGCAAAGCCTCTTCCCTGCTACATGCTTCCCCGAAATTGTCAAACAACGGATGAGGTGAATAGACCTTGGGGGCCTTTTCATCAAACTTTTTCAAGTCCTCCAATACGTTCCTGCTCATTGCTATAAAGCCATCTACAGGCTTCACGAAGTACTTTGCCAAGGCAGTATCACCCATGCGTTTCTCGTGAGGAATAATGTTATCTATGATCGAGATCACTTTGGTCTTGCCATTCTTCTTGGCGATGCGGGCAACCTTTCCAAAACAGGGGCCCATAAATGGCAACCAGAATTTGATGAGAAGAATGTCGGGAGCCTCCTTCCTGATACGCTTTCCAATCTTGATCCAATTGAATGGATTGATGGAATTCACAATCACTTCGATGTTCAGATCTTCAGGTGGTGGACTCTCGGAGTACTGTGTTTTTCCCGGGAATAGAAATGAAGGATATTGCAGTTTGAAGGTATATATCCTCACCTTGTGGCCCGCTTCAGAAAATGCTCTGGCCAGTCGCTCATTGTACGAAGCCAAACCCCCTCGAAAAGGGTACGCAGTTCCTACTATGACGATCTCCTTCACAGTCTAAAAGTAACAATTGCCCAAACCATGGGCTGTACAACGCTAAATCCACACAAATTAGTACCTTTACAGACTAATAATGGTAAGTATGAATACAGTCTTATTAGGAATGATCGGTCCATGGCAAATTGTACTGATCGTGATCATCGTACTCCTGCTATTCGGAGGAAAGAAGATTCCTCAGTTAATGCGTGGACTGGGAAGTGGTGTAAAGGAATTCAAAGAAGGGATGAAGGAAGGTGAAACTTCCACTGACGAGACCAAGAAGGTTGAGGAGTAATCCCACTTAACCCCTACCCCTTGAAATCATACCATCGTTTAGTTGATGTTCAGGCAGATCTCCATGCTGGTGAGATTACCGTTGCCGGACTTGTAGCCCGTTATCTTCAGAACATTGAAGCCAATACGCATCTAAATGCGTTCCTCGAAGTTTATGGAGACGAAGCGTTAACACTGGCAAAGGAGGTTGATCAGAAGATCAAGGATGGCAGCGCTGGCAGGCTTGCTGGAATGGTATTGGCGGTTAAAGACAATATCGTTTACAAGCAACACAAGGTTTCTGCATCTTCCAAGATCCTCGAAGATTTTGAGTCCCTGTTCACAGCAACTGGACTGCAACGTTTGATCGATGAAGATGCCATTGTGATCGGCCGCACCAATTGCGATGAATTTGCCATGGGTAGCTCCAACGAGAACTCTGCATATGGCAATGTGAAGAATGCACAAGACACCAACAGGGTACCAGGAGGGTCATCGGGTGGCTCAGCTGTAGCGGTTCAGGCCGATCTTTGCCTTGCAGCGCTTGGAACGGATACGGGTGGTTCAATCAGACAACCTGCAAGCTTTTGTGGTATTTATGGATTTAAACCTACCTATGGAAGGGTATCACGTAGTGGCCTTATTGCGTATGCCTCTTCATTTGATCAGTGCGGGCCACTCACAAGAAGCCTGGAGGATGCTGCGTTGATCTACGAGGTTATGGCCGGGCAAGATCCACGCGACAATACTACCTCATCACGCGCAGTTGAACCGATTGGTCAGAAAAGCGAGGCACAAGCATTCTCAATTGTTCCCGCTGAACCAACCAGG
This sequence comes from Vicingaceae bacterium, assembly GCA_965267605.1. Lineage (GTDB taxonomy): Bacteria > Bacteroidota > Bacteroidia > Flavobacteriales_E > Vicingaceae. The sequence goes on along the minus strand of OZ254088.1, from coordinate 3,470,411 downwards.
ATCGGCTACTTCAGCAGTTTTGTCAACCATGAAGGTTTAGACCCAGAAATAAGGGATGCGTGCAACAAGATGTTTGACGCATTGAGAGCAGAAGGACATGAAATTGTTGAATTGGACTTTCCTTACCTGGATCATGTAGTACCAACCTATTACGTGCTCACCACTGCTGAAGCTTCAAGTAACCTTGCCAGATTCGATGGGGTACACTTCGGGCATCGCAGTGAAGATCCGAAAGACCTGGAGATGACCTACCGGGATTCCAGAACCGAAGGTTTTGGCCCGGAGGTTAAAAGAAGAATCATGCTAGGAACATTTGTGCTGAGTGCAGGATTCTATGATGCTTATTACACAAAAGGACAAAAAGTGAGAAGACTTGTGAGGGAATGCCTCGAAGATGCGTTCACGAAAGTGGATCATATCCTGGTTCCCACCTGTCCGCACACGGCATTTGAAATAGGTAAGCAGGTAGATGATCCAATCACGATGTATCTGGAAGATATCTTTACGGCAGCTGCTCCTTTGGGAGGAAATCCTGCCATATCTCTTCCGGTTGCCACACACAGCAATGGCATGCCATTTGGCCTGCAAGTGATGAGCGAAAGATATGATGAGGTGGGATTATTTAACTTCTCACAACATATAATGAACATAAATCCGTTTAAAAGTTAGGTCCCACGCACTCTCGGGCACCAGACTTTGACCCAACTTTACGATCTCAATTGAGCACACGAACTGGCATATTAACCATTGCATTCCTTTTCTGGACATTATCCGGAATTGGGCAGGTTAGTCCTGAACTGCCCAAGATCAAGCAGTACAAGGACACCACATTCCAGCTCGTACAGGATGATCCTATTCTATCTATGATTGATAGCATGATCGCCAGAGAGTATTTCCAAAGCCTTGGATTCAAAGCGGACAACACCAACTATAAGAAAGATTCTGTTCCACGATTTACGCCAGAGGTATACGAGGAACGATTGAACAAATTGAACTCCAAGACCCCGTTTAGTCTGGTATACAACGATGTGGTTTCCGGATTCATTAATCTCTACGCCAACAGAAGACGGTCACTTACCGCCAAAGAGCTTGGATTAGCTAAAGTGTACTTCCCCATTTTTGAAGAACACCTGGACAAATACGACATGCCGCTTGAGCTTAAGTACCTGGCCATTGTAGAATCAGCGTTGAACCCCAGAGCAAAATCCCATGCCGGGGCCACTGGTCTATGGCAATTCATGTACCGTACCGGACGGATGTATGGATTAGAGGTTAACTCTTACTACGATGAGCGAATGAGCATTCATCAGTCTACGGATGCAGCGTGTAGATACCTTAAGAAACTATACGGTCTTTACCACGATTGGGACCTTGCGCTGGCTGCGTATAACTGCGGACCGGGTAATGTGAATCGAGCACTACGAAGAGCCGGTGAGGGAAAGACCTCTTATTGGGAAATTTATGACTACCTGCCTCGTGAAACAAGAGGTTACGTGCCTGCTTTCATTGCAGTGAACTATGTAATGAACTACCACAAGGAGCATAACATCAAAGCAAGAGAGGCTAAAGTGCCGTTGATCGTCACAGATACGGTTTATGTACACCAATTTGTATCGTTCGATCAACTTAGTGAAGCCCTGGACATCCCCGTACCAGTCCTGGAGCATTTCAATCCCGAGTATAAATTGAATGTGGTTCCCTATGGTGGTGACCCACGATTACTTACCATTCCAGCGGAGAAAGTGGGCCTATTTGTGAAGAATGAAAAACAGATCTACGCTCACAAGACCGAAAAGGAAAAGAAGGATAGCATCGCAGCCGCAGGTCAAATGAAGACCCTAACCAAAGCTGAGTATGTTACCCACGTTGTGAAGAAGGGCGAAGTTCTTGGTGGTATTGCTGAGAGGTATAAATGTCGCGTAAGTCAGATCCGTGATTGGAACAACATGCGAGGTGCGAACATTTACATCGGTCAGAAATTGAAGATCTACACTTCAAGAAGATATCCACCAAATTCTTATGCCTCAGTCAAACGTAGTTCTTCTGCATCAAAGACGTCTGGAGGAAAAGTAACCACCAGTGGAAAGTACCAATACTACACCGTTAGATCTGGTGATAACCTGTGGGTAATCGCACAGCGTTTCAATGGAGTAACTGTTGAGAGCATTCAGCGACTGAACCCTGGTTTGAACCCCAAGCGCCTTCAGCCTGGTATGAAGATAAAGCTGAAGAAGGTGGGTTAGTTGTGGATTCAACAAACATCAGCATCTTTACATCATGAAACGTTTCGCCATTATGTGCTGTGTAGCTGCAACCACGTTTTTTGGTTGTAGCCAGGAGGGACCACTTCTACCAGAAAGCACGGGAAAGATCAATGAGATTCTTGTAGTTATGGATACCGCTGCATGGGGTGGCGTTGCCGGAGATGCTATTCGCGGTTGTTTCAACGAAATTCAGCATGGGCTACCGCAGGAGGAAGTTTACTTCCGATTGATCAACGTACCAAAATCTGCATTTGGAAGAATCTTCCGTAGCACGCGAAATATTGTTTTCGTCAACATCGAAGACAATCTTGAACCCAGGTCTGGCTATTCTAAAAATCAGTGGGCGAAAAACCAGCTTATACTTACGGTAAATGGTAAAACAGCAGCCGATGTTGAAGCTGAATTTCTGAAGAACAAGCTTGAATTCCTGTACTTGTTCAGAAACGAGGAGGTAGATCGATTGGTGAAGAGATACAAGAGAACTGCGCAAAAGGAATTGAAGAAAGTGATTCTGGATAAGCATGGTGTAGATCTAAGTGTACCACCCGGATATTTACTTGCCCTGGACAAGGAAGATTTTACCTGGCTTAGAAAGGACAAAGAGGTGGGAGAACACGCCATTACGCAATCACTCTTGCTATACACCATTCCTTATACGGATAGTGCACTTACAACCACCAATCTGATCCTGATGAGAAATGCCATGACCAAGAGCTACATTCCCGGTGGTGCTGAAGGATCATATCAGAAGTGCTTTGAAGAGTATCCTGTGCTGGTTTCTGAAATTACTGTAGACAGTCTTTACACCAAAGAGGTTAGAGGACTTTGGAACATGCACCGAGAGTTCATGGGTGGTCCATTCGTTCACTACGCAGTTGTTAAGCCCGGGGCCCAGGATATCCTGATCATGGATGCATTCTGCTATGCACCTAACTTCGACAAAAGAGATCAGTTGATCGAGTTGGAAAGCATTGCCAAGACCCTTTCCTGGAAGTAGTTTCGCTAACTGAATGAGTGTGCTTTTCTAAGCACCCTAAATTTGTATCTTTCGTTCATGCGCAGTTACATTCTGGCGCTGTTGGCGACCCTCACTACTCTGCTCTCACTCCATCCTGTTAAAGCCCAGGACCAATACGGCCTTCCCTTTATTCTGAATTACTCCGCCAGAGAGTTTAAAGGATCCAGTACCGTTTGGACTGTAACCCAGGATCACCGTGGTCTGATGTACTTCGGTATGTCTGGTGAGATAAAAGAATTTGATGGCAAGATGTGGCATTCGCTGGGTTTTGGATCAAACACTGTTCGGTCCATGGACCATGGAACTGACAACAAAACCTACGTAGGCCTCAAAGAAGATTTCGGATACTTCTTCGCTGACTCTGTAAACGGGCTGCACTATGTATCGCTGTTCGATAAAATTCCAAAGGAACATAGAGATTTCAGAGATATCTGGAATACGCATTTCACCAGGCATGGAGTCATGTTCTTCTCCTTCAACAAGGCCTTCCAATATGTAGACGACACCATTATCGTACATGAAGTAAGGTTCAGTGCCCACCTTGCGTTTGAAGCCGATGGAGATCTGTACGCCATTACCAAGCGAGATGGGCTCAAGAAATTTAATGGAAAGAAGTTCGCAGCAGTGAACGGAGGCGAGTGGCTTGTTGGGCAAAAGGTATTCTTTGTTGACAAAATTGATGAGCGCACCATTCTCGTGTACAGCGGCAGTGGCGGATTCTATTTCATTAATACACTTACCGGTGAAACTGAAGACTTTAAAGTAGACAATGAGCAAGAGCTTATTGATGCACGTGTGTACCATGGTGTAAGGGTAAGTGATCGTATCTGGGCCTTTGCCACACTGGAAAATGGAGTGTACGTGATTGATCACGAGGGCAATGTGATTGGTCATTTCACTACTGAAAATGGCCTCATTTCCAACAATGTGAAGTACCTATTTGTGGATGAGGACAAAGGACTTTGGGCTGCAACAGCCAAAGGAATTTCTTTCATTGATATTTCACTGCCATTGGCCTTCTACAGCACTAAGCAAGGTCTACTTGGCTACCCACGTGATGTTGGACACTTCGGTAATCAAACGTTAATTGCTACCGGCAATGGAGTGTATCGTTACAACGCAAACGCGAAAGCTTTTAGTGAGACCTTCGAGCGATTGCCTGGCTATGATGGACAGGTCTGGGAGATCAAAGCCTTCAGGGGGAAGATCCTTGCGGCAACCTCGGACGGCCTTTTCGAAGTTGTAAACGATCGAGTCTCCAGGGTTTTCCCTTTTAATACAGTGTTCCAAATGCTGAATTCAGAAACGGATTCTAACTTACTGTATCTGGGACTCACAGACGGTCTGGCGATCTGTTACATCGAGAACGGAAGGTTGGCAACGCATCAGTACTTTGAATTTAAGGACGTGATCCAAACCATGATTGAAGGCCCGGGCGGGCATCTGCTTTTTGTAACGCGCCTGGACAGTTCAATGGTTATTGAGCCATCTTCGTTCAGGCCTCCTTATGAGCTCAAAATGAAAGGCATTCGCCTAAAGGCTGACCAACTTAGAGGAAGTGAGCGAAGTCGTTTCAATGGCTCCCAACTGTTGTATCGGAAGGAAGGTGGCATACGGCTCTCTAAAGAGGGTAAAGTGATCAGCACCAAGTTTCCCCGGCTTGATCAACGGTTTCTTGACCCAAGGTTCCAACTGCTCTCCTTTGCTCAGGACTTCCAAAGTGGTTCTATATGGTGCAAAGGACAGGTAGATGGCGATTATATTTTCTTCGAAGCTTACGAAACAGATTCCAGCGTGTATGTGCCCACCTATTACCCGGGTGTAAGGATCAGTGAGAAGTTATTCAATACGGGGCAGCCGAAAGTAGTTCACGGTAAGTTGTGGCTCGCTGGCGCTGAGGGTATTGTAACGGTGAATCTGGAACGCACGCAGAAGTTTCAGAAATCGTTCAATCTACTTATTCGAAATGCGCTTTATCAGGACACGTCCATCTATCTGAATACCAACATCAAGAGAAGAAATGGAAGGTTCCAGATTCCTTATAACAACAACCAGCTTCGTTTCGAATTTTGCGCACAAGCCTATCAGAACCCTTCCTGGAACCAGTATCAAGTGCAGTTGAAAGGGTATGAGAATGAATGGAGTCACTGGTCTTCAGATCCTTTCAAGGAATACGCCAACCTTCCGGAGGGGGATTATGTGTTCAGGGTTCGTGCGAGGAACATCTATCACGTGATCTGTGAAGAACAGCAGTTCAAATTCACCATCCTTCCTCCATGGTACAGAACCTGGTGGGCTTACACCTGCTACGGTCTTGTACTGGCAATTTTTGCATTCCTGATCAATAAATTGAGTACGTACCGCCTTAGGAAAGCTAAGATCAGTCTGGAGCAAAAGGTGCTTGAGCGTACCAAGATCATCGACAAAGAAAAACGCAAACTGCTAACCCTTACAGCCGAGCTAGAAAACAAAAACAAAGACATTACGGATAGTATCGTTTACGCAAAACGTATTCAGCAGTCCATTCTTCCACCACTTGATCAGTTCGACACCATCTTCACAGATTCCTTTGTGCTGTATGAACCGCGGGACATTGTAAGTGGTGACTTCTACTGGTACACGTTTACCAACGATGTATGCATCCTTGCCGTTGGTGATTGCACTGGTCATGGCGTTCCGGGAGCTTTCATGAGTATGATCAGTTCTACACTGATCAGCCAGATCGTTACCAAAGCAGATATCAATGCCCCGCAAGATGCTATGAACATTCTGGAAAAGGACCTCCGCGCAACCCTAACCCGTGGAAATGATGAAGGGATGGACATGAATGATGGCCTGGACCTATCCATCATGGCGTATCACACCAAAACGAACTGGGTACAATATGCCGGAGCCAAAAGACCTATGTACCATATCCGCAATGGCAAGCTTTCCATTTTCGATGGGAGTATTCATGCCATTGGTGGAAAAATGGCTGAAGGCAAAGAGTTCACGGGTCATGACCTCTACGTAGAAAAGGGAGATAACCTCTATATTTTCTCAGATGGGTATGCTGATCAATTCGGTGGTCCGAAATTCAAAAAATTCAAGATCAAGCGTCTGCAGAATATGCTCATAGAGATATCCGAACTCCCCATGCGCGAGCAGAAAAAGATCCTCATGGATCGCTTTGACGAGTGGCGTGGAGAGTACGAACAGGTAGATGACCTGTTGTTTGTAGGCATCAAAGTGATGTAATTTTTTTCACCACACCCTGTATCTTTTTGGAAATCGCCAGTTGTATAGATGAAAGGCGATTAAAAAGTGAGTACAAGTACAGGTATATCAAAAGTGTTGCAAGCCCAGAATTCCATATCTTCTTCAACACGGTCGGAGCATCAGATCATGAGTCTTGAAGAAGAGATCATAAAGGCAGCCAAGGAAGAACTAAGGGCGTTCAAACCACTTTACGAGAAGTACCACGAACAGATCTTTCGTTTTGTTTACCAAAGGGTAACCGACAAGGAAGCCGCATATGATATCACTTCCCAGGTTTTCCTTAAGGCGATGCAGAACATTTCGAAGTATCAGTTCAGAGGTTTGCCATTCTCGTCATGGTTATACCGCATTGCGCGAAACGCTTGTCATGATGCCTTCAAAGAGGAGAAGGCAACCCGGGCGCTGAAGGCCAAGTCAGAAATTCTCGATGATTTATTCGAGCATTATGACCACGTGAAGGATGAACAACGGGTTGCACTGCTCGATCTGCTTGCAGATTTATCGGAAGCAGATCTTGAATTGGTTGAAATGAGATTCTTTGAGGAGCGATCCTTTAAGGAGATCGGAGAGATCACCGGGATGACTGAAAACAATGCAAAAGTAAAGGTCTACCGGATTATTGAACGAATGAAAAAACGAACTAAGACTTAAGGTGATGAATAAGAAACCAAAGATCATCATAGACGAACCTCAGGTTTCTTCTGAAGAAATCAAAGGCAGACAGGACTTCGAAGGCCTGGTGCAACAGGTTCCGGCTGGTCTCAAACCATGGTATAAAAGTCCATGGGTGATGGCTTCAGCTGCAGCGGTTGTAATCGCAGTATCCACTATTAGCCTATGGCCCGGTGGAAACGATGACAACCTTACCAATGATGAAAACCAGAACAGAATAGAGGCAGTTGAGGAGAATCAACTGGCGACTCTCGAAAAGAAAACAATTAAGCCACCCGTACCGGAACTTGATATACCGTTCAACAAATACCAAACAAACGGCAACAAGGAAACGGTCATCGAACACTTCACAGGTTCTGAGATTACTATTCCGGCTCATGCTTTTATAGACAGAGAAGGAAACGAAGTAAAAGGTGATATCAGGATCGAATACAGGGAATTCCACGATGTAGTGGACCAGGTGTTATGTGGTATCCCCATGACGTATGAGCATGAGGGATCCGAGCACCAGTTCGAATCCGCTGGCATGATGCAAATCTTTGCGTATCAGGGAGACCAAAGGGTATTCCTCGATCCGGAGAAGCCTATCAATGTGAAGATGCGTAGCAACTATAAGGGAGATCATTACAATCTGTATGAGTTTGATACTGCTGCAGGTGAATGGCTCGACATTGGCAAAGACCAGGTTGTGATAGAGTCAGGTAGTGATCCTGAGCCAGCGCAGGATTATGCAGACAACGTTAAGGACGTTGAGCAGATGACTGTTGCCCAGGTTGTTCCGCAGGAGAGCAAAAGGGTAGATGTTGCCAAAGATGAATTGGCGGTGATTAAAAAAGACATCTCCAGTATGGAGAAAACCAAGCCTGTTTCACCAAAAAAGGCGAATCCAAAGCGCTACAGTTTTGATATCGATATCGATCCTAAGGAATTCCCTGAGCTGAAAAACTTCACGAAGGTATTGTTCGAGGTGGATCCTAAAAGTCGCTTTGAGGCCAACTACTATGAAACGCAGTGGACTGATATTGAACTGTCCTCTAAGGAAAATGGCCTATACGAAATGACCCTTTGGAGAGGTAAAACGAAGAAGTCATTTGAAGTATATCCGGTGTTCGATGAGAAGAACTTCGCTTCAGCTAAGCGCCAGTTCGAAAACGATATGAAGCAGTACAAGACAGATCTTGCACAACGCAGAACGGATGAGAAGAACAAGCAAAAGGAACTGAAAGACCTGATCGAGCGAATGGAAGATGCGTATGCTGCACGGATGGCTGCAATCAAGAAGCAACAAGAGCAGGTCAGAACCATATTTGCTTCACAGGATAAAGTATACCGTGTATTCCAGGCCAAGAACTTTGGAACCTTCAACTGCGATTCACCGCAGAAGTGGCCAAAGGGCTGTACCATCTTTGCCAAGTACGATGTACCAGGATCAGATTCGCTGTATTTCAATCAACTGGTACTGGTAGAGCGTGGAAGAAACATGTACTTCACATTAACCGGCATGAAACGCATGCGATACGATGTGAATCCATCAGAGAATAATGTGGTGTGGGGAATCACAAAGGACGGTGATCTGGCATATACCTCAGACGTAGACTTCAGTGGACTGCGAAAAGGTAGAGACCATAAGAAGCAGTTCAATCTTAACATTGTTAAGAAAGATGAGTTAACTGCCCTTAAGATCAAAGAAGTCCTGAATATCTAGAACGGAGGGGAGGCGGATGTTTGATCAAATCCATAGGTCCATTAGGCGGTATTCCGCCTTCCTCTGTTTGTTCATGGTGTGCGCAAGCGTAGCTTTAGCGCAGACCAGAACCATCAAAGTACGCAAGGCTTCCATTCACGGAATTTATGCTTGCAAAGGACACCACCCTGAGCTTCAATTGGAGTGGGAAGGAACAAAAGGGTCTCCTGGCGCAGACATTGCGGAAGGAATGAGACTTCGGAGACAGCAAAGAAAGCTGGACAGGAAGGGAAGAAAGTATACCACGTATGCTATTAATAAGGATGTTGCTGAGCTGGAACTCTACTATTCCAAACGAAGTCTGAAGCATTTCCGGAGGAGGTTTCATAAGGGTAAACTATCGTCATTCAAATCAACAAAGATGAAGATGGTTGAGAGTAAGGGGAAAACCATGATTTCAGATGGCAAAAAAGTTATTTGGGTAAGCTACCCGCTGGAAACTACCATTGAATGCTATACCCCAGGTTCATTGGTATCTAAGGGTGGGCCATCTTGCGTATTCTGTGCTGTGGACCTGAGCGTTATCAATGCGAAGCCACCGAAAGAAAAACGTTGGGGGAGAATCGTCCCCAGGGATGACACAAATGGAGGAACACTATCGAACAATATGTCTCGATAGTCACGAACAAAACGTACGAACGAGAGGATGAGAGTAACTGCAGTAATTACTGTGTGTTTGTTGGTATTGGCTTCTGGGCACACCGATGCGCAAAAGCTAAATGCGAAGAACTATAAGAAGAAAATGGACCCCCCAGGTACCGTTCCGGTAGACTGGAATTTCTACTGTGATCAAGCCGAGATCACCAATTTCAATTGGTTGGAATACATGTTTTGGACACAGCGGGTCTTCGGAGAAGGTTCCGAAGAATTCAAAGCTACCCTGCCCGATTCCCTGGTTTGGTTCGAACGCAAATGCGTGAAGACGTACACGGCCTTTTACCTTAGACATCCGAAGTACAGAGATTATCCAGTTGTTGGTGTAACAAGAGAACAAGCGTTAGCTTTCACACAATGGAGAACTGATCGTGTACTGGAGGTTATGCTGATCCGCGCTGGTGTATTGGCGTTCAATCCTAAACAGACCGCAGACAACCATTTCACTTCCGCAAAATGGGCGGAGTGGGGAAAGAATGGCCATAAAGTGGCATCGCAATTCCCCTACCATATCAAGTACAGGCTCCCTGATCTGAAAGACCGCACGCGAATGATCCAGTATCGAGACTCTCTAAAACAAAACGACAAAGCATATGTGAAGGGTCGAGGGCCAAAGAACATTGTTGCATATCTTAAAGATGCCCAGGTAGCAATGGAGCCTTGCAAGCTTGATTCGCTGTATCAGGAACCTATGCGAAAGGTGCGACCCGGTTACGGAAAAAAGGACCACTATTTGTATAACATCGATGGGAATGTATCAGAGTGGCTAGCTGATGAGAAGCTTCCTCCAGTTGGCTCCAACTGGTCAACAGGACTAATGAAGAACCCTCACAAGATGAAACCTCGTCCAAATGGTGTAAATTATAGTACAGGATTTAGGAACGTATGCAGTTGGGAAAAACTCTGGTAACATATATGGCGATGCTTTTAACCGGTATTGCATTTGGTCAAACAGGAACAATTTCTGTGAAAAAACCCAATACTATTCCGGCCATGCTAATGGGAGAATGGAAGCTCTCCAAATACGTGACTTCAGATATAGATAACTATGTGATGAGGAAGAGTCAGCGCGGAAAACTGTTAAAGACAAGGATTGGTTTTAAAACGGATGCCACCTATTACGAAACCAACGCAAGAATGGATACCATCTACGGGCAGTTCAGGGTAATGAAGAAAAAACGACTCGTAGTTACAGATCGGAAATCGGATATGGCTTTGTACAACAATACGGAGTTCATGATCGACAAGCTTACCACCGATACGCTGGTGCTCGGAATGGGCAATATTTCTGATCTGCAAATGGTTTTTATTAGACAAACAACGCGCGTACAATGAAAAGAGGGGTCGTCATATGTATGATGTTGCTAACTGGTCTGTGTTATGGTCAGCAAACACTTCGTGGCACCTTGATGATCAGAAAGAAGAAGCCCTTGGAGCACCTGATCATTGGTCAATGGAAACTAGACCATGTGCGTCATGACTACAAGATCAACAACAGACCAGGATGGATGTTGGCCTTCGATCAGCGCGGAATGACCACTGAGATTGTTAATCAGGATACCATCTTTGGTCAGTTTAAAATACTTCCAAGTGGTAAGGTTCGTTTGCTTGACCGAAGATGTACTTCCACAAAGGAACCACATCCAGATATTGACTTCAGCGTGCCGAGAAGGGGGCTAAAAACTGATACCATTACCTTGACGCGCCACGTTGATAGGTTCTACCATGAAGATTGGGTTTACGTTCGAAAACTTTGAGAAGTACTGTTTTCATAGCACTCCTACTCTTTTCCTGCATTTGTGTTGCACAAACCGGTAAACGAGGCACGATCAGGGTAAGCAATCCAACCAGTGATCTGATCAATGGTAGGTGGCGTATTGTGGGATCAGTGAAATCTGGTGCCAACTTCAAGATCCCGACTTCACTGGTATTTGCGAAGAATGGGAATACATGTGAGATAGCTGGTCGAGACACGATATTCGGAACCTATCTCCGGTATGAGGAGGTCTATCTTGGAATAAAGGATCGCTATAGAGATAGAGATCGAAAGACACAACCAGGATTGCTATTTCAAATCGTTGAGCTTACAGACAAAACTTTAGTGCTTAAAACAGTATCTGAACTGGGACAGGGAGAAACAACCATCAGCTATCGAAGAAAAGAGAGTTGAGTTTTTCACCCTATCTTAGATTATGCGGCTATTGCTTCTTTTACTGGTACCTTGTTCCCTGTTCTCGCAGGTGAAGTTCTCCTCTGATGTACTGAATGCACCGCGGAAACACAAAAGAGCATTGGAGCAAGCATTCGTTTGGAAGGAAGTCGGGAAATGGAAGCGAAGCGGTCAGGGGCCAGTATTGGAATACGGATACGCATCTGGAGATTTCGATCAAGGAACATCCATCAATGTCAGCCCATCAAGTATCGATACGATCCAGATCATCTTTACGATGTATCCCAAATGGAAGATCAAATGGGTGAACAACTACCATGAACTACTCGCCACACGTGTTAAGTCGATATTAAAATTAAATCCTTCGTTAAACACCAGCACCATAGTCTGGCAATGCGTAGTGCAAAACGATTGCAACAGCGAGGCGGAAGCCCGATCCCTTTTCCATGGAGCACGGTTCGCTGGTAAGCGCGAGGCTTCGCCCACAGACAATTCAGATAGTTCTGCCAATGCGTGGGATCCGAACGATCCCCTTGTTGCATACAAAGCGTATGGGAAAGAGATTGGCGGGATTAATGATTCTACTGCCTACAACATCGTAAATAAGACCAAACTTCCTGACAAAGCTATCCTTGTAATCGACTGGACAGCCAGTATGCATCAGTATGGACTGCAGGTATTGATGTGGCACACTATGAATCAGTCAAGAAGCCCATTCGTTGGCATGGTGCTTTTCAACGATGGGAACATGAAGGCTGACAATACGAAGACACCTGGTAAAACAGGTGGAGTTTACATCCATGACCTAACCTCACCGGAAGAGCTCGTCAAAGTCATGCGCCTTGTTCAGCAACAAGGTGTTGGTGGCGATAATCAGGAAAACGATGTTGAGGCCATCATCGAAGCGATCAAAGAATACCCAAAGGCTGAGAATGTGATCCTGATTGCAGATAACAATTCATGCATGCGCGATATACAGATCGTTGGGAAAGTAAGTAAGCCTGTCTTTCCTGTGATGTGTGGTGTGCTGGGCAAAGTGATCAATCCGCAATACGTAAAACTGGCGTATGACACCAAGGGAGGATTGTTCACCATTGATGAGCAACTCAAGAGCATCAAACTTGGACCCGACAACAGTACATGGGTGAACAACAGAAAATTCAAACGCAACGAGTTTGGTGAATTCAAGCTGGCCGATCCTTCTCTTGATGCCATTAAGGTAGTTTGCCCTTAGGTTGGCTATCTTTGTATTCCAATTTTGCGATATGAAAAGAATGATGTCCTTTTTGGTACTGAATCTTCTGGTGCCAGCTTTATTGTTTGCTCAAGGTCAATCCAGCCTTCTATGGAAGATTACTGGCAAAGGTCTTGACAAGCCATCTTACCTCTACGGAACGATCCATATTCAAGACAAGCGTGTGTTTCAGTATGGAGAACCGGTAAAGAAAGCTTTCGGTGAATGTGATGCATATGCCATGGAAGTACTCATGGATGAGGTGGATCAAAAGGGCATGCGCGAGCAGATGCTGATGAAAGACGGCTCATTGAAAAAGTTGTTGTCCGAAGAAGATTGGAAAGAACTAGACAAAGCATTGAAGGATAAGCTGGGCATGGGTGCATTGATCTTCGACAAGATGAAACCCTTCTTCGTAAGTGCGCAATTGATGCAATCCGGACTGAAGAAAGATATGCCGCTGGCATTAGATCTGGACTTTCTCAAGAAAGCACGGGATGGTGGAAAAGCAGCCCTGGGAATCGAAAAGATCGAAGAACAATTATCGGCCATTGATGCCATTAGCTTGGAGGAACAAGCCAAGATGTTGATGAGTAATGTGAAGGATACAACCTCCAAAGCTGAGCAGTTCGACAAGATGATTGGTGCTTACCTGAAAGGTGACCTTAACGCACTCGGTGAACTCATGAACGACACTACCATGCCCGCTAATTTCACGGAGGAGTTTCTTGATAAACGTAATGTGGTCATGGCCAAGAACATTGGAAAGTTTGCCAAGAAGCAGTCCACTTTCAATGCTGTTGGTGCCGCACACCTTGGTGGAGAAAAAGGAGTAATTACCTTGCTAAGGAAGAAAGGGTATACCGTAGAACCCGTTCCATTCAAATTCTCGACTGAGTAACTAGAGTTCTCCCCGTACAGTTACAACGATGTTCCTTCCTGGTGCGCTCACTCCGGAAGCGAATCTCCTATAGTGAACGTCCAGTAGGTTTTGGATCCCTACCTGTAATCGAAGGCGTTCACTCAAACTCCACTCAGTATTTAAATTGAGTGTATACCATGCAGGTGTGCCGTCAACCGTTGCAAAATCTTCATTGTCTTCACCTGTGGTGGAATAGTCCCAGATGTGCTTCCAGGCATTGTAATTCACGTAGAATGAAGTACGGATGCCTTCGGCCAGATTATAGTTGATAGCGGTGCGCCCGTAGATCGGTGGAATATGGCCCAATGGCGCATTGTAGGTAATGCTTCTTCCTACTGTGTACGTTCCTGTAGAGATCAATTCCAGTTCTTTGGTTGGGTTCCAGATGATCTTCGCAGAAGCACCATATACATAACCCAAAGCCGCATTTCTGTTGGTCTGGATCTTAGCCATTACCCCATCGATTAGCAGGCTGTCTTTTCCGTCCAAGCGGTAGTTACGCCTTACAATGGCATCCACCAGATACGTATAAAACCCAATGGCGTTGATACGGAGCTTATTGTCACCAAATCCCTTTGTGATGCCTAGTTCTCCGGTATACGCATACTCTGGCGTGAGGCCATCATTGGGCACAAGAACCAGTCCATTCTTCTCCCGTACCTTGCCAATGTCATCAATGTTAGGATTACGGAAAGCTGATCCAGCCGTTGCATTGATCCTCCAACTATCTGTTGGTTTGAATACATAGTTGACGCTACCTGTAATCGCCCCATTGTCATTTTCTATGCGGGTAAACGGAAGTGTGTAGAAAGTAGTATCAATGAAGTTGGCTTCCAGCATGGTTCTGGAATACCTGGTACCCACATACAGGATATGCTTGTCCCATTCCTTCTTCAAAGTAAGGTAAGCTGAAGCGGTTAGCATATTGCTTCCACCATCCGGATACCGCTCAATGGCAGATCCCAATTTCGGTGGGTCGGCTGTGATGTGTTCGGTAAATGCGATTGACTTCACATCATTGTAATATGCTTCTAATCCATATTGGAGAATCATATTGGAGCCCCCGAAATCTTTCACGAAATCCGCGTTGAACCCATACACATATACATCTTCATTGCGAATGGTGCGTAGTGAATCACCAAACCTTCTGTTTACACGGTCCTCATCGATCTTCTGCCCGGAAAGGATAATGTTCAATCTGTTGAATAGCGGGTTCCCGGCACGAATAGTTGTCTTCAAGCTACCAAAGTACCTTTGTTGCGGACCGTAATACCATTCAGCCCATTTGGGTTGACCATTGTCCAATAAAGAAAGTTGATCGTAACGGGGAATGTCCGAGCTTCTTGACATCTGTAGATTCAAAGACATCTCCAAACTATCGCTGAATTTATACCTGAACTTCTGCATGGCATCTAACTGACCATAAGCTGTTCCTATCTGAACCCTGTCATCATCGTTTAATACCATTGAATCAACACCATTGATGGTAGAAACGTGAAATGTTGATGTCCCAAAACTTTCATAGTTAGGGTCTCTAAACGTTCCCGACCGGAGGTCTTGAAACTCCGAGAAAGAAAGTGATGTTAAGGACGACCATTTGTTTCCCCCGAGCGTAAAATCAACGTGCGCGGTTGCCTCGTTGTTAGCAGAAGCAAACCTGCTAAATACATTCATCTGAACGATCATACTGTCTTTGGCCTCTGCGAATTTTGGCTCCTTGGTATAATAATGAACTACACCACCCAAGGCATCACTACCATAGATTACCGATCCTGGCCCAAAGAATACTTCAGCTCGCTCTAACATGGAAGGATCAACGGTGATGGCGTTTTGTAGATGTCCATTCCTGTAAATAGCGTTGTTCATTCTGACACCGTCAACCACCAGCAAAACGCGGTTAGCTTCGAATCCCCGAATGATAGGACTACCACCCCCCATCTGGCTTTTCTGGATGTACACTTCCCCATCCGCTTCCAACACATCTGCCGCGGTTTGCGGATTATTAAAGGCGATCTTCTTGCTATTGATCACCTCAATCTTCCTTGTAATAGGTTGTTGTTCTTCTTTCACCCTTGAATCAGAGAACGTATAAGGGTCCAGCATGATCACATCCAGCTCCAAAGCAATGGATCCCATGCTACGAACCTCATCCACGGTAAGTGTTCTTTTTCTGAAAGCTGCATGGCTAATGATCAGGGTATCCTTGGGCCCAAAAGTTCCAAGATCAAATGCCCCCTTCGCATTGGTGACAACCTTCTTGTTTCCCGATTGATTGATCACGTTCACACGCTCAACGGGTTCTCCCTTTTCACCAGAGGTTACTTTGATCATCTGCCCAAATGATGAGGCCGAAGTCAGCAGGAAAGTCAGGGTAATAAGTGAAACTAAATTCCTCACGAAAACACGGTTTCAAGCACCTCCAAAGATCTGATGTTCTTGAGGGCTTCCAAATGTAACTCATAATAACGAATTACAGCATCCAGTAGTTCTTTCCGCCCCACATTGCTAAGGATAAGCCCTGCAGCCTGATCATAGTTTCTTGTAAGAATGAATTTGAAATCGCCCATCAGTTCTTCCCTAATGTAATAGGGATAAGGTGGCACTTCCTTGGTGAAGGTGCCTTCCACCAAATCAAAATACTTTGCATCCTCAGCGTTAGCAAGGTCCGGTTCACACCCCAGAAATCTCGTAAGCTTCCAAAGAAACCACAGGTGCCAGTTCACAGCATGAGGCTCATCGTCCAGTTCGCGGATGCAATCGCAGATAAAATCAAATACTACCTCATCTTTTTCGCCAGTGGTTAAACATGATTCCAATACTTCTGCGGTGAACATGGCGATGGCTGTCTTACGGATGTCTTCGTGAATAGTGGAAGGAACCTGTATGGTCCTCATTTCATTTCCATTGACCAGATCTCCTTTACCCGAAGCGTAAGTGAGTTCCACTACCGTAAGCGGCTCGAGATGGGATTTTCTTTTCTTCTTGCTTTTTGGCGAAACACCGCGCATTACGAAATCCATTCTGCCCTTCTCTCTGGTATAAGCTTGAACCACAAAGGAGCTATCACCGTACTTCCTACGACCCAGAATAATACATTCTGTTACCCCTTTCATGTTATTGCGTGATGATGATTTTCTGCGTTGAGTTCGTCTCCCCGGATGCAGAACTAAGCTTAAGGAAATATAACCCTTTACCATGGGCCGGGTTCAAAAGCTTACCAATATCATAATCGGTTTGCTCTGAGTAATTGATGTCTTGAGCTACTTGCTTCCCCTGAATATTGTAGAGGGCTATACGGGTACCAAAAGGCACCCCACTTATTTTCATGGCATCGCGAGGTGCTGGATTTGGGTACACGATTGGCGCCTCCAATTCCGCCACATTGGGTGAAGCAATGAATGTTAACGACATGATGCCCTTGGCTGTTCCCACGTACAGCTCCCCTGTAGTTTCATCCAGCTCCAGCGTCAAAACGTGGTTGGAGAACAAAGGGCTGTTCTCTTCCGTGAAATGTGCCAAAACGATATCACAATCCTGACTCAGCAGGTATAGCCCTGAATTTGATGTGGCCACCCATTTCAGGTTTGCATTGTCTGATGCAATTGCATTGATGGTTTCGTAAGCCAGCATTCTTAAACCCGGGTTGTATTTATCCTGTGCAACGGTTAGGTCCATGTTTCCCGTAAAGAGGTTGGCGGTTGATTTGCAGCTTGCCAGACCATCGTTCGTCCCCAGCCACACTGTTCCCTGCCTATCCAAATGCAAACACGAAGTATAAGATCCAGGTATGGAACCATTGCCTAGCAGTCCAGAGAGTCCAATCCATTGGTCATCATTCTCATCCAGGATTGTTCCCTTGTGATCGTACACTGCCGCACGGCCGTCTTTGGAAGCCAACGCCCAAATGTAATTCTCGTCATCAACCAGGACCTCTCCCACCGCAGTGGTTTGCTGAATGGTTTGTCCGAGGTTGAATGACTTCCATGTTCCGGAGGCCGTACGTACTTGTAATGGATTTGAAGTGTAACAATTGGTAAGCCACATGTTGCCTGCTGCATCGAAGTCAATTCCTCCAACACCAACCCAAAAAAGCTCTGGTCTGGATTGAATGGTACTGTTTCCAGGACCATAGATGGTTACAAGTTGATCGTTGTCAAACTCCAGCAATCCTCTGCTCCAACAGCCCACGAAGATGTGGTCAGGATCGGCAGGATCTGCCTTCACCTTTACGAAGTCGTAGCACGTATCCAACTCAGGATGATTCACTCCGTTTACCGTGTTCCAATCTGCATTTTGATAATGAAACAGACCATCTATTCTCCAGAAATTATTCCAGCTGCTGTTGCGGCCACCCGGTGCCACCCAAACACCTTCGCTAGTGATTTCCATATCCATCACATTGCTCGTGGCAGGACCATCAGGAACAAAGTACTGTTTGATCAGCATGCTCGTATCGATTTCGATAAGCCCGGCATATCCGGAGGCCAACCAATAGTGATTCCGGTCATCGCGAAGCACTTCTTTCGGTCCCTGACCAAAGAAATCTTTCACAATGGCACCACTGGCATCCAAAAGTTGAAAACTGTTATTGTGCGAGACCAGCATGCCGTCAGCGTAGCCTTGCATCGACCAGTTATTTCTACTTGTAGTCTGAATAACCTTCGCCCAGGCCCCGTTTACCCTTTGAAAAGTTGAATCTCCATTGTAAGCGGTTTCTTTAATGTTGACCCATGGCACTCCGTTCAATGAACCGATCAGGTTTGTGGTATGTCCCATGAAAAATGGGTCTTGCACCCACTGATTGTTATCGATCAGGTTCTTGTTCATATCACCATAGTACAAGCCCAAGTCTGTAGCAGCAAAAATGGTGTCTCGTTCGATCATCACATCGTGTACCCTCAAGTTAGTTGCTCCATTCCCCAGTATATAAGATTCCTCCATCTGATATGTCTTGAGGTTCAGGCGAGTTATTCCATAACCACAGCAGATATAAGCGTAATCCTTCCACAAGTAGATCTCGTAAATGGTCTTATCTCCAATAACCGCACTTGACTTGATACCCGATACATTGCGCACACTGTTCCCTTCAACGATATCAATGTTGCCATTGGAATATCCAACGATCAACATCTCCTTTGATGGAGCGTACCTGACATCACTGATCAGGGCTTCATTCAAACCATCAATCTTGCTTAACCGTTCCGTTTCTTTTGTGTCGTAATCGATAGAAAAAATAGCATGTTTGGTGTGCGCATAAACCTTATCGTTAGATAGGGTAATTCCCTCCACATCATTGTAGGGGAGATGGTCCTTCCAGATCACAGAAGGATTCTGACAGACCCCGGTCAGCGGAGCCAACAATATGAGCCAAAGGAGGCGCATAACCTACTAATTTACGAAGAGGATCTTTGCCACGTGATCTTGTCGCCCATCAGGGCTTACTGACAAGACATGATAAACGCCAGAAGCCGCTCTGCGACCGTTAAAGGCCTTTCCGTTCCATATAGCCTGGCCACCCAAAGAAAGGGTCTCATAGATCACATTTCCAGCTGCATCAGTAATCTTCACATCCGAATCACCCATCAAACCTTTAATAGCAATTAGGCCATCGTAACCAGGGTGAACCGGGTTTGGATAAACCACCACAGAGTCATACTTGGCCTGCGGGGCAGTTGCCGTACTCTTATAGGAAATGATACCCTTGTCTGTACCAAAAAACACTTCCCCATTTTCATCGTTCACAGCAATGCTGGAAATGGCATCAGAATACAAAGGACTGTTGGATTTCGTGAAATGGAACACCTCTCTAAGGCCATCTTCGGTCATCAAGAATGCTCCCGCCTTCTCTGTTCCGAACCACTTTCTGTTCGCACCGTCAACGGTGATACTGGTAACCGACTCTGCCTCCAACAGGATTTGCGCGGTACCATCCTGTTCGATCAAGATTTGCTGTGCGTCAAAATCGCCTCCATCGTAAACGTTACCCGGAGCATAGACAACAGCTACGCCTTCGTTGGAACCAATCCACATCTCACCGTCAAGATCCTTCTTGATGCTGAATATCTTATCTCCGTGCAAATCCCCCTGTCCTCCGGTGCTGGTAAGCACACGAATCTCGTCATCATTCTCATCAAGTGGGGTGCCCTTATAATCATATACAAGAATTCTGTTTGCCTTGGGTTCTACAATCCAAATGCGGTTAAAGTCATCGATCTCAATATGCGTGATCTCCGTGTTGTCATCCGCATACGGTGTGAGACTGAAATTCTTCCAGGTTCCACCGGTAGTGAGTAGCGCCAACCCTTTGTAATGGTAGGAATTGGTCATCCATAGATGCCCGTTGCTATCAAACTTCAAACCACCAACACCTACCCAACCATTGGAGCCATTTCGCTCCTCAAGCGCTGAATTGCCCTTGTAGTAAACCTTTTTCAGTTTGTCATCTTCAAATTCAAGCAGGCCCCTTCCCCATGATGCTGCGAAGAACCGTGAAGGTTTAGCCGGGTCTATTGCTACCGCTACAATATCGAATGCCGTATCGAGTGCTGCGTTGTTGAACCAATAGTGTGAGGTCCAGTTATTGTCCTTGAAATGGTAAGCACCATTTCTGGAGTACTTGTTAAGGTATGCATTGGTATAACCTCCGGCCGCTACTGCTATTGTAGTACCTGACACATCCATGTCGAAAACGGAAGGTGTAGCCGGTCCATTGGGCGTGTAGAATTCTGCCTTCCAACTGTTCAATGCGCGCACCACACCGTAGTACTGATCTGCTATATAGATCCAACCATCTGACGCTCGCAATGCCTGTTTCGGAAAAGGTGAAATGGCATTGTTGTATGAGAAGATCTCTTCTTTCTTGACCATGGCCGTATCGAACACATCAACGTTACCATTATGCGTGATGAATATCCGTTCACCAATCACATTCAGGTCAACATTATCAAGTCCGTAAACCTGGCTTATCTGCGACCAGGTTGAATTTTGTAATGCGTAAAGTGTGTCTCCGTTGTACACTGTTGTTGCACGGTTCGCGAGCAGTTTAGTCCCAAATGCAGCAAGCGCATTGTATTTGACCAAGGGGAGTGTTCCAAGTACAGACCAACTGGAATAATCAGAGAGGTTTGGACTACTTAGTGAAGCCCAGTAGATGCCATTGTCTGTTGCTGCATAGATGTTTCCATTGTAAAAATCTACATCATTTACATGTACGTAGCTACTCTGTGCACCTATCAAATAAGTTTCCTTGATCTCGTTCTTGTTGACATCCAGAACTACTATTCCGAACCCACACGACATGTACGCCAATGATCCGAAGAACGTGATCTGGTTGATGCCTTTGTCACCAATGATATCACTGTTCTTAATGGCGGGAATATTAATGATCTCGGTGCCTTTGATCACATCAACGTTTCCGTTCACATAAGCTATGACCAGTGCCTTTTCCAGGATGTTGTAGCGTAGTGCTCCAATACCCACATCCGAGAGTCCATCAATGGTTGATAGACGATCTACAACCAGGTCTTCCTTATTGAGGGAAAAAACAGCGGAGTTGGTTGCACAGTATACCTTATCGGAAGATTCGGTTACCGCAATGGCGTCATTAAATGGCAAATGATCACGCCATGTTCCAATTGGGCCTTCCCACGAAGAATTTGCCAATTGTTGTGCGCTCGTAACCAGTGTTACGCAGGTAAATATGGAGAGAAGAACCTTCCTCATTGTGCAAGACAATAAACTCTTTGTATCACCTATTATTGCTCAAAATTACTATATATTTGGCTCCCAATTTTCTGAATCTGGCGATACGTCTCAGAAAAAACAATCTTGGCCGCGTAGTTCAACTGGATAGAATATCAGATTTCGGCTCTGAGGGTTGAGGGTTCGAATCCTTCCGCGGTCACGAAAGAATGAAGCCCACTGCGAAGCAGTAGGGCTTTTTTGCTTTGTGAAGCAAGCTTGCTTGAATTCAGAAAACAGGAAAGCACGCAATGAGTGAAACGAATTGGGCTTCATTTCGACTGAGGAGCAAAAAAGGATCTTCTCATCCTTGATAATTACGTCCTTACCAATCAGTCTTTGTGGGTTAGCACATTTCAGGATAAGTAGTAACTTCTACTGAGGGAATTAGATACCATCACTCAATGAGAGCTTTCCGTTTACTAGCCTTTATGTACTTCATTTGGTTCTTGAGCAACCCCAAGTATTCCCAGGCACAAAAAACCGGAGACTCACTTTTGACACAAGCCCGCTTTCTTAATTGTCAGGCAAACGCTTTGAGAATACTGGCTGCTGGCATTAATACTGAGCTGAATAAAGATTCCTTGTGCTATTACTTGCAACAAGCGCATTCCATCAATCCATCAGATTCCAGCACACAACATTGGATAAAGAAATACTGTGTACATCGTATGGATAGTCGTGCTCCTGTTAGTTTTTGGTCGGCTAGCCTGGAGAATGGAGGGCGATACATTTCCATATACCGCGATACGATAAGTTGCCTCTCTTCAGATGTTTCCGCTTTTATCACCGAACTGAACAAAACGTTCAACAAATACCAACCATTGGTGATCTTCGATAGTTTGGCGAAACAAACCCTACATATCAGCTTCGATCATCCTGAGAAGTACACAGAACAAATGGGAACTACAGGAGCGCAAGAATTCCTTGCTATGCTCGTATTCACGCTTACTGAGTTACCAGAAGTACAGCAAATTCAACTACATGTTGAAATTGGTTCTCACGGTAAGCCGGGTGTATATGACAGGAAGCAATATTTGAATAATCCCAATTTTAAGATTGAATCGAAATAAAAAAGGCCCTCGAATGAGGGCCTTCTTGCAATCAAGAATATTCTGAATTACTGTTTCTCCAGTTTAAACACCTTGAAGTCTTTTCGATCAAGGGTAACCTTAACGAAGTATACTCCGCTTGCCTCAGTAGATATATCAATCTGTGAAGCAACGTTTCCTTCCTTCTTCAACACTGTTCTTCCAGTAAGATCAATCACCATCAGTTCAGTAATCTGGCTTCCCTGAGGAACAGAAATTTTGAACATCCCGTCAGTTGGGTTAGGCGCAAGCGTTACGCTTTCAATCCCATACTGATCTATTCCAACTGTGGTTACTGCCTCACACGCTGAAGTGTCCTTGCAATTACCGACCGTTACCTCTACCGCATAATTACCGTTGGCAGTAGGGTTATACGTCTGGGAAGTTGCACCTGGAATTACCGCCATGTTGTTGTTGCAATCTAACCACTGGTAAGTGGCTCCTGTTTCATTAGCCACCAACTGCAACGGCCAGGTAACTTGCGTAACGGTATTATTGATAGCTGCAGCAACATTCACCGTTGTTGTTACAATACTGTCACAAGTTGCACCCTGAAGTACATCCTGGTATACACCCGATGAACCGTAAGCGCTGCTTCCAATTCTGAAAGTATCTCCAGCACAAATGTTTACTGTCTGTGAGCTCGAATCTGGCGTACACAGCTTCGTAATAATCACATATCCGATGCTGTCGTTGGCTCCACGAATGTTAAGTTGGTTGCTTCCCGAGTTATAGGAGCCAGCTCCACCGCCTCCGCCACTGTTGTGACCTCCAGCACCACCACCGGAGAATCCACCTCCGCCACCAGCACCTGCGTAGTTCCATCCTCGGCCGGCACCACCGCCACCGAATCCGCCATCGGGGTTATGCACACCCGTAGTGTTGTCTCCACCAAAAGCCCCGTTGCGAGGCGCTTTACCGCCACTGTTAGGCATGTAGCTGGCACTGCGGCTATCAATTCCGTTCTGGCCATTCTGAAGCCATCCAGCTCCGCCTGCACCTGAATAACTCGTGTGGTTGTTCTTACTCCCACCGTTTCCATTGGTTCCTCCTGGTCCGCCTGGAGCAGTACCCGTAGTACCTGCCGTACCAGCTGTCGCGGTATCTGCATCCACACCAGCATTGGTTCTTCCCGCACCACCGCCACCACCGGCTGCGATCATTGGGAAGGCTGCGCTTGAATCTGTATACACGAAGCTACCTCCGCCACCACCAGACTCGTAAGGCGCGGGCAGCCCTTCTTGTCCAACGATGATTCGAAGCTTTGTTCCTTGTGTGAGTAAGAACTCTCCACTCATATAGGCTCCTTTACCACCAGCTTGATTAGAGTTTGTTCCACCATCAGCACCTTTGGCGCCAGCAGCCTCAATTTTATAATTAGCAGTTACAGGAACAGTCCACACCTGGATTCCCTGCTCGTACATATTTAGAAAGGCCGTGTTGCTCGCCCATGGAGCAGCCGAATATGCCGTTTGACATTGTCCTAAAGTTGGACCATTCAAACCTGTTGCAGTTGCAGAACTGAACCCATGTGAGTTGAACGGATACAGCTGTGCGTTTGCCGTGAATGATGCCAAAAGCATAACACCAGCCGAAAGTAGATAGTACTTAAGTTTCATAAAGGTCTTTTTTAGTTTGTAGTCTCCAGTAAATGTACTCCCATTTAGGGAGATAAGGAAAGGGGAGGCCAGGCCTCCCCTTTCTAGATTGTTAAAATCGTTCTACTTCTTCACAATACGGAAGGTCTTTTTCTGACCGTTCATTTGTGCCTGAAGCAGGTATAATCCATCCGCCATTTCCGTCAGATCGATTTGCGTAGCATTTCTTGGGTCACTTGAAACCCATACACGTCTACCTGAAAGGTCATAGACTTCAAGGCTTTCGAAATACTCGCCTGCCGGTAATGATAGCTGGAATAAACCATTGGACGGATTCGGAGTGATGCTTACTCCCACCAGCGCGTATTCGCTTATACCAACAGTTGTTACACTTTCACATGCTGATGTATCCGTGCAACTTCCAACGGTAACGGCTACGGCATAGTTGCCATTTGCAGTTGGGTTAAATGTTTGTCCCGTTGCACCTGGAATTACAGCCATGTTGTTATCGCAATCTAACCATTGATAGGTTGCACCAGTCTCGCTAACCACAAGCTGGAGCGGCCATGCCACCAAAGTAACGGTACTGTTGATAGGAGAAGAAACCGTAAGGTTGGTTGTTACAATGCTATCACAAGTGGATCCTGGAATTGTATCCACAAATGTTCCTGATGAAGCATGCGCATTGTTTCCAACCCAAACGGTATCACCGTAACAAATGGACAATGTCTGCGAGCCTGTATTAGGCGTACAAAGCAGCTGCAATGTTACGCCTCCCATTCCGGTGTTGAATCCAATATTGGTTTGGTTGGTTCCAGTAAGGAAGGAACCTCCGCCACCACCCATCTGGCCATCAGAATTTCCACCATTACCTCCAGCACCGCCACCGGAATAGCCTCCGCCACCACCGGCCCAGGCATAGTTACCAGTACCAACATTACCAGCAGCACCACCGCCACCGAAGCCGCCATCACGGCCAATTGGAGTTGGGAATGCAGTACCGCCAACAAATCTTGTTCCACCGTTCTGGCTATTAGGAGTATTATTTGCAGTATTGGCATTGGATAACCAACCTGCACCGGGCCCACCAGAGTGGATACCTCGTGTAGACCAATGTCCGCCATTACCGTTAACACCACCTGGACTCATCCAACTTCGAATAGTGATCGTATCTCCGGAAGTCCAATAGTTGGCATCAGCGTTATTAGGATCTGCGTTGGTTACAGAAGATTGCCCACCACCGCCACCACCGGCTGCAATGATCAATCCGCCACCACCAATCGCTCCTGTATACACGAAGGAACCTCCTCCTCCAGAACCACCATTGTAATTGGATGACGTTCCATTCCACTGACCTTCCTGACCAACAACAATGTTCAGTGTATCTCCTCCCGTAAGGTTAACCTCACAGGAAATGCTGATTCCCTGACCACCGGCAGACGCCCATGACGTACCACCAGAAGCACCTGTAGCGGTAACTCTCCAGCTACCACCAATGGGAACAACAAAACGCTGAATTCCCCCATTGCTGGTTACCAATCCAGCAAGATTGGTTGATGTATATGCAGTATTCACCTGGGTTTGGGTTGGACCCGTCCTCCCAGTGGCACCACAGTTTGTGAAATTATAGACCTGACCGTAGGTCAAAGCACTTGAGCATACCGCAAGTGCGAGAATGTAGTTTCTTATCATAAGTCTCAGATTTAGTGAATTAAAAGTTCGGTTTTTGTAACGGACAACGCAAGCATCATACCATAAATGTTGAGGTACGGATATCAAAAAGGGGAGGCTTAGCCTCCCCTTTCCAAACTATGGTTTTCCCGTTATTACTTCTTCAGGAGTCTAAACGTTTGGCGTTGGCCTTTCATGCCTACATGAAGCATGTACAATCCATTCGCGCTGCCTCTCAGATCAACCTGAGTAGTACTGCGAGGATCATTGGCTATCCACACCTTGCGTCCAGATACATCAAAGAGCTCCAGGCTTTCGAAGTACTCCCCTTGAGGAATAGAGAGCTGGAAGAGCCCTTCCGAAGGATTAGGCAAGATCCTAACGATATCGCTAAGTGGACCTTCTTCGATGCCTGTGCACCATACCACAGTAATCATCGCGGAGTCAGTATTCTGACAACCCACGGTATCTGTATAATAGATCCAGTGGTTACCCAATTGCGCAGCGGCAGGATCGAAAGAATTACCAGTTACTCCTGTTCCGCTGTATGTACCACCAGCTGGTGTTCCCGCTGGGAGCGTTAGCGTACCTGCGGATGTGCAAATCGTATCCTGGCTCAATGCACCGAGAACGGTTACTTGTCCAGAATCAATCACTGTTACGGTAAACGAACATGAATCTGTTCCTGCACTATTGGTTGTAACAAAAGTGTTGGTGGTTGTTCCTACAGGGAACATTGAACCGCTTGGAAGACCAGCTGTTTGGGTGGTAGGTTGACCAGCGCCACCCCAGGTAAACTTCACGAATCCGTGACCGTTATTAACGCCACCTGTGTTGTTCTGGTTGGTTCCAGCATTGAAGGAACCACCGCCTCCACCTACACCGGCACCGGCACTATTGGATCCTCCGCCACCACCGGAGTAGCCTCCGCCACCAGCGCCTACTACGTAGCCAGATCCGGTACCGCCTCCACCGAAGCCGCCAACAGCACCTCCAGTACCACCAGCTCCTCCGTTCAGAAATGCGTGACCACCCGTATTGGCAGTCCATCCATCCTGACCATCAGTCAGAAATCCACCTCCAGCACCAGAAGCAAATGAAGCCCCGATGTTGCCTCCGTTGCCGTTGATTCCACCGGTTCCTCCTCCGCCAGTTCCCTGACCACCAGTAGTTGTTGTGTTGCCGTGCTTGTTAGGGGAATCCAAGCTATTGGAAGATCCTCCTCCGCCACCAGCAACGATCAGAGGATTGTTTGCCATATCAACAACGAACGTTCCTCCTCCTCCACCATTCGTTGGCGAAGTTGCTGAGGGATGTTGCCCTACAAGTACTTGCAAAGTATCTCCAGGAGTTACTGCGAAGTCACCGATCATGATGGCTCCAAGTCCACCAGTTGTAGTGGATGAAGAGCCTGTACCACCTTCTGCACCTCGCGCTTCAATGGTAAGACTGGTAACGCCTGCTGGAATGATCCAGTTAACGATAGACCCCGAGTACATGAGTGAATCCGCACCCATTACGCAAGTATCTAACCCAACAGGAGTGGTATAGTTGATTACTGCACCACAAAGGTTGGGGTCTGTTCCAACGGTAATGTTGGAAGGACAGCTGATTGTTGGAGGGCACTGCGCATTGGCAGTCATCATCCCAACTCCAGCTATAAAAAGTAGTAATGTTCTTTTCATAAATCAGGTTTTATTGAGCGGCAAAAGTAGGCACAAATAAAAAGGGAGGCAATGCCTCCCTTTCTTAATTCAATTGGTGATGCGTTAATTCTTCAGCAATCTAAAAACTTGCTGTTGACCTTTCATACCCACATGCAACATATACAAGCCATTTGCATTGTTTCTAAGGTCAATCTGTGTTGTGTTCTCCGGTTCATTGGCTTTCCAGATCTTTCTTCCTGAAGCATCAAAAAGTTCCAGTTTCTCAAAGTGTTCCCCTTGAGGGATTGATAACTGGAAAAGACCATTAGAAGGATTCGGAGAAATCTTAACGATCTCACTCAGTACTCCCTCTTCAATGCCTGTACACCACACCACTGTAATCATAGCTGAGTCGGTATGTTGACAACCAACAGTGTCTGTATAGTAAATCCAGTGATTGCCAAGTTGCGCTACAGCTGGGTCAAAACTATTACCCGTAACACCGGTTCCACTATAATTTCCACCTGCTGGCGTACCAGCTGGAAGGGTAAGGGTTCCTGCGGAAGTACAGATGGTATCCTGACTTAATGCACCCAGTACTGTAGCCTGACCGGAGTCAATAACGGTTACAGTAAACGAACACGTGTCATTGGGTCCTGAACCAGAGGCAACAAACTCATTTGTTGTTGTTCCAATCGGGAAAGTCGACCCTGAAGCCAACCCTTGTGTTTGGGTTAATGTGCTTGGAGTAAAGTAACTGATGATCACCAGTCCATTTCCAGAATTAGCACCACCCGTATTACTCTGGTTCGTTCCAACATTACAGGAACCACCGCCACCACCATGGCTCTGGTTGTTGGCTCCTGCGCCTCCACCACCGGAGTAGCCTCCGCCACCACCAGCACCCTGGTTATTGATGTTATTGGCGATTCGAATGGCGCCACCGCCACCGCCAAATCCACCTCGTGTAGTATTGGTTCCGTTGTTCACGCCACCAGCACCTCCATTCAAAAAGCTCCTTCCTCTTGAACCCGGAGCTTGAGAATCTTCTGCCCCGTCAGTTAGCAGTCCACCACCACCGCCACCGCGGGTAGATGAGCCACCGTTTCCTCCAGTTCCTCCTGGAGTGCCATTGTGGCCTGCGTTTCCTGTGTTATTTACTGTGGCATTTATTCCAGCATGAGGTACTACCTGATAGATGGCACCACCTCCGCCACCAGCAACGATCAGAGGATTGTTTGCTGTGTCTACAACAAATGAACCTCCACCGCCTCCACCAACCCATAGGGCGTTTGGAGCAGCTTCGCCAACTAGAATTTTGAGCTTCTGACCAGGCGTTACCGCAAAGTCTCCTATCATGATGGCACCCAAACCACCAGGTCTAGAAAGCAGCGACACATCAGCGCCTTGTGCACCACGCGCTTCTATAGTTACCTGGGTTATTCCGTTTGGAACGAGGAACGTGTCAATCTGTCCGCTAAACGAGAAGGTATCGACTCCTGAACCACAAGTATCCTGGGCAAACACATTGTAGTTGATTACCGCACCGCACAAAAACGTATCGTTGCCTACGGTAATGTTTCCCGGGCATGTCACCTGCGGACATTGTGCCCACGTAGCAATACCTGTTACCAAGGCTATTATAATTACTACTACTCTCCTCATCTTCCTATTGTTTAATCAATTTAATAGTTCTACCAACGCCAGAAATATCCAGACGCAATATGTAAAGGCCATTGGCTTCAGCAGACAGATCCACCTGCGTGTTTCTTCTAAAGCTTGTTCTATCTACCACCACATTACCTAATATATCAGTCACCCTGAAGTTGGCTGTTACTCCTTCACCGGCATTTATCTGAAAGATCCCTTTCGAGGGATTAGGCGACACCTTAACATTGTTAAGTGCTGTCTGCTCTTCCACGCCCGTGCACCATACCACAGTAATCAATGCGGAATCCGCATTCTGGCAACCAACAGTGTCTGTATAGTAGATCCAATGATCACCCAATTGCGCTACGGCTGGATCGAATGTATTTCCTGTAACACCCGTACCGCTGTAGTTTCCTCCTGCGGGCGTACCAGCCGGAAGTGTCAGGGTTCCAGCCGAGGTACAAATGGTATCCTGGCTTAAAGCCCCCAAAACGGTTGCCTGGCCGGTATCATTTACCGTAACCGTAAATGAACACGTATCGGCACCCGCACTGTTTGATGTTACGAACGTGTTCGTAGTAGTCCCAACAGGGAACGTACCTCCTGAAGGTAATCCAGCAATTTGTGAGGTAGGGGCAATGCTCCCAACACCTGTAATGATCACCGTACCATGTGAGGTTCCATATCCTTTAGCATTGGCCTGGTTGGTTCCATTGTTTATAGAACCGCCACCGCCTGCATAAGGAATGCTTGAACCGTTACCATACGCAGCTCCGCCACCAGAGTAACCTCCGCCACCACCAGCAGCGCGGAATGTAGTTGAGTTTCTGTTGGTGCTTCCACCGCCACCAAATCCTCCCGGAGCACAGTTGGTGCCAGCCCAACTGTTACAGCCTCCCTGGCCACCATTGATAAACGCCTGAGGTGCTGGGTTCGGATTACCCGACCCTCCGTTTCCTGTCATACCTGCACCACCATCTGAAGTTTGGTTAACCCAGGTTCCACCTACGCCACCAACACCACCTACGCCTAGTGAGTAGCCTCCGCCACCACCTACACCAGCAGTATTCGTATCAGCATCAGAATTAGGTCCCGCGGCACCTCCACCTCCACCTCCACCAGCAACAACCAGTGGATTATTGGATGCACTATCTACTACGAAGGAACCACCGCCACCTGACCAGTCGAATCTGCCGACAATCAACTCTGTACCCATTTGACCAACAAGGATGGCGATTGTTTGGCCCGCGGTAAGATTAAAATCACCGATCATTCTAGCACCTCTTCCTCCATTAGTACCAGCGCCTTTGGCTCCCACAGCTTCGATTCTATACACTGCCGTTGCCGGAGCCTTCCAGTATTGGATCCCGCCAACCACGTTCACTAAACCTGCAAGCGAAGTACTAGCGTATGCTGTATTGGCCTGTGATTGACTAGGGCCATTCATTCCAGTAGCTGTACAGTTGGTAAAAGTAAAAACACCCGGTGCACATGTATCAATTCCAGTTGGAGTTGAATAATTCACAACTGCCGAACATTGACCAGGGTCATTGCTAACAGTAATATTTCCCGGACACGTAATTGTTGGTGGACATTGCGCTACTGCAAAGATTGCTGCACAAGCACCCGCTATAGATAGTAGTATTTTCTTCATGTAGTTTGTTTTATCATCGGCTAAAATACCCACAAAACAAAAGGGAGGCAATGCCTCCCTTAAGGTAACGTAGGTTCTTTTTATTTCTTGATCAATTTGAACACTTGACTTTGACCTTTCATGCCAACGTGTAACATGTAAAGCCCGTCTGCTTTATTTCTCAAATCAAGTTCCATTGTATTCTTAGGATCGTTTGCCAACCACACCTTTCTACCAGAAGCATCGAACAGCTCCAGTTTCTCAAAGTATTCCCCTTGTGGAATAGCGAGTTGGAAAAGACCATTGGATGGGTTAGGCGAGATCTTAACGATGTCACTCAAGGCCCCTTCCTCAATACCAGTACACCATACCACGGTAATCAGAACAGAATCAGCGTTCTGACACGCAACGGTATCCGTATAGTAGATCCAGTGGTTACCCAATTGCGCCACTGCCGGATCGAAAGAATTACCTGTCACACCCGTACCACTATAGGTACCCCCTGCTGGGGTTCCTGCCGGAAGGGTTAGCATACCTGCTGATGTACATATTGTGTCCTGGCTCAGCGGACCAAGTACAGTTGCAACACCAGAGTCAATAACAGTCACTGTGAAAGAGCACGTGTCATTTGGTCCGGTTCCCGAAGCCACGTACGTGTTAGTTGTAGTACCCACAGGGAATTGATTTCCAGAAGCAATGCCCGCAATTTGCGTAAGCGTTACCGGGTTTCCGGAAGAAGTAATTGTAACCTGTCCATGGCCCGTGTTGCTTGCCGCAGTTGTTGACCCACCAGTAACTCCACCGATGTAAGAGGAACCTCCTCCTCCACCACCGAAATCACCACCAGCTCCACCGTAGTAGCCACCGCCACCACCGCCACCGGCAGAACATACATCAGCTGCACCGCCAACGCCAAGTGCACCATTTGCTCCTGCAACGCCAGAACCGCAATCCCATCCGTACGCATTTGCAACGCCTCCGGCTGTTTGGGTTCCGCCATTTCCAAAACCAGCAGATGTACAAGAGATTCCAGCACCTCCTGTAGTACCACCGCCATCGCCAGCAGCGTTTCCATTCGGGGTACTGCAATTTGAGCCACCGCCACCACCACCGGCACCAACGATTACTCTATTTGTAAGGGCCTGGCCACCGACACGGATATCTGAGGCACCACCGCCTCCTCCGCCTAGCCAACCTATACCGGTATATCCGGCAGCTCCATCACCACCACCATTGAATCCACCGCCACCTGAATTACCTTGCGTAGTTTGCTGTCCTTGTCCACCTACATAGATCCAAAGTGTATCACCCGGAGTAACGGAAAGATTACCCGTGGCTGTACCACCCAGACCACCATTACCGTTTCCACCATTTGGATTGGCGCTGGTTGCACCTTCTGCTCCATCCGCGGTAACAGTTACCGAGGCAACTCCCTGTGGAACAACCCAGAACTGAACCGAACCGGTATAATTAAAAGTTTCATTGACATTTGGAGCGCAGGAATCTATGCCTGTAACTGGTGTATTTACCACAGCACCACACACACCTGGGTCTGAGCCAACGGTGATGTTTGCTGGGCAATAAACCCTTGGGCATTGTGCCCAAGCCCCAAGCACTGAAATGAAAAACATTAGAGAGAGTAAAGTCTTTTTCATAAGATAAATAGGTTGGTTACTAATAAATATACCATAATTTCCTGCTGGCTCGGCATTTCAAATGGAACGAATAACCTATATAGAAACTCCCAGACTTTTAATGACCAGTATCACACTTGATGATGCTCAGGGTATTCTGGATCTGGATGGAGACCCTGAAGTACATAAGTTCCTCATAGATCCTGTGAAGTCAACGCTGGAAGAGGCTCGTTTTGATATTGTCAATATCCAGAAGCAATATGAAGAAGTAGGAATAGGAAGGTATGCGTTGCTGCGCAAATCAGACCGCGAGTTTTTAGGATGGTCGGGATTGCGCCTGGAAACAACTGAGATCAACGGACATGCTGATTTCTACGATGTAGGATATCGATTGATTCGCAAGTTCTGGGGTAACGGATACGCGACCGAGTCGGCCATCGCATCTATCGCATATGGTTTCCAAGTAATGAACTACGAGAAGTTGTACGCTGAGGCAGACCAGGAAAACATTGCTTCGTGTAAAGTGTTAAGAAAAAGCGGGATGATACACGTAGATACGTTCGATGAAGATGGTTGCCAGGTAGAATGGTATGAGTTAACGAAAGCCCAATGGGAACAATCAAATCCCGATCTAACAAACATTAAATTCTACACCTGATATGCCACATTTTATTGTTGAGTGCACGCAGGAAGCCATTCCTTCAGACATCCAAGAAGAAGTTATCACAGCTGTTCACAACGTGGCCTTGAATTCTGGTTTGTTCAAGGAGGCGGACATCAAAGTAAGGGTTCGTACAACTGACAACGGCTTGGTTGGAGGCAAACTGCAACCTTTCATTCATGTATTCTGCCATATCATGCAGGGACGAACAGTCGAACAAAGAAAGGCTCTAACGCAGGCCCTGGTTCGGGAATTGACCGATCTCTTTCCATCCATCGGGGCAATTGCCGCCAACGTATACGAATTTGAAAAGGCTACTTACACTAATCGTAAGATGCTTTAATCACCAGCTGAAATTCTGTATGAACACCCACTTGTAACCGGCTGTTCTTCCAGGGGACTCGTGGACACTCACCTTCTTATACAAAGGATTTAGAAGATTCTCTCGGTGACCACGATCAGGCACACCATCATCAATCAACAAAGCAATAACCGCTTCGCGCGTATTCTCATAGCCACCCACCAGATTCTCGGCATACTCGTTCCTGGAATGTGCGAAGTACCCACTCTCTTTCATCCATTTACCATGCCGGATAGAAGCCTTTTGCAGCACTTCTGAATATTCGAGAATGGGAACGGGCTTCATTTCCTTCAGGATCTTGACCAAACGCTTGCCCTCATAAACGCACTCACGGGTTGGGCATTTGTACTCAATGTACTTGCTTACGTAGTACGCATACATGCTTGGGTGTGAACGAACCATGTTGATCTCCGTGATCATGTTCTTCTCCCGCTGGGTAAGCGTTTGCCCAGCGGTAGCTACTACCCATAAGGTCATTAATATGGCTAAAGACTCCCTCATCATTCTATAGTTAATAACTGTTAATAAGCTGGTTATCGTATGCCGCGGGTGGCACGAAGAGACCCCATGAAGCCGTTAGATACACATGAGCCGTCTAAAAAAACTTGGAAAAATCTTCTGGATTGGAATGTGGGTACTCCTACTATTGGGACTAGCCCTTCCGCAGTTCTATCATGACCCTGTAAAAGGGATGACCGTAAGTGATTATCACCCGAAATCCTTTTGGTATTATCCCTGGGGTAAGTCCGGAACACATAAGGGCGTAGACATATTTGCATCGGAGGGTACACCGGTAGTATCTGCAACACCAGGCATAGTAGTTTATGAAGGATACATGGGCATGGGCGGTAACACTGCGCTGGTTCTTGGACCAAAATGGAGATTCCACTATTATGCCCATCTGCAATCTTGCGATGTAAGGAAAGGTCAATTGCTTGCCCCTGGAGAGAGCGTTGGACGCGTAGGTGCTACGGGAAACGCGGCAGGGAAGCCTCCACATCTCCACTATTCCGTTTGCACGCTGTTACCCTATATCTGGAGGATTGATGACAGTCCACAAGGCTGGAAGAAAATGTGGTACCTGGATCCCACCGATTTTATCGGTAAATAATTTCACTTCCTATACCAAATACGTAACTTTTCGGCACAGCATTTGCATGCATGTGACAGTTAACGTTAAACGATTTAAATCAAAACTGAGTACTATGAAAAAGTGGACGATGAAAACAAAGGCCTTCGCATTCGTAGCGATTGGGCTGATCATAGCTACTTCCTTCTATGCTTTCAAACCGGAAGTGCCTGAAAGCGAAGGAAAGAAGAAATACTTAATGGTGACTTCTGTAGAATCCATCATTCCAATGGGACTGGGACGTTCAAGAATGTTCGTTACAGACCAAAATGGGAACCTGATGGTAGAGGATAAGATGAAAAACTTCTACAGTGGCGTAGGTATCAACTTTGGGAACATCAACGCAAACGATGCCCAGGTTGTGAAGAAAATCAATGAGTTGATGGATGGCGGATGGACACTGGATAATGTATCTGCCGGTGTACAGAGCCCGGCTTACAACCCAAATGGTGGTAAGTCTCAGGGTATTTACCTTACCAGGTATCTGTTCTCGAAGTCAATGTAATTGACCATCGAAGGTATTTGAAAGGAGCCCATTGTGGCTCCTTTTTTTATGGCATGCCTGTTGATAACATTCATAGGTGGGGCTCCGTTAGATTATATATAAGATGAAATTTATCACATGCGCAACTGGCTATTGATCATATCTCTCCTATTTGGTCTTGGTACTAACGCCCAAAGACTTGGCAAAAATGATGTGTTGCTCGAAGTAGTATTCGATGGTGACAGTCTTGGGAGATATCTGCTCGTAGATTCTACGGTATACCGCGATGGGTGGTACAAACTTGCCCAACCAGTATTCTGGCAGAAGGCCATGTGCCTGCATCCAGATTCTTGTCTGATCAATATTGCCGAAACCAGAACCATCCTTGACGTTCACAATTTCAAGGAATGGAAAGCGCAGACCGAACCTGAAAAAGATGTCTTCAAGGACAGTATCCGCACCCATTACAATCTGGATTCAGCAACGAAGATTTATATCACTTCTGGCAAAAGTGAGTTCTACAAGTTCAAACGTGTGCTGCCATCAGTAAGCAGAGGGATAGAGATTTTTGCTGAAAACAAGACCGACCCTTTCTACGCCCAGGCCATATTACTGATAGAAAGCCCCAATAAACTACAGTATTCACCAGTCAAGGCTTACGGTCCCTTCCAACTCATGAAGAAGGTCGCCATCAATCTGGGACTTACAGTCAACAGATACCATGATGATAGAAAGGACTTTGATAAGTCAGGATGGGCTGCCGCAAAACTCATTAGGGAAATATGCATTCCCGAAGCAGAAAGGATACTGACCAACCACAATATCAAATACGATAAGAGTGATCTCTGGTTCAGGTTGTTCGTGCTTCACATTTATCATGCTGGGGCTGGCAATGTAGAAGGGTTGCTCAACTCAATGTCTCCTTCTTCGGGTGGGATGGAATTGATCACATCCATGTGGCAAAATGAATGGGGAGGTTTCAAGAATGCTTCACAGAATTACTCGCAGGTAGCCCTGGCCTCTACCATCACGGTATACGAAATGGTAGGCAAGAATGGAGAATGCAGGTACGAATGCAACGAATGGTATGCAACGGAAATGAAACGGGAACACGTATCTTCGGATGAGCAACCAGAACCCAAGAGTCAACCGTGACAAATCTAAAGGTAAGTCTGATCCAAACATATCTTAGCTGGGAAGACCCAGAAACCAATTGTCAACATTTCGGGGCACGCATACATGAGTTGACACAACCTCAGCTAGTAGTTCTTCCGGAAATGTTCACCACTGGATTCAGTATGCTACCAGAAGGCGTTGCCGAATCAGCGACAGATGGATTTGGATTGCAGTGGATGAAGGAGACATCTAGCTCCAAAGGAATTCATCTGATGGGAAGTATAGCCGTACACGAAGACGGGAAATATTACAACAGGTTTTACCACACTACTCCAAGTGGGGAGGTATTCCATTACGATAAACGCCACCTGTTCAGAATGGCAGGTGAAGACGAAAATTACCACGAGGGAAAGGATCGCGTGATCGTAAATATTGACGGATGGCGCATCTGCCTTCAGGTATGCTATGACCTAAGATTTCCAGTCTTCTCCAGAAATAGAGAAGATTACGATGTATTGGTATACGTGGCCAATTGGCCAACACCCCGTAAAGCCGCCTGGGATACGTTGTTGCATGCCAGGGCCATCGAGAACCAATGTTATGTGATTGGGGTAAATAGAATTGGTGAGGATAAGAATGGACTCGCCTTCGAAGGTGGTTCATTAATTATCGATCCCAAGGGTAATGATCTTGCAAGACTTGGAGATGAAGACTCTATGATCTCAGCTGAGCTTGAAATGGAACCACTTGTTCAATTCAGAGAACAGTTCCCTGTAGGCAAAGATGCGGATGATTTTACTTTGAGCCTGTAACAGGTGCGAGGTTCCAGGTAATTTTCT
Source organism: Vicingaceae bacterium (assembly GCA_965267605.1). Taxonomy (GTDB): domain Bacteria; phylum Bacteroidota; class Bacteroidia; order Flavobacteriales_E; family Vicingaceae. The sequence continues at coordinate 3,433,222 of OZ254088.1, read as the reverse complement.
GATCCCAGTTTGCTTTCACCTCAACAGTACCCTCATATCGGAATACTTGCTCTGGTTGCTCCTTGCGACTATAGTTACCCGTTGTCCACTTTCCATCGCCATTGCGGTCTACTCTTAGATAGAAACCATAATTACCCGGATTCAAATTCTCCAATTCCACATTAAGCTTACCTGCTCCCTTAAGCCGTCTAACACGTACCTTCTCCATCATAACATCAACGGTATAAGGCAAGGAATCTGCAGTTTCCACAGCCAACTGAATCTTTCCGTACTCCTCAGCCTTACTTGATTTATATCTATACTTCAGTGTGTCATTCTTTCTACCATAGATATCCTCAATGGCACCTGGAAGCAACGTCAATTCGTACGATTTGTCCTCCTTAAAATCGAATGTGACATTCGCCTGCTTCCATTTTCCCTCGATCTGTTTGATCGATATATCCACTGGCAACGAATCTTCCGTAAGTGACACACTACTTCCATTCACACTTTTAATGGGTGCGGAGGTTGTCATTGAAGCCTCCCTGAAATAGGGGAACAACGGAATTGCTGTATTTGATTTCACGTTCAAAGGATTCTTTTCCAGCAATTCTTCGGTCCATGACTGGAACTCGATCGTGTCGCAATAATCTCCATCGCATACTTTGAATCTAAGAGAGTCCTTACCCTCAAAACCACTTAACCACAAATCAACGGTGTCTTGTTGTACTCCCATATCCTGAATGAACCAATCCTTTTTGAAACCTATTCCCATGGGCTCAATGGAGAACTTCTCGGTTGGGCGATTGAAGATCAGTTTTAGCAATCCATATTGCTTAACATCGTACGAGAACAAGAATTGCTTTTTGTAATCCTCTTCGAACAGCTTCAGTTTGATCCCCAGTGTATCCTTGCTCAACGGAACGGTAGCATCCAGAAAACCAATAGGTTCGTTAGGCAGATCAAACAAATAGTTGTTGTTATTGTCCTTCAGTACAAAGATCTTGTAGTTGTTGTTGCGAATGTTCTCAATCAGAAATGCGCCTTCCTTATTCGTTTTACTCACGTAGTACGGACGCTGTGTTCTTGGCAAACTGTCCACATCATCTTCATACAGCATAACAACGGCTCCTTCCTCTGGTTCCAGGGTAAGCGCATTGTAAACGTTGCCTCCAAAGCGGATGCTGTCTAAAAAGGAGCCGGTTGAAAAAACGTAGCGGTAATTCTCATAGGGATTTCGCTCTGTAATATCTTCAATGGCATCACCGAAATTGAGGGTATAAGTGGTAGATGGTCGCAGGGAATCGGTGAGCTTGATAATCATCTTCTTACCGCGGATACTTACCTCAGGATTCTCCATCAATGGAGATACCAGCAACTTCTGATTTAGATTGTTCAGTTGCACAAACTCGGTGAACTTAACGGTGATCTGATCTACCTTGAAGTTGACACTTCCGTTCATTGGGTAACTCACGGAATCGCGAGGTGGCTCTTCATCCTTTGGACCACCTGTTGGTGCTTTTACCTGTGCACAAGCGGCCAGAAGAACGATACCTGAGATCCACAGAAAGTGCTTTAACATCACAGCATTTTTTCAATGATCTCTACAACCTTCTTTAGGTGCATTTCATCCACCTCATCGAAATTCGCAAGCGTATCGCTATCGATATCAAGCACCATTTTCACATTTCCAAGAGAATCCCGAACTGGTAGCACAATTTCTGACCTTGAATCCGGACTGCATACGATGTGTCCGTTGAACTCCTCTACGTCCTTGACAATCACCGTCTCATTTCTGTCCCAGGCAACGCCACACACACCCTTTCCTTTTGCAATTCTAGTGCAAGCTATAGGGCCCTGGAATGGTCCAAGCACCAATTCGTCATTTTCAACCAGATAGAACCCTACCCAAAGTAGGTCCAAACCATGGTACAACCCCGCGCTGAGGTTGGCAAGATTTGCTATGAGGTTGGACTCACCCGTTACCAGTGCCTCCAATTGTGGAACCAGCGATCCATAGACTTCCTCTTTACTAACTCCAGCCGGTATGTTCAATGATTCTGCCATAGCTATGCCGCATATGCAAGAGATGCCGCACGAACGCTTACCCCACCCAATTGTTGGAGTTGCCGTGCACACGCTTCAATGGTTGCTCCGGTTGTGATCACATCATCAATCAACAGTATTTTGCTTACCTCCAGCTTACACTTCTTGTGCAAGCCATATATTTTTTCAAGATCCTGCCACCGCGAGATTCTTCCCTTTTTCGTTTGAGAATCTGTATGCTGCTTTCGGACTAAAATGTCATTTCTCACTTCGATGCCCAGTACTTCACTTACCCCGTTCGCAATCAATTCGGCCTGGTTGTAACCCCGAACACGTTTTTTGGAATTGTGGATCGGAACGGGCAGTATAACGTCCGAATCTGCCAAATTGTTGTTAATCAGTTCTGTACCGAGCATTTTCCCCAGTTCAACACCAGTATCTGCGGAACCGCGGTACTTCAGGTCGTGAATCAGTTTCTGAAGCTTGCTTTCACGCTCATAAATAAATCCGGAAGTCACCCAATCCATATCAATCCGCCCCCAGAACAGCTTCGCCAATGGACTGTCTTGTTGCGCACCAAATCTTGCATAGGGTAGGTCAGACTTACAATGCAGACAAATGATTCTTTCTTCCTCCAACAATGACGCTCCGCATGTAGAACATACACTTGGAAATAATAAGGAAACGAAGTCGTTAAACATATAGCGCTGTTTATAACTCGGGAGTGCTGGTCGAAAATAACTATTTGAACTCATTAAATTTGCCACTACATCAGCGATATGAGTGAATCTGATAATATACCGAAGGCCGCTCCGGCTCCAAAGCAAAATCCAGTGAACAAACTATTGGTGCTCATGTGCATCTTATTGTTCATCACATGTGCATTATTGGGCTGGCAGTTGATGGAAAAAAATTCCCAGATCGAATACGTCATTGCCGAAAAGGTCACCCTGGAAGAGGAAAAAAGTAACCTGGAGATGGACCTGGAGCAAATGCTCTCTCAATACAATGAGATGGAGACGGATAACGCGGATATGCAAGAGAAGATAGCCGCGCAGAAGGAAGAAATCGAGAAACTGCTGGTTCAGGTTAAGGAGAACAAAGGGCTGAAGTGGCAGATATACAAGCTGAAGAAGGAAGCGGCTTCACTTCGAAGGATGATGCAGGGTTTCGTGAAGGATATTGATTCATTGAATACGCTCAACAAAGGTTTGAGGAAGGAGAATCAAACGGTGAAGCAAGCACTGAAGGATGAACAGAGTAAATCCTCGAACCTGACAGAAGAAAACAAACAGCTTACCGATAAAGTCAATACAGCAAGTCGATTTGTAATCACTGGTTTGAACACTACTGGAATTCGTGTAAAGGGTGACAATACAGGAAAGAACACCGACCGAGCGAAGAAGACGGATAAGATCCGTACGTGCTTCACCATCATGAAAAACAGTGTTACCCCTTCCGGAACACAAACGCTCTTTGTGCGCATACTCAGCCCGGACGGCAAGGTATTATCTATGGGCAGCGGTGACGCCAATAAGTTCGACTTCAACGGTGTTAAGGGGCTTTACTCAGTCAAAAAGGTAATCGCTTACGATAACGACCAAATGAATCTTTGTCTTGATTGGAAGAAGAACGCAGACTTCGTTCCAGGTGAATATAACATCACCGTATTCCATCAAGGAGGCGATATTGGCAGAACGAAGATCAGGCTGAAGTAACCTGAATCACTCCCAGTTCCTCACCTACTTTCTTGAATGCGGCAAGGGCTTTGTCCAGATGCTCCTTTTCATGGGCTGCAGATAACTGAACGCGAATACGCGCTTGCTCCTTCGGAACAACCGGATAGAAGAAACCAATCACGTAAATCCCTTCGTCCAATAATTTATCCGCGAACACCTGCGATAACTTAGCATCGTAAAGCATCACCGGAACAATGGCTGACTCCCCATCCTTATAATCCAATCCTATTTCTTTCAGCCCTTCTTTGAAGTACTTGGTATTCCACTCAAGTTTGTCTCGCAAATCCGTGCTGCCACTCAGTAGGTCAAATACGGCAATTGAGGCACCAACTATAGATGGCGCAAGAGAATTGGAGAACAAGTACGGTCGAGAGCGCTGGCGCAACATCTCAATGATCTCTTTTCTTCCTGAAGTAAATCCACCCATAGCACCACCCAATGCTTTACCAAGTGTTCCGGTAATGATGTCCACACGCCCAATTACATTTCTCAATTCAATACTTCCCCGTCCAGTCTCGCCAATGAAGCCTGTTGCGTGACATTCGTCTACCATTACCAAAGCATCATACTGATCTGCCAAGTCACATATCTTATCCAGTTGTGCTACATAGCCATCCATAGAAAAGACACCGTCCGTAACTATGATCTTGAATCTTGCACCTTCTGCCTCCTGAAGACATTTCTCCAGCTCTGCCATATCGTTGTTAGCGTAACGGAAACGTTGCGCCTTACACAATCTCACACCATCGATGATGGATGCATGGTTCAATGAATCAGAAATAATTGCGTCTTCAGCAGTAAGCAAAGGTTCGAATACACCTCCGTTCGCATCAAAGGCCGCTGCGTATAGAATCGTGTCTTCGGTACCAAGGAATTCAGCAATCTTGTCTTCGAGGGTCTTGTGAATGTCTTGTGTTCCACAAATAAACCTAACAGATGACATACCAAAGCCATGGGATTCAAGTGTGTCTTTCGCAGCCTGAACCACCTTCGGGTGTGAAGACAATCCCAAATAGTTGTTCGCACAGAAGTTGATCACCTCTTCACCGGTACTTACCTTGATAACAGCATCCTGTGAAGTAGTAATGATTCTTTCTTTCTTAAACAGTCCTGCTTCCTCAATTGCACTAAGCTCATTCTGCAGGTGATCTTTGATTTTTCCGTACATGCTCTTCGGTTTTGAACGGTTAATTTATAGAATCGAAATAAAAAAACCCGCCAATGGCGGGGTTTGAAATATTAAGGTGAAGGTTTATACTACCCCCTGATCCATCATTGCATCTGCCACTTTCACAAAGCCAGCAACATTCGCGCCTCGAACGTAATCTACGAAGTCACCGTCTGTGCCATACTCCACACATGCTGCATGTATGTTCTTCATGATACCAAGCAGCTTCTCTTCCACTTCTTCTCTGGTCCAAGAAAGCCTTAAAGAGTTCTGAGACATTTCAAGACCTGAGGTAGCAACACCTCCAGCGTTAGACGCTTTACCCGGAGCGTAGAGAATTTTCGCTTCGTGGAACACTTCCATTGCTTCTGGTGTACACGGCATATTTGCACCCTCAGAAACACACATTACGCCATTCCCGACAAGCACTTTCGCATCTTCGCCACCCAATTCGTTCTGAGTAGCACAAGGAAGCGCAACGTCAGCTGCAATATGCCACGGTGTTTTACCCTCATGGAATTCAACACCATCAAACTGATCTGCATACTCTTTGATCCTGCCTCGCTTTACATTCTTCAGTTCCATGATCCATGCAAGCTTATCGGCATCAATTCCAGCCGGATCATGAATGCACCCTTTGGAATCCGACATGGAGATAACCGTTGCTCCCAACTGGATACACTTCTCAGCAGCGTATTGCGCAACGTTACCCGAGCCTGAGATCAAGACTTTCTTGCCTTCAAAAGACTCCCCTTTTGTATTCAACATTTCTCTTGCGAAGAAAACGTTTCCGTATCCGGTAGCCTCTGGCCTGATCAGTGATCCTCCCCAGGTTGCTCCTTTACCGGTTAATACACCAGTGAACTCGTTTCGTAATCTTTTGTACTGGCCAAACATGTAGCCAATCTCTCTTCCACCAACACCGATATCGCCAGCCGGAACATCTGTGTTAGGACCAATGTGTCTGAAGAGTTCATTCATAAATGATTGGCAGAATCTCATCATTTCATTGTCTGACTTTCCTTTTGGATCAAAGTCAGAACCTCCTTTACCACCTCCCATCGGAAGGGTAGTAAGTGAGTTCTTAAACACCTGTTCGAAGCCCAGAAATTTCAGGATAGACAAGTTTACAGTTGGGTGAAATCTCAGTCCACCCTTATACGGACCGATGGCAGAGTTAAACTCTACACGAAACCCTCTGTTTACTTGTGTATTGCCTTGATCATCAACCCAAGGAACCCTGAATATGATGGTGCGCTCTGGTTCAACCATTCGCTCCAACAACATCTTTCCTTTATACTTTGGGTTTTCTTCAATAAACGGAATCACCGTTTCTGCAACCTCCTCTACTGCTTGAAGAAACTCGGCCTCATGACCGTTCTTCCCACGAACCAATTCCATGAACTGGTCGATCTGTTGTTGATACTGACTAGACATTGTCTATGAATTGTCTGTTAAATGTTGGTGAATTTGACGGCAAATGTAGATAAAAAAACCAGCGAACGTATGCCCTTAACGGTGACAGAAATAAAGAATTTCCAACAGTCTGGAATTCCTATTCTCCGTAGTACTCTATCACCTTCTTGGAGCCTTTGCCGGTATACTCAACAGCCTTTTTCTCTCTGCGTTTCACCTTGCGCATTTTCTGTGGAATAACCATCCACTCGTGCTCCTGAAACGAGAACCGTCTCTTGGTTACTGCATGATAAATAATGTAGCCAATAGCGAATGGGGTTAATATCGCCCCTGTGGCGCCAGTAATTCCAAACACAAAACCTCCTCCTGAAGCAGCTGCCCCAACAATGCTCAGGGCATCAACTGCCAGTACGGAGTATGACGCAATCTCATAACCCCTCTCCGGAGCCTTGAAGGAAATAAACTCTAAGTCCCCGTACTTAATCATCTCACCATTGATAATCATGGAAGAATCCATAATTGCGAAAACCGTTCCCTTGTAATTCTTATGGTCTCCCTTGAGGTTGAATTTCACCCTACTCTGTGCATCAAGGAAGAAAACGCGGTTCTTATCATCTACAAACGACAGCACATTTTGGGCAGACAATCGGCCCACCATAACGGTAATCAAGATGATGAAAAAAAGTCTCAAATCAGGCGGTATTTCTTGCCGGGTAAAGATGCGATTATCCCTTTAAACTCCAACTCCAGCAACTTTATTGTAGCATCCGAACTGGCCACGCCAAGCTGACATCCAATCTGGTCAATCTCCAGTTCATCATCGAATTTTAGTAAACCTACAATCGCAGACTCGACTTCATCAAGATCTGTATAGACTGCCGCTGGTTTCTTCTCCGGTTCAGTTTCATTCCACCCAAGCTGGTATGCAATATCCCTGCCTGATTCTACCATTGAGGCCCGCTGCGTTTTGATCAGCCAGTTGCATCCCGTACTGAGTTCATCGGTAGCCTTACCGGGAAACGCAAATACCTCCCTGCTGTAACTTGATGCTATATCTGCTGTGATCAGCGACCCTCCTTTACGGGTTGATTCAACTACAATAACTGCATCCGACATACCCGCAACTATTCTATTGCGCTTCGGAAAGTTCTCCCGATCCGGTTTCGTGTCATAGACGAACTCACTTAGCAGCCCCCCGTGTGTCTTCATACGATGCGCTACTGATCGGTGAGTAGACGGATATACATTGTCTAATCCGGTTCCCATAACACCTACCGTATTTAATCCAATATCCAGGCATTTCTGATGCGCAGCAATGTCAATACCATAAGCAAGGCCGCTTACTATCAGCGGGTTGTATGCGCGGATCTCATCGAGCAACTGATCAACCATTCGAAGTCCATGTCGTGTAGCATCACGCGTTCCTACAACCGCAAGAACACGGTTGAGGTTGAACGATACCGTACCGCTATAGAACAACATCAACGGCCGGTCATCACAAAATGTTAACCGTTGTGGGTAGCGCTCATCCTGGTAGTAGATGATATCGTGTCCATCTGTTAGTATCTGTTCAATCTCTCTGGTTGCATCGTCTATTGTATGCCCTTCAACAATGGCATTAGCCAATCTTGGAGTAACTCCAGGAAGGCTTTGCAGTTGGTTCTTCGCGAAACCAAAAACGGCTTCCGCACCCCCTGCACAATTGATGAGCTTCCTGGCCGTTATACCTCCAACGCCTGCCAATTTTGTCAGCGCCAGAGCGTGAATGAGTTCAGACTTATTTTCCATATTTTCAGCAAAACTATGAGATACCTTGCCGCACCATCTACGTATTTGTTGCAATTCCTTCTCATAGCTTCCATTACAACGCTGGCGCAGCCTCCAGGGAATAACAATATTCCAACACCCGAGTTTCTTTACAATCAGCAGGTGCTTCATGAAGGCTATCGGTCTTTGAAAGACACCAACTTGAAATCGGGCAATCGGTACCTACTGAAGCAGTTCAAATTCCAGGAGCAATCCACCAAGTTCACTGGAGATAGTGGAGCGTTCGAGCAGCTTTTCGAATTTCTTGCAACACACCATGAATTCTGGTTTGAAATTGCTGTTCATGATTATAAATACTGGGACCAGGATTACAAGAAAGATGTAACACAAGCGAGGGCTGCCGAAATATCTAACTACCTGATCATTCATGGCATTGATCCCCAACGCATCTTTCCGAAGGGCTATGCGTTCAAATCACCTATTGTGTCGTACGCGGAAATTAAGCCGTGGTGGGGGAAAATGGATGACAAGAAAGCCATCCGTTATAACGAACGAGTGGAGTTGGTGCTGATGAGGCACTATAAGAAGAAGTCGGCCGTGAAGGATCATATCAAATTCGCACTTCAATCTGGCAGGACGGATTCGCTTACGAGCAAGTTGGTTGTTGGACAGAAGTTCCTTGTTCCAGGAGTTCAGTTCGAGGGTGATCTTGATGTACAGTCCTCAGATTTCCGCTTCCTTAAAAGGTTTGAAAAACAGCATCCTAAATTGGAAGAGTATAAGTTGATCATTTATGACCCCATGGAGGGAAATGATGCGCGAAATGCGAAAGAGGGAAAGAAATTGATGAAGAAATCGCTCAAGAAGATGGAAGCACTTTCGCTCCGTGTAATGCCTTCAACAATAACTAGAATTCACCTCCCACATCAGCAATTATTCAAAGACCATTATCTTCAGTTCATCAAACAACCTTACAAGGATCGATACCGGAAAGCCAACCATCACATGATTCTTGAGGTTACAAAAGTGAAGACAGAATGAGGGTAATGGGTATCATCCCAGCACGGTACGCTTCAACAAGATTTCCAGGAAAACCCCTGATTGATCTCAAAGGCAAACCAATGATTCAACATGTATTTGAGCGTTGTCAAATGGCTTCCTCATTGCATGAGTTGGTGGTAGCAACAGATGACAACAGGATATACGATGTAGTACTCGGATTTGGTGGAAAGGCGATCATGACTAGCCCAACCTGTCATAACGGTACTGAAAGATGTTTGGAAGTAATTTCCAAGCGACCAGACATTGATGTGGTGATCAACATCCAAGGTGACGAACCTCTAGTGGATCCCGCTATGGTTGACGGACTTGTGAACCTGTTCAGTGACCAGGAAGTGGTATTGGGCACCATGGTAAAACGGTCATCCAACGAGCGTGATTTTCTGAATCAAAACCGTATTAAAGTGGTGTTGGATAACAACCATAATGCGTTGTATTTCTCCAGATCTCCCATCCCCTATCCAATTGCCAATAGCGAGAAACATAGCTTTCTGAAGCATGTTGGAATTTACGGTTACAGATCAGCAACGCTTGCTAAATACCGTGATCTTCAAGCAACCCCTCTGGAGGGAACCGAGCGATTGGAGCAGTTGCGTTGGCTCGCCAATGGCTACAAAATGAAGGTGGGCTACACCGAATATGATGCGATTTCAATTGATGCACCAGATGACGTTGAAATCGTGTTAAATAAAATGGAATAAAGTCTTATCCCACGCGGATTCCGAATGTTACATTTGTAACATGCAGGTGGAAGAAGCATTAGGCAAACTTTTATTGCACCACGAATGTGTAATCGTCCCGGATCTGGGAGGGTTCGTATGTAACTATGCCCCTGCGCGGTATGACAGAAGTAGCAAAATCTTCCACCCACCCAGTGCAAGAATCTCCTTCAATCCAAAGCTGACCAGTAATGACGGTCTGTTAATCAACGACCTTGCCACGGCAACCGGTAAGGGTTACGAAATGATCAAACAAGACATTCAAAATTGGGTTGCTCAATTAAGAAACCAACTGAACGATGGATTGAAGGTATACCTCCCGAAGGTAGGTACCATCAGCAAAAACAAATCCGGTAAACTCGAGTTCTATCAGGATGAATCTGTGAATTACCTGAAGTCTGCCTATGGCTTAGGGCCAATTCGGGTTTCTGAAGCGGTAAATGTACTCCCTGTAGAAGAGGTTACAGCATCTGGAGACGCTAAGGAAAGGAAGTATGGAGCTGCGTGGGCGGCTGTTATCGCGGTGACGTTGATGGGTGCGTTTGCAGTAACCATGTATCAAAGTGGATTTATCAATAACATCCCATCCGAATACGCCAGGATCATTCCTGCCATTCAAAAGAAGCCAAGAGCTTACTACCACAGCCCATTTGTACCTGGTGATACACTTGAGGTGAAGCGTATTACGATTCCAGAGGACTCTAACGATGAATTTGCTTACCTGGAATTATCGCCCGGTGCGGGACTTGACCCTATTGTTGTTAGGTTGAAGGATCCGGCCCCAGACCTACCCACGAAACCTGACAATACCCATGTGGTGGTTAAAAAGGACGTTCAGTTCAAGTACCACGTTATTGGCGGATGTTTCTCGGTCAAAGGAAATGCCAGGCGACTGGTAAAGAAGTTAAAGAAGGCAGGATTTGATGCAGCACTTCTTGGTAAACACAAAAACTTGCACGCTGTTTGCTACGGAAGTTATGCAACAAGAGAAAGTGCCGAAGACGCACTGGATGAAGTACGTAATAACCATAACGATAAGGCATGGATACTAGAAAAACGCTTTTAACGATCAGCCTGGCTATTTGCGCTTTTCTGAGCCAGGCACAGGTAGAAGGATTAAAGCTCAAGCAGACCATTAATAAAGGTCCTAAACTTGGAGTACTGAGTGTAGCTGTATCTGCACAAGGCGATAAAATTGCCGTTGGATACACGGATGGTGCCGCGTTGTTCGATGCGAAATCAGGAAAGAAAATCCACATCTTCAAACATGAAGTTGATGGCTCCAAAAATGTGAATTGGATCGGGTTTAGTCCGAATGGCGAATTTGTATGCACAGTAGGTGTTACAGGTAAACGCAAGATCTGGTTGGTGAAGTCGGGTAAAGAAGACAAATACCTCCCACCCCACAAAGATTGGATGCCAACACCCAAACACGTAAAGGAAGAATTGGGTTTGAAAATGACCAATTCCAAGTTCGACATAAAGTATACCCAGAAGAATGCCTGGTTAAAAGGCACAAGGGTTTACGGCTATGCGCTGAAAGCAGGTGTGATCAAGTTCATGGATGGCGATACTGAAAGAGAATTGAAAGAGATCAAACTTACCTGCGAAAAGAATGTGCTGCATTATGCTCCGGTCTATTTCTTTCCAGACAAGAAGTGGTTCGTTACAGGCAACGATGTGGGTGAAGTGTACATCTATCAATGGTAACGGATGAGTTCAAAGCCCGTCAGTAATTCCAAATGTGTGAAAACGGAGTTGGTGCTCCCAAACGACACCAACATGTTGAACAACCTTAGAGGTGGCACCCTGCTGCATTGGATGGACATTGCAGCTGCCATCTCCGCACAAAGGCATACCAACAGGGTATGCGTTACTGCAGCGGTAAACAATGTGCATTTCGGAGAACCCATTTCCCTCGGTGATTTGATCACCCTTGAGGCCCAGGTATCACGAGCATTCAATTCATCCCTTGAAATCTTCGTGGATGTATTCATCGAAGACCCAATGGGCAAAAAAAGAAAAAGCAACGAAGCCATCTTCACTTTCGTTGCAGTAGATCAAAGAGGTCATCCTATTGGAGTACCTCCCGTTCATCCGGAATCACCACTTGAAAAAGAGAGGTTTGAAGGTGCGTTGAGGCGGAAACAGTTGAGTCTTGTGCTCGCTGGCAAAATGAAGCCGGATGACGCTACTGAGCTAAAGGCGTTGTTTACCTAAATCCCATTCACAAGGCGAACAATTTCATTCGGGTCTAACTGCTCAATACAGTTAGGGTTGTTCTTGCACTTGTCTCCCAGTTTGGAGCAGGGACGCTTTAAACTAACGGGCGGTTCTATCATTGCAGAACCTTCTCCCGGCATATAAGGATACATCCCTAACTTAGGTACCGTACAACCCCACAAAGAAATCACAGGTTTACCCAGCGCAGCGGCAACGTGCATCATGCCTGTATCTGGGGCAACAACAACCCTGCTTCCCTCCAATACTTTGGCGGAACCGTGAAGATCCAATTGACCAACCAAATTGATCAATCTATCATTGCTTCCATTGATCTGATTAGACTGTTCAACGTCTTCCGGTCCGCCTACCAGAACTACAGGTAAATCAGCCCCATCAACTATCTGCTGTAAAAGAGGAATTCTGGGTGTTTTTCCCGGCTGTTTCGCACCAATGACGAGCGAAACATATTCGTTGGGCAGTGTTGGCACCTCCACGCCATCAGGAAAAAAATAATCGAGGCCATCACCATCATTCTCCGTACCTAATGGAGCTATGGCTTCCAGGTACCTGTCCACTATGTGTACATCGGGTAGTTTATCTACGCCAAAATTCACCAGCAGCCACTTCTTAACATTCAGTTTATCGAGGGTGAAATCGATGATCTTCAGCTTGCGCTTCACCTGCGCAGAGCGAATGTTACGATGGAGATCTACGATATAGTCATACCGATTTGCCTTCAGCTTCTCTGCAACTTCGGCTGTGCTCTTTTCAATCGTAATAACCTCATCTATGTACGGATTGGGTTCCAGAAGCGTGGCGTAAGCCGATTTCGTTAGATAGTCGATGTGCACGTTCCCTTCAAGCTGTCGCTTCAGACATCTCACAACCGGAGTGGTCAGAACGACATCTCCAATCGAGCTGAAGCGAATAACCAGTATGCGAACATCGTGCGGATCCATGATGCAAATGTAAAAACGCAAATCAACCGCGTTGTTGTATTCATCTATATTTGTGCATGCTCATCGACACGCATTCCCATCTGTATGCAGACCAATTCCAGGAAGATCTGGATGCGGTTATTATGCGAGCTAAAGAGGTTGGTGTTGAGGAAATTCTTCTGCCGAACATTGATGGCGACTCGGTTCCTCAGATGCATGCCCTTGTGGATCGTGACGCAGAATTCTTTAAACCGATGATGGGTCTTCATCCTTGTTCTGTGAATGCGAACTATCAGCAGAGTATTGAGGAATTATTATTGAATTTTGAGAATTCAAAGTACACTTATATCGCTGTAGGTGAGATTGGTATTGATCTTTATTGGGATAAAACTTTCGTAGAGCAGCAAAAAGATGCTTTTAGAATTCAGGTAGCATTTGCAAAAGACAAAGGCTTACCTATTGTTATCCACGCACGAGATTCTTTTCCGGAACTATTCGAGATCGTTGATGAACTGAATGACGATAAACTCCGGGGGATATTTCACTGCTTTACAGGCTCAGAAGATGATGCCAAACACATTATGGAATATGGGGGATTTTTGATGGGCATAGGAGGTGTTGTTACCTTCAAGAATGGTGGACTTGACAAAGTGCTTCCCAACGTCCCACTTGACTACTTGGTCCTGGAAACCGATGCCCCTTATCTGGCTCCTGTACCTTTCCGCGGTAAGCGAAATGAATCAAGCTATCTGGTTCATATTCTCGAGAAATTGACTGACATTTACGCCCAGCCTGCGGCAGAAATAGCAGCCCGCACCACGGCCAACGCGAAAAAAATGTTTGCCCTATGAGCAAGCCATCGATCTTACTGATCTATACAGGAGGCACCATCGGAATGGTAGAAGATGCCACGGGCGTGCTGCATCCACTCGAGTTCGAGCAATTGCACGATGTACTTCCTGAGATTTCGAAACTTCCATGTGAAATCGAGCTACACCCAATGGGTAACCCGATCGACTCCTCAAACATGACGCCAGGGTATTGGAAGGAAATTGTAAAGGTTATCCAAAACAATTACGACCGTATTGATGGTTTCGTGGTCATGCACGGTTCAGATACCATGGCTTACACGGGGTCTGCACTTAGCTTCATGCTTCAGGGATTAACCAAACCTGTAATTCTTACCGGATCGCAATTGCCTCTGGGTATCATTAGGAGTGATGGACGTGAGAATCTTATTACATCCATAGAACTTGCATGCCTTCAGAACAATGGTGTTCCGGTCATACAAGAAGTTGCCATCTACTTTGAGTACAAATTGTACCGTGCCAATCGGGTTCAGAAGGTGGATGCTGCCCACTTTGATGCCTTCAGCTCATACAATTACCCCTTATTGGCAGAAGCAGGAATCTCTCTGGAAGTTAATCACGGAGCCCTGTTCAGATCAAATACCTCTTTGAATATTCAATCAGGATTGAGCAACAATATTGCCACCCTGAAGTTCTTCCCGGGCATGCTTCCGGAAATATGTCAGAAGACGTTATTGCTTAACACGGCCGACATAATTATTATGGAATCCTACGGTTCTGGGAATCTCAATACCGATAACTGGCTGACCGAGCAACTGCAAGCTGCCATTGAGGGAGGTAAAATCGTCCTCAACATTACGCAATGTAACGGTGGTGCTGTTGTGCACGGAAAGTACCAGACGAGCAAGCACTTAGAGCATTTGGGTGTAGTGCCCGGAGGTGACATGACCTACGAAGCTGCGGTTACGAAAAGCATGCACCTATTAGGAACCTTGAACGACAAGGAAGAAATCCGGCAAAAACTAACCCAATCTCTGGCAGGTGAAATTACTTTATAACCCGCGCCAAACCTTTCATTCCTGCCGCTTGACCGTTAACAAAACAGTAATGCACAAATTTGAAGGCGTATACCAAAATTTTAATATTTTAGCGTTCGCTGTAACAGGCGCGGTTCTTTATGAATTTGATTGAGAGGAGAAGTGGCCGAGTGGCTTAAGGCGCACGCTTGGAAAGCGTGTATACGGGAAACCGTATCGGGGGTTCGAATCCCTTCTTCTCCGCAATTTAGAAGTTGAAACAAGTACACATTATATAAAGGAAGATCATGAAAAAGTTATTCTCAATTCTAGCACTGGTAGCGCTGTTTACCGTTGGAATGAGTCAAATGGGTTACGCACAGCCACCGGCTGATGAAGACACTGCGGCACAGGTTGAGCCTCAGGAAGACCCACAACCAGAACCACAGGAAGAACCTCAGGCTGAACCGCAGGAGGATCCTGTTGAAGACCCTGAAACTGAAGAATCAAAAGGATTCCATCAAACCATCAAGGACAAGTTCATCGAAGGTGGACCTGCATTCATGGGAATCGTTCTTATTTGTTTGATTCTTGGTCTTGCACTGGCAATTGAAAGAATTATTTACCTGAACCTTGCTACAACGAATACCAACAAGCTTCTGAATGATGTTGAAGGTGCGTTGAACAGTGGAGGTGTTGAAGGCGCTAAGGAAGTATGCAGAAACACACGCGGACCAGTAGCGAGCATCTTCTACCAAGGTTTGGATAGAGCACACGAAGGAATAGACATGGTTGAAAAATCTGTTATCTCGTACGGTAGTGTTCAGATGGGACAGCTTGAGAAGAATGTATCATGGATCTCACTCTTTATCGCCCTGGCACCAATGCTTGGTTTCATGGGTACGGTAATTGGTATGATCGATGCATTTGATGCTATTGAAGCAGCAGGTGATATCTCTCCCTCTCTTGTAGCGAGTGGTATTAAGATCGCACTTTTGACCACGGTATTTGGTCTTATCGTAGCGATCATCCTACAGATATTCTACAACTACATTATCGCGAAGGTGGATAGCCTCGTAAACGATATGGAGAATGCTTCAATCTCTTTGATCGACATTCTTGTTAAACACAACAAAGGGTAATTCATGAAAGATCTACTTAGCAAAATATTACTGTTTGGTTTTGTAGGGATTTCTACGCTCATGGGTGCGCTATTCATGCTTGACGTGATTAGTGCTGGAGCGATTATCGGATGGTGTTACGTTCTTCTTGTACTTGCAGCTGTTGCAGCAGTTGGATTCTCATTGATCAACCTTGGAACGAACATCAAAGGAGCTAAAGGAACACTCATAGGTGTTGGTGCTTTACTTCTTGTAGTTGTGATTGGCTACGCGATGGCTGGAACTGACCTTACAATAAAAATGCAGGACATGGGCATCACAGAAGGTGAAGTCAAATGGTCTGGCGCAGGTTTAATAACATTCTACATTTTGTTTGGACTTGCAGTTCTTGCTGCAATCTATTCAGGTGTTTCTAAAATGATCAAGTAACATGGCAAGGAGAGGATTACCAGAAATTAATGCGGGATCGATGGCAGACATCGCATTCCTGCTATTGATTTTCTTCCTCGTAACCACAACCATGGATACGCCAACTGGTCTGCTTCGTCAGTTACCACCGAAGCTTGACAACCAGGATCCTCCTCCACCTGTGAAGAAGAGGAACATTTTTGAAGTACTTGTGAATGCCAACAATGATCTTCTTGTTGAAGGCGAACCAATGCAGGTTGAAGACCTTAGAGAAGCAGCAAAAGAGTTCATTCTTGGCCGTCCGAACGAACCAGACAATACTGATTTTCCAGAGTTCAAACCTTGGAAGGAAGAGATTCCATTCTATGGCAAGGACTACATGGTATCAAAACAGATCGTTTCGCTGCAGAACCACAAGGGAACGCATTATGGAATGTATCTGCAGGTTCAGAATGAACTGGTGGCAGCTTACAACGAACTCCGTGAGGCGGAATGTCAAAAGAAGTTCGGCATGTCTTATGCGAGACTTGTTGAATTGAAGAAAGATGGAAACGAAGACGCTAAACTGAAATACAAGGCAATCAAAGCTGTATTGCCACAAAGGATTTCAGAAGCGGAACCTAACAACGCAGCTGCAGCTCAAGCTGGAGCAGAAGCAGGAGGAGAATAGACGATGAGCAAGTTTAAAAAGGATGGAAAGAAGTCAATACCAGCAGTAAACACTGCTGCACTTCCTGATATCGTATTTATGCTACTGTTTTTCTTCATGGTTACTACGGTAATGCGTGAAGTAGAGTTGAAGGTTGAGGTAAAGGTTCCGGAAGCCACAGAGCTACAAAAGCTGGAAAGAAAGTCGCTTGTTAGTTATATCTACATCGGATCACCTACAAAGCGTCTTATCCCGGTTTATGGCCCAGCACCGAGGGTTCAGCTTAATGATGCTTTTGCTCCGGTAGAACGCATCCCAGAATGGTGGGAAGAGGAAAAGAAAGGTGTTGCTCCAGTTGAACAGCCTTTGATGACAGTTTCCATGAAGGTGGATCACGAGTGCACCATGGGTATTGTTACTGAAGTGAAGCAGCAACTGCGTGAAGCCAACGCACTGAAAATTTCTTACGCTGCACGTAAGTTGGCCACCACAAACTAATTCCCTGAAAATTTATTGGGTATGCTAGTCACCTGTTTTGGTGAACTCGTAGACGTAACTTCCTGAAGCATTTTGCTTGTCGTTGTTGGAATCCGTGTAGCTTGAATTGATGTTCAATTTCAGCTTCATCCAATCATACTTCAATCCAACAATTTCCAGATTGGTTTGGTGATCGTACGCAATCTTCAATGCTTCAACGTTAACATACTGCTTGTTTTTTCCTTCGTCTAACCAATCCCAGCCACCGGAATAATCCCACTTCTCGGTGCCGTTATCAATCTTCTTGGAATACCTGGCTGAGCACGTATTGTCTTTGTTCATCGTCAACCTGCATTCATAGGTCTTGTGAACTTCATATACGTCAGATGTCCACACCTCAGACGACTTCTTAATGATTAGAGAATCCCTACCATCCTTTGACTCAAAATCCCAATTGTGAGTAATGGTATAGCTATCGAACTCACGAATCTCCGTGTGCTCACCAGAAATTTTGGTCAGTTTCCACTCTCCGGTGATTCTGCTCGTTCTTGATCTAAAGGACAGGAATGGGTCTTCCTTTCCCCTTTTACAAGATAAATTGCAGCAGATCAGGATTGTAGCAACAAGTATGATCTCAGTTCCCCTGCGCATCTTTTGATGTATACGCGGGTTTTTGAAAAAGGATGCTTTTGTCTGAAAAAACATTCAGTTTGTCTACTAAAAAGCGGTCTTTATCTAAACCCTACAGTGTTCCCCTGTTGGCTTGTTCCCGCTCTATAGCCTCGAAGAGTGCCTTAAAGTTACCCTTTCCAAATGACTTGGCGCCTTTTCGCTGTATGATTTCGAAGAACATGGTAGGCCTGTCTACAACCGGTTTGGTAAACAGTTGAAGCAAATAACCCTCATCATCCCGGTCGATCAGAATACCAAGTTTTTTCAATGGCTCAAGGTCTTCATCAATTTCTCCAACCCTATCTAACACATCGTCATAATACGTTTCAGGCACGTATAGAAACTCTACTCCCCGTGATTTCAACGCTGTAACAGTTTCGATGATGTTATCAGTCGCAACAGCTATATGCTGCACTCCAGCACCATTATAGAATTCTATGTATTCTTCGATCTGACTTTTCTTCCTTCCTTCTGCGGGTTCATTGATAGGGAATTTGATTCTACCATTACCATTACTCATTACTTTGCTCATGAGCGCGGTATAGTCGGTTGAAATATCCTTGTCATCAAACGAAATGATCTGCGCAAAGCCCATTACCTTGGCATAGAACTCCACCCACTTGTTCATCTCGTTCCAGCCAACATTACCCACCATGTGGTCAATGTATTTAAGCCCTACTTCTTCAAATTTGAAATCAGGCTCCCATTTCT
Organism: Vicingaceae bacterium; assembly: GCA_965267605.1. Classification (GTDB taxonomy): domain Bacteria; phylum Bacteroidota; class Bacteroidia; order Flavobacteriales_E; family Vicingaceae. Next base: position 3,414,305 of record OZ254088.1, on the reverse strand, counting down.
TGTATCCAGGGAGGAAAGGTCCATTGTAGTCTGAGCGCTCTACAAATACGTGTACCGTTTCACCATAAGTATGAATGCCTGAGAACTTGGCAGTACCGTGCGCATCAGATCTCTCGAAGGGCTCCATGTATGATTGTCCACCTCTTTTGGTGGTTTCTTCCCATGCTTTGGCTGCGTCATCAACCCATAGGGCCACTACTTTCACACCGTCTCCGTGCTTACTAATGTGTTCGTTGATCGGGCCGCCTTCCACCAATGGTGAAGTAAGGATCAATCTGATCTTGTCTTGTTGCAGAACATAAGAAACTTCGTCTGTAGAACCTGTTTCCAATCCTCTGTACGCCACAGGCTGAAAGCCCCATGCCGCCATATAGTAGTATGCAGACTGCTTTGCATTACCTACATAGAGTTCCACAAAATCGGTTCCCAACAAGGGAAGAAAATCTTCCGCTTCCTCTACTACTTTCTCTAACTGTAATGAAGTTGTATCTGTAATCATCTTAATGCTATTATTCAATCCATGAATTCCAATACTTCCCATCTTCTATTTCCATGGCTTGCTTGGTTAATTGAAGCGGTTTAAAGGTATCTACCATTACCGCTAATTCATTCGTGTCCTTCTGCCCAATGCTTCGCTCCATTGCCCCTGGATGAGGTCCATGCGGAATACCCGCTGGATGTAATGAAATGTGACCAGGTCCAATATCGTTACGACTCATGAAATCGCCATCCACATAGTACAACACCTCATCACTATCTATGTTACTGTGATTGTAAGGTGCCGGAATTGCCTCTGGGTGGTAATCGTATACCCTCGGACAGAATGAACATACTACAAAGGCTCCCGTTTCAAAGGTCTGGTGCACAGGCGGGGGTTGATGCACCCTTCCCGTAATCGGCTCAAAATCATGAATAGAGAAGGCGTAAGGATAATTGTATCCATCCCAACCAACCACATCAAACGGATGTGAGGCGTACACCATCTGATGCAACATATCCTCCTTCTTCACCTTGATAAGAAATTCTCCTTTCTCATCGTGTGTTTCAAGACTGGTTGGTTTCCTTAAGTCCCTTTCACAAAAAGGGGAATGCTCTAGCAATTGCCCGAACCAGTTTCTATAACGCTTCGGTGTGTAGATCGGATGGAAGCTCTCTACAATGAAGTGTCTGTTGTCTTCTGAATCGAAGGTCATCTGATAGATCATTCCTCTTGGTATCATCAGATAATCACCTTCCTTAAACTCGATATTCCCTACCAGCGTTCGAAGTATTCCTGTACCTCTATGAATGAATACCAATTCATCAGCATCTGCATTCTTGTAGAAATAGTCTGTCATTGATTTTCTGGGAGACGCCAGGCTGATATAACAATCAGAATTTACCAGAACCGGTTTCCTTGCTTCCAGATAATCGTCAGCCGGGGCTACATTGAAACCATGTAGTCTGTATGGTTTCATGTTCTTTGCTACCGCTATTTCAGGTGCTACATTGATCGACTCCTGAACTTCGGCAATCATAGTAGGTCTGTACACATGGTAAAGCAATGAACTCATCCCATCAAAACCAACTGTACCGAACAGCTGCTCGTAATAGTAATCGCCATTGGGTTTCTTGAACACCGTATGGCGCTTATGTGGTATCTCACCTAACGTGTGATAAATAGGCATATCAAGTAAAGTTTAAACTATTTGTAATGAACCAATTACGCACTGAAGCAATGGCCTCATTCAGGATTGCGCTTCCTAACTCTCTTGAATGGAATCAGTGTATAGTTCATTCGAGCAGATTATTCGTACTAAGTTAGTAATTGTACCCAACGGGACGCATGAATAGCAACAGAAATCAGAGATTCAATTTTTTGTAGCTTTAGCGCATTCACAAGGTATGAGTAAGGTTCTTGTTATTGGTGCCCTCGGGCAGGTTGGTACGGAATTGCTGGCAGGGCTTAGAGCTGCGCATGGTCACGATCAGGTTATAGGCTCGGATATCCGCATGCCGGAGGAAGATCTGACACCATTCGAAACGCTTGATGTAATGGACATGGAGGCGTGCCGTACGATCATTGAAAAACATGAAATTTCGGAAGTATACCACCTGGCAGCATTGTTATCAGCAACGGCAGAACAGAAACCATTGTTTGGGTGGGAACTTAACATGAAGGGTTTATTCAATATTCTGGAGCTGGCCAAAGAAGGCCTGATCAAGAAAGTTTTCTGGCCGAGCTCAATTGCGGTTTTTGGACCTTCTACACCAAGAGATAATACGCCTCAGCATACGATTACAGATCCCAACACGGTGTACGGCATCAGTAAACTGGCAGGCGAAAGATGGTGTGAATATTACCACGCCAAGTACGGTGTTGATGTGAGAAGCGTAAGGTATCCGGGGCTCATTGGGTATAAATCATTACCCGGAGGAGGTACTACTGATTACGCAGTAGATATCTTCCATAAAGCGAACGCAAATGAGCATTTCGAATGCTTCCTCTCTGAGGGTGCTTCGCTACCTATGATGTACATGGAAGATGCCATAGATGCTACGATTGGCATAATGAATGCGTCTGTGGACCAAATTAAAATTCGTTCATCCTATAATATTTCTGGCATAAGTTTTGCACCTAAGGAGATATACGAAGCTATAAAGGTGTATAAGCCAGAATTTCAAATAACGTACAAACCCGATTTCAGAGAGCAAATTGCCCAAAGTTGGCCCGCTTCTCTCAACGATGATGAAGCGCGCTCAGACTGGGGTTGGGAACCTAAATACGACCTTGATTTGCTGGTTCAGACCATGTTAGCCAACGTATAAGTGCAACTTTTTGCAGAATGTAACGTATTGGATAATAGCTCTTTTTGATAAACGTGTTATCGAAAGAATTGTGGGATTGGTCTAAAGGCGGTTAACGCTTGGTCTAAAACTGCTTTGGAGAACTCATAAATTTTATACCTTTAATTTATCGGGAAGAGTGTAGAAACACGGCAGATGAGAACATTGACCTATATTTTGGCCCTGATTTTTGTGTGTTCATTGACGAACGCACAATCTGAGACTCAAACAGATACCATTAATCAGATTGACGAGAACAATCTGAAACAAGGATGGTGGATTTTCTATTTCAAGGAAGATCAGGCTAAGAAGAAGACAGAAGGTAAGTACAAGAATTCCAGAAAGAATGGAAAATGGAAGACTTACTTCATGTCTCAGCAACTGAAGAGCGAAATCACTTACATGAACAACCGTCCGAATGGATACTACAAAGTATTCTATGAGAATGGACAAGTGGAGGAAGAAGGTGTTTGGAAGAACAACCGTAATGTGAGTGAATTCAAGAGGTACTATAAGAATGGTCAGGTATCACAGGATTTTAAATTCAACGAGACTGGTAAAAGAGACGGAGAGCAGAAATACTTCCATGAAAACGGTCAGGTAATGATCGAAGGTAACTGGAACGGAGGTAAGGAAGCAGGAATGGTCAAAGAATACAATTCTGACGGATCTCTTCGTGCTGAGCGTTTCTATAACAATGGGTCAATGGATGAATCCAAGTCCAAAGTCTATGAGAAGAAAGACAATAACCTGGCTGATGAGATCAAAGATGCTCCAGAAGTAAAGGTTGTTGCAGACAAGACTGAAACTTCAGGATCCAGTGGTCATAAATTCACCGGTAATGGTAAGCACAAGCTGTTCAATAAGAACAAGCAGATTTCTAAGGATGGTGTCTTCAAGAACTATCGTCTGATGGATGGAAAGTGGTACCGATACAATGAAGATGGTATCTTGGTTAAGATTGAGATCTACAAGAATGGTCGCTACATTGGTGACGGTGTGATCGAAGATTAACCAGAGAAAATATAATTACATTGGTCCCTAATCGTTTTGATTAGGGACTTTTTTTGTGCCAAACTTATGAGGAGAGTTATCATTTCGGTTTTGATAGTAACATTGGCTGCGTGCTCCAGCTGTGGCGATGACCCTATCAAAGACCCAGGCAAGTTCGGACAACCGGACAACCCTGTTATCAAACCTCTCACACCCCCAGAATTCAATGCTGATTCTGCGTATAGCTACTTGGAAGCACAGGTAGAATTTGGGCCACGTGTACCCAATACTGAGGGACACAGAAAATGTGGTGAATACCTGGCCACTTTCCTGGAAGCACAAGGATTGGATGTGATCCGGCAGAAAGCAGTGGTTACTGCGTTCAATGGCACCAAGCTGAACATCGTTAACATCATTGGTCAGTACAAGCCTGAGGCCCCCAATCGAGTTTTGCTGTTCGCACATTGGGATACACGCCCCTTTGCAGATCGGGATACCAAAGACACTAACCTGCCTATTGATGGGGCCAATGATGGCGGTTCGGGAGTTGCGGTGCTTATGGAGGTTGCCCGTCAGTTGAAGATCAAGCAACCCGATAGAGGTATTGATATTATCTTCTTTGATGCGGAAGATTATGGGCAGCCAGTTACAAGCATGAACGCTCAGGACGATACCTGGTGTTTGGGAACACAGTACTGGACTAAGAACTTGCACAAACCAGGCTACACTGCTGAATATGGTATTCTGCTGGATATGGTGGGAGCAAGAGGAGCCGTTTTTCCGTTGGAAGGCACTTCAACCAAGTATGCCTCTGACGTGCAGCAAAAGATCTGGCATATGGCTGATCGATTAGGGTACCAAACACTCTTCATACGGAAACCCACCGGGGAAACCATAGACGATCACCTTTATGTGAATAAAGATGCCAAGATTCCATCTGTGAACATTGTCCATTACGAACCAGTAAGGAGAGACTACTTTGGATACCATCACACCCATGGTGACTGCATAGATAAGATTGATAAAAGTGTGCTCAATGCCGTTGGTGAAGTGGTAATGGCAATGATTCTTGAAGAAAGCCAAGAAACCTCCTAATCGGCTTCTTCCCTATTCCTTTTTACGTATCTTCTTTGTCCTAATCAGTTAGCTCAATTTACCATGGCTGGAGAGAAGAAAGTGTTGTATTTATTAGATGCTTATGCGCTGATATTCAGGGCATACTATGCCTTCATCCGCAATCCGAGGATCAACAGTAAAGGCCTTAACACATCCGCAATTTTCGGATTCACTAATGTGCTTTTCGAAACATTGACAAAAAGGGAACCCACTCACGTAGCTGTGGTATTTGACCATAAGAGTAAAACCTTACGGGCACAGGAATTCGATTTCTACAAAGCCAATCGCGATGAAACTCCGGAAGACATCAAACTGAGTGAGCCTTGGATCCGAAAGATCATTGAAGCTTTTAATGTTCCTATCCTGGAGGCAGAAGGCTATGAAGCGGATGATGTGATTGGAACACTTTCTGTTAAGGCGGAAGAAGCTGGTTTTGAGGTGTTTATGATGACTCCTGACAAGGATTATGCTCAGCTCGTAACGGAAAATGTAAAGATGTTCAAGCCCGGAAGGTCAGGCAAACCACCCGAGATTTGGGGAGTTGAAGAAGTCAAGGAAAACTTCGAGGTTGAGGACACCAAACAAGTGATTGATATACTAGGTCTGATGGGCGATGCGGTTGATAACATTCCAGGCGTGCCCGGTGTTGGCCCGAAAAAAGCTACAGATTTAGTGAAAACCTATGGCAGCGTTGAAGGGGTACTGGAGCATGCTGATGAGATCAAGGGGAAGATGGGTGAGAATATTCGCGAAAACAAGGAGTCCGCTATCATCTCAAAGAAGCTGGCGACCATTATTCTCGATGTACCAGTAGAGTTCAATGAGGAATCCCTCATTGTGGAAGAAATGAACAAGGATGCGATGAAGGAATTGTTCTCCGATCTTGAATTCAGGACCCTTGGGAAAAGGATCATTGGGGAAGAGTTCAAAGTAGACCTTCCTTCCGAGAACGGAGGTCAGATCTCTTTGTTCGATGAACCTCCAGCAGGAGAAACCACAGATCTACCGGAACGTAAAGACGTTAAACGTACTTACAAGGCTGTTCAGGAAGAAGCGGAGATCAACAAGTTGATCGAAGAAATGAAGCAGGCAAAGGTCTTCGCATTTGATACTGAAACTACCGGACTTGATGCGCTGACATGTGACATCGTGGGAATGTCCTTTTCATGTGAGGCAGGCAAAGCGTACTACGTTCCTTGTCCTGAAGACAGAGATTCCGCCACGAGCTTCCTGGCGCAGTTCAAAGATCTTTTCGCAGACACATCGCTAACCAAGGTCGGTCACAACATTAAGTACGATATGCATGTGCTCCGGCAATATGGTGTTGAGGTTTCCGCACCTATCAAAGACACCATGGTAACGCATTATGTACTTGATGGTGATAGTAGACACGGAATGGATTTCCTGGCTGAAACCTTCCTTGGCATTCGCCCAATCCCTATTGAAGACCTCATAGGCAAAAAGGGGAAGAATCAGGGCAGCATGAAGGACGTACCATTGGAGCAGATTACCGAATATGCCTCTGAGGATGCGGACATTACTTATCAGTTCATGGAGATTTTCGACAAGATGGCGGATGAGAAGAAGGCACAGCCGCTGCTTGACGATATAGAAACACCTTTGATCCATGTGCTATTGGACATGGAAACCGAAGGCGTGAAACTCGATGATAAGTTCCTTTCGGATTATTCATCAGAGTTGGAGAAGGAAACCTTGACTACCCGCGATGCCGTATTTAAGGAAGCAGGTACAGAATTCAATTTGGATTCACCAAAGCAATTGGGCGAAGTACTTTTCGACCACATGAAGATTCCTTACAAGGGGAAAAAGACCAAAACCGGACAGTATTCCACCAACGAAGACACCCTGAAATTGCTCGCGGAAGAGCACCCAATTATCGGTAGCATATTGAATTACAGGGAACTAACAAAACTCAGATCTACGTATGTAGATGCTTTACCAGCCTTGATCAACGAGCGCACCGGCAGGGTACATTCTACCTTCAACCAGACCATTGCCGCAACAGGTAGATTGAGCTCCGTTGGCCCGAATTTGCAGAACATTCCCATCAGAACAGAACGCGGAAGAAAGATCAGACAAGCCTTTATTCCCAGATCGGATGAATTCCAATTGCTTTCCGCAGATTACTCTCAGGTAGAACTTCGGATCATTGCAGCCATATCTCAGGATGCAAATATGATACAGGCATTCAAGGACGGGCTGGATATTCACAGTGCTACTGCGGCTAAGGTGTTTGATGTTGCACAAGGTGATGTAACACCCGAGATGAGGAGACAAGCTAAAGCTGTAAACTTCGGATTGGCTTATGGGCAGAGCGCATTTGGATTGGCACAAACGTTAGGTATCTCAAGAACGGATGCACGAGCAATTATTGATAATTACTTCAATCAGTTTCCTGGTATCAAGGATTATATGTCGGATACGGTGAAGTTTGCGCAGGAACATGGGTATGTTGAAACGCTTTTCAAAAGAAGGCGTTATCTCAGAGACATTAACTCTGCCAACCACACCGTGAGGAGCTTTGCAGAGCGAAACGCCATCAACTCGCCTATTCAGGGATCTGCCGCGGATGTGATCAAGATTGCAATGATCAACATTCACAAAGAGATGCAAAAGATGGATCTGCAAAGCAAAATGATCCTGCAGGTGCATGATGAACTGGTATTTGACGTGCATAAAGATGAGATTGAAGAGGTATCCAATCTTGTTGTAAATGGGATGGAAGGAGCAGCGGATATCGGTGTTCCGCTAACTGTTGAACATAACGTTGCTAATAACTGGTTGGACGCGCATTAATGAATATTGCCATATATATTACTTTTATACAGAATCTAAGCCACTGACTATGAGAAGGATTTCGGGCATTGCGTTGATAGGATTTGCACTAGTGATAACCAGTTGTGGATCAGACAACGGTAATGATATCGATACAAACGACACCACTGACGTTGTACAGGCGGACGACAGCACATTAAACGTTCGTATTAACAGAACTCAGCTTATTTTCCATTCCATCCCATCTCCACTGGAAACCGCGAATATGTTCCTGGTGGGAGGCATGGACTATGATCCCGAATTGCTTAACCCTATTGACAACCTTAGCAAGTATTCGACAAGCTATAAGGAAGCCATGAACCTTGGTGTGTATGGTGCTGATCTTAGTTATGCCAGCATCTTCGATCAAACACAGGAGTGTATGTTCTATTTGAATGCCTCCAAGAAACTTGCGGATGCGCTTGGTGTATCTGAGGCGTTTGACGAAACTGTTATGGAAAGATTCGAAAGCAACATTAACGATCGTGATTCCATGATGGTAATGATCAATGAATGCTACTGGAGAACTGATGCGTACTTCAAGGAAGGTGAACGCGAGAACATGTCAGCATTGATCATAACAGGCGGTTGGGTTGAAGGGCTGTACATGGGCACTCAAATGATGAAAAAACAAGGTTACAATGAGAATGTGGCGGGTAAGATAGCCGAACAGAAATATTCCTATGATAACCTATTGGAACTGCTAGATACTTTCGAGGGTGACGAGGAGGTAAAAGCTGTGAAAGATTTGGTACTAAAGTTGCAACCTCTATTCGATAAGATTGAAGTTGTAGAAGGCTCTACCAATGTTACGCAGAATGATGACGGTTCAGCAACCATTGGAGGCGGTGCAACGCTTAAATACGCGAAAGAAGATGTTGAAGCGATTACAAACACCATTGCAGAAATCAGAAATGAGATCACCAGTTAGCATGAAAAAAGTACTTATCACAGCCGGGTTGGGTCTCGCCATCTTGTCTACTGGCTCCGCTTTCGGGCAGTGCCGTGGTTTCACCAAACGCAAGGTGCTTCCATTACTTGATGGTTACATTCAGAATGGCCGTTACAGCAGCGCGGTTCTGGAGCAGGGTGAAAAGGCGGAAATATCCATTACCTTCTCCTCAGACCAGAAGTACCGTCTTTTGATCAAAGGCCAGGACGCACTTGGCGATATCAACTTCAAGGTGTACGATCAGAACAAGAAGCAATTGCTTTACGATAATGCCAAGAACGAGAACAAACCATACTGGGACTTCAACGTTCAGAACACACAGCCTCTGGTAATCGCAATTGAAGTACCTGAATCAACCAATACCCACGAATTAAAGCACACAGGATGCGTGTCGGTAATGGTAGGTTACAAACGAAAGTAATTTCTACACATAGGAAAACAGAAAAGGCGGTCAATGACCGCCTTTCTTATTTCCTGAGGATTACGATTAGTTCACCACCAATCGCTCTACCTTCTTGTAATCATCAATCTGGATATTCACCAGGTATACTCCCGATGGCAATGCAGCCGTGTTATCAATACGTAGGTTATGTGAACCTCTAGCTAGCTTTTGACCAGCCAATGGACGTGCAACCACTTTCCCCACCATATCGAAAATCTCGATGGTAGCACTTTCAGCATTGTCAAACAGATCAAACTGAATGTTTGTAACATCGCTAGAAGGGTTAGGGAAAATCCTTACGTCACCATCAACCGGTAGCTTTTCATTCACACCAGTAAGGCCTGTAATGTTGATGTCATCCAGGTAAATGTTTCCTCCACCATCACATTCAAATTCGAATCTGAACTTGACATTAGATGAGGTGTATACATTGGAATTCAGGTTTATTGTGGCCAAACTCCAATCAGTTGGCGGTGATGTCGGGTTAAAAAATCCACTGTTCACCGGAGCCGTTGCCAGTGATGGACCTTGTCTGGACCATCCTGCAAAACTCCAGGTTGCACCACAATCTTTGGAGTAATCCACTCTTAGTCTATCAAGATTAGAGGAAGTCTTTTGCCTAAATGCCCACTGGAATGTCATTTGCGCTCCACCCTGGTAATTGGTAAGATCCATTGACGGTGAGATCAAGTAATCTTTGTCCCCATCGTTATTACTGTGGTTAAGAATATATGCACTCTGCACACCCGTAAAAGCGGTTCCATTCTTGATCTCCCACTTTCTAGAACCAGATGGATTCTCTACAGTCCAGTCATTATTAAACACCGATGTAAACTCAAAGCCTTCCTGATAGGAGAAGCCCGCATATTGCGCAGTAGTTGACTCTACATTGATAATAGCATTTTCAGTGTGGCTATCATTCCCCGCAGCATTTGTAACCGTCATAGTTACGTTATAAGTACCAGGCGTATTGTACGTCACAGTTGGCATGGAATCAGTAGAAGACGAAGGGGTTCCGCCAGGGAAACTCCAGCTCCAGGATGTTGGTTGCCCATTGTAAGACTGATCTGTAAACTGAACCGATGCGCCCTGACAGATTGTTTCTTTATCCCAACTGAACACAGCAATAGGCTCACAATTCGGAGCAGGTGCTCCATTCTGTGTACCCGTTTGGTTGAGGTTTGCATTGGATATAAGACCAGTTAGCGTACCTGAGCCATTGATCGTAGATATCATCTGAGAAACCTGATCCTTGGTAAACATGTACTGGCAAGCATCGTAACTCATATAGTTTTCGATCTGATCCACTACATTCTGGCCACCCCACGGGTCTGGTCCCTGCCAATCATTGCTACAGCTGTTTTGTGTCTGAACACAGTTGTATGTTGCTGTAGTAACCGGTGGTGTATCACAGATATAATCTCCTGAAGAACCACAGTTTCCTGCACATCCACCCTGGAAAGTGTGCAAAAGGCCAAAGCAATGACCAACTTCGTGGACCGCTGTTCTACCGTCTGAAAAAGATGTTCCAATGGTACCCCAGGCTCCATTGATACATACAAATCCGTACTCGTTCCACGGGCCAAAACCTGGGAACTGTGCGTAACCCAACGTTATCCCAGGTCCACTCCCTGCAATACTGTTTACAATCCAGATGTTGAAGTAATCTTGATAAGGCCATCTGTTAACTGCCTTCACATTATCGTCTGCATCAAACGAAAGAGGCGTTTCATTTCTGGTTATACCCTCCGTACACTGGCCATTCGGATCCTTCGTTGCCAATCTGAACTCAATATCAGCGTTTCCAAGATGTGGCTTGAACACAGAACGGATACTTACCGTATCAGCGTTTTGCATCTGAAAATCCCTATTCAGAACACGCATTCCGTCAAGAATCTGTGCTTTAGTAATGTTTCCAGAACCATTGTAGTGCATGACATGAACTACTGTAGGTACAATAATACTGGCCTTGGTACCAGTATGCTTTCCATTAGACTTCTTTGCAATGTCTACTTTATGCTGGTGAAGTCTTTCTCTCTCACCTGGGTGTGCATCGAGATAGTCATTCATCCATTTGTCAAACCCACACCAGTTACCCTGTTTCGCTGTCTGTGCGTTAAGCTGAAACGCTCCAAAAATTACTGCAGCGACCAATAAGTACTTAATTCTTTCCATAGCCTTGTTCTCCTTATAAAATTGCCTAGGCAATCAATTCGTGCGATTAATGTTCCTAAATATCCTTAATTATTTGCAATTAAACTACTGTAGCACACAGCTTTAGGCCATGCGTCAGCCACGCAACAAAAAGAAACTTCCTAAAAATCCCGAACTGATAGACTAACTCCCTCTAAATCAGGGAGCTTCTCAAATATAAGCAATATTTTGGAGGCTGCCTCCCTGGGCGAGGCCAATTCCCCCTCCTTCTTGTAGTCTAAAAAACGTTGCAAATCGGTGAAATCTTTCTGATCTGCACTCCGAATTTGCTCCTGCATTCCGGTATCAATAATGCCTGGAGAAACGGCTACGATCCGGAATGGAATACCATCCTGTTCACATTCCTTTGCGGCAACCTGACTCAACATCTCCACAGCAGCCTTTGAGGCACAATACGCCCCCCAACCGTCAATAGGAAAGCTTCCTGCACCTGAGCTGATGTTCATAACCACACCCTTCTTGTCCTTGTAGGTTTCAATGAACTTGTTCATCAGATCACCAAGTGCCACAACGTTAACCTGCATCACCTCGGCCAATTGATGATCTGCGTATCTTCCTACATGGCGGGTTTCACCTAAAATACCTGCGTTGTTGATGAGTATTACTTCGTCAGCATCCCCCTCAAAGGAAAAATTGTTGACTTCCGAAGGGTTGGCAAGATCGAGTTTGTGGAACCGGTAGTTTGCGTGCTCAATGCTGCTGGACCTTGAAAGACCTACCACAGTATCTCCTCTATTCAAGAACAACTCCGCTACAGCCCTTCCAAGGCCAGCCGATGCACCAGTTATGAAAACCAATGCCATATTAGTCCAGGCACTTCTTGAGGTCAGCGATCAGGTCTTCAGCATCTTCAATACCTACACTTAATCGAATAAGTGTATCAACCAGACCTGTCTTCAATCGTTCTTCTCTGGGAATAGCCGCATGCGTCATTGAAGCAGGATGTCCAATCAAAGACTCCACTCCACCCAGCGATTCAGCAAGACTAAATAACAGTGTAGTAGACAGCACCTTTTGCGCATCCTCCATATGATCTCCCACCATGGTAAATGAAATCATCCCACCGAAATCCTTCATTTGTCTTTTTGCCACCTCGTGGTTAGCGTGCTCAGGAAATCCCGGCCAGTATACTTTATCCACCTTTGGGTGCGACTTGAGAAACTCTGCCACCTTGCGACCATTCTCACAATGTCTTTGCATTCTAAGGTGCAGTGTTTTGATACCTCTAAGAACGAGGAAGGAGTCCATAGGGCCTGGAACTGCTCCTGAGCTATTCTGTATGAAAGTCAGTTGCTCGTGTAGTTCATCATCATTGCAAACGAGAGCGCCCATTACGACATCAGAGTGTCCACCAATATACTTGGTGATAGAATGCATCACAATGTCGGCACCAAGATCCATTGGGTTTTGCAGGTACGGAGATGCAAATGTATTGTCCACGGCAAGAAGACATCCATTGGCTTTCGCCACCTTGGCCGCACCTTCGATATCGATCACGTTCATCATAGGATTGGTAGGTGTCTCAACCCAGATCAACTTTGTATTCTCATTGACGTGCTCTGCGATATGATCAGATTCTTCCATGCCGATGAAGTGAAATTTGATCCCATACTTCTGAAATATCTTCATGTAAAGTCTGTACGTACCTCCGTACAGATCACTGGTAGACACTACCTCATCACCGGGTGAAAGCAATTTCATCAATGCGTCAATGGCCCCCAATCCACTCGAAAAACAAACACCATATTTCGCGTTTTCGAGTGCGGCTAACGATTTCTGTAATGCATCGCGTGTTGGATTGTGCGTACGTGAATACTCATACCCCTGATGATCTCCAGGGGCTGCCTGAACATACGTACTCGTTTGAAAAATAGGGGTCATGATCGCCCCGGTAGATGGATCCGGCTCAACACCAGCATGAATCGCTTTTGTTCCGAACCCCTTGTTTCCTATGTCTTCCATACCAAATTGAATTGATACGAAGATATAAATCTGGCCTCAACTTATGCCTTTGAAGAGGTCCTTCTCAACCAACGCGGAAGGATGATCGAACCAGCAAACAAATAAGGGTAGTAACTGAACAATCGCCAAAGTATAGCAATCGATCCCGCAAACAGGGGAGGAACGAAATCTTTCAGGAATCCACTGAACGCAATCTCCGCAACACCACTACTGCCTGGTGTGGGCGAGATAAGCATAATAACCCACATCACGAGCTGTCTTCCATAGATCAATAAATGATCGCCAAACTCCGTAAACATGAACGCCATGATCAGAAAATTGACAACCCAGAAACGACCAGTCCAACTAACCACAGTTACACCAAATGCCTTCAACCAGAATCCCAGGCTTTTACCTCGCATCTCGCGAGAAGCTACGATCAAATCATCTCCCGCAATTGCTGCCCCCTTTTCCCATCTACGCAGCCATTTCAAACGGAAGATGCGCACCAGTACTTTCTTGGTAAGACCTGGATTGATGAATATGGCGAACGCGAGAACTGAGATCAAAACCAGGATGAACCCATATCCCAATATGAACACCGTTTCGATGCCCCATTGAAATTGATCGATCAACTCTACAGGAAAAAGCACGTTCCAACCAATAATGAGAATGATACTTGGCACAGTAAGCACATAAAACAACTCGTCAAGCATAGCGGTTACCATAACTATGGCTGTGGATTTACCCACGTTTACCCCCTCCCTGTGAAGGAAGTATATGGCTGGGCCTGATCCTCCAATAACACTAGGTGTTATTGCCGATGCAAACTCCCAAAGCATAATTACATTGAATGCAGCTCGCCAACCAATTTGCTTTTCGGTTAGTATCCTCAACCGACACATGTACATGAAATCCCGAAAGAACATCATCATCCAGGCAATGCACAACCACAATACCACTTCAATGGTGAAATCGATGCCGCCAATAACATCGCTATAGGTAAGCTTCTTGTAAGCTCCCGTTCCAGCTTCTACCTCCTTAAATTCAGCATCACTTCCACTGTCCACTATACCGTTAGCGTTGGCATCAAACCACTCGTAGTTGCCATGTTCAGTGAATTGATAGGTAACTTCGGACAAATTGTGCCATAACATGGCCGCACTTACAGCCAGACCTATCAACAGTGGAATAAGCACCTTCCGAATACTGAACTGCTGCCTTAATTCGTTCTCCCTCAATGGTGCCCGTTTATTACTTTAGTCAATCAAATTTAGGAACCTACATTTCCACGCTATGGTCAAGTTCTATTTTCTTTCAACATGTTCTACGTGTGCACGCATCATGAAGGAGCTCGATCTCCCAGAAGACGCTGTACTCCAAGACATCAAATCAGATCCGGTAACTGAACAACAGGTAGATGAGATGCGACAAGGTGTAGATAGCTATGAAACATTATTCAGCAAACGCGCAATGAAGTTCCGGGCAATGGGACTGCATGAACAACAATTAACTGAGAACGATTACAGAAGGTTGATAACCGAAGAATACACTTTTCTGAGAAGGCCGGTCCTGGTAAAAGACGGTGTTGTTATCCCAGGTAATTCAGCCAAAGCTGTTGAAGCCATGAAAAACGCACTGGCTAATTGAGTAAAAACCTTCTTGCTCACCTTGCACTTTTCGGTGCAAACCTGATCTACGGTATTAATTATTCCGTAGCCAAGGAGGTAATGGACGGGTACATCCCTCCGTTCGCATTTATACTCTGCAGAGTGTTGGGCGCGGTGATTTTCTTCTGGGGGTGTTCAGCTCTGTTTCCGTCTAACCGTTTAGAAGCAAAAGATATTGGTAGATTGGTCTTGTGCGGAATGTTTGGCGTGGCCTGCAACCAGCTCTGCTTTTTCGAAGGGCTAGACAATACAGTGCCCATTAATGCATCGGTGATCATGACTGTAAATCCGATCCTCGTATTGATCATTTCATTCTTTGTACTAAGAGAGCGAATAACACTTCGTAAATCCATTGGTATTGCAGTTGGATTAGCTGGGGCTATTACCATGCTCCTCTTCAAAGGAGAGAGTATCGCTTCCCTTCAATTCGGATCAGACACAGTTTATGGTGATGTGCTCGTACTTATCAATGCTACATCCTATGGTATATACCTGGTTATTGTTAAACCACTGATGCAAAAATACCACCCCGTGCAGGTGGTCAAATGGGTATTCACTTTTGGAACGCTTTTCGTTCTGCCATTCGGTTTGCCACAAATTGGAGCAGTGGAATGGAACACTTTCGATGCCGTCATCTGGTGGGAATTTGCTTTCGTTGTGGTGGGTGTTACCTGCTTCGCCTATCTGTTCAACATCTACGCCCTAAAACATGTAAATCCAACCGTGGTGAGTACTTACATCTATCTGCAGCCTGTGCTCGCTAGTGTATTTGCTGTGCTCATGCAGACCGATAAGCTAACTGCCATTAAGGTAGGCGCTGCCATGCTCATCATGCTGGGGGTTTATTTGGTTAGCAGTAAAAGGCGCAATGCAGGAGCGATCAAGCAATCCTGATCGCAAATGCCTATAATTGTGCTATGGTACAGTCAATGACCGGTTTCGGGAAAAGTGTTGTTCATTATCAGGACAAGAAGATTTCTACTGAAATCAGATCGCTAAATAGCAAACAGGTAGACATTTCTTCAAAGCTGCCTCCTTCATACAGAGAAAAAGACCTTGACATTAGGAACATCGTTTCTAAGTCGTTGAAACGTGGAAAGATTGACATCGCTATTTATGTTGAATCAAGTGGTGCAGACAGTAGTTACGTTCTGAATGAGGCATTGTTTAAAGCTTATCATGAGAAGTTGAAAGCACTTCATTCGGAAATTGGAGGTGAAGAGCCTGACTACTTTACGATCATTTCCCGTTTTCCAGATGTATTGAAGAGCGAGAAAGAGCAACTAGACGAAGCAGAGTGGAAGGCTATTTCACAATCCGTTCAAGAAGCGTTAGAAGCCATCAATGGTTTTCGAAAGCACGAGGGTGAAAAGATCAATGATGACCTTCAAACGAGAATCCAGAACATAGAATCATTACTAGCTCGCGTACCAGAATTTGAAGAAGAACGAATTGAAAGAATTAAGTCTAGAATTGATCAAAACCTGCAAAACCTGGGAGGTAATGCTGAAGTTGATGCAGATCGATTTGAGCAGGAGTTGATTTATTACTTGGAAAAACTGGATATCTCGGAGGAAAAGCAAAGGCTAAAGACGCATTGCGAGCACTTCGCTACCATTATGAGCGAGGCGACCAGTCAGGGGAAGAAGCTCGGGTTCATTTCGCAGGAGATCGGTCGGGAGATCAATACGCTCGGATCTAAATCAAACCATGCTGGGATGCAGCAGCTGGTGGTTGAAATGAAAGACGAATTGGAGAAGATCAAAGAACAGGTGCTTAACGTACTTTAATGGGGAAAGCCGTCATATTCTCTGCGCCATCTGGTGGAGGAAAAACAACGATCGTTCAACATTTGCTGGGACAGAATCTTGATTTGGCATTTTCTATTTCAGCATGTACCCGAAATCCAAGGCCGAATGAAATAAATGGCAAGGACTACTACTTTCTTAGTTCAGAGGAATTTCAAGGCAAAATTCAGGAAGAAGCTTTTGTGGAGTGGGAGGAACTATACGGGGGCAACTACTACGGTACATTAAAGTCAGAAGTTCAACGTGTCTGGAATGAAGGAAAACATGTAATCTTCGATGTTGACGTAAAGGGGGGTATTAGTTTGAAGAATCACTTTGGAGATCAGGCACTTTCCATTTTTGTTCGTCCTCCCTCTATAGAAGAACTGAAACGCAGACTTGTAGGAAGGGGAACAGAATCTGATGAGGATGTTGCGAAACGTCTGGAAAGGGCAACAATGGAACTGTCAAAAGAAAACGACTTCGATTACGTTCTGATCAACGACCAACTTGAAGTCGCGTGTTCAGAAGCGGTCGAAGTCGTTTCTGGCTATCTCAATCGCTAAAACTATCTCGCAATCTTGGCCATCAGTTTCTTTCTGGCCATGAATATTCTGGATTTCACCGTACCGATCGGGATACCAAGTTGATCTGCGATCTCCTCGTACTTATATCCTTCGTTGTACATCGTGAAAGTCACTTTCAAATCATCATTCAATGAATCGATCTGTTCCTCAATCTCGTGCATTTGCACAAGATTGTCTGCGTATTGATTGTTCTTGTTACCAAACGCCTCTGCCAGATACTTGCCATCTTCTTCGTGTATTTGCTGCCACTTCTTCTGACGCCTATACTTATTGATGAAGATGTTCCTCATGATCGTAAAGATCCAGGACTTAAAGTTGGTCTTCTGGGTAAACTTGCTCTTATATCTCAAGGCCCTTAGGATCGTATCCTGAACCAGGTCATTCGCATCGTCCGGCTCAGAAGTCATTACCATAGCGAACCTTCTGAGCGGTTCATAAACGTTGGTTAACTGATAATTAAATTCTGCTGTAGACATGCTCTTTTTGTTTAATGTTTACAGAGCTAAGTTAAACAATATGTATATACATACAAATTGTTTGTGTTTAACTTTTGTTAATTATTGTTAAACAAAATTTAGCCTATGAAAGAAGCCGCTTCCCGTGCGGATTTCAGCCAGTTGACCTTTTTGGGCAGCTGTAGGTGCTGAAGCAATTCCGGTCTGCCACTGACCAGAATTCCTTTCTGAAAAGGAAGTTTCGCCAGCTGTTTAAGGTAATCATCAATATTGATCACTCCACTGTTAGTAATGAAGAATGTATACAGGTAATCGGGTTTGATCTGCTCAGTTACTGCCTGAACATCCTGCCAGGGTACCATCTGCCCGAGGTAGATAACACGGTGACCTTTATTCTTCAGAATATACTCCACGAAGAGAAGGCCAATCTCATGCATTTCTCCAGTTGGAAGAAACAATAGATAAGTATCGCCACTGTTTTTTAATTTGATCTCGTTCGTAGCAGAGATCATTTTTCTTCGAATCAGGTTGGTGGCAAAATGCTCCTGTGCGGGTGATATTTCATTCATCCCCCACATGATCCCCACTTTGGTTAGGAACGGATAAAAAATATTGAGGACTACATCCTCAAACTTATGTTCGCATAGACATCCTTGGTAGACCTTGTTGAACTTCCTTTCATCCATATCGATCATGGAAATCATGAATCCATTGATGAAATCATCGTACGCATGGTGCTCTGTGCACTGCATCCCCTCAATCCGATTTCTGATCTCTTTTTCGGACAGCTGGCATGCCTCTGAAATTCTTACTCCGTGGTTAACCAGGGTTGAGATACTTAGCAGTCTCTTGAGATGCTCATCGTCATAGTACCTGATGTTGGTAGCGGTTCTGTGGGGTTCAATAACACGATAGCGCTGTTCCCACACACGAAGCGTGTGCGCCTTGATGCCAGTTAAGGCAGCGAGCTGTCGGATAGAATAGGAACCCATAGGGGAATATACAGAAGGTTAACAAGATTAACAGCAATTGGTTCATTTGAACTCGCTCCTACGAAGAAAGCCAACCAGCGCCTTTTCTATCTGTTGCACAGTATACTGATCACAGATATGCCCTTTTACCTTTGCCCCCTCTGTACTCGAATTGGCCTTCTGATTGTACCAGGTTGAGAGCTTTCCTCTTCCGGTATAGGCTTTCCACGTATTCATTCTTGCTGAGGTGGGGTTTTCCCATCTTATATCGTCAAAGGTGTTGTCTACCATTACGATAAATCGCTTGTCTTTATTCCCATTGTCCTTGAGCGTAACTACCAGTTCCGACCAACTGTGATTTCCTTTGGCAATGACCTTGCCTTCCACCCCCAATAATTTCATTAGACATACGAATGCCATTTCCCTTTCGCTACACCAACCAAAAGTTGCAAAGGAATCGCCATTCATGGTGTAATACTGATTGTGTCCACTTACCATATCAGACAGGAATAGGTATGGGGTGCGATCTATATCAGCAAATGACGCGTAGTTCCCAAAAGGCTTTGTTGGCTTGATCTCTTTCAGTCGCCTGCCAGATTTGCTCTCGTACACCTGATGTCTGGGGTTGGGTGTAACCCAATGCCACAGGTATGGAATGTTCAACACATCTCCACGTGATCCATTCATAGCCGATTTACTGGTAAAAAGTGTGTGTAAGACCTGGATTGTAAAGAACGCCTTCTTATTGTCAGGTTCTATAGCCTTGATCTTGTGTTGGGCACAAAATTCGAGGTAAGATGCACTATCCCGTACCCAAAAGTCTTTTTGATGGTTGTCTACAATCTGGCCAAAAAACTGAGGGATTGTACCTTCAGGATACGAATAGATCTGCGCTTCAGCTTTACCACCGTCTTCGTTATTCTTTTTGAGCGCCACTTCTCCCTCTTGTGCACAGGCCGTTAGACAAGTAAAGATGGACAGAAGTGGTATATAACAAATGATTCTCATACTCCATATAATGCAGATTCCTTAAAAAGGAACGGAGAGCATCACAAGATGTTTTATGATCGTTGACCAGATTATCTGAAGATCACCTTGAAGGTACATGGGGGCACGCCATCTGCAGTTACTGTGCACACGTACATTCCACTTTCAAGGCCTTGCCTCATTACCCGTACTTCGGACGTACCTCGCGTCCTAGAACTCCTAACGATTTGGCCCTGCATGCTTCTTAGCACAACCATGTAATTCTTCGGATCTGAACTCCTTGTCTTGTATGCGAAATGATCGATGGCGGGGTTCGGAAATACCTTGCCATTCACTGAATGCACAACTTCTGGCAAACCAACAGTAATACATGATGTTGATGTGTATTTTCCAAAAACGTGTGTATCTGCACATGTAGGTGCCACCAGCGTCATACCTGAAGTAATGTTGGGTGTCCATGTTTGGACGTTTACATTTCCGAAGCCCAGGGTGTCATTCACTGGACCCTCGTAGCATCCCGAAATTCCATTTGGGTCGGTTTTAACCAAATACTGCACGTTGTCGTATGAGCCTAATTCATCCTGATGGCCCCCAATCAGAAATCCACCATCAGCACACTCTGCAGCAGCCCCGAGGTAGATTGGGTTTGGTGGCAATCCATAGGAACGGGCAAGCACTACATCGCCATTCAGATTGAAACCGAACAATAAACTACTGTAGGCAGGACCATCACTTACCGCACAAACAAGTCGATGATTTGATGTGAATATCAGTCCACCTATATACAAAGCTGAATTCTGCCGAAAGCTTCGGGTCCAAACCGTATCACCAACGGGATTGGTCTTCACCAATTGGAAGAAGGATGTAGTGTCCGAAGTGAGAAATGCAAGGCTATCACCGGGCAATACAACGCAGGATATCCTAGGGTTAACTCGTCCGTCAAATTGGTAAGACTTCGCCCATAGCAAGTTTCCAGCATCGCTCATTTTTAAGAGAAAAGATGTGCTATTATCCCACCCCACAGTGTCTAGTGAAGTTCCTGCTACCACGATATCCCCATTGGAGGTGACAGCCACATTGTTAATGGAGGTATACGTTGTAGCCGGATCCTTTATCAAACGGGTCCATAGCGTATCTCCATTCTGGTTGGTTCTTATGACGCATGCTTTGTCACTATCATATGACCCAAATGGACCTGGAATATCCACACTTCCTACAACCACGAAGCCGCTGTCATTCGTCTCGACCAGATTAAATCCCGCGCCACTTCCATTTGTGTTCACGCCTTTAGCCCACTGAAGTGCACCAGAGGCGCTTAGTTTCCAAATCCTCATTTTGGCAGGCTGGCCTACCCAACCTGTCACGGCAAAACCACCATCACTGGTTTCTACCATTGCCTGTAACCTTACAGGACCGGGAATTGCTTCAGTAATATCCGTTCTCCAGATCGTATCTCCGATCAACCCTAACCTGGTGACCTCACCCCATCCGACACTACTACTGCCATAATACCGGATTCGTGTTCCAATCATGGCATAACTTCCATCGCTTACAGTTACCACATCGCTAATCTGATCTTGTACAGAGGATGCTCCGATTGAATCGCCATGGAAAATCCTGTGAAAAGTGGCGTATTGACCATGTAAGAAAGTCGAGATCAACAGGAAAACACAAGGAACAAGGAATCGCATTCTCATACGGTAAAAATTACTAAGAAAAACGGCAGGTTCAGTGTGGGCCATAAGTTTCGCTCTTATCCGTGATGAAATAACATCAAATAGCAGCCGATTACGTCATTTTCAGTATTTGGAAGGTCTGGGTATAATAAGGTTGGCTCTTGGCATTTCATGGGGATAGCTATATTTGCACCTCCTGTAGAAGGAGGGGCCCATAGCTCAGCTGGTTAGAGCACCTGACTCATAATCAGGGGGTCGCTGGTTCGAGCCCAGCTGGGCCCACTTTTTCTTTCATCTCCGGGCTATTAACTTCCGCCTTCGCTCCGCTTCGGACGGACAGGCACTTCGTCAATAGCCGGGGAAAGATGGGCTATTAACTCAGTTGGTTCAGAGTGTTACCTTGACAGGGTAGAAGTCACTGGTTCGAATCCAGTATAGCCCACAATAGCGGACAATTGGTTGACATCAACTAGTTGTCCGTTTTTTGTTTCCCTTAGATGCTTTGCTAATTGGGCGATTGGAGCAAAGAACGAATTGACTCTATTGGTTCGAACTCTCCTGTTTTCACGAGTAACTGTAATTCCTTCAGGAAACATGGTTTTTTGAAGCCACATCTTATTGCGTAAACTGCTTGATTTCCACCACTGCCTAGGATTCAAGCATATCTCCATTACGATTTTCAAACAGTTTTCCAGGTTCGAACTCGCATCCTCCTTCACAACAGAACCTTTCAGTATTTCATCTCGTTGATTCGTATATCTCTTAAGGAACTTGGTGTAAAGCTCGTCACTTACTTTACCCAATACATACCTTTCCTCAAGGGTATCTATATTGGTTGCGATCTCAGCCAATTGCTTCTTAACCAAACGTTGGTTCTCCTTATGTTCCTCAAAGAATAGATCGTAATGTGCAATTACAGCCTCCTTGACTAAAGGTTGGTCTGATTCGTCAACTTGGAATAGGTAAAGAAGGCTTGCAAACTCCTCGTGGATATGTTTGGCACTTACATTATGCTTACACCCCTTAGTCCGACACTTATAATAGTATAGCCCCTTTTTTCTAACCAGATACCCTGTCATTGGTGTTTCGCACTCAGCACAACTCATAAACCGTTTTAAAGGCAAGTTGTCATCCAGTTTCTGATGAACCGTTGGGTGGCTTCGTTTCTCGGCAACAACCTCGTTTACTTTTAGGAACAAAGCCTTGCTTACTGCCGCTTCGTGCTTTCCCTCTACCACTTGACCAGGAATCAAACTGTTCACTATCACGCCACAGTAATAAGGATTAGAGAATATCTCTGTCAGCCTCCTCCTGTCAAGATTCAAACCAAGTTTCTTCAACTTCTTGGTAATATCAACATTGGACATTCCTTGGGCCTTCCAATGAAACGCCTTTCGTATTTTCTTTCCAACATCGTTAAGTACCACCTCCTGATCAATTGCCTTCTGTCCTCTATTCAGATTGACATACCCTCTAGGGATGTTAAAAGGCGTGTAGCCCTTTAGAAGCAATTCAGACATACCCCTCACTGCCTTATCCCTTCTTAGCTCATTGTCCATTTGGCTGAAGAGAAAGTATATCTTCTGCTGGAAGGAACCCGAAGCCGTGGTAGGGTCAAGTTCTTGCATTACCGCCAATGTCACAACTCCATGTTGTTTAAGCAGGTCTTCTGCTATTTGTGCTCCACCTACTCCCGATCTTGAAAATCGTTCATAGGAATAGACAATGACGTAACCTATGCTCTTACTTCTTCTCAGGTAGGTGAGCATGCGGTTAAACTCCTTACGATCATCGGTCTTGGCAGACTCCACCTGTCCGCCAAAATGTTCAACCACTTCAAAGCCCTTTCTCCTTGCGAACTCTTCACAGAACTTTAATTGAGACTCTAAAGAGGTATTATCTTCTTGATTGGCATGGGAAATCCGGGTATATATCACCGCCCGGTTACCCTTTCCTGCTGGCTTATTCTCCTTTGATGCAAAAGATTGAAATGCGTTCAAACTACTCATGGCGATTGGTTTTGAATAAATATATAGGATTCCAACAATAACAATGCCAAATCACTCAGTCTATAGATCAAATCATCATATTCTTCTTTTGTAAGATTCCTGTATTTAGGAATCGCCCTGATTTTCTCCATTGACAACCTCTTTCTAAGACGGTGCCTTCCCCTCTCAATTCTGTCTTCACCCAATCTATCCATACCACATCAGAATATAGTTTACATTCATTGCCCATTGCTAGGCTTAATTACGTGGTGCGGAATTGAAACAGAGCTGTTCACACGCTGTCCTGTTTCAACTATTCATTACTCAATTCAAAAGTTGAACTCAATTGATTACCTCGCCATGTATAACGCTCCAATTATCATGACCTAAGACGAGAAAGCAAGATTCGAGTGGGCATCCTGATTCCTATTTGATCAGATCTGCAAATTCCCTTTGCAAGCACGGGAACCACAAGCGCCTATAGTAACCCCCAAGTGTTGCTAATTTGCTTGCTTTGAGCTTTCATTCAACACTTCGCCAGGCCGAGACTCAGATTTTCATGTCTTTGCATGGTTCCCCGGTCTCCTACAGACTTCTTCATCCTTCATCTCTGAGGCATACTTTTGATACACCAGATTGGCCTTTCTGAGTTGTATCTTCAACAAATGTGGAAAGATGGATCACACTGCTTGGTGTAACACGTCACTTTCCGACATAATCAGTCACCTTTCGGCACATTACGACACAAACACCCGTGTTCTCTCCTTGGGTTTACGTCATTTAAGATCACTGCAACTTCGGAAAGTTTGAACTACTCTGTTCCCAAATGACTGTGAATGACTCTAATTGGCCCCGCTTCTCCTTTGTTTTCCTTTATTCTCCTACTTTCAGGGTCTTCAAAATCCTGAATCGCCCTATTTACTCAGGTTACGCCAGGTTGTGACCAGGTTGGTTGCAGGTTGTGCCCAGCTACTTGACATGTTGTTTACAGGTAGTTGAACCTGAAAAAACGCGGTTGAACTACCTGCGGATATGATGTCAAACCACCAAATCATAGCTTTAACAAGACCGCTTATGAATTCAAACTGGCTTCGACCTAACAAATAAGCCCACTTTTTACCTGTATTGGGTAACTTTATTAGTAATCACCTCTGAACGCAGTGGGATGAAGTCGCTTCTTTTGATCTTGTTCAGTATTAGTGTGCTGTCTTTATCCAGTCAGTCGATCTTCTATTTTGATCCCTATAACACAGGTGACCAACAAATTGAACACGTATTCGATACTGTACCTTTGCAAAACGGTATTGACTATTGCTTAATTGTAGAAGGTAGTTACAGTATATGGAGGCCAAGTTTCTGGACAGCTCCATGTGGCACAATTGAGAACACACCCATATTTCCTTCACCTGTAGGTTTCATGACTGGGAATGTTGGGTTTGATATGGAGTATGCCTATTCTTTTCCAGAACCTAACAGATGCAATGGATCTTCTTTGCCTCAACCCACACAGAGAATGGAGATAAGTGTAGATGGAGGGGTTACATGGTTTCACCCACCCACAAATGATCCTTTCAACGCATCGCATATCTACCATTATAAAGTAACTGGCAAAGGATTTCCAGTTGGTATTAGACAACTCAGCCCCCTAAATTCTGATGACTATGGTCTGTTGAAATTCACTTTCACCACTGACACTTCCTGTGTTGTTGCTGCAACGGTAGAACCAACTTGTGATGAAGCCGGTGCATTGCTGGAGATGCCCAATATATTCACCCCTAACCATGATGGGAAGAACGACATCTTCAGGCCTCTTGTCCTTGACTGCGTAGATGATGCCAATTTGCACATCTTTAACCGTTGGGGTCGTGAACTGTATCAGAGCAATGGAACTACCATATCCTGGGATGGCAAAACACCTAACGGCTCCAACGCTTCTGATGGAGTTTACTTCTGGATAGTTCGTTATCGGGATCTCTATGGTCGTGAATCTGAAAAGTCCGGTGTACTTCACCTATTCGGAAACTAAAACCTAAGTGTTGGTGCAGGTTCCGTCAGGCATAGCACAGGTCGTTCTCAGATTAAACTCAAGCGATTGACGGTTTTTTTTAATCTTTTCACAATGTCAAGGCAACCAAATGTTATGTAGAATCGTTCTAAATAAGAACTACTTAACTGCTATAAATGACTATAGATCAATTTGTAAAAAAATACCACCTGCGTTCAGCAGATGTTGTCGTTACCAAGAAGGTTGGTTGGGAAGTATTCGATCACACATTGGTATATGTTGGTGTTGACTCCTATACAGGTGAGCATTTGTTCGCTGCCAATATGAAAAATGGTATTCGCCTGCTCAGGTCATGGGAGCTTGAACAGCTAATGAGCAAATTTAAGCCCCTTAGGATCAACCGGTTTGCTGGTAATGATGCACAACGAGAACAGGCATTTAATCGTGCTGTAGCTAAAATTGGACAACCAGGGTACAACATTCTGTTTCAGAATTGTCAACACTACAGTAGTTATGTTCAAACGGGCAAAGCAACAAGTAGTCAGTCAAGAAGCTTTTTTGGATTTGCAGCTCTTGCACTCATTGTGGCTGCGGTTGCAAGTTCAGAATAAGAACAGGAGATATACCGAATCAGAGTTTAGGCAAGCCACTATGTAGTGGCTTTTTGCATCTATTAAAATGCCCTATTCCACAAATAGTATTAAGGATATGAGTGATATCAATACTTCAGAACCATTGTCAATCAGTAAGCTAAAACATATTGGCCGAAAGGGAAGTGGATATTTCTGTGATGTAGTTAAATATCAACATGAAGAAACGGGTTCACCTTATGCATTGAAAATGCTTAAAAAGAAATTCTATACTAATGAGGGATATCGATATAGGTTACTTAGGGAAGTCAAACTACAGATGGCACTCTCTGATTGTGACCATGTAGTTGATGTGCTTATTAGTGGTAATGATAAAGAGAACGAACGTTTGTGGTATTTGATGCCATTTGCCAACTGTAACCTTTACGACTATATAAGCAAGCACAATAACACATTAACTGATGAAGATCGTTTCACCATTTTCGACCAGATTGTTTCAGCAATAAAATGTGCCCATTCAAAGGGAATTATTCATCGAGATATTTCTCCGAACAATGTCTTGATTTTCGAGCGAGAAACAGGCCCCATGGTTCAGGTTTCGGATTTCGGATTAGGAAAAGATGAAAATTCCCTTTCCCATTACACAGGGTCTAGCGCTTCAGGTTATGGTCAAATACTTTATGTTTCACCAGAACAGTTAGCAAAGCTAAAAGATGCAACCCCAAAGAGCGACATTTACGGATTAGGCAAGCTTGCATACTTTGTGTTCACTGGTAAAAGCCCCAGCAACTTTCAACCATTTATGCTTTCCTCTCTGGTATCAAGAGCGACTGAAGAGTATCCTGAAAATAGATTTGAAAATATCCAGGAGTTTGAGGAACATTATGAAGCTCTGAAGGATCTTCATTCAAATCAAAGCATTCCGGTTGATTACCTGACCCTTAAAGATATTGTAACTACTACGGAAGATATAGAATGGGTGAAATTCCATGAAAGCGCTGTTCTTGGAACATGGCATGAACACCCTTACTACGATTACCTTGATCCTATAATCTCCTTCCTTTCAAAGGGAGAAAGAATCAAGGAATATTATAACAGTATAGGCGCAGATTTTCATCGATTCGCACAAACTTATGCTGATAGAATTGATAACTGCTTCGGTACCACTGGATGGCCATTCAATCAGACCGGAACCTTTGGGAGGTTTCTAAGAGATATAATAATTACTGTAGATGATCCTAACACACGCCTAATATGTTTCAAGGCAATGTGGACACTGGCATATGTTGCAGATCAGTGGGATGTCCAGAAGTATATAAAGGAGGTTTTAAATGAAGACTTCATAGATAGCTCCATTCAATTTCAATTAGCAGGATTTATTAAAGACGAAGCCATAGAACTGGACATGGCTCAATTCTCAAATCTAAAGCTACCTGCGGTGATTAAGGTTAGCATTATTCAATCTAATGAACTCTATAAGAAAAAGGAACAAGAGAGGTTGAAGAAGCAAAATGAGAACCCAAGTGATTGGAACTTCTAATAACGGTTTAGCATATAATCCCCTTCGTTCCAAACTTATGTTGCTGAAATGAAAAAAGTTGCAGCAAATCCGATGGAAGAGTAATCCTATTTCAAATTCTGTCTTTTCTCTGAATCAAACTAGTGCATATACACATCTCTTTTTTGCTCCGTCCAAATACCTAATCACTCTTGATGTTGAGCCGACTTTCTTTTGCCCTACCTTTATTGCAGAAAATATTGCTATAGCGTTGCTATAAATTCTTGTACGAGAAAACCGCGAAATTCTAACAAGCCGAGAATGAAAGCTAACGCTCACGCCTTTATGGGGTGGGCTTTGCTTATTCGGCTTGTGGGTGCTTCGCGGTACCTCTCGTACGATAAGTTGAAGTACCACCCCTCTTTTTTGAGGTAAAATGAAAGATTATGAACAGTAACCCCATGACCTCAGTATTCATCTGCCATCCAAAAGAACATTACCGACAGGCTTTAACCCAAGAACTACAAACTCACACAGCACAAGTTCATGTAATTGGTTATGCAGACAATCTTAAGACTGCCAGAAAATTTATGCGAACGAAAACCCCTGATTATTGTGTCGTTGGATTTTCAGCATTTGATCCCAAACCACTAACTGAAATTCAAACCACCACCAGACAGTTTCCTAACCTACGGATTATCGTAGTCTCCTTTAATTACATGGAATCAAATAGCTCCATGTACAAGGAAGTAGGTGCATTTGCGCATCTCTCCGAGCTTGGCAGCACCTCTGACCTACTCAAGTGCATGTTAGTCAACTGATCTTACTCAAGCACCTATAAGAACCAGCCTTGTAGCAAGGGGTGAAGTAGAAATTAAATTTGGTTGCCAACCTATCTGACTCAAATCATAGTTTCGTTAAAATCGAACAAAAGAGGCAAGGCCGTAGTGAACCTTAAAACGTGCTGGTATAAAAGGACTTAGATGAAATGTGGCTAGATTAGTAGTCTTGGGTAGGAAATCATGAGGTTCTTGTTGGACACAAATATTATTATCAACCTTGAAGACAACAAAGAGTTAGATAGCGAATTCACGGGTTTGTTACAAATCGGTGGTGAACATGGTTGTCAATTCCTAGTACATCCTGCCTCAAAAGAAGACTTAGGAAAAGACAAGGACACTGAGCGCAAAAAGATTAGCCTTTCCAAAATCAATAAATATCCTGAAATCCAAAATCCGGCCCCGATTCTTCCGCAGCTTGTTGCTCATATCAAAAAAGACAATGATAGAATCGACTTTCTACTCTTAACCCAGGTCAAGTACGGCTACGTTGATTATCTAGTAACAACAGACAAGGACATTAAGAGAATGGCGAAAGCCATTGGATGCGAAAAGAAAATAATCTCTCCTGGTAGTGGCTATGCAATCATTTATGAAGCGTTTAAAAAAATTGTCCCAACCCATCCTGTGATCCATCACGGATCAACCAGAGAATTGTTACCACTATTACAGACAGATTTCTTTGATTCATTACGTGAGGACTATGACTTTGACAAATGGTTTGTAGAAAAATGTGCACAACAGGATCGTCAATGCTACTATATGAAAATTGAAGGGGATTTGTGCGCCCTGCTTATTTACAATATCGAGCCCTACGTCCACGAAGATCATCCCTTCGCTGAATACAAGACAGCGATTCTAAAGCTTTGTACTCTAAAGGTTGATAAAGAAGGCCTCGGTAAGAAGATGGGAGAGTTGTTCATCGGGAAAATGATCCACTATTGCGTTGAAAATGGTGTTGATCATCTCTACGTTACCACCTTTGAGAAGCAAAGTGAGCTTATAGGTTTATTCCAATCTTTCGGCTTTCAAAATCTGGAATTCCAAAACAAACAAGAGCAAACAGAACGCGTCCTTTACAAGATTCTTGATAAATCTCATTCTGGTTTTGAAAAATGCGCGAATCTCGCAATTCAGCATCCATACTATACAGATGTTGGTTTTAAGAAATGGGTTGTCCCCATTCAGCAAAGATGGTTCGACATTCTCTTTAAAGATTCTCCAACCCGTCAGCGGACTCTCTTCGAGACCCTAGAGTCAAGCATTTCCGAAGTAGCAGGTAACGCCATTCGCAAAGCGTATATTTGCAATTCGACTAAAAAAGGGCTTTCAAAGGGTGACATTTTGTATTTCTACTTGTCCGGAGGTGGGTTCATCCAACCAATTGGAATTCTTGAAGAGTATACCCGAGTTTCTTCTGTTGAAGAGTTAAAGAGCCAAGTCAAGAAAATCTCTGTTTTTCAAGATTCAGAGTTGGATAACTTCTTTTCCGGACGTAAAAAGGTTACGATCTTGATATTTAGATTGGTAACATATTTGGAAGTCCCAATCAAGAATAGGCGCTTTGATGACTTAGAGGCATATAAAGCCAAGTTCGTCACAATAAGTGAACTGTCAGATTCCGACTACGAGAAAATTAAGCATTATGGGGGTACAGACGAACGTTTTATTATCAATCAAGCCTAAGTATGCTCACCAAATCATAGCTGGCACGAAAAAAGTCGAATTTCGCAAAGCAGGTTTTAAAGAAGATATCGCCAAGGTGTTCATCTACTCGAGTTACCCAGAACAGAAGTTAATTGGGTACTTCACAATTAAGGATATCATTAAGGATAAGCCCAGCGCACTTTGGAAGAAATTTAATGAGGTGGGTGGAATAAAACGTAAGGACTTCTTTGAGTATTATACAGATAAGGAGTTGGGGTATTCCATAGTGATAGATCGGGTTAAGAAGTTCCGTAATCCTAAAAACCCTAATGACGTCTTCGTAAATTTCAAAGCTCCGCAATCATTTTGTTACCTGGACGAATCCAATATTCAATCTCTTAAGGACTAAATTCTTCTATTTTTCTTTTCAAATCCTGGAGTAAGACCATACCCAAAGTGTTTCTCTTCAGTGTACAGTGGACTTCGGTTCTGATTCTCTTCAAGCCATTTTAGATAGCCCTCTATAGAATCTCCTGCCATATTAATTACGAATTCGAAGCCCTTGAAGGCGATTACAAAATAAAGTTCAGAAGCTTTGGTAAAAAGGAAATCACACTCAAACACCATATCAACTGAGTCACCAGAGTCTTTAAAGAATGCCTCATTCTCAGAGTATATCTTTCGTGCATGGTACTTCCAATTTTCTTGCCTTTGGTTGTAACGCACATACTCCCTTATCGAATCAAGTTGTGTTTCGGCTAGAATATCAGCTACTGTAATATCACCCTTCAACAATCTCTGCGCCAGGAATTCGTATCCTATCTTCGCTAACATTCTCGAAACGAATTCATCATCAACCACTGGGTTGGTCAAGGTCTCCACAGGGACAATCAGGCTCTTAACTTTTCCTTGACGAACCAACTTAAAGGTTTCAGAGTCAATACTAACGTTAATGGCATCTCCCTCTTTCCTTGGTGCGCGCATATATGCAGGACGTTTGCCCCCAGCCATCATGATCTTACCTTCTAAGAACCTTCCCTTCTTATTAGGGATGAAATTGACGAACCTGAGCATTTTGAAAAACTCCGTATTCAAAGCTCTCTGCTCCACTTTCGATGCGAAGTAGTTGTTACATTTATCACACACCACGCCTGGTGGCAATTTGTGTTCATGATTTCCTAGGGATTCTGGGACAATGTGTTCCTCGCTTACGGAAAAAGACGAGTCTCCTTTGCAGAAAATACACAATTTCTGATGGTTCATAGTTTAATGACGTATCTCCACCTAAAAAGTTTCTCGCTTCGAGAAAAGAGCAAATCGAAGGTTCTTACAAATCGGACTCCAGTAACTCCTGAATCATATTCAAGTCGTCCAATATATGGTTCGAAATCTGTCCAGCATCGCCCACTAGAATGACAAAGCTCCGCACGAAGTGCAGGGCTTTTTTGTTTACGGCCGTTCGGAACTTGTTTCGAGAAGGCTGTAAATGAAAAAGCTCTCAGCTCGAAGAGCTGGGCTTCGTCACTGACCTCGGTGCGATCCTGGATCACCGAAGGTAATCCACCCCATTTTCCTTAACTTGTTCTGGAACTTTGAAACCGAAGAAATGGTCTTAACAGAAGATGAGAATTACGTGTTCTTCCCCAAAGGAAGCTACATGGAAGTAGGGAATATTGAAGGTGCTTTTGATGGAAGGTGCTGCCTGGTCTGCACGAAGGACTACATATTCGTTATACCTGATGCCTGGAACGAGTTTGGGACACAGACCATGAGGCACATGACTTTTGGGGCTTATCAGGAAGGTGAGAAGACCAGCGAAAATCTGGCTGCGATGATTGCCAACTGCGAGAATGTTGAGGCCCTGGAAAACAATTGTAAAGAACTTCTTCAGGGAAAGGAGCAGAAACGCGTTTTGAAGATTTCGGAATTAGAGGGGTTCAAAGTGAAGGGAGGACTCCTTGGACAAGCAAGATTCAAACGAACCGATGGCAAGAAGTGTACACTGGTAGCCATGGGCGGTGGCAATAAGAAGCGCTTTAAGAACTTCTATAGTTAAGCGAAGGCGTCACTAATGTTGCACCACAATCTTCCCCACCATTGGCACACCATTTTGGACCAATGTGATGGTATACATACCCATAGGAAGTTCTGATACTTGAATTTCACCCCCATTGGATATGATATCCTGAACCAACCGTCCGGCCTGATCAAATAATTTCACGTTACGTGATTCATGTGCAGGTATCCCCGAAATGCTTACGATGTCGTTGGCAGGATTTGGGAACACATTCAATTCGGATGTCTCTTCAGCTTCTATACCAAGGGGCCAATCCTTTAACTTGAATACATACGGTTCACCCTTACTTACATTGTAAGCAAAAGGAGGAGGCCCAATCTGGAGGTAGTCTCCACCGGAAAACGTTCCCGCAATGATAGGAACATGTTGCGGGTGCACTGCTATGTGCTGCCAATACACGGAACCGAAAGGATGCGTACTGGTGCAGATCATACCGCCTACTGAGTTACCTGTGACAGTGGTCACTTTACTGTAATAAGCATCCTTTCCCATCAATCCCCGGTCATAATCACCCACAACATATATACTTCCCAGAGGGTCGGAAGTCATATCAGCGATCCAAAGCTTCGGACCATGTGGGGGTGGGGCAGTCCACCGCAATGCACCCGCACTATCGTAGCTGAGCAAATGATTGTCGAAAAACCAACCACGGTGCGCAAGTACAACATTGGCACTTTGATCAGCTTCCACCAAAAACGATTGATAAACTCCTGTGTCGTGCTCGAACTTCGTCCACCTAAAAGCACCATCCGAGGACCTCAATTGGCACACGAATGCATCGTGATGCCCTGGAGTTGTAGATGTTGTAGAATCAATCACTGATCCGAATGTACCTCTTCCGAACCAAGCTCCACCCGCATATACATAAGCTCCTCGAGCTCCCACGCTCAGTACCTCTGACTCAGCATTGGGGCCAGTTGAAAAAACGGAGCTGGCCCATTGACATGCTCCCGAGCTATCGTACTTTGCCACAAAGCCGTCTGTAATCACCTGCGAATTGCTTACGAGGCTAACAGTGTCAAAGTTGACTGTATCCGAGAAGCTGCCTCCCACATAAAAATTATCGTTTTCATCAAATGCGATGCTCTTCACGTGGACATGCTGATGGGGTGTCCTGATATACTCTTCCCAAACGTGATTACCCATGGAATCCAGTTTCATTATCACACCGTCAATCGCATTTGGATTGGACACTTGTGTGCCATTTAGCGTAAGATTCCCAGCAAACTCCCCCAATGCATAAATAAAACCCCTAGAATCGACAGCAATGTCAATAATATCAATGTTATTGGCAGGTGTTAACGTAAGGCCCCATCTGCTGTTACCGATGTTATCAAGAGAGATAATAAATCCGGTCTTGGCTTGCATTTGAAAAGTATCAGCCCCCCAAATGAAATAACCAGAGGAATGACCCCCTATGTAAGTATTACCCTTTTGATCTGCTACCATACAGGTTAAAGGCGGGTTGAAGAAATTATTGGGTTGGGAAAGCCAATCTACTACCTGCGCATCCACCGTTAAACAGTGGATCATTAGTGCCGATATAAAAGTGAGTGCTCTTAACATTAATATACCACATAAGTTATGTAATCCGAACACGTGTTGCTTTTTTCAACCAATAAACGGTAGTTGCAATAACATTTACGGTAATACAGTAATTTCATCTGCGATGGCCCTAAATGAACAAATCACCACCATCATATTTGATCTGGGTGGTGTTCTCCTGAACATAGATTACATGCTTACACAAAGGGCCTTTGAGGTTCTTGGGCTTTCAGCATTCGAGGAGGTATACACGCAACATCAGCAGTCTGGTGTATTTGATCAATTTGAAAAGGGTGTCATAGACGCTAAAGCGTTCACCCAGTCCATTCGGCAGCAATTACCGCAATGTGATGAAACTGCGATAACAGATGCCTGGAATGCTATGTTGCTAGATTTCCCCGATGCACGCATGCAGTTATTGAAGAGACTGGCCAATGACTATACCCTGGTTCTTTTCAGCAATACCAATGAGATTCATTACACTGCCTTCAATCATATATTAGATACCAGCGGTCTACCAAGGCTTCAAAATGTATTTGATCATACCCTGTTCTCGCACAAAATTGGTATAAGAAAACCAGAACAGGCTGGGTTTGATATGGCACTTAAACTCGCAGGGTGTGTGCCTCAGCAATGCCTGTTCATTGACGACTCCATTCAGCATATCGAAGGAGCACGATCCATGGGCATTCATACCTACCATTTACAGGAAGGTGATGTGCTTAGCTTATTTCCTGACAAAGTTCTATAAGCACTCCGTGTGAACCTTTGGGGTGTAAGAAGCAGATGAGCTTGTTGTCGGCACCTTGTTTAGGCTCCTCGTTCAAAATCTGGTAGCCCAATCCACTTAGTCGATCCATTTCAGCATGGATATCATCTACATCAAATGCGATGTGATGAATGCCCTCACCCTTTTTCTCAATGAACTTTGCGATGGCAGAATCTTCCGATGTTGCCTGCAGCAATTCTATTTTGGATTCTCCTACCTGAAAAAAGGAAGTGATAACATGTTCTGATGCCACTTCTTCTGATTTATAGGCAGCCACTCCGAGGATATCCTGATAGACTTTGTTAGCCGCTTCAATATCCTTTACAGCAATCCCGATGTGTTCAATCTTATTCATATATGGACAAAAAAAATCCTTCCGTATTGGAAGGATTTAATTTAATGCTCTTTTTGGATTTACTTCTTAACGAACTTCTCCATTTTGTTGTCGTAGTTCAGGAAGTAGATTCCTTTCTTCAGGTTGGTTACATCAACTGTAGAACCAAATCCCTTCTTAACGATGTTTCCGTACTGATCGTAAATCTCGAACAACGTTTCTCCGGTAAAGGTTACAGATTTGCTAGCCTTGATCGGGCTGAAAGTAACCTCTGCAACAGAAGACATGGTCTTAACAGACTGAGAGTAGCGTGGCTTACCACTGTAATCAACCTGCTTAACTCTGAACTGGTTCTGACCGTGGTGTAATGTAACATCGAAAGAGTAAGAATTCTCACCTGGAGTTCCATTTCCTTCAACTTCACCAACCTTGATCCACTTGTTCCAACGGAATTGCTCAATAATGAAAGGAAGTTTACCTGTTTCACCTTTGGTCTTCCATGAGAACGCGCCATCCTTAGTGCAATCCATGGTTACGATATCAAAGGTACTCTTTGGCTTAAGTACTTCCGGGTTAAGCACCTTTGGACGACAATCATCTTTGTGCTTAATCTTCACTACAACAGGATCACCGACTTTAAGCCCTCTGGCTGTAAAATCGATCTCGAATGCACTACTGTTGATCTCATCAGTAGTAACCTCACCGTTGATTGTTACTTCGTAAGTACAGAAACCAACACCAGATCCAGCGAAAGGATTCTGAACATATAGGTTCTTTCCTTGATAGTGCCCTTCAAGTACGATGTTACCTGAGAACGCAATCAAACCCAGAGCCAGTCCGGTAATTGTGCAAATAAGTTTCTTCATCTTCTATAGTAAGAAGGCAATTTTTCAGTTGCAATTATAAAATCTTAATTCAATACAAACAAATTTCGAGCCCTTTTTTTGAACATGTTAAAAACCCCGAAAAACCTAACGATACACCACATTTTTGCCTGACCGAAAGTACGGCCTTACATCTGCTTCCAGATTTTGTAATTTTCAGCTATAAACGTTATTCTTGCACATTATTATAATGGTGTAATTTACGTTATGAAAAGACTGGCCTATTTGCTCGGATTTGTACTGATTCTGTCAGCTTGTGGAAACGGTGATGGAACTGATCCAGATCAAGATAAGGAGCCATTGGAGCAGGCAGGACCTGAACCAGGTGGCAAAATGAGCATTTGTGAAAGTGTGAAGTTTCAGTCTTTGCACCCACACACTATCGTTGATCTTCCTACCGCACACATCGCTACTCAGCTGTTTGAGAGTCTTTTGAAGTACAATCCGGAAGACCTAAGCATTGAGCCTAACCTTGCGGAATCGTACACAATTGATGAGGCGGGAACCACATACAAGTTCAGCCTCAAGAAAGGTGTGATGTTCCACGATGATGCCTGTTTTGAAGGTGGTAAGGGCCGTGAGCTCAAAGCGGTAGATGTAAAGAAGTGCTTTGAACTACTTTGTACCAACAACCCGCTTAACGTAAACTTTGCAGGCACATTTAAAGACAAAGTTGTTGGCGCGAATGAGTACTACGAAGCAAGTACCTCTGATAATCCGATGGACAGCGTTCCTGGTATTGTTGTTATCGATGACTATACTCTTGAAATCAAACTGATCCAGCCGTACTCTTCTTTCCTATACACATTGGCATGGGTACCAACTGCTGTTTTCCCAATGGAAGCACACGAGCAGTATGGAGAACACATGATTGTTGGTACGGGTCCGTTCACACTTGCAAAGGACAAGGTTACAGAGGAGCAAGCTTTATTGCTGAAGAACAAAGCATACCACAAGAAAGACAAAGAGGGTGTTGCACTGCCTTACCTTGATTCGCTGAACGTTTATTTCGTAGAATCTAAGAAGGAGCAACTCAAGAAGTTTGAAGAAGGTGATGTAGACCTTGTTATTGGACTTCCAGCAGAGTCTATCAAAGAGGTTGTTGAGAATCAGATCTCTGAATTCCAGAATGAGCCTCCACGCTACGTATTGGACAGGTCTCCTGAGATGGGTGTTAATTATTATGCCTTCAACCTGAGATCAAAAGCTTTTGGGAACAAAAAAGTTCGCCAGGCGATCAACTATGCGATCGATAAAGACAGAATCGTAAACGATATTCTAAAAGGTGAGGCTTACGGTCCAGGAAACCACGGATTGACGCCTCCTGCCTTTAAAGGATATGACATTACAAAAATTACCGGTTACGGGTACGATGTTGAGAAAGCCAAGAAGCTTTTGGGTGAAGCAGGATATCCTAACGGCAAAGGATTTCCAACCGTTAAGCTTCTCCTGAACAGTGGTGGTAGCAAGAACACAAAGGTTGCCATTGAAATTCAAGAGCAACTGCTTACGAACCTGGGCATCAACCTTGATCTTGAAATCGTTTCACTTGCGCAACGTATCGAAGATTCTAAATACGGAAGAGCGGATATCTACAGAACTTCATGGGTGGCTGATTTCCCTTCTCCTGAGAACTTCCTTTGGTTATGCTATGGTAAAGATGTTCCAAAGAGTTTGGATGAGCCTTCTTATCCTAACATGTCTCGATACTCAAATCCTGCATTCGATAAGCTCTACGAAGCGGGCGTGTATGCGCAGGACGAAAAGGAGCGTTATGCTGAATTCCTTAAAGCTGAGCA
Organism: Vicingaceae bacterium; assembly: GCA_965267605.1. Taxonomy (GTDB): domain Bacteria; phylum Bacteroidota; class Bacteroidia; order Flavobacteriales_E; family Vicingaceae. The sequence continues at coordinate 3,376,878 of OZ254088.1, read as the reverse complement.
ACTGATGATCGATGATGCACCTGTTATTCCTCTTTGGTATGAAGAGAAATACAGACTTACGCAGTCTCACATCAAGAACTATTACTCTAACGCTATGAACTATCGCGACTTCGCGGAAGTTTACGTGGATAAGATCATTAAGAAGCGTAGAGTAGAGTTTCTTCAGAAGCAAGCTGCAGAGGAAGCGCAAGCCACTCCGGCAGAATAAGTAACCTGATTTGTTTTAGGATTCTGAGTCCGTCTTCTTGTAAGACGCGAGGCGTTGTTTAATCTCCTCAACATGCTCCATTTTCTTGGCTTGTCGCATATTGATGGCCGAGTCGGTAAAGTACTGGTGAGCGGTTAGGAATTTGATCTGTATCTCATCCCACTGTTCATCTGTAGTGATCTTACCACGCTCCATGAGCTCTCGTTTCAGTCCATTTGCAATAGGGTGAAAATCATCCCTGCCGAGGTAATCCAAATCCGCATCACAAATGATCTGTTGAAGGTGATTCTTTGGCTCCTGAGGCACCTTGGTGGCCAAAATAAGCTCTTCTACAACCTTGATTTGTTCTTCGGAATAACCAAATCTATGCAATGCCTCCCGTGCCAATTGAGCACCTATGGGCTCGTTGCTTTCATATTGCTGGGTAAATCCAGCATCGTGATACAACGCAGCTGATTTCAAGAGGAAGACATCTTCTCCAACCAATCCTTCCATCAAAGCCAAACGCTCAACCGCCTGGCACACATCTTTGGTATGGTTGATATCGTGGTAGTGAAGATCGTCAGGCAGTTCAGCCTCCAGTTTCTTGATCACAAACTTCTCTGCTTTTCTGTAGTTGATTGAGCTATACAGGTACAGATCAACGTACTTCCAGAATAGCTCGTTGGGCTCAATTCCTTCACCATCGATACTCAGTTCAGGCTTGATCTGATGAACAAAGTACATGTCTACTTCTCCTTTGTTCTTGGCTTCAACCTTACCCCTGTGCTCACAAACAAAGAATTCCTTGATCTGCTCGTAAGTTGTACCTGAAACGTTTACCATTCCATTCTCACCTCCGGATTCCATTCTACTGGCAACATTCACGGTATCTCCCCAGATATCGTAAGCGAAACGCTTAATTCCTACCACACCAGCTACCAGGCTCCCTGTATGGATACCAATCCTCAGATTCCACGGAACTGGTTTGGTGTCGGCTACTGATCGTACGTGCCGTTGCATCTCCAGACCTGCCAGCACAATCTCAATTGGGTTACTCTTGTTTCGAATAGGAATACCGCCCGCGCACATGTATGCGTCACCCATCGTCTTGATCTTCTCAACGTTCCATTTTTCGATGATCTCATCGAACTGAATGAAATAACCATCCAATTCCGCTACCAACTCCTGGGGCTTCATGTTCTCTGAAATCCGGGTAAATCCTTCGAAGTCTGCAAACATCACGGAAACGGTTCGATAACTCCTCGCACGTGCCTTGCCACGATGCTTCAGCTCGTCCACAGTCTCTTCCGGTAGAATATTGAGGAGTAATTTCTCCACCTTATCCTTTTCTGCTTCCAGTAGCATTTTCTGGTGTTCCGTCTCTTCTTTCTGTTCCATTACCTCATACGTACGCTCACGAACCTGAATCTCCAGCAGTTCTTTCTGCTCTTCAATTCTCTTCAGTCTTGACTTGTAGAAGAAATAGATACTTGCGAGAATAAGAATGCCCAGTATGATCCTGAACTTCCACGTTTTGTAGAACGGGGGATTTACCTGAATGACCAACACTTCCTGCTCTTCGCTCCAAACACCATCGCTGTTCGCCCCTTTAATCTTAAACACATAGGTTCCAGGATCAAGGTTGGTATAATTGGCCATCCGATTGTTGCCAATGTACACCCACTCCTCGTTGAATCCTTCCAGCTTAAACGCATGCCTGTTCTTCTCGGGAGCAGAAAAATGCACTGCCGCAAGTTCTAAAGTGAGCACATTCTCCTTATAATCTAACTCCAGCGTTTTCAAATAGGTAATTCGCTTGTTTAGTGGTTCTCCAGCAACTTCGGTGACCTCTTTGTTAAAGAGGTAAAAGTTGGTGAGCAACATCTGCGGGGGCTTGTTATTGATCTTGATCTCCTCTGGAAAGAAGCTGTTAAATCCATTGATTCCACCAAAGAACAATTCACCGGACGGTGATTTAAAATATGCCCCGATGTTGAACTCGTTACTCTGGAGCCCATCGTTCTCTTCAAAGTTCAGGAAGTCTCTCCTGGATTGATCAAAACGTGAAAGGCCTTTATTGGTACTGAGCCAGAGCCTGTTGCTCTTATCCTGAAGGATACCGTAGATCACATTGTTGGCCAGGCCTTCACTTTCGGTATAACGCTCAAACTTCCCCGTCTTCCGGTCGAACCTATTCAGCCCTCCACCAAAAGTTCCAATCCAAAGAATACCATCCTTACCAGAATGAATGGTAAGGATACTACTGTTGCTCAAAGCATTTGGATTGTCTGGGTCTGCATCGTAATTCGTTACCTGCAGGAAATCTGGTTTATGCTTGCTCCAGTTTACCTTACAAAGACCAAGTGCATCGCCACCAATCCACATGTTTCCTTTCACATCCTCATGCACTACCCTCACAATGTCTCCGTGAAGATGACCCGAAATGGAATCGAGGGAAGTAAACCTTCTGGCAATATTCAATTCATCATTGATGATGAGCACTCCCTTCTTGGTGGCACACCAGATATTCCCTTCTCTGTCTTCATTGATTTGGTATACCCTACCATCATTCAGGGAAGGGTCAGGAAGTTTGTACCGGGTAAACCTCAAACTTCGAGGATTAAACACCATCAAACCGGTTCCTGTTCCCGCCAGGATCCTTCCTTTAGAATCTTCAAAAAGGAAAAGGACATTGCTAGACGATGAGCCGATGTTGCCACCATCAACCATCTTAAGGTCAGCGTGCTTACTTACATTAAGCTCTCGATTGAAAATGTCTATTCCCCTGTTCGTACCAATCAGCACATGGTCACCTGATTCCAAAATGGACCATACATTGTTGTGAGAAAGTGATAAGCCAGATTCACTGGTCTTTCTATAATGATGGAAGTACTGTTTCTGTTTATCGAAACGGCTAATTCCGTTATTCGTACCCACCCATATATTTCCGAATGAATCTTCGTAAACAGCGTAGATGATGTTATCGTTAAGGCTGGTTGGATTGTTAAGTTTCCTCCTGAAGAAATCAATGTGACCATTGGTCATATTAACCCTGGCCAGACCATCGTCAAACGTACCAAGCCACACATTCTGATCCTTATCCTGGTAGATGACCCTAATCTCTTTGAAATAGGTCATTGCACTCAGGTTATCGTAAGTGGTAATTGGCGTATACGTTTCAGCATCCAATATGTACACCCCTTTCGTAGTACCTACCCATACCTCCCTTCCTATCAGGGCAAGGGCCATGGCATTGTCGCTTCCCAGCTTATCGCGGTTCCATTGCGCCAACACTTTCTTGCTGGCGGGATCGTAATGGATCAATCCGTGTCCTTCCGTAGCGATCCACAACTTGCCGCTGGCATCCAGTATCATATCCCGGATGTGCGCGTTACCAATCGTTTCACCATTAAACTCTAACGCGTGGCGATGAACCAGAAGCTTATCCTGATCGAAGAGGTTCAGTCCTTTTTCGGTACCCACCCACACTTCGGCATTACCAGTCTTCACCAATGCATATATATTGGCGTTATCCAGTGTGTTCTGTTCTGGTCCTGGAAGGAAATGGATGAATTCTTCTGTTCGCTGATCAAAAAGGTTCAATCCCTTCTCGGTTCCCACCAGTAGCTTGTTTCCTGACAGCTCAACAATTTCTCTTACGAACCCGCTTGAGATGGAGGTTGAATCTCCCAGATGGTGACTATACACCTTAAAGGAGTAGCCATCAAACCGGTTCAGTCCATCTTGTGTTCCGACCCAGATAAACCCCTTAGAATCCTGGATAATGCAATTGATCGTACTCTGCGATAGCCCATCCTTAAGCGTATAGGTATGGAACCTGATATCGTACTGTTGGCCATAGCTCAAAAGCGAAATCAGAAACAACAGAAGGGCTGTGCGTATCTTAAAATACACGGATAGATGGGTTAGTTAGCCACAAAAATAGGAATCAGAGCTTGTAAATCGTGAACTCAGTACGCCTGTTTTTAGCGTGCTCTTCATCGGAACAGTCTACATCGTTGGCACATTTATTCACCAATTTGGTCTCCCCGAAGCCATCTCCGGAGATGCGGACCTTGTCGATACCCTTGCTCATGATGTACTCTACCGCTTTAACAGCACGCTTTTTGGAAAGATCCAGGTTGAACTCATCAGTACCACGTGAATCTGTGTGTGAGCTCAATTTCGCACCAATGTGCTTATTCTTTTGCAGGATCGTAACCAGTTTACCCAGTTCAGCAGCAGCTATAGGATTGATCTCCGAACTGTTGTAATCGTAGTAAATGTTAGAAATCTTGAAGTTGTCCGTAGACCGGATTTTGATCACAACATCATCTTCGTTGATGAGTGTCAACACATCCTCTTCTCCACTAAGCCTCTTGTAAACGAACCGGCCATTTTTCATCCGTTCTGCGTAATCAAGGATTTTTCCATCTTCACCGAGCAATATAATCTTCAGCTTGTCGTCACCTTCATCAGCTAGCGCAAACATGTACTCATCGTCTGGAGCAAGTTTTTCAAAAATGAACTTACCGTCTTTATCTGTCTTTACACGCCCAAGGACTTCCCCATCATCACCAAGTAGCAACACTTCCATTCCTTCACCGTAATCTCCAGGAATCTTCTCGTAAACCTGCCCTCTTAGGTCAATTGTAAGCAGTGACTCGTCTTCTTCATTGATAGGCTCAAGTCCATCGTAATAGTCTGGCTTAAGTGCATCAAACTTATACTTACCCTTTGCCAGTGGCGCCAGGATCAAGACTTTCTTACCATCCTTATTGGTTAAGTAAACCTTGATGTTCTCTTTGTCTTCTCCTTCCTCAATTAAAAGGAGGTAACTTTCATCTGCATTCAGTTTATCAAAGCTGAACGTTCCTCCCTTTCCTGTCTTCGTTCTCGCTACAACGATATCATCTTCGTTCAACAAGCTCAATGGAATGTCCTCAGCCCCAATCTTATCAAACTCCACAACACCGGTTATCCTTGTTTTTGGCTTTTCGATGATCTCTAACATCTTAAAACTGTAGATGTCGTCCTCACCAATACCGCCTGGTCTATCTGAAGAGAAGAAACCTTCTTTATCAGAAGTGAAACTCATCCCAAAGTCATCGCGTCCGGAATTGATCGGTGCTCTCAGGTTCTTTGCCCCATCCTGGATGTTGTCCAGGTCAACCATGAACAAATCCAAACCACCGTAGCCCGGATGACCGTCAGAAGAGAAGTACAGTAGGTTATCCTTCACATACGGAAAGGCCTCCCTACCGGAAGTGTTCACCTTGTCACCGAGATTCTTAGGTTCCGACCAGCCACCTGTTTCCAGGGTGCACATGTAGATATCCATATCTCCTTGGCCGCCTGGTTTATCGGAAACGAAGAACAGTCGCTTACCGTCTTTCGAAACGGACGGATGCGCCACTGAATAGGAAGCATTGTTGAAGCCCATTTCCTTCACCTCGGTCCAATTCTTCTTATTCAGCTTTGCACTGAATATCTTCAACCTGTTCACCGCACCTTTCCCTTTCGCGCTCCGCTCCACCCTTGTAAAGTAGATCATCCCAAGGGAGTCATCGAAAGAAACGGGACCATCATGGTACTTGGTGTTGATCTTCCCAGAGAAGCTCTTGGGTTTACCCACACCGCTGTTACCTTTAACATCTGCCCAGAAGACGCTCAAATATGGTCTTTGGGTCCAACCAAACTCAGCGTCATTGATGTAGTCTTTTTCTCTCTCGGAAACGAAAACCAATCCATTTTTGAAAGGTACGGGACTGAAATCTGCGTATGCAGAATTCAACCCTTCCACTGATTTTACCTCAAACCATGGCTTCTCTTTTCGCCATCCCTTTACATCGTTGCACGATCTTAAAAGAAGTTTACCGAGAAGGTCAGATGGGTTCTTCTGAAGATAGCTTTCCAGCTGCACCATGGCCAGTCCGATCTTGTTGTTGTTCATCAGGACCTTGCCATACATTAGCAACGCTTCCGGTTTGTACGTGCCGGTTTGAATCAACTTGGAATACGTGGTCTCAGCAGACTCGTAGTTCCTCACCTTACACAGAGCCGACCCTAGCTTGGAAAGCGCTTCGGTGTTGGAAGGGTTCTTCTTCAATACCTTTCGATAGGCCTTAATCGCGTCCTGATACAGGTACGAATCATATAATTCATTGGCGCGCTTCATCTGTGCTGAAGCCACTTCAACGAAAAGTAATGAGATCAATAATATCAGTCCGTACGCCCTACTCATCCTTCTAGAAGAATCTAGGTGATATCATCTTCGATTTAAATATGTTCAGGTCGTAGCCAAGGAAGATTTCAATTGATCCACCTTGATTACCTCTTAGTTTGTTTAATGCGTAATCGTAAGAGAGTCCAGCCCGCAATTTATCGTTTATGTTCATTTCCACAATCGCTACAATTCCATAGTTGGATCGCAAGCTGATTCCTGTCCACAGTTTCTCTTTCCACAATGCGCTAATGTTCACATCCCAGGCGCCTGTGACCTCGGTTGTACGTATCAACATTGATGGCCGGAGAATTACTTCGTCAGAAACCCTGAAAGCGTGACCCGCAAGGAAATGTGCGTGTGGAACGAAATCCGTAAATAACGTGTCACCAATCTTAAAGTTTGGAGAATTCAGGTGTGCAAGCTCAGCTCCAACGTATGTCTTTTTGGTATTATAGAACAACGCGAAATCAACGTTACCAACGGTCGAATTCACTCGTTTCATTCCCTGATGGACATTGTCGGCTGGGTTGTGGTATTCTATCTTATTCCAGTTGAAACTATAGTTGTAGACACCACCACGAAGTGCCATTGCCAACTTACCCTGACCTAACCTCAGACGATAGGCGTAAACTCCTGAAATCTGAAGGCCATTTCTAGGTCCAATGTTATCGTTCATAAGAGAAAAACCAACTGCCATGTTCTGGTTTTTCAGAGGCGTATGAATAGAGAGGTTCTCAGTAACCGGAGCGCCATTGAAACCAATCCACTGCTGTCGGTGCACAAGATGAATACTAAGTGCATCACGACTTCCCGCATAGCCAGCATTTACGGCCATCGGGTTAAACATGTACTGGCTATATTTTGGAGCCTGCTGCCCGAACGCACCAGTGATCATCAAGCACAGCAACCCCCCTGCAAATAATCGTTTCATGTAGCTCATTAAAAATAACTTTTTATTCATAGCTATCTCGTTACTTCAACCCATCCCTTAACGGTCTGCGCACCTGTTACATCCACTATATAGAAATACGTTCCTCCAACAACCGGTTTGCCATGGTGCATGCCATCCCACGCATTGTCTGAGTAGTTCTGGTAATTATCTATAGTTGTGATGACCGTTCCCCATCGATTCAACACAGTTACTTTGTTTTCCGGGTATTTCTCAATGTTCTCGATGTACATCTTGTCATTCACACCATCACCATTAGGCGTAAATCCTGTAAGCACCCGAATATCAACACCTGCATCATTCTCATCGGGTTGTTGAAATCCTTGCGTTAAGTCTATTGGACCCGCAGTTGGCGCAAAGGTTTGAATTACCGCCTCACCAACGGTATAATAGAAAGACCAGTTGCCGTCTGTTATCACCCCGGTACTCCCAACCACCTGGCGTTCCAGTGTGATGTTCTGAGACATACAGGATAGTGATAAACAAACAATAGAAAATGTATATAATGCTTTCATCATCGTCACTTTCGGTAAATCACAAATGAAAAGGGAGAATCCACCAAGGTTCCCGTCATATTCCAAATCCTAACTTTTATTCTGTTGGGTGCCACATAAATGCCTGAAACGAACGTGGGCACATTGCTCATAGAAGTTACCTGAATAGTAATATCATTGATCGAGCTAAAACCCTTTCCTCCGGCAAAATTAATGTCGCAATCACCAGTAGTTATTCGAACTGGATTCCAATTATAGGTACCTGTATCTACTGGAAAAGCCGCTGAGCCCAAAAAGTCGATAGACCCATAGGCAATAGGGATCAAGTCAGAATTGCCTGATGGCCCCCTAATAAGTTCATCGCTCGCGCCCGTCAGTTTGATACTTCCATTTGAAACCTCTAGTCTCTCAGTACCTACAGGAGATCCCACAAAAACGGAGTCATTCACAAATACATTTCCACTAATGAACTCTGCTGCATTGTTAATATTAGCTCCATTCTGAGCTGCAACACGAATTCCAACACTATTAAAATTACCTCCATTAACACTCAGGTCCAGACCCAGGCCTGTAGATGCACTGGTTGGCACTTTAATCACCTGGCCCACTGCTGTTCCACCAGTACCCAAAACCTCGATGTGCTGACCAATGATGTTAGTGCTACTGGCAAATTGAGAAATATCCGAAACTATACTCGTTGAACTCGGAGTCGCAGCTGATTCAAGGCGCTGAGTAATGGCGACATTGGAGCCTCCGGAACCGTTATGAATCAATGAAGTTAAAGTATCCGAAATGCTAGAAACTTCAAATTTTGCAATTCCGCTAGGCGGCAATCCGACACCAACGGATCCAGGATTGGAATTATGAATATCACTTCCTATCAACGTCCAATTACTTAGAGAAGAAGGGGGCATCCATTGTGCTTTACCATTGATGTTCACACTGGTAAGTACATCTCCTACACTTCCCGCATTGTCCCATACTACGAGCGAATCAGTCTCAAACTTTCCGAAGTTGGTAGTTACAATACCGGCAGAACTTTGCGGCTGAAAGAATACCGAGTCTGCATTGAATTCAATTTCGTGGGCAGCCCGCATTTCAATTCTTGAGCCCCCTGTTTGATCATTTTCGATCTGTAGCTCCTGGTTGGCTGCATTGAAAGTGATAAATGCCGAATCTCCTGCAACCGTATTGCTAAAGATCATTGCACTAAAGGCTGCCGGGCCACCTTGGGCTTTGATATGCATACCTGTTGCAAACGGATCGTTACCATCTACCAGCAGAACTGATGGATCGGAATTGAAAATATGCAGCTTCGCCAGAGGATTGGATACTCCGATACCAAATGAATCTGTGGTGTTATACCAGAAATTGGACCCCTGGATCCAATCGCTGTCATTGGCTGATGGAATATTTCCCCAGACTGCTCTACCTACACCACCACCATCGTCAACCAGTACTTTTCCGATGCCTGGATTGGTAGGGATAAATAGTGAATCTGTTTTCGTTGTTCCAGTAACCTCCAAGGGGTGTGTAGGTGGAACGGCCGAAGTGGCTCCGGCATTCACTTTCATCCAATTCTGTGTGCCTACGTTTCCGCCAGGACCAAACCACCCTGCCCAGTTGATTGTGGCACCGGTGGCAGATGCTTCAAGTCCAAAAGCTGATGACCCACCAGATGCGGTTCCTCTAAGGGCCCGGTTATCTAAAGTAGATCCACCAGCAATTGCCTGTACCCCAATGTTGCTTCCACTACCATTGGAGGTTTGAAAATGTCCCGCGTATTTTACACCCGAATTCGTTCCGTCTGCTAACCCACGAACAGCATGTGTTGAAGCCGTAGTAAACCTACTGTTACGAACGAACAAAGCATTGTTATGAGAGTTCGTATATGCCCGAATCTGATCGTTTGCTGTAGGAACAACATTCAATCCAATTTGAACGCCATCATTGTAGAGATTACCTGTAGCCATCCAATTTGAACCATTGTGATGAATGGTCTGCCCGGTAACGCCAAGAATTCCAAAATTTCCGGTTGGACCAGTGGGTCCTGTGGGGCCCGTTGCCCCGGTAATACCAGTTGCGCCTGTTACTCCTATTGGACCAGTAGGTCCGGGTACCGTGGAGGCTGCACCAGTTGGTCCTGTTGGACCTGCTGGTCCGGTGGGCCCAGTTCCACCAGGTCCGGTGGGGCCGGTAGGACCTGGAACGGTAGAGGCCGCACCGGTTGGTCCTTGTGGGCCTTGAGGTCCCGTTGGTCCCGCAGCACCGGTTGGTCCTGCAGGTCCATTGCCCGCAACATCCGAATAGAAGGCATAAGGTACAGCGATCAACTCCGTTACACCAAGCTGACTCCAGCTTCCATTGTCATCAATGCTCACTTGTAAATACATGGCATTGGAACCCCATGAAAGACTAGGCAGGCCCGTGGTTATTGTGCCAATTTCAATATTGATCAATCCATATTGATTGGTGGTTACGGTATGATCCTCAGAAAACACTGCTGTGCCTGTGGACGATCCTTGCAGTATCTCCACACGGAGCTTCACACTTTGGTTGGTCAACAAACTGCCATCACCCGATCTGGCCACAGCCTGATAGTTCATTTTTGAAGGAGCTTGCGCAAATCCGCCAATCCACAAGAACAATCCAAATGTCAGATAGATCAGTTTTTTCATTTCGATTCTTTGAGTGCTTTAATCTCGTTCTTCAATGCTTCAATCTCTTTCTGTTGCTCTTGAATGGCCTTCACCATCAATGGGAACAACCTATCGTAGTTCAATCCTTTGACTTTAACGTCTTCTGAAAGCTTATTGCCCTCTTCATCATACTCAGCAGGATGTACTATATCTCGTACCATCCCTGGAATTACTTCTTCCACCTCCTGAGAGATAAAACCCCACTTCTCTGTCCTTGGCAGGTTCATGTATGGGTATTCCTCAAACTTGTAGGTGTACTTTTTGGTTTGAAGCTTTCCAATCAGGTCAGTAGCGTCAACATCCAGATCAGACACTCCGTTCTTCATGGTTCTGTCTGAAACAACAGTCCACGTAGCTGATGTAGTTGATGTTTGGTTGCCCGCACTGTAGACGGCATTACTTGCCGCGTTCACCGCAACAGTTGAGTAAACGCCATAGATGTTACCGGCCAGCGGCACTGTTGCTCCGAAGTAACCACCGTAAACATTACCACCTGGATACGTTCCTGGAGTTCCAACGTAAGAATACAATCCGCGAACATTGTTGCCGCTCCAATTATTGGTAGCAGACATGAAATTGTATATGCCGTATATAGCCCCGGAGCTGGTGCCCGGCTGGTTATAGTTATTAATTCCGTAGAAGGATCCCGTACTACCAACGTTCTGTGTTGTGTTGACACTGATCCCCCTTGCCGCACCGGTAAACGATCCTGCTAATACGTACAACCCATAACCAAGACCCGAGGATGTAGAACTGTTCCTGAAATATCCTGCATAGGATGTTGAAGAACCTCCATGCGTTGATGTTACTTCTCCAAACACTGCATACGCAGAAGAACCACCACCTGTAATCTGGCTTCTCACACCATAGCCCGGGCCTGATGTATTGTTGACCACCGCGTTCACACCATAAGCTGTACCTGTACCACCAACATCTGTGTGAAAGCCGTAGTTAGTTGATCCATTTTGAGCAACCGACTTCACAGCATAATTAACACCCGTTCCACCAACTGCGTCAAAACTTCCGCCCCTTTTGTCTCCGGCACCTGTACCGAAAGCACCGGCATAGATCCCAAATGTGTTATTGGTTGTATTCTTATTGTTAAAGAAGTATCCTGTTCGATCCTCAGAGCTGCTTATTGCATGCAATGTGTGCGCTGGGGTAGTGTTATTGATCCCTACCAGTCCATTCCGTGACGTAATTGTTGTTGCTGCCCCATCATTTAAATACCAGTATGCTGCTCCATTGGACCAACCCATTTCTGCCGTCTGGGTACCCCCATTTAAAAAATTAATCGTTTGATTACCCGTTGCTCCATCGAGATAAAACTTGGAACTACCCGCAGTACTTGCAACACGCGCACTGGCATTCGGTCCGTTTTCAATGTGAAGTAAATCACCCGGTGTTCCTGTTCCAATACCCACATTACCACTTGGATCTACGTATACAACTGGATTACCATTGGCTCCTAAGATCAGTTGGCGGTTATCCTGATGCATGACCTCAGCATTATTGGCAGCATCTAGACCAACTACCAACCCCTGATTTACCGCATTACCAGTTGTGGCATTTGTTACTTGCATGTAAACTGCACCAGCTCCTGGCTGATGGACATGAAGTTTGTTAGCAGGGGTGGCAATACCCCCAATCCCAACATTAACCCCAGTGTTGTGGATGTTACTATTGGCGATCCACGCCAAACCACTGTATCTCAATGTCTGACCAATTGTGCCCGGTACTAAAGGTCCCGTTGGTCCTACCGGTCCTGCGGGCCCTGTAACACCCGTTGGCCCTGTTGCGCCTGTTGCCCCAGGAAGACCAGGTGTTCCATTTAATCCTGATGGACCAATTGGTCCTGTCGGGCCAGTAGGGCCGGTTACTCCGCTTGGGCCTGTGGGGCCTGTCGCTCCGGTGGCACCCGTTGTCCCAATGGTACCGGGCACTCCCGTAGGGCCTGTTGGCCCAGGAACTGTTGACGTTGCTCCAGTCGGTCCGGTTGGACCTGTGTTCCCCTGAATACCTTGGGCACCTGTTGGGCCAGTCGGTCCAGCCGAACCTCCTCCCGATTGATCTGCATAGAATGCATAAGGAACAGCAATCAATTGCGTAACCCCCAACGGACTCCAGCTTCCATTATCATCAATACTCACCTGGAGGTACATAGGGTTAGACCCCCAAGGCAACGCACTCAATCCTCCCGTTATGCTACCAATCTCCACATTGATCAGGCCATATTGATTGGTCGTTACTGAATGATCCTCAGTAAAAACTACCGTGCCGGTAGCAGATCCAGAAAGCACCTCAACGCGAAGTTTCACATCCGTGTTAACCATCAATCCACCATCAGAAGTTCGTGCTACCGCCTGGTAATTCATCTTTGATGGTGCTTGTGCAAAGGCTGCGGTAGAGAAAGCTAATAGGACAATATGCAGTAGTACTCTTTTCACTATTCTGTAGTTAGCATTTGGTATCGAATGGTAATGTTTATGACACTCAGCACATCCAACGGTTTTGTGCTATCAGGCCAGTTGGCAGACTTTATTTCCATATAGTACGAACCCCCAGCATGCTTGACTTGATGTGAAGTAAGCAATGAGATCGCCTGTGATCTAACGGTAGCAACGCTACCACTGGTCGTAAATGTTCCGCCATTCACAACATTGTTTCCGCCTACCTTGTCACGCTGCAATAAGCTGATTGTCATATCTCCTGCTGTTTGGTCAATGTAGTCAATGGTAAACGCCAGGATCTCTGCTCCTTCTGGTAAATGTATGGGAGCGATCAACTGATGATTGGTATTCCCCAATGGCACGCCAGATATTCTTGCTCCCCCATCGCCCGCATATCCACGATTGAATACCCCTCCTGCAGGCAAAGGTTCACGCGACAAGCTGAAGTCTTGAGGACCGATGCCGTATTCAAATTGCTTGGGTGCATCATAAACAAAGTCCTGTGCCCTGACCTTGCCGGACACATGTAGCTTCTCAATAGGTGCACTTGTTCCAACACCAACAGATCCTTCTACCAATAATCCATCTGCTGGGGCAGAAGCAGTTCCTGCATATGTCTGTCCAATCACAGCTTTTCCATTAATGTCTAAAGTGTTGACGGCCGGGTCCACGCCCAATCCAGTATTACCATCAATCCTATTTCTTTGCATTCCGGTGATATGAAGACCGTACGTATTTCCGCTTGTAGTGCTGCCCAGATCACTGATTCTAACACCGTAGATATCGGCAGATCCATCATGATCTAATGCCATTTCATATCCAATAACATCTCCTGTACCATCTCCCTGGATAAAAGAGAAGTTGCCATATCTGGTTCCGTTGCCTCCCTGCGAAATGAATGAGTAGTAACCGTAGATATCACCATTCATAGTACCACTGGATTGAAAATTATTGTAGACACCATATCTAGCTGAAGAACCGCGGTCTGTAAAGTAGTTATACACCCCATACTTACTCAGATTGGTTCCTCCATCGTTTTGGTTGTAAATACCAAACCTTGAGCCCGTATTTGCGGAGGGTGTTTCGATTCTCAATCTATAGAGATTGGAACTGGCGGGATATCCGATCCCAACGTTGCCGTTCTTCACAGTCATTGATGCAAATCCATTCTCATAGAGTCGTAGCTCACTGCTTATCAAGTGGAATTCCACTTTTCCTTTGTAGGCTCCGTTATCAAGGAATTCAACAGCCGCGGCTCCTCCACCTGCATCTATCTGCTGTAATGCAGTACCCACTCCGCCTTCAACCTTTGAAATCGCTGTGACAGGACTATACACATGGAACCTCGCACCGGGAGTTTGGATCCCAATTCCAACCGATGTTCCAGTATTCACCATAAATGAATCCGCCACCCAGTTAGAGCCATCATGTCTTAGCGTGCTATTGATTGTACCTGGTACAAGTGGACCAGTTGGACCTGTAGGCCCGGTGGAACCGGTAGGGCCCGTGGGTCCGATACCACCAACTGTTCCATTCAAACCTGCCGGGCCAGTAGGACCAGTTGCGCCAGTTGAGCCCGTAACACCTGCTGGACCCGTTAATCCTGTTGCTCCGGTGGGCCCTGTTACCCCGGTAGGACCCGTTGGGCCAGCAGCACCCGTATTCCCGGTGGCCCCAGTTGCTCCTTGCGGTCCGGTATTTCCAGTTGGACCAGTAGCACCAGAACCTGACTGATCTGCATAGAATGCATATGGAACGGCCAGAAGTTGAGTAGTACCCAACTCCGTCCACGAGCCATTGTCATCAATACTAACTCTGATGTACATAGTGTTAGCGGACCAGTTCAGGGCTGATAAGCCTCCTGTAACACTGCCAATTTCAATATTGATAAGACCATATTGATTTGTGGTGACATTGTGGGCCTCCGTAAAAACAGCAGTTCCAGTTGCTGACCCCTGAAGGATTTCAACCTGCAACCCAACGGCCTCATTGGTAAGTAACCTGCCATCGCTGGTTCTCGCAACCGCCTGATAATTCATCTTACTTGGCGGTGCTTGTGCGAATACGCCAACAGAGATAAACAACAAACCAATGGCAGTGATCGCCCTCAACTTTCTACCTAATCGATATGTAAACTCTTTCCCTTGCATGATTTATCTAGTTACCTCTACCCAACCTGTATTCGGAGCGCTTCCATTCTTCAGATCAATCACATAGAAATACGTACCATCAGGCACTACCACATCCGTGTTCTCCCATGTACCTTTCCACGCCACGTCCCGGTTATTGTATCCAATAGCCTCCCAAACTTTGCCACCCCAACGATTGAAAATGATCACGTTGTTATCCACAAAGCCACCAATTCCATTGATAATCCATCGATCATTCTGGCCATCGCCATTGGGGGTAATTCCGGAGTATGTCTCAATATCGTTGCACTCATCTCCATCGACCACTGTTACCAACACACTGTCAAAACCATAACATCCTATTGAATCAATTCCATCAAGGAAATACCACTGGGTTTGTGTTCCAACCAATAGCTCAGGAGTAGCAATCGTGCTATCATTCAAATCTGCGTTTGGCCACCAATGGTATTGTTGGCCACCAGAACCTTGTAAAACGGCCAGCCTTCCAGGACAACTTTGAACTTCAGGTCCAGCTTCAATGGCTCCCTGATTCACTATGATCTTAATGGCTATAGGATAGCTTCGGCATGGATGGTTGTTTGCGCTATCTACATATTCATTGGTGACGTAATAGGTATTAAGCCCGATTTGGCTGGGTTGATAAACAGCGGTATCTACATTTTGAGCTATAGCGGTATTCAACGAATCCGCCCACCAAATAGTTGGGAATCCGTCAGGTGCCGCAATGGCCACAGACTTATCTCCAAGACATATTGGACTGTCGTAACTCAAGACCTGTGGCGAGGGTGGCGCTCCAAGAATAGTCACACTGTCAATATGAAAATCGGAACACGTGGAACTAAACGCCACTATGTTGGTTAGGTAAAGTTGTTGCGGAAACGGTGGTGCAAGGCTCTGAGGATTGAATTCACCGGTCGAATCAATTACGTGCCCTAAAGGAATAGAGAACATTCCTCCTATCAATCCAAAGTCAGGTGCAACCACCCCATCTGTGGAGCAGAAAACATTGTCTGGATATGTAAAAAACGCGGGCAGTCGTGGAACCGCAAATGCGAATCCTTGTTTCTCCTTTATACATCCGTTACCATCCTGAACGGTTAGATTATAGACTCCCTGACAAACCCTCGGGTTTGCAATGGTGTGGATGTTTACGGAGTCTATGACATCTTGCCAAGTAATGGTATAGGGTGGAGGTCCTGAAGCACAAGTAACCTGCATACCAATGTCACACGAATCAACACAACCAGTGTCCAATTGGGTTACCAATAAATCCGAGGCTCCAGCATCTATTTGGAAAGCCTTCATGTAAAAACAGGAATTACACTTGTTCTCAGATATCAAGATGTATTCCCGTCCTTGTCCAGTAGCACAAAGCCCAGTATCTGTACTCACAAACCCTAAACTGGAATAATGCAATGAGTCATTAACCCCCTTAAACCACTTATGAACGTAATCGTTGCCAAAAGGACAACCGAAGAATTGAACAGAAGCACTTCCATCACAGGAAAATTTGCAAGACGCTTCTGTAGCAATTGAATTAATGGTACCTCCAGCATTACAGGAATTGAGCACCGGAGAAAATGTGTATTTATCTTCGGTACAGCCAGGATTAGGATTACTTCCCGATTCATGGTCATTGTACACACTGAAGTTCACGTGACAACTGGTACCCGTTAGCCCAGTTCCACTCCGCGTGGCGATCTTAAAGCAGAAGAACCAAAGCGCTTGATCTCCACCCTCGTGATCGCCTAGGTTATCAGTTGTCGTTGTGTCAATTGAAGGGTACCTTTCATAATAGTAGCCTGGCCATGGGTTAACAGGATTAACTTCCGGAACCCATGCTCCCATTCCGTCATTCGATAGCTTATACGCTGTCATTCTGAACGAAGCCGCATCCCATCCTAAACCAAATTCTGGAGCGATTCCATGCATATGCACTCCGCTGGATGTATCCCATCCCTGAACGATCATGTGAAACGTAACTGTATCTCCACCCATATACTGTCCCAATACCGGTGATGGAAATGCTTCCAAATAAGTAATCTTGGCGCAGGATGAACAACTATCGAACGATGTCACATCCAACCTAAACCCGCCAGTATCTGTAGGATTACCGCCTGCAATTTCAATCGCATAAATATTCCCCGGTATTACCTTGTATTTAGATGTCAAAAACTGATTACCCTTTGAGCAGCCCATCGGCTTTACGGTAAAGCAACTCCCCTGATGTTCGTACAGGGCTAACTGAATATTTTGAATAACCCCTGAAGATCCTGAGGGTGCGGCCTTAAACTCCACCCACTCTGCATTGGCCTGGAACACCATCCACGTGTCAGGTGAACCATTGGCAAAATTGCTTCCTGGACCACAATGACAGTTATAAAAGGGAGGTGAAGCGGTATCCTATCCGGTACTGCTGGAAAAGAAAGAAGTACCTCCATTAGTGTAACCGCACGTTCCGTTTGTTGGACTGAGTGAAGTCACAGTGATACCCTTATCACAAAGATTTTTGAAAAACGGCTGACCACTAACAGCCATCACAGCTGCAAGGCAGATAAGGGTGAGAGTATACCGCATAAAAGCTAAGTTACGCAAATTATGACCCCGATTTTACGCAGGCGAACGCTTTGAGGTTACCAGTTTCAGGCACTTTTTGAAAGAAATTTTTACGTGAAAATTGGTGGGCAGAAAAAGGGTCCTAAAATTTGCCCTCTTCGGGTGAATTAACGCGTCAATTCCACCCAGCCTTTTCTGGTCCCACCAGATGTGGTAACCAGGTAAAAATAGGTGCCAGATGGGAGGTCTACACCATCCCAGGTCTTACCATCCCAAACCGCTGTGGTGTTATTGTATCCCTCAGCATACCATTGTTCCGTACCCCATCTGTTGAAAATATGCACTGTGTTTTCAGGAAAGGCTTCTATGCCTTCAATGATCCAAACGTCATTATCTCCATCTCCATTCGGAGTGAAGCCGCTAAAGAGTGTGTAGGTGAGGCAGGAATCGTTGTTTTCAATGATTACCCAAACGGAATCCCTACCATAACATCCATTGGCACTTAATCCTTCTAATACAAATGCCATAGTTGAATCCAGATTCACGGTAGGATTTGCAATGGTACTATCAGAATTGAGTAGGTATCCAGGATGCCAATCCAATGTACCAGAGCTCGTGCCATTCAAGGTTGCTGTGTGTCCGGGACATATGGTAATATCTGGTCCCGCATCCGCATCTCCCTCTTCAAAAGATATCGTGAATTCCGATGGATTACTAAAGCATCGCTTTCCAGTGGAAGGATCGGTAATGGCATGAAATGCATAGTATGAAGTCTGGAATGCCTGTGTTGGATTCAGTGCCCATAATGTTGCTGTATCAAGGGGACCATAAGTTGAATCAGCAAAAGGAACCGAAGACCACCAATTGGTGATGCCCGGACCACCGGGCGCTACCTTCGCGACAACCGTATCTCCCACACATCCAACTAGTGGATTGGTTATAACCGTAGGCGCATTTGGAATTGGTAGCACAAGAACTCCAACCGTTGCTGTATCAAAGCACTGCGTGCTCAATCCAGTTATATGATGTACCTGAACGAGGGTTGGGTTAGGTACTGGCTGGGGTGTAAATTCACCCCACAACGGATCCGTAATGAAGCCGGGAGGATTGGATGTCCATGTGCCTAAAAAGCCAATAGGAAGTTGAGCAGAATCGTTTGCACAGAAGGCATTGAAGGCTGGAGGGGTGACGTAGAAAAATGATGCCGGAATAAATGGTACCCCTTGCATCACCAATTTCTGTTCGTGCGAGCACCCATTAGCTGTTGTTGCCACCAGTTTATAGACTCCTTCGCACAATCCCGTCTTTTTGTTGGTGCTTAGTACCGTGCCTGTGGTATCCAGACAGTCGTACCACGCCCATGAAGTATAGATGCTATCATTACCATTGAACCCAGCCAACATACCGCAGGTTCCAGAACATGCAGTATCCGCCTGAAATACCGAGAATAATCCGGTATCCGTCACCATCTTGAAGGCCCTTTGGTAATAACATCCGTTGCATTGATTCTTATGTATGAGAACATAATTTCCCCCGTTGGAGCACAGGCCTGTTACAGAATCCCGCATTACCCCATTCCCTTTGAATGATCTGATGAGCGTATCCGTAGGTGCATACCAATTCCAGGTTCTGTTTCCGCATGGTGCACTGACAGAGAAAAAGTCGATTCCTACATAACCATCACAAGTATCAACGCATGATTCCACCTCTCCAAAACCTACACCAAATCCATCACAACACCTGAGAATTGGCCTCATCTCCCAGGGTCTTTCACCTCTGCAGCTATTGATAGGATTGTTTCCTGTTTCCGCATCATTCAGGGTTGTGATCTTTACACTGAGATCTTGTTTGTCCACACAATTGTCGTTGGCCCTAGTGGTTACTTTGAAACAAATGGCGAAGAATGAGCCCTGGCCCATGTGGTCTCCTCCATTGTTAAATGGGTCCAGATCCAAGAAAGGCGCCCTGTCGTAGAACAATCCCCTTTTGTCAAACGTGCCTGGTGGACCGGTTATCGGAATTTTATCCTCCATCCAGAGACCATTTCCATCAACAGAAAGGGTGTGAAATGTAAGCTCTAGGATTGAGGTATCCCACCCGGGACCAAACTCCGGGTAAAATCCATGGGGGAAATTTCCTCCACTGGAATCCCATTGCTCCATGAGGTAGCAAAACGATACTTCTGTTCCTGGAGGATAGACCCCATTAACTGGTGGGGGATCTACACTTACACTATGGTCTGCACATCTTACCGCACATGAGTCCCACACACTCAAGGTCATTCGAAACTGCCCGGTATCATGCCTGTGGCTTGCGATTTGTATTGCGTACGTATGGCCCGGATCTACCGCGAACACACGTCTTGCGGTTCCAGAGAGCACCCCTTTGGCACAACCCTTAGGAATCAGGGTGCGGCATCCATCTTCAATTTCAAACAACGCAATCTGTGCTGTATCCAATCTTTTTGCCGCACCGAAAGGATCAATCTTCACCTCAAGTTGATCTGTGCTTACAGACACTTTGTACCACACATCTTTCACTCCCCAACCGGTTGCCTTTACAGGTGAACACTGGCACAATGGAGTTGGAATCTGGGCAGTCGCGGTTTGCGTACTTCCTGGCAGCGGGGGCATAGTAATCCTGTTACCAGAGCCACAACTTGAGGGCTTAGGCATATTCACAATGCCAGCAGTCGGATCGCAAATACTATCTACGAACTGCGCCTGTACAGATTGTAAAGAAACCAGTAAAGTAAAGGCAAGAAAAACCGGGAGAAAGTGCCTCATAGAGGCTAAGTTACGCAATTTTCAACCCCATAATCAAGATATCATCCACCTGCTCCAGAGGGCCCTTCCACTTCTCGATTGTGTTATCCAGAAGGTCTCTTTGTTCGTCCATGCTCATGCCTTGCAGCGCAGATAATTCCTTTCGGAATTGCTTGTACATGAACTTCTTACCCTGTGGTCCACCAAACTGATCCGCGTACCCGTCAGAGAAAAGGTAAACGTAATCGCCAGATTCCAGTTTGATCTCGTGGTTGGTATAGGGTGCCGACTTATCAGAGAAAGAACCGATCGCTTGTTTATCGGCCTTGATCTGCTGAATCTCACCATCCCTAAGCAGGTAAAGTGGATTGTAAGCTCCAGCGTATTCCAATGTCTTTCCGTCTTCACTCAGTGCACAAATGGCGATATCCATTCCATCCTGTGCAGCAGATTCATCACGCTTATGAAGTGTTTCGGTAACGGTCTTGTTCAGCTCATCAAGTACATGTGCCGGATTATCAGATGAAGCAGCACTCAGCGCCTGGTTCAATCCATTAGAACCAACAATAGACATCAGTGCGCCTGGTACACCATGACCCGTACAATCAACTGCTGCGAAATACGACTTGCCATTCTTTTTGCCAATCCAGTAAAAGTCTCCGGAAACAATGTCTTTAGGCTTGTAAAGGATAAACGATTCCGGAAACATGCGTTTCACCAATTCATCAGGTGGCAGGATAGCCTCCTGAATCCGCTTCGCGTATTTGATACTATCTGTTACCTGATTGTAAAGTTCACTGATACGCTGGTTCTGTATCTCAATCTCTTCTTTCTGACGTACCACCTCAGCAGTTCGTTCTTCAACCTTTCTCTCCAGTTCCCTTTCATTCTCAGCGAGGTCATCCCTCATTTTAAGCAATGCCTTACCCAGCGAATCTTGCTCACCAAGGGGTTCGTAATCCGTTTCGAAATTACCGGCACCTACCTCGTTCGCAAAATCTTTTGTTCTCTTCAGTGCAGCAACCAGTCGGTTAAGCGCATTGGTCATTTCACCGATCTCATCGTTACGCGCACGTACGGTTTCTTCCGGATATACACCCTTGCTCAGATCGAATAGTACCCCCTTCAGCTTGCCAACAGGTCTCACAATTGATCTGGTTGTAAAGAAGGCTACCAACAGACCTGCAATTGGTAGTGCGATCATGAAGATGGTGATCAGCATTTTAAGGAAATCGAAACTCTCGAACATCTTCTCTGTTCGCTGATCTGTTTCATGCTGCTGCCTATTGATCAAGTCGTTTAGCGAAAGCATGATCTCCTGGTACTTCTCGTAAATGTCTCCGTCTTCTTCCAGACGTGCTCCAGTCATCCACAGGTTACTCGGGTCCTTGTAATCTTCAAAATCAGCAAGTACGTCTTTCACGTCTTCCTGCATAGCAAACAGTTTGTCTATGTGCAGGAACGTTTTTTTAATGGTCTGCTGATCCTCTTCATCGGTCCATTGTGCGGAAAGATCCAACAGCTTGGTTTTTAGATGAGGATACTCCCGGTAGTGAAGACTATTGAGTTTTTGTTTGTCTTTCGCTTCTTCCTGTGGGATGTTGATCCAGGTCATGGTCAACAGCCTGGAGCGAACGATTTCATATCGGAGTTCTCCTAACCTGGCTACCGATGGTCGGTAGATGTTAGCGATGTCGTCTGTTTGTTTCTTGGAAGTGGTAAAGGTGTTGTACGTAAGGATAAATACGACAACAATGAATACGATCAGGGAACCAAATCCCAGGCCAAGCTTCCTTCCTATTGTAAATCTTAAACTCATCCCGGAAGTAGCAATCTATCAATCGCTACCTGGTAGTGCCTCAAGCTTCTTAATGTAGTACTCCTCCTTTTCAAGGTCACCCAAGCCATTGTAAATTTGAGCAAGGCCTTTTAGAACTTCCCTTCGATTCTTATCCAGTGCGTGCGCTTTGTGCAGATACGGAAGTGCCAATAGGAACTTCGTTACACCCTCATCGATCTTATCCTGCAAGCTGTCGATTGGAAGGTCGTAATCCAGTTTGTTTAGAATATCTGCACCCGTATTGTAATGAAGAATTCCCATATGGAACACAGCAAGAACATCCAGGCTATCGCGTTGCATCGCATTCTTAAATCTTCTCTCTGCATTGGCAAATGCCTTCATGTCTTTGTACTCCGACTTCTCATATTTCTGCATGTAGATATAGCCGATCGTTCTTTCGAACTTCACAACCTTATCTTTCGTTTCTGCGTTCTTCCCAACCTTCTTTTTGAGTTTCACGTACCGCGCAAACAATTCATCAACCCTGGTGATGCTCTTATCTGTTGCGGTTGCAACATTTGGAACATTGTTTACCACATCCGTGTAGAATGTATTGGCCAGGTAGTTGACCTGCTTGACGATTTTCGCTGCAAATTCCTTCTTAAGGTCAAGTTGCTCAGCCTCATCGAAACAGGTTAGTGCTTGCTCTCTCAAGTCTGAGTTAAGCTTGCCTTTCTCTGTTTCTTTGTATAGTTCCTTGGTAATGTAACCTCTCCAGAACCACGCTTCTGCGCTTTGCTTGTAAGGGTCTTCCTTAACCGCATCATCCATAATGGCCTTGGCTTTTGCCGTCTGACCATCCTCCAACAGCCCGAACGCAACATCGATCTTATTTTGCCCGAATGCTGCGGCAGACAAGCAAATGAAGATCAGTATATGTGCTATTCGTTTCACGAACCGATAAATTTACAAATTAGTGTACTAATTGACCAAAATCGCCAGAGTTTCAAGCTTATAACTAATCTTGAGCCCTCGCTTTTCCAGTGCTTTTTTATTCATTTCAAATTTTGTCCTGTTGTCTTTAACCACAAAGTTGATTCCGGCACCCTTTGCCGACAACCCTGCCTTCTCTGCAATAACAAGCGCGCTGGAGCCTTTAACTTTCTTGGCTACAGAGCTTACTAGTGAAGATTTCTTGTAGGGTACGAATACAATGTGGCACTTACCGATCTGTTCAACCGAAGCGTACTTCTTGATTGAGAAGCTTTGATTCCCTGTCTTCTTCGTTCTCGCCATGTTCACCAATTCCTTGTAGAGCGGAGACTCGCCAACGACCCCGATCACGAATTCTCCTTTCTTATAGCTACTGGGCCATTCAATGTACCTCGAGAAGTTGTACATGAAGACCGATTTAACCCTCGCATTGGTGTTTGCAGTGTTGATATTCTGGAAAGAACACAACAGCGCAAGCCCTGCGAGAATTACTCCATATTTATATATACGTAGCACTTTGGATAAGGTAAACAAAAATGAGGCCAGAACTTCATTTCTGTCAGCTTTGCAAAATAATCATTTTAGCTGTTTTCCGGATGAAATACCCGCCTAACGCCTCTTTCCGCGCTTGCCCCCTGCACGTCCGCCACCTCGGCCAGATGACTTCTTTGGATTACGCGTGAAAGCATCTCCAGACGACTTCTTAATAGCCTTATAATTTGACTTTCTAGCCTGGAAAGCGCCCCCTTTCTTGCTCTTGGTCTTTTTGCCATAGTAGAAAGAGTTCTTCTTTCTCTGACTTGAAAATGGAGATTTTCTTCTTTTAGAGGTGGCCTTAACATTAGGCCCTTTCTTAGACTTTCGCATGAAAGCATCGCGGTGCTCAACCACAACCCTTTGCGCTGCCTTGTTAGAAGCTGTACGTGAGTGACGGGGACCTTTACCTCCTAGAAATCCAAATTGCGCAAAGCCACTAGAACTTAGTGCCACAAACAATATGAATAGCAGTAGATAACGCATAGAACTTCCTAAACCTCCCAAAATCAGAGTTCTAAATTTAAGAATTAACACCATAAAACCTCGGCTATAACCGTGCCAAAGCCAAATAGTTGTTCACAACAGGTGTGTAAAAACTATTGAAATGAAGTGATCTTTAACCTTCAGCGGTGCTGGTAACCACCAAAGTTTCAATGTCACGATCGAACAAGTACAAGCCCCCCTTATCGTTCCCAATCATGTTAAGCTTGTCCATTATAGTGCGGGCTAAAGCCTCTTCCTCCATCTGTTCTGCAACATACCATTGCATGAAGTTATGGGTGGTGTAATCCTTCTCTTTCAAACAGACATCTACTACACTATTGATCTCAGCACTCACGGTCATTTCATGATCCAGCAGGCTCTGAAAGATTGCCTTCAATGAACTGAACTTCACGGGAGGTTTATCCAATGCAGGAATCACAGCCTTGCCACCTCTTTCATTCACAAAACGAACGAGTTTGAGCATGTGCATTCTTTCCTCATCCGAATGCTTATAAAGAAACTCTGCTGTTCCGTTTAATCCTTCATTCTCGGCCCACGAAGCCATCGCCAGGTAAAACTGCGATGATTGCGCTTCCAAAGCTATTTGCTTGTTGAGTGCCTTTTCAATCTTGCTAGATACCATGTTGTTAGGTTATGAATCTTTCGTCAGCAATTTAAAGCCTTTACCATGAACATTCACTATCTCTATCGAACTATCTTTCTTGAGATACTTCCTGAGTTTCGCAATGTAAACATCCATACTTCTTGAATTAAAGTAATTGTCATCATCCCAGATGGCCTTCAGGGCATAACTCCGGTCTAAGACATCGCTATCCGCAAGACACAATAGTTTGAGTAACTCGTTCTCCTTGGATGTAAGCTTCTGCTCCTCGCCATCCATTGAAAGCACCTGTGATTGTGAATCGAAACTGAACTTCCCAATATTAAATGAGGATTTTTCTTCCTTTTCAGATCGAATGCCCGTAGTTCTTCTCAACACTGCCTGAACACGCATCAGCAGTTCTTCCATACTGAATGGCTTGGTGATGTAATCATCAGCTCCTGCTTTGAACCCCTCAATGGCGTCTTGCTTCATAGATTTGGCGGTAAGGAATATGATCGGTATTTCCTTATCGACTTTTCTGATCTCCTTGGCCAGTGTTATGCCATCTTTTATAGGCATCATTACATCCAGGAGGCACAGATCGAATTCGTTCTGTGCAAAGAAGGTTAATGCTTCATCTCCGTTCTTTGCATGCTGTGTCACAAAACCTTTGGCATGAAGGTATTCCGATAACAATGTTCCCAGGTTGGGATCATCTTCTGCCAATAGAATCTTAACGTCTTGCATTACACTTTGTTTAATGGTAAATATACTTCGAATTTGGTTCCTTTCCCGAGCTCACTTTCAACCTTCACGTTGCCTGAATGCCTTTCCACTATGGCCTTTACATAGTGCAATCCCAGCCCGAATCCTTTCACGTTATGCACGTTTCCAGTAGGCACCCGGTAAAACTTATCAAATACCTTTTTAACGTTTTCGCGTTTGATGCCAATACCGTTGTCGTGCACCTTGATCTTGATGCCATCGTCCTCGTTCCACGTCTCCACTATAATCTCCGGCTGATCGGGTGAGTACTTGTTCGCGTTGTCAAGCAGGTTATAAATAAGGTTGGTAATGTGCACCTTGTCTGCAAGGATAATGGAATCCTCAGCTGTTAGGTTGGTAAGGATACGCCCATTCCTCTGCTGCACCTGGATCTCTACGCTTCTTGCGATCTGCTGCATCACCTCGTGCAGGTCAAAAGTTTCATACTTCAACTTGAATTCACCCGAATCCCAAACCGCACTTTTCAGTACGTTCTCTACTAGCAAACCCAAACGTTTGTTCTCTTGAGCGATCATACCCAGGTATACCTTCTTTCTTGATTCATCTGTGATGGCTGTATCCGTCATCGCCTCGCAAGCAAGTCCAATGGTTGATATGGGTGTCTTCAATTCATGAGTCATGTTGCTGATGAAATCATTCTTTACATCCGAGAGTTTCTTCTGCCTAAAAATCGTTTTGATCGCATAAACAAAGGAGCCACCAACCATAATGAGGAATGCAGCGGACACTGCGAGAATAACCCACATGGACCCCAGAATGTAGCCTCTTCGGTGAGGGAAGTAAATAGTAAGGTAGTACGGATCTCCAATCAGGTCATTGGGATACATGCGCTGACGGTATTGTGCTTTGTCCAGTTCCGATTCATAGGTTGGGTCGGCAAAAATGTTGTAGCCAACATTGTCGAGCACACCGTATTCAAATTTGGCCCCGATTCCCGCCATGATCAGTTCATTCCTAAGCACTGAATCAAGTATGTGAGGCTCCACCCGTTCTGTCATCTCCGGAACAGATTCAGGATCGTAAATCTCATTGATGACATCCTCTACGAAGTCTGTCTTCTTAACCAGCTTGGCCTGAGAGGCACTATCGATCTTTACCTTTTTGATGCCTTTGATCTCGAACTCGTCAACCTTCGGTGTCTCGTCAATACCACTTTCAGCAATTGAGACATTTCTGTTCTCGTGCAATTCTTTGATCTGTTCCAGCTGTTCAATTCTTTCCAGCTTGCTGGCCACATTGCTCAATGCCAGTTTCACCTTCTGATCAAACTCGTCTTTTTTTACATGCACAGCCTCACGTATCCAGTAAATCTGAACACTGAGCAATCCCAAAAGACTGAATGAGATAAAACCTACTAGGACTTTAAGTATCGTTGGCTTCACGGTTGTCAAAATAACGCTTTACCATCTCATTGAATGATGCGCTATTTCTGCTTTAACAGTTTTTAACGTTTGTTAACTGGGCATTAACAAGAGCACCTGCATTATAAATATACATTTGGAACGTGGAAGATAGAGCATAGCAATCATTCTGAATTACCTTCCTTTTTTTGTCTTCCAACATTATTGTGCGATTAGGTTTGGTGCCCCACTGGGGCACCTTTTCTTTTTATATTAGCCTGTCATGGTTGAATTGAAGAACTACATCAACGGAGCATTGGTGGCTCCGGCCAGCGAAAATTATCTGGACAATGTGAATCCATCAACAGGGGAGGTATACGGCACCATCCCTGATTCAGATGAGCAGGATGTTCAGCAAGCTGTGGAAGCTGCGAAACAAGCCTATCCTGAATGGAGTCGCATGACTGATCAGAAGCGCAGCGATTTTATGATGGCTATTGCCAATAGAATTGAGGAGCGTTTAGATGAGCTCGCCAAAGCCGAATCGATGGACAATGGCAAGCCGGTTTGGCTGGCAACACAAGTAGATATACCCCGCGCCTCATCCAATTTTAAGTTCTATGCTACCGCGATCCTTCATGATGAATGGGAATTGCACAGCATGTCTGGACGAGCACTTAACTACACCCTAAGAAAATCAATTGGCGTTGCCGGATGTATCAGTCCATGGAATTTACCCCTATACCTTTTCACATGGAAAATTGCTCCCGCACTGGCCACAGGAAATACGGTAGTTGCAAAACCAAGTGAGATTACACCGGTTACCGCATACCTGCTTTCTGAGATCTGCATAGAAGTTGGTTTACCAGCGGGCGTGTTGAACATCGTTCATGGTCTCGGGCCCAAAGTAGGAAGCGCAATAACTACGCATCCGGAAATTCCGATCATTTCATTTACAGGAGGCACCGCAACTGGTGAAGCCATCTCAAAAGTGGCGGCCCCCATGTTCAAGAAATTGTCACTGGAACTAGGTGGAAAAAATCCCAACATCATTTTTGCCGATTGCGATTTTGACAAGATGATGGATACTACCATGCGCTCCTCATTTGCCAACCAGGGTCAAATTTGTCTTTGTGGCTCACGCATATTGGTTGAACGATCCATTTATGAGAAGTTCCGGGATGAATTCGTTGCCCGTACCAAGAACTGGAAAGTAGGCGCACCAGATGATCCCGATTCTAAAATGGGCGCTGTTGTTTCTGAAGACCACATGAATAAGGTGCTTTCATACATCGAGCTTGCTAAGGAAGAAGGTGGGACTGTTTTAGCGGGTGGTGAACGCGTTGTGCTTCCTGCTCCGCATGATAAAGGATACTACATTGCCCCAACCATCATTGAAGGATTGGATATGCAATGTCGCACCAACCAGGAAGAGATATTTGGCCCAGTGGTAACCATCATGCCGTTCGACACAGAAGATGAAGCACTCGCTCTGGCAAACTCTACAAAGTATGGTCTTGCTTCTTCGGTTTGGACCAATGACCTTAAGCGTGCTCACCGATTTGGTGCACACCTGGAAGCAGGTATCGTTTGGGTAAATTGCTGGCTGCTACGCGACCTTAGAACTCCTTTTGGCGGAGTGAAAGCTTCGGGCGTAGGAAGAGAAGGTGGCTTCGAAGCGTTGCGCTTCTTCACAGAGCCAACCAACGTTTGCATCAAGCTTTAATACTTAGCTAAGATCCTGGTAGTCACTTAAGCTTTTGCGACCGTTGATGAAGAACCATCCCGCGGTTCTGTTAAAACGGTCTTCCACATGCCTGACTGCGTCTCGAACTTGGATAATTAACGACCTCATGGTATTCTAAACCTATTAATAATAACGGTCGTTTCTCCCCCATCGTACGCAGGGTTATCAACAAATTGATTAACAGGTACTTTAGCCGTTCATCGCTACCACTCCCGGCAACGGCTTTCCTTCAAGATACTCAAGCATTGCACCGCCTCCGGTAGACACGTAAGAAACGTCATTCTTTAATCCGAACTTGTTGATGGCTGCAACAGAGTCGCCACCGCCAACCAGACTGAATGCTCCATCAGAAGTTACTTTGGCGATTGCCCTTCCAAGTGCCTCGGTTCCCTTGCTAAAATTGTCAAATTCAAATACCCCAACCGGACCATTCCAAAGAATGGTTTTGCATTCAGCAATTACAGCTTCAAAATTTGCGATTGTTTGTTCACCAACATCCAACCCCATCAAACCATCGGGTATGGTATCAATAGCCGATGAACTCACCGCAGCATCATTGCTGAACGCATCAGCATTAACAGAATCCACTGGCAAATGAATCTTCACACCCTTTTCTTCAGCTTTCGCCAAAATCTCTTTCGCCACATCAAGTTTGTCATCTTCCACCAATGAAGTTCCGATTGAGCCACCAAGCGCCTTGATGAAAGTGAATGTCATTCCACCACCAACGATCAGATGATCCACTACTTCCAGTAAACTGTTGATCACTTCAATCTTTGAGCTCACTTTAGCTCCACCCACAATGGCTAAATAAGGTCGCTCCGGACTGCTCATCACCTTGTCAAGGCTCTCTAATTCCTTGGCGAGCAAATAACCAAAGCAACGCCTGCCCTCAAAATGACCTGCAATGGTAGCCGTAGAAGCATGGGCTCTATGCGCAGTCCCGAATGCATCGTTCACATAGAAATCCCCTAAGGAAGCCAGAAGCTCTGCAAAAGTTTCATCCCCAGCTTTCTCACCCGGATTAAATCTTAGGTTTTCCAACAATACCGCGTGTCCTTCCGGCACATCAGGTAGTGCCACCTCGTACTCATCCGCAAATACCACGCTGGTTCCAATCTCCTCTTCAACAGCTGACACGATGTGTGCGAGGGAGTACTTAGGATCGTGCGTTCCTTTTGGTCTACCAAGATGAGACATCAGCACTGGCGTTCCACCATCATCCAATACTTTAAGAATGGTGGGCACTGCCGCCTTAATTCTCGTTCGGTCAGTTACTTTGAAATCATCATTGAGTGGCACGTTGAAGTCTACTCTAATCAGTACCTTTTGTCCACTAAAATTGCAATCTGCGATATTCATCAGAGGTGTGAATTATGTGGGCAAAAATATATTTTCTTCCCATGCTTCATATCTGTAATTTGCGTTATTCTCGATGGAAAGTTCAAGCATGATCCTGGATAAAGTTGTAGGCCATGAAAAGGTAAAGACTGATCTGTTCTCGGCAGTAGCTAATGGAACTTTACCACATGCCATTATGCTATCGGGTGCGCAGGGATGTGGATCGCTACCACTTGGTATTGCATTGGCGCAATTCCTTCTTTGCGAATCTCCTATAGATAGCCACGCGTGCGGAACCTGTAAAGCATGCGTTAAGTCCGATAAGCTAAGTCATCCTGACCTTCACTTTACATATCCCGTTGGAGGTAACGCATCAGGGTCAACACCTGCCACAAGTGCAACCTATTTGGAGGAGTGGAGAGAACAGCTCCTTGCATCTCCATACTTCAGCTTTGCCGACTGGGTGAAGAAGATCGATATTGAGAACAAACAGGCGATCATCAACAAGGCTGAAAGTGATTACATCCTGAAGGTGAACGCACTTAAAAATTTTGAGTCCAGCAGGAAAGTCTTTGTGGTTTGGCTCCCGGAAAAAATGAACGCAACGGCAGCGAACAGATTGCTGAAAACCCTAGAGGAACCAGTTCCCGGAACCTACTTCATTCTTGTAACAGAATCCGTGAGTGAAGTAATGGAAACCATAAGATCAAGGACGCAATTACACACACTACCACCGCTTCCATTCGAAACCATCCAAAATGCACTTCGCCACATTGGTTACGATGAGCAACTCAGCACCAACGCTGCTATTCTTGGGAATGGCAATATGTACAATGCCTTGCAGGCATGCACAGAAGTAGATGAAGATCTTGATCTCATGTCTGATTTTCAGAGTTGGATGAGAAATCTCTACGGAGCAAAGGTTCCACTGTTGTTGAATTGGGCAGACACTTTTCACCAGCGTGGAAGGGAGTTTCAGAAACAATTCCTGAACTACGCATTGAAACTGGTCCAGCAATGTCTTATGCTCAATTATGGTGATGATGCTTTGGTGCATCTAACCGAAAAGGATTATGCCTTTCTACAGAAATTCGCGCCCTTTATTCATGCTTCCAATAGCGTAGACATTATCGCTTTACTCAACAAGGCTGCCTCTGATGTGGAGCGAAATGCCAATGGCAAGATTCTGATGGCCGATCTGTCGTTTCAAATCGCCCGGCTTCTCCGAGTTAAAAACGTAAATTTGTAACCTATCTTCGTGGGTCATGGGATGTAGCAATTGTTCAAGTTCGTGTGGTACTGGAGGACTGCCAAGAGGTTGCAAGAACAATGGCTTGTGTTCTACCAACGGATGCGATAAGCTGCACGTGTTTGACTGGCTCGCTGGGATGGAAACACCTACTGGTTACGAACCATTCGATTGTGTTGAGGTCAGGTTCAAAAATAGCAGAAAAGGATATTATCGTAACGACAAAGAACTGCCTCTCAAGATTGGCGATGTGATAGCAGTTGAAGCTTCACCTGGTCACGATATTGGCGTTGTTACCCTAACCGGAGAGCTTGTTAAAGTTCAGATGAACAAGCGCAAGATCCTTAGTGGTTCTCCAGATATTCAAAAGATTCACAGAATTGCCAGTCAATCTGATATTGACAAATGGCACGAGGCACGCAACCTTGAGGATGACACCATGCACCGTGCCCGCGTAATGGCATTGGATCTGAAGCTAAGCATGAAGATCAGCGATGTTGAATACCAGGGCGACAAGACCAAGGCTATTTTCTACTACACGGCAGAGGAGCGTGTAGATTTCCGCGAACTGATCAAGGTAATGGCCGAACAGTTTAAGGTGCGGATCGAAATGAAGCAAATTGGCATGCGGCAGGAGGCAAGTAGATTGGGAGGTATTGGCTCTTGCGGCCGAGAGCTGTGCTGCTCTACATGGTTGACAGATTTCCGTTCCGTTTCAACGAGTGCCGCGAGGTATCAACAACTTGCTTTGAATCCATTGAAACTTGCCGGACAATGTGGCAAACTGAAGTGCTGCCTTAATTATGAGTTGGATCAATACGCTGATGCGCTCAAGGAATTCCCGAATACCGAGAAAAAATTGGTGACCGAAAATGGCAAGGCGAAATTCCAGAAGATGGACATCTTCAAGCGCACCATGTGGTATAGTTATGAGGAATCACCTGAGCGCTTCATAGAGCTGGAGCTTGACCGTGTTAAGGAGATCATTAAGCTTAATGCGAAGGGTGAAAAAGCTGCTGAACTCCGTGACTTTGCTGTTGTTGCCAAAGCCCCGTCTTTTGAAAATGTAGTGGGTCAGGATGATCTTACACGCTTTGACAAAGCCTTGAAGAAAAAGAAGAAACGGAGAAAACCGAAGAAGGGAAGCAAACCTCAGGGTCAACAGAAACAGGGCAAGCAAGCACAAGGCAAACAACAACCCAAGAAAAAACACCGTTCTGGTGGTAAGCGAAGAAATAAAAAGTCCGCTGATAAGAAATGAGGAAAGTGATTGGGTTATGCGTTGGATTGTTTGTGCTTTCGGGGTGTACAAACAACATTGTATTCGAAGACAATCTTGAGATCGACCAGGCAGGCTGGAAACAAGAAGATCTCGCCAGTTTCGAATTTGAGATCGATGACCCAGCTCAATCGTACAATGTTCTGGTGCATGTTCGCAATACCGGAGACTATCAATATGCCAATCTGTATCTCTTTGTCAACTGGTTCGGACCTGACAGTGTTTTCATGAGAGACACCATTCCATGTACTTTGGCCGATCCTACCGGAAGATGGTTGGGTGAAAGCTCAGGAGGATTGTGGTTTCACGAGATTCCTTACCACCAGAATATCAAGTTCCCCCAACCGGGTAAATACAAAGTTCAGATCGAACAGGCGATGCGCCATGAGGTATTGGAGGAAATAACTGATATTGGTTTGCGTTTAGAGAAAAGCGAATCCAATGGCTAAAGAGGGAACACCAAGGTTACAAAAACGTGTGATCAGACTGCTGTGGCTATGTCTGGTGATCCTTCCTTTGGTAGGGGGGGTGTGTACATTCTTTTGCGCACGCAACGGCTGGATGGGGTTTGAACCTCTTCCTTCCTTCGAAGAATTAGAAAATCCAAGAAGCAATCTCGCGTCTGAGATTATTACCGATGATGGTGTTGTGATTGGAACATACTTCAAGCAGAACAGGGTAAATGTCAAATTCAGTAAGCTGTCTCCTCATCTAATCAATGCGTTGGTGGCAACTGAAGATGAAAGGTTCTTCGAGCACTCAGGAGTAGATTTCCGGGGAACGGTGCGTGCGGTTGTTAAACTGGGTAAAGCTGGTGGTGCAAGTACCATTACTCAGCAGCTGGCAAAAATGCTATTCAAGAAGCGAAGTCAGAACATCGTGAAGCGAATCATGCAGAAGATTCAGGAGTGGATCCTCGCTGCGGAACTGGAGAAGCGATACACCAAGAATGAGATTCTTGCCATGTACCTCAACCAGTTCGATTTCCTGAACAATGCCGTTGGTGTTAAAACAGCATCCAACGTTTATTTTAACAAGGAACCCGATAACCTTGAAATTCATGAGGCTGCTATGCTAATTGGTATGGCCAAGAATCCATCACTGTTCAATCCTATTCGCAGACCAGATACCACCAAGCACAGAAGAGAAGTTGTATTGTATCAGATGAAGCGAAGTCTCCTCATCACAGAAGAACTTTACGATTCGTTGCGCGCACTTGATCTGGGGCTTAACTACATGATCGTTGACCACAAAGAAGGGCTGGCTCCATATTTCCGGGAAGAACTCAGGAAAAAGTTGAAGGAGATGTTTGCAGAGAAAGATGAGGATGGCCATTACAAATACGCCAAGAACGATGGATCTCCTTACGACATCTACAAAGACGGGTTAAAGATTTATACCACCCTGGATTCCAGGATGCAGAAATATGCAGAGCTGGCGGTAACCGAACACCTCGGGGGAGAACTTCAGGAAGACCTCTTCAATGACCTCAACCGTAGAAAATCTGGACGTTGGAAAACCAATGTTCCCTTTGACGGTAGAGTAAAGACAGAGGTAGTGGAGCAACTCCTTGAGAACGCCAAAAAGAAAACTGACAGGTACCGTGTACATACAGGCCAACAATGCTGGAACTGCGGGCGAAGAGGAAAAGTGATTCGCAAGACCAAGAAACAGTTCATCTGTACTGCAGAAGATTGCGGTCATATTCAACATCGCACTGACCCTGATTCTATTGATATCATCTTCAATACACCTACAAAAATGAGGGTATTCGGGTGGACAAAAAACAGGGTTATAGATACCGTGCTATCACCAATGGACTCCATTAAATACTATAAGAGTTTCCTTCAGGCCGGCATGATGTCCATTGACCCGCATACGGGTTATATCAAAGCCTGGGTAGGTGGAATTGACTTTAAGAACTTTGCTTACGACCACGTTTACCTCTCCAAAAGACAGGTTGGTTCTACCTTCAAACCTTTTGTTTATGCTCTGGCCATTCAGAATGGACTGTCACCTTGTAAGGAAGTTCCTAACCAGCCGGTAACCTTCAAGAAGGGAACATACAATCTTCAGAAGGACTGGACCCCGAAGAATTCAGATGGAAAGTATGGGGGGCTGGCTTCATTAAAATGGGGCCTTGCCAACTCTGTAAATACTATTACAGCATGGGTCATGCAACAATATGGACCTCAACCGGTGGTAGATCAGGCCAGACTGATGGGAATCAAGAGTCATTTGGATCCAGTGCCATCACTGTGCCTGGGCGTAGCGGATCTCAGCGTTTATGAAATGGTGGGGGCGAACTCCGTATTCGCGAATAAGGGCATCTATATTGAGCCTACCTACATCACGCGCATTGAGGACAAGAATGGAAATGTGATCGTGGATATCATTCCGGAAAGCCATGAAGCTATGAGCGAGGAAACTGCTTATTGCATGCTCGACCTTATGAAAGGTGTGGTAAATGGTGTTTACAACAGAGATGCTGGAAAGACAACAGGAACAGGCATGAGATTGCGCGGACGCGTAACGGAGAGTAGGCCATACGTGGGCCATAGGTATCCAATTGCGGGTAAAACGGGTACCACACAGAATAACTCCGATGGATGGTTTATGGGTATTACTCCAGACCTTGTGACTGGGGTGTGGGTTGGAGCCGAAGACCGAAGTGTTAGATTTAGAAGAACACATTACGGTCAGGGCGCCAATATGGCCCTTCCAATCTGGGGTTATTACATGCAGAAAGTGCATGGAAATTCGAAACTGGACTATAGCAAGGGTGATTTTGAGAAACCCGAACAAACGCTGACCATTGAACTGGACTGTAAGAAGTATGCTGAGGGCAACGATACGCCAGTTGACTTCTTTGATGGAATCCAATAATAGTAGTACTTTCAGGTGCTAACTCATAATCAGTTGCAATGAACAAAGTTGTTGCCAATGCAGAGGAGGCATGTCAGGGTATTGAAAGTGGAATGACTTTAATGCTTGGCGGATTTGGTCTCTGCGGAATTCCTGAAAACTCCATCAGTCATTTGGTGGAATTGGGAGTAAATGATCTGACTTGTATCTCCAATAATGCAGGTGTTGATGACTTCGGTCTTGGTCTGCTCTTACAGAAAAAGCAGATCAAGAAAATGATATCATCATACGTTGGTGAAAATGATGAGTTCGAACGCCAGATGCTGAGTGGAGAGTTGGAAGTGGACCTGATTCCTCAAGGTTCTTTGGCAGAAAGATGCAGAGCGGGTGGCGCAGGAATTCCTGCCTTCTTCACGCCCGCAGGTTACGGCACAGAAGTGGCAGAAGGGAAGGAAGTCCGCGAATACAATGGTAAGCCTCATATCCTTGAGACTGCATTAACCGCTGATTATGCTATTGTAAAAGCCTGGAAGGGAGACCCCTTTGGTAATTTGGTATTCAAGGGTACGGCCAGAAACTTCAACCCGATGATGGCCATGGCTGGCAAGATCACTATTGCCGAAGTGGAGGAATTGGTTGAACCCGGTGAACTTGATCCAAATTACATCCACACACCTGGCATATTTGTGCAACGCATTTTCCAGGGTACAGGATATGAGAAACGAATTGAACAACGTACCACCAGACCAAAATCTTAAGGCATGGCATTAGACAAGAATGGTATAGCACAACGAATTGCGCAAGAGCTAAGAGATGGTTGGTATGTTAACCTTGGTATTGGTATTCCAACGCTGGTGGCCAACTATATTCCTCAGGGCATTAACGTTGAATTCCAATCCGAGAATGGCATTTTGGGAATGGGCCCTTTTCCGTATGAAGGAGAAGAGGATGCGGATATGATCAATGCCGGCAAGCAAACGGTAACATTGTTACCCGGGGCTTGCTTGTTCGATTCTGCAACCAGTTTTGCAATGATTCGTGGACAGCATGTTCAGCTTACGGTACTCGGAGCAATGGAAGTGGCCGACAACGGTGACATTGCCAATTGGAAGATTCCGGGTCGAATGGTAAAAGGCATGGGAGGTGCAATGGATCTGGTTGCATCTGCAGAGAACATCATTGTTGCCATGATGCACACCAACAAGAAAGGGGAATCGAAACTACTCTCGGAATGTACACTCCCCATAACTGGAGTGGGTTGCGTAAAGAAGGTAGTAACGAACCTCGCTGCATTAGATATTACTCCGGAGGGATTCAAACTCATTGAGCGTGCACCAGGCGTGTCGGTTGAAGAGATCAGGAATGCTACTGCCGGAAGATTGATCGTGGAAGGAGATATCCCTGAAATGAACATTGGATAGTACGGAATGAAGCGCAAGCGCCTTCTTCATCCTTTACTTAATCTGGGAGTTGTTTGTGTCATCTTCACGATGAGTGTTGTATTGAGGTGGGACTACATCAACCGGCCGCTTACCAATCATCATCATACCTGGTTATCTGGTCATGTGCTCCTTACGCTTGATATCTGGAATGAAGAAGGCGCTTGCAAATTCAATTACACACCTGTATACACGTACAACAATCCAGGTGACCTTTACAACAACCAGCTCGGTGGAATGCCCGACAGTACAGGGCGGCATTACTACGTTTCGTACCCTCCGTTCTGTTTCATTGCACCGTATGCTGTAATGAAGGCCACAGGGTCTTCACCCAGCGGTAACTTCATTACGTGGTTCAATCTTATGATCAGTTTAGGTTGCTGCATTTTCATCCTGCTCATCGTGTACGAAGTATTTAACAGAGATTGGCGAACCGAGATTGTATGGGTAGCTCACCTGGGAACTATCGTTTACCTGTTCACGCCCGTTAGCCTCTGGTTTCACGCTAACGTTTACTTCGCAGATATGCTGGTACAGCTGCTGTGGATCGCTGGGATTTACTTCATGATCAGGTACCTGAAATCCTCGAGATTGATCTACGCGGGCATTCTTGTGCTCCTGGTGTTTTTGGCAACCTATACGGAATGGCTGGGGTTGTTTGCTGGCGGAATCATTTCATTGATCGTACTGATTCATCAGTCCAACAGACAAGGCGTTTACGTATATCTGGCATGTACTGGAGCCATAATCCTGGCGCTTGGTATGTTCTTCTATCAATATTCTGGCATTGATGATTTCGGGGCGCTCTTCAAAACCCTTTCAGATAAATATGCGGTACGGTCTGGTATGGGAGAAACTGAGGAGCAGTTCAAGGTGTCCACCGGATTGGGATGGAAGCGTTTCAACGAAGTCTATAATTACGGGCACGAGCCATTGCTTAAACTATTCGGATGGGTGGCAGGATTGTCTACGATCCTGTGGATTGCCGCCCGCAATTTCAAGGTCAACCGATGGTTGATCTATGTTGCCCTATTGGTAGTGCTCCCCATTGCTGTACATCATGTAGTGTTCTTCAACTTTACTACCTCCCATGATTTCTCAACATTAAAAGGTACTACTTTACTTGCCGTGGGTGTGGCATTAAGTGGAGTGGTTGTGCTTCACTCGCTTGACACGTTACTTAAAAAACCGGTGGTTCGATGGATAGGGTTAACCCTTCTTCTCTTGACCACAGGATTCTATGCATCCATGGGCTTTGGACAGTTTGAGGAAATCAATAGGGCTGTATTGACTACCGATGATTGCCGACCATTGGCGCAATTCATTAACGCTCACACAAAACCTCAACAAGGCATTGCTGTTGGTCCATGGCGAGCCAATCCGCAAACATCCTTCCTTGCAAAACGCAATATCATATCAATGAACGATGGTAATGATGCTGCAAATTGGTTCACCGTTTTTGGTATACAAGAAGGCGTTTACATCCATCATGTTACTGACACCACATACACTATTCAAACGGTTTTACCGTTGTCTGAACCTGAGCCTGCTCCCGCACAATAGGCAGGCAATCGCATATCTTTTGGTATTTTGCCCGTACCCAACGCACGAATGAACTGATTTGTCGATTTCAAAGCTTTCTATATTGATTCCAGCCTATAACGAGGAACGCACCATCAAGGACATTCTTGAAGCGGTTTCGTCTGTGGACCTGTTAGGTGGTATCTCCAAGGAGATTGTTGTGGTTGATGACTGCTCTAGTGACAACACGTACACGGAGACCGAGAAGTTCATGAAGTCTCATCCTGAACTTGATATTAAGCTTGAAAGACACGAGAAAAATGCAGGCAAGGGTGCTGCAATCCACACGGCTATCATGAAGGCTTCGGGAGATTATATGATCGTTCAGGATGCTGACCTTGAGTACGATCCTGAGGAGTTCAATGTATTGCTGACTCCGGTGGTACGTGGTGTAGCAGATGTTGTGTATGGTTCCCGATTCATGGGGGGAAATCCACACAGGATACTGTTCTTCTGGCATTCCATTGGAAACCGTTTCCTGACGCGACTATCGAACATGTTCACCAATCTTAACCTAACGGATATGGAAACATGTTACAAACTTGTCGATCTCTCCATCGCGAAGCGGTTAAAGTTGAAAGAGAAGCGTTTTGGCTTCGAGCCTGAGCTTACGGCAAAACTGTCCAGAGTGAAGGGAGTTCGGATATATGAAGTTGGGATATCCTACTACGGAAGAACTTACGAAGAAGGAAAGAAGATTGGCTGGAAGGATGGTTTTCGCGCCATCTACTGCATCTTGAAATACAACATATTCTCTAGAAAGGTCTACAAAGACTAATGTCTATTAGCGAAAGACAATTGGGTCATGCCCTTCTTGGATTCCTGGGCTTGGGCATGTTCGCACTGTTGTTTCTATCAACGGGAAGCAATGGAGGTGCCGACAGTTACGTGCACTACAGAATTGCGCGGTTTGCATGGTCTCACCCCGAACTCTTTCTTGACCATTGGGGTAAGCCTGTATTTACCCTGTTCATGTCCGTTCCGGCTTTGCTCGGCATGAAAGGTGCAATGGGGCTCAATATTCTTACCTGCCTCATAACCGCCTGGGCGATCTGGCAGAGCGCTAAGGTGATTATCAAGCAGAATGCTTTCATGGCCATTCCTTTCGTGATCCTTATTCCCATCAGTTTCATGTCTGCGTACTCTGTTATGACTGAGCAGTTGTATGCCATGTTGCTGGCGTTGGGTTTGTATTTCACACTCAAAGAGCGGTGGCTGTGGGCAGTTTTAATCCTTTCTCTGGTTCCTTTAATTCGGAATGAAGGCATGCTCCTGTTGGCCTACATGGGTATCTATCTGCTGTTTAAGAAACAGTGGAAATATGTTCCATTGTTAGCCACTACCCTGGTTATATACTCAGTAGTGGGCTGGTTGGGTGGCCATCACATACTCTGGTTATGGAAGGAAATTCCATACAATGTTGTAACCGAAGAATATGGTCACGGCACCTGGTATCATTATCTGATTGGTGCACCTGCGTATCTGGGGCGGGCTCTCATCTTACTTTGCTTGCTAGGTGTTTTTGATCTGGCGTATAGACTCATGCGCAAACAAAAGGAAGATGGATTGATGCAGGAAATTCTCCTATTCCTTGTTCCTTTCGGCCTCTTCTTTGTGCTTAACAGCTATCTATGGTGGCAAGGCCTCGCAGGCACTTTAGGCTTTCATAGGGTATTAGGAACCGTACTGCCATTAACCGCCATTCCAGCTTTGAGGGGTTTCAATATGCTGGTAAACATGGTGAATTTCAAATGGTTGCGCTACGCCATATTCATAGGTGTATCAGGTGTGCTGCTGTTTAAACCTTTCAAACAATACCATTTTCCGGTAGCCTACAGCGCACTGGAGGAGCCCGTTGTGGCAATGTGTCAGCATGTTGAGCACCTGGGATTACAAAGTCGAAAATTACACTACTATCACCCTATCGGTTGTCACATTCTTGGGAAAGATCCCTTTGATGAAACTCAGGCCACTGAACAAATTGCCGATAAAGAGAGGCCCGAGCTAACTGTGGAATCCGGAGCCATTGTGATCTGGGACAACAGGTTTGGTCCTTCAGCTGGATCGATGCCTCTGAGCAAATTACTCGATAATCCAGCGTTTACACCGCTGGCCCGTATCCATACTGTAGAGTATACTGACAACCTTTGGGGTGCTGACAATGATGTGTGGCTGTTCGAGAAGAAACCTCGTTCTTTTACGGTGGCCGAACAATTGGAGACGATCCATACATATCCTTCGAATGCATTGGTACACCTATCAGAAGATTCTACTGACTCACAGATTTATACGTGGGAGCATGACCCTGCAAACTCACCTCACCAAATCGAATTATCTGGTGCAGCCAATGTGATCGAAGATGTACAAGGTACAGTTCAATTCATTGTAGAAATGCTGGACGAAAAGGGTAAGACACGTTACCTACGGGGTATGCCACTTGATAAAGAAGTTTCATTCAACGGGACCTACAGGTTCAGCACCCCACGCACACCATGTACCATTCGCGTTCGTATGCGACTGGTTGGCTCCGGTGAGGTGGAGATGAAACGACTAACAATTAATTCCGTTTCTTACCAGGAGATTCCCGTAATTTCAGGACCGTGAAAGCGCGCGCATCGAAGATCATCATCTGGATAGTTGTTTTACTGTGGTTGGGGAACTTGTTAAAG
The DNA here is from genome assembly GCA_965267605.1 of Vicingaceae bacterium. Lineage (GTDB taxonomy): Bacteria > Bacteroidota > Bacteroidia > Flavobacteriales_E > Vicingaceae. The sequence goes on along the minus strand of OZ254088.1, from coordinate 3,335,706 downwards.
ACTCAGCCTTGGAGGGGAGACTACGGTGTGATCAATAATGACGTGATCTCTTATTACTCTTATTTACCTGCCGCCTTGATCTACGGTGACCTGACTTTCAAATTTACAGACTCACTTGATGAAAATACGAAGTACAGAATCTGGTATCTAACAGCAGAGGACGGTAAGCGATTCCAGAAGATGAGTTTGGGTTGTTCGATGATGTACCTGCCTTTCTTCCTGGTTGGGCATGCCTGGGCAAGTTTATCCAGTAGTGCTGAATTTGCCCCTACCGGTTACACATTCCCCTATCAGTTGATGCTCTGTCTTAGTAGCATTTTCTATGCTGCCCTGGGGCTGGTCCTGGTCCGAAAGATCCTACTGCGGTACTTCAATGAATTGGCCGTTTGCATAACCCTTGTTGGCCTTGGTATTGGTACCAACCTGTTCTACTACACCACGGTAGAAAGCCCGATGACCCATGCTTACAATTTCTTTCTATTCACCATGGTACTTTATTACACGATTAGATGGCACGATCATCCTACCATGAAAGCTGCCATTCTTATTGGCCTGGGTATTGGAATGGCAGGTGTTATTCGACCAACCAACCTTGTTGTTGCGCTGGTACCCCTGCTTTATAATGTATATGATCAGGCGTCCGTTCGCGATAAGATAAAGCAGGTACTTACGAACTGGAAGCATGTTGGCATTATGATCTTCAGTACCTTCCTGTGTGCAGTACCCTTACTATTGTATTGGAAGCTTTGTCTTGGCTCCTGGGTATACTATTCCTACACAGATGAAGGGTTCTTTTTCCTAAATCCGAAACTGTATGAAGGCCTGTTCGGTTTCCGAAAAGGATGGCTGGTTTACACTCCACTCATGGTGTTTTCCATTGTGGGGATGTTCTTCATGAGAAATGTTCGCGACCTGAAATACGCTGTACCCATTTTCATGGCGCTCAATTACTACATTATTCTAAGCTGGTGGTGCTGGTGGTATGGTGGCAGTTATGGACTAAGAACCATGATTGATAGTTACGGTATCCTGGCCGTACCAATGTGTGCACTGGTGCATCACCTGACCAAGGATAGAAAAATTGTGTTGTCAGGAATTACAATTATGTTGGTCACTTCAATGATTGCCCTGAACATCTTCCAGATGTGGCAGTATCGGGTAACTATTCTTCATTGGGACAGTATGAACCGGAATTTATATGAGGAGATATTCCTGTCTAAACATTTTCCGGAAAACTACGAGGCGCTCAAAACACCACCGGATTACGAGAAAGCCAAAAGGGATGAAGAGGGCTTCTAAACGGTAGCGAACCGTTCCTTCTTCAGTTGAATAGATCGCTCAATATCAGAGATCTCACCCTTCGGAATAGCGGCAATCAGTTTCCTTGTATACTCAGTCTGAGGATTCGCATAGATCTCATCTGCCTTGCCCATTTCCTCAATTCTTCCTTCGTTCATAACGATCATTCGATCAGACATGAACTTCACAACTGACAGGTCATGTGAAATGAAGATATAAGTGAAGTTGTAGGTCTCCTTTAATTCGTTCAACAGGTTCAACACTTGAGCCTGAACAGATACATCGAGTGCTGATACAGATTCATCGCAAATGATGAACTGTGGATTCAGTGAAAGTGCACGAGCGATACAAATCCGCTGTCGCTGTCCACCCGAGAATTCATGCGGGTATCTGTAAAAATGTGAGTCGCGCATGTTTACACGTGCAAGCAGCTCCATCACCTTGTCCTTTCTTTCCTTGTCACTATCGTATAATCCGTGAACACGCATTGGTTCAAGGATTGCTTCGCCAATCGTGATTCTTGGATTAAGAGACGAGTATGGATCCTGGAAGATGATTTGCATTTCCTTTCTGTACTCTCTCATCTCGTGAGGAGTAAGCTTGGTAATATCTCTGCCCTTGTATTTGATGCGGCCTTCTGTAGGTGCAATGAGCTTAAGCATGGTTCTGCCCAGCGTAGTCTTTCCACACCCAGACTCTCCAACAAGACCTAAGGTTTCACCCGGATATACATCGAACGTTACATCATCCACAGCTTTTACGAAATCCTTTGGCTTTCCAAATAACCCTTTCTTGATCGGGAAATAGGTCTTCAAACCACTGATCTCAACGATAGGCTCATGACGGTATATCGCTTCGTGTTTCTGATCTACCATGTCCTTAGTGATCTCCAGAGAGCGGATCACCTGATCAACCGACTGAGAAGTTTCACTCATGTTACCCATGTCGTCTACGTTCATGAAGTTCGACACAGTTGGTAGGCTGGACAATCTCTTTGTAAGCGGTGGTCTACACGCCAATAGGCCCTTTGTATATGGGTGTTGCGGATTGCTGAAGATCTCCATCACAGGACCTTGCTCAACAATTTTACCCTTGTACATCACCACTACTTTATCCGCCAACTCAGCGATAACACCGAGGTCGTGTGTAATGAACAGGATTCCCATATCGTGCTCAGCCTGCAATTGAGACATCAACTCCAAAATGGTTTTCTGAACGGTTACATCAAGTGCCGTAGTTGGCTCATCCGCAATCAGGATGGAAGGATTACAAGACATCGCCATTGCAATCATCACCCTTTGCTTCTGCCCACCAGAAATCTGGTGAGGATAAGTATTGAAAATATCTTCTGGTCTTGGCAGCTCAACCTCACGGAAAAGCTTCAAGGTCATTTCCTTGGCTTCAGCTTTCGAAACATCCTGATGAAGAAGGATCGCTTCCATCACCTGATCTCCACAAGTGAACACCGGATTCAGTGAGGTCATTGGTTCTTGGAAGATCATCGCAATATCATTGCCACGCAGCTTTCTCATTTCCTGCTCAGTGCAATTCACGAGGTCAACTGGTGCTCCCCCCTTCTTGCTGTGAAAGAGAATTTCACCACCACAAACCCTGCCAGGAGGGCTAGGGATAAGGCGCATTGCCGACAAAGCTGTTACTGATTTTCCGGAGCCAGATTCACCAACTACACCAATGGTTTCACCTCGATGAAGTGTAAAGCTGATATCATTAACTGCTCGCACCGTTTCATCTTCGGTACGGAATTCGGTAACCAAATTCTTTATTTCAAGCAGTGTTTTAGACTCCATTATAATTCCTCTGGAAAGGGCATCAAAGGTACGTTTTATGAACTACTCCACCAAACGTAAATCCAGCCCTAGCGCGACTTTTCGATGAATAGTGTAAGCCTCTGGTTTAAAGAAATATATACCCAGACGAATGAGTATTAGTAATCGAGATCGTTAACGTACAACTCAACGAATCCGTAGGCATCGCTATCGTCTTTCAGGGCGATCTCTACGTTATTCCCGTTAGACGCTTTGGTCTTCCAGATATCGTAGCCATCGTCAGACATTTCTGATTTCCCGTACTTGCTATCAAAATTAGATTTGATGCCTTCGTACAGACTTGTTGCTGTTTCAACAGCATCAAAGTATGTGGTTAGCTTGATCTCGTAAAGCGCTCCGCTGTAGAACTCATAAGAGATGGTGTAGCTATCCTGATCGTTCAGTTTGAAATCGTAGTACAGGTGATCCTCCTCATCATCCACGATTCCAGTCTCATCTTCAGCTGCCTTTACCTGATCTCTGGTCATGCCTGTTTCGATTCCACGGAAAATGTTCTCCTCCGAACGAATAACCTTATCAACCAATTCATTACCAGTTCCTCCGCCACCAGAGCAAGCAGTCAGCGCTCCAATCACAAGGAGCATCAATACGATAGAAATGTTGCGTTTCATTTTAAAGTTTTAGCAGGTTCGATGCACCTACTAAAATAGAAGAATTTTTAATCGATGGAAGCAGGCGTGGTCAAACTACCACTACCTGGTTATCAGAAATCATCTCCGCGCCCATGAAGCGAAGCATCACCTGTGCCAATGCGACCACATCTTTTTGACAGTAAGCCACGATTCGTTCAAGATCGTTCTCTTCATAGTAAACCCGACTTACGTCACTCCCCTTGATGTCATCCTTAGGTGTAGGGATACCAAGCACAGCAGCCAGCAGATCCAAAGATGTATAGCTTTTAAAGTCACCAAACTTCCAGAGTTGCATGGTGTCCAAGTGCCTCACTTCCCATGGTTTCTTTCCAGCAATATCCAATGCAACAGGCAACTCAACCCCATTGATGATCATTCTTCTGGCGATGTAGGGAAAATCGAATTCCTTCCCATTGTGAGCGCACAGGTAATGTTCCAGCGTGTTGAAATGTTGGTCCAACAGATCTCTGAATTCCTGGAGCAGAACCTTTTCATCATCTCCGTAAAAAGATTTGATCCTGAAAGTTTGGTCTCCGCCAAATCCGCGAATAAATCCTGTTGTGATACAAACTATTTTCCCGAATTCGGCATATATACCTGCCTTCTCATACAACTCTTCCGCGGTGCCATCACCTAAAGTTCTGGCCTTGATCTCCCATAAACCCTGCATCCGCTCGTCCAAATCATCAAAATGTTGGGATTGCGGAACTGTTTCTACGTCCAGAAACAGCACTTTTCTGATATCTAAACCCGGAAATTTCACTACAAATTGAGGATTCCCTGTTTTTCTATAACAGGGATGTTTGTAAAATTCTGTTTATCAATACTTCCCGCAGTAAATATGAATTTTTTATCATATATCTGCTTGTCAATGTAGTAGCTGACCCAGTACTCGTTATGTAATGCGATTAAATCATCCATTAGTAATTCAACCTTCACAAAATCATTCGAAGCTACCTTGTCAAAATGATGGCGCAGCATTGACGTCTTTGTCTGCTCTTCTCCTTCCAACTCCGCACCGTAGCCTCTTGAAGAAATCAACACATTATGAATCTCTGACTCATTTGTGTTTATCAAGTATACCGCCCAATGTGAGCCCGCATCCTCATCCTCTTCCGGAACAACGGCAACACCTACATGCTCAACTTTAGGGTGATCGAAGTCTCTTCTCATAACTATTTAAGGATGTCTAAATATAGGGCTATATCCGAGGGATGAATGCCATCAATCTTTTGTTCACTCCGTTTCCTCCCCAGCCTTACAACTACCGCATTCTTTTGCGGAACAGCAATGATGTATTGACCAAGGATTCCCCTCGCGTACTTGATCTTCATGCCATTAACCTCACCCATCCACCATTGTAAACCATAATAGTCTACAGTCTTCCCATCTCGTTTGTTCGGTAAGCCCACTGGCTCAAAGCATGCTTTCATGTAATCTGGACTGATGATCTGATTCTCCCCTACCGCACCTTCATTCAGGATCAGCTTACCTATTCTCGCAAAATCCCGAGCCGTAGCATACAAGCAACAAGAAGCCTTTTCATCTCCACCCTCTTTATCCAAACTCCAGTAGGCATTACTGGTAGCGCCAATCTTATTCCAAACCTCTCTTTTGAAGTACTCGGAGATCTTCATTCCAGTCGCTTCTTCAAGAATAAATGCAAGCAATTGCGTATCTCCGCCCTTGTAAAACCACTCTTCACCAGGTGCTTTATCTCTCTCATATCCTTGAACCAGGCCACGCAGATCCGATCCATAATACCCTTTCGCTGGAAAAGCGAATGGACTGGTGTAGCTCTCATCAAACCCGATTCCTGAGCTCATTTGAAGCAAATGCTTAATGGTCACATCTTCCGGTACATTGGTGAAATTCTCGGGCAAATAATCAACCGCTCTATCATCAATAGAATTAATGTATCCACTTGTAACTGCTGCGCCTATCATTAGCGAAACAAACGACTTCGACATTGAAAAGGAATTCACAACATCCTCGCTCCCATAATCGTCAGCGTACCACTCCAGAATCAAAAGGTTGTTCTTAACCACAAGAAGTGCGACAGTTTCATATGCGAGTATACTATCCCATGTGCTCCCCTGAATTACATAAGCATCAGAAACATCCTTGTAATTCGCAGGGTCTTCATGAAGCGGCACTTCAACGGGAGAGGCTTCGATTGTTGAATATGGAAACTTCTTAAGATCATCAATTGTTGGTCCTTTTTCACCGGCCAGATATGTATACCGAATACCCTTGTACAGGTGTGTATTGCCTGTTGCAAGGATGAGCACATTAGCAATGACCAGCACAGACAGCAGTCCTATTCCGAATACTTTAAAGAACTTCTTCATAAGACAGATTCATTTCGAATACCGATGCAATCTCATCAATAAGTTTGGGCTTCACCTCATCCAGCGTAACCTTCTGGCCAACTTCCTTTGAGATCGAGGTAATGTCATGATCGGTTATACCACATGGCACAATGTTGCCGAAGTATGAAAGGTCAGGATCAACATTTAAGGCTAAGCCGTGCATGGTTACCCACCTGCTACACCTTACACCCATAGCACATATCTTGCGGGCCTTCGCATGGTTATCTGGGTCCAGCCACACTCCTGTATATCCATCGTACCTGCCTGCACTGATCCCATAAGAAGAGAGTGTCTTTATTACTGCCTCTTCCAAGAACCTCAAGTATTTGTGGATATCTGTGAAGAAGTAATCCAGATTGAGGATAGGGTATACCACAAGTTGCCCGGGACCGTGATACGTAATATCTCCTCCACGGTTGATCTTGTAGAACGAGGCCTCCTTGTCCTGCAAGTCCGCATCATCGATCAACAAGTTTTCTTGTTCGCCACTTTTTCCAAGCGTGTACACGTGAGGATGCTCGCAAATGAGCATGTAATTCTCCGTGAAAACTTCTTCTTCACCCGCTTCTTCCTTCTTTCGGTTCTCGAGCTTGTGTTGAACTATGCGATTGAAATATGATTCCTGAATATCCCAGGCATCCTTAAAGTCGATCTTGCCCAGATCGATCACCTTTACGAGATGTTGATCTATCATTGAACTTTTGCCAATTCACCTTTGAGGTGGTCAATAACATTCACCTCAACGCAATCCACTCCCCTCAATTCAGAAAGGAAATAAGAGACCCAGTCGCCACAATAAATACAGGAAAGTGCCTGGCTAAGAATGGTATCTCCTCTGCCCGGAATTTCAAAGACCTGCGCTCCTCGTTTCACCATGATCTCCTTACAGATACTCCAACGGATACCGTTGCGGTTATGTTCGAAGGTATTGGAGAACCGAACCACCACATGCGAGGGTTTGGAGCCTGCCCAACCCACCAGTTCGTTATGGTTCATCTCTGGATAAAAATGGTGAGAACACAACACCTTGGAGTTCTCGTTCAACTGCTGTCTAAAGCGCTCACCAACACCATAGAATTTTGGGCCGGAATAAATGATAACATCCTTATCAAGAATGGCCTCCGCTATCTTACGCGCATCGGCTTGAATTTCTTCATCTGCTTCACGTATGATATCTGCAGCTTTAGCAAACGCATCCATCTCTACGTTGTTGAGCAAACCATAATGCATCAGGATCCTTACCACCTGAGGAAATGCTTTTGCAAAAGCACTTCTTGGCGGCTGACCACTGGCAATTTGGATAAAGCTCCACTGATTTGATGAAGCCTGATCAAGCAGCTGACCTCCACTGGTCAATACGGCAATTTCACATCCCAACTCAACCGCTTTTTCAACAGCCTCAAGTGTTTCCTCGGTGTTACCTGAATAAGAACACGCGATGAGCAGTGTTTTGTTTGATACGAAGCCAGGAAGGGAATAATCGCGGACAACGCTTACCGGAACACTTATCTGATCTGCGAACAACTGACTGGCAATTGCTCCACTTATACCAGAACCCCCAAGACCACAAATAACAACGTTATCAGGAGTGCCGTTGGAAGGCTTCAAGGAAACTTCCACTGCACCTTGTGCGGCCTGCTCCAGGTCATTACCGAACTGTTTGATCAATTCCTTCATTGCAGGCCAAATTTAACCTATTAAAATGGAATACTGCACGTCCTGATCATAGGTGAATTAATATCTTTGGGACCTTCGTTAATGTATTAGCAATGGAACTTTCAGAGCAGGAACAGGTCCGGAGAGCTTCGCTCGAGAAATTGAGAACATTGGGTATTGACCCATATCCAGCTGCATTGTATCCGGTAGATACAACTACAGACCAAGCCCGAGCCTCATTTGAAGAAGGCAAACAGGTAATCATGGCTGGAAGGCTTATGAGCAGGCGTATCATGGGAAAAGCTTCGTTTGCAGAGCTTCAGGATTCTTCCGGCAGATTCCAACTGTACATTAATAGAGATGAACTGTGCCCGGATGAGGATAAAACCGCTTACAATGAGGTTTTTAAGAAGTTGCTTGACTTAGGTGACTTCATTGGCATAAAGGGTGAAATGTTCACTACGCAAGTTGGTGAAAAGTCTATCCTGGTTAAGGAAATTAATGTCCTCTCTAAATCGTTAAGACCATTACCTCTTCCTAAAACTGACCAGGAAGGTGAGGTTCACGATGCATTCACTGATCCTGAACTTCGGTACCGTCAGCGGTATGTTGATCTGGTGGTTAATCCTCAGGTGAAAGAAACCTTCATGATTCGCACTGGTGTGTTCAGTGAGATGAGAAAGTACTTTGACAAACATGGTTTTGTTGAGGTAGAAACACCTATTCTTCAACCAATTCCAGGAGGAGCCGCGGCAAGGCCTTTCATTACGCATCACAACGCACTAGACATTCCATTGTACCTGAGAATTGCCAACGAGTTGTACCTCAAAAGGCTGATCGTGGGCGGATTTGATGGCGTGTATGAGTTTGCCAAAGATTTCCGTAATGAGGGCATGGATCGCACACATAATCCTGAGTTCACGGTTATGGAGATCTACGTTTCTTACAAGGATTATAACTGGATGATGGAATTCACAGAGCAAATGCTGGGTGAATTGGTTCAGAACCTGAAGGGGTCAACAGATGTTCAGGTTGGCGATAAATCCATCAGTTTCAAACCTCCTTTCGCTAGGTTATCTATGACAGATGCGATCAAAAAATACGCGGACTTTGATATTACCGGTAAATCGGAAGATGAGTTGCGACAAGCGTGCCTTGATCGAGGAATCGAAGCGGATGAAACGATGGGAGAAGGGAAGCTGATTGATGAATTATTCGGAGAATGCTGTGAAGAACACCTTGTGCAGCCTACGTTCATCACAGATTACCCTGTTTCTATGTCGCCCTTATGCAAAAAGCATAGGGAAAACCCTGATCTGACCGAACGCTTCGAGCTGATCGTAAACGGAAAAGAAATTGCAAATGCCTATTCGGAGCTTAACGACCCTATTGATCAACGGGAGAGATTTGAGGAGCAGTTGCGCCTTTCAGAAAAAGGTGACGATGAAGCCATGTTTATCGACCAGGACTTCCTGAGAGCGCTCGAGTATGGGATGCCCCCAACATCTGGAATGGGTATCGGCATGGACCGATTGGTGATGTTGCTAACCAACAATGAATCTATTCAGGAGGTATTGTTCTTTCCCCAAATGCGACCTGAGAAGTTCGATGCTCCAACCATAGAGCTTAATAACAGTGAACAGGCATTGATTGCACTCCTTGAAGCCAGTTCCAGTATGGAACTAAACAGCCTTAAAGAGCAATCAGGTCTTAGCAACAAACAATGGGATAAGGCCCTCAAGGGGCTTCGCAAGCACGGTTTGGTAGATGTTGCCAAAGAAGATGACGTGTTAATGGTCTCCCTGATCGATTAGGACAAAGAAAAGGCCTTCCCAAATGGGAAGGCCCGGAATCCAAAGGTATATATAGGGAGTAATAGACTGTTACAAGAACGACACTAACAATAGACTGAGGAACACCAGGATGACCCCAGCTGTTATCAGTGATTTCATAAACTCCCGCATCTTCGCCTTCGTTGTTAGTTCGTTGTTCATATAGTTTGTTTTTGGTTGTATTATATAGACGCTTAATTAGACACATTTGTTATCCGGATTTCATAACCGGTCTTCGTGTCTCATTTTCGGTCGATATATCTTAATTAACGTACCAACGGCAAATTTGTTTCGACAAATGTACCCTTTTTATCGATGAACTGTTATTTTCTTAGATGAATTGAATGTTATTTTTTGAGCACCTCACACCCCTTCTTATTATCTTCAAGCCCCTGCAATGGAACAAGGACCGCAAATAGCCATTATTGGTGGTGGATCGTGGGCAACTGCCCTGGCCAAGATCCTGACACAGCGCGTAGACAAACTGAATTGGTGGTTGCGCAATGAAGAAGCACGCAAACACCTACGAAAATTCCATCACAACCCCCATTATCTAAGCTCCGTAGCCTTTGAGGAAGGTAAGCTGGAACTTTTCGATGAAGTCAGGGAGATCATCGATAAAAGCGATGTGATCATTTTAGCTGTTCCATCTGCCTTCTTGCATGATGCCCTAGAAGGAATAACAGAAGAAAATTGGAAGGGAAAGGTGGTGTTCTCTGCCATTAAAGGGATCATTCCCGAATTCAACGCCATTGTGGCAAGATACCTGCATAAAACCTATGCTATTCCTTATGATCAGATTGGTATTATTTGCGGACCGTGTCATGCTGAAGAGGTTGCACTTGAAAGACTCTCCTACCTAACCGTGGCTTGCATGGATGAAGAGCATGCCAGCACTATGGCAGAGTTGCTCGCGTGCAGATTCATTAAAACCTCTGTTACGGAAGATGTTTTCGGCACGGAGATCTCCGCTGTATATAAGAACATTGTTGCTATCGCCTGTGGTATTTGCCACGGTCTTGGATATGGAGACAACTTTCAGGCGGTACTGATATCCAACGCTATTCGGGAGATCGAACGATTTGTTGATGCGGTAAGCCCTGTACACAGAGATGTTAAGTCGTCTGCTTATCTGGGCGATCTTCTCGTTACCGGCTATTCGCAATTCTCAAGGAACAGAACATTCGGAATGATGCTTGGGAAAGGTTATACGGTACGGTCTGCTCAATTGGAGATGAATATGATTGCAGAAGGGTATTATGCCGCCAAGAGCATTCATGAGATCAATAAGAAGTTCGAAGTCGAAACTCCAATCGCAGATGCTGTGTACAACGTATTGTATGAGAAATTCTCTCCCGCAGTGGAAATGAAACTGCTTTCAGATATGCTAACCTGACAGGTGCGCTTTGATTGCTTTGGCTTTGGCCGCCCCCACTTCTTTGGCAATATCTTCTACACTGGCTTCACCCAATCTTTTTACTGATTTGAACTTCTTGAGCAACCGTTCTGCCGTTTTTGCGCCAATACCTGGCACATTGGTTAGCGAAGTATGTAACGCAGATTTAGATCGCTTGTTCCTGTGATGTTTGATTCCGAATCGGTGTGCCTCATTTCTAAGTCTTTGCAAAACCTTCAGTGATTCTGATTTCTTGTCGATATACAACGGTATACTGTCACCTGGGAAGTATATCTCTTCCAATTTCTTGGCGATGCCTACAATGGATATTTTTCCGCGAAGGCCAAGTCGGTCCAAACTTTCGACTGCCGCACTCAACTGTCCTTTTCCTCCATCAATAACGATTAGCTGCGGGAGTGGTTCTCCTTCATCCAACAACCGCTTGTACCTACGATGCACCACCTCTGTCATGCTGGCAAAATCATCAATGCCCTCCACAGTTTTGATATTGAAATGCCTGTAATCCTTCTTGCTGGGCTTCACATTCTTAAACACTACGCATGAAGCTACCGGGTTGGAACCCTGAAAATTGGAGTTGTCGAAACACTCTATATGCATTGGGATTTCCGGCAATCGCAAATCCTCCTGAATGGTTTTCAGAATTCGATTCGTGTGTCTGTCCGGATCCTTTGTTTTTTCCTGCTTGTGCTTTTCGAACATGAAGAACTTCGCATTCTTCTCAGATAACTCCACCAGCTTCCGTTTCTCTCCTCTCGAAACCTTGGTGAACTTTAGACCGTCAATGTTCGGTAGCGAGAGTTCATCAGAAACATAGATCTCCTTCGACTTACTTTCAAAACGCTGCCGCAGATCTACAATGGCGAAAAGAACCAGCTCCTCCAGGGGTTCATCCATCTTCTTCCTAACCTCAACGGTATGGCTATGTAAGATTGCCCCGTGCTTTACACTGATGTAGTTCACGTAGGCAGATAACCCGTCTTCACATATTCCGAATACATCCACATCCGTGATGCGCGGATTCACCACTGTAGACTTAGCCTTGTACCTTTCAACCAGTTCGATTTTCTCCTTTAGCGCCTGCGCCTCTTCAAAATCAAAGGCATCTGCCTTGGTCTTCATCTCTCGCTTGAGCGTCTTGAGAATCTGAGCCAAATCTCCACGAATAATCCCGCGGGCCAATTTAGTGCTGGCATTATAGGAAGACTCTGTTTGGAGACCTTCACAGGGAGCCAGGCAATTGCCCAAATGGAACTCCAGACAACGGCTGTATTTCTGCTTTTTGATGTTCTCTTCCGAAAGAACGTAGGAGCATGTGCGAAGAGGGAAGAGGCTTCGGATCAATTCCAGCAGTGTTTTCATCACTTTCACAGAAGCGAACGGCCCGTAGTATTCTGTACCGTCCTTCTCCAGGGTTCGCGTAGAACCTATTCGAGGAAACCTTTCCTTCTTGATGTATATCCACGGATACGTTTTGTCATCCCTTAGTTGAATGTTATACCGCGGTCTGTACTCCTTAATTAGGACGTTCTCCAACAAAAGAGCATCCAGTTCTGTACCAACAGCTATATAATCTATGGCACGAATGTTCTGAACCAATAACCTTGTCTTTCCGTGCTCGATGTTCTTGTTGAAATAGCTACTCACCCGTTTCTTTAGGTTCTTCGCCTTTCCAACGTATATCACCTTTTCATCCTTGTCAAGGAATTTATAAACTCCAGGTGAGCCCGGTAGATTGGAGATTTTTTCTTTGATGTCCATACCCTGCATCACAATAATACGTGCTCAACAGCACATGACGAAACGTTCGGAAGGTGAATTAAACCGTTGGGTAACTGCTCCCTAGCTTACTTGTACCGTGTAAATACTTTGTACTGGAAAAGTTGGCACTGTCCACTTCGCACAAACCACAAAGTTCGTCATTATGTTCATCGGGAAAATAACTTATCGACCGCTGCTCTGTGTGATCACAGTAGCGTTGCTAATTCTGAGTTTGAAGGGAAATGGATCCAATTTCTATTGGAGAAGTACTACCTCTTCGAACTGGAACAACAGCGCCAACTGGTCTCAATCGGCCAATGGCCCTGTGGGTGCCGGTATTCCGGGAGCTAACGACAATGTGATATTTGATAGCAAAAGCTTAGGGAACTGCAGATTAGATGTTAATGCTTCCATCAATAACATCACCATTAACCACTACCACGGTAATTTCAATCTCGCAGGCTTCAATTTACGTGTTGGTGGTAGTTCACAATTTTATACTGGCACAGTATCTGACTCGTTATCGACCTCTACACTCACTATCCAGTCAGGCAGTACCACAAGATTTCAAGGAACAAGGTTCGAAGTAACCATTACCTGCACCAGCTCAAGGATACTGCTCAATGGTTGCCATTTCTCCAAAAACGTTCAGCTTACGAAAACAGGCAATGGAAATGATCATGGCCATGGTGGAAACTACTTCGGGTCGACTGCTTCGTTTACCAATTCATCTTCTGGGTATCTCCTTTCTGCAAATAATGTTGCCGACACTTTCGTATCAGATCTAACCGTCAATAATTCAGGTACCAAACACATATACCTGGCATACAATTCCACTGGTAATCATTTTGGTGGTAAGGTAAGCGTAAACAACACAGGAAGCGGCCATTCCAACTATGTTATCGTTGCTGATAAAACCCACTCCAGTGCAACGTTTATGGATAGCGTAACTATCTTGAATACCAGCAGCAGTTCGCGTTCTCTTGTGCGTTTTCACTATCGGGGAAACTGTGCGTTCCATGGCCCAATTACAGTTGGAAATACGTCTTCTGGTTACGGAATCCAGTTTGGTGGCAATGGCGGCAGGGGCAAAGTGGCCAGCAACACCACTTTCTCCATTCACAACCTCGGCTATAGCGCATCCAACCTTCAGATTCACGGGCTTACACTGGCACAGGCCTCAAATGTGTTACACCTTTCAGGTACCGCCCTGCTCGACATTAAAGATTCAGAATTCAGGGGGAACGTGAACTTCAAGGCTCCCCGATTGAAGCTAAACAACAGCAAATTCACCTCAACTGCGGTACTTGAGAAAACTGGCGCGGGTAGCGACTACAATGCAGGAGGTAATGTATTTCAGGGAATCACCACGATTACGAATTCTGGTTCTGGTTACTTTCTGCTTGGTGGATCAGTTCCGGATACTTTCTCTACCGATTTAACCGTACACAATACTGGCTCGTATCGCTGCTATCTGGCACATAACTCAACAGGAAACTATTTCGGTGGAAAACTGAGATTTATAAATAAAGGCTCTGGCAGCTCCAGCTATTGTTACGCGGTATATGGATCCCTATCTAGTGCTACATTTCAAGACAGCGTGATCTTCGAGAATAGTGGGTCAGGAGGAGACAGGTTCTATATAGCTCAGTCGGGTAATGTTACATTCAACGGTCACGTAGCACTACGAAACCATGGTTCCAACAACTCGAATAGGATATACTTCAACACAAGCTCCGGTCAGGCATCCTTTGGGGGTAACCTGATAGTTGAGTCTACCGTTGGAAATGGCATCCATATTGGACATGTTAATTCTTCAACAACATTGCTAAATGGCAACTCCCTTATTGTAGGGCCGCAAGGTTTCACCAAAGGGTATTTATTGTTTAGAAATTTCCGGCAGTTGGGGTCCACTACACAATCAGCCGCCTTATCTGGAACCGGATACCTGTATATGCAAAACTGCGACTGGGGAGGAAATACCTCTTTCTCTGCACCCAGGGTCTATTTACGGGAATCCAGGTTCCGAGGCTCATCAGATTGGACAAAAACAGGGACTTCTAATGATGCTTGCTATGGAGGTAACATGTTTGACGGTCTAACCACCTTGACCAACAGCAGCTCCAGTTACATGCTTATGGGTAACGTGTTACCTGATACTTTCAAGACTGATGTGATTGCAAACAACACAGGTTCCAACCGACTTCACCTTGCGTACAACTCATCCAACAACTTTTTTGGCGGGAAACTGAAGTTCTACAATCAGGCCACAGGTTCGTCTAACCACTGTTACTTCGCCAGCGGGTCACAAGCTTCCGCTACGATTACTGATTCAGCACTCTTCCATATTACGGGCAGTGGTGCCAATTATTTTAGAATTGGCACTTCAGGGACCATCGTATTCAATGGGGCCGTTGATATTAGGAATCATGGTACTGGTGGTGGAAACTACATCCATGTGGCGCAAGGAGGTTCTGGGTCGGCTACCTTCAACGCAAATCTCACTGTATCTTCAGTAACAGGATCTGGAATTTACTTCGGACAAGGTGGGGGCAGTTGTACCCTCACTTCAGGACAAACACTTTCCGTTGGAGCGGGTGGATATAACAAGGGGTACCTCTACCTGAGGAATTTTACTCAAAGTGGATCTTCTCAACAAACGCTTCACTTAACCGGTACAGCGTTTCTATACAACTTCAATTCACACTGGGGAGGTCAGGTAGATTTTAGAGCACCTAGACACATCACTCAGGGAACCGTCTACGATGGTATAGCACACCTTGAAAAAACTGGGGGATCAAATGACGCCAGTAATGGAGGGAATTGGTTCAAAGACAGCCTTTCATTCGTTAACTCAGGAACTGGCTACTTCCTGTATGGCAAAACAAATGCCGATGATCACGATGGTCCTGTTTACTACGCTAAAACCTCAACGGGTAGGCTCTACCCAGCATATTCCTCAGCTACAACCTATGCTGGAAATATACACTTCAATATGAATACGAGCGAAAAACTTGCAGCGAGCTCAGGAAGGGTAGTATTTGACGGTAATAGCTCACAACACATCTACAAAACTGCCTCCTCAAACGTTCCGGTAATAAGAAGAATGACGTTAAGTAAGCTTGGTGGGGAGTTGACCCTCCATACGAATGTTGAAGTCCAAACCAATTTGACCTTTGGAACAGGGATTATCAATACCATGAATGGTCTGCTCGTACTTTACGATAATAGCACGGTGCAATCTGCTTCCGACCAATCTCACGTCTGCGGACCGATTGAGAAAATCGGAAACGATGCGTTTGTTTTCCCAATTGGTGATAGTGGTGTATACATGCCTGTTGGCATCTCTGCACCTAGTAAGAACTGGCACAGATTCAGGGCGCGTTATATACAGAGTGATCCGTGGGCTTCCTATTCGGGTAACCTGAAAGATTCTACGCTTGACCATATCAGCTCTTGTGAGTATTGGATGGTGGATAGAATAACAGGGAACTCTAATGTTACCGTGAGGCTGAACTGGAAGAACCACTCTCCTGGGAAATCTTGCAGTGGTGTAAACAGTCTGCAAACACTACGCGTTGCTCGCTGGAACGGAGCGAGATGGAAAGATCATGGCAATGGAGGTGCCACGGGAAGTTCAGCTGCCGGATCTGTTGTAACTTCTTCAGCCGTTACATCCTTCAGCCCGTTTACACTTGCTTCGGCTGACGTATTCAATCCCCTGCCCATTGAATTACTTGACTTCAGGGCGGAAAGGGATCAGGACCAAGTGGATATATACTGGAGCACAGCTTCAGAGATTAACAACGAGTACTTCATTGTAGAGCGTTCTACCGATGGAAGAAACTTTAAAGAAATCATTCGCCAGGATGGGGCCGGTAATAGTCAAGTGACACTAAACTACAGTGATGTAGACCTCAGCCCCGAGACAGGGATAAACTACTATAGGCTTAAGCAGGTTGACTACAATGGGAGCTATAGTTATTCTGCCATCATACCGGTGAAGTTCAGTACCATTGGTGAGATCAAGGTTTATCCAACATTGGCCAATCCGGGTGATATGATTAACATCGAGGGAAGTACAATTAGCGGTTACGAGTTCATCGACCCAACAGGTAAGCTCATTGCCAGAGGTAAAATTCTTCACAATACAATTGCTATCCCGGTGTTTGCGTCAAATGGAATGTACATCCTGAAACTTCAGGATGATACAGGTCATGTTACAACTACCAGGGTAGTGGTTAACCGAAGATAGCCCAGTAGAAATCTTATAATGTGTTGAAAATTCGAATTTTAGCTTCGTGTGAAGTAATCGTTAATTGACTAAATTGGCGAAGCTATTCGAACTCAGATGAAAAGAACATTACTTGTTGCAACAGTTGGACTGTTGTTTACATCGGGTGTTTCAGCCCAATACGAAAGTTCCATTGAAGAATTTAATGCCATCGTTAACGGAAAGAAAATTGAGGTTTCCTGGCGTTCTGTGAATCCAATTGGAACAAATCAATTTCTAATCGAGCGAAGCCGAAACGGCAAGGAGTTCGAAATGATTGGGTACATCAAGGCTGCTACCCCATCACTACAGCAAATGAGTTATTTCGAAACGGATGTTACTCCAAAACGTGGAAGAACGTATTACCGACTTAAGCAGATTGGCGGAGATGGCGTTCAATGTGTTTCCAATATTGTGCCGGTTGATTACAAGGGTAAGAGAAGAAAGAGAATTGTGTTGAACCCGATTGGTCATAAGGAGTCTGTTGTAAGTTTCGCAAAGAATCCAAATCAGAAGCATGCCCTTGTTATTCTTAGAGATAAGGATGGCAATGAGCATATCGCAAGAGCTATTTTGCAGCAGGAAGGAAAGAGTATTTCTGGATCTATTGTTGATGAATCGCTAGCACCGGGATGCTACCTTATTACAGCGGCTTCAGAAAATTCTATGTATTCGAGAAGAGTTTACGTTAAGTAAGCTAGCGCTCCGAACATTTTCGTAGTAACTTGGTTATTGTTCAAGAGAACAATAACTGCGCATGCCTACGATCGCCATCATCGGTTCTGGATTTGCAGGACTAACAGCAGCATGTAAACTTGCCAAAGAAGGGCACGAAGTACATGTCTTCGAAAAGAACGAAGACCTGGGTGGCCGTGCGAGAAAGTTTGAGGCGGAGGGCTACACATTTGACATGGGGCCAAGCTGGTATTGGATGCCCGAAATCTTCGAGCAGTTCTACTCCCTTTTCGGATATACCACATCGGATTTTTACCAGTTGCAGCGTATAAGTCCATCCTATAATGTGGTTTTCGAGGATGAGGTGGTGGAGGTTCCTTCCGATTGGAATGAATTGAAACAAATGTTCGATAAGCTTGAGCCCGGTTCTGCTGAAAGACTCGAGGCTTTCATGAAGGAAGCCAAAACCAAGTACGACATCGGGATGGGTGAATTTGTCAGGAAACCATCGCTATCAGTGACTGAATTCATGACCACATCGGTGATGAAGAACTCCATGAAACTGGATTTGCTGCAATCCTTCAGCAAGCATGTGAGGAAATACTTCTCACATCCAAAGTTGATCTCTCTGGTTGAATTTCCGGTACTATTTCTTGGAGCCAAACCTGCAGACACACCCGCACTGTATAGTTTGATGAACTATGCCGATATGAAATTGGGCACCTGGTATCCGATGGGCGGCATGAATCAAATTGTACAAGCGATTGTATCCATTGCCAGGGAACTGGGGGTTCACTTTCATACCTCAACAGAAGTATTGAAGGTAGAAGTGGCAGATGGTAAAGTGGTTTCACTGCAATTGTCCAATGGAAGCTTCACTCCTGATTATGTGGTTAGTGCAGCAGACTACCATCACACGGAAACAAAGATGCTGGATGCTTCGCACAGAACGTACGATCATAATTACTGGGAAGGTCGGACCATGGCTCCATCCTCCATTCTTTATTATTTGGGGCTAGATAAGAAGGTTCCCAACTTACATCATCATAATCTGTTCTTTGACGCGGACTTCGACACACATGTTCAGGCCATCTATGATGATCCTCAGCTCCCTGAGAAGCCACTATTTTATGTTTGCGTGCCTTCTAAAACAGATCCTTCTGTAGCTCCAAAGAATTGCGAAAACTTGTTTATACTTATACCTACAGCCGCTGGGCTGGAAGCGCAAAACGAACAAGAAGTGCACGACAGGTATCTGGAGATCGTTGCGCAAAGGATAGAAAAACAAACCAACTTGAACATTCTGGAGCATATATCCTTCAGACGGTCATTCAGTGCAAAAGATTTTGTGTCCGATTATCATTCATTCCGGGGCAATGCCTACGGACTGGCCAACACTTTGAAACAAACCGCATTTTTCAAACCTAGCATGAAAAGCAAAAAGGTAAGCAACCTGTATTTCGCGGGGCAGCTTACTGTTCCAGGACCTGGTGTGCCACCTTCAATAATATCAGGTGAACTGGCAGGGCAGCTTGTTCATGAACAAACCTTACTCTCACCATGAATCAGCGGGCATTATTCGATACAGTTTCCTTCCGAATCAGCAATGTTACGGCAAGGAAGTACAGCACTTCGTTCTCTGCAGGAATACGAATGCTTAGAAAAGATCAGCGAGATGGCATTAGCGCAATATATGGCTTCACGCGTTTCGCAGATGAAATCGTAGACACGTTTCACGAACAAGATAAAACGTTACTTCTTGAAAGATTCGAGCGTGACACCTATGATGCGATTGAGCGTGGCATAAGCTTGAACCCTATTCTCAATAGCTTTCAGCTTACCGTCAATAAATACAATATTGATCGCCAGCTCATTGACCAGTTTCTGCACAGCATGAAGATGGATCTCACGGAGCAACTCTACGATCGGGAATCGTTCGAATACTACATCCTGGGATCTGCAGAAGTGGTAGGCCTTATGTGCCTTAAAGTGTTTGTAGAAGGGAATGTGGAAATGTACAAAACACTAAAGCCATCCGCCATGAAGTTAGGCGCGGCTTTCCAGAAGGTGAATTTCCTTAGAGATATGGCTGCCGACTATGAACTCCTGGGCAGAACCTACTTCCCTGGTCTGGATTTCGAGCAACTTGACGATAACCACAAGGCCAAGCTTGAGAAGGAAATTGCAGAAGATTTTGCAGAAGCTTACAAAGGCATTCTCAACCTTCCAAAATCCTCAAGGTTTGGTGTTTACCTTGCGTACCGCTACTACAGAAGGCTGTTTAGAAAAATTCAGTTGATGCCTGCTTCGACTATCAAATCTCAACGTGTTCGCATTTCTAATCCAAGTAAAGTTGCGCTACTTGCACGCTCATATGTCAAGCACAGTTTTAACCTTCTTTAGCGACAGTAACATTATCTTCGGGAAGATTATCCGGCAATGACCATGGAGGAAGTTATACTCGTAGACATTGATGATCGTGAGATAGGTACGATGGAGAAGATGGAGGCGCACGAAAAAGCCATATTGCATCGCG
This sequence comes from Vicingaceae bacterium, assembly GCA_965267605.1. Lineage (GTDB taxonomy): Bacteria > Bacteroidota > Bacteroidia > Flavobacteriales_E > Vicingaceae. Next base: position 3,315,409 of record OZ254088.1, on the reverse strand, counting down.
CATTCTCTGTGTTCATTTTCAATGATCGTGGAGAGCTACTATTGCAGCAACGAGCGAAGAGCAAATACCACAGCGGAGGGCTTTGGACGAACACCTGCTGTAGTCACCAAAGACCCGGTGAATCCACACTTGATGCAGCCCACAGAAGGATGATGGAAGAAATGGGATTCTCTTGTCCAATGAACGAGGTGTTCACTTTCACATACAAAAGTGAATTGAACGATGGGCTTACCGAACACGAATTTGACCACGTGCTGTTCGGGGAATACAGTGATGATCCACAACCCAATGCTGAAGAAGTACAGGCCTGGAAGTACATCGGACTGGAGGAGTTAAATCAGGATATCCAGAGCAACCCAGATCATTATACCAGCTGGTTCAAGATCTGTTGGGCCGAGGTCTTAAAACGCAGATCAGAATGAATCAGGCCACCGTTATAAGAAGGGCCAGATTCAATGCTGCGCATAGGTTGTTCAATCCGGAATGGGATATGGAAACCAACAACAGGGTTTTTGGAAAATGCAACAACCCGAACTATCATGGTCACAATTACGAATTGTTTGTTTCAATTACCGGGACTGTCAACCAGGATACAGGATTCGTTTTTGATCTTTTCGATCTTGGTGATATCATCAACAGGGAAGTAATTGAACGCTTTGATCACAAGAACCTTAATCTTGATACGAAAGAATTTAGCAACTTGAATCCTACCGTTGAGAATATTGCCCTGGTTATCTGGCAATTGTTGCGGCCTGAAATCAGTGAGGAGTATGTGTTGCACGTAAAGGTCAACGAAACTGAAAACAACTACGCAGAATACAAAGGAGTATAGCGATGGGGAATTACAAACATGAACACCAGTACAATCAGGAGACTGTAGATAAACTATCCGAACTGTACCGTGAGGTACTCGTTGGACTCGAAGAGGATCCGGAAAGAGAAGGCCTGAAGAAAACTTCTGAGCGTGTGGCGAAAGCCATGATGTTTCTCACACACGGACATTGTATTGATCCACGAGAAATACTTGAGTCGGCCATCTTCCATGAAGAATATTCTGAAATGGTTGTGGTGAAGGATATTGAGGTTTACTCTATGTGTGAGCACCACATGCTTCCTTTCTTTGGCAAGGCACATGTTGCGTATATCCCCAATGGTAAGATTGTTGGACTAAGCAAGATTCCAAGAATTGTTGATGCCTTCGCACGCAGGCTTCAGGTGCAGGAGCGATTGACTATTGAAATCCGTGATTGCATCCAGGAAACCCTTGATCCCATTGGTGTGGCGGTGATCATTGAAGCTCAGCACTTGTGTATGCAAATGCGTGGAATTCAGAAGCAAAACTCGGTAACAACCACGTCTGCTTTTCAGGGGGAGTTCCAAAAGGATAGTACCAGAAAGGAATTCATGGCCATTGTTGCCAACGACCTTAACAGGAAGTAGCCACTATCGATTGATATAATCGATCTTAAGTCCAGAACTCTCCAGACGAATTCGCGATACACTTCCGTAATCTATCCGAAAGCTCATCCCTTTGGAAATAGGTACCTCCAAAAGTAAAGCCAGCGATGCTTTGATCACGTTCGCATGAGTAACCACCGCGACAGTCTTGTGAGGTTCGTTCAACATGTCTTCCCAAAACTGTTCAACCCTATGAGATAATCGAAGAAAGCTCTCCCCGTTTCTGGGTGAAATGTCTGAGAAATCGGTCATCCAACCCTCAACGAGCGATTGATCTATCAGGTGCCACTTCTTCAATTCCCAGTCGCCAAAGTTCAAATCAACAATACGGTCATCCTGAATAACAATGTTCCCCTCCATTTCCATCGCGATCTTCATACATCTTTTTAAGGGACTTGTATAGATGGCTTCGAACGATCTGGGAAGACTTTTCAGCAACACCGCAAGATCATTCTTGAAAGTTGGGGCAAGATCCACATCCGTTACTCCATAGCATGTATCAGGAGGAATATTAGGGGTGGTATGATTGATCAGATAAATGTCCATTCGCTAGCTTTCCAATATTAACTTTTTGTGGGCCATTTGCCGCGGCAACCTTCTTACTTAATAAAACGTTTGACCTCAAACTTTATTCGACTAAACTCGTTTTATTCATTACATAATCTCTCCCACAAATGACAACACGTAAGCTGGTCAAACAACTAACCTCCACTCTCCTCATTTCTCTTGTTTGTAACATAGCATACGGTCAAACCAAAAAAGAGGTTTTGTTCCTTGGCAACTCCTACACGTACTTCAATACCATGCCTAAAACGGTTGAGCAAATTGCGCTAAGCAAAGGCGATACGTTGATTACCGATCAAAACACTCCGGGTGGTTACACACTCCAAGGTCACAGCACAAATTCTACTTCAATCTCGAAGATCAATGCGAAGAAATGGGATTACATCATCTTACAGGATCAGAGTCAACGGCCTGCCTTTCCACCTGCGCAGGTACAGCAAGATGTGATTCCATATGCTGCAGCTTTGGATAGCATTATTAATGCGAACGATATTTGCATTGAAACAATGTTTTATATGACCTGGGGAAGGAAATATGGCGATCAGGCCAACTGCCCTTTCTATTCACCTTTGTGTACTTACGATAGTATGCAATGGAGATTGCGGCAAACCTACCTTCAGCTGGGGCAATTGAATCATGCTGCAGTTGCACCCGTGGGCATGGCGTGGAAAGCATCACGTCTGGCCGACTCTACCATTAATCTTTGGGCAACAGATAACAGCCATCCAAGTGTTGCGGGTTCCTATCTAACTGCTTGCGTTTTCTACAACATGATCTATAAGAAGAGATGTTCGGGCTCCACTCATCTGGGTGGACTACCCGCCAACGTGGCTTCCTTCCTTCAAAACATTGCCGATGTTACGGTTTTCGATAGCCTATCCAACTGGATTGGCACGGGCCACAGCGTCTACGCCAATGGTACGGTAACAGACAGTTCAGGTTATTATATCTGCAAAGGGCAGGGTATCAATGGAAGTAGTTACCACTGGGACTTTGGCGATGGTAATTCTTCTACACAGCAAAATCCTCCGGCTCATCAATATGCCGCTTTTGGCGCTTACAAGATTGTTTTAACGGTTGGAAATGTATGTGATACCCATCGTTTCTGTGACACTGCATACTATTTTGCTGCCGGCACGGGTGAATGGAGTAATGGCAACATATCAACGTACCATAACGGCAATCAGATCATCGTTAGGGGTGCCGACCAGCAACAGCTGGAGATCGAAGTTTATTCAATGACTGGTCAGAGATTGGCCATAAGGAGGAGCTTCGGCCAGACTCATTCTGTTCAGCTACCTTTATCTAAAGGAGTATATCTGCTTAAAATCCGTTCAGACCATGAACACTGGTCGTCCAGGGTTGTAGTATACTAGAATCTACATGCTTGAAAACAATAGTTCTTGGTGCCGGTATTGCTGGCCTTGCATCGGCTGTGCGCGCCTCGATGAGAGGTGAAGATGTAGTGGTAATCGAGGCTTCGGAAACCTACGGAGGTAAACTAGGTGAAAGCACGATTGAAGGATTCAGATTTGATACGGGACCTTCATTGTTTACCCTGCCCGAATTGGTAGAGGAACTATTCGCTGTGGCCCAACAACCTTGCACACTACAGTACAAGCAACTCCATGAGATTTGCAATTACTTCTGGCAAGATGGCACCACCCTACGGGCAAGTGCCGATATAGATCAATTGGATCAAACATTCGCAACAAGCCTTGGTGCAACACCAGGTTCGGTTGCAGCTTATCTGCAAAAGAGTGCGAAGACATACAACCTTACGAAGTCGAGTTTCCTGGAATCCAGTCTGCACGAAACCTCCACCTGGTTTAGCAAGCCGTTTCTTCAAGCACTAGCGCGTATTGGGAAACTACCGCTGAGGAGAACATTGCACCAATTCAATAAGGATAGGCTAAAGGCTGAGCGTGCTGTGCAATTGTTCGATCGTTATGCCACGTACAATGGATCGAATCCTTTCAAGGCCCCCTCCATGCTAAGTGTTATTCCACATTTAGAGTTCACACTTGGCACCTACTTTCCAGTTAAGGGTATGCGAAGCATTGCAAAATCAATTTATACCCTTGCGTGTGACCTGGGTGTTCAGTTCGAATTCAACACGCGGGTTACCCGCTTACCCGTAGAAAGTAAACACGTTCATTCCATTGAAACCGACCGCGGCACTTTCGCTGCCGATCTTGTGATTAGCGCAATTGATTGTCATCACTTCTATAAGCTGGCAAGACTTCGATCACATAAACGTTACCAGCGCACACTGAAAGACAGATCCACTTCAGCCATTGTTTTTTTCTGGGGAATGAACGGTTCGCACCCTCAACTAGACACCCATAACATCATCTTCTCAAAGAACTACCAAACAGAATTTGAGCAGCTCTCCAAATCGGATGCAGTCCCAGATGATCCCACCATTTACATTCATATCAGCTCCAAGCAAAACCAATCAGACGCACCTCACGGACAAGAGAACTGGTTTGTAATGGTGAATACCGGATCTTCTTCTATAGATGATTGGCGTGTTCACGTAGACACGACCAGAGAAAGGGTGAAGGAAACCATCCGCGAAACTCTTGGCATTGATGTGGATAGCTTGCTTAAGGCAGAAGAAGTCATGGACCCTCACAACATTGAGGTTAATACGGGTTCCTACACAGGGTCCCTATATGGCAATGCTTCCAATTCTTCAATGAGTGCATTTTTCAGGCATCCGAACCGAACTGCGGATTTTAGGAATGTATATTTTGTAGGAGGCTCAGTGCACCCTGGGGGTGGAATACCTCTGTGCCTATTGTCAGCACGAATCGTTGACGACTTGATAAAAAAACATGGTTAAACAGATCATAACCATATCCGTACTTACTATTCTCTATGCAGTAGGAGCCATTGGACTCAGCCTTGGGTACGAAGATTGGATTCTGCCATTGACTCCATTCCTTATGATCATCAGCCTGCTACTGATCCTGGTTTTTCAGCAAGCAGATTCAAAGTGGGTGTGGTTGGTTACGGGGACGCTGGCTGTAGTGATGTACATCGTAGAACTTCTGGGTGTGCATACCAAAGCAATCTTCGGTGAGTACTCCTACGGAATGACCCTGGGCTTTAACATTCTTGGTGCACCTCCTGTAATAGGTATCAACTGGATGATGCTTGCCTTTGCCTCAAGGGCAGCTGCTGCTAAGCTCCTTAAGAACAAATGGGTAATCGCTTTGACTGCTGCCGTGCTGATGACCTTGTTGGACTTGCTTATTGAGCCGATGGCACCAGCAATGGATATGTGGTATTGGGCTGGAGGTAGTCCGCCTGTATTGAACTTCGTTTCCTGGTTTCTATTTGCGTTTGGTTTGCAGCTATGTTTGAATGCGTTAAAACCAAAGGACAACAATTCCGTGGCTATATTTGTCTATATCCTTCAGTTGCTGTTCTTTACAGTAGTTCATTTTACGTTTTGATCGTCAATACACTCATAGTAATAGCTACATTCTGGTTCATGGAATTCATGGCGTGGTTTACGCATAAATATGTGATGCATGGATTGGGCTGGTATTTCCATAGAGATCACCACCGGCCCGAACCAGGGTTTTTTGAGAAGAACGATGTGTTCTTTCTCATCTTCGCCATTCCGAGCTGGCTATGCATCATGTTTGGCATGATGGCGGGAAATGATTTTAGATTGTACATCGGTATTGGGATTGCCACTTATGGCTTTGCTTATTTTCTTGTGCATGACATCATCATTCACCAACGATTCAAGATCCTTACCAGAAGTTCCAACCTCTACGTAATGGCGATCAGAAAGGCGCACAAAATTCACCACAAACATCTTGACAAGGAGGATGGAGAGTGTTTCGGAATGCTGGTTGTACCGCGAAAATATTTTGCAGAAGCCAGGCAAGCTTTGGCCAATCGGTAATGACGTATCTACTGATTAATGCCTTAACGCTCGTGTTTCCACTGGCGCTTAGCTTCGACAAAAAGGTGGGCTTCTACAAGCATTGGAAGGCCTTGTTTCCCGCCATTGGTATCATGATGCTCATCTTCATCCCGTGGGATATTTACTTTACTAAAGAAGGGATCTGGGGGTTCAATGCTGAACACCTTTGCGGATTTGAGCTGCTCGGATTGCCAGTTGAAGAATGGTTGTTCTTCATCACTGTTCCATACGCCTGCACCTTCATATATGCCTGTCTCAAAGCCTACATCAAGAACCCCCCTCTTGTAAAAGGTCACAGGTATGTCTGGATCACGTTAGCCATTGTATTGGCTGGTACTGGAAGCATGTTCCTGGAGCAGACTTATACCGCTTCTGCCTTCCTTTTCGCAACAGGGATAATTCTGATTGCACTGGTAAGTAAGACCTCCGATATGCACTGGTTCCTTTTGAGCTTTGTTGTTGTGGTTGTTCCGTTCCTTATTATTAACGGCTGGCTAACTGGAAGCTTCACAGAGCAGGAAGTTGTTTGGTATAACGATCGCGAAAATTTCGGTGTCCGCGTATTGACCATACCAATTGAAGATTTCGCTTACAACCTCGGAATGTTGCTTTCTGTTTTTATTCCCTATCGCTTCATTCGGAGGGTGGTTTCACCAGGGCACGCAACAGCGAATGGTGCATAGGAGAATCCATTCGCATGGGGTAAGGAGAATCGAATAGGTAAAGATCTCCTTTGTACTTGGGGTTCTTTACTTGTAACAACGGCAACACATATCCTTTCTGATTCTGCAGAATGATGGTCTTCGTTGTTCCATCAGGACGCATCACTTCAAGCCAGTATTCCGTGTCTTTGTGCACATCGGGAATCACAACTCCTTTGGTATAACCCCATGATGCTGGCGGCCTGTCGAAGGATTCAAATTCCTTTCTGTTCACCAATGCTCTGAAGTTAACAGAGTCATGGATCTCAGGGTACCTGGGGATTTCAAGACGCGGTTCATCCCAGGTTCCTGTCTTGAAAAGCGGATTAGGAAGCGGATCTCTTCTCGTTCTCTTGAAGCATACCAGTTGCTTACCTTTGAACTTATAGCGTACATGCCACTTTTGGAATTTGGTTGAGAATACGATGAAGTTGGTCCCGCGTTTCATCGACTTCTCCATATTCTTCCTTGCCTCCCTGGTCCAATGGTGACTATTACCAGCTACGATCACCGCACTTGCTCCACGGGCGAATGAATTGGATTCAAGTTCCCGGTCAGTGATATACGCATAATTGATTCCTAATGTATCGAGTGCGCGTGCCAGTGGTGCAATTTGTCTGTACAGATTAGCATCTACCGGTCGCAGGAAGGAGACGATGTTTCCAGGTTTCTTCTTTTTCTTTTTATCGTTGACGTGTAAACTTCTTCCCCCTGCCTTGTTCTCTCCAACAATAGAGTTCGTAGGCACAAGGATCAACACCTGGGCCGTCTTTCTTCTTTGAGGAACAACGATCGGAATATTGCCATTGACGAAGTATATGTCAGACTTCCACTCTCGTGGAACTTTGAACGTGCTGGTGATCCTGTAACCATATCCCCACTTCCATGGCCGGTACCTCCTTGTATGTTCGTATTCCGCCTTTGCCCAGATTCGACCAACAGAATCGCCATTCAGGTTACTGATAGGAAAGAACTTGGAACCACCATTATCACCACTGTAGTAGAAGTTAACCGGAAGTCCGGGCTTAGTTGAAACTGTTTCAAAGTACCCATCTTCATGATCCTCCATCTCCCTCCTGATGGAAGGCAGTTTGATCCTGATGTCTGGCAAGGTCATGGATTTTCTTTTCACTGGAGGCTTCAACATGGAGTGCTCCAGGTTCACCTCATCAATCTTGATAGCCATTGTCATGTATAGATCGTACCCCGACACTCCCTTGGTTTTTTTCAGTGCATATAGGCGGTCTGTACCGATAGAAAAAGCACCGATCCGCATCATCGCACCTACCCTGGGCTGCTTGAAATCCCACAGTGAAATAGGGAGTGAGAACTCAAACTTCTTTTCCTGAAATCTTGGTGTGACACCAATAACTGAGGGCCTTCTCAAGCCATGGATACTGGCAGCGGGGAGTCCGTAGGTAATATGGTTATAGAGGTACAAATGTTTTGCAAAATGCCAATCAAATTCCGCGTGAAAGGCCATGGGGAGGCGCATGGTAAAGCTTGTGCTTGGCGATACTCCGATCCCCACCAATGTATCCACCTGATCGAAGGCTTGTAACATAGCAGTCTCAAAATTCGCAATGTTCCAGTCGGTATTTGGATCAAAAGATGGTGCCTGGAAAGACAGGTCTGAAACGTTTACCGTTTGCCCAATGGATTTCTGGAATTTGATCCACCCTACATCCAAGGCGGAGAACCCAAGTCGATATTTGTAGTTGATATCGAAGGTATCTGCTTCCGTGTAGAACTTCTTGAACCAATCACCATTTTCTCTTTTCACGAGGTTGATGCCCAAATCCACCGCGAATCCCCATCCTTCTTCACCCTCTCCAAATCTTAATTCTGCTTCACTGATGTTGATGAGGTTAGAATCCGTGATCGTGAAGCCTGTCCGTTTTCTAGATTGTACGGCTGTTCCCACCCAACCGTAGAGCAACTTAGCATTGATGCCCGCATCGATCCGTTCACGTGTGTACTGCTTAATCGGTCGCGAGAAATGCCCACCGAATTCTCGCCAGAACATGCCCGCTGCCTGAAACTTTCGGAGGTCCAATTCACCTAGGCTAGCATCACCCGCTTGCACACCTTGAATAGCTCTATTGGCCAGTTCGATTGGAAGCTTCCGTGCATACACACCCCCTCGCTCCTGATAGAAACCTGCAATTGCAAAGTGATTTGTTCTAATGGCCAAAGAGGGAAGCTTGCCATTGTAATCAAAGTAGAGATGGCCCACCGGCTCTTGAAATGCATTGATGCGAAGGGGGACCTCATCCAATGCATCCTGTATCATTCCTCCAACGCCATCTGGCAAACTGATCATGTTGTTGTCGAAAGATGAACTACCTGCAGCAAGGTTCAACTCAAACTTATGAGGCATGAGCATGAGGTTCGCTGGGTTGGCGAAAATTCCGTTGATTCCAGAGTAGTTACTGGCCATCCAGCCCTGGCGTTCCTGACCGGAGGATATTGATTGTAAGCTTAAAAACCCTAAAACCAAACACCATACATGTTTGGTATATTTATTGTGCATTGAACTTCAACATTACAAAAACCGGGCCTAAATTGAAGTACGCACAATCAATAGCTCTCGGACTAATCATCCTCTGTTCGGGTGTAAAAGCACAGGACAAGATAGGGTTCAGTGAACGAGATGTTAAGCTCCTGAAGGGTGTTGAATACCGTTACGGTATGCTGAAGTGGAATGTGGGACATCTCACTTTGGGCGCTTTGGATTTAGCTTACGAAAGGCGCTTCAATCTTAACTTTTCTGGTGTTGTTCGCAATAGCATTACGTGGAATCAGTACCGCAAGGGTTATTTGCTCTCCGTTGGAGCGAGGTACTATGTTAACCTTGAAAAACGCATTCTGAAGAATCTGGAAAAGGGACAAAACACCCCTTGTTTCAATGCTACTTATGTACAGTTCGATGCCAAGTTCCAATCTAGAAATGGAACCGATCATATTGACGACCGGACCAATGGTTCCAGTGCCGGACCAGCACTAACAGTTGGATTCCAAAGGCGTTTCTGGAAGTACGCTTACGTTGATGCAAATGCCGGAGCGCAATTCCTACCGGGAATCGATTACTACTTCTCCGGAATGTTCGCGATTGGGGTGGGATTGTAGTCAATTGACCAATCCCCGGTATTCATAGTCTCTGGTTTTTCTAACGCCAAGTCTTGAAATTGGATCTTCCACCTGATGAATAATGGAATGCCATTCCATGTAGTTGGTATCAGGTACGTTCATAAAGTAGAATTCCTGCCATCTGGTTTCTCTGCTTCCAGCTACGGTGATCCTGTATTTGGTTTCCATTCTAAAGCGCGATCCATCCTCAGATACGTATGCTCGCAAATACCTCGTATCGTGCCTGGTTATCGAACGGTCTAATTTGCTTATTGCGATAACTGGTTTACTTGGGTCAAGGTTATTGTGATGTGTAACGCAACCCCAATCTGTAAGGAGTTGTAGCAGTGTATCAAGTGTTGATTTGTTGGATAACAACACATGATTCGAATAATTGTTATTGATCTTCTTAATCGTCCATGTGCTATCGTAGTTATCTAGCCCAGGATAGCAGTTACAGCTATAGTATTGGAAATTCTCCAGCTCAACGAAACCCTTACGCTTCTTGCATGAAAACAATAGCAACAATGCACCAATAATAAGTAAGTAGAAGCGCATACATCAATTTACGCAATTGATAATGAGGAGTTTGGAAGAATTCAGGAACGGTTACCATTTAAAGGAAAAATCTACCAGACATGTGCTGATATCTTCTATTTGATCCCTGTACTTCCTGCTGAAATTTGGTACAGAATCAAATAGTTATGAAAGCATTTACACTCTTCTCCTTTATTGTTGCTGTTTCATTTGCATATGGTCAGTGGACAGATATTACACCCCCTTCTTCAAACGGTTTAGGTAAGCTCAGCTTCCCAACAGATCAAGTAGGGTACATTGTTGAGCCAAGTTCCAATAACATCTACAAAACAACAGATGGTGGCAGCAACTGGACTACTGTTCAGGTTGATAGCGTTGCCGATTTAGCGGATGTACATTTCGTCACTCCTCAGGTTGGATATGCAGTTAGTAATCCCGCATTTGCCATTAATAAATGGACCATCGCTAAAACAGTGGATGGCGGAAATACCTGGACCCGAATCGCTCCTGATGTTCAGGCATTCAACAACGTGTATTTCAAGGATCAGAATAATGGCTTCGCCTCTGCCCGATTTGGGAATATCTATTATACTTCGGACGGAGGCGCTTCGTGGAATCAGGTTATTCCCCAAACGTACTATGAGTTTGCCAATCTATCCGTAACAGGTAATGGTGACACGATTCAAATAGGTGGCTGGGACGGTACCTTCGCATATGCCGGTGTACTTGCCAGAAGCACTGATGGTGGACAGACATGGAGCTCGAACATAATTCCTCGAACATACTCACACGTAAATGCTGTTAACCTTGTTAACGCTTCAGTAGGATTCTATACTGAAGGACTTTGGGGCAACGCCAGTGGAGGTTACCTGTACAGGACCACTGATGGATTTGCCACCGTTGATTCCGTTTTACAACCGGCTACGAACATTCACGACATCCATTTTAGTGACGTTAACAATGGCATTTTAGTGGGTGATAGTGGTGCAATCTACACCACTTCCAATGGTGGGCAATCTTACACAAAGGAATATCAGCACAGCGCCATACAGTCCCTTCGTCATATCGAAACCACCTCGACCAAAATGTACGTTTCAGGAGACAATGTGCTGCTCCGAAAGGATGGTCTCTCAGGAATCGAAAACCCAGATTCGCAGGTAGAGTTCTCAGTGTACCCTAATCCAACAACGAACAACGTAACCCTTAACGTTAACAAACAGGTCAGTGTTCAACTGATGAATGCGATAGGTCAGCCTGTTTGGTCTCAGGAGGTATCCGAAGGAAGTCATCTTCTCATCTTCCCAAAGCTATCCAACGGAACATACCTCTTGCGCGTAGGTAGAGTAACGCAAAGGCTGCTTATCATCAAGTAGTCTTTGCTGCTCTAAACTCAGCAGGGGTAGCCCCAACCTTGGATTTGAAAAACTTCCCAAAATGGGAGGGGTCATCAAAGTGAAGGAAAAACGCGATCTCCTTAATAGAGTGATCTGAGTGGTTGAGCAATCTTTTGGCTTCCAGGATGATCCGCTGATGGATCAGTTGAAGTGCTGACACACCAATTGCTTTTTGTGTAATCGCAGAGAGTTGTTTCTCAGTAACACCCAATTCAGAAGCGTAATCTGATACGAAATGCATCGAATCAAATTTCTCTTCAAGCATAGCACGGAATTGCTGAAAGGTGGAATCATAAAGTTCCCGTTTACCAGCGTCATCAAATTTCCTTTTGCATTGAAGAAGCAAGAGATTTAAATAAGACTGAAGCGCCTCTTCCTTATGGGTTTCAGCGCTTTCAAACTCCGTTCGGATTTGTTCGGCTAAGGCCTCAACTTGCTCAAACTCCCCTTCCTCGAAATTGAGGATAGGTTCGTTGGTTCCATTGTTCAAGAAGGGAATATCAAACAAACTCCCCCGGTCCATGCTATTGCTGTAGAAAAACTCCCGACTGAAGAGAATGATGTGTCCGAAGGAATCCGGTTCGCGGGCCACCTTATGGACTTGCCCGGGAGAAACAAAGTGCACGCTTCTATCTGCGATCTCAAAGGTGGAAAAATCTACTGCGTGGGTTCCACCACCTTTGGTGAAAATGAAGATCTCATAATAATTGTGCCGATGTGCTACGGAGCTATCGTAATCGGTACGGGTCTCAAGTTTGATGAACTTAAAGTCGATACTTTCCTCGTCATCTTTTGAGAAATTGTGAATTGGAATGAGTTGCTCCGACATAGCTTAAAGTTACGGAGATCGTAGGCCAAAAGCTGGAGAATCCAGCGGCATTAAAGGAATCCTTACTTGGCCACAATAATTTTGCTCTGCGATTGTCCATCATCAAAAACAACTTTCAGTAGATATGCACCTGATCTTGTTTCGGGCGGAATTTTAACAACTCCGAGGTGCGAACTAAATGATACTGGTAGTTCTTTTCCCTGAGTACTGTACAGATGAACTGCTTTGATACTTCTATTAGGGCCATGAAGCAAATGGAATGAATTGCCCACTGGATTTGGGAAAACAGCAAGACGATTACCGTGCATCAGTTTCTCATTTTGCCCGGATCCAACACCTAATCCATAAACCCTTGCATGTCCAGAATATGAAAATGCGCCTGTATTCTGGCGCGCACCACTAATCACGGTTGTTCCATCAAGACTAATCGCACATGCCTGACCGGAATGATCGTTGGCGCCTTCACCACACATGTCATTGGCAACCTGTTGCCATGTGCCTGCTAAAAAATCAAACACTCTAACGTTACCGGAAGCAAGAGCACCACAGCTGTTTGATGGCGCTCCAATCGCAATTCTTGTTCCATCTGCAGTTAACGAAACAGATTCCCCAGATCGCTCTCCTGGACCTCCCCCATCAATATCAGACCCCATTTGGACCCAATTATTACTTATCAATTTATAGACTCGAGTACTTCCAGCATGTCCACCGTTATCTGAATTATGCACACTTCCAACTGCCACCACCATGCTGTCTGCGGCTATGGTAACCCCAAGTCCAGAATTGTCGCCTGCGTATTCACCATCTATATCACCCCCAACTTGAATCCATGAATTACTAACAAATTCAAAAACTCTTGCATGTCCAGCTCCAACTCCATTCCCATCATTTCCTTGCGCCCCAATAACTACTACAGTACCGGTCCTATTTAAATCCACTGAGACCCCAGAAAAATCCATTGCCCTTTCGCCATCAATGTCCTGACCTTGCTGAATCCAAGTACCAGCAGTATACCTATAGACACGGACATGTCCGTGGTTTAGTTGACCTCCGGAACTATCTGCATAAGGTGCACCTACAGCTACAGTTAAACCATCTGCGCTCAGAGCGACAGAAGTGCCTGATTCGTCATCAAACCGCTCACCTTCCATATCGTTACCATACTGAATCCAGTTTCCAGTTACATACCTAAATACTTGAACCTGTCCCGCTTTGTTACCTGAATCATCATTGGCGTTACTCCCAATTGCCACGATTGTTCCGTCCTCGCTTAAAGCAACTGAATATCCAGAGTTATCTCCAGGATGCTCTCCGTCAATATCACTACCCTGTTGCACCCATACTCCACCAATATTTCTAAAGACCCGGACATGACCCGATGATGGACCAGTTCCATTATTTGCGTTTGCCCCTATTGCAACAATACTACCATCTCCACTGATGGCTACAGATTGCCCACATCTGTCGTTCGCTGCTTCACCATCTATATCTGACCCGATTTGATTCCAGGTTTGGCCGTAGCACAACGTATACCCAGAGATGTAAGTAATTAGGATTAGGAAAAATCGCATTTGGTAACGGTTTTATAGTTTACCAGCCAGCACACAGCTGATCTTTTCTTTGATCACTTTGCCTGCCGTATCGAAGGCTTCGAAATAGATAATGTAGATGCCGATCCTGGCTTTCGTCTTGTCGTCTCGAATGCCATCCCAACTTACGCTTCCGGTTACACCTAGCAGATCGTTGTTAACCAGCTCCCGGATCATTCTACCATTGGGATCAAAGATGCTGAAGGAACCAACATATCCCTCTTTCCCAAGGTCATAGGATATTGTCAGTACATCATCAACCCCGTCATTGTCTGGAGAGAATATCTCAGGTGTGGTGGTTAGCATACTTGTACTGCCCACCGGAGCATACTGGGAGTTTTCAAATCCCGGTGTGGCCCACAGAGCTTGCTCCGAAGCGGAATGCCAATTCGTATTATCTGCGGTAGGTCTGTTGTAATCCACACGTTCAAGGGTAACACCTTCTGTTTCGACCAACAACGGGAAATGCATGTCTTCGTTATAGTTGAAACGGTCGGATACGGTATCTCCCCGGTTCAATAGAATTACATTGCCTGAATCATTGTTGTAAGAAGGTAGGTTACCAATCTGATAGAACTTTCCTGCAATCGATTGGGGGTATTCGTCCTTGATGTTGGCAGAATCTTCAGTTAGAACCAGAAAATCATGTGGTTTCAACACTACTTGCACCGGAATAGTCTCAACATTATCTATCGTATCATTCTTATGATCATAGTTGGCTATTTTCCAATTATTTAAATCTATGTACTTATCAGTGTTGTTATATATTTCCACAAAGTCATCACCACCTGTTCTGGGGTCAAATAACACCTCGTTGATAATGATGTCTCCTGGCGCACCCGCTTCAGGTAACACGAAGTTCATTTTGTTAACGACCACAGCATTTCCGGAGCAATCCGTTAGTCCGGTTACAGATACCTCATACAACGTATTATAGGACAGTGCTGGATTAAGCGTTAAAGTAACATCTGTATAAGCAGGTATTTGTGCATTAACCAGCACCACCGAGATTCCATTGTTCACTGACCAAACGGCACTGTAAATGGAGGCTGAATCCAAAGGTTCGTTGAAGCCAACGGTAATCTGCAAAGAGTTGTTAACCGTAACTGCATTCATGCTAGGCCCTTGGGTATCTGGAGTGTTGCTGTACACAGAATTATACATTCCAGGGGTACCTCCAGAAACGTCATTGCTGGCTCGCCAGTTGGCGTTGCTTGAACATTTCAGATAAGGATTTATGCGCTCGAGGCTATAGCCCCCATCATCTTTGTTTGCATCCTGGTACCATGTAAGATCGTATGTTGCCGCATCTATCAACGTTCCAAAATTGTCTCTCAGATCAAGGGGGTCACCGCCATTGTTCAAGGCGGGCAAACTACTCATCACCAGCACATTTGGATATCCTGCAAATGCTGCTGTATCGCTATCATCGATCAGCAGAACTACACTATCCGGCAGCAATACAAAGGTTGGAAGCGTAACGGGTGTTCCTCCATCGGAGAACTGCCAGCCATTCAGATCAAAGATTTTATTGGAGGCATTAAAGAGTTCGACATATTCCGCATCCGGTAAGCCCACCACCGGAGACGGGTCGGCCATAAACTCGTTAATGACAACGTCACTTGCCTGCGCTGTATCGGCAACGAAATAAATAAAGGGCAGGTTTTGCGTAACCATTACATTTCCAGGATTGTCACTTACACCTGACACCGTCAATACATAGGGCTGACCATTCACAAAAGCAGATCCAAATGTTAGATGTACGAGTGAAGAATCCGCTGCATCCCGCGTGGCTACAGTTGAGGTCCCAATTCCCGCATTCACAGAATAATTACCCAACGTTTGGGAGGTAGGCAAGGAAACATCTTCCGAGAAATAGACATCCAGCTGAGTGGTGGAAATCAACGTCAGCGAATCCACCAGTGGCTTAGTTGTGTCCAGATACGGTGTACCGGTTACATTGAAATCATCGAAGAAGAACAACGCAGAGCGTGTTGAGGTATAATCACAGTTCACACCAAAGAAGCTAGAGTTCGTATGCGTCTGATCCTGAACGGTACCTTCGGAAATAAATGCTGTACCACCAATCGTGTCGCGCATCAGATCCCAGTTGCCCACAGAATCTCTGGTAACACGAACACGCAAGTTCACTGTTCCAAGGTCCACGCTCTTATCTCTTCCGTCAATAATCTTCGTACTGGTTCCTCCATCCTGTCTATAAAGAGAAATCTCATCAGCAGTATTTCCAATCCGAACGTAGTAACCATTGAGTGATCCCTTCAAATTGGCATTGTCTGCCATGAGATATACAAATGCCTGGTTACTGGACGATGGGTTAAACCCTAATCTGCAATAGAACTCCCATGAAGCATTTCGCACAGCCTGGCTAGCCGTTGTCAACATGCCCTCATCGGTTGCTGCCGGAGCATTCAACCACAGTTCATTTGATCCGTTGATTTGGAATTTGGAAGTCTCTCCAGTCCATACCGGATTGCTTGTATAGTTGCCATCGGTGAAGTCGTCAACGAACTGTGCGTTGACCGAGTTAAAAAGCACCGCTGCCAGAACAGTAAGAAATATCGTGCGAAAGGTGACCATGATATCATAGTAAATATAGTATTTTTGCCCCGCCCTGCTTGGGATACAGATAATATTAACGATTCATTCAATATGATTTAACGCGATGAAAGTTGCAGTAGTTGGCGCCACCGGAATGGTTGGCAATGTAATGTTGGAAGTTCTCGCAGAAAGAAACTTCCCGATCTCGGAATTGATTCCCGTAGCCTCTGAAAGGTCTGTGGGTAAACAGATCGAATACAAGGGCAAACAGTATACTATTTGCTCGCTGGCTGACGCTGTTGCTAAACGTCCTGACATCGCGATCCTCTCTGCAGGTGGCTCCACATCACTGGAATGGGCTCCACGATTTGCTGAGGTTGGTACCGTGGTAGTGGACAATTCCTCTGCATGGCGTATGCATGCGGATAAGAAATTGGTGGTTCCTGAAATCAACGGAAGTGAGCTAACCGAGGATGACAAGATCATTGCTAACCCTAACTGTTCCACCATACAAATGGTGGTAGCGCTTGCCCCACTACAGGAAAAATACGGCATTGATCGCCTGGTGATCTCCACCTATCAGTCGGTAACTGGTACAGGTGTTGCTGCACAAAAGCAACTGGAAGATGAACGTGAGGGTAAAGAAGTGGATCGTGTGTATCCTCACCAGATAGACATGAATTGTCTGCCCCATGGTGGAGACTTTGAAGAAAATGGATATACCTCTGAGGAGATGAAGCTCGTGAATGAAACGCGTAAGATCTTCAACGATCAGTCTATTCGTGTTACTGCTACTGTGGTAAGAGTGCCTGTTATTGGTGGCCATTCCGAAGCGGTCAATGTAACACTGAAAAGGCCGTACGATCTTCAGGAGGTAAAGAACGAACTTGCTGCAATGCCAGGCGTTGTAATCGAAGACGATCCTGCAAACAATGTTTACCCGATGCCCCTCACAGCCCACAACAAGGATGAAGTTTTTGTTGGGAGGATCCGAAGGGATGAATCTGCCGACAATGCGTTGGACATGTGGATCGTTTCCGATAACCTGCGTAAAGGTGCGGCTACTAACGCAGTTCAGATCGCAGAACTACTGGTTGAAAAGAACCTTGTTTCTTCTGCAGTAGCTGTTTAGTTCCCATAGATTCGCGTGGTCAAACATATCTTCACCCCATGAGGTGAACGTGCTTTGCTGTGTTCTGCATCCCATGTTAAATGCATAAAAAGCCTATCTTTCAAAGACCTATCTATCTGCTGAGATTTGAGAATCTTACTAACCTGTCTGTTATTCGCGTTATGTCTGGCAACAAGCCTCGCGCAGAAATCTACTACCCGCTTGGTATCCAAAGGTGCTATTCCAAGTGATTTTCTGGAAACGTTTTCGGACAAGTACAACGCGGACAAACAGAAGCTAGGCGAGGTCAAAAAGAACAGAAAAGCAAGGAAGGAATTCTTCCTGGAGAGCAATTACCTTCTCCGACAGATGTTGCTTGGAGGGAAAGTGATGTATGGCGATCCTCTTTCGAACTACGCCAACAAAGTTCTGGATAAGCTGCTAAAGGATAAACCCGACCTAAGGAAAAAGCTTCGTGTGTACACCTTGAAATCCAGCGCGATGAATGCCTTCGCAACGGATCAAGGCATGATCTTCATTACCGTTGGACTGATGGCTAAAATGGAAAATGAAGCACAGTTAGCTTTCATTTTGGGACATGAGGTTGGGCACTTCACTAAAAGCCACTCCATGCTCCGTTATGTTGAAAACAAGAAGATTGACAAAGACATCAGACAACGGTCTGGGACCAACCTGAGCTTGCTTGCAAAGGCAAAATACTCCCAGGAAAATGAGTTTGTTGCTGATGAAGAAGGTGTTACATACATCCTGAGTTCCGAGTACAATCCGCTGGAATGCGCCACTGCACTTTCGTTACTTAGAGACCCCTCTCCTTTATGGGGAGATCAGAAATTCGAATTCTCGTGGATTGAAAGTGGGAAGATCAAACTTCCAACCGACTACTGGTTAGACTCCCTGGTACAACCGCCACATACACACGACAACAAATTGTACAGTAGTCACCCAGCAATCGATGATCGCATTGAAAAGGTAAACAAACTGATAGGCGACAAGAAGGATGGCAAGAAATTCCTCAGTAGTGCGGATGAGTTCAATGACATTGTAGTTGCGGCCAGAAAGGAAGTTTGTCAACTGCTACTGGATGAGCGACAATTCTTCTTCGCCATACAAGCCAATGAAAGTGAGGCGAGAACCGATAAAGCACTGGCCAAATTCCATCGGGGCCTGATCGGCAAGGCAATGTGTGCTATCGCTATTTATAAGGCCGCAAGAAGATTTGATAGGATTGCCGCAGATTACGATAAGTACTCAAAGAGCATGCAGCGCATTATTTACGCATACGATAAGATGCGTACAGAGGAGATCGTTACGCTGGCCATATCGTACAACGCTAATTTGAATGGTCAGAACGACAAATACCTGCAACATACCATTGCCCAGATTGGTATGAACTGGAATATGCCCTACGAGAATATCGATACGGGTAAAGAAGATTCCGTGCTCAATTACCTCGCTGGAGTTTATAGTGATGTGCGGTCAAATGGCACATATAAAAAATGGTTGGAGACCAAGTATGTGGAAGACACCATCGAAATCAAAATGTCTAAGAAGACTACTGGTGGTGGCAAAATAGGTAAGCTCCTGGTGGTTGATCCATTCTACGTTAAACTGGACATGAGAAAATCGAACCCAACCAAATTCATCGCTTCTGAAAAGACGTTGATTGGATACAATAGTTTGATTGCAGAAAGTGGGCAAAGGGTTGGAATGGAGATGGAGATCCTTTCCCCATATTATCTCAAAGCGGAAGACGAACAGAAGTTCAGAGATCTTGCAGTACTTAAGAATTACCTGGATCAAACCTACTGGAACTCACAGCACGGAGTTGAGCTGCTTCCCTTTGATGATGAGCCCATACAAGCATTAAAGAAAAGGTACGGTACAGAGTTCATCTCTGTTATTGGAGGCGCATCCGTACACGTAAAAAAGGGTGCAGATGCATATACAGTATTGATTATCACCATTGTTGTTTATCCTACGTTGCCCTTTGGGTTATGGTATTTGATCAAGCCACAGTACGAGGCCATCAATGTTGTTTCGGTGTATGATATCGATAAGCACAAGCGCATTTATGATGACTACCATTACATGAAGATGAAGGACTCAAAGGCCAGCCTATCCACATCGGTGTACTATAACATGTTAAAGTTGAAATCGATTGAAAAGTAAGCTCCTTTCCATATCGGCCCTGTTGATCCTTGCGCTTTTATGTTCATGCACGAAGCAGAAAAAGTTCGAGTGGTTGGAAAAGGAAATAAGCACCGGAAGTTGGACTGTAACGAATTACGCGGTTCAATACAGTTACGGGATCGCAATCGATGATGTGTTGTATACAACATTGGGTACGCTCACTTTTGAGGCTGGAGGTACGGGCACGTATGACTTTGACGGAACAACGTTTCCGATTACGTGGAGCATTGAGGATGGCGACAAACAAGCTTCTACTCTGAACCTTGAAATTGAACAAACACTCCTTCCTCCGGTTACGCAACCACTGCTTTTAACTGTTCATCCAGACATCCATAACGTTATGTCTCCGTACAACTCCAATTTCTCTCCCGGATACATATTCACACCTCAAAACCGGTTTCAGCTTGGACTTAATGCTGAACATATACTGTGCACCCCGGTTGAAGGAAGCGGATATGATCGAACAACACACTTCTATTTGATCAAGGATGAAACGAATTAGGGGCTTCATACTACCGTTGTTGTTACTGGGTCTCGTAGTAGTTTCCCAGGCTCAGCCCGTTCCTGGTTACCTGGGTAAGAAGCTGATCGTTGGTGGTACAGTTGTAACTTCCCCGATCGTGGGTGCATTTTATGAGTCAAGGTTTGAACAGGACGGCAAGACCTATATTGGCAATCCGTTGCTTGATCTCAACACGCGGTTCGGAGCATCCGTGGAGTATGTGGTTGGACTTCGGTATTCCTTACGTGCGCAGTACGACCTCACCAATGATTACATCGTGGCTCCTATTTACTTCAACAATACGATTGTCAACAACCAGGGAACACAGAATGTGGTAGTGCAAAATGATCAGGTAATGGTGCTTTTCGGCCATTCGTATCATCTGCATTGGAGGAGATACAATTATAAAACCAAGGGCAGTATTGCCCCATATGGTTCATACGGCCAATGGGGTGGCGCGCTCCACCAACTCTCCGTACATGACAATGGAACCTTCTTCCAGGATCCTGAAAGAACGAAGCTCGCCAAGTATCTAACTTATACAGTATATGCAGGTTGGGGAAGACAGAACATCCTGTTCGACAAGCTTACCATCGATTACAATATGCAATTTGGGCTTAACTTTCATGCTTTCGCAACCGTTGCAGAGCCCACTACAAATCAAAAAAACGGCCACGATGATTTTGCACGAACGGTTTATCGCAAGATGGCCAATGACCATTTGTTCCAGATCACTGTTTCAATAGGATACTTGCCATGAATAAGCTAACGTACATACTTGCACTTGCCGCTTCTCTGGCATTCGTTGGTTGCAAGAAGAAGCCCTTGCCTCCGTTCATCGGTCAAACTAAACCGGAAGTATCTGCAACCGCTGGCACGTATTGGGACACCGTGGGAGGAAGAGCATTTAACTTCGATGTAAACTGTTTGGAGGTCTACAATGGTGAGCTTTTCATCGGAGGAGATTTCACACAATGGGGCAGTTCAACTACTTACTCATCCGCTTCGTTCAATGGCGCTACCATAAGTACGCACACCGGTAACAGCTTCGTGTTTGGAGGTTTCGAGGATTTTCATTTGGACGATGATGGGAACCTTTACGCAGCAGGCGCATTCCAATCCACTTTCGGACCCAGAAGATTTGGTTACTGGAATGGCAGTTCATGGACCGGTGGTTTCGATCCTGGTGGAACTTGTTATGCGGTTGGTGAAGGGGTATCTGGAAGTGACATTACCATAGGGGGCAACATCGGAACCTACCCCGGTATTGCCGCATCGTCAACACCCTTTTCAAGTGCCAGCACTCCGGGTTCAGGACTGAACGGAACGGTTTATGACATTATCCGGTTCAATGGTCGTTTAATCGCCTGTGGTCAGTTTACAACCAGCGGCTCTCAACCATTGGGCTACATTGCAGAATTCAACGGAAGCAATTGGGTGCCAATCGTATCGCCCCAGGATCTGAACAACATCGCATACGCAATGGTGGAGTTTGAAGGCCACCTATACGTTGCCGGAGATTTCACACAAGCATTTGGAGTTAGCAACGCGAATCACATCATTAAGTATGTTCCTAATACCAATAGCTGGGAGCCTGTAGGAACCGGACTGGCAAGTACCGGTACAGTAAAAGCCAACGCACTGTATGCTGATGCCACAGGAGTATATGTTGGTGGTAGTTTTCAAACCGCTGGCGGGGTTCCATCACCCAACATTGCGCTGTGGGATAATTCCTCGTGGAAGGCGATTGGAAATGGCGTGAGTGAGACCGTCAATGATATTACGATATACCTCAACGACATTCATATAGCCACTGCGCGTAACGCTTCTTCGGAAGGTTACGTCCTGGCATGGAAGTGATTTAACCGCTTGCTCGGTTAAAAGAAAAGACTGACCTTCACAGCACAAACCTTGAAACCATGAAAAAACTGAACATTACAGCGATAGTTCTATCTACCGCTTTGCTACTTACATCTTGTGGTGGTGCATCTGACGAGGAGATTATTGAAGAAACTGGTCCAAGCAATGCTCTTGAGGCATTGATGAATATCGAAGAGACGGCCAAGGAACTCGAAGACAAGATCGAAGAGCACCAGAACACCCTGGAAGAACGTAAAGCCAATGGTGATACACTGGCAATGCATTATGAAGAGTTGATGAAGTTGCTTCCGGATGCGATCAGCGGATACACTAAAGGTGAGCCAACGGGAGGAACGATCAACGCTCCAGGAGCCAGTTACTCAACAGCTGAGGTGAAGTTTACGAATGATGCAGGGAAAGACATCAAGGTAACACTGGTTGATTACACCGCGGCTTACGCATTGTATCAAGGTGCTACAGCCATGTGGGCAATGGGCATGAGCGTTGATACTCCAACAGAAAAAGCCAATGGCATCAAATTCAATGACAATATCTCTGGATGGGAAGTTTACCAGAAGAAGTCCAAGAACGCAACGCTTACGTTGGGTATCGGATCCCGTTTCCTGCTGAACATCGAGGCACAAGAACAGGATGATACTGAATTCGTGAAGGAGATTGCCAAGGACATGGAGATCGTTGACATGTCTAAGATGTAATCAGGGCTTTCTAAAGACCGTCTTCTGAAATAGTATGATCAGACCTATCCCCACGGAGATGGCGCTGTCTGCTATATTGAAAACTGGCCTGAAGAACGAGAAATACTCCCCGCCCCATATAGGGAACCAGTCAGGGAAATATCCATCGAAAAGAGGGAAGTATAGCATGTCTACAACACGGCCATGTAGAAATCCCGCGTAGCCACCCCCAGTCGGAAACATCTCAGCAAGCTGACCACCATGGCCAACGTAACCACTCTCTGAGAATATCATTCCATAGAAACAGCTGTCGATGATGTTTCCCATCGCGCCCGCGAAGACAAGGCTAAGGCTCACTTTGGTAACCATAGGCGCATGCTTGGGTAGCCTAAACAGATACCACCCGATAAACGTAACCGCTATGAGTCGGAAGATACTGAGGGCCAATTTGCCGTATTCTCCTCCGAACTCCATTCCGAATGCCATTCCCGGGTTCTCGGTGAAGTGGATGTAGAACCACTCTCCCGCCACTGCATACTCTTCTTGAAGCGCCATATTGAGCTTCACCCATATCTTAAGCCATTGATCAAGGAGCAAAACGAGCCCTGTGATTACCAGTGGTCTGCCAAAGAAATCTCGGAAATTGATCATACCCGTAAACAACGAAGCAATCCAAATTGGATTGCTTCGCCAATGTTACAAAGAATAATTCTTATCGGTTCATAGATTCCTTCGCTTCAATACTTAGCGTTGCGTGCGGAACCGCTCTCAAGCGCTCCTTTGGAATCAACTTGCCGGTAACCCGACAAACACCATAAGTTTTGTTCTGGATCCTGATGAGTGCATTCTCCAGGTGCTTAATGAATTTCTCTTGTCTAGCTGCCAATTGTGCAAGCTCTTCACGAGATAGTGTATCTGAACCATCTTCCATCATCTTGAATGTGGAAGCTGTATCATCTGTTCCGTTGTTATCCTTATTGGATAGGCTCCCCTGTAAAGCTTCGAGGTGACTTTTTGCATCAACCAGCTTGCCTTCAATCAGGGTCTGGAACTCCTTGAGCTCCTTATCTGTATATCTGTTCTTCTTTGCTGCCATATCCGCTCAGTTTAGTTTCTCAATCTGAATATACGTGACAATATTATCTATTTGTACTTCGAAAATATCATTTTGTTTCATTTCAGGAACCAAATCCAACTGCTCTGCAAGTGTTTCGGTGCAGATATATGCCGAATTTGACCTAATTGCCTCATTTATAGAGGCTTCTTCCTTTATACTCAAGGAAATGCGATCGGTTACTTCCAACCCCATATCCTTTCGGAAATTCTGTATTCTGTTTACGAACTCGCGAGCTATTCCCTCAGCCTTAAGTTCATCGGAAAGGGTGATATCTAAAGCAACGGTGATTCCACCTTCAGATTGTACCAGCCAACCCGGAATATCCTCTGTTTGGATCTCGAAATCACCTAGGTCCAATTCCACAGCTACACCGTCAACATCCCCAGACCAACCATTGTTCGATTCAACCTCAGATATCTGACTTCCATCCCAGTCGTTCACCATAGCTGCAATAGCTTTCATCTGCTGCCCATACTTCGGCCCAATGGTCTTGAAGTTAGGCTTGATCTTCTTTACCAAAACACCTTCCGTTTCCAAAAGCAATTCCAGTTCCTTCACATTTACCTCTGAAAGGATAAGCTGCTCCACTTCTTTGATACGCTTACCAAAAGCCTCATCAAGGACAGGTACCATAACCTTCTGTAGCGGCTGGCGAACCTTGATCTGCTCCTTCTTTCTTAAGCTAAGTACCATGGAAGACACCCTTTGGGCAATCTCCATTCGTTGTTCAAGTTCCAGATCAATAACGTCTTCAGCCACCACCGGAAATCTTGATAAATGAACCGAGTCAGCCTCATGGCGACCAGTAACGTTATTCAGGTCCATAAACAACTTATCCGCAAAGAATGGGGCAATAGGCGCCATCAATTGGGTTACTACTTCCAAACATGTGTACAGTGTTTGATAAGCTGCTATTTTTTCTTCGGTGTACTCTCCTTTCCAGAACACCCTTCTGCTCAATCTTACATACCAATTGCTCAGATGATCCATTACAAAATCCTGAACAAGTCTTCCCGCTCTGGTAGGTTCGTAAGCTTCATACGCTGCATCAACATCCTTTACCAAAGAGTTCAGCTTAGACATGATCCATCGATCAAGCTCCGTGCGTTTCTCAACAGGAACTCCTTCTGTTCCGTAGGTGAATCCATCAATGTTGGCATACAGCGCAAAGAAATTGTACGTATTGTATAACGTTCCAAACACTTTTCTCTGCACCTCTCCTATACCGTCAATATCAAACTTCAGGTTATCCCACGGTTGCGCATTGGTAATCATGTACCAGCGTGTAGCATCAGGACCGTATTTCTCTACCGTTTCGAACGGGTCTACCGCGTTACCTAGCCGCTTCGACATTTTCTGACCATTCTTATCCAGTACAAGTCCATTGGATACTACATTCTTGTATGCAACTGAATCGAAGCACATCGCTGCGATGGCGTGCAAAGTGTAGAACCATCCACGTGTTTGATCTACACCTTCCGCAATAAAATCAGCTGGAAAAGCCTCATTGTTATCTATCAATTCTTTGTTCTCGAATGGATAATGCCATTGCGCGTATGGCATCGAACCTGAATCAAACCAAACATCAATAAGGTCTGCTTCCCGCTTCATTGGTTGTCCGGAATCAGAAACAAGTGTTACCTGATCTACAACATTCTTGTGAAGATCAAATGTGTTGTAATTCTCTTCTGAAAAATCACCTGCGGTAAAGTCCTGGAATGGATGTTGGTCCATAACACCTGCAGCCACCGCTTTGTCACATTCAACTTTCAATTCTTCAACTGAGCCGATGCACTTCGCTTCTTTCCCATCCTCCGTTCTCCAAATAGGAATTGGAATTCCCCAGAATCTTGAACGCGAAAGGTTCCAATCGTTCAGGTTCTCCAGCCAATTTCCGAACCGACCTTCACCAGTTGCTTTCGGTTTCCAGTTGATCGTATTGTTCAACTCGATCATTCTGTCCTTTACGGCCGTAGCTTTGATGAACCATGAGTCTAACGGATAGTAAAGCACTGGCTTATCTGTTCTCCAGCAATGAGGATAGGAGTGCTCGTATTTCTCAACTTTGAATGCTTTGTTCTCTTCCTTGAGCTTGATGGCTATCTCAACATCCACAGATTTCTCAGGAGCACCTTCAGCGTAATATTCATTCTTGACGAATTTGCCGCCTAGCTCGCCCATCTGCTCTACAAATCTTCCTTGAAGATCAACCAACGGCACAGGATTGTCATCACTATCAAGTACCAACATTGGTGGCACGCCCGCTTCTCTTGCTACCTGTGCATCATCAGCACCAAAGGTTGGCGCAATGTGTACGATACCGGTACCATCTTCCGTGGTCACAAAATCTCCTGGAATAACCTGGAACGCATTGTCTGCATTCTCATACGGTTGGGCATACGGAAGAAGTTGCTCATATCTTAATCCAACGAGGTCCGATCCTTTGAATTCGCTTACAACATACCAAGGGATATTACTCTCACCCTTTTGATAAGCACTGAATGTTTCTTCGTCAAAACGAACATTGGTTGGTCCATCCTCCTCGAGATCCGCTACAACGCATTGATCGCCTTTGAAATATTTAGATTGCAGCTCCCTTGCCAAGAGCACATTGATCGGCAACCCCGTATACTGGTTGTAGGTCTTCACCAATACATAATCAATACCCGGACCAACTGCTAACGCAGTGTTGGAAGGAAGCGTCCATGGTGTGGTAGTCCACGCCAGAAAATGTGCTTCATCCACACCGAGTTCAGTCGGATCGATAATCTTGAACTGGGCAACAACAGTAGTATCCTTCACATCCTTGTAAGTGCCCGGCTGATTGAGCTCATGTGAGCTCAAGCCTGTTCCGGCAGCAGGAGAATAAGGCTGTATGGTATAACCCTTGTAGAGTAAATCCTTGTTATAAATCTGCTGTAGCAACCACCAAACCGACTCGATGTATTTGTTCTCATAGGTAACATACGGATCGTCCATATCCACCCAGTAGCCTATTTTGGCTGTCATCTCACGCCATTCCTTGGTGTAGCGCATAACGGACTTCCGGCATTCCTGGTTGTATTCTTCAATAGAGATCTTAGACCCGATGTCTTCCTTGGTGATGCCTAATTCCTTCTCTACACCTAACTCAATCGGTAGTCCGTGGGTATCCCAACCTGCTTTTCTTTTTACCTGAAATCCTTTCTGCGTCTTGTACCTACAGAATATGTCTTTGATGGAACGCGCCATGGCGTGATGAATACCCGGGAGACCATTTGCTGAAGGAGGACCTTCAAAGAAGATAAATGGTTTCGCTCCTTCACGTTCCGAAATACTGCGTTCGAAAACGTTGTTTTCCTCCCAATACTTCATTACTTCCTCAGCGATCTGAGGAAGGTTCAACTGCTTGTATTCGTTATACTTATTCGCCACGTTTTCCTTTAAAGGAGAGCGAATTTACATAAAAAGAGGTAACGTAAAAATGCCTTTCTAACGAAGGATCTTTCGCACAAAGGCGACTGTGAAATAAGACATCAGGAAGACCCCCATCCAGCCTTCCAATGGAGCCAGCCATTTGAGGATGCCTGTGGGCAAGCAATCTCCATAACCTACTGTTAGGAAGGTGATTGCACTGTAATAAAACGCATTGCCGATCTCTGAGGCAACACCGGTTTCAGGTTCAGGGCACGAGATCGTTGCATCGCTAACCATGGGAATAATGATGTATAGCACACTGTAAATAGAGAATACAACCAGCATGCTGGTGAATACCCTTAAAGGATTGGTGGCATACAACCCCATCTTGTCGAAGACCAGGTCTTTGAAGAAATACAATGGGTAAGCTCTTAGCTTATCGAAGCCTGAACCCTTCTTCATTTCCTGCAATCTGGCTTTAGACTCATACCGTTTGAACATCACATATGCCTTGTCCTCATAGTCATACTGTCCGTTGTTATTGAAGTCGTTCTTGAGAAGGTTAAATTGATTTGCTTTCTCTCTTAGTGTAGTTTTCGGCTGGTCTCCAATAAGGCGCACAACATTGTTACCATACCAGTCTACAAATAACCTTCCCATATTGCGCATTCCGTTGATATTCAGTGTGCCAATCTGCACATCATTGCCAAAGGGGTTCAGATCGATGATGTCTCTAACCACTGTATCGCTGAGGTCGATTCTCTGGCATTCTGCCACCCGCAGGTCAACGTGGTTGTTGAAATAACTGCCTTTGAAATTCAGTCCTTCAGCTTTTACCTGCGTAAAATGAAGTGGGCCCTGACCGAAATCAATGGTCTCGAATGAAACGCTCCCTTTTCCAAAGTCGACCATCTTAAAGGAAATCTCTCCCGTACCAAATGTGGATGACTTAAAGCTGATCTTACCCTTTTGGAATTCCGCTTCCTCAAAGGTCAGTTCGCCATCTCCAAAGTCAACTCTTCGAAAATCAAATTTCCCGTTGTCGAACTCCACCTTACGGAAATCCACATCCCCTCTGAAGACTGCTTTATCGAATGTTATGTCTCCTTCCTTGAACTTGGCATACAGGAAATTCACGTTGGTACTCCCGAAATTCGCCTCTTTGAAAACGACCTTACCGTCTCCAAACTGTGTGTTAACAAAGGATAACTGATCGCATTCAAATCTTGCACCCGAAAAATCAACAATGCCCGTACCGAAATTCGCAAACTGGAAATTGACCATAGCGGTCTTGAATTTGGTGCGTGCAAATACGCAATCATCGTCTGAGAAATCAGCCCCATAAAAGGTCACATCTCCTTTGTAAAATAGGGTCTCAGAAAAATCCAGCGTTAGTTCCTCTACACCCGCATAAGAGAAATCGGTTGCGGTATCTCCAAGAAAGAAACAATGCTTTGCCTGGAACGATTTCATGTTCACGATGGCTCTTTCTCCAAGTCCCTGCTGCTTGCGGTATTCCGTCAGGGAGAAGTCCTTTACAAAACAGTGGTCCAACAAAATAGGCTCCCCATTCCTGATCTGCTCGTAAAGATCTTTCGCTTCAGCAAGTGCATATTCTTCTCGCCAAACTTCCCGGTCACCTTCGAAAAATACCACCTCAACAGACCAGTCTGCGATCTTCCGATCACCCACCATAAAAGGTTTTTCAAGAGGTGCCCATTCTATATGTCCGAACGAGGTTAGTTCCATTTAGATGGTAGCTATGCACTTCAGTTCAATAGCTATTGGAGTAGGTAATGAACTGATCTCCACCGTTGTCCTGCACGGCTGATTGTCTTTGAAATAGTCCGCGTAAACCCTGTTATAGGTTTTGAAGTCGCGTTTCATGTTAACAAGAAACACTGTTACGTCCACAAGTTGATCCCAGCTGGAACCTGATTCTTCCAGAATCGTTTTCACATTATCAAATACGCTTCGGCATTGCGCTTCAAAATCAAATTCTTCGAAATTGCCATTGTGATCCAGTTTCAATCCTGGCACTGCAGAGTCATTCGAATCTGAACCAGCAGTTCTCGGGCCAACGCCCGAAAGAAACAGCAGGTTGCCTACTTTCCTTGCGTGTGGATACAGGCCTACTGGCTTAGGAGCCTTATCTGAACTTATTCTCTCACCCATGTGTTGCTTGTTGTATATTGCTATTCGCTAAAAATAAGGAACACATGGAATATCAACGACTTGGGAAATCAGGACTTCAGGTGAGCAGGCTCTCATTAGGTTCCTGGCTCACGTTTGGGAAGCAAATTGGCAACAACATTGCCGAGACCTTAATGAAGGCCGCTTACAACAATGGCGTGAACTTCTTTGACAATGCTGAAATATACTCGAATGGAGAATCTGAAAAGGTGATGGGCCGGATCCTCAAGAAGATGAAGTGGGAACGAGACAGTTATTTGGTATCCAGCAAGGTGTTCTTTGGAACGCGTGGGTTGATCGATTCTAAACCCACCCAAAAAGGTTTGAATAGAAAGCATATCGTAGAGGCGTGTGATCAGGCTTTGAAACGTCTTCAGGTAGATTACATTGATTTATATTTCTGTCACAGGCCTGATAAGGAAACACCTATCGAAGAAACGGTTTGGTCCATGCATAACCTTATTCAGCAAGGCAAGATTCTGTACTGGGGGACTTCTGAATGGAGTGCTCAGGAGATCATGGAGGCACATATGGTTGCGAAACAACATCACCTGATAGGACCTACTATGGAGCAGCCTCAATACAACATGTTCAACAGGGATAAGATTGAGGTGGAATACAAACAGATCTACAAAACCGTTGGCTTGGGAACTACCATCTGGTCTCCTCTGGCTTCCGGTGTCTTGTCAGGGAAATACAATTCCGGCAATCCGAAGAACACCAGACTGAACATGAAAGGTTTGGAATGGTTGAAGGACCGATCATTACAAAAAGATTACCTCAAGAAAATTGACAGACTAGGAAAAGTCGCTAAGTCTTTAGACTGTACAATGCCTCAATTGGCCATCGCCTGGTGTCTCAAAAATGAAAACGTAAGTACTGTTATTCTTGGTGCATCCAAGAACACACAGCTAAAGGAAAATTTCAAGGCGCTTGATGTCAAAGACAAGATGGACGACAGTGTAATGGAAAAGATCGAAGGCATTCTCAAGAACGCCCCCAAACATCCACAATTTTAAAAGAAAAGGCCCCTCTCGGGGCCTTTCTTCTTTAGTGTTTAATCAGTCGGAATAACTCTTCGCTCTTATTGGCTTTCAATTTCAGATAGTATAAACCATCTGGAAGAGCGGTTAGATCGAGTGACCTTCCATTCAATGATTGGGTGTCGTACCCAAGCTTTCTTCCTACGGCATCATAAAGTTCCAACGACCTGATCTTTACATCATCGCTCATATGAAGCTGATACATACCATTGGATGGGTTTGGCGCAACCTTCACAAGGTTCTCACCTGATTGCTCATCAATACCTGTGCACCATACTACGGTGATCAATACTGAATCGGCATTCTGGCATCCAACGGTATCGGTATAGTAGATCCAGTGGTTACCCAATTGTGCAACGGCAGGATCAAAAGTGTTTCCAGTTACTCCTGCTCCACTGTAGTTACCACCAGCTGGTGTTCCTGCTGGAAGTGTAAGTGTACCCGAAGAAGTACAAATGGTATCCTGGCTAAGCGCTCCAAGAACGGTGGCCTGGCCGGTATCATTCACGGTAACAGTGAACGAGCAAGTATCGCTACCCGCACTGTTCGTTGCTACATAAGTTACTGTTGTGGTTCCGATCGGGAACATGGTTCCGCTGGCTTGTCCGGATGTCATGTTGGTAGTTACCGGAGCACCGCTCCACGAGATTACAACCATGCCATGACCTGAGTTGGTATCAGCTACATTGATCTGGTTTGCGCCAGCATTAAAAGAGCCACCGCCACCGTAGATGATGATGTTGTTGTTTCCAGCACCACCGTTGTAGCCGCCTCCGCCACAGCCACCATTCAGCGTGCTGCCGCCTTTGCCGCCTCCGCCACCGAAGCCACCTTCACCTGGACCTGCGCCACCTAATGCTCCGTTGGTAAAGCTAAAACCACCGCTGGTTCCACCACCCTGGCCAACAAATCCACCGCCACCGCTAACAGCCGCACTGTATCCTACAGCACCACCATGCGTACCGGTATTGGTGATCGCACCTCCATCAGAGAAGTTGTATCCCGTAGCGGTATGGTTGTTACCTCCCGCGCCTCCACCGGCAACTACCAGAGAATCTACATTGAGCTTATTGATTACGAAGGTTCCACCTCCGCCACCAGCACCACCACTGTTGATCGGTGATCCTTGTTGTCCCACAACAATGGCCAGCGTATCGCCCGCGGTTAAGTTGAATTCACCCCGGATGTACGCTCCTTTCCCGGGAGGTCTTTGAGGTGCAGTACCTCCTTCGGCACCATAGGCTTCTATAGTGTACGTACCTGATACTGGCACGCCCCACTCCTGGTAACCCTGCTGTACCATCTTCACTTCACCTGCCAGGGATGTAGATGCGTAAGCCGTGGTTACCTGCGTGATGGTAGGGCCAAATCTACCAGTGTTGTTGCAGTTGGTAAATGTTCTTGTTCCGGCCGTACACGTATCTGCACCTACCGGTGTTGGATAGTTAATAACGGCTCCACACTGTCCAGGGTCGTTAGACACCGTAATGTTGGCTGGACATGATGGGAAAATTGGTGGGCATTGCGCAAGAGCGGTTACTCCCGCAAGCAAAAACCCACTCAAGAAGAGTAAGTTCTTTTTCATAGGTTCAGAGATTTACAAGGAAGTTACGAAAGTTGGAGTACTCTAACTTCTTCGCACTAGGTTGAAAAGAAAAGGCCCCTTTCGGGGCCTTCCTAACTACTGTTTTACCAATCGGTGAATTTCTCTGCTATCGTTAGCCCTCAACCTGAGGTAGTACATACCATCTGGTAGATGCATAAGATCGAGTGAATTACCATTGAGTGAGCGCGTATCGAATGGTAGTTTCCTTCCAACTGCATCATAGATCTCGAGAGACTTTATTCTCACATCAGCACTTTTCTGAAGTTGATACATACCGTGAGAGGGGTTAGGTGCAATTCGCACCAGTCCTTTATCTCCATTCTCTGCAATACCTGTACACCATACAACAGTGATAAGTACAGAATCAGCATTCTGACAACCCACTGTGTCTGTATAGTATATCCAGTGGTTACCCAACTGTGCAACGGCAGGATCAAAGGAGTTTCCTGTTACACCCGTTCCACTGTAGTTACCTCCAGCTGGTGTTCCGGCAGGAAGTGTAAGTGTTCCAGCAGAAGTACAGATGGTATCTTGACTTAGTGCACCGAGAACCGTTGCCTGACCTGTATCGTTTACAGTAACAACAAACGAGCACGTATCGCTTCCATTTGAGTTGGTGGTTACGTACATGACATTGGTTACACCAACAGGGAAAGCTGATCCACTTGCAAGACCGGTTACCATACTTGTAGGTGTGGGTGAGCCCTGTTGGGTAACTCTTACCCAACCAATAGTTGTTCCAATTCCAACAGAATCAGCTGTGTTTGAACCGCTATTGTATGATCCGCCACCACCTGCACGGTGTGTAACAGATGTGGTGTTGTGCATTCCGCCACCACCACCAGAGTAACCACCTCCACCACCGGAGCCTCTCCAACCGGTAGAGTTGCTACCGCCACCACCACCAAATCCACCTTGGTGTGGCTGGCTGCCACAAGTTGTATTGTTACCTCCAACACAACCATTCAGGAAGCTGGCACCAGATTCGGCCCCTGCTGTTCCACAGGTTCCACTTCTATCACCATCAGTTAGGAAGCCTCCGCCTCCACCACCTCGGTTGTTACCAGAATTCTGGGCAATATCTCCCCCATTACCGTTAACACCACCTTGGCCAAATGCTGTAGTTCCAGCACCGGCATTACCACCTGTTGTGATGTTGGCATCGCATGCTGCGTTCGCAACCCCTGGATTACCTCCACCGCCTCCGGCAATGATAAGTGGTGTAACAGGAAGGCTGGTAGTAGTCATGACGTTACTACTGTTCCAATCAACGACACACACGTAAGAGCCACCTCCTCCCGTGGAAGAGTTACCTGTAGAAGGGAAATCACCTTGCTGCCCGCAAACAATTAGAAGCGAGTCACCTGCAGTTAAGTTAAAATCACCTTGCATGCCAGCACCACGGCCACCACTGGGTCCGCTACCAGCAGCGCCAACGGCTTTGATAGTGTACAAGCCCGAAGCCGGAACAACCCAAAGCTGAATACCCGTTAATGACGTAACATTACCGTTAAGATTGGTGCTTGTATAGGCTGTATTAACATTGGCTTGAGTTGGGCCCGTGCGCCCTGTTACGCCACAGGTTGTGAAATTGTAAATTGTTGTTCCACTGCAACTGTCAACACCAGCTGGAGTAGCATAGTTCACCACCGCGCTACATTGACCAGGATCGTTAGAGACCGTGATATTAGAAGGGCACGTTGGGAATATAGGTGGACATTGCGCCATTGCAGCTATTCCCGCAAAAACGAGTCCACATAGAAAGAGTAATTGTTTCTTCATTAGGTTTAGATTTTACTTGAAGTTACTAAAGCGGAGGTATACGAATCAAGTGAAATTGGATAAGATGTCGCGAACCTGCGATAAGTAGCCTGCACCGAATAAATTGACATGTACCAAAAGTGGATACAGGTTACACAGTTGAACTCTTTCCTGCCAACCGGATTCCAGCGGAAAAGACTCGTTATACGACTCGTAGAAATCTACACCAAATCCTCCGAACAACCTGGTCATGGCGATATCCATCTCACGATGGCCATAATACACCGCAGGATCGTAAATACATGCTGTTTCATTAGCTGTTGCCATCCAATTACCACCCCATAGATCCCCATGCAGTAGTGCTGGTTTTTCCTGGGGAAAGCGTTCCTCAAGGGTATTGAAGAGTGAATCGAAAGCACTGCGATCTGCATGTGTTAAGAGCGCATCCGCCCTTTCAATTTGCGGCATCAACCGAGATTCGATAAAGAACTCCGCCCAAGAAGGTAGTTGTGTGTTCATCTGCGGCAATGAGCCGATATAGTTGGATTGGTGCCATCCGAAAAGGTCGGAAGACATTTGGTGTAAGGCAGCCAGACCCTTGCCCATGGATTGTTCAGCCTTGGCGGTTCGAGGGCCTGGTTCTATGAAGTCCATTAACAGGAAGCTATGCCCTTGTTCTTGTCCCACCATGATAGGATTGGGAACCGTAAGTGCCCCACACTGGCCCAAGGATTTCAAATCATCCAACTCCGCCTCAAACATTCCCGGGAACTTGTCAGCACTGTTGAGCTTAAGACAGTATTTGTTGGTGGGTGTTTCTACTTTGAAGACATCATTGATGTCTCCTCCATGCAATCTGCCGATCTTTTTTATTGGCCCAAGTGATGCAAGGGCCTGGTGAATTAATGCATCTAAGTTCACGTGGAGTAGGGTAATCAAACGAAATTGGGTAATTCTCTGTTTTCATCCAATTTTATGCGGTATATTGCCTTGTTCACTTTTGAAATCTGCGGAAGCCCACTATTTGTGGGCAAAAATAGGATTCAAAGAATAGTTGAATTCCGGTCAGACTACTAAAAATAATCAAGGTAAATTTGGTTTGGCTATAATCATTAAAACTCTTTAATAATGGATATTCAGAAAATCTCAAAGTTCGCTGTAATGTCGCTAGCAGTTGTTGCGTTCGCGGCTACAGGATGTAAGAAAAAGGGATGTACTGATCCAGAAGCACAGAACTACAATCCGGATGCAAAGAAGGATGATGGTTCATGTATTGCTCACGTGGATGGATGTACAAACCCATCAGCTGTAAACTACAACTCAGCTGCAACTAAGGACGATGGCTCTTGTGCTGTTGTTGATTCTAAGCAAAGATCACTTTCTGTGAAGTTTACTGCTACATGGTGCTTCGCTTGTGGTGATTACGGTGGTTCTGTATTCAAGGACATCGGTGATGCTAACTCTTCTGATGATTTGATCAGAATTGCTTGTCACAAGTCTGGTGATGATATGCACAACCAGGTTGCTGCAGATTGGCAAACTGTAATGGGTAGTGGATCTACTCCTTGCTTTGCTGTTAACGGTAACTTGATTTCAGGTCACCCACTATCTCCAACTAACTCAGCTGTAACTTCTACGAATGCACAGTCTGCTGAAGTTGGTCTTGCGATCTCGCACACTGTTTCTGGTGACAACATCATCATTACTGGTGCTTACAGTGTTCTTCAGAACATTTCTGGTGAGTACTACTTAGGTCTTTATGTACTTGACAATGGTACTGACGAGAGACAAAAAGGTGACGATGGTAGCTTCAGCCCTGCTGGGTCTACTTGGAATGCTTCTACTGCATACTATGACAACTACATTCACGATCACGTACTAAGAGGTGGTGGATTCTTGTCAGGTGGTGACAATGGAGCTTCTTGGGGAACTAAAATCGTTGACGGTTCTGGTTCTACAGGTCAGGCTAGCAACTTTGATGTAACTATTCCAATCGTAAGCGGAAACAGTTCTGCTGCTGACTGGAGTGGTAACTACGAAGTTCACGCTGTTGTTTGGAAAAAGAACGGTACTAGCTGGGACTACGTAAACGCTCGATAGTATATAACCGAGATATAAAGAAAAGCCTCACCGTTGGTGAGGCTTTTTTTATGCCTTGTATTTAGTAGATTTGCGCACCCTTGGGAGGGGCATGGTTTTGTTCTCAACTGTGAGCCGAGTATAAAACCGCGAAGTGCCCCCTTCTTTTAATAAAGTGTTGGGGATATAGCTCAGTTGGCTAGAGCGCTACACTGGCAGTGTAGAGGTCCCCGGTTCGAGCCCGGGTATCTCCACAAAAGGAATCAGCTATGGTTCCTTTTTTATTTATGAGGTATTTCGTTTACATATTGAAGAGTTACACCAATGGTAGATACTATGTTGGTCAAACGGCTGATCTGTTACAACGTATTGAAAAGCATAATGCTGGACACGTAACATCCACCAATGACTCTAAACCCTGGAATCTGGTTTGGCGGGAAGAACATGCAACAAGAAGCAGTGCAATAAAACGTGAACGACAAATCAAGGGATGGAAAAGTCGCAGGCAAATTGAACGATTAATAGGTGGCGCTTAGTTGGTCCCGAAAAACCAGAATTCTCCGAATTCATTGTTTTTCGTGGATCCACGATGATCAAAAGATCATCGGGACTAGAGCGCCACACTGGCAGTGTGGAGGTCAGCGGTTCGACTCCGCTATGCTCCACTAGAGAAAGTAAGTCTGATACATTAGTATCGGGCTTTTTTGTGAAGTTGAATGAAGTTCGCTTCAATTCAACTGAACGGAAAAGAGCGAAGCCTCGAAGAGGCCAGGCTTACTTTTTGACCTCGGCAGCAGCAGGAACACCGCCTGGTACTCTGCTATGCTCCACTGGAATGGCGAAGCTCAACACACAGAGCTGGGCTTTTATTTGCGTGGTGGTGTATCATAAACCGACACCTACGCGACCAATCCCGACACGAATGGCTTTTCTCTTGCCAAGCATAAGAACCATGGTACTTTTGTAGGAGAAGTACAAGTTGTGAAAAGCAAAGAAACCATATGGATAGTGCTAGTGATAAGCTCAACGTCAATCTTCTCCTCGTGCAACACCTCCAGCAGAGCGGAAAGCCAAGCCACCGAACTTCGAACGCAGGAAGGTGAAACATCCCCAGATGAATCTAAAGAGGTAAGGAAAAAACCAACCTCTTCGGGTGACACTCTGCATGAACTTAAGCTCACAATACCCACAGATTTCCCCGGGGAAGACGATAGCATTAATTACAATCAATATAGAGACGGGATGAAGCACGGTTGGTGGAAAGAATCAGATACCAACGTCAGCTTCTCTTCCATTGGTTTCTATGTCGATGACAAAGCCAATGGACCGATGAGGTGGTACTTCAATAACCGACTTGCAGGAGAAGGGCCCATGAAAAATGGAAAGAGACATGGTTTATGGAAAGTTTACGCCATTGAAGATGGCGTTTTGGTGACAGAAGTTTATTTCGAAAATGACCAGGAAGTGAAGAAAAAAGGTAGCTATGAGTAGTTAGTGCTTCCTTGGGTTTCCAGAGAACTTGTCGCTTCGTGACAAAATCCCGCGTTGTGCTACCTTAGTAATATGCGATTTGGCTGGATCATAATCCTAATCCTTTATTGTCAGGTCATACTTGCACAAGCTCTACAACCCTCGTTTCGATCTTATACCACTGATCATGGACTCGCCAATAACGAGGTTCACAGGATCATTCAGGATGCCAAAGATCATGTGTGGTTCGCCACAGGTGGGGGTGTCAGTGTCTTTGATGGATATCAATTCAAGAATTACGGCATCCAACAAGGCCTGGGTGATGCAAAGGTTATCCATATTCATGAAGATCACCGGGAACGGATCTGGTGCGTTACATTAACCCACGGGTTGTATTGCATTGATGGAAACCGAATCGCTGCATATGAATTCAATGATTCCCTGCGCGCTTATTTGCACAACTCAGTTATTATCGATTTCGCCATTGAAAAGGACGGGACCATTTGGTGTGGTTCGAAAGACAGGGGACTTCTTAAAATATCCCCGAAGGGGAAGGTAGAACACCGGTTTCGCGCTTCTCGTCCGGGCAAGTACAGCATTTGGATTGGTAAACACTTACTAACATATGGGATTACCGCTATTGCGTTAGGTCAAACCCCAAATCTCCATAAAGGCATTCATTACATTCTTACGCCAAATCCAAGAGACTCCATTGAATTAGCTCGCAATCGCAGATCCGAATTAACAGTGAACCTGCGCAAGTATCAAAACATGTACTTAAGACCCTGGGGAAATGATCTATTCATTCTCGATGAGTCGGATGAAGTAAGAAGCATATCTCTTCCGGGAAAAATAGTATCCATTACCAAAACAAATGATGGATCCTTGTGGGTCGGCTTGTATAGAAACGGAGTAGTGAAACTCAAAGCCGATTCTGAACGTCTGACAATTGAATCCAGATTTCTTTTCCATGAGAGCATCAGTCATGTATTTATGGACGATCGTGGAGGATATTGGTTCACTTCGCTGGAAAATGGTGTGTTCTATACGCCCACGTTGAATGTATTGCATTATGTCAACCCAAAATTATCCAGCAGGGCTGCAACAAGCCTCACTACAAATGGCAAGCATATTTTCGTGGGAACCCGGTCCGGGGAAGTACTATCATTGGAACAAACAGGTTCTATAGAAAGCATTTATCCTGGCCCTGATCTGGAGGTCAGTTCCCTGGAGTGGGATGAAGGATCCAAGAGATTATGGATAGACATCTCCGGAATTGGCAGTTATCAAACTGACCAGAAAAAAATGGCCTATCACGATAGCCCGATACGCACTGCAGATGCCATTGCTGTTGGAAAAGATGGAAACGTGTGGTTTGGGAATAGCAAAGGGCTTCACCTCTTGAATGAAGGAACGGTTTCAACAATCACAGATCCATCGAACGGTACCGTACGTGTTCAGACTATTCATCTTGCTGATAGCAACCACCCACTTATTGGAACTCCTCAGGGTCTTTACCGATATAGTAATGGAACCTTTGAAGCAGTAGGAAGGAAGTTCGAAGAATTAAGCCGTAGCATCACTTCCATCGCACGGTACAAGGATGGCTGGATATTCGGCACAGCTCAAGATGGTCTATTGTTCCTGAAGAACAAGGCCTTGGAAAGAATATCCACCAAAAATGGGCTGGTAAGCAATCAAGTGACCAAGGTGTTCCCATCATCCGAATTTTTATGGGTGGGGACCAAAGGAGGCGTGTCCCGAATCAGATTGCACGAAGGTACATGGGAAATTCGCAATCTGACCAAAGAAAATGGATTGACTGCCAGGCAGGTGAACGACTTATGTGTAATAGATGATCAACTATGGGTGGCCAGTAACAAGGGCCTGAGTCTCATTAATGGCCATGTTTTCTCCAGATCTTATAATCCCATTCCTACCTCCATCAACGCTATTGTTGTCAATCATCATGATACCATTTTTGACCAACCAACCTTTAAGCACAATGAAAATCATATAACGTTTCACTACAAAGCCATATCATATGCCTTGGGTGATCAACTCCTGTATAAGTACAGACTAATAGGACAGGATACAACATGGTACTATACGCAGAATACCACACTAACCTTTCCCAATCTGCGGCCTGGCGATTACGCATTTGAAATAATAGCGAAGAACGAAAATGGACTGTGGAACCCAGACATCACATCTGTTTCATTTACGATCTATCCTCCCTGGTGGAAAACATGGTGGTTCAGAAGTATTCTTTTGGTCGTCTTCTTTGCCACCGTTTACCTGTTCTTTAGGATCAGAATACTCACTTATAACCGCGATGTAGTCCGGGAACTACTACGGGCACTGCTTGCAAGGTTGAGACCGAAGTCGAGTGCTCCTCCATACTTTCTGGTGAAATCAGTATCCGATGGCAGCACCGTGAAAATTGTCATCGATAAACTATTGTACCTAAAGTCAGATGATAACTACGTAAACGTGGTTTGCACCGAACAAAACGTTCTGGTAAGGGCGCAGTTGAAAGATCTTACTGAACAATTGGGCACCATCCCACACATCATACGTGTTCACCGATCCTATACCGTAAACATGAAGGCTGCCGATGCCATAACACTCAAGGAGATCAAACTGAACAATATCAGTATACCGGTCGGTAGAGCGTATCGTGAGAACGTGAAGGGTTATCGTGAGGAGCTGGCTTCCGAAAGTGTTTAACCATCACTACTCTCCTTCATTCTTTCTTACCTACGTTTTTATACCGATGTCACTCACTTCGAGTTTGATGTCGTTTACCCCAAACACCCTACTCATGTAGGATTCAGACCACGTTGTCTCTAGAATTGCTAGTCGAACAAAGCGAACGAGAGAGCAATCTGTAATACAAAACAAACTGAAGACCACATGAAAAAGATTCTTCCCATAGCGTTCTATTTGGGTATAGCAACTACCCTAAACGCACAACAGCAACCAACTGCCAACGACCCGTCTAATAATAGCAATGGGATTGGAAGTAAAGCATACTGGTCCAGGGCAGGAAATACGAATGTAAACGGCAACAACAACATTTTCGGTACAAGATGGAACTCTCCCATTTACTTTGCCACAGGAAGTGCAAATGGCACCTTCAACCCCAATAATTATAGAATGAAGTTGAATGGGAATGTCACCAACCCAAACATTAACGGATATAACATATGGGGGTTTGCAGCTGATCAAGTCAACACAACCGGATATCTCGGATTAGGGGCTAATAAGGCGCAGAGTACCGGACCTTCTCCAAGAATCTGGTCTTCACTTAATGGACGTGGACCGTACAGTCTCCTGCACCTAAATGGTCGGGCAGGCAGCCAGGTTATAGATCAAGGCTACCGGCCATGGATGAAAACGGGCGTCACCTTCACGGACAATTCAGATGCCATGTATGTGGGTACTCGAATCGTCTTCAATGACATAACCGAGGCCATTTTCAATTGGTCAGATAACCCCACAGGACCTGGAGTTGGTCCGGATGATATGGTTTTTCGTTTCACCCAAGATGCCATTCCTAGTGGAACAACCGCTATATCTCCTAACAGGAACAGTGCCAACGATCTTGACGGTCGGCATATTGCCCGATTCACAGGAACTGGCAATTTCGGTATTGGAGCAACCTTCGGGCTTGTTCAGCAAGGTTACGTTCGTCCACAGAATATTCTTCACCTCAGCCGAACCAATTTCGATAATACATGGATGCGCATTACCAATGAAGGGGTTGGGGAAACCAGCAATGATGGTTTACAAATTGGCGTTGAAGGCACCTCAACAACCAGTACGGTAGCCCGGTTTCAGTGGAAGGAACGTACTCCCATTATCTTCCAAACAGAGTGGGACAATAACGCTGGATTTGGCAACACTGCTGGGGAGCGCTTACGAATTGCGAGTGTAAGTGCAAACACCAGTACGAACCCTTACGGTCATTTTGACAATATTACTAGGGTATCTATCTCTCATCTAGGTAATTCCCCCATTCTCAGACCTCGAAGTCTTCTTCATTTGGGTTATGACTTAGGAGGATCAGGTTTCAGTGGTCATAGATCCTGGATGGATATTGGTACGCTAACACAAGCTGGAACAGACCATGTTTGGTTAGGTCTAAAACAGGAAGGCTCCTCTCTATTTGCTAATCGCATGGATGCAGTACTGGCATGGGGTAGTGAAAACTCAGGGCCAATTAGCTCTACAGGTCCTGACAACCTTAGGTTTGTTTTCACTTCACAAGCTTCGCAACCCGGACCTGGAAATACACAGAACGGACTTGAAGTGGCGCGGATGATACCAAATCAACACCCAATCTATCCCACGGATTATGGAATGATCGGAATTGGAAATAGTTTTTCACCAGGTAATGCCAATGCAGCGCCCAGCGCGGACTACGTTGGTGCCACTTTGGATATTGATGGGGATCTAAGAATCAGAAAAGTGGAAGAAGCGCAACCAACCCAGACAAACACAAAAGTGCTGGTAATAGACCAAAACGACCACAATCGAGTGTTTTGGAGTGATGCGCTTGGTTTTGGAGAGGAGTGTACTACACCTTTTAATCAATCCACTCCCTGGACAAATGGTCGCTACGTAAACATGGACAACAACAACTTCTATTTCGCAGATGCAGCAGGAAATACCGGGAGCGTTTATGTAGGTCCAGATAACGCGTGTGGTCCCATTCCGAGCCGACTACAGGTCCAAAATGATTCAAAGATAGTTGGTGAACTTGTAACCTCGGACGCAGCTTTAACAACTCCCATTTTTGGAATTGTGGCACGAGCCAATAACCAAAGTACAGGATTCGCAGTAGGAGTTTCCGGGATTGGCTTGGCAACTACGGGAATTGGACCGGTAATGGGAGTTCTGGGTACTTCACAGACCAGCTCCAGCTCAAGAGACAACATCGGTGTTCGTGGGGTGGCAGCCAACGGACTCACCCGTAGCATCGCAGGGGATTTCGTTACTGCATCTTCGTTTTCTGCAGCAAACTATGGGGTGAGATCACTTACGTCAAGTAGTGTTGCAAACTCCACAAACTATGGTGGATCGTTTGTTTCAACCAATAACGGTGCAGCTACCAACTATGGTGTACATGCACAGGCTGTCGGAGGTGCTGTCAATTATGGTGTTTGGGCCGAGGCCAATGGAAATGTTAATGGTCCAGGAACGAACAATTGGGCAGGTTTCTTCAACGGAGATCTTTTTGGATCAGGTGTATATCAGGGATCTGATCGAAAACTGAAAAAAGACATAAAACCGATTGAAAAGTCAATAGATATTGTGAATAAACTCAATCCCGTAAATTATACGTTCGATGTAGAGAATCACAAGTATCTGGTACTTCCAACAGAAAAGCAATGGGGTTTTATCGCACAGGAGGTAGAAGAAGTACTGCCGGAACTAACCAAAAAAGCAGTTGTTGCTGCCAAGTTTGATACGACCGGTAAGCAAATTGAACCAGCTCATGAAATCCTAAGCTTGAATTACGAGGGTATAATCCCTATCCTAACCAAAGCCATTCAGGAACAACAAGCCGAGATCGATGCTTTGAAAGAAATGCTGGGAATGAAAGAAACAGGGGATACCCCAAGCAATGTGCCCTCTGTAAAAGTAGACCTGAGCACGGCTGCTATTCTGTACCAGAATACTCCCAACCCGTTCGGAAGCAGCACCGAGATCCGCTTCTATGTTCCAGACAATGTTGAGGCTGTTATGATCTTCCATGACAGCTACGGCAAGGTGATCAGGGAAGCAAACGTTAGCGGCTCCAGCAAGGTTGATGTTAATGCGACCGATCTAGCGGCAGGTATTTACACCTACTCGCTGGTGGTTAACGGCAAGGTGGTAGACACCAAGAAGATGGTGAAACAATAAGCTCTTTGGAAATCATGAGATACTTAATTGTTGTGTTGAGTCTTCTGGCAATTGGTGGGTTGCATGCCCAAGACAAGCTCGATGTAACCTTTTATGCTCCCTCTAATCCAAGCGCAGAGGTCTCTTCCTGTAACTGCAATGCAGGTGGTTTGAAGGTTGATAAATCGCTAGGGTTAAATGTGAAGTTTCGCATACCTTCTTCGGCCTTCCACTACGACAAGATTCGAATTGTGATGCTGGATGCGGATGGAGATAGAGTCCGCGGAAGAATCCAGGGAACACTTTGGGTATCTAAAACTGAACTAAACGCACATTACCGCAATGGTGTGAATTTGAAAATGATCATACCAGGGAAAAGAGGATCTGATTTTATGCATCGAGCCAGTCCAACGGATAGATCAAAAGGTAAACTCTGCGTCCTGGGGAGTAATCAAAACATCAAAATACGTATTGATGCTTACCAAATAACTGGCTACAAGGAAGAGTATAATCAAGCACGAGGGACTGTGATTCGAAAACCGATCTATAGCGGTGGCACAACCATCGCCATTAGTAATAAAGCAGTGGTGGTTATACCAAACAAAAGCAGGAAGCGACTGATGTGGGTTGGTCTGGCCGGTATCAGCATTGCGACTTGGCTTCCAGCGATCCTGAAAAAGAAAACGCCTTAGCATACCTATGACTGTGGGGTTTATAAAACACTTGTCATTCACCATCGCGTTGTTGCTTTGGAATATATGCTCAAGCCAGGTATGCAAAGAAGCGGACTACCCGTTGGATATAAATGGTAACGATACAACCGCCAATGCTTTACACGGGATCGTTAATGGCTTCCCCATCAGTACAACAGATCACTTGGGAAACCCGGGTGGAGCTTTGAGTTTTAACGGAACAACTGATTACGTTTCGTTGCCATCTCTTTTTGATTTCCCTCAGCGTACCATCAGTGTATGGTTCCAGGCGAATACGCTAAGCACCACCAGCGGTGTACTCTACAATTCTGATCATCCAACGCTGGTCAACGGTAATACCATCATTCGGGCCCGATGGTCAAATGGAAACAAGTTGCGATTCGTAGTAG
Source organism: Vicingaceae bacterium (assembly GCA_965267605.1). GTDB lineage: Bacteria > Bacteroidota > Bacteroidia > Flavobacteriales_E > Vicingaceae. Next base: position 3,270,665 of record OZ254088.1, on the reverse strand, counting down.
GCGGGGTCTACCGGCAGTTTCCAATTAATCTCAATCAGTGGTACCTGGCCACTTTGGTCGTAGATGGCGATTCCGCTCACTGCTACATTGATTGTTCATTGATGGGTTCCTTTAAACACAACTATGTCCGTTCTCAAACCGGTGATGGAGTTGCGCGAATTGCTGCAAACAGGCACGTAAAAAACCTATTGGATGGACAAGTAAACAACGTTAAAATATACCGTTGTGCTCTGAGTCAGTCAGAAATCTGCCCGCTTATTACTAATCTTAAACACAGCATCAAGCCAAAGCCCCTTACTGTGTTCCCCAACCCCGCTGGAGATAATATTAAGATTGATGTTCAAGGTGGAGGGTGGATCATTCGGATAACGGATATTGGTGGGAAATTGCTGATAAACGAGCCCCTGTCTTCCAATACCATCAATGTTGCAAATCTCCCCAAAGGAATTTATTCTATTCAAGTCAAAAACAAGGATGGAAGAATCAGGCGCGGGAAGGTGGCCATACAGAAATGATCATAGCAACAACTCAAACATGAAGTACTTTTTTGGCATTCTGACTATAATGCTCTTTATAGGAAAGGCAAATGGTCAGCAATCCCGACTGGAGGGCCAAATCTTTACCGGCCCCAGCATTGTATCATTGCGGGGCAATGTTATGCTTGACACCCTGCATAAGCCATGGCTAGGCTTTACCTCAGGAATGAATTTAACCCGTGCTTTTAACAAGACATGGTCCGCACAGATGGGGCTTGCCTTTGAGAGAAGAGGATCCGTTGCTTATACCCCGTTTAATAACGAACATGGAACATATATTGGTCAGCGAACCAGTATTCTCCGATTCGAATATTTGACTTTGCCCTTATCCGTTCGTGCTGAGCTATTCAATGGCAAACTATATGGTAGGTTCGGGATTTATGCTGGCTACCTTCTTCATGGAAAAATCATTGTACGTGCACTCGGGTCCTACCAAGAAGTGAAGGGAGATTGGACTTCTTACTACCATCGATGGGATTATGGGCTAAACGCGGGGATTGGAACCAGATGTAATTTAAAAGAGAGCTGGCTTCTTCGATTTGAACTGCAGAATGCCTTAGGTCTACGAAACCTGAGTACAGGACCAGTGGTAAACGATGGGGTCATAAAAACGAATGCCTTCAGTGTGCTAATTGTTGTAGCAAAGCAATTTCGAAATTCTGACCCAAGCCACTGATCCGGCTTAAATCCTCCCCCAACCGGTTCGACAATTGTTCGGCTTGCTCCACTTAAGAATCAAAACGAGCAGCAGCATTGCTGTGAAGAAATGCGAAGCTCGCTTCAGGATTTCTGAACGAAAATGATGAGCCACTCAAAAGAGTGGCTTTCGTTTTGATTTAGACTACGGGATCAGAAGGAGCACCACTAGGTACTCCGCTATGCTCCACACCCAAAGAAAAAGCCTGACCAGATTGGTCAGGCTTCATTATTTCTTGTGCGTTATCTTACTTAATCAAGATAACCTTCTTGGCTGCAAATTGATTCGATGTATTTCGAATGAAATACGTTCCATTTGAAAGGCCATTAGTAGAAACATTAATTACCTCCCCCTTAGAGGCCTTCACATCAATTTTCTTTACTTCCCGGCCAACCCCATCTACCATAGCGAAAACACCAGTCACAGACTTGTTGAACTTAATCTTAAGATTTGATCCAACTACTGGATTGGCCAATAAATTCCACTCCGTATCTAATTGACTCTTAGCAGAGATTCCTGTAGTGCTCAAATTATACAGGGTATCCACTTCAGCCGCGGTAAAAGCCCTGTTATAAATCATAATCTCATCAATCTTTCCTTTGTAAAATTGATCTGTAGTTCTTCTACCAGTGCCTATAACGCATGTTGTATTAGGATAACTAGCGCTACCAACAGTACCACTTGTACTAGTTCCGGAAAGTACTCCATTGTGATAGTATGAGGTAGCTGTTGCTGTTCTGACTACCACAACGTGTTGCCATTGCGATAATGTTGCTGCACCCACGACATGGGTTGCTGCTTCACCACCAGCCTTCATTCTCAAAACGCCATCTCCTAAACTGACAAAGACATGCCCATATGTAAGTGTATTTGCATCTTGAACTAAAGCACCGTGAGAATTATTTCCCGACCCATTGCTAGCTGTTGGGTACAACCATAATGAAATTGTTCGCTCCGGAAAATCAAATGTGCTATTTGTAGTCATCCAACTACTTGTGCCATCAAACTCCATTGCTGAGTTCGGCCAACCGAATCGGTCGGTTGTTGGTGTAGCGCCATTGTTAGCTCCGTTATAGCCATTCCCAGATGCATCATTCGCATTACCATCTAATCGATAATGTGCTACCAAACTGTCTTGCAAAGTCAACTGCGCACTCGCGCCAAGAGTTATGAAAAAACAAATAACAAGTTGAATCCATTTCATGATAAACCGGGTTTGATAACTAAAGTTAAACAATTAGCGGAATGCCAGATACTTACAGATATATGCACACTGTCACAAGAACCCATTAAATGCATCCAACGACAGGTCCGTCCGAATAGGCCTGCATTGACCCAACCGCAAGGGGGTAACACGCTAAGATCAACCCTCTCTGGTAACCGATAAGTCATCAAAGCCATCCGTGTAAGGAGGTTCACCAACCGTACAAAGCACCTTGTACGCCCAATTGTGGCTAGGTAAATTCTCCGTAAAACTCTATTCGAAACACTGCACTATGAGGACCATCCTAACCATTTCATTGATTACAATCACCTGCCTTACGATTCAATCTCAATCCTTTGAGAAGATCAAATATTGGGACGATCAGATATACTCTTACTGCAACGGGGTTGAGCCTCTACCAGGAAATCACTCTCTAACGATGCTCTATCAAAGATATGGTAGCAGGGGGTCCGCTTTCATTGAACTAAACGCAAACGGTGATACGGTTTGGGAAAGAGCGTACAACACTATAGCGTTCTCACATTTCCGGGTGCGGCCCGGCAGAAGCATTGTAGCCTCAACCTTCTCGTCAGGAGGGTCGTATAGTTTGGCCTCTTTCGATTCCATTGGTCAGCTTATTCAAACATATTCCTACGAAAGCGCATCCGGAAGTTGGAAATTAATCTTCAATGACCTGCATGCCGCTTCGGACACTACCATATACTTTGCCGGGTATTATAGAGGGATTTTCAGCGGTGGATCTACGTCCTATGGGTGGCGGGTCCCCATCATTGGTCAACTTAATCCAGATCTCACGATCGCTTGGACACGTACGTATAGCGTTCACAACAGCACCACCCGAGATGCAGGTATGGCATATCGTATTGAGCCCAGCGGTGATGGAAATTATCTGGTGTTCGGCACACGAAACAGAGATACTGGCGTTGGCTTCCTGTACCTGGGAAAGTTCAGTCCGAATGGCTCTCCGATCTGGCAGAAGGAACGAGTGGATCTCACTTCAACACCTACAGGCCTTGTTGTAAGTTCCAATGGAGCAATTTACACAGTACGCAATGAATCCAATTCCCAAATTGGGGGAAATGACTTTATAGTAGAGAAGTTCACCACCCAGGGAGATAGTGTTTGGTGTAAGGTGTTTGGAACTCCTGATCACGAATCTTCTACCCAAGCCGCCATAGATCAGAACGATCACATCCTAATTGGTGGTAACCAAAGATCAGGAACTGAAACAGACGCTCTGCTTCTAAAGCTTGATACCAATGGGAACGTACTTAATTGCTTGGAATATGGGCACATCGGAGATGCAGACTTTATAACGGATGTGAAGGTAACCGCAAGCGGACAGTACCTCATGGGGGGACAGCAGCGAGGGATTGGCGCTATGACCTTAAAGACTGATCTCAATGGTCTACACGGTTGCCACGTGGACACATTTGCAATTCAGGCGCAAAACTACGTTTCACTCATAGGCCCAAGCACCCATACACCGTACGTTCATGGTATTAAATTGCTTAATGCCGGGTTATCACCGAGATACTATGGTTTACAACATACCACCAACTGCTTTGCAGCAGCACCTTGCAACGTAGTATCTGGTATTTCTGCTTCCAATCTAACAGCTTGCCAGGGTGATAAAATCACTTTCACAAATACGTCAACCGGACAAATCAATGATCAATGGTATGTGAATGGAAACACCGTTTCACATGGTACAACATGGGATAGCACGTTTACCAGCACAGGTAGTATACAGGTGAAGATCATTTCAGTAAACGGTGCGTGTGTGGATTCCGCATCCGTGACGGTTCAGGTCCTTCCTACCTTCAATTCCTCAAGCAGTGCAACAATCTGTAAAGGAAACACCTACAATTTCCATGGCAACTTATTGACCACAGCGGGAACCTACGTAGATACACTTTCAGCCATTAACTCTTGCGACTCTGTTGTTACGCTGAATCTTAATATCAGCAATCCGGATACTGCCGTAACCAGGATTGGAAACAACTTAAACGCCTCATCGAACACTACGTACCAATGGGTGGATTGTGCAACGGGACAAGCTATCCCAGGGGCTACCAATCAAAACTACACTGCTACGACCAATGGATCCTACAGAGTAATTGTCACCAATTCTTTGGGATGTGTAGATAGTTCAGGATGTCATACCATATCTGGTGTCGGCATCCACCAACAGCAAGCTGATCGCGAAGAAATAACGGTTTACCCCAATCCCGTTACCCAGGGAGCCAACGTGCATTTCATGACTTCGAGTGAATCAATAAATCGCATCCGTGTATACAATATTGCCGGAGTAATGGTAATGAGCCTTATAGTAAACGAACAAAGTGTAAACCTAAATACGGAGAAGCTGGCCGCAGGATCATATACTGCACGTATCCAGACACAAGGCGGTGCAATAGTGCCGGTACAGTTGATAATCCAGTAGAAGCTTCCGATATCTTACGTAGAGTGCGGGTGTCTGTTCCTATAAACCAAAAACAGGCACCTTGCACTCTGCTTTACTTTGAGATATCTTGAGGTTAAAAGGGACCTCTTCAAATGACATCAGCCAAATGGACATATACAATTATATGGTTAAGTATTTGGTGCTTACCTGCGGACCTATCGGCACAAGACACGGTGATAAACGGCCAACGTTTCTCCGTGGTAAGAAAATCCGATGTCTACACCGTATACTCTTCCCTGAATACTGATAGCACAGGTTCGGTGGTCGAATTTCGAATCACCCCCTATGGCAAATCGAGGGTAATGCAGTCGTGGACCTCGTATGAAAACGGAAGGAGACATGGTGAAGAGAAATGGTGGCACCAGAATGGGCAGCTTGCAGGAAGCGCAATCTGGAAAGATGGGAAGGTTCACAAAGGAACACGTGAGTTTTACGAGTCAGGAATAATGAAGTCAAAATCCCTCTATAGAAACCATAAATTGATCAGAACGAAGAGATGGTATCCATCCGGTGCAAGGATGAGTGTATCCAATTATCTGGATAAACAGCCTTGTGATTCGAGAGGTCAGACAAAAGAGTGCACGTTCGTTCACGGAAGACAAATCTCCTGGAATAAAGATGGCAGTCTAAGCGAGAAGGGACACGCTAGAAAGGGACGAAAGTATGGGAGGTGTCGTAGTCGCAATGAAATCCGCCACTTCAATAAGGACGGTCTTTCTCATGGCAGGTATAAGTACTTCCTGAACAACACCCTAAGGACAAAGGGGCGTTACAGAAATGGCTTGAAACACAAAAAATGGACCTACTGGAAGGACGGGATAGTGGGAATGGTACTCCACTTTGACAAGGGTATATTAATTCAAAAGGGTGCCCGAAACTGGAATAAAGATAGTCTAGATCAGGTTCATCTGATCTTGTCGCCAAGATATGACCCCCTCATTAATAATTGTCCCGATGATAGTGTGAAAGTAAGGGCGCGACCCGATGGGTACTACAAAATTTACAATGCTCAACATGACATAGTAATGGACGGGAATTTTAAAGACGGCTGCTTATTTGATGGAAGAAGAATGGTTTACGACCGGAACAATCAACTGCAGCGGATACTGATTTTTAAAAGCGGAGTGTTTCGTGGTTTTGGAATTATGTATTGAACACGGTTCCTATCGAACTATCAGCCGCATTCTTTCAGACACTCTTCCTTCGAAACCGGTTTCAACAACATACGCTCCAGCAGGTAAACCACCAAGGCTAATAGTTGACTCATGTCTACCCACATCCACGCTTCGAAGCAAGGCCCCTCCAATGGAATAGATGTTCACTTTCCTGATCACTTCGCTATTGGATTGCACGCTTACACGACCTCCTGCGATGGCCGGGTTTGGAAACATGGCGACTTGATTCCTGACCCTTTCCGTTTCGCCTACAGTGACATCTGTATATCGCACAAGAAAAACATCATTGGAACCCACCGGAGTTATGTTAGCGGTTCCGGAGCCTGCATCAAAATCTGATGACGAACTGCCACCAAACAAACCACACGCGTATATATCAGTGGATGTAACGCCCACTCCCCACGACATGACCCCTCCAGAGCCCGTTCCTCCCAAATTGCCAGCCCAGATATAATTGCCCGCGCCATCATACTTCGCAATAACCCCATCCCTAATGTTTGGGGTGAGTGTCTGCGTACCAGAACCTGGATCCATATCAGCAGTCCCTTCTATCCACCCCGTAATTGCAATTCTACCTTGACTGTCGATGGCTATGTCTCGAGCTTCATCATCAGAAGAACTCCCAACACCGAAACTCCACAGGTGATTTCCGTTAGGATCATACTTCGCCACAAAAATATCCTCTAGCCCCGTAGAAGAAATATTGTTGGTTCCCGAGAAAATATTCATATCCGCTGTAGACCGGAACAACCCGCAAACCGCAATGTTTCCGGATGGACCAATATCTACTCCATACGCCTCAATATTGGAAGTACCCTGAATGGCACCAGCCCACTGGTAATTCCCCAGACTATCATATTTAGCAATAAACGCATCAAACCCTCCGGATGAAGTAATAGACGCAACACCTGCAGATGGATCAAAATCCGCTGTGTTCCCAAAGCTGCCTACCAGATATACATTGTTGAGGCTGTCATTCACAAGGTCCCAGCCATAATCATTGGTGGTTCCGCCAAGAGAAAAGGCCCATAGGTAATTACCATTTGGATCGTACTTGGCGAGGAAAGCGTTGCGCTGACTGGAACCAATGATCGCGGTACCTGTACCAGGATCACAATCCATGGCACCGTCAAACGTTCCTGTTACGTACACGTTCCCATTTTGATCTGTACCAACTCCGCATAGTATCTCATTATTCGCTGCCTCCAATGAAAAAGCCCACTGGTAATTCCCATTGGCATCGTACTTCGCTACATATCCTGCGGATCCCGATGAGGTAAGTGTAGCGGTCCCGGAGGATGGATCGAAATCAACAGGCCCAACAAACCCACCTATGGCGTATACGTTATCCTGAAGATCCGTTGTAACTGTCCAACCATTATCGCCACCTACGTTTCCAAACCGATGCGCCCAGAGCAGATTAGCATTGAGGTCGTACTTGGCTATGAAGATATCCGAAACTCCTGCGGAAGTCCGATTGGCTACACCAGTGGTGAAATCAAAGTCAATGGTTTGTTTAAACTCTCCGGTAATAATCACGTTGGACGCATGATCTACATTAAGGCCATAACAACCCTCACCAGAAGTACTTCCCAGGCTATGCGCCCAGTTGTAATTGTATTGAGCAATAGTTGCAAAAGGCAAAAGGAACATAAGTTTCAGAGCGATTATCCTCATGGGTTCTTCAATTAATTCCAAGGTAAGGTAGGTACCCCGCATATTGATCAAAAGGCAGAGTATACGGGTGGTAGTATATAAAGCACTACTGGTGCCAAGAACTTATCGGTTGGTATCTCCAACTATACAAACAGTGCTATAAAATCCTGTTTCCGGTGCCTGCTGAGCTGGACCTTCTCACCGTCAGACATCTGAATCTTACCCCCGTCTCCTTTTTCATAAGCCTTCACATGGCGAAGGTTAACGATGGTACTTTGATGAACTCTGAAAAAACCATGGGTGGATAGCAAGTCCTCGTATTCACCCAACCGCTTGCTGGTAAGAATCTTTATGTCATCTTCCAGGATAAACCGACTGTAGTTTCGATCCCCTTCAAGACGAATAATATTCTCAAGATCGATGATCTGAAATCCATTGATATTGGAAACCACCAGTTTCTTGATCTTGCGATCATCTCCGTAATTCTCCACCAGCACCTTCAAGCGTTTATCCTCAACTGTGCCTTGGTTCCTCAACCTCTCGATATGTGTTCGAACGGTATTTACCAGCTCTTCGTGCTTGATGGGCTTCAGGAGATATCCGATCGCGCTAAAGCGAAAAGCATCTAAGGCAAACTGATCATACGCAGTGGTAAAAATCACTTCAAAATCAACCTTAGATAGCTGTTTAAGCAGATCAAAACCAGTACCCTCCGGCATCTTTATATCCAGAAATACAAGGTCGGGCTTGTGGTCTGAAATGACTTTCAAACCTGTGCCAACATCATCGGCTTCTCCAACTATCTTTAGCTCTTTCGATAGATGACGTTCTATTTGTTCCTTCAAAACAAATCGCGCATCCGCCTCATCGTCTATGATTACTGCTTTTATCATCGTGTAATTGGAATTACCAATTCAACTTGGGTTCCTCCTTCATCAAGTCGCGTGATCCTAACCGAATCTCCAAGGCGCTGGCCAGTGAGACGAATACCGCTTCCAGCGCTCGTGCTCAATTGTTCAAGGTCAATACCTACCCCATCGTCTTTGATGGTACACTTTAATTTGTTGTGATCAACCAGTGTAAGCTCTATTCTTACCGTTCCCTTTTTCTTGTTGGGTAAAATCCCGTGCCAAATTGCATTTTCTACAAAGGGCTGGATCACCAACGGTGGTATCTTCCAACGGTTCTGATCAATGTTTTCGTCAACCACTAAATCGTATTCCATCATACCGCTCGTGCGCAACCGCTCCAAATCCAAATAGGCCTTTAGTGTAAGAAGCTCCTCTTTAACTGTAATTGTATTCTCCCCGCTGTTCTCGAGTATGCTTCGCAGCAGTCTACTGAAATCAGCAATGTACGTTTCTGCCTCCTCTGTTCTTCCTTCCATGTACAACCTTTGCAGACTGTTCAAGCTGTTGAAGATAAAATGTGGGTTCATCTGACTTCGAAGAGCTGTATGCTTCAACTGAACAACCTTCCGCTCGTTACGCTGCCTAACAATTATGAGGATAGCAATCACTACTACCAGGAGCAATCCACCTCCCGCAAGGGTCGCCCAAAAACGAGTTTGATCATTCCTTCTTTTGATTTCAGCCAGATGCAACTGCTGCTGCTGTAGTCTTGACTGCTGCTTCAATCTCTGGTTCTCCTGCTCCTTTATGCGCGACTCGAATTTGATTCGATTAAGGGCAAGCTTTGCGCGAAAATCCTTGTTGGCAACGCTATCATTAAACTGCTCGTATTTCCTTCGGTATTCAAGTGCAGTTCGAATATCTCCTCTTCGCTCTTCGATCCTCGACAGCAACAAGTAAGCTTCACTCAAGGATTGCCAATCCTTTACGGAACGAGCCAACCCAGTGGCCTTGACCAAGAGTCGTTGCGCTTCCCGTCCTTCACCTCTTTTGAACAACAGAGCTCCATAATTCTGGTAACTCCGCACCATTCCCCACTGATCGTTGGTCTGTTCCTGAATCGCGATGGCCTGCTCGAACAGTGGAGCCGCCTTCACAAGGGAATCCATTTTGTAATAGGAAAGGGCAATCGCCCCAAGAATAGCCCCTTCATAATACGCAGCCTTATACTGCCGGGAAATTTTCAACGCCCTATTGAGGTACTTCAGTGCGCGAGAAAAATCGGGTTTACTATTGAGTGTGGATCCAAAATTGGTGTACAATCCCAGCAGTCTTTGTTCAGGGCCCTGCTCCAGTAGGATTCTCTCTGCGTTTTCAAAGTACCCGATGGCTGTGCCAATATCTCCCAGATCGCTGTAAGCCGTTCCAAGTCCTTCATAAACCATTGCAACAATTGACTGCTGACCTGTTTGCTTTAGATACTCCAATGAAAGATTGTATTGCTCAATAGCCTCGGGAAACTTGTTTTGCATGGCATAAATTCCTGCAAGATTAATCCGTGTGGTACTTAATCTTTTGTCCTCACCAGCAGTCTCATAATATGCAATAGCCTTGAGGAAATATCCCAGTGCCTTATCTCCTTCACCACTCCTGAGGAACAAGATCCCCATGTTGTTGTGGGTCTGTGCTTCCCCCTTTTCGTCTCTACCCTTCTTGAATTCGTCTAAAGCTTTTTGGTAATGCTCAAGTGCTACGGTTTGATTGCCCTGATCCGCGTTCAATCTTGCTTCAACCAACCAACAGTACCCGATGATGGAGTGCCACTTCAGCTCTCCTGCCAGAGACAGTGCTTTACCGTTGTAGTAACTAGCTGAATCAGCGTTACCACCTGGGCCCGTGTGCGAAGATGCAAGTTGATAATATGTCTTAGCCAAACCGCGCTGGTAATTCAGCTGCACAGAAAGTTCAAGGGCCTCCCGTAAGTACCGGGATGGATTTTCTTCATTCTGATCCTTGAACGTGCTGTAGAGTTGGCTAAGAAGCTGAACCTTGTTGGTGTCTGTCGATGATTTATCCAGCAAAGCCAGAAGGCTATCGGTTTGTGCATGAATCCCAGCGAAGCAGGATACCAATCCCAAGACTAAGAGATTTCTTACCCTATTGATCAAGGTCAATTCGTTTGCATCCTAAGGTAACGTTATTACAGTACACGTTTGCGAGATTGTACAGATGGTTGCCCATCCACCGTTTGTGGTTAAATGTGGATGACAATTGGTGTACTTATAATCAACCTAAAATCCTCCCGCAACCGGTTCAACGATTGTTCGGCCTACTCCACTGGAATGGCGAAGCTCAACACACGGTGTTAGGTTCTTTCATTTAACTGCGTGTGGTTTTACTCCTGATCACCAGATACACACCAGAAAAGACCATAAGCATTCCGGCAAAGTATCTCCAGCCCAGGTGTTCTCCATCTGCCAACCCCCAACTTGTGGCAGTAATTGGCATTAAATAAAAAAGCACGGAAGCATAATGCGCCCCACGCAATTGAATTACCCGGTAGTAGAGCATATTGCTGAACGCGCTTCCAGCAATGGCCACTATGGCTATACAGCCTAATGCCTCCAATGCCCAACTCGAGTTCAGGTAAGTGGCTGTTATCCCACTGCTTAACGTTGCGATTAACATGACTGGAAGAATGAGCACCACGCTAAAGGCAGTGACAGCCATGGAGGATATATCGGGAAGGTATCTCTGCACGGTAAGTGTGCTTATAGCGTAACAGATGCCCCCAAGCAAGACCAATCCACTGTACACATAATCTCCCCTCCAACCCAACGGCCATGTAATGCTCATCATACAAACCCCACCAAAACCAATAAGAATCCCTACAAACGCGAGCCTCCTAACTTTCGTTCCAAATGCGACCAAACTGATGATCACAATCCAGAGAGGTGGCATTGCATTAAGGACGGCCGTCAGCGCGCTATCAATATGGCTCAATGCAAAACCGAATATGAAGGCGGGGATGGAGATACCTACGAACCCTACCACCAATAAAGGAACAATGTGTTTCTTTAGAACAGTCTTTCTGTGCATCCAGGCGAACGGCAGCAGCACAATTCCAGTCATAGACAATCTGCTGGTTGCTACTTGAACAGGGTCGAATACCAGCAATCCCTTCTTTACCAGAATAAATCCGCTACCTGCAATAAAAGAGGAGAGCAGAATAAATAACAATTCTGGCCTGACCTTCACGTTCTAGGCACCAGTTACCAAATGATTATCTCGCTCTACCAGGCAAACACGAGTCATCAATTCTGAATAAAAGCTGCTCTTCCCTTTTTCAATCGCTTCAGCATGAAAGGTATTCTGTTTCCATTCTTTTATTGATTCCAGGTCTCTCCAGTAGGTAACTGTTAAACCAGGTCCTGAGGATTCGACCCCCAGGAAGCCATCGTGATCTCGCACCAATTTCATCAGATGGTCATTCATTTCCTGGTATAATTCCGATTCTCGATCAGTGCGCCTGGTAGTAAATATTACCGCGTAATATGGAGGTTTAGGTGTATCTGCTATTTGGATCTCCATATCATTTCTTTTTGGCTACGACCTCTAACATTGGTGGTGTAAAACAATAGGCTCCCTCTACGTCCTCTAATTCCGTCCATTCATTCAGTGCCCCATCACACATTTCTTTGGTAATCCTGCCTTGCTCTACAAGCTTCGGTAAATACAGATGCAAGAAGGTTTTGGGCCAGTGCCAAGCCCATTCGCCCGGACGTGCAATGCGGGTTAGCGGAGTTACACTCATTACCTCCATTCCTTTTTTACCAAGAATAGTGGGCAACCTTCTTCCTATATCAATATCCCCACCTTCGTCATCGTAGCTCTTTATCACAGCCTCTAAACTTGATTTGATGTTGGACTTGGGAAGTTGAGTAAATACCTCCATCCAATCGAAGTATTCATGTGCAACGAACGTTCCTCCTGGTTTAAGTGCATCAATTACCTTTTGAACTACTTCTTCCGGATTGGATACCCAAGCCAATGCCCAGCGACAATACGCCCCATCCAGACTAGTAGCATCTAAAGACATTTCGTTAAAACTGGAGCATTGTGTCTCGATAGGTAGTCTGTGAAGGCTCGCCACGTGATCAAGAAATTCCAGATACGTGGCAGATTGATCCACACCAATCACCTTCCCTTCAGGTCCAACCAGATAAGCCAAAGCCTTGGTGGTAAATCCAGGCCCACATCCCAGATCAAGTAATTGCTGGCCCCACGTAAAACCACCACGTTCCCATCCGGCATACGCTTGTTTGGCCCATACCTGATGCTGAAAACCTAACCTATGCATTTCAGCTTTGTCAGTTCCTAATACATATGCTTTCTCCATATCTCCTTAGTTAATGTGCTCTTACGAACACTAATCATCACTTTTGTTTTTCAATTCCATTAAGGTGGACTGAGCTGCAGCGCAAATCTTCTCAGTCCCATCCTTGGTAACGTATACCTCTGAGCGACAAATGGCCAAGGTCTTCCCTGATTTCAATACCTCTGCTACGGCCCTTAATTGCTCTCCATCCCCGGGAGAAAGAAGATTAAGCTTGAATTCCACCGTAAGTATGGTTGACATTTCATGCATAAGTGAAAATGCAGCGTACCCGGCTGCGTTGTCTGCAAGGGTGCTGACAATACCGGCATGAAAGAATCCATGTTGCTGTGTAAGGTTTTCATTGTATGGCAGCACTATTTCGCAGTATCCAGGTTTGATCTCGGTCAAGTTTGCACCGATCCACCCCATGAACTTTTGTCGTGCAAAACTGGCCTCTACCTTCTCTTTGTAGTTATCGAATCTTGGTTCCATTCTTCCTATTTCCAGGTTTGAGTTGTTTTGTCATTTCTATCAATGTTGTACCCAGAGGCTTAATTGGCTCTCCCGTGATCCTGAATCCGTTCTTCTCATATAGTTGGATCGCTGTTCTCAAAAAAGGAGTGGTGTGCAACCTTAACTCAACCATGTTCAACATTTCAGCGAGATCCATTATCTCAAGCAAAAGGTCTCGCCCTATTCCATGTCCTCTATGCTCCGGATGTACAGCCATTCCAAGTATATAACCCGATTCATCCTGGCGATTTAACGTGGCCGTTCCTACTATCTCATCTTTCACCTGGGCTACCAACAGGAGTCCGGTTACGATCCTCTTCTCTAACCCTTCTTCATTTGGAACTGTTGCCTGATACGCCTGTTCCGTATAGAGGTGTCTGTAGCCTTTGAAAGCAAGCTCAAGGAGGTTTATCACAGCGCCAACTATCTTATCATCACATTGCGTGATCACAGAGATCTCTATTGGTCCATACACTTGCATTGGTGCACTGCTCTGTTTAAGATTCTATTGTTCATTTTACTATTTCCAGGTACATCCCAGGGCGATCCTTCGTTCTTGTCTGAAATCCCATCTTGCGATAGAATTCTTCCGAACCCTGAGCCGCCATTAATCCCACAAACGCATTGTTTTGAGCTACGTCATTGATGTAATTCATCAGTTTGCCCAGGATCAGTTTGCCTACACCTTCTCTGTGGTAATCCGGTGCTACGATCATGTCCTGGATATAGTAATAGAGCCCTCCATCGCCTATCACCCTTCCCATTCCAACAATTGCATTTTCGTCATATACACAGACAGCATACAAGCTGCCTTTTAAACCCTCATCTGCTGCTTCATTCTCAACGCTTCTCCAGTCTGTTGTATCCCTCAGGGCCTGGTATTCAAGTACCGTTGGCAGCTGCTCTTTCACTATTGGATCAAACTTCATGGATACGATCAGTTTTCAAGTATCTGTTTCAAATGATGTTCCATATGACGTATGTAATCGGCTATAAGGAAATTCAGGTCACGCTCCTCCTGGTCTACCATCACCTTACGATTGAGGTCTTCAGCCTGAAACACAGACAGTAAGGAGGTTATCTTTTCATTCGCATCCACCCATTGTTGCGTCAATATCACCCTGTTGGCTTGCTGATATCTATTTTCACTGACGAGTTTATCTTGCGGATAAGGCTCAATCTTATAGCCATCAGATCCATTGGCGATCTCTTGAAACCGCCTGTAGTTAACCTGTGCAGAATCAATAAGGTGCCCAAGTATTTCCTGCTTGGACCAACGATTCGGTTGGGGTTTACTCTGAAACTGCTCATCAGAGATATTCACCATTTCTGCCCGTGCTTCTCCGATGATATTATGGATCTCGGTTTGGTACATCTTACATTTCATGTTTGATTAACCAGTTGTCTTCAATACTTCAATCAATCTTTCCAGGTCATCTCCCGTGTTATAGACACTGAGAGATATTCGTAGCGCATCCCTTCGCACTGAAGTGATCACTTTCTCTTCCAAGAGTTTTGCCTTCAATGCAGGTATATCCACTGGTCTGGAAAACCTTATTCCAAATAAATGAGGAGCCCTGTGTTCGATATCCTCAAGTATGCAACCCATCTCGGTTAGGCGCTCTTCATACGGTGCGAATAGCTCCCTGGCATAACCAGCCACTGCCCCGGGGGCCCATTCAACCAATTGTCTTGCCCCTTGCAATAGCACAGGCATATTCAACAGTCCGTGATACCCGCCTGAGGAGTATCGCATTCCCTTTGGTAATAATTCCGGTTTGTATTGGGCCAGATTTGCAAAATCACGGTAGCCTTCGTGAACCTGCCAACTTTCCTCTATGGGTATTCCTGCATCAAAGAAATCCCCATAGTATGCCATACTGTTACCTATGGTTCCGAGTAACCACTTGTAGCTGGCGCATACAACCGCATCTGCTTGTATTGATCTGATATCAAAAGCCATCGCACCGATGGCTTGGGTACCATCTACAATGAATACTGCCCCATTGCTCTTCGCCTTTTGGCCGATCTTCGGCAGATCAAACAAGGTGCCATCTGCATGGAATAGCGGTGCAATACTGACTACAGCTGTATTGGCATCTATTGCCTTCAATAATGCTTCATTCCATCGTTTCCCTCGATCCTTGGTTTCGATAGGCGGGCCAACCATTCTTATCTCGCAACCAAAATCCTCCGCCAAGCGTTTCCATGAATAGTAATTGCTGGGAAACTGCTCATGATTCAATACAATATTGCTTCCCCTTACAGGTCTTACCTGGCGTGCAGCATTGGCCACTCCATAAGAAACAGAAGGGGTTAATGCTATACGATTCTCATCTTCAGTTCCTATGATTCGTGCGTACAGCTTGCGCAGCTCATCAGGAAACCCAAAGTAACCATCCACATCAAAGGAAGATGGATCTTCCATTTGGATCAAACGCGCCTCCACCGCATTTCTTCCAGTCTTAAGCATAGGGGTCATATATCCTCCGTTGAGGTAGGCTATCCCCTCCTTCAATACGAACTTGTCTTTCTGACAATCAATGGCTTTCATAAGCTTCTTTGGTTATCCCATAATTGTTGGTATCAACAATTTCACCACTTACTCTTTTGAAGTCTTTCTTTCGTACACCTTCGAACTCGAAGCCATTCCTGGTGGCCACTTTTTGGCTGGCATAATTGTCCAATGCGGTTCGCAGGTTAAGCTTTTCCATCTTCAACTCTTCGAAGCAAAATGAAATGGTTCTTTTCATCACCTCTGTCATAATTCCTTTGCCGTGTAACTCTTCATCGAGGTAATACGCTAACTCACACTTGCAATGCCACCAATCACAGTTCTTTATCATCATTACACCCACCAACGAATCGTACCTCCAGATACCAAAGTTCAGCTCGGTTCTTTCGTTCCATTTCACTTCATTGGCAACTATAAAATGTCTCACCTGATCGGTGGTTAGCATGTCTTTGTAGTGTCTTCCAAAATGTTTCAACAGGGTCTTCCGGTTACGTTCCACCAATGCCAACAATGGGACCGCATCCTCTACTGTCATTTTTCTCAAAACAGTTCGATCCGTTGTTAGCTTGTCTACACTTTGAGATTTCTGAGCCGCATTGGATTCCGGTTCATATCGGTTCGCATGGTCAAACAGCGTTAGATCCTGGTATCCTTTTTTGATCCGGGCAGAGTGTAATTGATCCTTTTCTATAAAGTAGGTATCGCCTTTTCGAAGCACTCTTGGCTTTCCTTCAATAGAAAGTTCCACTTCGCCATTCAGTACAATGCCCCATTGTGCCTCATGGGAATGCTCAGGCACGTCAACATCATGATCGAATTTCATGAAAATGAACTGCTGATCTCCTGCCTGCACCAGATGGGAAGAGACTCCATCCAGATCAATTTTAGCACCTGAATGTCTGGTAATCGGTTCGGGTAAACTTTTGATCATAGCTGAAATGCGTTGTCGATGATTGGTACAATGGGGTTCAGAGGTGGAACCCATTCGGTCCTCGCCCATGTAGAGAAAAGCTCTTGCTTAGAATAGTAATTCAGAGGCACACTTTTATCTGCATTGCGAGATTGCAAAAACAGATTGACCGCTTCATCTACGGACGTAGTAGTGGTTCTCACAAGAAACATTTTAATCATGATCAACCAGAAGCGGGTGATGGTTTCATGATAACCTTCTTCTTGAGTATTGCGTGTTCCTACCGCCTCATTGTGGGCGATAATGTGTTCTCTCGCCCTTTCCATAGCTTTTTCAAAAGGGTACTCAAGTACGTATGCAACACCCATAACCAGGTGCGCCTCATGGGTCCATTCGGTCCGAGGTAATACACCTGCCTCGAATCGCTGTATCAGTTCTGTTATTTGCTCTTTACTCCACATGATTCATTAGGGAAACAGCTTCTGAAAAAACCCTGTCTACCCATCTTTGATCCAATTGTCTGATCGTTTTAATTTCCTGAGGCTGAGCTGGCAAATCGCACAACGGTCGTCTCCACCATCCTGTTGAATGCCATTGGCCAAACTTGAAGCCTGAATTCTCATATACTGCAAAGGGTTCGTATCCGAAATTTTCATGAAATCCTTTGCTGGGTATGTTGGGCAGGGTCATGCCAGCGTAGGTCAATACGTATCCTTGCTCCCTAAGAACCTCATGCAACGCATTATACAGAGCCGTTGCAACACCTTCTTTACGGTGATCTTCATGTACGTATATGGAGGTCTCCGCCACCCACTGGTAAGCCTTCCTTTGACGGTGTACACCTGCATATGCAAACCCTGCCACTGCACCTTCACATTCACACACCAACCATGCATGTTTCTCAAATGACTTTTGCATGCGCTTCCACATTTCCTCTCCATCGGGAGCGACCTCTTCAAAACTTACCACGGAATCCGTTACGTATGGAGCATAGATGGCCGCAATGGCATCGCAGTCGCACTCAAGTCCCCATCGTATCTTATAGGTCTTCATGTATCAGTTGGTTTAACGCCTTTCAGAAAAATTGCAATAATGCTTGCGTAGGCTTCAGTTCTGTTCATGGAAACGTGATCCAGCATATCAGATGTACACACCAGTCCACTCATCTCCATGTAAAGGCGCAACACAAATTCGAGATCCAGTTTTCTATCGAAAACTCCAGCCTTAAACCCCTGCTCGATCAGTTTACGGTAGTACTTTTCCCTCCTATTGGCCTTCCTCTCAAGGTGCAACTCCCACAGGTCCGGGGTATGTATCCTCAGATCATTCAGAAACCTGCTGGTTAACTCACTAACTATTTTCCCCTGAAACTCCGCCACACTCAACAATCGGTCGGTAACCGATCGGTCATCATTAAATACCAGGTCTTCCAGTTCGGATTCCATCTTTTCCTCAAAACGTTCTACCACTGCTTCCACCAGTCCCTCCTTTGATCCAAAATTCTCGTAGATGGTGCTCTTGCTAATTCTTAGCGTTTGCACCAAATCGTCTAACGATAGCTTGTAAAACCCATTCTTGTATATATGGGTTTCCGCAACATTTAAGATCCTCTCTTTCCGTTTCAGTTGCTTCTCCGTCAACTCCAGCGTTGTACTGTTCTCCATTTCCTCTGTTTTCTATTTCAACTTTTGAAGATTGTATTCCATATAAGTGTCTCCTGCCTGCAATGGATCTTCCACATAATTGTCAATGTTATAAAAGCCATAGTCATGGTACATTTTGATCGCCTTGCCCATGTATTGTGAATGACTTGTAATCCGCATGTAACGATAGCCACGTTCGACCGCCAGTGCCATTAGATCTTCCATTAATCTTAAGCCCAATCCTGTTCTTCTGAATTCAGGGGCCACATATAGCCGCTTCATCTCACAATACTGATCGTCCAGTTTTCTCAAAAACGCACAACCGGCCTCCCTGTCATCTCCATAGGCAATCAGTATTGCACATCCATCTTCAGCAAAGACCCCGGGCACCTCTTCCTGGTTAAAAGAGGTTAATCTGTCATCGCTGGCCTCCACCATACCGTGCTTAACAAAATTGGCTCTGCACCAGGTCGAGTATGCTTCAAAAAGAAGCACCACCGCCTCATAGTCTCTCTTCGTATTGGCTATTTGTATGGTGATATCCTGTGCTAACATTTGATACTTACCTGGTAACACCCATACAATATTAATAATTTTTGTACTATTTTTGTTCTTTCAGTACATTTTTAGGTCGTGAGTACTTACAAAAATCAATTGAGCATTACAGAAGCGACTAGAAATCAGGAGTTTGAGATGATCGAAAAGCTAGCCTGGCAGATCTTACCTGATTTCTACCGTGATAGTATCCCGGCTGATCATACAGCTTTCTACATCAAGAAATACATCTCCCCGGATGCCTTACAACGGCAGGTTGACAATGACTTTCACATTTACCTCCTTGCGTTTGGCAAACAACCTGTTGGTTATTTAGCCTTACATCATCAACCAGAAATGAAAACCCTCCTACTGGACAAACTATACCTGTTGGAAGCGTATAGAGGTCAAGGAATTGGCACCCGTGTGGTGGACTTTGTTAAACAGGAAGCCCTTAGCGTTAAATGCTCCAAAATCAAGCTGGTGGTCAACGTACACAATGCAAGGGGAATTCGCTTCTACGAACGGCACGGATACACTTTGGGTGAAAGGTTTGTCAACCACTTTGAGAACGGGCACTCAATATCAAACTATTATATGTGGCTATGTATTTCATGATCATTGAAACATTTAAAGCGGGTAAGGTTGAGGAGCTCTACCAACGATTTGAAGAAAGGGGACGAATGCTTCCGGACAGGGTAAAGTATATCAACAGTTGGGTGGATGTAGAATTGAAAACATGCTATCAGGTAATGGAAGCACCTGGAATTGAACTCATCGAACAATGGACATTGAATTGGGCGGATCTGGCAAGTTTTCAAATCGTTCCTGTTCTGCAATCAGATGAAGTCACAAGGCGTTTACGCAAGGATAGTTAACTGCGACCCCGTCTGACTGGTTCGACAGTTGCTTCGTTACCTCCTGTACAGCTGACTACTTTAAATAGTAACTCCTATACATCTCCCAATTCATTTTTCTGTTGTAGATATCCGTTCTACGGTAGAAGCTCTTCCTTTCTGTCAAAAGTGCATCTAGATATTTGTAGGGGAGTGGTTTTATTTGAGCAAAGTAGCCCCTTATTCCTTTCCCACTCATCAGCGAAATGAGATAGTCAAATGTTTGAATGGCATGTGAACCGCATCCCCAATCCAAGTTAATCCAGGAACCGGTATCCTTAGCAAATGGCATTATCAATTCTACTATGGCCGAATCTGTTAGCCTACTGTTCCCTGATTTTACCAGTGCTACAAAAGCGTAAGCCGATATTAAAGGACAATAATCCTTCTTTACTAATGCCATTACCGTTGAATCTGCATAGGTTGTATCGAAAAAGTCAACGTAGTTTTCATACATCTTAATGGCAGCGTCAGGGCGTGAAGATTCACCCGCATCGCCCAGGGAAATTCGGTTCAGTTGACCCAGGTCAATAAGTACCCGTTTGGTACTTTCACTTGAATCAAGTTCAACTATTCGAAGGCATGTGATCGCATATTCCCTGGAGTTTAATTGACCGTAAGTATCTGCGGCAAAAAGAATCATCAATGCAATTGCTAGTATGCCCCTCATAACCCTACTCTTTTGAATCTCTAATGCAGCGGCAGGCAATTCCCCCGTCACGCTTCGGACTATCCATAAATCTATTCACCCCTTCTTGTGGTCCGGCAAAGAAGCGAACCCACACGCTATCCGTTAAGCTGTTTTTCGTTGACCAAAATCCTGCACTATAACCTAGTCCATCAAACTTTCCATCGAAATAAAATCCCGTTGGGTATACATTAAACCTTGAGGAATTTGTTCCCTTTCCACTCTTCTCCCAACCAGTGGTTGACTTCATCGTGGCGGCATGCGTGCCTCTCCAAAAAGTGTTGCCTTTATCCAGAGGGTCCATCCCCAATGCCACCTCCAGCTCACTCCACTCCGCATCTGAAGGTAAACGCCATCCTTCCGGGCACACGCTTTGTGCTGCCACCCAACTATACAAACGGCCATATATAGGCAATGGATTGTCCGGATTCAGCCAGGAGCCTTCCGCCTTGAATCGCATATTTTCCGCCATCCATGTTTGTTCGCCAATAGTTATTGTGCTGTAAACCTCACCATCCCTCTTGTCTATAACACTATCCACCTCACTGGAAACGTCCAACTGAGATGCAAGCTTGTGTGCAGGATGCATAGTGTCCCGATTCTCCTTCTCTACGGAGTGATGCGTGGTCTCTGACTCACTACAGCCCACTACCAATAAGATCATTATGAAGAAAAGTGATTTCATGTTAAGCGCTTTACTTTTTACTTGTGACCCCAGACTTTTTCCACTCTTTACTATCCGGAAACTCGACAAGGGTTTGCTTGTTATGGATATGGAATGAATAATACCCCTGAATGACTGTGTCCTTCCTGGGCATTTTAAATGGCTGGGTTCTCTGAAAACTTTGCGCATTAAGTTCCACAACATCGCCTTTGACCATATACTTGCCACGAATCACTTGCTCTGAGGACGTTACAACATGTATCATCTTGAACCTACCAAATGGCTTGATGAACAAATGACTATGTCTCCTGAAGCCCCGGTTGTTTACAAATTCTCCTTTCAATTTAAGCTCACTTGAACAAGAAGAGAGACTAAGAACTCCGAGTACCAATAACCCATATCTAGTCATCGCCACAGGCATCTTTCACAATTGAGTTCATTGATATATCTCCCCAACATTTGGCTAACGATTCTCCTTTAGTCCTTTACACAGCTCAACCATTATCCGGTCAATGACCTCATCATTGGCATTGTTGTTAAGGAGGACGATACTCTCCTTTGTAGCTACATTGACAAAGGCGTAGGAGATATAGCTGATTTGTCTACCCGCATGGCCCCAAACAGTTTCACCAGCATAGTTTTCGCAAAACAGCCCCAGTCCTACCTTGTCTTTGTAAAAGCTGGTCATAAGTTCTAGTGACGCTTCACTCAAAAGTGTTCTATCCACTAGCAGAGCCCTTATAAACTTGTTTACATCATGTGGGTCACTAACAATATTGCCTACACCCCTGGATATCGCATTGCAACCACGCTTCGGAATTTCGTGTAAGTCCTGCCCGTTGATAATGGGATGAGCGAGTTTTTCTATTTGATTCGAGTAATAGGGAAAGGTGTTTCTTAAACCTAATGGATTGAGAATGTACTCCTGCAACGCCCATTCATAAGGTCGATCTGTCGCAGATTCAATGATCATACGGAGTAGAAAGTAGTTGGTATTGGAGTACTGATACTTCGTTCCCTTACTAAACTCAATGGTATCCAATTGTGATAAGATGTAGGAATCGGAATAGTCGGCATGCGGTTGCACCATTGTTGCATTGATGAAGCCGTCCTTTGTAAAGTCCGTTATACCACTTGTGTGATTGAGTAAATGTCTGATAGTGATCGTACTGTCAATGAACTTATTCCTTGGCAGGTAGTGATACACGCTATCCTGAATTTTCAACAACCCTTTTTCATGAAGCTTCAAAACCAATGTTGCGGTGTACATCTTCGTACAACTTCCAATGCAAAATCTACTTTGCGGCACGATAGGTTGTTTATTATGAGACACGCCAATAGTTGCCACATTGATCGTCTTTGCATCATTTACCAATGCTACAATTCCATACCCATCTATGGAATCCTTATAACCATTCATCAAGTCGTGAACCCAACTTTGTCCATATGATTGTGTGGTTACAAATACCAGCGCTATGAAGTCAACAAGTCTCATTTTGTCAATACTTATCCCAATTGATCTGGTAAGGATACCTCACATACACCACATTGTCTTCGTTAATCGTAAATCCCTTCCTTCCGTTGGCAACGGCCAACTTGTGTATGGATTCGGACTCTTCCGGTTTACCCAATCGTTTGAGACATATAGCCTTGTAAAACTGCACATCCGAAAATTCCGGATACTTACCCAACGCAAGATCAAACGTTGCGATTGCCTCTTTATACTTCTGCAGCTCATACTTGCAGATTCCCAGGTAATACAGATCCAGATGGTGAACCCAATCGAAGCCTTTCTCACTTTCTATTCGCTTGATCTCTTTCTCAAAAATTGTCTCTGCTTGTGAAAAGTGGTTCAGCTGTAAATGACAAAGAGCTATATGAAAGTTGTAGGTGTGATCCATAATATAACCATCGCCAAACCTCCTTTTTGCTTCCGCGAAGTCTACAATCGCGGACTGATATTGATGCGCGAAAATGCATTTCATGAATCCCCTGTATGCCAACCAATTTATCGTGTCGTAGTGTACCGCTTTGTCCAGGTACTTCATTCCTATCTCATACTTTCCCTTCTTCAGAAGAAGTTCAGATTTCTTTTGCCACAGAAATGCAATAGTAGAGTCCTGCTGCAGTCCGTTGTCAATTGCGTGACGCACTTCCACTGAGTAAAACCCATACTGCTTTACCGGATCAAGGAAGTGTTTTTGAATGATCTCTCGCTGGGTTAGTTTTCTTGCGTCTTGATGAACCGCTTGTGTCGAATCCTGGCCATATATCACCACACACAATAAGTGAATTATCACTGCTAGCGGTGCTCTGCTGATCATCTCATCACGAGTTTAAGGAAGGCTTCTCTTCTCCTGGTAGAGATTTGAACCTCTGCACCATCCTTCATCAGCACATGACCTCCCTTTCCTCTTTGATAGCTCACAATATGATCAAGGTTGATTAAATGGGAGTGGTGCACTCTGCAGAAGTTGTGCTCCTCCAGTGTCTGTTCAAAGTCTTTCAACTTTTTCGATGCCACATGCTGGTCTCCATTCATCATGAAGATCGTTGTGTAACTACCATCCGCCTCGCACCTTATAATGTCACCTATCTCTGCAAACTGATATGTGCTTCCGGATGGAATAGCGATTTTGGTAAATGTGTTGTCTTCTCTATTCGCCTTCAACACCTCATACGCCACACTCCTGTCAGACAATTTTGCCTGAACAGCTCTGTTCACAGCAGACTCCAGTTCCTCAATATTCAAGGGCTTCAATAAATAATCAAAGGCCGAATGTCTGAAAGCCTTCACAGCATATTTATCATATGCGGTGACGAAGATGGTAGCGAATGTAGGTTCAGCTATGGCTTCCAAAACATCGAAGCCCGTGCCCCCTGGCATTTCCACATCCATAAAAACCAACTCCGGTTTCTTCGAATTAATCTCCTTTACCGCCTCAATGGGTGTACTTGCCTCACCCACAACAACAATTTGTGGACAGTACTCGTCCAGCATAGCTCGCAAAGCATTCCTGCTCTTCGATTCATCATCAATTATTAACGCGTTCAGATTCATGCTGATAGCGGAATATTAATCGTTACCCGGGTTCCCTCTGGGGTTCCGTTGGAATCATACACATCGCTCACTTTAACACTTATCAAATTGCCTCGATTGATGTTAAGAAAATCCAGTCGGCTTTTGGTTATACTCATTCCAACAGATTGATGTTCCTTACCAGATCTCTTATTCAACTCCCGCGATCGTTCTCTGCCAATCCCATCATCCTCAACTGAGATCACCAGCGTATCTTCCTTGGCGCTTACATCAATTCGCAAACTACCGGCCGCATTCTTAGGCAGCAGCCCATGATGGATTGCATTTTCAACATACGGCTGCACGATCAAGGGGGGAACCTTAACCTCCTCTGGATCGATCTCCTTATCTACATTAACCTCATATGTAAATTTCTTTTCAAACCTGAGTGCCTCCAATTCGATATAGAGATTCAGTGCCATCAGCTCATCGTCCAGATTGATCAATGCCTCCTGTGAATTTTCCAGAACCATTCTCATCAGATTGGCAAACTTGGACAGGTAGGTATTGGCTATCTTCTTATCGCTATGCATGATGAAACTCTGGATCGAGTTCATTGCATTGAATATGAAGTGTGGGTTCATTTGAGAGCGCAGAAGTTGTTGTTCCAGCGCTGCCGAATCTCTTGCAAAGTTGGCGGCACGTTGCTTCTCTATTGCCACTTTCCTTGAATACAGGAATATGGCCACCATGAGGAGCAGAAGGCCACCAAAAATGATCACCGTCAACACAAAGTTTCTTCCTCTTAACTCTGTTTCCTGGAGCTGTGCCTTGGCTTTTAGTTGTTCGTTCTCGAACCTGATCCGCTCTGATTCAAAGCTATGCTCAAGCTCGGCCAATGTTTGCTCATTTTCTTTATTCAGAATAGAATCTCGAAGAGCAACTCTCAACTTATAATAGTACAGCGCACGTTCGAAGTTCTTCTTATTGGAATTCAAATCAGCCAGGTTGTGAAATATTTCCTCACGCACACCAGGAGAACGCATCTGATATGTGAGTGCCAAACAACTATCCAGTAGTTCCTGTGCATAATTGAAATCGCCCAATTCAGAAGCTACAGAAGCCCTAACTGTTTTCGCTTTAACCAATGGCAGTAAATACTCGTGATCCTGGAAATACTGAATGCTAGAATCAAGTTCCATCGCAGCACGCTGATGTTCACCAGCATGGCTATACGCAACAGCCAAATTCATTCGTGCTCGAGCAATTTCCCTGCTATCACCTAGCTTTCTGAGTATGGAAAGTTCCTCCCTGAAACCCTTTATAGCACTTGCATGTTGCCCCATCGCCAAATCAACAATTGCAATACTACCTACACAGAAATAGCGGAATTGGTGTGCTTCTAGCTGCGCAAGGAGATCACATTCCTTGTTGTAATACATCCGTGCTCTTTCAAAGTTCTCCATCTGATGGTTCACATTACCCAGAACCCCATACGCACGTGCCTCCATCTGTCGGTCGCCTACCGATTTCCATATATGCAAGGCACGTAGGTAACACTGATGCGCTCTACGAAAAGCAGATTGATCCATATAGCATCTCCCGATTCCCATCAAACACCGGGCAACTCCTTCCTGATCTTCCCTATCGCGGCTATACTTCCAGGCAATAGCGAAGTATTCGATCGCGCGTTCGTACTCTCCATGCCGTTGAAAATGCGCACCAAGCTCAAAATTGGCACTGATAACTCCTTTGGGATAATCAATCGTCTCCGCGAATTGAAGAATCCCTGACAATTGTTCATACTCCACATCACTTGCCGAATCAATATAGAATTGACCCAAGCGACTCATAGCCCAGAATTTCTGCGTATCGGCCGACTGGGCAATTACTTGATGTAAGCTATCTAGCTCCCTTGTGGGTTGACAATGCAAGGCCGCACCAACTAGGGTCAAAAGTATCGTGGTCAAAATGCGTCTCATTGCCGAAAGGAACTGATCAGAGTTGAATATTACAGATAATAAAAGTACAGTTGGTTTACTCTATCACAAGTGTCAATTCCCATATACTCTTCTCCATCTCATAACCGCAGCTGGATTTACCATAACCGTGGCGTTTTACTGGATCACGGTCCGATCATCCGGAAATCGCAATTATAGAATCTAAATCACAGCTTCAGGTGGATATGGTTGCGTCTATGGATTTCCAATTGTATGAAGGGTGTTGGGTCGTTTCCTTTGGGCCCAAGCAGTATGAATCCAAACCCAAACTAAAATGACAGCATTAAACACATCTTGGAAATTATCCGGTTTGATCCTTCTAATCATTGGTGTAATTGCCTGCAAAAAAGAAGGTTGTACAGACCCCAACGCAACCAACTACGATCCAAATGCAAAGAAGGACGATGGATCTTGTATTCAACCCACGAATACCAATAACAACAATACTACCTCCTACACACAGTATTTGAACTACACCCTTGATGGAAATGCCGTAACATCGGCCAACTTCTTCCTTAGTCAAACGGTTAGTTCTGAGCATCAATTTCAAGGTTATGTAGGAGCTTCAGGGAGTTTTCCTGATATGGTGATTTACCTCGACTACGCTATTGCTACAGGAACCTACTCTATAACAAGTGGTTTTGACTTTAGCTCGCAGGTACAATACCTGGCTACTTCCAATTTCAGTGATATCTACAAGGCTATTGGGAATTCTGGAACGCTTACGGTCACCAAACACGATCAAAGTGGAAAAATTATCGAAGGAACTTTCAGCGGCACATTGTACAAATCTGCAACGGATTCAATAGTCATCACGAACGGTGCATTTGGGTTTGATTACACGTACTAAACTTCCAGAATAGCAGAAAATTCATCGATCATGAGAACCCTCGTACTCAGTTTTCTTGTCACCGTGCTTTTGTTTACCAACGCTGCTGCACAGAAGAGCGAAACTATTGCTATGCCAAAAGGGCATATCCTATATGCACAGCTGCATTTAAAGGAAGGAACAATCGTAAAATACGGAGGGCTCTCTTCTGATAAAAAGAAGTTCGATGTGGTGACCCGGTACTACAGCCCGGATTTGCATATCCAATGGGAGGTTAAGGAGAACATTCCCTACGTAAAATCAAAAGCCGGAGCGCCCTCCGACCCACGGTATCTGTCTACTGAATCCGGAGATCCGGAGAACAATGGTCTGGTTCCGCTCAAGATATCTTCAGACAAAAAAAATGTGTTTGGTGTATTTAGCCTGGCAGGGCTTTCGATAACCAAAATTGATATGGCGTCCGGAAAGCATGAAACAAAGATGATTGACCAGAATTTCAGTGTTACCAAATACCGCTGGTGCAGAATTGTAGCTGATGGCAATTCAATACTGATAACTGCACTTAAAGCTGATTCCAAAACTGGTGATAAGGTAACCTGCTACAAGGTATCACAATCAGACCTATCTTCTAAAGTCACAAATTTCAGCCTCCCCAAGGTACAAGGCAATTCCTATAGAATCTGGAATTTCGCTGGTTGCGATGAAAACCAACTGGTGCTGAGCGATTCCTACATGCTAAGAGGTAAGGGCAATAAATCTTTCAACGATGTGCTGATGGTTGACCATCAAACAGGCAAGTTAAATAAGCGCGGCATGGTTCCCCTGGGTAAATGCCTTGCCGTGGACGTGAATCCCTACAGCTGCGAGTATAACCTGTTCGGAAAGAAGCTGCTATACATGCAATCACTTTTTGACAATGAGAAGGCAAGTATGTACGCAGTATTCAATAAGGATTTTGAGAAGCTATTCTACCATACCTCTGAAACTGGTTTCAAGCATGGCTTAATGGGAAGCTCCACGGGTATGGGATCGTGGGAAATTACTGAGAGTGGAAATCTGGCGCGCTATTATTCCATTGGCAATACAGTCTACCGGCATGAGCTGGCTGCTAACGGAGAATTAAAAGAAGGGAAGCAAACGAAGATCGCACCCTGTAAAAGAAAGGGCTTTAAGTACCTCTACCTGTGCGATGTAAAAAGTGAAGTAGCAGAGAAAAAAGGGTCTTCTAAGACAATCGCTTTTCTTGCGGGAGAACAAAAGAAGAACGAAGCGATCAAGATATACTACCATCACACTCCAACTCACGATGTGATTGTCAGAACTTCCTACATATACATGAAGGCACCTAAGGCGCCAATAATCACACTACATTCGTTTAAACGTTAGGTGCTATTAAACCGTTCCGGAGGAGGAAAACTCAGAAAGGAGTTACCGATAGCAATAATATGTTTGAAAGTAGTTTGGTCTGCCCCACAAACTGATAAAGCTCAGTTTTTCTCTTACAACCATTTCCATTTACGGTCCATTCTTTAGTTGGAAGGCATTCTTGCAAGGGCATAGCCTTATAAGCTCGCAAAGGATGTCGGATTATATCGCAACAGAGCAAATGATAAATCAATAAATATTATGAAACGCAGCATTGGATTAGTCTCGATCGCACTGGTATCCATTGGCATCTTCGTAGGATGTAAGAAGTATGAGAATGGGGGGCCAATCCGAAAAGCAAACAAACGGATAGTTAACACCTGGAAATTAAAAAGCTATTTGAGGAACAATACCGATGAAACCTCAAGTCTGCTTATCTCAGATTACACGGAAGTATACGGAGAGGGTGGGTCACTTACTCGCTCTTACAACGACCAAAGCAATGATCACAAAAGTGATGCTGGAACATGGGAACTGAACGATGATAAAACCAGCGTACGTACCATGGGAGTGGGTAGCATTGAGCTTACCAATGAAACAAGTACGGTGTCGGCTTCTACCATCTACATCTTAAGATTAGACAAAGAAGAGTTCCATTATTACTTCGAAAATGGAGGAGATACGCATGAATTTAGATTGACGGCTAACTAGCCATCAACATGGCAACACGTGTTGGGTTAGCAGTTAATCTAATTTCTCCCATTCCTTATTTTTCATGAGCCCGGCTATAGTCGGGCTCTTTCAACTCTTCCCACGGACCGGATCAGAAAATCTGTAATGGATTATTGGGTAAGCGTGGTTAGCTAAAGAATCACTTCCTCAAGTTGCAACAGTTTCTGGACCAATACCTCATCTTCGATGAAGGCATGGAGGCGGAGGTCTTTCGACAACCTGTTCAATTGTTGCATGGCCATTCGATAATACAACGGCTCAGCACTTCTTTTGGATAACAACGAAACCAGGTACATGAAGTCTTCCAATTGGTATTCATCTTCTCCGTGCTGGTCTGTGAATTCCTTTACCGAGTAAAAGGACAGATAAGTTCGGATGCAAGGAGTTTTTTCCGGAAAACTCTCTGCCCCATGCAGCAACCGCGCATACGGAAACAAGGTCTGCTCCTCATACACAAAGTGCTTCTTTAGATCACTCACAAACAACCTGAATGTCTCACTCAATAGGTATCCATCTTTCGCTTCAAGCCCAGACATAAACGCCTCTATACTTTGCTCTACTTCCGGGATCAGTTTTGAGAGATAAAACGCATGTGACCTTTCCAAATACTCAAGCAGTACCGGAACACTCCATTGCTGGTATTTGGAAGCATCCAGCCTCGAAACACCTTCAGCACCACTCATCAATTCTACCAAAAAGTGGGGCTCAGTTGCTGCATGAGCAAGTGACTTCTCCTCACTTGGAGCGATGTCATATCTCAACAATAAACTGGCTACGCCAGGATAGCAGTCAACAATCTGCCTTGGTGAATTGCCAACGTTGATCACTTCGACTTCTTCTTATCGTTCTGATCATTCAGCATTCTGCTCTGCTGCATCGCAACATGCATCGCTGTTAAATTGGAATTTGATTTGGAACCCGCCAACTTGAGAAAGGCGTCTGTTCGAAGGGATCTGCTGGAAGTTTTGTTTTGGCTCATGCGGGCATACTTTGGCTAATCAAATCTATGCCATACACAACCGAATTCCTTCACCCGAAACAGGTAATCTCAATCACATGAAAAGGGTATTTAACTTACTTGATGAAGATCTTTTCCTTCCAGATTTGCTGACCCTCAGTTACCTCAACAATGTAGATGCCAGTCTTCAGATCTTTCAACGCAAACTCTTCTCTCCTGGCTTTGCCTGTGTAAGTGGTATTCAAAACGAGTTGCCCGTTGGTTCCATAGGCTTTGATCTTCGCTTGTGTGAGATCTCCGGTTAGGTAGATATGCTCACCATCGCAATCGATTCCAACTTCCTTTTTTGAAAGCTGACCAACACTTAGCGGCCATTTCTGTCCAGCAAGCAGTGTATCTCCCGGAACTGAGTTATACGCATAGTCATGAATGGTAATACTCTTGTAATCCTTCTCTACAGAGACACGCGCCCAACCGTAATAGGTATTGGCACCCGCCTGTACCTTAAGTCCAATAAAGCGCAGTCCCTTGTTGTTCCATGCACCCGAACTGTAGGTGGAGGTAGTGGTTCCGGAGTAAGATTTGATCAGGTATCCGAAGAACATTGGATAACCGGTAGAGCCTTGAGTCCACGGGCCCTGTGCAAAAGCCTGGCTCGATGAAAGAAGCTTTGGTGAACTAGAATACGTTGCATCATAAACCACCGAGTTTGAATTCAATGGTGTAATCAAAGGAGCCCAGGCTCTGAAACTGGAAGTACCGCTTGTACCTGTATACTGAACAATGGTGTCCCATTGCTTGAACGTATAATCCATGATGAGATCATTATTCAGATCAAGCTGCATAGAATCGTTGTGGTTGTGCAACCATACATCCGGATTGATATCCGTGTAAATGATTTGACTGGTTGCCACAGATGAAACCGCCACTGATCCTGCCAGTGCGGAGTACTTTTTCAGATTGTCCTTGAGTTGAGTTTTCATAGGCATTATTTGACCGAGTCTTAAAATTACCGATTTACAATAAACCACTGAATTGCTTACATTTAGTGGTATGAAGAAGATGGTTTTAACCAGCACAATCCTTGCATTGGTATTTGGATTTAGTGCGTGCAAAAAGGGGAAATACGATAACAAGGGTGGCAGCATGACAGAAGAAGCTGCGGCACTTGGTTATATGGTTGAAGTTTCGAATTCTGATTTTACAGAAGTAGAGAAGTCTACCCTTGTAAGGTTGGATGAGAATTCTCCATATACTTCAGGTTCCTTCGAGTACATTGAAAATGGTGCAATAACGGCAACCATCGTCTTTAACGGCACAGAAGCTACGTGCTCAGATAAGAAGGGCACTAAGAAATTTGGCACTGAGATCAAAGATTGTGACAAGAAGGATTGCAAGAAGAAAGGCTGCGAGAAGACTTATTACAAGAAAGTGATCACCGCTCCCATTGTGAAATCTTCTGAATGCCAATACATCGTAAAGGGAATCGTTAAGTTCTTTGATGCCAAAACCGGAGATTGGGTAGCAACCTTTGACTATGGTGATGGTACATGTGATGACCTCATAGATAAAACAACCAAGGACGATAAAGGTGGAACGGATGTGCACACCTTTAGCATGAAGGATTACCCGGAGTGGAACTAGTACCCCTTTCGTTTACATTATCTTTGCCGCGTTTCCATCTTGAATGAACGTTAAGAACGTAGCATACTTTCTCATTTCAGCAATTGCCATTGTTGTGATCCTTATATATGGTCAAGGATTGCTGATCCCATTCATATTCGCATTGCTGCTGTGGTTCATTGTACGAAAGATCAAGGCGGTTCTCGATAAGTCCGATTTTATCCGGACCAAAGTTCCTTCATGGGTGAAGAGTTTACTTGCCTCGGGTGTGTTGATTGTGGCGCTTAGCTTAATGTCCAAAATTCTTACCAGCAACATTAACCGCCTGGCCAAGTCTTACAAGAAGTATGAAGCCAATGTAGATACGTTGGTGCAAAAGGTGAATACTACGCTCAACATCGATTTGATGGATTTGATCGAACAACAAGCTGGTGATTTCGACTTCGGTGCGATCCTTAGTTCAATCTTTAACTCCCTCACCAGTATTGTTGGCAGTGCATTCCTGATCATTATTTACGGACTGTTCATCTTTCTGGAGGAAGCAGTATTCCAAAGCAAATTGGAACGACTGTTTACCGACAAAGACAGGTATCAACGGGTTTCCAACGTATTAGGCAGAATTGAAGGTTCAATAGGAAGATACCTTGGGTTGAAGACGATGGTAAGTCTCATTACCGGAGTGCTGAGTTACATCGCTCTGGCCATTATTGGAATTGATTCTCCCGTGTTCTGGGCGTTCCTGATTTTCATCATGAACTATATCCCAACCGTTGGATCGATAGTAGCCACTTTGTTCCCTGCAATATTCTGTTTGCTACAGTTCGGGGAGTTCCTCCCAGGCACATTGGTACTTGTATTTGTAGGTGCCATTCAGATTGTGGTGGGTAACCTCATTGAACCCAAGTTGATGGGAGATTCAATGAACCTTAGTGCTTTGGTTACCATTATCGCGCTGTCTTTCTGGGGGGCCATTTGGGGTGTTACGGGAATGATATTGTCCATCCCCATTACGGTGATCATTGTGATCATATGTTCTCAATTCCCTGGCACCCGTGGGGTGGCCATTATGCTTTCTGGAAATGGGAAGATAGAAGACACGGGGAGCTAACCTCCATGCTCATTCAAATATTCAATCTTCGTCAGGAATACTGCAGCGATCATCTTGGAGCGTTTGATAGCCTCCATCGCGCGTGACCCTTGGAATAGGTCGTTTACCGTGGCTTCAAACAGTGATAACCACCTCTCGAAATGTCGCTTCTCAATATTCAGTTTCATGTGCGGAGGAAAGGGTCTTCCATTGTAGGTGGGTTCATTGAGCAATATGGATTGCCAAAACCCATACATCTTTTTCAAATGCACAGGCCAGTTGTCTCCTATTACTTCATTGAATATGGGTCCGATTAGGTCATCAGCACGCACCTTCTCGTAAAAGGTATCTACTAATAATTGGATATCACTCAAATCTTCAATCTCCTTCATTCGCCTTCCAATTATACCAATCGCTTGAGTTTCAATCTTAAGGAATTCCCAATCACCATCACGTCAGAAAAAGCCATGGACAAAGCAGCAATCATCGGGCTTAGGAAGCCCACCGCTGCTACCGGGATTGCCAGAACGTTGTAGAAGAAGGCCCAAAACAGGTTTTGTTTAATGGTCTTCATGGTATGTTTTCCAACCAACAGTGCCTCCGTAATCTTCCGCAGCTGATTGTCTCCAATAATTACAACTTCAGATGCATTGATGGAAACGGCTGTTGCGTCACTAAATGATATGCCAACGTCTGCTTTGGTGAGCGCTGGAGCATCATTGATACCGTCACCCACCATGGCAACTTTTGCACTCTTTTGAAGTGCTTCAATCCTCTCCAACTTCTGATCAGGAAGCTGCTCCCAGTATACTTCTTCAATTCCCAACTCCTGAGCCACCATTTCACATTTCGACCTCCTGTCCCCACTGAGCATAACCGGTGTAATCTTCCAATGTTTCAGTTGATCAATCATTGACTTTGCGTTGGGTTTCAACTCGTCCTTCAGATCCAAGGTTCCCACTAATTTCCCATTTCGCAATACGTAAACGGAGTGCTGATCTTCTTTGGTCAACTGCTCTGCGATGCGGTAAGAACCCGCCATCCAACTGTTCCCTTCCTCGTCATTTCCTTCAATACTGACCCCCTTGATCTCTCGCACCTCGCCAAGTTTCATAGGATCGTTTCCTTCCAATTCACGCACAATAGATTGCGCTATAGGATGAGATGAGTGCATTTCCAGGCTATACAAAACTGACCTGAGCATCTCACCGGAAACACCTTCTGTGGTCATCTTGTCTATACTGAACCTTCCTGAGGTAAGGGTACCTGTCTTATCGAGAATGATCTTATCCACCCTTGAAAGTTCTTCCAATGTTGCAGCACCCTTCACCAAAACGCCCTGTTTCGCTGCACGACCAATACCCACCATTACAGCGGTGGGTGTTGCCAAACCCATTGCACATGGGCAAGCTACTACCAGAACTGCTACCGCATTCAGCAATGCCGTAGACACCTCCGCCTGAACCACCAACCATGTGACCAGAAAAGTTAGCACAGCCACCGCTACAACAACTGGAACGAATACAGCACTCACCTTATCTCCCAATCTTTGAATGTTGGGTTTATCTCTTTGCGCGCTCTTCACCATCTCTATGATCTTGGAAAGCACGGTTTCTCCACCAACTGCCAACGCACGCATTTTAATGTTGCCATCAACCAAAATCGTTCCTCCAATCACCCTGCTCCCATTTTGCACGTTTACGGGAACACTCTCCCCGGTAATCATTGACTGATCGGCTGATCCCACACCCTCGAATATTTCTCCATCCACGGGAATTGCATCTCCGGCATTAACCTGGAGCAGTGTACCTATCTCTATTTCGCTAACCGGTACATCTTCTGATACCATTTCCCCTTTAATCAGCGAAAGCCTCCTGGCCGTTTTTACCTGAAGTGATGTAAGGTCTTGTACAGAAGAAGTGGTTTTATTCACTGCATATTTCTCCAGCAGATTGCCCAATAGAATGAGCGTAATGATGGTAGCACTGGTTTCAAAAAACAGAAACTTGCTTACCTCAGCCGTCCCCTGAAACACAAGTGTTCCCCATAAACTGTATCCAAATGCAGCCGAGCTGCCAATGAATATCAAAACGTCCATATTGGGCGCTCCTGCACGAAGCGATCCAAGGGCGCTTCTTCCAAAATGAACCACACCTAAAATGTAAACCGGGGCCGATAGGGCAAGTTGGAACCAGGGGTTGTGCCAAATTGTTCCATGCGGAGTAAACATGTGCAACAAGAGTGGCGCTGTTAAGATCGCGCTGAACCAGAATTTACGTTTGAGTCCAGTAAAGCCCTTGTCCTTGATGCTGCCATCTGTACTTCTTTCAGAGGCACCATAACCAATGGATTCGATGTCTTTGATGAGTTGATAAACCTCCACACCCTCCGGTTCAACAAGCGTTGCCTCACCCAGCGCGAAATCCACATAGACGTCCTCACAACCAGATTTTTCCAGTTGCTTTTGAACGGTTGCCGCACAACTGGAGCAGTCCATTCCGGTTATATCTAACACTAATCTATCTCCCACTTCACTACTATCTTCTCTGTTATAATATTATAACAATCTAATGAGCGAAATGTTAAATATGATGAACGGTAGTAAATGCACTGACCTTGCTTGTACTTTTGTACTAGTAGGCTCTAATCAGAGCAATTGTGCGATTTGCTGGTTTGTAAAGTTCCAGCCAAAGCCCCGGGGTAAGCCGGGGCTTTTATTTCTTAAGCAGTTTAAGGGTGCGAATGGTACCTGAATAATCCTCACAACGAAGGATGTATACTCCTGAATCGAACTCGGGTACAAGAATACGGTGTGTGTTTCTGTATTCGGATGTTGTAATCAAACGGCCACTAACGTCCATCAAACTGTACCTGAATGGAGCGTCACCTGTAACCTTCCAGTAATCTTCACCCGGATTAGGGAAAACCCTGTAGCCCACACTTTCCGTTTTATCCACTCCAACCCCCGTAACGGTGTAACAGGCCGAGGTATCTGAGCACGCTCCATTGGTAACGATAACTGCATAGCTACCATTGGATGGTGCGGTGTACACCTGGTTGGTATCATTGACCAATGGGGTATAACCCGGACAGGTTACCCACTGGTATCGTTGTCCTGTGCCCACAGCTGTTAATTGTGCTCCCACCTTGTTGACCGATGTGTCAAGAGGTGTCACATTCACCTGCGTAGTGATCAAACTATCACACAATGGTCCAACAGTTTGTAAACTGCTCAAATGGCTCGTGGCACTCACAATATTGTTCATTGTAAATCCATCGTGAAACGTATGGCTTGCCCCTTGACAAACAGTTACCGTATCAAATCGATTGTAGGTTGGATTAACAGTTACGGTCACAGTAGCAGAGTCCACACATGAGTTCACATCCGTGACCACCACCGTATAATTCGTGGTGGTAGGTGGTGAAACTGTTATTGCCGCAGTTGTTGAGCTGGTGGACCACGAATAGCTTCCACCCCCTGATCCTGTTAACGTGGTGGAGTTACCCGCGCAAATAACATTGGTGCCCGAAATGCCTGCGAAGGGTGCGGGATCTGTAATCGTTACCTGCGCTGTTGAGGTATCACTTGTGCCTCCATCAATGATCTGTACAGTATAAGTACCCGCACATAATCCTGTATCGGTAGCCTGTGTTCCCCCCGTTGACCAGTTGTAACTAAACGGACCAACTCCTCCGATTGGTTGGGCAGTTGCCTGACCGTCACAACCACCTGGGCAGGTTGCGTTCGTTTGCGCAGCAATGCCAGCATTGAAGTTCACCTTCCCATTCAGGTTAAGGATCCAGATGGCTCCACGATCCGTACCACCATCATCATCATATCCTGAACCCACACACATATCCGTCTTACCGTCATTGTTGAGGTCACCGATATTGGCCACACCATTACCAAATACGTTGTTGATGGTAAGTGGGCCTGTAAAGCCACCGGTCAGCACACTAACCTTCTGATGGCCTTTCACCGTGCCATTGGTGTTCATGTATAACGTCCAAACCGCACCGTAGTTGGAGCCGCCATCATCATCCCATGGGTGGCCAACGACAATGTCGTCAACGCCATCACCATCTATATCACCCATATTGTCTAAGGAACTTGCCCAATAATCATTGGCACCAATGATTCCGGTAAAACCACCTTGTGTATCACTTACCTTTTGAAAAGAGCTAACGGTTCCATTCGTATTCATAAAGAGCACATAGAAAGCACCTTTATCGGTTCCTCCATCATCATCTAAATAGGCTCCTGAAGCTATGTCGAGTGTTCCATCATTATTCAGATCACCGATTCCTGCCAGAGCACTTCCGAAATAATCACCGTTGCCTAAAGTTGCAGTGAAGTTCCCTTGCGTATCGCTGATCTTCTGATACGATTTTACTGTACCATTCGTGTTGAGGAAAAGTACATAGACCGCTCCTCTATTGCTTCCTCCATCATCATCAAACAATGCACCCACTGCCAAATCTGGATTTCCATCTTTATCAAGATCGCCAATTGCTGCAATGGCATTACCGAACCTGTCGCCATTGCCAATACCACCACTAAAGTTGCCTTGTGTTTTGCTGATCTTCTGTTGCGACTTCACTGTACCGTTGCTATCAAGAAAACAAATCCAAACTGCACCCACACTGAAACTACCTCCGTCAGGATCCTCCTCGGAAGAGATGGCAACATCTGTTATTCCATCTTTGTTAAGGTCTCCGATGTTGGCCACATCGTACCCAAAATCATCTCCAGAGCCCAGTGACCCTGTAAAGCCACCTGTGCCACTTGCTATCAATTGATGGCTCTTCACGGTGCCATTGCTGTTCATAAACAATATATAGGCTCCTCCTTGTGAACTGTAACCATCAGACCCCGCAATGATATCGTTTACTCCGTCACCATCCAGGTCTCCCAGGCCATCCATGTGGCTCCCAAAACGATCAGTATTGACCAACGGGGCAGTGAAATTACCCTGGGTGTCTGAAACTTTTTGCTGACCGATCACGGTAGCCGTCTGACTCATCCCAAGAAATGGAATGACTGCAAGTATGGTTAGAATAGAATGCCGCATCTTATGAATTTGAAACCCAAATTACCAAACCAATTCCAATCCGTAGCTCATTCGCTATATTCGCAGCAAATTGTTGATATGAGACGAACATTAGGAATCATTGCGATAGCCCTGGCTTTTGTTGCTTGCGGAGGTGAAGAACACGATCACGATCATGACGGTCACGATCATGAACATGGAGATGCGGAAGTTGTTGAAGGTGCAGGCATTCCTGGATATGACGTATATGGTGTTGCAGAATTAACGTCTGTTGATGGTGCTACCTCAGTGGCTGAATTGCCCGCATTGATGAGCGGGAAGGATGAACTGGATGTAAAGTTATCCGGACAAATTGACGAAGTGTGTAAAAAAGCTGGATGCTGGATTACGGTTAACCTGAATGATTCTACAACCATGCGCGTAAGGTTCAAAGACCACTTTACGATTCCAACGGAAACCGGAAATGCGGATTGCGTATTTGAAGGCATCGCATACTATGATACAGTTTCAGTGAAAATGCAGAAACATTATCTGGAAGATGCGAATGCACCTCAAGCAGAAATTGATGCCATCACAGAACCTAAACCGCAACTGGCATTCGAAGCAACCGGAATTGCCATTAAGAAATAGTTAAGTTTCCTGCGGCCTCCATCGGTCGAAAAACGTACAGGCGGTTAAGTCTCCGGTGACGTTGATAGCAGTCCGGAACATTCCGAGTATTCGTTCAACTCCTATGATGATGACGATTCCCTCTGTTGGGATGCCTACACTTCCGAGCACGGAGGCCAGGATCACAACGCCTCCTCCGGGAATGGAAGGTGTACCAATAGAGGCAGCAACAATGGTCAGCATCATCAGAATGATACTCATCAAACCAAGCTCCAACCCATAAGCTTGCGCGATAAACAAGGCGGATACGCTTTGATACACTGCTGTACCATCCATGTTGACTGTAGCACCTACAGGGATCAGAAAATTGCTGGTCTCCTTGGAGATACCAAGCTCATCCTGAGCAGTCTTGATGGACAAAGGCATCACTGCTGCCGAACTAGTAGTAGAAAATGCCAGCAGCTGTACTTCCTTGATCTTGGAAAGAAAACGGAATGGATTGAGCTTACCCCATACGCCAACAATGAGCATATAAACCAGCATCAGGATCAATAATCCGGCTAACACCGTAAGAATATAGTATCCAATACCCGCCAGACTTTGAAGTCCCAGGTTCGCGACAAGTTGTGTGATCAATCCAAAAACTGCAAAGGGCACCAGACGCATGGCCCATTTTACAACGGTCATGCAAATCTCCTGGACCGCACTCAACATCTTCATCAACGGACGTTTTAGTTCTTCAGACAACTGCATCATGGCTACACCTACAATGAGGGTAAACACAACGATGGCCAGCATCTCTCCTGAAACCATAGAAGCCAACGGGTTGTCCGGTAGGATCTCTGAAATAGCATTGGGTATACTCTGTAGTATTCCCTGCGTTGTTGGTTCTGTTGCGCCTTCTGTAGCGGGAATGTCCTGGGGTTGGGTAAAGAATGACCCTGGCTTGATAATGAGCGCGAGGACAACGCCAATGGCAATGGAAAGGGCCGTGGTAATGATGAAGTAAACACCCACACCTACACCCATTTTTTTCAGTTGCTCGCTACTTGAACTTACAAGACCGGTAATGATACTCGCGAAGATCAGGGGTATCATGATCATCTGGACCAGCTTCATGAAAAGCTTACCAGGAAGTGCCAGCCAATCGCCCAGTTGGGATGCTACATCAGCTTCAACCCAACCAACAGATGGCCCAAGGGCAATGCCCGCCCCTACACCAAGGACAAGCGATACAATTACCTTTACCCACAGTCGCGTTTCGATCAGCGACTGTAGGTAAACTTCCAGTGATTTAAGTGGTTTAAATTCCATTCACAGGAAGGTGGTAATTATGAACATCAGGCCCCGTTCCACTGAAGGTGGGTGCCCTGAGTATGGAGCACTTGCTCCGCCTTTTCGATGTCTTCCAATGGTCCATTCACTACTACAATGAATCTCCCCTGGTTCAGGTGTTCTTCAAATTCCAACACGCTTTCCTCTTTGATACCGATGTGCATGAGTGCAGATACAAGTCCTCCACCCATGATTCCAAAGTCGAAGCCAGCGATTGCACCAATAAGTGCTCCTGCACCATACAGAAATCCGAATCCCGGTATCGCGAAAATCCCTAACCCAGCAAGTGCTCCCATAATTACACCGGCTCCCGCACCTACCGCCACAGGGGCGTTTTTCACAGGATCCAAAGACCTAACCGTAAGGTTATCATCAACTATTTCGGCCTTGCCAACCAGGGATACTTCCTTCATCGGAAAGCCAGCTTCTTTCAATTGTTTAACTGCAACAACTGCTTCATGTTGGTTCTCATATACTGCTACTTTAGCTCTCATGTCTGTGTTTTTTATGCGTTAGTTTCTACTCAAAGCATCCTGCAATTCCTTCTCAGAATCTCCGTAGAAGTACGCCTTGGCCATGGCTATAAGTTGATTGTCCGTCATACTATCTGAAACTTTATTCTCAACGATGCTCCAGCCAACATTGGCTTGCTCCGCATGTTTACCAAAGTGCACACGTGCCTCCCCGGGACCTATCACCACAATAGTAGTTAGGCCATCTAACGCGTTTTCCACGCGATCAAAAAATGAGTTTAATTGATGGTTTTTCCGCTCTTGCATTTTGTCATCCGCAACAGCATCCTGGCCGAGGTATTTCTTTGAAGAACCATACCCTCCGGTTACGTTTCCTTCTTCTACTTCCGATTGTACTTCTTCAAGTTGACCGCCCTGCGCATCTAACTTTACAATTTTCGCAACACGTTGGTCTATCCAAACTAATCCGTTCATAATCAATATTTAAAAGTCATCACCAGCAGTATCCCATGCATTAAAAACCAGCAAGGGTATCTTGGTGTGGTATATCATTTTCTTTGTAATACTTGGGAGAAACACCTTTAGAAACGCCCCCCTTTTAACCTTACTAACAGCTACCAGGTCGCAATAACTGTTCTCGGCAAATTCTTCAATACCCCTGGAGATATTTGGGTCTTCGGTAAGGTGAAAATGGACATTTGGAAAATTGACTTTCTCCCTCACTTCCTGCTCAAGTTCTCGCAGGAAAGTCTCCTCAAATCTCACATCCGTATCGCCATCGGCTACGTGGAGAACTACAATCTCAGCGTTCGGGTCTTTACTCAGTTTTGTGAGATAGCGAATGCCCTCGATATCGCTGTCATGAAAATCTGTGGCAAACACCATTTTGGTGATCGGCTTGAAAGCTGCATGCTCAGGCACCACCATCACCGGGTAGTTTGCTTGGCCCGCAACATCTGCAGTTACGCTTCCCAATACGGCTTTAGAAAAACCAGATGTTCCGTGCGTTCCGAGAATCGTTAGTTGTGGTTTGAATTCGTCTTGAGCGGCAAGAATCTGCTCACTGGCAAAACCCTCCTTAGTTATGAAATTGCAATTCAAACCATGTTCATCCATGATCTTTTCGGACAGCTTCATTAGTCGGGCCTGGTCAAGTTTGCGTATCTCCTCCCATTCAACCTTCGCTGATTGTAATAGCATTTCCGGAGCGTAAGGAACCGGGTGGAAGGCATAGAAAAGTGTAGCGTGCGCATTCAGGTCTTTGGCCAAAGCAACACCGTATGCAAGAGCTTTATCACTTGCCTCAGAAAAATCGACTGGTATTAGAATCTTTTCCATGTTTATAGCTTCTCTAGTCCGTAATTGTCTGCAAAATCATACAGGTCTTTCTTGATCTTTTTGATCTCTCGCATACTTCGGCTATAGCTGTTGTATAGTGCCTCGTATGACTTCAATTGATCGTCCGATAACTCATCATCAGCCTCCACAACCGCACCTAGTTCGTTGTCAAATCCCTGAAGTATTTCGTTTAGTTTTCTAAGGTCTGACATCAACCAGGTCACTCTTTCCTGAATTGACCCAGCCACACGATCTCCATACTGCGAACCGGTGTTCAGGGCCTTGGATCGAAGAACTTTATCGAAGAACTTTGCTTCCATCTCACAAAACGCGATGGTCGACATCATTTCACGAACTTCTTCGTGGAATTTTATTGTGTCTTGTTTTGAGTCTCTTACTTCCATTTCTTATTGTTTAACGATCATGTGCAATGAGTAAAGGGGTGGTAGTGTGCATAGCAAATCTGCCAGCGACACTGCTGTGAAAAATGCGCTCCCAAATTCTGTCGTGCCGGGAAACCATTACAACTAGATCGGGTTGCCGCTCGTTTACATATTTTTCAATTCCTGCCAAAGGGTCACTTGTTTCAACAAATTCAAAGTCATGTCTGATGTCCTTGAGTTGCTTGTGTAGTTCATATTCTTGTTCAACCTCATCCTCTCCAAGAATTACTCCCTCCGGTTCCGTGTGCAACAGTGTAATTGTAGAGTCGTACTTGGTTCCAACATGTAGCATGGGATGAAGAATGGTATCGTCCACCATCTCCTTGTAGTCCGCTGCAAATACAACATGGTTCAGTCCGGTAAACCTCGCTTCTTCGGGAACCACTATAACCGGAACCCTTACGTTATGAAGAATTGATTTGGCTACACTACCTAGCAACACCTCCTTAACACCAGAGGCTCCTTTGGTTCCCAGAATGATCATTCCCGCGTCTAGCTCACTGGCCACACGACCTACGATATCCACCAATCCACCGCCCATCTCAACCCTCTGATCAAGCGTAGACGATGTGCCTTGAAGTTTGGGAAGTACCTGGTCATATAGCTCAGACATTGCCTTTTTTGCTCTTTCCATGATTTGTGGTAGCACCACGCTTGTCCCATTAACAACGTCAACAGGAATCTCCACCGCATTGATCAGCGTGAACTTGCATCCTTCATCAGCAAACATGGCCAGCGCATAATCTATGGCGTTAACGGAACAAGCTGAAAAGTCGGTTGGTAATAGAATGTTTCGCTTCATGGGTGATCAATTATCCTGAAGTACCAGCAA
This sequence comes from Vicingaceae bacterium, assembly GCA_965267605.1. Classification (GTDB taxonomy): domain Bacteria; phylum Bacteroidota; class Bacteroidia; order Flavobacteriales_E; family Vicingaceae. The sequence goes on along the minus strand of OZ254088.1, from coordinate 3,227,623 downwards.
TGGAACCTTGCTATGCATGGCCATTCTTTGTGATGTACTTCTGTGCAGCAGATTCTCGATAAAGCTGTACTTGTGTTCTACTGCGACCAACATGTCAAAAGAACGCTCCTCAACAAACTGCTCAACACCTTCTACCACGTTTTCGTTCTCTATTCGCTCATAAGATCTTCTCACATCACTGAACATTTTATCCAGGTCTGAATGGTCTGGAGACTCTGCCACACCTGTAGGTACAACATGTGATTGCACGGTGGCAATAACCATCTCTGCCCCGCCCAGTTCCACAATGCTCTTCAAAGGGTTATATACCTTTGGATCCACTGTGGAATAATCGGTAGCATATAGAATTCGCTCCGGTTTCTTGATTTCTGCTTCTTCAGGAACCGCAATCACCGGACAATGCACATGTTGAATAATACTAGCGGCATTGCTTCCTATAATTACCTCCTTGATGCCACTTGCACCAATGGTACCAACTACTATACAGTCTGCATTAATCTCCTGGACCAGTTTGTTACAACTATCAGATGGGTATCCTGCAACAGCGTACGACTTGAGCTGTAAGCCTTCACCATGCTCAGCCATCAACTTTGTTTCAAGCGTATTGAGCTCTTCATTGGCTTGCTTCTCAAGAATGGGGTTCATTGAAACCAGCATAGATGCACCTGCCTGTGTTGAATGAAACGCGTGTAATAGGTAATACTCCGCTTCCAGACCGAACAGGTTGATCGCATATGCAATGGCACGGAGCGATACTTCTGAGAAATCTGTAGGTAGAACTATTTTTTTCATCAATCGAGTTTTGAAGTGTTCAGCAAAGAAATTGCTAACGCCTCGGGAGCTCAATGACATAAGTCAGCTTTCGACTTGATTGCGATCAATTATTCTACTCTGTTAGCATTAAAGATCTAACGTATTGAATTACCACTCAATGGGTCAAATTCCTTTTTGAAACGGGCCTTTTTGGAATTATGCTTAGTTTAACCTCTATGAGCCGTTCAACCAAGCTATTTGCGCTAATCAAGTCTTTGAGCAAGACTGAAAAACGACACTTCAAGCTGTACGTTGGCAAGCATCAGGTGGGCTCACAAAACAATTACCTGAAGCTTTTTGAAATAGTCGACAAGCAATCCACATACGATGAAGTGGCAGTTAAAAAGAAGCTGAAGGGATCACCCATTGCCAAAAGATTGGCAGTAGAGAAATCCTATCTATACAATCTGATTCTTCGCAGTTTAAGGGTATATCATGGTGGCAAGAGCAAGGAGTTGGAAGTACTTGAACTACTTGAATACATCAATATTCTTTTCGCGAGACAGCTTTACGACCAGTGTTACCAGCACATCAAGAAGGCAAAGAAGATTGCTGAAGAAAATGACTTGTTTCATATTCTCGCTCAGATCCTCGACTGGGAGGAAGTTGTTTTGATCACCATAGAGCCGACTGATTACTTCATTCAAAATGACAGGATCAGATCCGAGAAGGCAGAGGTGTTGGAGAAGCTAAAGAACATGGATGACTACATCGCTCTGCGCGATGACTTCTACAAGCCTCACATCCTAAAAGGTATGATCAGGAAAGATGAGGAAGAGCTGGTCTATGATGAATTATTTGAGACCCCATTACTTCAAGATGACAGTACAGCATTAACAACGCGGGCAAGATTCTACTTCTACGATCTGCATGCGAGGTATTACAGAGGAAAAGGTGACTTTGCCAGATTCCTTGAATACAGGGAACGCCTGGTTTCGATTATTCGAAAGGATGAAAACTATATTTCTCTTCGAGGAAAGACCTACCTCACCGCAATGAGCAACTTGGCATTGGCCTATATCGAAAATGGCAGGTACCAGGATTGCATCACCATAGTTGATCAGATGAAAGCCGATGCTGCATCGCTTAAAGGCGAGTTCCACCAGAAGCAGGCTTACGACATGTTGAACCATGCCTATACCCGAGAGTTCAATATGTATCGGGTTTCCGGACAATTCGAAAAGGGCGTTACCCAGATGAAGGAGGTCGAGTTATTTCTAGAAAACTGGGAGCGCTTCATGAGCGAAGAATACAGATTGGAGATGTACTACAGCTTCGCTGTGTGTCACTTCGGGGCAGGGCAATACCGGGATGCCCTGAGCTGGCTCCACAAGATTCTCAATTTCATTACCGGAGAATCCAGGAACAAGTATGTATTTACCCAGGCCATGATCCTCAACCTGATCACACACTTCGAATTGGGTAACGACCTGCATCTAGAATATGTGGTTCAATCCGTGTACAGACACCTGATCAAAAGGAAAGAACTCTTCGCTGTTGAATCCGCTATCATTCGCTTCCTTCGAAGAGATCTTCCAAAGATGAATTCGAGAAAGGAACAGATGGAAGGATTAAATGCACTTTATCATCAGCTGGAGGACATTCTGAAGGATCCACGAGAAGCGCAAGTACTTCAGTATTTCGATTATTTGAGCTGGTTAAAAAGTAAGAAAGAGAACATTTCGTTCGCTCAAGCTGCTAAGAAGCGATCAATTTCCAAACAAGTATGACGAATGAAATTTATCATGTGTGCTTTAGGAAACCCAGAGCAGTTCTAGGGAAGCGAGGGTTTAACGATGGGAGAATATACGGCCTTCATGTACTCCATTTACGTAGTTTGACTTTCAAGAACTAATATGTGTAACTTATCTTAGTATCGTTCGTACAACTTATCCTGAACTTCGTTCAGGTATAAGTTTTTAACCATTAGGAACCATGAACCGCCTCTTACTCACGTTAGCCTTATCCCTTTCAGTACTATTTAGTCATGCTGTGGTTGTTACCGCTGTTGGAAATGGCAATTGGAACGTAGCAGGAACATGGGATGTAGGAGTTCCAGCTCCAGGCGATGATGTGGTTATTAACGGATTTACGGTTACCGTAACCACTAATCAGACGTGTAACACGGTTACCATGAACTCGAATGCTGGTAACGATAGTCAACTGGATGTTACCGGTGGTACATTGACAGTTACTTCAAACTTCTCCATCATTCAAAACTCTGGTGGAAGGGACATCGAATTTCATGTGGACAATGCTGCCATTGTTAATGTGGGTGGCAACTTTCTGATCGACCAAGACAATGGCGATGATGTAGAGGTATACATCAATAGCAATTCAGGAACAACGGCTCAATTAAACGTAACTGGCACCTTCACGATTAATAAAGATGGCGGAGACGATATCAGGATCAACGTGGATGATGTTAACAGCAGAATCCAATCTACTGGCAATTTCACAGTAAACCACAATCAAGGTGCAGGTGATCTGATCACCTTTAATCTTGATGAAGGAGATTTAACAACTGCAGCAACCTTTACCGTCAATACTGCATCAGATGCAGGTGACGTTGATTTCGACATGGACGGTGGAGATTTAACCTGTGTGGACATGACCCTGAACCTCGCTGGTGGGGATGACATCCATTTTTACATTGATGAAAACTCTGTTGTAACAGCCACAGGAAACCTTACCAATAACATGACCGGTGGGGATGACATTGACTACTTCATTAACGACAATGCCGGTACAACTGCACAACTTAATGTCACTGGCAATTTCGTTGTTAGCAAACCTGGAACCAATGCGGATGAATTCGAGATGGAATTGAATGAAGCCAATTCATTGGTTACTGTAGGTGGCGATTATACCGTTACCTGGATGGATGGAAATGGGGACGTGGTATTCATTGATCTTAATGATGGAGACCTCAACATAACCGGTGACATGAACCTTACACGAGCGGCTGATGCAGCGCAAATTGAGGTGAACATGGATGGTGGTGATATAGATGTAAACGATATTACTGTTGCCTCTGGTGGTACCCTGTTCAGCCCGGGTGCTGTATTGTTTACTGTAGATCAAAATTCTCGTATTGATGCTACTGGAAACTTCACAGCAACCATGACCGGTGGCGATGACCTCTACTTGAGGATAAATGTGAATGCCGGTACCAGCGGTGTGGTGGACATCGATGGAAATTTGACAATTACACGATCTAACGGAGATGATATCCACGTGCACGTTGTAAGGGACGATTCCAGATTGAATGTTGGAGGTAATGTTGCCATAACCACAACAGGGGGCGAGCGAATGGAGTTCTATGTGCATCAGGATGCCCGCGTGGACATCGATGGAAATTTCACTTATACGCATACTGAAGGGCAGGATGGCGAAGTGCAAATTGGTAATGGTGGGGGACAAACACCGAATGTAGATGTGGCAGGTAATTTTTCCTTTATAGCCAATGGCGGAAATGACGATCTGCTTATTGACATAAATCGTGGTGCAATGAGTGTTGGAGGAAATATGGCACTCACCCAATCAGGTGCGTCAGATGACATTGACCTTACACTTACCAACGCTGCGCAATTGAGCGTGACGGGCAACGTAACTGCAACGCTTTCTGGCGGTGACGATGTGCGAATGGACATGAACAATACTTCACAGTTCAACGTGACAGGAAGTGTAACATTGGACCACAATAGTGCAACCGGTGGTGATGACCTTTTCCTTCGCTTCGATGGAACTTCAACAGGTACTATCGGTAATGACCTTACCCTGGACTCAGATGCACCCGCCACTACCACAGATCTCTTATATGTGGATGTCAACACAGGAACACGCTTGACGGTTGGAGACGATATCTTTTTTATCGCAGCCGCTGCAGACAACGCGGAAGTTGAACTGAACGGAACAGGGTATCTGCTAATAGCGGGCGACTTTGTACGTCAAGCTGTTCCAAATATGTTTGGATTATTGGATTGTAATGGCACATCCACCGTGGAGTACAATGGAACTACAGCTCAGGTCTTCGCTCAAGACGCGGGAAGTGGTGGCGACTTCTTTGACTACGAGAATGTTGTGATCAACAATACCCTGGCAACAACGCCACAGTTGACCATGGAAGGGCTAGCCACGGTTCATGGAGGTATTACGTTCACAGATGGAATAGTATCTTCTACCAATGCCAATATTCTGGTCATAGACCATGGCGCTACTACTGCAGGTGCTTCCAATGCCAGCTATGTTGATGGTTACGTAAGAAAAGTAGGCAGAAACCCTGGTGGAGAGTTCAACGGTGGCGCAGGAACGGACAGTTACGCCTTCCCGGTAGGTGGTACAGATACCTGGGGAGTAGACAACTATGCCCCAATATATATGACCCGACCTGGAAATGCGGCTGACGAATTTGATGCCTCGTATGTATGGACCTACACCCCGCATGATGTGGGTTACGATTCTACAATGAAAGATGCTTCTATTCATCACCCCTCCGATAATGAATATTGGATTTTAGACAGAAATGCAGGAACCTCCAATGTTTCGGTGACGCTCAGTTGGAACTCACCCAGAAGTGGTGGTGTAACAGCCTTACCAGACCTCTTAGTAGTTAGGTGGGATGGCACTCAATGGAGAAATCATGGAAACGGTGCAACCTCAGGCAATACTACCGCAGGTACGGTTCAAACACTCGCTGCTGTTACAACCTTCAGTCCATTCACCCTGGCCTCAAGTTCATCACAAAATCCTTTACCTGTAGATATACTTACATTCAACGGGGAAAATGATGGTGATCATAACAGATTGGAGTGGATCACGCTGACTGAAGTGAACAACGATCACTTCACGCTCGAAAGATCAAAGGATGCAAAGGTGTTTTCTGAGATAGCTCAAATTAAAGGTGCTGGTAACAGCTGGAATCCTTTAACCTATCATCGGAAAGACTATGACATTTCTCCTGGTGTGTATTACTACAGATTAAAACAAACAGATCGCAATGGTAAATTCAGCTACTCTGATATTGTTGCAGTCAAAGTAAGCGACTCTAATGAGCCAGGTTTACTGGTTTTCCCTAATCCAACAGGAAATGGCGTTGTGAATGTAATGGTGAGCAATCTTCAGGCAGACGCTGAAATTTCTGTACGCAATATGCTCGGACAAGTGGTTCAAAGTACCAGCTTATCACAGAACAGCAGAGCCCTAACCACTTTCAAAGCGTTAGCCCAGGGGACATATATAGTAGAAGTGCGGTCTAATGGCTCGCTCATCACTGAGAAGTTGATCGTTCAGTAGTTTTCTCGGAACTCATAAATGCTGCACGGGTGGTATAGGCCACCTTCTTTTCTTACCGTTCAATTCTGGCAGTTAACCGTTCATGAACTCACGGACACATTCATCTTTGGTTACGCGTAGATTAAAAAGGAAACCAAAGATTATATGCCATGCGTACCCTTCTAGCCACCTTACTGATCCTTCCGTTGTTCTCTTTTGCGGGCAAAGGATTTCCACACTTCGATCTGAACAAAGGCAATCCAAGCGAGTTTCAGAAGAATTCATTGGTTATCGCCAACAAGTATTTCCAACGAAATGATGTATCAAAATCTATTTCTTATTTGAAGCGTGGCATTAGAAAGGACCCAGAGTTTTACATGGGCTACGTATACCTGGGGTATCTGTACAGCAGCGTGAGAGATGTATACAAAGCCAACAAATATCTATCCATCGCTATTGAGAAAAACCCACAACGGGGTGAAGCACACTACCACATGGGTAACCTACAGCTGCTACAAGAAAACTATAAGAAGGCGCTATCCTCTTATGAGGAAGGAATCGTACAGGATCCTAATTTCCATTACGGCTACAATGCGTTGTACCGGTTCAGAAAGACAACAACGGAACAGGAAAAGAAGTTGGAAGCCCGACTATTGAATCGGATGAACAAGCTGGGATACTCATCAGGTGAGCGCGATTTCAATCATGGGCTTCTCTTGCTTTCGCAGGGTAATTATGACACTGCATTTGAGCTTTTCGGAAAAGCAGAAGATACCGAAGAGGTTCGCGCGGGCTCGGGATACTTCCATGCAGGATTATCCATGTTTTACGCGCGTGACTTCCAACCTGCATTGGAAAGCTTCAAGAAGGCTATTGGTCACGAATACAGAACGTCAAAAAGCCGAAGGTTCATCAAGCTTCTCACTGCGCTTGTGCGTAGCGAAGAAGTAAAAGCATCCAAAGGGTAGCACTTGCATTACACTTAGGTCTTTTATAGCTTAGTTGTACACTAACCTACCTAAGTATGAGAATTTTAACTACGCTGGCCCTGGCCTGTGTCACCACCTTTTGCATCGGTCAAAACCTTATCCCTAACGCAGATTGGGAAATCGGTCCTGATACATCTTCAGACCCGTTTAACGGATGGATAAGCTATGGTCCTGCACAATGGACACGAATAGCAACTCCCGACAGGATTGTTAACAATAGCCCCGCTATCTCAAGAGATAAGCACCCGGCTTTTTCAGGAAAGGCGTATTGTGTTTTTTATGGGCCAACTCCCGAGGGGGGAACTGCTACGCTGACATCAGGTATAATCAATGGCTCACAGTATACCTTTAGTTGTTACCTCAATTGTGACTCTAACTTCCTTGGTGGGCCGGGGGGACTAATTGTAAGTTTCACAGGAGCAAACTCGTTCACGACCAAAATGGTTAACACACCCGGTCAGTGGGTGCGATGGGATACAACATTTATCGCTTCTGGAAATTCATCTACAATCACGTTAACAGCAACTGGAAACAACTTAGCCAAGATCGACAGTATGTTTCTTGGCATTTCTTTCCCTACTGGTGTAAAAGAGGTTCCTGCCCAAAAAGTAGAAGTTTGGCCCAACCCTGCCCATGATATGATACGGATATCAGGCCCTCCAGGAACAGCCGTTGAGATTCGTGACCTGTCGGGTAAACTGGTCAAAACAGTTGCAACGAACCAGGAGATCAAGTTGACTAATTGGTGCAAGGGTTTGTACTTCGCGAAAGTGCATGCTTCCGCAGGTGTTAAGGTGAAGAAGTTCGTAGTACAGTAGCGTTAACCTCAATATTTGATTTCAGTCAGAAAGCTGGACTGACCGTAAACTAATGCCTAACTTCGGGTTAACTAAAACCTTTATTCCTATGAAATCAATCTACGCTTTGGCTATAGTTGCGATGGTAGGGTTTTGCTCTTCAGCAAGTGCGCAGCTATATGTCAATTTTAATGTGAATCAGCCCTCACAGCTGGTTGCTTCAGCGGGTGCAGACCATAACGTCTGTCGCGTTGATACCGTTCAGCTTGGAGGTTCTCCAAGTGCAACCGGTGGTACTGTGGGTTACCAGTACAGCTGGTCTACTACCGGTGCTATATCAAGCACTACTGACCCTAATCCAACAGGTAACACCAATGTTACTACGGATTACATTCTAACGGTAACGGATACCAACAACTGTACTTCAGTTGATACAGCTACTGTCAACATTTCGCCTTGTGCCAGTGTTCAGGAATGGAGCTTGCCAATTGAGGTGAGTGTGGCTCCTAACCCTTCGAACGGACAGTTTACCATCTCTCTAACCGGGAACTACGGTAAGGCCATCAATCTTGACCTTAGAAACAGCCTGGGTCAGATCGTTAGAAAGAAAAGAATTGGAAAAGTGTATGGCACAGCCAATGTTGTGATCGACATCTCTGGTGAAGGCGCAGGTGTTTACACCGTTGACCTTTCATCCAGTCGACAGCATTCCATCTATAAAGTAATTGTTCACTAGAACAGCTAAACTGATCAAGATGAAAAGAAGAATTCTATTAAGCTTGGCTGCTCTTGTAACATTCGTGTTAAGCGGCCTGCAATCAAACGCTCAACAAAACATTTGTTTTGGCGATACTGTTTGCCTAACCGTTCAAGCTAGAGGAACTGTTGTTTGGCAACATTCAACCAATCAGACAACATGGACCAATATACCTGGTGCAACAGGTGACACTGCCTGCGTTGTGATTTCTACAACCGGGTGGGTTCGTGCCGAAATAACAGAAGGTACTTGCGATCCCATTTATTCGGATACCACACATTTCAATGTGATTGGTGGTCCTGGCGGTAGCATGGTATTTAACTACACAGGTGCTGTAGATACGTTCCTGGTACCAAGTTGCATTGACTCCATCCATGTTGTAATGGAAGGTGCTCAGGGTGCAACGGCTCCAAGTAATGGTACATGTATCATTGGGGGAATGGGTGGCCGTGCCGAAGGCGACCTCATCGTAACAGGAGGCGACACATTATTCATCTATGTTGGTGGACAGGGAATGCCTGGAAATGCAGGTGGATGGAATGGTGCAGGTGTTGCTTGTAACAATACATCTACATGTGCCACTGGTGGTGGTGCGTCTGACATACGAGTGAACGGAAACACTTTGAACGATCGGAGAATTGTAGCCGGTGGTGGCGGTGGTGCCGAATACTCTGGTTGCGTGGGTACAGGTGGCGCTGGCGGTGGTCTAACCGGTGGTACAGGTACCTCCACTAGTGGTGGTGGCACTTACAACGGTACCGGAGGCACACAATCTGCTGGAGGAACTGGTGGTGCTGGTGCCAGTGGATACGGTGGTACCAATGGTGCTTTCGGTGTGGGAGGCAACTCAGGAACACACCCTAACGGTCATGCCGGCTCTGGTGGTGGTGGCTGGTACGGTGGCGGTGGCGGTGGAGCTGACGGTCACGCAGGTGGCGGATCCAGCTACATCGGTGGCGTTAATAACGGAACTACAACACCGGGGACAAGATCAGGTCATGGTATCATAACCATCTCCTGGTAGCCTTTAAATAAGACAAGTTGAAAGCCCTGCAAGTGCGGGGCTTTTTTTATTCCGTTCGTGAACCCGACATGCACGCATCTTGAAGATTGGTTAATTTAACGCCATGTCAAAGTTCCGATATACCCTTCTGATAGGCTTGTTGAGCTTGCTGTCCTTTAATATGAACGGGCAGAGCAGCTCAAACATTTCCCTCGTCTATCATTGGCAGGACACCACATTCCCGCAAGGACCGCAATACGAGCAAACGTATAATGAGATTTGGGGCTTCGTTCAAGGGGGTAAGGAATATGCGGTTATCGGGTCGGGGTTTGGGACACACATATTCGATGTTACAACCACCGGTGCAGAATATCAGGTTGACTTCGTACCAGGAGCGCATTCTGATTCAACCGTAGTCCACAGGGACTATCACGATTACAATGGCTACCTGTACGCAGTGTGCGATGAAGGGCCCAGTTCACTTCAAATCATTGATTTACAGTACCTGCCGGACTCTGTCCATCTGGTTTATGATCAACAAACATTCTTTACGCGAGCACACAACATTTTTATTGATACCGCCCATGGTGTTATGTATACCGCTTCACAAAAACACATCTCGGGAAATGATCCGGTGGTAAGTTATTCACTATCAAATCCTACCAATCCTGTCATGATACACCAGCATGTAATGCCTGGCGGAACCCACGACCTCTATGTTTGGAATGATACCATGTATGCGCATGATGGCAATGCGGGGTTTGACATGTTTACCAATGCCAAGTCAACTTCACCTGTATTTCTGGGGTCTTACGTGAGCCCCGGCTATAACCACTCGGGCTGGTTGGATAGGGAAAGAAGGGTTTACTATAACGCAACTGAAACACACGGTGTGCCCATCAAAGCCTTTGACGTTAGTGACCCGGCCAATATCAGCACGATATCCAACTTTGCATGTAACAGCGATACCAGTACCATCGTGCACAATCTGATGTACAAGGACAATTTACTGTTCGCTTCGTACTACTATGATGGCATGTACGTTTTCGATGTTTCAGACCCCGCTAATCCAGCCATTGCCGGTTATTACGACACTTATCCTGGCCCGAACACACATAATTTCAGAGGATGTTGGGGAGTATACTGTTTCCTGCCAAGTGGTAAAATACTGGCAAGCGACATGCAGTCGGGCCTCTACGTTTTTGACATATCTCAAATCACTACCGTGATGAGTCATAGAAAAGTGATTTCCTCTGTGACCATACATCCTAATCCTAGTAACGGATTCTTCTCTTTCGACACAAAGAACATTGAGCCGGAAGTGTTGGAACTGTACTCCGTAACAGGAAAGTTATTGGAACGGCAGAGATTAGTTCCTAACCAAACCAGTGTCCTGCTTGAGGAATCAATAAGTTCAGGGGTGTACCTTCTTAAGTTTATTTCAGGCCAGAATTCGGTGACAGAGAAATTGGTGGTAAAAAGATAACACAAGAAAGTTCAAAGTAATCCGCACAATCAGTAGATTCGACTGTTAGGTTTCAAAAGATCGTCAATATGGAAAATACAATTCAACCAGCTCCTTCACAGGAGTATCAACAATCTCTAAGCCCTCAAGAGGCATTAAACCTTTTGAAGGAAGGGAACCAAAGATTTCTAAATCAAGCCCCTTTGCAGAAGGATCACCTTGGGGACGTACGTACCACTGCAGGTGGTCAATTTCCCTGGGCCAGTCTATTGGGCTGCATTGATTCCAGAGTAGTACCCGAAATGATTTTCGACCAGGGCGTTGGAGATATCTTCGACTGCCGTGTAGCAGGTAACATCGTGAATGAAGATGTTCTGGGAAGTCTTGAATTTGCTACTGCTGTTGCAGGGTCTAAGGTTATCGTTGTTATGGGTCACACTAAATGTGGTGCTGTAAAGGGTGCGTGCAGTGGTGTGGAAATGGGTAATCTGACCGCCTTATTGAGCAAAGTTGGTCCGGCAATTGAGAAAGTTCGTTCCAACGGTATGGAGGTTTCTGCTGACCATCCGGAATCTTTTGGTCACGTAGAAGTTGAGAATGTTCATCATTCAGTAAATGAACTACGTAACAAGAGTGCAATCCTCAAGGAACTAGAGGACAAAGGTGACATACTGATCATTGGTGCTATGTACGATGTAGGTACAGGCACGGTGACGTTCTACGAATAAAAAAAGGAGCCTCGATTTTCGAGGCTCCGTCTTTTGTATTCCTGGCTTAAGCTGCGTTGGCTTACACAACCAAGCCCGAAAAACTCATCATTCGCGTAGTAATTCAAAGTTCAGTAATTGTCCCGAATTATTGAATTCCTGTCTGCGTATTTACGGGCCAATTATACCTCGGAACTTGCGCATTCTTGGAAGGCTAAATGCGAAAATGAAATATTGGCCTGAATCCTGTATAGTATTTCTTAATTTGATCTCATGAGGTGGATTTCAGCCATACTATGCCTATGGAGCATTTCTCTGTTTAGCCAGATCCCTATCGGGGAGCTTAAGCTTGTAAGTGAACTGCAAACCTATAAGGGAAGGGTGTTTAGTGGTAAAGCCATGCTTGATCAGGACGGCATGCAAACATTGTACTTCTATAAAAAAGGGGTATTGAAAAAGAGCGAGGTGTGGATCCTTGATGATCAAGGCAAACGATCGCTAAAGAAGTCGGAAACTATAAGACACCGCTATCAAAGTGGTTTTTGGTATCTCCAATATACCACCTGGCATTCTACAGGAACATTGGAGTCCAAAGGATTTCGAAAGGAAGAAGAAGAAATCAACCTGTTTAAATGCGAGACCTATTCCGACAAGGGGATTCTCCTGACCAGCGTTACCTATAACCTAAAAGGAGAGAAGGGGCCTGGTGTTCACTTCTGGTGTTTTCCCAACGGCAGGAAGCGCGAAGAAATCACCATTGATCAGAAAGGAAACACCTTGATAGAAAAGAAGTGGTTTGCAAATGGAAAACCGCAGTCGGAAAGGCATGTGGATGCTGAAGGCACTGGGTTTTACAAATCTTGGTACGACAATGGGCAAATCTCCCAACTGCGAGAGCTAACAAAGAACCAAAACAACGGAAGTGTTAAGTCGTGGTATCCTAGTGGCCAGCTAAGGGCACATACAGATTTCGTAAACGGAATCTACAAAGATGGAACATGGGGCACCTGGTATGAGGACGGATCGAAGCAATCTGAAGTAGCATGGAAGAACGGAAAACGTCATGGTTTATTCCAGGCCTGGTACAGAACAGGCGATATAATGACACGGCAAAACTACGAGAACGGGAAACCTCAGGGTAAACACAGACAGTGGTACGAAAAGGAAGTTCCGATGAATATCAAGCAGTACGATAAGGGTAAACTAAATGGGCCCTTTCTGGAGTACTGGCCAAATGGACAGCTGAGAAAAAGGTCGGTTTACGACTACGGAGTGGTGACGGATACAACTACCCACTACAATGATGACGGCAGACTTGTGAAAGAGAACATTTACCACAATTCCGATTCCGTACTTGTTACAAGGAAGTACTTCAGTAATGGAAACCTGCTGTCGTTAAGAACCGAGAAGTTGGGTAAACCGGATGGGGTACAACAGGATTATTATGAGAACGGACAAATTCAGAAGGAGGAGCATTACAAACTGTACCTTAAACCTGCTGTATTCGCCAGTAAGGAAGGCACATGGCGTGTTTGGGATGAGTCGGGTAAACTGATCCTGACCAGAAAATTTGAAAAGAACCTTCTCGTGAAGAAGATTGAGCATGATAAGAAGTAGTACTATAATCATACTTCTCGCTGCCACGCTTTGTGCGTGTAAGGGTGGTGAGAAATCGAGAAAGAGTGGCCAGGAATTTACTGTAAGCGGAAAGATTACCCTGAAAGAGCGCTGGTGTGGAGGCATGGCACCAGATCCGCAATACCTGGAGGAATTCACTAAGGTCAAACCGTATTATGGCAAGGTGCTGTACATCAGGGAAGGGCTAGGTAACGATATAAATAAACCTATTGTAGACACCATTACTTCTGATAAGGAAGGGAAGTATAGCATCCAACTAAGGAAGGGCACTTACACGGCAGTGCAACAGGAACATTTGACAGAAGAAGTTCTTACCAAGTACACTAGCAAAACTGGACAGCTCAGGACCAAGGACCCGGATTGCATTCGTGCCTGGTGGGATAAAGGTGTAATGAGCTTCGAAGTGAAGGGTGAGGACCTTACGAATCTTAACATTCATATCAAAAGAGCTTGCTTTAGGCCTGAAGGTGTGCCTTGTTTGCAATATTATGGCCCTTATCCGCCATAATTACCCCTTAAATGCAATAAAGTGTTCAAAAGTGGTGGTTTTCTGCAGTTAAGCTACACCCTTACTTTCTTTGTATTCTTATTTTTTATGGGAAAAATGGCTATAAATAGATGTTATTGTCATTTAATTGCTCTTTTTCAAATCATTTTTCAACTAAAACACATATTAATGCACTAAATGCTTTCTTGATCTACATTTTTTAGGCCTCATCTATCCATTCTATTAATAGCTGTTATGCTCATTTTATAACCAAAAGATGCATTTGAAACCAAAAAAGGCCATTTACAATCAAAATAGATCATTTATGATCGTTCAGTGTTATAATTTAACAGGTGTGTTTTTGAGTGATTTAAGGGCGATTTAAGACGAAAAAAAGGTGAGTATATACGATACTACCCGGGTCCTGAGAGGGTGAAAAATCTTTGAATCCCACGTGCGCCAAAGTGGTACGGAATTTGTAATTTGGTAGGAACGCAAAACTTATCGAGATACCCAGATACTTAGGTATAAAAACATATTGACTCAGTATTAATAGGAGGCGTAATTATTTCTGGAACCGAAATCGCCAAGTTTCATTTGCACCAGAAAATAGCGACCCGCCCAGCGAAAGCATGGGTGTGTGATGGCTATTCTGGTGCGGGCGTTTGGCGATGCCTGGTTTCGGATAGTTCGGTTGCACGCCCTCTTTTTTGTGTAACATCCTCTTGCAACCGGAGGTTCTATCCGGTTGACTATGAGACCTCTTCTTATTTTAACGATGATTTCGGCAATATGTTTTGCCAACATCGCGACAGCACAGCCCAACCCCAGGGCTAAGGAATCTACATCCAAGCAAGAAAAGTACAGTCCGGACTACTGGAAACCGGAGAATACCCATGTATACTCAGCTTCCCGGGACAGCCTCAGTATCAAGTATGATGATCGGAAAGTCTGGTTCACGACACCGGAAGACGGTACCACCCTTTGGCCCATTACAGACAAGCACGTGGGCCACGAAGACAAGAACATAATGTACCTGTACCCGCAGGTCGGTAAGGATTACTCAGATATCGCATGGATCTGCGTGGTCTACGAGAACGATAAACAGGTCAAAGGGACCTATGAATCGATTGTAGTGTTCTACGAAGACGGAATCGTTCATTGGTGGAACGTGAAGTAGCTACGCAGCAATCAGTTGCCGGTAGCTCATGTGTCCCTCGAAGTGTCTGAACGCCTCAAACGGACACTCATCCCTGTGATTGTACCGGTACACGTACTCATTCACGTACAGTTGCATGTGCTTCTGCGTAGGTCTGCGGTATACGTTTATGATCCCTCGCTTCAGGTGTGACCAGAAATGTTCAACCCGGTTGGTCGTGATATCCCCATCTGCATACTGGCCTTTTGAGTGATCGATCGTGATGTGGTGATAGTGTGCCGCCAGTCGCTTGTACGCGGCCGCCTCATCTGTGATCAGCGTAGATCCGGAGAATACATTCTCATTTATCGCCTTCTGGATCCACTTGGTATGGGATGACTGTATGACTACAGCCATTACCTTCCGCTTCTCACGGAGGTACATCCCGAGTACCGTGGTCTTATCCTGGAAGAATCGCCCTTTGCCGTACTTGACCTTCTTATCCTTGTGCCGGTTCTTGTTCTTGCCACCTACGTAGCACTCATCCATTTCAACAGTACCCCATGCGTTGGGGATACCATGAGCCCCGTATCCCTTCCTGATCCTGTGTAGCATGAACCAGGCTGTCTTCTGGGTAACGCCAAAGATAGTCCGCCAACGTGGTTGACGGTAGGCCCGACTTGTTAGTATTGAACAGATACAACGCGATTATCCATTTCTGAAGTGGGAGTTTCGTAGAATGGAATATGGTACCGGTCGTAACTGTGAACTTCGAATCGCATCCTCCACACTTGTAATGCTTGCCATCTTTGTACCGGTATATGTGCATATCCCCGCATTTGGGACACGCTATTCCGGTGGGCCACCTCTTCTTCTCGAGGTGCAAGCGGCATTTCTCGTCAGTATCAAACTGGCGCATCAGTTGGAGTATATTCATTTGGCGATTTTGGTTTCCTTACGCTACCGAGGTGGGGTAGGTTGGTATATAAGTACCGAAAAAAATCAATTAATGTTCAAATATTGCGTCTTTTGTGCTTTTCTATCGACTTAAGTGATAAATATGCAAAACACGCTACACAAATTCGAAAATCAGATTCAAAAGAAAATACAGTAAAAAGGGTGTTAAGTGTAGAATTATGCACTCAACTGAGCTGAATTTGACAATAAATCCTCAATATCGCGTAAAGTTCGTCTTCGCGTTATAGGGTTCGGCTTTTTGAGAATCTTCTCATAAAGAGAGATCGCCTTGGACTCCAGGTTCCGAAAAGTGGTAACATCCAAATCAGGAACTTCATTCAAGAACCGCAGCATACGGTTATAGAACAATTCATAGAAACCTTCCTCACCTGGAATGCTGTTCCATTTTTTCTCCTGAAGCCTGGTACTAACTTCAGAGAATTCATCCGATCTATTAGAGAAATAGCAGGCCAGCCCGTGATTGTATAATAGCATGGCATGTTGGTGAATGTCTGAATCGCGCTCTTTCGGAAAACTCTCAAGTATCTCCAGCAATCTCGCAGAGTAGCGATAGCACTCCGTGAATTTGTTCAGCGCCAGGTTACTCACCAGCAATGCTAGTTTATGATAGTATACCGTAGAATGTGGTGTTGGATCTACATCCAACATGTATTTGTCTTTATTAATGAAGCTCTCATTGATGAACGCACGGTACTTCTCTTGCTCATCCGGGGTAAATGCTGATCCACGCCCACAGTACCTGAGATACAATCTATAATATTCGTTAAATGATTCTTCGAAGCCCTGCTTTCTCAATTCATTGGCCTGCTTTCCCTTACGCCACGATTTCGCTAATGCTTTACATTCTTCAATGTTTCCCATTGCCCGCAATGCCGTTAATTCCTTGAACAATAGGTCTCGCAGGAACGCAAACCTTTCATTCTTCACCACATCAGCCTTTAATGCGCGGATTTGTTTTAAAGCATCACCATACATCGCCTTGTGCAGCAAATACTCAATCTTGGAAGCTCTTTGATAATAGCTATTGTCAAATGAATCGATTTGCGCACTCACTATATCAAGAATCATATGATACAACTGGTGCTTAGTTGCTGGAAGATTCTTAATGGTAAGCGCCTTCATTTTCGCATCCAGAGCCTCGCGCTGGGAATTTCTGTTCTGATCTATAAGATCAAACAGCTGAAGAAAATTGGAGTGATCCGTCTGCTTATTGGCGCGTAGCACCTTACGAACCATTTTCTTCTCGCCTGCGTCAAGCGTCCAAATCAGATGTGACAACGGATTGTAGCCCATAACATATAATGTTAGCGGTATAACAACCTATAAATAAATCAGATACGAAAATAATGGATACCTTGGATATTGTATATACGTATTATCCGAAAATAAGTTCTGATTAATCCCTCGGGTGTTATCTCATTCCGCTGTGGTTTAATACCTTACGCTCATGAAGAAATCTCTCCTGCCCATTTTAGCAATGTGGTTGTTTGTGGCCTGTAGCAGTGCCCCAAAAGAAGAATTGGCAGGCCAAAATGCTGACACCATACCAACCGGTAGCGGGAATGATCCCACTGTGCAAGTGGATGACAATGAGCCGACCTGGGAACATGATGAGACTTTCAAAATGATGATCGGGCTTTTTGGCGATGGTGTAAGTTTTATGCCATACCCAGTAGATTCCGCATACATTCAGTCCGCAACAGACAAAGACTCCCTTCCTCAGGAATTTGTGCAAGCGCTCATTCACAACCTATCAAAGCACGAACTGAACAGCAGCATTTCCTGGATTCTGAAGGATTACTACCTCATAGACTCGCTTAAAAGAAGCGGAAGCATTGAAGCGTATCGAAGAGCTTTGGACATTGGGCAAACACAGGATTGTAGTGCTCATGCACTGAACAGGGTAATTCTTAACGATAGTCTTGAAGTGTTCATTTGGGCGCTTTCGTATAGTTCATACGAAGCGTGTCCATACTATGCTGGAACTATTGTATTGGGAACGTTTCTATTGGATGGCGAATCACAAGACTGCTTTCTACTGGGTGAATATATGGGCGCAGGAGACCCTCCTGCAGGCATGACCAGGCAGATCACTTCTCTTATCAATGGAGATACCAATATCGAGCTACACTATTATGAAGAATCCACTGACAACATGGATGACCCGCGTGCAACACAAAAAACGGAAACCAACTACAAATTAGCGCTGGGTAATGGCCGTGTTCTTGTGAACTAATGACTGCGATTCATTAAATTTAGGTATGCACGATTCCGCTTTCTTAAATAAGGTTTGCCAGGAGATTTCCAACGATACTTTCTACACAACAGATTACGGACATCTTATGGAAACCAAGGAGGTTGTAAACGGTGAAGTGCGCCTGTATGATTCAAAGGTTCCTGAAGTGAAACAGATATCCGAACTGGTGCTTGGAGATAAAGTTTCGATGATCACTTTTGATGGTTTAAAAGTGGGGTTCACGGTGGCTGTGTTGACAGAACTTCTAGGAAGTCCTCAAATTGCATACAACTTCAGAGATGACGTTACAACATTCGCCTTTGAACCTCTTGAAACGCACAAAAACTTCAGGCGTATTCGTTGTAAAATAGATGGCAATCTGGCAAACGCGGAGACTGTGCACTTCGATGGTTTTATTGTTGAGTTATAATACCTGAAACTGAATTGCCGAACCCTTCGAATTTTATACCTTCAGCGGCATGAGCAGTTATACATTACAAGGCAAGCTATTGGTCGTCAAAGACGTGCAGACTTTCGACAGTGGCTTCACAAAAAGAGAGTTCGTGGTACGAACTGAAAGTCAGTATCCTCAGGATATTCAATTCGAACTTGTAAAGGAGAAAACATCTCTAATTGATGGATACAATATTGGAGATCCTATTGAGGTTCACTTCGATATCCGCGGGCGAGAATACCAAGGTCGCTACTTTGTGAATTTATCCGCCTGGAAATTAGAGGGCGGTGCTCAACCGCAATCCGAAGCTCCTGCTCAAGCATCAGAATCAGCTATCCCTAATCAAGATACTCCTCCTCCTTTGGCAGAAGACGAGGATGATCTTCCTTTCTAGGTTCTAGTACTTCGCTCTTACTTTAACGCGAGAAGATTTTACCGGCTTGGGCGGCTTAATAGGTTCCTGATGATCTTCGCTATCCACAATGCTAATGTTCATTTGGAAGCCATCATTGATGATCCTAAACTGAAATGGCTCTGAACGCTTATCCAGTTTCTGTATAAGCTTTCCATCTGCCACTACATAGGTGTCGTAAGACCTCCAGGGTTTAATCCCCTTCATAATATACCTACCCGGAGCCAGGTCTATTTTAAAATCACCACGTTCATCGCTTTGGGTGTTAAACGTTTCTCTGGTATCCATATTGATAAACTTAACCTCTGCAGCTGCAAGCCTGGAAGGTCTAGTGTCTACAACAATGCTCTTTGTGGTGGTACCATTCACCCAATAAACCGTGCCATGAACTTTATATGCTGATTGCAACTGCCCTTTGGACGTACTTTCTGCAGTGTACTTGATCGGGTGGTCAAAACGCTTATACTCTCTTAAGGAATCCCTTTTGGGGTTGTACTCCATGATCCTTCTTACCAGATGGTCAGGTTTAGACATCGTGTCATGAAGCAAAGTATACCACGGTAAATCTAGGGTATGAAGGTTTGCAGTATAGATGATCTGACAAGAATCCTTTAATCCCAGCACCTCCAGATGCTTGTCTAATCTCTTTGCAGACTCCTTTACCCGTGGATCCGCATTCCTCTTCACCGCCCTATTAATGTCTTGCTTTCGGTTTGCTTTCATCTCCGACTTGCCAAAAGTCTTCGCTTTTCTTTCCTCGGCAATTAGCCCCCTTTTCTTTACCGGCTGTTTTTTCGTACGGGACATGCGCACCTTGGATTGCTTTGCCTTGGCAGCAGTGTTCACAAACTTGCTTTTCTTACAGCCAGCAAGCAAAATGGCAATACCTAGTATGATGATTGAGTAACGCACCACGAGTTAAACACGGAAGATAGGATATTCCATACTACTTGATGTTAATCCACTTCACTGCCTCCTTCTGTTTCTTTCTTACGTTCTCCCACGGCACAGGTTCTGTTTTCTTTTCTGTAGGGTTATTTTGCTTCTTTGGATTGCTCTTAATCCTCTCCAGACGCTTCGCCTCCTTTTGGAGATATCGTTGCTTTTTTCTTTCTGCTCTCTTCTTCATCCGGGCCTTTGACTTCTCAGTTGGCGGAGCATTAAACCCTACAATTGGCAGGACTTTTAGCCATCTTCTGTTGTTAGGCCGGATATTTACCACACCAATCTGCATTCCTTTGGCTTTGTTGTTGTGATTGATCACACCCAATTGGAAGGCCTTACCCGTTGACTTCACCTGATTATAGAAACCTAACTGAATACCCCTATATTTTTTCGATGTATTAATGAAACCAATATTGAGTCCTATGCTCTCTCGGGTAGAGTGATTCCAGAAACCAATCTTATACCCCTGAAACTTGCGGCCGGTATTAATGGCACCAATCATAAGCCCCTGTCCATTTCGCTCAGCATGATTCCAGAATCCCAATTGTGCACCTTTCATTCTCACACCGCTGTTGATAGCGCCAAGACACAATCCACGCCCATTCCTCCAATGATGATTCCAGAAACCAAGTTGAATGCCCCAGAACTCCTCTGAAGTATTCATAACGCCCAGCATCAATGCCTTGGCATCTTCATCCACGTAGTTCCAACCACCAACCAGCAATCCATTATGGTTCTCATACCAGTTAGATAACCCCAGACTAAGCCCGTAGTTCGTGTCAGACTTGCCGCGCTCTACCTCCTTGATTCCATTTCCGTTCACATTAATGACGCCAAGCACAATGCCGTTGTTCTTTTTTAGCACATTGATCCCTCCAAGCATAATGCCGTTAACTCTACTGGTCTGCTGATATACACCGAAAGTGAATCCATTGATACGATTGGTAGACCTGGTATCAACACCGTTGAGTCGTATTCCATTGAAAGAAAATTTATTGGGTCCAAGACAAAGCCCCGTGCTTTTGACACCCAAGCCAATATTCTTGCCTTGACCAAAGCAGAATATTGGTATAAATAATATGGCAAGAAGGCTAGCTCGCATAGGTATGTATAGGACAACAAATTCCTTGAATTCCACAAAGAATGTAACAGTCTGAACGTTCATACAAGCGTATCTAGTATCTGAACACTTTTCGGCAAGAAATTTGCAGCGGGAATCGTAAATTAGACATTCCAATACCGTACAATTATGAAGAAGCTTACACTCGTTACGCTTTTGCTTACCATTACAGCATGCTTTTCTTATGGTCAGCTTTCAAAGGAATCCGTCCATCCGAAATGGAAGCTCTCTAAAGTAGAAGAGTTTGGCGACCAGTACAAACCAACTGCTGAACAGAAAGGCGATGTATTGCATTTAAATGCTGACGACACCTTCACAGGAAGGATCTCGGGTAAGGATATCAAAGGAACATGGTCAGTTTCAGGTGAGAAGATCGTTTTCAAATTGGACAAGGCAGGTTCTGCTATGAAGCTGAATTGGCTTAGATTCAAAAGTGTGAGCAACGAAGAGCTTCAATTCTCCATGCAGGATAAGGAGCTTATTACAAGCACCTACATCATGGTGCCTGCAGGAGCAGAATAATTCTCCCGCATACATGCTAACCCTAGATTTGCTGCATTGCCTACATTAGTGGTGTGGGGAGCAAGAATGCCGTACATCGATGTATTTCATGCATCAACTATCGAAGAATCTCGAAGAGGCGGGGTGTATGCGAGCTCCTGACCATTACCTCAACCGAGGAAAATGGCTTCATAGATTCCCGCACAAACCTACCTGTTGAATCTCAGGGCATGAGGGTGATTGTTCCCTCTTACTGTAAGTGCGATCACTACCAAGACAAAGTCAAACCCAATGACTAGGAGGCAGTTGAACAACATAGCCCTTAGCGTAGTGCTGTTATTCCTGATGGGTTGTAGCGGAGGGTTTGATAGAGACACAGATATCTATATCGTGAACATGACGGGTCAGGAAGCCACCATTTCCATACAAGGTCGTGACCCGATAGTTGTACCTGATGATACCCTCTCGCACATAACACTAACTTCCGGTACGTACAAAGTTGAACTGCAGCTGGGCGAATCATTCAAGCGGAAACTAAGCTTTGCTGTTAGCCGTGGAAAGGGGAACCCCTTTGATGACAACACAATTGGTGTTTTAAATATCCAGGGAAGGGCTCCCATCATTATGGATGAGCACTTTTTTGCTGTGGAAGAAGGTGGTAGCGAAGATGATCCATGGGCCAGCCACATCTATAACACTCAGGTGTTTTTTGGGCAGGATTATTTTGAAGTAGGTAACATTGATTATCCTTTTCAACCTGTGCCGGAGGAAATCAACATTACAGATTTGGTAGCAGGAGAGTCCAGGTATCAGCTTCGAATGCCGCATGGCGATCGTTTCAATCATTTGGATGAAGTCTTCGGTTATGCCCCTGATTCTTCGCGCGCTATGTTGGGCTATGCTGAATTTATGATTGAGCATGGCATGAACGATCTGCGCTACGTAAGTCGTTACATTGACAACTCCCGGTACTATGATGAAAGAACCCGTGGGGAAGCCTTTCTTGTGAAGCACGGGTATGCATTTGAAGGGTGGATCATGTTTCAAGAAGTGGTGAATGGCACGCGTTATCTCACCCAGATATCGGATCCTCCCTACGGTTTTGTTCCAGGTGTGGATTCTATTGTAATACCTAAAGGAGAAAAGGTGTCTGTATTCATTGACTATCCGGTCGCTCACCCATCGAAGTTTGAGATTCTGCCGGATAAAGATGAGGGATATACAAAGTGGGGAATCGTTAGTCAATTGAAAGATTTATACAAGACCATTTACCAGAAGGAAGATACCACCGCTGGAGGGGCTACTGCTTCGTTTATTGACCTTTCTGAGAACAGAGCAACCACAGAGGGCGTGTATGGAATCCACAGTTACTATTACGAACAACTGTTCATTTCAGCTGCGCAGGTCGTGAGAATGCCAAATGATGAAATTGTTCTAAGACTCTGGGTGGAAGGGTTGAAAGAAGAAAAAGAAAAAGGGACCTGATGGTCCCTTTCTTGTTTTAGATAGGCTATAATCTTCTTAAACGTAACTCTGTTCTCTTCTCTCATGTAGCAACTGCTACAATGCAAATATAGGAACAAAAGGGATAGCCCTGGCAACAAATAAGAAGGGAGCCTAAAGGCTCCCTTCAAACCATTGTTACTTCTTGGTAAGCTTATACACAGAGGTATTTCCTCCCTGACGAAGCCTCATCAGGTATACCCCGGTTGGCTCGCTGGTAAGATCAAGCTTGGCGCTTGTTCCATTGATCTGGAAACTTCTCAGTTTCTTACCTACAAGGTCAAACACTTCAACCAAAGCGCGCGTAGCGTTTCCATCTTGTGTTCTAATAATGAACATTCCATTACTCGGGTTCGGGCTAACCTCAAAACCATCTCTGTTCGTGGCCTCTGTAACACCAGCACAAATCTCAACTGTGATAGCTGTTGAGTCGGTCACAGGACAGTTAACAGTATCCGTATAGTATACCCAGAACGTTCCGATACCGCTAATGGCTGGATCAAATGTTGATCCGGTTACACCAGTTCCCGTATATGATCCTCCAGCAGGTGTTCCTCCGGGAAGGGTAATTGGAGATGCTGACGTACATACGGTATCATTAGGGAATGCAGCCAAAACAGTTGCCGGGCTTCCATCTGATACAGTAACTGTAAACGTACATGTGTCGCTACCACCACTATTCTGGGTAACAAATGTATTGACGGTTGTTCCAACAGGGAACGTTGCTCCTGAAGGCAATCCTGCAGTCTGATTGGTTGGCACAGCAGGATACCAGGTAACCACAACTGATCCATTGCCAGTGTTTCCTACCGAATTGTTCTGATTGGTACCGCCATTAAATGAACCGGCACCACCACCAATTCCGGTAGTGTTGTTGCCGCCACGGCCACCGGTGTAGCCACCGCCACCGCCACCGCCATCGTGGGTGCCACCACCCCCACCAAAGCCGCCAAACGCTCCAGAGCCACCATGGTTGGTACCACCAACGAAAAGTGTACCTCCAGAATTAGCATAATTACCATAGTCTGTTCCGGCAGAGTACCATCCGGCTCCGCCTCCGCCACCGAAAGCATCTCCACCCTGGCCACCCTGGCCATTGCCAAGGCCAGCAGCACAACTTGTTGGTCCAAGCGTTGCATTGGTGTCTGTTCTGGCATCGCAACCATTATTGGTATTCTCTTCGCCAGCACCACCGCCACCACCGGCAGCGATCATAAGGCCTGGCCCTCCCGGAGCTCCTGTGAAAACGAAGGATCCGCCTCCACCACCGCCACCGCGAGATGAAATTCCATTACCTCCAGCGCCTCCAACAACGATCCAAACCGTATCGCCTGGAGTTACGCAGAAATCTCCTTGCATGATGGCACCATCACCACCGTCAAAAGTTCCAGCATGACCAGTTCCACCTTCTGCTCCTCTGGCAAGGACGTTAATAGAAGTTACTCCTGCAGGCACGATGAAGGTATCTATTACGCCCGTGTAGGCATACGACTGTGTGTTCGTGTTACATGTATCAATTCCTGCTGGTGTACAAAATGTAACCACAGCATCACATTTTCCCGGATCGTTGGGAACTGAAATATTGGTTGGACAAATAATCTGCGGAGGACACTGTGCAAATGTGCCAAGTCCCGCCATCAGAAAACTAAAAACAAGTAGTTGTTTCTTCATAGCTTGATTTTTTGGTTTATGTAAAAGCAGGTAGCGTGTAAGCGCTACCTGCCTAAGTGGTTCGTTACTGCTTCAGTACCCTGAAGGTGTCTTCCTTGCCCGCCACACGGGCCTTTATTAGATAAGTTCCATTCGCAAAGCTCGAAAGATCAACTTGCGCTGTATTTCTTTGTGAACTAACTGTTATTACACGCTGCCCAACAATAGACATAACTTCAATACGCTCAAACTTAGTTCCTTCCGGTAGTTGAAGATTGAATATTCCATTGGACGGGTTAGGAGCAATCGTTAGGATATTACTCAACGTATTCTCTTGCACTCCTGTACACCATACCACTGTAATAGCTGTGCTATCCGTATGCTGACAGCCATCATTATCAGTGTAATAGATCCAGTGCGTTCCGATTTGCGCTACGGCAGGATCAAAATTTGAACCAACAACCCCAGTACCTGAATAGTTACCCCCTGCAGGTGTTCCCGCTGGAAGTGCTACGGTGCCTGCCGAAGTACAAATTGTATCCTGTGAGAAAGGAGCCAAAACAGTTGCCTGTCCGGAATCCACTACGGTAATGGTGAAACTACATGAATCCGTACCGGCACTATTGGATGTAACATAAGTTTCCGTAGTTGTTCCCAGTGGGAAAGTTGCTCCTGTGCCAAGTCCTGCTGTAAGGTTGGTAGTTACGGAACCTCCCTGATAAGAGATGGTAACCATTCCATCGCCACTGCGCACACCCGAAGACATCGAAGTATTTGTGTTTCCTGTTGCGGCAACATAACCGGATCCGCCTCCGGACCCATTACCCCTGGTACAGCCACCTCCGCCATACCAGCCGCCACCACCTCCGCCACCGCAGCGTGATGATGTACATCTTCCACCAGCACCTCCTTGTCCGAAGGATCCTGGTGTTGCAAAAATGATCGTTCCACTACATGCTAGACCTGTATTCGGTGCTCCACCGGCTGTTTGAGTCCCGCCCTTCGCAGTGTCTCCTGCCCAGATCTGGCCATCTCCTCCAACAAGACCACCACCAGCTCCACCAGCCATTGGTCCACCTCCGGTATTCTCACTTCCGCCACCGCCACCGGCAACTACGAATCGATCGTTAAGTGTGTTTCCTACTCTTCGGACATCAGTTCCGCCACCACCACCAGAACCACCATCTGTGCTGGAAAGCTGATATCCATCTCCACCGCCATTGAATCCGCCAAGTCCGTTACCGGCAGTGTTACCATCATTTCCTTTACCTCCTACATAAATCCAAAGCGTATCACCAGGGTTTACGGGAGCTGTCGCTTGAGCCATTCCGCCCATTCCACCAGGTCCGGCAGCTCTACCACCTTCGGCACCCCAGCATGTTACATCTACTGAAGTAACTCCGGCAGGAACAACCCACATTTGTACTGCACCAGTGTAGTTAAAGGTTTGCGTTCCGGAGACGCAGGTATCTACCCCTTGTGGGGCAATGTAATTAACAACCGCTGAGCATTGACCCGAGTCAGTGCCAACAACGATGTTTCCTGGACATTGAATAATTGGAGGGCATTGTGCAAACGCCCCAAGGCCTGCCAGCAAAAAGCCGCAAACAAGTAGTTGTTTCTTCATAGTGGTTAGTTTATTAGAACAAAACAGGTAGTGCGTGCACACTACCTGTTCATAGTTCTTAGTGTCTCGTTATTGCTTCAGTACCCTGAAGGTATCTTCTTTCCCTGCCACGCGAACCTTGATTAAGTAGGTTCCATTGGCAAAGCTGGAAAGATCAAGTTGTGCTGTATTTCTCTGTGGACTAAGAGCCATTACCCGCTGCCCCACAATAGAGGTTATTTCAAGTAACTCAAACTCATTGCCTTTTGGTAACTGCACAGTAAATATGCCGTTAGAAGGGTTTGGCGCAATTTTCACGATATCAGCCAGTGGGCTCTCTGCGATACCAGTACACCACACAACTGTGATGGCAGCAGAATCCGCATTCTGACAACCAACTGTATCCGTATAGTATATCCAGTGCGTTCCAAGCTGAGCAACAGCTGGGTCAAAGGAATTACCTGTTACCCCAGTACCAGAGTAGTTACCCCCAGCCGGTGTTCCTCCTGGAAGTGTTAGCGTACCAGCTGAAGTACAAATCGTATCCTGGCTTAATGCGCCAAGAACGGTAGCCTGACCTGTATCCGTAACTGTTACTGTGAATGAACAACTATCGCTACCAGCACTGTTTGACGTTAGGTAAGAAACCGTGGTTGTTCCAACCGGGAACTGTGCACCACTTGCCAATCCAGCAGTCATAGTGGTAGTTACCGCACCACCATTGTAACTAAGGATAACAAGGCCGTGCCCCGTTTGTACACCTGATTGATGGTTTACGTTGGTTGCACTAGGAAGTGTGTATCCGCTTCCACCACCACCACCACGGCAGTTACCACTACCGGCACCACCGTACCAGCCGCCACCACCGCCATAGCCTTCACAGCCACACGATATTGACGATCCACCGAAACCAAATCCTCCAGTACAAATTGGGTTGTTCAAAGAGACACAGGTACCATTTCCAGATCCAGTTTGCGTTCCTGGGTCTCCACCTGGAGTAGTCGGGACTCCACGATAACCTGCACCACCTGTGAGGCCACCGCCTGCTCCTCCAACTACGTGTTGGCTTCCCCAGAATCCGGCACCGCCAGCACCGCCTCCAACAATCACACGATCGCTCATCGCAGTACCACCGATTCGGACATCGGACGCACCGCCTCCACCTTTTCCTGCACCTTCACCATTACCACCACCGTTGTATCCTCCAGTAATTGTAGTTGGTTGTTCACCCACATAAATATGCAATGTGTCTCCGGGGACAACCACAAAATCAGCAGTTACGATGCCACCAAAATTGTTGTTGTTAATCCAATTGGATCCTCCCTGAGCCCCACGTGCCTCAATGGTTACTTGCGTTACTCCAGATGGAACGATCCACATCTGAGGTGCACCAGTGAAATTGAACGTATCAGTTCCCTGAACACAGGTGTCAATACCTGATGGGGTTGCGTAGTTAACCACCGCTGAACACTTGCCAGGGTCGTTACTAACACTGATGTTAGTCGGACAAGAAATTACTGGCGGGCACTGCGCAAAAGAACTTGCTGCAAATGCCATCCCGCCAACCAATAATAATAGTTGCCTCTTCATATGCCTACTGTTTTATGAGTCGAATAGACCTCGTGGCTTCTCCAACTCGAACGTTCATGATGTATACACCATCCTTCTCATTAGAAATATCCAGATTGTAGGTGTTTCTAAAAGAAGCTCCTTTAAGAATGATTCTTCCAGTCACATCAGAAAGGCTAACCGTAGCATTCACACCTTCGCCTACCCTTACCTGGAATAATCCATTTGAAGGATTAGGAAGTACCTGCACATTATGAAGCATTTCTCCTTCCTCGATGCCTGTACACCAAACCACAGTTATCATTACAGAATCTGCGTGGTTACATCCGGATGTATCTGTATAATAGATCCAGTGATCTCCCCTTTCTGCAGTTGCCGGGTCGAACATGTTGCCGGTTACACCAGGACCACTATACACACCACCAGCAGGGCTTCCCGCAGGGAGTGTAATTGTACCTGAAGAAGTACAAATTGTATCCTGAGAAAGCGCTCCTAAAGTAGGTACAGCATTGGTATCGTTTACAGTAATTGTGAACGAACACGTATCGTTAGGACCAGACTGTCCCGAAACAACGAACGTGTTGTTTGTAGTTCCAATAGGGAACATAGATCCTGAAGCCATTCCAGCAATCTGGGTAAGCGTTGTTGGGCCGGTATATGTTAATACAATCTGACCATTACCTGATCGTGTACCGGAATTTGTAACACCGTTGTTAACGCCACCAATGTAGCTTGAACCACCAGCGCCACTTTGTCCCATGTAGTTTCCAGCGTAGGTTCCTGTAGCACCAGTCAAACCACCGCCTACAGCACCTACAAGTGCAGTACCCGATCCGGCCTGATTACTAGACACCTCACAACCACCGTCTCCACCAACACCTAGTGCACCAGCAGTACCGCTGTTGTTTGGGCTACAAGTTGTGGTATACGTAGACGTTCCAGCAGAACCACCAGCACTCTGGCTACCACCACTTGGTAGTACACCATTCTGAGGCCAACCGGCACCGCCTCCGCCACCGTAGTAGCCTCCGCCACCACCGCCACCGGAACCACGTCCGCAACCGCCAAGACGGTTACCACCTGCACCGCCACCTCCAGCGGCAACGATCACGCGATTGGATAAGTTCTGGCCGCCAGCTCTAACGTCTGATGCGCCACCACCGTTTCCACCAAGGGCTTGTGTACATGGTGTAACACCATTATTACCTCCTCCGTTAAAGCCATTTTGGCCTCCGACATATATCCATAGCGTATCTCCAGGTGTTACTACGAGGTCACCAGAAGCATCACCTCCCATTCCTCCGAGAATTCCCGCGTTGTTCGATGCTCCCTGAGCACCTTCAGCTTGAATGTTCACGAGGTTAACACCAGTTGGTACTACCCAAAACTGAACAGACCCGGTATAACTGAAAGTCTGTGTTCCACTTCCACAGCTATCCTGTGAGATTACCGTGTAGTTAACAACCGCACCACACTTTCCGGGATCATTGTCAACAGTAACATTTGCCGGACAGGTCACCTTCGGGCATTGCGCCCAGGCAGTACTTGCTAGAAATGCAATAGCAACGATCGATAATCCAAATCTTTTCATCATTTACCTTTTTATTCCTTGATTAATCTGATCGATCTTGAGATACCATTGATCTCAACCTTCACCAGATAAACACCTGCTTCTTCGTTCGAAATATCCAGCAGATGTGTTTTTCTTATTTCTGTTTGTTCTACAACCAAACGCCCCACTACATCCATTACAGAGATGGTTGCACTTACACCTTCTCCAACATTCACACGGAATTGACCGTTTGAAGGGTTAGGCGCAATTTCCACACCTGCAAGGGTCTTTTCCTCATCGATTCCCGTACACCACACAACTGTAATCAAAACAGAATCTGCGTGGTTACAGCCTGAAGTATCCGTGTAATAAATCCAGTGATCTCCTTTTTCTGCAGTCGCAGGATCGAACATGTTGCCGGTTACACCTGCACCACTGTATACACCACCCGCAGGGCTTCCAGCAGGGAGTGTAATTGTTCCTGAAGTTGTGCAAAGGGTATCCTGAGAAAGCGCACCTAGTGTTGGTGCCGCATTTGTGTCATTAACAGTTACTGTGAACGAGCATGTATCATTTGGTCCAGACGCACCGGCTGCAACATATGTATTAGTAGTAGTGCCTACTGGGAAAGCAGACCCTGATGCCTGTCCAGAGATTTGTGTTAGTGTAATTGGTCCGGAATAGGAAATGGTAACAACACCATTACCCGTTTGTGTTCCTGAGTTCATAACGCCATTGGTAACTCCGCCAATGTAGCCTGAACCACCAGCGCCAGAAGCACCAGTCCAGTTAACCACATAAGCTCCAGGGCCACCTGTCAGGCCTCCACCTGTTCCTCCGGTTTGGGCGGTTCCATTTCCACCTTGATTCGAGCCTTGCTCTCCTCCACCATTACCTCCTGTTCCAAGCGCACCAGCTGTTCCATTGGTCGCACCTGCACCAGTTGTAGTTGTTCCAGCAGCTCCTCCGGCAGTTTGTGTACCTCCACCGGGCATCGTTCCTGAGCCAGGCCATCCGGCACCGCCTCCGCCACCGTAGTAGCCTCCGCCACCGCCACCGCCAGAACCGCGACCACAGCCCTGAATACGGTTACCGCCAGCACCGCCACCACCTCCGGCAACAATTACTCTGTTGGTAAGCGCCTGTCCACCAACGCGTACGTCTGACGCACCGCCACCATCTCCACCAGCAGCCGTTGTACAGCCAGAGGTACTCCCTCCGTTACCGCCACCGTTGAATCCATTCGATCCTCCTACATATATCCATAACGTATCACCAGGAGTAACAGCAAGATCACCTGTTGCATCTCCCCCAAGGCCACCAGCCAGTGACTGCGCATTGGCACCTCCTTGCGCTCCAGCGGCAGCGATGTTCAACATCGTAACACCTGCTGGAACCACATAAAACTGAACGGATCCGGTGAAATTGTAGGTCTGCGAACCACTTCCACATGAGTCCCACGCAGTAACCGTATAGTTAACTACTGCGCTACACTTACCAGGGTCGTTATCTACAGTAACATTTCCCGGGCAAGTAACCTGAGGGCATTGAGCGTTCGCAAAAGCAAATGCAAGAACCCCAATTCCAGTGACGAATAATTTCTTCATTTCAATCTTAGTTTTTAATCAGTCTAATAGTTCTGGAGGCATTGGCAACCTTTAGGTTGATCATATACACTCCATCTTTCTCCTTAGTAATATCTATTTGCGTTTGTTTCCTGAAGGTAGTTTCGGTAACAACCACTCGGCCTGTTACATCGGTTACCTTATAAGTAGCGGTAACTCCGTCTCCAGCGTTCAATTGATACAAACCATTCGATGGGTTTGGTGTAACAGCAATGTCATCCACGATCCGTTGTTCTTCAACGCCTGTGCACCACACAACTGTAATCAAAACAGAGTCTGCGTGGTTACAGCCTGAAGTATCTGTGTAATAAATCCAGTGATCTCCTTTTTCTGCAGTCGCAGGATCGAACATGTTGCCAGTTACACCAGTACCACTGTAAACTCCACCTGCTGGACTACCCGTTGGCAGAGTAATTGTACCCGAGGAAGTACAGATTGTATCCTGAGACAACGCACCAAGTGTAGGAACCGCATTCGTATCATTCACAGTTACTGTAAACGAACAGCTATCGCTAGGTCCAGACCCTGTTACCAGGAAAGAATTCACTGTAGTACCTACCGGGAAAGTCGAGCCTGAAGGAAGTCCACTTGTTTGGGTAAGCGTTACCGGACCTGTATACGATACAGTAACATAGCCATCACCAGTTTGCGAACCTGAATTGGTAACACCGTTGGTTACCCCACCGATGTAGCTGGAGCCACCTCCACCACTGCCACCAGTCCAGTTAGGGCCATACTGACCAATGCCTCCTGTGGCACCACCTCCGACACCACCTGTAAGTGCAGTTGCGCTACCACTCTGACTACTGTTCTGTTCTATTCCTCCGTTACCTCCAACACCTAGTACGCCTGCATTGCCATTGTTAGCTGGTGCAGGTGGGCCATAAGTAGAGGTTCCAGCCGAACCGCCTGCGGTCTGGGTTCCACCCCCAGCCATCAAACCATTTTGCGGCCATGCGGCACCGCCACCACCTCCGTAGTAGCCTCCGCCACCGCCTCCACCTCCGCCTCTGGCGCAGCCTTGAACACGGTTTCCTGCAGCACCGCCACCACCACCGGCAACGATCACTCTATTCGTTAACGCCTGACCGCCAAAGCGAACGTCTGATGCACCACCACCAGTACCACCACTGGCCTGTGTGCATGTTCCAGAAGTTCCGGCTTGTCCACCACCATTGAACCCGTTGGTTCCTCCAACGTAGATCCAGAGGGTATCACCAGGATTCACAACAAGGTCACCTGCCGCGTCTCCCCCCAGTCCACCAGGAATGGTTAAGGCATTTGACCCCCCTTGCGCTCCGGCAGCCTGAATGTTCACATTGTAGATGCCTGTTGGTACAACCCAAAACTGTACGGATCCTGTGTAGCTAAATGTTTGTGAACCACTACCACAAGTGTCCTGAGCAATAACTGAATAGTTTACTACAGCACTACACTTGCCTGAATCATTATCAACGGTAATGTTTCCCGGGCACGTTATCTGCGGGCACTGTGCGAGCGCACCAAACCCAAATGCCAGGACGCTAACTCCTGTGATAAATAACTTCTTCATACCAACGCTAGTTTTTGATCAGCCGGATCGTTCTTGAAGCGTTTGCGACCCTAAGCGTGACGATGTATACCCCATTCTCTTCCGTGGTAATGTCAATTTCGGAAGATCTTCTAAAGGTTGTTTCGCTTACCACAATGCGTCCAGTTACATCAGCAACCGTATAGCTTGCCGTAATGCCCTCACCAGCATTCAACTGGTAAATACCATTAGATGGGTTTGGTGTTACTTTGATGTTGTTGACAGTACGCTGCTCTTCAAGTCCTGCACACCACACAACAGTGATCATTACTGAATCAGCATGGTTACATCCTGATGTATCAGTATAATAGATCCAGTGGTTGCCTTGTTCTGCTGCGGCAGGATCAAACATGTTTCCTGTTACACCTGTACCGCTGTAAACACCACCTGCCGGGCTACCAGCCGGAAGTGTAATCGTACCTGAAGAAGTACAGATCGTATCCTGGCTAAGCGCACCTATAGATGGAGTAGCATTTGTATCGTTAACCGTTACCGTGAAAGAGCACGTATCTGAACCTGCTGAATTAGAAGTTACAAAGGTGTTATTCGTTGTACCTACCGGGAAAGTTGATCCTGAAGGCAAACCAGCAATTTGGTTCGTTGTTACACCCGCACCGTTCCATGTAATTCTTACCAGACCGTTACCGGTTCTTACTCCAGCCGAATCAGCTGTGTTGGAGCCAGCATTAAACGATCCACCGCCACCGCCACCAGAGCGTGTTGCATTGGAAATACAGTTGTTGTAGTGCTTTCCTCCGGCACCGCCAGAGTATCCACCACCACCGCCACCACCGACAGTGTTGCAGGAACCGCTACCGCCTCCTCCAAAACCTCCGGCACATCCGGTGCAAGTTCCATTGATACCTCTTGGTGCCCCAGCACCGCCATTAACAAATGCTTTACCGCCAAAGCCGCCAGCACCAGTTGTTCGGGCATCTGCTCCATCAGTGAGGAAACCTCCTCCGCCACCACCATCATTCTGGTTGGTTCCGCAAACGCTACCACCGGCTCCACCGGTTCCACCATTCACAGCATTTTGGCTATCCATGGTTCCATTCTGCGTAGTTGACGCGTCAACACCCTGCTCATCGAATGTTCCACCACCACCGCCACCGGCAATGATCAGTGGTGTGTTTCCCGTTGTAGCTGTGAAGGATCCTCCGCCACCGCCACCGGTACCCTGAGTTTCACCCATTTCACCAACAAGGATCAAAATCGTATCACCACCTGAAACTGTTACATCTCCTTTGATGTATGCTCCAAGCCCACCTGCATTTCCTGGAGGAGACCAGTTACCAGTGCCACCTTGGGCACCCCAAGCTTCAATTGTGATCGTACCTAATCCTAAAGGAACAATGAAGGTGTCGATAACGCCTGAATAATTGAATGTTTGACTACCTGACAAGCAGGTATCTATTCCATTTGGCGTATTGTAATTAACTACAGCTGAACACTTACCGGGATCGTTCGATACCGTTATGTTGCCTGGACATGTTATTTGTGGTGGGCATTGCGCAAAAGCCCCAAAGACGCTTAATAGCATCGCAGTAACGAGGAGATTTTTCATACTAATAGGTTTGGTGGGTGCAAGATCGGACCAAAATGCGAGCTACGCAAGTATTTACAGTGGTTCTGGAAAAACTTTATGGAAAATTCAAACCTGACTATCTCAATAGAGAATTATGACAAGAACTATTCAGATATCTGGCGCAAACGCGTTGTTAGGCAACACCAAGCTTATCTTGTTGATTGCTATGCTTGGTGGTTTCTTCCCGATCACAGCTATAGCGGCAAGTGTGCTGGGTTTTGCCCCATTGCAGACCAGCGCCATTTTCTGTGTACTTCCCGCTTATTTGGTTATCCTGCTCGCGGGAATTTCCGATCCAAAAGCTGGCAAAGTCATTCTAACAAGTTGGTTATTCGGAATAATAGCCGTTACCATCTATGATTTTAGCAGAATACCTTTCATGATTGCTGGCTGGAACGATTTC
The DNA here is from genome assembly GCA_965267605.1 of Vicingaceae bacterium. Taxonomy (GTDB): domain Bacteria; phylum Bacteroidota; class Bacteroidia; order Flavobacteriales_E; family Vicingaceae. The sequence goes on along the minus strand of OZ254088.1, from coordinate 3,192,843 downwards.
ATTCCCAAAATTGGCGACTGGGTTCTGGGCACTGAAGGTGCACATTGGAGCGTAGGTTACGGTTGGAGATATGCCGGGAACGGTGGCGGAATGGGTATCGTTTTTGGTGCTTTGGTCACGCTATTCAAGCCAAGAATGAATTTGAAAGTTCTAGGGCTCATTTATGGCTTGTTTATCTATAGTTGCCTGATGTTACTGTTGGTTTTCTCCAATCAGGGGCAGAACCTAATGTTCGAATTAACACCGCTCAATGTGATTGGCAGCGCTATTGGACACATTATCTATGGCTTGGTGTTAGGCACACTCATACATCGACTTCACAAGCGAGCAAAAAAAGACCCCCTGCCTGTAGAGACAGAGGGTCACATGTTCATTTAGTCTTATTACCAGGTAATGATTACCAATCCGTGGCCTGATCTAACACCGGAGGACATTGATCCTCCTGTAACACCACCAATATAGCCGGAGCCACCGCCTCCGCCACCATTGTTGGCACCGCCACCACCACCGTAGTAGCCGCCTCCGCCACCACCACCATCATTGCCGTCTCCCATTCCTCCCTGGCCTAATGAGCCAGCGGTTCCAGCAATACATGCGTGAGCAGTATAATGACCTCCTGGTGTTCCACCAGCAGTTTGTGATCCACCTATGGCAGAAACCCCGTTGTAAGGATTGCCATTTCCCCCAGTGGTTCCACCGCCTGCAGCGCCTACGTTGTTGGACCCTGCACCGCCACCGCCACCGCCAACGATAATTCTATTGGTAAGCGCCTGACCGTTCACACGAATATCAGTTCCACCGCCTCCGGCACCTGCACCACCTCCGGCATTAGAACAACAGATAGACCCAGTTGGGCCACCACCATTCCATCCGCCTGGCGAGTTGCAGTTCAGGCCACCTGGTCCATCAGTTCCCTTTCCGCCAACGTACACCCAAAGGGTATCTCCAGCATTGGCTGTGTATTGCCCGGTGGCGTAACCACCCATTCCGCCTGCGGTCGGTGTGTCATCTCCACCTTGTGCACCCCAAGCGTTGAGGGTAAACGTTTTGGAGCATGGCACTACGAACATTTGAACCCCGCCTGTATAGTAAAAGGTGTCTACTCCGCTGGCACCAACTACGGTTAAGTAACTGGTATCTGAATAGATTGGATCACATGTTCCATCTGTAATTTCCGCACGGTACCACCCGGTAGCAGTAGGTGCAAAACAAGCCGTATCGCCTGTTACACCAGCCAGGTTGGTCCATGTAGTTTGATTGGTTGAATGCTGCCATTGAATAGTTCCCCGTGCACTGGTGGTGAAACAAACCGTATCGCCCCCGCAAATGGTTTGGGCATTCATCGTTCCTGCAATGCTAATTGTTGCTATAGCAGCTGCAAATATTTTCTTAAGCTCTTTCATCATCAATCCCTTTGCTATTGAACAATTAGTTTAGTTACAGAATGTTCCTTTCTCCCTGAGAGATCCAGGTAGTACATTCCTTTTGATTCTTTGGTAAGGTCCAACTGTACTTGACGTTGGTTAGTGATCTTTCCTAATTCCTCCGAACGAACAATTTGTCCTAATGCGTTACGCACCGTCATCGTTATGTTCCTATTATAAGTGCCTGAGAGTTTGATCGTAAACATTCCATCTCCTGGATTCGGAGACACATTTACATCCAAGGGAAGATTCCACTCCTGAACACCTGTACACGGGCTGATGTTGACCGTTGCCGTGTCAGTAGACGTACAGTTATTGGTATCTGTAACTGTAAGGATGTAGTCTGTTGTTACGTTGGTATTTCCCAAAGGATTTGGAGCTGTTGTGCTTGAGATCGCTCCAGTAGTAGACCAACTGTACTGGTAGCCAGCTGTACCGCCTGTTGCGCTAGGAGAACCTCCAAGTTGAACAGTGTCTACCCGACACACATTATGATCAGTGCCCGCAGCTGCAACAAGGGCAGGTGCCTGGGTAACGTTAAAATTAATGTAGAGTTGACCGTGCATCGAGGTTACGATGCCCAGAAGCAAACCCAACATCAAGAGTAATTGTCTTTTCATGAACAGTAGTTTTAATACAGCCTCAATTTAAGCAATTGAGTAACTACTCATGCCACTAATTAGACGAACCTCTTGTTTGAGTCGCTCGACTTATGATTCGGTCTTATCTGGAGCTTTAACAATGAATAAAATCATTGCCACCACCACCAGATTGGCCCAAATACGATAGTCGTATGATATGATGTCCAATAGTTCCATTTCCCGCATTTAAGAACCATTATAAGTTCATTAACCAGATATAATAGCAAGAAACTTCCCAAAGGACAGACTTAGTTACCCTGCGAGAACTAAAGTTTCTTGATCAACATGTTGATCAAGACAAAAGCTCCCCCCAGCACGCTGGAAAGCAAAGCAACTACTGCTAATAGTAATACGAAACTTAAGTGATCAAGTTTCAAAAGAAGTCTTGCTCCGAATACTACCAAGCCTACGTAGAAGAATAGTGATATGAAAAATCTATAAGCCCTCATGCGTTACTTGTTAAACGCATGAACCCTATACAGTGTTGCGGATTTTTGGTCGAGAAACCGTTAAAAAACCCTAAAATCTAAGTTCCATACGCCAGGAAATACCAGTTTCCGTATCGTTTGATCAAGATAACCTTCAGATTTGAAGATCCTTTAAGGTTAAATACCCAAACCGGTACGTATGCAAGCTGATAACCTGACGCGGTCTTGTATTGAATCGTACCGTTGATCTTGGCACTCTCAAAAAGATTGATGTAATCCTTTAATTCAGTAACTGCAGCTTGTTCATTCTCCGCCTTCACCTTACCCGTCTGGATCAATTCCGCAATGAACGGGTACCTTTCCTTTGTTTCCGTCATCATAAGTGGGTCCACTAAACCAGGCATCACCTTGAAATCACGCTCTTTAGCAGCATAGATCATAGCGTTTACTACACTCTTAGGGTCTTTCAGGTTTACATCGTACCTGGTCTTTACAACACCCACTGCTGTTGCCGAGTTATTGTTTTTCACAGCCGTATTTCCACCCTGATGAACCACTCCTGCTTTCACATCTGAGCCTACCTTCGCATCCGGCTTTGTAGCTGGTTTCAATGAATTAGAGCCAACTGAAGTACCAGTGGTGGCTGCATTGGGGTCTTTCTCCTTGACAATTGTGGCATTCGAATTGCTCCCCGTAGTTGCACTGGTACCTGTTTTCTGGAGTTTTGTGCCAGAGCTCACCTGTGCAAACATTGAGGTGCTGGAGAATACAATAGCAGCAGCTATGATATAGTAACGAGTTTTCATGATCTCTGATTTGATAAATAAAGTTAGCATTCCGTTAGCAATACCCGTGCCAAGAAAGTGTTTCATAATCATAACTTTGATCGCATGTTAAGAAACTTAATCCCATTCCTGCTTCTTAGCGCAACCACCATAGCGCAACCTCAACTAAATCCTGCCAGCAGTCAGGAAGCGCAACCAACGAGGTACTTCAAGCATTTTCTAGAGTTAGACAAGAAATCTACCACCCCTGAAAATGTGAAGACCGTAACAATGATTCCTGACAAAGAATCAAATGAACCCTATGGGTTTTTCAGCTACGATAAGAATGGACATCTTATCGAATCATGGTTCAAATACACTACTGGCGCCTACAGAAAGAAGTTCAAATCCGTATGGAAAGGCGATAAAGAACAATGGCAAACCTCCCGTTCGCTAACCAGAGATGTTAATAGACGGACCCTGGACAGTATTTCATTTAAGTATAAGGATGGTAAGCTATATGAACGAAGACAGTATTACTTCACGACAAAGGAAATTGTTCTGGACGCATCATACTACGTTGACGGTAAGCTTTCTCTTCGCAGAAAATACGCCAATAAACCTGGTGTTGATAAGGTTTTTACGCCTATTGGTATTGACTCTATTCAATATGGCAAGGGCGATTTGGTTAATAAACGCATCTACTGCAAAATTGAAGACAAGAAAACGGACTGTATTTATCATGCAATGACGTACACACCCAGCGGCAAACTTAAGGAAAGAAAGCTACTGACCTCCAGTGGTGAGCCACTGCGAACGGTGGAAATGAAGTACAACGATCAAGATAGTTTGGTTGATTTCCGTACTAAGGTGTACAACCAAAAGGGGAAGGTAGTACAGTCCAGAATTCTGCGATCACACTACAATAAGAAGGGCGTTTTGGTGGCAGATTCCAATTGGTTCGACCGTAGGATCTCTCATACCTACGGAATCAATAAGAAGAAGAATCTGGAGACCTTTGTGATCTATGATTCACAAGGACAACCATTCATGATCACCCAATACAAATACGACAAGAAGAAACGAACCCTGACCTCAACACTGCTCCATTCTTCCATTGCAAGTCAGGTAAAGGAGAAAGAGAGAATCATCGATTACCGCACCAAAGACGGTCAATTAAAGAAACGGGAACGTTTTGTGGCCGGAACACTAGATGAAACGGAGTACTATACGTATGACGAACACGGAAACCTGGTGGGGCTTGAAACGAAGAGTGGTGAAGGCAAGGTTGTTGAACGTCAGTTCATCAAGTATACTTTCTACTAGTTACTTAGCCGCGTGGCCTCTCTTCAGCAACAGGATATTCAGGAACACGAACAGCCCTATGTAAACAACTGCCAACGTTACATTTTGTGCTGACAAACCCGCGGTAACTTCCTCGCCCATGAATGTCTTGGCAGGATTTGGAACCATGCCGTCTACTACATGCATTGGCAAACAAACCGCTACATTATCAGGAAGAAAGTAGCCTACAATGTTCTCGATAAGGAAAGTGTAGATCAACAACAAGCCTATTGCAAAGCCTGCCTTCTTAACCAGCGTTGTTAGCAAGTAGGTGAAGTTGAGATACAACATCAACCCCAGGAAATACGCTATCGCGTACTGAAATCCATCCCAAGTAGAAACTCCTTCCACGGCATCTCCCAACAACAGCACAAGTACCACCAACATGCCGGCAGCAATGAGAGAAACAAGAGCAATGACCAGCTCTTTGGCCAGAACAACCTGCACTTTACTCATGCCATCGATAATATTCTGCCGCAAAGTCCTGTAGCTAAATTCATTCGCTACCAGAATCACTACAATTACAGCCAATACAAAACGAAACCACGTTGCCAGGTATGCAATGTTGTGCCAAACGTTAGGGTAGTTGAAGATCGAGAATTCACCCATTAGGCTGGAGATAGGGACCTGCGCCTGACCATTGACCGATATCTTAAAGGAATTGAGAATCCCCTCCAAGCCATAGGCTGCCGGATATAGCAAGACCACATGAAGGCCTAACAGGATCCAAAAGGCCCTGTTTCCAATGATCTTATGCCATTCTATCTTTAGTAAATTCATGCGCCTTCTTTGGTCAGTTCAAGGAATTCCGCTTCCAGGTTTTTCTTCCTACTTGCAAGATGTGTAAGCACCACTCCCTGTTCAAATAAGAACTTGTTGATAGTTTCATTGGTAGCCCCATCCGCAACTTTCACAACATATTTATCCAATTCCTTCTTGATGTCAGATATTCCAGAATACGAATTCAATGCTTTCAATAATTGTTCGTTATCTGTGGCCTGCACCTCAACAATATGCTCTTCGCCAAGAATTTCGTCTACCCCACCTTGCACCAGCAATTTGCCTTTCTTAATAATAGCCACGTGTGAGCACAGTTTCTCAACCTCATCGAGCAGGTGACTCGCAAGAATTACGGTGATGCCATATTCTCTGGCTACCTTCCTGATCAATTCTCTTACATCCGCAATTCCCTGCGGATCCAATCCATTTGTAGGTTCATCCAGTAACAGTACCTCAGGGTTTCCAAGCAACGCTGAAGCTAAGGCCAACCTTTGCTTCATTCCCAGTGAATATGTTTTAAAGCGGTCGTCCTTTCGGTCGTATAACTCAACGATCTTCAATACGCGTTCGATATCATCGTACGCTACTCCCTTGATCTCAGCTGCAATTTTCAAGTTTCTCTCGCCACTCAGGTATCCCATGAAATTTGGTGTCTCCAGTATAGATCCTATTCTCTTCCTGGAACCAGGAGACCCAGCTTGTCCGAACCATTGATAAGCGCCAGAGGTTGGTTGAATGATGTCTAACAACATCCCCAGAGTTGTGGTTTTTCCACTACCGTTCGGACCAAGTAAACCGAAGATTGTTCCCTTGCCAACCTCCAAAGAAAGCTGGTCAACGGCTGTTAATCCACCATACCGCTTCGTTAATCCTAATGTAGTTAGTACCTGATCCATTGTTCTCAATGTCAAACAAATATGGAAAGGAAATATACAACCACTTCTATCTATTTACACAAGCGGGGATCAGAAATGGATAAACGGTTAATATTAATTTTGAGACTAGCATGAAAGTTGCTGTTGCCTAACCAGCATGAAATACCTGTTGTTCATACCACTAGTGCTTGCCACATCATTCGCGAAAGCACAAATGTTCCTGCCAGGCACAGAAGACGAAGTGAGTACGCTTGCTTTCACACGGTGGCAACACCAACAGCCGTTCAAAGATGATAAGCAGAGAAGAATTAAATCGGTCGTTATTGTCAACGCGCAAACGCGGGACACGCTTCAAGTTTCCAGATTTAAAATGTCAGGATTAATGTGGTCTCACCAGGAGAAATCCGGTAAAGAAATTAAACGCGAAATTCATTTCGACATTGACACAAAAGATCGGATAGTTGCTCAGCTCTATTTTGATGCCACCAGCGATACTACCGCTATTACAGACAGCATCGTGATGGATTACAAAGGCATGCATCTGCTTAGAAAGCGTGCCTGGCGAAAGCTCCCAGAGGGATATACGCTTACAACCAGCCGCTACATCAAGGGAAAACTCTCATCCATCACCGACTATAAACATAAGCGCCATTTCAAACCAGAGTTTCTAAAAGCCGATTCTTTCATCTATGGTAATACTGGTATGTTATCCGTCATCCGGCAAAAGCGTGTATTCAAAGGGAGTATCACTACCTCCTACGCCCGACAAGAATTTACCGCTACAGATAAGAAATTACGCGTTGTCCAAACAGATGGAAAAGGCACGGTGATTGGCATAACACGTTGGCACTATGACAAAAATGATTCTCTGCTTGCGTACACGGTTGTATCAGGCAGCGGATTCAAGGTTCAATTGCATGACAGCACCTCCTACCTTCGGTACCCGGATGGCACTTTGAAAGGTGTAGAGCGCAAGCGAAATGGCCGATTGAAATATTTGTACAATTATGACCGTGAGCGCCAAAGTGAAGAAGCCATCCATTTTGCGAGCAATGGTAAATGGACTAGAAGAACGGTTTACAACTTAGATACGCTTAAGCGAACCCTTACCCAAACTTATACCAGCGTTTCAGGTAAGCCTGGTGAACCGCAGCAAATGCTGGTAATCAAACAGCAGTTTAATGAAAACATGCAACTGCTTAGTCAAGAGACAAAGCTGAACGATCAGATGGTTAAGAGTTTCCTAATGAAGTACAATAAAGTAGGTCTTCAAGTATCAGAGGTGGAATTGACCAATAGGGGTGCCACCCGCCTGGAGAAACGTATCTCTTATCAGTACTGGTAAACAAGAATTCCTGAGACGGTGATGCAACCTTCTCTATTTGATCTGGTCCTTTTGAAAAAAGATATATGCGAAGGATCACCTTATTCATCATCTCCGTTCTTGTTAGTCTATGTTCATTCGGTCAAAACCTAACACAGACCATCCGGGGTCAACTGTATGATGAAGATTCGCGTTCTGCCATTATCGGAGCGGTGGTTACTGTAAAGGAGCACCCAACCCTAGGCGCTTACACCAACGAGAAAGGCGAGTTCCGGTTAGAGGATGTTCCGGTTGGCCGTGTAACTATTCAGGTGATGATGATGGGATATGAACCCCGTGTGATTCCCAATCAACTGTTGTCTTCGGGAAAGGAATTGGTGGTTACCATATCGCTTAAGGAAGATGTAAAACAGTTGGAAGTATTTGAAGTGAAGGCTTCACAAGACAAGCGTCAGACCAATAACGAAATGTCAATCGTAAGTTCCAGATCCTTTACCATCGAAGAAACGAAAAGGTATGCCGGGAGTTTCAACGATCCGGCAAGAATGGCTGCATCGTTTGCTGGTATCAGCAGTGATGCACAGGGCAACAATGACATTGTGGTCCGGGGTAATTCCCCAAAGGGGATCCTGTGGAGACTGGAAGGTGTAGAAATTCCCAATCCCAATCATTTTGCAGATGAGGGGGCTACTGGTGGTCCAATCAATGCACTTAACAGTACTGTTCTTGCCAACTCTGATTTTCTGACTGGTGCTTTCGAACCAGAATACGGAAACGCTACCTCCGGGGTCTTCGATATCAAAATGCGAAAAGGAAACAATGAACAGCGAGAGTATACATTCGCTATGGGTGTGATAGGAACAGAATTCATGCTTGAAGGTCCGTTCTCCAAAAATGGAAAGGGCTCTTACATGGCTAATTACCGTTATTCCTCCCTCGGTATTCTAGACAATTTGAATGTAGTGGATTTTGGTGGCGTGCCTATATACCAGGATGCAGCATTTAAACTTCACCTTCCCACGGAGAAGGTGGGTACTTTCTCTATTTGGGGACTGGGAGGCTTGAGTAACATCAAGGAATCATGGTCTGATACTTCTGCAGCGACCGGGGTCGTGGAAAAGGGACGTACCGATTATGGTGCTAATCTGGGAATGATTGGCTTCAATAACGTCTACTTATTGAATGAACAATCGTTCTTAAAAACGGACCTTCTTGTTTCTACAAATGGGAGCGGTACTACGGTTGAAGAGTCAATTGACGAAGGTCCATTCGCAACCGACTATCAAGACGGGTTGCAGAAATACAATCTCAAATTTCAGACCGCCTTTAACAGGAAGATCAACGCACGTAACAGATTGAAAATAGGGGTTATCGCCACCTATATCCAATATGATTTCTACTCCAAGTACAGAGACGACAACGGTCTGATGGTTTCACAACTCAACAAAAAAGGCAACAGCGGTTTTGCCCAGGGATATGTCAGTTGGAAACATCGGGCTAATGAAAAGCTGACGCTTGTTGGGGGAGTTCATGCATTGCAATTGTTCCTTAACGACAGGTACTCGGTTGAGCCAAGACTGAGTATGCAATGGAAAGCAACTACTAAGGGCACGTTTACTGCCGGTGTAGGCCTGCACAGCAGGATCGAATCGTTACTGAACTACTTCGCTGAGGTGCAACAAGCTAGCGGAACGGTACAACCCAACATTAACATGAAATTGCCAAAAGCTGTTCATGCTGTAATGGGGTATGACCATAGCATTAACGACAATACGCATATCAAAACTGAAGTCTACTATCAGCGATTGTATCATGTGCCTGTCGAAAATGCAGAGGGGTCTACCTACTCATTGATCAATGAATCTGAATGGTTTGACGATCTACCGCTGGTGAATACGGGTGAAGGCTACAACTATGGTATCGAACTTACATTCGAACGTTTCTTCTCTAACAACTTCTATTACCTGCTAACCGGCTCTGTGTATGAATCGCAGTATAAAGCTGAAGATGGAATTTGGCGAAAAACAAGATTCAACGGTAACTACAACAGCAATGTGCTTTTTGGAAAAGAGTTCCCGTTAAAGGCCAAAGAGAGCAAACAGCGCACGATCACTTTGAATGTGAAAGCCTCGCTGCTAGGTGGTAATCGTTTTACACCTCTTGACCTCACCGCTTCAATGAACGAGGGAAGAACCGTTCGTGTTAGTGAGCCATGGTCAGCCAAAGGCGATGATGTATTCTTTGTGAATGTGGGAGGTGGCTACAGAGTAAACCGCTCAAAGGCAACACATGAGATCAAGTTCGAAGTGTTGAACGCAACAAACAATCAGGCAATGGTGAATCAATACTACGATGCCAATCGTCAGAAGGTTGTGAATAGCAATCAGCTACCACTCATTCCAAACCTGATATATCAGGTTCAGTTCTAAGAAACTGGAGTCCGGCTAAACTGGAGCCGTAACCCTGTAGTAAAGTTTGACATTGTCGGGACTCGACCAGGCATAGTTCAGCCCTTTACCTACAAATGAGTCTTCCGGACGATTTGGAAAGAAGAACGCCACTACCGGACACTTGACTCCCCAGCTATTGCTCATGGTTGTTTCTCCTTTAATTACCAAAGCCGCTCCCCGCTTCTTTTCTGAAGTATTTACTGCGAAAACAGCGGTACCCTCGTTAGCAAGTTTCTGCGCTTCATCACATGCATCCTGATCATCAGCATCGCCAATCAATTCGTATTCATCAAATTCGGCCATGGCATCAACAACCTCCTCATACGACCAAAATGAATTGTCCGCAGCATAGGTCATGTCGCATATTCCGTAGTAACTGCAAGCCGCCCTGGCGATATAATTCTGGCAATCATACGGTCCTTCTTTATTGGCCTGACATTCCTTGAAGGCCTCAACCAATTCTTCCAGGGAACGTTCTTCAACTGCTTCCTCTACAATCTGACCTACGGCATTTTGCTCTTCTTCAGAATCGCTTCCGCAAGCCATGAAGACCAGCATTGCCGGAACAACAAGAAGCCATTTCGATATACTATTGAGTAAAGGGTGTTTCATTATTGGTGCTTTTCGAAGAACTCGAATATAATGTTCTCTGCACGAAGCTCACGACAAACCCTCCCAATTCTTCGCTTTGATAAATACTGATCTCCTCCTGGCCAGGTATGGCCACCACCTACACAATCGATGAGTACAACTTCGTTGTTGCCTGAGCAATCAGTGTAACGCGTCTCTCTCATTGTGCATTGATCCCTCTTTAGGTCTGGGTAATCAATAACCTGTTTAGCGTCTGAACATCCATTGTTGTTCCTCCATGCAACAACGGCTTCATCCACCGAGCAGGTGAAACTTCCATTTCCCTTTCCATTCTTCGCTGCAATCTCACCACCCTCATAGGGAACCAATGGGTCTTCGGTTCCCATCAGGAACATGACTGGCGTTCCAGATGAAGGTGTACACCATGTGGATGGGTCTACGGCCATAATACCGGTTACCGTTACTGCTGCAGCAATTTTCTCTGGTTTAGCACAACAAAATGTAGTTGTCATAAATCCTCCGTTGCTCATTCCAACCATGTAGACCCGTGAGGTATCAATTCGATACTTCGCTGCACATTCATCTATGAGTTTGGATAAAAATGTAATGTCGTCCACACCCCGATCGTGGGCTGGTCCGCTGTTTCTTGCATCGGCCCAACTCCTGCTTATGCCATCCGGATATACAACCACATAACCCAGCGCGTCTGCCTTCGGGTTTAGTTTCATGAACTTGACGGTTCCTTTGCCATCCCCCAGTCTACCGTGTAGGGCTAGAATAAGTGGTAGTTTATCTGACCCATTGTTGTACGATGATGGCAAGTACACCAATCCTGTTCTGTCCCAATTCCCATCATTCAAAGTTATTTCTTCAAGTGCGCCTGCTCCCTTGTGGCGTTTCTTGCAGCCAGCCAAAAGAACAACCAGGCAACCAAGTAGCATCAAAAGATGGTATGGAGTTTGAGTCTTCAAGAATGCCAAATTACTTAAGTTTAATCGCTAAATGTATCAGATGCAGCGGATCTATTTATTGACCCTAAGTGTGGCTTTGTTTGCTTGTACCAATACCTCCAAGGTGCAGCAAAAGCCAGGCAAAGAGACAGAAACATCAAACACGGTAACGGCCAATAAAAATGCGCCAATGAATGACCCGTGGCTCTTGATGGGTGACCTTTTGAACGGCATGAAGAACGTTAACAAGTTTGGCGTTTCTCTGGCCAACAAAAATTACGTATTGAGTGAGCTGGATGTTGAAACCAACACCACCACAGGCTCCTATTTCAACCGAAAGACGGAGCCCATGGAGTTCTCAAAGCTTATCATGAAGGGGTTTGATCCGGCTGAAGGGACAGGGAAGAAGGGTACTTCTATCCTTTACACTTTTGGACCAAGTTCTTCCGACCAGATGAAATTGCATTTCGGAAAAATCGTTAAGGCTGTAAAGACAAGTGGTGCCAAGGTTGCTCCTCCAGGCAAGCAATTGGGAAGTACATTTACCATCAACAAGATTTATAGGGTACGTATATACGATAACGATCAGCAGTACGAGGTTGAGCTGACCCAGTTTGCAGATGCAGTGAAGCAATAAGATTTATTCCTTCTCCTGATGTTCTTTAAGGGCACGCTCCTTGGTTTTATTCTCCCATCTCGTATACAGTGGCATTAACGAATACAACATATAGGACATGCCACTCCAGAATGATGCGGACCCCGGATGCTGAATACTCAATGACACACAAACGGACACCAATGGTGGAGCAGCCATGCATAAATTGAGATATATGCTGGCCCTGGTGTAAGTCTCTTCCAGTTGATTGAGGCCTAATGCCTCTTTCAGTCTCAATGCGTTCCGGTACATTAGCGCGAACATGGTAAATACTATTGCCGCCCCAATTCCATAGAGCATCATCAATTGAGGTATCTGTTCAGGTAGTAACATTTCTGTAAAAACGTTCTTCAGGTAGTCTTTAGAATCATTGGCGATCATGTGGTAAAGACCCACAACCAGTTCGTTAAACCACTGAAAAAGAAACCGCAAAGGATAGATGTATAACAATATGGTAAGCAGAAGAATGGCATTGAGGAAGATGGTTCGTTTGTCCTGCAATCCATACCTCAAAAAGAAGTAATAGTGCTCTCTCCATATAGAGAAGAGCAGCAAGCTGCTAACCCCAAATGCCAGCACACTTTGAAAGGTCTTCATGAGATCATCAAAGCTGTTAGGAACCTCCAAAGAAACTACGAGTAAGGTAATTGCGAAGGCAAATACCGCATCGCTGATCCCTTCCAGTCTACCAGGCTGCTTGCCCTGATACCTGAACTCAGGCTCTGTTTCTAAACTTGTTTTGTAGAGATGTTTGCGCAGCATTGTTTAAAGCTACGACCATGAAGGTAAATGACAAATACTAGTGCGCCTGAACCATCAGTCGCTCTGTATACTCTTTTCCACTCTTCTCCGTGATCTTGACGAAGTACAACCCCTTGGGTAAAGCATGTGTCGCTAACTTCAGACGGCCATTAGCCTGCTGTTCTGTTTCCACATTGATCAACTTCCCAGCTATACTGAACAGCTGCACCTGATGTAAGGCTTTCCCCTCAACATAAACGTCACCATGCGTTGGATTTGGGAACACTCTCACCAAATGGGATTGTTGCATATCATCAAAGCCAAGGGCGCTGATTCCCAAAGAGATAGATAGAAAGATAGATAAGTAGAATAGTTTCATAATCGTTCGTTTAGCTATAAGATACTGATAATCAAGGTAAAAAGCAAATACTGTGCCGCGTTGAGCTATACCTTAACACTCAGTATGCACACGTCATCTACTTGCTCATTGGGCCCTCGCCAGGAATCAAAGAAAGTGGCCAGCTTTTGCTTCTGTTCAGGCATTGACAAATGAGCAATAGACTCAAGGTACTCTCTAAATGGTCTGTATTTGAGCTTCTTCCCTTTAGGCCCACCAAATTGATCAGCATATCCATCGGTGAAGAGGTAGAACTGATCGCCTTCCCGTAAATCAAGCTCATGAGTTGCAAATGAAGTCGCATTCTCAAAGTATCCGATTGGTTCTTTATCTCCCTTTACTTCCATGAACTCCTCCCTTCGCAAGTACACTGGATTGTTAGCGCCCGCAAAAAGAAGTTTCCCGGAGCTTTTCGTATAGACCACCAAGCTAATGTCCATTCCATCCTTGACATTCTCACCTTTGGAGAACTCTGAAACTACAATGTCACGTGCACGATCAAGAATCTTCCCAGGCTCAGTTAAATGTTGCTCTGTTACCGCCTTGGTAAGCGCATTAGAGCAAATCAGGCTGACCATAGCTCCAGGAACACCATGGCCGGTGCAATCAGCAGCAGCCAAGAATATCGTCTCACCTCGTTGATGCATCCAGTAGAAGTCTCCTGCAACCACGTCCTTGGGTATGTACAGTGCGAAATGTTCACCCAGGCTACTCGCCATAGTCTTGGTATCTGGCAAGATGTTGTCCTGAATTTCTTGCCCAAGACTTAGCGCCTCTTGAATTTGTCTGTTCTTTGACTCTACCTCGTTCTTCTGTTTGGATATAATATCATGTTGGTTGCTGATCTCCTTGTTGGATCTTATCTGCAATTGAACGTTCCTGAATCCGATTCCCGTTAACACCAACAGTAGAATTGCACCAATCCATGCCCCCAACGATTCCACCTGCTTTCGCTTAATAAGCTCCTCCTTCATTCTGTTTTGTTCTTCACGCGCCAGGTCATCCCTTTTATCCTCTTCCATAAACTCCAACAAGGCTATCTGTCTTAGGGCTTGCGACTCATATTCTAGTTCGGCAATGGAATCGCGAAGTTTCACATACCGCTTGCAGTGCTTGCTTGCCAATTCGTACTCCTCAAAAAGCTGATATATTTCGCAAAGAGATTGATGAATCGCCCGTTTGAACTGCGCATTGTCGTGCCCATTGTAACGTAACGCGACTTCGTAGTATCTTCTCGCATTGTCGTAATCTTTTCTGGACATTGCAATCACACCCAGCTGCACATTGGCACGTGATCGGGTATCGTCAAGCAAGGCAACATTGTCTGGGAGCTGTTGAATGATCTTGGCGTAGTGCTCCATGCTATCGAGCATGTTCTGTGATTCAAATATTGCCGCGAGAATAACCAGGCAATCATAGTAACCTGCATCGTTGTTAAGACTTGCATAAATCTTAGCAGATTCATTGATGTAGTACTGAGCGCTATCATAGTTCTCCATTGTGTTATGCAGGGTGCAAATTCCCTTCAACGATTTACCCAGGTTCATTGCATCGTTCATGCTTTCGAACATGTATCTGGCTTTATGTGCGTGTACCAAAGCCTGGTCCCACTTGTTAAGAAACTGATAGATGCTGGAGAGATTACCCTGCACCAAAGCAACCCCTTTGGGATTATCGATCGCTTTGTGAATTGAATCGGAAATAACATAGTAACTGATGGCCTCGGGATACTCGTTTAGCATCTGATAGATGTTACCAATGTTGTTATAACTGGTTCCCACGCCCATTGCATCCCCAAGCTTTGACTTGATCTCCAGGGAGCGCCTGTGGTGATCAAGTCCCCTGTTATAATCACCTTTTCTTTCGTACAGTGCGCCTAGGTTATTCAGTGTTGCCGCCTGTTCCTTCCTGGAGTTAGCTGCTTCGAAATTCTCAAGCGCCTCTTTCCATTGTGCTTCACAGCTATCTAACATGGCATGGAAGTAGAACAGTTTGCCTCTCTCCTTCAGGGCCCGTCCCAACAACCTTTTATTGTTGCTGGCTTGCGACTTACTTACCGCTCGGGTAAGGATAGGCAGTGATTGTGAGTATTCGAACTGGAACTGCCGCACGCTGTCAAAGTATGTTTCCAATCCAGCAGAGTCCAACGACTGCGCCCGGCCCAACTGAGCCATGCAAACTATTAATAGTATGCCCAACCTGCTACCCACTTCTCCGCCAGGTAAAATTCAACCAGTCTTCTTTTTCACGATCAGCCAGGATTGAAATCTCTTTATCTATTGTTGTTACTTCATCTGAATCCACTTTCTTACCATCAATCTGAACAGACCACCCCACATTCTTTACAAAAGCAGTGTCCTCTGCACCTCCGAGTACCATCACATTTCCGGTCAGGTCATGGTCTAACAGCATTTGGTAAAGCCTGGCGTGGACCTGACCCACAATACCCTTCATGGAGGCATCTTGAAAATCATGGGTACCCATGGATCGAAAAGCACTGTACATCAACATATTCATCAGTGCAGAGGGGACCCTGTCTGTATCAACGTATGACGCGGCAAAAAGCGGTATAGTGTGGTTTTCACTGTACCAGCACAAGAGTTTTGCAACATTACCCTCTGCTTGAATCTCCAATTCGGCATTCTTGAAAAAGGGCGGTGGATGATTGGCCCCTTCCAACAAGGCTTGTTGAATTCGGGATGCGTATGCCACACTTTGTTCGATCTCATTGTTCTTGTGCTCAAGAATGGTTTTTTGCTCCTTCTGCTCAACCAGTGAGTCCTGGAGTCGCTCGTTTGATTCACGTTTTTTCCGGAAGATCCGTATCAACAGCAACAAACTTGGCAACAGAAGACAGGCACCTCCGATGCTCCATTTGATAGTAGTTTCCTGTCTTAGCAGTTTCTGCTCGTCTAATAGTTCTTGTTTTTTCTGTGCTACGTTCTTGATGAGGAGTTGCTCCTGTCTGTCGTGTTCTATCTGCAGCTTACTCAACTCAGCCTTTTGGCGTTTATCATTGATGGTATTGGTTACCTCTATGTACTTGACCTGATAGAACACCACCGAATCGATCTTCTTCACGTACTCATAATAAACCACTAGTGCATCGTAAGCTTCCTGCTGATATTCGAGTTGCTTCATTTGTTCTGCCATCTCCAGCAGCTTAAAAGCAAACTTTCTGGTCTTACCCATCATTCCCATATTCATATAGGTGCCTACCCTGCTTCTGAGAAGCGACATTTTCTCATAAGGGGCGGCATCATCTGGAATAAGATCATCTTGCTTATTCATGTACAGTCTGGCAATGTGCCCCCGCCCCAAATCCATGTACATGATAGCAGCGTTGCCATAAGCAACCCTTCTAATATTTGTGTCTTTTGTTTCATCAGCTATGTCTACCGCTTCCAACATGGTGCGCTCAGCCAACTCCCAATCTCGTTTAAGGCAATAATTGATCGCCCAGGCCATCGTTACCCCGTAATTCAACTTGAGATCATCTGTGTTCTTTGCTCTTACCTCTGCTAGCCTGAGGTACTTCTCTGCAGTTTCGAAATCACGATTGAAGGATTGGACTTCAGCAATCTTAATAGCCGCCCGAGCTTCCCACGATGGCCTTCCTGTAGCAAGTTTCTCGGCTATGTAGAACTTCTTTAATGCACTAACCCTGTCTTGCTTTCGCGAGTGCATTTGTCCTTCGTTAAGACATACCGTCATCATTCGCACGGTGTCATTCCAAAGTTTTGCTTGTTCGTAAAGCTTCTTGTAGTTGTCCCAGTTGGTAGGTTCCGCCTGTACCCCTGTCAACCTAAGGTTGGCCATCAAAGTTTTATCCCATACAACTTTCGGATCGGGATACAATTTGATCAGTGAATCAACACGGTTAAATTTTTGCTTCTGCTCATCGGGGTTTAATTCATACCTCAGTGCATCAATTCCCTTATTAATGGTATTGGTATCAACCTGGGCCAGCACTGCCAGGGGAGAAAAAGCAAATAAGAGCAGGAGCCTTCTCATACGCCCAAATTAATGATAAAGCGAATGCTTACATACCCCCATCACCATCGTCAAAATCTCGACCGCCTTCCCGCTTTTTCTTTTGGTTGATCCTATAATTGAAGGTTAACGTGAATTGTCTGGACCGCCATTGAAATTCACTATCAGCATAGAAGTTCTCACCACTGCTGACGCTACGTCTTAATCTCGTGTTTAGCATATCTCTGGCATTGAATGTAAGCGTTCCATTGCCCTTCAGAATATCGAGAGCTGCACTGGCATCCCAGTTATACCTTGCCAGAACTTTTCCTTGGGTGCTTATTCGTGGCGATCGATAATCGATGGACGTCTGGAAACTGAACTTTCTCTTCACCTTGAACTTAGTGGTAAACTTACCAGACCATGCCCATGTGTCTGCACTGTACTGTACTCCCTCATAAGATCCATCGGTGATTGCCCGATAGTAGTTGATGTTTCCATTCATCGTCCACCAATTCTTAGGTTCATAGGAGCCCGATAGCTCCACACCATACGCTTCCTCTGTGCCGAGATTCACAGGTAATCTTCTGGTAAAGCCCACAGAATCACTAATCAGAATTCGTTCTGTGTGCCCCACGGTATGACGGTAGTACACGCTACCCAACACCGATCCGTTCTTTAATTTGTTCAGTAATCCCGCTTCGGTTGAATGCGTAAACTCAGGGTCCAGGTTCGGGTTTCCTGCAAATAGGTTCCTGTTATCACCAAACCCATAGAATGGCATCAACCACCAGTAACGTGGTCTTGAAATCCTCCTGCTGTAACTGATCTGTACATATTTCTCTTCCTTGTATTCGTATGAGAAATGTGCGCTGGGAAAGAAACCAGGAAACTTTCGGTTGTAGAGCTGATTGGATTTAACCAGTTGGGTGCGCAGGTCAGATTCCTCATAACGCAAACCCAATTGGTAAGAGAAATCCTTCAGCTTATTGCCATACATCATGTATGCTGCGTATACATCGGATGAAAACTTGAGTTCATCTGTAAAGTCTTCATTCTCCACCCAGGAATCACTCACGAAATCAAACAATCCATAGAGTGTGGTAACTTCTCGGAACCTGAACTTAACTCCCGTTTCAAACTTCCCATCTTCACCAACAGGTTGCACATAATCAACCTGAAACAGCAGTCTTTGCTCATCGTCATTAATTGTTGTCCGTTGCGTTATTGGAATCAACGTGGCATTATCACTGGTTTCAGTGAGGTCAGACAACTCATCCTCTCCGGTCCTTGTGTAGCGACTAGTTATCGTTAGTAATTGACCATCCTTTTTAAAGGTTTTCCTGTAGTCCAGGTCTACCTCATAGGTGAATTCGGCCTCATTCTCCAACTCCTTTCGGTTCACGACCTGTGTTTGATCTCCATTCGAATCGAAATCCGTGAATATGAAGTTCCAATCATTGTCCCCATCCGATTCCTTCAGAAGTCCAGAGATGGTCAGTACCGATTTATCAGAGAGGTAAAGGTCGGTTCCAAGGCGTGCATTATGTCCAAGACCTCCTCTTCTATGAACCTCATCCTTAGTATACGTCCATGCCGTATCAGGATAAGTAAACTCCTGGTACAAGATCCCATATCCTGGATTGTACCTGTATCTTATCCCATAGCTCGAGAATATCGAGAAGTGCTTTCTCCTAACCGTGATGTTAGCAGATAAACCATAGTTATCTGGATGCCCAACCGTTACAGTGAAGCCACCATTGATGCCTTCACGTTTTTCTTTTTTCAATACAATATTGATGATACCTACCTCTCCTTCAGCATCATAGCGTGCAGACGGGTTAGTAATAACTTCAATTCTTTCAATTAAATCACCTTGTAGTTGTCTTAATGCATCTGCACTACTCAAACCAATTAATCCTGAGGGTTTGCCATCGATCAGAATTCTAACATTCTCGCTACCGCGTAAGCTAACGTTCCCTTCTACATCCACTCCTACACTTGGAATATTATCCAGCACCTCAGCCGCGTTGGCACCGGCATTGTTCAGATCAGCATTGATGTTGAACACACGCTTATCCAACTTCATTTCCATCTGCATTTTTTCAGACTTCACGGTAAACTCATCAAGATCCTTGGCCCCACCTTGCATTTTCAGAACGCCTAAATTCAAGCTGGTCCCGTTGTAATTGAAAGGACTCACAGATTTTGGGGTGTATGACAAAAAAGTAGCCTGGAGGTAGTACCTCCCTTTGGCAGCTTCGAGCAGGAATTTCCCGTTCTCATCGGAAGTGGTGCTGGTAACAAGACTGCTATCAGAGGCCTTAAACAAAGCCACAGCAGCATATATTACCGGTTCTCCCTTAGAATCTTGAAGGGTGCCTTGAATCCCTTGCGCGATAACCCCACTACTCAAAAGAAGCGCAGCACAGCACAGGGATGTCCATAATGTCGATAAACGGGCAGACATAGAATCGGTAAAAGTCGTGATTCCGCTGATAACCGACAATCCTAAATATTGGTTCATGAAAAAGGGGGCGTAAGCCCCCTTTACCAATTCTTTTTAAGGTCTTCTATTTCACAATTACTGTGGAGGATTTGGTAACGTCACCGGCATTGGCCTTAACGAAGTACATCCCTTTCTTGAAATTCGTTACATCAACCTTCAATCTGTTGTTCTTAACATTGGAAGAGGTAAATACCTGCTTACCTAAAACATCAAAAATCTGAATGGTTGCAGCATTGTCTCCAAATCCATGCAAATCAATATTCAACATTGTTGTAACAGGATTAGGATAAGTAGCGATAAACTTCTTGTGATGTCCAGCTTTCTCAACACTCACAGGACCACTTACAACTACCTGATACCCAGTACAGCTAAAGCTGTGCATTAATTGCGCAATCTGGCAATGATTCGAATTGGCACACTCCATAGAGTAGGTTCCAGGCGTTTGAAATGCCGGGGTTCTCACCGTGGTTTTAGGCGCAAGCGCGTTGGTTGAAATAGGAAGGGTGACATCATAAGGGGATCCACCATTGAAACGTATCTGATGTATCCCATTGTATCCTCCAAGGAGAATCATGTACGTTTCAAATTCAATGGAATCTCCGACACTGATATTAACCGTTCCCGGAGTAAAAATTCCAGTAGCATTTGACGGACAAGCATTTGATGTTGCCACTACTTCCGACACACAGACATTATGCAAGGTCTGAGCGAACGAAAAGCTCACGGCTGTCATCAAGGAAATTGAGAGTAAAAATCTTTTCATAGCATGAGGTTTGGCTCCAAAAAGTTAAGCAAATATTTGGGAACTAGCTCTTTGAAAGTCAACGTGCAAAGGCACAAGCATACACCATTGCCAGATTGTTACTTATGGTAATCCAACTATCTCCCTGATTCTGGCTTAGGTAAAGATTGCCTGTTGTAGTGCCAAAAACCAATTCGTCCTGCTGTTGAACCAACGCGTGCCTGTAGGTAATATCAAATGCGTTCTCCTGTGGGAGTCCTTGGGTCAGTTTCTCCCATGTGCCACCTCCATCTTTCGTCCTGCAGACACATATCGCAAGATTTGGTGCAACCCGCTTTTCATCACTGATGCCTGGAACTACCCATGCCTTATCTGGGTCATTGGCATCCACGGCAATGGCAAATCCAAAGTTTGCAGGTCCATCCTCTTCTGTCACATCCTCCCACTGATTCGCGGCATTCGAAGACCTGAAGATTCCACAATGGTTTTGTTGCCACATCTGATTGAAATCGGATTCGCAAGCCACAAGAATGTGTGGGTCTTGACCTATCTCTGAAGCCGGATCTGGAAGAAAATCAGCACGCAAACCACTGTTCTTGGGAGCCCAAGTATCACCTCCATCTTTCGACTCAAATACGCCCGCACAACTTACGGCTACAAACAGGTTAGATGCATCTTTCGGATTGACCAGAATGCTATGGATACCGGGGTTGTCTCTTCCGCCACCAAACCATTTCTCCCTGGAAGGATGGTTCCACAAGCCTTTATTCAGGTCCCAGCTATCTCCATGATCGTTGCTTACGAAAAGTCCTCCGGGATCCGTCCCAACATATATCTTCCCCGGTTCACTTTCATGACCAATTGCAAAGGCCCATAAGTACTTCACAGTTGCTTCTTTGTCCTCATTCTGCATAGTGCCTTCCGGAAACTTGGGTGCTTCCAGTTCTTTCCAGGATGCTCCCCGATCCTCGGAGCGATGTAGCTTACACCCCCAATGTCCATGGTCAAGCATTGCGTACCAATAACCACTGCGTTCATCCTCAGCCGCCAGGCTCACCGGAATTCCCACAAAGTGTGTACTCTCTATCTGCCAGTCGTTACCACTTCGCTGGTAAACCACCAGCCCCTTTCTTGTTGATACCAATAAAGTGTTCATCATATTAACCTCCTGATAATGCTTGTATAACGTGTACCGTACATTGGCTGGAAACCTGATCTCCAAGCGCTTTCCGGTCCTTGATCATTGTGCCGTTTAAAAAGATGTTGACGTGCTTTCTCAACTCGCCATTCTCCATCACTATGTAATCACTCAGTCCAGGGTATTTGGTATCTAATGCGTATACCAACTCCCGGATGGTAGAGCCTTCTACAACAGTAGATTCCAAATCCGGATAGAACCGTTTCAGTACAGATGTGAAATGAACTTCAGCCATGAACTAGATCTTCAACGTTGTGACAATTCATGGACATGGTTCCTTAATCCTGGCATACTTGGCGCTATCAACATAGCTACAGTACTTTGCCGTCACATCTGACGTTAGGCCAGTCCAATAAGACATACCGTTAGGAATGAATACCAGCTCGGATTGGATTTCCTCATTGTCATCACCACCTAACGTAAAAGCGTAATGATGTCTTTCATCCTCTCCAGTTTCCTCAGAACTGGCATAACTGCAATCGATAACCCGATAAATAACGGTATCTGTAGAACTGTACCTCAGTACAGCCCCCATTGCAGGTGAAATATCGATGACCGTCTCATATCCATCACAAGAAATGATTCGCTGGTACTCTTCCCCCATGGGGTTAAGTCTGTACCAAGTGTTGGGAACATCTTTGAGAAGTTCATCAAGGTCACGCGCATCAATCGGTTCAGTTTGAAAAGGCATACGGACCTCATCATCAATATCTGCAGTGATGGAGCTATCTATTTCTAATTCCTGCCCTTCGTCTTCACCATTCCCACAACCCGCCAGTAACAATAAGAGCAACAAGTAGTTGAAGAACCTTGCGCGGAGCATACTGCAAGTTACATTTAATTCGCTTGATGAACATTCTCTGGATATGTATGTTTATTTGCTAATTCTCGATAGCCATGCTTGTTTCGTTCTCGAAAAATCCATTTCGCTCCGCACTAGGGGTTGTTACCTACAACTGGGGTAGAATTCTTGCCTTTGCCTTGATAGCAGCTACTGCTTATGTCGTACATGATGTTCTGGAATATGAAGATGTTTCACTTCCTGTTGTGCCAGTAACAGTTGTTGGTGGTGGATTGGCAATCTTCCTCGGTTTCAGAAACAACAGTGCCTATGATCGTTGGTGGGAAGCGCGAAAGATCTGGGGTGGAATTGTGAATTACAGTCGGACTTTTGGCATGCAGGTAAACAGTTATGCCGGCATCAATGACACTGGCGAGGTGCCTCACCCTTCAGCAGTTGAGGCCTGGAAGAAATCCATGATCTATCGGCATATTGCGTGGTTAACCGCTTTAAGAATTCACCTACGTAAGGAAGATTCGTGGGAAGAGATTGAAAAATGGCTGGATCCTGAAGAGTACAAGAAGTTGTTAACGATGGCCAACAAGCCTTCGCAGTTGATCAATATTCAAGGTTTACACCTCAAGCAGGCCTTTGATGATCAGATCATAGAGAACTTCCGACATATTTCACTTTCAGATTCATTGAAAGAGTTCTACAACCTCCAGGGAAAGGCAGAGCGTATCAAGAATACTGTGTTCCCTTACTACTATAATTTCTTTACGAACCTGTTTTGCTGGTTATTCATTATCTGCCTACCCTTTGCATTGGTAGAGGACATGGGATGGTCTACCATTCCAATGAGTGTAGCGATCAGCTTTGTATTCTCCATTCTGGATAAGGCTGGGAACATTACAGAAGAGCCTTTTGAAGGCAGGGCCGCGGACACGCCCATGTCTACCATTGTGCGCGCCATTGAAATCGATCTACTCCAAATGTTGGAGACCGGGGAAATTCCAGAGCCTATGCAGATGGAAACAGGCAAATTTGGGGTTACGTTCTTCAGGTAGCCAAACGCAACTCTTTGTTACATAAGCCGTAAACAAGCATGAACAAACGATTTGAACATGCGGGCGATTCTGTTAGCAGCACTGCTACTGTTGCTTTATTCTTCTTCCTTTGCGCAAAAACCCATGAGGGGTTGGTATTTGCACGTACATACGTATAAGGCGTATGGAAAGATCGAGCAGCAACAAATTCGTTTTCTAAAGCTTGGGAGACTGCGCTTCAAATTGGACGATCTTACTGGTTTCTACTCTGTTAAGGACACCTTGCTTATCCTGAAAGGCAAAAACGGGATGTATCAGGACACCCTCATAGTCTCTACAAAGCCCATGTATACGGAGAAACTGCTGGCACAAAACCCAGAAGGCTCACCAACCAAAATGGCCACTTATCTATACCATCGATCTAAGCCTTTTGATTTTTACTACTACGATAAGCGGAAATGGGCTAAATTGAAAGCTGCACAAATCAACAAACAGTAACTCACTAACCTCCGCAATATCCTAAACAGGGCTTCCTATACTGTTTATGGCGTGTTGTTCGTCACGATGCTGGCATGCACCTTACCCGCTGATGCACAGAAGAATAGCATTGGCGAATTGCTCGATGAGTACCGCTACGCGGAGATGGATACTGCCAAAGCATATTCTCTCTACGATATTGGTCTCTATTACAATGACCGTAAGATCGACTCCGCATTGTACTATTACAAATTGTGTGATGGATGGATTGAACGATGTATTCGCAGAGATCCAGAAGTCATTCACAGGGCCAAATTCCAGACTGTGCATTGCGCCATTTATGGTAGGCTGGGTAAAGCACATTTCCGACTTGGACAATCGAATCTGGCAATTGACCGGTACAAACAAGGTTTGATGTTAGCAATGCAGTACAAAGACACCCTGATGATGGGAGACCTGTTCAACGGCCTTGCTAACATATACGACCGCACGGGCAATCATGGAAAAGCAGTTGAGTACTGTAGAAAAGGGTTAAAACTTCTCGAAAAGACCAACCACTACGAAACGCTCATTGCCAGCTACCATAACCTTGCCTTGTTGTACATGAAACAGGGCAATTTAAAGCAGGCTCGTGCTTATCTGCAGTTGAGTCTTGAAAAGGCGGAGGAGCACGAGTACGCACTTGGAGTGGGTGTAGTAAAACGTGCGCTCGCCATGTACTATGACCGCACAAAAAAATTGGACTCGGCCCTTGTGCTGATCAACGAATCAATTGAAGCACTTAAAGGGAGCACGTCACCTGTGAGGTTGTCGGATGCTTATACGATGCTTGCGAAGATTCAGCTTGACAGGGAAGATCCGCAGGCAGCACTCGCAGCAGCCATGAAAAGCTATAAGATCAGCGAGCAAACAAATCACCTAGCAGGAATTACACATGCCTCCCAGTACGTTTCACAAGCATATGAGATCCTGGGCAATGACCAACAAGCCTTGATCTATCTGAAGCAGGCAAGGAAGTATGCGGAAAAGGTGGACAAACAGAGAAACGTAACTGAGACCCTGGAGCGAAACATGAGGTTGAAAGCTGCAGAGGAGACCACAGCCGATAGCATTGCCCACGCTCAGCAAATGAAGATCTATCAGGACCGGCTAGCCATACAACAAGAAAAAGTGCGAGAAAACAGTATCGCTTTCTACGCCTTGCTTGCTGGTATCGGGGTACTCATTGTGTTAGCGGCAGGTATCCTACTCAGCATTCGCTACAAGAAAAGGGCCGAGACCATTCTGAAAGCTCAATCGGAACGAGCACGCGAATTACAGAAAAACACGCTGGAGAGTATCAATTACGCACAACGTATTCAAAATGCCATTCTTCCGAAAGTAGACGAGATGAAAGCCCACTTTGATGACGCTTTTGTGCTTTGGCAACCAAGGGAAACAGTTGGTGGAGTTATTTCACTGTTCGAACATTCAGGTGATCGATCCATCGTGTTATTGCTGGATACACAAACAGAGGGCGTTCCTGGTGCACTGTTGAGCGTTCTTTCCAGTACCATTGGCAAAAGAGCCTTCCAATCTGCCAGGGCCGGTACCGCACTTAAGATTTGGGAACAGGTAAGACAAGATCTGGAGAGCCAGATCACGAATTTTAACCTTTCCCGGGAAAACCTATTAGTGGTAGATATCAATCACGCGTCTATGAGCATAGAGGCAGCTGGTAATGGTGTACATCTCTCTGTTCCAACAACGAGCGGAACGAATCAGTTACTCGACCCCAACAATACGGATGTGCTCAGTGTAACGCATACGTTATCCAAGGGATCGACTATTCACCTGGCTTCACGCGGAGTGCTGCCACTCCTTCACACGATATCTGAAGTGCCGGGGAGTTTACAAGAACAAGAGGCCTTGCTTAAAGACACACTTGATGCGGTCTTGGTAGATCGGGATATCATGATAATTGGACTGCAAATTTGAACCATCGTAAAGTCCATATCACTTTGATCTTCTTCGCCACATTCATGCTGTGTAGTGTGATTGCATATGGGCAATCTCAAGCCAGAGTGATTGACTCGCTGTGGACCGTGTTGGGACAAGCTCAAACGGATTCAGAGAAAGCAGAGTGTTTCGCTCAATTCGCCTACGCTACACACCACTATGATGCAGATACTACGATATACTTTACGCAAGAAGCGTTGACCTACTTCGATCTTCATTTTCTGAAGCACGCAGAAGATATCGAGTACATGGAATTCAGGCATTCCTTCGAGAAAATGCACCTCTACCTGGCGCAATCCCTACAGAAGAAAGGGCTTGTTAAACAAGCCATATTCTGGAATCATCGATGTTTGGAAATTCTGGAGCAATACCACGACAGTATTGGTATTGCTTACATCTATAATACGTTGGCTACCCTCTACATTGATCAGGGAGAACAGGATCTGGCGTTGAAGTACTTCGGCCAATCTGTTGCGCTTATGGAAAGGTTTAGCAAGGAAGGTCTGGCTTACAATTACAAGAACATTGCAAGTATCTACCTGCACAATAACGAATACGACAAAGCCCTGGAAGCAGTTAGAAAGTCTATTCAAACCCTTCAATACGCGGCCTCCAGCTTCAACTACTTACCTGTGTACAGAACCGCAGGGCTCGCCCATCTTAGACTAGGATCTTTGGATAGTGCGGAGTACTATTTGCGCGCTGGGCTGGCCAGTATGAAAGGTGAGCACTCTGGCTATCACAGTGGGATATACCATACTATGGCCGAGCTTCATCTGGCCAAAGATGAGCCAAAACTGGCCATGCTTTACGCAGATTCCGCTTTAGCGATTGCACGTAAATCTAACTTCCTTAAGGACCTCGCCTCGGCACACTTGCTTCTTCATCAACTTCACGAACAACTTGGGAACCCTGGGCAGTCACTGAATCATTACAAGCGATATATCTCCACCGCAGATAGCCTGGCAAATCAGGAATTAAATATGGCAATCGTTCAGTCGAACCTGGAATACGAATACCAGAAGAAGATGATCGCGGATAGCCTTGAAAGAGTTAACGAGGAAGCATTTCTGACCAACTCCGTAGAAATGCAACAGGCTCAGCTAAGGAGCAGAAACCTTAGGAACATTGTTCTTCTGGTAGGACTTGCGGTACTGATCGGTTTTGCAATATGGTTATTCAGGAGTTTGAAAGTTAGAAACCAAACGCACGAGAGAATCCTCGCTCAGAAAGAAGTTATCGATTCGCAAAGGGAAGAGCTGATGACAAGTATCAGGTATGCCCAGGAGATTCAGGGGACAATTCTCCCCACACAGCAAACGCTAGAAAAAGCACTGGGCGAAGTTTGTCTTGTCTGGTACCCAAGAGACCTAGTGAGTGGTGATTTCTACTGGTATCATGAAGCGCAAGAAGGCCGCATCCTTGCATGCGTAGATTGTACAGGTCATGGTATACCGGGGGCATTAATGAGTTTGATTGGACATCGGCTGCTAAATGAAATTGTTGTTGATGGTGGAGAGGTGGATCCAAGTTCCATTCTTGATGCATTGCATAGCGGAGTAAATAACGCTTTACATCAGGTTGAAAAAGGAAGCACCCAGGATGGCATGGAAATGTCGATATGTCTGATTCCAAAAGACGATAGTGATGTGGTGTTTGCTGGTGCCAAGTCTGACCTATACCATGTTGACAATAACGGGGAGTTCAGGATATATAATGGCAGCATGAAGGCGGTAGGAGGTATTTACCGTAGCAATACGAAACGCTCAAAGTTGAGGTTTGAGAATGTGCATATACCAAAATCAGGAAAGTTCTTTCTGGCAACTGATGGTATTGTAGATCAGTTTGGTGGAAGAGATAATAAAAAATTCGGGATACAGGGTCTACGCAATCTTCTGATAGACCATAATGATCAGGATATGCACGCACTGGCAGAAACCGTAGGTTCCAGAATGAAATCCTGGATGGGAGAGTTTGAGCAACTAGATGATGTGTTGCTTATAGGCTTTCGTTGCTAGTAGCCAATAAAGTCAAACGGGATCTCTACGAACGATTCGAGTTCCTGTCCGCGGTACTTCATCAATTCATCTGATTCTGCATACTTCCACACGACCTTCACTTCTCCATTCATCTCCTCCAACTGAATAAGAATCTCGATGATCTGCCTGGAGGCGGAAGAGTTAAAGTATTCAAGATCCATTTCCAACACAGTGCTGGCGGCAGGCGAAGAGCTATATGTTGAGATCCATTCTTTCAACGGAGCGAAAAAGGATACAGCATCCTCAGGCAGTGCACGACCTGATATGTGCAACTGACCATCATTATTGAATTCCACAAGTGGACTACCTTCTGTCGCTTCGATCTTCAACATCTGCTTAAATGTTTACGTGCAAGGTAAAGAAAACTAGTTCTTCATCTTCCTCAAAATTGTACCTGATTCTGCGCTCTGTAAGCCGTGCAACATCAATGAGGCCAACACCCGTGCTACTCATCTCTGAGCCAATGCTGCTGCGAATGGCTTCCTTGTACAATTTGTTCAATTCCTCATCATTAAGTGTAGTAAGCTTATCCAATGCCGCTGTAAGTGTCTGTTGATGTTCTTCAGTTACGTAATTACTGGCACTAATGATAAGTTCGCCTCCTTCTTCCCCTAGCACAAAAATTCCCTCTTTCTGGTTATTGTGAACCACCCCATGCCGGTTGATGTTTTGCAACAATTCCACCGCCACCAGGAACATTTTCTTGCTCCGCATATCATCCGCTGGAACACTCTTCTCCAACACATTAAGTACTGGCATGATAGAGTCCTGGCTGAAATCACCTTTGTATACAAGTAACCAACCATTGTCATACATGATCTTCTGAATGTGCTCACTTTCCATCAGGCCTGAGTTATCTGATGGCGGCTCGTTGACTGAATCAAGGTTGAGCCCAAGAGCAAAAAGTGATGTGTCGTCTCCCTCAGGCGTGAATTTAAAATCAAGTTTGTTCCCTGATTTTCTAGCCATTTCAATCAGACCAATACCAGCACCACCCTTATCCGAAAGTTCACCTGTACGAAGAATTTCGATGTGCATTTCCTTCAATTCTTCCCTTGAGCTCTTATTGACAATTTCCAATTTCTCCTGTAACTGAGGGACAGAGGCATTGGATATGGCATTGCAGGAATTGATGTGGAAGCGACCATCGATCTGACGCAGATGGAAATACTCATGAACTGAGGAGCCATCTTTCAACCCATGGCGTACAATGTTTTGAAAGCTTTCCGCCATTAGAAAAGAGACCTTCCTTCTGGACTTCTTCATGCCTTCAACCTGCATGAGGTTCATTTCTTCAAGTTCTATCAACGAATCCGTAAAATCGTCTGTGAATACGGAACGGTACAGAAGACTTAACGTGTCTCCCTTAAGTTTTTGATGTATTTCGAAATAAGGATTTCCCACTTTGAATCACCCGTTGAAAAGGGTTATCTATTATACGGACAATTGAAAGAAAGTTGCAAGGAAGAGCGTAACTACATCATTGCGTGTGCGTTAAATTTCCAAAATAGGATTCAAAGAATGTTACAGGGTATATGCTGGAAACACGCAGAACTTCGCTTAACTTTGGTGGAAAGGAAAACTCATCGTAATGAAAAATAATATCACAAGATTCTTCGTACTTGGTTCTGCGATGACACTACTCGCACTAACCGGTTGTAAGAAGAAAGAAGGGTGTACGGATCCCAATGCATTGAACTATGATCCGGATGCTGAAAAAGACAATGGTTCTTGTATTGCAAAGGTTCCTGGATGTACGGACCCTAATGCATACAACTATGATGCAAACGCGAATTTTGATGATGGAAGCTGTGGACAAGGAGAGATCTTTGGATGTACTGACCCAACGTCAATTTTCTACAATGCGAATGCGCACACAGATGACGGAAGCTGCGAATGGCCGACTCAGGTTCAGGTTCCTATTTTGTATAAGCACACCGGTGAGAGCTGCTACTACTGCGGTGACTGGGGGTGGGCTGGATTCAAGAATCTAGCGAACAATAACAAAGGCAACATCATGGCATGGTCTAACTACGCTGGGCCATTCTCAAGCGGATTCTTCAAAAACCAGGAGCTTGGTTCGAAGACAACTGCTGATGACATGGAAGACAGATGGTCTAACGGTGCTGGTCAGCCAAACTTCGTTGTAAACGGAAACAACAAAGGCACAAGTGCTGCAAACGCGCAGTCTGACATTACTGCTTCACTTTCTACATCTCCGGATGTAGCGGGTATTTTCAAAGCAGAGATTGATGGCGATCAACTTACGCTAACTGCGCAAGTAAAGGCGTTTAACGCTCATTCGCAGGACATTTACGTTGCTGCATATGTAATCGAAGATGGGGCAGTTGGTCCACAGTCTGGTCCCGCAGGATCAAGTGGAAACCCTGCACACTTCATGGTGATGAGAGGCTCAATGTCTACTTCTACATGGGGTGAGCTAGTGCTTCCTTCTCCAGCACCTGGAGATATGGGTGAGCACACTTTCACAGTTGCTCTACCTAGCTCTTACGATAAAGACAACCTTTACTACGGAATCATTATCTATTCCAAGTGGGGAAGTTCTTACAGGTATGAGAACGCTTACACCAACTGGCAGTAATTTCCAGCAAAGTATAAAAGGAAAGCCCGGGCAATGCCCGGGCTTTTTTTATTGTCTTTATTTCTTGGGTCTAAGTCCAATAGACCGTTTTGGAATAGCTCCAATTGGAACGGCATGGAACGGCATGAACTTACCATACTGATTGGTGATATAGAATACCGCGTTGTTGTTTCGTTGCGTCCCCGTCTTTACCATCTGAACGTCCAGACAAGCCTTCTTATCCTTATCAGTTACTGCGTGTTGAGATTGAATCCATGCATTGTCTTTTGACGTTGGCACCTTGAATCCAGGATTGCTCATGCTAATGATCTTGATATACGTATCACCGTCAAAATCGAAGTTATGCTGCTTTACAGAAACGGTATGCTGATCAACGTAGGGATACAGATGTGCCACAGACCTCAGTTTACCACTTAGCCTGAATGAATACTCATACGTAAATGCGTTGCCACCCTCAACCGGAAGATTCTGTTTGGCAGAAGTGCTTAGGAAGTATCTATAGAGATTGCCGTCATCACCAGCTACTCCACGAGCAATCAGTTTAAAAACATATCCACCCAGTTCCGGAACCTTCTGTCCTTCAATAGGATTTAGGGGACCGAAAGTATACCACTTTCCATCATAGGTAGACCCGCCTCCGAATGTCTTGGTGAAAAGCATCTTCCCACATTTATAGTTGCCAACAGGATCTTTGTTCTCTTCATCCTTCTTTGAATAACAGCCCGTGCCATACAACGTAAAGGATGTTTTGGAATTAAACCCGCTCTTGCTCTCATCTATCGTTCCTCCCACGTCAGGGTCAAAAACACGAATAAAGACAGGAGTGGTATGATTGGTTGGAATCGTGAAAAAGAAAATCTGTGTGTGATCATCGTCACCCCACTTGGTATCTGCCTTAGGACCAAACGTTACCAGGTAAGGAATGTTCTCCTCCTTAGCGGGTACTTGTTGTGCATTCGACAAGATTGTCGAAAGGGTAAACAGGCAAAGCAGGGCTTTCTTCATAACACGAAGATAATAGCAAGTACCGTACCATAGTATCTAAATCTCGACCAGTAGGTGTTATTGCTCGATGAATTTGAATTCTACCCTTCTATTTTGTGCCCTACCCTTGGGCGTGGCATTGGAAACAATTGGCTTTGTATCACCAAAGCCGGTAGCCCGAATTCTTGTGCTACTTACTCCTTTGGAAACGATGTACGATTTAACCGAATTGGCCCTTTTTCTGGTTAATACAAGATTCGCGGCCGAAGATCCAGAGCTATCGGCATGGGCCATAATATTCACGTCAAGGTTGCGATAGTTCTTCATGATCCGAATCAACTTGTCTAACTCCCGTTTACCTGCTGACAATACTTCCGATCTCCCACTATTGAAATAGATGTCTTGAAACTGGAAAATCTTATTGGCCTCATACGGTGCCACACTGCCCTTCGTTTCTACTTTATTTGAGGCAAGTTTTCTCTCGGGGTCATTCTCGAACGCGGACACTTTGGCCGCTTTGAATCCACCCTCTATCGCATTGCGGTATTGTTTCCTCAAGTCAAGCGGACTGGTTGCTTCTCCGATCGTATAAATGAACTCTGAAGAGTCATTACTGGTGTGTTCTGTAACAGGATACAGAAGGAAGTCGAACTGGGAACGGTTTTCTAATGCAGTGGCTGATCGCAATAGTTCCACCCGATAAACCTTCTTCACAATTACACTATCCTTGTCAATCTTGACCATTAACAATGAATCAGGAATGTTCTTATTTCTCAATGTAGCTGACCTTGGGTCTACCGCCTTGAACATTCCCGGTTCCACCTGGTACTCTTTGTTCTTTCTTTCAAGGTTGTACAGTACCTCTTCATTCTCTACAACCGCCAGTTTCAAACCTTCCTCATCAGGATCTAAGGCTAACCAATGGGTTTTCATCCTGTACTCATCCTTGAAGACGACATATCCATCGGCATCTGACACCAACGTGTCAACCACCCCCTTATTCGAGCGAACCACCAATGTTTTGTTGGCCTGAGGCTTCCCGTTACCATCGGTAATCAGGATTCCCCTTCCTTTAACACCCTTTCTACGTTTAAGCTGAATTTGATCTGGATCAAGGTCAAACCCCTTATCATCCTTTTCCAGTTTATGAATTACGTCATCCCCTTCAACAACCAACATTTGTAATCCGACTTCCTCTGCATCAAGTTTGAGATAAGCTCCATCCTCTACTGTAGTTGAATCAATCTCCACCTCACCTCGATCATTGGTAAGCAGGGTGTCAACTACCTGTTCGTCTTTTATTACCTGAACGCGCTGCCCAACTATGGGTTCATTGGCCTTGTTGAGCACCCGAAGCAACAAGTTGGCTATCTCTTGTTGCGCTATCCATGCAGAATCAACAATGTAAATCCCCTTATAAGTACAAGCCTTCTGGAACAATCCATTGGTGTCTTGTTCGGAGACAATGCCCAGTGTTACCGTTTGATAACCAGGAGTGTCCCAAGTATGCTCAACCTCCATACCCCTTTTCACTACACCGCTACCGAAATCCCAGTAGTACTCCTTAATTTCAAACGCTTTCCATTTTGTGTCCTTCGCACTTAATTTTAATGAAGAGCCCCGTTTAACACTATCTGCGGACGTGATATAGGGTTGCTGGATGTCCTCGATATCGAGCTCGTAAGTGGCTTCGTTCATAAATACCTCATTGATTACAGTATCAATGATGTTTAGCTGAATTGTGTAATTACCGGGGCCGGGGTAGCAGTGCTCCGTTTCGATGGCCCTTACTTTAGTGCCATCACCGAAGTCCCACTCGTAAATCATTGGCAAGGTATCTATGCCTACGGATGCTTCCTCAAAAAAGTCGTAACACAAGTACACCTTCTGAATAGAATCGCAGAATTCAAATTCCGGATAACCCACCCTGAACGAATAAACATCATCGGAGCCCGCTCTATTACTCGAGAAGTAACCACTTTCCGGACCAGTTTTGATGAGACCAAAATCATCCTGGCTACTGTTCATTGTAGAGTCAAGGTGCACAGGTACACCCCAGTTGGTTCCATTCCAAGAAGCTACGTATAGATCTAAGCCCCCGTTGCCACCGGGTCTGTTGGAAGAGAAGTATAGATTGAATTTCTTATCGAGATAGGGAAATACGTCTCTGGAACTTGAGTTGATGTGTTTACCAAGGTTTTTTGGCTTCGTCCACCTACCAGCTACATGCTGAGACATATACAGGTCTGACATTCCCATTCCGCTATCCATATTGCTGGAGTATACCATGGTGAGGTATCCATCCATCATTCTTGCCATAGGGTGTGCAGAACTGTATTTCTTGGAATTCCACTCGTATGGCACCAATTCCGTAGCCTCCGGATCATCAGTTTCTATGTAATAAATACCCAAGGTGTTAACCACCTTTCTATCGTGCCCTCTTTTCTTGCCTCCAATATTCCTCGTCAGAAAGAAATTCTTAGAGTCAGGGTCATAGTAACCCGCGGCTATGTGATAAGGAATTTTCTTCCGCTTTGTGAATTTGGACAAGCCAACGTTTGCCGGGTCATCCAGGTCCACTTCAAAGAGGTTTGTAAGGTTTGCAAGATTGCTGTCCACAGTATGACTAAGGAAGAGATCACTCTTTCTATCAGAAGAGAAGACCAGGCGCTTATCAATGATGGTAGGGGAGTACTCCCTGAACCTTGGGGTATTAAATGGCATGGACTCAATGACGTACTTCTCCTGCGCATGCAGACTACCCATCAGACAGAAAGCTACTGATGCAAAGGTTATCGAGAGTCGTCTAAACATTAGAACATACGCGGGTCCTGTGCCCGAATCTTATACCTAAAGTTATACTTTAAGCCCAATTCATGGGAGCCGGAAGCGTATTTATATAGCCTGGTAAGAATGTCATATTGGTAAGCAAACTGCCAGTTGTCTGCGAACCTGGTTCCAAAGAAAAGGCCAACAGATTCCCCAGTTCTATAGCCCGCACCAAAGAAAAATTCCTGAGGAGCTGTGAATCTAACATTCAAATCCATCTGTGCACCGGAAGCTTTCATGTACTTCACCACAACCAAAGGATCCATAGTCCACCCTTGCCTCATTTCAACGTTGTATTTACCATAGACCAGATAATGCTGATACGAAGAGCCTATTCCCCCGCTTCCAGCAATGCTGGTTGTATACAAAAGGGGTGCTGCAATACCGGCTTCCACTTTTTTTGTTTCATACCCAAAACCCATATACAATTCCGGAGACCATATCCTATCTATATCGTTCGCAAATGAGGCATCAGGATCGTTGGTCTGAATTTTAGTCCAGTTCTGCGCCCACTGCATAAAACCACCACTTATTCCACCCCGCAACCATTGGCCCTCTTTCAGCTTCACCCTGTAGCTATACTGTGCCATAACAGTATTTCTAGTAGATACCCCTACCCGATCGTTGGTATAAACCAAGCCAATGCCAGCCTTCTCGTTCATTAATGGACCGTTGATCTGCACGTGGAATGTTTCCGGTGCACCCTTAATGCCTGCCCACTGATTTCGGTACCAAACAGAAGAAGAGAAAAAGTTGTCTGCCCCAACAAAAGCCGGATTCAGAACATTGCGATTCAGATATACTTGTGATGTATTGAAGAGGTGCTGACCACTGCTAAGGCAAGACACGCATACGAATAGTATGATCAGTAACTTTTTCATTTTTTCAACTCCAAATAACCTGTGTACTCTAGTTTCAATGAGGGTAGCTCAATCACGTAGTAGTATGTATCATCTGGCAAGGCGTTCCCATTACCCGCTGTTCCATCCCAATCATTCTGATAATCCGTACGCTCAAAAACAACCTTTCCCCATCTGTTGAAAATGGTCACCTTGTTGCCGTAAGAGGTCAGACCATGAACAACAAATTCGTCATTATCTCCATCGTCATTCGGAGAGAATCCATTTGGAATAAACATGTCTTCTACCGTAACAACAACCGTATCTGACTTAACCGGGCAATTACCGTTGGCAATTGTCCAAGCGAAGATGTTCTCACCGATACTTAAGTGATTTACCTCTGTCTTCTCATCCACATACGACACAGGAGCCCCCAGTCCTTGAATTACCTTCCAACTACCTTGTCCTGCCGAAGCTGGGTCAGCATCCATATCCGTATCAAAAACAAAGGATAGGGTTTGATCAGGACCAGCATAAGCCTGGTCTGGCTCCTCATGAATGGTTAGTACTACCTGATCCGTATCCGAACAGAAGCCATCTGTTTCAATCCAGGTGAGAACGTATACACCTCCACCGGCAAACCTGGCTGTATCGTTCGGGCTTCCAGGTGTATCGTAAGATACATTCAAAGCAGATTGCCATGTTCCTGTGCCTACCAACGCTGTTGCTTGCAAACCATAGTCCAGCCCACAAAATTCTGCATCTGGTCCAGCACTTGTTGTGAACGGCATCATTCTCGTTATCAGGATGGTATCGGAATTTGTACAGTATCCATTGTCCAAAGTCCACACGAACATATTCGTGCCTCCAGGCATACCCGTAATGCTGGTAGTTGGTGCTGTAGGTGACCCAATTGTTGACGCACCCCCCGTAGACCACAGACCTGTTGCCGTTCCCGGGAGTGTACTGAACAGTGTCAGTGAATCCCCACACAGTGTATCATTACCCACGGATGTGGTAATACTCACGGAAACGGGTCTTGACATCGAAAAGATCATTACCGAATCCATTTGCGAGGGACATACACCATTCCGCACGGACCAATAAAGCATGTTGCTTCCACCTATGAGCCCATTAACCATACTGTTTGGATTGTTAGGGTTGGTAAAAGTTCCAACGCCTGTCCAAAGTCCTGACCCAATGGTTGGAACACTGGCCTGCAACGGGCCGAATACCGCCCCACAAATGGTATCGTCAGGGCCAGCATTTGGTGCCGCAGGCAAACTATCTACCTGAATCACCACTGTATCTGAACTTGGTGGGCAAGTTCCGTTGGTAATGGTCCAATAGTATACATGCTGGCCCGCATGCATTCCCGTTGTAGCTGAGGTTGGACTGGTTGGTGTTGTAATGCTTGATCCACCCACCCCAGACCATTGCCCCGTTCCAACACCAGGTATATTTCCTCCCAAGGTATACGTGCTGCTACAAATGGTATCATCAAGACCCGCGTTAGCTGCAGTAGGAAGGCTATCGACAATAATCACAATGGTATCACGGCTGGAAGGACATGTACCATTCGTAATGGTCCATTCAAAAATGTTTTGACCATTTTGCATCAACGTGGCGGTAGCAGTTGGTTGCGTTGGTGGAGCAATACCCACACCTGCTGTAATTACATTCCATGCGCCACCCCCCACGGTTGGTGTATTTGCAGTAAACGTATAACTCGAATTACAAATCGTATCATCAGGGCCTGCGTTTGCCACCGTTGGCAAACTATCTACAATAACGATTACAGTATCACGTGAATCTGGGCATGTACCATTAAACACTACCCATTCGAAGACGTTCTGACCTTTAGCCATGCCTGATGCAGTACCCGTATTGCTGGTGGGTGGGGTTACGGTCGCACCTCCACTAATCGTATTCCATTGGCCGCTTGGGACCGGATTCCCATTTAAACCTGTGGCAAAGACACACAGCGTATCATCAGGCCCAGCATTGGAGAGAATTACTGAATCAACAAAGATCACTACCGTATCTCGAGATGGTGGACATGTACCATTAGCAATCGCCCATTCAAAAACGTTACGTCCCAGTTTCATTCCAGTTGCCGTTGCCGTTGGACTGGTATTCGGTGTAACAACTGCCGGGCTATTCACATTGCTCCATCTGGTTACTCCAAACGGTGGAGCATTTGCGCTAAACGTATATCCAGGGGCACATAGCGTATCATTGGGGCCTGCATTAGCCGCAACAGGAACACTATCCACAATCAACACAATGGTATCACGACTTGGTGGGCATGTGCCATTGGTGATGCTCCACTCAAAAGCATTTTGTCCGAGACCTAAACCAGCAGCAATACCACCTGGTGCATTTGCCGGAGCAACCGCACCAGGTCCTTGCAATGTGGTCCATAAACCGGTTCCAACAAGTGGTGGATTTGCTGACATGGGGTAGGAGGAAGCACAAAGGGTATCATCGTTGGCTACCGCGGCTACGGTTGGAAGGCTGTCAACTATAACCCTAACAGTATCTGTAAGCGTTACGCACCCTCCTTGCGTAACCGTCCAAATGAACACATTGGCACCATCACCCATTCCTGTAACGCCAGAATTAAAGGCGCCAGGAGTTGTTATTGTTCCGCTTCCCAAAGTAGTCCATAACCCAACACCCAAACCCGGATTGCTTCCAGCCAGCGTATAGCTTGATGAACACAGCGTATCATCTGGCCCAGCGTATGGAGTTAACCCCGCAGTGTCTAGCGTGATGACCACTGTATCTCTTGCTGTACACATACCGTTGGTTACCACCCATTCAAGCGAATTTAGACCAATCTGCAAAGGACTTGCCGTTCCCAGCGGTGACGTAGGAGGTGCTACTGATGCCGGTCCAACTACCGTGTTCCAGTTACCGTTACCAAAGCTAGATACCGCGGTCATGGTATGAGACGTGGCACACACACTCGCGTCTGGTCCTGCATTGATGGTCGGCATTGAATCAACGATGATGACCACTGTATCCTGCAACGCTGGACAAAAACCATTACTGAATTCCCATACGAATCTGTTCCGACCATTTACCATTCCCGTAACCCCACTGGCTGGGTTTGCCGGAAATGTAACCGTACCGCCATCCAGTGATTTCCAAAGGCCGTTAGCCGTACCAGGATTATTACCTGCCAGAACGTACGTGGACGAGCAAATAGTGTCATCTACTCCTGCGTTAGGTCCGCTGGAGTAGAAAACCACTTCCACCGAATCAATGGCCGTTGAGTCATTTCCGCAACCATTGCTAACCATTGCTCTGTAATACAAACTGGCTGCGGGCTGATACCAGACACTATCTGTGGTGCCTCCTGGCATATTCGTCCAGGTTGTCTTATTCGTTGAGGTTTGCCACTGAATGCTTCCTGTGTATCCAACAAGGAATACATTGATGGAGTCAAGCAAGCATATTGTATCCGGTAAGACCTTCATTGCTCCGGCAATTGGGTTCGTGCAGATGAATAACCGGGCATGAAATCCGTCCAGGTTTGTGGTATTCGGTAGCGAAAGAGAGCCGAACGTGCACCCATTGTCGAAGGTTCCCGAACAATACACCCCACCAACATTGTCATAACCAACTCCCCAGCCCATATCTGGTCCTGTAGATTCTGCAGTTTCCACCCACTGGAATGCACCGTTGATATCGTATTCCACAACAAAGACATCACTGTTTCCGATAGAGCTTTGCGTGTTGGAGCCAGAATTGAATGAGCAGTTGTTACGGAAAAATCCTGTCACGTAAACCTCACCGGTTTTTGAAACAATGATATCCTCTCCACCAGCAGCAGGGGTCCCTGAGCACAACTCTACGGTCGCCCAGGCTGTTGTTCTGGTCGCGGTTAACGTATCAATCTTGGCAGTGAAGATCTCACGGCCACCACCTCCACCAAATGTAACGGGTGGCAAGCCAGGGAATGTTACCCCTCCTGCCGTATAATCTATGCCTCCGGTGAAATATATGTTAGCCCCGGCAAGATCAAGTCCGCGCACTTGGCAATCTCTGTTGGAACCAACCCTATCTACCCAATTCAATCCGCCATCCGCAGCATTATATCCTGCAAGAAAAATCGAAGTGCTACCTACCATAAATGGGCTAAGCGCCTGGTTACCCTTAATCGCATCATAGAACGTAACGTTGTTCTCAAAGTCCCCACCCACAAAAACGTGCTGGTCATTTGCGCTAATAGCATACCCGGATTCATCATCTGCCGTTGAACCCGCAGCAGATCGTTGCCAACTTACAGCACCATTCTGGCCAACGGCCACAACAAAAACATCATCAAAATCCACATGGTTTGGTAGAACAACAACTGTTGAGAAGGCATCGGTTATTGAAAACAACCCGTCATACCTTCCTGTTACAAAGACCTTAGTGCTGTTTACAGCTATCCCCTCGGCCACATCGTCTAACGTGCTACCACCTTGAATCACCCATTGAAGGTTACCGTTGGGATCATACTTGGCGATGAAAATATCATCTCCACCCGCAGTAGTCTTTTGAATATTCAGTGAGGTTGTAACACCAGCGAAGTTGACATTGGTTCCATTGAAATATCCCGTGATGTAAATGTTACCTGAAACGTCAATCTCGACTGCATTGACTTCAACAGTAGAGCCCGATGATCCGATCTTGAACGCCCAAACCGCGTTGCCATTCACATCGTACTTCGCAACCCAGCCATCGCGATTACCAAAAGGCGCAGACATGTCGGGTGTGTTATTCACCCCGATCGGAAATTCAGCAGCCAGCACCCCTTCAAACATTCCAACCACATACTGGTGATGGGTTGCTGTGTCAACAACCACATCATGCGCCTCGTTTTGACTATTCGATTGCTGCTCTTCTGCCCATTGCCATGTTGGGGCCTGCGCTTGTATCTTGCCCAAAGACCAAACAATCGCAACTGTCAGAAGCAGTCCGCGGAAGGAGAATAGGTTAATAATTCGTTCGTAGCTGGTCATGCCAGTAAAAAATTGCCCCGTAGGGGCAAGGATGGAATTTACGACTATTTCAGCGTTCGGTTATGCGTTTATCGACCAAAAACCCAGTTGCTCGGATGAACGTGGTAAAAACTCCCGTAAATGCCCACAAATAGAGCCATTCGGAAATTATTTTACCTTGTAGTTCGCGTTGATCGCTAACCGTTCAATTAAAAAGCTTGATGAGGGTAGGTAAAATTCTGGTGACATTATTGCTGATTGCCGCTACGGGTAATAGTTTCAGCCAGAACTACCGGTTTAAATGGTATACTACCAAGGAAGGACTTCCTCAGAATTTTATTAATGATATCGCGCAGGATGATAATGGTTTCTTGTGGGTAGCCACTGGTGCGGGTTTGGCCAGACTAGATGGTGTAAATATGAGAAGTTACACCACTACACAAGGACTGGCGGAGGATTTCTGCGCGTTCGTCTACAATTACAAGAACAGCATTTTTGTTGGCCATAATCAAGGTGGACTTTCCGTTTTACAAGACAACAAGCCCTTCGTACTCCTCCCTGACTCTGCTGCTCCCAGTGCGATTGTTGGGTTTACAAGAGATTCTTTGGGCAACGTGTGGGCTGCGTCACAAAATGGCTTCGTAATCAGGATCAACAAAGACATGGACATCTTGCCGGTTCAATTTGCTGATGAGGATATCATTTTCAACTGTATCAATACCGCCCCCAATGGTGATCTGCTAATAGGTACAAGCAATGGGCTAGTGCAATGGCCTATTGACGCAAAATCCAAACTCCCTGGAAGACCTCAGCGGTTTAAAGAAATTCCGGAATACGACATTGCATGGGTTGCAACCGGCACAGGCAAAGAGGTGTTCGTTTCCACAAAGGAACAGGGCACATATCACTTAGCTGATGAAGGCGGGGAATTGGTGTCGCAGTCTAACCTGCATGAGTTAACCGTGTACTCTGGTGTTCGCCATGCAAGGATTACGAAAGATCGCGTTTTATGGCTCTCAACTTATGCCGGTCTGGAGCGGGTTGTAGTAACCGAAGAAGGCTCGGTTAATGGTACGCTGCGATACTCGAAAGCGAATGGTCTATTCGACTATACCACAGTGAGTTTCGATGACCGTGAGGGCAATTTATGGGTAGGTACCGTGGGCGAAGGTTTAGCCGTTTTGATGGACGAATTTTTCACGTTCTATAGCCACAACAACACCCAGTTTAGCAATGCAACCTGGTCTATATTCTTCAAGGATGAGATCAAGTGGTTTGGTGTGAACAACGGGCTGGCACGTTTAGATCCTGGTTTGGAAGAGAGGTGGAAATTCTACAATCAGGAAAATGGATTTGTGGCTGACCGTGTAAATGGTATTTCTCAAGACCTGTTGGGTCGTTTGTGGCTAGCAACTGAAAATTCGGGGTTGTGGGTCATGGACATCGCCAATGAGAAGTTCACGCAATTTGAGTTATCGGAAGATGCGCTTTCACTGGCTATCAATCTTACCGTATTTGATGGGAGGTATATATGGGCAGCTACGCAAGGTGGATTGTACCGGATCGATCAGGAAAGCATGGAGATCAAGCTATTCGATACCAGTTCTGGAATGGTACATAACAACATACACGCTATTGCCAAAGAAAGGAGC
Organism: Vicingaceae bacterium; assembly: GCA_965267605.1. Classification (GTDB taxonomy): domain Bacteria; phylum Bacteroidota; class Bacteroidia; order Flavobacteriales_E; family Vicingaceae. The sequence continues at coordinate 3,150,817 of OZ254088.1, read as the reverse complement.
GGGTCAATCTGGGCAGGAACACACGGCAATCAGTTGATCAACATAAAACGGGATGACATTGTATATGAGGAATTAGCTGATTTCAACCAACTTATGGATATCAATGCCATTGACTTCTCGGATGATGGCACCATCTGGGTAGCCACTTACGGTCATGGGATCTTTAAAGTTGGAGCAGATAGTGTTGAGCAGTTTACCGTAAACGATGGTTTACAAAACAACTATTGCTACAGTATCATCGCAGGTAACCAGGGAGACGTTTGGGTTGGTCACCGAGGAGGTGTAAGTAGATATTTTACCGGTAGCGGGACCTTCGAACTATTTGGACCACGCAACGGGATTGATGGTGACTGTACAAGTAATGGTACATACCGGGATGGGAAAGACAATATCTGGATTGGCACCACCAAGGGAGTAGTTAGGTTTGATCCAACAAAGTACAGTCAGAATGCCACACCCCCTCTGATGAACCTGCTTTCATTGAAAATCGGTGAGGAGGAAGTAGATTTTACCAAGACCATTGAACTGGATTACGATGCGTACAAATTCGTATTCGATTACATCGGGATCAGTCTTAAAGATCCTGAAGGTGTGGTGTATCAGGTGTATCTGGAAGGCCACGATCTGGATTGGTCTGAGCCGAATGAAAGGACAGATGTTACATATCCCCGGATTGAGGATGGGGAGTACACGTTCTACGTTAAAGCGTGTAACAACAGCGGTGCCTGCTCAGAACCCACGGCATTGGTCCGTATCACAGTTGACGCACCATTTTGGAAGAAGTTATGGTTCATTATTCTTGTGTCTATTGCATTAATAGGAATCATTGTTCTGATTGTGAGAGTGCGTGAAAAGAACCAGCGGGCACTACAACTATATCTTGAGAATCAGCTTGATGCCAGAACAAAGGAAGTGGTTGATCAGAAGGAAGAACTTGAGCGCAAGAACAAAGACATCACCGATAGTATCAACTACGCCCTTAGGATTCAACAAGCCATCCTCCCGGGAGACTCAGCCCTGAAAACAGCACTTCCCGAATCTTTCATTTTTTACCGGCCTCGGGATATCGTGAGTGGCGATTTTTATTGGTACCAGCTTATCGACCATCATTTCGTAATTGCGTGCGCTGATTGTACAGGACATGGTGTTCCCGGTGGATTTATGTCGATGATTAGTTCCACAATCTTCAAGGATATTGCAACGCAGAGGAAAGAAACCGATCCAGGCAGGTTCTTGGAACTGGTAGACTCGAGTGTGCGTTCAACGCTTCAACAGGATACCACGGCCACTACCCACGATGGGCTTGACGCGGCCTTGTGCAGCCTGAACCTGCTTACTGGTGAAATGCAGTTCAGTGGCGCTGTGCGTCCTTTGATTATAATGGGTGAAGATGGGTTAAAGCAAATCAAGGGAAGCTCCGACTCAATTGGAGGAAGTGCGATTGGAGATGAGAAGGTTTTCGAAACTGTAGATGTAGAGCTCAAACCTGGCGATACCGTTTATATGTTCACCGATGGTTTTCCAGATCAGTTTGGAGAGCAGACTGGAAAAAAACTTAAATTGTCTGGAGTTAAAAAACTCATTGAAGAATTGGCGGAGGTACCACTATCACAACAAGAGGAGAAGATTTCTATCTTCTTTGATGAATGGCAAGGTGAAGAACCTCAGATCGATGATGTGTTGATGATTGCGTTCAAATATCAAGGTGCCTGATGGAAGTTTACGAGCGAGAGATAGAAGACTTCATATTGACCCGGTACGAAGAGTTGAAAAAGAAATACTCCGACAACTCCGAAGCCAGGGTTATTCTCTCTTATGTGGGCACAATCAATCAAAATGTCATCATTACGGCTACAAACTCTATTGAGCGTCAATTGGAAGCACTTGGGGAACCACTTAGTCTTGTCAGGAACATCAGCTATACGGCCATTGAGCTTCTACAGAATATATTGTTTCACTCAGCGAAGAACGAAGATGGTTTCCATCTCTCTTTCTTCCTCATCGGTAGAATTGGTGAAAAGTTCTTTATCCATTCCTCCAATCTGATCAATACTGAGTCTTCTGCCAATGTGAGGCAAACCCTTGAAGAGATTTCACAGTTGGATAAGAAAAAACTGAATAAGATGTACGAGAAGAAACTTAATCGTGCAGAATTGAAAGGTCACAAGGCAGGATTGGGTCTGATGACGTTGGTTTTGAAATCTGAAGGAAATATTAACTTTAACACTGAAGATTTAGACAATGATAGGATCATGCTAAATCTTGAGATTTCTTACTGAGGATATGAGCGTTTATAAAAGCGAAGCAACCAACGACAGCCCAGAGATTCTTCTGGACACAGATGCTGAAGTGTTTCGAATTGCTGGCAAGTCGTTTCCGGAGAACAGTGCCTCGATTTACGAGCCGGTATTGGACTGGTTCAAACAAAACCAATCGGCACTTCCAACGGACATGACTTTTGAGTTTGATCTCTACTATATCAGCACAAGTTCTCAGATCATGATTGCGCAGGTAATCAAAGCCCTCAAATCGTTCATGGAAGGAGGAAAGACCATTAAGGTGCTTTGGAAATGTGAGGAGGATGACGAGGACATCATTCAGTTAGGCGAGAAATTTCAAACCGCCATCGGTCTCGATTTCGAGTTCGAGACTTATTAACACTTTCAACAGCAAACTGTTAGTTTGTTTTTAGGGTTTACCGGAACCCGCGACCCTTGGTTCCCGTAATTTGAACTTGAATAGACCACTGGTTTGAATTACTTGGAGAAGATCAAAGGTGTGCTTCAAACGCCAGATCAAGACGTACACATCATTACCATTAATGATCTCAAGGAGCTTGAGTTCAATAGATCGGAATTGCTTAATGAGGAACAGCGAATGGCCCTGCGACTATTTGATGCATTTCGACTAAAGACACTTAACAGACTTGAGAATGACGATGAGTTCCATAAGGTCTATTTGCAGATCCAGGTCATGGCTAACCTAATGCCATACAGTGAGTTCCTTAAGACCGATTATCGTTAGACACGTCTGTTGTCTGTGACTTATCGGTAACTTTCTTGTAAATAACCTCTTCGCCCATGAAAAAGCTATGTATAAGCGCCTTTCTGGCCGTAGCCAGTTTAGCATTGTTCGCGCAACCATCACTTACTTCCGGTAGTGTAAATCCGGCCATTAACGATTCCATTTTTGTCAAAGCCATTGACTCAGCATATGTACAGGGGCCCAATGGCGCCAACCAAACGTGGAACTACAGCAATATGACAGGTTACATCGAGGTACAACCTCCCAATGATACCCTTGACTATTGGATTAAATATCGAGACGCATCTACCATGCCCGATTACAGCAAGCCCGGTATCGGAAACTCCACTGTAGCTGAAGTGCCTCCGCTTTATAATGGAGGCGTAATCTATACGCTTCCTTCAGCATCAAACATTCTTATGTACGGTTCTACCATTACCGTTGCTGGTTTGGGTGCTATTGTCCTTGACATGGATAGTGATCCCGCGGAAATCATGAATTACCCCTTCACGTATTTGTCAAACATTACCGATGCATACGCGGGAACAGCGCATTCTGGACTCGGAACGTACCCGTTCACAGGTGCGGTTACTGTATCGGGCGATGCGTACGGAACACTTACCATGCCCTTCATGTCCGGGATTCCAAACGTGCTTAGAGTGCATGCGCATGATTCTACTTTTTTAAACGCAGGCCCTCCTTTGGGTACGTTCACATTCATAAACGACTCATGGGATTACTATGAGCCAGGGTTCACGATGCCTGGAGTGGATGCGACTTACCCTCTTTTGTCTTTTCACACCTCTAATTTGAATGGTGCCACATCATCCTGGGTCACTACTCAGCTAAAAGTAATTGCTTCAGTAACTGAGTTTACTATGGCAACTGATTTGAACGTATATCCCAATCCTGCCGAAGACAGAACCAATTTCACGTTCAATCTTACACAGGATGCGGACGTAGGACTGAACATTGTTGGTGCGCAAGGGCAGGTGATAAGGGAAGTATATAACGGCAAGAGAAATGCAGGCGCTGCCAAGTTCGAGATTCCCACGAATGGCCTCGCGTCAGGATACTACTTCATACAAGTGTCTGTAAATCAACAGAAAACGCTTAGAAAGTTGATCGTCAAATAGTGATTCCGGATTGGAGGAATTAGCAGCATTATTATTGCTAAATTTGGTATCCTCTAATTTTAGACGCTATGAGAAAACTTTTACTTGCTATTACTGCACTTGCGTGTGCGGGATTTGTGGCAGCACAGCCTACCCTTAGTGCTGGCTCGGTTAACCCAGCAATTGGAGATTCGATCTTCCTAAAGCAGTGTGACTCAGCTTACGTTCAAACTGCTGGTGGTGCTGGTGTAACATGGAACTATGGTGACATGGGTGGATATACATCCTCTGATGATTACGGAGTTCCTTACCGTGATGCATCAACCATGCCTGATTATTCGAATCCCGGCATTGGGAATTCTACGGTTGCACAAGATCCTCCTACCTTCAAAGGTGGTGATGCGTACGTGCTGCCATCAGCAACAAACATATTGTTGTATGGATACAGTATCAACATCGCTGGTCTTGGTTCTGTAGTAATGGACATGGACACAGACCCAGCTGAGCTTATGACGTATCCGTTCACATATCTTACAAGTAGTACAGATGCGTTCTCCGGAACACTTCACTCAACCCTGGGAACATACCCGTTCTCTGGTGCAGCTACTATCACTGGTGATGGATATGGTACGCTGAACATGCCTTTCATGGCTGGTATTCCAAATGTGCTAAGAGTGCATACGCACGATTCTACATTTGCGAATGCAGGTATTCTTGGAACATTTACTTTCATTAACGATCGTTGGGATTATTACGAGCCAGGCTTTACAATGCCAGGTGTTGACGCGAAGTACCCGCTGCTGTCATTCGCAAGCTCAGATCTTAACGGTGCACAGTCTTCTTGGGTAACTACTCAGTTGAAGGTAATTGCTTCGGTAACCGAATTTGATGTAGCAAATGAGTTGAGTGTATATCCTAATCCTGCTGAGGATCAGGCCACATTCTCTTATAACCTTACCAAAGATGCAATGGTAAACATCAACATCGTTGGTGCTCAGGGTAACATCATTCAGAAGGTATACAATGCGAAATCAAATGCTGGTCAGCAAAAAGTTATGATCGACACCAGAAATCTGGCGGCCGGTTACTACTTCATCAAGATTGACATTGACAATCAGACCACACTTGAGAAGCTTATCGTTAAATAAGAATAAACTTCGCTTACCATTAAAGCCCTTCCGTTTCGGAGGGGCTTTTTTGTTCCTCCATGCCCTTCATGAGCTCGATAAACATCTTACCCTGAAGCTCAACAACTGGTTCGTAGAGTAAAGAACCTTCCTTTACTTCTGACCTGATGATTTGGATTCGCTGATCCACCCGGTCAAGAATGAATAGCAGGATGCCTGCTATCATGATCAGCTTCAAACCACCAAACGCTGCACCAGCAATCTTATTGATCACGGATAGCTTTACCGCCTTGACTACTTTCTCCAGTTGTTTCCCTCCGAAATAAACAATCACCACAATCAACAGAAACACCAAACCAAACCCTATAAGATTCGCAACCTGATCTGAAGCGTGCGAGATAGACAGGATAAGTTTAGACGCTACAGGGGCAAATTTGTACGCCCCCCAAACTCCTAAAGCCAGTGCAAGGAACCCGCATAGCTCAATGATGAGTCCTTTTTTGAAACCCTTATACGCCCCCCAGCAAAATGGAATCAACAATAGAACATCAATGAAGTTCATGAGTGGAAGTTAAAGCACACGTTCCTCGGTAATCTCACCGAAGTAACTATTTTGTCAACATGGATGCTTTTGAAAACGTGGATGTGAGATGGACTGAACTTCTCAGACGACTGGAAGAGCAGATTGGAGATCCTTTGGATGAACAAGGCATTCTTTATCTGATAGGTCTGCAGGAATTAGGAAAAAACTACACGCGGCTTTCTAAAGACCAGAAGCTAGATGTTATTCATATAGGGGTGTGTACCATCCTTACACCATTTGGCTATTACGAATACAAAGGACGTGATGATGATGGATGGCCACACTGGGAACGACTAAAGAAACTTCCCTCACTTAATGGCCCGGAGCAAGAGAAGTTGATACGTAATGCAATTGTAGAATACTTCCAACCTTCAAACTAAGTATATGTACCTATTGACTTTCAATATGTACATTCGGGCTTAGGTATGAAAAGCTGTTTCATTTGCGGTGACAAAGCGTCACACTACTGTTATTGGGAGAAGTACGAGTACGTGCAATGCGACTCGTGCAGCCTCGTCTACCTTAAGGAGATGCCTACCGAGCAGGAAATCTACACGGCATATGAAGGCAGTAAAATGAAGTCCATCAGGAGGAAGTTAACTGGTCCTTTCCGATCTCTTGAGCAGCTTAAAGGATACACTGAACGGGTGGCCGACTTCGACATGAAGCTCAAAAAAGCAATGCCCTTTATGAGGCCCGATCTTGAAAAGAGGATCATGGACCTAGGTTGCAACAAGTGTTTCTTGCTTGAAGCCGCTGTTCAAAACGGGTTTGAACCGTGGGGTGTTGAGTTGATTCCTGAAATGACAATGCAGTTCAAAAGGAAGTATAAGGAATATGCCGGCAACATCTTCACCGAGGATTTCAGGAACGTAAGCGCCAAATTGGGTGACAACATGTTCTCTATGATCACAGCATTTGATCTTGTTGAGCACTTGCGTGAGCCAAAGCGTGAGTTCACTGATATCTTCAGAATGTTAATGCCCGGTGGGGTGTTCTTCCTTCAGACTCCCAATACCGAAAGTCCTGAGGCCAAAGAGCTAAAGGAAAAATGGGGATCAATCAAGGCCTACGAACATTACCAGCTTTGGAATGAAGAGAACCTGACCACATTCGCTAAACAACTGGGATTCACCAGGGTAGATTTTCTTGATCCGACTTTATCGCATCATGGCGATATGCTGGCCATTCTGACCAAATAGATTAATAAACCTCAACGGTTTCTTCAACGATGTTCTCCTTGGAACGCTGGCGCTTGGTATGCACCTTCACCGCTGTGCTTCCCCAAAGGGTATCAACGATGTCCGGGAACGGTGGGTTAGGTGTTGTCTTTACTGCAAACGCGTTGATATCCAGAATGGCCGAATAAGGGAAACTGAATGTTACTTTCCCCTCAGAATCAGTGAACCCGCGTTGATCGTAATTATCGTCATTCGTAACACCATTCGTTGCATCCGCTCCATACCACACACGTACCTCAGCACTAGGCATAGCCACATCTGCAGTATCCGTAACGGTAAGTATCAACGTAGGCGGCACATCCTTTTTGCACCCTTGAAAGGGTACGGTTACGGCCACAAAAAAGCCCACAACACATACGGTTGTTAGAAGCTTGTTTAACATCAATCGGGGGGTTAGTCGCAGATAACCGTTTCGTTAACTACGTTTTCCTTACTCCTTTGCCATTTCAGCTCTACTTTCACCACTTTCTTTCCAGATAGCGTATCCACTATTGGAGGGAATGGTGGGTTTGGAGTAGACAAAGGTGCAGTAACGATGACATCAAGCACCGCAGAGTTTGGAATATCGAACGAAGCAGTACCGTTACTTTCTGTGGTCTTCTTCACAGAGTAGTGATCGTCATTATGGATACCACTACCAGTTCCGTTTGGATTGCCATGGTATACCCATACCTCAGCGCCAGACAGTGTTTGATTGATCGTATCAGTAACTGTAATCACCAATCTTGGTGGAACTTCTTTCTTACAAGAACTAAACGCAGCAACAGCCATTGAAACGACCATTACTACTACCACAGAGTTAAATACCGTTTTCATTATCTTCGTGTTTTCGCAGTCCGAGCGAATATCAAATATACACATAAAAACCCGAGATAATTGGATTTCCTTAAAAATATAAGTCTCTCTCTAAGTGTGGTTTGCGTAGCGCTAGTGCTGGTTTCAGGCAGTTCTTGCAGCGATAATTCGAACAATGAAGAAGCCAATAAGCCCAAGGTTCAGAAGGTCTTGATCGAGACTTCTTTCGGGAATATGAAAGCCGTTCTGTACGATGCCACACCCAAGCACAAAGCCAATTTCCTGAAGCTTGTAAACGAGGGTTTTTATGACAATCTGTTGTTTCACAGAGTGATCAACGAGTTCATGATCCAGGGCGGTGACCCAGATTCAAAGGATGCTGCGGCAGGTGTTGCGCTTGGGAATGGAGGCCCCGGATATACTGTTGATGCGGAATTCGTGGATACGCTGTTTCATCAAAAAGGTGCCTTGGCTGCAGCAAGGCAAGGAGATGATGTTAACCCTATGCGCGCTTCCTCCGGAAGCCAGTTTTATATCGTAATGGGGAAGCCTTACCAGCCAACTGAAATGGCCAACATGGAGCAAAATGTAACTGAGCAGATCAAAAATGGTTTTCGACAAAAGTGTATTGCCATGCCAGAGAACGCACATCTTGGTGTGGGCATCATGAATGCAATGAATGCGCAAGATAGGATGGCCTACGACAGCGTATTGGCTTTAATTGATGCGCTGGTGGCTAAACAGTTTCCGGAGTGCAAACCATATAAGTATTCACAGAAGGCTATCAATACATATAAAACGGTTGGCGGAACGCCTCATCTTGATGGAACGTACACTGTTTTTGGGCAAATCGTTGAAGGACTTGAAGTGATTGATAAAATTGCTGCAGCGAAGTGTGACGGTGCTAACCGTCCATTGACGGATATCAAAATGAAGATGACCGTTATTGAAGAGTAATGATGAAGGAAAAGATTGACAGCCTGCTGGCAGAAATTGAATCGTTCGATACACAAAGTGTAGACGAACTGGAGCAATTCCGTATTCGCATGCTTGGATCCAAGAATGTGATCAAGGACCTGTTCAACGATTTCAAAGATGTGCCTAACGACCAAAAGAAGGAAGTTGGTCAGGCGCTAAATCAATTGAAGGTTAAGGCACAGGAAAAGTACGATGGGCTAAAATCAGGTATCGGTGGTGGTAGCAATACTGGTGAGAGGAATATCGATTTCACACTTCCGGGCACCAAGCAATTCAAAGGCAGCAGGCACCCACTCACCATCGTTAGAAACGAGATTGTAGACATCTTCTCAAGAATAGGGTTTGAGGTTTCTGATGGCCCTGAAATAGAAGATGACTGGCACAACTTTACAGCCTTGAACTTCCCACCAGAGCACCCTGCCAGAGATATGCAGGATACATTCTTTGTTCCAAGTATTGACGGTGAGCCAATGGCTCTACGTACACATACTTCTTCTGTTCAGGTAAGGGTAATGGAAAACAATCAGCCCCCAATCAGAACCATTTCCCCAGGTCGTGTTTACAGACACGATAATGATAGTACACACTCTCCTGTGTTTCATCAGGTAGAAGGCTTGTATATTGATGAGGGTGTGAGTTTTGCCGACCTGAAACAAACCCTTTACTACTTCGTGAAGGAAATGCTTGGCAACGACATAGAGGTAAGATTTCGTCCTTCTTTCTTTCCGTTTACTGAACCTTCTGCAGAAATGGATATCGCATGGAAGAAGGGAGGTAAAAAGGCGTGGATGGAAATCCTGGGTTGCGGCATGGTAGATGTCAATGTTCTGGAAAACTGCAAAATAGACTCCAAGAAGTACACTGGTTACGCTTTCGGTATGGGTATAGAGCGCATCGCTATGCTCAAATACGGCATCCAGGATATCCGCCTATTCTACCAGAATGATAAGCGCTTTCTGGAGCAGTTCCATGGCCTTTAGGCCCCTTCAAGTTTTCTCAGATTTGTTCGTAACAGGACTGCGTTAAGCGCAACCACCAGCTGACAAAGGGAGAAAAGAAACACTGTAGAAACAAGGTCGGGCGGTGTAAAAACAACAGCGTAAAAGAACAGCAGGGGTTCCAGTATCACAATACTCAACCACCACTTCGATTTGTCCAGTTGCACCCTTTTCAATATGCGTTTTTGAGCAACTGGCAAACTCATTACAGGGCAAAATCCATGGAGTACCAAACGATGTAGTTGTAGTATGCCCAAGTAACAACAACTGCTACTACGGTAGCTATCACCGAGGCCAATACTATCCTTAACATGCTGCTTACAGCCCTCCTTCCCAGTCGTAGGAATCCAGATTGGCAACCGCTGCTTTTAACAGTTCAATGCTACCTCTGATATCATCCTTGTGACACATTTCAATTACTTGATGAATATGTCGTGTTGGGATTGAGATTGCTCCGGAGATGGCTCCTCCTGCAGACATTCTTTGAATACCTGCGGTATCAGTTCCTCCTCCGGTAAGTACCTCAGGTTGCCATTTGATCTTGTTGGCATCAGCCTGCTGCTTTAGGTAGTCGATCATACGGTAATCGCAAATGGTAGAGGAATCCATAATCTTGATGCCTGTGCCTTCACCCAAGGCAGTAACTTGTTCCTGTGGCTTAGATCCAGGAACGTCAAATGCAATTGTAGTATCCAGACCGAAGCCGAAATCTGGTTGGATCTCAAGTGAAGAAACATTCGCTCCCCTTATACCTACTTCCTCCTGAACGGTGAATACACCATAAACATCGTAAGGAAGTTCCTGGTCTTTTAACTCTCTCAACGCCTCAATAAGGATGAACACAGAAACGCGGTTGTCGAGGCTCTTGCAATTCACGCAATCACCCATCTCAATGAGCTCGCGTTCTCTGGTAATTGGGTTACCAACACTGATCAACTTTTCAACCTCTTCCTTGGGCATACCGCAGTCGATGAAATAGTCTGTGATCTCCATGCTCTTGCCACGCTCTTCCGGTTTCATCAAGTGGATGGGCTTGCTTCCCATCACCCCAATCACAGGCTCCTTACCGTGAATGATTACACGCTGTGCTGTAAGCGTTTTTGGGTCAAATCCACCCAACGTATGAAAGTGAATGAATCCCTTATCGTCAATGTGTTTTACGATAAATCCAATCTCATCCATGTGCGCACCTATCATCACCTTCTTATCTCCCTTCCCTTTACGGATGGCAGAAACATTGCCCATGTTGTCAATCTTCACTTCATCCACCAAGCCTTCAATTTCCTTTAGGACAATGTCCCGGATAGGTTTTTCATACCCAGGTGCTCCGGGGGTTTCACAAATCAGTTTCAGTAATTCCGTATTCACACTCATAATCAAATCTTTAATCCACGTAACTCAGTTTCATCATATTGGTCATACCCTTATCTGTGATAGGCATGCTCGCAATATTGATCGCCAGATCACCTTCCTTCAGAAATCCGTCTTTCTTCAATAAGAACTTGATGTCTGAGATCGTATGGTCGGTACTCACGAATTTATCGTAATAAAAACAATGAACGCCCCATACCAGACTCAATTGATTCAGGATTTTTGGATTCCCAGTGAAGACATAAATGCCCGAATCCGGGCGGTAAGATGATATTTTAAAAGCCGTGTATCCGGAAAAAGTCATGGTGATGATCGCGCTGGCCTTCGTCCGATCGGCCAACCTACAGGATTGGTAACAGATTGAATCCGTAATAAATCGCGCATCATCCAGCTCTTCTCCAGGAGGTACTTCCCTGTGATAGATTCCGTCAAAGGTTTCCATCTTCACAACAATATCGTTTACTGCCTGAATCACCTTTATCGGATGATTTCCAACACTGGTTTCACCGCTCAGCATAACGGCATCCGCGCCATCAAGTACTGCGTTCGCAACATCATTTACTTCTGCTCTTGTTGGACTGATGTTGTCTATCATACTCTCCATCATCTGGGTTGCAATGATCACCGGAATGCCTGCCCCAAGCGCTTTGTTCACCAGTTCTTTTTGGATAAGGGGAACATCCTGCATTGGAACTTCCACACCAAGATCTCCTCTGGCTACCATCAGTGCATCTGCTTCTGTAACAATGTTCTCGATGTCCTGAATGGCTTCTGGTTTCTCAATCTTGGCTACAACCTTGGCATGTTTGCCGCTTTGCCCAATGATCTTTTTCAACTCTGCTACATCTTTACCCGTCCTTACGAACGACAGGCCAATCCAATCAAGATCATTCTCCAATGCAAACTCAAGATCTTCCCGATCCTTCTCCGTAAGACTTGGGGTTGACAGCCTGGTATTGGGAAGGTTAACGCCTTTCTTGGAACTCAGTGAACCGCCATGCAATACTTTGGCCGTAACGCGCTGATCGTTATCGGTAGCAATCGCCTCCAGTTCGAACTTTCCATCATCCAATAGTATGCGTTCACCAACCTTCACATCCTTCGGGAAATTCTCATAATTGATGTACAGCACTTTGGAGTTTCCGGTTTCCGCTCCATTGCCTGTAATGATTTCCACCTCACTTTCGGTAGCAAGCTCGATCATATCGTTCTCCACTTCACCAATACGAATCTTTGGCCCTTGCAGATCTCCCAGGATAGCTGTATTGAACCCTTCTGTTTTGTTAATATCCCGAACCGTTTCAATGATCTCCTTATGTTCCTCATGTGAACCGTGAGAGAAATTGATCCTACACACATTGACTCCCTCCTGCATAAGTTGTAAAAGCACTTCCCGAGAAGAGGAAGCAGGGCCAATGGTTGCTACTATTTTGGTTTTTTTCTTCATGTACTAAAACAGGAAATTCTGTTTTGATTTAAGTTTCTCCGGGTCCACCTTGAAGCTGGCCAGTACATTACCAATCTTCATAAGGTCGGCCCGAATGTCATTATCCAATTGCGCATAAGCGCCTTTCACCATCAGAAAGAAATCTGCTTCTTTCATTTCGGGCGCAAGGTAAGACTCGCTACCCAGATTCTCCAGCACGTAATACTCTACATGGTTCTCCTCATCCACAAACTCGAACATTGAGTGAAATGAAACGTCCTCTGTTTGAAAAGGCAATTGCAGATCGTTGGTTCTTTCCAGACCAATGCGTAGTGTAGAATTAATTTCCCAGCAAAGCTTGTAATTCTTTGAATGACAGCTGATTCCGAACAGTTCAAATTCAAAATCATCATCCAGCTGCAGAACGAATTTTGCCACGTTTCTAAGATACGGAACGTGTGTTAATTCGACCTTTCCTGAAGATGTTGTTCGTAATAATGTTTTGCGGCATATTGTTCCGCACGTTTCTTCGACTTACCCTTGCCCGTGGTATACGGCTTATTATTGATCATTATGGTAGCCTCGTAATACGGTTGGTCACTACCCATTTGCTTCAGATGGTACCCAATGCTGAGCTTGTTCTTCTGGCAGTATTCAAGTACCAGACTTTTAAAGTTCGTTTCCGTAGTAATCAATTCTTCAACATCAACCAGCGGATTGATCACTTTTCGGATAACAAATTGTTCTGTTGCCTTAAACCCCTTGTCCAGATATATAGCTCCAATGAGCGCCTCGAATGCATCGCCATAAATTGTCTTTGAATCTCCCTGGATATTTGCGCGCAGCAGGTGGTTCATGCCCAATTGCATGGCGAGTTTATTCAGGTGTCCTCGATTCACCATTTTTGCTTTTACCTGTGTGAGAAAGCCCTCCTCTTCAAAGGGGAATCGCTGGAAAAAGTAGTTGGCAACGATGGAATCCAAAATGGCATCTCCCAGAAATTCCAGTCGCTCGTTACTGTCGCGAAATCCCTCCTTGATTTCCTGGGAAGCTGATTTATGGGTGAACGCACGTATATAGAATTCAAGGTTTCCTGGTTTGAAACCCAATACGTGTTTAAGCTGTTTTCGGAATTCTTTATCTGCGCCTGATCGTGAACCGAACACAGGCAAGATTAATCGTGCTTTTTAACAATGATAGACGCGTTGTGACCACCGAAACCGAATGTGTTGCTAAGCGCAGCTCTAACTGGCTTCTCCTGAGCCGTGTTAAAGGTGAAATCCAATTTATCGTCCAACTCCGGATCATCCGTAAAGTGGTTGATTGTTGGTGGAATTTTGTCATTAACAACCGCCATGATACATGCAAGTGCTTCAATAGCTCCTGCAGCGCCAAGTAAATGACCTGTCATCGATTTTGAAGAACTGATGTTGAGGTTGTACGCGTGCTCACCAAATACTTCCTTGATCGCCTTGGTTTCAGCTATATCACCCAACGGTGTTGAGGTACCATGCACATTAATGTAGTCAATCTCTTCAGGAGATATTCCTGCATCCTTCAACGCATTTCTCATTACGTTAATGGCACCCAATCCTTCCGGATGAGGAGCCGTAATGTGATGCGCATCTGCACTCATTCCGCCACCAACGATCTCAGCGTATATCTTCGCGCCTCTGGCAACCGCGTGCTCGTATTCTTCAAGAACAATTGCACCGGATCCTTCACCCAACACGAAACCATCCCGGTCTTTATCAAATGGGCGAGAGGCCGTTTTGTAATCGTCATTTCTGGTAGAAAGTGCATGTAATCCATTGAAACCGCCAACGCCCATCTCCGTAACTGCTGCCTCAGAGCCACCAGTTATGATAGCGTCTGCCATTCCCAACCGGATATAATTGAAGGAATCAATTAGCGCATTGGTTGAAGATGCACATGCTGAAACAGCTGTAAAGTTTGGTCCTCTGAATCCATGACGCATACTGATCAAGCCACTGGCTATATCAGCAATCATCTTGGGTATAAAGAAGGGGTTGAATCTTGGGGTTCCATCTCCAGTAATGAAGTTATCTGCTTCTTCCTGGAAAGTTTTGATTCCGCCAATCCCAGATCCCCAGATAACGCCAACCCTATCTGGGTCGAACGAATCTTTTATGCCTGAATCAAGAACGGCCTGTTCAGTTGAGGCAATAGCATATTGAGAAAAGAGGTCCATCTTTCTCGCCTCTTTTCTATCCATTACTTCCAATGGGTCAAAACCTTTGACCTCACACGCAAATTGCGTCTTGAACTTGGAAGCATCAAACTTGGAAATAGGTACCGCACCACTTACACCGCCCAACAGATTATCCCAATAATCTTGTAGGGTGTTGCCCAGAGGTGTAATAGCACCCAGTCCAGTTACTACTACTCTCTTAAGAGTCATAAGACCGTAATAGGAAACGGGTAATTAACCCGCGTTTTCTTCGATGTACTTAATTGCTTCTCCTACCGTAGCAATTTTCTCCGCCTGATCGTCTGGAATAGCGATGTTGAACTCTTTCTCGAACTCCATAATCAATTCTACAGTGTCCAAAGAGTCCGCTCCCAAATCATTCGTGAAGCTAGCTTCAGGTGTTACTTCATTCTCATCTACTCCGAGTTTATCAACTATAATAGCCTTCACTCGTTCGGTAACATCTGCCATGTCTTTTTATTTAAAAATTAGGTGCTGCAAATAAAAAAATAATCACCGTAAATGCAAAATTTTACGGGTATCTCACAAGGATGTCATCCAGCTCCTTTCTCTTGATATTCGGGACTTTCGCGTCATCTGCCGGATAGCCGACAGGAATCAACAAAAATGGTCTTTCGTTTTCCGGACGCTCCAACACACTGGTTAAGAAATTCATAGGAGATGGCGTATGCGTCAAACAACACAGTCCAGCGTTGTGAATTGCCGCAATAAGCATCCCGCATGCAAGACCAACTGACTCATTTACGTAGTAGTTGTTTCTTTTCTCATCATCAATCATTTCGTAGGCTCTTTTGAAAACAACGATCAGATATGGGGCTGTTTCAAGAAATGGTTTCTTCCAGTCTGTGCCAAATGGCTCTAGATCTTCTAACCAACGGTCAGACATTCTTCCATTGTAGTTTACATACTCTTCCTTTTCTGCCGCTTCCCTGATCTTGGATTTGATCTCGGGATTAGAGACAAGGCAAAAAGTCCAGGGTTGTTTATTCGCACCGGAAGGCGCAGTAGACGCTGTACGGATGATATCGTAGATCACCTCTTCGTCCACCGGTCTATCCGTGAATTCACGAATGGACCTCCGCGAGTTCAAAAGCTCAAACATTTCCTTCACCCTGGAAGACTGGTCCTCTTCCGTTCTTTTCTCAAATTCTAGTGGAATAAACTTCTCCATTGTTTTTCTTTGCTTCATAAAGATAGAAAGTTGAGCCAACCCAAACACATTGTAATCTTCGCTTCAGGAAGTGGCACGAATGCTGAACAGATTATGAAGCACTTTGCAGATGATCCTGAGGTGGCTGTCTCTCATGTATATTCCAACAAGGAAGGTGCAGGTGTGTTGAGCCGTGCTGCCAACTTTGGTGTTCCTACCACGGTGTTCAACAAAACGGGATTTGATGAAATCACTGCTAACCTTCAATCCAGCAATCCCGATCTTATTGTACTTGCGGGCTTTCTTCTTAAAATCCCGGATGAGTTGATCTCGTCATTCAGAAATAAGATCGTGAATATTCACCCTTCATTGTTGCCTAAATATGGTGGAAAGGGAATGTACGGACACCATGTGCATCAAGCCGTTCTTGAGAATAGTGAAGTGAAGTCAGGAATCACCATTCATTTAGTAGATGAGGTATACGACAATGGCGAGATCCTCTTTCAGGCCACTTGTGAAGTATTACCTAACGATAGCATTGATACATTGGCCAGCAGGATTCACGAACTGGAACACGCACATTTTCCTAAGGTGGTAGAAAGTTTATTGAGGTCTTAGTGGCGGTATAGCCAATACTCTGGATTTAGCGCAACCGTTCCTTTCCATATCTCCAGATGCACTGTTGCCTTTGATTTGTCTGAGGATACCAACTTGCCTATGTTGTCCTTCGTGCTCACCTTATCCCCTTTCTGTACCATAACATCAGACATATAGGTATAAACGGAGAGGTACTCACCGTGGCGAACGAACACCGCCTTTCCTTCACCAGGAATGATTACAACGCGACTGACCTCACCATCAAAAACCGCACGCGCATATGAATTGGCACTGGTAGAAATATCAACTCCCTTGCTGTCCAGGATAACATCTCTAAGCACGGGATGTGCATGCTTTCCAAATTTACCTGTAATCACCCCTTGAGAAACGGGCCATGGCAATCTGCCCTTGTTAGAAGCGAAGGATTTAGAAAGTTTCATTGCTTCTGGGGTTAAAGGAAATCCCTTCTTCGTCTTAGTGGTATTCTTCTTGGCGTTGGCCAATCTGATCTCCTCTGCAATAATCTTGTTGATAGCCGTCTGCAGTTTCTGTCTGGCCTTTTGCTTCTTGCGGATATCTGCCCGAAGCTTGTCTTCCTGCTGTTGAAGCTTGGAAACTACAACCTCCTGTTCTTTCTTCTCTTCGCTTAATTTGCCTTGCTCCTTCTCCTGCTCTCCGATCAACTCCTTTTTCGTTCCAATCTTTCCTTCCAAGGCCTGTATTCCTTGGGTAATAGATAGCCTGGTTTCTTCAATAAGGTCGGCTTGTTTCTTCCTTGAGTCTGCATACTGCTGGAGGTACTTCATCCTGAGATAGGCCTGATTGAAATCTTCGGCTGTAAAAACGAACATAAGCTTGTTGTAACCGCTCCTGTTCTTGTATGCCGTATAAATCATACGGGCGTAATCCGATTTCAATTTCTTGAGTTCGTTCTCGAGTTCAACGATTTTTTGCTTTTCCGCTTCAATATCTTTTTCCAGTAATCCAACCTCTGAGCGTATGGTACCTACGAGCGCCTGTCGGGATTCTATCTTCCTGTTGAGCTGAACCAATTCTGTAAGGGTGGCATTTTTCTTTTGCCTGGTTTTGTTCAGCAGTTTATTGGTATAAGTGATCTCCTTCTTGAGCTTGGATTTTTTCTTCTCCAGGTCTTTCTTGGATTGACCAAAAGCGGCCCCTGCGAGGAGCAACAGAAGTACTAGGGTGATATTAATTCGAGGCGTGCTCAAAGTTCTCTGGAATTCTAAAAGGCATTGAAAGGTCCTTACCGTAGGTAATTTTCTTGTAGACCACTTTAAATTCCGAGCTGTCTTTCCCTGCCAATATGCTTGCATTCACATTGGATGGAATCTGACCTCCCGCATCCTTGAACTCGGTGAAATGCACATCGAGCTTCTGAGAATTAACGGGATCAATGTAGGTTAATTGCCCTAGTCTGAACGTTTTAGGAAGGATTACGTACCCAACAGCCTTTTCATCAAGCTTGTCTTTTTCTGAGCCTTTATAGAAAACCCGTTTCTTGAGTTCGCTCACGAAATAGCCTCCTGGGATTGCATCGCAGTTGATCTTCTCCTCGTTAATTCCGAGGTAATTACCTACAAGCAGATTCTGTATCATATCGAACGTGAGGTCTACGTTGAATTTCCGCTTGACGTAATTATAGTCACCAGTGTAGTATACTTTGTTGATTCTGTCTATGACTTTTACAGAGTCCTTTGTTAACAAGACCCTTAGCCCTTCAACCGGAACCCCCTTCGCTTTGAACAGTCCCCAAATAGCACTATCTCTTTTAACACGCAGGTTTGCATTGAAGGAATTGGACTTTCCTCCACTGGTATAAGTCATAGAAGATTTAAGAGATACCGTCTTCTGAACGTAGTTTGCGGCAAGGGCAGCCTCGTTTAATGAATTGCAATTCATCTTAGGTGGTTTTTTGGCTGAAACCACTTCTTTTTGTTTTCTACAGGAAGTAATTACCAATGAAACCGCGGCAATTACGATTAAAGAAACAACCTTATTCAACAAGCCCTTTTCTTGCAATTTTCTCAGCGAGACTTTTCGAGCTCCCTCCTAATTCCTTGGCTTTGTTCCAGTACTCCAATGCTTTGTCTTTTTGACCTAGCTTGAAATAAGTGTCGCCAACATGTTCCATCACTTCACCGCTCTTATCACCTCCTAATTCCAAAGCCTTCTGCAAATACTCCAGTGCTTTTTCGTATTCACCTTGCTGGTATTTGATCCAACCGTAGGTGTCGAGGTAAGTACTCTGATTAGGGCGCAATTTAAGCGATCGAGCAGACATAGACTCTGCTTTATCCAGCTTTTCGCCCCTTACAGACAAGAAATAGGCATAATTGTTAAGTACGAGTTCGTTATCGGGATCCAGCTTCAGACATTGATCGAAGTGGTAGTCTGATTCCACATGTTTTTCCAATGCGTGGTACGTTTCAGCCAACGCGCGGTTAAACTCGCTATCCAAAGCACGATTGTCTACTACCAACCCACTGCCTGCTTTAAGGCTCTTCAGGCCTGTTTCGTAATCCTTCAAGTCCAAACACGCCATTCCGTTCATCAGATAAGGAAGTGGCTGGTTAGGGAACAATTCCATGGCCTGGGCGCTATGCACTTTCAAAGAATCACGATAGTTCAATTCTGATTCCAGTAAGATCAACTGGCTCCATATTGGAAACCTGCTTTTATCCAATGCCACCGCTTTTTGGAATGCGGTACAAGCTTCCTTTTTCTTGTTATCGCGAAGGAGGAAATCGCCTCTGATGGTGTGCCCTTTTGCACTTTCAGGGTGTACCTCAACCAACACGTCAGCAAGTTCAATAGCTTGCCCTTTGAGTTCGGGAAAAACCTCAGTGATCTGATAATAGGAAAGGAGAATCTGCATCTTGGCATCTACCTCCAGGTTCTCATTTCTGAATGCTTTAGTCAGATGATCGTATGATTTCTCATTCTCACCCTTAGCCTTGTAATAATCTGCAAGTGATAAGTGCACGAAGGGATCATTGGGGTCTTGTTTGAGGATTCTCTCAAACACCTCCATAGCTTCCTTATCCCTGTTATTGGTTGAATAAAGGTCCGCCAGCACACTTAGGTACCGCGTGTTTTTTGGGAAAGCCTCAATGAGCTTATTGATCTCTGCTGCTGCTTTGTCTACATCATTCAAGCGAACGTACGCTCGTTGCTTTTCGATTGAGATTTCCTCAGTGACCCCAATGCGTTCTTCCAGGCGGTTCAACGCCTTGATCATACCGGTCCAATCCCTTGAGGCTTTATAAAGGTTGGCCAAATCATAGTAGAGATCCTGATGTTGGGGATGGGCTATGATCAGCTTTTCGTAGACCGCAATGGCATCCTTCGGTTTTCCAGACTTCACCAGTGCTTGTCCATACAGCATCCCATACCAGAAATTGGAAGGGCTTCTGTCTACTGCTTCTTTGGCATAAGTCGAAGCTTCAGGGTATTGACCTGCTTGAAATAGTATGTCTCCTATCTCGTAGTAGGGTGCAGCTTCATCACCATTTTCCTGAATGCACTGTTTAAAGAGGTTAACCGATTGCTGGAAATTTCCAAGAATCTTCTGGTTACATCCATCGATGAACAGCTTCGAGAAATAGGCTTCGTTGAAGGACTTGGAAAACTCCTTCTTAACCTTCTTGGTATGTGTGGCCGTTTGTTGGGTTTTACATCCAACGAAAGCTGTTCCAAGTATCAATATGTAAATGAGTCTCCTCAATTCTTCATTTCTGTATAATCACCAACGCTCCATTCTTCTGGTTGTTGGTTGATCTTCGCGTGAGCTCCAATCATCGTGTTGGTCACATTCACTCCATCTATTGTAACGTTAGATTGGATGATAGTGTTCGCTATTCGCGAATTTGTGATGGTAGACCCAACGCCTATAGAAACGTAAGGTCCTATCACTGTATTTTCCAACTTCACATCTTTATCTACAAAGCAAGGCTGTATGATGGATGCATTTACCAGTTGAACGGAACCATCTACCAGGTCCTGATCTTTGGTGTGTTCAAGCACTCTCTGATTGGTAAACACAGTAGCATCCTTGTTTCCACAATCCATCCATTCCAACACTTCACCAGGATAGAACTTGGCTCCTTTCTGCTTCATGTTCTCCAGGCCGTTGGTGAGCTGGTACTCTCCCTTCTCCTTGATGTCATTGTCAAGCAGATGCTGTAACTCTTCCTTCAACCAGTTGCCATCTTTGAAATAGTAAATACCAATGATGGCTAAATCTGAGATGAATGTATCCGGTTTTTCCACAAATTCAACGATGTGTCCATCGTCTGCAAGCTGCACTACTCCAAAGGCTGAAGGGTCCTCTACTTTCTGTACCCATATTACCCCGTCTTTTTCAGAATCAATCTTGAAATCAGCCCTGAAAAGTGTATCGGCAAAGGCTACAATTGTTTTGCCATCAAGGCAATCCTTGGCACACATAATGGCATGGGCCGTACCCAACGCTTCTTCCTGATAGAAGATTTTTCCTGTGGCACCAAGATGTGCCGCCACCTCCAACAGATCCTTTTCTACCTGCTCACCGAAATCACCGATGATAAAAGCAATCTCTTCCAATTGCTCATCACAAGCAGCAGCGATATCTCTGGCCAGTCTTTCAACTATAGGTACACCCGCCACAGGAATCAATGGCTTCGGTGTAGTTAATGTATGTGGTCTTAGTCGGCTGCCTCTACCAGCCATTGGGATGATGAGTTTCATATCAATCTAGTTTGTACCCGTACTTCCAAATCCGCCAGCACCTCTTTCTGATTCTACAAGTTCTTCAACAAGTTGCCATTGCACCTGTTCGTGCCTGGCAACCACCAATTGGGCAATGCGATCTCCATCTTCAATTTCCACAACCGTGTTTGAAAGATTGATCAGGATTACCCCTATTTCCCCCCGGTAATCTGCATCAATGGTACCAGGAGTATTCAATACCGTTACGCCCTGCTTTAAGGCGAACCCACTACGTGGTCTCACCTGGGCCTCGAAGCCCGCAGGTAATTCAATGAACAACCCTGTTCCTATCACCTTTCTTTCCATCGGCTGGAGCGTCACAGGTTCTTCAATTGATGCCCTGAGATCCATTCCAGCAGACTGTTCTGTCTTGTATGCCGGAAGCTCGTGATTTGATTTATTGATGATCTTCACATTCATACTGCAAACCTATCATTATCAGGCGGGAAGTGCTTCTTTCCTGGTTAATATTTGAACCGGATACCAGGAGCTGATGAATCCTGTTACCAAGACAATCAGTCCGGCCAAAACGAAGTCCATCACTTCAAGCTTCATTGGGTAATATTCTACTACTGCTCCCTCCATCGGCAACAAGCCCACTTCGATTTGTAACAGGCAAAGCATAAACCCGATGAACATGCCAGCCCCTCCACCCAACATGTTGATCAACAGCCCTTCGATCATAAATATCCTTCTAATGGTCGTGGTGTTGGCTCCCATACTCTTCAGGATCCAGATATCATCTTGCTTATCAATGATGAGCATCGTGATGTTAGATATGGTATTGAACGTAGCTATAAACAGAATGAACGAAAGGATCATGAAAACGATCCATTTCTCCATTTGGTTAGTCTTGAAGATCAATTCATTCTGTTCCTGTCGGGTCTTCACAGTAAACGCATCTCCTAATATTTCACTCACTTCATCTCGCACATCGAATGGATCCTCGCCATCCGCAACCTGTATTTCCAGTGAAGAGGCTACATCTTTTTTCTTCAGCAAGCTCTCCATGAACGTGTAGGGTACAAGTACATATTTGTTGTCGAAATCCGGCCCGATACAGAATACCCCAACCGGGGTAATGTTCTGCTTGTGGAACGACTGGCCAGGATCCAGTGAATTTATGCTGCCCGGTCTGGGCACATAAACGCTCATGGGTGTACTGTGAATTCCATTGGCAAAGAACGACAGGTGGTACGAAATGCCATACCCCATAACCGCAAATTGATTGCCCGCTCCCTCGAGCACCAGTTCTCCTTCACACATAAGCGAATCAATGCCACTCATTGCAAGAACCTCAGGACTAACCCCTTTCACCGTTGCAACCGTTTGCAAATCGCCATACCTAACCAGGGCAATTTCCTCCAAACCGTAGCCAACCGCACTCACATTTTCAAGCTGACGGATCCGGGAAATCATCTTTTGATCCAACTTGAAAGTCTTACCTCTGGCTGGTTCTACTTTAACAGCAGGGTCAAAGGAAGCGTAAAGCGAAGACACCAAATTCTCCAGGCCGTTGAAAGCAGTCATGACTATAATGATGGCCGCTGTTCCTACCGTCACCGCAAATACCGAAATACTTGAAAGGATATTGATGACGTTCTTGTTCCTCTTGGAGAACAAATATCGCTCGGCTATGAAGAAGGGTAGGTTCAAACTAACTCAGTAGGTCATCAATGCGCTCAGCGTAGTCCAGTGAATCATCGAGATAAAATCTTACCTCGGGGATTTTTCTTAATTGGTTCTTGATTCTCGAGGCCAACTCAGACTTGATCCGATGTGCTCCGCCTTCGATCTTTTCCAGAATCTTTTTCGGGTCCTCGTTCGGACTGAAAATGCTGAGGTAATAACGTGCAATGGAGAAATCTGCTGTAACCCTAACGGTTGTAACCGTTACCATGGCCCCGGGGGTAATCATGGGTGTTAGCTCCTGAAGCACTAAGGCCATTTCACGTTGAAGTAGCCTGCTAATCTTGTTTTGACGAATGCTTGGCATATGGGAACAATATAACCTGAATATTGTTGTTATAACCCCTCACTTCGGTGCAGGAATCTATCTTTGCTACACATGAGGAATTTCGTAAAGATACTAGCGTACGTAAAAAGCTATAAGATTTACGCGGTTCTTAACGTGGTATTCAATCTGCTTTCGGTACTGTTCGATCTCTTCTCAGTACTGCTATTCATTCCTTTTCTAAAAGTCGTTTTCCAGGATGAAATTGTTGTACCAACTGCGCCAACTAAATCATTTTCAATTGATTACTACGAAAATCTCTTCAATTACGAACTCTATCAATATATCGTAGCATACGGAAAACCACAGACATTAATGGTGATATGCGTGTCTGTTGGAGTGGCTTTTCTTCTAAAGAATTTGTGCCGCTACCTTGGCATGTTCTTCATTGCAGTCATTCGCAATGGGGTTATAAAAGATATTCGTAATGAGGTGTATGGAAAGACCTTGAGACTGCCTTTGTCTTATTATACGGATCAGCGCAAGGGCGATCTGATCTCAAGAATTACCAACGATGTACAGGAAATAGAATGGTCTATCCTTAGCTCATTGGAGATCTTGTTCCGTGAACCTGCGGCCATTATCATTTTCCTTTGCTCACTTATCTACATCAGTCCTACGCTGAGTTTATACGCTTTCATTCTGCTTCCGGTAGCGGGTCTGGTAATCGGGCAGATAGGTAAAAGCCTGAAGAAAACATCTTCAAAAGCACAGCAAGCATTGGGCAACTTGTTATCCGTATTTGAAGAAACGTTAACCGGCATGCGCATCATCAAAGCGTTTTCGGGAGAAAAGGGCGTTACTGCGAAATTCAAGATTCAAAACGAACACTTCACGAAGCTGCAGATCCGTGCCTTTCGTAAAAGAGACCTGGCTTCTCCATTGAGCGAGTTCATGGGCGTGGCGGTTATGCTTTGCCTGGTGTACTTCGGTGGAACCCTGGTGCTGGAAGGAGATGAAATGGGCGGTGAAGGAGAAAAGTTCATTGGGTATCTCATTCTGTTCTACCGGCTCATAGCTCCGGTTAAATCGTTCTCTACGGCCATCAATAATGCCAACAAAGGAGCAGCTTCCGCGGAAAGGATAGATGAGATTCTTGACTCTGAGGAAACCATCATCAATAAGGAAAATGCTACCAGGATTAAGGATTTCGAAGGCAAAGTGAGTTTTGAAAATGTACACTTTGCATACGAAGAAACAGAAGTGTTGACAGACGTGTCTTTCGACATTAAGAAGGGACAAACAGTAGCATTGGTTGGGCCTTCCGGAGGAGGGAAATCCACCACTGCTGATCTGCTTTCCCGATTTTATGATGTAACTGGCGGTTCCATCAAGATAGACGGTCATGATGTCCGCGACATGCACCTGGATAGCTTAAGAGGGCTCCTTGGAATCGTGTCTCAGCAGTCTATTCTGTTCAATGATACTGTCCACGAGAACATCTTGTTTGGCAGCAAAACCGCCAGCATGGATGATGTGATTGCTGCTGCAAAAGTTGCCAATGCCCACGAGTTCATAGCCGACCTCGATGCCGGATACCAAACCAATATTGGCGAAGGTGGCTCAAAGTTGTCAGGAGGCCAGAAACAACGCATCAGCATTGCACGTGCCATTCTGAAAAATCCACCTATTCTTATCCTTGATGAAGCAACCTCTGCACTCGATACTGAAAGTGAAGCACTGGTTCAGGAAGCTTTGAATCACCTGATGGAAACCAGAACAACGCTGGTTATAGCGCATAGGTTATCGACCATCAAGAATGCTGATCTCATCTTGGTATTAGATCAAGGAAAAGTTGTGGAGCGGGGTACGCACGTTGAGCTGATCAGTCAGAATGGTATCTACGATAAGCTTATTCAGATGCAGGAGCTGAGCTAGCCTGTATTGGTATTACTTTTATATCGCGTGTTAGAAATGTCGTATTCCCTTATCATAGCAAGCTTATGTACATTATTGTACAGCACTGTTTCACCAACTGGAAACGAAAGCAGGAAAGCGAAGCCAGGCGAGTTCAAAGTATTGTATAGCGTACATGCTACGGTTGTAGGTGGTGCAGAGGAAGCTTATGGCAGTAATGCCAACACGGCCTACATATTTGAAATAAAAAAGGACGAGCACACTGTATTGAAATCCGTTACAGTAGGTAACAGGATATTCGAAATAGACAGTACCGATCAAACACATTTTCAACTTCGGCTAGACGAGATCTACGATGGAGGAAGAGGGAAGGTTCGCATCCATACCACGTTTCTATCTGCACCTCCCGATAGAAAGCCGAAAAACCCAGGAAAGGCCGCGCCTGGAAAGGAGGTCGTTTTCAACCTCAAAAGGAAAGGAAAGTCCCTACACTACACCCTTACCCAATACGATTACCTCAACCACCGGAACGCACCCTAACTCTCTGACTGCATCTTTCGTAATTGATTCAGTGATTTCTTTTCAAGGAAGTAGACCATTCCAAGGTATCCAATGAGCAGGACTGTATGAAGTGTCATTTTCAGTCCTCCTGGGTCCATATCCAACCAATCCACAAAAGTGTACAACAGTGCAGCTGAGATCAGGTAGAACGCGATCTTACGTATAGGATACCTCACTGGATAAACCTTTTGTCCCATGATAAAGGATATGATCACGGTGACAGTATAACACCCTAGTGTTGCCCAGGCCGCACCCACATAGCTGTACTTTGGAACAAGTATGGCGTTAAGGATAATGGTTACAACTGCACCAGTTATTGCTACCCATGCTCCCTGTTTGGTCTTGCCGGTTAGCTTATACCAAATTGAAAGATTGAAGAGGATGCCCAGTAGGATGTACGACATCAACAGAATGGGCACCACGTGAATACCAATGCGGAATTCAGCTCCAATAAAATGCTGTACCCAATCCATGTACAGTAGAATGATCAGTGCAATTACGCATGAAAAGATCACGAAGAACTTCATGGTAACCGCATACATCTTCTGGGCGTTCTGCTCTTTGAACTGTGAAAAGAAGAAGGGTTCGCTGGCCAATCTGAAAGCCTGTATGAATATGTACAGCGCGAGTGCCAGTTTATAGCAGGCACTGTAAATCCCCATCTCGCTCATTGCAATTTCCTCTGGTAATGTAAACTTGAGGAAGAGTCGGTCAACTACCTCATTGATCTGTCCGGCAAACCCAGCAATGGTTAGTGGGATTGCGTACTGCATCATCTTTCTCCAAAGCTCCTTATTGAACTTCCACTGTAGTTTCAAAAGTTCCGGCAGGAACAAAAGGAACACCAATGCACTGGAAACCAGGTTCGAAATGAATATGTATCCAACGCCAATATCTGGGCTGTAGATACTTTCAACAAAGTCCTTCAATCCACCCGTGTAGTTCTCTATTACATGTGGGCAGTAAAGAATAAAGAACAAGTTCAGTCCAACATTAACGAAGATCCCAATCAGCTTAAAGAGCGCATAGCGTTCAGGCTTGTTCTGTTCGCGCAGTCTTGCGAATGGAACTGCAACCATTGAATCAAGGAATATGATCAGCGCAAACCATATCACATATTCAACATGGTTCTCGTAATCCAGCAATCCGGCAATCAGGGTTGAGAATAACAGTGCAATTACGAGGAAGCCCGAAGACAGGCTTAGTACTGAAAGGAATCCGGTATTGAAGACGTTCTTGGAATCATGGTCCTTGCTGAACTTGAAGAGCGCAGTCTCCATTCCATGCGTAAGAAATATGATCAGGAAAGAAACGTAAACGTACCATTCGGTGAAAGACCCGAAGTCTGAAGTATCAAGAACCCTGGTGTAAATGGGGGTAAGAAGAAAATTGATAAGTCGCCCAATGATGCTGGTAGCACCGTAAACGGCCGTTTGTCCGAATAACTTCTTGAGTGGGTTCAAATATCCTTATCTACTTCCCGGGGAAGCTTGGTTTCCTTTTTTCCACGAATGCTTCAGTTCCTTCTTTGAAGTCTTCTGTGCCAAAGCACTTACCAAATTCCTCTATTTCCGTTGCCAGTCCATCAACTCCATGGGCGTAACCAGCGTTCACAGAACGGATTGCACTACCAATAGCTACCGGACTATTTCTCGCAATCTTGCCTGCCATCTTTCTCGCTGTGTCCAATAGCTCATCAGTTGAAGTAACGTGATTGACCAAACCCCATTGTTTGGCCTCTTCAGCACCTATCATTCCGCCAGTTGAAATCATTTCCATGGCTTTGCCTTTGCCCACCAGTTGAGCCAATCTTTGTGTTCCTCCGTATCCAGGAATAACTCCTAACGTAACCTCTGGCAGACCTAGTAACGCATTATCAGACGCAATTCTTATGTGGGAAGAAAGTGCTAATTCCAATCCTCCACCAAGGGCATACCCATTAATGGCAGCAATCACGATCTTATCCATGCGTTCAACAAAGTTGAAAAGAAGATCGTGACCCTGAGCACTTAACTTCTTTCCTTCATCAACAGAGAATTTGTAAAACTCCTTGATATCAGCACCGGCTACGAATGCTTTCTCTCCTGTACCGGTGATTATCACTACGCGTACAGAATGGTCTCCATTGGCTGCGCTTAGCGCTTCATTAAGCTCTCGAATCGTGTCGCTGTTCAAAGCATTTAGCTGATCTGGACGATTAATTGTGATCTCCAAAATCGCTTCGTTCTGCTCTACAAGAATGTTCTGATAACTCATGGAAAAGGTTTGTAACAAAGATGCAAAAATTGCCTAATCGTCCATGAGCGGAAGGCGTACGAAGAAGCTTGTACCCTGATCGATTTCTGTTTCGAACCAGATCTCGCCATTCGCTGTCTCAACCATGCTGCTCACCATGGCAAGTCCAAGTCCGGTTCCGGACGACTTGGTCGTGAAGTTTGGCTGGAATATTCTATCACGCAACTCTTCAGCAATGCCCTTACCATTATCGGTTACGGTGATCAAAACAAAAGCGTCTTCGTTCTTCACGTCTACAGCAATCTGAGGAGTACGGCCCTCAGGTACGGCCTGAAAAGCATTTTTGATCAAGTTGTTGAATATCCTGATAAGCTGATCCTTGTCCGCATACACCAGGTCATTATCTGCCGTATTGGTAACAGTCATGCTGATATCGTCATCCGATTCCTTGAAAAGGTTGGTTACCTGATTCACAAGTGGTGTTAAATGCACCTCCTCCTGTTTCGTAGCAGGCATTTTTGCAAAGTCCGAAAATTCGGAAGCGATGTTGGATAACGTTTCGATCTGATGGATCAAGGTCTCCGAGGTCCTGTCAATTCTTTCGTCCAAATCTTCCACCTTATCATCTGACGCCCTTTGAAGAAGCTGAATGCTCAGCTTCATTGGTGTCAAAGGATTCTTGATCTCGTGTGCCACTTGCTTGGCCATCTCCCGCCACGCCAATTCGCGCTCAGATTGCGCCAGTTTTGCAGCACTTTCAGACAGTTCGATGACCATTCTATTGTATTCATTTACCAATCTTCCGATCTCATCATTACCTGTCCAGGTGATCAGTTCGTTCGACTTACCGAACTGCACCTGACTTAATCTTTGACCAATAAGTTTGATGGGCCTTGAAATGTAATTCGAGAAGATTACAGCGATCAGAATCGACAGCACGAACAACATCACATAGATATTGATCAGGGCTACAAGGAAGGATGAAATCTCTTTTTCCAGTTCATTCTGTCTGGCGAAGTAGGGTAGGTTGAGGTATGCGAGTAACTCATTTTCCTCGTTCACAAAGGGCACATAGGCAGAGAGGTAACCAAGTTCGCCTACCTTCTCCTCGTGAATGAACTCTGTTTTCTGTTCAATCTTGAGCGCGTTGTACGCATGAATGTCCATTCGTCTTCCGGTCAAGCCTATGTCAAACACTTCATCGCGGGAGGAGGCAATCATGTTTCCTTTTAAGTCGTACAGATTAATGTCGGTGTAGAACACGTTGGAGAACTTCACCAGGTAATAGGTGATGGTTTCTCGCTCTTCTTTGGTAAGGTCTTCAGATCCTCCAAGTTTATGCTCTAGTTCTGTTAAAACTGAACGCACCTTTTCTGCCAGAAGTCGCTCATTTTTAACTAGGTAGTTCTGCTTTAAGTAGTAAACTGAACCTATGCCAAAGAGTGTACACGAGAACAAAATCATCAATACAAGGAAGGCCTGAACCCTTGAGTCAAACTGAGAGAATGCCAACTTGTACCTGATCGGGAATCTTGGAAGCACCACAGATGAAAACAACAGCACAAGACAGTATATGGTGAAGAGGTATGAAAAAGTAGCGAAGTGTTCAATCCACCCGTTGTGAACCCTGGACACCACAACAGAAATTTGTTTCGGATCTCCTGATATGATATGGTCGTGTTCCTTTTCAACGAGCAGCGTATCTGATGCGCCTAGCCACCCTCTACGGTTCAAAGGGTAATGATAATCACCTGAACTACTGATGAGTTGTGGGCCATCATAAATAGCATACGAATATCCATCCAGTCTGATAAGTTGGTTGAGTTCTTTATCGTCTAACAACAACTCCGGATAACCTTCACCACGGGGAAATATTTTGCTGTAAAACTCTATGAACAAACTAACCGGAGCAACCGAATCCGGCATGTTCATCTGGCATATCCCCAGAAATTTTTTCCTGCCATAATCCTCCAGCATTTCATAAAACCCGGTCTCTAACTTCTTTTTGCCAACTTGCTTCAGGAAGAAATCTTCGCAATCGATCAATGCGTTCTGCGGGTTAATGACCAGCGAATCTGTAGGTGCGCACGCAGTGATTGTAGCGTCATACTTAGTCCAATATCCCGTGAGGAATTTCTTCGAGATGTAGTCGTCTATAGACCGGTTGCTATTCCAGTAATTGCCAATGGAATCTAACAAGAATCTATCCTCAGCCATCTTTTCCGCCACACTGGAAAAGAGGTACTCAGCAACCGGATCATCCTGCTCTGCTAGTTTGTCGGCAATAAGTTTCCGTTCTTTTCCTTCATGTTCTTTGGTGTACTGTTTCAGCACAATGGCTCCATAGCTTGAGAACACAACCAACAAGGCGAGTATGATAGAAAACTTGTATTCCTTGTAAAAACCTTTGCTAAGAACAATAAGTAACACCGCTGGGAACACCCACATACCGTATAACATATCCTGATCAAGGATTGAACCCGCCAGAATGAATGCAACGATCTGAATTCCTGCATAGATGAGCAGCGAACTGAAAAGGGTTTTCCATTTCTCCTTGCGCTCTGTATAGAACAATGTGTCGGCAAGAAGAAAGAACGAGAGGTACAGCAACGCGGCTGAGAAAATGGCGAAATAGCTGTAGATATCCAGTTCGTAGATCTTGCTCAGATCAATATTAATGCGCGAATCCAACACTACGCTTTGCAGTACCCAAGTACTCCCTACACCTAACGCACTCAGGAAGGTCGCGCGCCCTAGTATGTCGAGGTAATTACCCTCTCTGTGCTTTGTTCTTCGAATGGCGCTGTTCCAGAAATAAGCCATATAGAACGCCAGCAGGCACCACAACATAAGATCGCCCAGCGATGGTATAAACGTTGACGAGGCATATAGCATAGGGTCAAATAGCCTGGCCTCTCTGATGATCATACTTTCACCGACTATGTGAACGAGCAAACGAACGCCAATCATCGTACAGAGGAAACCTGTTATGCCGAGCCTTCGGTTCCGAACCACCACTTTAGCAAAAATGCCTCCAGCAGTAATGATGATCCCCAGCAATGAAAGCAGGTAGAAAATCGTGAAGCCGGTTGCTAATAATCCCTGGTAGTGGCCCTCGGACACCCTTTTGATAGAAAACAGTTGGGTCTCTTCGTCCAGGTAGATTGGATGTGAGTCTTCCCCATTCTCCAGATCGAAATCGAACTCATCGGTTACCCCATACTTCGGATGAAACCCGTTGAAGAGGAACCGGTTTTCCCGTAAATACTGGCGCTTGATGAGATGAAAACTATAAAGCTCGTAATCTCCCTCCGCCAGGATCATCACATCGTACCACCCGTTTCCAAGCCGGGCCACCATGTTCTCTGTAATCTCATCCACTACAGTCTGAACCTTGGGTACG
Organism: Vicingaceae bacterium; assembly: GCA_965267605.1. Taxonomy (GTDB): domain Bacteria; phylum Bacteroidota; class Bacteroidia; order Flavobacteriales_E; family Vicingaceae. Next base: position 3,119,342 of record OZ254088.1, on the reverse strand, counting down.
CCATTTCCAGACCATAAGATTGGTTTACGGTCTTTCATAAGGTAGAAGAGTATTCCCTCTCTTTCCCTTAGTTCCCTGTACTTCTCAAGCTGCTTATCGGTGTATAGAAGGGCGCGGCTTTGCTCGGCCAATTGCACCAGTTGGACAGATTCGTGTTCTGCCATCTGATGTGCTTTCTGAAGCTCCCTTTGAAACTCCTTCGCCAGGTATGCATCGTACGCCCTGCGGGTACTTGCGTTATCCAGCAAATAAGTCAACGAGAAAATCGCAACGGAAGCTATCAGCCAAACGTACTGGCTTTTTGAGATCCTCAAATCAATTACCCTTTACGGTAAAAATAGGAATAAGCGGCCGATTGCTAGCCTAGTGCCTCTGCTCCAGCAACGATCTCAAGGATCTCTCCGGTAATGGCAGCCTGACGGGCTTTGTTGTACTCCAAACGAAGTTCACTTCTCAGTTCGTTGGCGTTGTCAGTTGCCTTGTGCATTGCTGTCATACGTGCTCCGTGTTCTGAAGCAACCGAATCCAGGATCGCTTTGTAAAGCTGAACTTTCAGCGATTTGGGGATCACCCCATTCATGATTTCTTCCTGATCCGGCTCAAAGATGTAATCTGTTGTACTCACTTCCTCCTGCGGTGGAGCCACAGGAAGGAACTGCTCAGTCTGTAGAATTTGAACCGCTGCATTCTTGAACTGGTTGTACACCAATACAACTTTATCGTACGTGCCATTTTCAAACGCTTCCATGATCTCGAGCGCGATCGCAGAAACATTGTCATAGTTCAGGTCATCAAACACCTCAATGGTGTCTTTCTGAAAGCCTTCGTACGTAGAGACTTTCCCTGATTTCCCAAAGAAATCGTTTGCTTTCTTGCCAATGGGTCTGATGTCAGCATCCGCATACTCTTCACGGATCAAAGCATTCACCCGCTTGTTAACGTTGGCGTTAAATGCACCACAAAGTCCTCTATTAGAAGTTATAGGCACTAACAGAACCTTGTTGCCCTCCCTTTGCGCAAGGAATGGACTACTTGAATTTCCATCCGAAGCAGCGCTCAGGTTTGACAAAATACTGGTCATCTTTTCAGCGTAAGGCCTCATTTGAAGAATAGCATCTTGCGCACGCTTAAGCTTAGCAGCAGATACCATTTTCATCGCAGAAGTAATCTGTATCGTACTTGATACTGATGTAATCCTGTTCTTTATTTCCTTCAGATTCGCCATCGCTGAATGCTAACTTCTGGTTATGCCTTGTATTTAGCAGTAAGTTCTGTACAAGCGCTTTCAAGAGTGCCGGTAATCTCATCAGAGAGTTTACCCTCCTTAAGCTCTGCCAGTACATTCGCATGCTTGCTTTCCAGGTAATCCAGGTATTCGTTCTCGAACTCCCTTACCTTATCTTCTGGTACGTCTTTCAACAATCCATTCACACCCAGATAGATGATCGCTACCTGCTTCTCAACAGTAAGCGGAGAAAACTGACCCTGCTTTAGGATCTCAACGTTTCTCTTACCCTTGTTAAGAATGGCCATTGTAGCTGCATCAAGGTCAGAACCGAACTTGGCAAATGCTTCCAGTTCACGGTACTGTGCCTGATCCAGTTTAAGCGTACCAGCTACTTTCTTCATTGATTTGATCTGAGCCGAACCACCCACACGTGATACGGAAATACCTACGTTAATCGCAGGACGTACACCAGAGTTGAACAGGTTAGATTCAAGGAAAATCTGTCCATCCGTAATCGAAATCACGTTCGTTGGGATGTACGCAGATACATCACCCGCCTGTGTTTCAATAATCGGAAGTGCTGTAAGCGATCCACCACCTTTCACAATTGGTTTGAGGCTCTCGGGAAGGTCATTCATCTGTGCAGCGATTTCATCAGAGTCGATCACTTTTGCCGCACGCTCCAACAATCTTGAGTGAAGGTAGAATACATCCCCAGGGTATGCTTCACGTCCCGGAGGTCTTCTAAGGAGAAGTGATACCTCACGGTAAGCAACCGCCTGCTTTGATAGGTCATCATATACGATCAGTGCCGGACGACCAGTATCTCTGAAATACTCACCGATAGCTGCACCAGCAAATGGAGAATAGAACTGCATTGGAGCAGGGTCTGATGCGTTGGCCGCAACAACCACTGTGTAATCCATTGCTCCATTCTCTTCAAGCGTCTTAACGATACCAGCTACCGTAGAACCTTTCTGTCCAGTCGCAACATAGATACAGAATACAGGCTCACCTCTATCGTAAAATTCTTTCTGGTTGATGATCGTATCAATACAAACTGCGGTCTTACCTGTTTGACGGTCACCAATTACAAGCTCACGCTGACCTCTACCAATTGGAATCATCGCATCGATCGCTTTGATACCTGTCTGAAGTGGTTCGTTTACTGGCTGTCTGTAGATTACACCCGGTGCTTTTCTTTCAAGCGGCATCTCATAAGTGTCTCCTTCAATCGGTCCTTTACCATCGATGGGGTTACCCAGTGTGTCAACCACACGGCCACACAAACCATCACCTACACGGATAGACGCGATGCGGTTGGTACGTTTAACAACGTCACCTTCCTTGATGTTACTGGATGTACCCAAAAGTACAGCACCCACGTTGTCTTCTTCAAGGTTAAGTACGATGCCTTGCAGGCCATCTTCAAATTCGATCAGCTCACCAGACTGTACGTTAGACAGTCCGTAAATCCTTGCGATACCATCACCTACTTGCAGTACGGTACCAATCTCTTCCAACTCCGCTTCGGTCTTGTGACCAGAAAGCTGTTGCCTAAGGATTGCTGATACTTCAGCTGGTTTTACTTCAGCCATTGCTTATGATTTAAATTTCTCTGATGTATTCGTTTCTACTAAACTCTTTGTCCAGGTCAGCGATCTTTCTTTTGATGCTCTCATCAATCTGTTTGTCACCGATCGTGATGATCAAACCACCGATGATATCTGGATCAACCAATTCCTTCAGCTCGCAATCTCCATCATGCGTTTCTTTAACCAACTTCATCACCTTGTCTTTGGTGTCAGATGGAAGTGGAATAGCAGATGTAACTGTTGCGGTAAGGATGTCCTTGTAAGTGCGGTATTTCTCTTCAAATGACTGAGCAACACCTTCCAACAAGTATTCTCTTTTCTTACGGATAATGATGTCGATAAACGTCATCGTAATATCTGAAACCTGACTCCCGAAGACTTCCCTAAGGATCGCTTCTTTCTTGTCAGGCTTGATGATAGGGCTCTTCAACAACAAGACCAGGTCTTTGTTGTTATCGCATGTATCGCCAATAAGGACCATGTCCTTATGAACGTCTTCAAGGACGTTCTTCTCGATCGCTAGATCAAGAATCGATTTGGCATACCTGGATGAAACCCGTACTTCTCTCATCAGTTCAGATTAACGTCTTCGATTACATTGTCGATAAGCGCTTTCTGTTTGTCTTCGGCACTCAATTCACTTCGAAGAATCTTCTCGGCTACATCAATTGAAAGCTGCGCCACCTGGTTTTTCAACTCGGTCATTGCCGCAAGCTTTTCATTTTGAATAGACTCTCTTGCATCTTCGATGATCTTGCCTGCTTCTTCCTTCGCTTTGCTCTTTGCCTCGGAGATAATGTTCTCCTTGGTCTCTCTTGCCTCTTTCAACAGTGCATCTCTTTCCGCTCTTGCTTCATTGAGAATACGCTCGTTGTCAGACTGAAGGTTAGCCATCTCTTCACGAGCAGCTTCCGCCTGCTTAAGTGCATCTTCGATAGACTTGTCACGCTCATTCAACGTTTTCAGGATTGGACCCCACGCTTTCTTCCTCAGGATGAAAAGCACCACAAGGAAAGCAATGGTTGTCCAAATAACTGTTCCGTAACTAAGTGATAACATAATGTGTCTTTATAAAAGCCCGCGCCAACCGCGCGGGCTAATAATTTTAAATAAACAGAACCAGTAGACAAACGATTACTGCGAATAGCGCAACACCTTCAACAAGTGCAGCTGCAACAATCATGTTCGCCCTTAGGTCTCCAGCCATTTCAGGCTGACGTGCCATCGCCTCAAGTGCGTGACCGCCAATCAGACCCACACCAATACCAGCTCCGATTGCAGCGCAACCAGCTCCGATACCTGCAAGACCTGTGCCTGTGTCTAGAAGTATTGATAACAAATCCATGAGTTATGGTTTATTTAATTAATTGCTCTTTTAGTGGTGTGCCTCCTCAGTAGCCTGACCAAAGTACAGGGCTGCCAAAAGCGTAAATACATACGCCTGAAGGAAGGTTACCAGTAGTTCTATAAAGTACATGAAGATCATAAAGGCCGTTGAGCCAATACCCACTCCAATACCTGCCCCAGTTCCACCCATCTTGGCGAAAATGAAGATCAAGCTGACGAACGCCAACATGATAATGTGACCTGCAGTGATGTTCGCTGTTAAACGAATCATAAGTACCGCTGGCTTAATAAATACCTGTAAAAACTCAATTGGTACAAGAATAAACTTGATAGGGAGTGGCACACCCGGAGGCCAAAAAATGTGTCCCCAGTAATGCTTGTTCCCACTTATTGTGGTCATAACGAACACCACAATCGCCATTACGATAGTAATAGAAAGCGTTCCGGTAACGTTAAAGCCGCCAATGAATGGGATCAATCCCAATAGGTTGCAAATCCAGATGAAGAAGAATGTGGTTAAAAGAAATGGCATATACCTATCTGCCTTCCCTTCACCCATTGACGGAATCGCAACTTCATCTCTAATAAATACAATCAAAGGTTCCAACCATGATTGAAGGCCTGATGGTGCACTTTTTGGATTCTTCTTGTACTTCCTTGCCGCACCGCCAAACAGCACCACACATATAATCATTGCCAGGAACATCCCAACAATACTTTTCGTGACGGAGATGTCGAACACAGCCACGTTAGCAGCATTTTTGCCCATCAGCACCAATCCTTCCATACTCTTGTTGTAGACGGTGCCATTAACAAAGTACCAATCCTCACCTTCGAAATACTCTAGCTTCTTTTCCTCACCCTTCTCTTCCCAAACAAGCTCTTTTGCTTCTCCTTGCTGACCTACATTTGAGGCATTGATGTCTTTCTTGCTAACAGTGTTATGGACCTCCCCGGTCTTCTTGTCGTATAGCAAGCCTGTATATCCCTGCAAGTAGATTTTCTCGTGGAACATTACATACTTGTCGTATACATAGTAATGCTGGTGGCGACCATCTACTTCCACCGATTTCTCGTTGTGATAGAAGTGTGAGCTTGAGAACATGTGGAAGCCATCATCATCGAAGAGCATTACCGGCAAATACAAAGCCACATCTCCGAAGAAATGTACTTCATGAGCATCAGAAACGTGATGCATAATCATGTCGCCTGGGTTGAACTCTTCCTCATACTCGGCATGGCCTTGGGCATGTGGCTCTGGATCCTGAGAATAGCTGATGAGCGTACTTAGAGAAAACAGTACAATCAGCGCAGTTTTAAACATTTTAAATGACCTCAAATCTCCCTATTTACTCCGTGTGCTGAAAGTCGGGGCAAATGTATGTAAATAGGTGAAACTGGATGCATCGAAAATGCCTTTTTTTACCAATACTGATAAAGAGCATTTTAATTGGCAGAATCTGTCGATGAATTGCGTACCAATTTGACCATTTGGATGACCTCGACAACGGTCATAAGCAGGTATGAAATACCAAACGTAAAAGCCAAAGGCAGGCGATCATTCTTGTTCAGATATAGCATAAGAGAAAGGAACGCGATTGAGAAGAGAAACTTCCCTCCAAACGCCCCCATGAAATAGGTAACGAATTGTCTATCGTTCTTCGTAGAAGCTTTCACTACCAGAGAATAACTTAGGTAAGTAATCACGAACATAAAGAAGATCTCACCTATGGCAGCGAGATCGAATAAATGATCGCTGAACTTGTAGTAAAGTCCAACACTAAGTCCGAACGACAACAATGCCGCACAAACCAATTTTATCGTGAATACTCTCATATTATCTGCTTAGGTCTTTGATAACCGAATACATCGCCAAACCTACAGAAAGGAGTGCACAAATCATGGTCATCCAGGGAATTTCAAACTCCCACATTTGGTCCAACTTTCTGCCACCGTAGATGCCACCACCAATGATGATGCCCATCTTAATGGCCATGCCAGAATACCTGTAAAAGTTATGGGGGGAACTAGGCAAAATCTGCCAGCGCAGGCTCTTCCTGCTTCGGTGCGTCTATTCCTTTAACCACACCTCCCATGTTGCAAGAACCGCTGAAGCTAGCACCTGGCTCAATAGCCAGTTTACTGGTTACGATATCCCCAACAAGTTTGGCTGTAGAACGAAGGCTCAACAATTCCTTCACTTCAATGTTGGCTTCCAATGAACCTGAAATGTCAGCGTTTCGGCAAGAAACCTCTCCACTGATAGAACCACTACTTCCTACAACGAGCTTACCCTGGCAACGCAGGTTACCATTTAGCTTGCCGTCTATCCTGATCTCTCCGTTACATTCAATATCACCGGTAATGGTGGTACCAGACCTGATGATATTAATGTTATTGGATGCTACACTCTCCTGATTCTTCGCCATCGCAGTATTCGTTTTCTTAAACATTCCTTTGGGGGCACAAATATACAAAACGCCTAGAAATGAGCCGTTTGGCTAATCTCCGGTATAGTTGGATTCGAAGAACTTGACATAGCCGTCAACATCCTTCGTCCTGTAGAATTCTCCAAAATTCTCAACAGAAATAACGAACGATTGATAGTTCTTGGTATTCAAGGTGATCAGTTCTTTTAGGTTGCCCTTGAATGCTGACAGGTAGTTCAAGGCCGCCTGTTTTCCTTCAAACTTATCTACCATGATAAGCCTGTACTCTGCATTCAGGAATTTCTCGTCCAGCTTCAACACTTTAGACCCAAAGTTCTTCCCATTGAAATTGGACACCTCAATCTTGTACTTGTTCACCGACTTGTCAGTTGTTGGGATCAGCACTACCACTTTATGTATCGCCTCCACGTCCATCTTATATGGTGACTTAACAATTGAGGGGCCTGAGGCATTCAGCATATCAAGCACTTCCTGTGCCCTCTTTGCTTCTGGAGTTTCCTTGTGCTGCTTAACCACTTCCTCCAATGCTGTTTTAAATTCTTCCTTGGTTCGGAGGTAGCCAATGGACATTGCCCGCAGTAAATCGTATTTACCCTGAAGATGGTTCTCCGGGAAAATGGCATTAGATTTCTCACAACGGGTTATTACGGTCTCGTAGTTACGCAACTTATAAAGCTCATATATCCTCAGGTAATAATTCTCTACCCTCTTTCTGTTCTCTCGTGTTGTTTTGGCATGAGAGGGGTCAAGAATGATTTGTGCATACTCACTTTCCGGATAACCGTTTATTACCAGCTTTCTATAGTATTCCGCCCGATCATCATCCGGTATTTCCAGATTGAGTCTGTACAGTTGATAGTAAGCCGGAAGCTTATAACTTGTTGTATCGTATTCTTTCAATAGAAGCTCAAAAGCGCTAATAGACTCCGGGTAGTCTCTAAAGTTCTCTTTGTACAAGCCACCCACTTTGAACATCGCTTTCATTCTTCGCGAATGTGAGGCGCTCATCGCTGTATCACTCATAGGAAGTCCTGCCAGGTAATACTCTGGAGTAAGCTTTATAGAAAGCAGAGAATCCTTGTTGATCAAAGTATCCTCCGGAGTCTCGCTGGCAGAAATAGTGTTCTTGTTGCTTCGCCTCCAATCATCCTCGTTGTTGCGGTTTCCCCAAATCCTTTTGAAGTCGGAAACACCAAAACTCATGGCGGTTGCATTGTAGAAGTACCACTTACCTGTTGGCGTGTTATTGTTGTTGTTATTATTGTTGTTATTGTAGTCCAGAGGATTGTTCTCGTTCTCCTCCTCTTGCGCTTCGAGCTCCTTTTGCCTTACTTCCTCCTTGGCGATCAGGTCTTTGATAACCTTGTTCCTTTTCTTTGGATCCCTCACCAACAATTGCAAGCTGTCTTCTTCAGAGATGATGTTCAAATGCTTTACCAACTCATTGAGGGACTCACTCCGCTCAATTACATCATCGTAAAACTCATAGGTTTTGGGTATGACCGATGCAGTACTGTCGTAAAACACTTGCGCATTGAGGTAGTCCGATTTGTTGTAGTAGTATTTGGCCAGACGCAAGTACGATCTGGTTTTTTGCTTCACGTTGGACGTACTACTCGCAGCAGATTTCCTAAGGAATGTGATCCCTTTCTCTTCTTCACCTTCCCTGAATGCCAACTCGGCTAATGCGTAATAAATCTGATCGTTGTAATCCGCATTCTTCTTGTCACGAAGCATTTTGTTCAATTCCTTCTTCACCTTTTCAGTGCCCGAAGCAATATCGTATGCCTGTGCCCTATGAATACGTGCATTGAATTCCATTTCGAATTCCGGGCGCATTTTAATGACCTCACTATAGTAGCGCGTGGCCTTCTTATAGTCCCTATCTCTGTGATAGAGTTGGGCCAGCACATACGTCATCCTTTCGCGGTCCTTTTTCCTCTTGGTGTGATTGATCGCTTTGTTCAGCATTTTGATCGCTTCCTCGTAATCTTTATTGCGAATCATCCAATCGGCATATACACCATAGAAATCGCCACGCAACTCTTCCGGCATTCCCTCATCCTCCATTTTAGTGAGTAGGTCACGTGCCTTGGTCATATCGTCCTGCTCCATGTGATTTCTGATCATCCACAGAAGCCCATCGATATGCATAGGGTCATTCTTGTGTGCCGCATATACGTACTTGAAGCTCTCATTGGCATCATAGTACTCCTTCTTGTAGAAGTATGCTTTTCCAATCAGCATGTAGCAGTCATCAATCCACTTATTGCGCTCTCTACGCTTGATCCGCATAGAGTGCATATGGATCGCATTTGAGCTTTTCTCGATCACCTTTTCCATATCCGTGAAGGAGGCTTGAGCAGCAGCTTTGTTTCCATACACGTATAGCGGGATGATCTCCGAGTAATCTTCCTTGTGTGCGCCTTCAATCTTCTTCACGCCTGATTTCAACACCTCGTTCGCATTGAACCAGTAGTTGTAATGCGTTGTTGTTTTATGATATGTACGGTTCAGCCACCTGTTCTTTTCCGTTGAACAAGCGAATAAGACGATTACCGCCCCCAGCAGTGCTCCTATTCTTTTAAACCTTTGCATAGCATTACCGTGCTTCATTAACTATGGCGCGCACGGATTATTATACTGTAACCGGCTAAAATACGCATTTCAGTTACACACATTCGGCAGAATCGAAGGCATTAAAACCCAGGTCTGGCCGTTAAATGGGATATTCTGATATTTACACCAGCAAGATGGAAAGCGAAAAGGATAAGAAAGGCTTCTTTAAAAAGCTGAAGAACCGGTTCAGACTGGTGATCATGCATGATGAATCTTTCGAAGAGAGGTTCTCGATTCGGCTTACCCCGCTGAACATTGTTGGTTTGTTCGGTTTTTTATTCGTGTTGATCACTGTATTGGCTTCATTGGTCATTGCTTTCACCCCTCTAAAACAACTCATCGCAGAGTACGACACCTCGGATGTTCGGGATGAGCTAATGGATGTTTCCCTGAAGGTTGATTCGCTGGAGGTTCAGATGAACCGTAAGGATTTGTTCATCAAAAACATGGTCAATCTTATCAATGACAAACCCATCAAAGAGGTTCCCAAAGGTGTGAAGGATTCGCTCATCGATTATTCGAACCTTTCATTTGAAGCATCGAAGGAAGATTCTGCCCTGCGCGCGTTCGTTGAAGCAGAAGAGAAATACAACCTCGCCTTTCAATCGCTTAAAGCAGAATCGGAAGGAAAACAATCCTATCACTTCTTTGCTCCACTGAAAGGAACCGTAACCAACCGCTTTGATCCAGAAATAGATCATTTCGGAGTGGATATTGTAGCTCCGCAGAATGAAGCAATCAAGGCAACACTAGACGGTATCGTTGTGTTCTCTGAATGGTCTTCAGAAACAGGACATGTTATCCAGGTGCAGCACGCCAACAACATGGTTTCCTGTTACAAGCACAATTCCGTCTTGCTCAAGAAGCAGGGTGATTTTGTAAAGGCAGGTGAGGTAATTGCCATTATCGGCAACTCCGGTGAGTTGACCACAGGGCCTCATCTTCACTTTGAACTTTGGTACAAGGGTCTGGCCATTGATCCTGAAGAATACATGACATTTTAAGAAGCGAATGGGACTGAAGTCGTTGCTGAGTTTGCCCCTGGCACGTAGAACCAGAAGACGATTGGAAAAGGTGCACCGCAAACCTGGTGTTGCTCAGGATCGGATTTTCAGGTACCTCATCCATAAAGCGCAACACACTGCGTTCGGTAAGGATCACGATTTCGCTAATATCCATAGCCATGAAGATTTCAAACAACGGGTTCCCATCATCGGTTATGAAGAAATTCGGGGATACATCGATCGGGTGTTGGATGGGGAAGCCAATGTAACATGGCCGGGCCTTCCTTTATACATGTGTAAAACATCCGGAACCACAAGTGGTGTAAAGTATATCCCGATTTCGAAGCAATCCATTCGTCATCACATCGCAGCCGCCCGTGATGCCATTCTATGCTACATAGAAGAATCTGAAAACACTGCTGTGGTAAACGGCAATATGATTTTCGTACAGGGTAGTCCCGAGCTCGATACTTCTGGCAAAGTACCCATAGGTCGGCTCTCTGGTATTGTTGCGCATCATGTGCCTGGTTATCTGCAAAGGAACCGCCTGCCCACTATGACCACCAACATGATAGAGGATTGGGAAACCAAGATAGACGCCATAGTTATGGAGACTATTGATGCCCCAATGAGCCTGATCAGTGGCATTCCGCCCTGGGTTCAGATGTACCTGGAAGCACTCTTGAAGAAATCCGGAAAAGAGCATATCAAAGCGCTTTACCCTACGCTTGAATTAATCGTGCACGGTGGTGTTAATTATGAACCATACAAGGAGACCTTTCATAAGCTGTTAGGTGCTGACTTTCCTATGGTTGAAACCTATCCTGCATCGGAAGGATTTATTGCTTTCCAAGACAAGCAAGGTGGTGAAGGACTGCTTCTGAACCTCGAAGCTGGTATGTTCTATGAATTCATCCCGCTTTCTGAGATTCATGAAGAAAGGCCCACCCGGTTGAAATTAACGGATGTAGAACTGGGAGTAGACTACGCCATCGTTCTTTCTACCACGGCCGGATTGTGGGGTTATCTTATTGGAGATACTATACGCTTCGTCTCCGATCAGCCCTACCGATTGGTGGTGTCAGGTCGCATCGCGCACTACACTTCAGCGTTTGGTGAACACGTAATAGGCATAGAAGTAGAACGAGCCGTAGAACAGGTCGCGTCTCAGACTGGAGTCATGGTAAAAGAATTTCATGTTGCGCCTCAGGTTAACCCAAGAGAAGGTGAGGTTGCTTACCATGAATGGTTCATCGAATTCATCGAACAACCAACAGACATGGGCAAAGTTGCACAGTTGCTGGATGAGTGTCTGCAGCAGCAAAACAGTTATTACAAGGACCTTCGTGATGGCAATATGCTGGGGGCCCTCCGCATTACGCAGATGAAGGAGTCCGGATTCAATGCCTACATGGATAGCATTGGCAAGCTGGGTGGTCAGAATAAGGTGCCCAGACTGGCCAATGACAGGAAAATAGCTGATGCTTTGGGTAGCCATGCCCTGAATTGATAAGTTTGGAGCAGATTTTGCGTTAGCAATTACAATGCGTTACCTAACCATCATAGCTCTTTTGTTTTCCAGTGTTCTGGCGCAGGGTCAGTTCGTATTCAGCACCAGCTACCACGATTTTGGCGAGATCAAGAAGGGCGATCAGACCTGGTTTGATTTTGAGGTAAGCAATGCCAGCGATAAACCCATCTACCTTTTGAGGGCTGATGAACCTTACGCGGTAAAGGTGCTTTATAGCAAGAAGAAATTGCTCCCTGATAGCACCGCCTTCATACGCATCAAATACACCCCCATGAAGAAGGGGAAATTCAAGAAGGATGTTCCGGTTTGGGTAAGCAGCAATAACGAGCCCATCACTTTTACCCTTGAGGGAACCGCCCTTTATGAAGACAAGAAAGAAGACTGGGCGTGCCCTGATTTCAGGACTAAGCGGCAACCGGTAAGCACCAATTTCCCCTGGACGGTTAAAGTGATCAATAAGAAAACCAAGGCTCCTATCAGAAATGCAAAAGTGGAGGTGATTTGGGATGGATTGGTTTACAAAACCTACAACACCAACCGTGACGGCATCACCAAGAATGTTTACAAGCAGGAGATGTATTACGTTGTTGCATCCAAGTCCGGGTTCAAGGGTGACGAATCGGATTTCTTCTTGTACAAACAAGCCACACAATTGGTGTTGGAACTAGACCCCATGACCGAAGACGAAATTGCAGCCGCGGATACAGTTCCGGTAGTACCTGAGCCGATAGACTCAGTAAAACCGGTTCCTGAGGACACGCTACCGAAAGAAGCGCTGCCACGGAACGAGTTTGCACCCAACAATGTGGTTTTCCTGATTGACATCTCCGTTTCAATGAAGCAGAAAGGAAGGTTGGATTTGCTGAAAGCGTCCATGATTGAGCTTCTGAATATGCTGCGAGACATTGATAGATTCTCTTTGGTAACCTACGCCAGTACAACGGAAATTGTGCTGGACGGTGTGCCTGGAAACCAAAAACAAGAAGCTATTCAAGCCATTCAGGATTTGGAAGCAGGTGGTTACACCGCAGGTGCGAAAGGCATAAAGAAAGCGTATCAGGTTGCTAACAAACACAAGATAGAGGATGGCAATAACCAAGTCATCATTTCTACAGATGGGGCCTTCAATGTTTCCAGCAGTAGTGGGAACATTCTGCGAGATGTAGAAAAGAATGCAGAAAAAGGTGTCACCATTTCTGTTGTAGGAGTAAAGAATGAGAAGTGGACTGCTAAATCGATGAAGGAGATATCGGATGCGGGTAAAGGGCAGTACATCAACATTCAAACTTATAGCCAGGCGAAGGAGAGTTTGGTTGATGAGATCAAGAGTAATTCGCGTATCAATCGGAACTAAACCAGCCGCAGGTTGTTTCACACGCGGTAACAATGCTCATTTCAGACGAAGATTAATTACATTCGCGTTCCCTGAAGGATGGACTTGTTTATTCAGATATCACAGCTGCTATTAAGCTTATCGCTACTTATCGCGCTTCATGAGCTTGGGCACTTTATCCCTGCTCGACTTTTCAAGACCCGGGTAGAGAAGTTTTATCTCTTCTTCGATTTTCTTTTCCCATTCCCCAATATTCTTCCGTTCTCACTATTCAAATTCAAGAAAGGAGATACTGTTTATGGGCTTGGCTGGTTCCCATTTGGGGGTTACGTTAAGATTGCAGGAATGATCGATGAGTCTATGGATAAGGATGCGATGGCCAAGGAGCCAGAGCCATGGGAGTTCAGAAGTAAACCCACATGGCAGCGGTTGATCATTATGTTGGGTGGCATCATTGTTAATGCCTTTCTGGCTTTCTTGATCTACTCTGCTGTTCTGTTCACCTGGGGGAAAACTTACCTACCGGTGGATGGCATGACGCACGGCATTTATTGTGATTCGTCTCTGATCGACCTGGGCTTCCAAAATGGTGACAAGTTCCTTGCCCTTGATGGGAAACCAGTGCCAGAAATGCATGATTACAGGAAGATCACGATTGACATGATCTCTGGCAACGTGGGCACTTACACTGTTCTTAGAAATGGAGAAAAAGTAGATATCCCTTTCCCTGAAAGCTACGGTGATACTATGGTCGCCAATGGTATCAGACAGCCGTTAATGCCATTGTTCCCATTCAAAGTAGATTCTATTAAACCTGGTTCTGGCGCTGATGCCTCGGAGCTTCAGGCAGGAGATCACATCGTTGGTATCAATGGACAATCGTTGGAGTATTTTCAGTTCCTGAGATTGGAGCTCACCAAGCATAAAGACGAAGAGGTTACTCTTTCTGTAATACGTGATGGCGCCCCAGTGGACGTTCCCGTTAAATTGGATACCATGGGAAATATAGGGGTGTTCCCTGTAGGTACGGATGAGTTGTTTGAATACAAGACGAAAGAGTATTCCTTCCTTGAAGCGATTCCTGCGGGATTTAATGAAACGGTTGAAGTACTGCAGTTTTATATCGTTCAGTTCAAGTTCATTTTCTCTAAGGCTGGTGTTAAACAGCTGGGAGGGTTTGGAACAATTACCAAGCTCTTCGGATATGAGTGGCATTGGGAGTCGTTTTGGAGAACCACTGCCTTCATTTCTATCATTCTGGCGTTTATGAACCTTTTGCCTATTCCTGCGCTAGACGGGGGCCACGTGATGTTCCTCTCTTACGAATTGCTAACTGGCAGGAAGCCGAATGAGAAGCTCATGGAGTATGCCCAAATTGCTGGAATGATCTTCTTATTGGTGTTCATGGTCTACGCAAACGGCATGGATATCGTTCGTGGTTGTTCGCCCCAATAGCCCTGTTTATCTACATTGCATTGTTGATTAGTTGGCTGCTGTAACGCCAGTGCTGGCACCGAATTCGCATACTATTGCATAAAATGGGAAAATATGCGAACGATTAGCCTGCTCTTCATTCTGCTAACTGTGACCGGATTCGCTCAGGAGGAATCCTCTCCGATAGTTATCAGCAAGAAAAACATACTGTTGGTTCCTTACGAGTACAAAATGTATTCGTCAGACATTGACCAGGAGTTGCACAAAGCCAATAACATGAACTTTGCTGAGATCAATGCGAAGTTCAGAAGTGCGCTCGATCAGAATATTTACCTGGCACTGAAGAAAGTGCATGACCCCATCAGCTTTTACCGATTCGACAATGCGGAAGAAGCGCGAAAAGAATTAAGCTACATCTATTCCTCCATTGGATATCAGTACGAACCCGTTCCGGCCCCTCCCAAGGAAGAGCAGACAAAAAGCAAAAATCCGCTCAAAGGACTTGTATCCAAAATCCAAGAGAAAACCACGAAGTCAGATGAGGTTGTTGAAGAACACGACCCTGTTACAGACGGAGAAGTTACCACCGGACGCGACACGCGAGAGAAATACATGAAGACCAAGGTTATAAACGAAAACCTGCTAAGTACACTGCACAAATCCTACAAGAGTACCCGGTTCATTTTCATCAATGAGTTGGACATCAAAAAGGCGGTCAACAATCAGTATTACAAGCTGGCTGATAACTCATACAAAAGAGAAATTAAGGTGCATTTCACAATCCTTGATCACACAGGCAAGGTTGTAGATACTGGAGCTGCAAAAACCTATTTCTCAACACAGACCAACGACATCAACAAAATCTGTAAGCAGCATTTGCCCGAAGTTACAGCACAGATCGTTAAGAAGTTAACCACGATTCCAGACAGCAACGAGCCAGCTGCCCAGGCAGAAGTGCTACACTAGGGTGTAATTACGCGCACGTGTTCGTTGTGAATCCGTTGCCTTAACCAGGTAGTCATTTGCTCCGTGATCTTATTACGAACAGATCTGGAGGTATTCGGATCCCATGTAACCACAAATGTTGGTATGGTATCTAAGGTTCCCTTGTCGTTGATTTCCAAGGCACTTGCATAGGATAGCTTCTCAATGGGTTCGAACAGCGCATGTGCTTCATTGTTCACGCTGAAAAACGGAACAGAGTCAGATTCCAGCTCAAGTATTCTGTACTGTAATTCTGCAATTGTACTGTCCTTATCCTCGATCTTTGTAATGCTGTTCTTCAATAGGTCTTCCAGCAATTCGGATTTCATTTGTTGGCCGGTTTCCCTGGCAAATTCCGCATACTTCGCGTATTGATCTTGCGGTTGGTGAACAATGAGTTCTGTCTTATCCAGATCGTAGTTGACCATCTCCTTTTTAATCGTTACCAATCTGGCTTCTTCTAAAGGTTCTCCTGCAAGGAACAATTCGATGGTTGGAATGGAATCTGTATCGTACACAATGTTGCTATTGTAGATCATCTCGCCCTCGAACTGTTCTTTCACAAAAAGTTCCGCATCAGCTTCAAATATGTTCTGACGGACAGACTTGTAGAGTGCAACAATACTTGGCACAAGGAATATGATCAATGCTATTCCGATGTAGATTTTGGTCTTTCTTTCTGTAGCCGGATTGACGAAATCCCGCAATGGAAACTTCAACAAGCGAACAAATGTGAATGTTGAAAGCGCGATGAATATGCTGTTGATCATGAAGAGATACAGTGCACCAAGGAAAAAGTGCATGTCCCATTTGGCAAGCCCATAACCCACGGTGCAAAGCGGTGGCATAAGTGCTGTAGCGATAGCCACACCTGGAATTACATTCCCTCTTTCCTTCCTTGAACCGGCAACAACTCCTGCAACACCACCGAAGATGGCAATGAACACATCGAGCGTAGTTGGATTCGTTCTTGCAATCAATTCGTGTTGGGGCTCACCTAGTGGAGTCAGAAGAAAGTAAATGGCAGAAGTCAGAATACTGATCCCTGCCGCAATTGCCAGGTTCTTTACAGACTTGGTTAAAATGCCCCAATCATAAACAGCCAGGGAATACCCCGCACCAACTATAGGACCCATCAAGGGTGAGATAAGCATCGCGCCAATTACCACTGCCGTAGAGTCTACATTAAGACCAATTGACGCAATGAAAATCGAGCATATAAGAATCCACAGGTTGTGGCCCTGAAACTCAATGTCCTTCTTGATCTGCTCAGTTGTGCCATGGTAATCGGTACCCTTTCGGATATTGACGATCTTCTTGAAGACCTCCCAGAAAGTTCCAATGAAATTTCTGAAAGAACCTTTAAGATTGGTTCCAGGCACTTCGGCAGGCTCTTGCACTGGCGTGTTCTCTGGTATCTGTGGCTCCTCTGTCAATCCTTTTCGAATGCAAGATAAATTTAGAAAAGTATCATCTCTTCACGGGAAGTGAAAAGACAAGTTACTCACAACGCATTCTTACTTATCATTTTGATAGTTTTGCTGCGAATTTGACAATCACAAGGCATGATACAGGAAGCACTCAATAAACTGGGATTATCTGAAACCAATAGTGGAACGGCCATCGGGTCGCGCTGGTTGGAAAGTGAAAACACCATTACTTCTGTAAGTCCGGTAGACGGAAAAGAAATTGGTAAGGTCGGAACCACTGGGCCCGATCAATACCACGAAGTAATCAATGCGTCTTATGCCGCGTTCCTGGAATGGAGAACGGTTCCCGCACCAAAACGAGGTGAGATGGTCCGTCAGTTTGGCAACCGCCTAAGAGAATTAAAGGAACCTCTTGGTCAATTGGTGTCTTACGAAATGGGGAAATCTCTACAGGAAGGATATGGAGAAGTCCAGGAAATGATTGATATCTGTGATTTCGCTGTTGGACTTTCCAGACAGCTGTATGGTTTGACCATGCATAGTGAAAGGCCCGGACACCGAATGTACGAGCAATGGCATCCGATTGGTGTCGTTGGCATCATCTCTGCATTCAATTTCCCCGTTGCAGTTTGGGCATGGAACGCTGCCATTGCATGGGTATGTGGTGATGTTTGTGTCTGGAAGCCTTCGGAAAAGACCCCATTGTCCGCAGTGGCCTGTCAAAAAATCATCGCTGATATCCTTGAGGAAAATAATCTGCCAGGAGGATTGTCATGTTTGATCAACGGAGATTACCAGGTTGGCGAAATGATAACCCACGATCAAAAAGTGCCATTGATCTCAGCAACTGGTTCTTGTGCCATGGGAAGAAAAGTGGGCAGCGTTGTTGCTGAGCGATTCGGAAGATCTATCCTGGAACTTGGTGGAAACAATGCAATCATCGTGACCCCTGATGCAGATCTTAAGATGACCGTAATTGGAGCTGTATTTGGTGCTGTTGGAACAGCTGGCCAGCGGTGTACCTCTACCAGAAGGTTGATCATTCATGAATCCATTTATGATGAAGTAAAAAGCAAGCTCGCTGATGCGTACGGCCAATTGAAGATTGGCAATCCTCTGAATGAAGAGAACCATGTGGGACCTTTGATTGATACCGGTGCTGTAGCTCAATACCAAGCCGCTATTGATGCTGTGCAAGCAGAAGGCGGCCGCATTGTTGTTGAGGGTGGTGTTCTTGAAGGAGAGGGATACGAAAGCGGGTGTTACGTGAAGCCGTGCATCGCTGAAGTGGATAATCCTAATGGCATCGTTCAACACGAAACATTTGCCCCCGTGTTGTACCTGTTGAAGTATTCAACGCTGGACCAGGCTATCGCTATGCAGAATGGCGTGGTACAAGGTTTGTCTTCCGCCATCATGACCACCAACCTTAGAGAGGCAGAGAAGTTTTTGAGTTCTGCCGGAAGTGATTGTGGAATTGCCAATGTCAACATAGGAACGAGCGGTGCAGAAATCGGTGGTGCGTTTGGCGGTGAAAAGGAAACTGGCGGTGGACGCGAAAGTGGTTCTGATGCATGGAAAGCCTATATGCGAAGGCAAACAAACACCATCAATTATTCTGATGACTTACCGCTTGCTCAAGGCATCAAATTTGATCTTTAGCCTGGGGCGAGTAGTTTTTGCATTTACTTACTTTTAGTGTACAAGTCTGCCAAATGCGGATCGCGTCACGAATTTTAATCCTGTCTTTCTGTTTCCTTATTGGGTTATACTCCAAAGGTCAGACAGATCTTATTGATTCTCTTCAGCGTGCGTTACAGACTTCCCTTCCAGACACCGCGAAGATTTCTGCCTACCTCGACTTGTCTCGTGCCTATAGAAACAAGGACTCCTTACAATCTATCGCCTACGCCAAACGTGCGGTGGAGTTTGCTGAAACCACCAAGAACAAGGATTGGTATCTGAAGGCGGTTTTTGGCCTATCGAGAATGTACGACCGGTACGGCATGTACGGTGATGCTAGATCTCTTCTATATAAAACAATTGCTGCGCAGAAAGATTCGAGCCTGATTGCGAAAGTCTATGTTGAGCTGGCCAGACATGCTGACATAGCAGGCTCCTTGAGTGAATCTCTCTTGTTTTATGATACAGCACTCACGATTTTTGAAAAGCTAGGAGACCATGGGCAACAAGCATATCTGCTAGCACATATTGGCCGCCACTATTATGCGCTGGGTAATTACGGCAAAGCATCAGAGCTGTACTTCCGGTCACAAAAGATATACGATGCCAATGGTATCAAAGACAGAAACTACGGCCATCTGCTACACTATATCGGTTCGGTTTTTAAACGTCAGGGGTTTTATGAAAAGGCACTTGAATACTATGAGCAGGAGTATGCACTTGCAGATACATTAGACGACAAGCTGTTAAAAGCAGAAGCACTGTACCTGTGTGCAGCTATGTATGGAAATCTGGGCGAAAAGGAAAAGGAGCTGGACTACAGTATGCAGGCTCTTACCATTTACCAACAGTTGGGCCGAGACCGCTCTATCGCACTAATGTATGGGAACCTTTCACACTGGTATGAAGACCAAGGAGATCTCCGCACCGCTGAATCCTATTTAGAGCAAGCATTTGAAATGTACCTCAAGCTAAATGAGAAAGATAAGCTCGCCTGGGTATACGCAGACCTTGGTAGAATGTACTCCATTCGGGGTCAGCACAGAAAAGGCATCGATTACATCACCAAGGGCATTGAAGTTGCTAAGCAAACACAGCGTAAGCAGTTATTGCGACTTAAGGAAAACTCAAGGGAGCTGGCCTTTGCTTACCAACGTGCCGGAGATCACAAGAAGGCATTTGAAACTTACCTCCAATATGAATTCTATAAAGACAGTTTGGAAAGTCAGGCGTCCAGCCAGATCATGCACGACCTGGAAGCCAAGTATGAGAACGAAAAAAAGCAGCAGGAACTGGAGTACAAAGATAATGCACTGAAAAAGTTAGATGAGGCAGCCAAGGAAATGGGCTATCTGAATAAGATTGCGCTGTTTGCGTTCTTGTTGGCGCTTGCGATGGCCCTGTTCGTATCCAGACTTCAGGCCCAGCGAAAGAAAGCAAACCGGGCGCTCGAAAAACAAAACAATCGCCTTGAAAGGCTTTCTCTCGTGGCCAGCAGAACCGATAATGCCGTTATCATTCTTGACCCCGAAGGCAATCTTGAATGGGTGAACCGCGCCTTTATGAGGATCACTGGTTTCGATAAGGATAAGATCAAGAAAAGTTTGCGCAAACCGATGAGTGACCTCTCGCACTTTGATGATTTTGAAACAACCTTCGAACAGTGCAAGAAAGAGAAGAAGACGCAGCAATTTGAGTCTAGCCTGGTAACCCCGGAAGGGGATTCGCGCTGGGTATCCTCCACCATCACTCCCATTCTTGACAAGGAGGGGGTTATTACCAAGTACGTTATCATTGAGTCTGATATCACCGAACAGAAGCGTGCTGAACAAGTGATTCAGCAGAAGAATGAAGAGATTACGGATAGTATCAACTATGCTCGCAAGATTCAAGATGCCATCCTTACTTCAGATGATTTTTGGACCAGGGTGTTCAAGGAATACTTTGTGCTTTACAAGCCCCGAGATATTGTAAGTGGTGATTTCTATTGGGCCTACGAATCCGTATCTGGTAAGAAGATTTGGGCTGTTGCCGACTGCACCGGGCATGGCGTTCCTGGGGCGTTCATGAGTATGGTGGGAAATGCGCTCCTCAATGAGATCGTGATCGAAAACCAAATTGAAGAGCCGGAAGAGATCCTTAACCATTTACGGTGGTTGTTGATCAAAACGTTGAAGCAAGACAAGGCTGGTCACGAATCAAGTGATGGGATGGATATGGCTATTTGCGCGTTGGACAATGGTACCATCAAATTTGCCGGAGCCAACAATCCGCTTTACCTCATCCGCGACAATCAGCTTCACATCTACAACGGAGATAAACAACCTATTGGAAAATATTTGGCCGAAGTAATACCCTTTACACAGCAGAAATTCGAAGTTCAGGATGGTGACCTGCTTTATCTCTTCTCTGACGGGTACATCGACCAGTTTGGTGGGCAACGAAACAAGAAGTTCCTCAAACGAAGGTTCAAGGAACTCCTCATTAAAAATAGTAGTCAACCTCTGGCAAAACAGAAAGAGGTACTTGACAAGACCATTGACGATTGGCGTGGCAAGCACGAGCAGGTTGATGACATCTGCGTAATAGGTGTGAAATTATGAACACCTATGGAGCAGTTCATCCTGAGCCTGTCGAAGGATAATAGGTGTGAAATTATGAACACCTATGGAGCAGTTCATCCTGAGCCTGTCGAAGGATAATAGGTGTGAAATTATGAACACCTATGGAGCAGTTCATCCTGAGCCTGTCGAAGGATAATAGGTGTGAAGTTATAAGCGTCTCTACTTACATGAACTTATGTTGGACATGTGCTTGGGCTTGAGATTGAGCTTCGCCACATTTTCGCCCGTAACAAAATCTGTCCATCCAACGATGTCACCTGTTTCATCATTGATCACCGCCCTTGCGTGAAGTATTGCAACAGAGCTAATGATCAGAAAACTTCCCGAAGTTATATACTCAGGCATGGGCATAAGTATATAGTCTGGCGTGCCATTAGACAGCTTAGATTCTATCTCTGACTTGGCGACAAATTCAATCTTATTGCCATAGGCAGACTTTAGCTCGGACTTCGTTGCCTTCCCCTCCGTCATGGTCTGATCGCAGTATACCGTCACATTTTTCAATTGGCCGCAGTTCTTAGCTATCTGATCAGCTACAAAATCCTTCAGCTTGCCCTTTGGGTTTGATTTTAAAACGTAATTGATATCGTTGGCAAGAATTCTGGCAGACAGCTTTATGCCATGCTTATCGTATTCTATTTTGCTGTGTTTCGGAATCGGAATCGCGTAAACCTTGCTACTTCTACCGAAGTTTTCTGAAGCCTGGAAGGTAAGACAGGACATGGCTACGTCCTCCATCCATTTGTCATTTATATCTGCCGTTTGCAAGGAGAACTCACGGATATATACAATGGTATACTTGCTATTCTTCGCCTTGCGCATTCCCTTTACATCATCGAAAGTTTTAAACTCGATAGACGGCACCTTAAAGGGCCAGATTTTCTTGAAATCATTGATGAACTCTTTATTCGTGTACTCCAGGTTCTTCTTGCTGAACGCGATAGCAGTCTCCAAATCTTTCTTTCTCTCTGGCTTCTTGGCCTTGGCCATTTTCTTTTCCGCCTGATCGATATAATTCTGTGAGTTTACATCCTCAAGAATAATGATAGGCCTTTTCACGAGCATCTTGAGTTCTTCCGTCTTGATGTCATTAAGGTTATAAATCTTCTGGCCAAATGATGACAATGCAAGTAACACGCAAGCCAGGAAAGCAAATTTCTTCATAGGAGTAGTTTGCTAACGAATGTAGCAAATTGCACGCGCTTCGATTATTGCGCTTCTGATGTGGTGGTCTTGAACGGAGACCGGAAGACCCATTCCTGCGGTTTGACCAGTTTTCTCAATGGCCTCAAGGCGGCATTGGAAACCTTGTTCGTTGTTCTGAAGTAAGCCTTTGAATCTACAGGCACAGCCCCAATCGTACTCTTGATCTCGGTAGCCGTTCTTCCGAAGTACGCTTTAGAACATCCATACGAAATGGCACGTTCGATACTGTCATAGAGAATTCTTGAATACAGCGAATGCGATCTGGTGTAATTATAGTTCAGTCCGATCAGGTGAACATCCGTTTCCGAACTACCCACCATATAGGTAATGAACCCTATGAGTTCTCCCTCAAGGAAATACCCATAGACTTTGAACTCATCGCCAAGTGCGCGTTTCACCCTCAGGTAGTATTCAGGGTCAACCCTCACTAAACACAGCCTCGCACTATCCACAACATTGGAGTAAAGCTCATCCATGGTATTCATGTGTAGTACCAATGCATCTTCATCCAGTTCATGGGTTGTTACATCCTTGCTCTTCTTCATCGCCTTCTTGGCACGAACACGGTATTTGGAAGAGAGCGCCTGTAGGTACTGATCGTAGTTGTCCCAATCACCTAAACGATCGACCACCATTTCGGGGTCAGTAACCACGTCTCTAAAACTGTTGCCTTTGAACACCTGTGCTCGTTCTTCATTAAGTACCGCTGGAACCAGAACCGCTTTAATGTCCTCATGTTTACGGGCTCCTGCCTTCATCAAGTTGATGGATGCCTTGAGGTAATTCTGCTGTTTTTCAAGCGGCAATGAGCATCTTCCCAATCCACTCTTGCTCGGGTTCAATGCGTTCCCACAGATCAGTAGTTTCCACTGTCTGTTGTAGAAGTAGCTGCTGAATAGTTTGAGAATCCGGCCCGCACTTAGACTCATTGGCCCATCTTCGGGAGCCATCGCCTGAGCCAGACTTTGGCCAGTAAAGTCCACAATTTGAAAATACGCTGCGAATACCGGAGTGCCCATCTCACGTGCCAGAATATATCTCGGAACCAGCCCGCTTTCACGCTCCAGCGCAATGAAGTAATCCCTGCTACAAAAAGGATCGTCAGACGCGAAGAACTTTTCCCAACAATCTTCTGGAAAATCTTCAACTGAACTGAACACCTCCAGTTCGTAACTGTCTGTCTTTTCAGACTTGTGATATCCCTTATAAGGACACTTCATCAACTGAATTTAATCTCTGCAACCTGGCCCAGCAGCCTTTCAATAGTTAAAGTTTGTTAATCATCTGGTAAGCACAACATAGTCACTTAACACCTTTCTCAGGAACTGCAACTTGTTCTTTGGTTCTTCATTCAACCCCAACAACTCCATTAATCTTCTTGTTGTTTGAAGAACAGCATCCTGATGTGCTTTGTTCGGATGCCTTTGGTATCGATCTATAACAGATTTCACAAGTAACATGTCTTCTTCACTCAGCCTTGTAACGTTGCGATGTGTTGCTTCATATCCTTCTCTGCTATTAAGTCTAAGTAGATCACCGAGATCCAGTTTGAAGGAGTTTTCTCGTTTCACGACCGTTGTGTTGGAAAGCAGTCCACCCAACCGCTGCCCATTGTCTGTAGAGGCTATCATCAAAATCCCAACCGATCCTATGGTGAAGTAAATATCTACCATCCTAAATGCCCAACGTGTCATGTAATCTGTAAACGTAGGTTGCTTCCCACTCAACTTCACCACCCTGATGCCCAGTGCAAGTTTACCAATGGTTTGACCACGAATCGTCATCTCACTGATGGGTGTATAGAAGAAGAATATGATCGAAGCAACAATGCCAGCGACCAGGTCACTTTCCGTTCCCAACCAGAATATCAATCCAAGTATCCAAGACAACAGCATGATGATAATGATGTCCAGCAGGTACGCAAATATCCGCTGCCACACGGTTGCCAGTTCATACTGAATGGTTACATTCTGCGTTGTAGTGATCTCGATTACGCGCATATGCGAAATTTATAAATTTACCATTATCGCCCAACGTTACTAGTCCCTACATGCGTGAGTCCAAATTCATAAAGCAGAACCAGGAGAAATGGAAGGAGTACGAACGGTTACTTCAATCCAACACCAAAGATCCTGAGAAGCTGAACGACCTTTTCATCAATGTAACGGATGATTTGAGCTTTGCGCGTACATTCTATAAAAATCGTTCTGTGCGGGTATACCTCAACAGGCTTGCACAACGCATCTTTTCCCTGGTATACAAGAAGAACAGTTTCAAGTGGGAGAAGTTTGCTGAGTTCTGGACAGATGAAGTGCCGCAAATCATGTGGGTGCATCGCAGGGAAATGCTGGTATCCTTTCTTCTCTTCGTTTTGTGTTTCACTATAGGCTGGGTGTCTTCTGCGCATGATCCTTCGTTCTCAAGGCTCATACTTGGAGACCAGTATGTAGATATGACCATTGAAAATATTGAGAGTGGGGACCCTATGGCAGTCTACAAGAAGATGAACCAGATGGACATGACTTTTGGGATTGCGCTTAACAACCTTCGTGTTTCGTTCATGACCTTTGTACTGGGTGTGTTCTTCGGTATTGGAACTATTGGGATCATGATCCAGAACGGTGTCATGCTGGGCACCTTCCAGCAATTCTTTCATGAGCGTGACTTGTTCTGGGATTCGTTCCTTACCATCTGGATCCATGGTACGGTTGAAATTTCCTGTATCATCATTGCCGGAGGAGCTGGCTTGGTCATAGGGCGAGGGTTGGTGTTTCCCGGAACTTATAATCGAATGCAGAGCTTTCTGGCGGCAGCACAACATGGGGTTAAGATCATGTTCGCTATTTCTCCTTTGATTGTCTTTGCGGCAATACTTGAAGGATTTCTTACACGGTACACAGATGTTCCGGACATGGTCCGGGCCGCGGTGATCATGGGTTCTCTGTTTATGATCCTGGGGTATTTCTTTTATTATCCCAGGCTCAAGGCTGCGGATGGATTCAAGAAACCATTGAAAAAGGCGAAGCTAAATCCCGATCGTTCACTCATATTCGATTACCCGGTGCTTAGGTCTGCCGGGGAAATATTTATGCATGCGTTTCTGGCATTTAAGAAATACCTGAAGCCGGTTTTTTACACCGCCTTCTTTCTTTCCATAGGTTACGGCATTGCCTTTGGTTTCATGTATCTGGATGGTTTTGAATTTGACTTTACCTACGGAACCTCAACCAATGATCCATGGATCGTCCAGGCCTTAGGATATTACTATGAGATCAGGCAATTCTTTGATTACGATAAATTTCCGTGGTTACTTGCGTTCAATATTGGTTGTTTCAGCATCACATTATGGGTGATGATGTTTTTGGCCAAACAAGACATTGAGAATCCCAAGCAGTATTTCCAATGGTCTGCGAAGGGCTTCTTCAAATTCGTGCTGCGTCATGGGTATTCGATCGTAATACTTCAGGGATTACTGATCGGGTATTTCTACCTGTTGGACATTGGTGAACAGTGGTGGTTAATTCCGTTTTCGATTCTTCTGCTCGTACCAATGTTGTCATTGGCCGTTTACATTTCAGTGGTGGAGAGCATCAACCCATTTACCGCCTTTGGGAGAGTGTTCAAATTCATGCGTGGTGGGTTTTGGAAAATGATCGGTATACAAACACTGATCGTTCTGTTGTCTATGCTTATCATGTTCCTGAATACTTCCATGGTGGTTTGGATGTTGTTCGAAATGTTGACGTGGAACGTAGAATACGATGCGGACCTAACCAATCAGTTGGTGGTGTCTTTCTTTGCTTTCATTGCCATCTTTAGCCTCCTGCTTCTGGGCACACTTTGGCCGGCATCTATGATATTCTATTACCATTCTCAAAAGGAATTACTCACCGCTTCGTCCCTGCTCGAAAAGGTCAAGACACTTGGTGAGAGAAAAACTTCTTATGGTGTATACACGGAATAAGCTTGGGAGCATAGCGGTATTGATTCTACTAGTGTGTTTCTCGCTCACTGCGTTGGGCGCAATCGATGATACGGAGAAGTACAAGAAGTCGTCTTTAAACGAGTATGTCGTATCTGAGGAAGACTGGAAGGGGGTTAAAGGAAAGATTGATTACAGTGACGAGCGTGAGCCTCCTCCACCAAAGGAAAAGCCAGATCTAGATGTAGACTTGCCAGATCCTGACATTGACGTTCCCAACTTCGGTATAGGTCCTGCAATGCAGGTATTGATGTACTTATTGATCATAGGCATTCTTGCTTATGTGATCTATCGAGTAGCATTCAGCGGCTCCTTCTCTTCAAGCAAAAAGATCAAGAAAACTAAGGTGATCACGCTTGAGAATCTTGAAGAGTATATTCACGAAACAGAGCTTGAACGGTTCCTTCGCGAAGCACTGGAAGATGACAATCTGAAACAAGCATTACGGGTACAGTACCTAATGATTCTTAAACAGATTTCGGAGAACGGCTGGATCAAATGGAAGCGTGAGAAAACCAATGGCGAATACCTCCAGGAGATGTTTGCAAGACCGGAGTTTGATGAGTTCAGGCAGTTAACGTTGATTTTCGAGCGTGTATGGTATGGTACTTATGACCTAACTAATAGCGAGTACCAAAACCTCTCGCCACGCTTCAAAAGCTACCTCCAAAAAGTAACCAATGGCTAAAGGAGGAAACAAGACTTTAGTAATTGTGCTTTCCATCATTGCTGGTGTAATCCTTTTGTTGTGGTTAATCTTCAAATGGTTCGCTCCCGAACCGTACAAGTATGACTGGTATACCTATTGGTCAACCGAATCAGATCAACCTTATGGCCTTCTTGTTGCGCACAAACTTCTGGATGAGCTCAGTGAAGATGGGGTAGATGACATCAAGGAAGACCTTGTAAGGGAATTACCTATTGATGACGAATCCAATAGTGCTTACATCTTTGTTGGAGAACATATGTACCTGGACAGTGCTGACATTGACCACATGTTGAAGTATCTCCGCGCGGGGAATACTGCACTTATTGCATCCAACTACATTCCCTATCAGCTGTTAGATAACCTCAACGAACATTATGAAATCTATCTGGATGATTTCAGTACTTCATCGGCCTATAGTGAGATTCAGGATTCTGCGGTTCAAGTAAACTTTACCCACCCTGAATTAAAGAAAGATACTTCTTACTCGTTCAGGTATAGGTACCAGATGTACTACCCCTACTACAACTGGCGGTACATCCACGAAGACATCATTTACGATACCAGCATTACCTATGCAGAGTTGGGTAATCTGGATGATCAACACATGAACTTTGTGAAAATCGATGTGGGTGATGGCACATTGTTGCTGCATTCCAATCCTATCCTGTTCTGCAATTATTACACAACGGAAAACGATGGTTTCGAATATTTCAATGGTGTTGTTACCCACCTCGAAGAAGGACCCGTATACTGGGATGAAGCCAGTAAAATGCCAAGTATGGATTTTGGTGGTAATGGCGGGATAAACATTGGTGAGGGACCATTCAGGTACATTCTTTCACAGCCCCCGTTGAAGTATGCACTATATGTAATCCTCGCAATGGCCCTATTATATGTTCTTTTCAGAGCAAAGAGAAGGCAACGCATTATTCCAATAAGGCACCCCAATAGCAACACGTCTTTGGATTTCATTCGTACTGTAGGGTCGCTCTACTACCTTCAAAGAAATCACAGAAAATTATCCATGGATCAAATGGCTTTATTCTTGTCCAACGTACGAGACAGGTATGGCCTTGCGACCAAGGAAATCGATAAGCAGTTTGTTGCTAGATTAGCACAACGGGCTAAGCTCAGCAAGCAGGAAGTACAGGTAATATTTGACAAGTATCAGGTAGTTAAAACCAACGAACAGATCTCCGAAGAACTGATGGTGGAGTTCTATCAGGTGCTTCAACATTTTTATATCAATGCAAAGTAACATGGAAGAGAACCAGGAACAGCAGTCTAAGCCAGAAGCAGAAAACAATGGCGCGAATGAAGTACCTCAGACACCTGAGGTGCCCCCAACGCCAAGCACTGAACCCGCGGTAGCTCCACCGGAACAAATGACCTGGGGAGAAAATCGGGCGGATGTTGAAGCTTTCAATAACAACATTATTAAAATCCGGCATGAGATCGGAAAGGTGATCGTTGGTCAGGAAAAAGCGATTGAAATGATCCTGGCCGGGATCTTTGCAGATGGTCATATCCTGATGGAGGGTGTACCTGGCATCGCCAAAACGCTAATGGCAAAACTCATTGCCCAATCGCTGGATGTTGGATTCTCCAGAATACAATTCACGCCAGACCTGATGCCTACAGATGTGACTGGTACCACAGTCTTCAACATGAAAACTTCCGAGTTCACCTTTAACAAAGGACCCTTGTTCTCTAATATCATCCTCATCGATGAGATCAACAGGGCACCGGCCAAAACACAGGCTTCCTTGTTTGAAGTAATGGAAGAGCGGCAGGTTACCATTGATGGAACCACTTATCCTATGGGATACCCCTTCTTTGTAATTGCTACGCAGAACCCTGTTGAGCAAGAAGGTACCTACAAACTTCCGGAAGCGCAGTTAGATAGGTTCCTGTTTAGGATCCGTTTGCATTATCCGACACACGAGGATGAGAAACAGATTCTCAAGCGGTTCCAAAACAACTTCAGCATTGACATCACCACCTCTGTTTCCAAAGTTTTGAACGCAGAGGAAATCAAACGCATGCGTGGTATCATAGAAACGATTCATATCAAAGAATCTCTACTTGATTACATCGCTGACATTGTCTACAATACAAGAAACAACGGAGACCTTTTCCTTGGAGCAAGTCCAAGGGCTTCCCTTGCTATTCTTCGCGCTTCAAAAGCCATTGCTGCCATTAGAGGTCGTGACTTTGTAACGCCCGATGATATCCAGGATGTGGCTTACCCTGCGTTGAATCACAGGATTATTGTAACGCCAGAACGTGAGATGGAGGGAGTAGAAGCTGACGATGTAATTGCAGACATCATTAAACAAATTGAGGTGCCTCGCTAATGAAGTGGTTCCGCAATCTGTATTTACCCAATAGGTTTTTCGTCACATTTAGCGTGGTGGTGATCCTGTTGTGTGCCGGATTTGCGTTCAAGCCTTTGTATTGGCTTGGAGTCATCTTTGGTGGTATAAGTTTAGCGTTTGTGTTTGCAGACTTTCTTATCCTCTTCAATCCGAAAAATAAAGTAACCGCGGAGCGCCATCCACCAAGCATCATGTCGCTTGGAGATCCTAATGTTATTCGACTGGATGTGTACAATAACTCCCCAATCAAACTTTCCTTCAAAATCATTGACGAGTTGCCTGTGCAACTTCAGGAAAGAGATTTTATCATGGAGTCTGATGTTTCAGCTAAAGATGAGGAAACCGTCAACTATCAGATCGAACCTCAGGAACGGGGTGAATTTATTTTCAATAGAATTCATCTGTACGCTGAATCATTTATAGGTCTGGTCACCAGGCGCTTTAGAGTAGATGCAAAACAAACCGTTCAGGTTTTTCCATCTGTTCAACAAATGAAGAAATACGAGTTTCGGGCTTTTTCAAGATCCACCAGAGAAGATGGGATTAAGAAATTGCGGAAACTGGGTCACAGTTATGAGTTCGAGCAGATCAAGAATTACGTTCGCGGTGATGATATCCGAAGTATCAACTGGAAGGCCACTGGCCGCAGGGGTGAACTGATGGTTAATCAATATGAAGATGAAAAATCTCAGTCCATCTATTGTGTGATAGACAAAAGCCGGGTAATGAAGATGCCGTTTAATGGTCTTAGCTTGATGGATCACGCTATCAACTCCACGTTGGTATTGCTGAACATTGCTTTGCTGAAACAAGACAAGGCTGGGCTGATTACGTTCTCCGATAAAATAGGTGCTACCATCCGTGCCAATAGAGGGAAGGGTCAGATCAAGTCCATCATGAACGCACTCTATCGTGAGGAAGAGCGCACCATGGATGCAAACTTCGAGTTGCTGTACTATGGAATCAACAAGGTAGTCCCCAACCGAAGTCTGCTACTCCTGTATACGAATTTTGAAAGCCTTTATGCGGTGCAAAGGGCACTACCTGTGCTTAGACGGATTAACAAGCACCATCTGCTTGTTGTTACTTTTTTTATCAATACCGAGATCGAGACTATCAGCAATGAAACCAGCCATAATGTAGAAGAGATCTACCACCAAACAGTGGCGAAGAAGTTCATGGAAGAAAAGAGAATGATGGTCCGGGAGTTGCGCAAGTATGGCATTCATTCCATCCTCACCAGGCCCGAAGATCTTGCTGTGAACAGCGTGAACAAGTACCTCGAGATGAAGGCGCGTAGCATGATCTAACGCTGCCATTTAACTGAGGATAATCAGTTCCTTCCTATTTTTGCCGCAGCAGGTGTAATTTGATCTTATGAGACGACTGAAACTTTTCTTCTACTCATTATTCGGGATGGGCTTGATTGCAGGAACCATTGATTTGAACAATCTGGACAACTACGCCAATCAAACAAAGCCCTCCTATATCACCAAAGACAATACAACCCCCGGCAATGCCATTACAGATGCCAAGGCCACCATTGGTAGGGTATTGTTCTACGACAAAAAACTATCTGCTAATGGTACAATCGCGTGTGCAAGCTGTCATCAGCAACAATTCGCGTTCAGTGATACTGCACTGGTAAGCGTGGGGTTGAACGGTGGATTTACGGGAAGGCATTCTATGCGCGTAATCAATCCACGTTTTGGAAGTGAGGCCAAATTCTTCTGGGATGAAAGAGCATTGACACTTGAGCACCAATCGTCTAAACCTATTCAGGATTTCACCGAGATGGGTTTTAGTGGTCAGTCTGGACAACCAGCTATCGACTCGCTAGAGCGAACACTTTCAAGAACATCCTACTACGCAACGCTTTTCAAATTCGCATTTGGAGACACCATTGTTACCGAAGCGAGGATGAAGGTTTGTCTAGCGCAGTTCATGCGGAGCATCCAGTCGTTTGATTCGAAATATGATGCAGGCAGACCGTTAGTAGCACACGATACATTGCCGTTTCCTAATTATACTGCTCAGGAGAATCTTGGTAAGAGTATTTTCATGAAGCCCAACCACAGGCCAAGCGCTGGCGGTTGTGCTGGTTGTCATATTCCACCTGAATTCGACATCGATCCATTTACCATGACCAATGGTGTTGTGGGTGTTGCCGGTAGCGCTACGGCAAAAGACTACACCGTAACGCGTGCTCCAACTTTGCGTGACGTGTTTAACAGCGTGGGTGTTCTGAACGGACCGATGATGCACGATGGTAGCATGAAGACCTTTCAGGATGTCATGAACCATTACGACCTGCCACCGATAGACCCAAGCAATCCTATACATGACCCTCGTCTTAAAGGGCCCAATGCAAATCTCGGCCTTACGAGTGCCGAAAGACTTGCGGTAGAAGCGTTCGTAAAAACCCTGAGCGGAACCAATGTGTATGTTGAACCAAAGTATTCTAACCCCTTCGACACTGCGGGAAACATTACCATCATACCCAAACTGATTGTGGGGGAGACAAACATGTCAGTGCTTTCTATTCATGCTTATCCAAACCCCGCAATAGATTATTTGCACGTAAGACTTACGCCTGGCGATTACAGACTTAATTTTTACGATCAAACAGGGCGACTTGTGCGCAGCACGACCAGTCGCGGGCGATATAGATTCAATGTTTCAGAAATGGCTACTGGCTACATGATCGTTGTAGCAACCGACCGTACAACTGGTGCGTCTACAACCAGAAAGGTGATGATTAGCAAACCATGAAGCGGCTTGGTTGTGCCTTCTCGTTAGTACTGCTTTTCTTCAATTCATGGGGTCAGGTTATTCCTGATGGAACCTATGAATACAGGGATACAACCTATGGTGAAATGACTGCCGTGGAAACCGTAGAACGGTTCGTGTTTAGTGGTGGAGAGTACTATTCCTATGATAAGAGGATTAACCACATCAAGGGTACCCCAACGCGATCGCCACAGCGCCCATTGAAAATAATGAAGGACACCTCCAACAGAGGAACATTCGTTGTTAAGGGAGGCTATATGTATCTGGAAGATATCTCTCAGGTGGGTTCCATGTTCGTGGATAGTTCTAATTCAGAATCAGATTCAATTACGTTGACCTTTGACCCAAGAACCTCCGAGAACTGCGCACCCGTTACCGCGAGTTGGATCATTCTCACTGAGATCCTTCCTGACAAAACAGATAATTTCCTCAAGAAACTGGCATGGGACAATAAGAAGGAATTGCCATTCACGGTAACCATTGCCAAGCCAAAGGGCTACCTGTACATCAAGATCGTGCCTCCCGATTACGCCTGGTTTGAAATGACTTTACGCGCAACGAAGAACATGCGGCTTCATTCGTACCATAAAATCAACCGAGATGGGGATGCCCCGAAAGCCATGGTGGTGAGAAAGGTTACGAAAGCCGGTATCGTTCTACAGCACGTGCACCATAAATCAGCACGGCTCTACAAAAAGAAAGGGTAATTACATTCCCGGTAACTTTTTGCTGTCGCTTGCATCTTTCTTTACAGCTTTCCTTTTTTGCTTACCTCTAATCATCTTTCCGAACATGTACGAGAAGCTCACATTAACCTGTTGAGACTCCCAGTAATACGCGACATCAGTGCTGAACCCGTTCAGGTCATAGCTGCGGAATTTAAACCACCTTGTTCGGAAAACATCTGAGTACCTGATTGAAAGATTTCCTCTTCTTTTGAAAAGAGACTTAGACGCAGCCAGTGTCATTCCATACATAGGAAGAATGTCACCTTGCTGAACCATCATTGTAGGTTGGTAATCGCCTGACATCTGGAATCTCCACCCATTTTTCAAAGTAGTGGATGCGTTCACCTTGAAGCTACCGCCCACTGTTAATACCCTGGCACCTCCTGTTATAAAATCATCCGTAATATCCGAGAACCAAAACGTTCCGGTAGCGGTAATGGAGGTCCCTTTTTTGGGTGTATAGGTATTGATCAGCTCGAATCCACCCATCGCGCTTTTACCAAGATTCCTATAGCTCACCAAAGAAACTAAACCATTATTCTCTACATATCTTCTGTGAGAGTCTTCAATGATCCTATAGTACAGCGTTGACACCCAGGTCATTTTCTTTCCGTATTTCACATACCCCAATTCGTTCACATGAATTGCTTCAGGTTGAAGCTCTGGATTTCCAAAACGAAGTGAGTAGGGATCAGAGTAATTTGTAAATGGATTGAGTTGGTTCATGCCAGGACGATTAATCCTTCGCGAATAGCTCAACTGGAATTCTCCCGTCTTCTTTGTTTTATATGAAAGGTGCAAGGACGGAAACAACCTGAAGTAATCATTGGTAAATAACTGGTTGGTCGTGATCAGGTCAGATTGCGTGTACGTTTGCTCTGCCCTCAGCCCTGCCTGAACACCAATCTTCTTGTATTGCTTGGCAAGAGTCGCATATGCGGCATACACTTGTTGATCGTATTTGAAATCATTGGAGATATTCGTATCCGGTGTGAACGCTGCATCACCTAATCTTGACTGTGATTCGAACAGACTGCGATTTGCTCTTCCCGTAAAATGTGATCCGAATTCAATCTTGAGCGAGTCTTTAATCGGATACACCACGTCCAACTTAGCCAGTGTCAAATCTCTTGTGTCTCTATTCAGTGTACGTTGACTAGCAGCCGTGTCGTTTTCCACTCCAGAAGTGTTGTAGAATCGCTCTATGAGGTCTTCATCCCATTCCTGGGTGCTTGGATTATATGTCAGGTCCAAATCAACAGTACCGCCTTTCTTTTTCAAGCTGTGTTGCCAACCTGCATTATAGGTGGTATTGGTTTTTGGAGAGATCATGTTCCCAATTCGGGTAGAATAGCTCAACAATTGCTCAGCGCTGTTCTCGTTATTGTATCGTAAATCCGAGAAACCTTCGGCCTGATTCAGGTTGTAAGAACCTGATGCGTAGAGCGTGTTTCTATCATTGACAAAGTAGTCCAGACCCAGCTTTCCGGTCATGGAATTAGACAGGCTCCACCCTTCGCTATCCGTTTTCAAAATGTCGGTTACGGTATCCTGTGTTAATCTTCTATCCTGATCTGAACTCTTCCAATGTTTACCGTAATACCAACCGAAAGAGCCATAGAGATTAAGCTTTGAAGTTCTGTAATTCAGTCCCAGGTTACCATTATACTTAGCGAACTTCCCATAGCCTACGCTCGTGAACAAATTCGCGTTAAGGCCAGTATTGGTGTTCTTCTTCAACACTACATTGATGATACCCAACATTCCTTCAGGGTCGTATTTGGCTGAGGGATTCGTAATAATCTCCACGCGGTCTATCGAGCTTGCAGGGATTTGTTTGAGCAACACACTGGCTTGCATCCCCGATGGTCTCCCGTTAATGAAAACTTGAACGCCTGTATTACCCCGTAATTGAATGTTGTCGTTCTCATCTACACTTACAAGTGGTGTTTCCCTTAGTACATCAAGGCCATTTCCGCCTTGCGCAGTAAGCGTTTTAGAAGCATTGAAAACCTTCTTGTCAATTTTCACTTCCATGATCGCTTTCTCTTCCACTACCTCAAATCCCTCCAGGTTCTTCGCGCTGAGGGCCAGGTCGATTAAAGGAACTTCCGTGTTTTTCGAATTCACAGCGAAGGAAGTGAATTGACTTTCATAGCCTATGAAATCCAGTTGCAGGTAGTAATTACCGTACGGAACTTTCTCAAGAACATATTTTCCCTGAACATCAGTAACTGTTCCGGTAACAAGGCTTGAATCTGCAGCTTTGTACAACGTAGCTGTTGCAAATTCTATGGGTTGCTTCGCTTTTCCGTCCTTCACATAGCCTGTGACCGTACTGTTCTGACCAACAGCCGATAAAACTAGAAAAGTGACCGCCAGGATAGATAAGGCTCTTTTCATAATACGCACAATTGACAATGTAAAGGAAGGAGGACGCTCGCAGAAGTCCTTGGTCTTTTACATAAGTGGCGGAATAACGTATACGTACGGAGGGTGCTTCTACAATCTGTTTACATGGTCGGTTAATAACCGTTACAAGCGGGGTTTTCTCCTATTGATTTCCGATTGGAATAAACCAGTTCACCATGGGAACCGGCACGGGTACTGCATCTCCATCAACAACAAGACCGGCAAAACCAAATTGAAATGCACCTCCTGTTTTGCTATCAAATCTGACACCTGGTATGAGTATGGCCAGTGTAGTCCCCGGGTCCGTGTAAATAAAGGAATCAAAAACAAAGCTGGCTCTTTTACCAAGCCTGGTAGTGCCTCCCACTGAAAATATCGGAGCATCTCCAGTGCTTCCAGCAATGCTCACGGCTGCATACCCGGCAGATAAATTGATGTTGTTCTTGTCGTCACCAATAGTTAGCGCTCCAAACCCTACAGCTCCTCCGGACCCAAAGTCAGCCCATGAACCCGTTCCTATCAAAGCTCCTGCGCCCACATGTAAATGCTCGTTAAACGAGTGACTATATTTCACCGTTCCTATCACAGGAATGGCCACCCACGATGTCATAACGCCCACGGTCCACTTATCAGCAACCGCAAATTGGGCTTCCGGGCCCCAAAGATTGATCATTGCATAGTGTTCTCCCTTTTTAACCTGAAGCCCATTTGTGGTAACGAAGTATCTCGTTGTAAATGGATTCGCACCCCAGTACTGCCCCTTCTTCAACTCTCCCGGCTTCACCTCGCGAATTTCCTTGATCTCGTGCTTTGGTATATAAACGTCTCCTATTGTTGCCGTGCGAATCAGGACCTCTCTGGCGTCCTGCTTTAGAATTTGACCAACGAACTCTGTGCCATCGTGTTTAACAACCAGATATACCTTCTTCTCAACATAATCCGCTGTATCCTTGGTGGTGACCTGCGCGGGCAGAACAAGCGTACTAACTATAAGGCCAAATACTAATATCCATTTCATACTTGCAATATATGGATGAATCTGAGACGGTAAAGAATGTAGATCAGTATTCAAGATGAGCCTTAACATGTCTTATATAATTGTAATTTGAGTTGAATCTCAAAATACATGCACATGCACTCGTTCTCAATTTCCGCAGAATTTCCAGTCACTCCCAACGCCATTTACAATGCCTGGTTGGATGGTGATCAACATGCTAACATGACAGGTGGTGATGCAACGGGTGTTCCAGAGGTCGGTGCTAAATTCACCGCGTGGGACGGATACATCTGGGGGTCGAACCTTGAGTTAGAGGCGAACCAAAGAATTGTGCAATCATGGCGCACTTCCGATTTTGAGGAGGCTGACGATGACTCGCGCATAGAAATTGAGCTTTCACCAACGGAAACAGGATGTCTTCTAACCTTACACCACAGCAATATTCCGGATGATCATCCTTCGGATTATGAGCAGGGGTGGGAGGATCATTACTTTATCCCGATGCGTTCCTATTTTGGGAGTTAACCACTCACCGAGTATTTATGTCATTTCATCGATATCCTCTGTGAATTGGAATTGGTCTACCGTAGCTTGGTGTTTCCAACATTGCGGTTGAATATCAGTTGGAGATAAATCGGTGGAATGGCTATGCGTACGCATAGCCATTCTTTTTGCGCCTTATCGAGAATTTTCTGCCACTTGTCGAAGAAGCATTGGTCGTACCGTAAGGAGTAAGACATTTGTAGTGTGATGACCGCAAATCATCATAGTAGTAGTTTCTCAAAACCGGGGAGTGCTGATTTGGCGGAGTAGATAGGTGGAGTAGCCTTCCCGGTTTTCTTATTTCCTACTGAAAACCGCTTTCCCAAATAGATAGAATATCAACAGCCCGACCGGGCCTAGCGTCATATTCAATGTTTCTATCCCTGGCTCCAAATGTTCCCTTCCCCATGTGAGGTACCACACGGTGAAAAAACCAATGAGCAGAAACATGAGCGGACTATATTTTGAGGATTTATTCCCGCGCATGAACTAAAATTACACAGGATTATTGAATCTGGTTAAGAGGCCTTTGTGCTAACCCCAAACAGGAATCTCATGACCATGTAGTGAGGAAGTAATATGCCTTCGAAAACACGTTTCTTCTCTTCTTCATCATCTCCATCAAAAACAGTCATGAATTCTGCTTTGACCGATTCATAGTTGGAAGACGCGGCCATCACTCCCGATGTTGATATAGCATCAGTTTGTTTTCCATCTTTCCAGGCAACGAGTGATTCGTTGATCACTTCGTAGTTGCTAATTCTCTCATTGTAAACATCGATCACGTCTTGTTCCCAGCCATTGATGTTCTTGTTCATCACCCAATTGGCTTCCATCATTTGATCAAGATTGATCGCGATGTACGTAGCAAACACCTGGTCTTCGCTCTTTTCGCTCAGCGCCCCTTCCAGGACTTTAGCCGCTTGATCCAACATTGTTTCCATCGTCACTATTTAGCTGGTATCTCTGGTTTAGGTTTTGGTGGGTTGAACTTGACCGGTAGATTCATTCTTACTTTCACTTCCTTGCCGTCTTGCATTCCTGGGATCCAATCCAGTTCTCCCAGCGAGGAAACCACACGTATGGCCTCTTCGTCCAATTCCTTAGCTCCTGCCAGGCCTTTTAAAAGCTGCACTGTTCCTATTTTTCCTTCTTCGTCAATAACAAAAGAAACATATGCCGTACCTCGCAATTGCTTATCGATGGCCTGCTTTGGATACACCACATGCTCCTGTACATAAGATCGTACTGTATTTTGGGTACATGACCGTCTTTCCACTCCTTCCAGATCTGCGCAGGTTTGCGGTGTTGGCATACTCTGAACGATTGTATATACCTGGTCATTTTGTGCGGCCACCCGCAATGCGAAAATCATCATTATAACCAAGGGAGTTGTCTTCATACAAGAAAGATAAGAAGAGGAAATGAACCGATTTATAAAATTTGTCGCGTTAAAGTCATGCTTTTTGATGGCCTGTCTTATAGGTATTTATACGTACGTATTTTGACTATCTTCGATGTGCTACCCTCTTACTATGAATTCGATCTACTCACTCATATATGTGAGCAACGCCCTGGTTGATTACGATGCGGACAGGCTCTCAGCCCTCGAACAGCTTGCCATCGAGAAGAACCGTGATCACGGTATTACCGGATTTTTGAATTTCAATGACGGGTCATTTATGCAGTACATTGAAGGGCAGAAAGAACCGCTGGATCAGCTGATGACAAATATCTCTGCCGATGCAACGCATGAGGTCACCCATCTAATCAAGTTTGACTCCCGAAATGAGCGGTTGTTTCCTGATTGGGCCATGCGGGTATTTACCTCTACCCATGAACATGAATCCTCTATTGAGGGAAACGTTCAACGTATCATTGAGATTTTTACTGTGTCGGGCTACAACGTGGAGAACGTGAAAGAGTTATTGCTCAGAAACCTGAAGGAGTTGCGATAGCTGAATTACTGGTACACCGATCTTAACATTCTTGCACCGCACGCTGATCTGAAGTGATTGGGGTCGTAGAAATTCCTTGGGTCTTTTGTGTAGGAATCGTCGTTGCTAAAGTCATGCACGTGTTCTCTGCCAAATAGCAAGTTCAGAAACGCAGGAAGTTTACCTGAAATTCCCTTCTCATTGTAAACCGGTGCAACTACAACTTCCACCCTGGTTCCGTACTTCACGAACGTGTTATTGATCATAACCAGGTTTCTTAAAGTGATTGTATCCAACACTTCCGAATATGTCTTTCTTTCTGCAGCGCGGATTTTAGGAAGCATTTCTTTCCAGAATTTCGAGCTGTCCTTAGCCAATCTAAGCTCATAGCTCACGTGCTTGTCACAGGTAACTGGGTCTCCCATAGAGGCAACTTCACTGATCCTGAACAGCTTTTCCATGTATGGTTTCTTGACTCCATTCCTGCTATAGTCAATATAACCACGCACGAAATCCACAGACGTAGACGCGTAGAGGTTATCAACGTAGAAATCAAGCCATCCATGGCCTTTGATGGCAAGGGGTGTTGTGTATATATGGCTTGAAGGGCGGTCTTTTGATTTAAGTACACTCGGGTCTAATACCAAAATCACGTGATCCAGCGTGTAATTGTTTCGGTCAAGGTACGCCTACTTCGAACGAACCCCTTGAATATTCTCCGCGCTGGCATCGAAGTGGAAAGGCTCGAACGACTCATCGAAGTATTGTCGCCAAACGGAACACTTAATGGACTGCGACCTTGAACTTCCAAAAATGAACGCATTGAAATTGTGTGTCTCACGGTTCTTTTCCAGCGTTGATACACAAACGTTCTCACGGTTCAGCGCTACGAAATCTGTTGGCGTATAGTAATTGTCGTATGCAAGAAATACTTTGAATGGATCCCACAGAATTAGCACAGCCAGTATAGCAACCAATGGTGCTAAGGAAAATGATATGGTCTTCAGAAATCTCCGCATATCAGAATTGGAAGTAGATGAATTCCTGAGGTTCCCCAATCTGGTAATAAGTAAGTATGATCACAGCGTATACCAGAACGAGCTTTAATAGTTTGGGCATCTTCCATTTTTGGAGATCCAGACCAAACGATCGGTCTCTGTGCAGCCACTCCACCAGCAACATTAATCCGATAAACCCGAAAGTTATCAGGTACATTCTCCGCGGAACTGCCAATACCGATACGTCTAACATTCCTTTCCAATAATCCCACGCCTCATGTATTGACTCGCACCGAAAAACAACCCACGCGAATACAACCAGTGCAAATGTGAATAGGATTGAAAACAGATCCTTCAGGGATACAAATAATTTACCCTCGGCCACCTGAGAGCGGTGCTTCCTGTTCTTTCCAAAAAGAAATAGCGGCACAAAGTATAACGCATGAAGCGCTCCCCATGCTGTAAAGGTCCAATTCGCACCATGCCAAAAACCACTAACAAGAAAAATGATAAGCACATTAATCAATGATCTGCCCACTCCCGCTTGGCTACCTCCTAATGGAATGTAGAGGTAGTCTCTGAACCACTGAGACAGGGAAACGTGCCACCTCCGCCAAAATTCAGCTATATCGCGAGAAAAATATGGGTACTTGAAGTTGTCTTGAAGTCTTATTCCAAAGAACCTGGCACAACCAATCGCGATATCAGAGTAACCGGAGAAATCACCATAAATCTGGAAAGCGAACAACACCGCTCCAATCCACAATGTAATGGGATCTTGTGATGCATAATCGCCAAAAATGGTGTTGACGATCGGTGCGCAAGTATCTGCAATAACAATCTTTTTGAACAATCCCCAGACCATTTGGTAAACACCACTTACCGCTTGAGAGTAATCAAACTGTCGTTCTTTTAGAAACTGCGGAAGCAAATTGGTAGCCCGCTCAATTGGCCCCGCTACAAGCTGCGGAAAGAAAGAAACATAAGCGGCAAAAGCGACAAAATTGCGTGTTGCATCTAACTTGCCCTTGTAAACATCTATGGAATAGCTTAGGGTTTGAAAGGTGTAAAAACTGATACCCACAGGCAATACCAATTCAAGCGTTAACAAATCCACCTCATAACCCAGGCCCAATAGAGCAGTTTGCAGACTATCGGAGAAGAAGTCGAAATACTTGAATACTCCCAGCAAACCAAGGTTAAGCAAAAGACTTAATCCCAGAAGTGCTTTCCTTGCCTTCACGTTGCCAGATGAAGACAGGCCTATTCCAACCACATAGTCTACAACTGTACTGGCCAGGATCAGCGTTAAGAATCGAACATCCCACCACCCATAAAAAACGTAGCTGCTGACTAGTAGAAGTACGTTCTGAAGATTCAGCTGCTTCTTCCCAATCGCCCAGTACAGGAAGAAAACAACAGGGAGAAACAGCAGAAACTCTATGGAGTTGAACAGCATGAAAAACTAAGCTAATGTGGCCCAAAGCAATTCACAGATGCTTGCTTTAGCCTAACAAAATACAATTGCGGTATTAAATCAGTGCTTTTCCTCTTTAACGAACTTGCCCGTGGAGTAAGTTACAGTCCGCACCAATTTCCCTTTCTTGTCCCAGTTTCTCCAGGTACCATTGGGTGTGCCTGCGGTGAAGTAGCCATCTTGCCATTTGACCCCATTGGCGTAATTGATAAAGTAATAACCATCCTTAGCACCGTTCTTGTATTCGTATTGAAGCAATGCGTCTCCGTTCTTTTGGTTGTAGTAAACTTCCTTGCCGTGCATCACTCCAGCCCTATACTCAGTGGTTTTTGATAGCCTTCCGTTTTTTCCGTAGTCTTTCCATGTACCATCTTTCACGCCCTTCTTAACCGCGCCTTCACTCTTTACCTTTTCCTTCTTATCTGTCCGGTAGATCTTCCATTCTCCATCTGTGACGTTCTTGTTTAATACAAAGCGTTCAACGCTCTGTTTGCTTTCTCCTAGAATCAGATAAACCTTACTCATGTACAGTTTATCTCCGTAAACAATTTCGTGGGTCTGCGCCTTGACGCAAACTACTGCGCAAAACAGTGGTAACAGGATTAAGAGGTTAGTTCTCATAGTTTGGTTTTGCCGCAAAGCTACTTTTTTACAACACCCGTTTTCATCTCACTTGTATCTTTTTCCACACCCTGCATTTAAGGAGTAGGCTTTATCTATTTACAGTGGGGCTGTTGAGTTGGCGATCCATGGACAAGCGCTTACACCGACTAAACAGCCCCTTAGTTACTAACCTTAAAAATTGAACTCATGGCAGGAGGAAAATTATCTGCGCGGCAGAAAATGATCGGCATGATGTACCTGGTACTGACTGCACTGTTAGCGCTAAACGTTTCAAAAGAAATCGTCAAAGCATTTTTATTGGTCAATGACGGACTTGAAAGAACCGTAACCAATTACGATCACAAGAACAGCATGATCTACGCGGATCTTGACAAAAGAAAATCGTTAGACCCTAAAAGGGTAGCATCCATATGGGAGCGTGCTCAAAAAGTGAAGGCAACGTCAAACGATGCCATTACGTATATAGAGGAGCTCAAGCAGTTGCTTATAGCTGAAACAGCGGGAATTCCTTATCCATGCGATTCTGTCTTAACCCTTGAGCATACCGAAAGCGTAGACAACTACGATATTCCAACCTACATCATGGTAGAAGACACTGATGATGGTTCCAAAGGAAAGGCGAAAGAGTTGAAGCAAATGCTTCAGGGAATGACAGCGTCTTTGCTTTCTGTGTTGGATGAAGAAGACCGTTCACAGATGAACCTGGAAATGGATCTGGCGGATGTGCAAACCGAGGAAGGAACCCAAACGTGGGAAATCAATAATTTCTACCATACCCCGTTGGCCGCATCAGTTGCGCTGCTCTCCAAGCTTGAGTCTGATGTCCGCAACATGGAATACGAAGTGTTGAATAAGTTGACCGCAGAATTGAACGAGGACATTCTGCCCTTTGATACAGTAACCTCTAAGGTGCTTGCTTCAAGCAACTACGTGCTACAGGGTCAGGCATTCGAAGCGGATGTGCTTCTG
Organism: Vicingaceae bacterium; assembly: GCA_965267605.1. GTDB lineage: Bacteria > Bacteroidota > Bacteroidia > Flavobacteriales_E > Vicingaceae. The sequence continues at coordinate 3,076,330 of OZ254088.1, read as the reverse complement.
GCTGCTTTTAGTAAAACCCTGAAACCGGAAATTATGCTTGGCGAGCTTGATGAAGAAGGCAACCTTACCAACGTGTACGACACGTTGGATGTAACCGCTGGTTTAGGGAAAATCAGTATCCCGGCCACCGCGCAAGGGCAGCATCAAGTGCAAGGAGCGATCAAGCTTCAAAAACAAGACGGTTCTGTGAAGTGGTTCCCGTTCGAGCAAAACTATCTGGTGGCTAAACCGGCATTGGTTGTTTCTCCCTTGGATATGAACATACTGTATATGGGTCCGGACATGAAAATGGATATTTCTGTTCCCGGTGTGCCTTCTGAGAATCTAATGGTCAGCATTAGTGGTTCAGGGAACACGATTCGCAAATCAACTGATGGGAAGTACATATGTAAACTAAGCAGAACCTCACCGAGAAATGTGGCGATAAAATGTTCTGTAAAAAACAAGGATGGTAGTGTGACCCCGATTGGATCCATCAATTACAAGGCGAAGAAGCTTCCTAAGCCTAAAGCTAAAATCGGCAGGGCCGAGTCTGGCGACCTGGCTAAGCTAAGAGCCGCGGAGGTTAGAGGTCTGAGAAAGTTACGCGGACTCTACGCTTCCAGCTTCATGTTCAGTCTTCCTTTAACTGTTGTAAAGTTTGATGTGGAACATAAGAAGTCAAGTTCTCAGTTCATAGATGAATACAAAAACATCCGTGGAAATTCCCTCAATACCGGACGTTTGGCACAGGTCATTCCGCGTGTGCGAAAAGGAGATATTCTTTGGATCACCAATATCAAGGTTAAAGATGTTGCGGGAAACATCCATACCGCCAAGACCATCACCATCCAGGTAAAATAATAAGTTGGGAATCCCGGGGTGAAGGGTCCACCGTTTAGGTGGGCCTTTCTTTTTATTTTCACGGTATGTCCATTTTGCTTATTGACAGCTACGACTCGTTCACTTATAACCTGTACCATTACCTGCGGGAATTATCAGATGAAGACATCGCGGTTGTACGTAACGATAAACTTACAGTTGATGATGCTGCGGCTTACGATCGTATTGTGTTGTCTCCCGGACCTGGACTTCCCGTGGATGCGGGTGTTATTCATGATGTGATTCAGGTTCACGGCAAAGACAAACCTATACTTGGTGTATGCCTTGGTCATCAAGCTATTGCCGAAGTTCACGGTGCAAAGCTCGCCAACCTTTCAACAGTTTATCACGGTGTTGCAACCACAATAACCACACTCGTTGATGATGAGCCCCTATACGCACAGTTGCCGTCTTCATTCGAAGTTGGTCGGTACCATAGCTGGGTTGTTTCCCCAAAAGGGCTGCCTCCAGAGATCGAAGTGACCGCTCAGGATAAAGAAGGGCATATCATGAGTCTTCGCGTTAAAAACACGCAGCTCACCGGTATACAGTTTCATCCAGAGTCTGTACTTACGCCCTTTGGGAAACAGATGATCAACAATTGGTTAGTGCAGTGATTCCAGTCTATAGTCGATAAAGGCTTTCTCCACCTCATTGTTGGCCAGACTTTTCGCTTGCTTTAGCTCTTCCCTTGCTCGTTCAGGTTTCCCCTTTTGCAAAGCGAGCTCCGCAGTCAGGCAGTACATGGGATAATATTGCTCAAGCATATTGGTTTCCTTCCTGAGTTCCGTCAGTGCTTTCTGTGCCAGCTCCACCCCGTGGTTGTGCAAGACCGCAACTATTCTGTTGAGTTTAACCACCGGTGATGGGTCTACCTGAACCAATAGGTCATAGTGTTGAAGGATCGTTTGCCAATCTGTTTCCTCGTAGGTGTTGGCAAAAGAATGACATGCTGCGATACCTGCCTCCAGGTGATACCGAGACAATTCATTTCCTTGAGCCGCAATGTTGAGTTCATTTTGAGCTTCTTCCAGCAGTTCAGCAATGTAGTTGCTCCGTTCCTGATCTTCCAGTCTTTTAAGCGATCCGTCATCGTTGATTCTTTCCGGAAATCGAACCGCATGAAACAGGAGAAGTGACAGGAATGCGTGAGTCTCAGTGTTGTCTGTTAGTTCGTGTCGTGCCAATATTCTGGCAAGACGAATGGCTTCTACACACAGGTCAACCCTCAACAATGTATCGCCAGAAGCGGCTTTGAACCCATTGTTGAATAGCAGGTAGATCGTACGCAATACGGTGCTCAAACGCTGTTGAATATGGTTAGCAGAAAGGTCCGTAATGATGCCTGTTTCCGCTAAGCGTTGCTTGCCCCTTCGTATGAGCTTACCAGTAGTGTCAGGAGTTTTAAGTAGGGCCGCTGCAACATCATTTGTGTTCATTCCGCATACCAACCGAAGGGTCATGCCGAGTTGGGTCTCCGCAGAAACTGCCGGGTCGCAACAGCTGAAAATAGTCCTTAGTACATCGTCATTGAGAATTTCACCCAGGCCCTCAATGCCCTCCGCGTACGACTGTAAAACCGCAAGTTCTTCGTCACTTACAGTGCCCTCACCTTGTCTAACCTGCTCCTTTCTCAGTAGATCAATCAGCGTGTTTCTGGCCGTTTTAAAAAGCCACGGAGCAGGATCCTTTGGGGTACCCTTTCGTTGCCATGCCTCTAGTGCCTTGAGCATAGTGTCCTGAACAACATCTTCGATAAGCTCAATGCGGTTCACGCCTAATACCCGGGCAAGGGCCGCATACAGTTTGCCGGAGTGCTCCCGGTAAAATGTGGTGATGATATGGTGTTGATTGCTGGTCATAAAAAAGGCGCAGCACAATGCTACGCCTAAATATACATGCGGCAAACTTTAGATGGGGAGCACTTGTCGCACTTCCACCTTTCCGCCCGCCATCAGATGAGGATTGGTTCTGGCGATGGCTACTGCTTCTTCAAGAGATTGGGCTTGAAGAATGAAGTATCCTCCAATGGATTCTTTCGTCTCCGTGAAGGGCCCATCTGTTACAACTCCATCGTTGTTTGACAAAACAACGCCTTCATTGCCCAATGGGTTTCCTGCTTTAAGAATTCCCTTCTCCATCAGATGCTGTAGCCATTCCAGGTATTTGTTCATTGACCGCTGTTTGTCTTCTTCGGACATGTTCGGGTCCGGCTTTGGACCGTCACTCAGCAGCAACATATAATCTTCCATACTTAGGTAGTTAGTTCGTACTTCTCATTAATTGCTTTGGCTTCTTTGTAGCCATCGATGGCAAGAACGGTATTCACAATGAAGACCGCGCTAAACATAATTCCATACAGCTTCATTTCACCAATTGCCTGCAGTTGCAGCTCTACATAAGTGAGCATGAATGCACCCAAAGTAAGAAAAATACCAAGCGTCTTTCTGTTGCCATTATACAGGTATCCTGGTCCCATAAAAAAGAAGTTCAGGATTGCTGAAAGCCATGCGTTCTTCTTCCTCATTGTCCTAGTTTTTCGTTGTTCTTCTTCACTTTGATAAAGGTGTCGATAGCCAAACTTGTGTTCAACACCAATACACTACCGAACATGATCGGGTATAGGTCTGGTTGTTTTTTCTGCAGTTCCAGCTCGGTATAGGTAAGTCCTGCCGCACCCGCCATCATACCAAGGCTAACGCCAACCGGTTTCTGGTGCGTATACAGATATCCCGCCCCGGGTAGCACCCAATTTAGTCCAGCAGCCAACAGCGCACTTTTCTTTTTGGTTTGGCCCCAGGGCTTTTCAACCTTACGGAACATGACCGCCTTTTCAGTCGGGTCTGCCTCAAGAACGAGCGATTCGTTGGGTACGTTCATTAGGTCAATAGAAGCAGGCGCTTTGTCTTGTGCCGCTACTCTTGTTGAGAGAATTGTGGTTACTGCAATGAAGATGATTGCCGGTAACAAGTGTTTGATTCGATTCATAACAAATGGGTTTTTAGTTAAACTCTTTGTCATGAACACGGATGAGGAATCACAAAACGGACATCGATGAAGAAAAAAATTTAGGCACAAAAAAACCCGGCCGTTGGCCGGGCTGAATATCAGTGTCACAAAGTTTAAATCTTGGTGATGATAACCTGCGTTGCACCCGCTCCATTATCTTCTCCAAGCTTTCTCGCCAACTTAGTGATGGCACGTTGTGTATCATTCTCCGCAACATCACCTACCACCTCAACTGTTACACCACACGTAACAATATCGCTGGCACCACCCACCGGATCATAGTCGCAAACTGTACCGTCAGGCAGATCACCTGGGTCATTTATGGTGTTCCCATCTGCATCCTCAATCTGTTGGTTGTTAAATGTGTCTTGTTGGGTACCATTGTAGTTGTTGATGGTACCGCTTAAGGTGCCGGCATCTGAGCCCGCGGTAACACCGGTTAATACTCCTTCTTCTGTTGGCATAACTAAAGTTTTGGTTTATATTTCTATTAGCATGCATAAGTTAAAAAAGAATCCGTTATCAATACTACTGCCACGTAGAATGCGCGCGGTAAGTTTATGCCTCCTTCTGTTTACGTCCATCGCTTGCCCCGCTAATTTGCTTGATTCTCTATTGACCGTGTTGCCATCTATAACCAGTGACTCACATCGGGTCATGGTGCTCCGGGACATTAGCTGGGAATTACAGATCAACCAGCCAGACTCTTCCATTTCTTATGCACGTGCGTCTCTTACTCTAGCAGAACAAATCGATAACCAGTATTGTCTCGCTAAAGCTAAAGGTCAGTTAGCCAATTCCTTGTATTACGCTGGAGACGTTGAAGGAGCGATCAACGCATACGCAGAATGTGCACAACTCCATGGTATGATAAATGATACAGCCGCAATGGCTGCAATCAATTCTAACATTGGTGCTTTACTTTTCAAAGCACAACAATACGATGACGCTTTAGGCTACTTTCGGCTTGCCTACAAGGCTATGAAGAACAAGGGAAATTCTCCTGCCATAGGTAACTATTTAAGTAACATTGGTTCGGCCTTCGTTTATTTCGAGGCGTATGATAGTGCTATCGTATATCTGCGTCAGTCATTGGAAATGCTTGATAATCGCCAAACCAGGTCTCTTGCACAACTGAACTTGGCATACGCTTTGTGCAAAGACACGGCATCACCAGAGGTTGACTCAGCCCTGATTCTGCTAAATGAGTCAAGAAGATATTTTGTGGAAACTGACGACTACAACAGCCTTCTGGTTTCTTACACTACTTCAGCAAGAGCGTATCAAGCAAAGTCGAATTTCTCAATCGCTGCTACATTCATAGACAGTGCTCTGCAGCTAGACGATAAGGTGAATGATTGGAGAAGTAAAGAGGGGTTGTATACAACTGGATATTCTATTCATTACAAACTAGGCAATTGGACAACAGCGATACAGTTTCAGGACCTCGCGATGATTGCTAAAGACTCTCTCTTTGTCCAACAGGCCAACTTAGCGCTTCGTGATGCGGAGCGGAAATACCATACGGATCAGGTGCGACAACAAAACAAGATCCAGGAGCTTACTATTGCCAACGAAAAGGCTGAAAACCGCAAGAAGCAGAACTACATCTATTTTGCTTTGGGTGGAGTGCTCTTGCTTGGTGCGCTAGCTTTTCTCCTGTTTCGAGGTAACCGCATCAAGCAAAAGGCCAACGAAGAGTTGAGCGAGGCAAATACCCAAATTCAGCATCAGAAAAACATCATTGAGGAGAAAAACCGCGATATCACAGACAGTATAAATTACGCGCGTTTCATTCAGTCTTCGATCCTCCCAGACACCTCAGGCCTTGGCAAACACTTTGCGGACCATTTCGTGTATTACCAGCCTCGAGACATTGTTAGTGGCGATTTCTACTGGGTTTCCGAGCAAGATGATAGTATATACGTTTCTGCTTCTGACTGTACTGGTCATGGCGTACCCGGAGGGTTCGTTTCTATGCTTTGTAGCAGTGCGCTAACCCAAAGCATAACAGAAAACAGCACGCTTGCGCCCAATGAATTGCTCACACGGGTCAACCAGAATGTTCTGCGCGTACTCGCGAAAGAGGGTCAGAGCGAAAGCGTTAAGGACGGAATGGATTCTGCATTGATTCGCTACAACAAGAAGACCGGTAAGGTAGAATTCTCAGGTGCCCAGCGTCCTATTATTCGTGTGAGAAAGGGTGAAGACCCCGTTCGGGTGCGCGGTGATAAGAACCCCATTGGTGGTTGGACACCGCCTAATCAGGCGTTCACTTTGCACGAGATAGACGTTCAACCTGGGGACCACCTGTATATGTTCTCTGACGGATACGCAGATCAATTCGGTGGCCCAAAACTTAAGAAATTCATGATTGGTAGGCTCCGCGCACTCTTTGAGGAGATGGTCAATATCGACCTTGACATGTCAGAACAGCACCAATTGTTGAGCACTCGACTCAATGAATGGAAAGGAGACCAGGAACAGATCGATGATGTGCTGGTCGTAGGCCTTAAGATTTAGTACTTGATAAACTTCTGACTTTCCAGCTTGCCTTCCAGGTTCCTGTAACGCAAGAAGTATACTCCTGATGAAAGCTTAGAAACATCCACTTGCTGACCACTACCGGTTACTTGTATGTTCTTCACCTTGTTGCCAACAATGTTGAACACCTCAACTTGCACCTGAGTAGATACTTGGTTCTGCACCAACTTCTTGTTCAAAGAAAGATTGAGTACGTTCTTGGCAGGGTTTGGATACGCCTTTACCAATTTGCCAGAAATCTTGTTTTCATTAACGCTGGCAGGCCATGAATAAGAAGTGATGATGTACGTTGCCGTATCCGCTGTGTTAGGTTTTCCTCTTTCCTGAACAGCAATCTTAATTGTGCCCACGCCATCTACATCACTGCTAACAGTAAGTTTTACGAAACCCTTGTTGCTACCAAATGCATCCCACATCTGCATGAAGCCAGAGTTGTAAGGTGTATAGCATGTTGAGTAATCACAGAACGAGTAATCCCATGTGGATGGAAAATCATCGTAGAACACTTCCCAATCCAGCTGCAAAGTATCGTTGCTATTCGCTGGAATCATTTCAAACTGGTAATCATGGTAATTGTTAGCCATGATCGAATCAGCAATCAGTTTGCTTGGTCCTTTGCCTTTTTCTTCAATAGTGAAGTTCTGAGCGCTAACAGTGAAAGCGGCAGAAACAGCAACAAACAACAGGGTAATCTTCTTCATAATCCGTGATTTGAAATAAAATTAGGTAAAAAATCGCCTGTGGGCAGACACTTGCCCACAAAAGTATTGGATTCCTATCTAGACAAGGTTGATCCTCTTGAAGAGCTCATCTTTGTAAGATCCTCCTATTGGAATGATCCTGTTATCGCCCTCAATAACGATGTTGGGCTGCTCAATTGCTGCAATCTTATCCAGCCTTACAATGTACGATCTATGCACCCTAAGGAAATCCGCAGAGGGCAATTTAGCCTCGATGTCTTTCATTGTAGAGTGGATCGTGTACTTCGCGTCTGCGGTATTGATCACCACATAATCTTTCAACGCCTCCACAAACATGATCTCGTTAGATTTCACTTTAACCAATCGGGAATTCGATTTTACAAAGATCTCGTCATCACCAGCCTTACCCCCTCCATCAACAATGGAGTACAACATATCTCTTTCCTTCAAGACCTCCAGCTCCTTCTTGTGTTTGTAAAGTGCCATTTCTATAGACGTGTGCAGGTCTACTTCTTTGAACGGCTTGATAATATACCCGTAAGGCTCCGTAACCTTGGCCTTGTTAAGTGTGCCTTCATCCGCATAAGCGGTAAGGAAAATTACTGGCACCCTTAAGTTCTCTCTGATATACTCAGCAGCTTCAATTCCACTCATGTCTCCTTTCAACATGATATCCATCAACACCAAATCCGGCTGTGTTTCTTCGGCAAGTTGAATTGCCTTTTCACCAGATGATGCTGCCCCTACTACAGTGTAACCCAGGTTCTTCAGGCTGTTCTGAATATCCTTGGAAACAATGCTCTCGTCCTCAACGACCATTATATTGCTATTCGACATCAGTTATACTATTGAATGTGATCAAAAATCAAATTAAAGCTCGTTCCCTTATCGTTTTCGATTTCCATGGAGGCAGACAGTTGCTCAGCCAATGTTGAAACCAGTTGTAATCCCAACGATTCCGTTTGTTCCAAATTGAAATCATCCGGAAGACCAATCCCGTCATCCGCCACATGTAAATGGACGCGATCGTTCTTCAAATATAGTTGAATTTCCACCTTTCCCTTCTTATCGTCTGGGAACGCGTATTTAAGCGCGTTTGAGACCAATTCGTTGATGATTAAACCACAAGGTATTGCGCTATCCAAGGGTAGGTGAACTGGCTTCAGTTTTAATGACAATTTCACTTTGTCTTCCTGGATCCTGTAAGAGTAAATCAGGTTCTGTGCCAGGTTCTTTACGTAGTCAGAGAAATTAATACTGGAGAAGTCCTTGGCACCGTAAAGACTTTCGTGAATGAAGGCCATAGACTTGATTCTGTTCTGGCTTTCCCTAAGGATGTTAACAATCTTGGAGTCTTTGATATATGAACTCTGCAAATTCAGAATACTGGAGATTACCTGCAGATTGTTCTTCACCCTATGGTGTATCTCCTGAAGTAAAACCTCTTTCTCTTTCAATGAAGCCTGAATACTGTCTTCTGCCTGCTTCTTGTCTGTGATGTCTTGAGCAATGGATGATACTTCAAAGACACGAACATCTTTTTCCTGGATTTTAATGGGGTTCAGGTGTATTTCCATCCATACGTCCATTCCCCTCTCGTTCCGGAACTGTACCTCGAAGAACTGTTCTTTTCCTTCGAATGCTCTTTCATAGCGTTCCGCCATGATATCCTTTTGGTCTTCTGTTAACAGTTGGTCCAGATCATCCCAGGGTACATCTCCCTCACCAATGCGTTTCCTGAAATTCTGTTTGTAGAACTCATAGAAGTTTCTGTTGAAGAGCACCAGTTCATTGTCACCATTCACCGTCCAGATCAAGTGGGAGCGCCCTTCAACGATGGCCTTCAGTTTCGCGGCCTGAACCAGCTCCTTCTGCTTCGCTTCCCTTGCTTTGGTAATATCCCTGGAAACCCCCATAGCTCCAACAACATTTCCACTTTCATCATATAGCATAGAAGCCGACAAGTAGCTCAGAAACTTCTCTCCGGACTTCGTTCTGTTAACTACTTCCCCTTGGTAGCTTCCATGATCCTCCAGGTGCGCCAAAACAGATTTTCTTTCCCGTTCATTGTAGTAGAGAATACTGATGGATTTACCCAGTATTTCATCTGCAGAATAGCCGAACCTGGCCTGTGCTGCTTTGTTGAACTCTACGATCTGGTCTTTCTCATTAATGGCACAGATCATATCCAGCGAAGATTCAATCAGGTTTCTCGTGTACGCCTGGTTTTCCAGGAGTTTATCTTCCGCCTTCTTACGCTCCCTGATCTCTTTCTTCAACTTCTCATTGGCCTCTTCAATCTCTTTGGATCGAACAATTTCCTTCTCAAGTTTTAGTTTGTCGGTAATATCTCTAAACGCCACCTGAACTGCGGGCACACCCTCCCAGTCACAGAGCATCGCTTTAAAGTCGATCATTACCTGTCTTCCTTTCTTGTTGCGCACCTGTAACTCAACGTGCTCCTTGTCATCTACAGCACTCAGGTCATCGAACTGTTGATAAACGAAATCTTTCTGATCGATGGTAAGCAAGTCCATAATGTTCTGCCCAAGAATCTCATCGAGACTGTCATAACCCGAAATCTCCAATGCGCGTTTATTGCCAAACAGCACTTCTCCTCTCTTGTGAATAAGAATGGCATAAGGAGAATTTTCAATGAGGTCTCTATAGCTCTTTTCCCTTTTTTCCAGCAGTTCCGCTGTTCGCACGTAGTCCGTAATCTCAATCAGGGTGCCCTCCATCAATTGGTCGCCCTTCTCTGTTTCTACCAGTGCCAGATTTGCCAAGAGGTGTGTTTCTACGCCATCTTTCTTGAAGAAATGGCCGGGGACACTTGTTAGGAACCCCTGCTTTTGAAGTCGTTTAACGGTCTCCTTACGTGTCTTCTTATCTACGTAATGGTCAATAATGTTTTGACCTATGACCTCAGCTCTTGACGCATAACCTAAGGCCTTCGCATAAGCATCATTAGCCTCCACTATTTCGCCTTTGAGGGTGGTCCTGAACACTCCCGCGAGGTTTCTTTCGAAAAGTGCTCTGAATCTGCGTTCACTATGTTGCAAGGCCAGCTGATCTCTGTGCCTTCTGGTTACATCTCTCAGTACACCATACGTTGATGTTCTTTTGCCCTCACCGTCATACCTGGGGTAAACTGTTTCCTCTATCCATACGTAGTCTTTACCGCCCTTCTTTTTGAAACGATAGGTAAAAATGTGTGAAACCTCGGTAGGGTCTTTTTCCAACACGATTTTTCGGTATCGCTCCAAATCTTCCGGATGGTAGAGATCATAAATGGACCCGTTCATCAGTTTCTTTTCATACTCTTTCACAGATAGTCCCAACACTTCCTTTATCTGCGGACTGATGTACTCTATTCTGCGTTCTTCTCCATTGTGTGAGACATTGTAAAACATCTCTGGAATAGACTTTAGAACCAGGTCAAGTTTTTCCTGAGATGCCTTTACCTCTGCCTCAAAGTTGACGCGCTCAGTAATATCTCTGCAATTGGCAATGTAGACTTCCGCACCAAAGAACCTTCCCTTATGCATTACCACTTCCAGGTCAGTGGTTCTTCCCTTCTTGCCCGTGATTTGCCACTCAAATTCAACTTTACCCCCCTTCGACTTTAACTTCTTGAGCTGATCTTTGACAGTCTTTACGTTTGCTTCTCCCTGACACAATTCTGATAGATGTCTGGACCCTATCGTCTTCTTATCACATTGCAGGTGAGCACATGTTGTTTCGTTAACATCCACCACCACACCGTTGAGATCTACAACAAGCAAGAGGTTAACGCTATGGTTAAACAGTGAATGGTAATGCTTCCGTTCCTCCTGCTGCCGACCTGTGCCCAGCGGATCTTCCCCCAACTCTCTTACACTACCTATGATGGAATCTATTTCACCTTTCTCGTTCGTTCGTGCAAACATTCTTTCCTGAAACCAGGTATAGCTTTTCGCATTCTTCTTTTTGAACCTGTATTCCATTTCCTGTGGGCCGGAACCTGCCCTAACCGCAATGGCCTTGCTGGTTACAATCTCTACGTCATCAGGATGAAAACGCTCGCGAATGCGGTCTGAATTAAGTAAGGCGTGGTATTCCTTGTCGGTATACCCAAATAAGCTCTTCAACGAAGTACCAGTTACCCGAACAGATTTGGCTTGCCCACCAACGGGGGCCTCGTAAATGATTTCTTGAAAACCTATGAGATACTCCAGTAGGTCATTGTTTTGCGCATTGCCATTACCAATGCCCAACACTTCTAATTTAACCCCTGAATTCTCCTCTTTTGACGGCTTCTTTTTCTTACCCTTCGACATTCGGATTACTCTTGCTTCACTCGGGCTCCGTCTATCTTAAAGACTTCCCCGTTCTTGTACAAGATACTGATAAACTCCAATCCGGTTTCCTCGTATTGCTTCCACACACCTGTTTTCAAGCCAAGTGTGTACTTACCTTCAAGTCGAATTCTCCCATTTTCAAAGTACTCGGTATGTTCTCCATCTGGATCTCCATCCACATACGCACCCTCATACATCACCTGACCGCTTGCGTGGGTATGTTTCCACAAGCCGTGACGCTCACCGTTTCGGTATTCCCCTTCTTCCTTATGATCGCCCATCTCATAGAACCAGGGGCCATCTTTCAACCCATCAATAAATTCCCCCTTTGTAATTAACGTTCCATCAGGAAGATACTCTTCCAACATTCCATCTTCCTTGCCTTTTCTGAATGATTCTGTTCGCCATATCTGTCCACCGGGGAAATACCAAATCCACTTTCCGTGTGGCTTTCCTCCTTTCGCGTAGGCGCCCTTTTGCTCTACGGAACCGTCCTCGAATGTGAACAACCATTCTCCGGTTTTGAGGTCATTTTTATAACTCCCCTTCGCCTTGATCTTACCAGAAACGTAATACATTTCCCAGGGGCCCTGTCGTCTCCCCTGATCGTCCATCTCCCCTTTTTCCAACAAGATGTCTCGCTTATAGAATTCGTGCCCTATAACGTTCCCATTTTGATCGTAAATGGTAAAGTTTCCGTGCTTCTCTCCATTCAAATTGTATGGTCCTTCTGATTTTACAACACCATTGTTGTAGTAGTCCTTTCTAACATCCAATACCATCAACTCTTCAGATTCCTCCTGTCGCTCGCCATTGATGAATAGCACAGCCGAGTCCAGGCGTCCCTTTTCATTGTAATACTTGGTGTATCCATGTAGTCTATCATTCTTAAAGGCTCTCTCGCGCTTAAGCTTTCCTGTCTTTTTATAGAAATCCATCCACTTAGCCTGTTTTCGACCAGCATTGTCTTTGCGATTGAAATGCATAACGGATGCTATAGAACCTTTCACATAGTTTGTCAAGCCAATAAGTCTGCTGTCATCATGTGCAAGCATTCTTCCTGTGCCTTCCTTCACGCCATTTTCAAAGGGTATGTATTCCTTGATTTTGCCATTGCGATAATACCGTTCCGCTATTCCATGTAGCGTATCCTTCACGAAATAATCTATCGACAACAGTCTGCCACTGTCTCCATATTGTTTGACTGGACCACTCTTGACACCAGCAACGTAATACACCTCTTTTTGTTTATATCCCTTGTTGGTGTAGAATATCCAATTACTATCCAGTTTAAAGTTCACGCGGTTACCTTCTGACTTTTTTATACCCGACTCGAAGTATGTCACCCAGTAGCCTTCCGGTTTGCCATTTTTTAGATTTCCTTCACTGGATTTTTTGCCACTCGGAAAATAGAATACGTTATACCCATTTGGATTAACTGGGTTTTGTGCAGCAAGATTAATGCTTAGCACCAGACACGTTATGACAGATACTATATAATAATACATTCTTATATAAAAGTATTACTATTACTATTAGCGTGTTAGTATCGTTGAGAAAACCACCACTCAATCTTTGGTGTTTTCAATTATCAATACTTTATAACAACTCTCTAACACATTATCCCATAAAACCGTATTGAAAATGAATTTATTATGGGATTAATTAACAAATTGCGTATCCGTTTGTTTGTTGGATAAAATTGCTGGAGAAGTTGATGGAATAAGGGGGCATTTTGGTGTGTATAATTAATTGCAATTCGAGAAGAAATATACTTGCCAGAATCAATTCTACGTCCATATATACGCACTTCTACTTTCTCCAAATATTTAAGCGGGAAAGTTTAGAACTTTTGTTCACTTATTTTTACCCAATCGATTTTCAGACAGATCTATTGATTGTGAGGCGTTTAGGTATAGAAGATAAAAACACAATAAACAAGAAACTAACATGCAGGTTGATCGGGTAATTATTGGATCAGATCACGCTGGGTATGAGCTGAAACAAAAGGTTAAAACAGCACTTTCTGGCATGAACATTGAAATAAGGGATGTTGGAACTGCGTCTGAAGAAAGCTGTGACTATCCGGATTTTGCACATCCCCTGGCGGATGCGATTACAGGTGGAGAATTTGAAATGGGTATACTGATCTGCGGATCGGGTAACGGTATAAGCATGGCAGCGAACAAGCACAATGGTATTCGGGCAGCTATTTGCTGGAATAGTGAGTTGGCGCAATTAGCCAGAGAACACAACAACGCTAATGTGCTGTCACTACCTGCCAGGTTTGTTGATGATGAAACCGCAATGGATTGTGTCAGAACGTTTTTCAGTACGGACTTTGAGGGGGGGAGACACGAGAGAAGAGTAAACAAAATAGATCTGTGAGATACATTGTTTTCATACTGTGTTTAGTAGCACTAGGTGGTCGAGCTCAGACATATAGCATTGATGCAAATGCTTTGAAGTATGCGAACACGATTACCGGAGAAGATTTGAAGAAGCATCTTACGGTGCTGGCGTCAGATGAGTATGAGGGGCGGGAAACCTGCAAGAAGGGGCAAGAGTTGGCAAGTCAGTATATAATGAAACATTATGAGGGGTTGCAGCTCAAACCGTTCCTTACAAATGATAGGTTTCGTCAGACATTACCAATAATCATTCAGAACCCTAAAGCACTAACGGTAAAGGTTGGTGACAAGCCTTTGGAGCACATCGAAGAATACTTGTGTCCTTCCGGAATGTTAGATGGGCACGTGAAACAACCTGATGTTGTTTTTGCAGGCTATGGCATAGACGATGAGCGATACAGCGATTACAAAAATCTCGATGCCAAGGGTAAGATCCTTGTGGTGCTGGATAATGAGCCTGTTGGGAAAAAGGGCGTATCAATGATCTCTGGGGAGGCGGATCCATCAGACTGGACCAACAATCCTGATCTGAAACGAAAAAGAGCAAAGAAGGCTGGAGCGCTTGGGTTAATTGTGATAAGAAAGGACATGTTGGTGAAGGTTGACAAGTGGAAGAAACGCCTCAAGCGACCTCGCATGTTTATAGACTATGGAAAAGACAATGCGTATCATTTCCTTTCAGTTCACTTGTCGAATGATGCAGCGGTTGAAGCATTTGGAGCGCACATAGATTTCAAGAAAGTATCCAAGACAATCAAGAAAACAGGTCAAAGTGTAAGTCAGAAAATCCCAGTTTCGTTTGAGGTGAAGGCAGAAGGCAACATCAAGAGTTGTGAGTCTGCTAACATGATTGCATCTATAGAAGGAACCACACATAAGAATGAGTATTTGTTTATCACATCTCATTACGATCATATTGGAGTGATCAACGGTGAAATAAACAATGGTGCAGATGATGATGGTTCTGGAACCGTAGGCGTCATGGAGATTGCAGAAGCATTCAAAAAGGCAGCTGATGCTGGATTCAAACCTAAGAGAACTATTGTCTTTCTCAATTTTGCAGGTGAGGAAAAAGGTTTACTGGGTTCAAGGTATTTCATGAGCGACCCACCGGTAGCAACTGAAACTATGGTCGCTGATCTGAACATCGATATGATTGGACGACTGGATAAGGACCATGCCAATAACCCGAATTACGTTTACCTGATCGGCTCAGACAGAATTTCCACCGAGTTGCACAACTTGAGCGAGAACGTGAACAAGGCATTTGACAGGTTAGAACTGAATTATAAGTACAATGATGAAAAGGATCCTAACCGATACTATTATCGGTCGGACCATTTCAACTTTGCAAGCAAGGGTGTGCCTGTCATATTCTACTTCAACGGTGTTCATGCAGATTATCATAAACCAACAGACACGGTAGAGAAGATCCATTTTGAGAAAATGGAGAAGATCACCAGATTGGTATTTCTTACTGCCTGGGAAATTGCAAATCGCGACAAGGCATTGTTAAGAGATGTTCCAGCGAAGGAACAATGATTGTATCTTTTCCGGTGCTTAGCATTCTATAGTCAAGCACGGAGTCCGTTCATGAGCGACAAACATATACGGGAAGAGAGAAAGTTAATATTGGCTGCGCAGAAGAACCCTGCGCATTTCGCCCCTTTGTATCAAGCCAATCATGAACGCATATTTCGATTCATATATAATCGCGTTGATAGTCCGGATCTTGCAGCTGACCTTACTTCTCAGGTTTTCATCAAAGCGCTTTCAAACCTCAGCAGGTATAAACCTACGGGTGCTCCCTTTAAGGCCTGGCTATTTAGAATAGCAGTGAATGAGGTTAACATGCATTACCGACAGGTCAAAAAGCAAAGAACTATAAGTGTTGATCAAGCGGAACTGAAGGGACTAGGTACGGAATTGGACGAAAGTGATCTGGGTAAAGATGAGAACCAGGAAATGCTTATCAGATTGCTGCAGGAAGCAGATGAATCGGATGTACTATTGCTGGAAATGAGGTACTTTGAAAAGATGTCTTTCAGAGATATAGGAACGATACTTGGAATTACCGAAAACAATGCCAAAGTAAAGACCTATAGGGTGTTAGATAAGTTGAAGAAAAAGTTGGAAGAATGGCAGAAGTAAACAAGCATAAGAATAAGGTTGTGCTCGGAAGAAAGAGACTCTCTTCCGATGAGGTTGCTGCTTACCAGGACTTCAATAAAGTTCTTCAGGGACACCGAAAGATGACCAAGCGACCCAGCTTTGGAAAGAAGCGGTTGTTCTACCTGATCGTTCTGCTTATCCTATTGATCGTATTGATCTTCGTACTCGACAATAAATCGGAAAAGGAAGAAAAGGAGAAGACTAAGATTGAGACTGGAGCCCTATTCCCGTAGCATGGACTCAAGCAGCTCAATGATCTCAGTTCTGTATCTCGTATAATAATCACCAGTTCCCGGACCATAGAAACCTGTATGAACCTTACGCACATTTCCCTGCTTGTCAATAAAGATTGAAGTAGGATAGGCAATTACATTGTTCAGCATAGGGAAGATCTCATGGGCGTGACTTTTATCCGCTTTACCGCCCAATACATGTGTGTAACTGCAATCATACTTCTTACATACCCGATCGAGATTCTCTTTGAACTTATCTACTTCATTGTTCTTCTCGAACGCAACGGCTACGATCTCTAAACCAAGAGATTTATACTTCTTGTAAAGTTCAGCGTAGAACTCAGTTTCATCCATACAGTTGGGACACCATGTACCCATGATCTGAACGATCACCACCTTGTCTTGGAACCGGGCATCGCTAAGGGAAACCATATTATTTTCCGCATCCGGAAGATTGAAATTGATCTTCTCGTTGTTTACAACAAGGTGCGTAAGGGAATCAGGGTGCTTCAACTCAAAATCATTGTTGCGGGCAGCAACCCAAGACTCCTTCCAATGTGTGCCACTCCAGAATGTGCCTTTCAATGAATCCGACTCCGTTCTATCAGCTTTAAACAGGAAGGCGTGTGAACCATCGAAACAAGACAAGTACAGCTTGTTGTTCACCTCACAACCTTCAAGGAACCGGTAATCACCAGTTTCAGTCAGGAATGTTCCAAAGAGCTTGTTACCATCATTTTTGAAGATGGCCTTAGCCTTATACATTTCATCTGTACCCGGACTAAAATCCACCTCCCAGGAACCGCCAATTAGTGTAGGTTCATCCGTTTCTTCGGTTACAAAGCGGTAATCCTTCCCATATTCTGCAACGAAAGGAATCTCATATGCCTTGCCCTTGTTGTAGTTTCTCCAGATGCCTTGGATTAGAGAATCATTGTGAAAACGACCAACAAATTCAGAATCAAACAAGGGTAATCGGAAAATGAACGAATCCTCCTCGATGGAAATGTCTTCCAGCCGGATGCGTTCTTCACCATTGATGATCATGATGTGATCATCTTCCACAATAAAATTGAACGGAAGCTCTTCTTCCCCAAGGTTAAGGGCGGCTCGCCAGTTACCGGCAAGCAACTTATGCTCTGTTGTTGGAGTAGGATCTGTTGTAACATCTGTTTGGGGTTCAGAAGAACACCCCCAAAGCACAACACTTAATACAAATATGAACCCGCGAAGTCTCAATGGTTAGGTTTAGAATTGTGCGAATTTATTGCATTTATCGCACGTAAGAAAATTTATTGTTGCACGGTTGAAAGAGGTAGTTGAGGTAGCCAAACACCGGCCATTTTATCTCCTCGAAACTCGAGCTTGAATTCTCTTGAAACTTGTTGCCCATCTAGGGTTATTGTGGGCCCAACGAAATACACCAAAGTATCCTGTGCTTCACGATCGGTTGGTCCACAGAGTTCCAGTACGTCACTTTTGCTCATACCATCCTCCAAATGCGCATAGATAAGGTCGGGAAGCATGTCCGCGCGTTTCGACTTGTGGGAATCAAGATAGGGACTGGTCCACACCTCGGTGCTAAACTGTTTTAATTCTTTTGGCCCCTCCATTTCCGATAAAGTCTTCACCAGGGAGGCCCCAAGGGATCCATATATCCAGAAGATGGTGAAGGTGAAAACAACCAATCCTAATAGTGCTACGAGGAATACAATGAACCCGCAACCACTTGCTTTCTTCTCACTCATACCAAGATCAATTTGCGCCCAACAAGCCTGTTCTTGTATTCAGGAGGCAATCCAAAATTGCGCTCCATGAAATCATCGATTTCATCTCTTGTTTCGGCCGACAACAACTCTATTACTTGCTCCATCACCTCTCCAGAAACGGCATAAGAGGCAGCCGGATTCTCCATACCTGGAACGAAATAGGCATAAAACTGTACCTCTTCCAGCTCGCTTACGTTTTTTCCAGATACTACACAGGTTTCCAGGCCACCGGGTGTATGAGACTGCATGGCAGCAGTGTCTGCATTTTCCTCAAAGTAGGTTTGGATTTTTTGCATCGAAGAGGCGCTCAAAGATTGCCGATGTTCCTCGGCACAGTTTAAACACATCGCTATCTCAAATACAACGGTAGGCTCTGCCAAACCATGCTGTTGCCAAAGCCCTTTTTCTACAACGAAAGGAAGGTGCTCAAGAGAAACTCCGCAGGACTTGCAGTTCTCAAAAGGACGCTCCGTGATGTAGTCATTGAAATTGAAATGAACCGTATTCATATCTATGCCTTACTTCTTCTCTTTCGAATTCTAATGTTGATGAGCTCTACAATGAGCGAGAAGATTACCGCGAAGTAAATGTATCCTTTTGGTATGTGTTGATGCAATGATTCCGCCACCAACATAAACCCAATTAGGATAAGAAAGGATAGCGCGAGGATTTGTAGTGTTGGCAATCTTCGGATCAAAGCAGAAATCCTTCCTGCATAAAGCATCATGATTAGGATAGCGACAACAACGGCAATGATCATAAGTGCAATGTCTTCCGTTAGTCCAACAGCCGTTAGAATAGAATCGAAAGAGAACACGATATCCAACAGGACGATTTGAACCAGCGTCATTGCAAAGCCGGATGGTTTGCCACCAGAATCTTCCTCGTGCTCTTCCCGCGCCATTTTTTCGTGTATTTCCAGGGTGGCCTTTCCCATAAGAAATAACCCCCCTGCCGCAAGGATCAAGTCTCTTCCAGAGAAACCATGATCGAATACAGAAAAGAGCTCTTGTTTCAGGCTCATTAACCACGTAATTGCAAACAGCAATCCAACGCGCGTACCCATAGCCAACAACAGTCCAACATTTCTGGCGCGTTTTTCCTGGTGATCGGGAAGCTTATTGGCTACTATAGAAATGAAGATGATGTTGTCTATCCCCAGAACTATTTCAAGAAACGTAAGTGTCAGAAGGGCAATCCACCCCTCTGCCGTGGTTAATGCTGATAAGGTTTCAAGCATTGCTAGTACTGTTCCATTTCAGGGTCGATCTCATCAGCCCACGCAAGAATGCCCCCAGCCAAATTGATCAGGTTTTCATAACCAGCATTTTGCTGAAGAAACTGAATAGCTGAAGCGCTTCTTTTACCGCTTCGGCAGTGAATTACAACAGGCTTGTCTTTTGCAATCTGTTCAACACTGTTAGGAATTGTGGCCAACGGAATGTGAACTCCGTTCAATGTGCAGATATCAATCTCATGCGCTTCCCTTACATCAACCAATTGGAAATCATCACCCCTGTCCATCATTTCCTTGAGCTCTGTAACCGTAATCTCTTTAATCATGTACAATAATTTATTGACAGCGAATTTAGCAAACTACCAACTGACTACAGCACACCGCAAAAACTGTATCTTTCCAGTATGCGCCTAACAACGCTAATTCTCGCTTTGTTCGCCACCGTTTGTGCCTTTGCTCAGCAGTACGCGTTTCAGGAGTACTCTGTGCATCAAGGATTGGTACAATCTGAAGCGAACGACCTGGTGCAAGACGAGTTGGGTTACCTATGGGTAGCCACCTCCGGTGGTCTGAGCAGGTTTGACGGAACGTATTTTGACAATTATTCACTTCAAGATGGCCTTACAGATAAGATCATCAATACCCTCCATGCAACCAGAGACGGAAAGGTTTGGATAGGCACATTTCAGGGGGGTGTTTGTTACTACAAAGACAAACGTATCCGCACTTTTGATCACAAGGAGTTCCAGGGCAAGACCATCTATTTTATCAAGGAAGCGCCAGACGGCAGGTTGGTCTTCGGAACATCTGATGGACTTTATACCTACGACTACAAGAACATACGATTGATTCCTACACCGCTCGCCTCACAATCTCAAGAATTTAAGACAGCCCTGATAACAAGCACGCAACGTGTGTTGGTTGCAAATTCTGGCGGGGAGATCATGGAGTTGATAGAAGGCGCCCTGGTAACTGTGGTTTCAGGAAAATTTCAGGGAGTGTATCATTTGGCGGAGTATGATAAAGACAGGGTTTGCGTCAGCACCTATGCAGGACCTTTTGATCTGGAAACCATTGAGCCGGTGCTTGATATTGAGGGCTCATGGTGCACGTTCGTTTTTGAGGACGTGCAAGGTGCACTTTGGGTGTCCTATCCGGGCAGGGGCGTGTACCGGTACGCTAATGGAAAAGGAATTATGCTGCATCAGGGCAATGGCCTCCCATCCAATACGGTCCACACCATTATGCAGGACCGGGAGGGAAATGTATGGTTGGGAACCTATGGCAAGGGCATTATTAAATACATGGGGGATACCTACTTAAGGTACGGACAGAAGGAGGGGTTACAGGATGAGAACGTGATCGGAGTGTGTAAAGGTCCTGAAGGAAACCTGATGGTAACGGGACTGAACCGGGCTTATTACAACATAAAGGATGGTGATGTGGAAGACCGGTTCAAACAAAAAGCGCACAGCAGTGCCTCCATCTGGAAGATCCATTTTGACAAGGCTGGAACAGAGTACCACGCAACAAACCTGGGACTGTTCAAGAAACAAGGGGGCTCATGGAAGCACATCTATGGCGGTGTGGTATACGATGTGCTCAGCGAACTGGACGGAACAGTGTGGGTTGCCAGAGAGCAAGGCCTGGCGAAATTGAAGGACGGTAAGCAAGTTGAGTTTGACAGAAATCAGTTTTTCAAGGGGAAGGGAGGAAGAATCCTGCACTTGTCGAAAACAGGAACGCTTTATATCGGCACGTTTGGTTCGGGACTCTATAAAATGGATGCTGGTACCCCTATTCCTGTGGGGCGCAAGGCGCTTTCCCGGGCGTTCGTCACTGGTATTGTGGAAGACAAGAAGGGAAACATTTGGATTGCAACCAATGGCAATGGTTTGGTACAGCTGAACACAAGATCCAACAACGTAATTACCTATACTACGGAAGACGGCTTGGAGACCAACAATGTGAAGAGTGTTTTGATTGATGAAGGCAGGTTGTGGATGGGAACATCAAGTGGGGTGATGAGCCTGAACCTGCTGAAGTTTCATTCAGATGGCAGCTTCAGTATCAACACTTATGCACGGGAGAATCTCTTTGAGGGGATAGAATGTAACAGGAATGCCATCGTAAAGGGTGATGACGGAAGAATCTGGCTGGGAACAGTAAACGGGTTGGTGGGTCTGACCCCCATTTCTGAGGAAGGCAACTTCATTGCACCAAGGGTATATATCAGAGATATTGAGGTGTACTATGAAGCGGAAGGTTGGAAGCATTATAGTGACAGTATCGAAATCAAAACAGGCTTACCCGTTGGCCTGGTGCTTCCCTATAACCTGAATAAGGTTACGATCTCTTTTGGTTCGGTATCATTCACTTCCCCAGAACAGGTCTCGTTCACCTATAAGCTTGAGGGTCGGGAGGATGCATGGAGCAAGGCGAGTATAGACAAGAAAGTGATCTATTCCGGATTGGAGCCAGGGAAATATACGTTTAGGCTCAAGGCAATCAACGAATCGGGCATCCGTAGTACCCAGGAGGCGATCTGGAAATTTGAGATCACACCACCCTATTGGGATACGTGGTGGTTCTA
This sequence comes from Vicingaceae bacterium, assembly GCA_965267605.1. Classification (GTDB taxonomy): domain Bacteria; phylum Bacteroidota; class Bacteroidia; order Flavobacteriales_E; family Vicingaceae. Next base: position 3,054,460 of record OZ254088.1, on the reverse strand, counting down.
TACGATGATCGTGGTTTTCTCAGGAATCATCATTGTTGGGTTGATCTACTGGCGGGTAAACAAGCTGAGGAGAGAAAAAGTAAAACTGGAAACGCTTATTCTGAAAAGAACAGCTGAGCTTCTGGAACAGCGGGATGAGCTTGAGAAGAAGAATGAAGAAAAAGAGGTGCTCCTGAAGGAGGTGCACCACAGGGTGAAGAACAACCTGCAAGTCATTATTAGCCTCTTGAGTTTGCAGTCACAAAAGATTGACGACAGGGAGACCATCCGTGCGTTAAAAGACACACAGAACAGGGTGATGTCTATGGCGTTGGTTCACAAAAGGCTCTATCAGTCTGCCGATTTTGCCGAAGTAGAATTTGAACAGTACCTCATCCAATTATGCCAAACCATCCGCGATTCTTATGGTAGTGCGGAAAGAATACAGCACTTCATCGAATGTGATTCCAACGTGCGAATTGATGTAGAAACCGCCATCCCGCTAGGATTGATCATTAACGAATTGGTGACCAATTCATATAAATATGCATTCCAGGATAGGGAATCCGGTACGGTGAGTATCCGGTTACGAGAGTTAGATGATAACAAGTTGATGCTTACCTGCGAAGACGATGGGGTAGGATTCACTAGTCAACCAGATCTGGAGAACATTGAAAGTCTTGGACTTCAACTGGTAGATGCATTGGTTGATCAAGTTCAAGGTGAGATTACCGTTTCCTCACAGGAGGGCGCCAGGTATGAAATCATTTTCCCAAAGGAGGCAGAATAAAAAAGCCCCACTAAATAGTGAGGACTTTTACTTGGAGGTCGCGAGCGGATTTGAACCGCTGTACGAGGTTTTGCAGACCCCTGCCTAACCGCTCGGCCACGCGACCATGGGGCGCCAAAGGTAATAAATACTCCCTTAAGTGTTTCGCTCTCTGATTAAAACCACTTCGAAGGAATCCAGCTCTGCCCGAATGGGTGGATTGAGCTTTTGAACAGACAGCTCTACGCTATTTACTTCCTCAAATTTATTGAGAATAGCATCGGCCATTCGCTGAACAAGCACTTCAATGAGACGGGTGGATTGAGACATTTCTGTCTTGATTAATTGTTCCACCGATTCATAATCTATGGTGGATTCCAGCTGCTTGTCATGGGGCGAGATACCGGTCACATCCACAACACAGTTCACTACATATTCACCACCGACCTTTTGCTCAAGGTCTTGCCACCCGTGATGGGCATAATACTTTAGATTGTTGAGTTTAAGCTGAAGCATTGGCGACTGCCGCTATACCAGTGTTCATTCGAGAGAGCACCTCCTCTTTGCCCAGGATCTCACAGATCTCAAACATAGACGGGCCAGCCCCTTTGCCCGTAACAACCAGCCGAAGAATGGGCAACAGTTGGCCCATTCCAAGTTCCTTGTCTTGCAACATCGATTGGAACGAGAATTCTACGTTAGCCGCTGAGAAATCATCAATAGACTGGAATTTGTTGATCAACTCATGAAGCAGATCGGGAGATTCTGGTTTCCACTTCTTACGCATGGTCTTCTCATCATACGCGGAAGGAGCGCTAAAAAAGAAACCACCCTCAGAAACAATGTCCTCTACGAATGTCGCGCGCTCTTTCATCATGTCGCAGATCCTTGCGAGTACATCATCGGCAATGGCTGCATCTACCTCCGAACGGATTTCTGAAGCCAAAGCTTCTCCCGTTTTTGCACGCAAATACTGTTGGTTATACCATTTGGCCTTATCCGGATCGAACTTAGCTCCTGACTTTCCAACACGCTCCAAAGTAAAGGCATCGATCAATTCTTCCATGCTGAATACCTCCTGGTTTGTTCCCGGGTTCCAACCTAAGAAGGCCAGAATGTTCAGGAAAGCTTCTGGATAGTACCCTGCCTCGCGATAGCCTGAAGACATCTCACCGCTGCCAGGGTCTTGCCAGTCTAAAGGAAAGACAGGAAAACCTAAGCGGTCACCATCTCTTTTGCTGAGCTTTCCATTTCCATCAGGCTTTAGTAACAAGGGAAGGTGGGCGAATTGAGGCATGGAGTCTTCCCAGCCCAGGTATTTGTATAGTAGTACATGAATAGGCGCACTTGGTAGCCACTCCTCCCCGCGGATTACATGAGTGATCTTCATTAGGTGATCGTCTACCACATTTGCCAGATGATAGGTGGGCATACCGTCTGCTTTGAAGATCACCTTATCATCTAGTTGGCTTGAATTCACTACCACCCAACCGCGAATGATATCGTTAATACGAATCTCCTCATCTCTCGGAAGCATCATGCGTATAACATAGGGATCACCAGCGTCCAGGCGTTTTTTGACTTCGTCTTCCGGAAGCGAAAGACTATTCTTCATGGAGGTACGGGTAACCGTATTGTATTGCCAATTAGGCATTCCCGCTTGCTTGGCTTTCTGACGCATTTCATCCAATTCCTCAGCCGAGTCGAAAGCATAGTATGCATGACCCGCCTCAATAAGTTGATCCGCGTATTGACGATACATATCCTTCCTCTCGGATTGCTTGTAGGGGCCATACTCTCCACCGATACCAGGACCTTCATCAAATTGAAAACCACACCACTCAACTGCCTCCAGAAGATACTCTTCAGATTTAGGAACGTACCGTGTTTGGTCTGTATCTTCTATTCGCAGAATCATTTTGCCATTGTGCTTTCTGGCAAAGAGGTAGTTGTACAATGCGGTTCTGATGCCGCCCACGTGTTGAGGTCCGGTTGGACTTGGCGCGTAACGCACCCTCACTGCTCCCATGTCTTCCATGGTGCAAATATATTAACCAAAAAGAAAGCCCCACATCGTTTGCGGGGCTTCTGTTCAAGACTTTATTGCTTTAATAATTTGCTTCGATATTTCTGTTGACCATCTGACCGTTCGAGAATATATATTCCACTTCTCAACTCAGCCATTGGTATGATAGCAGTGCTACCAAAGTGATAATTGTCGTAAATCACCTTGCCCGCTACATCGAATACGGTAACATTACCTACTTGATCACCATTGGCAACCCGTATGGAAAGCACATCCATTACCGGATTTGGGAATATTTTGGCGGGATCAGTATCGTATTCCCCGATGCTGGCTTGGGTGATCATAAGGCTGTCGCAAAGCGTATCTGAAGTACACGCCAAAGAATCTGAAACGATCAGACAAACCTCGAATGCGCCATTAGTGGTATAAGTATGTAAGGGCTCCCTTACATTAGATAATGGTGAACCATCACCGAAATCCCATGTATAGGTTGTTGCCCCAGATGAAGAATCGTGGAACTGCACAATACCACCGAACATGGTCCAGCCGAAATCTGCAAAGGCACTGTCAGAAACATAGACGGTCATCATGGTACTATCGGCACAGTTTCCGGTAGAGCCATACAGCGTTGATTTCAACTTGACGGTATGCGTACCTGAAGTATTGAACTGAACCGAAGGGCTGGTTGCAGTGGAAGTTCCTGCCGGACCAAAGTCCCATTCATACAGTGGATTGGTGCCTCCAAAGTTGTTGAATTTTCGACCGGTATTTAACCGTGAAACGTTTGTGAAGTCGATTGTGTCACCAGGACAGATGGCGCTGGTGCTCATGGTGTATTGAGCGGTTACTGTATGAGAAACGATTGGGTTAACATACATGTCAACATCCCACCCGCCAATCTGGTTATAGTTGTTATAGTATAGACCAGAGAACAGGGAGGATGAGAGTCGCTCCTGGAGTCCGTCATTGGCAGCCGAGTTATTCGTTAGAAAGTAAACAGTATCCCCGTTGGCAATATGGGCCGAATCCAAATCAACCACTACCACAAAACTGTCGGCAGTGATGATTGGCTGGTTGAACATGATGATTTCAGTACCGTTGTTGTTGTCTGTAATTACGTAGTGTACAGAATCAATCAATGTTCCTGGTTTGGTAGAACCATTGGAATAATTCTTAAACATGGTGTATACAGCAGCAATTACTGTTACAGAGGGTGTGTTCCCCAAAATGAAATCGGTGTCCAGATAGGACGGAAAGCTAATTCCGTCAATTTGCACAGAGTCGCTGTTGTAATACACCTGGCATACACCCTCAATAAAACCACCTGTCATAACAACTGTATTGGCTGTGGCGGTTTGCTTGGATTGAGGATACAGTACCGTGTCGTTACAACTGGTACTTGCAATGGAAGCGTTGGTTTGATCAAGAGCTATCTTCAATTGCTTTGCACTTAGTTTTGAGGTTGGAACGGGTTCCGGTGTCCAGGGCACTTGTGCCTGAGCGGTGAATCCTAAGAATAAAATTGAGAGTAGTGTGTAGCAAGTTCTCATTGGCTTAAGTTTACAGAGATATGGTACGCTTTAATATTTAAATGGTTTCAAGAGACAGCAAATACCAGTTCATTACAAGGGAGTGGTCGGACTATCAGCTTCTTGTGCTGAGTAATGGATGGAAACTGGAGCGTTTTGGCGATATCAAGCTGTTGAGGCCTGATGTAAATGCTGACGAAACATCGGGAGTGAAAATAGACGAATTAAGAAAACGGACGGACTTTCAGTTTCACATGAAGGAAGGGCAAAAAGGCTCATGGGAATCTATCTCTGGAAAGCCATTGGACCTTGAATGGACAATGAAATGGGAGGGGGTCTCGCTGCGGCTTAAACTAACCAAGTTCAAGCACATCGGTGTGTTTCCTGAGCAGGCGTTCAACTGGAAACTCATACACGATCACCTTACCAAAGTAGAAGAGGGAAGCATGTTGAATCTTTTCGGATACACGGGGGCAGCGTCTATTGTTGCGAGAGCAGTTGGTGCAGAGGTGGTGCACGTAGACAGCGTAAAGCAGGTTATAGACTGGGCCAACGAGAACCAACAGTTGTCCGGACTGGATGGAATTAAATGGATTCGGGATGACGCCTTCAAGGTTGCGGAACGAATGGCTCGTAGAGGTCAGGTGTTTGATGTTGTTTTGATGGACCCGCCAGCTTTTGGAAGAGCAGGCAAAAGAATCTGGAAGATCGAAGAACAACTGGAGGCGCTCATTCGTTATGGAATAACGATGCTGAAACCTAATGGAAAGCTCATTTTAAATACCTATACACCTAAGGTCAGCATTGAAGATTTGAGTGAAATCACGTATGGAATTTCGGCCAATTTACCATCTATTAGATGTGGGTCCCTCCAAATTGAAGCAAGCGATGGTAACGTTTTGCCTACTGGCGCGTTATTATTAGTGGAACGAGGGCATTAAAAAAATCGCGAATTTTAATTCCCCGCGGGAAATATAGCGGGATAGAAGACGTTGTCAAATTATGAGTTACGCTGTTCTAATTGATAAGCTGGATCACTTCACCAGGAAGTATTACAAGAATCAGATTCTTAAGGGAAGCATCTATAGTGGAACTGCTGTGCTCGCATTCTACCTTTCGGCAGTATTGCTAGAGTATTTCGGACAGTTTGGAACAACCACCAGAACACTCTTGTTCTATGGATTCATTTTGTGCAGCCTTACCATACTTGGCGTATACATCATAGATCCGGTCCTCAAACTGTACAAGCTTAAGAAAGCACTAACGCATGAGGATGCGGCCAAGATCATCGGAGATCATTTCGAAGAAGTCCAAGACAAACTAGTCAATGTGCTACAGCTAGGTTCGGGTGCTGAGCTGGGCTCAGACCTGTTGCTGGCCAGCATAGATCAGAAGAGCCAACAACTCAGTCCAGTGCCATTTAGCACAGCTGTTGATCTTAGAGAAAATATCAAACGCCTGAGGTTCGCATTAATACCCATCCTTTTGATAGGAGGTATTGCGCTTTACAATAGTGACATCTTTACTTCAGGCACGGAACGGTTAATTCATCACGGAACATATTTCGAGCCGAAGGCTCCTTTTAAATTCTATGTAGACCAGGGCGACTTGTCTGCTTTGAAGAATGAAGACCTTGAACTCAACGTAAAAGTTGCTGGGGAATGGGTGCCGAATGAAGCTTATCTCGAGCTTGAAGAAGGCCGGGTAAAAATGAAGAAGACAGGTAAGGCTACCTATAGCTACACACTCAAGAACCTACAAAAAGATATTGCCTTCAACTTCTATGCAAACGGCTATCGTTCCGGTGAGTATGAAGTGGAAGTAATTCCTGTTCCAACTTTGGGTGCGTTTGAGGTAAACCTGGACTACCCTGCCTATACGGGCAAGAAGGATGAGGCGCTAAAGAACCTTGGAGACCTTGAGGTACCTGCGGGAACCAAGATCACATGGAGCATTTCAACAGAAGATGCGGATGAAGTGAAGATGCAGTTTGGCGAAGGAGAAGCCAAAGCATTGCAACAAAGCGATGAAGACAAGTTTAAGTTCTCGAAGTCTGCCATGACTTCTGAGCAGTACGCAATGATCCTGAGCAATGGATTCATTAAACAACCAGACTCAATTAGATACGCGCTGCAGGTTAGACCAGACCTATACCCATCAATTGATGTGGAAACAGGAAAAGACTCCCTTGCACCAAAAATGCTGTTCTTCAAAGGCTTCGCACAGGATGACTATGGATTGCGTAGACTGTCCTTCAACTATTCCATTATAAACGAGGAAAAAGAAACGAAGAAGGCAGAGAAGTTGCAGTTACCAACTGGAGCGCAAGCCCAGTTCTATCATTCTTTCGATCTAAGCAAGATAACGCTTGAGCCAGGTGACAAAGTGGAGTACTACTTTGAGGTATGGGACAATGATGCCGTAAATGGAAGCAAGAGCGCCAGAACTGCAACCATGGTGTTTGCCATGCCAGACCGTGATGAGTTGAGTGAAATGACCAGCGAGAAGAACAACAAGATCAAGTCATCGCTATCTAAGTCTATTTCAAAAGCGCAGAAGGTCCGGAAAGGGTTAAAAGATCTCCAGAACAAGATGCTCGACAAGAAGCACATGACCTGGGAGGAGAAGAATATGCTGGAAGATTTGAAGAAGCAACATGAGGAGTTGAAGAAGGACATTGAGAAGATCAACAACCAAACTGAGCAGAACTTCAATGAGCAAAAGGAATTCAATCCTGAATTGGATGAGAGGATACTTGATAAGCAGAAGCAGCTTGAGGAGCTTTTCAAAGAATTGATGTCTCCTGAGATGGAGAAACTGATGAATGAGTTGGACAAGTTGATGGAAAAACTTGACAAGAAGAAGCTCCAGGACGCTATCGAGAAGTTCGATATGAAGAATGAAGATCTTGAGAAGGAGTTGGATCGTTCGTTGGAGTTGTTCAAGCAAATGGAGTATGAGCAGAAGTTTGACGACATCAAGAAGCAGCTTGAAGAACTGGGAGCAAAGCAGGAGGAGTTGTCGGAAAAGAGCAAAGAGAAGAAGGCTGACAACGAAGCTATTTCCAAAGAGCAAGACAAGCTGAATGAGGACTTCAAGAAGCTTGAAAAGGAAATGGATGAACTCAAGAAGCTGAATGAGGACCTGGAGAATCAGAATGACATGGGAGACATGAATTCTGATAAGCAGAAGATTGGTCAGGAGATGAACCAATCAAAGCAAGAGCTGGGCAACAATAAGATGAAGAAGGCTTCTGAAATGCAGAAGAAAGCATCGCAAAGCATGAAGTCGCTGGCACAGAAGATGGAAGCGATGCAGAATGCGGCTGGCGCACAGCAGCAGGGAGAAGACCTCAATAACTTGAGGAATCTATTGGAGAATGTGATTAAGCTGTCGTTTGACCAGGAAGCCAATATGAATGCGTTGAAGGGTGTATCAAGAAAGGACCCGAAGTATGTTGGCATCGCTCAAGACCAAAGAAAGTTGAAAGATGGAACGAAGGTGGTTAAGGATTCACTTTTTGCACTTAGCAAACGTGTGCCAGCCATTTCTTCTACAGTCAATAAGGAGATCAATGCCATTGATCGAGACATGGAGAAGGTGCTTCGTGCCATGACTGAGAGGCGCACACCGGTAGCCACTTCAAGGCAGCAGCATGTGATGAAATCACTTAACAACCTTGCGTTGTTGTTGGATGAGGCGGTTCAGCAAATGCAGAAGCAGATGCAAAAGCAGAATCAGGGGCCAAGCTCGAAGAACTGTAAGAAGCCTGGCTCTAAGCCTGGGCAATCTAAGGGTATGAAGGGCATGAGCAAGATGCAGGACCAACTGAATAAGCAGATTGAAGCGCTTAAGAAAGCGTTGGAGAAGGGCAAGAAACCAGGTCAGGGCAAGCCAGGACAAATGCCTGGAATGATGGGGCAGAGGAGCAAGGAGCTTGCGCAGATGGCGGCAAGGCAGGCGGCATTGAGACAGAAGCTGTCTGAACTAAGCAAAGAGAAGGGTGGCAAGAAAGGCGGAAGTGGTCTCGATGACCTCATGAAGAAGATGGAAGAGACCGAGAAGGATATAGTGAACAAGAACATCAGTAACGAAACGTTGAAGCGTCAGCAGGAAATTATGGTCAAGCTACTGGAAGCTGAAAAGGCGGAAAGAGAGCAGGACTGGGACAACAAGAGAGAGTCGCGCGAGGCCAAAAACCAAAAATTTAGTAACCCAAATCAATTTTTTGAGTATAATAGCTTGAAAAATAAGGAAACCGAGTTTCTACGCACGGTTCCGGTGAACTTTAAGGTATTTTACAGGTCAAAGGCTGCAGATTATTTCAACAGCAACTGAAATAGGAGAAGTAATGAACTTACGAATCACGTCAAGGACGGAGAACCTTACCAAGGTAGAGCATATGATAGACAGCATATGTGACCGTTTTATGGTGGACGAAGATCATTACGGCAACATGTTGGTGGCCATTACAGAGGCGGTCAACAACGCCATTAATCATGGTAACAAACGTGACCCTGATAAGTATGTTGATGTGGGGTTCAGAACTGACGGAAAGAACATGACCTGGCAAATTCAGGATGAAGGTGAAGGCTTTGATCCGGATAACATTCCAGACCCTACTGCACCGGAGAACATCGAGAAACCAGACGGAAGAGGTGTATTCCTAATGAGAAGTCTGGCAGATTCCATAGAGTTTCAGAACAACGGCAGCATGATCGAGCTGCGATTCGCTGTTTAGTGACAGGACATTTCCAGGTATTTTATGACGAGGTTGATTACCACATTTCCAATGAGGGAGAGGTGTTATTGTGGTTGTTGAATGTGGTGAAAACCGAGGGCAAAACCATCGGAGAAGTGAACATTGTTTTTGTCTCAGACGAGCGATTGCTGGAGATCAACAAAGACTTTCTTGACCACGATTACTACACGGATGTTATCACGTTTGATGGGTCCAAAGGGAGCACCATTTCCGGTGAGATTTATATAAGCGTAGACAGGATTAAGGAGAACGCAATGAATACGCAAGATGTTGATAATGAGAGAGATAGGGTTTGTGTGCATGGCGTTTTGCATTTGTTAGGGTATGCGGACAAGTCTGAAGAGGACAAGCGGGGGATGACCGAACGGGAGGATTATTATCTAAATTTGCGCCCCTATGTTTCACGTGAAACATGACACAGGAAACAACATATGATGTAATAGTAGTTGGTGCCGGACATGCGGGCTGTGAAGCGGCAGCAGCGGCTGCTAATTTGGGATCATCTGTTCTACTGGTTACAATGAACATGGGCACCATTGCACAGATGTCTTGCAATCCTGCTATGGGGGGTGTGGCTAAGGGCCAAATCATTAGAGAAGTAGATGCGCTTGGAGGGTACTCAGGCATCATCACTGACAAGACGGCCATCCAGTTTCGAATGCTCAACCGATCAAAAGGCCCGGCAATGTGGAGTCCAAGAGCGCAAAGTGACAGGTTGTTATTTGCGAATGAGTGGCGACTGATGTTAGAACAAACTCCCGGTGTTGATTTCTGGCAGGATATGGTCTCCGAGTTGGTGCTAGAAGGAGATCAAGTATGTGGGGTGGTTACACAATTAGGCATTCGTTTCAATGCCAGGTCTGTGGTTCTGACCAACGGAACTTTTCTTAATGGATTAATTCATATCGGGGAGAGGAACTTTGGAGGAGGAAGAGCAGGAGAGAAACGCGCAACAGGCATAACGGAGCAGTTGGTGGACTTAGGTTTTGACCAGGGAAGAATGAAGACGGGCACCCCACCAAGAGTAGATGGCCGCTCCTTGGATTATTCAAAAATGGAAGAACAACCTGGTGATGAACATCCAGGAAAATTTTCTTTTTCACGTGGAACATCACCATTAAAAGAGCAAAGAGGTTGTCACATTACATACACGAATGAGGCGGTTCACGAAGCGCTAAAAGAAGGGTTTGACAGATCCCCTATGTTTAATGGAGCCATTCAGTCTATAGGTCCCAGGTACTGCCCTTCCATAGAAGACAAGATCAATAAGTTCTCTGAGCGACCAAGGCATCAGATATTTGTAGAGCCGGAAGGCTGGAACACGGTTGAGATTTACGTCAATGGCTTTTCAACATCTTTACCCGAGGAAGTACAAAGAACCGCATTGAGGTTAGTTCCCGGTTTCGAGAACGTGAAAATGTTCAGACCAGGATACGCTATAGAATACGACTACTTCCCCCCTACCCAACTCAAGCATTCTTTGGAGACAAAGCTTATAAAGAACTTGTTTTTTGCTGGGCAAATCAATGGGACTACCGGATACGAAGAAGCAGCATGCCAAGGACTAATGGCGGGCATAAATGCGCATCAACTTTGTACTGAAAAAGACCCATTTATTCTTGGCCGGGACGAAGCGTACATTGGTGTTTTGATTGACGATCTGATCACCAAGGGCACGGAGGAGCCCTATAGAATGTTCACCTCAAGAGCAGAGTTTAGAATATTACTGAGACAGGATAACGCGGACACGAGGCTGACGCCTATTTCTCATGAGCTTGGGCTGGCAAATGACGAGCGAATGAAGGAGCTTGAAATAAAGCAACAGGATGTGGAAAGTGTGTTGGATCTTTTGAGAAAAGAGAATGTGGAGCCAGAAAACATCAACCCTATTCTGGAGAAAAACAACACCGCGGTCATCAAGCAAAAGACAAAAGCCAGCCAACTTGTTACAAGACCCCAGCTCAATGTTCAGGAAGTGATATCAGCCAATCAAACCTTAACACAAGAACTGGCGGAAAAAGAATCGTTGATATTGGAACAGGCCGAGATACTCCTAAAGTATGATGGGTATATTCAAAGAGAAAGAGATACCGCAGAGAAGCTTCGGAGACTTGAGGAAGTGAAGATTCCCAATCAATTTGATTTTAAAGAATTGAAGTCACTTTCTTCTGAGGCGATCGAAAAACTTACCGCATTACAACCATCTACTGTTGGACAAGCATCCAGGGTCAGCGGAGTGTCTCCTTCGGATGTAACAGCACTTTTGGTTCACTTGGGTAGATAGACCACGCGAATTAGCTATTTAGAAGCGATTTAAGCCACTTTGTGGCGCGAGGAGCACTGGACCCCTCATGAGTCGAGACTTTGGCGCAAATCAAACCTGAGAAGGCGACCAGTAATCAGGCCGTAATTATCTGAAAAACAATAAGTTAGACCTTGTTTTGAGCTTCCAGACGTCTTTCTGCGAAAGTTTTGAATTCAAATCCGCCAAAAATGGATTGAACCTTATCTAGTTCAGCAAGAATTTCATCTTGGTCCTCGCTGGTTACCATGATCATTCTGTGAGGTTTGAAATTTGGAATTCCTTTGAAGTATTGGCTGTAATGTCTTCGCATTTCCAAAATGCCAAGCTTTTCCCCTTTCCATTCAATCGAATGACTTAAGTGTTGCTTCACAGCATCCACCCTTTCTTCCAAAGTAGGCGGAGGAAGATGCGTACCATCCTTAAGGAATTGCTTCACCTCATTAAAAATCCAGGGGTAACCAATACTCGCACGACCAATCATCACCCCATCAATTCCATAGGTCTCTTTGCACCATTTTACTTTTTCAGGACTATCTGCGTCACCATTACCGAAAACGGGAATATGCATTCTCGGGTTGTTCTTGATTTCTCCGATCAACGTCCAGTCGGCACTTCCCTTATACATTTGTTTTCTCGTGCGACCGTGAATGGTGATGGCTTGGATTCCCACATCTTGTAGTCGCTCAGCAACTTCAACAATGTGTTTCGAATTATCGTCCCATCCCAGTCGCGTCTTAACGGTAACAGGCAAAGAAGTGGAATTGACAATTTCCTTGGTCATTTCCACCATCTTGGGAATGTCCTGAAGAATGCCAGCACCAGCACCTTTACAGGCAACCTTTTTAACCGGACAACCATAGTTGATATCAATGATGTCTGGATTGGCCTGCTCAGCAACACGGGTTGCTTCCTTCATAGATTCAATCTCACTACCAAATATCTGAATCCCGATTGGCCGTTCGTACTCAAAAAGGTCCAACTTCTGTACGCTTTTGGCCGCTGATCGAATTAAGCCTTCGGAGGAGATAAATTCGGTGTACATTACATCCGCGCCATGGGCTTTGCACAGTGCTCGAAAAGGAGGATCACTAACATCTTCCATGGGAGCGAGCAACAATGGAAATGCTCCTAACGATATGTCGCCTATGGTTACCATAACTTGGCAGTGAATGCAAAATTAACTATTTCTGCCCCTGTAAGAAGAGAATGAGAGATCTGCTGTTTTTCTTTGGCTACGCGATTTTTTCATGGGCTATTTTCCAGTCCCTTGCTTTGGGGTTGATGCAATTGGCAGGATTTGAGCTTGATGTAGACCATCTGGCAACAGCAGCGACCGCTGAGGAGCTGATTCAATTGAAATTGTTTCAGGCCATTTCCACCATTGGCACATTCATCGTTCCGGCCTTCCTGTTCGTTTTTCTTAGAAGAAGGAACCAGAACTACCTAAAACTTAAATCTGGCTTTGACATTCGTTTCTTAGGTATTTCTTTGTTCGCGATGGTGCTGGCATTCCCCACCTTGGAGTACATCATTGTTTGGAATGAATCGATAACATTTCCAGACAGTGGATTTCTTCATCAGGTAGGTGAGTTTTTAACTACTCAGGAGGAAAGAGCACAAAAACTAACCAAAGCACTTACGAGTGGAAGCTCAGGCCTTGATCTAACAATTAACCTTTTAGTGCTGGCAGTGCTTCCTGCACTTGGAGAGGAGTTGTTCTTTCGAGGGGGCTTACAGAATATTCTGGGAGAAAGACTCAATAAGCATGCTGCCATCTGGATTACCGCATTTCTATTTAGCCTGTTTCATTTTCAGTTCTTCGGATTCGTGCCGAGAATGCTCTTCGGGGCCTTGTTCGGATATCTCTATATCTGGGGCCGCTCCTTGTGGTATCCTATTATATGCCATGTGGGAAACAATGCGGTAGCGTTAATCGCTATTCATTTCGCGGGGAACGAAACGGGAAGTAGTATGCAATCTCCCTGGTGGGTGGTAGCAGGAACGCTACCTATTCTGATCCTACTGTTTTGGCAGGTAAGCAAACAAAAAACCCCCGCCTGAGGCGAGGGTTTCTTAATTTCGATTGACTAGATTACTCAGCGCCTTCGCCTTCGCCTTCAGCAGCTTCGCCTTCGCCTTCGGTCATCTCACCTTCGCCTTCAGTCATTTCACCTTCACCTTCGGTCATCTCACCTTCGCCTTCAGCATCAGCAGTAGCATCAGCTTCGTCAGCCATGTCATCTAGGTCATTCAACATTTCATCAACAAGCTTCTGAGCTTCTTCCTCAGCAGCAGCTTGTTCTTCTTCAGATGGTCCGCAAGAGTATAGTCCAACTACTCCAGCTACCATAAGTAGAGCGAACAATTTTTTCATCTTAGTTAATTTAAGGTTGATACTTTTTGTTAATAGCCTACAAATATATAGAATTTGCGATAATAGTGCATGAACAGACAAATCTGAACGAACAATCTGGCCGTATCATTAATTTATATATTTGAAAAGGAACCCAAATCATTACAAAAATGTCGTTTGAATTACCACAACTAAAATACGATTACACAGCCCTGGAACCCCACATTGACGCGCGAACCATGGAAATTCACCATTCGAAACACCATGCGGGGTATACCAATAATCTGAACAATGCTATTGAAGGCACCGATCTTGACGGGCAGGACATAGAAACTATTTGCAGAAACCTCGATATGAACAATGCAGCCGTTAGAAACAACGGTGGAGGTTATTACAACCATTGCTTGTTCTGGGAGGTAATGTCTCCAGATGGAGGTGGACTTCCTGAAGGTAATCTGGGTGCAGCAATAGATGATGCATTCGGTTCATTTGATGCGTTCAAGGAAGCTTTTTCGAAAGCAGCAGCTACCAGATTTGGTTCTGGATGGGCATGGTTATGTGTGCATGAAGGAGGAAAACTGGAGGTTTGCTCTTCTGCCAACCAGGATAACCCACTCATGCCTGGCATTGGCTGTGGCGGACACCCGATTCTAGGACTGGATGTCTGGGAGCATGCTTATTACTTGAACTACCAGAACAGAAGGCCGGATTACATCAATGCGTTCTTCAACGTTATTAATTGGGATGAAGTAGCAAGTCGCTACGATGGCACGAAATGAGCATTAACCGCTCAATAATTCTGATATTGATAATTCTGGCAGGTACGCTTCGGCTACCTGCCAGTTCTTTTTCTACCCCCGTGTCTTACGTTGGAACTGAACATGAATTGGGAGGCACAAAAAGAAAACCCTGGCGCCTTAAGCGCAAACGGGTCAAGGATTTCGAACCTAAGTACAAACGCTTAAAGGCTACCCTGTTTACTATTTTTTTGGGTCACTTCGGTGTGCATAGAATGTACCTAGGCACGGACTGGAAAGTGCCGTTGTTTTATGCGTTGACCCTTGGTGGGGGACTGGGTTTGCTACCCTTAATAGACTTGTTCTGTATTCTGTTTACTGCAGAATTGAGTGTATACGAGAACCTGAATCAGTTCTTTATGTGGGTGAAATAACGGTTATTCTACCGTTACAGACTTGGCCAGGTTTCTAGGCTGATCCACGTTGCAACCACGCATTACCGCGATGTGATAAGAAAGCAATTGAAGTGGAATACTGGCAACCAATGGCACCAGACCTTCTGTGGTTTCAGGAATTTCAACAATGTGATCTGCCATTTCCTTCACAGTGGTATCTCCTTCAGTTACGATAGCGATTACCACTCCTTTTCTGGCTTTTACCTCCTGGATATTGCTCACTACTTTTTCATAAGAAGGTCCTTTGGTAGCAATTACAACCACCGGCATCTCTTCATCAATCAACGCAATAGGGCCATGCTTCATTTCTGCCGCAGGATAACCCTCTGCATGGATATAGGAGATCTCTTTCAGCTTCAGAGCACCTTCCAGAGCAACGGGAAAGCAATAACCACGGCCCAGGTAAAGGAAATTTCTGGCGTCCTTGAAAAGGCCGGAGATGTATTGAATTTGCGCATCAGATTCCAATGCAGCCTTTACTTTGTCTGGTACCGCGTTCAATTCAACGAGCATTCTGTTGAATTCGCTATTCGTAATTGTTCCCTTTCTCTTGCCCAGCATCAAAGCCATGAGGGTTAGAACGGTTACTTGTGCCGTAAATGCTTTTGTAGACGCTACACCAATTTCTGGTCCAGCGTGGGTATATGATCCAGCATGGGTAGTCCTTGCAATGGAGGATCCAACCACGTTGCAAATGCCCAGAATGGTGGCTCCTTTTGATTTGGCCAATTCAATGGCGGCAAGCGTATCTGCCGTTTCACCAGATTGTGAAATAGCGAGAACAACGTCACCCTCATTGATCACAGGGTTTCTGTAGCGAAACTCCGAAGCGTATTCTACTTCTACCGGAATTCTGGCGAGATCTTCAATAAGGTACTCGCCTACCAGACCTGCGTGCCAGGATGTTCCACAAGCCACAATAATGATCCTGTCAGCCTGAAGGATCTTGCGCTCGTAATCTTTCATTCCACCGAGGATCACATCATCAGAGCGTAGGTTTACCCTGCCCCGCATACTGTCCATAATAGAGCGGGGCTGCTCGTGAATCTCCTTCAGCATAAAATGCTCATAACCACCTTTCTCCAATTCTTCAAGCTGCAACTCCAGCTCCTGGATATATGGTGTCTTTTCCTGGTTTTTGATGTTGACGATTTTCAACTCCTCACCACGAGCAAGAATGGCAATTTCTTCATCCTCCAGATAAACCACGTTCTTCGTATACTCTACAATTGGAGTGGCATCAGAGGCCAGAAAGAACTCGCCATCGCCAACACCGATAACCAATGGACTACTCTTCTTCGCAGCAATAATTCGATCTGGATTCTTCTTGTCGATGATAACGATCGCATATGCTCCAATCACTTCCATTAACGCCAATCGAACCGCTTCATTCAATGCCAAATCTTCCTTATTCCTGATGTCTTCTATCAGGTTGATCAGCACTTCGGTATCTGTTTCACTTTTGAAAGTATAACCTCGCTGCTCGAGTCCTTTTCTTAGCGTTGCGTAGTTTTCGATGATACCATTGTGGATGATCACCAGATCCTCAGATTGAGAAAAGTGCGGGTGCGCATTTACATCGTTGGGCTCACCGTGAGTTGCCCACCTCGTGTGTCCCATACCTAATGTTCCCGTGGTATCACCGGAGCCAACGTGCGCTTCAAGGTCGGACACCTTGCCCTGGCACTTGTATAGTTTAATATCATCTTGCAATAGCGCAACTCCGGCACTATCGTAGCCACGGTACTCAAGTCTTTGCAAACCCTTGATAAGAATTGGGTAAGCATCTTTATCTCCGAGATATCCAACTATTCCACACATAGGTCTAAGGCAGTTTTGTGTAATATATACTCAATTTCAACGGGTTTGTTGCATGCTGACTGTTCACCATCACACGCGTACCGTTGATAGAAGCACCTGAAACCAACAGATACAACTGCGGTTTCGAGTAGCCTCTCAGAACATCATTAAGATACCGCGTTAATCGAAAAACGTAAGCGGTTTGATCATCATTCAATGCGCCATCATAAAAGGTAACACCTTCACCTAAATCATCTGGGAAACGGTTAACACCTGCGGAATCACGCTCCACAATTACCAGCCTGGCAGGCTTTCCAAATGTAGCTGTAGTACCCTCCTTAATAGGCAGTGCTAACTCACCTTTGTTGATGAGCACAAATCCAGTGTCGTTAAGTGCGAGAATGCTGCTGAAATCAATTTCGGTGACTGCTCCCCCCATTGCCTGAACATAGCAAGCGGTACTATCTGTATAAGAGCCGTTAAGCTGCTTTTCGACCTCCGTGCCCGTTAAGCTGTGTTTGAAATTGGTGAAACGCTGACACTCAGAGTTAACCACGAAATCAAATGTATTGGTATCGTTCTGGGTTAGGTTTCTATAGTACAATGTCATCCTTGTCACACCAGAGGTTAGGTTTAATCCTACCATTCCACCGGTGTTGACGATACCATCAGATTTCACACCACTGGACTTGGAGTCCATTGTGGCTACCAGCGCAAGGCCATGAAAATATGCCTGTAGTGCAGGATCATCTAGTAGATCGCTGGTGCTGGCATTGAGCAGCTTATTGGCCAACGAAATATCAAGTGGAACTCTCAACTGAGGAACTTCTTTTACACCATCCACCGTAACGGAATCATCAAGGTTCGGGTTGATCGTTCTTTCGAACAAAACAGTAGACATGTATGTTGCCGCCTGATTGGAGTAATAGCTATTGTCATTGTCAAGATCCTCACTCAGCTCATGAATGGACAGATTGAAGCTTCCTTGTGGTCCGAATTCCGCATCGTATTTAATGGACAGCACAACGCTATCTGCTACCAATACATCTCCCGTCTGACCAAAAGAAACGTTGAAGTTTCCTCCGAGTGAAAATTCAGTGAAGATGGCCGTTTGTGTGCTGCCGAAAACGCCATCCTTGTAAGCCCCAAGCAAGTGAGAAATGGTTTTGCTGGTGAGGATGGAATCCTCTGCGATGGTTTTGTGACTGAGCCGATAGGTGTCAACAAAACCCTCTTCTACACCATTGGGTGTAAAGCCTGGCTGCAGGTCGCCTTTCTTCTTACAAGAGAATAGACCTGCTATTAAAAAAGGTACGGAAAGCACCAGGGCTTTCCGTACAATATACTCGGTAATGTGAGTTTTCTTCATTAGCCAGCCACAGCTTCGAACTCCTCTATAACGGTGTCATAGAACTCAGAGTATGCGTCCAGGTAAGTTTCTTCACTCTGGAACTCTAGCTTAGGCTTGCTCAGACCATCGAAGTGTTTGGAAACATTCTTGTCAAGTCCTTTTTCACCAACGATAACTGCATCTGACCAATTCATGGCAGCGATGCTTACGTTTTCGTGAGAAGGCTCTTTCCAATCAGCAAGGTCTGCATCAGATACACCATCCATGATTGCTTTGTCAGCAAACTTCTTGTTCAGTGTGCCTTTATATGTGTCATTGTACGCAGAGTAAACAACCTTCGCATTTTCAAAGATTGGATCATTCTTGTACGATGTTTTAAGATACAAAGGGATCAAGCTGGTCATCCAACCGTGACAGTGGATAACGTCAGGAGCCCAACCTAGCTTCTTAACTGTTTCAAGTACACCACGACAGAAGAAAATAGATCTTTCGTCATTGTCCTTGTAGAAGTTACCATCCGGATCGCTCAAAACAGACTTTCTCTGGAAGTAATCTTCATTATCTATAAAGTAAACCTGCATTCTAGCCGGTTGTATAGAAGCTACTTTAATGATCAACGGGTGATCAGCATCATCAATGATCAGGTTCATTCCTGAAAGTCTGATGACTTCATGTAACTGATTTCTACGCTCATTGATACAGCCAAATCTTGGCATGAACGTTCGAATCTCTTTACCGCGTTCCTGTGTTCCCTGTGGAAGATGTCTTGCGATCTTCGACATGTTGGATTCAGGAAGGTAAGGAGTGATTTCTTGCGAGATAAACAATACTCTCTTCTTCATAAACTTCGTTTAGTAATGGGGCACAAAGGTACGAATTTTAAGGGTTTTAGGCAAGTTTGGGTTGGTTTCAATTAATTTACCAATTTTGGCACGCAAAACTATGGAAGCCGCAGTATCAGTTGGAATGGAGAGGATTTTGACCCCTGAAGCAATGAGAGCGTATGCAGACGCTCAACATGCCATAGGCAAGGAAATTGCATTTGTACCCACAATGGGCGCACTGCATGAGGGTCATTTGACGCTCATACGTGAGGCTAAAATGCTGGGAGATAGGGTAGTAGTATCCATTTTTGTAAACCCTACACAATTCAACAACAAGGAAGACCTGGAACACTATCCGCGAGACCTTGAAACAGACCTCAATGCTTTACTGGATGAAGGAGTAGATGTGGTCTTTACACCCGAAGCAGCTGACGTATATAGAAACGAGATTCCCTCCAAATTTGATCCGGCACCGCTGAATGCATCCATGGAAGGGGCAGGCAGGTCAGGTCACTTCGAAGGAGTAATCCAGGTGCTGACCCAGCTTTTTGATTTTGTCCAGCCAGATGTCTCGTGCTTTGGGGAGAAGGATTTTCAGCAGTTGAGGATCGTTGAAGCAATGGTAGCGACATCTGACCGGCCCCACAAAGTTCAGCGTGTTGCAACCGCGAGAGAAGATGACGGATTGGCACGAAGTTCCAGGAATGCCAGGTTATCCGAAAGACAAAGAACGAATGCAGCCATTCTGTACCGTTGCCTGGTTTATGCAAGGAACAATTTCACCACCCAATCTGTTACTGAAATAAACGGGTACATCGAGGAAGCAGTAAATGCCTTATCAGATTGTGAGCTGGAGTACTTCACAATTGCTAACGAGGCAACATTGGAACCGCTATCTGAACACAATTCTGGTGCGCTAAGAGCGTTTATTGCTGCCAAGGTTGGCCCCGTTAGGCTTATCGACAATCTTGCCTTAAATAATTAATTTAGCCGCGATGCGAGTAGAGGTAGTTAAAAGCAAGATCCACAGGGTGAAGGTCACTCAGGCTGACCTGAACTATATGGGCAGCATCACCATCGATGAAGATTTGATGGATGCCGCCAATATCATTGCTGGAGAAAAGGTGCAGATCGTAAACATCAACAATGGCGAACGACTGGAAACTTATGTAATCAAGGGTGTTCGCGGTTCCGGTGATGTATGTCTGAATGGCCCGGCCGCAAGACGCGTTGCGGTAAACGATATCGTGATCATTATATCTTACGCATCAATGGATTTTGAAGAAGCAAAGTCCTTTGAACCGACACTCATTTTCCCAGATGAGACCACCAACAAGCTGAAGTAGCGCTTGTGAAAAGTAAGATCATCAACTTTCTGAAGATTGTTCTTCCACTAGGATTGGGATTGTTCCTCACATGGTGGATGTTCTCAGACATTTCGGAAGAGGATAAAAAAGAAATGCTTGATTCCGTGGCCAGCGCCAGGTGGGGTTGGTTGGCGATATCAATGTGTTTGGCCATTCTATCACACGCTTCCCGTGCTTACCGATGGAAGTTTACACTGGAACCTTTGGGGTACCAACCCAAGTTTCTAAATAGTTTCTTCTCAGTGATGATTGGCTATATGGTCAATCTCCTAATTCCAAGAGCAGGAGAGTTGTCCCGGTGCGGATACATGAGCAAGCATGAGAACATCCCATTCGACAAACTGCTGGGTACGGTAGTGGCAGAACGCGTAGCGGATGTGGTTATTCTTCTTAGCCTTATCGTAACGGTATTGATCGTTCAGTCTGACACCATCCTGGATTTTGTGATGAACCTGGAGGGGGTAAAAAACCTTGACCCAATGCGCCTGGTGATCATGGCAGTTATTGCTTTGGTAGTTGGCGCTGTGGCACTGTTCTTTATCTGGCGGTCGCAGATCAAATTTGTGATAAAGGTTAAGGAATTCCTCAAGGGCATTTTGGAAGGAGCGAAGTCGATCCTGACCATGAAGAAGAAATGGGCGTTTCTATTCCACACAGCAGCTATCTGGCTTCTGTATTTACTGATGTTCCAGGTAACGATTTACTGCATACCTGGTGTTGAATCATTGCCATTTGGTGGCGCTGTTTCAGCATTTGTTATAGGTGGAATTGCCATTGCACTTACCAATGGAGGCATTGGCACATACCCGTTATTTGTGATGAAGATCCTGACCCTTTATGGTATTTCTGAGAACGTAGGCAAGACCTTCGGTTGGCTGGTATGGTCCACACAGACCTTGATGATCATCGTTGTTGGCCTGCTTTCTATTATCTTAATTGCTGCTTACAACAGAAAGAGAGCCAACAATGTCACTGCCTGATTACGCACAACACAAAATCAAGTCTGCCGAGCAAGCTGCGGCACAGGTCACGAATTGGCAGCAGGAAGGGAAGAAGGTTGTATTCACCAATGGTTGTTTCGATATTCTTCATGTTGGCCATGTAGATTACCTGGCTAAAGCACAGGCACTTGGGGATTTGCTAGTGGTAGGTGTTAATACTGACAGGTCGGTTTCTGAATTGAAAGGTCCGGGCCGCCCTGTTAACAATGAGGAGTCGCGACTTGTGGTACTATCTGCGTTGGCAAGTGTGGACATCGTTGTATTGTTTGATGATGACACCCCCCTTGATCTTATTACTAAGCTCAATCCTGATGTACTTACGAAGGGAGGTGATTACGATGCAGAGGAATCTGACCCATCTAGTTCGAAGTACATTGTAGGATCTGCTGAGGTGAAAAAGCAGGGCGGGGAAGTAGCAACCATTCCTTTTGTGGAAGGATATTCAACCACGGGTATCATCGATAAACTGTCTTCCGATGGCTAAGGTGAAATCGGTATTTGTATGCCAATCTTGTGGTAACACACAGCCTAAATGGACTGGGCAATGCAACAATTGCAACGAATGGAATACGCTTGCTGAAGAAATTCAAAATCCTAAACAGGCATCACCAACCTCCACGTCCTCCATTAGCGGACCAACAAAACTTTCGGAAGTTCAAGCTTCGAGTGCAGATCGAATAGATCTGCGAAACAAGGAGCTGAATCGTGTTTTGGGCGGAGGCCTTGTTCCTGGATCTTTTGTCTTATGTGCCGGTGAGCCGGGCATAGGAAAGTCTACTTTAATGTTGCAAGTTGCATTGGAGCTGGAAAACAAAAAGGTGCTTTATGTTTCGGGTGAAGAGAGCGAGCAACAGATCAAATTGCGCGCGGAGAGAATAGGAGCTCAAAATGAAAATTGCCTGTTGCTTACTACAACAGCGTTGGAATCAGTTCTTCATGTCCTTGAGCAAGACAGGCCGGATGTATGCATTATAGATTCCATCCAAACCATGCACACATCACATATGGAATCAGCCCCGGGATCGGTGGGACAGATTCGTGAATGTGCGGCCGGGCTCATGCGCGTGTGCAAGGAAAGGAACATACCTATTGTGGTTATTGGTCACATCACTAAGGATGGGCATATCGCAGGACCAAAGGTGCTCGAGCATATGGTGGATGTGGTGCTACACTTTGAAGGAGACCGCAACCATTTATTCAGATTGTTAAGGGCAAACAAGAACAGGTTTGGCTCCACGCAAGAACTGGGCATCTACGAAATGCGTGCTTCAGGATTGATTGGTGTTGAGAACCCTTCAGAGGTCCTAATGACGGATCGAGATGAAGCATTTTCTGGCATTGCCATAGGAGCAGTAATTGAAGGTGTTCGCCCAATGCTTATTGAAGTTCAGGCATTGGTGAGCAGCGCTGCGTATGGAACACCACAACGTTCTACTACAGGGGTCGATATGAGACGGCTTTCCATGCTGGTGGCGGTCCTCGAAAAGAAGTGCGGCATTCAACTGGGAAACAAAGACGTTTTTCTCAACATAGCAGGAGGAATTCGTGTGGATGATCCTGGATTGGATTTGGCGGTAATCAGCGCCATTCTTTCATCCAACATCGATAATGCCGTTGGTGTGGACGCGTGCTTCGCAGGAGAAGTTGGTTTGAGTGGGGAAGTGAGACCAGTTAGCAAAATAGATCAGAGAATAGCGGAGGCGGAGCGACTTGGTTTGAAGCGCATATTTATTTCTAAATACTCAGAGAACGTACCACCAGGCAAGAGTATTGAAGTAGTAAAGGTGAGCAAGGTGGCTGACCTGGTTTCTCAATTGTTTCTCTGATGTACCTTGTTAAAACGCCTTCTGCGGTTCGCAAGGTATTTCCAAGATATCTATGGAAGGTAGATACCACAGATAAGGTTGTATATCTAACCTTTGATGACGGACCAACTCCAGAGATCACTGATGCGGTTTTAGACGTGTTAAAAACGCACAACGCTTTGGCGACATTCTTCTGCGTTGGTCATCGCATTGCCAGTTACCCAGATATAGTGGCGCGTATTAAAAGAGAAGGGCATCTTATTGGCAATCATACCATGAACCACAAGAACGGCAAGAAAACATCCAATGAAGAGTATTTGAAGGATGTTCAAGCTTGTTCCGAACTAATCGACACAAATCTGTTTAGACCACCTTATGGAATGATTAGAAGTGCTCAGGCGAACCATATCCTTCAATCGATGCAAGTAGTAATGTGGGATGTACTATGTGGTGATTTTGATGAGCGATTGACTCCTGAAGATTGCGTCAAAAATGTTTTAACCAACGTACAGGAGGGATCTATAGTCGTGTTTCACGATTCTCAGAAAGCGTATCACAAGATGATGCCTGCTTTAAAGCGAACGCTTGAAGAATTTGGAGATAGGGGTTACCGGTTCGAGGTGCTACCTGGTCCTTAGTACATCCTGCTATCGTTGGTTTCCTTTGGCTTGGGATCGTGGAAACGCAGAGCGATCATAAGTTCGTGTGTACCGGTTGAATAGTTACGAATATTGGTAGTAGGGAAGTCATATGAATACCCGAAGCCAATGTTATCTGTTGCATTAAATCCGATCGAAGCGGTAATGGCATCAAGGTAACGCCAGCCAGCGCTTGCCCAAATCCTATTCTTATAGATGAATTTTAGATTCAGCTCTGGTTGAACAGGGGCGGGCTTTACAAATTTCACAAAGAAGATAGGTTCAAGTGCCATATCATCGTTGATATCGAATCTATATGCACCACTGAAGAAGAAATGTCTTGCGAGAGTGGCCGTTGGATTCTCTCCTTCCTTGAAGAACTTGATCTTACCCTTGAAAATCTGTGGTGCCGAGAATCCAATATGATACTTGTTCTCGCGATAGAAATACAGGCCGAATCCAGCATCAGGAATGAGTGCAGATTGCACGCCACCTGTAATTAGATTGTCATCGGCATCGCGCAGCCTAATCTTCGATCCGTCAATCATGAATTGAAGCAGACCTGCAGACAGCCCGAGAGAAATCTTATCCTTCTTCTCAGTAAGTCTGAACTGATAGGCATAAGACAGCGCACCACCCGTTCTTCGCGTTGGACCAACGTGATCGGTGTACAAGTACCCACCAAGGCCCACCTTGCGGTTTTTTAAAGGTCCATTTACGCTAAGCGTATAAGTTCTAGGGGCATCAGTGATGCCCTCCCACTGGTATCGGTTATTGGATTTTCCCTCAAAATATCCTTTCGTTCCTGCAACAGCGGGATTAATAACGTAGTCGTTCAGCACGTACTGGCTGAATTGAGGAAGCTGCTGTGCTTTTACCGAAAAAACGGCACCACCAATCAATAATATGGCAAGTAGCTTCTTCATTATCTCATAATGGTGATAGGTCCTGTATACGGCTCAACACCTTCTTCATTCAATTCTATAATGTAATAATACGTTCCAACAGGCAACTCCTTGCCTTTGTATGTACCATCCCAATCGTTCTTATAGGCGGTCGACCTGTATAACATCTCTCCCCATCTGTTGTAGATCTCCACAACGTGATTCGGGTACTGATCGAGGAAGTCGATAACCCATGTATCATTTTTACCGTCACCGTTCGGTGTAATACCGTTCGGGAAGTCAATGGTTGGAATAACGGTAACCACCACTGAATCTATTCCCCTACATCCTTCTGCACTAATTACCGTTAGATAATATGTGGTCGTTACGCTAGGACTGGCTACAGGATTGGCAATACTGCTGTCGGTTAACGATGTGTCTGGCGACCAAATATAGGCCACGCCACCTGATCCGCTTAATTGCGTTGTGTTTCCATCAATGATGCTTACATCAGGCCCTGCATTCGCCACAGGCAATGGAGCAACAGTAACACAAACGGTATCGTAATCTACACAGTTACCGTTGGTGTTGAACAATACATAGCAATGTGTACCAACTGTTGGAGTTACACAAAGGGTGTCGTTATGGCCAAGCGTATCAGCTGGCGTTTCGTACCAAACAAAATAGTTACCGCCAGTCACGATTCCAGGCAGGCAGATTGACTCTCCTTCACATATCGTTGTATCTCCCGGAGCAATTGCAATTACGGTGTCTTGTGCACCCACATTTATGGAATCAACCGCAGTACACCCATTAATGTCCGTTACAGTAATAATGTTCAACCCGAAGCACACACCACCTGCAACCTGTGTAGTCTGACCACCAGACCAGTTGTAGGTGTATGGCCCATTTCCTCCAGAGACGTAAACTGTTGCAGTTGCATCACAATTCGAACTACAGGTTACCAGATCATGAACCACACTGTCTATCACCAATGCTTGTTGTCCGGTTACTGTAGCGCTATCCACCAGTTGACATCCATTGTTATCTGTAATGGTAATGATGTACGTGCCTGGGCATAGAGAGTTTATAGAGTCCGTTGTCATTCCTCCAGGCAACCAGGTATAACCATATCCTGGTGTACCACCAGTAACATTAACCGCTACTGTTCCGTTACAATCGTTCGCGCATAGTACGTTGGTTGCTGCAATATTCGACACAAGCGGATCCGGTTCACGGATGGTGTCAATGGCTGTAGTTACACAACCTGCAGCATCGGTTACGGTAACTCCATAAACACCTGCACAAAGTCCAGTGGCTGTTGGTGTTGTCTGGTTAAGCGGATCATTCCATAAGTAGGCGTAACCAGGCGTACCACCGGAAACGTTGGCAGTAGCCTGACCATTGCAACTACCGTTACAAAGTGCAGAATCCATTACCATGGCAATGTTTGGACCGTTCGGGTTGCTTACACCAATGGTGAACATTCCCGTACATCCGTTAGCATCTGTGATTGTAACGTTGTAGATACCAGCGCAGAGACCAACAATACTTTGCGTTACCTGTCCGCCCGGACTCCAGATGAATGTATATGGTCCCGTTCCTCCGGTTGGTCTCAGGTGGATTTCTCCATTACACATACCACAAGCCGCCAGAACGATCGAATCATTAGCCTGAATGACTGCCGGTTCAGTAACCTGAATACTGTCTGTGGCAGTACAACCATTCGCATCCGTTACAGTACATGTGTACCAACCGGCACAGAGGCCAGTGATGGATGAAGCAGTGCCACCAGTATTCCAGAAGTAAGAGTATGGCGCTGTTCCTCCAGTAGGAGTTGCATTTACTGTACCGTCACATGAACCGTTACAAGTACAGTTTCCAAGCAGTGCCGGATTCACCATGAGAATAGGCGGTTCATTGATCACAACACTTGATGAGTCCTGACAACCGCGACTATCGGTGCCAGTTACAGTGTATACACCTGCGCAAAGTCCTGTCACGGAAGCCGTTGTTTGACCACCTGGATTCCAATTGAACCCAAACGGACCTACCCCACCTGTAGTGGCGGCTGTAGCATTTCCATCACAATTACCGTTACAGGTCACATCGTTGGATGCGACTATATTGGTTGCGAACGGTACCGTGGATATCGATGCTGTATCGATGGTGATACATCCATTCGAATCCGTCACCGTTACGATGTACTGTCCTACGCAAAGCCCTGTTGCAGTAGCTGTAGTTTGTGCACCCGGAGACCACAGGTAAGTGTAAGGAGAGGTTCCACCACTTACATTAGCAGCTATCTGTCCATCACAACTACCGGCACATGTTTCGTCTGTTGGGGTAAGCGATACTGTTGGGCCATTAAGATTGTTCACAATGATCTGGAAGCTGTCCAGACATCCTGTTCCATTATCGGTAATGAACAGGGTATAAATTCCAGCACAAAGCCCAGTTGCGGTTTGGGTAGTTTGCGCACCAGGCATCCACAGGTAGCTATAAGGCCCCGTACCACCAGTTGGGGTTGCAGTAGCGGAGCCATCACAGATACCGCAATTCGCTCCATTTACCACAGTATTGTCTACAATAGGATTGTTCTCGCTCACGGTAACAGTGTCATAAGCAGTACAACTATTTGCATCTACTACGATCACAGAATATGTTCCTGCGCACAGATTCGTAATGGTCTGTGTAGTGCTACCCGTACTCCACTGGTAAGTGTAAGGTGCGCTACCACCAGTTGGGTTAGTAGTTACTTGACCATCGCAGACACCGTTACATGTTGCATTGGTTACTACGCTTGAAGTACTCAGAACCGGTGGGTCGTTAATGGTAACATTAGCATTCCCTGTACACCCATTGGCATCTGTTACTGTTACCGTGTACCCATTTGCACAAAGACCAATAGCAAGACTGGTTGTTTGCCCTCCAGGTGCCCACGAGTAAGTGTAAGGCCCTGTTCCACCAGACACTAAAGCCAGGGCAGTAGCATCGCAATCTCCATTACAGGTAGGCGATGTACCACTGGCAAGTACGTTCAGAGCTGAAGGATCTACAAGCGTAATAGAGTCCGTAATGGAACAACCGGTACCATCGGTAATGGTTACCACCACTGTTCCAGCACAGAATCCGCTGGCTGTTTGTGTGGTTGCACCACCCGGAGACCAGGAGTATGTGTATCCACTTCCGCTACCTCCAGATGGATTTGCGGTAACTGAACCATTACATGCTCCAGGGCATAAAGGATGAGTCGGATTCAAGTTAGACTGGATCTGACTGGGTTCGTTTACAGTAATTGAATCAACCGTAATACATCCGTTGCCATCCCTAACCACAGCAGAGTATGTACCCGCGCACAGACCAGTAGCTGTTGATGTTGTACTAAGTCCTGGGTCGTTCCATTGGTAGGTAAATGCTGGCGTTCCTGCAGTTACATTAGCGGTAGCTGTTCCATCGCATGAGCCATTACAAGTAACATCTGTCTTGGCCATACTCACCGTTGGGCCATTTGGATTGCTGATAAGGGCGATAAAGTTGTTGGTACAGCCACCATTGTCGGTAACCGTAACCGTATACGAACCAGGACAAAGGTTCGAGACGTTCGATGTGGTCATGCCACCGGGTGTCCACAGATAAGTATACGGAGCTCCAGAACCTCCCGAAGGTGTAACAGACGCTGTTCCATCACATACACCACATGTTGCAGGCGTAGTGTTGATGATAGCCGTGATGGGGTTGCCATCGATAATGTTGACAGAATCTGTATGTGTGCAGCCATTGGCATCAGTAACCGTGAGCGTGTAGGTTCCTGCGCACAGACCAGTTGTTGTTGGGGCAGTGCTACCAGTACTCCAGTTGTAGCTGTAAGGAGAATTACCTCCTGTAACAACTGCAGTTGCCTGTCCAGTGCAAGCACCATTACAGGCGGCATTCACTGTGTTGAATGTAATTCCAATAGGAGCGGGTTCGTTGATATTGAATGTCTGAACTGCCTGACAACCCAATGCGTCTGTAACTGTCACAGAATGTGATCCAGCACACAGCCCGATGGTTGCATTCAATGTAGAACTGTTAGACCACAAGTACGAGTACGGTGGGGTTCCACCAGACGGTGTGGCTAGAGCAGTTCCATCACATACACCATTACAGCTTGCATCAGTACTGCTAATAGCAACGGTGATAGCGGTGTTATCAGAAATCGTTACGGTCTCAAACGTTACACAACCGTTGGCATCGGTAACCTGAACCAGGTAAACGCCAGCACAAAGTCCTGAAGCATTGTTGGTTGTTTGTCCACCAGGTGTCCACAGGAAAGCATATGGTGGCAGACCACCAACAGCGGTAACCGTAGCACTTCCATCACACACACCGGCACACGTTGCATTGTTAAACGTATGAGAGGTCGTTGGCCCGTTAATGGAGCCAACTGGAATATTGAATACAGCAGAACAATTATTGGCATCAGTAACCGTAACGGTATAGACACCCGGACAAAGCCCTCCGATTGTTGGTACGGTAGCACTATTGCTCCAGAAGTAGCTATAGGGGCCTGTTCCTCCCGAAGGAGTTACGGTGATCGCACCATCGCAAGCGCCACAAGTAGCTTGCGTAACATTTTGAGTAATCGTAATCGCGCTTGGCTCTGTTACCGTAACGGAAGTACTATCCGTGCAACCATTCATGTCGGTTACTACAACGGAGTAGGTTCCAGCACAAACCCCTGATACACTCTGGGTAGTATGACCCGTGCTCCAGTTATAGCTGAATGGCCCCGTTCCACCTGTAGTATTAACGGTCATTGTTCCGTCACAATTTCCGTTACATGAGGCAGGGGTAAATGAGGTAGACAACGATAGCGCGTTCGGAGCCGCAACGTTGAAATTGACAGTTTTGGTGCAACCGTTGAAGTCTGTAATCTGCACACTATAAGCACCTACACAGAGCCCTGACACGGATGAGCCAGTAGCTCCAATCGGACTCCAAATGAATGTATACGGACCCGTTCCACCGGTCGGGTTAACGCTGGCCGAACCATCACAACTACCGTTACATAGTGCATTTACCACTACAAGATTATCTGTGATAGAATCGGGTTCGTTGATAATGATATTCTGATTCAGTTGGCAACCATTGGCATCTGTAATAGTTACCGTATGCGTGGTTGCACACAAGTTACTCACAGAGGCAGTAGTTTGACCACCCGGAATCCATGAGTATGTGTAAGGAGGAGTACCTCCAATTGGTATTACATTGGCCGCACCGTCACATGCTCCGAAACAGGTCGCATCAGATTGCGTTACAGTTGCACCCGAAGGACCGCCAATATTACTCACCGGAATAAGGAATGAGTCCACACAACCATTCAAATCGGTAATGGTTAATTGGTATGGGCCTGCACATAAATTGGTTATTGTAGCCGTTGTTTGACCACCCGGAGCCCACAATAGGCTATAAGGCGAAGTACCGCCTGTTGGTGCTACACGAATTACTCCATCGCAGAACCCGCAGTTTGCATCAGTTACTGAATCATTGGCCAACATTGCTGGGGGCTCATTGATAATTGCGCTACCAATGAAGAAACACCCATTGTTATCTGTTACCGTTACTGTTGTTACCCCTGCACATAGACCAGAAATGGAATCTGTTGTTTGTCCGCCAGGCACCCAGCTATAGGTATATGGTCCAACACCTCCAGAAGGGACTGCTTTCGCTGTACCATCGCAAACACCGTTACAGTTAGCATCTGTTGAAGTAATGGCAACTGTAAGAACGAATGGATCGATCAATACGGTATTGGCATTGGTCGTACACCCATTGGTATCGGTTACGGTAACGGAATAATTACCGGAACAAAGGTTATTGATCGTGCCAGTTGTTTGACCACCGGGCGCCCATAAGAAGGTAAATGGAGCCGTACCACCAGTAACATTGGCAGTAATAGATCCATCACAGGTTCCATTACAAAGCGGGTCATTTCCATTAAGGGTCACATTGATTGGTCCTGGCTCATTGATGGTTACAAGCTGGTTGGTTGTACAGCCGTTGGAATCAGTGACCAGCACTGAGTAGTTACCGGCACATAGGTTTGAAATACTTTGTGTTGTCTGTCCACCGGGTGACCAGAAATACGTGTACGGTGGCGTACCACCTCCCACCAGAACACTAGCTGTACCATCACATAAACCATTACAACTGACATCTGTACTGAGTGGGGTAGAACCAAGATTTGGAGGTTGCTGAATGGTATAAGTCCGAACTTTCGTACATCCATTCGCGTCCGTCACGGTTACGGTATAATTACCAGCACATAGACCAGTGAGGTTGGCGGTTGTTTGCCCACCAGGAGCCCAGGCATAAGAATATGGTCCGGTTCCACCAGTGACCACTAGTGTTATGGTTCCATTACAGTTGCCATTACACGGCACATCCGCAATGGTAGCTGTAAAAGTCATGGTGTCAGGATCCGTTAGCACGATGGTATCGGTCTGAACACAGCCGTTAGAATCTGTTACTGATATCGTATAGGTTCCTGAACAAAGATTAGAAAGGGATGTGGTGGTTTGACCACCAGGCCCCCACAAGTATGTGTAGGGTTGAGTACCTCCAGTAGGTACAGAGGATGCAGAGCCATCGCAAAGCCCATTACAGGAAGGGTTTACCCCCAATCCATTGGCAAGCAATACGCTTGAATCCACTGGAATGGTTACAGGAATCGTAGTTTGACACCCATTAGAATCGGTGGCTGTTACCGTGTAATTTCCTGGACACAGATTATTGGCAACTGGACCAATGATGTTACCCGGGTTCCATACGAACGTATAGGGCGATGTACCACCAGATGCACTTGCAGATGCACGACCATCACAAAGGCCATTACAAGCTGTCTTAATGGAATCTGCACTAACCGTAATAGAGATAAGGTTTTGCACTGTTACGGTATCCTGAATGGAACAGCCTGCAGAATCAGTTATGGTAACAGTATAGAATCCAGCACACAGACCTGTAGCAGTTTGCGTGGTTTGCGCACTAGGTGTCCACAGGTACGTGTATGGAGCGGTTCCTCCTGAAGGGTTTGTTGTTGCGACCCCATCACAGACAGTACCACAACTGGCGGAAACCGGAGTGGTTGTTGTTGTTAATGGAGGAGGCTCGTTGATTGTGACTTGTTGCACAGCAGTACAACCAGAACTATCGGTTACTGTTACAGTGTAGTTACCCTGACAAAGACCGGTTATACCCTGCGTGGTCTGCCCACCTGGTACCCATGCATAAGTATAGGGTGGGCGTCCACCGGTAGGCAATGCGGTTGCAGTACCGTCACATGCACCATTGCAACTGACGTCAGCAGTACTCACATTAGCAAGCATGGTATCCGGCTCATTCACATTAATAGTGTCTACCATCACACA
This sequence comes from Vicingaceae bacterium, assembly GCA_965267605.1. Taxonomy (GTDB): domain Bacteria; phylum Bacteroidota; class Bacteroidia; order Flavobacteriales_E; family Vicingaceae. The sequence continues at coordinate 3,022,463 of OZ254088.1, read as the reverse complement.
GCCACCAGCATCGGTAACGGTGACGATGTATTGCCCAGCACAAAGTCCTGAAATGGAGTCTGTAGTAGCTCCCCCGGGATTCCATGAATAGGTATATCCAGGTACACCACCGGTAGGTGACACACGCGCTGCACCATTACAACTGCCATGACAATCAATATCGTATCCCCGACTGTTCAGGTTCATTACTGGAGGTGTGTTCACGGTTCCATTACCAATGATCACACATCCGTTCGCATCAGTAACCGTTACCGTGTAGTTGTTTGCGCACAGGCCAGAAATAGAATCTGTTGTTTGTCCACCCGGAGCCCACAAATAGGTGTACGGCCCAGTTCCACCACTTACGTTGGCTTTCGCAGTACCCTGGCAATCTCCGTTACACATTTCATCGGTAGTATTGACCGTTAGAACAATGGGAGGTGGTTCGTTAATCGTTGTATTTACAACTACCTGACAATTGTTGGCATCCCTAATGGTTACGATGTAATTACCCTGGCAAAGACCAAAAATTGAATCTGTTGTTTGCCCGCCTGGAGACCACGAATAAGTATAAGGGGCGGAACCACCAGTAACATTGGCTTTTGCATTACCATCGCAAAGCCCATTACAGGTTATATCGTTCTTACTGATACTTCCATTGATGACAGGAGGATCGACCAGATTTACAGTATCAATGTCCTGACATCCATTAGAGTCTGTAACGGTAACGATGTATTGGCCCGCACAAAGACTGTTCACACCTGGAGACGTTTGCCCACCCGGATTCCACACAAAGGTGTAAGGAGTGGTTCCTCCGGTAGGCACCGACAATACCGATCCATCACAGGTTCCGTTACAGGAGGGATCAATACCTGTTGCATTGGCTTGCAGGACAGCAGGCTCAGTAACATTGACTGTATCATTGAGCGAACACCCATTTTGATCAGTTATCGTAACAATGTATTGTCCTGGGCATAATCCGGTAATGGTATCCGTTGTCGCACCGCCAGGTGACCACGAGTAGCTGTACCCTGGTGTTCCACCACCGGCAACAGTAAATGCAATACCATCGCATGCACCATTACAGGTTACATTAAAGCCTCCAGCAGTAGATATTAACGGGGGGGGCTCTGTAATGTTGAACTGAATAATCGTATCACACCCTGCCGCATCTGTTACGGTATCTGCATAAACCCCAGGACAAAGGCCGCTGATGGTATCATTGTTTGATCCATTGCTCCAACTGTGGGTGAATGGAGGCGTACCGCCACTGATAATTCTTACTGCCGCTAGTCCATCACAGGCTCCACCACAACTAATGTTGATATGCGAGGTATCCAGAACCATCTGTGGTGGCTCACCAACCTCAATACTGTCAATGCCTATACATCCCTGATCGTCTGTTATGGTAACGGTATACACGCCTGGACAAAGTCCGTTTACTGTCTGAGTAGTAGCGCCTCCTGGCATCCATAGGTAGGACACGTAGGTACCTGAGCCACCGGAAGTACTCACAACTCTCACTGTACCATCACAGCCATTGAAACAGCTTACGTCTGTACTATCAAGTACAGGTACAATGTGAGGTGGCTGGTTGACCGTAAAGTTGGTGTCTACGGTACATCCATTCGCATCAAGCACGCTCAACGAATGCGTCCCGTCACAAATATTGTTGATTGTGGAAGTGGTTTGACCTCCTGGCGCCCAAACAAGGCTTACAGGTGCAGTACCACCATTAACGAAAGTCGAAATGATTGCATCACAAGTATCTGCACAGGTTGGATCCAACGATCCAATCAATGAAACACTCAACTTGGTTGGGTTCAGCACAAACACAGAAGTGTTACAAGGTTGACCGAATGGAAGGTTTTGTCCCATATCGGTTACAACCACACCCTGGTTACCCTGACATACAACGGAGTCTGTAGTGGGAAGAGTATCAGAAGGTGGAGGAACGCCTGTCCATTGGTATCGGAACGGCCCAACACCACCAGCAACTGCAACATTTACAACACCGTTACAGGTATCTGCACAGCTAACACCAAACCCACTATAGCTTGTTACAACTGTTGCAACCAACGTAAACGAAGGACTACCGCAAGGGTTTGCAATTTGAGCACCACCTCCGAACTTGAAATTTCCAAACATTTCAAGCGGAACTGTTACACGGTCCTTAATAGCTGTATTTACCAGAACCTTGGTTCCCTGATCACGCCAGGTCAAATTAGTAGTTTGAAAATCCCAGACCGAGTGCGCATAGATAACCGAATTGCTAAAGTTGATTACCCTTGGATTGGATCCGATGACATTGAAGCCACCACCGAAGATTGTTACATCTGCACCTTGGATCTGGCCATTGCGCACTGTAATGGTACTGGAATCTGCATAAACGTAATTGTCTTTAAAGGACCATTGCCCTGAACCGTCAAACTCTGTATTAAAAGGAAGTTTATTTCCGTTGGTATAAATCTCATGGGTTCCAGACCCAATGAACCTTAATTTTTCAATTCCATCCCAATGAACGGCATTTGTTACGTTGAACGAGCCAGATATATTCATGGTGGCATGGGCACCTTTTAGGTGGGCATCTACGTTCGTTCCCCACTGAAGACTTCCGACAGTTACTCCGTTTCCAACGGTAACCATCTGGTTAGCTGTACTAAACGAATTTTGATCAAAAACAGCCAGATCATTCACGCCAGGAACACCAGCATTTCCGGGGCCTCCAGAGGTGGTCGACCAATGACTCGCATCAGTCCATGAACCACCATTACCTACCCAGAAATAGGTGTTGGCATTCAGCACTGAACAAAGCAGCAATGAGAGACCAATTGTGAGCGAAAAGTGCTTAGTCAAGAATAGTGTCTTTAGCAATACGGTCTAATGTCTTACGTCCCTTACCCCAATTGGTTTCAAGAACACTAAATTTGCCTAAAAATAAGATTCACGCGTAGGAAAATGAAAGATTTTAATGTTTGGTTGAAAATTGGTCCCTACTTGCTTAAGAAAGAGGATATAAGAGGCATTGCCAGAAAAGGAGAAGGAACCGAATTGGAACTTGTAACCGGTAAGGAGTTATTTGTTGAGGTAACTTACGAGAAAGTAGAGGCACTTATCAGTGTAAATCACTGATAAGCAGGACAATCTAGCTTTGGAAGAGGTTCGCTATAACCACAGCGACTTAATCCAATTATTCCCTCGTGGCCCTCGAAAATGCCTATTCTCTTAGCGTTTAGAGGGAAGTCAACCGCGTATCCAATGGTGATGAAGTCGGCAAGCTTAAATTTCACCATTCCAACAACAGCCTCACCTGCACGATAGCCTAAACCCAGGATGAATTTATCAGAGTATTCCCACTGCACATTTGCATGGAACATGGGCGGAGTAATGGTGGTCCATTTGAAAAGAGCGCTGTAATAGAGGTCAAAATTATAATTCGTTTCCTGACGTTTTCCGGCCATCATAATTACATGGGGTTTCAGCTTATTGGGTGGGTCAAGCACTTTGATCTTCAGAGGATACAAGTGCTCCGCAGACGCTCCGATGTAAAACTTCTTGTTGTAAAGCAACAAGCCGGGAAATATTTCAGGATAATGAAAATCTGTAGTCTTTCCGCTCAAAGCAGGATCAGGCAGAACATTGCTTACCACATATTCGATAACACCCGCATGCATTCCAAAAGAGAGTTTGATGTCTCTATGCACTCTTAGATGATAAGCGTAAGAGAGCAAGTAACGATTTCGTTTGGTGATGTGCGTTCGGTCCTGTTCGATAAAGATTCCTGCACCATGCCTTTGTGTGGGTTTGTTTTTGGGCACGATAGGAGTATTGAAGCTGACGAACTGCGTGCTTGGAGCTCCTTCAAAACCCATCCATTGAAAGCGTGTACCCATTTTCAGGTCGAAGCACGATTTCTGACCAGCAAATGCAGGGTTAAATCTGTATGCATTTAGATTGAACTGAGAATAATTACTCGTTTGCTGCGCAGATGCGAACAAAATGCCGGCAGAAGCAAGTATGGTGAACAGGTATCTCATTGAACAAGTGTAACCGCGCCCTGTTTCCTGACCTCATTGCCATCAGGGCCAGTAACTCCAGTAGTGATAACATAATAGTAGGTAGCATGAGGAAGCAACTTGCCCAGATAAGTACCATCCCAGGGATCTGCATTTGTGTATCCTTTTTTGGAGTAGACCCGCTGCCCCCAGCGGTTAAAAATTCTCACGTGGTTGTTCTCATAAAGATCAATGTTCAGAATACCCCAGGTATCCGCAATACCATCACCGTTCGGACTGATCAGTGCATTGGGTGCAAGCTCCGGACATTTACCCTTTACAACATTGATGGTATAGGTTTGGGAACAGCTGGACGAGGTTTTGATCACTAGCGTATGCGTTCCCAGCTTAACATTGTTGAACGTGCTATCACTGCCATTGCTCGCACCATCTAGTTCGAATGTATATGGGCGGCTTGGCCCGGTCATTGAATCAATAGTGATCGTGCCCTCGTCTGCTAGGCAAGAAATTCCAATTGTTGTGGCACTGTTTAACTCAATCCCACATTGTGCGGAAGTTGCGCTGGTTAGCAGCACACAGACTAAAATCGATAGAAAATGGTTGCGCATTACAGACCGAAATTACTGAATTTACTGCTGCAAGATGTTGTAAAGTAGTAGCCCCGCTAGGAATCGAACCTAGATCTAAAGTTTAGGAAACTTCTATTCTATCCATTGAACTACGGGGCCAGAATAACAGTGGGCAAATATAGATTATCTAACAATGCTACCCAGATCAGTTTCCTCTTTAGGAGTAAGCAATTGTAAGGCGCCACCCTCGTTCTCAGCCATCAGAACCATGCCTTCAGATTCAATGCCCCTGATCTTTCTTGGCTCAAGATTGAGCAAAACAGTTACCTGCTGACCGACCAGCTGAGCCGGGTCGTAGTGTTCAGCAATTCCGGATACAATGGTGCGTTGATGGTCTCCGAAATCAACTTTCAAAACCAATAATTTATCTGCATTCTCATGCTTGTCGGCTGACGCGATGGCACCAACTCGAATGTCAAGCTTTTCGAAATCCTCAAATTTGATCATATCCTTAATAGGTATTTTAGGTCCCTGCTTTAATTTGCCTATTTGTTGTTCAACAAGCTCATCTTCAATGCGCTCGAACAACAGCTCTGCAGAATTAATGCGGTGACCCGCAGCCAATAATTCCAACCTTTCTTGACCCCATGCGCGGTCTTTTTCAAGACCAAGCATTCTCTCAAGTTTGTCGCATGTATCAGGCAAAAAGGGTTTTAGCAACGTTGCCAGGTGTCCTGCAATCTGAAGTGCATGGTTCAATACCGTAGCAGTTTCATCATACTGCTCGGCCTTGAACAGTTTCCACGGCTCCGTATCTGCAAGAAACTTATTTCCAGCACGCGCAAGGTTCATTCCCTCTGCCAACGCCTGACGAAACTGATACTTTTCTATGTGGGTGCCAACGTTATCGTAATAGCCAGCAATAGATTCGTTAAAGGAATATTCACCATCAGAGAGCTGTGCTTCTGGAATCAAGCCCTCATAATATTTATGGGTGAGTACCACAGCACGGTTCACAAAGTTCCCTAGTATCGCAACCAATTCGTTGTTAACTCTTGCCTGATAATCCTTCCAAGTGAATTCGCTGTCTTTAGACTCTGGAGAGATCGAGTTGATCACATACCTCAGCTCATCCTTCCGGTCTGGTACATCACGTAAATACTCATGCAACCATACCGCCCAATTTCGTGAAGTAGATAGCTTTCTTCCTTCCAGATTCAGAAATTCATTTGCAGGAACATTATCAGGAAGCACAAAACTACCGTGCGTTTTCAGTATAACCGGAAAAATGATGCAGTGAAAAACGATGTTGTCTTTACCAATGAAGTGTACCAATTTGGTTTGGTCACTCATCCAATAGGGTTTCCAATCTCTACCATTGTCAATGGCCCATTGTTTGGTAGCAGAAATATAACCAATGGGCGCATCAAGCCATACGTATAACACCTTGCCCTCAGTTCCAGCCAAGGGAACTTTCACACCCCAATCGAGGTCACGTGTAATGGATCTCGGTTGTAGACCATCACCATCTTTGATCCACGATAAGCATTGACCAATCACGTTCTTTTTCCACGCATTCGGATCATGCTGTTGCTTTCCATCAAGCTGACCGGTTGAAATCCAATCTTTCAGCCAATCCTGGTGCTGATTCAAGGGAAGAAACCAATGACGGGTACGCTTCAATTCAGGTTTCTTTCCGCTTAAAGTGGATATGGGGTCGATGAGGTCAAGAGGACTTAAGCTCTTACCGCAGTTTTCGCATTGGTCGCCATAGGCATCTTCATGATCACAGTTCGGACATTGCCCTTTGATGTATCGATCGGCAAGAAACTGATCGAATTCTTCATCATAGTATTGTTCGCTTTCCTGTTCTACGAAAGCACCCTGATCGTTTAGGGCTGTGAAGAAATCAGCGGCCGTTTCGTGATGAAGCTCACTTGATGTTCGATGGTAGATGTCAAAATCAATTCCAAAGTCAGCGAAAGTTTGCTTGTTCAATTCATGGTACTTATCTACGATCTCTTGGGGTGTGGTACCTTCCTTTTTTGCTTGGATAGTGATGGCAGCACCATGCTCATCCGAACCGCAAACAAATACCACATCCTCACCTTTCAGTCGTAAGTACCTCACATAAATATCCGGAGGGAGATATGCACCAGCCAGGTGACCCAAATGTATAGGGCCATTTGCGTAAGGAAGTGCTGCGGTTACCAAATATCTCTCCGGAGTGTCCACCGTGAATTCTTTAAATTGGCGGTAAAGATAATCACTATTTACCATGGCAATCAGGGCTCCACAATATTTGGAGAAAGGCGATAAAATTGGGCTTGTGGCAACCGCGAGAAAGGTATCGCCAGAAGAAATGGAATCCTTCATCCATTATATGAAAGGACACGGTTTTGAGGTGCTGGAAGCACCCGGCCTCTATGAAGAAAAGGATCAGTTCGCAGGTGATGATGAGTGCAGGGCAGCTCAGTTGCAATGGGCGATTGATCATCCCGACCTAAAGGCAATCATGTGCGCACGAGGCGGTTACGGAACCATGCGCATGATAGATAAGGTTGACCTTTCTGGATTGATAGAAAACCCTAAGTGGGTTATTGGATTTAGCGATGTGACCATATTGTTGAATCACTTGCTCCAGTCGCAAAAATTGCAGTCGCTGCATGGCCCAATGGCAATTCAGTTTACGGAGCAGTACTTTGATGAGGCTACCGCTCAAAGACTGATCTCGAAACTTATGGGTAGTTATGAGCCTATCAACCTGGAAGCAGATAGTGATAACCGAACGGGAGTGGGCACTGGTGAATTAGTGGGCGGAAACTTGTCTATGATATACAGCGCCATGGGAACACCTTATGAAGTAGAAACGGAGGGCAAACTGCTTTTACTTGAAGACCTGGACGAGTATCTCTATCATGTTGATCGCATGCTCATGAATCTTAAGGCAGCGGGAAAACTTTCCGGGCTGAAGGGATTAATCGTTGGTGGCATGAATGCCATGAACGATAACACCGTTCCTTTTGGGAGAAGGGTGGCTGAAATGATCCATGAACATACCAATGACTGCGACTACCCTATTTGCTTTGAATTTCCAAGCGGGCATGATTCGCACAACTTCCCCATTAAGATAGGGGGTGTCTATCAACTCGAAGTAACTGAAAATCAAGTAACCCTAAGCGAGGCTTAGTTCTCGAACTTCTTGTAATCTTTAGGAATAGCGAACATGGAATCACTGATTTTTTCCTCAGTGATTTTCACTGTTCTTAACTGCTGAATCCGCACTTTCCCCTTCGTTTCATATCCCTCTATAGGGAAGTAAGGAGGAAGATCACCCACATGAAGTAAGTATTGCGAAAGATTCTCCTTTCTCTTCACCACCTGGATCAAAGGTTCGAAGAAATCAAATTTGCCTTTGGCCATCCAATAAGTAGTAGTAGTTCCGAAGTCTTTGTTAGTAACCACCCATTTCTCACAATCGTAACCTTTCAGCTTCTTCACCTCTTTGGTCTTGGTAAGCTTGGTTGCTGAGTAATCTTTTACAGACTTCTTGGTTTTCACAATCATCCACATTTTTCTTGTTGGACTAAGTGCCTTGTAGCTGTCTTTTGTTTTTAGGTCAATGATCGAAGAACCCTTGACAGTTTTGTTAACAAGATTGTCTATCCGCACCTTATCGCCTTTTACATAGTAGATATATTTGGTCGTGTCTTTTGGGGTGATTTTGAGGAATTCGATCTTTCCTTCAAACTGAGCGTTTACTGCTACAGACAAGACCAAAAGGATAGTAGTTAAGTATGTGGTTTTCATGGTCATTCTTTAGTTAAACGAATTTAGCAAAAACCTTACCAAAATGAATAATTATGCCGTGGGGATTGCCGCAGAGGAAGTAGCAACACGTTACCTGATTGGTTGTGGCATGCACATTCTGGAAAGGAATTACAGAACAGGCCACCTGGAAGTAGATGTTGTTGCAATGGACGGTAACGAGCTGGTATTTGTTGAGGTCAAAAAGAGAACCACAGCCACCGGTGGATCACCTATTGCACGTGTTGACGAGCAGAAACAGCTTCGATTGGTGGAAGCAGCATCTAACTATATTCGAGAGAAAGACATTGATGCGGAGTGTAGGTTTGATGTTCTGGGGATCAACGAAGAAAAAGATATTGAACATTTAAAAGGTGCATTTAACCCTTCATGGTAATGGGCAAAGAGGAAGGAATACGATTGAACAAGTTTCTGGCACATGCGGGCGTGTGCTCCAGGCGCGAAGCAGATACTTTCATTACAGCCGGGGTTGTGAAAATCAATGGCAAAGTGGTTACCCAACTGGGAACCAAAGTGATGCCCAGCGATAAAGTGGAATTCGAAGGCCGCGTATTGAGAAGAGAACAATTGGAGTACTACGTATTGAACAAGCCACGGGATTACATCTCTACTGTTAAGGATACGCACGATAGAAAAACGGTCATGCATTTGATGGAGAAAGCATCCAGGGTGAGACTTTATCCGGTGGGCCGATTGGATAGAATGACATCTGGCCTGCTCTTGTTCACTAACGATGGTGACCTGGCCAAAAAACTTACGCATCCTAAATACGAGGTGGAGAAGATCTATAAGGTTACGCTAGACCAGCCGGTAAAGGGTGCAGATCTTAAGCAACTGGTTCAGGGAATTAAACTAGATGACGGCCCTGCAGTGGCGGATGAGGCGTCATATGTTGAAGGCGAACGAAAGAATGTGATAGGACTGAGGCTTCATTCTGGAAGAAATCGTGTGGTTCGAAGAATGTTTGAGGCACTGGGATATAAGGTGGTAAAGCTGGACAGAACGGTGTTCGCTGGTATCACGAAGAAGAATTTAAGCCGCGGTCAGTATCGCGCCCTGACCTCCAAAGAGGTGCACCAATTGAAATCTATTTGACAATGATTGTCGCTTCTGGTCGTTGAAGCATTATGAAGGTACTGAAGGTCATAGGGATTGTTCTGGGTGCCATTCTCATATTGGCTGCGGGAGCATTGGCACTTTTGGCAACCGTTTATGAAGACGAAGTAGAGGCGTTGCTCATTGAGCAGATCAACCAAAGTGTAAAGTCTGAGGTAGAGATCAGTAATGCGAATTTCTCATTGCTAAGAAAGTTTCCTTTTGCCTCGTTGGAATTGCAGGATGTAACCGTCTATGAGCCGGTTCCGCAGGCCAAGGGTGTGTTGATGACATCGGAATCGATCTTCCTGAAACTTCATTTGTGGGATCTGATTACAGGCACCAAAACCCTTGAGAGAGTGGAGGCCAATAAGGCTGTTGTGAACATCAAGGTATGGGAAGACGGCAGTGATAACTACCATTTCTATGAATCTTCGGATACCAGTGCGGTTAATCTTGATCTCAATCTTCTTGAGTTTAAGGATGTGGCTATTTATTATGTGAACGAACATTCTGGCAACAGGGTAGATGCAGATATTGAAAGGCTATCGCTGACTGGAAGTTTTCATGAGGAAGAGTATGAACTCAACACGAGTGGTAAGTACTACATCCATCAGATAGTAAGCAATGGAAAGCGCCAGGTCAATGACATACCGTTGGCACTCAACACTGCCCTGCACATTGACAATGGCTTGGGCAAGTACGAGATTTTAAGCAGTGACTGGACCATAGGAGAGGTGGATCTTGAGGTAGATGGATCCATCCGCAGTCTGGACAAAGGGATGGAGTTTAACCTGCATTCTTCCGGTGACGCAGTCGGATTGGATGATGCCATGTCCATCCTTCCTTCAGGGGTGAAAGAGAACCTTGAAGTATATGACGTTTCAGGAACACTTACGTACGATCTTAAAGTCAAAGGCCCGTCCAGCAACACGCAATCGCCAGCAATGATGTTGGATTTTAACATTGGCGATGGTGAAGCTTCTCATAATGGTGTTGATTTGTCAGACCTGAATGTCAAAGGATCCTATGTCAACAAGTCGAAGGCTTATCCTAAGGGTTCTTTAGACATCGAGACGTTCACTGGAGAGCTTGAAGGCGGGCCGGTAAAAGCGGACCTAAAGCTGATCAACTTCAATAAGCCAACCATTGATCTCAACCTTGAATTAGCGGGTGAGCTGAGCGACTATACTGCATGGTTGCAAATGGACACCGTTGAGCAAGCGGATGGAAACATCAATGCCAACATATCGCTCAAAGGAACCTTCAAGGATTTGGCGAATCCAACGGAAGGAGAGTTGAGCCGTGTTCAAGCCAAGGGATCGATCAATCTTGAGAAGGCCGGGATCAAATTACAAAGCGTGAAGTATGGTGTAACACAGCTAGAGGGCCTTGTAACAGTGAACAACGACAATTGGAGTTTCGAAAAGCTGACCGGTGTTTATGGCAGCAGCGATATTGAGGTTACTGGTAGAATCTCAAACGCACTTCACTTTTTCTTGTTGGAGGAGGGGAAGTTGAAACTGGATCTTGACCTCATGGCCAATCTGGTTGAACTGGAGGAAATAATGAGCTCAACAGAAGACAGCGATGATCCTTATGACCTTCAGATCTCTAGGCAAATATCGGGAACGGTAAGGGCTAAAGTGGGGGAACTGATATTTGACAAGTTCTCGGCACAAAGCATTGAAACCACACTGTACTTTAAAGATGGGATGATTGAAGGCAAGAACACGAAACTTTTGGCTTTGGGTGGAATCCTGGAAGGGGACTATAGTGTTGCTGGTGGAGAGAACGTTTTCTTTGGTTGTGACGCAACGCTTACGGGTGTTGATGTAGAAAGAGTGTTTTATGAGTTTAACAACTTCGGCCAGGAGATGATCACGGATGACCATTTAAGCGGAAGAGCTGATGCGCGGATCCACTTCGTTTCACTTTGGAGTCCGTCCCTTGAGGTAGACCTGGATCGAATCACTGCCACCGTAGAATTGGATATTACCGAAGGAAGGTTGAAGGATTATACCCCCCTGGAGTATTTGGGTAAGTACATTGAGGTGGATGAACTTATGGATGTCAAATTCTCCCGCTTGCAGCAAACGGTGATGATCAAGGAGCAAACCGTGTACATTCCAAAGACATTCGTTAAATCCTCTGCGTTGGATCTGCTGATCTCGGGCGAACATAATTTTAAGAACGAGATCGATTACCAGTTTGTGGTGAGGCTTAGTGATGTATTAGGTAAAAAGGCGAAGAAGAAAAAGAAGGAGAACAATGAGTTCGGTATAGTAGAAGATGACGGTTTGCACACCCGGCTATTTCTGCGGATGACCGGGACAGTGGATGAGCCCATTGTTAAGTATGACAAGAAAGGTGTGAAAGAGAAGTGGCAGGAGGATATGAAGCGTGAGAAGCAAACCATCAAGTCCATCCTGAAAGATGAGTTCAATTGGTTCAAGAAAGATACCACAGTCAAGTCTCAGAAGAAGCCTAAGAAAGATGACGAGTTTGAGATTGAATGGAAGGACAATGATGGAGATAGTGAAGGGAGCTCAGATCCACCGCCAAAGGACCCGGATAAAGAAAAAGACCCTCCTAAGAAAGAAGGTAAGCTGAAGAAATTCTTCAAGAAAGCAACCCAGGAAAATGAGGAGGAATACGAAGATCCCCCGGAGTAGTTAGTGCTGAACCAAGTCATATGAGAGAGCGAGTCGGAGGTACCCGGTGTAGTGTTCCCAAGGATCTGGAAAGTACAGTTCATAAGGGTACTGCTGAACAACTTCATTGCCATCCACTTTTACATAGAACCATCGGGCGTATTCCCATCCACCGCCAAATCCAACGGAGGCGAACAAGTGTAGTTTTTGAACAGGGGTAACATCCAGCCCGAACCCAAAATATCCGAAAATGCAACTGAATGTATAGTTGCTATACTGAGTTGCGGTAGGTCCTTGGTATTTGGCGGAGTAATTATATCGGGTGCCGTGTGAGTAGCTCCAGGCACCATCGAATGAGAAGAATGGGCTAACGGCTTGACGACTCTTATTGGGGTAGAACTTATAGGTAGCTTCCACTCCTTGTGCGTATCCATGCCAACTGGAGTTGTTCTTAGTGATGGGTATCAGGTAGCCTAGTGAGAAGCGATGTCTATCCAGACTCATAGTCAGGCTAAGCGTATGATTCTGATCTACAACTAAGTTTTTGATAATACCGGTTTCCAATCCAAACTTCAAAGTTCGAGTTGAATCTTGACAGTAAGAAAAGGACGTGGCAATGGCTAAAGCCAATGTCCATATTGTGCGCATTCAAGAGGAACGAGATGACGCACGAAATAGTGTGTTAGGAACAACTATCCGATCTGCAATTTCGAAAGAAGCTCGTTCTTGTAACTCTTCGCAATGGGGATTCTGGTGTCTCCGATGATCACTTCGTCTCCCTCAATTTGCGTGAGGTGATCAATGTTAATGGCATACGACCTATGGATCCTGAGAAAGTTACCCGGCATTTTTTCAAGGTATTCCGACATGTTACTGCGGGTTAAGTATGACCTGCCGGCAGTGTGAACCTCTATGTAAACATGATCATTCTTGAGGTACGTGATCTCGTCAAATCTAATCTTGAAGAAGGTGTCCTTGTCTTTGATGAACAAGCAATCCTTTAATAGGTAATTGGAATTGGGTTGAACTTCAGATTCGTTTTCAACACGCTTGTTATGCACAAAATTGTGCATTGCAACCTCAATAGCGCTGTACAATTCGTCTTTGTTAAATGGCTTAACCAGGTAGGCATGAGGTTCAGCTTGCTTAGCCCTGTCAACGGTGGCTTTATCGGCATGCGATGTAAGGAAAATGAACGGCAGATCATATTCTTCTTTGATCTTCCAGGCGAGATCTACACCGTCTTTCTTACCAGACAAAATGATATCGAGCAAGACAATGTCAGGTTGCTCGTTTTCCAACATTTCCAATCCGTCCGTGAAGTTTAAGGCAGGACCTGCCGACTTGTAACCCAATGAATGCAGCGAGTCGGCAATGTTATCGGCAATGATCAGCTCATCTTCAACTATGCCAACAACAATTTCCTTCATTATTCTATAGCCTTCCGGGTGAGGGTGTCTTTAAACGTTATGGCAAACGTATTAATATTTCCATCACGTTCGTACTCCATGGTGCCAAGCAGCTGTTTTGTCAATCTGGAGACCAGCCGCAGTCCGAGGGATTTTACCTCTTTGATGTTGAAGTCTGGAGCCAGTCCGGGTCCATTGTCGCTAACCCTAAGCTGGTATTCTCCGTTCTGCAGGGAGTCGATCTGAATCCGTAACTGCGGATTGGCGACCTCATCAAATGCGTACTTGTAAGCGTTGGTAACGAGTTCGTTGATGATCAACCCAAGGGGAATGGCCGTGTCAATATCGAAGTAGATATTTTCTGCCTCAATTTGATGATCAATAGCTTGATTCCCGGAATTAAAGACCTGATACAATGTTGCGGTAAGATCGTCAACATATGCCTGGAACTCTACTCGTGCCAGATCTTCATTCTGGTACAGTTTCTTATGGATCAGAGACATTGCTTTCACCCGGTTCTGACCTTCCTGCATGATGGAGATCGTGGAGGGATCGGTAGTCTTCCGTGTTTGTAATTCCAGCAAACTCGAGATGATCTGAAGATTGTTCTTCACCCGGTGGTGGATCTCCTGTAGCAAAGTATCCTTCTCTTTATTGCGATCTACTAGCTTATTATTTGATCGATTGAGCTTATATGCAAGGAAACCGATAACAATGAACAGCACCCCCAGTGTAATAAGGAAGAAGTAGATCCTTGTGGTTTCTTCTTTCTTTCGTTCCAGTTGGTCTGAAACTTCCAACATCTCACTTCTGACCTTTTCAGCTTCATATTGTTCGGTAATGTTGGTTACGGCTATGTCGTTGCGTAACTGTTCCTGGCGCATTTCTTCATGATGATATAGTACCAGGTAGCGGTACGCTGTGGCGCTATCTCCCATACCTGCGTGCTGTAGATGGAGATATTGGTATACCGATGAAAGTGAGAAGTCTACCTGGTTATTTTGAACCGTATCGATAACGGCACGGTAAAGTTGAAAGATCTGGGCTCTGGGATAATCAGCATGTGCATATAACATTGCACGGTTATTCATGGCATTGACTGCTTCACGATAAGCTCCAAGCTTGAACCAGATCTCTTCAGCCTGCCTGTAAAGGGTTACTGCAGTGTCGTATCTGTGAAGGTTTTTATAAGAATAGCCAAGTTCATTAAGTGAGATCCCTTGAGAATAGGGGTAATTGGCATCCCTGGCCAATTTTAGCGCTTTGTGAGACAAAAGGATAGAACCACGAATATCATTTCTTTCATTTGAGATGGCAGCCGCACGATGATAGATCCTAATGAGTATGGCACTGTCCTTCAATGCATATGCCTCATATGCTGCTTGAGCTTCAAGTATCCTCTTGCGAGCCAATCCAAACTTCGTTACTCTTCTGTAGTACTCCGCCACATCCACCATGATCGTAACTTCCAGCGAACGATTGTTCGTCTTCTTGGTAAGTTTCAAAGCCGAGAGGTACAATTCCAGAGCAGTAGCATATTCTTCCCGATACTTATGGAGGTTGGCAAGCTCCAGATTGATCCTGGCTCGGGCTTCGGGACTTTTTTTTGTGAATGGTAGGTTCCAGGTTTCTTGTAGAAGTTTTTCGGCCCGTGTATATCGCGACTTAATCACAAGTTGCTTGCCCAGATAGCAGGCCGTGATCACACTCTCCATAGACCCTTGTTCACTTTTCACCTCATTGTAATGGAGGTTTGCATACTTCAGCGAAGAATCAACGATGTAGGAAGATTGTGCTTTCTCTAACCAGTTAATCTGTGCGCTGCAAAGAGCTGGAAGAAAACCGATCAATATGTACAGCAAGTGTTTCAGAGTGTGCGAGAATAGGTACTAATGTAAAGTAAAAAGCCGCCTCCAAATTGAGGCGGCTTCGCAATGACTATGTGATTATGAAATTATTTCTCAGCTTTTTGAGCGGTGCTCATTGCTTGCTTGAGCATTTCAATATCAGCTTTCATGCTGTTGATCGCTGCTTTTTGACCTTCCAATTCAGCCTTTTGTGCATCGATAATAGCCTGCTGTTCCTTGATCGCGTTTACGTAAGCAACAAGGATGGAGTGCATATTGAAGTTCAGGAATCCATCCTGATCTGTTCCAACAGCTTCTGGGAATATCTTCTGCACCTCCTGTGCGCTGAACCCAACACACTCCGTTTCCAATACATCTGGCGTGAAGGTTCGTTCACCAACATTTTTGTAGTTATAGACGATAGGCTGCAATTTCATAACCTCTTGAAGCCCTTTGCCGTAACTTCCTTTGATCGTCTTCAAACGTTCATCAGAAGGGATCGTCCAGGTGTTAGTACTTGGTTTACGTCCTTCGTCAAGAGAAAGCTCAAGTTGACCACCAGGGAAATTCGTTCCAATACCTACATCACCACCCGTCATGCTCATACAATGAACAGCATTGGCTGGGAACACCCCATTCTGTGTACCATCTGAACAATAGAACTCGATGGCGTTATTTACTGGGTTACCCGCATTGTGTCTTGTAACAATGAAGTGTGGGTAGTCATCAGTACCTGAGTACCCCAACTGAATTTGTGAATGCTGACCTGCACCACTAACAGACATACCGTTTCTCAGGGAGATGGAAGTAGATTGTGCAGTTACTGGGCCCCTTACATCCAGTGGTGCGATGGGGGCGCTGACTCCTACACCAACGTTTCCATTTGCTTGAATTCTCATTTTCTCGTTCCAACCAGCTTTAGACGACAGGTCGTTCCAATGTCCAAAACGAATGCTCTGGCTGTTATCGGCAACAATGGCCGTATTTGGATCTGCAGTACTTCCTGAGTAGATGCTTAGAAAATTGTTGTTGTCTGCACTTGCTGAAATAAAGCTTGAAGTATTCGAAGCTGCGCTTCTTACACTTAGATTTTCTGTAGGGTTAGTTATGCCGATTCCTACATTACCATTGGCCCTCCAATTCAATACATCTCTTTGTGTAGCCCCTTGCTTGATACCAAGAACACCACCAGAGAAGCCGTATGCTACAGGACCATCAACGTTCTGTCCATTGAATAATTTGCCTGCTCCATACCAGCCAAAACCATGATTTGCATCTCTAACTATATAATCGTTGGCAGTTGGTACATACACATCTCCGTTCACATGCAATTTGTACGCGGGAGTAGTTGTTCCAATACCCACATTCGTTCCATCGTTATGCAGGTTGCTATTAGCGACCCAGTTGGAACCATCATGACGAATGGTTTGACCTGTAGTTCCAGTCACGCCAAAGTTTCCTGTTGGACCTGTTGCGCCAGTCGCCCCTGTTGCTCCAGTTGCCCCAGTTGCTCCGGTCGCACCAGTGGCGCCCTGAGGACCTGTTGGTCCGGCTGGCCCAGTTGGACCTGTAGCACCCTGAGGACCTGTGGGTCCCGTTGGCCCTGGTGTAGAGCTACCCGAAGTCTTCGCATACAATGCGTAAGGAACAGAGATCAACTGACTCGTACCCATCGCTGAGTAGGTACTTCCACCGTTCTCATCCATCTCTACCTCCAGGTAGTAAGCATCTGTTCCCCACGTGATAGAACTGAACGTTCCACTTACCACCGTACCACTGCCGATCTGAATAGAGAATAGTCCGAACTGATTGGTTGTAGGTGAATGGGTTTCCTGATACACCGTAGTACCTGTGGCCGTAGTTTGGTGAATGGTAAGTCGAAGGCTAATGGCTTGACTATTGAGTGAAGCACCTAAAGCATCTCTTGCGATACCCTGGTAGTTCACCATTTCAGGTGCCTGAGCCATTGCGGTAATACCGAAGGCAAGGCACACGATGGTTAATATTCTTTTCATGATCTATAAATTGAATTAGGTTTTTATTTCATTTTCTGAATGTTGAAAGTGGCCGCATGCTTTGTATCATGACTGGTCACTCTCAGGATGTAAGTGCCTGCTGCCAGGCGGGACATATCCATTGTCTGATTGTTCGTGTTTTTCAGGATCTGATCCTGGATCACAAGTTTTCCCTGCGCATCGAAGAGTGCAACGTTGAAATTCTGATCGTGCTGTTTCAACGCAATGGTCACTTGATCAAAAGTTGGATTGGGAAAAACATTCATTTGGATTTTGCCAGTGTTCTCGGAGATCCCAACCCCGGAGGATTCAGGTTGATGAAAACCCTGTGTAATAATCGAATTAGTGGCTGTGACTGTTTCAATCATCACTTCGCCAGCGGTAAAGCTGAGCTGAGCACCAGCGCTGGTGTAATGATCACCAGTAGATCCGATCACTTGCGGTTCTATAGATTGTGCGAATGCGCAACTACCAAAAACCGCTAGCATCGAAAGGGTTAAATAAGCTTGTTTCATATGACTTCACTTTTAGTGCGACACAAATGTTTTTTCGCAGCTTAAAAGTGAATCAATAGGGAACGCGGATTATTCGAATGTTACGAAACGATGGTTTTTCGTTATAAGCGAGTGCGCAGCCGATATGAGTACGCTGCAACATTCATTTCAATGAATGTTAAGCTTCTTATCGGTGGATCTAAAGCCTAATTCTGCTCCACGTAAGCCTTAAAGGCATCCAGATATTTGAGTGATTGCTTTTTGAACATGCCTTTCATTAACGGCATGAAGAGAGCACCCAACCCCTTCGCAGGGAAATAGTTGTTGCTTAATTGTTGCGTTCTGCCATCTTCCAAGTCTGAAAAAATAACCTCCACTTCGTTCGTGCCACGGGGACTTTTGTAAGAGAATTTGATCTGATCAGGGAGGTTCTGTTCGAGGATTGTTTCCTCGATCTTCATGATTTTTCCTTTGTATTCGAAATAGAAATCAGTAACAGCGCCTTGTTGTCCGGGCGTGCCTGATATGTGTTCCATTCTATCCAAGCCTTCCATCCACTGCTTCACACCATTGGGGTCCTGAAATTTCTTGACGACCGCTTCGCGAGGTGCGTTGATGATATTTGAGACTGTGTATTCCATGAGTGAAGTGACTTAGTAAGTGTATTGATCGAGCTTCCAAGTTAAACAGTTCACCCGATTTTAACGGAGGTCATTGTAAGTGAACCGGCCACCGGTTCATCGTTGAAAAAGGATATGGGCTCATTCTGGTTTTGTAAAGCAAGAGCGTACAGTAATGGAAGGTAATGTTCCGGTGTAGGGATGGCTAGTTTAAATGCGTTACCCTGTTTCTGATAGTTAATGAGATCGTGATGATTTCCTTCCTTCATCCAAAGTTTCATTTTACTGTTAGCCTCAACAGCCCAATCGTAAGCGAAAGGTTTATCTAATTTATCCCAGGCTACCTTTCCCAGGTTGTGTACAATGTTGCCGCTACCAATGATCAGCACTCCTCGATCCCGAAGAGCAGAAAGCTGCTTAGCCAGTTCGTAATGGTAACGGGCCGGTTTTCTATAATCCAGACTCAACTGAATAACGGGAACATCCGCTTTGGGAAACAGGTGCATAACCACAGTCCATGCTCCGTGATCGAGACCCCAGTCCTGATCAAGCTGAACGGGCTCAGAAGTTTTGACATCAGTTGCTAATGCCTTGGCCAGAGCCGGATCACCGGGTGCAGGATACTGAACTTCAAAGAGTTCTTTTGGGAAGCCACCAAAATCATGAATCGTGCGTGGTTTCTCCATGGCGGTGACGAAAGTGCCCTTGGTTTCCCAATGGGCGGATACTACAACTACAGCTCGCGGCCGGGTAAGCGAAGCACCTAGTTTCTTGAATTCGCGCACGAAACTGTTGTCTTCCAATGCGTTCATAGGAGAGCCATGACCAAGAAAAAGGACCGGCATACGCTCCGTTGCAGGAAGGCCACTTGCCCAGGTCTCAAGTGTATTGAGTTTTGCCATCACAGGTAGGTACAAAGAAGAGAGCCCTATTGTTCTGATAAACTGTTTGCGGTTCACCTAATTAGAACAAATATCAGCGGTTAAGGTTCTCTCAGAATCTTCTCCATCTTCCTACCCTTGGCCAATTCGTCAATTAACTTTTCCATTCGTCTGCAATCCCGGTACAAAGCAAACTCATCAGCAATATCTTCAATGCGATAGCCGCATACCACTCCTTTGATCATGTGGGCGTTTTCGTGCATGGTTGCACCGGCAAAGAAATCTGCGAAAGAACCCTTGCCGTCAATAAATGAATCCAGAGTGGCTTGATCGTAACCTGTTATCCAAGTAATCACCAGATCCAGTTCAGCTTTGGTTCTACCGTGCTTTTCTATTCTGGTCAGGTAATGTGGATATATAGATCCAAAATGTAGCTCACCGATTTTCTGATTCTTTTCTGCTGTTACTTCCGCCATGCCATTGAGTTAATGGAGTACTCCAAATTTGTAATCGAATGCTTGATTTTTACCTCTTGAATTTAAGCAAAGCGGATATGAACATACTTTAGGCGATATATTTAATCACTGACCCTTCCTTCTTGAACCCTAGCTTCTGATAATAACCATCCACATCAGACAGCACATAGATATCCATGGAAGGATGAGCTTGCGCAATTGAATCCATTAACTTCTTCCCGATCGAGTGCCCACGGTATGCTGGATGAACCAACAGGTCTATCACCCAGATATACAGATCAGCATCCCGAATTGCGCGAACATATCCGCATAAATTCCCAGATGCTTCGGCAACATATGAGACAGATGAAGCCAGTGCTTCAGCGTATTTCGGTTGTAGGTATTCTTCCCACTCTGAACCTTCATTCCGAATAACTGCGATCAGCTGATCGTAATCGTGAGCGGGCTGGTATTTTCTAATTAGTAAATCCATGTTACGTTATTCCAAACTTTCTGAACGCCTTGCCTTTGACCAGCCAAGCCATCCCAAAGAAGCCGAGAGAAATGCATTCACAGATGTACACATCATATGCTGAAAAGTGCTTGCCAGTTGCAAACTCAATTCCAAGTACGGCAAGCGGTATCCAAACCATGACGCCACAAATTCTGTAGAAGACCTTCATTCTGGGTGTAGTGTTCCCTTTGGTGAACCGTGCGAACGACATATAGCCCATCAGAATTAAAAAGACCGCTGCAGATATCAGGTGTACAGTACCCAGCACACCGTGATTGTGGAGAAACTGCGTGGTGAGTTCGCCACCATCACAGAAGTTAGAAAGGGTGAGATTGTAATCCAGTGGCTTATCACATTCACTGTAGAATGCCGTTGGGATTAGCGCTGTAAGTATGGCCCCTGCACCCCCAATGGTGGTTACCCAGTTGTCAGAGATACGGTCAGTTTCATCTATCCGGCCGGGATATGAGATCAGGAAGATTCCAAAAGCACAGAGGAATCCGGTGAAGATTACACTGGAATGAGAATAGTAGAAATGACTTATTGAAGGTTTGAGTTGAAAGTCGTTGACAACCCATATCAATACAGGAAGTGTCAGACCCAGAATGCCCAGCCATCTTCTCAGTGCCAGGTATGATAAGGTTGAGTTACGTGTGTTGGAGTTTTCTTCGGTGCTCATACACCTAAGGTATAAATAACGGGCTGCAAAGGGCAGCCCGTTATCTTCAACACTCACTCACTGCATTGAAACAGTATTGTTTACCAATGAACCACAACTGCTCCGGGTGAACCATCTCTACCGAAGAACTGAGTGTCTCCGATGCCACCCTGACCAATGGTACTTCCGTTACCGGAGAGGCCTCCGTAATGTCTTCCTACCGTTTGTCCGTCCGGACCTTTTGCGCCAGTCATGCTTAATTGGCCAGTACTGGTGCCCCCATTTCGGTTCATGTTGGAACCGCAGCCGTTTCCACCTTGACCACCAGTAGATTGGATAGCCACAGGTGTTCCAAAGCTGGACGTTCCTCCTGTGGAACCCAGACTACACGGCCCACTTGGTGCTCCTAAACCACCAGCACCAATTACTACCGCATGATTTGCTCCTGGGGTAACAGTTAAGTAAGATTTTCCGTAGCCACCGCCCATGCCACCGCAACCACGTGTGCCGCCTGAACTACCAGAGGCGCCTCCGCCTCCGCCTCCCCAGACTTCAACCATGATGTTCGTAACACCCGAGGGAACAGTAAAAGTGCCATTGGAAGTAAACACTTGCATGTTTGTGTAACCACCAGATCCAGCTGGACCGGTTGGTCCTGTTGCACCAGCCGGTCCCTGGCTACCCGTTGGGCCTTGGACTCCGGCCGGACCCTGTGGTCCTGTTGCGCCAACAGCACCTGTTGCGCCTGCGGGTCCTTGTGCCCCAGTAGGCCCTTGCGGTCCAGTTGGTCCCGCGGCCCCAGTTGATCCCTGTGGCCCCGTTGGCCCTACAGCACCCTGTGATCCAGTTGGCCCTTGTGATCCTGTCGCTCCTTGGGCACCCGTTGCACCTGCAGGACCGGTTGGCCCCACTGGTCCAGTTGGTCCCGTAGGTCCTGGGGTGGAGCTGCCAGAATTCTTGGCGTAAAGTGCGTAGGGCACAGAAATGAGTTGACTCGTTCCCATTTGTGAATAAGCAGTACCACCGTTCTCATCCATTTCTACTTCCAGGTAGTACGCATCGGTTCCCCAGGAGATAGAGCTAAAAGTTCCACTCACAACTGTGCCTCCCCCAATTTGGACTGTGAAAAGCCCAAACTGATTAGTGGTAGGTGCATGTGTTTCCTGGTACACGGTTGTACCTGTAGACGTGGTTTGGTGAATGGTTAGTCGGAGACCAACCGTTTGGGAGTTTAGCGCTGCACCCGATGAGTTGCGCGCGATTCCCTGATAATTAATTGCCTCCGGTGCTTGCGCGAATGTGGTTGTCGCTACGAGCACAGGAATAATCGAGAGTATAAATCTTTTCATAACAGTACGTTTATTTCATTTTTTGAAGGTTGAACGTAGCGACATGTTTAGCATCATCGCTCACCATTCTAAGGACGTAAGTTCCAGCTGCGAGCTTAGAAACGTCCAGTGTCTGATTGTTTGTGTTTTGCTTAATACGGTCTTGGATGATCAACTTGCCCTGGCTATCAAATAAGCGCATGTCGAAGCCTTGATCGTGTCCGTCAATGGCAATGCTTACCTGATGGAAGGTTGGATTAGGGAAAACGTTCATTTGAATTTTTGTAGACTTTTCCGCAAACCCCACACCAATGGCTGCTGGTTGATGAAAGCCTTGCGTAATAATGCTGTTGGTGGCAGTTACAGTTTCAATAACTACTTCTCCAGCAGTGAAGCTCAACTGTGCGCCAGTGCTGGTGTAATGATTTCCATTGCTGCCAATAACCTGGGGTTCAATTGACTGTGCATGTGTCATTATTCCAGCAGAGAGAGTTGCGATAAGTAAGGTTACTTTCATAGAGATCATCGGTTTAGAGGGCAAAACTATTCCACAGGGCTATCACATTCATAAGAAAGTAATAGACAGATATTTATTTTTAATAGCACATTTACTATTTTAAATATCTGTAAGTAAATCACTTATAAATTAATGTAATTTATATTTATGTCCAAAAAGCTGATCGAACTCGTAACTGCACTTAGTAAGGAAGAAAGGCGGTATTATACGCTACACTCGAATAAATATGGCAGCAAACAAAGCATGCATTATACGCTGTTCGAAACGATAAAAAAGCATGGTTCGCAAGGCATCAGTAAGTTCATGAGCAACCATGCCAGCGACTTGACGAAGCCTAAGGCGAACTTTGTATGCCATCATCTTTACAAAGACATTCTTCACGTTCTCTCAACGCGTGAACTTGCCAGGGATTACGAGCAGCAGGTTAGGTCCTTGATCATCCAGGTTAAATTATTGTTTCGCAAGCAACTATATGATCAGGCCCTGAAGCTGATAACCCAGGGACTCAAGCAGTGTTACAAGCACCAGCTTATTCTTGAAGAGTTGCAGTTACTGGATTGGAAAAGGAGGATCAGACAGGCGGCCCAGGATGTTAAAGCAGTTCGTGAACATTATGAATTAGACACTGAACGCAGTCTTCGCTTAACCCAGGTATATGGCAATCTTATTCACTTAAGAGCATTGGATTCTCGCGTTTTCCTATTCAACAAAACAGACCCTTTGGCTTCTAATGAAACCGCAACACAGGAGGCAAGTCGCTTGTTAGAAGATTCAATTGCATTGAACGAGAAGGAATTTGAATATGATGAAGAGGTGATCCTTCACAACCAGATCAGACAGTTGTGTAACTATGCGTTGAACCAAAAGGAGGAGAGCTTACAGTATAGCGGCAACCTTGTTAAGTTCTACGAAACCAAGATTTCGGAAGCCCCTCACTTGGTTAACAAATTGGTATATGCGCTGAGGAACCATATCGCGATACTTACTGAACTTGAACACACGCAGCAGGCAGAAGAAAACATCGCTAAGATGCAGCAGCTTGTCCAACACCCTTCGGTCAACCTTACCCAATTACAACTATTCACGCACCTTCTAGCACTGAATTTATATGTCAAGGTAAGGAACCCCAAACCTGCATTGGAGATCATCCCACGAGCCCAGGACTTTATTGATGCGCATAAGCAGAGCGTCAATAAACACCACGCGTTCTTATTCTATTATCTGTTTGCTCAAGTGCATTTCCATGCAGGGGATTTTAAATCTTCACTCCGGGAGGTCAATAGAATATTGGAAGAAAACAATGCTTTGGTGCGAAAGGACTTGCTGTATTTCAGTCGGATATTCAACCTCATTTTGCATTTCGAGTTAAGGAATTACGATCACCTGGAGTATTTACTTATGTCTACCTATAAGTTCTTCTATAAGTGGCAGCGAAAGTCCAACCTTAACAAGATCCTCATTCGAAATTTGAGAAGAGTGGTTACCCAGGGTCAGGAGGCTAACCTTCATCAATTCTTCGAACAGTTCCATTCGGAATTAGTGGAAGGATTGACAACGAAAGAAGACCTGAACTACTTGCAGTACTTTGATGTTATCGCCTGGACCAGGGAAAAGGCAGAGTCGCGGTAATCGCTAGGGAAGGTTAGCGGATTAGGATCTGTATTTCAACTATTCGTTTTTCTTCGATACTTATCCTGAACAATATGATCTGCGAATACTTGCGAGGAAACCAATTCAAATTGCTGAGGCTCTTCAAGGTGTCCCCACAGTGAGATGCCACCACCTAACACTACAGGAATCTTGGTTAGCGTCATTTCATCGATCAAGCCAGCGCGCATAAAACCTTGAACGGTTTGGCCACCGTCAATATATAGCCGGTTGTACCCCTTGCTATTCAACTCTGTAACTACACCCTCTGGTGTGCCGGTAATCAGAAACGCCTTGTCTGCATGGGAATCAGGGATTTCTTCAAGAGAATTGCTAAGTACAAAAACGGGTTTTTTGTAAGGCCACGCTACGTCAAAGCTGAGTACCTTTTCAAAAGTGTTTCGACCCATCACCAAGGCATCGATGCCTTCCATAAAAGTATGGTAACCCATATCGGTCCCTTCAGGAATCGGAATAGCATCCAGCCAGTCGAGCTCATCGTTGGGACCAGCGATGTATCCGTCTAAACTGCAACCCAGATAAACATAATTTCCGCTATCCATCAGATACTCCCGGTCCTTCCACCGTCAACAGGTACACTCACACCATTGATGTAGGAAGCAGCGGGTGAGGCAAAAAAGGCAACCAGATTAGCCACCTCATTTGCTTCTGCAAATCTGCCCTGAGGGACTGTGTTCACCATGGCAGCGATTACCTCGTCCTTCGACTTTCCTGTCTTCTCTGCCTTGTTCTCAATAATACTCTCCAGTCTGACCGTATTGGTAAATCCTGGCAACACATTGTTCACGGTAATATTGAACGGACCCAATTCATTTGCCATGGTCTTTGCCCAGGAAGCCACGCCACCGCGGATGGTATTGGATACACCCAAACCGTTCAATGGGATCTTAACCGAGGTAGAAATGATATTGACGATCCTTCCATAGCCGGCCTCTTTCATTCCATTCACTACATGCTGAGCCAGAATATGATTACAGATCAAATGGTTATTGAATGCCTGGCGGAACTCATCGATATCCGCATCAATGATCTGACCTCCCGGAGGCCCTCCGGTATTGTTGATGAGAATATGATAGATGTTATTGGCTTTGGCACCTAGCGCCTCCTTCAAACTGGATGGATCTGAGAAGTCAGCCACCACATAACGATGTTCCTGGCCAGTATCTGAAGCAAGTTCATTCATAGCAGCCTCAAGCCGCTCTTCGTTTCGCGCAACCAATGTTACGTTGGCACCCAGCTGAGCAATTTCAATGGCTGCAGCCTTTCCGATGCCCTGCGTGCTACCGCAAACCAAGGCATTCTTTCCTGTAAGATTCATGTCCATACCCCGAAGATAATTCATTCCCCAGCTTTTTCTAATTTAGAACCAACACCAAATCAGTAGCTATGGATATCGCAGCACCTTTCAACTTGCAGGCATGGATCGAAGAACACAGAGACCTGTTGAAACCCCCGGTTAGCAACAAGCAGTTGTATATAGATTCAGGCGATTACATCGTTATGGTTGTAGGTGGTCCTAACGCCAGGAAGGACTATCACTTCAACAATACGGAGGAATTATTTTATCAATTGGAAGGAGATATTCTTGTCAAGGTTCAGATAGATGGTAAGGCGGTTGAGGTAAACATCAAGGAAGGAGATATGTTCTTGCTACCTGGCAATATTCCTCACTCTCCAATTCGCGGAGAGAATACCGTGGGTTTGGTTATTGAGCGTAAAAGAACTGACGATCATACGGATGGTCTCATGTGGTTTTGCGACAACTGTAACAACAAACTTCACGAAGCTTACTTCCCATTACAAAGCATCGAGAACGATTTCCTACCACGCTTCAAGGAGTTCTATGCTTCTGAGGAACTTCGCACTTGTTCTGAATGCGGAACAGTGATGGAGGTTGACGAACGGTTCGTTTAAGCCTAAAAAACTGTCATTTCGAGCCCGCCTGTCGGACGGACAGGGCTGCGAAGCAGAGACTCGAGAAATCTATAGCGGATAGCGTAAAGTTTATCGAAGTAGGTTAACGTGGCCAATGACCGTGTACTCCTGACCAATGAGCTCACGGTACTTGATCTTCCAGACATACGTGTCCGTTTTGCAATCTTTGCCTTTGTACGTACCATCCCAACCAGTCTTGAGATCGTTGGAAGTAAAGATCAATTCGCCCCAGCGATCAAAAATGGTCATTTCGAATTCTGCAATTTCCTTACCAAAGGCAAAGAAGAATTCGTTCTTACCATCACCACCAGGTGTAAAGGTATTGGGCACGTAGAGTGATCCCTTAATGAAGATCGTGATCGTATCGTAGTTAACACAGCCCAACTTATCTGCTACCCTTACGATATAAGTGATCGAAGAATCAGGTGCCAATAGATCAGGACTCTTACAGTTTGTGCAACTAAGGAATGTAGGCGGTGACCAACGGATAGAATCTGCTGTGGTCAGCACATTCAACATCCAATCCTGGCGCCAGTTCAAAGCGATGTCCGGACCGGCATCAAGTGGTGGCCGAGGAAGGGTATCCACGAAGATGTTTCCTGTACCCACACACCCAATGGTATCCGTAACTGTAACATTAAAGTACATCGGTGTTGGCGGAGTAGCAGTAGGACTTTGAATATTCGGGTCATCTAAATATTGCTCAGGGGTCCAGTAGTAACTGGCGGCACCCGGAGCGGTTGCAGTAAGTTCTGTGGAATAACCAATACAAACAGCCATTGAATCCGGGGTAGTTACAATTACCTGATTCACATTCACCGTCATCACATCTGTACCATTACCGCAACCATTGGCAGCAATCACCTGGTACTGCGTTGAGGTAGGAGGCCATACTTTTGGCGTGCCAGATTTCGGATCGTCCATATTCACCGCTGGGAACCATTGCCACCATCTACCGTCAGAAACGGTAAGTGTAATGGAATCACCAAAACATATAGTTGTATCGGGTCCAGCAATCGGTGAAGGCACAACAGTGTCAACATAAACGGTGACGGGTTTGGTCCACACACAACCATTCGCGTCCGTCATAGTAACGGTGTAAGCGGTGGTGGTGATAGGTGTACACAATGGTGTGGCAAGTGCTGGGTTGTTCAGGTAAATCGGTGGTGCCCAATTATAAGTTTGCGCGCCTCCAGCTTGCAGCAAAACTTGATTTCCTCTACACACGGCTGTGTCATTACTCACCGTTGTGGGATCCGTGTGAACGTTCACCGTTACAAATGCGGAATCAACACCACAGCTATCGGTTACAACAACTTTGTAGGTGGTGGTTGCCGCTGGTGAAGCGATTGGATTTGCAATGTTTGGATTGCTCAAGCCTGCCGTTGGTGTCCATTGATAAGAGGCTCCACCAGTGGCGCTTAACTGCATGGTAGCGCCAGGACAGATCCATCCATCAGGATTTACGGCCGCCACAGGCGGGTCATAAACAAGTATTGTAATGAACGCAGTATCAGTCTTTGTACATGAGAGTGAATCTGTAACGATCAGGCTTACGTTGTAAGTTCCCCCTGTTGTATAGGTATGGGTAGGTTGGAACTGGGTAGAGGTATTTCCATCCCCAAAATTCCATAGGTAACTGGTGCCCCCATTACTGCTATTCAGGAAGTTGATCGTGGCTGGCGCACAGTAGTATGGTGCAGCTGTAAACCCAACATCAGCGGTAAGCTGAGACAAGTCAAATTTCATAGCAGCCAGGTTACAATTGGTAGCTTGGTTTGTAGTGCTGTAAGCTCCTGGAGTGGAAGGGAAGCTGGAGTTTCCACCACAACCGGCACATACCGCCTGGTATACAATCCCTTTCTTGTCGAACCGACTCGTACCACCGTCCACGTGGTCATTGTTGGTTCCACCAAAGAACGTTGCGTAGAGTAAACTATCGGCATCCTTGTTCAACACCATGAGATAGAAGTCGCTACCATTGGTTGTTGACTTAAATGCATTTGGTGTAATCGGTAGGCCTATTGTTGTACTACTCGCAGGACCATTGTTCGAACGGTTCACGTTACCTCCCCATCCTGCGATGTAGATATGATCGCACTGGTTTACCAGAAATGCTGAGATGCTGATATCAACCGTTCCATTACCCGTTCCAAGCTGGGTGGACACGAGCACATTTGCTAAAGCATTGTCAAGCTTCAAAAGGTATTGTCCACTGTTTGGGTTAGAGTAAACCGTTCCAGGGAAAACAGCTGTTGGCCCTTCCGTCTGACCTACCACCCAAACATTGTTAAGGTTGTCGATCTGCACGAAGTAGTTTTGATCGTACTGGTTACTTCCCACAAATGTGGAAGCAATCAATGTATTTCCTGCCGGATTGATCTTGGAGATGAATCCGTCAAGACCACCTGCAAGAATTCCGCTATAACTTCCGGGTGTTGTAGGGAAATTTGCACTACCGGTTCCACCGGAAACAAATACGTTACCTGTGCCGTCTAGCTGAACACCATAGGCTGCGTCATTTCCACTCCCACCCAGGTACGTACACCAATCAACTACAGTTAGCGTAGAGTTCAAACGGAAGACAAGACCATCCTGACCACCACCATGGATACCCTGAGGAGCTCCAATGGAAACAGGCACATCAGTAGAACGCGAACAACTGGCAACATAACACCGGTCGTTTGCATCTACAATAATCTCACCACGGTAGGCATCCCCATAGTTGTAATCTGTTCCTGTTGCGTTATTGATACCATCAATGTCCGAACCACCCATATAGGTGGATCCGATCAAAGCGGTTCCACTCGGATTAAATTTCGTTACCGTGATATCTGCCCCATTTGGGTAGGAGATGATCTCACCACTGGAGGATGGTCCACCATTGAAGGTGCCATCTATACATCCAGGTGTTGTAGGGAAGTTATTCGAACTGGTAGACCCGAGCACATAAAGTTGCTGATTAGCATTTACTACCAAACTATGCGGATTGTCATTGCTGGCACCGCCCAGGTAGGTACTATAAATCAATCCAGTTCCTGTGTTATTGAATACCGTAATTGCAATATCTGTTTGCAGCGTTCCTGAACCGCCACCCCATGCTGATTGGAATGCGCCTAGTGTTGTCGGATAATTGATACCGAAGCTTGCTCCACCAGCATATAGGTTTCCGAGGTCATCGTACGTAGCAGTGTAGCCCCAGTTGTCGGTAGGCGAACCCGTGTAAGAGCTAAAGATCAGTACCGGATCAATAACCAACTCCAATGATTCATCATAACCTTTTGGGAAGGCAAAGCTGATGGTGTTGTTGTCTAGTTTGAATTTGCACGGAACAATAACACGTTGGCCATTCACGATTTGGTAGGCCACCGGTTTTTGCTCGATGATCTCATTCACACTGGTTTGAATTTTCAAGAAGCCCTGCTTGATTTTAAGCCCTTCCACACCTTCGTACTTCATCTTGATCTTCGAGGGGTCCGCGTTGGGTGCAACAATGAAATCGTACTTGAGCGTGTATTCGTTTTGGTACATCTTGAAGTTGATACCAGGGTATACACTGCGGTATGTTACCTCACCATACTGCTGCACGTTACCGGCCCATTTCGAGCGATCATTTCCAATGAAGTAGTTCACATAGTCTGGAAAATGTCGTGCAGTTGATATTTCCGGATTCTGGTTGCCACCATCGAAAGAAATACGGTGAGCGTGCCCATGAATCAAGAATGGGTCTGGAAGTTTTTGATGTCCATGTTTGGCATCATGCAGCATATTGAGGTCGGCTTCCCGCATGGAAACGAAAACCAATCCTTGTTTTTCCATGTACAAGGCACCATAAGGAATGTTACACTTGAACGTTACCTGAGACGGCCACTGGCCCTTATTTTCCTGAAACTTCGCCCCCCACTGTTCATGCACATGTGCATCCGTGGTATGCGAAACCTGAGCTACGCCACCAAGGGTGAAACTCATCAGAAGATATGTGAGCAGTTTTCTCAAGTCAGTTTTTGGTACAACCGGAACTAATAAAAGTACGGTTATTCTTACATGCTTACGCATGTAAGACGTAGAATCAGGGCAAAAGGTTGCGATAGGATACAATGCATTTTTCAAAACAATTATTGTGTTAGTTTTGTACATCTATTTGGAGGGCGCCAATGCATGAGTGATGTGATCAAACATGAGTGCGGAATTGCACTTGTACGGCTACTCAAGCCGATGCAGTATTACCTCGACAAGTATGGAAGCATAACTTACGGCCTAAACAAGCTGTATCTCTTGATGGAAAAGCAACACAACCGTGGCCAGGATGGCGCAGGTGTTGCAACAATCAAGCTGGATGTTGAACCCGGAAAGAAGTATATCAGCCGGTATCGATCCAACAATCAGCAACCCATCAAAGACATCTTCCAGAAGATCAATACACGTTTCGAAACACTTCAAAAAGAAGATCCTGATAAACTGAACGATGCCGATTGGCTTACCAAGAATGTTGCGTTTACAGGCGAAGTCTTATTAGGCCATTTGAGATATGGCACATTTGGTGGCAACAGTATTGAGCAGTGCCATCCTTTCCTCAGGCAGAACAATTGGCGCACAAGAAACCTTGTGGTGGCAGGCAATTTCAACCTGACCAATGTGGATGAACTCTTTGATCTGCTGGTGAAAATCGGACAGCACCCTAAAGGGAGAGCAGATACGGTAACGGTGATGGAGAAAATTGGTCACTTCCTTGATATGGATAACCAGGACCTTTTCGACAAGTTCAAGTCGCAGGGAATGGATAACAAGGAGATCAGCGGTCATATTGCCAAAGACCTTAGACTTGAGCGAATTCTGAAAAGATCTGCAGCCGATTGGGATGGAGGTTATGTGATCGCGGGAGTTATTGGTCATGGAGACTCATTTGTAGTTCGTGACCCTAATGGAATCAGACCAGCATACTACTATCAAGACGATGAGGTTTTAGTAGTGGCTTCGGAAAGACCTGCCATTCGCACGGCATTTGATGTTCAGAACGGAAGCGTTAAAGAATTAAAGCCCGGACATGCTTTGTTGATTCGCAAGAATGGGAAGATCAAGGAAGCTGAGATCAGGAAGCCCCAGGAGAAAAGATCTTGTTCCTTCGAGAGAATATACTTCAGTCGTGGTAGCGATGAAACCATCTACAAGGAGCGTAAACAATTGGGCAAGCAGGTATGTGGCGCAATTCTAAAAGCTGTTAAGGGCGACCTCGAAAACACTGTATTTTCATACATCCCGAATACTGCGGAAACTGCTTTCTATGGTATGGTGGAGGGTATGGAAGAGGTGTTGAATGAGCAAAAGGTGAAGAAGATCAAGGCCATGAAATCCAGGGATCCGAAGAAGATCGAAAAGATCCTTTCGGCAAGAATTCGTTGGGAGAAGGTGGCTATAAAGGATGCCAAGCTGAGAACGTTCATCAGCGAAGACAAGGGTAGGGAAGATCTGGTGTCGCACGTTTACGATGTAACATACGGGGCGGTTAAGAAAACCGATAACCTTGTGATAGTGGATGATTCCATTGTGCGAGGCACAACGTTAAAGCGCAGTATCATAGGTATTCTCGACCGACTTAAACCAAAGAAGATCATTATTGTTTCCTCTGCACCACAGATCAGATACCCGGATTGCTATGGAATTGACATGGCCAAACTCGGTGATTTTGTGGCATTTCAGGCCGCTATCGAATTGCTTAAGGACAAGAAGAAAGATAAACTGATTAAAGAGGTTTACGAGAAGTGCAAGGAACAGGAATTTCATCCGAAGGAACAGGTGGAGAACTTCGTGAGGGAGATATATAAACCGTTTACCGCACGGCAGATTTCGAAAAAAATAACGGAGCTCTTAACACCGAAAGGAATTAACGCCAAGGTGGAAATCATGTACCAAACCATTGAAGGACTTCATGAGGCATGTCCTGATAATCTTGGTGATTGGTATTTCACGGGAGATTATCCTACACCTGGAGGCAACCGTGTGGTGAATAGATCGTTTATTAATTATGTGGAAGGTCGCGATGAACGCGCTTACTAGTTGGGCACGTTGTTTGCAGATACTTCCAAGTAATTGGTAAATTAGGGACCCGTGATCCGAATCATACTCATACTATTTCTTGCTGCTGGAACACTTTCTGGCTATGCCCAAAAGGAAAGTTTTGCTGGATTTCCAAGTGGATTGGTTTACAGTCTGGACATTGGTTCAGTGAAAACCAAAATTCTTAAGTCGAAGAAGTTGACTTCTATAGGGCATGTGTACTACAAGGAAATTTCAGCTGATGAGATCCAGTATCGGATTGGCGCGTACAAAACGTTTTCTCAGGCGGAAGCAGCCAAGAAGGAGCTGGACAAGATGAAGTACACTTCTACCATCAAAGCTTTCTACAATAAGGAACCGATTGATGCTGTAGAGGCATCTAAAGTGGAGGTAACACTTAGAAAGATCGAGGAAAAACTTGAGGACAATATTTCCACTGAAGAGCTAAACCTGTTGCTGCAGGTGCTCAGTGAATAATCACTTCTTTTTCTTGTAAATAGGTACGGTAGAACACGGTTCTCCGAACATGATAGATTTGGCAACTGGCATCAGCTTCATCATGACTTCCGTGTAAGCAAACTCACTCAGCTTACCTTCACCACATCCTTTGATGATCAGCCTCGCGTCATGGTATTCTTCAGGGTCGATCTGATCCAATGCTTCTTTTAGCAAGATCCCATTAAGGAAAGTGGCATCTCCCTGAACAACTTTTTTAGCAAACGGAAAGGCTTCACGCGTGATCATCATCCACGCCCACGAGGGAATGATTGCATCTTCACTACAGTATACGTGTAGGTATTGATCCTGATATTGTTCCCAATTGTGATCTGATAGGTGTTGCTTGAATTCTACTTCCTTTAAAGCGATACCCTTGAACAGCCATGGTGCTATATCTAATCCAACAACCGGATCTGGAATCAACTCTTCAAGATCAAGCTGAATCAGGCCTGAGTTGGCCACTCTATTTACGATCTCATCAGCCATTACATTAATCCCAATTCAACTTTGGCTGCGTCACTCATCATGTCTTTTTCCCAGGGTGGATCCCAAACGATTTTCACCTCCGCTTTGTCAATACCTTCTATTTCCTTGATGCGTTGTTCAACCTCTACGGGTAGCGTTTCAGCAACCGGACAAGAAGGAGAAGTAAGCGTCATCAACACTTCTACTTCCTCCATCGATTTGATGATGACATCATAAATCAATCCAAGCTCATAGATGTCGACCGGGATTTCTGGATCGTACACCGATTTCAGCATTTGCACTACCTTATCTTCCAGCTCCTTCTTATCCATTCGCCTTGGATTGATACGCAAGTGCGTAGAACTTCATTTGCTTGATCATTGCTAGTAACCCATTGGAACGGGTAGGCGAAAGGTGCTCCTTTAGCCCAATGCGGTCAACGAAATAAAGATCCGCATTGGCTATTTCTGCCGCGGGTAGCCCAGATAAAACCCGAATCACCAACGCTACAATTCCTTTAGTAATAATGGCATCGCTATCCGCTTTGAAGTGAACTGTTCCACTGTCCTCCTGAGCGTCTAACCATACCTTGGATTGACATCCTTTGATGAGGTTGTCATCCACCTTTAATGCTTCATCGATTAGCGGTAATTCTTTGCCCAACTCAATGATGTATTCGTATTTGGACATCCAGTCTCCGAACATGTCGAACTCCTCAATGATCTGATCTTGTCGCTCCTTCAAATCCATCAGCTCAGCATTTGTTGTGCCTTCGTTAATGCCTGTATAAACCGGTCAACGTCCTGTTCGTTATTATAGATCGCAAACGAAGCACGAACTGTTCCCGGGATTTCAAATCGATCCATCAAGGGCTCTGTACAATGGTGTCCAGTTCGTACCGCAACACCTTGTTGATCCAGGATCATTCCCACATCATATGGGTGTGAACCATCCAATAGAAAGGACAGAACACTTGACTTCTTTTCGGCTGTTCCGATCAATCTGACACCTGGCACTTTCTTGATCTCCTCTGTCGCATAAGCCAGCAATCGATCTTCGTATTCATGAATTGCTTCACGGCCGATACCCTCTATAAAATCGATGGCAGCACCCATGCCAATTGCGCCAGAAACGTTAGGTGTTCCTGCTTCAAATTTGAAGGGGAGTTCATTGTACGTGGTCTTCTCAAACGTTACCGTTTTGATCATCTCACCACCACCGTGGTAAGGCTTCATGGCATCTAACCACTTCTTCTTGCCGTAAAGAATTCCCATTCCCATAGGACCGTACATCTTGTGGCTGCTAAATGCCAGGAAGTCACAATCAAGGGACTGAACGTCTACAGTCAGGTGTTGAATGGACTGTGCAGCATCAACCATCACGGGGATGTCTCTTTGATGTGCCAGCTCAATAATTTCTTTCGCTGGATTGATCGTTCCCAAAGCGTTTGAAACATGAACGATACTGATCATCGCAGTGCGATCGTTGATCATGCTTTCCAATTCAGAGAAGATCATATCTCCTTCATCATTGATTGGAACCACCTTGAGGGTTGCTCCAATGTCTTCACAGATCAATTGCCAAGGAACGATATTAGAATGATGTTCCATGGTAGTGATGATGATCTCATCACCTTCTTTGAAAAACGTTCTTCCGAAGCTACTCGCCACCAGGTTGATGCTTTCCGTAGTTCCTTTCGTGAAGATCACTTCTTCAATAGAACCGGCATTGATGTATTTGACCACCTTTTCTCTGGAAGCTTCAAATGCATCTGTGGCCAATTGACTTAACTGGTGTACACCACGATGAACGTTACTGTTGATCGTATTGTAATACTCGCTGATGCTGTTCACTACTACGTCCGGCTTCTGCGTAGAGGCACCATTGTCGAGATAAACCAAAGGGTATCCCTTCAACTCCTGATCAAGGATTGGAAATTGGGAGCGAATGGATTCGATCTGTGTATGGTCCAGCGTTGTGGCCACGGTGTTCATCATGCGCCTATTGACGATAACAAGTGCTCTGAAATGAGTTCTCTCACGGCTTCAGATGCGATTTTTTCTGTTGTTTCTTCTGCAAAGGCGTTGAGTAACAATCTGGTTGCACGGTCTCTTGAAATACCTCTTGCCTGCAAATAGAACAAGGCATTGGCATCAAGTTGCCCGGTCGTAGATCCGTGCGAGCACTTCACATCATCTGCATAAATCTCTAACTCGGGCTTCGAGTTGACCGTTGCGTCATCAGATAACAAAATGTTGTTGTTCGCCTGGAACGCATTGGTCTGCTGGGCATCCTTCCACACGTTCACCTTGCCATTGAAAACGGCAGTGGCTTTCTCATCCAGCACACCCTTATACAACTCGTTGGAGTTGCACGAGGGAAACTTATGGTTGATGTGTGTATGGTTGTCGGTATGTCCGTTATCGTTGTTGAAGTAAAAACCGTACATGGCTGTTTCGGTGAACGAGCCTTCCAATTCCACATTCACATTGTTTCGAACGGTCTTGCCACCCAGGCAGTAAGTATTCACTGTAAAGTCTGAGCCTTCATCCTGCGAAACGTACTCGTTAGAGATGAAGCCGTTTTCATCACCAACTTCAATCAAACGGGTGATGTTGAGGTTCGCATTTTTCCCAAGCCAGTATTCATTCACTACATTGGTAAGCGCCCCCGAAGCATCAGGATTCACGTGTACTTCATAAATCGAAGCTTTCGCTTCAGCCTCTGCAACAACAACGTTTCTTGGCGTAGCCATCACATCAGAATCGTTCAGAAAAACGAACTGTACAGCTTCAGCACTACCATTGAAATGGCAGAAATAACCATCATTATGATAAGCTGCGTTCAGGCAGGAGAACACTTCACCTTTTCTGTTGTCGAGCTTACCAAAAATCTTTTGCAACGTATCCGCATGCTGCTCCTTCGCTTCAGAAAGTGCAGTAACGGTAATACCGGGAATGTCATCACTGGCTGCCTGATCGTAAAATCCATTCACAAAGACGAGCTTTGGAACGTCAGGAAGAATTGTCCCTAAATCCTTGTTTCCAGCTTCACCTGCACCAATCTTAAATTCCTTTTCTGTCCAATGATTTACGCGTGTGTACTTCCAGTACTCGTCTCGTGTAGTTGGAAACCGCATGTCCTTCAACAAGCCTTCTGCATCATCGCGAAGCGCTTTGGAGAAGTCAGCATCGAAGTGAAAATCGATGTTGCCCAGGTTATTTAGGATAGGGGCTTCCATTGCTATACAGTTGTGCCTTCTTTGGTCAACCAGTCGTACCCCTTCTCCTCAAGCTCAAGTGCTAGTTCTTTAGGACCGGACTTGATGATCTTGCCATCGTATAATACGTGAACAACATCTGGCACGATGTAATCAAGTAATCTTTGGTAATGTGTGATCACCAACGTTGCGTTGTCATCAGACTGGAGTGTGTTAACTCCATCCGCAACAATACGCAAGGCATCAATATCGAGGCCAGAATCCGTCTCATCCAAGATGGCAAATTTGGGCTCCAGCATTGCCATCTGGAAAATTTCGTTTCTCTTCTTCTCACCACCGGAAAAACCTTCGTTTACACTTCGTTGTGCAAGCTTGGGGTCAAGCTGTACAAGTGCAGATTTTTCTTTCACAAGGGCGAGAAACTCGGCACCAGAAAGAGGTTCCTCACCTTGCTGCTCACGTTTTTCATTGATGGCAGTTCGCAGGAAATTGATGTTAGATACTCCGGGAATCTCCACAGGGTATTGGAATGCAAGAAACAACCCGGCCCACGCCCTTTCTTCTGGGGCTAACTCAAGCAGGTCTTCTCCGTTGAAACTTGCGTTGCCTTCTGACACTTCGTAGTCTTCACGGCCTGCCAGTACAGAGGCCAAAGTACTTTTACCAGAACCGTTGGGCCCCATAATGGCATGTACTTCACCAGCGTTGATTTCAAGGTTCAATCCTTTCAGAATTTCCTTTCCATCAATTGATGCGTGTAAGTTTTCGATCTTGATCATAACTCCCAATTATCCTACGCTACCTTCTAGCGAGATCTCCAATAATTTCTGTGCTTCCACTGCAAATTCCATTGGAAGTTGATTAAGCACTTCTTTACAATATCCGTTCACGATTAGTCCGATGGCCTTCTCCGTGTCCAGCCCCCGCTGGTTACAATAGAAGATCTGGTCTTCTCCAATCTTGGAGGTGGTAGCTTCATGTTCAACCTGAGAACTGCTGTTTTCTACTTCGATGTAAGGGAATGTATGTGCCCCGCATGTGCTACCCATCAACAGGGAATCACATTGTGTAAAGTTTCTACTGTTGCCCGCCTTGCTGTGAACTTTTACTAATCCACGGTAGGAATTGTTGGACTTACCCGCGGAAATACCTTTTGAGATGATGGTGCTGGACGTGTTCTTGCCCATGTGGATCATCTTGGTGCCTGTGTCTGCCTGTTGCATGTTGTTAGTCACAGCAACAGAGTAGAATTCTCCAACACTATCATCCCCAAGCAGAATGGTAGAAGGATATTTCCATGTAATTGCTGAACCGGTTTCAACCTGCGTCCATGATATTTTAGATCGTGCACCTCTGCAGATACCACGCTTCGTTACGAAATTGTAGATACCACCTTTACCTTCTTCATCACCTGGATACCAATTCTGAACTGTTGAGTATTTGATCTCTGCATCTTCCAATGCGATCAATTCTACTACAGCAGCGTGCAGTTGGTTGGTGTCTCGGATAGGTGCCGTGCATCCTTCCAGGTAACTCACATAAGACCCCTCATCTGCCACCACCAGGGTTCTTTCGAATTGACCGGTATTCGCCTCGTTAATTCGGAAATAGGTGGAAAGCTCCATTGGGCACTTCACGCCCTTGGGGATATAACAAAAGGAGCCATCTGAAAATACCGCTGAATTCAAGGCAGCGTAGTAGTTATCTGAAGATGGAACGACTGTTCCAAGGTGTTGTCTGACAAGTTCTGGATGCTCTTGTACAGCTTCACTAAACGAGCAGAAAATGATGCCAAGCTCTGCAAGTTTCTCCTTGAACGTTGTGGCTACGGACACACTATCCATTACCACGTCCACTGCTACTCCCGTAAGTCTTTTTTGTTCTTCCAAAGAAATACCCAGCTTTTCGAATGTCTTCAATAGCTCAGGGTCTACCTCGTCAAGAGATTCCAGCTCCGGCTTTGCTTTTGGAGCAGCGTAGTAACTAATGTCTTGAAAATCGATCTTGGGGTACTCAACATGAGCCCACGTTGGCTCTTCCATGTCTACCCATTTACGGTAAGCATCCAGTCGCCATTCGGTGAGCCATTCTGGCTCGTTTTTCTTTTTGGATATGGCGCGAACTACATCCTCGCTAAGTCCTTTCGGAAATACTTCTTGATCAATATCGGTTACGAACCCGTATTTGTAATCGGATTTCAGGTCTTTCGCCAGGTCTTCTTCTGTATATCCCATACCCTCCGTTTAGATTGAGAAAGACTCACCACAACCACAAGTGCGAGAAGCATTCGGGTTGTTGAAGCTAAATCCTTTACCGTTCAGACCATCTGAGAAATCAAGCTCAGTACCTACCAGGTACAACATGCTCTTCTTGTCGCAGACAATCTTGATGCCCTTGTCTTCAAATACCTTATCATCTTCCTTCAATTCATGATCGAACTCAAGGTGATAAGTAAGGCCTGAGCATCCTCCGCCTTTCACACCAACCCGAATAAAAGAATCGTCTGGAGATCCTTCCTTCGTCATCAATGCGATGGCTTCCTTCTTGGCATTATCGGTTACTGTGATCACTTATTTTTATTTAGATTAATTCTAAATAGCGAGCTAAAATACCATTTTACGGGTACTGTACCAAACCCAAACCCTTGATTTGAAGCAGTTGTCGCGCGCAGAATCTTATACCTTTGCCCGCATGAGCAATACCAACGGCACACCACAACCAACCAACCTCTCTGATCTAGGGGAGTTTGGACTAATAGAACACTTGACGGGGAACAATCGTTCGCGCCATGATTCCACGCTGTTTGCATGCGGTGACGATGCTGCGGTAATTGGAGAAGGAGAGGATGTAACACTTTGGACTACAGACACTTTAGTAGAGGGTGTGCACTTCGATCTATTGTATACACCACTTAAGCATTTGGGATACAAGGCGGTTGTTACGAGTATCTCAGACATCTACGCGATGAATGGCAGACCGAAACAGTTCACTGTTTCAATAGCGGTATCGAACCGGATGAGCGTGGAAGGACTGGAAGAATTGTATGAAGGCATCTATCTGGCTTGTGATGTGTACGGCCTGGATTTGGTGGGTGGTGATACAACCTCTTCACTGAGCGGAACGGTGATCAATGTAGGTGTGATTGGGGATGCTAAGAAGGATAAGATCTCCTATAGGTCTGGAGCCAAAGAGAACGATATCATCCTGGTTACAGGAGATCTCGGGGCTGCGTTTTTGGGGTTGCAGTTGTTGGAAAGGGAAAAGCAGGTATTCAAGGAAGATTCAGGCATTCAACCTGACTTTTCAGGATATGATTACTTGCTGGAGCGGCAACTGAAACCAGAAGTCAAAATGGAGGCAATAGCGGATCTGGATAACTACGGAATCGTTCCAAATGGAATGATCGATATCAGCGATGGCTTGTCATCTGAGCTTATTCATATTGCCCGGCAGTCGAAGTGTGGTTTCACCATTTATGAGGAGAAAATTCCTATTGATCCCACTTCTGTCAGTTGTGCAGAAGAGTTTTCTCTGGATCCTGTAATATGTGCACTTAATGGCGGTGAAGACTACGAACTTTTGCTCACCGTATCTCAGGAAGATTACCTTAAAATGAAAGACAATAAGGCATTCATTCCAATCGGACACATTACCCCCGAAGAAGGAAGTTATAAGATTGTGAATGCAGTTGGTCAGGAAAACAAGGTAACTGCGCAAGGTTGGGATGGGGTTTCGTAAGGACCCGTATTAGTAGCAGACCTATTCGTCTTCACTAGCTGGACTAGCCAACCTTTTAGCTAAAACTGCATTCGCAAAGATGGCACCGATGATGATCACTGTTCCAACGTAGAAGCCCGGACTCATTTTTTCAGAATCAGGCCAGATAATCACTGCAAGGATAATAGCGTAGATGGGCTCCAGATTGATAGAGATACTTACGGTATAGGGAGATAGTTTTTTCATCACCACCACTGCCATTAAGAAGGCAAAGGCGGTACAGATCAATCCAAGGATCAGCACCCATGTAATCTCCATTCCTTGCGGGAACCACTTGGTGATATCGTCTGCCCGCATGGCTAGGTAAATGGAAACGATCATGCATGCGCTCAACATCTCATAGAAAGAGATCACATGTGCATCCATTTTCTTCACCAGCTTTCCGTTGATGACGGTAAACCATGAGGCCAATGCAGCGGAAATGATACTTAATACAATACCGTACACATATTTGAATTCTACCGTGAAGATTATGGAGAGGCCTCCGATAATGGCCAGCCCGAGCAGTACTTCATACAACCGGATTTTCCGTTTGAAATAGATAGGCTCGATAAGGGAGGTGAACAAGGCGGTTGAGGAAAAGCATGCCAGGGCAACAGACACAGTTGATTCCTTAATCCCTTCAAAGAAGGTATACCAATGCAAGGCCACAATTGCACCGGTTAAGAGTGCGGCAATGGTCGTTTTTTGATCTGCTGCGTAGGTTATCCTTGAGAACACAAGGAACATTCCAATGGCAGCTGTGGCTATGGCAACGCGATACCACACCAGCAATGCCGCATCAAGATCTATCAGCTTACCGAATACTCCGGTAGTACCGAATATGAATACAATTAAATGTAGCCAGAGATGATGCCGCCATTTGCCCACGGCATCGAAGGTAGCTACTTTATGGACTCCATCTTCTTCTTAACCTCTTCTACAACCTTCTCCTGCGATCCGATTTCCTTCGCCTTTTCTTCCTGAGATTTCTTGTTCTCTTCTATTTCCTTCTCCGCATTTTCAATGTCCTTCTTCCATTGCTCAATGTCCTTCTCCAGTTTCTCCTTGTTCTTCACAAGATCTTCCTGCTCTTTGTTAAGCTTTTCGAGGGTTTTCTCTTCTTCCTTCACCACTGCACCAACTGCAGCTTTGGTCCCGTCTACACCAATCTTCCTGATCATGTTCTTAGCAGCAGCGAACTGTTTGGAATGTTGGCTAGAGCTAAGAAATGCACCACCAAGATCGAACGCAACAATCAACTTCACGTCTTCTTTTCCTTCAGGTATAACCTTTGCGTAAATGTCACAAGTGTTGTCTCCAAACTCCTTCACAACTGCATCATCACCAAAGAGCTCCCCTTTCTTGGAAGAGAACTTGGCCTTGTGCTTCTTCATGAACGACTTGATATCATGTTCAACATCAGATGCCTTGGCACCATATACCACTACGGATAATGCGTTGTTGCTACCACCTCCGATACTCTGACCACCTTCGGTCACTTCAACTTTTTGTCCAAAGCAGAAAGCTGTAACAACTACTGCTGAAAGGGTTAGGGTTAATCTCTTCATGCTTCTAAATTTTCTTCTACCTCTTTGTGCTCAACTTCTGTAACACCACCTGAAACAATGAACTTCATCACATCTGCCGCAGAGGCATCGATGGGTGTTACATTCTTTCTGGGTACAATGTACAGGTTACCCGAAAAGTTGTACGAATGAGGCAAGTACACAGCTATCTTATCATTTTTTATGCCAAGTTCGCTCAGGTCTTCCTCCGTTACGAACCCTAGCTTTTCAAGTTCGGAGTTTTCCAGCAATTTTACCATTACGGGCTTATCGAATTTCTTTTGCTTCCCGACAAATGCAGACATCAGGTCCCTTACGGCATTGTATATGGTTTTAACAAGTGGAACCCTATCCAACAGTTTCTCAAAGTACTTCTTTATGGGTCGGGCGATAATGGTATTGGCCAAAAAACCAATCACTATCAATCCTACCAACAGGGTAATAATTCCCAATCCCGGTATTACATCCTTATAGGGAAGAATACCATCTAGAAGAATGAACCCTTTGTAGATAACAAAACACAAAGCGGCAACTGGTACACTAACCAACAATCCCTGGAAGAAGTAACCGAGTAGTTTCTTCATGGCATTTACATTGTCTAGAAATGAAAATAGTGATTACTGCGGTGCGGACTACAAATTTTCGAGCTCCGCACGAAGTTTTTTCGTGAGCCCTTTAACTACAAGATCGTAGGAATGATCAATCCATTCGTGAACCAGTTTATCTTCAGCACCGCCATCCAGATATATGGTATTCCAGTGCTTCTTGTTCATGTGCCAACCAGGTTGAACGGAGTCGTATTGATCCCTTAATTCTATTGCAAGTTCCGGATCACATTTCAGGTTGACCCGTTCAAAGGAAGTGATGTCGCAAATCGCAAATACCTTGCCCATTACCTTCATGGTGAGGGTTATTTCATCAAAAGGAAAATCTTCGGTAACGCCAGGTTTGGCTATGCAGTATGAGCGAAAATGTTCAAGTGTCATTCTACCTCATAGGAATGAGGAATGACCTTCGAGATCTTTTCGGTGGAAAGAACAATTTGCGTCTGCATTGTACCGATCACATCATTATCCAATTTAGTTCGCACCATATTGTCAAATGAAGGAATGTCTCTGGCCATGATCTTGACAATGAAATCCGCACCACCAGTCACCTGATATACTTCCATTACCTCATCAACATCCTGTACATGCTCGATGAAAGTATCAATAGCTGAGCTGATCTGGCGGGTAAGCGTAACGTGCATGAAAGCCACCAAACCCATACCCAATGCCTTTTCATCTACAAGTGCGTGGTAACTTTTGATTACACCTGCATTTTCAAGTTTCTTAACGCGCTCAAGGGTTGGAGCAGGAGATAATCCAATCTCTTTGGAAAGCTGAAGATTGGTGATCTTACCGTTGTCTTGAAGCTTCTTAAGTATCTTCAAATCTGTCTTGTCAAGTGCCATTGCGGATAGAATTTCGTCTTTTCAACGCCCAATCTACAAAATTTAATTTCAAATCCTAACACCAAACAGCGCACAAACCCAACATTATTCTATTTCAGCGAATAAATGTGGATTGCTCGGGGCAGCATCATTTTCAAATGCTGCAACGAAGAGTTGAAGTGCATATATGCCATCTTTCACGTGATCAGGCACGTATATAAGCTCAGTAATAGTACGGTGGTAACTTGGGGCTTCCGGATAGTTCCAATAGGCGTGATGACATGCAAGCGCACCGTCATCTTGCTCCTTATCTACAGAAGGGGTGTCGATTAAAAGGTGTTTAACACCCATTTCGTTGAGCTTTGGAATTACTTCAACATCTAAAAATGGGGGATTGGAATTGGAGTAATGCCGGCTTCTTTTCTCCTCTGCATTCGGCAATGTTCTTATCACCAATGCGTCTGCTTCATCTATCAGTTCACCAAGTGACGCCAAGGTGATGACTTGATCTTCACCGCGTACTTCCGGTTGAACACTCACCAACTGTGCAAGACAAGGGGCACTACAATCGATGGTGTTGATGGAATGAAACGCTTTGCTAATGTGACCCACAGACTCTGTGTGCGTACCATGGCCATGTGGATTGAAATAGATGTCGCGGAAATTAACAGATCCACCCTGGCTCACATCCCCAATGAAACCGTCACCTTCAACAGGTTTAATATCTACCGGATCCAGGTACCAGGCATTCACACTTTGCGCACCCGCCTTGATGGGAAGAGCAATACTTACGCCTTGTGACAGGTCGAATTTTCTAGAGCCGAGTGATAGGATCATCTGCGCAAAATAAGGAGGAAATAATTGTATCGGATATGATGAGGTCTGGTTCTGCAATGTGGAATCCATCATCCCGTATAATGAGGTTCTTTTGCCTTTCGAGTTCTGCAACGCCTTCCTGTATGTCCTGTATCTGTCTGGGTGAAGCCAGTTGCTCGATCATTTCCCACCGCACACCTTCCGAAGTTCTCAATTTGGTCATCAGGTATTCATTCAATCTATCCGTTGGTAGCAGACTTTCGCTTTCCCAGTAATGCCCACCACTGTTGATCAACTCGATGTACTTGTGGTTGTTT
The DNA here is from genome assembly GCA_965267605.1 of Vicingaceae bacterium. Classification (GTDB taxonomy): domain Bacteria; phylum Bacteroidota; class Bacteroidia; order Flavobacteriales_E; family Vicingaceae. The sequence continues at coordinate 2,977,855 of OZ254088.1, read as the reverse complement.
CGAATGTTCCAGGTGCGCTCCAGGCCGTTGTAGGAATGTGCCCCTGGACCAACTCCCAGGTATTTGATACCATCCCAATACATACTATTGTGTTCTGCTCTGAATCCAGGTTTGGCATAATTGGAGAGTTCATAGTGTTCGTAACCGTGCGTTCTCAGAAACTTACAAGCATAGTTATACTGCACGTCATAGTGGTCGTCATCCACCGGCTCCAGCTTTCCCTTTTCCCACCAATTGTCCAAAACGGTATTGGGTTCAAACGTCAGGCTGTAACACGAGATGTGTGGGGGATCAAATTTCATTAGCGTCTCCAAATCTGATTGCCAATCCGTTAAACCCTGATTCGGAATACCGAAGATCAGATCAGCTGTGTAGTTGTTAAACGGACTGGATTGAATAAGTTCTAATGCCCGGAAAGATTCTTCAGCCGCGTGAGATCTGTTGATGAGTTTAAGCGCTTCATCTGAGAACGATTGCACACCAAGACTTATGCGGTTAACACCTGCATCATAATACCCTGCCAGAAGATCGCGCGAAACGTCATCTGGATTGGCCTCAAGGGTTACTTCCGTGAGCTTGCTGCAGTCGTATTCGCGGTGTACTGTCGATATGACCTTGTGTACCTGATCTACACTCAATACTGATGGTGTCCCACCGCCAAAATAGATCGTATGTACTTGCTCTTCACCAATAAACCCCTTTCCATGACGGATCTCCTCACAAACCGCATCCATGAATCCAGCCAAAGGCTTAAGGTTAGTAGAAAAGTGGAAGTCGCAGTAGTGGCATGCTTGCCGGCAGAAGGGAATATGTATATAGATTCCTATCACTTGTTCAGCACGATCCTGAATGTGGTTCCCGTGCCCACCTCAGATTGCTTAACAAAGATATTCCCTGAATGGTAGTTCTCAATGATACGCTTGGCAAGAGACAATCCAAGGCCCCATCCTCTTTCCTTAGAAGTGTAGCCTGGCTGGAAAACCGTCTTTTGTTTTGACCTCGGGATACCTTTCCCCGTATCGCTTACATCAATGTACACATATTGCATCTGATCCATCACGTGTATGTGAATCTGACCTTTCCCTTCCATGGCATCCACGGCATTTTTGATGAGGTTCTCCAGCACCCAACTGAATAGTGATACGTTAACCTGAGCCAGGATGTCATGTCCATTTTCCTTGGTAACAGTGATCTCTACATTCTTGGAAACGCGGGCGCGCAGATAGCCAGCAGTGTCTTCTACCACATCAACAATATTTTCGGCCATGAGTGATGGCTTGGAGCCAATCTTCGAGAACCTCTCCGTGATCGTTTCCAACCTGCTAAGGTCCTTAGAGATTTCTACCAATGTCTTTTTGTCGATGTTGATCTCTTTGAGCTGTAGGTATTCCTTCCAGGCGATCAAAGAACTCAGCGGTGTTCCCAGCTGGTGAGCTGTTTCTTTGGCCATACCCACCCACACCTGATTCTGCTCGGCCCTTCTCGAGGTAGAGAACAGATAGTACGCAATGAACAGGAAGATGCCGATGATAATAAATTGAATGATCGGGTAGAAACGGAGCTTGGTAAGCACCTTCGAATGTCTGTAATAGATATAGTTGACCTGGTTTTCTCCCAGCTGAACCTCAATGGGTTCGTTCTCAGATTCCATGGTGGCCAACAACTGCTTGATCTTATCAGGAGAACTCACATCTACGGAATCCACGTTTCCAAAGTCAAGAATGTTCTGCCGCGTGCTATCTGTAAATACTACAGGTACTGAAGCAGAGTTGATGATCACATCAGAAAGGAACGACTTGATGAGGTCATCAAGAACGATCTTCAATTCTGAGAAAATGCGCGAATCATCGTAGTAGAGATACTGCTGTTGATCTCCCCAGGTGTTAATGATGATCGGTTCGTATTTTTCCTTCATTACCTCCAGGCGGGCTTTGAGATAATCATCTTTCGCTTGCTGAGGCATGTCGATGTTACGATGCGTGGAGATGGTGCCCTTTTCGTCTGTTGCTATTACGGGAATGGTAGTGTTGGATGCCAGGAACTCCAGATAGAAGTTTCGGTCCTCATCGTTGTTGGTATATGCGATCCGTTTGGTAGCGTATGCCCAGATTTCAATCCGCTTCCGCTCTTCCTCTTGAAGCTGCTTGAATAGCGATTGGGTATAGTTCACCAGGTTGGCCTTCTTTCGAACGGCCTGCGCCCAAAGCTCAATCTTCTCCTTTTCCTCATCTGCAATCTCTTGTACGAGCTTGTTGCTGTACCATAAAGACAGAATCACAATCACGATTGCGACAGCAGCTAAGAGAAGTTTCCACTTCTGCTTCCTGGAATAAATATTCAAGTACGCCTAAAAATTGATTCGGAGTAGAGTGCGTCTTATAGGCTCATGCGTTAGGGGACCTCAAATGTAAGCAAGCCCGTTGGATTAATCAATACCAACGGGCTTTGAACGCACAACGCTATGTAGAGAGTCTATTTACGCTTGTTCTGCGAAAATTCTATCGGAAGGGTGTAAACAACAGAAACGGCCTTGCCCATTTGCTCGGCAGGAATGAACTCCGGGAGGGAACTCACACCCTTTTCTGCTTCCCTTATAAATGCTTTATGTGCCTTGTTTAATGGTTGAATATCAACTACTTGACCTGTAGCGTCAACTGTGAATTTCATCATTACCTTACCCTCAATTCCCTGTTCTCTCAGATGATCAGGATACTTTACCTTTTCTCCAAGGCGCTTGTATATCTTCTCAAGTGTACACTTGCTTTTCTTCTTGTCGCTATCAAAATCACATCCTTTGATGTAAGGCATTTTTTCTACCAGATTCCACGGAATGATCTCATCATCTTCCTCTTCGTCATCCCACCAGTCGCCATCAGAGAACAAATCATCACCATCCAGGTCGTCCATCCAGTCATCGTCTGAGTCTTTTTCGTCCTCAAAGTCATCCTTTAGGACAAACTTTTCAGGGTTCAACCGAACCTTAATCGTCTTTGGCTTGTCTACCTTTTCAATTTGCCTGGTAATGGGAATTTCAATCTTGTCTCCGTCAAATGGATCTTCCATTGTTAGTTCTTTCACATCACCTACCATAAATTTCCATTCAAAGGAGATAAGTGTTAAGGAACATGCGATGACCACACCCAACAGCCAATTTGGGTGGATCAATTTTCCTAATTTAGATGTTCGTTCTGCCGTCATTTTGATTGTGTTTTGTGCAATTAAGATGCAGCTGGCATGGTTATTTCATAAATGACTAGCATGAGAAGATCTTTACTCGCGATACTATTGTTAACTGTAACTCAGTGTTTGTGGGCATTTCAGGTTACCATCAAGGTGGTTGATGAAAAGGCAACAGTGAAACAGGTAACCGTTTATTTTCTGAGTGACCCGGTTACAGGGCAACCTACGCGACAGCCATATGTGGTTAACCTAGGCGGTGGCAGTGCAGACATGATTATGGGTGTAGACAAACCTTCCAATGTATTTGTCAAAGTAGGTCCGGATGTTCAGCAACTCTTTCTTGAGGAGGGGACCAACATGACGATGAAATTCTCCGGTGATGATTTTAGGAATACCCTCACATTTGAAGGACAAGGGGCGAACACCAACAACTTCATCAAGGCATTCACCGATCAGTTTAATGATCAGAACCAGAAGGTATATGGTGCAGACCGTCAGAAGGTGATGTCAGGAGAGATTAAATATCCCGATTACTTGAAGATCGTGGATGCATTCGAGGATGAGCGATGCAAATACCTGGATAAGAACAAGAAAAAGCAGAAGCTTTCGAATGATTTTGTTGCAGCAATGAAGGCAGATCTTACTTACGCTTCGGTGAAGAATTGTTTTCAATTAGGGCTGCAGTTAAAGAAACCATATACAGATGAGAATTTCCCCTTCATGTCAAAGGTGAATCTACAGGATGAGGATGCCGGGCGACTTTCCATCAACTACCATGATGCGGTAAAGCAGTTCTATCAGTTCAGGTACATGAAGGAGAAGAATATCACTCAGATTACTGACAAGTACTTCATGTTGGAAATGTACGAGTTGGGTAGCAAGGAACTCAAGGGAGAGGGAAGAGACATTTTCCTTTCAAGTACAGCTTACACGGTGGTGCACAACAAGTGGGACTTCCTGATGGATTCGATCATTCCACGCTTTAAGAAAGATGTTACCAACGAGAAGTATCGGAAAGCAATTGTTGACAGGTACGACAACTACATTGCAGAAAAGAACAAACCATTTGCTGACGGTACTGAGTTTGTAGATGGGGATTACAAGAAGCTGGAGGAGTTGCTAGCTCAGTTCAAGGGCAAGGTTGTTTATGTAGACGTGTGGGCAAGCTGGTGTGGACCATGTAAGCGTGAAATGCCACACTCGCTTAAACTTCAGAAGGAATTTAAAGACAATGAAGACATCGTGTTCTTGTTTCTTGATGTGAACGATCAGAAGCCGAAGTGGGAGAAAGCTGTAAAGCAATTGCAGATCACAGGTAAGCACTATTACTGCTCCAGGCAATTGGCGGCAGAATTCATGTCGAGGTTTGGAATTCGAGGAATTCCGAGATACATGATTGTTGATAAAACCGGTAAGATTGTAAATACGAATGCGGCCAGACCGAGTTGGCCAAATGTTGCTGAAGAACTTAAAAAGTATCTATGATTAGATGGGCGATGCCGCTCATATTGTTAGCGGCTCTTGTGGGATGCAAGTCTACAGAACCAACCGTACAACTTCCTGAAACGTATACAATATCTGTTGGCCGTGGCGGTGGCTTTACGGGTATGTACACCTACTATGCTTTCGACCAGGCAGGTAAGGTTACTTCATCTGAGGAGTTGGGAAAAGTGGGTAAAGGATTGAAGATGATAGACAAAGCAATTGTTAAAGAACAAATGACTTTTGCCGTCAACAATAAGTACATGGAAGTGAAAATGGACCAGCCAGGGAACTTTACCAACTACCTACAGTTCAAGTCGCCCAAAGGAACCGTGCTTTACAAATGGCATGAGGGTGTAACCGTTCCGGAGTGGATCACCAAAATGCACGGTAAGCTGTGGGGCTTAGCGGAATGATTGCTCTAGCTGTTGCTTCAACCAATTCTCGTAGTTAAGAATATCTGATTCTTGTGGCTGGCCTTCGTAGGTCGACACGAATTTCTCGATCTGTTTCTTTGCCTTTGCTTTGGAATCCGCATTGAGGTCAATCAGTGTGTTCAGTATGCTGCAGAATTCCTTGTCACGTTTAAAGCTTCTGCCATTGAGCAGTTTGCCATGGTCTTTCTTCACCTGATCTATCTGGTAATCCAGGAAGTCGAAATCCTTGAGTTCATACCGAATCATTAGTTCCATGATGTTGATCTTCATCCGGAAGGCCTCATCCAGACCCGCAAAGCTTTCTTCCATCTTCAGATTAACCACATTCTTTAGCGCCATTTTGTAATCGTGTGTATCGAAGTGGAGTACACCAAGATTCAGATTTACGAATACATTATAAACCGGGAGTTTTTGGATCGTCTTGTGATCTCTGGCCTCTTCCAGTATCCGGATCGCCTTGCGTTTGTCGATCTCAGAGTAATTGATCACCAGAGAATTGTAATAGAAGAACAGGTATTTATCGTACAACAGCTTGTTGTGCTCCCTCATTGCCTTGTGAAGCTCTTCAGCATACTGAAGGGAATCCTGAATTCTATTGTTCTTGAAGCAGGCATTCACCAGGTAGGTAAGCATTTGAAGCTTGGTCTCATGATTATCTCGTGTAAAGAATCCAATGCTGTTGAAGGCAGGATATGTTTCTCTGAGATAGTTTTCCAGCGCCTGGAAATTATTCTGTTGGAGCAATAGTCTGCTTACCGCCTGGTATACCCTGAATTTCAATTGGGGGGAATTAAACACCTGGTCCGATTCTCCCAACTGTTCTACGATCTGTGTTAACACTTTGGAAACTTCATCGTCCTTCTCTCCAAAGTTCTGTGAAGACTTGATCCGATAGATGAGCATGGCCAGAATGTCATCCATCTCCTGTAGCTGTTGCAACTGCCTTCTGTTTTGCTTACGCTTTTCGATGTACTCGGCAGGATCCACTAATAGTGTTTCGTGCGACAGTCTGATCTGGTGATTGTAGATCAGATCCAATAGGTGAAGGTTCTCACTCTTCAGGGCCTTTCGCTCTGCTTTCTTCAAATAACGAAAGGAGACCTTATAAGCATTCTTGCGAAGGAAGATCCTTGCCAGTAGAATGTGATGTAAGATATTGGAGTAGTCTGACTGGTCGTAGTACTGAATGGTTAGGCTCTTATTGATCTCATTCTGTAACCGGTTCTTCAGTCGGTACAAGGCGTTCTTGTTTCCCGCCTTTCCGTACAACGCTTCGAAGACCTCCGCCTCATTGTATTCGGGGTATTGCTTACGGATGGCATCGAACAGGTGTTCGTCTTTTCTTTCACCGGTGGCATTGGTTCTATTGAGGTAAATCTTAAGTGACCGTGCCTCTTCTTTGTTCAGTATGCCAACAAGTTCCGTAAGGTCGTTCATGTCCTTTTGAATGCGTAAGAAAGTTACAAGTTTTTGTAGACTCCCGTCCATTTAATGTGTTATTTTGAATCAAACAGCTTGGGCTATGAAAAGATTTTTGACACTAGCGGCTTTGCTGGTTGGGGCTTTGGCAATGAAGGCACAACCATTAATTGGGTTGAATCCTCCTACACCGGTAGCCAACTTCAATAAGCAGGTATTGGTTACCGATACAGCGAAGTATCGAGTAACAATAGTGAACAAGGGTAACCAGAATTTCACCGGCACTGTGTCGCTTCAAACTGAGATAGACACAGGAGCGGGCTTCAATATTTTCCAGTTGGATAGTTTTACGGTTCCTTCGGTAAGCCCTCTGATTCCAAACGACACCATCAGCTTCCCCCTGAGCATCTTCCCTTATTCATCTCCAGGCATCACTACACAATCGCAAGGCAACATCGTTGTTATTTGGCCTATCAATGGTGTAGATAGCTTCATCGATACCTTCTGGGTTCAGATCGGCAGCTTTGTTTATGAAAACCCGGAAGTGTTCAACAGCGTGGATCTCTTTCCTGTGCCCGCATCTCACCGTGTGAATATCCGGGTAAAGCGACCTGACATTGCTGTTGAACGGGTAAGAATTTACGACATCAATGGGCGGTTGGTAACCGAAGAGATCAGCGCTGGAATCGTGGATGTATCCCGGTTCAGTGCGGGTAGGTATATCGTTCAGTTACAGCTCAAATCTGGCGAGATTGGCAGATACGATCTGATCAAAAATTGACGGATTTATTGCCTAACTTGAGCCCGATTCCAAGGGCCTAATGTCCAAGAAAAAGAAGAAGAAAAACCCATCTGGTAAGAAAAAGCGCGGGGGAGGCAAACTCAAGCAAGTATTCAGGCGCGCCATCATCGAAGTATTTCATGAAGCAGGAAACAGACCGCTTAACTACAAGCAGGTTTCCGCACAGTTGAACATCAAAGACAGTGATCAGCGCAGGGTAATTTTCGGACTCCTGGATGATCTGGCAAGAGATGGACTGATCAAGGAAGTTTCCAGAGGTAAGTACCAAATTCACAGCACCCGCGTAGATATCATAGGACGGGTACAAGTGTTGAATTCAGGATCGGCCTACATCATTTCCGAAGAGTCAGATGAAGATGTATTTGTTTCGCAACGCCATTTAGGTAATGCCTTTCACGGTGATACGGTGCGTGTACATGTTAAAGAGAAGGGTCGGGCCGGGCAACCCAGTGGCGAGGTAGTTGAGGTGCTGGAAAGAAAACGAGACCAGTTTGTAGGGATCATCGAAAAGGTTCAGAAACATGCCTTCCTTGTTCCGGATGATTGGCGGGTTCCCGTAGACATTTATGTTCCGATCGATAAACTTGAAGGTGCAGAAACCGGCCAGAAGGCCATCGTGAAGATTACAGATTGGGGCAGTCGCGGAGACAATCCAGTTGGAGAGATAATAGAAGTACTCGGAGATCCAGGCGACAATGAAACAGAAATGCATGCCATTCTGGCTGAATATGGTCTGCCGAACAGGTTCCCGGATGAGATTGAGGCAGAGGCAGACAAGATTCCAGTAGAGATCACCAAAGAGGAGATTGCCAAACGTGAAGATTTTAGGGAGGTACTCACCTTTACCATAGATCCAGATGACGCCAAGGATTTTGACGATGCACTGTCTATCAGAGATCTTGATAATGGACATATTGAAGTAGGTGTACATATTGCGGATGTTACCCACTATGTGGAGGCTGGAACGGCTCTGGATGAAGAGGCGTTCAACAGGGCAACATCAGTATATCTGGTTGATCGGGTTGTACCTATGCTCCCAGAAAAACTCTCGAATGGGGTTTGCTCGTTACGCCCGAACGAAACGAAATTGACGTATGCGGTAATCTTTGAGTTGGACGAAGAGGCGCAAGTAAAGAACTACAGGATCCGAAAAACGGTGATCCACTCGGATCGCAGGTTCACATACGATGAAGCTCAGGAACGCATTGAGAAGAAGGAAGGTGATCTGGCAGAAGAAGTAAATCGATTGAACGAACTTGCCGTGAAGCTTAGAAACAAAAGGTTTGTTGAGGGGAGTATTGCATTCGATAAGATGGAGATCAAGTTCAAATTGGACGGCAAAGGTGCACCTATCGGAACGTATGTAAAGGTTTCCAAGGATGCCAACAAGCTCATTGAGGAGTTCATGTTGTTGGCCAACAAAACGGTAGCCAGTCATGTTGGTGCTCCGGAGAAGGGCAAGAAGATCAGACCATTCGTTTACCGGGTACATGATGAACCTAACCCCGATAAACTACAAGACTTCTCCAATTTCGTACGCTCTTTAGGCTATAAGGTCAACGTGGATACCCCGAAGCAAACGGCCGCTTCTATCAACAAGTTGATGGACGAAACCAAAGAGAAGCCGGAGTTCAACGCCATTGAGCAATTGGCTATACGTTCGATGGCCAAGGCTATCTACACCACAGATAACATTGGTCATTACGGGCTGGCCTTCTCCTATTATTCGCATTTCACATCTCCCATCCGAAGGTATCCAGACATGATGATTCACCGGTTGCTAACCCAGTACGCAGAGGGAAAGGAGAGAAGCAAGACGAAGACACTGGAAAACAAGTGTGAACATTGCTCGGAAAGGGAGAGATTGGCAGCAGAAGCCGAAAGGGCATCCATCAAGTACAAGCAGGTGGAATTCATGGCAGATAAGATCGGACATGTCTTCAAGGGCGTGGTGTCAGGTGTCGGAGAATATGGCATGTGGGTGGAGATCATCGACAATAAGTGCGAGGGGTTTGTCAGAATGAAAGAAATGGATGACGATTATTATTACTTCGATGAGGTAGGCATGAAGATCGTTGGCAAACGTTACGGAACCGAATACAGCATTGGCGATCGCGTTCAGATCCTGGTGCGAAAAGCGAACCTCGTTAAGAAACAATTGGACTTTGTGTTGGTAGATTCTTTCGATGAATGAGAACAACGTAAGACTTTCTTATATAGCTTTGTACCCAACGAAAACGAAATGAAGAACAGAACTAATATTCCGTCAATGTATACGGTTGTCCTTAAGGATACACAACCGTGGCTGGGTTATTAGTGCTGCTAATTCAGATATTAGATTGCTAACGAACCCGGCCCAGAAGGCCGGGTTTTTTTGTGTTTAAATGGTTCTTATTACGCCATATATCAATTCATTCAAAGGGCTAAGTCGTGAGATTTGGTTGCTCGCCTTGATCACTTTAGTGAACAGGGCGGGTACCATGGTGGTTCCGTTCTTGTCCCTTTATCTAACTGACGATAGAGATTTCTCTCTCGATCAGGTGGGGTGGATTATGACCGCATTTGGACTGGGTTCAGTAGTTGGTGCCTGGCTGGGCGGTAAGCTGGCAGACGCCATCGGTTTCTATCGGGTGATGGTGTTAAGCTTGCTGGTATCGGGCGCCATGTTTATTGCAATGCAATTCATGTCAACCTTCCTAGGGAACTGTATCATGATCTTTCTACTATTGGTGGTAGCCGACTGTTACCGTCCGGCCATGTTTGTGGCGTTGGGTGCTTACAGCAAGAAAGAAAACAGAACAAGGTCTTTGTCGCTGATCAGGTTGGCTATCAACCTGGGCTTCAGTTTTGGACCTGCTTTGGGTGGTTGGATTATTGCGGCAATGAACTATGGAGGTCTGTTTTGGGTAGATGGACTTACATGTATTGGAGCCGGGTTGCTAACCATGGCTGCCTTAAAGCGCAAGCAGGAAACTACTGAGATTACAGATGAGGAAGAGACACCGAGATCGCCCTACCGGGATGCTCCATACTTGGTGTTCCTCTTTGCGATGCTATTGATTGCTTTTGCATTCATCCAACTGTTTTCGACTGTGCCGTTGTTCTACCGCGATGCCCATCACCTGAGTGAGGATCAGATCGGTTGGCTGTTGGCGTTGAACGGCTTGGGCATATTCATTATTGAAATGCCTATCATCAAATACCTTGAAGATAGGAGAGTATCGATCTACCGAATTCTGGTGGCGAGCACCGTACTATTCTCGTTAGGATTCCTTGTACTGAACATGTCTACATGGGTAGGCATATTGTGGATCAGCATGGGATTACTAACGATTGGAGAGGTACTTAACTTCCCGTTCCTCAATGCTTATGCTATGTCGAGGGCGGGATCCAAACCCGGGGCCTACATGGCACTCTATACCATGACATTCTCCATTGCTCATGTGATTAGTCACAAGGCAGGAATGTTCCTGGTTGACTCGGTAGGGTTCGATAATACATGGTATATCATGGGCGTGGTCCTGGCCATCGCAGCGGTGATATTGGCCATGCTTAGAAGTATCACAGGTCGTATTGAAGCTAAACGCAGATAAACCTCCCGGCAAGCACTTCCTAAAAATTGTTAAGTGGCTTGCCGGGAGCAAGTAACACTATACATTCGCACGCTAAAATTTGAGAACAATGTTTAACCTGAAGGAAATAGCAACAACATCGATGGTCCTGTTTGCCGTGATCGACATCGTTGGATCTATTCCCGTAGTGATTGATCTACGCCAGAAAACTGGAACCATTGATTCAGGAAAAGCATCAGTTGTAGCCATGTGTATCATGATGCTCTTTCTTTTCTTAGGTGAGTCCCTTTTAGGACTCATAGGTATTGATGTAAAATCGTTTGCCGTGGCCGGCTCGTTCATCATCTTTTTCCTTGCGCTGGAGATGATACTGGGTATTCGACTCTATAAGGACACGGATTCGAATTCCGCATCTATTGTTCCATTAGCCTTCCCACTTATCGCTGGAGCGGGAACGCTAACCTCATTACTATCGTTGAGGTCGGACTACGCGGTTCCGAACATCATCGTTGCGATGACGATCAACATGATCCTGGTGTACTTCATTCTTCAGGTATCCGGAAGAATTGAAAGATGGATCGGAACAGGAGGAATTTCCGTTCTCAGAAAAGTGTTCGGAGTAATCCTGCTTGCCATTGCGGTCAAGCTGTTCCGAACCAATATAGGACTGTGAATTACTTAACAATGAACTTCGAAACGTAGGTCCTGCCATCAGGATCTTCGAGTCGAATTACGTAGATACCCTTGGCGTAAGAGGTCAGGTCTACCATTGCACCAAAGGCCTGATTCTCTTTGCGCCAAACCACCTGTCCGAGCGGGTTCACGATCGCAACCTTGCCCTTGGCTGTAGTTACTCTAATGCGCCCGTTGGAGGGGTTTGGGTATACATCGATCTTTCCGTGTGAAGCGGACTCCACGCCCACCACAATAGGTTGATAGAGCACACTGTCAATGTCTTCAGAAGAGCCGGAACCTGAAGTTCGTTCCCACTTCAAGGTCGTAATTCCTGCCCATGTCATGGTGTGCCACCCAAGTACGCTAGAATTGTAATTGAGGGTGTCACCTTGATCAGATGTTAACATCATCATATTTCCACCCGCAAACGGTCCAATCTTGAATCCGTACATCGTAAAGGTGCCTGTATTCTTGGTGATGGTGGCTGGCTGAATAAGGTTGGCTACCCAAATGGTGCCTCCCGAACCGTTCCAGCCATTGAACGTAAATCCCGGATGACTGGCACCACTATTGAACTCCATAACCTGAGCGTTCAAGCCAAGTGCGAAACATCCTGTAATAAGCAGCGAGTAAAATCTTTTCATAAGCGTAGGTTGGTTCTTCTAAGATAAGCATTTCGAGCCGTTGGCTTTTAAGATTGTGGAATTCAGGGATTTCTGCGTCATAAGAAGGTAACCAAACTGATAACCATGTCTAGAATTCTTACTTCAGCGTTACTGCTGATTATTACCATATCGACTTTCGCCCAGTACAATCTTGAAAACCTGAAAATGGAATCAAGCGATGAATTGGTAGCCGTAAATACCTATGAAAAACTGAGGATCTATCCGATTCGGTGCAATGAGAAATTCAAAGAAGCGCATAAAGGAATAGGTAACTATACAAACCTTAAGGATGCGATTGCGAAGAAGAAGCTCAAGGTCAGTGAGGTCAACAATAGTGGAACAGTAAATACGCTAAGTGCGGAGAATAAATCAGCAGATACCATTTTTGTCATGGCAGGTGAGGTTGTCCAAGGTGGCAAACAAGACCGTGTATTGGCTCAGGACGTAGTTATACCACCGGGAAAGAAAGTAGACCTCTCAGCTTTTTGTGTGGAACAGGGCAGATGGGACCACAAAGGCAAGGGAGGCAACTTCAATGGTTATTTCAATGTAACAAGTAAGGAAGTCCGTAAGGCCGCCATAGTGGAGAAGAACCAATCTCAGGTGTGGAACAAGGTGGCGGAAACAACTTCTAAGAACGATGCGAAGAGCTCTACCGGCACTTATAGCGAGCTGGCGAAATCAGACAAATACCAAAAGGAACTGAAGAAGTACCTGGAGAAATTCAAAGGAGCGTTCAAGAACGACCCGAACGTTGTTGGGGTAGTTGCGGTAACTGGAGACAAGGTGATTGGCTGTGACATTTTTGCAACCAACGATCTATTCAACAATGCTTATGACAACCTGCTTCATTCGTATGTAACAGATGCGGTTACCGAAGGGTCAGACGTGAAGATGGGAACCAAAGATGTACAAAAGTACCTGGATGGGTTCCTCAAGGATGAAAGCAAGCAGGAGGAGGAAGTGAAGAAGAACGGTGCGATCTACAAGCATGCCGGCAAGAAATTGCACATGGCGAAATTCTAAGGTTTTCTAACTTCGGTGAATGCCGGAGAAGAAGTACTATGTAGTTTGGAAAGGACATCGTCCGGGGGTCTATGACTCATGGGATGCATGCAAAAAGCAGATCCAGGGCTACAGTAGTGCACGATACAAATCCTTCAAAAGCAAGGCAGAGGCAGAACATGCTTTCAAGAATCCCTCTTCAGTAAAGTCGTCTTCACCCAAAAAGAAAAAGCAGAAGTACTATGTGGTCTGGGACGGCCCGCGTTCCAAGGTTTACACCGATTGGGATAAAGCCAAAGCGGCATTGAAAGGGCTTAACATGGATCACCTCAAGACCTTCGGCAGTAAGGTTCTGGCTGAAAAGGCACTTGCTGAGGGCCCAGAGAATTACAAAGGCAAGGATTTTAGAAAGACCAAGGATCTCTCGGCAGAGGAGATTGAACGTATCGGTAGTCCCATCGAAATGAGCTTGGCGGTAGATGCTGCATGTAATGAGATGACAGGTATTATGGAATACCAGGGTGTATGGACGTTCAACAACGAACATGTACTTTTCAAAATGGGTCCTTACGAAGGTGGAACCAATAACATTGGTGAATTCCTTGCCTTGGTGCATGCCCTTGCAATATTCCAGAAAGATGATGATCCTAAGATGCGCACCATGCCTATTTATTCGGATTCAAGAATTGCAATGGGTTGGGTGAAGGCAGGAAAGTGCCGAACGAAACAAAGACCTGCTGGTAAGGTCAAGGATCTGATCTCTCGTGCTGAGAAGTGGCTGGCGCAGAATACGTATGAGAATCCCATCCATAAGTGGGAAACCAAGGTGTGGGGCGAGATTCCAGCAGATTTTGGCAGGAAGTAGCGTTGTAACCAAACACAGTTTCTCGATTATTAAGGTGTACTATGCGGGTTAAGTTTCTCTTATTGATGTTGCTTATGGGTTGTGCCTTTGTGGCTAACGCCCAATGGTTTCTTGGAGCCAATTGGGGTACCAATCATTGGAGTTACAGAGGCCGATTTACGGAGTATGATATCTCTGACAAAGAGTATGTATGGAACATTACACTGGATTATTTTCCTGCCAATGGTAAAATTCAAATCTCGTACATGGCATGGATGGCAGCACCTCACGGTGCGATACGTGATGATCTAACACTTCCACACACGATAGACAGATATAGGTTTGATCATACGGTCCCATTTAATTCCTCCTTCTATGTTGGAATCGTTGGTGATCGGAACAAGTGGAAATTCTCAGGTGGACTGGTAGCTGGATATTGGTACCGAAAACTTTCATTTCACCTTGACGACCCAAACGTGCCATCCTACGAGGATCCAGTTTTGTACAGTGAGTTCCATTGTCCGGCAATCGGGCCCAGAATTACCATTGAGTATGGCAATAAACTCAGGATTGGAGCACAGCTGGAACACGCTTCCCTGTTTCAGGAATACTACAGGAGAGGAATTCACGCTGACAGGCACCTCAATTTCACGATAGGCTTAAAGTATCAGGTAATCAAAGGGAAGTCCAAGGAAGTGGCTATCGAATAAGTACTTTTCCACTCACATTCTTAGTTGGACCTGAAAGGCTGTATACGTAAAGTCCCTTAGCCAGACCGCTGACTTCAAGCTGGAACCCATTCCGATTGGTCGCACTTGCCGCCACCTGCTTGCCAAACATATCATACATAGTGATCATTTGGTATCCCGAAAGATCAGATGTAGAAATGAGCTGCTGGTCATCCTGGAAGATTTTGATGTCTGCTGATCCCAGTTCTCTGACATCTGTGCCTGTTGGCATACATGATCTGGGGTCGTTGCTTACCACATGCCATGCGATTCTTTGCATCATGTTGGCTTGAGTGGGTGTTGGAGGGTCGAATGCCCAACTCTGTGCATGAAACGTCTGATTGGTCAATCCAACCGGACTTTGTCCAAATATGGCGGCATAGTGCACGCAGGCCACTAGATAGTAGGTTTCCTCAGTTGGGTGGATGGTGGCAACAACGGTGTCGTTCGGGTCGAACAGGTTGATCCAGTTTGTAATGCCAGGAAACTGGTTGTTTCTAACTGAATCTGCCATAGCCTGGAACGCTTCTGCAACGGGGATCAGACAGATTTGTGGCCCACCTGGATTCATACTACTAACTGAATCTGCAACACGTTCCCAAAGTGGCCGATTTACAGTGTTAAGGCTATCCCATGTGTTATATGGGTTAGACAATGTTTGGTTTACCTCATTATGAAATTCCATGAGGTATATCCTTGTTGCAGCGTTGGCAGCAACAGCCATATCATAAAAGCTATCCACCGATTGATAAGAGGTCAGACTGCATCCCCAAGGACTGCCATCTATTACCTCTGAAATAGGAATCTGTTCAGCCAGTACAAGTACATCGTAATTACCAGTGGGTAGCTGAACGTGCGAATCAGTACCTACTTGAGGTGAAGCATGGTTGATCCATTGATTACTGAGACAGGACCCACCTATGAATTGATAGTTGTAACCGTAGGTAGTAATGCCAGCATCTGTGGCCAGGTCGTTTACCATTTCGCCTACGATGCACTCCCAACCAAAGCCACTATGGCCAATGTAATATGTGTTGTGTTGACCATGCCCGATAATTGGAGCAACGCAAATCAGCGCTATAACTAGAAGTCTTTTCATAACCTGGGTTTTGATCAAATTTCCGCATGGTATGTCGCATTCGATTGTAAAAAACCGTCAATCTATCTGCCCGAGAAAGTGATTCGAAAGACCTGTGTCTCCGCCAAAGTACTGTTTCGGAGTCTTGCCCGTGTAGCGTTTGAAATCTTTGATCAGGTGAGCCTGGTCATAATACCCCGCATCATGGATGGCTTGTTGAACGTTGGCATGCCTTTCTGATTGAAGCAGTTTCAATACATAATTGAAACGCATAATGTTGGCGTAGGCCTTGGCAGTAACGCCAACCTGATCCTTGAATTTTCGCTGCAGGGTTCGTTCGCTGGTTCCCGCATGGCAACACAGGGCGGAAATATCTATCACGCCATTGTATTGACGAATGATCTCGCTGATGGAATGTACAGAGGTTAGTTCGGGTTGACGTTTGATAAGTTGCTTCTCGATGAATGCTTCCAGCAGCGGAACACGAAGCTCATTGTGCTCTATCAAAGCCAATTGCTCAAGCAGATCTTCATAAGCGCTCTCAACTATAAACCCCGCGTTGGTAAATTCCTGACTAGACCATGGCAGCAAGCCATTGAACGCTTCAGCGAAGAATGCGATACCGCAAACCGTTGTTGCTTCACGGAAACGCACAGAGAAGTGGCCTTTCTGCTGGCCCATCACGCAGGTACGATCTATATAGTAGGTAGTGCCGTCCGGAGAAACGCATTCCATCCCACCATGGGTAACAAACATCAGATCAATGGTCCCCTGTGGATGATTGGATAAGGGTTGAAGTAGCGCACTTCCATTGCCTTCTGTCCTTGCAAAAAAGAACGACTGCACGTACGGACTCAGCTTTGTTGCAGGAGCGTATTTGTCAAATTGAAGCACGTTGAGGATACGTGCTTACCCCAAGAAAGTTGCGGCTTAGTTCCTCTCCAGAATTCTTAGAATATTCGGATTGGTCTCGGTTTTCTTCAGCTCATCCATGATGGCTTTTACCTTAGCCTTTTGCGTTTTCGCCTTTTCAAGGTTGTTACGCGTTTCCAACTCCTTTGGATCACCGGCCTTCATTTCTGAAAGGTCTTCCTCGTAGTTGTGAATCCGACTTCCATACAGATCGGAAATGTCAGACAAGGCTGAAATACCGGCCAGCTTCATCCACCATGGACCACTACCTGAAGAGGCATCCTTCAAAGTTGGTAGCCCGGATTCAATGGTAGCATCATCCTGCTTCACAAGGTATTTGCCATACGCCTGAACAAGGATGTATCGATTGAAGCTTGTCATCTCCGAA
This sequence comes from Vicingaceae bacterium, assembly GCA_965267605.1. Lineage (GTDB taxonomy): Bacteria > Bacteroidota > Bacteroidia > Flavobacteriales_E > Vicingaceae. The sequence goes on along the minus strand of OZ254088.1, from coordinate 2,960,668 downwards.
ACATTCTTCTGGAAGAAGGCATGCTCTTCTTTTCCTCCGTGATCAACATAAATGTTTGCGATGGCCAACTTCACGGATGAGCTCTTTTCCTTTTCGTACTCTTTGGCCTTCTTCAACGCTGCGTCACCGTCTACACGATTGTAAGCACCCAATGCAGAGGAGATCACATTGTAAGAACTGTCTTGCAATGCTCCATCCAACAGTGGCTGAATGTCATCATTCTTATAATACCTTCCTAAAGCATTAACCGCAGATGCGCGAACACCAGCTTCTTTATCATTTTGGGCCAGCTTGATCAGCTTCTCTTTAACAACTTCCTTTTCCTTTCCTGCAGCTTTCTTGATTCTTCTGATCGAGAACCTTCTTAATGCCCAATAAGGATCGTCCAAACCAGCAATCATCGCCTGTACAGAAAGTGAATCTCTTTTCTTGGAAAGCTCTTGTAGCGCCTCGTAACGGTCCATGTAAAGAGGCCCCCAATTGTACATCCTTACAAACTCCTCTTTGCTATGATCATCATCTTTCACACACAGCAACATCTTCTCTGCATCAAAATTTACCAATGCCGGTTGCTGATCAAATGGAAAGTCAAATTCCTGTTTGTGCTTGTCAATAACAATGCGCTCTCTCTTCGCTTTGCCTAAAGCATCGTAGAAATCAATGTCAACCGGAAGGCGGTACACAGGGGTGTTTTCGAAATCCTGAATTTGTTCGATATAAATCCTTTGCACCTTTAAAGAATCCAACCATTGATACTTGATCTTTAACTCAGGGTGCCCTGAAGCATAGAACCATTGATTGAAAAACCAGTTGAGGTCAAGACCTGTTACATCCTCCATGGCAATTCTCAACTCGTGCATTTCCACATCAGAATACTTGTGGCTCATGAGGTATTTCTTTAAACCAGCGAAGAATGCTTCATCGCCAAGAAGTTTTCTCAACATATGCAGCACACGGCCACCCTTTTGGTAAGAGTGTCCATCAAACATGTCTTCCTTGTCCTGGTAATCGAAACGGATCAGTTCTTCCTGCTTCATGCGGCTTTCAGACAGATAAACAGAAAGATCTGATTGTCCGTGACGGTCTGCCGCTTCCCGGCCGCCATCAAATTCATTCCACATGTATTCTCCATAGGTCGCAAACGACTCATTCAATGGAAGGTTTGCCCAGCTTTCACATGTAACCAGATCACCAAACCAATGGTGGAACAACTCATGCGCAACAATATCTTCTCCATTACCATCTATGAGTTCACGTTTGGTTCGCTGAAGGAAATCACCATGTATAACAGCGGAGGTATTCTCCATGGCTCCCGAAACGTAATCCCTAACAACAATCTGGTGGTACTTTGGCCATGGGAAATCAACACCCAATTTCTGAGAGTAGAACTCCATCATCTTAGGTGTTTTGCCAAAAATCTGCTGTGCAACATCAGCGTACTCATGCTCAACGTAATAGTGCACATCAATGGAATCTCTCCAGGTATCCTTAATAATAGCGAAGTCACCCACAGCCATCATAAACAGATAGGGCGCGTGAGGTTTTTTCATCACCCAATTGTCCGTTCTTGTGCCATCAGGGTTCTCTTCCGAATGGTTCAACACACCATTTGAAAGTGTAACGTATTTCTTGTCGACAGTGATGTACATTTCCTGTGTACATCGCTCATTTGGTGCATCCAGCGTTGGGAACCAACAGGAACTGGCTTCGGTTTCTCCTTGTGTCCAAATTTGCTTTGGTTTGTTTGGATCAGCGCCATCGTGATTGATGAAGTAAAGTCCTTTATCTGAGGTAATCGCGGAACTTCCACCCTCAGGCAATTCTTCAGGTTTGGCAGTATAGTCAATGAAGAGCTTGTATTGCTCGGAACGCTTATACTCTCTGTCCAGGTAAATGCGCAAGAAGAGAGAATCGTAATCAAATTTCAGCGCCACTTCCTGATCACCACTCATTAACGCAACCTTCTTAATGTCCATGCCTTTGGCATCAAGGGTAACTTCATTGGTTGCATAGAAGTATGGTTTCAGGGTGAGGAATGCTTTACCATACAGGTAGCGCTTTGCCCAGTCGAACTTCACATGAAGTTCTGTGTGAAGGAGATCATGCTTCCTTGTGTCAGAAGGGTTATACCTTGATCGTTTAGGGGTACCGTCAACAACAAGGGTGTCCAGATCAACAACCTCTACATTTTCATCCTTGGCAGCTTTCTTTGATCCTCCACATGCTGCCACTACAAAAGCAACAACGACTAACAATGACAATCTTTTCATACCTCAAAAATTGGGATCATAAATGTAGGAATTGTAACCAGTGCGCCCAATGGTATTTGGATAAATGGGAATTAGCTGTGTCAAGCGGTTGTCATTGGGGGTATAGGTTAAAAATGTATTTTTAGCCGATGGCCGGAAAATTACAGGTAACGCGCGATGAGCGCAGTTTTGAAGTTGAGTTCACCAATGACGGAATGTTGTTGGATGGTAAGGTAGTGGATGGGGATTTGGTTCCCTTTGCAGGGCAGTCATATCATCTGATCCATAACAATAAGTCTTTCACTATTGATATCCTTTCTGTTGATCGTCAGACCAAGCAGGTAGAATTGAAGGTGAATGGCGCACGTTATTCATACAAGGTGAAGGATAGGTTTGATCTACTGTTGGAAAACCTTGGAATGGATAGTCTTGGAACCGGTAAGGTAAGTGAACTGAAAGCACCGATGCCTGGGTTGGTAATTGACGTGATGGTTGCCCCCGGACAGGAAGTAAAGGAAGATGATGCCTTACTTATCCTGGAAGCCATGAAAATGGAAAATGTCCTTAAGTCGCCTGGAGAGGGTATTGTACAATCTGTTGAGGTAACCAAGGGAGATGCCGTTGAAAAGAACGAATTACTCATTAGATTTGAATAAATCATTACTACTATGAAAGCATTGTCTCGATTTGCTACACTCTCCATCCTTACAGGATTACTTTGGTCTTGCGGTGGAGGTGAAGAACCTGCTGACGATACGCAGGCTACGGAACCAGAAGCTGATAAAACTTGCATCTGGCGCTACGATCAGGCCAGTACAGGTGTATACTGGACGGCTTATAAGTTCAACGATAAAGCTCCGGTCAAAGGAAAGTTTGGAGGCATCTCTCTGTGGGGAGTTGAAGATGGCGAGACAGTGGAAGACATTCTTTCTGGAGTGAAAATGGACATTACAACGAACACGGTAGATTCTGACAACTCAGATCGAGATAAGAAGATCGCGGAATTGTATTTCGCTACCAACAACTGTTCGAACATCACCGGTGAGATCAAAAGTGCTGCAGACGGTAAGGGTGTTGTTACCATAATGATGTCTGAAGTGGAGAAGGATGTAGAGTTTACCTACACATTTGAGGCTGGGGTATTGAAATTAAACATGGAAATCAACGTTGAAGATTGGAATGGTGGACCAGGCATCGCTGCTTTGAATGAGGAATGCAAGGATCTACATACAGGATCTGATGGCGAATCTAAGTTATGGTCGGAGGTTTCTGTGATGGTTGAAACAACTTTGATTGAAGATTGCAAGTAAGCACACGAAATACATTTACAAAGGCCATTGCTGTTGCAGTAATGGCTTTTTTGTTGCATTCCTGTGGTAATGATGAACGGTCCACCGGGCCCGATTATGAACCTGAAAAGGAAAGTGGTACCACTACACTTGCTCAAGGAACGGCCGCTTCTGGTAGCTTAGAGGAGGGTGGACTTAAAATTACTCCGTTGAAGTCGAGCGGAAAATTTGACGAAGCAAGCATCAAGATCAACGAGGAAACCTCGGAGGTGAACGAAGCCTACGTTAAGACATACCGTTTTGATCTGGAGAATTTCGACATCAACGACCCCGCTAACAATATCATTCTGATTCACAACAACGCACAAACGCAAACCTTGATGCGCGCTTCAGGCAAGCAAGCAATGATACCGGCCGCCAACAATGTAATGCTGGCGTATTGCTACAACAACATGGAGGGTGGTATCAGGTCAGAACGAAGCTATGTGCTGAAGAATGAATTATTTGATGCGACTGATCAGTTAGATAAGACAGCGAGTCACCTTTTCTATAATTACCCACGCGGGACCTACGAGGCCAACTCGGATTTGCAGATTCCTTTGGATTTCTTTGTGTTGAATGCTACCCTGGCACCCGATAAATACCATGTGCGTGTTACGATAGATTCAACCTCATTCGAATTGACGCATTGGAGCACGTATGTCATTGAGGGTCTCGAGAAGGGAACCCATACGTGTAGAATTGAACTATTGGATCACGATGGCGTTAACATCTTTGGCCCTTTCACAGATAGTGGAACAAGAACCTTCGAGATCCTGTCGGGAGAGGAGATTGCTGGTCAGTAACGTTAGGCTGGAATAAAGTCAACCAACGCCACAAAATCCCGAACACGATCCTCTACTTCTTCCGAGGAAAGCCCCTGAAGTCTTTCCGTACCAAACTTTTCTACGGAGAATGAAGCGGTTGCACTTCCCTTGATCACGGCTGTTTTCATCTTCGAAAAGCTGATAGAATCCTGTGCGGCAAGGTAGCCGATGAATCCACCAGCAAATGAATCACCAGCACCCGTGGGATCAAACACTTCTTCCAAAGGCAATGCCGGTGCGAAGAAAACTTCTTCATCATTGAACAACAATGCTCCGTGCTCACCTTTCTTAATGATGAGGTATTTCGGTCCCATGGTAAGGATCTTTTGTGCAGCCTTTACCAATGAGAATTCTCCTGATAGTTGCCGGGCCTCTTCATCGTTAATGGAAAGCACGTCTACCATACCAATCACTTCGTGAAGTTCCTCCAGCGCGATGTCCATCCAAAAGTTCATGGTGTCAAGCACGATCAGTTTAGGTCTGTTATTAAGGCTTTCGATCACTTTCTTCTGAACAGCCGGAGCAAGATTGCCCAACATGAGGTACTCACAGTCCTGATACTCTTCCGGGATCTTGGGGTCAAAATGTTCAAGCACATTGAGTTGTGTGTCGAGGGTATCTCTGGTATTCATATCCATGTGATACTTGCCGCTCCAGAAAAAGGTCTTGCCATCTTCGATGATTTCTATCCCATCGGTATTTACACCGTGGTTGTTCAACATCTCAAGGTTTTCCTGGGGCATATCTCCACCAATTACCGAGACGATGTTAACCTTGTCTGTAAACCTTGAAGCCGCAAGACTAATGAAGGTAGCAGCGCCTCCCAGAATCTTATCTGTCTTCCCGAAAGGGGTTTCAATGGCATCAAATGCCACGGTACCAATCACCAATAAACTCATGTGCTTTCGTTTTAGGGCTACAAATATAGCCGAATAGCCGTACCCTAAACTGTTCCACGTATTTGGAAAAATTTTATATTTGCTCCCCGCTGAAATTCCTCAGTAGCTCAGTTGGTTAGAGCACCTGACTGTTAATCAGGGTGTCGCTGGTTCGAGCCCAGCCTGAGGAGCACAAATTTTTCCCCCGTCTTCAGAATTGGAGTCGGGGGTTTTTTATTTCTGGAAGTTAGGCTGGGCGAGAAGTTTATGCCGAGCTTGTCGAGGTAAGCCCAGCCTGAGGAGCATAAGTTTTCCCCCATCGTCTGAATAAGAAGGTGGGGGTTTTTTATTTCTGACTTCAGCCTATCTTCAACACAATGAAGTGTCTTATTCTATTCGAAGCTTGGGATCAGCTGAAGTCCCACCTCTCCAATCGGTTACAAGATGTGGAATTGTTCTTTACTGAAGGCAAGGAGGATATTATTCTTCAGGAAGCACCAACTACGGACATTTGCATTGGCTGGCAACCATCTCAGGAGTTTCTAAAGACTGCAACTAAACTCAAACTCTTCGTTAACCCGGGGGCAGGTATGAAGAAGCTACTTGCGCTTATAACAGAGGCGGGAAGAGCCCACGAATTCACGATCGTTAATGGTCATGGCAATGCCTTCTATACCGCAGAGCATGCGGTGGCCATGTTGCTTTCCATAACAAATGGCTTGCTGACCCATGATCAAGAGATGCGTGATGGTAGGTGGAGGTTAGGTGATGAACACTTCAAGAGTGTGTCGTTGCGTAATAAAGTTGTCGGTCTTATCGGTTACGGCCATATCAACCAGAAGGTGGAGCAAATGTTATCAGGTTTCAGCACAATATTTTTACACTATACTTCTAGTTCCAAGCAAGGGCTTTTGAGCCTGGCGAAAGACTCTGACATACTTGTTGTCGCTGCTCCTCATACCGACAAAACAGAGGCCATGGTAAATGAGCAAGTACTTGACGCTTTGGGCCCCGAGGGTATATTGATCAATGTAGGCCGAGGGCCATTGGTAGTCGAAGAGGATCTTTACAATTGGCTTCGAAATACCCCGACAGCATGTGCAGGTATTGACGTTTGGTATGAGTACGAACCGGAAGAGGTTGATGGCAAGAAGCGACCCTACCATTTCCCTTTTCACGAATTGCCAAACGTGTTGCTTTCGCCACATAGAGGGGCCTCACCGTTTGATGATCTTCAACGGTGGGATGATGTGATCGAAAACATAAATCGGTTCGCACAGGGGCGAACCGATCTAATCAATGTTGTTAATGTGAATGCTGGGTACTAGTGTGTAACCACCAACCTTCGAACAATCGTCCCACCTTCTACTGGAACGTTCACCATGTAAATACCAGACTTCAGTTTCGAAACATCGAAGCTGATCTTGCTTCCAGTAAAAACGAATGGAGCTTTTGCGCGCTTACCTGTTAGTGTAGTTACAGCAATGTTGTCAAGCACATGGTATTTACCCAAATCCAGAACCGCAGTATTGCTCGCAGGGTTAGGTTTCAATTGTACCTCCGAAGCAAACTGGTTTCCAACACCCGTTACAGGACTTACGTTGAAATTGATTGTTCTTTGATCGTTCGGAGTAATACCGGGTGTACATGGTGGAGGTGCAGCACCGGAACTTAATACGAACGTACAGCTATAGGTTCCGGCATTATGGGGTGGATAGAGTATTACTGTATCCACATCCATGCAAATGGCTTGCAATGAGCCGATACAGTGTAGTGCAGCAGCTTGAATATTGAATCCGCTTTGCGTCCACTGACATGTGCCTGCGCATCCTGAAGTTGGAAACTGAAGAGTCCAGCAAATCTCAATCGTATCATTCACCGTAGGTGATGCAGGTTTAACCTGAAACGATTGAATCGATTGGCCGAAGCTAAATGTGGCGGCACCAGCCACCAATAAGAGTGTAAAGATCTTTTTCATAGAGAGCGTTTTTATAAAGATACGAAGAAGAAGTCTATTGATTTTCAATCTGTTGCTTCGGTTGCCAATTGGGATCAAACTTCTTTTTGAATGGACCCAGGCTGCCACCGTCAATGTTAACTGTGCTTTTGTTCTTTGCAGGCTTGGTCATATCTCTGATCAACATCAGCGCAATAATGACGTGTTCGTTTATGCCATCATCGCATGTTGCGTGATAGTTGTCTCCAGACAGGACAGCAACGGCATCTTTCTGATACCAGGCAATCTGAACATCATTTCTGTAAATGGAAGCACGCCTTTTGCTGTGTCCGTATATATCGTAGCGATCGTTTTCGAAGTCCAGTCGATAGTGCTTTTTCCAAAGGCTGATTGTGGAATAGTATGCAATAGTGCCACCCATGAATTTCACGTGTACTTTCGGCTTGAACCAGTTGAATTGCACCACAAGCCTGAACAGTTCGTTCCCGTCAAGCCCTTTAACGATCAGGCCTTCCGTGAAAATACCCTGAGCTTCATACTTCTTCTTTCCATCAACGTGGATGTCGAATTTGTAGCCTTTGAGAAGCGCAATAGGTTCTTGGTTAATCGTGATCCTCATTACAATCGCTCTGCAATAGCTTTAACCTCTTTCCAGAAAGAATCCACCCATAAACCGTACTGTTTCCCATTGGGATGCAGGCCATCTTTTGCCACAAGCGATGATACATCAGTGGCTCCCTTTTTAGAAATGGGATTGATGTCGTAACACGGAATACCTTTTTGCTTGGCTACCTTCATGAACACGGCATTCCATCGGTCAATTTCTAAACCTATCCTTTGTGCATTGGTTTTGCCAAATGGGGTGGAACCGTAGTCTGGAATGGTCACTGCAAATACCCCTTTCTTTCCGTGTTTGCACATAGAGATGGCCTTGTCAAATACTGCTGGCAGTTCTTCCTCATAGGCCTTGATGCTCTTTCCCTGGTACTGGTTGTTAACACCAATCAGTAACGAAACCAGGTCATATTTTTCGGTGGTTCCGTCAAGCTGGATTCCTTCCATCAGGTCATCCGTTCTCCAACCAGTAGTGGCAATGATCTTGGGTGAAGCAACGGAAAGACCTTCCTCAGTTAACCTGTTGGCAAGCTGTACCGGCCATCGCTCACTTTCTTTTACACTTTCACCAATGGTGTAGGAATCGCCCAAAGCCAGATAGGTCAGGGTTTTATTCTTGCCCGCGCAAGACAGTAAAATGACAGCGGAAACAGCGAGTGCTGGAAGAAAGAAACGAGGGATCAGATGGTTGGTTTTCAAACTGAATGGGGTTGAAGACAAAAGATACACCTTTTCAATGAAGCGCAACACCCTGTTCTTGAAGGTTGTAATGTGGTTGGATTGCGCATCTTGTGTATCTTAGCGGGCATTCGAGAGATATGAATTTGTACGAAAAATACCCGCTTCATATTCACGACAGCTTAACGAAGTCGAAGAAGCAATTTGAACCATTGGTAGAAGGCCATGTGGGAATGTACGTATGTGGTCCAACGGTGTACAACGATGTGCACATAGGTAACGTTCGAACATTTACCTCTTTTGATATTGTTTATCGATACCTCAAAGCATTGGGCTACAAGGTGAGGTACGTAAGGAACATTACGGATGTAGGGCATTTGCAAAGCGATCATGGTGTGGGTGAAGACAAGGTAGCGCGTCAGGCCAGGCTCTTAAACCTGGAGCCGATGGAGGTGGTCCAACATTATACCAACGGCTTCCACAATGTAATGCAAAAGTTCAATGCGCTTCCACCTAGCATTGAACCGGTGGCTTCAGGTCACATCATTGAACAGATTGAATTGGTTCAGAAGATATTGGATGCAGGCTTTGCGTACGAACAGAATGGATCGGTGTATTTCGATGTTCGGAAGTACAATGAATCAGAAGACTACGGAAAACTATCCGGTCGGGTGATCGATGATCTGCTGGCCCAAACAAGAGATTTGGACGGACAAGACGAAAAGAGAGAAAGCCTGGATTTTGCCCTTTGGAAGAAGGCAGATGAAACACACATCATGCAGTGGCCATCGCCATGGGGAATGGGATTTCCAGGGTGGCACCTGGAGTGCTCGGTTATGAGCACGAAGTACCTTGGAGAAACATTTGACATTCACGGTGGGGGTATGGACCTTGTCTTCCCACACCACGAATGTGAAATTGCTCAGGCCAAAGGAGGATACGGAAAGGATCCGGTGAGATACTGGATGCATGGTAACATGTTAAACTGGGAAGGAACGAAGATGAGTAAAGCTCTCGGCAATGCATTTACACCTGAGGAGCTGATGACCGGTGAAGCAGATATCCTTGATAGAGGATACGCTCCAATGTCTGTTAGGTTCTTCTTCCTGCAGGCCCATTACCGAAGCACGCTTGATTTTTCAAATGAAGCTTTACAGGCGGCAGAAGCCGGATTGAACAAACTATGGTTGATCATAAATAACCTGAAGGCGCTCGAACACAAAGAAGGAACAGTTGATGAAGAACTGGATAAGAAGGTCAATGCGTTGTGTGATCAGTGCTTTACTGAGATGAGCGATGACTTCAATACTGCGAAGACTATTGCAGTATTGTTCGAGTTGGGCAGCATCATCAACAGTTTTAAAGGAGGTCAGCAGGACCTCTCAACGATTGCTGCAGCAACGTTTGAGCGAGTTAAGGAAACATATAATGTGATTGTATTTGATGTATTGGGATTGGCAGAAGAGGCTGGGGCATCCAACGATCACCTTGACCAGGCAATGCAGGTGCTGATATCGTTGAGGAACGAGGCACGAAAGGAAAAGAATTTCGAACTATCAGACAAGATCCGCGACCAGCTGCAAGATGCTGGCATCGCGCTTAAGGATGAAAGTGACGGATCAACGAGTTATTCGTTGAATTAGCATGAGTGAATTTTGGGGATATGCAGAAATCGGGGCCAGGCATATCATGGACCCGAATGGATACGACCACATCGTATTCCTCCTTGCTTTGATCGTAACGAGGTCACTTAAGGAGTGGCGTTCCCTTTTGGTTCTGGTAACTGCATTTACGCTTGGCCATTCCATTACCCTTGTACTTTCGGTAATGGACATTTTTACCCTACCCACGGACTGGATAGAGTTCTTTATCCCGATCACAATTCTTGCCACGTGTGTGCAGAACCTTTTCACATGGGATAACCGAAAACAACAAGCGAAGTATTTACTCACACTTTTCTTCGGTTTCATTCATGGAATGGGTTTCTCCAATCAGTTGAAATCCATTTTGATGGGTGAAGAGGATCTTTTTACACCATTGCTCGGATTTAACGTAGGGCTCGAACTTGGACAGCTGGTAATTGTTATGGTTGCAATGTTTGCGGTCTTCGGGTTGGCCAAGATGTTGGGAGTAAGAAAACGCGATTTGGTATTTGTTGTTTCAGGTGCGGCCGGAGGAATTGCACTTGTAATGGCACTAGAGAGAATTCCATGGTAATAGTGAGAGCCGTACGTTGGTTGTTTATCCTGCCGGTGAGGTTTTATCAATGGGTGATTTCTCCTATTTACCCGGCTTCCTGCAGATTTGACCCTACCTGTTCCAATTATATGATCACTGCCATTAAGGAGTGGGGTATATTTAAGGGAACATGGATGGGAATCAAGAGAATTTCAAAATGCCATCCATGGGGTGCCTCAGGTTACGACCCCGTTCCAAAGAAAGATCATCATGCGCATTAGACCGAGAAGAAATAGAAGGAATCAGCTGATTCGAGACATGTTTGAGGAGAGCGCGGTACGAAAGGAACAGCTGGTGTATCCCTTGTTCCTGGAAGATGGAAGCAATGTGAAAACGGAAATCCCTTCAATGCCGGGAATACATAGATGGAGTAAGGATACAGTGATGCAGGAAATAGACGAATGTCTTGAGGCGGGCATTCAGCGTTTCATTCTCTTTCCAAATGTTGCGGAAGACCTAAAAGACAGCAAAGGATCCTATGGAGTTCAGGGAGAGAATTTCTACCTGGAAATAGCCCGTGAATTAAAATCTAAATACCAAGAAATTCTATTGATCAGTGATGTTGCACTGGACCCTTATAGTTCTGATGGTCATGATGGTATCGTAAAGAATAATGTGATTTTAAATGACGAAACCGTTGAAGTATTAACGCAAATGGCGGTAGTTCAGGCGAAAGCAGGATTCGATATGATTGGGCCATCAGATATGATGGATGGAAGGGTAGGCGCAATTCGTGATGCATTGGACAACGCTGGATGTAAGGATACCTCGATCATCTCCTATACAGCCAAGTACGCCAGCGCCTACTACGGTCCTTTCCGTGACGCTCTGGATTCAGCCCCTAAGGGCGGAGATAAAAAGACGTACCAAATGAATCCAGCCAATAGTATAGAGGCGTTGAGGGAAATGGATCTGGATGAAATGGAAGGCGCAGACATACTGATGGTAAAACCGGCCTTGTGTTATCTCGACATCATCGCAGACCTTGCCAGCGAGAGCACATTGCCGATTGCAGCATATAACGTAAGCGGTGAATACGCTATGATAAAGGCAGCAGCTGCCAACGGGTGGCTGGATGAAAAAATGGCGCGGGATGAGGCCCTTCTAAGCATTGCACGGGCAGGAGCAAGTGTGATCATCAGCTATTTCGCAAAATCATATGCGCAAGACCATGGTTAAGATCGGAGTGATCACGTCCAGTGATCGGGCAGCGGCAAACATTTATGAAGACATTTCCGGTAAGGCGATCATGGAAACCATGGGAGCTTACCTTACCAATGAACTGGAGTTTGAGTATCAAGTGGTTCCTGATGAACAGGACCAACTGGAAGCAGCGATGGTCGATATGGCAGACAACAAAGAATGCTGCCTGATTATTACTACGGGGGGTACCGGGCCAGCAAAGCGCGATGTAACTCCTGAGGCAACAGAGGCTGTCTGTGAGAAGATGATGCCCGGCTTTGGGGAACAGATGCGGGTGGTCAGCCTTCAATATGTGCCTACCGCAATTCTTTCAAGGCAGACGGCAGGGATTAGAGGTAAATCTCTGATCATTAATCTTCCCGGAAAACCTAAATCAATACGTGAATGTCTGGATGCTGTCTTTCCGGCAGTACCGTACTGTATAGATTTGATAGAAGGTCCTTACCTGGAGTGTAACGAGGACGTTATCAAACCATTTAGACCTAAGAAGTAATTTCTAAATTCAAATTCAACACGAAGTCATGAGGAAAGTATGCTTGCTAATGTTAATACCAGCCCTTGGGTTTGGTCAGTTGGATTTGATGAAACAACTCAAAGGCGTTCGAGCGAGATCTGTTGGTCCGGCCGGGATGAGTGGAAGGGTAACAGCGCTTGCCTCTGAACCGGGAGGGCACAAAGTACTGTATGCAGGTACAGCATCTGGTGGCCTGTGGAAAAGCAGAAACTCAGGACTTTCCTGGCGCCCCATTTTTGACAAACAACCCACACTGTCAATAGGAGCGGTGGCTGTGGGTAAAGCTAATCCAGACCTTGTATGGGCAGGCACTGGTGAGGGAAATCCAAGGAACTCACAAACCAGTGGAGCTGGTATTTATCGCAGTTTGGATGCCGGACGAACCTGGCAGTTCATGGGCTTAAAGGAGACCAAGACCATACATCGAATTCATATCGACCCAAGAGATGAGAACATTGTGTATGTGGCCGCGGTTGGCTCGGCCTGGGGCAAGAACCCGGAACGTGGGGTATACAAAACGATGGATGGTGGAAAGACCTGGAAGAAGATACTGTATGTGAACGAAGGTGTTGGATGTGCCGATCTGGTAATGGACCCAAGAAATCCGAGCAAGCTCATAGCCAGTATGTGGGAGTACGAAAGGAAGCCGTGGACCTTCAATTCCGGTGGCCCAGGTTCTGGGATTTATATCACTGTAGATGGTGGCGAGAACTGGACCAGGCTGGATGAGAAATCTGGTATTCCAAAAGGCAATCTCGGAAGAGTAGGATTGGCGATCGCACCTTCGAATACCAGAACGGTATACGCACTGATCGAATCCAAGAAACTTGCACTTTATAAGTCAATGGACGGGGGTTACAAGTGGAAGAAAGTGGGTGAGAAGAACGTTGGAAACCGACCATTCTACTACGCTGATATTCGTGTGGCTCCAAACGATGAGAATTGGATCTACAGTCTGTGGTCGAGGGTTACGTACAGTAAGGATGGAGGCAAAACATTCAACTTCCTGTTCAACTACAACAAGGTACATCCCGACTTTCAGAGCATGTATATAGATCCACACGACCCGGATTTCATGATTGTAGGTAATGACGGTGGCATGAGCATTAGTGAAGATCGTGGAAGGTCATGGAGAGGTGTCAGAGATCTTCCGGTGGGACAGTTTTACCACATCAATCATGACTTTGAATACCCCTACAATATCTATGGGGGAATGCAGGACAATGGTTCTTGGGTCGGACCATCCACTGCGATGCGTCATGGTGGAATACAGAATTCAGACTGGGAAGAGTTGTTATTCGGAGATGGTTTTGATGTAGTACCAGATCCCAACGATAGTCGTTTTGGCTGGGGAATGTACCAGGGAGGAAATGTTTACCGTTACGATCGCAAGACGGGTAGAACAAACTTCGTTCAACCAGTGCATGCAGAAGGAATTGAGTTAAGGTACAATTGGAATGCAGCGATCGCGGCAGACCCGCATAACAAGAACGGATTGTACTTCGGTTCACAATTCGTTCACTATTCTTCCGACAAAGGGATGTCGTGGAAGACGATCTCTCCGGACTTAAGTACGAATGACAAGGAGAAACAACAGCAAGCGAAGAGTGGTGGACTGACCATTGATGCAACGCGCGCGGAAAACTTCACCGCTATACTGGCCATCGAACCTAGTCCCGTGGAGAAGGATGTGATCTGGGTGGGGACAGACGATGGAAATGTACAGCTGACCAGAGACGGAGGAAAAACATGGTCTAACCTGAGTGGGGTCATGAAAGGCATGCCGAGGGGAGCTTGGGTACCTCAGATTTATGCTTCAAGAAATAACAAAGGTGAAGCGTTTGTAGTGGTGAACGATTATAGGCGCAACAACTGGAAACCTTATGTATTTCATACCAGGGATTATGGCAAGACATGGAAGAATATTGCGGCATCCTTTAAAGATACCTACTGTTTGTCTGCCTGTCAGGTGGATGGCTATAGCAAGTTGATCTTTATTGGTACTGAGAACGGACTTATGTTCTCTACGGATTATGGCGCAACGTGGAATAAATTTACCAACGGTCTTCCTTCAGTATCAGTAATGGACATTAAATACCAAACAAGGGAAGGAGACCTTGTGCTGGGAACATTCGGAAGGGGTGCTTACGTGATTGATAAGATCCGCCCACTAATGGAAATGTCAGCCGGAACTTTCAATCCGAGCGAAAACAAGTTTCAGGTATTGAAGAACGAGCACTTCACTACGGGCTACAATTATGCTTTCAAACCCAACAGAGACACGCATTTTAAAGGAGATGGAATTTTCAGGGGAAGAACTGATGGCACTGGCGCATCCGTAGACGTATTCGTTCCACTTTCTGAAGACACTACCAAGAAAAAGAAAAAACTTCATGCTTATATCCTGGCTGGCAGTGATACCATCCGACATTTTACGGTGAAGGTGGATACGGGATTACATAGGGTAACCTGGAACATGAGAAGGGACGGAATCAGGTTTCCTTCACATAAGGAACCAAAAGAAAAGAAGATACTCCCTCCCGGAAGAATTGTGCAGCCTGGTTCTTACGAAATGATTGTTAGCTACCAGAAAGAATCGGGAAAGGCAACGGTACATGTGAAAGGAGATCCGCGTGTTCCGGAACAGGAACCGTCAGAAGGATATATGGAGCGTATCAAGAGATATGACCGTATGGTAAGGACCACTTCGGCTTGCTTCAAGAGGTTGAAGACAATGAAGAAAAGGGTGGCACTGATCAATCAAGCCATTCCAAAAGCGAAGAAGGATTCTGTATACGCCAAATTGCAAAAAGCGGGTAAGGCGGTTGTTGATTCTATCAAAAAAATAGAAGGCTTGGTGTTGGAGCCTAAGGATTTTGTTGGGTATGATCACGTGACAGTACGCATCAGTTCAAAGCTGTGGAATGCATCTGAGTATATCAATGACCCATCGTTCCAAAGTTCATCAGGAAATGCAGCTTTAGCTATTGAACTTGCAGAAAGAGAGGTGGTGAAGCTGATGGAAATGGTGAACAAATTCCAAACCACAGAATGGCAGAAGTACCTTGATCATGTTTCCAAGGCGAATTTAAAGCTGACCAAGACATACAAGAACATCAAATTGAAGTAGCTTTGATGGAAATGGAATCCACAGTTGATATCAACGAAAAAGTGCGAGGTATCTTCTCAGATTTTCTGGAGAAGAATCAATACCGCAAAACACCGGAACGTTTTGCCATACTTGAGGAGATCTACAATCAACGGAGGCATTTTGACGTTGAGTCGCTCTACGTATTGATGAAAGAGAAAAAGTACAGGGTAAGTCGCGCTACGATTTATAACACCCTCGATCTCTTATTGGAGTGTAACCTGGTAACCAAGCATATGTTTGGTGACAATATCTCCCAGTATGAGCAAGCGTACGGATTTCGTCAGCATGACCATGCCATTTGCAAGAATTGTGGTCGTGTCCTTGAGTTCTGCGACCCACGTATTCAGCAGATCAAGAATATGGTAGCTGAGATGTACGAGTTCAAGGTGGAAGATCATGCCCTTACTTTGTACGGTGTCTGTAACAATGAATCATGCAAAAAAGCCGTTAAAGCGGAAGCAGAACAGGCATGATAGATCTTTACATTCAGTGGGATGTAGACCCTGAGATTGGTATTTGGCGAGTACGATGGTACGGAGTGCTGTTTGCATTCGGATTCGTGCTGGGCTACCGCGTGCTAAAATCTGTCTTCAAGAAGGAAGAAATAGATCCGAAGTGGCTGGACAGTGTTTTGATGTATATGATCATTGGTACTGTGGTAGGCGCACGTTTGGGTCATTGCTTGTTCTACGGGCCGTACTTTGATGAATTTAACGAGGCAGGGCAATTGATATCGGAGGGGTATTTGTCCCATCCCATCAAAATGCTCTATATATGGGAAGGAGGATTGGCCAGCCATGGCGGTGCCATAGGCAACATTATTGCGCTTTGGATATTCTCTAAACGCGTTTCCAAGAAACCTTTGCTTTGGATTCTAGACAGGGTAGTGATGTGTGTGGCGCTTGCCGGTACCTTTATACGCCTTGGGAACCTTATGAACTCGGAAATCGTTGGACTGCCAACAGAAATGCCATGGGGCTTCATTTTCAGCCACAATGGTGAGATGTTCCCACGACACCCTGCACAGTTGTACGAAGCCATCCTTTACATCTCTGTCTTTGTGGTCATGTATATCGCATACCAAAAGACCAATTGGAAAGAGCAATTGGGTAAGTTTTTTGGGATGTTCCTGACACTGATCTTTATTGGCAGATTCTTGGCTGAATTTGTGAAAGAGAATCAGGAGGCCTTCGAAGATTCACTTCCGCTGAATATGGGGCAATTCCTCAGTATCCCGTTCATTTTGCTAGGCCTGTACTTCTTTTTTCGGCCAAAAAAGGCGGACCAAAGTTAATTTCGTCTGGGATTCCTTATTGTTAGGCGAAATTCCGTGTTTTTCTGGAGTATTTGTACGTAATTTGTTATGCAACCAAAAAAGATGTATCCTTTTCAGTTACAGTACGTAGTACTGTTAACAGTATTAGGAAACTGAAGGTTATTAACATTTGATGAAACGGGCACTTCTCCTTTGTCTATTGCTCGCGCTGCTAAATGCTGACTTGATGGCGCAAGTTACCCCACCAGCTGGTGTAGGGAATAACATCGTGATGTGGCTTAGCCCGGACACTGCAGTTTACCGAAATACTTCAGGAACACCCGCTACAACCGGCCAACGTGTTAGAGAATGGCACGACATAAGTGGCAATGGCTACGTATTTGTTAATACTGGTGGCGCTAGAAGGCCAAGGTATATCAACGACTATGGCCGCAAAATGCTCGACTTTGTGAATGGTGATTACCTCGAAAGTGTTGCAGCCGCGGCCGCAGTTAATGGTATGACAGAGTTTTCCGTTTATGCGGTGATCAAATCAGATAGAACCAATACGGATAATGGATTTCTGGATTCAGAGAATCCTGATGGCACGGATGACTTTTTGTGCATGAGATACGATGCAAGTGGCGCTAATACCGGTCGGACCAATCTCATCAAATGTGGTATGCAGGGTAATATTGCGAACAATCAGATCGAATCACAATCCAATACACAAACAACCAGTATTCAGGTACTTACGTTAACGTGGAGGCAAGGTGAGCAAATCAACCTCTACATTGACGGGGTTTTGAACGAAACTTCTGTTAACTCACTTTCCACAGCTATGAGTGGAGTTTCCAAAATTTTGGTTGGAAGAGCAGTTAAGAACACAAGCAGCACTTCAGGGTGGGATGGGAGTATTGGAACCGTGATTTTCTACAATCGAAAGTTCAATGCAGATACCGTTGGACTTATTTCAGCTGATTTAAAGGCTGTGAAATCTGTTCAGACCGGTAATTGGACTACGGCAAGTACGTGGGATTGTAACTGCGTGCCTACTGCAAATGATGATGTAAGGATTCAGACGGGGCATACGGTTACGTTAACGCAGAACGAAACGGTAGGCAGCATCATCATTGATGCCGGGGGTACTTTGAATACCTCAGCAAGTAATTACAATATCGATCTCAACAGAAATTTCGTTGTAAACGGAACCTTCACTGCCAATTCTGGAACTGTTACCTTCTCCGGAACCACTCAACAGGTTCTTGGCGGAACTGGAACAGGGGCGTTTAGGAACATTACACTGAACAATACTTCTGGCCTGGCGCTGTATGACAGTAACAAAGACATTTTTGGAACGCTGGATGTGCAAAGCGGATGCGTTACCACCAATGGACTGCTTACCATGAGATCGGATGCGGCAGGAACTGCCAGAATAGCAGCTCTTACTGGAGGGGCATGCGTTTCCGGAAACGTAACTTTTGAAAGATATATCAATGGGGGTCAGACCAATTGGAGGTTCTTCTCTTCACCAATTAGTGGGGCAACCTTAGCCGGCTGGGATGATAACTTCATCACTTCGGGTATTCCTGGATCTGACTTCCCGAATTGGCCATCCGTTTCTAATCCATGGCCGTCTATCTATAGTTACGATGAAACCCAAAGCGGTGACAGGAACACTGGTTTCGTAGCCGCAACCAGTATGGGACAGACGATAAGTCCTGGCCAGGGATATTGGGTATGGTGTGGCGATACAATTACAGGAACATTGCCGTTTGTGATTGACCAATCAGGACCGATCAATTCAGGAAATATCAACTTACCGGTTTCTTATACCAATACAGGAAGTTCTGCAGATGACGGGTGGAGCATGGTTGGCAATCCTTATCCTTCAACCATTGATTGGGATAGCCCCAACTGGACGAAGAGCGGCTTAGACAATGCTATCTACATATGGGATCCGGACAATCAGGTATTCGCCTCCTACGTATTTGGAATCGGAACCAACGGAGGATCCAGGTACATACCATCATCGCAATCTTTCTGGGTGAAGGCCAATTCATCTGGCCCGGTACTTACGTTAACGGAAAATGCGAAGTCTGCGATTGATCAGGCATATTTCAAAACAGCAGCTCAGAATATCATTAGGCTTGGCTTGAAGAACAGCCTGTTCCCAGGTCGAAAGGATGAAGTTGTGTTCAGGTTCATGCAAGGCAAAACCGACACGTACGAGCAAGACGTTGATGCAATGAAGTTCCACAGCTCCAATGCGAATGTTCCGATGATCAGCACCACCTCTGGAGGTGACGAGCTTTCAATTAGCACATTGGACATAACTGGAAATACGGTGTTGCCTGTGGAGGTGAAGGTTAATGCATCGGGCAATTATACTTTCGACTTCCTTGACATTACCGGAGCACATCAGCTGGGTTGCGCGTTCTTCGTAGATACATATACCGGCAAGGAAATTGACATGAAGTCTGCTTCAGATTACACGTGCACACTTTATGATACTACCAAAATAACGAGGTTCTTTATCCGCCTTGGTACGGCACCGAAAGTTACTTCTCAAGATGCAACATGTCAGTCGCTCAACAATGGTTCTGTTAGCTATGTGCCTACGCATGGTGCTGGTCCGTGGGATTTCACCTGGACGAATGTGAACGGTGATACACTGCAACAATCGTTCAACCTGGTGCAGGATCAATTGGCGGGAGTTTCTCCGGGTGATTATTACGTGCATGTAACAGGAAACGATTTCTGTGGTAATCACTTCCACAAGATCACGGTTGGCGATTCATTGAACATGATGGCATCTTTCTCGCCAAGCAAGGATACCCTGGTAGTTGGTGAAACAGTAACATTCTATAACTGGACTTCTAACGCTAACACATACTTATTTGACTTTGGTGACGGCAACACAAGCAGTGCGCAGATTCCAGCGCATCAATATGCCAATGCTGGCACATACACAGCAAAGTTGGTAGTGAACAATGGGCAATGTGTTGATTCCACCCAAAGACAAATTACGGTGGTTGAACCAACCTTTGTGGCCTATAGCCAAAGCAAACAGTTTAGCATTTATCCTAACCCATCGAGAGGGCAGATTAAGTTAGAGATGGGACAGGAAACAGGTACAGTTGCTGTATATGATCTTGCAGGCAAATCTCTGATTCAGATGCCGGCAATGCGAGGACTCAATACGTTTAACCTGAACCTTCCTTCAGGGAATTATATCATTACCGTAGAATCAAATACGGGTTGGAAAGAGAATCACCGAATGGTGATTACCCACTAAAGTCCCAATAGTACTTCTTCAGGATTCTTACCGCCAAACAGTAGCTTGGACGGATTTTCTATCATTTCCTTCACCTTATAAAGGAAGCTAACGGATTCTTTACCATCAACGATCCTGTGGTCGTAGGACAATGCCACAAACATCACGGGTCTTACCTCAACATTGCCGTTTACAGCAACAGGTCGTTCCACAATGTTGTGCATTCCCAGGATTGCACTTTGTGGTGGATTGATGATTGGAGTGCTCAACATAGAGCCGAATACACCCCCATTGGTAATAGTGAATGTGCCTTCTGCCATTTCATCAGGCGTAATCTTGCCATCCCTGGCGCGAACAGCGAGTCGCTTAATCTCACCTTCGATTTCTGCAAGGCTCATTTGTTCAGCATTACGAAGTACAGGAACCATCAACCCTTTAGGGCTACTTACGGCAATTCCAATGTCAGCATAGTCGTGGGTGATCATATAGTCACCATCTATCATGGCGTTTACCGCAGGGTACAAATTCAACGCCTCGGTGCAAGCTTTCGTAAAGAAGGACATGAATCCGAGTCCAACGCCAAACTGCTCCTTGAAAGTTTCCTTGTACCGTTTTCTCAACGCCATCACATTGCTCATGTCAATTTCGTTGAACGTGGTAAGCATGGCAGTTTCGTTCTTCACAGAAACCAATCGCTGAGCAACCTTTCTGCGCAGCATGCTCATTTTCTTTTCGTCCTTATTTCGGGTACCACCCCAACCACCAGCTTCTGCGGGTGCGGATATACCCCCAGCCAGTGCATTGATGACGTCACTCTTCAGGATGCGACCACCTTTACCCGTGCCCTGAACCTGGGAAGAGCTAAGTCCGTTTTCAGCCATCATCTTAGCAGCGGCTACAGATGGATGTCCTTCCGCATATGAAGCCTCCTGCTTAGCAGGCGCTGGAGTAGGAGCTGCCTCAGTTTTGACTTCTTCTTTTACTTCTTCCTTTACCGCTGCCTTCTCTTCCTTTTTAGGAGCGTTGGCAGGGGGTTTGGCTGAAGTATCAATTTTGGCGATTACCGCTCCAACAGCAATTGCATCACCTTCTTCGGCCAGAAGTTCAATCGTACCAGCAAACTCAGCAGGTAATTCCAACGTTGCTTTATCGGAATCTATTTCAGCAATCGTTTGGTCCTTTTCAACGTAGTCTCCATTGCTTACAACCCATTGCGCAACTTCAACTTCACTGATAGATTCGCCCGGACTGGGCACTTTCATTTCTTTTACTGACATGCTAGTAGCTGATTAGACGGTTACTTTAAGGTTCTTGTAAAATCTTTCCATTACGTCTGATTGACGTGCAGCATCCAATCTAGGTGATCCTGGTGCTGGCGATCCGCTTTCGTGCCGTGCAATGACATCGATATTCAGATGTCTGAGTGTTCTGAGCATGAAGCTCCATGGCCCCATGTTCTCTGGCTCTTCCTGGACCCACACGAAATCTTTCGCGTTCTTGTATTTCTTCCTAAGTGCATCGAATTGCACCATAGGGAAAGGATACAATTGTTCCACTCTGATGAGTGCAGTTGTTTCATCCTTGCCGCCATTCAGGAATTCCTGAAGGTCATAATAGACCTTACCGCTACAGAGTGCAATTCTTGTCACTTTGGCCGGATCAGCGTTGGCATCATCGATCAATTCCTGAAAGTGACCCTTAGCCATATCCTTAATGGACGATGTGCACGCAGGGTAACGCAATAGCTTCTTCGGAGTGAATACTACCAATGGCTTTCTGAACTTTCTGTGTAGCTGCCTTCTCAACACATGGAACATGTTTGCAGGTGTGGTGCAATTCACAACCTGCATATTGTTTTCAGCACAGAGGGTTAGATACCTCTCAAGTCTACCACTAGAGTGCTCGGATCCCTGACCCTCATAGCCATGCGGCAGAAGCATAACCAGGCCATTCATCACCTTCCACTTATCCTCTGCAGCGCTTAGGAACTGATCAATAATGATCTGCGCACCGTTATTGAAGTCACCAAACTGTGCTTCCCAAATGGTTAACCCATCAGGGCACGCCATTCCGTATCCATATTCAAATCCAAGCACAGCGTATTCCGAGAGCAATGAATTGTAGATGTGGAAGTCAGCCTGTTTGGCACCTAAATTTGCCAGGGGTTTATATTCTTCCTCAGAATCTTCCACCTTCACAACGGCATGTCGATGAGAGAATGTTCCTCGTTCCACATCCTGTCCGGAGATACGCACCTGGTGTCCTTCGTCCAGCAGTGTAGCGTAAGCCAAAGTTTCCCCCATGGCCCAATCTAGCTGATCTGTTTCTTTCAGCATTTTCTGCCGATCTGCGAATATCTTCTGAATCTTTCTCAAGAACTTTCGGTCGCCTGGCAAAGAAGTAACGTTGTCTGCAAGCTTCTTCAGCTTTTTAAGATCATAGCCTGTATCCGGGCTTGCATCCTGATCTCCATTACTGGCATAATCAAGATCCTTCCAGGTGAATTCCAGGAAGTTGGTAACACGTGAACGTTCTTCTTGCTGAGAGTCTTCAAATCTTGCTTGAAGCATACCGTTGTATTCCTCTTCAAGCTGTTTCACCCGGCCTTCTTCAATGATCCCTTCAGCGAGCAAACGATCCCTGTAAAGTTCTCTTGGATTGGGGTGTTTAGAAATTGCCTTGTAGAGTATTGGTTGAGTGAACCTTGGTTCATCACCTTCATTGTGGCCATATTTCCTGTAACACAGTAGATCAACAAATACATCTCTATGAAATTCCTGCCGGAATTCGATGGCCATTCGCATAACGTGAGCTACTGCTTCTACGTCATCGCCATTCACGTGGAATATCGGACTCAAGGTTACCTTACCTACGTCAGTGCAATATGTGCTTGAGCGGGCATCCAGGTAATTGGTTGTGAACCCAACCTGATTGTTTACCACGATGTGGATGGTTCCACCAGTCCGGTATCCATCCAACTGCGCCATCTGAACCACCTCATACATAACACCCTGACCAGCAATGGCCGCATCTCCATGGATCAGTATAGGAACGATCTTCTTCTCATCATGTAGATACTGGTCGAGCTTTGCTCTTGCAATCCCTTCCACAACCGGATCAACTGCCTCCAGGTGCGAAGGGTTCGGAGCAAGGGTCATGTGCACCTTCTTCTTGGCATCCGTTTCGATATCACAACTGTACCCCATGTGGTACTTAACATCACCATCAAACAATCCATCTGCCTCAAATTCCTTGCCTTCAAACTCGTTGAAGATGTCAGCATAGGTCTTGTTGAAGATATTGGCCAACACGTTCAATCTACCACGATGGGCCATCCCAAAGACAAACTCTTCTATACCAAGCTTAGATCCATGCTCAACGGCTACATCTAATGCAGGTATTAGGGATTCCCCACCCTGAAGGGAGAAGCGTTTTTGACCAACGTATTTCTTGTGAAGGAACTCCTCAAATACAACCGCCTGGTTAAGCTTGTGTAGGATATGCTTCTTCTCATCAACGGAGAAGTCAGGTTGATTTTGGTTGACATGGATGCGTTCTTTGATCCAATCTACGATCTGGGGTTTGCGTATGTAAACGAACTCTACCCCAATAGACTGGCAGTACACCGCCTTGAGATGATCAATGATCTGTTCCAGTGTGGCCGGACCAATGCCAATTTGTGTTCCTGCCTGAAAAACAGTGCCAAGGTCGGAACTGTCCAATCCGAAATTCTCAATATCAAGGGTAGGGGAATACTTTCTGCGCTCTCGAACGGGGTTCGTTAAGGTAAACAGGTGCCCTCTTGTTCGGTAGCCTTCGATCAATTTAATGACCTTGAATTCCTTAGCGAAGTTCTCTGGAACCTCACCAGTTTCCTCAAAATTCTTTCTGGCAAATTCGAATCCCTCAAAAAACCGCGCCCAATCTTTGTCAACGCTATTAGGATCCGCTAAATAGGACTGGTACAGATCTTCCACAACTGCTCCATCTGTACCGCTTAGGTACGAATACTTATCCATGGCAATTTCCCGGTTTCCTTGCTTATACTAAGGTAGTTAATATTCTCATTCCTCTTCGTGTTCTTCGCTTGAATGGTATTGCAGTCTAAATCGGACCCTTTCCAATACCCGTTTTACCAGTTCAATGCTTGCTTCGGATGTACTCGCTTTTGAAGTATCAAGAAACAGAGGAACCTTATCAGGTGCAATGTCTGCGCGATAGAGAAAGTTCGTAAGGAGCTCAAGAGATCTGCGCTGTAAGCTGATTAACATATCATCCAATGCATCCTGTAATTCAGCCACATTTTCGGCTACTAGCTCGTAATCAATTCCCGTGAGCTGCAGATCCTTGTTGATTTGCGACACTGCTACTTTCAGCGCTAGGCGGTGATCGATTTGAAGAGACTCTGCATAATCAGAAATCCGGTCCGGTAGTTTAGAACTCACGCGCCATCAGGTATTCTGCAAGTAAGGTCAATTCGCCAACCCGCGCTCCACTTTTCTCAAGTTCTTCCAATTGCGATAACGCCTGATCGTGGTATTGCTGAGCCTTGCTCATGGCTACATCGTGTATGCCAAGTTCATCGAAGGCTGCGATTACCGTGTTTACCTTGTTCTCACTTTCAGTGAACAACATTGTTGACATGCCAGCTTTGTCCTCAGCCATTTCCAAGGCTGAAAGAGAAAGAATGGTCTTTTTATTTGCCAGGACATCGCCACCCTTTTGCTTACCCAATTTGTCAACGTCTCCATATAGATCAAGACGATCATCATGAATCTGAAATGCGATGCCCAGGCTTACTCCAAAATTGTAAATCAAGGAAGCCTGTTGTACTGAGGCACCGCTACAAATGGCTCCAATTTTCAAGGCTGCACCCAACAACACCGAAGTTTTAAGCCGGATCATTTCAATGTACTCCTCCACGGAAACATCACTGCGACCCTCAAATTCCATGTCGAGTTGTTGTCCGTAACAGACCTCACGTGCAACATCGTTGAAGACCCCGTGGATCTCAGGGTATTGCGTTGCAAGCCCTCTGGATAAGTGGTCGTAAGCCTGAATCATGAGTAGGTCACCGCTCAAAATAGCAACATCCTGATTCCATTTTTCATGGACGGTGGGTTGTCCTCGCCTGATCGGAGCGGCATCCATGATGTCATCGTGCACCAAGGTAAAATTGTGGAATAGCTCAATGGCCAATGCCTGATCCAAAACTGCTGTATGATCATCTTTGAAGCACTTGTAGCCCAGCATTACCAGAACCGGTCGTATGCGCTTGCCACCCAGTTGGAGGAAATAGCGAAG
The DNA here is from genome assembly GCA_965267605.1 of Vicingaceae bacterium. Classification (GTDB taxonomy): domain Bacteria; phylum Bacteroidota; class Bacteroidia; order Flavobacteriales_E; family Vicingaceae. The sequence continues at coordinate 2,935,194 of OZ254088.1, read as the reverse complement.
CGGCCCTGTTGAACTGGGAAGTCCATCAACAGGTACACTAGCGGGTAGCTTTTCCTCAATTAGTTTGACATATGGCAGCAGTGCTTCCACAAGAGATGCTAGATCATTTTCTTAAGCCCTTCTTCAAGAGATAACAACTCCCTATCAAGGATTCCAATCATCTTGGAGTTATCAGGGTGTCTTCGTTTCATATCACCTTCCTTCAATGGAGGAAGGTTTACGATCTTGGAATTGGACCCAGTCAATTTGATGATGCTCTGGGCAAGTTCCATGATGGAGATCTCCACACCACTTCCCAGATTTACGATATCGTTAACCAACAGCCGGTCCTCAAAGATCTTCATGGTGGCTTCAATGTTGTCACTGATATGGCAGAAAGTTCTGGTTTGACTCCCATCGCCATTTACCGGGATATCTGCATTGTTCTTGGCAGCTATTAAGAACTTGGAGATCACAAAGTCATCGCTCTGTTTGGAGCCATATGTATTGAAGAATCGGAAGATCGTGTAATCAAGGTCAAACTCTTTTTTGTATGCCTTCAGGTAAGCTTCGCCAACATTCTTAACGATGGCATAAGGAAGTCTTGAATTTAAAGGAGTTGTGTGCTCATTCTGCGGAAATTCTACTGGCTCTCCGTAGACCTCCGAAGAGCTGGCATAGTATACATGCTTCACACCTGTGTTCTTCGATAGGTCAAGTACGTTCTTGATACCATTGATGTCTTCCAATACTTTAACGGGGTGTTCAAGCGTACGCTCAACGCCCACCATGGCAGCATAGTGAAAGACGTAATCAAAGCGGAATGCATGGAAAACGCTGGCAATCTCCTTAGTAGAATTGACATTACAGTGAATGAAATCCACCTTTTTTAGCACCTCCTCGCCAAGTTTATCCTTACTACCGGTAGATAGATCGTCCACCACTACCACACGGTAATCCGGATTGTCACTTAACGCGGTGACAAGACTACTGCCGATGAAACCAGCACCACCTGTTACCAATATTCTTTGCGCCATTACTTCGAAACGAGTGCGTTGAGGTAATCTCCGTAGCCACTTTTCAGTAGTGGTTCGGCCAGCTTGCGAAGCTGTTCTTTGTCAATGAATTGCATCCGATATGCGATCTCTTCAATGCAACCGATTTTAAGCCCCTGACGCTCTTCGATCACCTGAACAAAAGTGCTGGCCTGCATCAATGATGCAAAGGTTCCCGTATCCAGCCAGGCGGTCCCTTTGTCAAGAATACCAACTTTCAATCTACCTTGCCTGAGGTATTCCTTGTTCACATCGGTAATCTCATATTCTCCCCGCGCACTTGGCTCGAGGTTTTCCGCTATCTCAACTACATCATTGTCATAGAAGTACAATCCTGGTACAGCATAATTTGAGCGAGGCTGGTCAGGTTTTTCCTCGATACTCAACACCTTGAAATCATCATCGAATTCAACCACTCCGTATCGTTCAGGGTCTGATACGTGGTAGGCAAAAACCACCCCGCCATCAGGACTAACGTTGTTCTGAAGAAGTTGGGGCATGCTACTTCCATAGAAGATATTGTCACCCAGGATCAAGGCTACTTTGTCGTTCCCAATGAACTCCTTGCCGATCACAAATGCTTGCGCCAGACCGTTAGGCACTTCCTGTACAGCGTAATTGAAATTGCAACCGAGTTGAGATCCATCACCCAGTAATTTTTCAAACAAAGGCAAATCGTGTGGAGTGGTGATGATCAATACATCCTTGATGCCTGCATTCATCAAAGTGGAAAGCGGGTAATAGATCATGGGCTTGTCGTAAACAGGCATGAGCTGTTTACTGATCGCCACAGTCAGGGGGTGCAATCGTGTTCCCGACCCGCCAGCTAGAATGATTCCTTTCATTGTTCTTCTTTGATGAGTTCGTCTTCCGTTTGTTTGTTCATCTGACCCACTTTCACTTCAAGGTCCTCAAGTTCAATGTCCTCCTCTTCATCTACTATTTCAATCATTGGTTCTTTGTTCAGCGCTTTACGCGTGATCTTCTGATCCATTGATAATAGTAACGAGGGAAGAAGAATAAGGTTCGACAACATGGCAATAAGTAACGTTACAGACACCAGTACACCTAGCGCAAGCGTGCCCCCGAATTTTGAAGCGGTGAATATGCCAAACCCAAAAAACAGCACTACTGAGGTGTATATCATGCTGATGCCAGTTTCCCTCAGCGCCTGCATTACACATTGTTTGGTATCCCATTTTCGGAAGCGTAACTCTTGCCTGAACTTCGCCAGGTAATGAATGGTATCGTCTACTGAGATTCCAAATGCAACACTAAATACAAGGATCGTGGAGGGCTTTATTGGAATACCAAAGAACCCCATGAGCCCACCGGTAAAAAGCAGCGGAAGAATGTTCGGGATCAGAGAGATCATTACCATCCTTGGGCTCGCAAAGAGCAAGGCCATAATGCAGGCAATAAGTACAATGGCTATGAACAGACTGGTGAACAGATTTCTTACCAGGTATGAAGTGCCTTTAAGGTATACGATGCTGTTTCCAGTGATAAGGATGTCGAACTCATCTTCAGGGAAGATAGCTTCCACCTTCGGGCGAAGGTCTTTCATCAAGGCATCCATCTCATGTGTGCCGATGTCAGCAACCTGGGCGCTTACCCGGGTAATGCGTTTCGTGCTATCCATAAACGTATTGAACGCGCCTTTCTCATCGGTGGCGTTCTGCATGTAGCTAGCCAGGAAGGACTTATCCTGATTGTTGTAAAGCGCGTATTTCTTCTCACTGCCATTGTAATAGGCTTGTCGTGCAAACTTCACTCCATCTGCTACAGAATAGGATCGCGATATTTCGTTGTACTCATCCAGCAACGCCTGGACCTCTTCGATCTTTTCGAGTGTCGCGTAGTCCATGGCTTTACCTGCCTTCTTGGTATCAATAACAATCTCCAGTGGCAGTACCCCTTGAAATTTGGCTTCGAAGAAATCTTTGAGATCTACGGTAATGGGATCGTCCTTCGGAAGGTCATCCACAATGTTCCCGGTTGTCTTAATTAGCGACATGCCGTAGAAGCTACCCGCAAGTACGAACACAGTTACGATGTAAACCCACTTCCTCTTGGTTGCAACGATGTTGACCAGTCCAGAAACAGCTTTATCCATCAACTTGTTATCCAGGTGTCGCGTCTGGCGTTCTTTCGGAATGGATAGATAGGAGAAAATAATGGGGATCAACAGAATAGAAAGAAGGAATACGATGATGATGTTGATCGAAGCAATAACACCAAATTCCACAAGTGATTGACTTCTTGTAAATACAAACGTTGCGAACCCAAGTGCCGTAGTTGTATTGGTTAGGAATATGGCATTTCCGACCCGCTCGATAACTCGGGTGAGTCCCTTAATTTGATTACCATGCTTCCTAATCTCGCCATGGTACTTATTGAGCAGGAAGACACAGTTCGGTATACCGATCACAATGATCAGAGGAGGGATCAATCCCGTAAGGATTGTGATTTTGTATTCCAACAACGCTTGTAAACCCAATCCCCAGATCACACCAATGCCTACAATGAGCATGGAGAAAAAAGTCACCTTCAAAGACCTGAAGAAAAGGAACAGGATCAGCGATGTAACGATAATTGCGAGTAAAATGAACAACTGGATTTCTTCTGAAACCTTCGTTGTGTTATTGGATCGGATATAAGGCAAGCCTGAGTATGCCAGGTCGATTCCTGTATCCTCTTCGAAGGCGTTCAACTTGTCCATAACCTGGTCCATCAGGATGTGCCGGGCTTTGGAATCAATTGCTGACCGATCCAATGTCAACAACAACAAAGTGGCATCTGAGCCTCGCTGAAACAGAACGTCCTCATAAAAGCGAAGTTTGCGGATATCCTTCAACAGGGCATCCAACTCCTTTTGTGTAGTTGGCCTTTTGTCAATGGCAGGCTCCAGAACAAACCGTTTGTTGCTGGTATCCTTTTGCAGGGTGTAAACTGTAGCCAGCGAAATGGACTCCGGAACGCCAAGAACAGTGTCGATCACAGTGCCTAGCTTGTCCACATTAGGGGTTTTGATCTTGCCTAATTCATCGTTGAGCGTGATCCACTTATTGAAATTCTCTAATTGGTACAGCTTGGGGTCGTCTATACCAACAACCATTACACTGCCATCTTCGCCAAAAAGTTCCTTGAATTTCAAATACTCCTGATGGGTCTCATTGTCCTCGGGCAAGAGCGTCTCCATACGGTAGCTCATCATCACATGCTGCCCCATGTAACCCAGCGCAAGAGTGATCAACCCGATGAGAATCAGAAAGATTAACCTATTGCGTAATATGATCGCTGCAAACCTAGTCCACATGCCCGAAAACGAACGGTTTAGAGGAATCTACAAATATCTAAAATTATGCCGAACTTCATGGGTCTAGAATCGCCTGAAACAGCGATTTTTCAAGAGTTTCAGCAAATGAGGTTTCGGTTTACAGCACTTATAATTACAACGCTCATTCTTGTAATGAATTGTGGTTCATTGCGGTGCCAGAAAATTGCAGGTGTCAACTTCGAATCTCAGGTGAAAAAAAGCACTACCAACGACCTTGTATCCCTGAACAGAATTAATGCCAATTGGGTGGCATTTACTCCGTGGGGTTTCTTTTCCCACAATAATCCGGAAATCCTGTACGAATGTGACCACAATTGGTGGGGAGATACGCGTGAAGGTTTAAGACTGAACATTCGAAACGCCAAGAAGCTTGGAAAGAAAGTGTTGGTTAAACCACATTTTTGGGTGCTTAATGGCAATTGGGCTGGCGAACTTACAATGAATCCACGTCAATGGAGGGTATGGCAGCAGAACTACGAAGCGCATATGATTCTGTTGGCTAAATTTTGTGAAGAGGAAGGAGTACAGATGTTTTGCATTGGCACTGAGCTAAAAAGTGCCGTTAAACGGAACAGTCTCTATTGGAAGGAATTGATCAGGAAGATCAGAGGCGTGTACTCTGGCAAACTCATCTATGCGGCCAACTGGGACAACTATCACATGATCAGCTTTTGGAAGGAATTGGATTACATTGGTATTGATGGCTATTTCCCCTTGGTGGAAGGCAAGTCTCCGTCAAAAACCAAGATAGTCGCCAGGTGGACAGAGATAGCGCAACAGCTTTCTGTTTATTCAAAGGAAATTAACCGGAAGATCATCTTCACGGAATATGGATATCGAAGTACTCCGGGGTGCGTTTGGAAGCAGTGGGAAATTGAGAATCGTCCTTCCAACAAAATGGTGAACTTAGATGTTCAGGTATTGGCTTACCAGGGTTTCTATGAGGGAGTTTGGAATGAAGGTTGGCTAGCTGGAGGGTTCATTTGGGAATGGCACCCTAATGACAGAACAGCCGGTGGAAGTAACAATTCAAACTACACGCCTCAACATAAACCAGTAGAAAAGACGATCGCTAAATGGTACCTCAAATCAAGATAATTCCATCACTCATAATGATCCTTCTTGTGGCCAACATTGCATTTGGCTGCAAGGAGAAATTACCCGCGGTTACCACTGAAGGGGAATATTGTACTACAAACACTACGAAAGTTAACGGGGTAAGCTTCGTGGGGAGTGTAAACCCAATCCCTGATACTGCATTTGATCCGGTTGTGCGTGTGAATGCCAATTGGGTTACGCTGATGCCGTTCTCTTTTACCGGTAATGGAAATCCGAATTTGCAGTGGGGAACACAGCAATGGTATGGAGAAACTCCGCTTGGCGTAGCAGATAATATTAAACAGGCTAAGTCCAGAGGACTGAAGGTGATGGTTAAGCCTCAAATGTGGTTGTTTGGCGGCACGTACACTGGAGATTACGATCTGGCCAATGAAAACGATTGGCAGACTTTCGAGCAGAAGTACCAGGATTATATTCTTCAGTTCGCCCACATTAGCGACACAATGGGAGTGGAGATGTTTTGTATTGGCACAGAATTGAAAACTTTTATTGCCAAGCGCCCTGCCTTCTGGAGTAGTTTGATAGATACCGTTAGAACCGTTTTTAAGGGTGAGCTGACATATGCAGGGAACTGGGATTCATACAAGGCGGCCCCGTTTTGGTCGAAACTGGATTACATTGGTGTGGATGCTTATTTTCCGCTGGTTCCGGAGAAGACACCAGATAAATCGCAATTGCTTTTGGCCTGGAATAAACATGTTTCTGAGCTTGAAGGACAAAGTAAGCAGTACGGGAAGCCCATCTTATTTACGGAGTATGGATACCGAAGTGTTGATCATGCAGCCGACAAACCTTGGGAATCCGGTAGTGGCGGGACCGTGAATCTGGAAGCTCAAGTCAATTGCTACTTCGCTGTCTACGAAAAGTTGTGGCAAAGAGATTGGTTCGCGGGAGGATTTCTGTGGAAGTGGTTTGACTACCATCAGACTGCCGGTGGGTCCGGAGACAACCGCTTCACTCCGCAGAACAAACCAGCGTTGGTTCTGATCCGCGAATTGTACAAGGTCAATTAGTGCTTGTAAATCTTGGACTCCGGATAGAAATGGAGCCAGGCAAATGCAAAGTGATTGCCGTAGGATAGCTGTTCCAGCCACAAATCCTTGTATTCACCTTCAATACATTTGCCCGTAATGAGCCACTTGGAATTGGTCTTCGTGTCGTAGAAGAAACCGTCTTTTTTAACGAAAGTGTGTGCTTCCCCCTTCACGGTGCGATCAAATGCTGTTGTAGATCCTACTGCTTTAGATTCCTCGATGAGCTTGCTATCAAGAACGGAAACAGTTTTGTCAGAATGGAACAAAACCACAGGGGTTTCCCCAACCTTGTCATTGATTACACCCTCCTTGGCTACATCTGCAACCGTGTAAGCCTGTACTGCATCACCCATAACGAATGTTATGAGTCGCTCAACCGCAGGAAGACGGGCATCCACACTGTCTTTATAGTATTTCGGTTGCTTGTTGCCAAGGTCATCGTACTTCACATATGGTGATTCACCATATTTGAAATTGTGCTGCGTATTGTTCTTGTCAGAGAGTACCAAACCATCGGGGTAGGTCTCGTAAAATTCTTTCAGCGAGAGCACTTGCGAAGGGTAATACTCCAGTTTTGCTCCTTTCATTTTACCCACCAATGCTTCACCTGTTGCCTGTTGCCACCATGATTCCGTGTTGCGATCGTACATCACCATGTCACTCTTTCTAAGCATTCCGGAAGTGCCAAACGTTAGATTGTACTCGGTACTATCGTAACTCATTCTGCGCTTGAAAACGATAGCTGCATTGCAAAGCGGACAATATGTTACAGAGAATGGCAGCGAATGGATTTCATCATTTACGATCTCATGATAGAGCAGGACACTTAGCGGATACGCATGGGCTTCCATTTTATACTCTACACATATCACTGGCTCGTGCTCGAAGTATGTTTTAAGGGCTTTCTTCTTCGGTAAGAATTCCGGGAAATAAATTGTTGGAATTTCATCCGGCATCATCAGCGCCAGAAACTCGTTCAGTGGTACGGAACGTTTCATTGTATCCGTTTTCCATGCGAGTTTAAGATTCTTCGGATTCCGCTGAGCTACAGCGCTACCTACAAGTACAGTGGACAATAATATGAACAGCCCAATTCGTTTCACTAGTCGTATTTATATCCGACTCCTTGTTCGGGTTCGAGTGCAACACCTAAACCAAGAACAATTCTGTTTACAAAGTTAAAATAGGCAATAACGAGCGTTGCATCCAACATTCCCGTATCGTCCGCCCCAGAATCCCTAAGACTCTCAATATGTGTGTTACTGTCTATCACGCCCGGATACTTAGACAAAGTCCATGCCAAATCGCATAGTTTCTTGTCAATTTCGCTAAGATCCACCTGTGTGTAGTCTTCTTTGAAAAGCTCGAGTTTAGCGTCATCCTTCCAGAAATGGTTCAACGCTGCACCATGGTGTGTCATGCAGTAAAGACAATTGTTTGCCTTTGATACCACCACTGCGATCATTTCTCTCTGCGCTCTGCTCAATGGAGATTTGGTGAACATGATCTCCATGTAAAGCTCCATATGCTTCATAATGGACTCTGGATGAAGGCTTTGAATCTTATGAACTTCAGCAAGCTTTCCCCTGCGTTCAATCAATTCATCGTATATCTCCTTCAATCGGCCTTCCGCCTCTTCGTATTGAATTACCTTGATGTTTGCCATGATATGAGCTTATTACAAAGGTCTTAAAATCGCAGAAATCGCCTAAAAAGACGTCAGGAGGCCGACAATCTTCCTACCAGCGCAGCGAACAGGGCCGTAAGTGAAACCTCAGCCTTACCTGCTGTAGCAATGATATCCTGGATATCAACAGGTTGAAGATTGTCTGGATCGCAATCATCGGTCAGAACCGATACGGCCGCGCATGGTAATCCAACATGATTAGCAACAATAACTTCCGGTACGGTGCTCATGCCAACAGCATCGGCTCCAACGGTTCTAAGAAACCGGTATTCAGCTGCAGTTTCAAGGTTGGGCCCCATAACTGAAACATAGGTGCCATGGTGTAGGGTAATGCCCATTTCATTCGCAATCTCAAGAAGTTGAGCATTGAGCTCAGGATTGTATGGGGCGCTCATGTCGGGGAATCGCGGACCTTGTTCATCTACATTTGGCCCAATAAGGGGATTCGAAGGAAAAAGGTTGATGTGATCCTTGATCAGCATGAGGTCTCCTTTGGCAAAAGACATATTCATATTACCCGCGGCATTCGATATCAACAACTGAGCTACACCCAGTTCTTTCATTACCCGAACCGGGAATGAAATCTCTTGCATGGAATATCCTTCATAATAATGGAATCTACCTTGCATAGCCAAAACTTGTGTTCCACTTAGCTTGCCGTAGATCAATCTACCTGTATGAAACTCAACTGTTGCCTCCGGAAAAGAAGGTATTTCGCTATATGGTATCTCAACCTCAATAGCTATTTCATTGATCAGGCCACCTAAACCCGTACCTAGAATAATACCGACTTGTGGGGCTGTAATTCCTTTTGATCGGATGAGGTTAGCGGTTTCCTGAATTTGCTCAAGCATAATGGCAAGTTGATGAATTCAAATCAGATGCGCAAGGTTGCTTCTTTCGAGGTCTTCGATAGTATCTATATCATTCAGCGTATCCAGCAACAGGTAGGAAAGCCCATTGGATTGCATGCTGTTGATCGTTTCTTCCAGTAGCCGGTCCGTGCTCCATTGTTTGTCCTGAAATAGCACAGGTTGTAACTGTTTCATCCCTAGTAGATAGTATCCTCCATCTTCTGACGGTCCGATTACAACATCGTGGTCTTCCAGTGCGTTGAGCGCTTGCTCTATGTGTTTGAGTTCAAGCGATGGGCAGTCAGATCCAATAATAACCGCCTTTGCTTTGGTTGAAAGCACTTCCTCGAAAGCGCTCTGCATCCTGGTGCCTAAATCTCCGGTAGATTGAACGTGTTTATGGAACTCAGAGGCGCTCCATTCATCGTTGTTGGTGACCTCAGAAGCGTAATAGAGATGCCGGGATCCTTCAAATTGACATGCAACATTTCGCGTATGCTCCAGTAAGTGGAGGTAAACCTCATGTGCCTTGTCAACTCCAACACTAGCCGCAAGTCTTGTTTTAACAGTGCCGGGTAAGGGATTCTTTACGAAGATGATGAGTGCCCGCTCACTTAACACGCTTGCAGGTTTTCTCGTTTACCCATTTCTCCCATTCTGAGTTGAACGTGTGGACCTGAATGGTTTTTTCGTTCAACGAGTTGTAGAGGGGATACTGATTATTTGCCCAATTGAATAGCCCACCGTACAGATTGAAAACGTTTTTGTACCCAGCGGCAAGCAACTTTTCACCAACGCGCTCACTGCGAAAGCCAATGGAACAGTAAACCACTATTCTGGCATCCTTCGGAATAGAGGATACAGAGTTGATGTTAAATCGCTTATAGCTCAGTAGTTTGGCATTCTTCAGATGGCTTACCATATATTCAGAACGCTCTCTGATATCGAGTATTACCAGTTTGGGATCCTTCTTCATTTCCTTTTCCAGGTGTTCTGGAAAAATGGTAGGTACAGTATTCTTATAGACCGCATCTAACTTATCGTCAAACCCTTCCGGGTTTTGTGCTACGAGGGCTCCGGATAAGAGCGTAATGCACACGGCACATATGTAGCCCAGTCGCAACAAGTTATTCGTTTAACGACCAATTGTAGGGCATGTAGGTAATCTTGGTAGAAGCGTTCACCTTTACCTTGGAGTATTTGTTTAGATAGTCCTTGAGTGACCCGGACTTGGTAAAGTCATCTTTGAACCACTCAAATAACTTCGAGATCTGAGCAGAACTACTGGTGATCTTATTTCTTTTGGGGTCATTAATGAATTGTCTTGCGTTGGCAGACAATACGCTGTTTACGTTTTCTGTGGTGAACGCCTTGTTCACCAGTTTGGGGCAAGAATAGGAAGCACATACAATTCCGAAGTGAATGCGAGAATCACCATAGTTCTTGCGCAGAATATTATGCTCAATGTCGTTTAGACTGTAGGTCTTTGTTCCAATCTTGATGAACTTCAGATCCCAGGGTTTGCCACTGGCAATATCCTTGATTGATTTAACCGGATAGTTCTTTACGATCAGCTCAATGGTAAATGCATTGTAAGCGTTTATCCAGTAGGCCTTTCTTTCGTTTTTCGACCAGGTAGACTTAGGTGGGTTGCTCATGAGCACCCTCAGATACTTTTGCAGATTAGGTCGGTCTGCCTTGAACCCTTTGTAATTGACCTTACCCGATGGACTCACGTACTTTTTAAGTAATGCGTCCCATTGTGCGTGGCTTACGTTTTGCGCTGTGCTGGCAACGGTAAAGGCTACAGCTATTGTGGCGATGATTAACTTCTTCATAAGGTATCTGTTAGTCAGGTTATTAAAGTTAAGCCTTCTGACAATAACGTGGTATCAATAACCACGCCAATTACTCATTGAGCTGCCAGCTATAATCCAGGTGCTTCACCTTAGTGTCTTTGGTCATCTTCGTCTTCGAGAACTTGTTGATGAATTCATGTAAGGACACTTCTTTGGTAAAATCTCCCTTGAACCACAGAAACAATTTTGAAAGCTGGGCAGTTTCTTTCCCAACAATGTTCTTTTTAGGATTATTGATGAAGTACTTGGCCTGTGATTGCAACTGCGCGTCAAGCTTCTCTGCTGTGTAAGCCTCGTTCCTAAGTCTGGGGCAGGATTCAGAGGCGCAGTTTACAGCGAAATGTATGCGCGGCTCACTGAACCTTTTGCGAATAATTCCGTGTTCGATATTGTCCAGGCTATACTTCATGTTTTCAATGGTGATGAACTTCTTCGCCCATGGCGTATTCACCTTGTAGATACTCCCACCGAGTTCTTTGATCGACTTTACCGGATAATTCCGGATGATCAGCTGGATGGTAAACGCATTATAAGCGTTGATCCAATAAGTTAAACGCTCTTTCTTACTCCAATTCTTCTCGTTGGGGTGGTTTTGTTGTAACAGCTTGATGTACTTGTTGAATTTCAAGCTATCCTTGATGAAACCCTTATAGCTTACTGCACCGGATTCTGTGACATGTTTCTTAAGCAACTCATCAAAAAGTTCATGTGTAATCGGCTTACTGTTAGACTCAACTTTTTCGGGCACTGATGCGCATCCAACGTTCAGCATAAGTACGCCAATCATGGTGATAAACAGGGCTTTACACAGATGTTTCATGTCCGTTAATATCTTTGTCTGAAATTACTCCTTTTTTGAGGTTATCCATAATCATACCAACTTTAAATGAGGAAGGCTCAATTGCGCGACTATTGTCGCTTTTGAAGCAAGTACAGGATGATCGGGTGGCGGAAATCATTGTGGCAGATGGAAAGAGTTCAGACCGTACTTTAAGGGTGGTTGAGGCGTTTGATGTTAAGGTAGTTGAGTCATCCATTTCCCAGCGAAGCATGCAGCTAAACCTAGGTGCTCAGTATGCAACAGGAGATGTACTGTACTTTGTGCATGCGGATACTTTGCCACCAGAAACGCTTCTGGATGATATTGAGGAGGCATTGAAACATGGATTTGACCTGGGTTGCTACCGATACAAGTTTGATTCCAAGAAGAAACTCCTTAAGGTGAACTCCTACTTTACCAGATATGACAGGATCATGTGCAGGGGAGGGGATCAATCCCTTTTTGTTACACGGAAGCTCTTCGATCGTATCGGGGGCTACCGGGAGGATATGCTCATCATGGAAGATTATGACATCATTACCAGGGCCAGGCATTATGGCCTGTTCAGGATAATTCCCAAGAATGCCTTGGTGTCTGCAAGAAAATACCGTAACAATAGTTACCTGCGGGTGAATTTTGCAAACCTGGTGGTTTTCATGATGTACTTCATGAGGTGTTCACAACACAGCATGGTGAACACCTACAAAAGACTCATTCGTCATCCTAAGATGACGCAATAGTGCGCTTCCAGAAATAAGTTGCTTGAATTACTTGATGCCGCCAGTACGCTCAGCTTCCTTGTTGAAGCTGCCCTGCATCTTCAGCCATACGAACATTCCAATGAATCCTATAGCAATGAACACCCAGTTCATACCATCACCCAATGGTTCAAGAATGCTCTCAAAAGACCACACAAATATTTTTTCGAGAGATGCTAGTAAAGAATTTACTGTCATGACGTCAGAATTGTAGAACGGTTAAAAGTAAATATAAATTTGTTAAAACATAAACATCTCGCATTGATCATTCTCAGGTTATTCCGTCCTAATCTTCCCACTGGGTACATAGTGGCGCTTGTATTGGCGGTGATTTTCTGGATGGTAGACTGGGATGCCGAGACATCTAATAAGTTGTATTTCAGTTTTCGAACTGTTGACTTACCAGGAAGCAAGGTTGTTTGGAAGATCGCTGGACTCGTACTTCTGTTTGCTCAAGGATTGTGGCTCAACCACATACACAATGTGTCCGGAATATTTGAGGAAAGAAGTAATACGGTGTTGTTGCTTTATATACTGTTCGGGTCCACTATTCCTGCCACCCATTCTTTGAGTGCACCCTTGATTGCTTCCACATTTTTGATTCCCGCCTGGCAACAGATTTTTGCTATTTACAATCAACACGATGTTTACCGCTACGATTTCAATGCCGCTCTGCTGGCAGGAATCGCTGCGCTGCTTTACCTACCTTCCATTCTTATTGTATTGGTGTTGTGGACCGCATTGGTAGTGATTCGCACCATAGCAGTGAAAGACCTGATATTTAGTCTCTTGGGCATGTTGATTCCTGTTATTTATTGGTGGTTTGCAGTGTTTATTATGGATTCCACATTCCAATTCGAGTTTCAACAGCACCTGTATGGAACCTACTCGGAGTGGAACAAAACAGATCTGATTCTTGCAGGTGTGCTCATCCTGATAGGTGTACTTGGCTGGGGAAGCTCGATGGGTAAAGTAACCATGCGTAGAAGAAATTTCTACTTGCTACTTATTGTTGGGCTTCTGGTGGGAGTAGTACCCTTTGCCGCTGGTTTGCAGGCAGTATACGGTTGTATTGTTAGCTCTTCAGTTGTGCTGGCCCCGCTAGGTGCTACATACTTCAACTCTTTCAATCGAAAATGGCTACCCGAGATGTTGGTTACCGTATGGGTGGGGTTCATTATTGCTTTTCAACTGATCGGCTGATTTTGTTTATTTCTTTTTCCCAATTCACTGTGCCATGTGATGTGCACGTGTAATTTTGTTGCATAATTCGTTCGGATGAAATTCGGTGTTGTAACATTTCCAGGCTCCAATTGCGATCATGATATGATCTATGTTCTGGAGACCATCATGGGACAGGAAGTAGTGAATCTTTGGCACAAAGACAAGGATTTGCAAGGTGCTGACTTTATCGTATTACCAGGAGGTTTTTCTTACGGAGACTACCTACGTTCAGGGGCGATTGCACGATTCTCACCCATTATGGATGAGGTAATTGCACACGCTAAGAATGGCGGATATGTAATGGGTATCTGCAATGGTTTTCAGATTCTTTGCGAATCGGGCCTTGTTCCGGGAACGTTGCTTCACAACAATAATCAGAAGTTCATTTGCAAGAATGTTCACCTCATCAGGGGAAACGATGACACACTCATCACTCAATCAGTTCCAGACCATGCGATCAAAATTCCAATTGCACATGGTGAGGGTAGATTTTTTGCGCCTGATGATGTAATCAAAGAGATCGAAGACAACAACCAGGTTATTTTCCGCTATTGTGATGCACAAGGGAATGTCACCCCAGAGGCAAATCCAAATGGTTCTATCAATAACATAGCCGGGGTATGTAATGCAGGAAGAAATGTATTCGGCATGATGCCACATCCGGAGCGAGCCGCTGACGATGCGTTGAGCAATATGGATGGAAAGTCGCTCTTCGAATCTATTCTGGCAGCAGTCCCAGCTTAGCATTCTTATATTTATGGTGTGGACGCTGCACCAAAATCACCGCCTGCCTTTTCTTGGGATGATTGGTATATGGGCGTAGGGGGGCGAAACCCTATTCCAGAAGTAGATCAGATTCTACATAAAATTTACCATGAGCAGTTTCCGAATTTCGATGGACCGGTTGCGGACACAAAGCGCGTGTTTGATTCCCCGCAGCAGGCAGCAGAGCACATCAAAGAGAAAGCAAAAGAATTTGGGGCAGACATTGTGGGCATATGTGAAATTGAACCAAGTGATATTTACAAGGGCAGAACGATCAAGGAGAAGTTTGCAATTGCCGTTGGTTCGAGAATGCTGTATCGGAATTTTCAGGTAGTTCCATCAAAGGAGGCTGCGGTTGAATGTGTTAGGATTTACCATGAGCTGGGCGAAGTGGTAATTAAACTTGCCAGGTATATAAGAAGTATTGGATATAGCTGTGAAATAGAGCATCCAATCGGAGACAGCAACCTGCTTCATATCCCTATCGGCCTGAAAGCAGGTTTTGGCGAATTAGGAAGGCACGGCTCCATTATCAATCCGGAACTGGGCCCTTTGTTTAGAATGGGAAGTGTTGCAACATCTATTGACCTCGCTTGTGATGCACCCATTGATGCTGGAATTGCAGCTTTTTGCGATAAGTGTAAGGCCTGTAGAATCTACTGTCCTGCTGATGCAGTTCCGGAGGAACGCAGCCCGGAGGGAGGCAAAGACCACCTTGGAAATGATCGGTACATGGTAGACACCGGGAAGTGCTTTCCTTACTTCCGTGACCATTATTATTGCTCAGCTTGTCTTCCTGTTTGCGTTTACAACCATAAGGTTTGGGCGAAGGACTTTGAGGGACATGAAACGGTGAAGTTCCCTGAAGTAATTATGGAGAACCCACCAGAACCCATAGATACGGTGCCAGCCGAAAAACGGCATAACTATCCCCACCACAAAAGGAACAAGTAGCTACTTCTTGTAGAAGTGCATTTCCGTAACGAACTGATAGACGGGATCAGAAAGTAGATACCTCACATCTTTCCCATCCTTGATGGCTTGTCTTATGAAGCTGGAGGATATACGCATAACCGGTACCTCATCAAAAAACCTGACGTTGTGATGTTCCCGCAATTCTATGGTTGCATCCGAATGCGCTTCCACTTCTTTTTTTTCTGATTCAGTGAGGTTTCGTGGGTACACATACAGTTGATGTGTTTTTAGGATATGCTCGTAGTTCTTCCACTTGTGGAAGGTCCTGAGATTGTCCTCACCCATGATAAGGCAGAATTCGTCATCAGGATATTTATCAATGAGGTAAGCCAGCGTGTCA
The DNA here is from genome assembly GCA_965267605.1 of Vicingaceae bacterium. GTDB lineage: Bacteria > Bacteroidota > Bacteroidia > Flavobacteriales_E > Vicingaceae. The sequence continues at coordinate 2,919,385 of OZ254088.1, read as the reverse complement.
GCCGTATAAGACGGACGTGGAAGATCAAACTCAATATTGCTGATATGGAGCTTCATGTTTTCCTCGGTCGCAATTCTTGCCATCATCAACCTGTGGTAATCTTTAAGCATTGAAGACTTTTGCTTCAAGGGATTCTGAGGACTCACAACCAGCCATACCTTATCCAGATCTGTGAAATCTGCCATGTAATTGGCAATCACCAAATGACCCACGTGAATGGGGTTGAAGGTTCCGAAGTATAGCCCGATCTTCATAGGTATAAAGGTGAAAATAATTCCAAAAATCTTATTGTCCTGATTTGGTTAACTTTAGGACCCTTTATCAAGAATTATTATGAAAAAAGTGATCACAGGCCTTCTTGGTCTTCTCGTTTTGGTAGGGTCTTCCTATGCGGCAGATACGCTTAGAAATAAGAAGAAAGGTGGCTATCTATTTACCGTTGTAAAAGACATCGAAGCAAATGAGGTTCAGAACCAAAGCAGGTCAGGTACCTGTTGGAGTTTTTCAGCATTGTCTTTCGTAGAGTCTGAACTGATGAGGATGGGCAAAGGCAAGCATAAGCTTTCTGAAATGTTCATTGTGCGTAATGCGTATGCCGATAAGGCAGAAAAGTACGTTCGCATGCATGGAACCATCAATTTTTCAGCTGGTGGAGCTTTTCACGACATCCCTCATGTAATCAATAAGCACGGTATTGTGCCACAGGAAGCATACAAAGGGTTGAATTATGGCAGTGAGAAGCATGACCATGGTGAGGTTGACAGGGTTTTGAAATCTACGGTAGATGCACTGATTAAAGGCCGAAGGCTCACCACAGGCTGGCAGGCAGCTGTTGATGGTATACTTGATGCGTACTGGGGAGAACTGCCAACGGAGTTTGAGTATAATGGTAAGAAACACACAGCACAGAGCTATTGGAAGAGCTTGGGGATGAACATGGATGATTACGTGTACATCTCTTCTTTCACTCACCATCCGTTCTATGAGAAGTTCATCATGGAAGTTCCGGACAACTGGGCCTGGGGACAGGTATACAATGTTCCTTTGAATGAGTTGGTTGGCATTATGGATGATGCATTAATGAATGAGTACTCTGTTGCTTGGGCGGCAGATGTTTCTGAAAAGGGTTTTTCATTCCGCGATGGATTGGCCATTGTACCTAAGAATGAAGATTTGATCAAGAAGAGAGGGAAGGACAACAAACACTTTTCTGATGCTGGTGCAAAGAAAGAAGGCAACGCTTTTGATGAGCCTTGTGAAGAGAAGGAGATCACGCAGGAAATGAGACAAAAGGCGTTCGATAATTTCGAAACGACCGATGACCATGGTATGCATTGCACGGGCATTGTTAAGGATCAAAAAGGCAAGAAGTATTACATGATCAAGAACAGCTGGGGTACAAAAGGTAACGATTGCGATGGTTACTTCTTCGCAAGTGAATCATATTTCAGCTACAAGACCATTAGCATCATGCTTCACAAGGATGCACTCTCTAAGGAGATGAAGAAGAAGCTCGGAATCAACTAGAACAAGACAATATATATCTGGGGGAGTAATCCCACGAACAGCCCAATCAAAAGTTGGGCTGGTTTGTGTGCATCAAGCACTAATCTGGCGGAGCCAATCAATCCCGCAACAATAATGGCCAGGATGATGTAACCGGAAAGGTCTGTGTTGAGCCGCAGCTGCAAAGCAATAAGTGCCCCAATAAGTCCGCCAATACCTGCCATGTGTGCACTTACCTTCCAGAAGAAGTTGATCACGAACAAGGTTATCAGCGATGTGAGTGCTCCAATGAAAAACAGGAATATGGCATGTGGAATGGGCCTTTGGCTGAATGAATAGAGCACAATACCCATCATGATGATGGTGACCAGATAGGGGTAGAAGCGTTCTCTTCTGGTTTTCAGCGACAGGGATTCAATGTACTTGTAGCGCATCATTATTAGCGAAACAAACCCTGGTGTTAGAAAGAGGTATAAAAACACATACAATACCAGGTAAACTTTGGCTTCACGTGCAAATCCGAAGTTGATATACGTATAGCTGCTGAAAATTAGAATGAGCAGGTAACACGGCATGAGCAACGGATGAAACAATACCGAAGCGATTTTCGCGATGGTCTTCATCTATAGTTCCTTCCGTAATCTGGCAACCGGGATATTGAGTTGTTCCCTGTACTTGGCAACTGTTCTTCGGGCAATATTGTAACCTTTCTCTTTGAGCAAAGCCGAAAGTTTATCGTCTGTTAAAGGCTTCTTCTTCTCTTCCGCATCAATGGCTTCCTGTAGTATCTTTTTCACTTCTCTTGTAGACACTTCCTCACCAGAATCGGTACTTAATGATTCAGAGAAGAAGGTTTTTAGCAGGAAGGTTCCGTATGGCGTCTGTACATATTTACTGTTCACCACCCTTGAGATGGTAGAGATATCGAGGTTCACCTTCTCAGCAATATCCTTAAGGATCATTGGCTTTAGCTTGGTTTCATCTCCCTCCAGGAAATACTCTTTCTGGTACTCCATGATTGCCTGCATGGTTCCCACCAACGTATTCTCTCTTTGCCGGATCGCATCAATGAACCATTTAGCGGAGTCCAGCTTTTGTTTCACGAATGTGATGGCCTCTTTCTGCGACTTATCCGCCTTTCCCTTTTGCTCCTGGAATGCATTAAGCATTTCCGCATAAGTCTTGTTGACTTTTAATTCTGGAGCATTTCGTCCATTAATGCTCAACCGAAGTTCTCCATCGTCAATGGCAAGTAAGAAATCCGGAACGATGTGTTGAACCACTTTTGTAGAATCACTCATCGAGTTGCCCGGCTTTGGATTGAGCCTGAGAATCTCAGCCAAAACATCTTTCAGATCATCCTCCTCCAGATCCGTCTTCTTCAAGATCTTGTCGTAGTGCTTTTTGGTAAACTCTTCGAAGAAATCTTCCAGCACCATCTTGGCATTTGCCAGAACGAAGCTTTCCGCAAGGTTCTCGGGTTCCTTCCGTTCTATCTGCAATAACAGGCATTCCCTAAGGTCTCTGCAAGCCACTCCGGGTGGATCGAATTCCTGAATAAGTGCCAGCATTTCCAGCACCTTTTCCTCATTCGTTGAAATGTTCTGTGTAAAAGCAAGGTCATCTACAATGGCCGAAATTTCTCTCCGCAAATACCCGGCTTCATCCAAACTACCAATTAAGTGAAGGGCTATAGCACGGCAGCTATCGTCCAGTACTCTCATCCCCAATTGTTGCTCCAACTTTTCGTGAAAGGTCATTCCAACACTCAATGGAATGGTCTTTTCCTCATCGTCTTTACTGGCATTTGAACTTTGGTACTTGTAGTCAGGCGTATCGTCATCATCCATGTACTCACTGATGTCGAAATCCTGCTCCGCTTCAGATAACTCTTGCCCTTCAAGATCAGAACTGTCCGCATCATCAGAGGAAAATTCCTCTTTGCCTTCGTCCAAGGCAGGGTTGGCCTCCAGTTCTTCCTTGATTCTTTGCTCCAATGCAACCGTTGGAAGCTGTAATAGCTTCATCAGCTGAATCTGCTGGGGAGACAGCTTCTGTAACAATTTATGTTGTAACGACTGCTTAAGCATAGCTAACTCAATTCTACCTTAAGTTATCAAAAAGGTTTCCGTTTTAACAGTTTTTAGAATTCAGCGTTTTTCGGTGTTCTTGGGAATGGAATTACATCTCTGATATTCGACATTCCGGTCACATACATTACCATTCTTTCAAATCCCAGACCATAACCACTGTGAGGTGCGGTTCCAAACTTTCTTGTCTCGAGATACCACCACACAGACTCTTCAGGGATATCGAAATCCTTGATCTTCTGTTGAAGCACTTCCAGCCGTTCTTCACGTTGCGAGCCACCAATGATTTCACCTATTCCTGGAAAAAGAATATCCATGGCAGCCACTGTTTTTCCATCATCGTTGTCTCTCATGTAGAAGGCTTTGAATGACTTCGGATAACCAGTGATGATCACGGGTTTCTTGAAATGTTTTTCTACCAGGAACCGTTCGTGTTCGCTTTGTAGATCGGATCCCCATTCAACAGGATATTTGAATTTACCTTTCTTGAAAGGCTTCGATTGTTGAAGAATATCTATCGCCTCTGTATATGTGATCCGTTCATATTTCACATCACGTGCAAGTTCAAGGCGCTCGATAAGAGAAAGTTCAGCTCGCTCATTTTGCGGTTTGGATTGCTCTTCTTTCGCTAAACGGTCGTTAAGGAAGGCAATGTCATCTGCACAATGCTTCAACGCATATCCGCACAAGTATTGAAGCATTTCTTCAGCCAGGTCCATGTTGTCGTGGATGTCGGCAAATGCTACCTCGGGTTCTATCATCCAGAATTCAGCTGCATGCCTGGAGGTATTTGAATTCTCTGCGCGGAACGTAGGTCCGAACGTATATACTTTTCCTAGCGCCAAAGCACCAAGCTCTGCTTCAAGCTGGCCTGATACCGTAAGGTTGGTTTCTTTTCCAAAAAAGTCCTCCGCGTAATCCACCGCGCCATCCTCGGTTGTTGGTGGGTTCTTTGGGTCAAGTGTTGTTACACGGAACATTTCACCCGCACCCTCTGCATCAGACCCCGTGATGATCGGACTGTGCAGGCTGTAAAAACCTCTATCGTTAAAGAACTTGTGGATGCCAAAGGTCATCGCGTGTCGCAAACGGAATACTGCACCAAATGTATTTGTACGGAAACGGAGATGCGCCTGCTCTCGCAGTAATTCCAGTGAATGTCGCTTGGGTTGAAGGATCGTAGATTGAATGTCATCAGGGTTGGCCACACCTGCAACTTCAACGCCTGTTACCTGAATCTCAACCGATTGCCCGGCTCCCTGAGAAGCAACTAGCTTTCCTGTTACTTCAACAGCAGCAGCAATAGATACGCCATCAATATTTGTCCCCTCTTCAACTACACATTGGATGTTGTGAATGGTTGAACCATCATTGATCATAAGGAAGCGATTCTGACGGAATGCTCTCACCCATCCTTTTACAGTTACCTCCTGATCAATTTGCGCGCCTGCAAGCGCTTCTTTTACCGACAAATACATGGCGTTTAATATTTCGAACAAAAAAAATCATTTCTGGCGAACTATCATTGAAATTCCCAGCAGAATTGCGTTTCCGGAGAAATTGTAGCGATATCGAAAAGGAAACGGTTGTCCCACAGGAAACAAAACAGGGATTAAAATGTTTCCTGTGTGTAAAAAATGTATACGTTTGTCTCCATGGACGATCGCCACGCCAATATACTTGCGCAATCTGCGCAGCTGTTCATGCGACTCGGTATCCGTAGCGTCAACATGGATGATGTTGCCAAGGAACTGGGTATGTCCAAGAAAACCCTTTACAAATACGTCAAGGACAAGAACGATCTGGTTCATCAGGTGTTCTCTGAGTATTTGAGGTGCGAGGAGCAGATGGTTTCAAATATTCTCACGGAGAACGACAATGCGATTGATGAGATTATCGGGATCACCAAATTCGTTTCGGAGCAACTCGGGAACATTCATCCTGCTGTGTTGTTTGACATGCAGAAGTACTATCCTGATGTATGGTCGCTGATGGAAAAGCACAAACAGAACTTCATCTATTCATGCACATTGAACAACCTGGAACGTGGAATGAAGCAAGGCTATTACAGAAGCAACCTCAACGCAGATGTTATAGCCAGGTTGTATGTGGCCAAGATTGATGTGGTGTTGGATTCAGCAGTATTCCCAAGTCAGGAATATCAATTGGCAGAAGTCCACATGGAGTGGATGCGGTACCACATTCGAGGCATCGCAACCAGAAAAGGAATCGATTATCTGAAAGCTAAACTCAAGAGCGAAAACATTCAATTATGACAAGAGCATTACTCATCGCCTTTGCCAGTCTGCTTGTTGTTCAAGCGAACGCTCAGTCATACTCGTTGTCTTCAGCACAACAGTATGCCATTACAAACAATGCGGCAACAAAAAATGCACAGCTTGACAAGGAGATTGCCAAGAAAAAGGTGTGGGAGACCACAGCTATTGGTCTTCCAAGAATTTCTGGGGATGCAAGTTTCCAGAACTTTATTGACATTCCAACTCAGGTGGCTCCAGCCAACGCATTTGACCCCAGCGCACCTCCGGGACTTTTAGTTCCGTTGCGCTTTGGAACAGACTATAGTCTGTCGGCTGGACTATCAGTGTCGCAATTGATCTTCGATGGTTCGTATATCGTGGGTCTGCAAACAGCAAAGATCTATCAGCAACTCTCAGATCATGGTGCAGCTAAAACGGAAACAGAGATCAAAGGCATGATCGAAAGCTCATATTTCACGGTGTTGATTGCAGAAGAAAGCGCGAGACTGTTGGAGGAGAGTAGCAAGACAATGACAGCACTTGTGGAGGAAATGAAGAAGATGAATGCTGCGGGGCTTGTTTCCCAAACTGATGTGGAGCAGCTGGCCATTTCATCCAATGATGTGGAGAACAGAAAGGTGAACGCTCAGAAACAGGTGGAGTTGGCCAGGATGTTGCTCAAGTTTCAGATGGGATTGGATGTTTCCAGTAAGATCGAACTCACGGATAAACTGGACGCGGCCATCCAATTGGACGCTATTAAACCAATGGTCGATGAAGATTTCAAATCGGAGTCGCACATAGATTTCAAGCTAGCGCAAACCCAAAGTGAATTGTTGGAGAAGGCGTTGAAGCGCGACAAGTTTGTTCGTCTTCCTTCACTTGGAGCATTTCTGAACCATTCTCAGAACTCTTTCAACAACGACCTGGCTTTTGATACCTGGTACCCTACAACGGTTTGGGGTTTGAGTTTGAAGCTGCCCATCTTCGACAGTTTTGGACAAACAGCCAAGATCAAACAATCGTCTTTGGAGGTAGAGAAAAGCAAGAATGATCTCGCAAGTTTGTCTTCCAGTCTTAAGTTGCAAGCCACACAAGCACAAATTGAGGTGTCTTCCAGTTTGCGACAGTTCGAACTGCAGCAAACCAACATGAAGTTTGCCAAGCGCATCCTTGATGAAACCATGAAAAAAAGGAAACTAGGCTCAGCTTCAAGTATGGAGGTGAGTCAGATGACCAATCAATATCTAACCGCGCAGGCGAGTTATTTCGGAGCCATGATGGAGCTGATCAACGCCCAGGTTAGTCTTAAAAAAGCATTGAACAAATACTAAAATCAGAATAATGAGAAACGATCGCTTACTAATTCTCGTTATCGCGGCAGCCACACTTGTAGGATGTGGTGCCCCGGAATCAGACCTTGCTACACTTAAAAGTAAGAGGGATTCCCTTATAGGTGTGAAGGCAGATGTTGCTTCTCAAATTGAGAAGCTCGAGCAACAAATTGCGATGATGGACACGTCCATTGAGCGCAGGTACATTAATGTCAATGTGATGCCACTTAGCAAGAAGACCTTTACTCATCAGTTTGAAGTACATGGTGTGGTAGAGGCCGACAAGGTGGTAGAAGTCTATCCGGAAGCCGGAGGTCGCGTTCGTGCCATCATGGTAAGAGAAGGCCAGAAGGTAGCAGCGGGTCAGACGTTAATCACGCTGAACATGGATGTTGTAGCAAACCAAAAGAAAGAAGTCCAGGGATCTCTTGAGCTGGCCAAAGACCTTTACGAGCGACAGAAGAAGCTTTGGGAGGAAGACAAGATCGGATCTGAGGTTGAGTACCTGCAGGCAAAGAACAGATTTGAATCCTTACAAAGCAGTTTGAAAGCATTGGAAGCACAGATGGCTATGGGCATTGTCCGGGCACCACACGATGGGATTGTAGATGAGATCTTTGCCAAAGTTGGCGGAGCAGGCAATCCAATGGCGCCTGTACTTAGACTGGTCAATACGAACCAGGTGTACATCGAGACCGAGGTTAGTGAAGAGTATGTAGGTGTCATCGAGAAAGGATCGAAGGTATCCGTAGAGTTCCCTTCCATCGATTACGCGGTGGATACCACCGTAGCATATGCAGGAAACTTCATCGATCCGGGTAACAGAACATTCAAAGTTCTGGTCAATCTCAACAATAAGAACGGTTTGCTAAAGCCAAACCTTCTGGCCACTATGAAGGTGGTTGACTTTGAGAAAGAGAGCGAGTTCGTGATTCCTTCAAGTGCTGTGATGCAGGATACCGAAGGTAAATCCTACGTGTACGTTGTGGCCAAAAAAGAGGGAGAGCTTGTAGCCAAGAAGGTTTACCTGGAGGTAGGCAAATCGAACGAGCTGGGCACGCTTGTACTAAGCGGACTGACTGGTGATGAAAAGCTAATTACGGTTGGAGCCAGAAGCGTAACAGACGGAGAATACATCAAGATCAAATCATAACTGGAGATGGCTAAGAAGACAGACAAGGAATTCCGGCTCTCCAGTTGGTCGGTTGATAACAGGACTACGGTCTTTGTGATCCTGTTCATCATCCTGATTGGAGGTATTGGATCCTATGTGGGAATGCCTAAGGAGGCCTTCCCAGAGGTGGTGACCCCAGAGATTTATGTAGGAACACCCTACCCTGGAAACTCTGCCCTTGATATTGAAAAACTCATAACAAGACCTATTGAGAAAGAGATCAACACCATCACTGGCGTAGACAAGATCCTTTCCACATCGGTTCAGGGTTACTCTACTATTCAAGTGAAATTTGACTTCTCTGTAACACCAGAAGAGGCGTTACGTGAAGTAAAGGATGCGGTGGATAAAGCCATGGGGAATAAAGATTTTCCCCGCGACCTTCCCGCGGAACCAAATGTGTTTGAGATGAATTTCGCAGAGTTGATGCCTGTGATGAACATCAACCTATCCGGAGACTACACATTAGATCAACTGAAGGAGTATGCCGAGCTGCTCGAGGATGAGATCGAAGATATCCCCGAGGTATCTAAAGTTGATATCAGAGGGATACCCGATAAAGAGGTCAAGGTATTGGTAGACGTGTTGAAGATGGAGCCTTTGGAGATCAGTTTCTTTGATGTTGAAAATGCTATCCAGAATGAGAACATGACCATGTCGGGTGGTGATCTGCTCGTTGATGGTTTCCGAAGGAATGTCAGGGTAATCGGTGAATTCGAAAGCCTGGATGATCTGCGAAACCTTGTTGTCAAGGCCGAAAACCAGAAGGTGGTATACCTCAAGGATATTGCTGAGGTGGAATTTGAAGGGGAGGACCCGGAAAGTTATGCGAGGGAGTTTGGTAGCAAAGTGGTGATGCTTGACGTGATCAAGAGAGGAGGAGAGAACCTGATCAATGCTTCCGATCAGATCAATGAGGTGATAAAGAATGCCAAGAAAGATTATTTGCCTAACAACCTAACGATTACCATTACAGGTGACCAATCAGATCAGACCAGGGTTCAGGTAAGTGAGCTGGAGAACAGCATCATCTTTGGTATGTTGCTGGTAATTGGTGTCCTCCTGTTCTTCCTTGGATTGAGGAACGCCTTGTTCGTGGGTGTCGCCATTCCGCTTTCTATGTTCATGGCTTTCATGCTGCTGTCTGCGATGGGGGTAACCCTTAATATGATGGTGTTGTTCTCTATGGTATTGGCACTGGGAATGCTAGTGGATAACGGTATTGTGGTAGTAGAGAATGTCTACCGATGGATGGACGAAGGATACAATGGCATTGTAGCGGCCAAGAAGGCGGTAGGGGAAGTGGCATGGCCAATTATTGCGTCCACCGCAACTACTCTTGGAGCATTCCTTCCATTGATGTTTTGGCCGGGATTGATGGGTGAGTTTATGGGATTGCTTCCGATGACACTGATCATCGTATTGGGGTCATCCTTGTTCGTTGCATTGGTGGTTAATCCTGTGTTGACTTCGCTGTTTATGAAGATCGAGGAGTCCAGTATGAAGTCCAGAAGGTTCTGGGTGATCATTTCATCTATGATAGCATTTGGATTGTTGATGGACGTGATGGGAGGTATGGGCTTTGGCAACCTACTTATCGGACTTGCGTTGATGGCCATCATTAACAAGTTTGTACTGGCGCCTGCCGCGAAAAAGTTCCAGGAAGGATTCATGGTAAGATTGGAGAATTTCTACACGAAGGTGCTTTCCTTTGCGTTGAAGGGGAAGCGACCTCTCGGGTTCCTGTTCGGAACTATTGGATTACTGTTTCTTTCGTTCATCGTGTTTGGCGTAGCAACACCTAAGGTGTTGTTCTTCCCAGAGAACATGCCGCGTTATGTAAACGTGTTCATTGAAATGCCGATTGGAACAGACATCGATGAAACCGATGCCGCAACACGTAAGTTGGAGAAGATAGTTGCAGAGGTGGTCAATGATCCGAAGTACCGCGACATGGGTGAAGCGGTAGAAATGGTTAATGCGACTTATGATCCGAACCATTATAAAACTGATAACAACTACTTGATCGAGTCCGTGATCAGTCAGGTGGGCCAAGGGACTAGTGACCCGGGTGCTGGAACCGTTAGTATGGGAAGCACACCGGAAAAAGGTAGGATCCAGGTCACCTTTGTGAAATTTCAGGACAGGCGCGGTATAATGACCAATGAGGTGCTGAAGGATATTCGTAAGCGAATCAAGGAAGAAGGTATTCCTGGGGTGCGGGTTACAGTAGATAAGGATGCTGCTGGCCCTCCACAAGGAAAGCCAATCAATATTGAGATCACTGGTGATGACTACTTCGCGCTGATGGAAGAGTCCGATAACATCAAAAAGTTTATCGAAAGCAAGAACATTGGGGGTATTGAAGAATTGAAACTCGATGTGGAGCAAGGCAAGCCCGAAATGCCGATTGTTATCGACAGGGTGAAAGCAAGAAGACTTGGTCTAAGTACAGGCCAGATTGGAGGCAACATCCGTACATCGCTTTTTGGTAAGGAGGTTTCAACTTATAAAGATGGTGAAGACGATTATGACATCGTGCTGCGGTTCAACGATGCTTATAGGTACAATGAGCAATCGTTATTGAACCAGAAGATTACTTTCCGAAACCAGTCGAATGGACGGATCTATCAGGTACCTATTTCATCAGTTGCGAAAAGTGATAAATCTTCAACGTTCAGTGCCGTGAAACGGAAGAACCTGAAGAGGGTGATTACGGTTCAGTCAAATGTGCTGGCAGACTATAACCCTACTGAGGTTGTGAATGAGATCAAGACGGCCATGAAAGACTATGAACTTCCGAATAACATGACCATGAGTTTCACCGGTCAGCAGGAAGAGCAAGCCAAAGAAATGTCATTCCTGGGAACCGCACTTCTAATGGCAGTTGGATTGATTCTATTGATCATTGTGGCTCAGTTTAATTCGATCTCTACACCAGTGATTATCCTCGGAACGGTAATGCTTAGTATGATTGGTGTGCTGTTTGGTCTGGTGATTTTCCAGATGGAGTTCGTAATTATGATGACCATGATTGGTTTGATCTCCCTCGCAGGAATTGTGGTGAACAATGCCATTGTACTGATCGATTATACCAACTTGATTCAGGATAGAAAGACCGAAGAATTGAACCTTGGGGAAGATCAACGCCTTTCTGTTGATCAGATCAAAGACAGTATTGTGCAAGGTGGAAAGACCAGATTACGACCGGTATTGCTCACTGCAATTACAACCGTACTGGGTTTGGTGCCGCTGGCGGTTGGATTGAATATTGATTTCATCTCGTTACTTACTGATCTTGATCCAATGATCTACGTAGGTGGAGACAATGTTATCTTCTGGGGGCCTATGTCCTGGACGGTGATTTTTGGATTGACCTTCGCAACATTCCTCACATTGGTGATAGTACCTGTAATGTACTATCTGTTCAAGCGATTGAAGATTGCTTTGTCCAATATGTTGATGAGGAATAACGTTATTTCCAAGCCCTGGAAGTACTAGGATTGGATTAACTTTGGTATATGAAGCCATTTGATCAGCTATTCACTGGTCTTGTAGATACACCTGCAGATTTGCGTAAGCTCCCAAGGAAGGAGCTTTCGCACGTTGTACATGCTGTGCGAGACAGGATGGTGGATGTAGTCTCTCGAAAAGGAGGACACCTGGGTGCCAGCCTTGGCGCAACGGAGATTGTGGTAGCGCTTCATTACCATTTCAATACACCAGAAGATCGAATAGTGTGGGACGTAGGCCATCAGGCATATGCGCACAAAATCCTTACTGGTAGGAACGAGGCGTTTGAATCGCTCAGGCAATTTGGTGGGATCAGCGGTTTTCCCTCAAGAAAGGAGAGCGAATACGATACATTTGGTGTAGGCCATTCTTCAACATCGCTTTCTGCGATATACGGCATGGCACAGGCAGCCGCGCTTCAAGGCCATGTCAACAGGAAACATATTGCTGTTATAGGAGATGGCGGACTCACTGCAGGCTTGGCATTCGAAGGGCTTAACCAATTGGGCGAATCTGAATTGGACGTGTTGATCATTCTTAATGACAACAGGATGTCTATCGACCCCAATGTGGGCGCATTACAGGAATACCTCAATAGCATTGATGGGATTGGGAAACCGCAAAATCTTTTTGAATCACTGGGCTTTGCTTACAGTGGACCCATAGACGGTAACGATCTGGACAAGGTTTTGACTTCGCTTGAAAAACTTGATAATCACAAGGGCCCGAAGGTACTTCACTGTCTTACAGTTAAAGGTAAAGGCTACGCTCCTGCAGAAGATGGAGATCAGGTGAGGTGGCATGCACCAGGGCTGTTTCATAAATCTACTGGCGAAGTTCAGGGCTCGAAAACAGACACGGTAAAGTACCAGGAAGCGTTTGGCAGGAAGCTACTGGAATTGATGGAGCATCATTCTGAGATCGTTACGGTAACACCGGCTATGACTACTGGGAGTGGCTTGAACGAAGTGAAGAACCGCTTCCCTGAAAGAACATTTGATGTAGGTATTGCAGAGCAACATGCTGTAACATTTTCAGCGGGGTTGGCAGCTGAAGGGATGAAGCCTTTCTGTGTCATCTATTCGTCTTTCCTTCAACGCGCAATGGATCAATTGATTCATGATGTTGCTCTACAGAACCTGCCCGTTGTTTTCTGTATAGATCGTGCAGGCCTTGTTGGAGAGGATGGAGCAACACACCATGGGGCATTCGATCTAAGTATATTAAAAACCGTTCCGAATATCGAAGTATTGGCACCGCTGGATGACCACGAATTGCATGCGATGTTGGATTATGCACTAACCGTGGATGGCCCTGTTGCTATCAGGTATCCGCGGGGTAGTGTGGCAAGTATTCACACGGAAGGACTTCAAATGGATATTGCAACGGGCAGCGGTAGATGTATGAGGGAAGAAGGAAAGGTAGCAGTTGTTTCGGTAGGGGCCGCTGGCAAGTTTGCAGATCAACTGCTTGACCAGAACGAATTGGATTTCGGGTGGTACGATCTACGTTTTGCCAAACCTATTGACAAAGACCTGTTGCAGCATATCTTTAACTGTTATGAAGCCGTGATTACGATCGAAGATGGTGCAGTTGAAGGTGGTGTTGGGGAAACAGTCAAGGCATTTGCGCAAACAAGTGGTTATACCGGAGAGGTTGTGAACCTTGGTATACCAGATCAATTTATGATGCATGGTAAACCCAATGAACTTGCTGCTCAGGCTAAATTCGATACAGATGCTTTGCGTGAAGTCCTAACGAAACTTGGACGCTAGATTTCGAAATCTTCCAGGAACTTAGTGGTGTACTTTCCTTTACGGAACTCTTCGTTCTTCATCAGTTTTGAATGGAAAGGAATGGTAGTCTTCACACCTTCAATAATGTACTCTTCCAAAGCCCTTTCCATCTTTGTGATGGCCTCTTCCCGTGTTTGCGCTACAGTGATCAGTTTCGAGATCATGGAGTCATAGTGAGGAGGAATAGAGTAACCCGCATAAACATGTGTATCTAATCTGATACCATGACCACCAGGTTGGTGGTATGTTGTGATCGCGCCAGGACTGGGCATCCAGTTCTTTTCGGGATCTTCAGCATTGATCCTGCATTGGATTGCATGCAGTGCGGGCTCGTAATTCTTACCGCTGATCTTCTCGCCAGCAGCCAATTTAATCTGCTCTTTTACAAGGTCGTAGTTGATTACTTCCTCAGTAATAGTGTGCTCAACCTGAATCCTTGTGTTCATTTCCATGAAGTAGAAATCTCTGTTCTTGTCAACAAGAAATTCTACTGTTCCAACACCTTCGTATTTCACAGCTTTTGCAGCTTTAATAGCCGCGGCACCCATTTTCTTTCGAAGGGCAGCAGTCATGAAAGGAGATGGAGTTTCTTCTACCAGTTTCTGATGCCTTCTCTGAATAGAGCAATCTCTTTCAGAAAGGTGACAAGCACCTCCGTACTGGTCTCCAGCAATTTGGATTTCGATGTGGCGAGGTTCTTCAATGAACTTCTCCATGTACATTCCATCATTACCGAAAGCGGCAGCGGATTCTTGTCTTGCTGAATCCCAGGCGTCCTGCAATTCATCTTCAGACCAAACAACACGCATACCTTTTCCACCACCACCAGCGGTAGCTTTCAACATGATTGGATACTTAATCTTCTTTGCAACCTTCTTAGCCTCATCGAAATCTTCAAGAATACCTTCTGATCCAGGCACACAAGGCACGCCAGCTTTCAACATCGTAGACTTCGCTGAGGCTTTGTCACCCATTCCTTCGATCATTTCCGGGGATGCACCAATGAACTTGATATCATGCTCCTGGCAGACCTTGGAAAATTTGGCGTTCTCTGATAAGAAACCATAACCAGGATGCACGGCATCAGAATTCGTGATCTCACATGCAGCAATGATGTTACTGATCTTCAAATAGGATTCACTACTTGGAGCAGGGCCAATACATACTGCTTCATCCGCGAATCTAACGTGCAGACTATCCGCATCAGCCGTTGAGTATACAGCAACGGTTTTGATGCCCATCTCTTTGCAGGTACGGATAACGCGTAGTGCGATTTCCCCTCTGTTGGCAATCAGGATCTTCTTGAACATAGGAAACTCCTTAAGATGGATCTACCAGGAACAACGGCTGATCGTATTCAACAGGGGCATTGTCTTCAACCAACACCTTAACGATCTTTCCAGAAATCTCAGCTTCGATCTCGTTAAACAGCTTCATCGCCTCAATCACACAAAGAACGTCACCTTCTTTTACTTCGTCACCTACGTTCACGAAGACATCTTTGTCTGGTGAAGGCTTACGATAGAAAGTTCCAATCATTGGTGATTTAACAGTGATGTAATTTGATTCATCACCAGCGCCAGCATCAGCTGCAGGTGCTTCAGCTGCTGGCTGAGCGGCAGGTTGTGCTGCTGGTTGCGGAGCAGGTTGTGCCACCGGTTGAGGTGCGGCTTGTTGCACAACCGGCTGTGCCTGAACAACAGGCTGAACAACGGGTTGAACGAGCGCCTCAATTTCCTCCTTACCAGGGGTTCTGCTTCTTCTCTTCTTCAGCGATGGGTCCGTCTTGATGGTGATCTTGAAATCATTTGATTCCAATTCCACTTCCGTCACACCAGCCTTCGCTACAAACTTGATTAAGTCTTGGATTTCGGTCAATTTCATACCTAAATCTGTTTAAGGGGAATAAAGGTAAAAATTAATTGCTACCGCCATCGTAGCTCCACTTCACATACACGGCACCCCACGTGAAGCCACCGCCAAAGGCAGCAAGCACGAGGTTGTCTCCTTTCTTCAACCTGTTTTCCCATTCCCATAAACAAAGAGGGATAGTTCCATTGGTTGTATTGCCATATTTGTGAATGTTGAGCATCACGCGTTCTTCCGGCAGATCGATCCGGTTTGCAGTAGCATCAATGATTCTTTTGTTCGCCTGGTGAGGAACGAGCCATGCTACATCGTCACCAGTCATGTTATTTCTTTTCAATACCTCCTCAGAGGCGTCAGCCATCTTCGTTACCGCAAACTTGAAGACTGCCTGACCTTCTTGATATACGTAGTGTTCTCTCGCGTCAATCGTTTCATGGGAAGGAGGCTTCACCGATCCACCAGCCTTCTGATGCAAATGATGGCGACCTGACCCATCACTATCCAGAACCGAATCAATTACTCCAGTACCATCTTCAGATGGCTCCAGCATCACTGCACCACCACCATCACCAAAAATGATACAAGTGGCCCGGTCCTCGTAATCAATGATCGCAGACATCTTGTCTGCACCGATCACCATAACTTTCTTGTAAGCCCCAGATTCAATAAACTTCGAACCGGTTACCAGTCCGTATAGGAATCCGCTACAAGCGGCATTGAGGTCGTAACCAAAGGCGTTGGTCATACCCACCTTATCGCACACAATGTTGGCCGTAGCAGGGAACACGTGGTCTGGAGTAACAGTACAACAGATAACCAACTCCACATCTTCCGCAGCAGTGTTCGTTTTCTTCAGCAAGTCCCGAACAGCGGGCGCTGCAAGATCCGAGGTTCCTAATCCTTCACCTTTAAGAATTCTTCTTTCCTTGATTCCAGTTCTTGAGGTGATCCACTCGTCTGTGGTATCGACCATTTTTTCAAGATCTTGATTGGTTAGGACATCTTCAGGAAGGTATGCGCTGACTCCCGTAATCGCTGCTTTTATTCCACTCATTTAAACGCCTCCTTGATTTTCTCTGTCAGGTTAGCCTGGATAACTTCTTTGCTCAGCAACAACATATTCTTAATCGCCTCTGAGCTAGAAATACCATGGCCGATAAGTACATTGGAGTTGACGCCTAAAATAGGCGTTCCCCCGTAATTTTCATAATTAAACTGATCGAAAAAATCGTCTGATCTGTCTCGCTTTTTGATCAAAGAATAGAAGGCCTCCGCCTGCTTTAGGATTACATTTCCGGTAAACCCATCGCAAACGATTACATCAACTTCATCACTGAATATATCACGCCCTTCCACGTTCCCAATGAAGTTAAAATCTGATGTGTCCTTCATCATCTTGTGGGTGGCTTGTGCTAGCATATTGCCCTTCTCTTCTTCCTCCCCGATGTTCAACAACCCAACCCGTGGAGTGTCCATCTTGTAAACATGCTCTGCATAGATTGATCCCAATAATGCGAATTGGTAAAGAACATCAGGGCGGCAATCGGCATTGATCCCAACGTCAAGAATGATCGTTACAGATCCATTCTCATTGGGCATGGCCGTAGTGATACACGGTCTGATTACACCGGGCACCGATTTTACCGAATACATGGAGCCCACCAACATTGCGCCAGTGTTTCCTGTACTGCAGAACGAGTCCATCTTCCCCATGCGGAGCAGACCAAACCCTACAGCAATGCTGGAATCTTTCTTGGTTGACAGGGCGCGCGTTGGATGCTCGCCCATTTCGATTACCTCAGAGGTGTGAACAATGTCGAACCTATTAGGATCGTGTTCATGCTTATCAAGCTCTTTGCGGATGAGATCCTCATCTCCTACAAGAACGAGCTCAATATCTTCCGCTAATTCCTTGGAGGCTAGTACCGACCCTTCTACAGTTGTAGCAGGGGCGTAATCCCCGCCCATGATGTCGATACCTATTCTCAAACGTGAATCGCTAAGTGATCAGGCTATTTCTCCATAATAACCTGCCCCTTGTAGTATAGCTTACCGTCATACCAGTAAGCACGGTGGTACAGATGAGGTTCACCTGTAGTTGGGCAGATAGCGAGATTAGGCTTTTCAGCCTTGTAGTGTGTCCGTCTCTTATCTCTTCGCGTCTTTGATGTCTTTCGCTTTGGATGTGCCATCGCTAAATTTTTTGCAAAGTTAAAATTACAATTTTAAATCACCGAGTTTATCCCATCTGGGATCAGTTTCTTCGGGTTTTTCACCCATTTTTTCCAATAATTTGATCATTTCGGGGTCACAATCGCCTTCTTCATGCACAATCCTGGCAGGAATGCTAACGATTAGAAAGTCGATGATATAAGGCACAAGGTCAATTTCATAGGCCTCATCAGGCAAGTAGATAATGTCCTCGGTGCCCTGACTTTCGTCACCAAATTTGAAGATCAATTGGTTGTTGAAAGCTAAGGGGATGCTTACTGGATCCGTACAACGGTCACATGCAAATGTGGCGTGGCCGTTGAAATCGAAACGGAATACCATCATGTTCTCCTTCTTGTCCATTTCCACTTCCAACGTGGCGGCCATAGCACTAGGGTCCTCTATTTCGTTCGCTTCCAGAAACGTATTGTCTGGTTTGAACTCAAATACATGAACCTCGTTGCTGAGTCCGGCAAAAGGGATGATATATTCCTTTAATGCTTTCAACATCAAAAAATTAGGGCAGCAAATGTATGAATATTATAATGGCAATGAAGCCTAGTCCTGCTTGGGTTTGATCTTTAACGGATCAGCCGTAGCCTCATCGTACCGAAGCCGGTTTCGGTGTACATCCAGGGCCATGTACAGCGCTTCCCGGAAAGAAGCTTCTGATGCCTCACCTTTGCCGGCAAGATCATAGGCAGTTCCATGCCCGGGACTAGTCCGAACAATGTCCAAACCGGATGTGAAATTGACACCTGTGCTAAACTCAAGGCTCTTGAACGGAATCAATCCTTGATCGTGGTACATGGCGAGTGTTAGATCAAAGTCTTTGTAAGCTCCAGACCCGAAGAAGCCATCCGCTCCATACGGACCGAATGCCACAATACCAGCATTCTTCGCTTCACGAATTGCCGGAATGATCTCCTCTTGTTCCTCCGACCCGATCAACCCGTTGTCACCTGCATGTGGATTAAGGCCCAATACAGCAATTTTTGGCTTCACGATGTTGAAATCTCGCTGCAGTGTTTTGTTGAGGTTCACCAGGTGTTTATAGATGTTATCATACTTCACTTGCTTGGCAACTTCTTTCACCGGGATATGACCTGTGAGGACTGCCACACGGACACGCTCAGTGGCCATAATCATTATGGGCTCGCCTTCGAACTGTTCACCGAAGTATCCTGTATGACCATTGAAGGGAAACTCCTCCTGTGGCATGTTCTGTTTGTTGATCGGTGCAGTAACCACTACATCTACCAGACCTTCTTTCAAATCACCAACCACGGCCTCCAGCGATGCAAACGCAGCGGCACCGCCAGCATTGGTGGCTTTGCCAAGCTCTACCTTGTAAGCCTCATCGATTACATTTACCATGTTGGGTTTCTTGGCGTTCGCTTTGGATGATTCCACAACGCCATTAAAGCTAAAGTCTTCGATGCCCAGTTGCTTTCGATGAAAGCTCGCTATGTGCTTGGAGCCATATACGATAGGGGTACACATTTCGCTCAAACGCGGATCCTGGAAGGTCTTAATGACCACTTCCATTCCCACGCCATTCGGGTCGCCAATGCTTACACCAACACGTATTTTCTTATCGGCCATTATTTCTTCTGACTTCTTTCCTTAAGGTAGTTATACAATAATCGCACACCATATCCAGTACCTCCGGTTGTTCGGTAATGGTCTGCCCTGTCCAGCATTGCCGGTCCTGCTATATCAAGATGGATGTATGGATAATCTGTAAAGTGCTCAAGAAATTTACCAGCTGTGATTGCTCCGGCTTCTCCGGGATACAGGTGTTTGATGTCTGCGATATCGGATTTTAGCAGGTCCTTATAATCATCCCAGAATGGCATAATGGAAATTCGCTCGTGGGTTGCCATGCCTACCTTTTCAAGATCACGTAGTTCCTTTTCGGCATTACCCATCGCAGCGCAACACTTTGGACCAAGCGCACGTGCTGCTGCACCGGTAAGTGTGGCTGCATCAATTACCAGTTCAGGTTTGTATTTTTTCGCGTAACTCAGTGCATCAGCCAGAAGCATCCGCCCTTCCGCATCCGTATTGATTACCTCTACAAATGAGCCGTCATGCATTTTAATAATGTCGCCACTGGCATAGGCATTCTTACCCGGACGGTTATCTGTTGCAGGAATAAGTGCAATAACGTGAAGTGGTATTTTGTTGGTGGCAATAGCGTGCATGGTTCCAATCATCGCTGCAGCGCCAGCCATATCACATTTCATTTTAGCCATGTGACCTCCGGTCTTGATATCAAGACCACCGGTATCGTATACAACACCCTTACCTACCAGCACAACTGGTTTGGTGTTCTTTTTATTCTTTGGCTTCCATTCAATGATGGTGAAAGTGGGTGGGTCAATACTTCCCTGGTTTACCGCTAATAGACCACCCATCTTAAGTGCCTCTATCTTACTTTTATTGAAGACGTCCACCTTATAGCCGGCACGTTTCGCAGATTTCTTCACTTCTCTACTGAGCTGCGGTGCGTTGAGGAACCGCACGGGTTCATTTACAAGGTCTCTTGCG
Organism: Vicingaceae bacterium; assembly: GCA_965267605.1. Lineage (GTDB taxonomy): Bacteria > Bacteroidota > Bacteroidia > Flavobacteriales_E > Vicingaceae. Next base: position 2,899,081 of record OZ254088.1, on the reverse strand, counting down.
AAGAAGGTAGAAGCAACAACATTCTCCAATTCCTTACATCGGTTTGCGGGTAAGCCAATTACCTGTAGCTGGGTTGTAGCGTTAACCTTTGGCTTGTTGAAGTACTTGTTAAACTGGTAGCTGCCTAAAGCCAATCCTTCGCAAAAGGCATAAACAAGATCTTCCGATGCTGAAGACCCATCAACGCTTAGTCGCTTAACCTGCCATTGATTCAATGCTGGAATCAACCCATTGGCAGCTTGTCTGATTTTCTCCAACCCCGTATTCCCATCTGATTTGGGGGGTGTTTTTACCAGTACCAATTGATGCGAATACCTATTTAGAACAATGGAGCCAGGTTCGTCTTTTGCCAATTTCGCTACGTAAGCTTTTTCATCTTTTGAGCACCCATTCAAACTTTTGCCCGTATAACCTGTTACCAATCTTACAGTAGTAGTGTTGGCAGGTGCAGAACGTTTTGCAGAAATCTTCATATCAGACGGTTTTTAGAAGCGTTAAATGTAACAAAACAAACGATTCAGGATGGGCGCTATATCCTTGGTTAACGGCATAATAAATCCTTTAAAAAGTCGTATTTTTATTGGTTTAGAAAGGTGAAACGATTACTGGCGATTATATTATTCTTATCCAGCCAGCTGGCTTTGTATGCAACACACAACAGGGCCGGTGAGATCACCTATAAGCATGTTAACAATCTAAAGTATCAGGTAACGGTCGTTACCTACACTGACCCGAACAGTCCGGCTGATCGCCCGGAGCTTGAGATCAAGTGGGGTGATGGTACGTTGGATACCATTAGTCGAACATCCATTACAAGCATAAGTGGTATCATTCAAAAGAACACTTATGTAGCAGAACACACGTATCCGGGAGCGGCTAGTTATAGAATCAGTGTAGAAGACCCCAATAGAAATGCGAATGTGCTTAACATTCCGAATTCTGTCAATACCACATTCTATATTGAAAGCTGGTTAAAGATCAATCCTTTTGCATTGGACAGCGGATTGAATAATTCACCACAACTGCTGAATCCGCCAATAGATAATGCCTGCGTTGGAAAAATATACATCCATAATCCTGGTGCCTTTGATGTAGATGGGGATAGTCTGTCCTACCGGTTGGTGGATTGCAAGGGCCCGGGTGGAGCATCAATAATTGGATACCAATATCCCGATCAGATATCGCCCGGACCTGCGAATCAAATCTCTTTGAACAGCATTACAGGAGATTTTGTCTGGAACACCCCGCAGATGCAAGGGGAGTACAACATTGCGATTCTCATCGAAGAGTGGAGGAACGGGGTTAACATTGGGTCTGTTCTTCGAGACTTGCAGATCACAGTGGGTGTTTGTAACCACGATCCACCTCAGATCGCCCCTATCAATCCTATTTGTGTGAAGGCAGGCGATACACTAAGTCTTTTGATTAATGCTGTAGATCCGGATGGTCAGAACGTAACCTTAACTGCGAATGGAGGGCCACTTGTGCTTAGCATTAGTCCGGCACAATTTATTCCCCCTCCCTTCAATGGCTTTAATGTTACTGGACAGTTGTACTGGGAGACGAAGTGCGATCATGTTAGAAAACAGAATTACCAGGTTAACTTTAAAGCCCAGGATGATGGTTCTATCAATCCTGTGCTCTCTGACCTGGAAAGTGTGCTGATCAAGGTAATAGGTCCGCCACCGTTAAACCCCGCTGCAATTCCTCAGGGTAATGCGATTCGTGTAAGGTGGGATCAGTATAGCTGTACCAACGCTACCAATATTTTGATTTATAGAAGAATTGGTTCTTCCGGGTACGTTCCGGGAGTGTGTGAAACGGGAGTGCCGGCTTCTACCGGATATCAGTTGATCCATACAACATCAAGCATTAGTGATACGAGTTATGTAGACAATAACAATGGTGCTGGACTAATTCCTGGGGAGCAGTATTGTTATCTATTGGTAGCCAAGTTCCCGGATGGGGCTTTGAGCTGTGCCTCAGTGGAATTCTGTGCCATCCTGAAGAAAGACGTTCCAATCATTACGAACGTTTCGGTAGATACTACCCATGCAACAGCGGGCGAAATGTATCTGGCCTGGTCGAAACCTACCGAGCACGATACCATTTCATTCCCAGGACCGGATTTTAGATATGTAATCCTGCGCTCGCCCAATAATACCGGAACGGGATTGGCAGTAATAGATTCAACGATGTCCATTAACGATACGATCTATCAGGATTCTCTGTTTGACACGCAGTCTTCTGATTATACTTATCGGATTGATCTTTTCCACGTGGGTGTGAATGGAAGACAGTTGGTTGGAAGCTCAACGATCGCATCCTCCATTTTTGTGTCGCTGGCTCCATCTGATAACAAGCTTACGCTTACGTGGAACGAGAATGTTCCATGGACCAATTCGGAATATACAGTCTATAGACTCAATCCGGCCACATCGCAGTTTGATTCGATTGGCACAACAGCATTGCAAACGTTCACGGATTCATCTTTGGCCAACGGGTTGACATATTGCTATAAGGTTAGGAGTACAGGTGCGTACAGTGCCCCAGGTATCATATCACCCTTGATCAACTACTCTCAGGAGGTTTGTGGGGAACCGGAAGACAATGAACCCCCGTGTGCTCCTGTGGTTACGATGGCTCCTGATTGCGAGAACCTGATCAACACTTTGCATTGGACCAATCCGAATAACTATTGTGCAGATGATGTGATAGAGTTTCGGATCTATTCTATAGATCAGTTGGGTAAGGACTTCAGCCTACTGGCTACAATTCCAAACGGAACAGACACTTCATATACGTATGGACCGACTACATCTATTGCAGGGTGCTATTATGTAACAGCTATTGATTCGTTTGGAAATGAGAGTGTGTTGGTAGATACAGTTTGTATCGACAATTGTCCGGAGTATATACTTCCGAACGTGTTTACTCCTGGCGGAGATGGCAAGAACGATCTGTTCATCCCCTTCCCTTATCGTTATGTAGAATCTATTGATCTGGTTGTCTTTAACAGGTGGGGTCAGGAAGTATTTAAAACAACAGATCCGGATGTGCTATGGGATGGCAAGAATGCCAAGAATGGTAAGCAGCTGTCTGATGGAACGTACTACTACATTTGCAAGGTGAATGAGATCAGATTGGTGGGAATTGTTCCACGCACATTGAAAGGAACAGTTACCTTGCTGAACAATCAAAAAACAGCTCCCTAGTGTTTACTGGTATAATTGAGGCGATGGGTCAGGTTGAAAAGCTTGAACGTGAAGGCGGTAATCTCATCGTTTACGTTAGGTCTGGTATTTCTGACCAGTTGAAAGTTGACCAATCTGTTGCCCACAATGGGGTGTGTTTGACTGTTGAAGCAGTTGAAGGAGAAGTTCATCGGTGTACCGCAATTCATGAAACTTTACTAAGGTCAAATCTGAACGATATGAAGGAAGGTGATGAGTTGAATCTGGAGAGATGCACGAAAGTGGGAGATCGCCTGGACGGACATATCGTACAAGGGCATGTAGATGCTACCGCTGTTCTGGAAAGTGTAGATGAAGTAGATGGTAGCTGGGAGTTGCGGTTTAAACTCTCAGATCAACACAGTGGGCTTATAGTAGAAAAGGGATCCATTTCTGTTAACGGTATTAGCCTAACAGTTGCTGATTGCGGTAAGGATTGGGTCAAGATCTCAGTCATCCCTTACACATGGGAACATACAAACCTACACCAGATATCAACTGGCGAGCATGTGAATGTTGAATTTGATGTGCTTGGAAAGTACGTTCAGGCGCAGCTTAGAACACAGCAGCAGCAATCTGCTTCACCTGCGTAGATTTCCCCATTGTATAGTAGTGAATACCGGGAACGCCATTGTCAACCAGTTCCTTGGATTGCTGAATGGCCCACTCAATTCCAACTTGCTTTACTGCCGCATTATCTGAGCATTTAGCTACCGCTGTCGCAAGATCTTCAGGAATATCAATATTGAAGAACTTAGGTAGGAATTGAAGATGGCGTTGCGTAGCAATTGGCTTGATTCCTGGAATAATCGGGACGTCAATGCCAACTTCTCTGCACTTAGCAACGAAATCAAAATACCGCTGGTTGTCAAAGAAAAGCTGGGTAACGATATAGTGTGCACCTGCATCGATCTTGGCCTTAAGGAATTCAAGATCTGTGCTCATGTTGGGCGACTCGAAATGCTTTTCAGGATATCCTGCAACACCTATACAGAAATTAGTAGGTGCTGGATTTTCCAGTTCATCGTCCAGGTAAACACCATTGTTCATGTCCACGATCTGCTTCACCAATTCTACAGCATACCTGTTACCGCCTTCTTCCGGAATAAATTGCGCTTCAGTTTTGATGGGGTCTCCTCTTAGCGCCAGCACATTGTTGATGCCAAGGAAGTTCAAATCAATCAAGGCATTTTCCGTTTCTTCTTTTGTAAATCCACCGCAGATCAGGTGCGGTACGGCATCCATTTTGTACTTCGTGCTGATGGCGGAACAAATACCAACAGTACCCGGTCGCTTTTTTATGGCAATCTTCTCCAGATATCCCTTTTCCCGTTTTTTGTAAACGTATTCTTCTCGATGGTAAGTAACATTCACAAAGGACGGATTGAACTCTACAAGAGGATCAATACTATCATAAAGCGCCTGAATGCTACTCCCCTTAAGCGGAGGAAGTATCTCAAACGAGAATAGCGGCTTGTCCGACTGCTCTATGCGCTCTATTACGTTCATATCCTAAGAAAATGGGTGACAAATGTATAAAAATAAACCCCGCCAATGGCGGGGTTTGTGCCTTGATGTACCCAGATGTAGTTACTTCAAGATCGTAATATTTCCTTTGAATACCTGGTTGTCCTCATCGTTAAGATTCAGGATATAGTAGTATGTGCCATCTGAATGGCCGCCACCATCCCAATCGTTCTTGTAAGGATTGGCTTCATAGACTTTTCTGCCCCATCTGTCATAGATAACGATACTGTTCTCAGTATACAGTTCCAGGAATGGAATTCTAAGTACATCGTTCTTACCATCTACAACACTTGGTGTAATTACGTTAGGAACAATGATTGGGTTGAAGCATTCTCCAGACTCAGCAATCAATCCTTCAGGACATTTCGTATCTGAAGTTGCTTTAACCATAACGGTCTGAATATTGATATCGGCATCATGCGAAGTAGTTCCACTTGAAGGAATCCAGGTAGCCCCACCATCCAAGCTAACCAGGTAACCCGTAGCTCCTGGGATTGGATCCCAGCTAAATGTAACTGTAGCTTCATCCTTAACACCACACGTAACATCCGGAGCAGGAAGCACTTGATCAACATGCAGCCAAATGGAATCCGTACCCGTACAGTTCGGATCAGTAGTTACCGTAAGAATGTACAGTCCAGAACCTGAACCAGCAAAATTAACTCCCGGAGCATTGATCGAAATAGCTGAGCCATTCACCGTCCAGGCATAATCAGTAGCACCAGGCACGCCTGTAAGAAGGCTTACAAGTGCAGCTTGGTCTGTACTACAGATTGAATCGCTTGTTGCACCGATCTGAATTTGTAGATCAGGATTAACCGTTAATGTAAACGTGTCGGCAGCAGCACAACCGTTCTGATCAGTTACGTTGAGTATGTAAGTACCCGGACCGACCAATTGAACACTGTCGTTATTGCCACCGAATGGAATGCCGTTATATGTCCAAGAATACACTGCCGCATTTGGCACACCTGATCCAACTTTAGGGAATGGTGATCCAGTACATATGGCTACGTCTGGCAGATCTGGGTCAGGGTCCATATTGATCGCAATGTTGACCGTATCAGATCCAGGACATCCCTGGTAGTTCCATGTAGCAGAGTACGCTCCTGTTGAGTCAGCGATGATCGCTAAACCTGTATCCGGTAATGCAGTTCCATTAAAGAACCAGGTGATACCGGCAGAACCATTCTGAAGCTGCAATGTTGGATATCCCTGCGTTGGGAAGCAGATAGACTGATCAGTCAATGGTGACTGCGCCTTACCACTTACCTTAAGAATCAAGGTATCCACAAATTCAGGCCGCTCAATTCCACAATCAGAAACAATGGTATTGAGGTCATTTCCTTTCTTCAGGATGATGTAGTAGTTGCCAGCACCAAGACCAGCAAGAAGTTTCATAGTAATTCTGTTCGACACACCGTTCAAACAGTTGGTATTGGCACCAATGAATGGCCCTACAGCAAGTCCAGTTGTTGCCGATATGATCTTCCAGTCTGTACCAAACGGATTGACCGACCCACATGCCGCACCGGCAGGAACGTTGATATCGAACGTGTCGACTCCACAGTCTAGCCTGATTTCCGGGAAACCAGTGGATGCGTCATAGATAGGATTCTGTTGCGCATCAAGGTCACCGTAAGGAATTGGCGGTGTAACAGTACAGTTGGTGCCGAAGATTACACGAAGGTCGCGCATGATGTGCCCGATCTTCTTTCTGGCAATAACGGTGTACTGCGTAGGTAGACCAGGATTCACAATGGTAGTATCCCATCTCCACTCCTCAACCATGAAGCAGAAAGACCCAGTAAATGTTTGTGAGGGCGTAAACTCAAACACACCTGTTTGGTTGTTCATTTTCAATCCTGGAGGTGTTACCACAGGAATCTGATTGGTAGCACTGTAAGGGTTAACGTATGTTACCGTAACTCCGGGATAGTTGTTCTGTCTTGCAGGAATAAGGGCATACGATATGGAGTCTCCATCAATTTCCGTAACGGACTGATCGAAGAATGCTTTGGCTCCAACACAGAAGTCTCTTACCGCAACATTACTGTTGAACTTCGGTGAGTTGTTGTTATTGAAATCGAGGTTGTTTAGGAATGCTTCCCAATACATACCTCCCCCTGTAATGTTTTGATTGTTCCCTGGTCTACAGCATGTCTGAGTCCAGAACATCCAGTCGTGACAAGCCTGGGGAAGTGTAACAACACCGGTATACTTCCATTCTTGGGTACATACTGACGAGGTAATACACTTTGCAGGAACGGTCACACCTGTACCACCTACTTGCGATAGTGTAACACTACCTTGTGGAGCACAAGAAGAGGTGTAGTATACCGTCAAACTGGAAGGGGCACTGATACCAGTACATTCCCTGTAGAATGATGCATAAATTCTGTATTGCAATCCACCGAGGTGGTCATAAGTCAATTCAAATGCTGCACCATGCGATGCATTCGCCTTGTTTGAAACGCCTCCTAACAGCAGGAGAGAGAATGTGATTGCTAGTAAGCCAAGTCGTTTCATCATCGTAATTCTATTTAAACTTTTGGCCTGGTTTTAACTCGTTCAATTCGTCACAAAACCAGAACAACAAAATTAACAAAAAATGCCCAGTAATTGAGGCTTTGTAGGCGATTCAGAATAAAATTTGCCAGTTTGTTGGATTCCTAATTCACCTTTGTTGTTTGTCTTCATTTTTTGGTACAAAAAGTACGCTAACAACTAGATGCATTACCCTATAAAAAGGTTGCATCATGGGGCAAAAAATGAACAATTATTCAACTACCTTTGCCGAGCTTCGGAGGAGAGATGGATCAGATTCGGAATTTCTGCATTATAGCTCACATCGACCATGGTAAAAGTACCCTGGCAGATCGACTATTGGAGGTTACCCAAACAATCTCGGACAGAGAGCTTCAAGAGCAGACCCTGGACAACATGGACCTTGAAAGGGAAAGAGGTATTACGATTAAGAGTCACGCCATTCAAATGAATTATGAGCTGGATGGCAAAGCTTATACGCTGAATCTTATCGACACACCAGGTCACGTTGACTTCTCTTATGAAGTTTCAAGATCGATTGCGGCTTGCGAGGGTGCACTCCTGATAGTTGATGCTTCGCAGGGTATTCAAGCGCAAACGATATCCAATCTTTATTTAGCGCTGGAACACGATCTTGAGATTATTCCAGTACTGAACAAGATGGATCTTCCGAGCGCAATGCCAGAAGAAGTGAAAGATCAGATTGTTGATTTGATTGGCTGTGACCGGGAAGAGATTCTTGCGGCTAGTGGAAAGACAGGGCTGGGCGTAGACAAGATTTTAGAAGCAATTGTTGAAAGAGTTGAACCGCCAAAAGGAAATCCTGATGCACCGCTTCAAGCATTGATTTTTGATTCAGTATTCGATCCGTTCAGAGGCATCAATGCTTATTTCAAGGTCCTGAATGGTTCAATCAAAAAGGGTGATAAGGTGAAGTTCGTTGCTACAGGTAAGGAATATTTCGCTGATGAAATTGGTGTACTGAAGCTTAATCAAGAGCCGAGAAAATCGATCAACACAGGTGACGTTGGATACATCATTTCAGGAATCAAGCAGGCTCGTGAAGTTAAGGTTGGTGATACCATCGTACACGTAGACAATCCGGCTGATGCCATTCAGGGATTCGAAGATGTGAAGCCAATGGTATTCGCAGGAATCTATCCGGTTGATACAGACGAATACGAAGAGCTACGTGAAGCAATTGAGAAACTGCAACTGAACGATGCGTCACTGACTTTTGAACCGGAATCTTCTGCCGCCCTTGGTTTTGGATTTAGGTGTGGTTTCTTGGGAATGCTTCACATGGAGATTATTCAGGAGCGATTGGAAAGAGAGTTTGACATGACGGTGATCACAACCGTGCCCAACGTGTCATACTTTGCTTACCTAACTGCTGATCCTGATGAGCAGATTTTGGTGAACAACCCCTCTGACATGCCTGATCCAAGTAAGTTGGAAAGGATCGAGGAACCTTATATCAATGCACAGATCATTACGAAGGCGGAGTACGTTGGTACCATCATGAATTTGTGTATTGAAAGAAGAGGTGAAATCAAGAATCAGGTGTATCTGACTACCGATAGAGTAGAACTGCAGTTCGATTTACCATTGGCGGAGATTGTCTTTGACTTTTACGATAGACTGAAGACCATCTCCAGAGGGTATGCATCTTTCGACTATCATCCAATTGGTTACAGATCTTCAAAATTGGTGAAGATGGACCTTCTACTGAATGGAGATCAGGTGGATGCATTGTCAGCGTTAATACACAAGGACAAAGCATTTGAGCTTGGTAAGAAGATTTGTGTGAAGCTTCGTGAATTGCTCCCAAGACAGCAATTCGATATTGCGGTTCAGGCTGCAATTGGCTCTAAAATTATTGCAAGGGAGACCGTGAAAGCACTACGTAAAGATGTTACTGCAAAGTGTTACGGTGGAGACATCTCCAGAAAGAGAAAACTTCTGGAGAAACAGAAAAAGGGCAAGAAACGCATGCGGCAAATCGGAAACGTTGAAGTTCCGCAGCAGGCATTCCTTGCCGTTCTTAAGCTGGAAGATTAAGGCTTACCCCACCCTAAATATTTGCCGTTCTTGAATTTTCGGCATTGCCCGTCTGAAAAGCAATATTGTTGAATGATCCACGGCCCCTCTTTCTCGTGGTATTTGATCCTGGTCTGAAGCGTACAATCCTGAAACTGGATCCATCTGCACCTGCGATTCAGACCATCAGGGTATGTGTAACGCCATAATCCTTTTGCTCTACCATTCCTGAATTTCCCCTTGGCGCACAATTGACCAGAGGGATAAAAGAATTTCCATCGTCCAACCCTAACAGAATCCTTCAGAAAACCTGTACACTGAAGATTTCCATGGTCGTAGTAACTTTTATGCTCAAGTCTTTGCGCACAAAGTGAGGTGCCTACTAAGGTTACAAGTAGTCCTAATATCAAGAGTATGATGGGCTTAACCATTGCTGGTTAGACCATACGGAAGTATAAATCCACAGAATTCGGCTAGCAGAACTCATCAAACGCGCCCGTAAGATTCTCTGCGATCATCTCCGCAGGACGCCCCTCAATGTGATGTCTTTCTATAAAGTGAACCAACTTGCCATCTTTGAAAAGAGCAATAGATGGTGAAGAAGGAGGATAAGGCAGCATGTACTTTCTTGCCTGCTCCACAGCATCTTTATCAACCCCAGCAAAAACTGTCGTCATGTGTGAAGGAACCTTGGCATGACCAGCAGCCATCTTCACAGCCGGCCTTGCATTGGCAGCCGCGCAGCCACATACCGAGTTCACCATTACCAGTACGGTTCCGTTTTCTGGTTTCAAAGCTTCATCAACCTGCTCGGGAGTTAGCAGTTCCTGAAAACCGGCATCAGTAAGCTCGGACTTCATGGGTGCAACTAATTCTTCTGGATACATATCTAATATTGTTTAGGTCAAATATATACTACACTTCGTTAGCAATTATGTTCTTTTCGCGGCAAAGAATTCTGTTAGGATAGAACCACAGGCATCATTTAAAATTCCTCCAACAACCTCTGTTTTTGGATGTAGAATGGCAGGTTCATACATCGTAAATCCTTTTTTCAAATCAGCGGCACCGTACACTAATCGCCCCAATTTCGCCTGAAACAAAGCACCTGCACACATAGGGCAGGGTTCAAGCGTAACGTAAAGGGTACATTCGTTGAGGTACTTTCCACCGAGAAAATTAGCGGCTGAAGTTACCGCCTGCATCTCCGCGTGTGCAGTAACATCATTCAGATGCTCCACATAATTATATGCTCTGGCAATGATCTGGTTTTCACAAACAATGACCGCACCAACAGGAACTTCATCCTGACTCATAGCGAACTCCGCCTGCTTCAATGCCTCGTTCATGAAACGGGCATCCAACTCTTCCTGACTAAGCTCTAAATTCAAGTCCTAACTTTATTGCGATGAAGTGGAGAGCGAAGATATGCATACTAGGCGGATGGTTGTTGTCGTTGCACACATTTGGGCAGGAGATAAATGCCAGGCATGGCTGGTACCTACCCACCTCTGGGCAGCTACGTGTGCTGGTGATTTTCGCTGAGATAGAGTACGATCTCAAACCACAGCTTGATCCGCATTTAGAAGGCACACCATTTTGGATGCCAGGAAAACTACCTGCGTATAAGGACAAGCTTTTCGACCCGCATTGGACCGGTCAACCCAAAGCCGAGATGACCAAGTACTATGCGGAATGCTCTTTCAATAAGTTTCAGGTACTGGGAGATTATATTGATCAGGTTGTTACCGTAAAAGAGTCTGAAGTAAACATCCACAACTTCTATAAGGTGAAGGAGTTGATCCGGAAGAAGCTCAATGATCGAGGAGAGCTGAAGACACATTCAAATCTCAGCGTAAAGGATTTTGACCTATGGAAAAACTGTAACAGGCCGGGAGCACCTAAAGTGAAAGGAGCTGACTCACCATTTCAATATGATCACGTGATGTTATTTCTCAGAAACTATCATCGCTGGGGAAGGGCCTCAGGCAATACAGCACCTGGCACATGGAGGAAGTTATATGGTTATGAAAGCAATACTCACTCGCAATTTACTGGAGGATCTCATTTTCCCTTTTCCATAGTAAGGCATGAGTTCAACCACATGCTTTTCGGGGGTAATAACTTCCACGTGGGGGGAGGCCTGGGTGCGGGCGCAGGTTACTTTATTCCATCTCAGGGTGGATGGAGTATGCTGGGAGGAGCAAACTCTAGTTTTCTTACATGTAACGCATGGGATCGTAGGCGCTTTGGATGGAAACCAAAGGGCGCGAAGTACGGGATTCGGTGTAAGGATGGAAATGGTAAAACAGTAAACGGAGACATAAGTGAAGGGCAGGGCCAGTTCAATTTTGTCTTGCGTGATTTTGTGAGCACCGGTGATGCACTGAGAATTCGATTGCCAGGTATTCCAGATAAAGTATTTCCGCAATGGATATGGATAGAGAACCATCAGTTGAAGGGCAGAAACAATTCTGGCTTCGATCGGTTCCAGTATGACGATAACGAGTGTGTTGCTGGCCCGGTGCCGGGTATATACATGTATTTGCAGGTGGCGAAAGAAGATTCAACCGGCCCAAATGCATTCAAAGGTCACGGGGATTACTTGCGGCCAATTCCTGCAGATGGGTGTTACGATTATCTATTTGAATGGGAGGCACAACAGCAGAATGCTTGTGTCAATAGTGCCATGTATACGCCTTTTGAAAAGAAGAAAAAATGGGAGAATCCGCTTACCGGAAATCAGGATATGGAGATACCTGCTTACGACCTGGATAGCAATGGAAACATTCTAAAGAAAGAGCAGGTTTTTCTGGCCATTGAAGGGTCTGGAGGCACATATGCCAAGCGTCTTTTCTGGCTCGGACATGAGCGACATGCCTTTACTCAAAATGGAACAAATGTTATTGGAACGGGCACCAATCCTTCCAGTGCGAGTATGATGACATTGTTGAGTGAAAATGGCCCTTTAAGGACGAAAAGGAACAACAGGCAAGTTGTAATCAATGGTCTTCGGATTGAGGTAGGCGACCAGTTGGATGATGGATCTGTTTTGGTTTCTGTTCGATTTGATCAACCGTACATATGGGATGAGGCACGTTGGTGTGCAGACACCATTGTTGTTCCACCCAAACGGTTCAAGAATGTTCCATCCCTGGGATTGCAGAGGAATGCAAGGTTAACCTTGGATCGGAGCAGAACACCAACAAGAATCAGGAAGCCAGAGAGGGAGGGAGACCATCTTTGGTACGCAGGCAAAACGCATATGGTGTGTAGAACAGGCAGTTCATTGGAAATGATGCCATCCTCCAAAATCATTCTCAGGGAAGGAAGTCAGTTGATTGTTGAGAAAGGTGCGTGGATGGGAATCAATGGGAAATGTGAAATCCATATCAAGGAAGGAAAGATGGTCATCCAGAAGGGTGCCAATGTTCAAATGCACCGAAAGGCAGTTATACATGTGGGTGGCAAGGGTGCACTGGATAATCGTTCTGGTAAGAAATTGGTAAAGAAAAAGTGGCTGATCTTCCCTAGAAAAGGTCGCTACTTCTTGCGCTGACCATAATCTAAATCTCTATTTTCGAAGCCTAATTACGAGTCATGTACAGATCACATAGTTGCGGAGAACTTCGAATGGAGCACAAGGGCACCCAGGTAACACTTGCCGGTTGGGTACAGCGTGTGCGTGAATTTGGTGGAATGGTGTTCATTGACCTGCGCGATCGTGATGGTATTACTCAGCTGGCGTTCAACATGGAGAAGAATGCAGAGCTGTGCTCTCTTGCTCAGGGTATGGGGCGTGAATACGTTGTTCAGATTGAGGGACAGGTCATTGAAAGGGAGAACAAGAATCCTGATTTGCCAACAGGAGATATAGAGATAGATGTAGCACAACTCAACATCTTAAATGAGTCTAAGACACCACCGTTTACCATCGAAATTGAAACAGATGGAGGGGAGGAGCAGCGCATGCAGTACAGATACCTGGACATTAGAAGAGAACCGGTGAAGGAACTTCTAATGCTTAGGTCGCAGCTGGCGCATGAAACCAGATCGTACCTCGTAAGTCAGGGCTTTCTGGAGGTGGAAACACCTTACCTTATAAAGTCAACACCAGAAGGTGCGCGTGACTTTGTAGTGCCGAGCAGAATGAGTGCCGGAAGTTTCTATGCACTACCGCAAAGCCCGCAAACCTTCAAACAACTATTGATGGTAGGTGGACTGGAAAGGTATTTCCAAATTGTGAAATGCTTTAGGGATGAAGACTTTAGAGCCGATCGTCAACCCGAGTTTACACAGATCGATTGTGAGATGGCTTTTGTTGAGCAGGCGGATGTGCTGAACCTGTTTGAAGGTTTGATGAAGCACCTGTTTAAGTCAGTAAAAAATGTTGACCTGCCGGATTTTCCGCATATGCTGTATAGCGAGGCCATCGCCAAATATGGTAGTGATAAGCCGGATACGCGATTTGAAATGTTGATCCAAGATGTCAGTACAGAGGCGCAGGGCAAAGGTTTTAATGTGTTCGATTCAGCGGAGGCTGTCATTGGCATTTGTGTGAAAGCGGGTGCGACTTTTAGCAGAAAGCAATTAGATGCATACACGGATTTTGTGAAACAACCACAGATCGGTGCGAAAGGACTTGTGTATATCAAGTGGAATGAAGACGGAACATTTAAATCGAGTGTAGATAAGTTTTTCTCGCAGGAACAGCAGGCGGAAATTGCCAAACTCGCAGGAGCAGAACAAGGTGATGTAGTCTTCATCCTTTCAGGTAAAGCTGGTGTAACGCATGAACAACTGGGTTCCCTTAGGCTGGAGGTAGCGAAACAACAAGGGATGCTAGATGATAAGGTATACGCTCCACTTTGGGTTGTAGATTTCCCGTTGTTGGAATGGGATGAAACCAATGAGCGGTATTTTGCCATGCACCATCCATTTACCTCGCCAAAGCCCGAGCAGGTAGCTATGCTTGACAATGAGCCAGGTAAGGTCAATGCCAACGCCTACGACATGGTGATCAACGGTGTTGAGATTGGTGGCGGATCAATAAGGATTCACGATCGGGATTTGCAGCAGAAGATGTTCAAAGTGCTGGGGTTCACTGAAGAAGAGGCAAACGAACAGTTTGGATTCTTGATGAGCGCGTTTGAATATGGTGCACCACCACATGGTGGTATCGCCTTTGGGTTCGACAGAATCTGCGCAATGTTTGGTGGAGTATCAAGCATCCGGGAAGTGATCGCGTTCCCTAAGAACAACCAGGGTAAAGACCTGATGATCGATGCGCCTTCTCTGATTGATGAAGAGCAGCTAAAGGAACTACACCTTAAGGTTGAATCTTCTGAACCTCATCCACAGCAGCACTAACCGTGTTGTCTCTCTGGTTCATGATCCTGAAATAACTGTTTTCCCCGTACAGGTACCTGGCGATGCCCGCCTTGATTCTGTAAAGGAAGTACTTCTCCGCTGCGTTGAATCCAACCGGATCATAAGGAACACCCTTTTCTTCAGCATAGTTGAAGAAGGAACTAAGCAGCAGTTGATTTACAACGAAGTTCTTGTCGAACGCCTTCTCATTCTGGAACAACTTGCTTTCAGTTTTATGCTTGTCCACATAATCGAAAGCAAACTGTTGGAAGATCCCATTAAACAGAATAGCATTTAGATAAGACGAACCAGACGTGTCAATCGCTACGAATCGGTCTGGCATGATGCCACCACCACCGTACACTACTTTTCCTTTAGGTGTAACGTACTTCAAGGAGTCTGGAAATTGTATGCTGTCTGCGCTTGTGAGCTCTCCGCTGGTAAGTCTTTTATATGCCTCTTCATGGTAACTATCGAGGTCTTTGCCATACGGTTTTTGGATACACCTGCCCGTTGGCGTATAATAGCGTGCTACCGTCAATCTAATAGCTGAGCCGTCTGGCCAGCTCATCTGTTCTTGGACCAACCCCTTACCAAAAGACCTGCGTCCAACGATGTTACCTCGGTCATTGTCTTGAATGGCACCTGCCAGGATCTCACTCGCAGACGCGGAATTCTCGTTGATCATCACAACCAGAGGAATGTTGAGCAGTGTTGCACCGGAGGATGCGTAGAAGGCCTGCCTTGGTCTGCTCTTGCCTTGCGTATACACGATCAATTTTCCGGATTCCAGAAATTCATCTGCGATGTCTGTAGCAGCTTGAAGATAACCACCCCCGTTTCCTCTCAGATCAACGATCAATTTTTCCATTCCTTGATCCCGAAGCTTGTTTGCCGCTTCCATGAACTCCGTATACGTGGTTCTTGCAAACCGATTGATCTTGATATACCCCACCTTCGTGTCGATCATGTATGAGACATTGATGCTATAGATCGGAATCCTGTTCCTTGTGATGGTGAATTTCAATAGCTTGTCGCTCGCTCCCTTTCTATAGACCTTTACCTTTACCTTGGTATTTCGCGGGC
Organism: Vicingaceae bacterium; assembly: GCA_965267605.1. GTDB lineage: Bacteria > Bacteroidota > Bacteroidia > Flavobacteriales_E > Vicingaceae. Next base: position 2,883,278 of record OZ254088.1, on the reverse strand, counting down.
CTTTCAATCTGCCAATCACGTCCCTGTTGCCAACGCCCTGTCCGGCAATCTTGGAGGTATCTACCCAGATGATCCGATCACCGGCAAGAATGCCAACCTCTTCTGATGGACCTCCCGCAACAGTGTTTACAACAACCACAGTATCACTGATGAGTCTGAATTCAATACCGATGCCTTCGAAATTACCTTCGAGAGGTTCTGTTACAGCGTCAAATTCAGAAGCCGGGATATAGTAACTATGCGGATCAAGGCTCTGCAACATGGAGTTGATCGTACCTTCGGAAAGCTGTGTGGAATTGATGGTATCTACATAAGCTTCCTTGATGAAGTTGATCACCTCATTGATCTTGCTCACACTCTTTCGCGTGTCGTTATTAAAGATGATCGCTTGTGATTCAGGCATTAACACTTTCCCCATGAAATAACCTACCACCAGCGCAATTGCCAGCAGCAAGGGAAGCATGTAGTATACCTTGGACCTTTCCACTATAGTTCTGGGTAGTGTACCGTTTCTATGCCAGCTTCCTGGAGAAACAATACCCCACTATCATCTTTATATAACGTATGAAATACCACTCTTTGGATACCGGCCTGCACAATTAATTTTGAGCAATCTCTGCAAGGCGACAGTGTAATATACAGTGTTGCCCCTTCAGCACTTTGCGTTGACCGGGCTACTTTAAGAATTGCATTGGCCTCAGCATGAAGCACATACCAATGTGTTTCGCCATCGTCATTCTCGCAAACATTCGGAAAACCGGAAGGTGTTCCATTGTAGCCGTCAGAGATGATCATATTGTCTTTAACAATCAGTGCTCCAACTTGTTTGCGATCACAATAGGAGAGGTTGGCCCATTCCCGTGCCATTCGCAGATAAGCAATGTCGTATTGCTTTTGTTTCTCCTGGCTGTAAAGCTTTTTCATAAAAAAAGCCCCATGTGGAGCTTAGTTTAGTACCGAAGGAGGGAATCGAACCCTCACTCCCGAAGGAACACGAGTTTGAGTCGTGCGCGTCTACCAATTCCGCCACTTCGGCATTCATTCCTCTCAAACACAGGGATGGCGAAAGTATTTAAATTCTTTCATTTTATAAAGACTTTCCCCTGAAATCAAGGGATTGAAAGGATTTAATTATTTGGGTGAGAATGAATTAATTAATACATTTGCGACCCTTAAAATTAGGCTGAATGGAAGTGCAGGCAAAGTTTTTCGCAGGACGTGCATCGCAAGATCTGGCAACCCAGATCGCTGCCACTTGTGGAGCTGGGCTGGGTAATGTTATTATCCATGAATTCAGTGACGGAGAATTTCAGCCGTCATTTGAGGAGACTGTGCGCGGACAGGATGTGTTCATTATCCAGTCCACCAATCCACCGGTAGAGAATCTTTTCGAGTTGCTGTTGATGGTGGATGCTGCCAAGAGAGCTTCGGCCAGAAAGATCATTGTTGTAGTACCTTATTTTGGTTTTGCAAGACAAGACAGAAAGGATAAGCCAAGGGTTCCGATTGGGGCCAAGATGGTGGCTAATCTGATCACTGCTGCAGGAGCGAACAGAATTATGACCATGGATCTGCACGCAGATCAGATCCAGGGTTTCTTTGAGTTCCCGGTAGACCACGTATATGCGTCTACCATTTTCATTCCTTACATCAAGAGCTTGGGATTGAGCAATCTGATGATGGCCAGTCCGGACATGGGCGGAACGAAACGTGCCAACGCTTATGCCAAGCATCTTGGTTGTGAAGTAGTGGTTTGTTACAAGCAAAGGAAGGCTGCCAACGAAATTGAAAGCATGTTCCTGATCGGTGAGGTACAAGGCAAGGATGTAATTCTTGTTGACGATATGTGCGACACCGCGGGTACCCTTACCAAGGCAGCGGATCTAATGATGGAAAAAGGAGCCACATCCGTAAGAGCGGTTTGTACGCACCCCATCCTTTCCGGTAAGGCATATGAAAGAATTGAAAATTCTGCGTTGACTGAGTTGATTGTAACGGATACCATTCCGCTAACTCAGCAAACAGGGAAGATAAAAGTGTTGACCGTGGCGGATCTCTTTGGAGATGTGATTACCAAGCTAAGATCTCATGAGTCAATCAGTTCAAACTTTATAGTGTAAAATCACAAGTGATGAAAACAGTTGAATTAAGTGCTTCAAAGCGCGTGAACATTGGAAGCAAGGAAGCAAGAGCTTCAAGAAGAGAAGGAAAAGTTCCAGCAGCTTTATACGGTGGCGCTGAGAACCACAATATAGAAGTGAATGAAGTTGCATTCACAAAGTTGATCAACACGCACGAAGTGTTTTTCATTGATTTGGATATCGATGGAAACAAAATCAAAAGTTTAATTCGAGATGTACAGTTTCACCCTGTATCTGATCGTGTTTCTCATGTTGACTTTATCGAGGTTGCTGATGATAGAGAAGTGAAATTTTCTATTCCAGTTAGACTGACGGGACAATCGAGAGGTGTTCTTAATGGCGGTAAACTTCGTCACGTAATGAGATACCTTCGAGTACAAGGTCTTCCATCGGCACTTGTTGATCACGTTGAAATTGACATCACAAGATTGAAGATTGGTGATTCTGTGAAGGTTGGCGATTTGAATCTTGCTGGTCTGCAGATTTTAGAAGCACCAAACGCAGTAGTAGTTGCTGTGAAAACAGCCAGAGTGGTTGTCCTGGATGAGGAGGAAGACGAAGAAGTGGATCTGGAGTCTATGTCTGATGAAGAGCGTGAGGCTTACGAAAAAGCTCAGGCTGAGAAAGCAGACGGTGACGGTGGAGGTGAAGCCAAAGCCGAAGGCGGTGATGGTGGAGGAGACGAAGCCAAAGCTGACGATGGCGGTGGTGAAGGTGGCGAATAAGCCAACACCATGAAGTATCTCATCGCAGGACTGGGAAACATTGGTCCTGAATACGAAAACACCAGACACAATATTGGATTTAAAGTATTGGAGGAACTTGCGGGTTCCTCTGATGCTTCTTTTACCCTTGATCGGCAGGCAAATGTTGCCACCGTCAAGCACAGGGGCAGGACATTGATCCTGATCAAACCAACAACTTTCATGAACCTGAGTGGCAAAGCCATTCAACATTGGATGACAGCGGAGAAGATTCCGGTTGAGAATCTGCTTGTGGTTACAGACGATGTCTCTTTGCCGTTCGGCCAGATAAGATTGCGTGGCAAGGGAAGTGATGGAGGACACAACGGCCTCAAACATATTCAGGAAACGTTAGGGTCTACTAAATATGCCAGACTTAGGTTTGGAATTGGAAACGAATTTCCAAGAGGGAAGCAGGTAGAATTTGTGCTGGGTAGTTGGACCGATGAAGAGAATGCTACACTAACCGAAAGAGTTAAAGCCGCAGCAGATGCGGTACGATCGTTTGCGGCCATTGGCCTCACGCATACGATGAATCAATACAACAATAAGTAGAACCTATAGCAGGGATGTCATGGCTACGCGTTCACGCAGGTAGTCTGCGATGTTCTCTATCGCCACACGTTCTTGTTGCATTGTATCTCGGTCGCGAATCGTTACGGAATTGTCCTCTAGAGAATCATGGTCTACCGCAATACAATAAGGAGTACCGATTGCATCTTGCCTTCTGTACCTTCTTCCAATCGCATCCTTCTCCTCATACTGTACACGGAATTCTTTCCGAAGTGTATTGAAGATTTCGTCTGATTTCTCGGGTAGTCCATCTTTCTTCACCAGTGGAAGAACAGCCACCTGAATTGGAGCAAGCGGAGCAGGAAGTTTCAGCACAACGCGTTCAGATCCATCCTCCAGTTTTTCATTTTCCAGGGCATTACTCAATATGGCAAGGAACATCCTATCCAATCCGATAGATGTTTCTACTACATAAGGTACGTAGCTATCGTTCAATTCCGGATCGAAATACTGTAGCTTTTTACCGCTGTGTTCTTCATGCTGTTTCAGATCGAAGTCTGTTCTTGAATGGATGCCCTCCAATTCTTTGAAGCCCATTGGGAAGTTGAATTCGATGTCGCAGGCCGCGTTAGCGTAATGGGCAAGCTTGATATGGTCGTGGAAACGGTAGTTCTCATCTCCAAGACCGAGTTTCTTGTGCCAGTTGATCCTGGTTTCTTTCCAGTGTTCGTACCATTCCATTTCGGTCCCTGGCTTCACGAAGAATTGCATCTCCATTTGCTCAAATTCGCGCATTCTAAAAATAAACTGTCTGGCTACGATTTCATTTCTAAATGCTTTACCGATCTGCGCAATTCCAAACGGAATCTTTTGCCGACTGGTTTTCTGAACATTGAGGTAGTTTACGAAAATGCCTTGTGCTGTCTCCGGCCGTAGGTAGATGGTAGCCGCGTCTCCAGCAACCGAACCCAGTTCTGTTCCAAACATGAGGTTGAACTGCCGAACATCTGTCCAATTCTTGGAGCCCGAATCCGGACATGCGATTTCAAGATCTTCAATCAATTGCTTCAACCCAGCGAGGTCATCACCTTCCAAAGCAGCGGCAAGTCTTCCCCTGATCTCGTCAATCTGTTGCTGTCTTCTTAATACGTTTGGATTGGTTTCTCTGAACTGTTGTTCGTCAAATGCGTCACCAAATTTCTTCTGAGCTTTTGTAATGTCTTTGGTGATCTTGGCGTCAATCTTGGCCATATGATCTTCTACAAGCACATCAGCGCGGTAGCGTTTTTTGCTGTCCTTATTATCTATGAGTGGATCGTTAAATGCATCTACATGGCCAGAAGCTTTCCATGTGGTTGGATGCATAAAAATGGCAGCATCAATACCAACGATGTTTTGGTTCATTTGAACCATAGATTGCCACCAGTATGCTTTGATGTTGTTCTTTAGTTCAGCGCCATTCGGACCGTAATCATATACCGCTCCCAGCCCGTCATAGATCTCACTGCTTGGATAGATGAAGCCATATTCTTTGGCATGGCTAACAACCTGTTGTAGCTGATTTGAAGACATGCGCAAATGTAGAATATTTAGCGCTTAATAATTCTAGCTCTGAGGTTGTACTACTTTTGTGACATGATCCAGGTAGGGGATGCACTTATATCAGATGATGTCTTGAATGAAGAGTTCGTTTGTAACCTTCAGGCGTGCAAAGGTATTTGCTGTGTGGAAGGTGATGCGGGTGCACCTTTGTTGGACGAAGAGGTGGAGATATTGAAGAAGGAATATCCCAACTTCAAACGATTTTTACGGGAAGAGGGTGTAGATGCAATTGAAGAGCAGGGAACACATACGCACGATAACGAGGAGGCTGTTACACCTTTGGTCAACAATTGCGAATGTGCGTATGCTGTGTTCGAAGAAGACGGTACGGCCTCCTGCGGAATTGAGCGTGCCTGGGAGGCCGGAGAGACCAGTTTTCGTAAGCCGATCAGCTGTCATTTATATCCTGTGAGGATCAAGGAATTTCCAACCTTCACAGCAGTGAACTATCACCGTTGGAGCATTTGTGATGACGCTTGCGTTCTTGGAGCAGAATATGGCATCAAGGTGTATCAGTTTTTGAAAGAACCGCTAATCAGAAAATTTGGAGAATCGTGGTTTGAAGAATTGGAAGAAGCGGTAGAATCTTCCTGATAAAAAAATATCGATTCGCTCCAACCAAGTGATTCCATTTTTCGGAAAAATACGGAGGCATTTTTACGGCAATCCGAACTGGTGCTGACTTTGGGATTTTCAACTTTAGTTATCCACAATTCAATGTTCAATTTCCGTGTTGAAAACTTTACCCAAATGTGAATTGTTTCACATCAAAATGGGTTGCACCGAACCTTCATATTCTCAACTTTTGTACACCGCGAGATTCTGAAGAGAACCCTTCGCATCTTTTCCGGGAACAAACCTAAATCAACGTAAGTTGTTGAAATTGAGTGCTTTAAACGAAGTTTAAGATAAATATTTTTGCCCTATGTCTGATCTAACGAAGAAAGAAAACGAAGAAGTAAACCTCGAGAAGGTAGTGCCAAACAAAGAAATGTTAGACAATGAAGAACCGATCCTGAAGGACAATCCTGGAAGGTTCGTGATCTTCCCAATTCAGTATCATGACATCTGGGATTTTTATAAAAAATCAGAGGCCAGTTTTTGGACGGCAGAGGAAATTGACCTTGCTGCTGATCTGGATGATTGGGAGAATAAATTGAATGACGATGAGCGGCATTTCATTAAGCACGTTTTAGCATTTTTTGCGGCAAGTGATGGAATCGTTAATGAGAACCTTGCTGAGAATTTCCTTTCAGAGGTTCAGTACCCTGAAGCGAAATTCTTCTATGGCTTCCAGGTAATGATGGAGAACATCCATTCCGAGACGTATTCTCTTCTTATAGATACTTATATAAAAGACCCAGTTGAGAAGGACAAATTGTTCAATGCTATCGATACACTTGATTGTGTAAAGAAGAAAGCGGAATGGGCGCTGAACTGGATTGACAACGGAAGCTTCGCTGAGCGTTTAATTGCGTTCGCAGCAGTTGAGGGAATCTTCTTCTCCGGAAGTTTCTGTTCAATCTTCTGGCTGAAGAAAAGAGGCTTGATGCCAGGTCTTAGCTTCTCGAACGAACTAATCTCAAGAGATGAAGGTATGCACTGTGATTTCGCATGCCTGTTGTACCAAAAGCATTTGATCAACAAGCTGCCTAAAGAAACAGTACAGAAGATCATTACAGATGCTGTAGAAATTGAAAAGGAATTTGTTACGGATTCATTGCCAGTTGCATTGATTGGAATGAATGCAAAATTGATGAGTCAATACATCGAGTTTGTTGCCGACAGACTGTTGGTAGAACTTGGAAATGAGAAAGTATACAACGCGACCAATCCATTCGACTTTATGGATATGATCTCATTGCAAGGAAAAACAAACTTCTTCGAAAAGCGAGTTGCTGAATATCAGAAAGCAGGAGTAGCGAATAGTGGGCAGGGTCAGACGTTCAGCCTGGACGAAGACTTTTAGCAGTTATTAGAAACCAATTGTTAATTACTCTAAGTGGGGTATAGAAGGCTCCGCTTGTGGATGAACTATCTTTCTAAGGAGAATACTTGAACCTGATAAACCTGTTGCAGAATGTACGTAATTAAAAGAGATGGAAGAAAGGAGGCGGTGAAGTTCGACAAGATCACTGCCCGTATTAAGAAACTATGTTATAGCCTAGATCCTGTAGTGGACCCTACCAAGGTAGCCATGAAAGTGATCGAAGGAATTTTTGATGGGGTAACAACAGCAGAGTTGGATAACCTTGCAGCTGAAGTAGCTGCAACACTTACAGTTCAGCACCCGGATTATGCAAACCTTGCTTCAAGGATTGCGGTTTCAAACCTGCATAAGAATACAAAGAAGTCGTTCACTGCAACGATGACGGATTTGTACGAATACATCGACCCAAAGACAGGTGAAAACGCATCACTTCTGGCGGATGATGTTTACCAGATCATCAAAGACAATTCAGAACAACTAGACTCTTCTATTATATATGACAGAGACTATAGTTATGACTTCTTCGGGTTCAAGACACTAGAGAGATCATACCTCCTTAAGTTGGATGGAGAGATTGCTGAAAGACCTCAGCACATGCTCATGAGAGTATCTGTCGGTATCCACAAAGAAGATATTGAATCAGCTATAGAGACATACAATCTGATGTCTGAGAAGTGGTTCACGCATGCAACACCAACACTGTTCAATGCAGGTACGCCAAAACCACAGATGTCTTCGTGCTTCCTATTAATGATGCAGGAAGATAGTATTGACGGAATCTACAATACACTTAAGCAATGTGCTAAGATTTCTCAGTCGGCTGGTGGTATTGGACTAAGCATGCACAATGTTCGTGCAACCGGGTCTTACATTAAAGGAACCAACGGAACTTCCAATGGTATCGTTCCAATGCTGAGAGTGTTTAACGACACTGCACGATACGTAGACCAGGGTGGCGGTAAGAGAAAAGGATCTTTTGCGATCTACCTTGAGCCATGGCATGCTGATGTATTCGAGTTCCTTGAGTTGAAGAAGAACCATGGTAAAGAAGAGCACAGAGCACGTGACTTATTCTACGCACTTTGGATGAATGACATGTTCATGGAAAGAGTAGAAGAAGATGCTGACTGGACTTTGATGTGTCCGAATGAGTGCCCAGGTCTTGATAGCTCTTACGGTGACGAGTTCAGAACCAAGTACCTTGCTTACGAAGCTGAAGGAAAAGGAAGAAAGACCATCAAGGCGCGTGACCTTTGGAATGCGATCCTTGAATCTCAAATCGAGACGGGTACTCCATATATCCTTTATAAAGATGCATGTAACGAGAAGTCAAACCAGAAGAATTTAGGTACCATCAGATCTTCTAACCTATGTACGGAGATCGTTGAGTACACTGCTCCAGACGAAGTTGCGGTTTGTAACCTGGCGTCTATTGCACTACCTAAGTACGTAATCGATGGCAAGTTCGACCACGATAAACTGTTCGAGATCACTTATAAGATCACGAAGAACCTGAACAAGATCATTGACGGTAACTACTACCCAATTCCTGAGGCACGTAATTCTAACATGCGTCACAGACCAATTGGATTGGGCGTACAAGGTCTTGCAGATACGTTCATCATGTTGCGTATGCCTTATGATTCTGAGGAAGCCAAGATGTTGAACAGAGAGATCTTTGAAACGATCTATTACGCTTCGATGACAGCGTCTAAAGACATCGCCATCGAAGAAGGAGCATATGAAACGTTTGAAGGATCACCACTTTCTCAAGGTCAATTCCAGTTCGATATGTGGGGTGTTAAGCCAACAGATAGATGGGAATGGGATGTGCTTAGAGAAGAAGTAATGAAGCACGGTGTGAGAAACTCGCTGCTATTGGCTCCAATGCCAACGGCTTCAACTTCTCAGATTCTTGGAAACAACGAGTGTTTCGAGCCATACACATCTAACATCTATACAAGAAGAGTTCTTTCGGGTGAGTTCATTGTAGTGAACAAACACCTATTGAAGGACCTTGTGAAGCTAGGTCTATGGAACGATGACTTGAAGAACAAGATCATGATGGCGAACGGATCTATTCAACATTTGGATGAGATTCCTGAGAACATCAAAGAGCTTTACAAAACAGTTTGGGAGATCAAGCAGAAAGGTATCATTGATATGGCAGCAGACAGAGGAGCATTTATCTGTCAGTCGCAATCACTGAACTTGTTCATGGAAGATCCAAACTTTGCGAAGCTAACTTCAATGCATTTCTATGCTTGGAGAAAAGGGCTGAAAACAGGCATGTACTACTTGAGAACGAAAGCTGCCAGAGATGCAATTAAGTTCACAGTAGATAAGAACAGTGCTGCACAGCCAACAGAAGAGCAAATAGCTGAAATTGCTTGCTCACTCGATAATCCGGAGGATTGCGAAGCATGCGGCTCATGATTTTATAATAATCGTTCACCTTTCTAAAAGGCGCCACTTCCCGGTGGCGCTTTTTGTTTTTATACCTTTGAGGAAACCTATTCAGTATGAAGAGATTACTACTACTTGCAATCGTGAGTTTTGGCACACTTGGCCTTAATGCCCAAACAGCCATCGAACCAGGTGATGTGGTTCCGTCTACCGTTATCGCATACCCAGGTTCCACGAACAACACCGTATTTGCGGCACCGTGCAATGCACCTACAGGAAATGACACCCTCTTGGGAACTTGCGATAGTGGTATGGTACAGATCAATGTCCAGACCTCGTACTGTGCCAATTGGTACACAGCCGGTACAGGAGGAGCACCAATATCTACCACAAGTAGTTTGCAAACAGGTATGCTGTATGACGATTCAACTTTCTACGTAGAGAACGTTTGTCCTGACACAGCTATCCTTGCACCGTTAGGTGCACACTCTTCAACTTATACGGGTAACCATTGGGCACGAGGTTATTGGTTCACCGCTCCAACGGACTTTTATATTTCTGGCTTAAGGGTCCCAACCGAGGCGGCTACATCTGCGCAAACCGTAGAAGTTATCCGATTCAATTCAACACCAACAATATATCCTACAACTACCAATGCATTTGTTTCATTGGGAAGGTTTGTGAATGTACCGGGAAGCGCAATGATTCCTACATGCATTCACATAAACAACGGTGACTTCATTGCAATTTTTGGTGTTCGTGGAGACACAAATTCATACCACAATAGCAGCTTTAACTCCAACATCGGAGGAAATGCAGTAACGCTTTACAGAACGTTAATGCAGGATACACTAAGCACACAACCATTGCACGATGTAGGCTCGTTTACATCAGCCAGTAGTATTTCAAGAACTGAGATGTACTACAGTTTGACCACCGATACATCCGTCAGAATTCCTTTGAATGTAATGGTGCCTAAGTCTTTCAACGACACCATTCACCATACTATTTGTGCTGGTGATACATTTATGTTCGGAGGTGTACCCTTAACGGCAGCGGGTGTGTATACAGACTCGTTGCAAACAGTGCACAACTGCGATAGTATTCCAATCCTTGACCTCACAGTAGATCCTTGTACAGGTATTGAGGAGGGAACATTAGCGTCAATGATTCATTGGTACCCGAACCCAACGAGTGGGGCTATCAATATTGATGTAGCAGCAAACCTCAACGGAAACGTAAAGGCACAGATGCTCGATATTTCTGGTCGCCTTCTGGAAAGTGAAGTGTTAATGCGAGGTAACAACGCGTTTACCGTTCCAGATAGAGTTGGCCCTGGAATGTATGTGTTAAGACTTTCCTGGAAAGATGAAGTGGTAAACTATAAGGTTAATCTTATACGGAACTAGCGTTGAATTCCCTGTTCAGCAGGGAACACCCCAAAATTGGGATTGGGTAATTTGAAGTGCATGGTGAACTCTGCGAGTGACCTTGTTGGCTTCCCATGTAGCATTGCGGGCTTCCATCTCATGGCCTTGATTAACCGGATGGTTTCTTCATTACACCCTCCTCCCAGGTCTTTTACAATTCTGAAATTCGATGGATTGCCACTTGGCTCAACCACAAAGCTGATCGTTACCTTCCCTTGAATACTAAACTTCTTAGCTGTTTCGGGGTAACGCAATTCCCTGGTAACAAAAGTGGTAACCGTTTCATTCGGATCCTTGAAAAACGGTTTAGCGGTCATACCCATGTCCGATCTACCCATGATAACCCGTGAAGTATCTCTGGCCGCGGAGAGGTTAGGTAGATCTTTGTAGCCACGACTAACTACCCAGCGGCTGAATCGTTTTCTGCTGAAAGAGATAACCATATTCTGCACCGAAGGGATGGGTTGTTTATCCATTCTGGCTGGATGCCATAGTATCTTTCCCACAATCCTTTTGGCCTCTAGTTCAAAATGCACGCTGGATGATTTGATCGTCCAAAGGTTTGTAACAACACCTTCCTCGTTCAGTGCTATGCCAATCTTTACTTTCCCCTTGGCCGGAGCTGTAGTTGGGTGTACCATTTCACGTCTGATAAAATCGCGCAATTCGGACTTTCCCCCAATGGGCTCAGCGCGGTAACGTTGAGGGCGTTTGTCCTCATTGGTTTGACAGTTTACCTGTATGGTGCAAGCAACAAGAAATAAGATTACAATCAGACGTAACACAAATCAGAAGATACTCAATTCAATCTCCTGTGATGTCGCCTATTTCATAAACGGGTGAAAAGGCCTGATTCTGTGCTGTTTCAGGGGGTTGAATATTCTTATCTTTGATTCCATGCGCACAGCCTTCTTATTACTCGCTCTGTTGTCTGTGTCCGTTTACGGTCAGCGATCAGCCTCTCCTACGGGTAAGCAACAGCATTCTGTTACAGCTGGTTGTGCCCCGAGCGTAGCTGTACGTTACCTGGAACTCAATAACGTTCGCGCGCGATTAGAGACCAGTGGAAGCTTATGGTTCAACCAATCGACTGGCTTTGCCAGCTATGAAATTCCCAAGGGATCCGGAAATACCTCCATGTTTGCAGGCGCGCTTTGGATGGGAGGAACAGACATCAACGGACAATTGAAGTTGTCCGCCATGACCTACCACAATGGTAACGATTATTGGGCGGGACCATTAAATACAACTACAGCAGAGATTGATGCTGCAACCTGTGCACAATGGGATCAGTTCTTCAAGATTACAGCAAGTGATGTGCTTCAATTTGTAGGATGGTGGAACGCGGGTGAATTCGATAAGGTCAATGGAACAACAACCCAGCAGGATGATTATCCTGGCTATAGCATTCCGGAGAGTATTTTAGAATACCCCGCTCATGGAGATGTGAGTAAAGGACAAGATTACAACCTCGCCCCGTTCTACGACAGGGATGGAGATGGTAATTACAATCCATCTGTTTCAGGAGACTATCCTTACTACGATTTCTTCAATGAGGTGGATTGCCGGCTTACGAGAGATATCAGATTATTTGGTGATGAAACGTACTGGTGGGTATTCAACGATAAGGGTAACATTCACACAGAATCCAATGGTCCTTCTATTGGTATGGAGATCAGGGCACAGGCCTTTGCCTTTGCGACCAACGATGAGATCAACGACATGACCTTCTACAACTACGAGCTTGTAAACAGGTCATCATTTACACTTACGAATACTTACTTCGGACAATGGGTAGATTCTGATGTTGGTTATTCCTGGGACGATTACGTGGGTTGTGATGTACAACGGGGCTTGGGTTATGGATACAATGCAGATAACTTCGATGAGGCAGGTTTTGGAAAACCTGGCTACGGTGCCCAACCTCCTGCTGTAGGGGTAGATTTCTTTGAAGGGCCCTATCAAGACAATGATGGAGTAGATAATCCCGGACCTTTCCACGAGAAGTTTGCACCGTATGGTATCAAGAACATTACTTACCAGGATGCAAAGAATGGTAACGGCATTCCGTATTCTGGAATGGGGCTAGGGTATGGTGATAGCATCGTAGATAACGAGCGCTTTGGTATGAGAAGGTTCGTGTATTACTGGATTGGAACTCATGTACAAGGAGATCCGCAAACGGCCTTGGATTACTACAACTACCTAAGGGGGATTTGGAGAGATGGAACGGCAATGCTCTACGGTGGAAACGGGCATGTTGGTTCTGGTGCGACCGGAACTGAGGCGAAATTTATTTTCCCTGGAGATTCAGATCCACTGCTATGGGGGACCAACGGGGTGGTTCAGAACCCAGCGTTCTGGACTGAGCAAACCGCGGGTAACTCACCCAATGGTAGAAGATTCCTGCAATCTGCCGGACCGTTTACCCTTGAACCAGGTGCTGTAAACGATATTACTGTTGGTGTTGTTTGGGCCCGGGCATCTTCAGGTGGGCCATTCGCTTCAGTTGAAAAGCTAAGGATTGCAGACGACAAAGCACAAGCGTTGTTTGAGAATTGCTTCCGGGTGTTGAATGGTCCTGACGCACCTAACGTGAAGTTTCAGGAGTTAGATCAGGAATTGGTATTGTATCTCGACAACCCTTCTGTTTCCAATAATTTTAATGAGGAGTATGAGGAAGTGGACCCTTTCATCATTACACCGGACTCTTTGCGCGACCTTGGACAATTCTATGACAACACCTATAATTTTGAAGGGTACCAAATATACCAGGTACGCAATGAAGATGTTTCAGTGAATGAGATCCTGAACGCGGATAAGTCGCGACTGGTGGCGCAATGCGATGTGAAGAATGGCATCACGCAGTTGGTGAATTACGAATTCAATGAGAAGCTTCAAGCCAATGTACCCACGGAGATGGTGGATGGACAAGACAATGGTGTCCAACACTCTTTCAAAATCACCGAGGATCAGTTTGCTTCTGGAGATAGAAAACTTGTAAACCATAAGACCTACTATTTCATTGCGGTGGCTTATGGATCCAACAACTTCAAGAAGTTCAACAACCAGGACCCTCAGGCATTGGATGGCCAAAAGAAACCATACATCGGTTCCAGACGTGGGATTGGTGGAGCTGTCCAAGTCTGGAGTGCGATACCGCACATTCCATCTCCTGAGAAGGAAGGTACTGTAGCGGCATCGGACTATGGAGATGCACCGATGATAACAAGAGTAGAGGGAACGGGTAATGGCGGCATGAACCTGGACATTACTTCCGCTACGGAGGAAGTGATTCTGGCGGCTCCATACAAGATGGACTTCCCAGAGTATGCTGCAGGCGGTGGTCCGATCGACATTAAGGTTGTGGATCCACTAAATGTACCTGAAGGCGACTTTAGAGTAACCTTTAGAGACAGTGCAACACCAGGCGATCTAACGGATGCATACTGGGTAATCCATAACCTTTCAACGGGAGATTCAGTGTTGTCAGATAAGTCAATTGCAGTGGCAAACGAACAGCTGATCCTTGACTGGGGAATCTCAGTTGCGATTGGAGATGTACTTAACCCTGGACTAGAGCAAGGAGAATTCCTAAGCAATGGTTTTATAGAAGCGACCCTTACGTTTAAGGATTCAACCAAGCGTTGGTTAAGTGGCTTTAGCGATGTAGATGGAGCTACTGATCTAAACTGGATCAGGGCAGGAACAGCAGAGAACAACGAAGCACCGGCAAGTGATTACAATGACTATAAGGAAAGTGGCAAGTTTGTGGATGAGTTCCAGAAGTTTGAGACGATGCTGGATGGAGAATGGGCACCATATAGGTTGGCAGCCTACTCAGGAGTGAATGTAAACCACGGTCCTGCATACGATAACCTGGCGTGCCAGTTATCGAAACTGTCAGACCTTCCAAGTGTAGACATTGTGTTTACCTCGGATAAGAGCAAATGGACAAGATGTCCTGTTCTGGAGACCCAGGATGACAATGCACTTGCTGAAGGTAACACAGGTAAGCTGAAGCTAAGAAGTGCACAGAGTGTGGATAAGGATGGGAATCCGGATGGAACAGGCACAGGAATGGGCTGGTTCCCTGGCTATGCCATCGACCTTGAGTCAGGAGTAAGACTGAACATGGCTTTTGGAGAAGACAGCTGGCTTGGAGGAGAGAACGGAAGAGACATGATGTGGAACCCAACTGAGACTGATTTTGCAGGTGTAGCCAATGAGATCAGATGGGGAGGGAAGCACTATGTGTATGTGTTCAAGTACAATCCAAATCCTGTGAACAGCAACCAGTTCATGCCAGAGTATGATGCTGGGGTGTACTTACAGAACAAGATTCCAAGTGCAGTAGGATCGATAGCGGCCTTTATGTGGAGTCAGTGTGCGTATGTAGGTATACCGGTATTGGAAGATGGACAGAGTTTGTTGAGTACAGATGCACGGGTAAGGATCCGGGTGAACCGGGAGTATGAAGCTTATGCTACGTCAAGTACGGTGAACGCAGGTCTACCGATGTATGACTTCAACATGGATGATTTGGCCACAACGACCAAGGATGCAACAACGGCTAAGGAAGCACTTGAGCTTATCAACTGTGTACCTAACCCTTACTATGCTTACTCTGAGTATGAGCGCAGCAAGCTGGATAACATCATGAAGATCACCAATCTTCCAGAGGAATGCACCGTAACGATCTACAACGTAGGAGGTACATTGGTGCGTAGATATGCGAAAAGTGATCCTGGCACCAGCCTCAATTGGGACCTCAAAAACACTAAGGGAGTTCCAGTTGCTAGTGGAGTATATCTCATCCATGTGGATGTGCCCGGTGTGGGAGAGGTTGTTCTTAAATGGTTTGGCGTGATGCGTCCAACGGACGTGTCTGATTTCTAATCGTTCCTACTCATTTTCTAACCGAAAATTAATTCCCCCGCACATTGGGGTAACCAGCGCGTATCTTAAAGTACTAACCAAAACCAAAGGTATATGCGCACTATCTACTTAATGGCTATCTCATTGCTTTGTATTCAGGCATCTGCACAGATGGATACAATGTCCACGAACTACATTTCAGCCTTAGTTAATCCCAATGGACTTTTGTTCCATGACCCATCGATTGGGGTCGGGGGATTCGAAGTTCCCAAAGGGTCTTATAGGCATACGATATATCAGTCTGGCTTGTGGTTTGTAAACCTTAACCCTGACAGCTCTATTAATCTTGCCATTCAACAATACGCCAATCAGGATTATGTGCCAGGACCAGTTTCCAATAATTATACAGCATCATATGATTCAACATACAACAGAGTTTGGAGAGTCAGCAGAGCTTTAGTCGATTCACATATCGTCAAATACCAGCAAGGTTCTTACGTCACACCCGAAGTAATTACGAATTGGCCAGCTCATGGTGATACTACAAGGGGGGAAGCATTCTATTTGGCACCTTTTTTCGACAACAATAGCAACGGCATTTACGATCCGTCCAACGGAGACACCCCCGATATATTAGGTGATCAAGCAGTTTATTTCATCACTAATAGTGACCGTAATCCGCCTTCCGTAGGCCAGGTACTGCAATTTCCACTAGAAATACACGGAATGGTATATGGGTTCGAATGTGATGTAGACTCGGCCATTGCCAATACAGCTTTCGTGAGGTACAACGTTTACAACAGGAGCAGTACTGCCTTCTCAAGAACAACTGCTAGTCTTTGGGTGGATTTTGATCTTGGGAATTCCATTGATGATTTCATGGAATGTGATGTGGATCGATCTGCATTTTTCGTTCTTAATGGAGACTCAGTCGATGAGTCAGGAGCGATCAACAATGGTTATGGAACCCATATACCGTCTCAGGGGGTGATGATTTTGAGAGGACCGTATCAGGACATTGATGGACAGGACAATTCTATAGGCATTGGTGTTGGCCAATCTCCAAATGGTTACCAATATGGCGATGGCATTGTTGACAATGAATGCCTTGGCCTCCGATCTTTTATTTCCAATCAGACGGGAACGTGGACTGGAGCAACTAGCTATTATAGAACCATGAAAGGGGTTCAGTTGGATGGTTCACCGTGGAAGCACTGGGGAACAGATACGATCACAACATTTCAATACCCAGGAACGTCAGATAGTCAGTATTATGGAACGGGTGGATTAGTCGTTCCGAGCTGGACAGAATCCTTGGAGGGCAATCCACCTTCGGATAGGAGGGGCGTAGGTTCGATGGGAGAGTTCTCCATTCAACCAGGTGAGGTGAATACCATTGATTTGGCATTTGTATTTGGAAGAGATGCCGGGAACCCTGGCGTTGGAAATGCAGTGGCTAATATGAAGCAACGAATGGATGCCATTCGCACTTATTATGATAACAACACCGCACCATGCGGAACGATTACCAGTGTTGTTGAAAAGGTCCGGCCCGCTGTAAACATGAACATGTATCCCAACCCGGTTTCCGATCAATTGAATATTGATGTAGATGGAATGGATGGAGCTGAGGGGCGAATATTCAATGCTCAGGGTCAGGTGATCAAAACCTTCAATGTAAATAGAGGTGGTGCAATGATCAACCTAAGCGATGTGGCAAACGGCATATATATAGTTCAACTCGTAGATTCCCGATCACACGTTGCGGGGCGTGTACTGATAGCGCATCATTGATGTGCACGAATAAACTTGTGGAGTGCCTTATAGCACTCTTCAGGTTTTTCCCAGAAACCCATGTGCCCGCAATCCTTGATTGCTGTAACTGAGGTTTTCTTTGAGATGGATGCCTCTTCTTTCAGCTTTTCAACTGGAAGAATGGAGTCATACTCGCCCAGAAGATAGTGTACAGGGTATGGTGCGAACTTGACGATGATAGTGCGGTCGTCTCGTGCGCGCATACCTTCTTGTGCTGCCACAACACCTTGAACTGTGTTGCCCAGCGCCATTTTTTTGGCTTTCGTAATCAGGCGTTTCAGGGGCCGTTTAGCTGTGGTATGAAATAGAGCTGGTACGGCTTCATTCACGAACCTTGAGAAATCTTGTTTGATGATCTTCACCGCTTTCCTTCTGTTAGACTTTCTTTCTTTTGAGTCAGCTGCAGCGGTAGAATGAAACAAGGTTAGCGATTTGACATTGTCAGGGTACTGGTCTGCGAACGCCAATGCTACATAACCTCCCAGACTATGACCAACCAAATGAGATTTTCGAATCTTCAAGTGTTTTAGAACGGCCATTACGGCCTCTGCCATGAGTTCCATGCTGTGCACATATCCAAATGAATCTGTGGATCCATGACCAGGGAGATCAACACAAACAACCCGAAACCCACGAGATAATTTTCGAATGTAGTCTCCCCAGATGGAGGAGTTTTCCATAAACCCGTGCAGCAGAACAATCACGGAACCTTTGCCTTGTTCTGTGTAGGCTACCTTGCCCTTACGAAAGCTGGCAAATTGAAGTTTACGCTGGGACACTGGCATTCATCAATTCCTCGATTTCCTCAACTTCTCTTGGAATGTTGGCCATCAAATCATGTGGTTCACCATCCGTTACCACCACATCATTTTCAATGCGAATACCGATGCCTTCTTCACGGATGTAGATACCAGGCTCTACTGTGAAACACATGCCTTTATCAATAGGCCGGTTGAAGTACCCAACATCATGCACTTCTATTCCAATGAAGTGAGAAGTTCCATGCATGAAGTATTTCTTAAAAGCAGGAGACGCAGGATTTTGATTGGCAATGTCCTGCTCAGAGATGAGTCCAAGTTGCAGTAGTTCTTTCTCCATAATCTTTCCTACCTCCTTGTTGTACTCATCGAGGATCGTGCCCGGCCTTAGCATGGAGGTTGCTTGTTTCATTACTCGTAGAACAGCGTTATATACGTCTTTCTGTCGATCAGTAAAACGTCCGTTAACCGGCACAGTCCTGGTGAGGTCTGAAGCGTAGTTCGCATATTCGGCACCAAAGTCCATTAGAATGAGGTCACCATCCTGGCACTGCTGATTGTTCTCAATGTAATGTAGTACGCACGCATTCCCGCCAGAAGCAATGATAGGGGTGTATGCAAAACCACGAGACCTGTTCTTCACAAATTCGCCAATAAGTTCCCCTTCAATTTCGTATTCCCAAACACCGGGCTTAATGAAAGGAAGGATCTTACGGAAACCCTTTTCCGTGATGTTACATGCTTGTTGCATCAGCGCGATCTCCACTTCATGTTTAGTAGCTCTGATTTCATGCAGAATGGGGGAGCTTCTTTCATATTGGTGTAGTGGATATTCTGCCTGGACCCACTTTCTGAATCTTCCATCTCTTGTTTCTACCTCTGTAGATCTACGCGTATGTTCGTTGGTATTGAGGTAGACACATTTTGCATCCTGCATCACATTCTTCAACATGAACTCCAGTTGATCCAACCAGTAAATAGACTTGATACCACTAATATCTGTTGCTTGCTCTTTCGTGAGTTTATCTCCTTCCCAGATAGCAATCAGTTCTGAAGTTTCCTTCACGAACAGCATTTCCCTGTGCGCTTCATTCACAGCATCAGGAAAAAGCACCAAAACAGATTCTTCTTGATCTACACCGGATAGATAAAGGATATCACTGTTTTGAATGAACGGAATAGTTCCATCTCCGTTGGTAGGGTAAATGTCATTTGAGTTGAAGATGGCTAAAGCACCTTCCTTTAACTGATTAGTAAATCTCTTTCTATTCTCGATGAATAGCCTGCTATCAATCTTATCGTATTTCATGGCGTTGAATGTATAGTTGAAATCTATAGAAGCCTAAAGAAGAAGCCAAACAAAATACGAGCGATGAATTGTAAAAAATTCCTTATTATAAACAGCAAATAATTCTCATTATCAGGGAATTACTAGAAAAGATAATATGAAAACTGAGCAACTTCATAGTATAGTTAGAAGCCTGACAAAAAGTGAAAAGAAGGGATTTGTTGAGCAGAATACCCGCAAAGGAGGTACAAGTATACCACATTATGTAAAGGTGTTTGACATTCTTTCAAAGATGTCCAGGTATAGTGAAGCGAACCTGGTGACACAGGTGAAGAGGCAAAGAATTCCCGGCACCTTGCAACTGCACAAAAAGTATTTGAAAGATGTATTGATTAAGGATATAACAGCTCAGAGATTAGGCAGGACTGAAGCCAATTTCACTAGGCAATACGAGGAAGTAGTTACCTGCCTGAACTTCGGCATTTATGAAGAGGGACTTCGCTTGCTAGCCAGAATAGAAACCTTCGAGCTGACATATACCCAACAGGTGCAATTGATGGATTTGAAGTGGATGCTGATTGAGCGAGATGGCTTTAGCTCGTTATCTGCAAAAAAACTGGAGAAGCATTTCAAGAACAGAAGGGCCCTATTGAAGAAGGGAATGCTTTCTTCGGAATTGCGAATGGTGAATGCAGAGTTAAAGTTCATGTTCGAACAGATAGGTTTTGCACGAAGCAAGAAAACCATAGCAGTTTACAGGAAGCTACTCAAATCTGAGGTATTGAACCAGAAAGAGTTTCTCAACAAAGAAGATGAACGGCTTACCTGCAATACAAAGGCGATGGGACACATTGTTATGGGTAATTACAAGAAAGCCATCAAGTGGGCTGAACGAGAGGTTGGCCTGATTGATTTCAGAACAGCCCCCGAGAACTATTTGTTCGCTGTCAACAACTTATTGCTTGCACTGCTGAACACTGGTAAAGATGAGCAGTTCCGCCAGGTGGTTGATGCGTTGGAACAGAGTGGTAGCATCAGGAATGTAGATAAATTGCGATTCGAAGTTGTTGGAAGAAACCAACTGAGATTCATTATAGCGCGTGGTGCGTTCATAGAGAACATACCGTTCGCGGAGGAGTTCGAAAGAAAGTTCAGGGAATTTGAAGGGGGGTTGTCAGCGGAAATGATCCCCAACATTGCCTTTTACTTATTCAACTTTTGGTTCGGTGCAGGAGAATATACACGCGCGAAGAAGGCACTTAACATCGTGCTAAACAGCAAAGGAGAAATCAGGAGAGACCTCCAGAACTTTGCGCGCATACTTAATGTTCTTCTCCATTACGAAAGAGGGGATATTCAGTATTTCGATTCTTTGGTTCGCTCTATTATGCACTTTGCCAAAGCCAACTGGAGCCTGAGCCAATTCGGTTTTGCTATGTTGCAATTCGTAAAGTCAATGCGGAGCACCCCAGATAAAAAGGATACCCATCTTCAGCAATTGCAGGAAGCATTGCTCAGATTAAAGAAAACGGAAGAGGCTCGGGCATTTGAGTATTTCGATTTCTTGTCATGGACGGAGAGCAAACTTTCTGGCGTTTCATATGCTGAAGTGATCCAAAACAAGCGCTGATGTCAAGACCACATATGGAATAATGGTACTGTAGTGCCCTATGTTCTACAAACCGGTGCGGAATTTGCACTGAACTGAACATGGGTAAAGTATTTCAATTCATAGGGTGGTCAATTGTGATCTTTTTCTCGCTATGCCTCGTGGTTATAGCGTTGTCGTATTTCACCTTCGACCTCAATTTCCACTTTTTGAAGAGCAAGCAAGACATGCTCGACAACAAGGTATGGCTGGCAGCTTTCTATGTGCACCTGTTATTCGGGGCAACAGCTATACTATCGGGACTTCCATTGTTCTTTGGAAAACTGATCAGTTTCACTTCGAAACAGCACAGAACATTAGGTAAGACCTACGTGATTTCGATCTTGTTACTGACCGGTCCTACCGGATTCTATCTGGCATTTTTTGCTGAGGGTGGGGCATGGGCAAGCATTGGATTCATGCTAATGTCATTGGCGTGGATGTGGCCTACTTACCTGGCGTTCAGGTTTGCTGTGAAAAAGGATTTTGTTGCCCACAACAAATGGATGATCAGAAGTATGGCCATGACCTTGTCTGGCGTAACACTGAGATTGTTCACGCCCATCGGATCCTATGTTTTGGGTTTTGATGAGCAAACAAACTTTGTGATCACGGCCTACGCCCCTTGGATATTCAATATCCTCATTGGAGAAGTGATCTTGTTATCAAGTAAGAAACAAATCAAGACGAACGAACTAATAATTCAACAAACATGATTAAGGGAATAATGATCGGGATGTTGACCATAGGTGGGGTAGTAGCCGCACTTCAACCCAACAACCTTTCAAGCGACTTTGAAGAAGAACCGGTGGTGGTAGCAGACACGCTGGACAGGAATGAGGTAAGAACCAAAATAGAGGACCGGCTTACGAAATACGTGCGTAAATGTGTGCGCAAGAAGGACCCACATGCATTCATGACCAAATGCTATAGCAACGTAGAAACCGTATTCAGCAGACACGCCCGAGCAAAAAGGCTTACACCTATCTACACCAATTCAACGGTAAAGGGTACGGTTGACTTTATTAACTGCGGGCAACGCAACCATGTGTGTGAATTCCTGTATTTCACGGGTAAAGATTCACTCATTGTGCGGGAATCTTTCTTGCGCGATTGGAAGCCTGCCAAGAAATTCACGAAAACGTTCTGTGGAGACCTGAGTGGAAAAGAAAAGGGCGGCCTTTTTTAGGCCACCCCTTCAAATTCTTTTGTGCCAATGTTATCTGGCCACAATGAATTTCTTCACGTCATTGTGGTCGCCCTCCAGTTTAATTAAGTAAGCACCAACGGGAAGTATCCCCACATCAATGCCGTTAGGAGTAACAGCACCATTCATCCATGACCTTCCTGAAAGATCGTAAATGGTGTATTGGGTATTGAAAACTCCTTCAACAAATAGTGTATGTGAAGCCGGTGTAGGATAAATATTCACGGCTTTCTGTGATACTTCTTCTTCGCCCACAGGCTGGCTCACCAATACCATGCTCGGACTAACAAGCGCTGCATATTGATCTCCTGAGGTGCCACCATTGCCGTTTGCTGCGTTTCCTGACCCATAAAAGAAAACGGTGTCTTCATTTGTTGGGGCGGTCCACAGTGTACCAAAGGAATCTACCGGGCTGGACGCAATATGTTCTACCACATTCTTGCCCGCAACAGTTCTAACAGCGGTATTAGGTGCAGGAGTTGCGAATGTTCCCGCATTTGCGTTTCCACTTGTTCTACAGGTGCCCTGGAATCCAAAACGGGTTGCACCGAAGTGTTTGAATTTCCAAATCACCACATATGTCTGACCACCGTTTACGGAGGTAACCTGTTGTCCTGTAGCCGTATCTCTGATAATGTGACCCAGGGTAGCATTGAAGTTGCCACCGGAGTGACATTGGGAGCAATTGGCGCTACTTCCAGGTGCACCTGTGCGGTCGGCATTCTGAATCAACGCCACTCCGGATGAAGCGCCCTGAAATGCAAACCATCCAGCAGCCAGTATACAACATAGTAAGGCAGTAATTTTTTTATGCATAACGATCGAGTTTGGTGTAGTCGAAATTACAGAAAAATCTGTCCACACCCGGTGTATTTGCCTAAGTTGAAGTGCGGGTTGAACAGCAATAATTGTTACCTTGGCAGCGCTTATCCGATGTCTACGCACGTTAAAAATTTTATAGGGTAATGAGTAATTCGGCACTGCTGTCATCATCGTTGGTGAAGAAGTACTGGATGGCACTGACAGGCCTGTTTCTATGTCTGTTTCTAGTTGGTCATTTACTGGGAAACCTGCAGCTGATGCTGCCCATGGGAGATGAAGCAAGAGATCAATTCAATGCCTACGCGTTGTTTATGACCACCAATCCGTTGGTCAAAATATTGTCCTGGGTAACCTACATCAGCATCTTGTTTCACGCTATTGATGGTATTGCACTTACCATTCAAAACAAGAAGGCCAGAAAGGTTAGGTATGCTAAAGAAAATGCTGGCGCGAATAGCAGCTGGGCATCGCGGAACATGGCTATGTTGGGAACACTATTGCTATTCTACATTGTATCTCACATGGCACATTTCTGGTGGAAGATGCACTACGGTGAGGTAGCTGTATATGATATGAATGGCCAACAAGTGAAGGACCTGTATACGGTTGTTATGACCTTCTTCAGAGACGGAACCCTGGGGCTTGTTTGGACCTTGGTCTATGTAGTAAGCATGGTCTTCATTGCATTCCACCTGGCACATGGTTTCCAGAGTGCGTTTCAATCGCTAGGATTAAGACATTCTAAGTTCACACCCATCATCAGAAAGGTGGGCATTGCTTTTGCCATACTGATCCCAGGGGCGTTTGCAATCATACCTATCTGGATAAGATTTATGCTGTAGCCATGAGTGTATTAGATGCTAAAATACCGGAAGGACCTATTAAGGATAAGTGGACGAACCACAAGAACAACATCAATGTGGTCAATCCTGCCAACAAACGTTTGATAGATGTAATCGTTGTTGGTACCGGACTGGCAGGAGGCTCTGCAGCAGCTTCTCTTGCAGAGCTAGGGTACAATGTGAAAGCCTTTTGTTTTCAGGATAGCCCAAGAAGAGCCCACTCCATTGCTGCCCAGGGCGGTATAAATGCAGCGAAGAATTACCAGAATGATGGGGACTCCATTTACAGGTTGTTTTATGACACCGTAAAGGGGGGTGATTACCGTGGACGGGAAGCGAACGTTTACAGATTGGCCGAGGTGTCTGCAAACATCATTGATCAGTGTGTTGCCCAGGGGGTGCCTTTTGCTCGGGAGTATGGCGGACTTCTGGATAACCGATCTTTTGGTGGGGTGTTGGTGTCAAGAACATTCTATGCTAAGGGACAAACCGGACAGCAGTTATTGCTGGGTGCGTACTCCGCCATGAGCCGGCAAATTGGAAAAGGTAAAGTCCAGATGTACAACCGACATGAAATGTTGGAATTGGTGATCGTGGACGGGAAGGCCAGAGGGATCATTGCACGAAATCTGGTAACTGGGAAGATTGAACGACACTCTGCACATGCGGTTGTTTTGGCAACAGGAGGATATGGGAATGTGTTCTTCCTTTCTACCAACGCGATGGGATCCAATGTGACTGCTGCTTGGAGGGCCCATAGAAAAGGAGCGTATTTCGCAAATCCGTGTTATACACAGATTCACCCAACATGTATTCCAAGATCTGGTGATTATCAGTCCAAGCTAACGTTGATGTCTGAGTCACTAAGGAATGATGGAAGGATTTGGGTGCCAAAGAATATTGAAGATGTTAAAGCGATCCGGGAAGGAAAACTGAAGCCCACCGATCTTAAAGAGGAAGACAGAGATTACTATCTGGAGAGAAGGTATCCTTCATTTGGTAACCTTGTGCCACGAGATGTTGCTTCCAGAGCAGCCAAAGAAAGGTGCGATGCAGGTTATGGTGTGAATGAGACAGGAGAGGCCGTATATCTTGACTTTGCTTCGGCCATCATGCGATACGGTAAGGAGAAAGCTACGGTGCTTGGCGAGAACAATGCTTCGGAGCAGAGGATTCGTGAGTTAGGTGAAGGAGTTGTAGAGGCCAAGTATGGTAACCTTTTCCAGATGTACGAGAAGATCACAGATGATAATCCGTACAAAACCCCCATGAAGATTTATCCTGCTGTACACTATACGATGGGCGGACTTTGGGTAGATTACAATCTCATGACAACCATACCGGGATGTTATGCCGCTGGCGAAGCGAATTTCTCAGATCATGGTGCGAACAGGCTTGGGGCATCAGCTTTGATGCAAGGACTTGCAGATGGCTACTTCGTTCTACCTTATACCATCGGAGATTACCTTGCAGATGACATTCGAACAGGGCCCATTTCAATAGATACTGCAGAGTTTGCAGAAGCGGAAGATTCGGTAAAAGAAAGACTTTCTAAGCTTATCAATAACGAGGGAACGAAAAGTGTAGATCACTTCCACAAGCGTTTAGGAAAAGTTATGTGGGATAAGGTGGGTATGGCAAGAAACGCTCAAGGCCTGAGAGAAGCGATCGAAGAGATCCGACAGATCCGAGAGGAGTTCCACAAGGAAGTAAGGGTTCCCGGAAAAATAGATGAGTTCAATCCTGAATTGGAGAAGGCAACAAGGGTAGCGGACTTTTTGGAGTTGGGTGAGTTGTTTGCAAAGGATGCACTTGAAAGAAGTGAATCTTGTGGCGGTCATTTCCGTGAAGAGTCTCAGACAGAGGAGGGGGAAGCTAAACGGGATGATGATAATTTTGCTTACGTAGCCGCATGGGAGTGGACGGGTGATGCAGGCAATGCGAACGTTCACAAGGAGCAGCTCTCTTTCAATGATATTGAGTTGAAACAAAGAAGTTATAAATAGTACGATATGGCAGGCATGAATCTTACACTCAAGGTTTGGCGTCAGGCGAATGCTGATGCGAAAGGTGCTTTGGAAACCTACAAGCTGTCTGACATATCTGAGCACATGTCGTTTCTGGAAATGATGGATGTTCTCAATGAGCAGTTGATCAATGAAGGCAAAGAGCCGGTTGCATTTGACCACGACTGCCGCGAGGGGATCTGTGGTATGTGCTCGTTGTTCATCAATGGTGAGGCACATGGGCCGGATAGAGGAGTAACTACATGTCAACTTCACATGCGAAAGTTCAAAGACGGGGATACCATCTACATTGAACCGTTCCGGGCGTCAGCGTTTCCGGTGGTGAAGGATTTAGTAGTTGACCGCACCGCTTTCGATAGAGTGATGAACGCAGGTGGATTTGTTTCTGTTAATACTTCCGGGAATACACAGGATGCGAATGCGATTCCTGTTCCTAAGGCGGATGCGGATAAAGCGTTTGATGCTGCCACATGTATTGGGTGTGGTGCATGTGTTGCCACATGTAAAAATGCTTCCGCGATGTTATTTGTTTCTGCCAAGGTTTCTCAGTTGGCATTGTTGCCACAAGGTCAGGTTGAAGCCAAAGAGCGCGTGCTTAATATGGTTGAGCAGATGGATGATGAAGGATTTGGTAATTGCACGAACACTGGCGCCTGTGAGGTGGAATGCCCTAAAGGGATCTCATTGGAGAACATCGCAAGGATGAACAGAGAATTTCTCAAGGCGAGTGTTACGTCTGACTAAGCCCAATGCCCAGCTTTACATCCAACGTTAAGTCTAAACTTCCTCAAACAGGAAACACGATATTTAGCATCATGAGCAAAATGGCTGCCGATCACGGTGCCATCAATCTCTCCCAAGGCTTCCCGGATTTCGATTGTGACCCTAAATTGGTGGAGCGAGTTTCGCACTATATGAAAACCGCCAACAATCAGTATGCACCCATGTCTGGTGTACCACGGTTACGAGAGCGGATAGCTGAGAAAACGGAAGAACTTTATGGGTGTGCGTACGATGTTGAAAGTGAAATCACAGTAACATCTGGAGCTACCGAGGCCATCTATGCTGCTATTACCTCTATGGTAAGCGAGGGGGATGAAGTGATCATTTTCACACCGGCTTATGATTGTTACGAACCAGCTATTCACCTGAATGGGGGCAAGGTAATTTATGTACGTACAGAGCATCCAACGTATAAGATCGATTGGGAGCAGGTGAAGAAGGTCATTACGCAGCGAACGCGAATGATCATTCTGAACACACCCCACAATCCAACCGGAGTTACCTACACCGAAACTGATTTGTTAGAGCTTGAAAAGATTGTTGCGCAAAGCGATATCGTTGTTTTGAGCGATGAGGTGTATGAGCATATTGTTTTTGATGGCAAGAAACACATGAGTGCTGCTATGTTTCCAGGCCTTGCGGAAAGGAGCTTTGTTGTTTCCAGCTTCGGAAAGACATACCACACTACGGGATGGAAGTTGGGGTATTGTCTTGCCCCTAAGGAGCTAATGACCGAATTCAGGAAAGCACATCAGTTCATTGTGTTCTCTGTTAATACACCCATTCAGATGGCGTATGCAGATCACCTGGAGGATAAGGAAGCATACCTTCAACTGGGGGCCTTCTATCAGGAGAAGCGAGATATGTTTGCAGGCGCACTTAACGAAAGTAGGTTCCGGAAAGTAGCATGTTCAGGCACATATTTTCAATTGTTGGATTATTCCGAGATTTCGGACATGCACGATGTGGAGTTTGCGGAATGGCTTACCAAGGTGCACAAAGTGGCCAGCATACCGGTGTCGGTTTTCTACCATACGAGCAGTGACGCCAAAGTATTGAGATTTTGCTTTGCGAAAAACTCGGAAACGTTGGCCAACGCTTGCGAGATTCTAAGTAAGATATAACTACTTAGCCAGCTTCTTTCTGGCGCGTTCTTGATAGAACCCACCCTTCATGTCAGCAACTTTCCTGAACAACTTTTGGGCATTCTCGGTATCACCCTTTTGTTCGTATACCAATGCCTGAAGCCAGATAGCTTCTTCCTGGAATACAGGAATCTTATTGTCTTCTGCTTGCTTCAATAAGGTCAACGCCTTGTCACTCTTGTTAAGTTCCTTGTTACAAAGACCACCATAGAACTGCGCATTTACATTGTCTGAATAATTGTCTCTGATCAACTTCCAGGATTCTTCACTTTTGACATACTGCCCAGCATCAAAATCCTTAGCCGCCTGATCAAGAACCTGATCGTAAGTGAACGTCTGGGTGCTTCTGGTCATTACATCTTCGTCAGCAGCCTCTTTCATTTGCTGCTTGTCTTTATACTCAGGTGGAACACCTTTCGACTGAAGACCATCCTTCCAGTCATCCTTTCCGTATTCATTTGAATAATCATACAGCTTCAATCCATACCGATCAATGGTACCGGATTTTCGTTCTCCAGACTTTTTGTCTTCGTTCTTTGTCCCTGGAGGGCCAAAGCCGAATCCGTTGTTCATTTCATCTCTCGTATCGTTTGAATTCCCATCCTGCTTTTCAGCTACATTGCCAGACCAGGACATCGTATCTGCGGCTCTGCCCGCATTCTTCTTGCCGGTTTGAGATTGCTGGAAAGCATAGTTTGAAGCAGTGTTCATGAACTTCTTAGGGCTTTCCTTTTTAAGGTCATCCAACTGGCGCTTATTGTCATTTCTGCTCTCACCTTCTTCTTCAAGCGCAAGGTCAGTCGGCACATCCTCTGTCACTTCAGACTCACTTGGCACGTCCATGGAAACTGTTACCTCATCATCTTCCAACGTGGCACCTTCAAGGTCTACTATATTCTCATTTCCTTGTTCAAGTTTGGCTTCTTCCGTGGCCATAATCGGAGCCTCATCCTTTTCAGGAGTAAGATCATTGTCCGCGTCATCATCGGTTGCCTCATGCTGAACGGCCATATCACCATTGCCAACAGAAGTGTCCATCTTGGTCCATACTACAACCAGAGTAACTGCAATTAGAGCTACAGATGCCGCCAGCGCTAGCGGTGTGTAGTTAAAACCAGCAGAACTTCCTGCTGTACTTGCAGCCTTATCAATGTCCGCGTGGATCCCCTCAAATGCGTAGTTGAGATCACTGGCCTGAGCAAGTCCTTCAGCCGCCTCGGCTTCAAAGGGAGCATCAATCAGTTGCTCCTCCACCTTGTGCAATTCTGCACCGGTGAGCTTGCCTTCCAGGTACGCTTGAAGCTGCTCTTTCGACAAAGAGCCGCTATCCTGAAATATGTCCTTAAAGTCTTTCATTACCCATAATTTTATTTCCCTACTGCACGGTCCACATTCATTGGTTTGGCATTGGTTAAATACAGCTTGAGATTGCGTTTCCCATTCTGTATATAGCTTTTTACTTTATTCACTTCATATCCTGTCACGTCAGCTATTTCCTGATATGACTGTTGTTTCAGGTAGAACATTTCAACACATATCTTCTGTTCTTCCTTCAAACACGAGAGCGCCTCGTGCATTTTATTGAGCTGCATTTCCTTCTCCTCCATCGCCTCCTGTTCAGCTCCAACCAGTTCCGGATCTGCTGATCCTTCTACATGGTTCTTATACTCATCTATCCTCCGCACATTCGTCTTGTTCTTTCTAAGCTCCATCAGGCAGAAGTTCTTCGAAACCATGTACAACCATGATTTGAAGTGATCTACCTTATGTCTCTTCAGATCTTTCATCAACTTTTCAAAGATCTGCAAGACGGCATCTTTACTCTCGTCCTCGTCCTGCAAGTACTTGATACACAAACCGTATACCAAGTGTGCATAACGCTTGTACAGTTCCCCCACCAGGTCTTTATTCCCGGAGGATTTGTACTGGTCGATCAGTTCAGAGTCGGTCAGTTTATCTATATGGGCTCTCCCTGAGATCCTCATAAATGTGCGTGCGAATTGCTTTGTATTCCTTACAAATATACTAAGCTACTTGCAAGGGCCTTGTTTAGAGCAGTTTGCCTACTTCCGGGCTTCCTGCAGTAAATCGAAATAACTCTTCATCTCTAATACTATTACACCACCTGTAACATCACCGTATTTCGCTGGTACACCGCTGGTATACACCTTCACTTTGCCTATGGCAGAGCTAGGTAATGTCAGGTTGGTATTGTTCAATTTAACACCTTCTATCACGTATTGTGTGTTGATCGGTCTTGCTCCCCTGATGGTTAGTTCGGTTCCGCCAGGAACTTGCGTAACACCAGGCAACATTGTGATCATTTTTTTAACGTCTTGACCTAACGGATTGCGCTTTATGTCAATCGCGGGAATGTAATCAGCACCGGTATCGTCT
Source organism: Vicingaceae bacterium (assembly GCA_965267605.1). Taxonomy (GTDB): domain Bacteria; phylum Bacteroidota; class Bacteroidia; order Flavobacteriales_E; family Vicingaceae. The sequence goes on along the minus strand of OZ254088.1, from coordinate 2,852,843 downwards.
GGGTCAATCAATTTTGGTTCCCACGGTTCGTATTTAGGTCTAACAATATGTCCGGTTAGCGTGTTGCTGAATGGTAATTTCCCATGTGCAAACGTGATCTTGTCGGTTGATACATCTACGGCCTGAATAACCAGGTCTCGGTATGTGATCAGACTCATTCTAATGGTGTATTTACCATTGGGTAGAGGTTTAAGCTTGTATTTACCTTTGTCGTCTGTCATAGTTTGCAGCTTAGCCGCTCCTTGTGTGATGTACACCACAACTCCCGGAAGAGGGAATCCGCTGTCATCTGTGATTGTTCCATGAATCTCTCCATTTTGACCAATCGCGAAGCTGCTCAATCCCAGTGCAGCAATCGCCAGTATGTGCTTTACTCTTTTCATATCTGTACGATTTACTTGATGAGATCGAAGTAACTTTTGGTTTCAATTGCGATTACACCGCCAGTTACATCACCGTACTTAGCAGGAATACCTGCGGTGTACACCTTCACGTTTCCAACACCCATGGAAGGGAGTGTCATGTTGGTACCTCTTGTTTTGATACCATCAATGAAGGTTTGTGTATTGATTGGTCTCGCACCTTTGATGCTGATACCCCTTCCGTCAGGAGTCATCTTCAACGTAGGCGTAATCGTTGCGATCATGGTGCCAATATCCTTGTTGTTTGGATCAAGAGCTACCTCTTTTGATTCCATCTCTTCGATCCAGCCGCCATCTTTTCTGATCAAAGGCTTTTTGTGCGCAATTACTTCAAAGCCCTTGCCCACCATAATGCCTTGCTCGTGAAGCGTGATTGTAGCCAGATGCTCATCAACACCAGAGGTTACCATAATACCAGTAATCTTAGTGGTGTCGTACGAGATCATTTGGACCTGAATGTCGTATTTACCAACTGCTAGGTTCGGAAGTTTGAATCTACCGTGCTCGTCAGTTGTCGTATACGTCTGGGTAATTCCCTTGGTGATCATGACAAATGCACCAGGCAATGGAGTAGAGACCGTTTTCTTGGTCTTTGCATTGTACTCTTTTGCCATCACCTTCCCGAAAATTGAAGATGTCTGCCCAAAACAGGCTACGCTTAGTGCTAAAACGAGTGTTGTAAATAATGTTTTCATGTCTCTTAGGTTTACCTTGAGATGAAGACACCATTACGTTTCCACAAGAATATCAGGAAAATGTTAGCCGTTGAGGGCCTCTACACGCTCAACCTCAGGCACCATGCGGGTTAACATGGTTTCGATACCGTTTTTTAAAGTAACCGTAGAACTTGGGCATCCACTACAGGAACCTTTAAGAACAACCTCTACGGTACCGTCTTTGAAAGAGCTGAATTCAATAGCGCCACCATCATTGGCTACGGCTGGACGAACATATTCATCTAATATGTCTATAATCTTCATTTCCAGCTCATTATATTCTCTTTCTGGCTCGTTAGAAGGCGTAGAATCCTCTTCATTAACCTTTGGCAATGAGTCTGCTAGGATTGCTTCTCCACCACCGTTGAGGAATTCTGTGATGAAATCTCTTAGCTCCAATTGAATATCAACCCAGTCAATACCTTCAATTTTAGTGACCGTTACAAAATTCCCAGCAATGAAAACACCAGCAACAAACGGGAATTGAAATAACTTGGCCGCCAGCGGAGAATCTGCGGTATCCTCGGCCTTGATATACTCAAATGAGAAGTTCAAATCGGGCACCAAATACCTGTTGGAAACGAACTTCATCGTAGCAGGATTTGGCGTTTGTTCCATATATACACTGTGTGGCAGCATTCCTGTTTCTTAACTGTTTTTAACGTCTATCGCACTAAATTATACTTAATTTTGTTATACGATTATGCGGCTAAAACAAGGCATAGCAATCTTTTGTTCGATAGTTGTTCTTATGCTATCGTCTGGATTAACACTCCATCAGATGAAGTGTGTGAACTCCGGGCATGTGCATTTGCAGCTTAGCGAATTTGATGGCTGTTGCGAATCACCAGGTACCGGATTGTGTAAGAGTGGGTGCTGTGATTACAGTGAATTTCAGCTGCTAACCAACTTTGATTTCTTTGAGGAAGCCTTTGATCAATCGTTTGACCAAACGATAGTTGCGTTATGGAGACCCGTAGTCAGCTACATCTTTATAGTAGAACCTAACGTGCAGGTTTCTTCTGGTTTAGACCCTCCTGATGATCTCATAACACAATCGGATTATCAGTCTTTACTTCAAGTGTACCGTATTTGATCAGTTGATTTCTGTAACTATTTGTTCAGTTATCAATTGATTAATTATGAGACACAAACATTTTTTAGCACTTCTTTTCCTGCTCTTCACTGTACTGATGTACGGACAACACGACCATGAGCATGTGGTACGTGGGAAGGTTTTCGGTGTAGAAAAAGAAGGAAAAGAAGAAGGCCTTCCGGGAGTGTACGTGTTCTGGGAAGGAACTTCCATCAGTACGACAACTGCAGTGGATGGCACCTTTGAAATAAAGGAACCATCCAAGCTGCCAGCAAGACTGGTTGCCTCCTTTATAGGCTATAAGCCGGAAACACTCATTGTACGATCTGCAGAACAGTTTCATAAACAAGCACAGTTCTTTCTATATAGCGACAATACCTTGAAAGCATTCGAGGTGAAGGCAAGAAAGAAGTCTTCCTTTATTTCTCTTATTGATACGCGCCATGTTGAGCATATCGGTGAAGGAGAGCTGAAGCGGGCGGCTTGTTGCAACCTCTCCGAAAGTTTTGAGAACAGTGCTTCCGTAGATGTGGTATACGCTGATGCAGTTTCTGGAATGAAGAAGATTCAGATGCTGGGACTGGATGGCGTGTACACACAGATCCAATTTGAGAACTTACCGTTGATCCGGGGATTGTCTTCAGGCCGCGGATTGGGATTTGTTCCTGGAACATGGGTCCAGTCGATTCAGGTAAATAAAGGAGCTGGGTCGGTTGTAAATGGCTATGAATCGGTTACAGGGCAGATCAACCTTGAGTTGAAAAAGCCTGATGAGGCAGAGAAGATATACCTGAATGTATATTCTAACCTGATGGGTAGGTACGAGGTCAACCTTCACGGTTCATCTAAGATCAACAAGAAGTGGAGCACGATGACCTTCGCTCATGCAAGCACCATGCAAAATGCCAATGACCATAACAATGATGGGTTTCTGGATATCCCGAAGAAGGATCAGTACAACCTTTTCCATAGGTGGAAATACCGGGGAGATAAATTGGCCACGCAATTTGGCGGTAGAGTTGTAGACGAAAAACTCACTGGCGGGCAATTGGGGGTAGCTTCTCCTGAGCATTCACCATATAAGGTGTTCTGGAATACCAGGATGTATGATGCCTTTTGGAAGGGCGGGTTGCTCTTTCCTAATGTGCCGTACAAAAGTTTGGCATTCTTGACTAGGGCCAGGTACAGTGATCAATCCGGTGGATTTGGAGATGGAGTGTACAATGGGTCTGAGCGATTTGCAAACGTGAATCTGGTGTATCAAACGGTGCTCGGAAATTCGTTTAACAAGCTAAAGTTTGGATCAAGTTTCCTCTACAATGCATTTGAGGAAACCTATGTTAAACCATCAGACACCACCCATATTGTGTTGAACAGGGAAGAGATGGTGCCGGGCGCATTTGCGGAATACACCTATTCCAATGATTCTTCTGCGCATTCCTTGGTGCTGGGGTTAAGAACAGATTACCACAATCTTTTTGGATTACAGGTAATGCCACGGATGAACTACAGATTCCAATTGTCCGATAACTCTGTTGTTAGGCTTTCCGGAGGAAGAGGATTCCGGGTTCCGAATCCGCTGGTAGAATACAGTAACTATCTGGCCAGTTCCAGAAGGTTATGGATTCAGGATGCGATTATGCCGGAGGTGGCATGGAACTATGGAATTTCCTACACATTCTCAGGCCTTATTGCCGGGAGGGAAGCTTCGGTTACAGCTGACTTCTATCGAACGGACTTTGAAAATCAATGGATTGTTGATCTGGAAGACGTTGACATGATCAGGATGTACAATTTGGACGGCTCCTCTTTTGCGAATAGTTTCCAGATAGAAGGATCAATGGCCTATGGTGAGTGGTTTGAAACCCGTGGAGCGTATAAATTCTACGATGTGCAGCGAGATTTTACAGGTGGAAGAAAGTCGGTTCCTTTTGTTCAACAGCATAGGGTCTTGCTAACGCAAAGCGTGAAAACACGGCACGATAAGTGGGTATTTGATGTGACATGGAACCTGCATGGTCCGGCCAGAGTTCCATCAACGGCAGCCAATGATCCTGAGCATGCGCGACCCGCATTGTCGGATTGGTATTCGATGATTAACATGCAGATATCTAAGAATTTCCGTAGGTGTGAATTCTATGTGGGAGCAGAAAACTTATTAGATTACAAACAACCGAACGCCATTATTGCAGCAAATGATCCTTTTGGCTCACAATTTGATGCATCAATGGTATGGGCTCCGGTAAACGGAAGAAACATCTACGCTGGTGCCCGGTTCTTTATTAAGAGAAAAAAGAAATAAGATGAAATACGTAATTGCTTTAGTTCTAGGAACGGTATTGTCCTTTTCGGTGCAATCGCAAAATGCGGTAAAGAATACTGAGACGATAGAAATTAAGACGAACGCAATCTGCAGTATGTGTAAAAACACAATTGAAGACGCGCTAAAGTATGCTAAGGGCGTGGTATCAGCAGAGCTTGACGTTAAAACTAAGATCGCAACTGTTGTATATAGGCCTAAGAAAACCAATCCAAATCTTCTTAGAGCATATATCGCAAATGAAGGTTACGATGCAGATAACTTCAAGGCAGTTGCCAAAAAACGAAAGAAACTCCCTGAATGCTGTAAGAGTGAGAAGGCGTGTAGCGAACACAACGACTAAACAGACGCTTCAATGGCATTGATCAAGGAAGTAAGGGGTTGTACTCCTTCGTTTGGGAACGATTGTTTTCTGGCCGAGAATTCAACAATAATTGGAGATGTGAAGATGGGCGATCAATGCAGTGTTTGGTTCAGTGCAGTGGTTAGGGGAGATGTCAATTCTATTGAAGTGGGCAATCTTGTGAACATACAAGATGGCGCAGTCATTCATGGAACGTATGAGAAGGCAGCTACCAAAATTGGAGACCGGGTATCTGTAGGTCATAACGCTATTATTCATGGCTGCACCTTAGAGGATGACGTGTTGGTGGGCATGGGTGCCATTGTTATGGACAATGCTGTGGTGGGTTCAGGTTCTATCATTGCAGCTGGTGCCGTTGTCCTGGCCAATACTGTGATTGAACCCGGATCTCTTTGGGCGGGAGTTCCGGCCAAGAAGGTAAAGGATGTGGGTGAGGATCTTACGAAGGGTGAGATCGAACGAATTGCAAACAACTACAAGTTGTACAGCAGTTGGTTCAAGTAGCTAGAATTCCAGGTGCTGGGCATGAATATTTAACCCAAGGAACTTCTTTGCATTTTCAGCAAATGAGGCTGTGTCTTCTGAAGTGAAGTAGTGGGTTTCCCCTTCTTTACTTAACCTGTCGTCCATCTCCGGATGGCGCTGTAGGTAATCTTTGAGGCTTTTTGCCACAATGCTTGGTGTATCGATGATGTTCACGTGGTCGGGCACGTGCTTTCTAATCTCATCTATGATTAGAGGGTAATGCGTGCATCCCAGAATCAGCGTGTCAATTTTACCGTCCTTGCTAAATAACGACTCTACGTGTTTCTGGATCAGGTACTGTCCTGCAGGAGTGTGTACTTCTCCATTCTCAATAAGTGGTACCCACATCGGGCATGCTTCCTGCGTTACATGTGTGTCTGGATGGTATTCGGTGATCTCGATAATGTAGGTGTCTGACCTTACTGTACCCTCTGTTGCCAGAATACCAATGTGAGAAGTGTTCGTATGTGATCCTGCTTCTTCCGTACATGGTCGAATCACACCAAGCACCCTTTTTGATGGATCTTCGTAATTGGGAAGGTCTTGCTGCTGAATGGTTCTTAGCGCACGCGCAGAGGCCGTGTTGCACGCCAGTATTACCAGGGGACACCCCAATTCGAATAGCTTCTGTACAGCTGCCCAAGTGAATTGATGTACTACATCATAGGAGCGCGTGCCGTAAGGTGCTCTTGCATTGTCTCCCAAATAGTAGAAGTCGTACTCTGGTAGAACGTTTTGTAGTTCTGAGAGCACAGAAAGTCCACCGTATCCAGAATCGAATACGCCAATTGGACCTTTACTCATGTTAAGCGGATTACTTTCCAGCGGAAGTGATACCTAGTTCTTTTCGAACCAACGGCATAACGTCTTCACCGTTCTCAAAGAAGATTACCGGGCCACCCTTGCTTGAGTCGAGAATGTAGGTAAAGCCATTGGCCTTTGCCACTTTGTTTACGGCATCTTTTGCCTTGTCAAAGATAGGTTGCAACAGCTCAACTTCTTTTTCCTGAAGGTTCTTCTGTGCACTCGCGGAAAATTCCTGGATACGTTTGTCAAGATCAACGATCTCTTGCTCCTTAACTTTCTTCACAGGATCGGTCATCGTGCCTTTAGCGATCATGTCCTGGTACTCCTTCAACTTCAATTCGTACTCTGTAGACATAGCTTGTAGCTGCTTTGCCAGCTGATCTCGGTAAGCCTCCAACTTCGTCATAGCTTCGGTTCGTTCAGGCATATTTTCAAGAAGTGCCTGCGAATCAATATGTCCTACCTTAACTGTTTTCTGTGCCTGAATAGCCGTTCCTGCCAAAAGCAGAATCAAGCTCAATCCTGTCGCCAATTTTCTCATCACCTTACTTTTTTTCTGGGTTCAGTCCCATTCTTTTAAGTACGTCATCACTCTTATTGATGGATGACTTCGCGTATAGGATGGTTAATCCGTTCGCGCTTGCTTTGTCAAATATAACATAATATCCACCGGCCTTTGCTACGTCTGCAACCGCCTTGTAGATCTTATCCTGTATAGGTTTTATCAGTTCCTGACGCTTTTGAAAAAGCTCTCCATCAGGTCCAAACTTTTTACGCTGAAACTCCTTCGCTTCTTTCTCTTTTAAAATGATCTCTTCTTCTCTCTTCTGTTTCATATCCTCAGTAAGCAAAATCTCTTCAGCCCTATAGTTCTTGTACATGACATCGATCTCATCAAACTTTCGCTCAACCTGTTTGCGCCATTCGCTGGTCATTTTGTTCAGCTCTTTCTGTGCTTCGTCATAATCTGGCACTTTCTTCAGGATATACTCTGTATCCACATAGCCAATCCTGTATTGCTGACTCATCCCCGCGGTCGCAAATCCTATCAGTAGCATAAAAGCCAATGTAAACCTCATCATATCTGTTTACCAACCATTAATGTTTCCTCCAATTGTAAAGTGCACTTGGCCACTGCGCTCCGTTTGTCCTGGGAGCAAATCCAATGGATAACCCCAATCCAATCCAAGCAGGCCAAACATTGGCATGAATATCCTTATACCAAACCCGGCACTTCGCCTTACTTCAAATGGTTTGAAGTTTCTAAAGTCAATAACAGAATTACCTGCCTCAAGGAACCCAACTCCAAAAATTGTTGCGGCTGGATTACCTGTTAACTTATAGCGCAGCTCCATGGTATATTTAGACACAAATGCCGCTCCAGTACTTGGAGATAGGGCCCCATTGTTATATCCCCGAAGGGCAATGATCTCTCTACCATCAAGCTGGAAATTGGTCAGGCCATCACCCCCAAGGTAGAACCGTTCAAAGGGAGCGGTACCCAAATCCTTGTTATAAGAACCGAGGTAACCATAACCAATCTTAGTGTTTAACACCAAATTCTTTGCCAAACCTAAATACCACTGTGTATTTAGCTTCCATTTGTGGTATTCCAGCAGGTTATACTTCTCCTGTGGAGCCATGGATGCGTAGTCTGTTCCCTTAGGTCTAAATAGCGAATAAGGAGGCGTTACCTGGCATGTAAGTGAAACCTTTGTACCGGATTCCGGGAAGATTGGATCGAAGATCGAACTTCTTTGTAGAATCGTGGCAAAATTTAGGTTGTTCGCAAATCCATCTGAGAAAATGAACTGCGAACTGGAGTTCTCAAGAACGAAATACTGGTAGTTGATTTGGTTGTTGAGCGTGAAGTAATCATCTGGCACCTTCAATCTTCTTCCAAGAGACAATGCAACACCATACGTCTTGAACGCAGCCCTGTTCGGATTCAAAATGGAGTTTCCATTCTCATCCCTTATCAGTTTACCATTGGCATCCCTGATCCTTTTGGTCTGTCCATTTTCAGAATAGAACGAATGATACGCAGACATTGTAAACGAGTTTGGCTTCTTACCACCTAGCCACGGTTCCGTGAACGAGAGGTTGTAACTCTGAAACCAGGTGCCCGTTGATTGCGCCCTGATACTCAAACGCTGACCATCACCAGCTGGTAGTGGGCGCCAGTATTTAGCTCCCTTAAAGGCGTTCCTAAGCGAGAAGTTATTGAAGGAAAGCCCAAGTGTACCTACAACTCTGTTTCCGCCCCATCCAGCAGATAATTCAATTTGATCTGAAGGTTTTTCAACTACAGTGTATTCTATATCAACGGTTCCGTTCTCAGGATTTGGAATAGGAACCACACCTAACTGCTGTTGGTCGAAGTATCCCATTGCGATCAACTCCTGTTGAGACCTGATGAGGTCAGAGCGCTTAAACAGCTGTCCGGGCTGCGTCTTGAGCGCTCGCATGATTACCTTATCATTGGTCTTCGTATTTCCGTTAACGGTTACTTTATCGATTCTCGCTGGCCTGCCTTCGTAGATTCTGATCTCAAGATCAATACTGTCTCCAACCACCCTTTTCTCTACTGCATCTACCGAGAAGAAAAGGTAACCCTCGTCCAGGTAAAGTGAGCTTACATCTGATCCATTCGGGTTTGCGTAAAGTCTTGCTTCCAACAACTTCTGGTTGTATACATCCCCACGTTTGATACCCAGTACTCTTCTCAGGTTCGAAGACTTTCTCTTCGTGTTTCCAACAAACTCTATATCTCCAAAATAATATTGGTGGCCTTCGTCTACGGTGATGTCTACATTCATCATTTCAGAAGAGACATCGTAGGTTGTATCGAAAGTAACGCGGGCATCTCTGAAACCTTCTTCACTGTACTTGACAGGGATGTTCTTCAAATCAGCGCTATACTGAGGACGGATGAATTTAGAGATGGTAAATACGTTCCACCACCTGGCTCGTTTCGTGTCCTTCAGCTGGCGCCTTAACTTGCCATCCTTCATGTTTGTGTTGCCGCTGAAATTGATATCCTGTATGCGGATACGCTCACCCATATCGATATTGATATGGACAATAGCAGCCTGGTCTGGGAGTGAATCACTCTTCGTTTGATCTATCCATACCCGCGCATCACGAAACCCCTTATCTATGTAGTAATTCCGTACTGTATTTTCTACCTGGGAAACACGGTGGTTCGTAAGAATCTGGCCTTTCACCAATTTGATCTTTTCACGCAGGTCGTTCTTGATCCTTGCTCTTGGTTCACCAACAAAACGGAACTTATGTAGCCTTGGTTTTTCCTGAACGTGGATGACAAGAAATATGTCATCACCGCGTACTTTCTCCGCAGTGATGTATACATCAGCAAAAAGCTCCTGATCCCAGAGGTTCTTCACAGCTTTTGAAATATCATCTCCAGGAACCATGATCTTCTCATCAACCGCGAGTCCGGATATGATCTTAATGGCGTGTACGTCTGTTCGAATAGCTCCTTTTACCCTGAGCCCTCGAATAATAAATGCCTTAGGATTGGCGTAGTTGATGTCATCTAGCGACCAGTTGGTTACCTGTCCAAATGAACTTCCGGCCAGTACAATTAAGGATATGACAACAAACAATTTGCGCATTAGCTTGAAATCTTTAATTGCTCGCTGGTTTTGCCGAATCTGCGCTCCCTCTGCTGATAATCCAGAATGGCTTGAAACAGATCTTCCTTTCGGAAGTCGGGCCACAGTGTTTCAGTGAAGTATAATTCGGCATAAGCGATTTGCCACAACAGGTAGTTGCTTATGCGTAGTTCACCGCTAGTTCTGATAAGTAATTCAGGATCTGGTATACCTTGCGTATTCAAGTAGTTCTCGAACATTCCTTCATCAATAGCGTCAGAGCTCACGGCCCCGGATTCAACATCCTTTGCAATTTTTTTAACTGCCTCAACAATCTCCCATCTTGAGCTGTAACTCAGCGCAAGATTTAATTGGAGACCATCGTTCTCAGCCGTGCGTGCAATGGCATCATTGAGTACTTCTGTACAGTTACCTGGAAGGGCAGCAATGTTACCAATGGCATTTAAACGGATGTTGTTCTTATTTAGTGTGGAAACCTCGCTGTGAATCGTATTTACCAGCAATTTCATCAATGCATTGACCTCTGCGCGCGGCCTGTTCCAGTTTTCCGTAGAAAAGGCATACAATGTCAGGTGCTTTACACCCAGCTCCGCTGCACCTTCTGTTGATTGACGCACAGATTCCACTGCACTTCTGTGCCCAAATATTCTTTCACGCCCTTTCTGCTTAGCCCATCTTCCGTTGCCATCCATGATAATGGCAATATGTGTTGGGACATTCCCCTGATCGATGCGGTCCTTAAGTTCCATTAAAGTCTGATGATCTTATACCCTTAATGCCCGCAAATATACCATTATCAGGCGGTTAATAGCGGGTTCTGGTGGCACCTGCACACACCTCTTTATTGAATCGGTAATTCAGAGACACCATCAGAATGCTATACCAATCGTTGGTGCTCAAATTGCTCTTGTGGTATCCGTTGATGAAGGTGTCGTTTACATTGTCAAGCTTGTCCGTGAATGTCTTCCTCATGCCCCATTCTACATTGAAGCCCATTTTCCCGTTGATGTTGCATCGGATCCCTATTCCAAACGGAATAGCCGGTTTGTACATCTTATTGTCATCCTTTTCTTCATCCTCTGGCGGTGGCGCAGCGTTGTTTCCCCCTTGGGGATTGGCAACAAAGAAGCTACCTCCTATGAACGTGTAAGGAGTGAAATTGTGTCTGGAATCTCCAATTTTATAAGGCAGGAAACCAAACTCCAATTGAGTGGTAAAGTCCCATAGCACTGATTCGAAAAAGTTATTTCGCCAGTTGCCGAATGGGTCTACTCCTGATTCATCTGTGGCATTTATTTCGTTGTATGAACCCTGCACTTTGAGGCTATATCTTCTGTTGATGTTGTAACGGTAAAGCAATCCAACACTTGGCTTCTTGATTGAAAGCACGTGAGTGGAGGGATTGAGTTCTCCAATGTAATAGGCGCCACCTCCCAGAATCCCAAACTCGTGTTGCTGCGCAGTACACGTAAGCGATGCAGTAAGAATTCCAGCTGATATGAATAGTACTCTTAACATGAAAGGCAGGTAAATAACGGAGTGCAGTAAGTTTTCGTATTAGAATTTCGGACGGAAACGTCTTCTAAGATTGATTTTCTTCACCGCCTTCACCATAATGAACATGTAAGCATCATTGTCTGTAGGATCCCCACGTTGCTGCCCAGGATTCGAATACCCCAGGGCTGTATTCTCAGGAAGCGTTGGATCTGCAAAGTATGCAGCAACGTCTCCATAAGCGGCCTGGATCTGAGCATTGTCGAAATAATCGGTGCTTACGTCATCAATGTAATCCGTAAAGGTTTTGTGCATGCTAACCTCCAGGTTCACAGACCAGTTCTTATCAATTGTGCGTCCGATGCCAATACCAAACGGAATGGAAAGACCAACCAATGAGTATTCCTTGCCAGGAGCCCCTGGTAGTCCTTGTCCCTCTGTTTTAAGGGGTCTTAACTTATGCCAACTTCCGCCCATGGGTCCTTTTGGGTTAAACCAAAAACCACCAATTCCTGTAAACAGGAACATGTTCCACATACCCCAGGTTTGTCCACGAACCCCACGAAGCTTATACAAGTGACCGGACTTTTCCTGAAGAATGTATCCTAACACCCTAACCGAGCCCTCAAGAATATGAGATTTGAATTGAAGGTTTCTAACCTGACGAGCGGGCAGTGTGGTGAGCTGATCATTTCCACGCAACCACCCCAACGAAACAGCTCCTTCAGCATATACACGAGGATTGAGCTGATAGCGATAACCACCTTGGAAAGCGAGTTTGGTAAGTGATAACTCTAGATCCCTTAGACCATTCGTCCCGATCCTGTTTGCACCGCCCAAGTCACCAAGGAAGTTTGTGGCGCCAATACCAAATGTATAGGCCTGTCGTTGCTTCTTCCAGCGGCCCACGAACTGAGCGTCCGACAAAGCCGGAAGCAGGAATAACAGCGTTATAACGATCAAATTGCGCACAACCTACAAATATACCTCCATTGGTTTTGTACTCCAAGTTTCTTCACGACAACATTACCGCTGAATCAGTTCCTTTGATCGAGCCCCCAATTAAGCTTAGAGCGCAAATTGGTGTAATAGTCGTACTCACTTAAACGAACAATATTGAATATATGTTCTGCCTTTCTGATCGTGAGTTTGGTCCCCATATCTATTCTTTTTGACCTGGAATCTGCAGACACCATGAACTTTTCACCTCTTCCGGTCACAGTCAATTGCAATTCATTGCCATCACCTATAACCAGCGGTCTTACGTTCAGGTTGTGTGGTGCGATGGGTGTAACGATCCAGGAAGACAACTCGGGTGAAACAATTGGCCCACCGCAGCTTAATGAGTAGGCTGTAGCACCAGTAGGAGTAGAAATGATCAAACCATCTGCCCAGTAAGTATTGAGATGTTGCTCACCAAGATGAGCTTCGATGGTTATCATGGATGAATTATCACGTTTCTGAAGTGTCACATCATTCAATGCGAACATGGTGTGTTCAGTGTCACCATTGATCTTTACCTGGATCAAAGTACGTTGGTCTAGAACTACCTTATCTTCTTCAATTTCATCAAGTGCTTTATCAATTTCACTTGGCTTTATGCTTGAAAGGAAACCCAGTCTTCCAACGTTGATACCCAGTACCGGGATTCCTGAATCTCTAACCAAACCAATGGTGTTAAGCAGTGTGCCATCACCTCCAACACTAAATAGAAAATCTGCATTGGAAGTAAGCTCCCTGTGTTTTTCAAATAGCTTAATATCAGGCAGTTGCGCTCCAAATTGCTTGGCAAAGGTTCTATGTAGACAAACAGACCAGTTCCTTTCAGCAATGCGCTCGATAAGATCAAAGACAACCTGGTGTTGGTCTTCGCTGATCACCTGTCCATATATCGCAATCCGCATCAGATGGGCGTTGTGAAGTGTACAAAGATACCTGATTCCCCAAAATTGTTGAAGGAATACTCAATTCTTAGAATTCGATCATAGTATGTCACGAAATCAAGTGCTGCACCAGTGCCCGAAAGAACCTTGTTTGTTCTTGGACTTGTAAGATGGGTTGGGGTTGACGCATATCCCAGGTCATTGAAGAAGCCAAAGTAAACCGCATAGGGGATGCGTTTGAACTTTTCAATGGGAATGAATTTCACGGTAACGTCTTGTTGGGGTAGTATGGCCCAACGAATTTGGTTTTTAATGATACCGTAATGTTGCGCATCGATCACCGAATATTCGAACCCTCTGATGTGTTCGTGATAGCCTATCGAGGTCTGCGATATATAGGGTTGAAACTTATCTAGCGTAATCCTGGCCGTTAAACCTGTAGCGTAGAACAGTCTTTTACCGAGAGGCTTGAAGTATCGGACTTTGGTGCCAAAGAAAGTGGTTGCATTGTCACTTTCTAGAACATTGATACCTCGTTGGGTTGCAGTGATTTCACCGTACAAGCCACGGGTTGGAAAATTGATGTAGTCGGTGTTATTGAACCTAAGCCGATAAGCGAAATTGATGTATCGTTGCACTCTTCCTCCAGACGGACTTAGGTAGGTTGGATTGTAAAACAGAAGAGAGTCTGCAATGTCCGCATAGGTGAATCCGGTTGTGAGTTCATGTCTGAAGAAATACGCGTTCCTGTATCTTAAAGTTAGAGAAGCGTCTAATCTTCGGGCCACCTGGTCATCACTTTTATGAAAGAGGCGGTCATTGTCCATAGTGCCATACAGGGCTTCATTTTTCGCTCCTCCGTTTACGGCAAATTCCATTCCCAGCTTTTGCTTTTTATTCAGATATGGAACCCGGTATACAAGTCCTAAGGCTCGAATATATCCCCATTGAAAGCGTGCACGCAAAGACTCTCTGCGACCACGGAAATTTTCTTGTGCCAGGTACATCCCGTAGCTGGCGCGCGCCAGGTCTGGAGATCTTAACCATTGGTTAACGTTAGGTTCGGCTATGTCGAAGAGTGGAATGGGCCAGGTATACCATCGTTCAGCAACAGTAACGAACATGGTGATCCGGTTGCCCTGGATCAAAGGGTTAAGTGTAACGAAGTTGAACAGGAGTGTATTGGTGAGGTTACCGCGGGATACCTTCATTTGGTCCTGAAGCTCACCCGGCAAAATGGTATCTCCCTTTTGAAAAGTGAGTTCCCTTAGAATGATGTGCGGCTTGGTCTTGGTGTTTCCAATGATGGTTATTTCCTGAACAACCATGGGCCCTCTTCGATCCTGCCCAAATACAATGGCGTTGGTAATGGTTAGCACCATCACAAGCAAAGAAGTACGAAAGAAGCGGAACATCAGGTGTTCAGGTAACGCATGAATTGATCATAACGATCCTTCAGGTCCTCGTAGTAATTCGTGGTATTGAATGATGCAACCACATTGTATTCAAACCTTTCGAATGTTTGAATCACACCGCTAACATCTGTTTTGTTGATCTTAATGGTTACATCCAATTTCGTAGAATCGGAATGGGTGGTGGTATAACAGGAGATGATCTTGGCATCATTGGATTCAACGATTCTCGCAATTTCCGAAAGAGAGTAATCGTTTACATTCAACTCCAGAATGAGAATAGATCCTTCACCTTCATACGAACCAATTTCTGAAAGCCGACCGATCAGATAAGAAAGGCCTATGGATCCCAGATACTTGTTGTTGTCTCCCAATACCGGCAGTAATGTGATCCCTTCACTGGCAATGGTATTAACTACCTCAAATGCGTGTTGATTGGCATCTATGTGTAATTCGTGGTCGGCCAGATTTGCAACGGTTTCCATGAGCGCATTTCCATCCGTTTGATCCAATAGATCATTCTCATTGATGAGTCCGATGTACTGATCACCTTCGATGATAGGGATGTGGCTCACCTTGAATTCTTCCATCCAGGTTAATACTGCATCAATAGAATCTGTTTTCTTTGCAGCTGGAATGTCGAAATTGGCTATATCTTTTGCTGTCATTCTACCGTTATTAGGGCGAACCTGAGCAAATGTAGTATTTATTTCATGACACTATTAAGCGTAAATATCAACAAGGTAGCCACGTTGAGAAATGCACGGGGAGGGGATGTTCCCAACGTGCTGAAGGTGGCAACAGACTGCGAAAAGTTTGGTGCTGAAGGCATCACTGTTCATCCTCGTCCAGATGCAAGGCACATCACTTTCGATGACGTAAGAGCACTGGCAAAACAGGTGCGAACGGAGTTTAATGTGGAAGGTTATCCAAGTCCTTCTTTTCTAGAGCTGGTTACAACCGTGAAACCCCATCAGGTAACACTTGTTCCTGACCCTCCGGAAGCACTTACGTCCAACAACGGATGGGATACAGTTGCGAACAAAGATCTATTGTCGGATGTCATTCATGAGATCAAGACGCATGGAGTCAGAACGTCCATATTTGTCAACTCGGATCCTGCAATGGTAGAAGGAGCGTTAGAAACTGGTGCTGACAGAATCGAACTGTACACGGAAAGTTATGCCAATGGGTATAGCGTAGACCGGGAAACTGCCATTCAGCCTTTCGTGGAAGCCGCGTTGAAGGCTGAGGAAATTGGCATTGGTGTGAACGCAGGACACGACCTGAATTTGGAGAACCTGGGGTTTTTTGCCGATAAGATTCCAGGTTTATTAGAGGTATCTATTGGCCATGCCTTGATCTCAGACGCATTGTATTTGGGTCTGGAGAATGCGATCAGAATGTATAAGGCACGACTTCAATGAAGCTGAATTATAAGGACTTTGGAGAGGGGAAGCCATTGGTTATCCTTCATGGATTGTTTGGCTCTCTTGACAATTGGCAAACATTAGGTAAGCAGTTCGCCAATTTCAATAGGGTGGTGTTGGTTGATCAACGCAACCATGGAAAATCTGAGCATAGCGATGATTTCAATTACGATCTTCTTGCTGATGACCTGGCCGAGTTACTAGAAGACTTGGGTATTCAGAAAGCAACGTTACTAGGACATTCTATGGGTGGAAAGACGATCATGCAATTTGCCATGCGGTACCCTCAGATGGTGGATGGTTTGGTGGTGGTGGATATGGGCATTAAGGCATATGAACCCCGGCACGATGTGATTATTCAAGGCCTTGAAGAATTGGAGGAAGGAAAATTCACGAGTAGGAATGATGCTGAGGAAGCTATTTTCCCTTACATCGAAAGTCCGATGGTGCGGCAGTTCTTGCTCAAAAATCTTTACTGGGTAAACAAAGAATACCTCAAACTCAAATTCAACCTCGAGGGTCTAAAGCAGAGTATGGAGCATA
The DNA here is from genome assembly GCA_965267605.1 of Vicingaceae bacterium. Lineage (GTDB taxonomy): Bacteria > Bacteroidota > Bacteroidia > Flavobacteriales_E > Vicingaceae. The sequence goes on along the minus strand of OZ254088.1, from coordinate 2,836,193 downwards.
TCCTTGCTCCGATATTAGGCTCATCTGTGGATGCTCCTGCGATCTTTATTTACGGTACCAACTCAGATTACGTATTGGAAGAGGATCACGAAAAGATCAGATCATTGTTTCCCAAAGCTGAATTTATGGGACTTGATTCCGGTCATTGGGTTCATTATGAAGCGAGAGAGGAATTTTTCGAGGAGGTTCGTGTGTTCCTCCATAGGCATGATCTTTGATATCTTTGGGTGATGCGTTTCTGTCTTTTCATTATGGCAATGTTTGTGCTTCCAAATGTTTGGGGGCAGAAAACGACCTACAGTCCTGGCCAGTTGTTTGGTGCATGGGAAGTGGTAAAAATGAAAGTGCAGAATGAATCTGTTCTTGAGGCGGACAGAGAATTCGTCCCGCCAAAGAAAATGGTATATCTGTTCGGTAAAGAAGATCGCTGTACAATTGACGTTACACACAAGCAAACGGGTCAGCGTACTACAGTTCCTAAATTTTGGGAGCTCTATCCCGATGACAATTCAATAGAATTTTTCGATCAGAAGCCTGTTAAGAATAAGATTAACAGTGGACCTTACAAGATCATCGACCTTGAAAAGAACTCTTTCAGAATGCACTGCTGCATTGATGGCAAGTGCTTTATATACTGGTTGGAAAGAAGGCCCAACTAGTGATGGAAGAACTTGATGGTTTCTTCCCGATGTTCTCCCTTGAATTTTGCAATATAGAAACCGGGTGACAGTTCCAGATTTACAGTGAATCTGGTCCCAGAACCTGCTTCGACCATACTTACTCTTCTTCCAACCTCATCCCAAATCTCCACCTGCATTTGATGCTCCAGGTGTTCGGAATTTAGCATTAACGATCCGTGGTAGTAAAATGCATTCCATTGTGTATCATACTCATCTCCACCCAGGGTATAGTCAATGAGCAGATCTATGGAGATCGGTAAATGATCAGACATGTAGTACAGTGCGTTGATAATAGAGTCAGGGGCACTTGTGTTATTCGGACTTGCGTTGATCGCTTTATTGAAGTGTTGTCCATCCTGCCCTAGTGTGGTATACGACCCAGTGATGTACTTGCAGTTCTTAGCTCCATTGAGCAATTCATTGTTCACGAAAATCTGGTCAAACCGATCATCCATACCGCCACTAGCACCACCATAGAGCTGGACTGAGCGCGTACTTTGAGTATGCACATTGGAGAAAGAAGCATTGTTGTTCCAGCTTCCAACTGCATTGATCGGGTCGAACAATGAAACAGTACCAACAGAAGTCATTACAGGGTAGGCTGGTTCCGTATTATAGTAGAAGTTCATGTCTCCTCCTGCAATGATGTTCTCATGCCACGGCAGGTTGTCAATTCTGTTCTTCAGAGAATTCACCATGTTCTTCCTGTCCTGTTCATCTGAGAAGTCGCTGCCAGCTTTGAGATGCATACAATACAAATGGATGAACACTGTATCATTGGTGGTACCCAGACTCTGTTTGGAGTAGACCAGATACTCGCTAATGTCTCTAACTACCGTTGGGATGTTCTGCTGACTTACCAACGCAACTTTGTTGGAGTTGTAGTACATCATGTTATCCATATCGAAGCCATCGATGAAATTGGCCTTTTGGTAATAGCTGATGCCACCAACATTGAGTGAATTGTTCAGGATCGAATTAGCAGCCGCATTTGTTTCCAATTCGCAAACCAGCAGTATATCCGGTTTGGCATATTGAAGGATCTTCCTAAGCGTGTCTTCTCTATTGGCTTGCGCACTGGGGAACCTGAGCAGGTTATAATACATCACACTCAGCGTGTCTTGTGCAAAGGTTTGTGTGCTTAACGACACTAGCAATATGATCAGGATTCTCTTCAAGGGGCTACTTCTTCTCCTTGATTAAAAATACGTAAACCGGGAAATGGTCGCTATATCCACCCTGATAGTTGGTGCCAACATAGGTTCTGAAAGGATATCCTTTGAAGTTGCCTTTTGGGTTTAGCAAGAACTTCTTGTTGAATATCTGAACCTTGTAATACCTGAAACTTGAATAATCTTTTGAGATCAACGGTGAGGATAAGATGATTTGATCAAACAAGTTCCATGTATCTCTCCAGGCCAGGGTGCCAACGCCTTTTTTATAAAGATCCTCCATTGGATTGAACAGTTTCTTTGGGCCCATTTCATCTTGTTTCCCAACTGCCATCATATACTTCTTTACACTTGCATCGGTTGGATCATCGTTGAGATCGCCCATATACAGGACCTTCGCATTGGGGTCTTTTGCGCGTAGCGAATCAATGATCTTTCTGCCTAGCTCAGCCGCGGCAATTCTCCCAGGTCTGCTGCGTTTCTCTCCACCACGCCTAGAAGGCCAGTGAGTTACCACGAAGTGAACCATTTCACCATTAAGGTAGCCGGAAACCAGTAACTGATCTCTTGTTTTGTGCTTTGGATCATCTGTAAAGTTGAGCGGGATATTTCTGCTGGAAACAGGTTTGAAATACTTGGGTTGGTAGAGGAATCCAACATCAATTCCTCTTTTGTCAGGTGAGTCGTAGTGAATAACCTTGTACCCACGCGGCTTCAGTTTAGGTGTATTCACCAGGTCCTCCAGAACGCTTCTGTTTTCCACTTCTGTTACACCGAGTACCGCGGGACCATCTGGAGTTACTTCTGTACCCATTTTACTGATAACCTCACTTAGCCTATCCATCTTTTCAGCATAGCGCTTTGAGTTCCAGACTTTAGGTCCGTGAGGTGTGAAATCCTCTCGCAATATCAGATTGGTGTCCGGATCAACGATCGTGTCGAACAGATTCTCAAGGTTGTAGAATCCAATACAAGCGATGACATACTCCTTCTTCTCATCTTGAGCCCACAGCGTATTGACCGCCAATGCACACATTATCAGCGTTATAAGCCTTTTCATACTAGAAATTGATGAGAGCGGGATGAAGCAAGAATAAGGAATCATATGCTATCGGAGTATGAATGGAAGGTTAAATTTTACAATTGTCATTACAGCCAATTCAATTACCATGTAGATTTGCTATGTTTGCTCTCCCTCCCTCAGATAACGTAATTTTATTCAACTTTTAGAAGTAAGGAAGTGACCCTTCGATTACGTTATATCGCATTTTGCCTGTTGGCGTTCTCTACGATGCAACTGCATGCACAGATAGATTCAACTGGGCAGGATACGCTGGAGTTAAATTCAAATCTTGTACCAACTTTTACCATCGCTGCAGACGATATCGAAAGCGAGAGTCAATCGCAGGATATTTCCGGATTGCTACAATCTTCTAAGGATGTTTTCGTGCAGGCCAGTGGCTTCAGGTTTTTTGCGGCACGCTTCAGGCAAAGGGGGTACAGTTCCGAGAATTACACAGTAATGCTCAATGGCGCCAAGATGAACGACCCGGAGAGCGGCTGGGGTGTTTGGTCTCTTTGGGGTGGTTTGAACGATATCACGCGGTATCCGGAATCAAGAAATGGTATCGCTGCATCACCCTATCACTTTGGAGGTGTTGGCGGATTCTCGAACATATCGTTAAGGGCATCGGAGAAGCGAGCGGGTAACAGGGTGTCTTATGCCATTACCAATCGTACTTATCGCCACAGGATTATGGCCACTACTTCCACTGGTTTAATGCAAAACAATTGGGCCTACACGGTATCCTTGTCTGGCAGATACTCGGAAGAAGGTTATGTGGAAGGAACATCATACAACGGTGTGAGTTATTTTCTATCGGCCGAAAGAAAGATCAACGACAACCACAGTTTAGGACTTGTTGGTATGGGTGCGGCTTATGCGCAAGGGCGTCAAGGAATTGCCATTCAGGAAGCCTATGATCTTACGGGAAATAACTTCTATAATCCATATTGGGGTTATCAGAACGGGGAGAAACGGAATGCAAGGATCAGAACTTCTCACCGACCCATTTTCATGTTAAGCCATTACTGGGAAATGAAAAACAAGGGGCGGCTGAATACATCGCTGTACCATATGACAGGGAAATTCGGAAATACCTCTCTGAATTGGCAGGATGCCAAGGACCCAAGACCAGACTACTACAGATACCTTCCGAGCTACAATCAAGACAACCAAACCCTTTATGACCAGATAAGGGCGGACTGGCAAGATCCTGCCAATTCACACATTCGTCAAATAGATTGGGACCAGCTGTATTTTGCGAACAAGAAGAACCTTTACCAGGTTGAGAACGCCAATGGTGTGGCGGGTAGTACGGTCATTGGAGCTCGCTCCAAGTACATTGTTGAAGAATGGCGGCAAGACCCCAGACAGTATGGTTTGGCCACCAACTTCAATAAACAGCATGGGGAGAATGGGGAGATCACCGCAGGCTTAAATGCATACTACTACCAAAGTCAGAATTTCAAAGTTGTAGAAGACCTTCTTGGAGGAGATTTCTGGCTGGACATTGACAATTTCGCACAAGAAGATTCTGAAAGTGATGATGCACTGCAAAACGATCTTTCCACGCCAAACAAAACAGTAGTTGAAGGTGATCGGTTTGGATACGATTATACCATGAATTCCATCGTAAGTGATGCATTCTTCCAGTACAATTATGCTGTCAAGAAGGTTGAAGTATATGGTGCTGTGAATGCTTCATATACATCGTATTGGAGAGAAGGAAAGATTCAGAAGGGATTGTTCCCGGAGAGTTTTGGGAAGTCCGAAACTCACGATTTTATCAATTACGGTGTAAAGGGTGGGGCGTTGTATAAGATCACAGGAAGGCACATTGTACGAGCCAATGGGTTCTATCAAACACGTGCCCCATACCTAAGGGATATATACCTCTCTCCACGATCCAGAGATCAGGTCGTGAGCAATTTGGACGACACTGAAGTGCTTTCAGCAGACTTTAGTTATCTGGTGAGGTATCCTAAGTTCAAGGCCAGAGCCACACTGTTCTATACCGAGTTCAATAATCAGATTTGGAACCGAAGTTTCTATCATGATGACCTGAATTCATTCGTCAACTATTCCATGACTGGGGTAGATCATCTGCATCAGGGCGTAGAGGTTGGATTCTCTTCAACAGTGTTTACAACATGGACTGTCGATGGTGCTTTTACAACAGGGCAGTACATATGGAACTCACGACCCTCCGCCACAATTACAAGAGACAACTCAGAAGAGACACTTGCGGCTGACCGAACAATCTACTTGAAGAATTACCCTATTGGTGCCATGCCTCAAACAGCTGCGACTATTGGCTTGAAATACAACAGTCCGAAATATTGGTTTGCAGGTGCCAGTGCCAATTACTTTGATGACATCTTCCTTCCTCCGAATCCGGATAGAAGAACAGAAGAGGCTGTTACCAAGTATGTGGATTCAGATCCACAGTGGAATGACATACTTCAGCCAACAGAATTAGAATACGGTTATACCATTGATGTGTACGGTGGTAAGAGCTGGAAAATCAAGGATAAGTACTTGCGCTTATTTGTAAGCGTAACCAACGTGTTGAACGAAAAGGATTTTGCAACCGGTGGATATGAGCAGTTGAGATACGATTCGAATGACATCGATCGCTTTCCACCGAAACTGGGTTACATGTATGGGACTGCATACTTCTGCATGCTAACCTTCTTGTTTTAATGAATGTTATGAAAAGGATACTGACCTACTCGGCAATCGCTTCTCTTGCACTTTTTGGTGCTTGTAAGAAGAAGTACGATGAGCCACCGATCAAGACAATACCAACAGGAAATATTCTGACCTGTGCGGAAGTCCGGGCTTTGTACACTAGTACGCCTGTGAAGGTAACAGACGAACTATCTGTGTACGGTGTGGTTACAGCTGATGAGGCGTCTTCCGGGAATTTCTATAAAGAGTTCTATATGCAGGATCAAACGGCAGCTTTGAATATCCGTTTGACTTCTGCCGGAAGTGCTTACGTTGGAGATTCTATCCGCCTTTACCTAAAAGGAGCGGTGATCAGTGAGTACAACGGGTTCCTACAAGTGGATTCGGTTGACTTTGATAACCAGGTGATCAAGCAAGCAGTGGGGGCCAACGTGGAGAACTACATTACAGATGTTACCGTTGGCCAGATTGACCCTACAATGCAAGCGAAGATTGTAAGACTTTCCAACGTTCAGTTTCAGAATGCGGAGCTTGGAAATACATATGCGGATGCGATCAACTTTTTCTCTGCGAACAGGATGATTGAGGATTGTTCGGCCAATACGGTTATTCTTCGTTCTAGCGGCTATTCAAATTTTGCGGGTGATACGATCCCCAATGGCAATGGAACCATTACAGCTATTGTAGGGCAGTACAACACGGATATGCAGCTACTGCTCAATGAGGTAGGTGATGTGCAATTTAATGGCACCCGTTGTGGTGCAAGTCCGTGTCCTGCAGTAAATGCCCTGAACGAAAGTTGGGGCACGCAAACCAACAACGTGGATATTGCGGTGAATTGCTGGACCAATGTATCTGTTCAGGGGTCGAGGGTTTGGAGAGCAAAAGAATTTAGCAGCAACCTGTATGCACAAGCAACGGCTTACCAATCTGGGGAAACCAATGAGATTTGGTTGATTTCACCGGAAATTGCATTTGCAGGAACCGATACCCTTGAGTTCAACTCCTCTCAGGCCTTCTGGGATCACAACGGTCTTACCGTTTGGATATCTACAGATTTTACAGGAAGTGTTGCCGGAGCAACCTGGACGCAAGTGTCATGTACGTTGGCCGGTTCCAGTCATGGTAATTACACCTGGGTGCCTTCGGGTAAGATCGATGTCCAGGCATATGTGGGAGGAACTTCTTATTCAGGTAATTACGTAATCGCTTTCAAATACCTCGGCACGGATGGTGCAACAGACACCAACTATCAGATAGACGATATAGTATTAACACAGTAATTATCGGAGCATGAAACGTCTGTACATTTTTGCTGCACTGGTTGTTACCAGTGCGGTTTCGTATTCACAAGTTGTATTTCAGGATCGATTCGACAATTGGGCCGCAACCAATCCTACACAATGGGTTGGCATCAAGACCAGCCTGGAGAACGATAGCATTATTCAGATCACTACCGGAACGGTATATGGGAACAATGCAGCGCAATTGGTGAATGAAGAATCAACTCATATGCGATTCACAACGCAGCCCCTCTCAGTTACCAAAGGGGATATATTCACCTTTGAGTTTTGGGCCAAGGGTCAGGGAGATATCCGAACCGGAATTTTCGATGACAGATCAACGGGATTTGGCTATTCCTATAATTCATACATCAATGTTAGTGGTAATACATGGCAAATGTATTCGCAGACCCTGGCTGCAGATAGTACTGTGAGTAACGCAGAATTCATCCTGTCAATAAGAAATACGGTTCCGGGCAGCGGGCATTTGCAGATAGATAGTGTATCTATCTATAAATCAACGGTTCCATTCACTTCCATTTATAACATTCAGTACACAACTGCGCCCAGTGGTGATTCTCCGTTGAATGGTCAGATTGTATCAACTGGAGGTGTGGTAACGGGAGTACACAGTGCCGGGTATTTCATTCAGGACGGAGCCGGTGCATGGAACGGCATATACGTTTTCGATAACAGTAACACCCCAACCAGAGGCGATAGTGTAACTGTAACAGCTACTGTGGATGAGTACTTTGGGTGGACTGAGCTAAAAAATGTTTCTGCTTACAATGTGGAATCCACAGGAAATGCGGAACCTGCACCAGTGCAGTTCAATAACGTAGATTCTGTCAATCTCGAACGATACGAAAGCGTATTGGTAGAGGTGTTGTACGCGGGATGTACGGATCCAAATGCCGGTTTTGGTATGTGGACGTTGAAGCACGCACAGGATTCCTGTAAGGTGCATGACCTGTTGTTTACCTATAACACACCTGTTCTGGGTACTTTCTACGATGTGAAAGGGCCGGTTAGCTATTCATTCTCTGAAGCAAGGATTTGCCCGAGGGAGAATGCAGATGTGAAGAGCTACGTTGGCATCAATGAGCGCGTAGCGGAGGATGTGATGATTTATCCTAACCCAGCCTATGGCATTCTTAATGTAAAAGGTGTTGAGAACATGCAGATGTATGCCATTGTAGATCAGCTTGGAAAAGTGGTAAAGACAGGTTCGGTGATTGGAAGACAAATAGATATTCAGGACTTGAGTGCTGGTTCATATCACCTCATGTTCCCAGGAACTGGAATACAAACCGAACGATTGGTTGTTATCAAGTTTAATTGATACTTAACCTACTCGAGACCAGGGCCTCATCGTAAGATGAGGCCTTTTTACTGGCTCGGTATTGGACTCCTAAACGCGTATTAACGAAAGCATGCGTTTACGTACCGTTCCTTGTTTTTCACTGGACAAGGCCTCAATGGTGCATTAACTTTAAAAGAAAACGCCTATGAAAAGATTAGTTACACTTTTATTTACATGCTTACTTATTGGAACCCTAACAGGTCAAAATCTAACCGAACCTCGTTTGGGTAACCCCGTTCAGTTCAGCAAGGATGCTTTACGGAAAACAAAGAGTCCTTATGGTTGGTACAACTACGGACGGGAGATATGGAACGCCAATCAGGGCACTACGCAGTATTTTCGAAACAATTTGTTTCCGGATTCCACGGTAGTTGCTCAGTTTTCTAACGGTTATGCGCCAGTTTGGAAACACGTTTGCGGCCAGGTATTAGACCCGAAAACAGCGTGGTTTACCGTTGGAGGCAATGTTCCGACACTGCAACCAACGGATGCGTACAGGGTGGATTCGTTTGCGATCTACTACCGTTACAACAGGCCACAAACAGGAGCAGGGGATACCCTGATCTTTCAGTTTTATAAGCAGGCTGAAATGTTTGTAGATACAGATGGCTTCAATGCTGATGGCCGCAGTTATGCCATGCCGAACTGGGATTATATTCCACAGTTAGGAGTCAATGCTTTTGAGACCATCAAGTATGTGCTTGAAGACAATGATTCCACTATGGGCACTCAAGGGAGGATCCAGGTAGCGTTAAGTGCGGCTGGCAATGCCAACGTCATTCAGCCTGGTGAGATCTGCGCGGCCTCAGTGATCTATAAGCCTGGGAACCCTTTCAACGTTGGCGATACGATTGATCCATATGCAACAGACCCTGTGGTGAACAAGATCAATTCGTTCATTGCTTACGATTTCAGGGACGATAACAAGATACTCGACAACGGGTATTACAATCAGGCACTCACGGTTCCTACCGATGTCCGATACAACTTCAGCTCTAATGGGTGGAATGGTTACTTCATTCCGGGAGTTGCGTGGAATGCGGGCTTCTACCACTGGGATGTAGAATTCCATATTTCTCAGGCGCAGAGCACCAACGAGCTCGCAAAGCGCAATGTGAAACTTGACGTTTTCCCGAATCCAGCGAAACTGGAAGGAAAACTGAATATCAGATTAACAGCAAATGACCCTTCGCAAACAGAGCTTGTACTGCTCGATCTTGCTGGAAGAAAAGTCAAAGACTTGGGAAGCAGGAAGGTGTATGGAGGGACGCAGACCTTGACAGTTAACATCCGAGGTGTAGAACCCGGTATCTATCTGTTAGGGGTTATTACAGATCAAGGTACTACATCCAAACAGGTTGTTATTACCAATTAGAAACGTTAAGGTTGATGCGGGAGGCGGACAAAACTGTCCGCCTTTTTTTATATTGGTTTAAGCAATAAAAAAGGCATAGACATGCGTATCAATTCCCTTGAAGAATATCATTCAACATACAATAGAAGTGTAGCTGATCCAGAAGGATTCTGGTCGGAGATTGCGGAGAGTTTCCATTGGTTTAAAAGTTGGGACAAGGTCCTTGAGTGGGAATTTGACTCTCCAGACGTGAAATGGTTCATCAACGGGAAGACGAACATTACCTACAACTGTCTTGACCGTCATTTGGACACGAGGGGAGATCAAACTGCGATCATCTGGGAACCCAATGATCCCTCAGATGCAACGGTAAAGCTTACTTACAAGGAATTACATGCAGAAGTCTGCAAGTTCTCCAATGTGCTCAAGAACAACGGAGTGAAAAAGGGTGACCGTGTTTGCCTTTACATGCCCATGGTTCCTGAGCTGGCCATTGCAACATTGGCTTGTGCCAGAATTGGAGCGATTCACAGTGTGGTCTTTGCTGGATTTTCTTCAAAATCACTGGCAGATAGAATCAACGATTGTACCTGCGAAGTGGTGGTAACCTCAGATGGATTGTACCGGGGCCCCAAGCAATTATGCCTGAAGGACATTGTTGATGAAGCGGCACAATCATGTGATTGCGTCAAAAGTGTGATCGTATTGAACCGAACAGGGGAAGACGTTCAGATGCTGGAAGGCCGTGATGTGTGGTGGCATGACGAAATCGAAAAGGTGGATGCAGATTGTCCGGCTGAAGAAATGGACAGCGAGGACGTTCTTTTCATTCTTTATACGTCCGGATCTACCGGTAAGCCAAAAGGAGTTGAACACCATTGTGGTGGCTATATGGTATATGCGGAATACAGTTTCCGAAATGTTTTCCAATATGAGGAAGGTGATGTGTATTGGTGTACGGCAGATATCGGGTGGATTACTGGACATTCGTACATCGTTTACGGTCCACTATTAGCCGGGGCAACTACCGTAATGTTTGAAGGTGTACCTACCTGGCCGGATGCGGGAAGATTTTGGGAAGTTGTTGAGAAGTATGATATCAGCATTTTCTACACGGCTCCAACTGCTATCCGAGCTTTACAAGCTTGTGGTGATGAGTGGGTAGAGAAGTTTGAAATGCCAAGCCTTAAAACTTTGGGCACAGTTGGAGAGCCGATCAATGAAGAGGCATGGGAATGGTATAATGAAAAGGTGGGTAGAGGCCGATGTTGGATCGTAGACACGTGGTGGCAAACAGAAACGGGAGGCATATTGATATCACCATTTGCGCATATAACCCCCACCATTCCGAGTTTTGCAACACTTCCGTTGCCAGGAATTCAACCCATACTTGTGGATAGTAATGGGAATGAAATTGAAGGCAATGGTGTTGAAGGAAATCTCTGCATCAAATTTCCCTGGCCAAGTATGATCAGATCTACCTGGGGAGATCATGAACGATGTAAGCAGGTATACTTTAGTACCTATCCTGGCAGGTATTTCACTGGTGATGGCTGTAGGAGAGATGAAAATGGCAACTACCGCATAACGGGTCGTGTAGATGATGTGATCAATGTTTCAGGTCATCGCATTGGAACGGCTGAAGTGGAAGATGCCATCGACCAGCACCCGAAGGTTGTGGAGGCAGCAGTGGTAGGTTACCCACATGAGATCAAAGGTCAGGGTATTTATGCGTATTGCATTCTTGATGGAGCTACAGAGGCTGGTGGGGAGATGACACAAGAGATTCTGGATACCGTTACTAAGGAAATAGGCCCCATTGCGAAGCCGGATAAGATTCAATTTGTTGTTGGACTTCCTAAGACCCGCTCGGGTAAAATCATGCGAAGGATCCTAAGAAAGATTGCAGAAGGTGATACATCCAATTTAGGAGATACCAGCACATTGTTAGACCCGGATGTTGTAGAATCTATTAAAGAGGGAGCGGTGTAATGAAGGAGCTTCGCGATAACTGGGAACGGGAATTCGACTTGCTGATAAAGATGATGCGAGACGCGAATGAAACCACAATGTGGAAGGTAGGCGGTACTGTAAACAACTCATGTGGACATCTGGTCAAGCATTTGATCGGTAACCTCAATCATTTCATTGGGGCCAAACTTATGAACTCAGGTTACATACGTCAGCGTGAGTTGGAATTTACTGGTGACCCGGAACCATTGGAAGAATTGTTGAGCCAGCTGGAAGAAACAAAAACGCTGGTGCTTAACTTCTTTGACAATGTAAGCACCAGCGAATTAGAACAACTTTTTCCGGATGAGGTATTTGGTCATCCGATGACCACGCGATATATGCTAATCAGACTGTATGGTCACTTCACTTACCATACAGGTCAGATCTCCTATCTAAGTAGGTTGATGTGACCTCGATAGTACTTCTCGTCACCGTATTCTGATACCACCCGTGCTTTATACACGTACACATCGGTCTTGGCATCTTCACCCTTGAACTTGCCATCCCATTTACCATCGATGTCACCCGTGTAAATGAGCTCTCCCCAGCGGTCAAACACATTCCACTGCATTTCTGCAATGCCGTATCCCTTTGGCTTCCAGTAATGGTTGTGAATATCTCCGTTCGGAGTAAATGTATTCGGGAAGTAGATGGTGAATTCTGGTCGAACTTCAAGCATCTTCAAAATGCTGTCCCTACAACCGTACTGATTGGTAACATATTGCCAAACCTCATACGATCCTGGAGCAGTATAGTCGTTTTCTGGATTCTTTGAAGTTGAAGTATTTCCATCACCAAAGTCCCATTGCCATTGTGTGGCACCACCAGATTGGTCTTGGAAGTGTACCGTAGGATTCAAAGTTGTAACCAGATCAGGTGAGTATTCGAAGTTCGCAATTGGGTTCGGATACACCGTGATGTAATTCGTTTTCGTGATGGTTGCAACACAACCTTGATCTGATGTAACTGTTAGCTTGATGTCGATCGTGGCATTGCCTTGGGTAATGTTATCGTAGCACATCGTGGCGTTTGGTCCATTTGCTGTACCTGTTCCAAGATCCCAGTCGTAAGTAGTGATACTACCTTGTGCTATGGCTGCCATATCTGTAAAGTCAACGCATAACAACGGACAACCATCCTGAAGGTTGGACGTAAAGTCAACCGTTGGCATTGCATGCACATTCACAACTTGTGTTGCTGAATCCACACATCCATCTTGTGACGTAGCGATGAGCCACGTTGTATAAGTTCCGTAACCACCGTACTGATTGGTGCCATTGGTGTTAGTTGAAGTATTACCGTCACCGAATTTCCAATTGTAAGCAACAGCACCAGTTGTGGTATTGTTGAAGTTCGTTGTTGTGCCTTCACACACATCTTGCGTGGTATAACTCACCACGGGCAAAGCGTATACAGTTATGGCCATCGATGCCGAATCCACACAGCCGCTATCACTTGTGGCGATTAGCCGCACCGTATAATTACCAGCGCCATTATACAAATGATTCTTGTCGAATTGTGTGCTGTTGTTCCCATCTCCATAACTCCATTGCCAGCCGGTTATAGTTCCAGCCCCAATGGTGGAGGTATTGTTGAATAAGTTGCTATCTCCTTCACATTGTGAGGTAGCGGTGAAAGTGACTGTAGGAGTCGGGTTTACCACCAGCGTATAATTGATCAAACTATCACAACCAGTCGATGTTGTTAAGGTATCGTTATAGACACCAGCGGTATAGTAGTACTGCGATCCAATTTGTGCACTATCGCCCTGGCAAATAAATATTGTTCCCGTACTAAACGGAGGTGTAGTAACAGTAAGGTTCACAACCCTGATGCTGTCACAACCGGTGATACTTTGTCCGTGCAATGTGTCTCCGTAGTATCCTGCAGTGAATCGATAAGTTGATCCCCATAGTAAGCTGTCTCCGGAGCAAATAGACTGCTGCACAGTATCAAAAGATGCTGGCGATGTGGAAACATAGAACGTATCGTAGGTAGTAGCACAGCTGCTGTGCGAAATTACCGCTACATAGGTGCCAGGATTCGTAACATAGATGGAATTGGTTGGTGCACCAGTAGACCATACAACCGAAGACCCACCTGAAGCATTCAACTGAAGCGAATCTCCTTGGCACACAGTTACGTAATGACTGGAATCTGCAAGGAACGACTTCGACAAGAAGAACGGGTTCGGCAATCCCCAATAACATTGACATGATCCCAGGCTAAAGCCAGTAGCATTGAAGGTAGAGCCAACTCCTGCAACATTTGGTGAGTTCACCACTCCAAGGAAGTTAGATCCGTACTTGGACACGTAGATTTTCGCATCCGGTGCCAATACACAGTAAGACCAACCGGAAGTAGCAAGTTGCGTTTCGATGGTTGTATTGCGATCGTATTGATAAAGTGCTTGTCCGTACCCGTTGGTGTAATAAACTTTTGAGTTGTCCGCAGAGAACGCAGATCCAAATCCGTTGGTAGTAGAACCAATCTTTTGAGGGTTGGTAGCCTGACCTGTGCAATTGTCAAAGTCAAATAGGTACATCCCGATAAATTCCACACTCATTCCAAGTGTTTTGAAATCTGAAGTCACGGTAATGTTACCCCTTCGTTGTCCACCAACAATACCTGTAGCACTTAGCACAGGAGTGGCAGAAATACCAGCATTGGTAACCAGGTATGCAGCAATGAACTGATTGGTACCTTGATTACAAAGAACCCAGTAATCAACTCCATTGGCATGCGGCACGGTTCCGAATCTTTCCGAAGAGGTATTATTAAGCAAATTGTTTTTGGAAGTAACGGTTCCGTTAGGTCCAACACCCATGTCGCACTCAGACCAATAAGCAATAGAAGTATTGTTATGGAAAACATAAAACTGTCCTGGTGTGCCACCTGGCTTCGGGAGAATCATTCCAGACTCAATGGCCGTAGATGAACCAATCAGGCCAGTACCGTTAGCTAGTGTAAGGTTATTGGTTCCATTGTATACAGATTGTCCGTTGGTATACGCGATAAGCGCTCCGGTTGTAGGGTCCGAGTAGGATGCACAACCTTCTGATGCGGTCATAGGTAGTGTACAACCCGTATGGGTAGGAATACCACCCGTAAAGTTCATGCTCACGCGATTTCCAAAAGTCCAGTTCTCATAATGCCTGGCGCCATAAGGATTCTGCGCATTAATGCTTAATGCTAGCAGGAGAGCTGTGGCTAGCGTTAAGATCTTATTTGTGTAATTGGAAATCATCGGAGAAGGTGGTTGGTCACTATATTAAAGGCGTAAAATCAGGTGTTTAGGTTGCCTTGTTCTGTCTGATTAATTCAATTCTTTCATTTCAACAATCCAAACTTATGCAGATAGGGCGCGCACATCTAGCCGAATTATGTTTAAATTTAATATTGATAAGATCATATTTATTTATATAATTAATTCTTTATCAATAAATTAAATAGTTTATTACTAATATCTAAAACGTGAAAATAGATGCCTTACATAATTTGGTTCAATCTATGTCCAAGGGCGAATGCAAGGCGTTTACATCCATTCACGGAGGCAGAGGTGACTCCCACGTAGCCAGTCTGTTTCATGACTTGAGATCAAAAAAGGAGATCAATCCCGACAAACTCAAGACGAAATATAATACTGCGTATAGGTCTAATTTCAATGTTTTAATTGGGTATTTATACCGAGAGGTCATGAATACCTTGGTTACCCGCGGTGTTTTTAGCAAAATGGAAGAGTCTCGAATTGACGCTACCATTCTGTTTAAGAAGAACTTGTACATGGATTCCCTGCAAGTACTTCGTAAAACAAGAAAACTTGCCCTTGAACAGGAGCACTTCCTGGATGTACTTCAATTGATTGCATTGGAAAAAGAGCAGATCCTTACCGTTTACCCAAAGAACCTCAAGGACATCCAGGCTATCAATAACATTGAGTCGAGAGTGTTGAGACAGTACGAAGAATTCCAGGATATACAACACGTCTCAAGAACATTGCAAGTCTACCGAGCCGAGAATAAGTTCGTGAGAACGGATGAAGAATTGATGGCTGTAGATTCCATTGTGTCAACCATCAGGCGTATTGAACCGGAATCGCTAGGGTCTTATCGTGCGCGTGCCACCTACGATGGCATCATGATCAACTATTTTGACGCAACTGGTCAGCTTGTAAAAGCACGAGACCTCCTCACTCGTAACATTGACCTTCTGTTTGAAAACAGATTCCTTGCGTCTAACGAGAGGATTTTCAATGGCATGCGTACCAAGCTCACTTTGCAGTATATCCTATGCGGGGAGGATGAGGCATGGATGCATTACCTCAAATACGAAGAGGAAAGTGAGGTGCTGATTACCAAGTACCCATCCACCAATAGAAAGTATTTATGGTTCGCTTACTATCAGCTTTTCTATTCGGTTATATACAGTGATGTTGAAGAAATCTCAGCTGCCACTGAGGAACTGGTGGGTAAGAGCATTGGTGCAAAGGAATATGTGCCTGAAGCTGATCTTCAGTGGGTACACCTCATGATTTCCTTCGGATATTTCTTCCAACACAAATTCAAAGAGGCTTATGATTACTTCCGGAAAGCGCAGGAATTCATGTTGGTCAACGAGCAAGTTTCCACCAGGTTCTATGAATTGGTTCTGTTCTACGAGCTAGAGAAGAACGACTTGATTGAGTATGTAAAACGCTCATATTTGAGAGAGCTCCGCTCTAAAGGCAAGCTTTATACATTGGAAAGAACCAGCTTGGCTATGGTTGATGGATTGCTGGGAATAGGTGCTACCAGATCGCGGAAAGAGTTGTTGGAAACCTGGAACAAAACCATAGGCGAACTGGGTGAAAGATCTTTTCAGTTAGAGATTGCCAATGGTCTTCGAACATTCGATTACGCATCTTGGGTGGCTGCCAAGCTAAAAGGGGTTAGCTACCTAAAAGAGTACCAGGATACCTGGAGAACAACTTCCAGAAAATTAAATGCAACCTTTGATTAAACCCTTGTCTTTATGCTAAGTCAAAGTTTAGCTTGACCAAACCAAGCATTACACGTAATTTGGCTTACCTGATCGACCTAGTATGAATAAACCGCTCATCTTAATTGCGCTTGCAGCAACGGTTGGACTGTTGTCATGCAAGAAAGAGAAAGTCGTTCCTGTTCATGAAAATCTCGTAGTTGAAGGCAACAAGGCACCCCCATATAGTGGTGTGACCAGTGTGCAGATTCAGAACTATGTGAACAGACTGTACATCGACTTACTCGGTGAAGAACCTTCGCAGACACAACTTGATGCTGATGTTGCTTATCTCAAGACCAACAATCTTAGCATGGATGCTCGTGACACGATTGTAAACAGATTGATAGTCCAACGTCAGTATTATACCAAATACTTCTCTACCATATCTGGTCAGATGACTGAAGGTATTGGTAAGCAACAGATTCGTGACGAGATGGCGTTGAACACGTACATCATCAATTCGATCTTTCTACCTAACGGGGATACCTTACTTGCGCAAGTGTTGGAATTCGAGAACGCGAAGCTTCAGAACTGGCATGACGCTGACTCTCTACTGCACTTGGGACAGATCAACTTAAGTCAGTTCTTCAAGACCTTCTTGTACAACACAGCGTATGATGAGATCAACATGGGTACCGAGAACTTCACGATCTCTGTGTTTGAGAACCTCTTCTTCAGATATCCCACAACGGCTGAGCTGTCGAATGGGAAGGATATGGTAGACAACGCTTCAAGTCAGATATTCCTTAAGGATGGAGACAGCAAGGTTGATTTCATTGACATCTGTACAACAACCGATGAGTTCTATCAAGGACGTGTTCTGGCTGGGTTCAGGAACCTACTTCTAAGGGAGCCTACCTCTCAGGAAACAGCTGATTTCACAACCTCGACCAAACAACACGGCAGCATTGCGCTGTTGCATAAAGAACTTGTTAAAACGGACGAATATGCGGGGTTCTAAGATTGCTATAGTTGCGGTTGCCACACTTGCACTGGTAGCTTGTAAGAAGAAGACCATTGAAGAGGTCACTTACGATAATGTGATATATGAATTGGATGATGTGCCGGTGTATTCTTCGAATGTGGAGAAGACCAAGCAGAAAACACCAACACAGTATATCTCCATTCTGTATTCGGATTTGTTTAACAAATCGATCCCAACAACGGAATTAACCGAGTTGGGTGAACTATCGCTTGCGATGGGCGATAAGGGAATGGCGAACGAGCTGTTGCTGACACATTACTACAATGATCCAACGGTTGCAATCCCAACCAATACCCAAATGAGAGCAGACATCAACCAGTTTGTTGATGACACCTACGTTAGATTTTACCTCCGTTTTCCAACCGAGTACGAAAAGTATTACCTGGCTGATTTGATCAACAATGATCCAGCCATTACACCAGAGAATGTTTACACGGCCTTCGCGCTGTCTAACGAATATTACTTCTATTAATAGATCGTCATGGATAGAAGAAAATTTTTAAGAAACGCGGGATTAGCAACAGCAGGGGCATTTGCAGCTCCATATATCCTGCCATCCGGAAGACTTTTTGCTGCCACCGGAACCAGAATCGTTGACCATGTGGTTTTCGTTCTATTTGCCGGTGGAATGAGACAGCAAGAAGCAGTTCATCAGCAATACCTTGCGAATCAGGGACTACCTACACAGGGTAACATTATGCCTAACCTGTTTACAGGTGCTGCACCATCAGCTAACCTTGTATACACACCATGGGCTCCCGTTGGAAGTTCGTTGGCATCACAAGGCTCACTCTTTAAGGAAATGCGCTATACGTCTGGGCCTACTGGGCATTACAATGGACATACGGTGGCCATGACGGGTAACTATACGCAGACAGGATTGAACCTGAATGTCAATCCCACCAATCCTACGATTTTTGAATACTACCGAAAGCACAATGGATCTGTACAAGACCCTGTAGACGCATGGTGGATATCCGAAGGCCTTGGACCCTACCCATCCTTGAACTTTAGTCAACATCCAGACTACGGTGCAATATACGGTGCCAACTATATGCGTCCTCAGACCGTGTTCGGTAACCTGGGTGTGAAATACTACAATGACGCCAGCTCGTTCCAACCGGATGATGTAAACCGGTTTGAAACAATCAAGGCGTTTCTTGACAAGAACTTTGACAAGACCGCCAGCGACCTTCCTGGAATCTTCAATACACGAAACGACAGCGAGGCGATCAAGAAATTGATCACCGATATCCATAAAGGATTCGAGACGATCGATTGGCCGTTGCCTACTGCAGTTCCTACAACGGAACTAACGGGTGACCTTATCAACATTGCTGCTTCATGGAAGATACTGGACAAGTTTGCACCAGAGCTTACGGTCATTAATATGTTCAATCTGGACATCTGCCACTCAGATTTCACAGGTTACATTCAGAATACGCATAAAGCGGATTACGGAGTAGGCTGGTTATGGGACAAGATCCAGAACCATCCAACCTTAGGTGGAAATACGGTCATGATCTGTATGCCGGAACATGGAAGAAACCTTCAGCCGAACAACCTCTACGATACCAATGGCCTTCGTGCCTATGATCACACAAGTGATCAGAATTCAAGGGAAGTGTTTGGACTCATCGTTGGGCCGAATGGAAAAGTAAAGCAGAATGTAGAGTTTGGAACACCAACCAATCCAGTTGGTGAGTGTATTGATATTGCACCAACCATTGCTCATATCCTTGGTTTCTTGCCGGATATTCCACCGGGTATGTTGCCTGGAAGAGCGCTAACAGAAGCATTCGTATAATGAAGAAGGGCATATTACATATAAGTGTTTTGTTTGCGCTTGCAGGAGTGGTTGTGCTCTCTTGCAAAAAGGAAACGGAACGTGTTGAGCCAGATGCTCCAACGAATCCTTACGATAACGTTAACTACGGTGGTGGTGGAAGTTCTACCCCTGTAGATTCCAATAGTTTTCTTGGAATTCACAACTACATTTTCTCTACACGTTGTGCGGTTCCCGCGTGCCATGATGGGGCGTTTGAACCGGATTTCAGAACCGTTGAGAGTTCGTACAACACGCTTGTACTGCACAATGTAGTGAAGAACAACGCCAACAACGATTTCACATACAGGGTTCTGCCAGGTGACACCGGATTGTCATGGTTACATGAGCGTTTAACTACAGATGATGCAGTGCTGGGCAGAATGCCGTTATATGATCAGGCACTCAATGCTGGTGAGATGAAGATCATTGAAGATTGGATCCTTAACGGTGCCAAGGACATTTTTGGGAATTCACACAGCATCCCTAATTATCAGCCTACGTTCTTCGGTTTGTTGGCTTATGAGAACGATACTACGGGTTACCGATATGATACAACGCGAACGAGTTTCGTAGACCCGATTGAGGTGCCATATAACAAGACGATCAATTTTTGGGTAGGAGTGTATGATACTGATGAATTGGGAACATATATCCCAGGAGGAGCACTTACTTACAATAAGTACAAGATATCAGATAACCTGTATGACTTCTCTACGGCTAGTGAACAGAACCTAACAGTAGAAAACCTATTGACTCCATTCATGGGTCCTATACCTTATACAACACAGACAGGACCGTACTATCATCATTTCACAATCAATACCGCGAATTATGTTCGCAATAGACCATATTACATTCGGGTATATGTGAAGGATGCGAATCATACCCAGCCAACTGAACTACCGGAAGATGGCTCACAGGCTTATATACTAACCTACTTTTCATTCGTAGTACAATGAGAAAGTTGTTTGCCATCGTAAGCCTTTCGGCATTCATTTTTGGGTGTAAAAAGAAGGAAGATCCTCAGCCTAACGAGCCGATCAGTAATATTCCTGAAATAGAACTGGTAAGTGTATCACCAGGTACAATCAATGAGTTTGATGACATCGTCTTTACCATTAAGTATACCGATGGCGATGGTGATATTGGTACCTCCGATGCAGATGAGAAAGTACTAGACATTGTTGACAACCGCTTCCCGGTAACACATCAGTTTCATGTGCAGCCTTTGGCGCCTAGTGGTTCATCTATTACTATTCAGGGAAATCTGGATATAACGTTAGAGAACGTCATCTTAAAAGACCAGCAAAACTCTTCAGAGTCTGCTACGTTTACGATCAAACTTAAAGATCAGGCGGGTAATTGGAGTAACAGTATTACAACTTCTCCTGTTACGATCAATAAGTAAAACGAACACCTCAGGACTTAACATTGTTTAACAGGATGCAGGCAACCATTGCCCGTATGGTACCGTTCATTATTCGTTTCACCTGAATTTCGGTTAATCAGCTATCTTAGTTGGCCATCGATGTCTGACAGTGTTGTAATCATACCAACGTACAATGAGAAGGAGAACATTGAAAAAATGGTTCGGAAGGTCTTCTCGTTGCCTCACGACTTTCATTTACTGATCGTAGATGATGGCTCACCCGATGGTACTGCTGCCATAGTGAAGGGGCTCATGGGTGAGTTTGAAGGCAGACTTCACATTCAGGAACGGACGGGTAAGCTTGGATTAGGTACAGCATACATCCACGGTTTTAAATGGGCATTGCAACGTGAATACCAGTATGTGTTCGAGATGGATGCAGACTTCTCCCACAACCCTGATGATCTGCTTAGATTACGCGAGGCGTGCCACGAGAAGGGAGCGGATGTTGCGGTGGGCTCACGTTATGTAAGGGGAGGTAAGGTTAAGAATTGGCCTATCGGAAGAATACTTATGTCTTATTTCGCATCGGTCTACGTTAGAATGGTATTGTGGCTAAGGGTCAAGGATACAACAGCTGGCTTCAAATGCTATAGAAGAAAGGTATTAGAAACCATAGACCTTGACCAGGTTAGATTCGTGGGCTATGCATTTCAAATCGAAATGAAATACAAGGCAAAGAAACTTGGGTTCAAGTTGGCCGAGGTTCCAATTACGTTCATCGATAGGGAAGAGGGCGTTTCGAAAATGAGCAAGGGAATTTTCAAGGAAGCATTCTGGGGTGTCATCCAGATGCGGTTTAGTAAAACAGGATGATGGGAACACTATTTAGGAATGTTCAGATAGTTAATGAAGGTCGAACATTCCATGGTTTCTGCTATGTCAGAAATGGCATGATCGAGCAGATTGGTGAAGGTGATATTTCAGTTGAGGGAGCTGAGGTAATTGATGGCAATGGGAAAACACTTATTCCGGGGATCATCGATGATCAGGTCCATTTTCGCCAACCAGGATTAACACATAAAGCTGATATATACACAGAATCTCGTGCTGCTGCTGCAGGGGGTATTACGTCATTTATGGAAATGCCGAATACCAACCCGCAAACGGTAACACAGGAGCTATTGGCGGAGAAGTACCAAATGGGTGCTGAAAGTTCACTCGTGAACTACTCGTTCTATATGGGTTCTACGAACGATAACCTGGAGGAGGTATTGAAAACAGATCCGGAGACCGTTTGCGGGGTCAAGATTTTCATGGGTTCATCTACAGGAAACATGCTCGTTGACGATGCATCTACGCTGGCTTCCGTATTCGAGAATTGTAAGCTGTTGATTGCTACACATTGTGAAGAAGAATCTGTTGTGAGGGCAAATCTTGCCCTGCAGCAGAAGAAATATGGAGATGATATTCCTATAGAATTGCACCCGGTAATTCGCAACCATGAAGCATGTTACAAATCATCTTCCAAGGCGATTGAACTGGCAAAAAAGTACAATACGAGACTCCATATCCTGCATATAAGTACTGCCGATGAGGTGAAGCTCTTCGAAGCATCAACAGATTTCGAAAGCAAACGGATTACAGCAGAAGCATGCGTGCATCATCTATGGTTTAGTGATGAGGATTATGCGAAGTATGGAACAAGGATCAAGTGGAATCCTGCGGTTAAATCTGCTGCAGATCGGGATGCGATCTGGGAAGCCGTGCTCTCAGACCGTATTGACGTGATTGCTACAGATCACGCCCCTCATACTATTGAGGAAAAAGAAAATGTGTATACCAAGGCCCCGTCAGGAGGACCTCTGGTACAACACTCATTGGTAAGTATGCTTGAACATGTGCGGAATGGAAGAATCTCACTGGAAGAGACTGTTCGCAAGATGTGCCATGCCGTAGCTGACCTTTTTGAGATAGACCGAAGAGGCTATTTACGGGAAGGGTATTATGCAGACCTCGTGTTGGTTGATCTCAACGATCCTTGGACGGTAAGTAAAGACAACCTTCTTTATAAATGTGGCTGGTCTCCTTTCGAGGGAACTGAATTCGCAGGCCGTGTTGTGGGTACCTGGGTTAACGGGAAACTGGTTTGGGATGGCTCAAATATTATTGAGGCAAATGCCGCGGAGAGACTTCGATTCAACCGATGAAGTACGTGTACGCCATATGGATCGGTGTTACATTGATTGCCTGCGGTCCTCCGAACGAGGAGGCCCCTGAAAAACCTGACAACCTGCTTTCGTATGACGAGATGATCGAGATTATGACTGATGTTCAACTGGCTGAGAGTTATGTGCGGAATGGCAGACACAATATCGATTCGATCATGCCCAATGCTTTTTACGATCATGTTTGGGAGAAGCATGCCCTAACCAAGGAGGATCTTGAGGTATCACTATCGTATTACGCCTTATTCCCGGATACACTGGAAAGGATATACGAAGAGGTAATCAATGAATTAACGGAGAAACAGGCAGCTATCGAAAGTGAGATGGAGGCGAACAATGAAGGTTAACGAACCACTCCTTGCTGTACCTTGGTAAGGAAGTCGTTGCAAATCTCATCCAGCATTTCAGAGGCTGGCTTGAATCTGTGCTCCAATACCCTTCTAACCTTCGCATTGGAGTAACGATCTGTGGCATGCGCGATACGGGCACTTTCCTGAGTGATTACCGGCTCAGTGCCTGTGATCGATGCACGTAATAATTCCAATCTCCATATCAACGATGTCATAATGCGGCCAGCGCGTTTGGTAGGAGGATTTTTCTGGATGCGTTCAGCAATCATTTCGAACAACTCACGGAAGGAAATATTCTCACCGGCAATAATGAAACGTTCGTTGCACACTTCAGTGTCCATAAGGTTGATCATGCAGTCGCATACATCACTTACATCCACAACAGCACTTCCACCTTCCGAATAGAAATTAAGTCCTTGCCATACCCTTCTGATCATAGCCATGCTTCCATCAGCGTAGCTACCTCTACCCATGATCATACTCGGATTTACAATCACCGCATCAAGTCCTTCCTGGGTTCCTCTCCAAATCTCTTGTTCACCGTAATACTTGCTAATGGAGTAATGCGAAGGATTCTTCTTTTCAAGCCATGAAGACTCTTCGGTAATGAACTTGGTTTGATCGGGCTTCCCAAGCGCGGAAACTGAACTTACATGGCATATCTTCTTTACCCCGGAAACGATGGCTGCGTTAACAACGTTGGCGGTGCCTTCAATGTTCACCCTGGCCATCATGTCTTTGTGCTTTGGGTTGAAAGAAACCTTGGCAGCACAATGATAAATTCGGTCAATACCCTGAAGGTGGTCAACCATGGTTTCAACATCCATGATATCGCCCTGAACCCACTCTACACGAGCAAGTAGCGACTGTTCTTCTGGATGAAAATGACGGGTAACTTCCTTGATAGATGCCTCAGAACGGTATAACGCACGCACCTGCTCCCCATGACGAATGAGATGCAAAAGTAAGTGGCTTCCAAGTAATCCGGTACCTCCCGTAACGTATACCATACTATAAATTTATTCTTTTGCTGGAAATAGTGTTTTCAATTGCCATTATCTTTAGCCCAAATCGAAAGGAATGAATTTCATTGAGGAGCTGCGTTGGAGAGGAATGATACACGATATCATGCCTGGAACAGAGGAAATGTTGCAGGAAGGGCCAACGGCAGGCTACATCGGATTTGACCCTACTGCTGACTCATTGCACGTGGGAAGCCTTGTGCAGATCATGATCCTGGTGCATTTCCAGCGCGCGGGCCATAAGCCGTACGCTTTGGTGGGTGGAGCTACGGGAATGGTAGGGGATCCTTCTGGCAAATCTGAAGAGCGAAATCTTCTCAACAAGGAAGTTCTGGATCACAATGTGGCATGTGTGCAGCAGCAATTAGAGAAATTTCTCGATTTCAATGATTCTGATAATGGCGCGGTGATGGTTAACAATTACGACTGGTTTGCAAACATGTCGTTCCTTGAGTTCATTCGCGATACCGGAAAGCATATCACAGTGAACTACATGATGGCCAAGGATTCTGTTCAGACCCGGTTGGAAACGGGTCTTTCATTCACGGAATTCTCTTACCAGCTTGTTCAGGGGTACGATTTTTACCACCTCTACACGGAATATGGCTGTAAGCTTCAATTGGGAGGTTCGGATCAGTGGGGAAACATTGTTACGGGTACAGAACTTATTCGAAGAAAGGCAGGAGGAGAGGCATTTGCGTGTACAACTCCTTTGATCAAAAAGGCGGATGGCTCCAAATTCGGTAAGACGGAAAGTGGCAACGTTTGGCTGGACGCTGATAAAACCTCTCCTTACAAGTTCTATCAGTTTTGGATCAACGCTTCTGATGAAGATGCGGGGAACTACATCCGCATATTTACGCTTAAGGGCAAAGAAGAAATCGAGGCGTTAGAAGCCAAGCACAAGGAAGCACCGCATGAACGAAAACTTCAAGCTGCTCTGGCGGAGGATATAACTGTTCGCGTGCACGGTGAAGCAGCATTGCAACAGGCCATCCAGGCATCTAAAATTCTATTCGGAAAATCTACCCAAGACGATCTCAGAGGAGTAGATGAACAAAGCTTCCTGGACATTTTCGATGGCGTTCCGCAAGCCGAAGTTCCTATGGCCGAACTGAACTCTGGCATAGATATGGTAGAGTTACTCGCTGCAAAGTCTGGATTCCTGAAATCAAATGGAGAGGCGAGAAGAGCACTTAAGGAGAACTCAATCAGTCTTAACAAAGACAAAGTGGCGGAAGGCTATACGGCAACAAGCGATGACCTTATCAACAACAAATACCTTCTTCTTCAAAGGGGTAAAAAGAACTACTTCCTTGTCAAAGTGGTGTAATGTTGCACTGTTCCTTTGCTTGCTGGTGTCGTTTGAGATATCTGCACAGAAGAGGGTAGTGGTTATTCCTTATGGCAGGTTTGAGTTTCATTCGGATCATGACCTGAAGACCATTGGGGAGTACAACAAAATTGACCCTAATCAGGTATATAACGCCTATAAAGACTCTTTGCTCGCTGCGCTTACCAGGTACAATGCCGGAACTCAGTTCTTCGTTCCGAAAAAGGCGGATCTTGATGGGATTGCTGCTATGGTAACCTATGAGTACAGAAAGAAACCTATAGCCCACTTCGGTGTTGATGTTGCTGATTTCTCACCTGCCTTGTTTGAATTGCTCGCCAGGCAATACGAACAATCCCATTATGTACTGTTCATCAACTGGTATAAGATCAAAAAGACACGTTATTCCACTTTGTCGGGTGCGTCTAAGGCGAAGGTGCCTTACACCTACCATTTCGTTGATATGGACCTGTTTGATGTAAGGAGGAATTGGATTGCAGGTGCGGCCCAATTTGAGATCAAATCTGATGCTCCGTCTACAAAGGCGCTGTTCTTCAAAAATCTTAGACTAAAGGAACTGAGAACAGGATACAAGAATTTCGCTGTAGCCTTGGACGAGTGGATAAAGACGCAAACAAAAAAGGAGTGACCAAAGCCACTCCTCTTTACAGCTAGCAAATATTCTGATTACACTTTTCGACCTTTGATGGTCTTCGTGCTCTTTGTACTCTTCTTGATCTTCTTGATTCTGAACAACAGGTAAGCACTTCCTGAAGGAGGTAGCGCATAGAACGGCTTCTCACCGTAGTTTACTTTACCTTTTCCGTTTTTCCAGTCAGTTGCATAAAGCGAGTATCTGCCAATGTTGTTCGGATCTCCAAACAACAGATACTTGTCATCAGTCTCGAAGGAGATTGCAAGTTTTCCGTCTGAGTATGTCTTTACACATACACCCATTGTTTTAGGACCGATCAGAATCTGTTCCATTGCACTTTCCTGCGAGATCACAAGTGTACCATCATCTGAAGTACCCTTTTGATTCTTCTGCTTTTCTGCTCGCTCAAGAACGATGTCAGAAGAAACGAAGTACTGAAGGCTTTTTACCTGACCATCCGTCAGACGGTATTGTTTTCTTGCTGCATTAGTGAAAGGAATCTTCTTTGCACACCCTGAAAAGAACATGCTAGATCCTAAAATCACTGCTGTTATTGCTATTCCAATCCTTTTGGACATGATTTCTGTTTATTAGTTATTCAACAACAATTGTACCAATAGAGCACAAAAATAAGCTAATTCAGCAATAAATTACAACCGCGTAACTCACTGTGGTCTAGTCGACCGGTAACATCAAACTTACCGTTAGGTCTAATCACGCCCAGATCTTCTGTTTGAATGAAGCAGCAAGAGTGAATGTTTGCCAGATCAATCACCCTCAAACACCCTGAATTAGCAGTATTGCGGGGATCACGAATGTCAGAACACTCAACCTTCATCCATGCTGGTGATAGGAAACCTTCTGGTGCCATAAGGTATGCTTGCGATAGCAATTCAGTCATTCCATACTCACTCATGATTTTACTCCCTCCCAGGGAATCGGCCAATACTTTATGCAGTTCTGGTCGGGTGAGCTCTCGGCCGTGACCTTTCATTCCACCGGTTTCAATGATAATGCTGTCTTGTGGTAACTGATGATTCTGCTTGACAAGACGTAGTAAAGCGTGCGTAACGCCCAGCAATACTAGTTTTCGATCCGAATCTGGTACGCGCGTAATAAGATTGTCAAGTCCTTCGTCATCTTCCAGATAGTATCCACTTAACTCATGTGCACTAGATTGGATCAGCATGTTGGCCATGTGAAGAAGAGAGGCATCTTCCCTTCCTGTATATCCAGGAAGGAGACAAGCAATGACGAG
Organism: Vicingaceae bacterium; assembly: GCA_965267605.1. Taxonomy (GTDB): domain Bacteria; phylum Bacteroidota; class Bacteroidia; order Flavobacteriales_E; family Vicingaceae. Next base: position 2,808,527 of record OZ254088.1, on the reverse strand, counting down.
GTCCTTGGGATCGCCAATACAATTTACAAAATGCATGAGTGCGCTTCTATTGTATAAAGCAAGGTCGTGTACGTGATGTTCGCTTCGTTTTTGATCTGTGGTCCCACTGCTTCTGAATACAATAGTTGCATCACGTCCATCTGTAATAACTTTCTCGCGAAACTGGGAGATAGGAAGGAAGGGGATGTTGTTTATACCAACCCCTTCGGGGTCAATCCTTAGTAGATCAACGAACTTTTGGTAAACAGGAACATGCGTGTATTGGTAGTGAAATGCCTCTAAAGCAAGTCTTTCGAATTCCAATGCATCTGAAATACAGAAGATGTCCTCTTTATACTTTGTAAGATCCATATCAGAATTGCCCATTTTGGCCGTTCATATAGCACGAATCAGTAATTTTAGCTCATGCGCAGTGTGAAAATACTATTCTTGGTGGCTGCTTTGGCATTGTTTGCCTGTAGGAAGAAACCAAACTTCCCGGATCAGCCTGTTATAGAGTATAAGTCTTTCACTGTGGTTAACGATTCTGCGATCTTTACAATGACGTTTACAGATGGTGATGGTAACATCGGATTAAAAGAGGAGGATACAGTTGGACCTTTTCACCCGGATTCTACTTACTACTACAATCTGTTCCTTGAATATTACGAGCAGGAGAATGGAACTTTTGTTAAGAGAAATCTGGCCATCCCGTTTTACTATAGAACCCCTTACATTGAGCCAGAGGGTAAAGACAAATGGCTTCAAGGTGAGATTGCGGTAACCATCAGCCCATTCTACTACGATTTCATTTCACCGTTGGATTCGTTTAAATATTCTGCTCAATTGGTAGACAGGGATTTCAATCTGAGCAACGTGATCGAGACACCAATCATGGTTAAACCGTAGATTAGATATGAGTAGTTAGTATTGAGTACTTAGAAAATTTAAGGTCCTAAGTCCAGGAACTAATTTTCTCACTACTCAATACTCATATCTAATTACTTCTAAGCCTTTTCCAAAGTAATAGAGAATGTTGAACCTTCGCCTTCGGTGCTGCGAACATTAACACTTTGTCCATGTGCATCCATGATGTGCTTAACGATTGCCAAACCAAGACCTGTTCCACCCTCATTCCGGCTTCTACTTTTATCGGTTCTATAGAATCGTTCGAATAGCCTACCTAGATGTTCCTCTGAAATACCAATTCCATCATCCGCTACTTCAACTAAAATGTGTTCATCCATGTCGTGGAATCTGACTTCTGCCACACCTCCCTCGTTGCCATAATTGACTGCATTTACCAATAGATTGGTCATTACTTGCCCGATCTTATCGGCATCACATTTCACCATGATGGGTTTGGAATATTCCTTGTCAAACCGAATGCTAATAGATCTCCTGTTAGCTTTCATTTCAAGAGAATTCATGGTTTCCTCGATCATGGGAACCAAATCGAATTTTGACAACGAAAGCGTAGAATTGCCCTCTTCTAGTTTCGATATTGTTTCCAGGTCTTCTGTCAATGCGATCATTCGTTCTACAGAACGCATAGCTCTATTCAAGTATTTTCGATTGATGCTTTTGTCTTCGAGACCGCCCTCGAGAAGTGTAAGTAGGTAGCCCTGAATATTGAAAATGGGTGTTTTCAGTTCATGAGATACATTGCCGATGAACTCCCTACGGTACGACTCCGCTTCACGTAATTGCTCGATCTCCTCCCGCTTATCTCGTTCCCAGTTGAGAACTTCTTCACTCACTTCGGTTAAGATATCTGCATCTACTGACATTTTTTCCCGCGCTTCATCCCTACTCTTTTTCAAGTTGGTGATTGTCTTGTAGATCACCTTGATCCTGTCGTAAATGAAACGTTGGATAGAAAGAACAACGATCAGGTAACAGGTAACAAATGAGCCTGCAAAAGTGATGAGGGAGGTCCAAAGGTTTACCTCACCGGTAAATGCCGTAACGAGGGTTACAATCAAGGTGCAGGTTGTGGCAACAACTGCCGCAACTGTTAGTGCTATATTTCGAGGGGATGTGCCTGACATCTAATGGCTTAGCTATGATTCTGCGCTGTCAAATTTGTATCCTACACCTTTAATGGTCTTGATCATTTCTGAACCAAGCTTCTCTCTGAGTTTCCTTACATGAACATCTATGGTTCGGTCTCCAACAACAACCTCCCCTCCCCATATCTTCGTTAGAATAACGTCTCGTGTAAATACCCTCCCCGGTTTTGACATCAGAAGGGACAACAACTCGAATTCTTTTTTCGGAAGATTGATTTCGTCTCCTTGGAAGACAACAAGGTACTTTTCTCGGTCTAATTTCACTGGACCTATTTCCAATGGCACAATCGATTGTTCAGATTCCTGTTCTTTTCTGCGTAGGATAGCTTTAACCTTTCGAACAAGAAGTCGCGGTTTGATAGGTTTGGTAACATAATCATCACCTCCGGCATCAAAACCTGCGATCTGGGAAAATTCCTCAGACCGGGCACTAAGAAACATAATCAGAGAATCTTTCAGTTTCGGTACCTGGCGGATTTCATGACAGGTCTCAATGCCATCCATTTCAGGCATCATTACGTCAAGAATAATCAGATCAGGGTCAAATTGTTGGGCGGTGTCAATGGCATCGCGACCGTTGGTACACGATTTTACCGTAAAGCCCTCTTTCCTCAGGTTGTACCCAAGAAACTCCAGAATGTCTGGCTCATCGTCTACCAACAGGATTTTTGCGTTCTCCATATCATTAAATAGGTATAAACGTAAATGCGTAACCCAGAATCGATGCACCAATGATGATCCAGATCGGACTTACCTTTTTAAAGCCAAAAGTTACAATCAGACTCAGCGCGCAGATAATGACGGCTGGTATGGCAACCAGTGTATCCCTTCCCATTTCAAACAAGACGCTAACCATAACTGCCACAGCTGCTACGTTCACAGAGCTTAGGAAGTAGCTCAGTATCTTTGATTGCCTCATTTTTGGTACAAGTGGGTTCAATAACAGAACAAACAAGAAGGAGGGTAGAAATATCCCTGCCGTGGATGCGATAGCTCCCCAAAAACCATTCAATTGAAAGCCTATGAATGTAGCAGTGGATAATACCGGGCCAGGAGTAAATTGCCCAACCGCCACAGCATCGATCAATTCTTGTCGCGTTAACCAACCATTTGTAACCAACTCCGCATCCAGATACGCGAAGAGCACATAACCGCTTCCATACAATACGGAGCCTACCTTTAGAAAAGTGAGAAACACTTTCCACGTTGGTATACTGGAGGCAGCTAAAGTTGGAGATTGCAAAAGGATCAATGGAAGCCAATTCGCTTTGGTGTTAGAGGCGGCATTCTTGATTTGAAAGTAAACCACTCCTAAAAGCCCTGTTCCTAGCAATGCAACGATCTCGTTAACACCCAATAACGCACTGGTTAATGCAAGCGCACCAAGAACACCCAGCTCGAAACTCTTGAGGGCCTTTTTACCTAGCTTAAGGATGGCTCCCAAGATGATCGCAAGTACGGCCGGTTTGATGCCGTAAATGAATGGTTCAACGTTGGGTAAATCACCGTACTCCTTGTAAATCCAGGCAAAGAATCCTGTGATGAGGATAGCTGGAAAAATAAAGCAAATACCTGCAACAAATAACCCAACTGAGCCAGCGCGCTCATGGCCGCAGTGCATGGTCATTTCAGTTGAATTCGGTCCAGGGATAAGGTTCGTTGCGCCTATCAAGTCAAGGAAATGCTCATGGGTCATCCATTTACGCTTCTCAATAATTTCCTTTTCCATCATCGCGATGTGCGCGGCAGGACCACCAAATGCGAAGCATCCCATCTTAAAAAATACCTTGGCTACTTCTGCTAATGTTCCTTTTTCTGCCATAACTCCCCCATTCCTTATAACTCCTTCGAGAAGCAAAATTAATTTAAGGGCAGTGGTTGCATGTTAATTTAACATTAATTCTTCCGCGGTAAATCAGATCAGTAGCTCATAAGATTGAGTTAACACGAACGTAAAACAATTATAAAAGCGCAGTCCATTTCTCTTAATGTTCGCATCGTTGTTTTGGAAAAAATTTATTCCAAACGCTAAAACGCATGAAAAGAGAATACATAGCAACCATCTTTCTGATGATTGCAATCGGCCTAACAGGCTGTAAGAAGAAAGGCTGTACAGATCCCACAGCCGATAATTACAATCCAGATGCCAAGAAAGATGATGGTTCTTGTACCTATACGCCAGCGCCAACAGGGGCAAAGGAAACCACGTTATCTGATAACGGAAATGGGATAGGAACCCGCATACTTTATAAGGATACCACTTACTTTCTGGAGGGATTCGTATTTGTGAATTCAGGTCAAACCCTTACGATCCAACCCGGAACGGTTATTAAGGGGAACCCTGGAACAGGTGCTTCAGCTTCTGCCTTGATCGTTGCTCGTGGAGGAATGATTAACGCCTGTGGAACATCCAGCGAGCCGATCATATTTACCTTTAAGAATGATCCAATGGATGGTTCAGTACCAGTTACAACCAGTGGCCAGTGGGGTGGTGTAATTGTTCTTGGTGCTGCCTCAAACAACACGGTTCCTGCCACTCAGCAAATTGAAGGAATTCCAACAACTGAAATTCGCGGTGAGTATGGCGGAACCAACGATGCCGATAACTCAGGTACCCTTTGCTACATATCAATCCGTCACGGGGGTACGGATATTGGTGCGGGTAATGAGATCAACGGACTTACGTTGGGTGGTGTTGGATCAGGGACTACCATTCATCATATTGAAGTAATAGCCAACGCTGATGATGGTGTGGAGTACTTCGGAGGAACGGTAAGTACCAAGCACATGATTACTGCATTTTGTGGTGATGATTCGTACGATTACGATCAGGGCTGGAGAGGGAAAGGTCAGTTCTGGTTCTCTGTCAATCAAAGTACTGATGGAGACAGGGGAGGTGAACATGATGGTGGCACCACACCTGAGGATGGAACACCATATGCCACTCCAATGATTTACAATGCAACATACTTTGGTAGAGGTGCATCAGCTGGTAAGCGGGCAATTACTTTCAGAGACAATGCGGGTGGTCAATACCACAATTCTGTGTTCGTTGATTACGATAAAGGAGTGGATATTGAACTGCTTTCGAGTGGCCAACATTCCTGGGAGCGTTTTAAAGGTACTGACCTTCAGTTGGTGGGTAATGTGTTTCACAATGTGAACAACGGTACAGGCGCTGGAATCTTTGCGGTTTCATTCGGATCCGGTGCTTCTTCCAATCCAGATTCTGCTGGTGCAGAAGCCGCACTTGATGCTTACTTCGCAACTGCAGGCAACACGGTTGCCGATCCAGGTATCACAAATGATTTCTCTGGGGGAACAATTAACCCGGTTCCAACGAATGTATCAAATGTTTCAGGTGGTACCGCTTCAGGCGACACCTGGTTTGATGCAGTAACGTACAAAGGTGCGTTCGATCCTGCGGGAAGTAACTGGATGAAGGGTTGGACTAAACTGGATGATGCGGGGTATCTACCTTAATCAAACATAGAATAGCAACGGGAAAGGGAGCGGAAGCTCCCTTTCTTGTTAAGGAAAAACCACAATTCCATAACATAGCCTTAACAGGCATCGGGGCGATACGAATTTCTTTTGCTAAAAATTAATTCGATGATACGACTGTATTCTTTTATCGGCCTTCTATTGTTTTCTGCTGCCGGATGGGCTCAATCGGGTAACCTGCAAGGATTGATCAAGGATGGCGACAATGCTGATGAGGGGTTGTTTGGGGCCGCTGTTTATTTGGCGGGTTTAGAATCCAAAGGAGTATTTACCGGGGTAGACGGAACATTCCAAATTCCTGATGTGCCTCCTGGTACGTACAAGCTTACCTGTCAATTTATTACTTACGAAACCATCGAGCAGGAGGTGGTTGTCAGGGCAAACGAAACAACCAAAGTAAGCGTAACGATGCAGTCGGGTGGAGTAGATATTGCCGCCCATACCGTTACTGAAAAGCTGGAAACCGCTGGAGAGAATGAGAACATGGCGCTGATCCAAAGATCCAAAGCCAAGTCTGTCGTGGAAGTGATTTCGGCTCAGGAGATGAAGAAAAGGGGCGATAGTAAATTGAACGATGTTGTTAAACGATCCGTGGGCACCACCGTTGAGGGTGGTAAATACGTGTACGTGAGAGGTTTGAGCGACAGGTATAGTAAAACCCTTTTGAATGGTGGTGAAATTCCAGGCCTGGATCCAGACCGGAACTCAGTTCAAATCGATCTATTTCCCACCATGGTCGTAAAGCAACTTCAAATTGTGAAGTCATTCAGACCAGATTTACCTGGAGATTTTACCGGGGGATTGGTCAATATCGCAACCAAGGACTTTCCAGACTCGCTTACGTTTTCCTATTCAACTTCGTTCGGGTACAATACGCAATCCAGTTTCAACAAGAACTTTCTCAATTCACAGGGAGGAAGTCTAGATTGGCTCGGGTTCGATGATGGAAGCAGAGGTATTCCAATTGCAGCTAGAACGAAGATCCCTGCGTTGTTCGAGGACAACGCAAAGTTGATGCAAATAACGCGTTCGTTCTCCAAGGAAATGGCACCTACACGTTCGATGTCTTTTATGAATCATAGTCATTCTGCAACGCTTGGTAACAACTACAACCTCGGTAAGATGAAAGCAGGTTTGATTGCCGGTTTAACATATCAACACGCGCTTTCTCATTTTGCGGAAGACGCCCAAACCGGTACTTACGAACTGCTTGGGAATGTAGCAGAGAAGGACCAGCTTGACGTTAACAGAAAGCTAATTGATGAACGTTCAACGCAAAGCACACTTTGGGCGGCATTGATCTCAGGTGGTTTGATGTTCAACGATAGCAACGCTATTGGGTTTACGTATCTGAGGACGCAAAATGGCATATCAGGAGCATCGATTCAACAAGGAGAGATTCCTGAAGACCAGGAGGGGCTTTTCTATGTTACCAATGCCATTACATACCAGCAGCGAAGCATGCAAACCATTCAATTGAATGGAAACCATCAGGGAAGTAAGATGAGAAGTACATGGTTGGTTACTTATACGAATAGTGCACAAAGTGAACCAGACCTCCGGTACTTTAACTACGATTACACGCTGGGTCGGGCAGATGCAGATACAGTGTTCGATATCCAGCCCGCTATATATGTGGAACCCAATAGGTTTTACAGGGAGATGTTTGAAACCAACATTGATGCAAAGTTGAATTTCGAGATTCCCTTGGCGATAGGGACCGGAAGTGAGAACAATATGCTGAAAGTAGGTTTGTCCAACGTGATGAAGGATAGAAGCATGATTGAGAATAGATTCGGATATACAACTGATGCGGAGTTTGATGGAAGCGTTACTGATTTTCTATCGGACGAGAACATGACAGAGGCAGGGTTGCTTACCGCACCCTCTTCATCTATATACATTGTAGATAATACCGAGAGGCGTAATAGCTACCAGGCTACCCAAAGGGTGAGTGCCGCGTATGCCATGACCGATCTTGAACTCAATCAGCATCTTCAGGTGTTGGCAGGAGCGCGTGTGGAGTATACCGATGTGCTGGTCAAAAGTGCTGATACATCCTTGACTCCTGGAGAAATGTCTAACCTGGACTTGTTACCAGCTTTGAACGTGAATTACCTCTTTACCAAAAAGTTTAAGGTCAAGACAGCGTATTCACGTACAGTGGCCCGACCTGTGTTTCGGGAGCTGGCCCCATTCGCAACATTTGATTTTGCCACTGGTTGGGTAAAGGTTGGAAATCCAAATCTTGAGCGTACGATTGTAGACAATTTCGACCTTCGCCTCGAGCGATACTTCGGAGCTGGGGAGTTGTTTGCAGTGAGTGGTTTCTACAAGTCATTTGCGAACCCAATAGAAGTTGTGTTTAATCCTATTGCTTCAAATTCTGAGGTAACATGGAGGAATGTGGATCAGGCAACGGTATTGGGCGCAGAAGTTGAGATTAGAAAGAAATTGGATTTCATTGACACCACACTATCGAACATATCCATCGGTGGAAATTTCACTTACGTTCACTCAAGGGTTGGAATTGATTCACTGGAATTGGTTGCAATAAGAGCTAACGATCCTGATCACGTGACTAATCGCACCATGTTTGGCCAATCACCATACATTGTGAATGCCTTCATTGGTTACACAAACGATAGTCTGGGATTGGACGTTAACCTTAGTTTTAACATCAGCGGCCCCAGGCTTGCTGTAGTTATGATTGGCGCTACACCGAACGTTTTTGATCAACCACGTGGACAGTTAGATATAGCCATGACCAAACGAATCGGAAACAACTTCTCAGTAAAACTGCGTGGACGAAACCTCTTGAATCCGTTGTATAAAATGTCACATGAGTACAAGGGACAGGAGTACATTTTCAACAGCTACAGAACTGGCAGGGTATTCTCTGCTGCGGTTAGCTACTCCTTCTAGTAAGGATATGTTGGCGTTAGAGACTGACCCTCCTATGAAAGTTCTCCATTGAATTAGCAAAGACGAATCAATTAAGCCTCGCCAATAGCTGCTTCAGTAACGTTGATCACGTGGTCACCGATCTTCTCAACAGATGAGAATAGATCCCTGTAGATCATGCCACTATCCATTTTGTATTCTCCCTTCTCGATGCTTCGCAGGTGCTTTTTAAGGAGATCATCCCGGAATCTATTGATCTTATCCTCGTGTTCACGCGCAGTTTGGATGGTCACACCTTCATAATCCGAGTTAAGATTGGACAACATGTTTTCGTAAGCCCCATCCAAAATATCGATGTACTCAACAAGTCGATCCCGTTGTTCTGGAGCAAACCAGATCTTTAGTTCGTTCTTCCGCTCGATCATCTTTGACATCTGGTAATTGATGTCGCCAATACGCTCCATATCACTTATCATGCTAAGCATACCTCGAACTTTAATCGATGTGCTCTCAGACATTTCACCCTCTGCAGCTTTCGTTAAGTAATTAGCGATTTCAGTTTCAACCCTGTCCGTTATCTCCTCATACTTCTTGACCTTTAACAGCAGTTTATCTGCCTTTTTCTTTTCAGTCTCATAGAGCAGTTGCTTGATAAAGCCTGTTTGCTTTTGAACGAGCGTACCGAATTTTGACACCTCTTTCTTCGCTTCTAAAATCGATAGCTCAGGGGTGCTCATCATGGTACCTTCAATGTACTCCAGTCTGAATTCTTCATCACTATCACCCCTCGACTTAACAGTTCGGGTTGCAATTTTTACAAGGAATGGAACAAACCAGATCAGAACGAACACATTTGCAGTGTTAAAAGCAGTATGGAATATCGCCAAGCCAGTGTTCGCTGCATTTGGATCTGAGAATGGATCCCCATCAATGAGTGTTGCAACCCCTTTCAGGGCAAATGGGAAAATCAACACCATCCATGTTACACCCACTACATTGAAAAGCGAGTGAATCCTTGCAGATCTTTTCGCATGAACGTTTCCGATCAAAGAAGCGATTTCAGCTGTAATGGTTGTACCAATGTTCTCACCCAAGATCATGGCACATGCAACTTCAAACGGAATAATGCCTTTTGCAACCATAGCCATGGTGAGGGTCATCGCAGCACTCGAGGATTGGATCACAATGGTAACCAATGCTCCAAGTGCAACGAACATCAACGTACTCACTACGGGGATGTCTTTATAGTTAACAAAGAATTGAACCAACGGTGAATCAGCATCCAGGCTTGGCACAGCTTCCTTTAGGTAATGCAGGCCAATAAAGAGAATGGAGAACCCGAGAACAATGTTTGCAATAGATTTGCCTCTGTTCGATCTGAAGAACATAAATGGTGCCCCCAATGCGATGATCATCAAGGCATAACTTGATATACTCACTTTAAACCCAAGCAATAAAACCAGCCATGCCGTAATGGTTGTACCGATATTGGCTCCCATCATCACACCTGCGGACTCCCGTAGAGTCATAAGCCCTGCGTTCACAAAACTCACCGTCATTACGGTAGTAACCGAGGAGGACTGGACAACACATGTAGTACCGAAACCACTAAGCACCCCAAGGAAACGGTTCTTGGTCATGCTGGCCATGATTTTTCTAAGCCTTGATCCGGAGGTTTGTTGAAGACCTTCGCTCATGATCTTCATTCCGAAAATGAACAACCCTAACGAGCCTAATAGCATCAGCATTTTAAGCACGCCCCACTGCCGGTCACTCTTGAACTTGCCTTTGTCTGACCATACGATAGCATCTTTTTCTTTAGCACCAGCCAAACTTGATCCTTCAAATAGGCCAACCTTGAAGACGTACTTCTCCGCATCCGCAAGGCCCTTTAATTCATGCTTAACCGTGCTAATGTCCATGGGTTTGGTGAACTTCCATTCAGACCCCTCCATTCCTTTCTTGTCACGCTTCGCACCAATCTTCGTGTTGTACTTAATAACGATGTGGTGATTGTCCAACTGATCCAGCGCGGAATAGTCCAGACTCCATGTAATTTTTGCGCCTCCCGGGGTGCCTTTGGCAGACACATTGTGGAATACATCACTTGTTAATTCAGCCGTTTCAACCTCAGGCTCCTGGGTTGTCTGCGTTACTGAATCAGCAATAATGGAATCTTGGTCCTGTGCGAACGAAAAGGAGATAGACAGTAATCCAATTCCGAGATACGCTAGTACTTTTTTCATGGCCTCTTTAAGGATAGTTTGCGACAAATGTAGTGCCCAGTCTGCAAGCCTGTCAAAAGCCAATGTTAAGTTATTGTTAAGTTATGTAACGACCTGTTAAACAGAAGATTGATGAAAAATTTCAATACATAAAAACCGACATCTAGCCCGGGAATATTATGAAATCGTTAAGGTTGAAATGGTCTATATGTGCGCGCAGAATATCTTTCAATATTTGCAACTGAAAAATCCATTCTTGACGTACATATTATGAGAAGATTAAGTTTAGGTTTCATTGCAATTCTTATTGCTGTTGCAGGGCATTCTCAAGACATCACCAAGGCAAAATTTGGGAAGGGGATGCGAATTTTGGCGAAAGACTCATCGTTTTACATGAGAGCGGCCATGAGGTTCCAGACTTTGTTTGAAGCGAGGGCGCCTATTGTAAATGATACTGTTCAGTTTGATCAAACTGGAACGAGTTTTCAAATCCGAAGAGCTAGATTGAAATTTGATGGATTTGTTCACACACCCAAGCTTAAGTACAAAATTGAATTAGGTCTATCTAATAAGGACATAAGCGGAGCAGCATTGAAGCAGAACAACAATGCTCCAAGGGTCATTCTTGATGCCGTTGCTAAATGGAACTTCTACAAGAACTTCACACTTTGGGCAGGTCAAACGAAGTTGCCTGGTAATAGAGAACGGGTGGTATCTTCAGCCAAACTCCAATTCGTTGATCGAAGCTTGGTTAACAAGCGATTCAACATCGACCGTGATATGGGTGTTCAACTTCGGCACAAAGGCAAGATTGGCGAGATGGTGTTCAACAACATCTTCTCTATCAGTCAGGGAGAAGGTCGTGGCATCACTTCTGGAAACGCAGGCGGATACTGCTACACTTACCGTGCTGAATGGTTGCCATTTGGGAAGTTCACCAGCAAGGGAGACTACTTTAACGCAGATACAAAAAGAGAGGAGAAGCCAAAACTTTCACTGGCAATCACGTTCGACAATAACGACAACGCAGTGCGATCAGGTGGACAGCTTGGCAAGTTCATCACCGATGAAATTGACGTTGATAAGACGCAATTCAGAACACTACACAGCGCAATGTTCGACTTGATGTTTAAGTACAAAGGATTCTCTATCATGTCCGAGTACGTTGAAAAACAGGCGGATGAAAACCCAACGGTATTCGATCAATGGGGTAACAGCTTCACGTACTTTACTGGTAAAGGACTCAATTACCAGATGGGATATGTCTGTAAGAACAATGTGGAGATTGCGGGTCGTTATACTGTAATTGAACCGCACGATGCAACTGGTAATCCAGACCAAAGACAGTACACGCTTTGTGTGTCCAGATACATCGTAGATCATGCATTGAAAATTCAAACGGATGTTTCATTCCTGGAAGAAAAAGCACAGGGGGCTTCTGCATATAGAGGAGATGAAGTGATGTATCGTATTCAGTTCGATCTACATTTCTAAAGCCTGAACGCTACATAGGTAATGGCCTTTCCCTCATTTCGAAAGGATTGCTCATAGAAAGTCTTTACCTGAAGTATCTCCTGAAGATCAGTTGAAAATGATGCCATCTCCGTATCAATGTCCTTAGATTGATGGATGATCTGAAGTCCCTGGTCTGCTATTACTTCTAAAGTGTAAGCATGTAACTCCTGGCTGTCCGTTTTCAGATGAACGGTTCCATCCTTCTTCAATATCCTCTTGTACATTTCAAGAAAGCGTGGGTGCGTCAATCGCTTCTTTTCCCTTCTGTCTTTGAGTTGAGGATCAGGAAACGTAATCCATATTTCATCAATTTCATCCGCAGCGAAGAAGTATTTAATAAACTCTATTCTGGTTCTCAGGAAGGATACGTTCGTGAGTCCCTCCGCTAGCGCTTTTTTCGCGCCTACCCACATTCGCGCGCCCTTGATGTCTACACCCAGAAAACTTCTTGCTTTATCTCTGCGCGCTTGCGCAACCGTGTATTCACCCTTACCACAACCAAGTTCGAGAACAATGGGTAGATCATTCTTGAACCACGATTTAGCCCAACGGCCTTTTAAGTCATGTTCCTTCTCGTATACATCGTCCCAGCTGGGTTGAATTACGTTCTCGAACGTTTCCATTTCAGCGAAACGCTGCAATTTGTTCTTGTTACTCATGGAACTACAACGTAGGATCCACAGGTTCGATTTCCAGGTAACCAACCAGTGTGGAGGGATTCAATTGAAGAATTGTTGAGATCAGTTTGGCAATGTCTTCGGGTTGCACGAAGCGGTGAACCGGTGCTTCTATTCCTTCCCACGATGAGGTGTTTACCGACCCCGGAAAGATGCCGGTAACATGAACACTATTCTTTCTTCCAGCCTGCAAAAGCGTATCGTGCATACCACGCATGCCGTATTTCGAGATTGTGTATGATACTGCTTCTTCTCTTCCCTGAAGGGCTGCCTTAGAGCAAATGTTGAATACGTACGCTGCCGAATCTGAACCCGCAAGTTTAGGGAACAAACGGTTGCAAAGTTGCACCGTTGCCTCCAGATTCAAACCGAGATGCTCACTGAGATGAAGACTTTCATCTCCCCATTGATCAGGTATGTATATCCCAAGGTTATTGATAACCACCTGAAGGTCTCGATCTATTGCCTGCGCTTCTATTCGATCACGTGTATCACGTTCAGCAAAATTGCCTGCAATGGTGATGACTTTAACACCATACTGTTTGCTGATGGTTTCTGACATCACGTTCAATGTGTCCAAGCTGCGTGAGGTTAGGATCAGGTCAAAACCATCGTTCGCCAGTTGTAATGCAACCGACTTTCCTATCCCCCTTGAAGCGCCTGTTATTAAAGCAAAAGCCATTGGGGACCTAATTTACTAACTTTGATTATACACCTTCAACTGCCAGTGAAAGCATTTGTTAGTCCGCTAAATTGGGGCATGGGTCATGCCACCCGGATGGTCCCGGTAATTGAGAAATTGCTTGAACGCAATGTTGAAGTAGTGCTTGCCGCCAATGGCGATGGTAGACACTTTCTGCAAGACCGTTTCCCTTCCCTTCCAATGCTTACCGACAGCCCGGATATGGAAGTAAAATACCGGAAGAATCTGGTATTGGGATTGTTATTAGACAGCCCGAAGTTCCTGAAACTGGTGTCCGATGAGCGCAGGTGGCTGGAGGATGTCCTTTCAAAGGAGAAGTTTGATCTGGTAATTTCAGACAATCGATATGGCCTCCAAAATGCACGTGTACATTCGGTTATTGTTACTCATCAACTGAACATTCAGGCTGGTGGCTTATCGAAACCGGCCAATGTGATGAACCATACTTACCTCAATAAATTTGATGAGTGTTGGGTGCCAGACGATCCGGTTTTGAACCTGGCGGGAGATCTTTCTAAGGCAAAGGTTTCGGTGGAAACCAGCCTTGTCGGACCACTAACCAGATTTTCTACTTTCAAAGAAAGTCGAGTAGAGGTAGGCCGGGTTCTGTGTCTTGTATCAGGACCCGAACCTATGAGGACTGAATTCGAGACGAAGCTTCGGCAATTGATGAACAGCCATTCAAATTGGAAGTTGCTTCAAGGTAAACCGGGTGGAGAAGTAGTAGGTGACAATATATTGCCACATCTGAACGATGAGCTCTTGTTGGAAGAGATCTCGCGAGCTGATCTGATTGTTTGTAGATCGGGTTATTCCACCCTCATGGATGTATATGATTCGCCTGCTAAATTACTTCTCGTTCCCACTCCAGGACAAAGTGAACAGGAGTACCTGGCTTCACATTGGAGGAAAATGGGATGGGCAGAAATTATAGGTCAGCAGGAACTTACGTTTACAGCGATCGAACGGGCAATTACTATGGTCAATTCAAGAAAGCAATCAGAGGCAAATACCCATTTAGACAAGGCGGTGGATTACACCTTGGCTAAGCTATCAGAAAGCGCCTCGCTTAGCAATTGAGTGCGAAGCCTGGGGTATTGTTTGCTGATGCGGGCAACATTCTCCAATTGCTTCTCAACGGCAGTTTGATGTGCCTTCGACTCGGAGTTAAAGGGTCGGTGATCTATGAAGCTTCGCACTTTTTCCAGCTGCGCAATTGAATCTTTGCCTTCTTCAGAGAAGAATTGCTGAAGAAACTTCTGGAAGATGATTTCCACAGCCACGAGGGCTGGGTGTGCGAGGTCATCATCGTAGAAACGATAGTCGCGTAATTGATCTGCCAATAACTCATACGAAGGAAAGTAATGTGCACCGGCTTGCTCGCAGACGCGATGACAAGCTTCGATCAAAATGGATTTACTTCTCCGGTTGGTCACCAGTCCATCGCGCAGATGTTTCACAGGACTTACGGTAAATACGAACTGGCATGCAGGATTAATAGATTTCACCTGAGTAACGGTATCTTTTAGCACCTTCACGATCTCTTCCAATGGTAATAGTTCTCTATTGAATGCTGATGCTTCTACTTTGTGACAGTTGTTTACGATCTGGTCGCTCGCTTTGTGTCGAAATGCGTTGGCGGTTCCCAATGAGAGGAACAATACCTCAGCATGTTGAAGGGAAGTCCTAAGTTCCGCAGTTGCTGATGCGAGGGCCTCAATGGTCAAATCTGCACTATTCCTGCTGAAATCTCCATGAAAATGAAGATGATGCCATAAGTCATTATTGCCGATCAATTCATTCTCTGTGAATGCCATTTCTTGTATCGCAAACCCAATTAACCTGCACAAGGAAATGGGATTGTAAGCGATTCCTGATGGATTAACATCCGCCTGTACGCCAAGCCTGGCAAGGCGTGTGCCTACTCGCTCTGTAAAGCATGAACCCAGAAATAAGAGCTGACTTTCTACCGATAATTCAAATTTCGGAAAGTCATTGTCTGATATAGCTGTATAGAATTCCACGATTGCAATTTAACACTGTTTCATTTTTGTCGATGCTTGCTTGGCCTTCATCGTCATATAAGCTACATTTATTCAACATCGCGCTTTATGAGGACTTTAATTTCAATAGGAGCACTGTTGCTCTGTTCCATCGTATTTGCTCAAACTGAAAAACGGGCACTTACCGCAAAAGATTTTGAATCATGGGAATTAATAAAAACCTACGTGCTTTCCCAAGATGGCAATTGGGTTGGCTATGAGATAAAAGCAGAAAAGAAAGACGGTTGGCTTCACATTGAGAATCCCGAAACAGGTAAGAAGATATCCGTATCCAGGGGAACCGGTCTTCAGTTTTCTGGGGCCGGAGATGCTGCGGCATTCAAAATTAGGTGCCAGCGCGATACACTCCGCAAGCTCAAACTAGCGAAGAAGAAAAAGTCTGATTTACCTAAAGATTCAATGGGTATTTATGTGACGTCTAAAGACACGCTGATCAAGATGTCAGATGTGAAGTCTTTCGCTTTTGGAAAGGAGGAAGGTTCTTGGGTTGTGATTCACAAGGAGAAGGTTAAGCCCAAAAAGCCGAAGGCCCCACCCGCAGATACTGGCAAGAAGAAAAAGAAGAAAAAGAAAAAGAAGAAGAAAGGTGATGACACCAAGCCCAAGCCGAAAAGGAAAGTAACCAAGAAGGGAACGGAATTGGTTATCATGAATCCGCAGAGCGGGGATGCCAAGAAGTTCAAAGACGTAAATGGTTATGCCATTAGCGACAATGGTAAACTGATTTCATTCTATTCTACCAGAAAAGATTCATTGGATTCTACCACGGTGATGGTATTTCGTACGGACCAGATGAAGCTTGATACGGTATACAACGGGCCTGGTATTACCAAAAGAATGACATTGGATAAAGCAGGCACACAGCTCGGGTTCTTGCACACAGTAGATACGGGTAAGGTGAAGATCTATGGCTTGTACTACTGGAAGCAGGGAGAAGCAAGAAGAATTGCGGATGAAGCCTCAGCCAATGTGAGCAAGGGATGGTGTGTAAGCGAACACAGTAAACCCTACTTCTCAGACAACGGTGAACGACTGTTCTTTGGAACCGCGCCAAAACCAGATCCTTATGTGAAGGATACGATGCTGGATTCCGAGAAGTACAAGCTGGATCTTTGGAGCTATAATGATAATTGGCTCATGACCAAGCAGTTGAAGTCTTTGAAAAGACTTCAGAAGAGGAACTTCCTTGCGGTGTATCATATTGCAGCTGATGCAGTTGTGCAACTTGCGGATAGTACAACGAGAAGCGTGCGATTATTGGATCACAACAACGGGATGCAGGCACTTGCAATAGATCCTGATAAGTATGCACGCATGTCAGCTTACGATGTAACAGCCGGCAGTGATTATTACCTCATGGATGTGAAGACAGGAGAGAAGAGGCTGATCCTGGAGAAGCAAGGGTTTGAAACGGAGCTTTCACCAGGCGCGAAATACTTCCTCTGGTGGGATGCGGATAAGAAGGTGTGGATGTCCAAGGATTTATCTAGTGACCTGGTTGTGGATATTAGCAGTCCGATCAAACAGGCCATGTACAATGAAGAGCATGATCTTCCTATGAAAGTTTGGTCTTACGGTGTTGCGTTTTGGTCGGAAAATGATGAGCACGTATTCCTTTACGACAAGTATGATATCTGGAAGTGTGATCCTAAGGGAATCCAAAAGCCGGTGAATATCACCAAGGTGGGCCGTAAGGGTCCGATGTCATTCAGATACTTGAAGTTAGATCCTGAAGAACTCTTCGTAAAGAAGGATGCTGAAATTCTGCTAAAATGTACGAGCGAGGATACCAAATCTGAAAGCATCTATCGCTACAAGTTGGACGAAGGAAATGAGCCCGAGAAAATTTTTGGCGGAGAGTTCGCCATCCCGCGAATCAAGAAAGCGAAAAAGGCAAATGTATACCTGCTCCGTAAGATGAGGTTTGATATGTATCCGGAGTTGGAATATGCGAAGAACGATTTGACCCAACAGAAGAAGCTTACTTTACTTGGTGATCAAATGAAGCCTTTCAAATGGGGTAGTGTTGAACTCTTTGAATGGCAGTTGCCTAATGGCAAAATGGAGACCGGGTTACTCTACAAGCCTGAGGACTTTGACCCAAAGAAGAAGTATCCAATGGTTGTGTATTACTACGAGAAGTTGTCTCAAACGCTGCACACTTTCCACATGCCTGGTCCGTCACGCTCAACGATAAACAGATCGGAGTACGTAAGCAACGGTTACCTGGTATTTGTGCCAGACATTGCCTATGAGACTGGGCACCCAGGTGCTTCTGCAACCGATGCAATTGTATCCGGAACGAAGCACTTGATCAAGCAGGGATACGTCAACGAAAAGAAAATTGGTCTGCAAGGTCAGAGTTGGGGAGGTTACCAAACGGCATTTGTGGTTACCCGAACCAATATGTTTGCAGCGGCTATGTCTGGTGCACCGGTTAGTAATATGACCAGTGCATATGGAGGTATTCGTTGGGAATCAGGAAGAGTAAGACAATTCCAATATGAGCAAACCCAAAGCCGATTGGGTAAGACGCTATGGGACAAAGGAGGATTGGAACTTTACATTGAGAACTCCCCGGTTTTCTTTGTAGACAAAATCCAGACCCCGATGCTTATCATGCACAACGATGCGGATGGTGCCGTTCCATGGTATCAGGGTATCGAGTACTTCAATGCATTCAGAAGGTTGAATAAACCTTGCTGGATGGTGGTGTACAACAAAGAAGCACACAACCTGCTCAAGTGGCCCAACAGGATGGATCTTAACATCCGAATGAAGCAGTTCTTCGACCACTATCTGATGGACCAGCCAGCTCCAAGGTGGATGGTAGACGGACTTCCGGCAACAAGGAAAGGGAAAGAAAACCGCTACGAGCTTACGAAGTAGTTATTTGGTCAGGTACTTGATTCCCAGGTTGAAGGTTTCCCCTAAACCCGTATTCGTTCCGTACCAGAAATTGGTATACAGCAATTCAATGTTCAGCTGTGGAGTGAATTGATATTTGGCTCCGATACCACTTTGCGTATAGTTTGCACCAATGGGCCAATCGTTGATCTCCGGTAAGCCCGGATTGCTGACAAAGCGAGGAACGTGCTGGGTCATCACATACACCGTTGTGTTTTTGGTGGGAAAGTAGCTTAGGAAAACACTCATGGGCAGGTCCAGCATTGATACCTGGTTCTTTTCGCGTTTGAAACGGAAAAGCAGATCCAGTTCAGTGAACAGCTGGAATTTGTCCTGAGCAAATAACTTACTATAGAAGATCTGGTTCCACCATACGTGTCTGTTCCATTCTAACCAGTATAGATTTCCATCTCCTTCAGGAGCTTCAGCAAGAGAAAGGAAGTACTGACTCTGGATAGAGAAGTCGTTGCTGCCCTTGAATGGAGAAATTTTAATTCTGGGTGCAAAGTAGGCGAGCCCTACCCTGCGTGCTGAGTCATTGGCAAATGCCAAAGGGCTTGTAATATGGCCGAAGTCAGACGATGTATCCGTGGCAGAAGCCTTGAAGTTTAGATCCAAGCCAACATTGAATCGGGCATTCTTACTGATACCATAGGTAACCTGTAGAAGGGAAGAGGCAAAAGTGGTTCGGTAACCCTTGTAAACCACTCCCTGCCAGTTGTTTTCACTTTCCGTGTAAACGCTATTGAACAGCGTGAAGTCGAACTGACCTTTCTTTAGAAGACTACCCGCGTTGAAAGTTTGCAAATTTGTTGGCTGATCACCGGGTGGTTGATCAATAACAGGATCTTTTTCCTTGCCATCAGGCAGTCCTACGACAACAGGGTCATGCTTTGGGTTTGACACGGAACCCGAACCGTCATTCAACGTCCAGTCGTAATCATAATACAATACCTTGACTCCCTCAGGAATAGGGGTGCTTCGGTACTTATTGATGTAAGCAAGCACATCTTTCTGGTTCTTTCCGAAATCAACCTGATACCATTTGAAGATTTCACTCAGTGCTGCTGTTTTCGCATCAGGGGTTCTGATGAAATTGTCATTGTTTAGTGCGCTCTTAGCTTGTCCTTCTAGTTGTGTCTCAAGTTTCTCAGGCACATATGCAAAGTTGGTAATGGCTGGACAACCCAATGCACCACACACAAGAACAAAATGGATTCTTGGGTCCTTAAACTTCGGTCTAACAATCTTGTTTTCCAGATGGTCTAAGGTTATGTCTTTACCGGCAATGTTGTGCTTCGTACTTTCGAAAAAGCCCAAAATGCTCATCGGAGAATTGGTTGGATAGTGATTCACCACAGTCTTGATCACACCTATGTTATAAGCATTGATATAGAAGGCCAATTGTTCTTCTCTGGTTGCGCTGGTTAGGTTGATGTCACCCTGCAATTTGTACAGCTTATTCAACGCTTCAGGCGTTTTCTTGATACTGGCATAGCGCACGCGCCCGTTTACCACATTGGCAGACAAGAAGGCATCTGCATCTTTGAAATAATCCTTTAAGGTTTGTGCTTCAGTACCCAACACAAAGGTGAAGAGCAGAAACAATGAAGAGAGAGTTCTGTACATCTATCTTAATTCGAACGCTTTGAGGTATTGCGAAAATACCCAATCCCGGCAATGGTTTTGTCGTAATTATTACACGTCAGTATATTTAATTTCGGTTTTTTTGCCTTAATACTCTCGCCATGGCAGGACATGTGGTCATTCTAGGTAATGGTATCTCCGGTATTACTGCTGCGAGACATGTCCGCAAGCGTTCTGATAGCAAGATCACAGTAATTTCTGGTGAGACCGACCATTTCTTTTCCCGAACAGCTTTGATGTACATATATATGGGGCATATGCGCTACCGCGATACCAAGCCTTATGAAGACAGCTTTTGGGAAAAAAACGGAATAGATCTCATGCGGGCTTGGGTAAGCAGTATTGATTACCAGAACAAAACGCTGAAAACGGATCAGGGAGATGTTACTTACGACCAATTGATTCTTGCAGTAGGATCAAAACCAAATAAGTTCGGTTGGCCAGGCCAGGATCTTGATGGTGTGCAGGGATTGTATTCGTACCAGGATCTCGAATTACTTGAGGAGAACACGAAGAACGGCATCAATCGTGCCGTCATCGTTGGTGGAGGATTGATCGGGGTGGAACTGGCAGAAATGCTGTTAACAAGAAACTACCCAGTTACCTTTTTGGTGAGAGAGAATGTATTCTGGGGCAACGTACTACCTAAAGAAGAGGGCGACCTCGTAACGCGTCACGTTCGCAAACACCATGTAGACCTTAGACTTTCATCGGAATTAGATGAGATCATAGACGATGGCAACGGAAGAGTCCGGGCTGTCAAAACCAAAGACGGAGAAGAGATCGCCTGTGAGTTGGTAGGGTTGACGGCTGGTGTGAGCCCCAATATCGAATTCCTCAAGGGGGGAGATCTTGATCTAAACAGGGGGATACTTGTAAACGAATACCTGGAAACCAACATTCCTGACGTCTATGCCATTGGCGATTGCGCAGAATTTCATCAGCACCCAACGGGGAGAAGAAATCTGGAGCAGGTATGGTACACGGGGCGAATGATGGGGGAAACGGTTGCACAGACCATTACTGGCAATCGTTGCGCTTATATGCCAGGCAATTGGTTCAATTCGGCAAAGTTCTTCGACATCGAATACCAAACCTATGGATGGGTGTTTGCGGACACGCCTGAGGGACAGAAGGAATTCTATTGGGAACATGAGAAAGGGGAGAAATGCCTGAAGTTGGTGTATGAAGCGGGTACGTATAAGTTCATTGGACTCAACACCTTTGGTATGCGGTTAAGGCATGAAATGATAGACAGGTGGCTAAGTGAAGGGCGAGATGTTCAGTATGTGCTGGAACACCTGAAGGATGCCAACTTTGATCCGGAATTTTACGCTACCCATGAGCAAGAAATCGCAGACAAGTTCGGTCGTGAGAACAACCTTGAGATCAAGGTGAAAAGTAAAAGCTGGGCTAGAATACTGGGAAGATGAAAGCCTTAAAGTACATAGGACTGTTCATTTTTCTAGGTGCATTCGGACTCTTCACCAGCACCATTTTCCTGGGCGGATATGAACTGTCAAATGAAGACTATCAAAAAGTAAAGGCCGAGAAGAACTGGGCATCAGAGTTGTTCATCAACCGAATGGAATCAGAGATAGTCGGGAAGAAGTTCGGGAGCATGCACGCTTTTGGTGGAGC
This sequence comes from Vicingaceae bacterium, assembly GCA_965267605.1. Lineage (GTDB taxonomy): Bacteria > Bacteroidota > Bacteroidia > Flavobacteriales_E > Vicingaceae. The sequence goes on along the minus strand of OZ254088.1, from coordinate 2,786,690 downwards.
CATTATAACAGCCTTGAAAGAGTCCAATCAGGCCCATGTAGAAAAAGAGGAATGGGACCAAAGAGTTTTCGATAATGGGCCGGAACTAGCCATACAATTGGGAAGATTGGCTACGGACAGCCCTGTGAGTAATAACAAGGGGCTGTTTTTCTTCCTCACCTTTGGGCTTTGTGTTATCGGTGCGTTGATGTACATCCTTCCCGATGTTTCATTGCTTGGACCACCCGGGATTAAAAACAACGGCATTTATCACAATCCAGCCACTAGCCGAGGTTGGTTAGGTTATACAGCATTGGTATGGTTCGTGGGTTTCTATTTGTTGCTGTATTTCAATCCCCACTATATCATTAACTGGATCATGATCGTTGACCCGGTTAAAGGCTTGTTTGTTGAAGGTGCTGAAGCGTCACGATGGTTCCTTTATGGATTCATTTACACGGTAGTGATGGTGGTAATGGGCATACGTATGTACATCAAGTACCGGCACAATAAGTACCAGATTGTTCGTACCACTTCCGTACTTCTTTTCCAGATCATCTTCGCTTTCCTACTGGTGGAAATTCTACCATTGTTCGGCTTGCCTGGAAAAGATCTCAAGAATGCATGGCCGTTGGACTATTACTTCCTGTTCAATTGGAATGTGCAGGACCTCATTAGTAGCGGACATATTGGGAAGTTCATGTTCGTGTGGTTCATTGTGTTGGCGGTGATCATCGTTCCGCTCTTCACCTATTTCTATGGGAAGAGATGGTACTGCAGTTGGGTATGTGGATGTGGTGGCCTCGCTGAAACACTTGGCGATCCTTACAGACAGTTGTCAAACAAGTCCACCAAAGCATGGAAGTTGGAGCGATGGTTGATCCATGGCGTACTTCTTTTCGCTGTAATTATGACGAGTTGGACAGGTTATCATACATACAACGAGATCAATAATCCAGACATGCAAAGCCCGGATATGTTGCTTGGATTGTCAGCGTTCAATGTTAGGGAGTGGTATGGCTTGTTGATAGGATCGTGGTTCGCAGGTGTGATTGGCACAGGGTTCTACCCAATCTTCGGAAACCGGGTCTGGTGCAGATTTGGATGCCCACTTGCTGCATACATGGGGTTGGTTCAAAGATTCAAGTCGCGCTTTAGGATTACTGCTAATGGAGGTCAATGCATCTCTTGTGGTAATTGTAGTACTTACTGCGAGCAGGGCATCGATGTAAGATGGTACGCGCAGCGTGGACAGAATATCATACGGGCAAGCTGTGTGGGATGTGGTGTGTGTGCCGCAGTGTGTCCTCGAGGTGTATTGAAATTAGAAAACGGTCCGGAAGAAGGTAGAATCAACAGCAATCCGATCTTGATCGGTAACGATAGTATTACGCTGGATGTTTAATCGTGTCATCATACCGTTTGTGTTGGCTTGCGTAACGCTAACATCGGCTGTTGCAGGACAGAAGGTTCTCAAGAAGGAATTCGATGAGAAGACAAAGACTGCAAGGATGGTTGTCCTGTATAACAATAAGGAGATCAACCTGAAGGAAATGTATTACCCATCTGGTGAGGTAAAGGAACAATGTTATTTCGAAGAAGACATGAACCGATGGTGGTGTAAACGATTCTTTCGAAGTGGTGGAGTAAAGGAAGAAGGTGAGGTGAACGATGGGAAAAGAGAGAAGTGGTGGAGGTCCTATCACGCTTCCGGAAAACTGAAAGAGGAGAAGCGTTTCCAGGCATCGAAACTACACGACTGGTATAAATCGTATTATGAAAACGGTCAGGTGTGCATGGAGGGTAGATATACGAAAGGATTGAAGACGGATTGGTGGAAGGGCTACTACGGTTCTGGTAAGACCAGGTTCAGTGGTCAGTATACAGGTGATAAGAGAACGGGCTACTGGACGCGTTGGCACGAGAACGGGAAGAAGAAAAGTGAAGGCTACTATTTCGAGGGGCTTAGACAGGACTTCTGGAGATATTACGATGAAGAAGGAAGGATGAAGAAAGAGGGATACTTCAATAATGGAAAGCATGATGGCTTTTGGAAGTATTATAAGGAAGGCCAGGTAGTAGCCTCAGGAAAATTTGATAACGGTAAACGGGTTGGACACTGGAGGTTGGTAACCAGCACTGGTGAACGATTGGTCAATTACGATTGATATTGGAACCATCAGTTGTAGTGATCATTCCAGCCTTTAACGAGGAGAACTCGGTTGGCAAAGTTGTGAGGGCGTTACCAGGAGATGTTGTTAGAGACATCATTGTGGTAAATAACAACTCAACCGACAAGACAAGGGAAGAGGCATTGGCGGCCGGAGCAACAGTTGTTGACGAGCCCATTGCAGGATATGGCAGGGCATGCCTGAAAGGAATAGAGACATTGAATGAACTAGCATATACACCAAGTATTGTCGCATTTATCGATGCAGACTACTCGGATTATCCCGAAGAGTTGCCATTGTTGGTTGCGCCTATAACCGAAAGGAACCTGGATATGGTTATCGGTTCAAGAGCACTCGGAGAACGTGAGAAAGGATCCATGACTGTACCACAGGTGTTTGGAAACTGGTTGGCAACAACCCTCATTAGATGGATTTACCGCGTTCGGTTTACAGACCTTGGGCCGTTCAGAACGTTGAGGTATGAGGCACTCCAGAAACTCAATATGCAGGATACAACTTATGGGTGGACAGTAGAAATGCAGGTAAAGGCGGCAAAGATGAAGATGAATACATGTGAGGTACCAGTTTCTTACAGAAAGCGGATAGGTTTTTCCAAAATCTCTGGAACGGTGAAGGGAACAATCCTGGCGGGATACAAGATCATTGCAACAATATTCAAGTACATGTGATGGGAATAGCGGTACTTATACTATATGGAATTGCGCTGCTGTTTATCTTCTTCTATAGCCTGATCCAGATCAACCTGGTTTACAATTACGTTAGGAGAAGAAAGAGAAGAAAAGCTATGGCACAGTGGTCAGAAATGCATGACGCAGACCTTCCCATGGTGACTGTCCAACTGCCCGTTTACAATGAATTGTATGTGGTACAAAGACTGATTGACAGCGTTGCAGAGTTTGATTACCCGGTTGATAAACTTGAGATCCAGGTGCTGGATGATAGCGATGATGAGACCGTAGATGTCATTGCTGAAAAAGTAGCAGAGTGGAAGGCTAAAGGTAGGGATATTGTACACTTTAGAAGGCCAGTACGGCAAGGGTTCAAGGCTGGCGCACTGGCCGAAGGATTAGTAGAATCCAAAGGAGAGTTTGTGGCGGTTTTTGATGCAGATTTCCTGCCAAAGAAGGAATTCTTACGTATGACTGTTCCGTACTTCCAGGACGAAAAGGTAGGCGTTGTTCAAACCAAGTGGGAACACATCAACAGAAGTTATAGCTGGTTAACGAGATTGCAGGCGTTCGGACTTGATGCACACTTCAGTATCGAACAAACGGGTAGAAACGTTAGTGGTCATTTTATCAATTTCAATGGTACTGCTGGAATTTGGAGAAAGTCATGTATCAACGATGCTGGAGGATGGCAATCGGATACGCTCACGGAGGATCTTGATTTGAGCTACAGGGCGCAATTGCGTGGATGGCAGTTTCACTATCTGGAAGAGTTTGGCTCGCCAGCGGAATTACCTGCGGCAATGAACGCTTTGAAGACCCAACAATTCAGATGGACTAAGGGAGCCGCAGAATGTACAAGAAAGAACCTGATGAAAGTGTTGCGGGCAGGCCATTTGAATTGGTCTACGAAGCTGCACGCTATTTTCCATCTTATGAATAGTGCAGTGTTCCTGTCCATTCTAATGATCACCCTATTGAGCGTGCCTGTCATTGTTCTTAAGAATCAGCATACGGAGTACGAAAGTCTGTTCAATTATGCTGGCTTTTTTCTGATCAGCTTGGTCTTCCTGGCGTTCTTCTATTTCACATCGATTCGAAACCAGGAGGATGACCGGTCTTTCTTCGGTGCGTTAGGTGCGTTTCTGGTTGAATTCCCACTTTTCCTTAGTGTGTCTATGGGACTTTCCTTACACAACGCCATTGCGGTTATCGAAGGTTACATAGGAAGAAAGACACCTTTCATAAGAACACCAAAGTTCAACATCACAGATCGGGATGATAAGTGGCAAAACAATAAATATCTGGTCAGCAGTGTGTCTATGCTTACCATTTTTGAGGCACTATTCACACTATATGCTGCACTTGGAATTTTCTTTGCCTTTAAATACAACGACTTTGGCCTGCTGCCTTATCACGTGATGCTATTGTTTGGATTTGGTTATGTTACGATATCTTCGGTAGTGCATTCCAGATCTTCACTCATTGCGAAATAGTTCCATACTTCTAATTGTTGTTGCTGCCTTTGTATCCCTGTTGGGGTATCTGTACATCGGGTATTTTCTTGAACGGTCCGAGTTCCTTACACTCCTCGGACTGGTTGGTGGTTTATTTCTGATTTACATCATGCTCAACCGTTTGAAGGGCAACCTCAAAATGCTGGTGGTTGTTGGTGCGGTGTGCAGACTGTCCTTTCTGCTGGCCGATTCAGCCCTTAGTGATGATTACTATCGGTTCCTATGGGATGGCGATATGTTGACCAACGGAGAAAATCCCTATGTGGTACTCCCAGATTCATTTGCGGAGACGAATCGGCTTTCTCCCGATCAGCAGGAGTTATACGACAACATGAATTCGCGTGAATATTACACGGTATATCCACCTTTAAACCAGGGCGTATTTGCAATAGGTGCCTCAGCCATGGGTGTGGGAGGTGTCAAAGCCGGTGCCATAGCCATTCGTGTGATATTGGTTTTGTTCGAATTACTTACCCTGCTTGTACTTTTCAGAGTGCTTCGGTTGTTTCGCATGGAAGCGCAAAAAGCGATGTGGTACTGGTTGAATCCGTTGGTTGTCATAGAGATTACCGGGAATCTCCATTTCGAAGGCAGTATGTGTTTATGTATTGCATTGATGCTTGGTGCCATTGTTCAAAAGCAGTTCTTATCTGCCGGTATCTGGGCAGGTATTGGGGCTAGCCTCAAGATGTTACCGTTCATGTTCTTGCCATCAGTAATTCGTAGCAATGGCTGGGTGAAGGGTATTGTTGCCGGCCTGGTGGCACTCGCCATGTTTGTAGTTATGTTGGTGCCATTTATTTCAAGTGAATGGATCAGTTCGTTTACTTCCTCTCTGGACCTTTACTTCCGAAAGTTTGAATTCAATGCAGGGATCTACTTTCTGGTAAGAGAAATAGGTTATGCAGTGAAGGGATGGAATATCATCGAAAAGGCCGGTCCATGGATGGGTGTGATCTCTATGATTGGAATCACCGCAGTTCAGCTATTTGGCAGCAGGTCGAAACCACAGAAATACGCCAGCGCAGGTTTGTTTGCCATTAGTATTTATCTGGCGCTTACCACAACGGTGCACCCATGGTACATCATTACTCCGGTTTGTTTAAGTGTGTTCACCAATTGGAAGTATCCCATTGTATGGTCGGCATTGGTGTTCCTAAGCTATGGAGCATACAGGGGTGAGGTGTACGATCAGAACGAACTTCTGGTTTCCGTTGAATATGGAATATTACTGCTGTTCGTGGTTGCTGAATTGCTCTGGACTAGGAAGAAATCTTCTCGGTCTGTTTCACCCACGGACGCCAGTCATAAGGTTTAAACGAAAGGCCTCGGGTGCTGTGACTCTGAATGTCCACGTACCGGTGCAGGAAATGTTTTAATCCACGGCTTCCTCCGAAATCATTGATGTACCAGGAGAAAATCTTCGAAGCAACTATGCGCTTTTCAGTTAGACTTACTTCGGCATGAATGAAGGCTTTGGTCGCAATTTCCAGTTGCTGCTCAATGTCATTTGAACTATAATGCCTGATTGGTGGACATCCGTTTCCACCACAATTCAGCGCGAAATGAATACGTGGATCAAGTTGATCTACGCGAAGACACTTTTCAATAACTCCGGGCAGTGGATTGCGAAGGTATCCTTTGCTCCACCATATCCGTGATCGCCTGAGAATACCATGTTCTACCTGATCAAGACTGAGAGAGAAGTCGTTGAAGACCACAGATTTTCGCATGAAGAATTTCTTGCGGGCTACCCATTCCTCTATCTCTTCAGGCCGAAGAGCAATATGTCCTAATACTACGGCATTGTATGTGTTGATCCAGAAGGCCTTCTTTTCATCATCCGACTTGAATGCAAGTACATCATTAAGCGTAATCTGCTTCAGCGCCTCCAAACACGATCTTGGATCTTCTCCATGCTTCAAACATGCCAGGACGTCTTGCACTATTTCCTGTGGATTATGCAGATTGAGCATTACGTTGCTTATCTAATTCAGTGATGATGTCGTCTCCATACGCCAGCAACTTGTCATCCATGATCAGTGCTGGTACTATAATGATGGGGAAGGGGGGTCTTCGATCAGAAAGGTCTATATTGATTTCTTCAATGCTGAAATCATGATCGATCAGATACTTACGCACTCTATCGCAACCGGTGCAAACCGTTGCCGTGTACAATTGGAATTTTGCCATTAGTTCAGGTTCTCCACGTCACGGATCAGAAACCTGTTTCTTTCCAGATAGATCTGATCCTGCTCCCGCAATTCATTTAAAACTGTAGTTACTGTTTGGCGGGAAGTCGCGGTAATATTGGCAATCTCCTGATGTGTCAGGTGGTGCTTTACCAGCACCTCATCGCCAATCTTTTTACCCTGCTCTTTTGCAATGTCCTTTATGAATTCGATAATGCGAGCTCTGGCATCCTTGAAAACAAGAGATTCCAATCTGCGCTCAACTTTTCTTAATCGCAAACCAATCAACTTTGTGATTTGAAGATTCAGCCTGGGATTTCCCTCCATGGCTTTCATCATATCATCTAAGCTAATGGCACATACGACCGTATCGGCTTCAAGGGCGATTGCAAAATCATTTCGCGTTTCCTCGCCCACTAAGGCCAATTCTCCAAAGATCTCACCCGGGCTCAGGATGGTCTTGATAATCTCTTTACCGTCATCCGAAAACGAACCAATCTTCACCCTTCCTTCCTTAAGAATAAAGAGGGTAGTAGATGGATCTTCCGGAAAGTAGATGTATTCACCCTTCCCAACGGTGGAGTCAATAATCTGATCGGCCATCTTCATTTTATCCTCCTGAGATAAGACTTCGAACAGATTAAAGTTCTCCAGATACCAAAGTTTAGTCTTTGAAGACATAGTGTTTAGTGGTTAAGGCAAAATTCATCAATTCCCGTTGCATCACCTGTCACCGTCACGACCAAAGGATTATCCTCCAATCGCAATCATGGCACGGTTCTCCTGATATTCTGCGTTTGCGTTTGTGCTCTTAAAAGGTTTCTTACCTCCAAAGGAGGAGGCTTTATTACTAACAGATAGCTCGATCAATTGTTTAATGTCTTCGCCATTTCGATGGGCCCGAAGAATGTCGAGTTCATTGTTGTCAAACAGACAGTTCTTCATTTTGCCATCAGCCGTTAAACGTAACCTGTTGCATCCATCGCAGAATGGTTGTGTTACCGTTGAGATGATTCCGAATGAACCACCAATGGAAGGTATATGGAATTGAGATGAGGTAGAGGTACGTGGTACAGGAACCTCTTCAACCTCATATAGATTCTTTACTTCCGAGAGTATTTCGGACTTGGCACACACCGCTTCGTAATCCCAATTGTTGTCTTTGAAAGGCATAAATTCTATGAACCTCACAACCATCCCTTTCTTAGCGCCATATCTGATAATCGGAATGATTTCGTCATCATTCAGCCCCTTTTTAACTACCACATTTAATTTCACTTGAAGCTTGCTTGTCAGCGCTAGGTCCAGGTTATCCAGTACCTTTTGGAGGTGGTCTCTTCTTGTAATCGCAAGGAATCGTTCTGGGTTCAGTGTGTCCAAGCTTACGTTGATGGCATCCACGTTTGCATTAACAAGGTCCATGATGTACTGATCCAGTAAGTAGGCGTTGGTCGTTAGTGAAACCTTCACCGGTAGCGAGGAGATGCCTTGAAGAATAGATCTAAAATCCTTTCTGACAAGTGGTTCGCCTCCGGTTAAGCGAATGCGTTCAATACCGTACCCAACAAAGGTCTCGGCAATCGACTGAATTTCATCAGCTTGCATTAGGGCTTGAGAGGGAAGAAACTGCATATCCTCATGAGGCATACAGTATGAGCACCGCATATTGCACTTATCAGTTAGAGATATGCGCAGGTAAGTATGGTTTCTTCCGAACTTATCCTTCAACATTGGCTTTCCTTCTGACGGTTTTGAACATCTGTTTGATTTGAGGAAAGATGGCATCCAACGACTCTCTTACTCCTTGTTCCCCGGATGGAATGGCAACCACTACATTGCTACCAATGAATCCACCAAACGAAGATGACAAGTAAGCGAGAAGACTTCTGTCCTGTCCATAGCTTCTAATCATTTCTCCTATACCGGGCAGTTCCTTGGTAAGCATTGGACGCAACGCTCCGGTAGTAACATCAGTTGTGCTGGGCCCTGTACCACCAACCACAATTATCAATTCGGCCCTGTCTAAGCTTTCGCTTACAGCTTTACCAATAGAGCCAGCTTCATCCGGAACAATTGTGTAGTCAATAAGTGTGATCTCCTGCCGTAGGAGCTTGTCCTTCACAATCGCTTCTACCTTATCTTCTTTTGTTCCATTGGCCACCATTGTACCCAAACGAATTACGCTTGCGGTAATTTCCTCGGGAAAATTGAAATCTGTTTTGCCTCCGGTTTTTTCCAAGAGTTTGATCTCTCCAATAAACGTAGCAGGCTCTACAGGTTTCAGCATATCGTAGATGGTAAGCGCTGCTACTGAAGCTCCGTGCATTGCTTCTACCTCAACCCCTGTCTTATATACCGTTTTAACCTCCACATCAATCAATATTTGTTCTCCTTCAATGCTATGGGAAACCGCTGCATATTCCACTGGAATGGGGTGGCAATCGGGTAGCAGGGCGGGTGTTTGCTTGATGCCGAGCAGGGCAGCAGCCTTGCTCATCTCTTTTATGTCTCCCTTCGGAATTTGGTTCTTCTGAACAAGTGATATCGCCTTTGCAGATGTCGTTACAATGGCTCTTGCTTTAGCATATCTTAGGGTGTTCCTCTTATGTGTAATGTCTACCATACTACTGCGTATTAACTTTCCATTGGGTGGCATCAGATGTGCCGATTTCCTTCCCCCATATAGGAACCTCTTTTTTTAATCGTTCTACAATGGCTCGATTAGCATCGTAAGCATCTGCACGGTGTTTGCATCCTGTTACAACCGCCATGCACATTTCTCCTACGCGCACGGTACCGATACTGTGAAGAACCATTGCGGCTTTACATTGATGTTCTTGTGAGACCTGGTCTATAATGTTTTCTAACTGATTGGTAGCCAACTGTAGCTCATGGGTAAACTCAATTGCAGCCACTTCCGAATCTTCCATCTTATCAGCACGGACGTTTCCAATAAATAGGTCAATGCCGCCTACATCTGTTCTTTTTGAAACAGTCTCGATAAGTCGTTGGACGCTGTCGCTGGCAATGGGCCCCTGTATGAATTCAATGTGTTTCATCCTCCTGAGAATGGTGGCATAACTTCGATGGTCGAACCTTGTATTACATGCGTGTCTTTGGTAACCAGTTGGCCGTTCATGGCTAGCTGGAAGTCGTACTCCCCGATACCGGTGACCACGTTTGCGAGGCTTATTCTGATCTCCTCAATACCAAAATTTTCTGGTGTGGGCACCACCAATGTTTGTTGTGGGAACAGGTCTGCCAATTGTCCGTGGAGTCTAAACTTGGTGGATTGCGCTGCCAATTTCTCTAGTTCAGGTTTTGTATTAAACGCCTGCAATTGCAATGCTTCCAGTTGTGTTGGTTGTAACATGGAAAAGGAGTTTGTGGTAACGAACTCAGTCACCTGATCACCAGAAAAGTCTGCCAATGCGTTAAGCGCTGGTTGGCGGAATACGCCTGGAAAAGGCAGCACTTTGTTGTTCATACGAAAACAGGCGGATTGGTGATCGTTGATCAACCTCTTTAACAGGGATGCCGTGATAAATGGCATATCACAACTGAGCACAAGAAGATCATCCTGGATGATATTGTAGCAGCTATGGATTCCATGCAAGGGACCCTGATCTTGAATTTCATCATTGATAATTGGGCAGCCAAAGGATTCAAGTTCATCAGGCCCATTGAGATAAACGCTTTGCGCTACCGCCCTTACTTGACTAATGACCCTTGCAAGCACTTGCTCGTCACCGATTTCGGCTGCGCCCTTGAAGCTACCGAAACGTGTATTGCCACCTCCAGCCAATATCACCCCGGTCATGATACATTCAGTTTACGTGATTCTTCTTTCAACACAAGCGCCATTTTTTCCTGAACTGCATCGAACGATTGCAACAGTTCCAAACCTCGTTGCGTTACGATCGTACCTCCGCCATCTTTTCCACCCGTCTTTCTAACCACAAGTGGTTCAGGACTGGATTCGTTCATGGAATTGACAAGATTCCACGCTTTCTTGTAAGACATTCCCAGACTGGTTGCCGCCTTGGAAATGGATCCCTCTGAGATGATGGCTTTCAATAGGTTCAACCTCCCATTTCCCATAATGGTAGAAGAATCTCCTTCGATCCAAACGCGTGCTTTTACTTCGTATTTCATCGTTATGTCCGGTCGGATATAACGCAAATTTATAGAATTGTCAGAATAACCACGCTCCGCTGTATAGATATTGCTTAACTTCCCATTTACCTCATGCAGCAAGCCTATAATACAGCGGTACTTCTTTTTGCTAGATCTGCACGATCTGAAGCAGAACATAAGTCTCTCATCGGGAAACCAGGGAAGCGAAATTACCGTGTGGCCGCTGAGTTGCTTGATCAGGCCAGAATCATTTGCAGGAATTCGAGGTACGACTTCATAGAGATCTCTGATGGTGATCAGGTTGGGATGGATTTTGGAACAAGATTGGTTCAGGCCGTTAAGACCGTTGCAGAGAAAGGATACCGAAATGTTATTGTTGTAGGAAGTGATTGCCCGCAGTTATCTGTTGAAGATTTGCATACAGCGGGTGAGCGTCTTCAGTCCGACAAAAGTGTGTTGGGACCATCATTCGATGGCGGTGCTTATCTAATTGGATTGCAAATTGCGAGGGTGGATATGGAAGCCCTAAGATTGATTGAATGGAATACACCTTTGGTAGCCAGTCAGCTCAGACTGGTATTAGAAAAACCATTCGAACTTTCTACAAAGAAAGATGTTGACCATATGGGATCATGGTCAGGATTGCTTCACCTGGTTGGAAGATTGATTGCAATACTTAAAGCTTTTTTATTCGGTGGACCGGGAATCAGTCCACAGAGCTCGCAATCGATCAAAGTGAGGTCGAATAACGATAGGAGAGGTCCTCCTCAGGCGTAAGTCCCCAAGAACAATTTATCTCATTGTAACTGAATACTAATTGGTATGGCTAAAGGCTATTATGATCAGGCTGATCTGAAAAAATTTGGTGAAATCACGGAATGGCAGGAAGAACTGGGGAAGAAGTTCTTTGATTATTTCGGAAATGTTTTCAAGGAAGGGGCGCTAACAGAAAGAGAAAAATCGCTGATAGCGCTTGCGGTTTCGCATGTTGTTCAATGTCCGTATTGCATTCATTCGTACACAAAAGATGCGTTGCAAAAAGGATGTGATGAAGAGGAAATGATGGAGGCGGTGCACGTAGGCGCTGCTATCCAGAGTGGTGCAACATTGGTACATGGCGTTCAAATGATGAATAAGGTCAAGGAAGTATCGATGTAATGGAGACCACTGTCAAGAAAAAGGAAACAAAATCGCTACAAGCCAAGGGCAATGAGCTTGCACGCCCGGAAACCCAGATTGGTGTCTTGTCAAACAATGAAGCAGCGGGTATTCCAACCTTTGCGGAAAAGCTGCAGGACATAGACCTGTTTCCACTTAAGCCAACAAGCGTGGATATCCTTCAGGTGAATGTGGGGAAAATGTGCAACCAGGTGTGTGCGCATTGCCATGTTGATGCAGGACCAGACAGGAAAGAGATCATGACACGTGAAACCATGCAACAGTGTATCGATGCATTGGAGGGCGCTAAAATTCATACCGTTGATCTAACCGGAGGTGCTCCGGAGATGAATCCTGACTTCAGGTGGTTTGTAGAGGAACTTTACAAAAAAGGAGTGAAGATCATTGTGCGATGTAACCTTACTATCATCGTTGCAAATAAGAAGTACAATGACCTACCCGAGTTCTTCAAGGCACATGAGGTGGAGGTAGTGTCCTCACTGCCATATTTCAATGCGAAAAGAACCGATGCACAGAGAGGTGAAGGTGTTTTTGAGCAGTCTATCCGCGCATTGAAAATGCTGAATGAAGTAGGCTACGGAAAAGAGAGCTCAGGATTGATTCTCAATCTGGTATATAATCCCACTGGAGCATTTATGCCTGCTGGTCAGGAGGGACTAGAGCGACAATTCAAAAGGAAATTAAAACAGGGATGGAATATCGACTTCAATAGCCTTTATGCTATCACGAATATTCCGGTAAGCCGCTTTCTTGAGTATTTGGTTCGCAGTGAAAACTATAATGAATACATGACTGAATTGGCCAATGCGTTCAATCCAGCAGCAGCGGAAGGAGTCATGTGCAGGAATACGATCTCTGTGAGTTGGGATGGGCAGTTATATGATTGTGATTTCAATCAAATGCTGGAATTGCAATTGGCCGGTGACGCCCCCAAACACATCAAAGACTTTTCACTTAAAGAACTGGAAGAAAGAAACATAATCATTAATCAACACTGCTATGGCTGTACTGCGGGTGCCGGATCCAGCTGTGGTGGTGAGGTCGCATAATTCGCTTAACATGGAAACTTATTTAGAAACTACAAAAGATGTTTATAGACAGGCTGCGGAAAGCCCTGACGTAGGACTTTGTTGTACTACAACACCTGTATGGCAATTGCCTGGACTTGACATTCCGAACATCATGCTTGAGATGAACTATGGTTGCGGAAGTACGGTAAATCCAAGAGATCTTGTGAACGATCCTCGGATTCTATATGTGGGCGTTGGAGGTGGAATGGAGTTGCTGCAGTTCGCATATTTTTCACGACAAAAAGCGGGTGTGATTGGTGTGGACGTGGTAGATGAAATGCTTGAGGCATCGAGAAAGAACTTTGTGGAAGCGGAACAAATGAACCCCTGGTTCAAATCAGAATTTGTTGATCTGAAAAAAGGCGATGCCTTGAATCTGCCGGTGGAAGATGCGAGCATAGATGTGGCTGCGCAGAATTGCCTGTTCAACATATTCACACACGAGGACCTTAAGAAAGCGCTGGCAGAAATGTACCGTGTGCTCAAGCCCAATGGCAGACTTATCATGTCAGATCCCGTTTGCGAGGATCACATGCCTGATAACCTTCGGCAAGATGAGAAGTTAAGAGCACTTTGTCTGAGCGGTTCTTTGCCTCTTCAGGAATACATCGATATGATTACTGAAGCAGGTTTCGGAACAGTTGAGGTACGAGCCAAGCGGCCTTATAGAGTGCTTGACCCTGACCATTATGATACCGAGGAGATGATCTTCATTGAGAGTGTTGAGGTATGTGCAATTAAGGATCCTATGCCAGAAGATGGCCCTTGTGTATTTACCGGTAAGACGGCTATCTATTACGGAGGAGAAGAGTTGTTTGATGACAACAAAGGTCACGTACTGCTTCAGAATCAACCATTGGCAGTTTGCGATAAAACCGCGGGTGCACTTGGCTCACTAAGCAGGAAAGACATCTTCATCTCAGAATCAACCTGGTTCTACGATGGTGGAGGTTGCTGCTAAGAAATAAGAAAGGCTGCTCTCGCAGCCTTTTCTTTTACCAGTCTTTTACCAGATCTTAACCCTTACACTGTCGGGTCTGTACATTGGATCCCCTTCCTGTGTGCCAAATGCAGCATGGAACTGCGGCATGTTAGATAGCGGACCGTTGATTCTGAATCTTGGCGGAGCGTGAGGATCGGTGAGCACCAATCTTCTAAGTGCATCGTCCGTGCTGTTCGCCCTCCACGCCTGAGCCCAACCAATAAAGAATCTTTGCTCGGCAGAGAATCCATCAATGGTGTCATTGCCATTTTTCTGAATGTACTTCTGCAATGCCAGATAGCTCATCGTTAGTCCACCCAGGTCGGCAATGTTCTCTCCTAACGTAAGCGCACCGTTTACCGGCAGGCTATCCAATACACGGAATTGACCAAATTGATAAACAAGCTTATCCGTTCGCTCTGTAAATTTGGCCCTGTCGTCTGGAGTCCACCAATCGTTAAGCTGTCCAAGTGCGTTGAACTTACTTCCCTGATCGTCAAATCCGTGCAGGAACTCATGGCCAATTACACCACCAATCGATCCGTAGTTGATCGCATCTTCAGCATCAGGATAGAAGAATGGTGGCTGAAGTATACCCGCAGGGAACACAATTTCATTGAGAATTGGATTGTAGTATGCGTTCACCGTTTGTGGTGGCATACCCCATCGTGATTTGTCGATTGGATCCTTGCGCTCTGCAATCATTTTCTCGTACCGGAATCGGTTTGATGAATAGAAATTCTCCAGATAAGATTCCGTTCCGATGTTCATTTTAGAATAATCTTCCCACTTGTCGGGGTAACCTATCTTTCTGTTGAAAGCGTTTAATTTCTCCAGTGCCTTCTCCTTTGTTTCCGGTCCCATCCAGGCAAGTTCATCAAGTCTAGATCTGAAGACCTCCTGAAGGTTATCGATGAACGAGTTGATACGCTGCTTGGAGTCTTCTGTAAATGCTTCCTTCACGAATTCCTTACCCAGTACAAATCCCATCTGGCGGTTCATAATGCCCAGCACACGCTTCCATCTTGGATCCATTTTTTTCTGTCCCTGAAGCACTTTGCCAAAGAATTCAAAATGCGCTTGCTCCAATTCACTATTCAGATAGTTGGAGGCATTGGCAACAACAAAGAATTGCAAATAGTCTTTAAGAACCTGGATGTCTGTTTTCGCCCAAACCTCACCGAACGTCTTGTAGTATGCCGGCTGAGAACAGATCAATGTATCGGGTTTTTCTGAACCAGTACTTTCAATATATCCATCCCAATTGAACGAGGGTGCAACAGCCTTAAAGTCATCGTATGACATCTTGTTGTAAAGGTTAGCCGGGTTTCTGCGCTCTACAGGTGTGAGTGTAGAAAGCACCAGTTCCTTTTCCATGGCGTACATTTTCTCGGCTTTCGCTGCTCCGTCTTCGATACCTACTATTTCGAAAAGTCGGGCCATGTGCTTTCGATACTCGTCCTGGTACCGTTCATATTGCGGGCCCGTACCTTCGTAATAGGCACGATTAGGCAGCCCCGTTCGGCCAACATCAAACTCTGCACTTTTCACTTCTCGATTCTTTAGGTCTGGTCCGTATCCGAATCCAATGAATGAATGCAAGCCATTTTTATGCAGTTCGCAAAGTACTTTTGCCAACTCATCTTTGGATTCAACGCTTTGTATCATTTCCAGATACTTCATCACAGGCTTGATGCCGTCCGCTTCCAGTTTGGCTGAATCCATTGCAGTTCTATAGAAGTCTCCAATCTGCTGAATCTCCGATCCCTTTTCTCCTTTTTCCTTAGCACAACGCTCAAGGATACCGTGCAAAATCTCATTGTTTCGCTCATGAACTTCATTGAAGGAACCCCACCTTGATTTTGATTCTGGTACCGGATTGTTCTCAATCCACGTTCCATTCACGTACATGTTGAAGTCGTCATTGGGTTTCACCCCATTGTCGAAATTCTCCAATGCCACTCCACTTACTGCTTCCTTTTCCGGTGTGTCATTGGCAGGTTCTTCATCGCCTCCACATGCCACCAAGATGAACGCTAACGCGTAAACACTTGCGATCGGTTTTTTCATAGTTGTAGGTTATTGGAACAAGATAGTGAACGCAGGCGTGCTATCCAATTAGGTGAATTTCAACCAACTCGCCAGCATCAACAGATCCCTGCTCAGCTGAAAGGTAGATTAGGCAATTGGCGTCTGTGAATGCCCTGATCATCGCTGAGCTCTGACCGTCAAGAGGTTGTACTTCTTCACCATCGTAATATGCCTTAAGGAACAATGCACGTCCGCCTTTATGGCGAATATCCTCCTTGAGACGAACGGTATCCTTCTTAAGCCCAGCCTCTTTAAGACCAGACCAATGATGAATGGCGGGCAACGCGTATTCATAGAAACAAACCATAGTGCTGGCCGGATTTCCAGGCAAACCGAATATGAGCTTCTTTCCAAGTTGTCCAAAGAATACTGGCTTACCGGGCTTCTGAGCAACCCTATGAAACAGTTGCTCCACACCCAATTCCTGCAATGCCTGGCTAACAAAATCGTAGTCACCTACAGAGACGCCCCCACAAATGAGGATTACATCGTGTCCATCGAGTACTTTCTTAATGCAGGCTTGCGTATGCTGCATGGTATCCTGAGCCCTTTGATAACGTGTTGCCTTGTAACCATCTGAATACAGCTGTGCTTCCAACATGTAGGAATTGGATTCATAGATTCCGCCACGTGGAAGTTCCACTCCAGGAGTTACCAATTCATTACCCGTAACCAATATGCCGATCGATGGTTTCGAGATCACTTCAACCTCCCCATACCCCATAGTTGCGAGTAATGCCACTTCAGCACTTCCAATTATATGGCCAGAAGCAAGTACCACTTCACCCTGCTTGATCTGCTCACCAGTTAATCGAACGTTCACACCAGCTTTGGGCTGAGGGTCAATAGAAACCTGATCCCCTTCAACTGTTACGTGTTCCTGCATCACAACCGTGTCTGCACCTGTAGGGACAGGGCCACCCGTGAAGATTCTTACAGCATTTCCTCTTTCCAGGAGAAGCTCTGCGTTTGAACCGGCTGCGGCTTCCCCGGAAAGTTGAAGAACTTGTCCAATATCATTCGAATTAATAGCATACCCATCCATGGCTGACTGATCAAATGGAGGCATGTTGATCGGTGAAACAATGTCGCTGGCCAATACCATTCCAACGCACTGATCCAAAGGCATGGTTATGCACTCACCTGTTCTAAAGTGGTTGGTTACTATTTCTTTGGCTTGCTCAACTGAGATCATTAGAAAGTGACTTTGTACTGCACAATGGGGAAAATACCAATTTGATATTCTGTAACAACATCACGGGCAATCTCGCTATAGGTGGCTAACAAAACGTTTTGTCGGTTGAATATGTTCTGCACATCCACCTTCCATTCCTGTGTTACTTTCTTGTGATTAACACGAATGCCCAGGCGTGCATCAATGCGCAGGTATTCTTTGTATTGAGGCTCAAACGCTTGATCCCACTCGTATACAGGAACATTGTACTGTTTGGATAACGTTGTATTAATTGGGATGTAGCGCTTGCCACCGGCCAACACACTTTTGAGGTCCAACACCATCGTAACTTTGTTCTCCTTAGCAAGCGGTATCTCAACACCTCCCAACACGTTCAGCGTGTAATTACCATTGAATGCAGTGTTGCGCTCTATTCCATCGCTCGAAGTGAACTTGCTGTCAAATAATGAACCAGTGATCAGGAAGTAATAATTCTTGGAGAAGAATTTCTCAAGCGTCAGCTCAAGTCCGTAGTTGTACCCGGTCCCATTGTTTACCAGACTGTCAACGTTGGGAATACCGAAGTCAGCGCCAATGTTAACCGCAGAGAAAACCGAAGGATTCCTTTCCACCGGTATATCGAACAAATACTGGTAGTAAGTTTCGGCTTTTATCCTGAAATTCTCCGATGCGAAGAAATCATAGCTGATAACACCATGAGCGCTTTTGGAGAACCCAAGGTTGATATTCGTTTTGTAATAGGTTCCCGGAACAACCTGGGTCTCATAGAAGTATAATGAGAACGGTTGTATCTGACTGTGTAGTCCACCCCCAATGCTCAGAAAGTTACGCTCATTCATCTGGTACTTGAGACCTGCCCGGGGTTCAAGAATCTGTGTTTGATTGAGTCCAAAATACTGATAGTGAAGCCCTGTGTTGAGTGTAAGGAGATCGCTAAATCTATGTTGCCATTGAACGTGCCCCTGTAGTAGTAATGCTTCGCCTTTAGTGGAGGTCAGAGTTTTGAATCCCCATTGTTTGAAGACGCTGTCAGCATAGTTCACGTTGTACCAATCTGCGATCCATCCAACGTTTAATGTGTTCTTCGCATTGAATTTACGGTTAAGACTGCCAGTGTACGTGTATTTAACTTCGTAGGAATCATTCCCATATCTCAGTACGGGGTCATTGTTGAGCACGCTTACAGAATCAATGCGAATAGTATTCTGAGTTCCAGACACGGCAATCGAATTTTTCAAGCGCGTGTTTTCATTCAGGAAGTAAGTGTGTGATACACCAGCAACACCCATGTTGCTCCCATAGTAAGCATCTTCACCGGCAACACCGAAAGACCAGTCGTTGGTATCCTTATTGCTTTCCAGAAGCTCAATATAACTGAGTCCGCCTACCCCAAACACAGTAAATCTCCCGTGCTTCACACCTGGAAAATCCACCTTGAAGGTAAGGTCCTGGTATTGTGGGGTTCCGCCAACATTAAAGCTGATGCCTAATGCATCGAATACTCCCAGTGTACTGTATCTATAAGATGCCAGGTAAGATGATCCGGATTTCTTGCTAATGGGGCCTTCCGTTCCAAATTCAAATCCGTTGAAACCAACCTGACCCCAGTGTTCACGCTGTTCGTTGTTTCCTTTTCGCAACTGTAGATCAAACGCACCAGACATGGCGTTACCATATTCCGCAGGAAATGCACCTGTCATGAAGTCTGAGTTGTCTAATACGTTATTGTTAAGAATGGAGATTGGTCCACCCGTGGTTCCAAGACTTCCAAAGTGATTGGGGTTGGGAATATTGATCCCGTCCAGCCTCCAGAGCACACCCAATGGCGAGTTACCTCGAATGATAATGTCATTTCGCTGGTCTCCCGCAACTGCTACACCTGCAAATGCCGCGGCCATTCTTGCTGGGTCATTCAATGTGCCCGCATATCGGTTGGTTTCTTCAATGGTGAGAGACCTGGCACTCACGGTTGCCATTTTGTTGTTCACAGCCTTCTTGTCACGTTCAGCCTTCACCACAAATTCCTCTGCAGTAAATACCATTTCCTCCATTTTGAGGTTCAACACCAACTCCTTTCCCGTAGTCAGAACAAGGTTTCGCAGGTGTACAGGCTTGTATCCAAGGTAGGTTGCGCTAAGGTCAATTCTTCCAACAGGAACGCCCTCGATCTTGAATTTACCATTCACGTCTGCGAGCGATACCTTCTCTTCTTCTCCTATCTTGATGATTACTGTGGCCGCTGGTAAAGGGTATTCAGTTTGTTTGTCGAATACAACACCCCGCACAGTTTGTGTAAGCTCCTGGGTGTAACCAAACACCGCAAGGCCAGTTAGCAATAGTATCAGCCCAAGCTTTTTCATTACAGCAAAATTACCTATCACCCCATAATAAATGTTAATACAGTGGTGTTAAAAATTAAACATGGCATCATTCTTACAGATAGAGGGAGAGAATACATTTGTTTCATGCGCGTACTGATACTTACAACATATCTCATTTTGACAGCTGGTTTGGGTATTGCTCAAACCTATACGGAGGTATTGAAATGGCCTGATGGCAAGAAACGGGCCGAGGGCTTGATTAAGAATGGTCTGGAATCAGGTGAATGGAAGTATTGGAATAAGGAAGGGAAACTCGCACAGGTTGTTACATACAAAGCGGGGGACTACCACGGAAAGTACCAGAATTTTGAAGGCGGGGTAAAAGTGGAGGAAGGCGTCTTCGATCGAGGTATGAAGCAGGGAGAATTCAAGACATGGCACCTGAACGGTAAGTTGGCATGTGTTGGATACCATAAGAACGGTTACAAAGACAGCACCTGGACTTGCTACCACGACAATGAGAAGAAGCGAAGTACAGAGGAATACAACAAAGACACAAAAGTGGGGAAGTGGACTACCTACTATCCAGATGGCAGCTTGATGTCCTCAACCCAATACAAAGAAGGCAATCCTTTCTTGATGGAGTATACATCTCCAAAGGGAGAGAGGATGGTTAGTGGAGGCAATGGCAGGATGTTAGAACATTATCCTTCAGGCGAGAAGAAAGCAGAGGGAAAATACAGGAATGGTGAGCGGAATGGCGGTTGGACCAATTGGAGAATGGATGGCTCCATTTCTTCGCAGGGTAGCTACAAAGACAACTTCATGGAGGGCGAGTGGGTCTTCAATTATGAGTCTGGCAAGCCGAACCTGAAAGGTCAGATCAAAAGAGGCAAGAAACACGGCCTTTGGGAGTACTGGTACAAGGATGGTAATAAGCATAAGGAAGTAACCTTTGCAAAGGGTAAAGAAACTGGACCTTCAAAAGAATGGTTTGTTTCTGGAGAACTAAGTGCCGAAGGTTCTTATGAAAAGGGCAAGAAACACGGACAATGGATTTGGTGGTTGAAAAACGGGCAGAAAGACATTGTGGGCAACTTCAAGAATGGAAAGCAAGACGGACAGTGGACTTTCTATTACCATGAGTCGGGCAAGAAAGAATATGAAGGATCGTTTGCCGAAGGTAAAAGGTCAGGCACATGGACATACTGGTATCCTGGTGGGGAACTTTGGAAGACAGGGCCTTATGCCAATGGGGTTAAGTCAGGTGAGTGGGTGACAAAACACGAGAATGGAACGGTAATCCTCAAAGGGTCATTCAAGAACGGAAGAGAAGATGGAGAGTGGTTGTCTTGGTACTCAGATGGCAAGGCAAAAGATAAGGGTTCCTTCACCATGGGTGAACTGCATGGTGTGTGGAAAGGATGGTTCCCTGATGGCAAGAAAGATTACGTTGGAGAATATGCAAATGGCCTGAAAACAGGATTGTGGGAGCACTGGTATCCAAACGGGAAAATGGAGTTATCGGAAATGTATTCAGCACCCGAAACCATGAAATACGATAAGGCTTTTGCCAATAAGCAAACCACTTCATTTCCGGGCATCAAGTTCAAAGCAGATAAGGTTACATTCCTTGACGGTATGCGTACGATGTGGTACGATTCCGGACAGATCAAAGAGAGCGGTTCATTTGTAGGGGGAGTGCAGAGTGGCACGTGGTACTATTATTACCCCAATGGTAATATGATGTACGAGAACAACTACAAGGAGGGGCGCCAGGAAGGTAAGGTGGTTAGTTACTACGAGATTGGAACACTTCAGGCCGTAAAGAACTATAAGAACTACAAACCACACGGCAAATGGATCTATTACGGCAAACGCCAGGGAGAGGTGAAAAGAACTGTGGTTTACAAGAACGGGGTCAAAGTCAAGGAAGAGCCCGCTGGTAAATAGAAATTCCTATATTTGTGCTGTTGAAGGGGACGTGAGTCCCCTCTTTTATTGCTTTGATTTTTGGTCAGCGAAGCGAAAATAACCGAACTGGTCAACGAATGTCTGCGAGGAACAGACTTCTTTCTGGTGGATATTGTGGTGAGTAACAAGAACCGCATTAGCATCGAAATAGATGGTCAGGGAGGGGTGCCAATCAACCAGTGTGTAAAGGTGAGCAGGCATGTTGAACATTCGCTGGACAGAGATACGGAGGATTTTGAGTTGAATGTTTCATCTCCTGGTGTTGGTAAGCCCTTAAAGGTCTTTCAGCAGTATGAGGTGAATGTGGGCAGAGAGCTTCAGGTTATCATGAACGATGACAGTTCGATGAAAGGGAAGCTACTCGAAGTGCAGAAGGATCAGATTAGAATTCAACCAAAGAAGAGCAAAGAGGAAATTGAAATTAAACTGAGTAACATTAAACAAACCAAGGTATTGGTATCGTTCTAACACGTTTTAGTTATGGCTAAAGTAGTTGAAGAAGAAATGAATTTGCTGGACTCGTTCCAGGAGTTTAAAGAGTTTAAGAACATCGACCGTGCGATGTTGATGAACATTCTGGAAAGTGTTTTCAGAAGCATGATTCGCAAGAATTATGGAACTGACGATAACTACGATTTCATTATCAATGTTGATAAAGGTGACCTTGAAATTTGGAGGAACAGAGACATCGTAGAGGATGATGAAGTAGACAATCCGAACTTGGAAATTGCACTTTCTGATGCGATTAAGATTGAGCCGGATTTTGAAGTAGGTGAAGAGGTTTCTGAAGAAGTAAAGCTTTTGGATTTCGGCCGTAGAGCAGTACAAGCGCTTAGACAAAACCTTATTTCTAAGGTGCTTGAACTAGAGAAAGACGAGATCTACAAAAAGTATAAAGACATGGTAGGCCAGATCGTAACAGGTGAGGTTTATCAGGTATGGAAGAAGGAAATCCTCATTCTTGATGACGATGACAATGAATTGATCATGCCAAGAACCGAGCAGATTCCAACAGATTACTTCAAGAAAGGTGATACGTTGAGAGCAGTTGTGGCAGGTGTTGAGATGAGAAACAACAAACCGCTGATTACACTATCAAGAACATCACCGGTATTCCTTGAAAGACTATTTGAGCAGGAAGTTCCTGAGATCTTCGATGGCCTTATTACAATTAAGAACATCGTAAGAGAGCCAGGTGAGCGTGCAAAAGTTGCCGTTGAGTCTTATGACGACAGGATCGATCCGGTTGGAGCTTGTGTAGGTATGAAGGGTTCTCGTATCCATGGTATCGTTCGTGAGTTGAAGAATGAGAATATTGATGTAATCAACTACACAGGAAACATTCAGCTGTATATCTCACGTGCGTTGAGTCCGGCCAAAATTGCCTCAATCAAGATCAATGATGAAGACAAGCGTGCAGAAGTATACCTACAGCCTGATCAGGTTTCTCTTGCCATCGGTAAGGGAGGATTCAATATCAAGCTAGCTGGTAGACTTACTGGATATGAGATTGATGTTTACCGTGAATTGGCAGACACGTTAGATGATGTTGATCTGACTGAATTTGCAGATGAGATCGAAGATTGGATCCTAACGGAGCTTAAATCTATCGGTTGCGATACAGCACGAAGTGTACTTGAAGTTTCCAATGAAGATCTTGCGAAACGTACAGACCTTGAAGAGGAAACGATCGAGGATATAAAAAGAATACTTAAGGAGGAGTTCGAAGATCAGGAATAAGCCCATAAACAGGGACTTTAAACTATTGTTATCTTTGTGAACTTTTGAAATGATATGGCAGTAAAGCGGTTAAGTAAGGTTGCGAGAGAGTTTAACGTTGGGTTAAGCACCATTGTCGAGTATTTGGCGGATAACGGTCATGAGATTGACGCGAATCCAAACACCAAAATCGATACGGAGCTTTACGATCTGCTATTGCGTGAATTTCACTCAGAAAAATCTGCAAAGGAAGCTTCCAAAGCTGTTGCGGATACAGTCAAGACAGAACATGAGAAGATCAGTCTTGAAGAAGCAGTAGATGCTCCGAAAGAAGCAAAGGGAAAGAAGGAAGGAGAAGAGGTTCTTATCAAGAACGTAGGCTCTGGTGCAGATACCATTGCGGCAACTCCGGAGAAGAAGGAGCCGAAGGTTGTCGGTAAGATTGATCTGGAGAAGGAGAAGAAAGAGGAGGAACCTCCGAAGGAAGAACCAGCAAAAGAAGAGCCCAAGAAGGAAGAAGCATCAGCTCCACCGCAGGAGGTGAAAGTTGAGGTTGAGAAGCTTGATGGGCCAAAAGTGCTGGGTAAGATTGACCTGCCTAAGGAGAAAGAGAAGAAACCTGTCGCATCTTCGGATTCTGATACCGTAAGAGGTAAGAAGAAGCGTAAGCGAATCCAAAAGGTGCAGGTGGATACCAAATCGGCTGGTGCAGGTTCGAAAAGAAAGAAGAAGAAGGAGAAGAAGCCCGAACTTACTGAGGAAGAAATCCAAAAGGAAATCAAGGAAACACTTGCACGACTTACTGATAAGAGCAAGTCGAAAGGTGCTAAATACAGACGTCAGAAGAGAGAGGAGGCCGCTGAAGCAATGCAGCGTGAGGCCGAAGAGAAAGAGCTGGAGAAGAGCATTCTGAAAGTGACAGAGTTCGTTACTGCTTCAGAACTGGCCAGTATGATGGATGTGCATGTAAATGATGTCATCTCTGCATGTATGAGTCTTGGTTTGTTCGTTTCGATCAACCAGAGATTGGATGCAGAAACCCTTACCGTTGTTGCTGAGGAGTTTGGTTATGAAGTAGACTTCGTTTCTGCAGAAGAGCAAGATGAGGTTATTGAGGAGGTAGAAGAAGAAGGAACATTGATTCCTCGCCCTCCGATCGTAACGGTAATGGGACACGTTGATCATGGTAAAACATCGCTTCTTGATTACGTTCGTAGTGCGAATGTGATCGCTGGTGAAGCAGGTGGTATTACCCAGCACATTGGTGCGTACAGTGTAACCCTTGAAGACGGAAAACAAATTACCTTCCTTGATACACCTGGTCACGAAGCCTTTACCGCGATGCGTGCACGTGGTGCGCAGGTAACGGATGTTGTAATTATTGTAATTGCAGGAGACGACAGTGTGATGCCTCAAACGCGTGAAGCAATTAATCACGCCCAGGCAGCAGGTGTTCCTATCGTTTTTGCATTTAACAAAATGGATAAGGAAGGAGCCAACGCGGATAAAATCCGTGAGGAACTTTCAGGTATGAATATTCTGGTTGAAGATTGGGGTGGTAAGTTCCAATCACAGGAAATTTCTGCCAAAACAGGGATGGGTGTTCCGGAACTGCTTGAAAAGGTATTACTGGAAGCTGAACTTTTAGAGCTTAAAGCTAATCCGGAAAAGATGGCCAATGGTGTGGTTATCGAATCATCACTGGATAAAGGACGGGGTTACGTTACCACAGTACTTGTTCAGGCAGGTACCATGAGAATTGGTGATGTAATGCTTGCTGGTTGCTACTCAGGTAGGGTGAAGGCCATGTTCAATGAAAGAAATCAGAAAGTGGAAGAGGCCGGTCCAGCGGTTCCGGTAACGCTTCTTGGACTTAATGGTGCGCCTAGCGCTGGTGATAAGTTCAATATCATGTCTGATGAGCGCGAGGCCAGAAATATTGCAGATAAGCGATTACAGCTTCAGCGTGAGCAGGGTGTTAGAACCAAGAAGCACATTACGCTTGACGAAATTGGCAGACGGATTGCCATTGGTGACTTCCAGGAACTGAATGTCATCATCAAGGGTGATGTGGATGGTTCCATCGAAGCACTGGCCGACTCACTTGAAAAACTTTCTACAGAAAAAATCCAGGTTAACATCATCCATAAATCTGTTGGACAGATTTCAGAATCTGATGTGATGTTGGCTACTGCTTCTGATGCGATCATTGTGGGATTCCAGGTAAGACCATCAGCTGGTGCCAGAAAGCTGGCCGAAACAGAACAGATCGATATCCGATTGTACTCGATCATCTACGATGCAATTGAAGAGATGAAGTCAGCAATGGAGGGTATGCTGAAGCCGAAGGTTGAAGAGCAGGTTGTTGCGTCTGTTGAGATTCGCGACATATTCAAGATATCCAAAGTGGGTACTATCGCAGGTTGTATGGTTACTGAAGGTAAGATCCAGCGTAACAATAAGGTGCGCGTAATCAGAGAGGGTGTTGTGATGTACGATGGTGAACTGGGCTCATTGAAGCGCTTCAAAGATGATGTGAAAGAAGTGGCCTCAGGTTACGAGTGTGGTCTTAACATTGAGAACTACAACGACATCAAAGTAGGTGATGTGATTGAAGCTTATGAAGAAGTGGAAGTGAAGCAATCACTTTAATTCTTCCTCTGGAGTAGGGGCTGGAATTTCTTCCAACTTCTTTTCTTCCTCTTTTTTGTCTTTCCCAATATTGCTAACCTCTAGCACATCAGGAACGATGTAGCAGTTGGGGAAGTGCTCGCGGATTTCATTTCTAAGTTTAACGGCTTCAAGCCTTGTTTCGAAATCTCCAACCCTGATCTTGAAATTTGGAGCATCAAAGGTCTGATGCGTTTTGACGTCTCGGTATCGCTGAAGGAATCTTGCACGAACTTGCTTGGCCTCTTTTTTATTAGGGCCTGAATAGATCTGAACCCGATAACCTTTGAACTCATATGCCTTGTCGTACAGGTCAAGAACAAATTGAATTCCAGGCTCCAATGTAATCCGTGTAACTGTACTGTCTTTTACTACGGTTGGCACGGTATCCTTCGCCAGAGAGGCAGTTTGCGAATACGCGGAGCCAACCGTAAACACAGCAATCAACACCGTTAGGATATGTGTATTCGCTCTCTGCATCTCTGCGAAAATAGAAACCCTTTTTAATCCTACCCAAAGACCGTACCAGTATCTCATCCGGAGGTGTCGACTAACGCACAATTTCTATCGACAAACAAGTGAAAAAATCACACATATTTCAGTGCTGAAAATCCAAATTTTAAAAGCTATTTAGAATCATTTTAAATTAAGCGCAACATCCCAAATAAACGGCCATGCAGGGGACAAAAAATGGCGATTCTTCTATTTTTGTCCAACCTCTAATCGCATTTTTACAAGAGAAGATTCTAACAATCAAGGAATGAGTAAGGTATCGAAAAGGAGTTTCTCTAGAGCGCTTATTTCCGTCCTATCTGTCGCATTTTTCCTGATTTTTTCAGTGAGCACTGCTAGTGCCCAGGAGGCTGATGCTGCGGCTGGCGAGAAGTTGTTTAAAGCGAACTGCGCATCATGTCACAAGCCAGACAAGAAACTTGTCGGTCCTGCACTGAAAGGATCACGTGAGCGTTGGGCGCAGAGCTCTACTGAAGAAAACATGTATGAGTGGGTGCGTAACTCACAGGCTTTGGTAAAAGCAGGTGAACCTTATGCAACACAGTTATTCGATGAGTACGGCTCAATTATGACGGCTATGCCGGCATTGAGCAATGCAGACATTGATAACATTCTTGAGTACGTTGAAACGTACACACCCCCTGTAGCGGAAGCTGGCCCGGCTGAGGGTGCAGAGGCCGCAGCGGTTGAGGAAGAGCCTACACCTTGGTGGGTGTGGATGCTGATCATTGTTGGACTCTTCATGCTGGTGGGAGTCTTAAGATCTACCAACTACCAACTAAGAAGAGCACACGCTGAGAAGTCTGGTGGTGAGATGGATGATCAACCAAACTTCTGGGACGGAACAATGATTTGGATGGCGGCTAACAAGAGAATTGTGGCCATCATCGCTATCGTGTTCCTCGTTCTTGGAACAAAAGATATTGCTGCTGAATTGTATGAGGTTGGTGTTTATGAAGGTTACCAACCAGAGCAGCCAATCGCTTTCTCTCACAAGATTCACGCTGGTGAGGATAAGATTGATTGTAACTACTGTCACTCTTCTGCAAGACACAGTAAGCATGCAGGTATTCCATCTGCCAATGTTTGTATGAATTGCCACAAAGCAATTCAGGAAGGCCCTTCTGGAAAAGAAGAGATTCAAAAGATTTATGATGCGGTTGGTTTTGATCCTGAGAAAGGTGAGTACATCGAAGGATACGAGCAAAAACCAATCAAATGGGTGAAGGTGCATAACCTGCCTGATCACGTTTACTTCAACCACTCTCAGCACGTAACGGTGGGTAAGATCCAGTGTGAAAAGTGTCATGGTGAAGTAAAAGAGTTGACAGTTGGAAAACAGCAGGAGCCACTAACAATGGGATGGTGTATCAATTGCCACAGAGAGACTAAAGTGAACATGGAAGGAAATGCTTATTACGATGAGATCCACAAGCGTCTACCAGACAACCTGAAAGCTCAGTACATGAAGGATGGTAAGATCACGGTGAGCGAGCTTGGTGGAATCGAATGTGGTAAGTGTCATTATTAATAAGGAATTAAGGAAAAGCTGCTTATGGCAACTTCGACCAAATACTGGAAAGGAATTGAAGAGCTGAACAATGATTCTGAAGTGAAAGAACTTCAGGAGAAAGAGTTCTCAGAGTATGTTCCTGTTGAGGATTTCCTGAAGGATCAGGAAACACTGGAGTCTTCCAGCACTACAAGAAGGGATTTTCTAAAGTATCTTGGGTTTAGTACAGCTGCTGCAACGCTCGCAGCTTGTGAAACCCCGGTAATCAAATCGATTCCTTACGTAACCAAGCCAGAAGAGGTAACACCAGGTATTGCTAACTGGTATGCCAGTACCTATTCTGATGGTAACGACTATGCAAGCATTCTTGTAAAGACACGTGAAGGACGTCCGATCCTGATTGAAGGAAACCAGATGTCTCAGCTAACAGAGGGAGGACTGAATCCAAGGGTCAATGCTTCTGTTCTTACACTCTACGATACAAACAGGTATCAATCTCCAATGAAAGGTGGTAAAGCATCTGATTGGGAAACTGTTGACGGTGAGATTGGTAAGAAACTAAAGGCTATTGCAGCAAAAGGTGGTTCTATCAGAGTGCTTTCGCATTCTACAACATCACCATCTACTTTGAAATTGATCCAGGACTTTGGCGCTTCTCTATCAAGTGGAGCGGCTGAGGGCGAAGGTGAAGATGCGCCAGCTGGTGTTGATTTCAAACATGTGCTTTACGATTCAATTTCGTACTCAGGTATGCTTGAGGCGAACAAGAAATATTTTGGAAAAGCGGTCATTCCATTCTACCATTTTGATCACGCAAAGACTATTGTGAGTATTGGTGCTGATTTCCTTGGTAACTGGCTGTCTTCTGTTCAGTACAACAATCAGTACACGAAAAACAGAAAGCCAGATGCAGAATGGATGAGTAAGCACTACCAATTTGAAGCCAATCTTTCACTTTCTGGTTCTAATGCAGATGTAAGAACGCCAGTTAAACCTTCTGACTATGGTAAGATTGCAGTGGCACTTTACAACAAGATTGCCGGTGCAAGTCTCTCAGGTGGAACGAAGGAGTATGGTGCTTCTATCGCAGCAGCAGCAAAAGACCTGAAGGATAACATGGGGGCATCATTGGTTGTATGCGGATGTAACGATCCAGACGTACAAGCAGTGGTAAATGCAATCAATGAAAAGCTTGGCAACTACAATAAGACATTGAGTGTACACTATGCCGACAACACAAGAAGAGCGATGGATGCCGATATCGCAGGACTTCTTGGAGACATGAAAGGCGGTAAAGTTGACGCACTTCTGGTATATGGTTGCGATCCTGTTTACACCCACCCAATGGGTGACGCATTTAAGCAGGCGATGGGTAAAGTTGGTTTGACGGTTTCGTTCGCGTCCAGACCAGATAGCACGGCCATGGCTGCAAAGTATGTTTGTGCAGGAAACCACTATTTGGAATCATGGGATGATGCAGAGCCGGTTAAAGGCAGTTATTCAATGCAACAGCCGGTGATCTCTAAAGTATATGATACCCGACAGTTCCAGGACACGCTTCTTGCCTGGATGGGTTCTAACGAGGACTACCTTACTTATATGCAGCACAATTGGGCATCCAATGTATTTGGTATGCTTGATGATATGACTGGCCTTCAGGCGAAGTGGAATCAGGTAGTACACGATGGTGTGTACCAGATGCCAATTCCTGAACATCACGCTGTAGAGCAACCAGTTGTTGAGCAGCCTGAGCCTGCTGAAGGTGAGGAAGGAGAAACAGAAGAAGGTGGCTTCGATTTGGCGGCCGCGGCAAGTGCTGCAGGCAAGCATAAGTCAGGCACCTGGGAAATTGAACTTTACCAGAAGATGGGAATTGGTGATGGTAAGGATGCCTGCAACCCTTGGCTGCAGGAGCTTCCAGATCCAATCTCCAGAGTAACATGGGACAACTATGTTGCCATGGCGCCATCTGATATTGAAGAAGCTGGGTTTAACATGAAGATTGGTCAGGAATGGCCGGCAAGCACTGTTAACCTTACTGTAAATGGTAAGAAACTGGAAGGAGTTCCAGTTTATCCGCAGCCAGGTCAGAAGAAAGGTACCATTGGTCTTGCACTGGGTTACGGAAAAGAGGTATGGAAGCAAGAAGGTGCAGTTGGCTTCGATGCGTTCCCAATGGTTTCATGCAGCAAGGAAGGTGGAATAGATTACCATTCTGCAGATGTGTCCTTTGAGAAAGCTGAAGGCGATTATGCACTTGCGGCAACTCAGATTCACCACACGATTATGGGACGTACATCCGTGGTGCGTGAGACGGACATTGATACTTTCAAAAACGGTTCGAAAGATGATTACAATCCAGACCATAAATTGCACTTCCTTGGTGCTGCTGGTCCGGAACATGAGCACCATCATCATGGACATGAGGAAGGTGAGGGTCATGGAGAAGAACACCATGATGAGCATCATGAAGGTCATGACCATGCGGTGCCTGTAAGCGAAATTGATCTGTGGGACGCACATCCGGTGGAAGGTGTAGGTCACAGATGGGGAATGGCAATTGATTTGAACACCTGTACTGGTTGTGGAGCCTGTGTAATTGCTTGTCATGCAGAGAACAACGTGCCAGTTGTAGGTAAGGATGAGGTTCGCAGAGGTCGCGACATGCATTGGTTGAGAATCGACCGCTACTATTCATCAGAGCACGATGAACTAGGCGATTCAGGCAATACTTACGACAAGACTAAGGAAGAAGAAGGTATTGGTGGTATTGCAGCATACACTGCGATGGAGATGCCGGAAGACAATCCAAGAGTTGTATTCCAGCCAATGATGTGTCAGCACTGTAACCACGCTCCTTGTGAAACAGTTTGTCCGGTTGTGGCTACTACGCATAGCAACGAGGGACTTAATCAAATGACTTACAACAGATGTATTGGTACAAGGTATTGTGCCAACAACTGTCCTTATAAAGTAAGACGATTCAACTGGTTCAACTATATGCGGTATAAGAAGTTCACTGGTGTGAACCCATCGCAGGATGACCTTGGACGTTTGGTGTTGAACCCAGATGTTACGGTTAGAGCCAGAGGTGTAATGGAGAAATGCTCTATGTGTGTTGGACGAATTCAGGCGGGTAAGCTTGAGGCTAAGAAGGCTGGAGTTCCTGTACAGGACGGACAGATTCAAACAGCTTGTTCCGCGGCATGTAGCAATGGATCGATTACGTTTGGTGACTTGAATGATGAGAAAACTGCGGTTGCGCAGGAAGCTACTAGCGACCGTGCGTTTAGAGTGATCGAAGAAGTAGGTACCCAACCGAATATCTACTATATGACTTTGGTCAGGAACGTGGAAAAAGAAATGAATAGTTAATAAACTGAGCTTGTATGCAACACGAAGCAGCGATACGGGAACCGTTAATATTAGGTAATAAGACCTACGGTGACATTACTGAAGA
This sequence comes from Vicingaceae bacterium, assembly GCA_965267605.1. GTDB lineage: Bacteria > Bacteroidota > Bacteroidia > Flavobacteriales_E > Vicingaceae. Next base: position 2,755,318 of record OZ254088.1, on the reverse strand, counting down.
TGTTTGCAGGCCTATTGAAAATAAGGCAAGCAAACTCTGGTATCTGCTAACCGGAGTATCAGCGTTCATCGCCCTGTGGGGTGTTGGGTGTATCCTTTATTTGATTGGTACAGGTATTGGAGTTTGGGGATTGAACAAGACGGTAGGATGGGCTTGGGATATTACAAACTTCGTATGGTGGGTTGGTATTGGTCACGCAGGAACACTGATTTCTGCTGTACTTCTACTCTTCCGTCAGCGGTGGAGAATGGCGATCAACCGTTCTGCAGAAGCGATGACCATCTTCGCTGTAATGATGGCGGCAGTATTCCCGGGCATCCATATGGGAAGAATTTGGATGGCATATTGGGTGTTCCCATTCCCGAACCACTTCGGGTCTCTGTGGGTAAACTTTAACTCGCCACTGCTTTGGGATGTTTTCGCGATCTCAACTTATTTCTCTGTCTCATTGGTATTCTGGTATATCGGTTTGATTCCGGATTTCGCTTCGATCAGAGATAGAGTTACATCTACTGTACCTAAGAAAGTATATAACATTTTGAGCTTTGGATGGAGTGGTAAGGCGAAGGCCTGGAACAGATTCGAAGAAGTTTCATTGGTGTTAGCGGGTCTTGCAACTCCACTGGTATTCTCGGTTCACTCGATTGTATCCATGGACTTTGCAACATCGGTTATTCCAGGATGGCACACCACCATATTCCCACCATACTTCGTATCTGGTGCGGTATTCTCTGGTTTTGCCATGGTACTTACACTGGTGTTGATCATGCGTAAGGTGTTTAAACTCGAGAACTATGTAACAGTGAAACATGTGGAGTACATGAACATTGTGATCATTGTTACCGGTTCCATCGTTGGTGTAGCGTACTTGACAGAGTTGTTCATCTCATGGTACTCTGGAGTGGAGTACGAATCATATGCATTCATTAACCGATTTAGTGGGCCTTATGCATGGGCGTACTGGTGTATGATGACGTGCAACGTAATATCACCACAGCTTTTCTGGTTCAAGAGACTTAGAACGAATTTGAGCTTCACATTCGTAATGTCAATTATTGTGAACATTGGTATGTGGTTCGAACGATTCGTGATTATTGTAACATCTCTGCATAGGGATTATGTTCCATCGAGTTGGTCTATGTTCTATCCAACCTGGGTGGATATAGGCATCTTCATTGGAACCATTGGAATATTCTTCACGCTGTTCTTGTTGTTCGCTAGATACTTCCCGGTACTGGCTTTCAATGAAGTGAAGTCGATTTTGAAAACATCAGGCGAGTATTACAAGAATCAGCATGCGGCCAGTGGTCATGACCATGCACCAGCTGTAGAGGCTGAAGCGTCAACGGCCGAGGTTGCTGATGAACCTGAAGTGGAAGAACCGACTGTAGAAGAATCTACGGAGGAAGCTCCGGCAGAAGAAGAGGCTCCGGCTGAAGAGGAAGGTGGAGATACTGATGATGCAGAAGAAGGTGGTGATGACGCAGGAGAAGAAGAAGGTGAAGACAAAACTGATAACGAGTAGGTATGGCAGGAAAGAAACTATACGCTTCTTATTCAGATGAGCACCAACTTATGGAGGCTGCGAAGCAGCTTGTTGCCAAGGGTGTTCATGTAGACGAGGTTTACTCTCCATTTCCGATCCATGGTTTGGATCCGATAATTGGAATTAAGAAGACCCGTCTGGGAATATGTGCATTTATGTATGGAATCACAGGAACCATACTTGCAGTGATCGGAATGTGGTATTTCATGATCCACGATTGGCCTATGAACATTGGTGGTAAGCCAAGTATGGCACTGTACATGAATATTCCATCATTCATTCCGGTAACATTCGAGTTTACTGTGCTATGTGCGGCTCATGGTATGGCAATTACCTATTTGTTGAGAAACTGGACATTGCCTGGAATTGCTGCAAAGAACCCAGCGCCAGAAACTACTGATGATAGATTCATCATGGAGATCAATACGGGTCATAACCATGTTTCTGAATCAGATATCAAAAGCACGCTTGAAGGCGCGGGCGGAATGGTTGAATTAACGGAAGCTGACGCAGAACACTAGACAATGAAGCTGAAGACTTACATATCGAGAATTACCGTAGTAGCAGCTGTTTTTGCAATGGTTGCCTGTGAGAGTGATCCAAACAGTCCGGGAGTGGAGTACATGCCAGACATGTACAGATCACCAGCGGTGGAGGCATACGTTGATTATGGCCTTGATGCGGACAAGATTCGCAAGAGCGATGACGAGTATGAGATGCAATCACGTCAACCAGTGAAGGGAACAATCCCGAGAGGTCACATGATGTATCCTTACCCGGATTCTCCAGAGGGTTATGAAATGGCTGGAACTGCACTGACAAACCCAATAGCTTGTACAGATGCAGTAATGGAGCAGGGCAAAGATCTTTATATGAAGTTCTGTAGCCACTGTCACGGAGATAAAGGTGATGGTCAGGGAACGATCGTAGCCAGAGGCAAATTCCCTCCTCCTCCAGCGTATAACAGTGCTGGTTTGAAAGATCTTCCGGTTGGAAAGATGTTCCACACGCTTCAGTATGGTAAAGGACTAATGGGATCGCATGCTTCTCAGCTATCTATTGCTGAAAGATGGACGATCATCCATTACGTACAGAAATTGCAAGGCAAGGAAAAGTGCGAACCAATGGCAGCAACGGAAGGTGAAGCAGCACCAGAAGAAGGTGAAGCGGCTCCTGCGCCTGCAGCGGAAGGGGATGCTCCTGCCGATGAAAACGAATCGCATAGCTAACAGATAAGAAAAGAGAAACAGGATGGAATTTCAGTTTACAGGTAAAGCCAGAATCACAGCCATCGCTCTTATGGCGATCGGACTGATCATGATGATTGCTGGATACTTTACAGGACACGGAGATCATCATGAAGTTACGAACAGATTCTGGTCGAACTTGTTGATCAGCGGTTTCTTCTTTTTTGCAATCTCCCTTGGAGCACTTTACTTCTTGGCACTGCAGTATGCAGCAGAAGTAGCTTGGTCTGTGGCTGTAAAAAGAGTATTCGAAGCCCTTATGGCGTTTATGCCATTTGGAGCGGGTATTTTGATTTTGGTGATGCTGGCTGGGCAGTTCCATCTACATCACATCTGGCACTGGATGGATCCAGAAGTGTACATCGAGGGTGGTGAACACTACGATCCTATCATCGCTGGTAAGTGGGCCTACTTTAACCCAGCATTTTTCTGGGGAAGACAGATCGCTTACTTCGCGGTTTGGTGGTACTTCATGTGGTGGTACAGAAAGAAATCTCTTGAGCAGGATTCTATCGGTGGAACAGGAATTCACTTTAAGTCTTTTGCTAAAGGTGGTGCATTCCTTGCGTTCTTCGCTGTAACATCCAGTAGTTCAGCCTGGGATTGGTTCATGTCTATCGACACACACTGGTTCAGTACGATGTATGGATGGTACGTATTCTCTGGACTGTGGTGTACAACGATGGTTACTGCATTAGCGTTAACCATTTGGTTGAAAAACAAAGGATACCTGGAGTGGGTTAACCAAAGTCACATCCACGATTTGGCTAAATGGGTATTTGCTCTTAGCTTCCTTTGGTCGTACATCTGGTTCTGTCAGTTTATGCTGATTTGGTATTCCAATATACCTGAGGAGGTAACTTACTTCCTTGAAAGATGGAATCATTACGGATTGCTGCACTTCGCAACCTTCTTCGTCAACTTCGCATTCCCTATGCTGATCTTGATGTCGAGAGACGCGAAAAGAAACGTGATTTTCATTCTTCCTGTGTTGCTCATCATTTTCATTGGTCACTGGTTTGATGTTTACGGTATCGTAACACCAGGTGTGATGCATGAAAAAGGCGCTCAACTGGGAATGCTGGAAATAGGCACGTTCCTGTGCTTCTTAGGATTATTTGTGTTTGTTGTGTTCAGGGCGTTGGCGAAAGCACCGCTGTTGGTGAAGAATCACCCATTCCTGGACGAGACTTTACATCACCATGTGTAATAGATAAGAAAGCGTTAAGATTATGACAAACTTCATCATATTTCTGATCCTTGCCCTGGCAATCGGTGTGATTTTCCAGATTCTAAGGGTATCACAGCTTTCAAGTGCGCTGAGAGGAAAGAATACATGGGAGCCTACTGCTGCAGATATCAAGGCTCAAGCTATCATGATGCCGATCTTCCTGATCGCTTACTTTGCCAGTATCATCTGGCAGATAGCTCGCTGGGGCCATTTGGCATTGCCAGAATCGGCCTCTGTACACGGTGTTGAAACCGATATGTTGTTGAATGTGACTTGGTGGATCATTATTCCAATGTTCATCATCACGCACATCCTGCTTTATTATTTTGGTTACAAGTACAGATACGATCCTAATAGAAGAGCGGACTACTATCCTCACAACAACAAGTTGGAGATGCTGTGGACCATTGTGCCTACAGTTGTCCTGTCTGCTTTGATTCTCTATGGTCTGTCTGTTTGGAACAACATCAATGAGCACGTGGCAGAAGAAGACAATCCGGTATACATCGAGCTTTACTCCAAGCAATTTGATTGGACAGCACGTTATGCCGGAGAGGACAACAAGTTTGGTATTGCGAATTTCAGATTGATAGCTGGAGCCAACACACTTGGTCTTGATTCCAACGATGCTGCATCAGCAGACGATAAAGTTATGAAAGGTGAGTTCCACCTTCCGGTTAATCGTCCGGTGCAGTTTAGCTTCCGATCTCAGGATGTTATTCATAGTGCATATATGCCGCATTTCCGAGCCCAAATGAATTGTGTGCCGGGAATGAAGACAGCATTCAATTTCGTGCCTCGTTTCACAACTGCTGAAATGAGAAAGAAGGTGAAGGATGAAGATTTCAATTACGTTTTGATCTGTAACAAGATTTGTGGTGCTGCACACTACAATATGCAGATGACAATTATTGTGGAGAGCGAAGAGGATTACAAGAAGTGGTTGGACGAGCAAGCAACCTTTATTCCTGAGGATAAACCGGAAGAGGCTGCTGAACCAGCTGCTGAAGGTGGGGAAGAAGTAGCCGAACAGGAAGAAGGAGGCGAAGCGGAGGCAGAAGGAGAGCCTGAAGGCGAGGCAGAAGGTAATACTGGAAAGTAACGTAGAACAAGGAAAAAAGAATTTAAATGTCAGCAGAAGCACATCATCATCACGAAGAAGACTTTCTCTTCAAGTATGTCTTCAGCACCGATCATAAGATGATCGCGAAGCAGTTCCTGATCACAGGTTTTACCATGGGATTCATTGGAATGGTCATGTCAACCTTGTTCAGATTGCAGCTAGGATGGCCAGGCAAGAAGTTTGAGATCCTTAATGCCCTTCTTGGAGATACATGGGCACCAGATGGTATCCTTGAGCCAGACAAGTACTTGGCATTGGTAACAATTCACGGTACGATCATGGTATTCTTCCTGCTAACAGCAGGATTGAGTGGTACGTTCAGTAACCTGCTAATACCATTGCAGTTAGGCGCAAGGGATATGGCATCCGGATTCCTGAATATGCTTTCATTCTGGTTCTTCTTTGCATCGTCTATTGTGATGCTTTGGTCACTAGGCGTTGAAGGCGGACCCGCATCAGGTGGATGGACTATTTATCCTCCGCTAAGTGCACTACCGCAGGCGATACCAGGATCAGGAACAGGAATGACATTGTGGCTTGTCAGTATGACCCTGTTCATTGTAGGCTCACTGCTAGGTAGCTTGAACTATATCGTAACAATTATAAACCTTAGAACCAAGGGAATGAGTATGGTGCGAATGCCACTTACCATTTGGGCATTCTTCCTTACTGCAATTCTGGGTGTGCTCTCTTTCCCGGTACTTGTTTCCTGTGCATTCCTGTTGGTGTTTGATAGGAGCTTCGGAACATCGTTCTACCTATCAGATATCTACATTGCAGGAGAAGCATTGCAGTATGAGGGCGGTAGCCCAATTCTGTATGAACACTTGTTCTGGTTCCTTGGGCACCCGGAAGTATATATTGTACTTCTGCCAGCATTAGGACTTTCATCTGAGATCATTTCTACGAATGCCCGTAAGCCAATCTTTGGTTACCGTGCGATGGTAGGATCGATGATCGCAATTGGATTCCTTTCTTTCATCGTGTGGGGACACCACATGTACATGACAGGAATGAATCCTTTCCTTGGAGCGGTATTTACGTTTACAACGCTTCTTGTGGCAATCCCTTCTGCTGTTAAGGTGTTCAACTATCTAACAACAATATTTAAGGGTAATCTGGTCTATACACCTGCAATGCTATTTGCAATGGGACTGGTGTCTACCTTTATATCTGGTGGTCTGACCGGCATCATTCTCGGTGACTCCGCGCTGGATATTAATATTCATGATACATACTTTGTAGTGGGTCACTTCCATATTGTGATGGGACTGTCGGCAGTTTTCGGAATGCTGGCTGGAGTGTACCATTGGTTCCCGAAACTGTTTGGACGTATGATGAACAGAAAACTCGGGTACGTGCATTTCTGGATCACCATTTTCTCAGCTTACGGAGTGTTCTTCCCGATGCACTTCATGGGACTTGCCGGTATGCCACGTAGGTACTATGAGTATACTTTCGACATGTTCGAGGGTACTGCAGAGATGGGAGAAGTGATTAGTACTTTCGCCATCATCGCGATGCTTGGACAGTTGATCTTCCTTATCAACTTTGTGTACAGCGCAATTTGGGGAGAAAGGGCTCCACAGAATCCGTGGCGCGCAACAACGCTTGAGTGGACAGCACCTGTTGAGCATTTCCATGGTAACTGGTATGGTGAAATTCCTCATGTATACAGATGGCCTTACGATTACAGTAAGCCAGGTAAAGAGGACGATTTCGTTCCGCAAACTGTTCCGCTGGAAGAAGGTGAACAGGATGAAGGGGGTCATTAGATCACCACAGAAAATTGATAGAGAATGTCCTTACTTTGTAAGGACATTTTTTATGCGGGTAATCATCGTAATAGCATTGCTTCTGGGTACCATGGCTGGGCATAGCCAAACCTTCGAGGAAAGCATGCGCACGAGCTTTGGTAAGTCGCCCCGCCCGGAATTTAAGTTCTACTCAAGGAACTCCTTCGTTACCTCATCATTTGTCAGAATGTTTGGCTTAAAGGCCGGACTAAGGTTTAACAAGACCATCAGTTTCGGAATTGGATACAACCTACTCAATTCTCACTATGAAGTGGCGCTGCCAGAATTGAGTGGGATGGACCCCAACAAAGGGGTGTTAGAATTCAACTACGGTTCGATCTATACGGAATACACCTTTCATAGCACGAAGAGATGGGAATTCAATATCCCCGTCCAGTTTGGAGCCGGCCCAAGCAGGTACAAGCTCAAAGGAACGGAGCAACGGGTAAAGGAGGGCTGGAATGTGCTGTATGAACCTGCCATCATCGCAAACTTTCGGTTGTTCAGGTACATGAGTATAGGCGCTGGTACAGGGTACAGATTGATGATCTGGAAGAATGCAGAGATCAGTGAACGCCTCACTGCTCCGCAGTATATCGTGAGGTTGAAGATTCATTTTGATGATATCTACAATGACGTTACGGGAAATGGAACTAATGAATAACTTTAAAGGATGATCGAGCCACTGGATCCAGATTCCGAACAACTTTCCAACAGCGAACGCGAATTTGAGAGAGCGCTTCGCCCACTGTCCTTCTCAGACTTTCAGGGTCAGGATAAGCTCGTAGAGAACCTTAAGGTATTTGTTGAAGCAGCTAAACTACGAGCAGAGGCTTTGGATCATGTGCTGCTACACGGGCCTCCCGGGCTTGGTAAAACCACTTTGGCGAACATCATAGCCAATGAGCTCAATGTGGGCTTTAAAGTTACCTCAGGCCCCGTATTAGAGAAACCGGGCGACCTTGCCGGATTGCTTACGAGCTTAGAAGATGGCGATGTCCTCTTCATCGATGAGATCCATAGACTTTCTCCGGTTATTGAGGAGTACTTGTACTCAGCCATGGAAGACTACAAGATCGATATCATGATCGATACAGGTCCCAATGCCCGTAGCATAGAAATTGAAATCAATCCCTTTACGTTGATAGGAGCGACCACAAGAACGGGATTGCTAACGGCACCGTTGAGGGCACGGTTTGGCATTACTTCTAGACTAGAGTATTACAATGCTGATACTTTAGCGGGTATCATCAATAGGTCCGCTGGCATCCTTACAATAGAAATACTAAGTGATGCTGCTATGGAAATTGCGCGGAGAAGTAGAGGCACCCCAAGAATTGCAAATGCCTTGTTGAGAAGAGTGAGGGACTTTGCGCAGATCAAGGGTGACGGAACAATTACACTCGACATTACCCATCATTCTCTGGAAGCTTTGAATGTGGATAAGAACGGATTGGATGAAATGGACAACAGAATCCTATCTACCATTATAGATAAGTTCAAGGGAGGACCTGTTGGTATCACCACAATTGCCACTGCGGTATCCGAACAGGCGGGAACAATTGAAGAGGTTTATGAGCCTTTTCTGATTAAGGAAGGTTACCTGGTGAGAACACCCCGTGGAAGGGAAGCCACAGAACTTGCCTACAAGCATTTGGGGAGGGTGCCACGAGAGGATCAAGGAACCCTTTTCGATGGCTGATACTTCGAGAGAAATTCGTGTAAAGGAGTTGGCTGGCCAACACGGCTTCTTGGCGTGTGGTATTGCCAGATCTGAACACCTGCAAGAACAGGAAGCCTTTTTGGTTAGTTGGTTGAATGAGGGCAAGCATGGCCAAATGGGATACCTCACTAATCATCAGGATGTCCGAGTGAATCCAGAAGGACTTGTGGAGGGTGCGCGCTCAGTCATTAGCCTTGCGTACAACTACTATCCTGATGAAGAACAAAGGGATGATGCTCCACAGATCGCTAAATACGCTTACGGTAAAGACTATCATAAAGTCCTCAAGAAGAAACTTAATTTGTTTGTTCAGGATTTAGAATCGATACTAGGGGCGTTCAACTGCAGGTATTTCGTTGACTCAGCTCCCATTTTGGAAAGAGAGTGGGCGAGAAGAGCGGGTGTTGGTTGGATGGGAAAGAACACAATGATCATCAACCAGCACGAAGGTTCATTCTTCTTCTTATGCGAGGTAGTATTGGATGTGGAACTCCAACCTGATGCACCAGCCACAGATCATTGTGGTACCTGCACGAGATGCCTGGACGCGTGTCCAACCAATGCGCTTGAAAAGCCTTATCAGATGGATGCTTCCAAGTGCATTTCATATTTAACCATAGAACTGAAGTCCGATCAGAGAATTCCGGAAGAGTTTGAAGGTCAAATGGAGAATTGGATGTTTGGTTGTGACATCTGCCAGGACGTATGTCCATGGAACAGGTTCAGTAAGCCCCATTCTGAGTCCAGATTCGTGCCGTTGGAGAAACTACTCACACTCTCAAGTGAGCAATGGGCAAATATGAATCAGGAAGAATTTGAACAATTGTTCGAAGGCTCTGCAGTAAAGCGAACCAAGTACGAAGGGCTAAAAAGAAATATAGCTTTCCTTAGCTAAGCTGATCGAAAGTTTCGTTAATGATGTCACTATACTGAACGAATGTCGCAAGACACCATACTTTCAAAGCAACGACTTCCTCTTTTTTCAGCCATCTAACAGATTTCTTAAGCTCTTTTTGGAAAAGGATTTTGTCAAAACTCACTTTAGTGAGTACCTGCTTCGAAAATTCGTACATAACTACTCCCGATTGAATGTATAACCTAATATAGCAATTAGGGTCGCTCAAGTCAAGGAAACCGTAGATGAATTATCAATAAAGTAAGATGAATAGAATGTGAACTTCATCTATAACAGGAAGTTACCCTGTTGGTGACTTTGTGAATTGGTATTTCACCCCTGTAACAATCACGATGTTGTACCAACCTTGCCAGAAATAGATGGCACTGGGTTGGGTTACCATTGGCAACGCAGAATTGAAGGAACGTATGTGTAATCGAAGCCGGTCATTCACCATGTAATTTGCTCCGGTAATAACATTGACATCCCAGTCGTGGAAAGGAGCAACCGGCTCACTTTGTCCTTGTAACTCAGTTCGCATCGACCAGTTAACCAATCGTCCGCCAGAAAGCCCAACTTCGAACTTCCATTTCCTCCAATCGTATTGGAGCAATACAGGGAGATCTATATAATCCAGATGGATGTAGAGTGATGTAAGGTCGTTCTTGTCTGGCCTTGATGTTTTCCTGCTGCCTCGTTGAGAATAGTTTAATTCAAATTCAAAAGACAACTTCTTGTTGATGTTCCGGTTAACGAACAGCCCCAGTTGTACGCCAGGTTTTCGATATCCGCCATAACCATCACCATGAATCTGGGAAGCTGTTAAGGCAATTCCTCCTCCTACATTAAAGAATTGATCCTGTCCAAGGACTGTGAAAGAAGTAAGAAGGCCTAGCGCAAGACCTAATGCTCTAGTGGCTCTTGATATATGCTTCAGTGACCTGGAGAATTTCATACGTGTCAATATCGTAAACGTACGCAACAATCTCGCAGTGCTTCAGATCCCAGGAAACAGTGCTGAAATCGAATGTGAACTGTTGTGAGTCCGTTTCACCTACACCAGAAGATGGAAGGTTGGTTCCCCACTCCCCATTGAGCGTTCCTCTAAGCATATGGCGATGGATGTAGTTCTCGTCTTTCGTTCCAAAAACATTTTGAGGGCTTGCCACACTGTCTTCAACAATGTAGCATACCACTTTGTACCCACTTGCACCACCGGTGCTCAACCATTCAGTATTTACCGTAGTGATCAGTTTCTTTTCTGCAGTTGCAAACGCATTGATCAAATCAACTCTAACTATTGGCACATTGGCAATCACCGTTTTTACATCTGGCTCCCAGCTTGGAGGTGCCTGCAGTGCTTGCCCATTGATTCTATTTACAATTCCACGTGGAATTCCGGATACACCGAATTGGGCTTCGTACGCATTTCCAGCATCGGTTCTAAAGTCAGCCGAGTATTTTGAATTTGGTACAGCAAAGTTTGTACAGTGGATGGCCACAATGGTAACAGAATCTTGATACACAGTATCCAGGCGCAGGGCCTCTGCCGCGCCCAGTGGACAGTTCGCACAGTCCTGCCCTGTAAACTCTTCTACAATCGCTTTCCTGAAGCTGATGTTCGCTGCAGAAAGTACAGTATCGTCATACGTTATCGTAGTGTCAATTGGACCACCACCGCCCTGAGGAAATGGGTGTTCAATGTAATCGCAAGATGAACTGCCAATTACAGCTGATGCAGCAATGATTGCGAATAAGAGTCTGGTCTGCATAGTATTAAAGTTACCCATAATTCAATATTTAGAAGCTGTGCGTCATTGTTAATTGGAATCCATTGGATGAAGGAACAACCCTACATATACCACCTACACAAAACAGTCCTGCTCGTTGCCGTCCATAACTCATTAGGAATTTTGTGGCCTTATTGGTGTAAGTAAGCGATACAAACGGGTAGTGGAGACGCTTCTTCTTATCCTTGTTTCCATAGTTGTACTGATCCATCACCGCAAAACCCCAGTGAGGAGAATAAGTGTATTCAACCACCACCGTTGCCCAATGTCCTTGATCAGACTGTCTTTTGGTCCATAATCCCTGTATCTCGGTACGGATCGCATTCTTCTTATTCAGCTTGTACGTGAAATCTAGAATTGCGGCATCAATGAATACCATGAACGAGTCGTTCAACTCTGGTTTGCCCTCAATAACCCTTTTGTTATATGCGATGTTGGCGTACGTGGCTTTCAGTTTGAATTTCTTTGAGAACTTTTTGTAGAGCTCTACATTGAAATCGTTGAAGTAGTTCTCTCCAATCTCGAAAAAGTCTGATTTGTATCCTTTTCGGGTGGTGGCCTCATCATTCAATTTCACCGTATCGATGTTATTGGCGCTACCAAAATTCACGAGCAACTTTGTTCCGTACTTACCGCCAAGGGTAGACTTCTTTGGGATCGTGTATACCAGCTCGCCCTGAAAGCCAATTTCTCCATTGGGCTGTGTGGCGTAAGGGTAAAGCGTTGCAATTACATTGTAGGTATGCTGACGGGTAAGCGCAGGGAGGTAATTGATCAGAAGATCAGTTACACCAGCATCCCGGTCTGAGCGGAAGCTCATATTGTCTATACGTTTTGCAGCAAGTGAGAGTCCAAATCCTTTAGTCGAGTAGGTGGCTTGAAGCAAGGCTGCATGACCATCCTTATAGATAAATTGGTTATCGTTACTGGGGTCGGGAATCTTGTAAACGTATTCACCCATGAAGTTGAATCCACCAGAAATAATGTTTGCCCGACCAGCCCATGAGCCAACGTTCTCTGGTAGATTATATAGTGTATTCTGATCCGCCTGGAACTTACTCACGAAACTACCTCCAAGAATGATTCTGGTTTTTGCTTCATTCAGCGATTTGATCGCATCATTCACATTTAGTTCGCCATCGAATGCACGAACGATCCCATCTCCCAAATCAAAGTATACCCTCTGCTTTCCAACCAGACCTTTCAGCGTAAGGCCCTGCAAAGGAGAATATTGTAAGCGAAATCCGTCAAAGGCATTGTCGTACCCCAGACCACGCTCTTCGTAGGCTCTAAGGATCATTCCTGTGCCGAACTGTTCGTAGAAGTTACCCGCAGTAATCTGTAGTTTCTCGTCACGGTAGGTAACGTAGCGGTAAGGTATTCCATTTCCCTTGTACCCCGTTGGGAATCCTAGCCTTACGTTTTGGTAACTCTCGTATCGAAGACCGGCCTCTATTTTCCCATTCGTGTAGATGAGGTTCGCAAACCCGTCAAATAGCAGGTCTTCAGCAACATCCTGCGTTCCGATCAAACTATCAGTAATGTAATACTGGGTGTTCAGCTGAACGTTTCCCGAAATATTACCCTGCTGAAGCTGTTTCCCTATTTGAGCCTGTACATAAACACCGGCCAACATCATCCCAAGAAAAAAAAGGGACTTATTGAAAGTCCCATTAAATACCTTATTGTACGATTCCATCTATATGGTTTACTTCTTTAGCTTCTTGATCTGCTCCAGCAACTCTTCTTCATCACCAGGAGAATACGAGTTGTGCTGCCATACAATTTCACCAGCGCCATTGATCAAGAAAGTGTGCGGAACGTTGTTTACGTTCATCGCTCTTTTGAAATCTCCATTAGGATCAATGTAAACGTCATAATCCCAATCTTGCCCGTTCACATAAGGTGCAACTTTACCCATGTTACGCGCATCATCAATTGACATGGCAATCAGTTTTACACCTGTTGCATCCTGCCAGTCTTCATACACTTCAGCAATGGCATTAAGCTCCCTTTTACATGGGCTACACCATGTTGCCCAGAAGCTGATCACTATAGGTTTGCCATCATTGGCAATCTTGCTGGTATTGAACGTTCCACCTTTTAAGGTTTTTACGTTTACCGCTGGAATTTTCTTTTTAGTCTGCCCGAATGACAATCCGCAGATTAGTGTTAGCAGAAGCGTTGTGTAAATAGCTTTTTTCATCGTGTAGTTGTTGTTTTGTTCTGGTATATCAAAAACAGGGCCAAAACTTGCTTAAGATAGACATATCAAATATAGGAACAAGATCACGTTAAGAATGCTGGGATTTTTTCTATTCTTGGATTCCTGTAAATCCCTTTGTACAGAGGAATACAACTACTTATCGGCAAACAATATTATTCAAATACACTCTAAAAGAGAAGTTAGGAATCTTGTAATGAAACCCTACTCGTGCAAGAGCCTAAAGATCAGTCTGATACCCTTTCCGATCAATACTGATGTGGCATTCAGGAAGGGCGATAGCAAATCAAGAATGTGGGGTAATCCAGCGTTCTTCTCAATTGGCATTTCAATATTCTCCTAAATCCGCTCACAACTCCTTATTATTTAAGGTAACTTTAGGGAAAATTGAGTCTATGAGGAAGATCTTTACACTTTTACTTGCAACAACATTCTCAGTTGGCTTGATCGCCCAGAGCATCAAGATCACTAGAAAATCAGATAACGGAGATGTTACCAATGGTAGCTATAGCGTATCTGGACCTCCAACGGCAACTACAATTGACGCATACCTTGTTTTGAAGAACGTTGGTTCTACAACCATCATCATCAAGGCTATCCGTACGGAGCTTCAGATAGTTAATGGTATGGACAACTCCATGTGCTTTGGTTTTACATGTAATTCATGGCCAAGCGGATCTAATCCAGTCGCCACTTTCCCTGGTGATTCGGTGATCCTTGCACCTGGAGATTCTAACCTTACGTGTTATCTCCAAACATATCCTAAGAACAATACCGGATGTGAGTCTTACCGTGTTAAACTTTGGGATGCCAATAACACCGCAGATTCTTCTACACTGGTTGTTAATGCATGTGCATGGGCAACTGGACTTGATGAATTGTCAGCCAACGCAAACGGAATCGTTGCTTCGCCTAATCCTGCGAAGGACGTGATCAACGTTGCTTACAATGTGGTGGGCATGAACAAAAGCGCATCGGTTAAGATTCTCGATATGGTTGGTAAAGTGGTGAAGGAAGTACCACTTACAAACATTAGAGGAAACACAGCAATTTCTGTTGCCGATGTTCCTGCGGGAGTTCACTTCTACTCACTTGTGGTGGATGGTGAAACAAAGTCGACTAAGAAATTTGTGGTTACGCATTAATCGCAACTAAATGAATTGAAAGCCAGCGCATTTGTGCTGGCTTTCTTGTTAAATAGCGGCTATGAGATTATTCGGAATAGTATTGGTAATGGCTTCAGCGATGCTGGCGAGCACCATGAATGCCCAAAGTATTCAGATCAAAGTTCGTGATACAGGAGTGGATATCACAGGTGATACCATGTGGGTGGGTGGCCCGCCAACCGTTGGTATGAAGCACCCTGCTTATTTGCGTCTGCACAATATCGGACAAGATACCGTCAAGATCAGAGCTGAAAGGAAGGAGCATTGTTTTGTGAGTGGTATGAACAACTCTATGTGTTTTGGTTTCACATGCAACGATTTCACAAGTGGTGCCACTCCCGTAGCTAACTTCCCTCAAGACTTTGTAGTCCTTGCTCCCGGTGATTCCAGTAACCCCAACGCATGTTACCTGGAGATCACTCCGCAAGGGTTAAGCGGATGCGAGTGTTACCATGTTCGCTTTTGGGATGAATGGGATCCGGCAGACAGCTCTTCATGTGACATTATCGCATGTGCCTGGGCAGTGGGATTACAGGAATTGAATCACAATGGAAGCAGAGCAGTGTGTTATCCGAATCCGGCCATAAACACTGTAAGTGTTCAGTATGAGCTAAAGCGAAAGCACAGATCGGCATTGCTGAGGATCAAGGATATAACCGGCAGGGTGGCCAAGGAAATAAAGATCAATGATCTTACGGGTACGCAATCATTTGACACGAGTGAGCTGAAATCTGGTGTACACTTCTATTCTTTGGTGCTAGACGGTATAGATCAACCGCAGGGAAAACTATTAATTACGCACTAGGCGTATTCTGCAATAAGTTTATCAGCCAGCTTTCGCATACCGGAGCTGGCTTTTTCTTTGATGAAGGTAAGGTTCTGTATATCTGTTACATGCACATCGTTAGGATCTACAAGAAACTTAGGCATGCCAGGTGCTGCAAAATCAACGATGCCAGCGGCAGGATAAACGCTCAGCGAGGTTCCAACGATAACCAGCAGGTCAACATCATCTAGCATCTTGTAGGCGATGGGCATGTTGGGCACAGCTTCCCCAAACCACACAACGTGGGGTCGTAACTGCGCATCGTCTGGCCCCCTATCACCAATGCCTAGTTTCCATCCCTTGATATCTACAACCATGCTTTCGTCACGAGAACTTTGTGCTTTCATCAACTCACCGTGCAAGTGAAGGATGTTTGAAGAGCCAGCTCTTTCATGAAGGTCGTCTATATTCTGGGTAACTATTTGAACCTCGAAGTGTTTCTCAAGCTGGGCAATGATCTTGTGGGCCTCATTCGGCTTGGATTTGACCAGCTGCTTTCTACGCATATTGTAGAAATCCAGCACCAGTTTCGGGTTGTTCTTCCAGGCTTCGGGAGTAGCCACTTCTGTGACCTTGTAATTCTCCCAGAGGCCGTCATGATCACGGAAGGTTTTGAGCCCACTTTCTGCACTCACTCCAGCACCCGTAAAAACCAACACCCGTTTCACCTGTAACCCTTGATTTTTCTAAATATCCGTTATTTTCCATAGCCCGACAAGTTATTTCAATTACTGGGTCAATATTGTTACTTTTATTCGCTCATGAAACCCGTATAGAATGGGCAAAAGCAGAAAGGAATTAGAGGCGTTGGATTACCACGCTCAAGGGAGACCGGGTAAGATCGAAATCAACCCAACAAAACCATACTCTTCCCAAAGAGATTTATCGTTGGCATACTCACCGGGAGTGGCTCAACCTTGTCTCGAAATTGCTGGGGATGAGGCAGAGATATACAAGTATACTTCCAAAGGAAATCTTGTAGCGGTTATTTCAAACGGAACAGCAGTTTTAGGTCTGGGTAATATCGGTCCACAGGCAGCGAAACCGGTAATGGAAGGGAAGGCACTGCTCTTCAAGATATTTGCAGACATTGATGTGTTTGATATCGAAGTTGATGCCAGTAATGTTGATCAGTTCGTACAAACAGTAAAGGCTATCTCACCCACCTTCGGAGGAATCAATCTGGAAGACATCAAGGCTCCAGAGTGTTTTGAGATCGAAGACAGGCTACGAGAGGAACTGGATATACCGGTTATGCACGATGATCAGCATGGCACGGCTATCATCTCAGGCGCGGCACTGCTAAACGCACTGGAGTTGGCTGCTAAGAAGATAGGTAAGGTTAAGGTAGTAGTGAACGGAGCAGGAGCGGCTGCCATGAGTTGTGCACGTCATTTTCTGAGCCTGGGCGTTAAGAAGTCCAACCTTGTGATGCTGGACAGCAAAGGTGTTATTTCCAAAGACCGGGAGGATCTTAATAAGCAGAAGAAGAGTTTCGCAACATCCAGAGAGGAACGGACCTTGAAGGAAGCAATGAAGGAAGCCGATGTATTCCTTGGTCTCTCGAAAGGAGGGGTGGTAACCAAGGCCATGGTGAAGTCCATGTCAGATAACCCAATTGTTTTCGCGTTGGCAAATCCTGACCCTGAGATCACGTACAAAGATGCTCTTGCTGCACGGAAGGATGTGATCGTTGCAACGGGAAGATCAGACCAGCCCAATCAGGTAAACAATGTGCTTGGATTCCCCTTCATCTTCCGGGGGGCATTGGATGTTCGGGCAACCACCATCAACGAGGAGATGAAACTGGCAGCTACCAAAGCCATCGCTCAGCTGGCCAAGGAACCTGTTCCAGAAGTGGTGAACGAAGCATACCACGAGCGGAACATTCAATTTGGCAGAGACTTTATCATACCTAAACCTCTTGACCCAAGGTTGATCACAACTGTGGCTCCGGCAGTGGCAAAGGCTGCAATCAAATCTGGCGTGGCCAGAAAGAAAATTGAAAGATGGGACCGGTACGTGGAAGAACTGTCCAAGCGATTGGGGCTTGACAATAAGCTGATGAAGAGCATTACGCAGAGAGCCAAGAAAGATCCGAAGAAAGTGGTTTTTGCCGAAGCGGATTCTTACAAGATTCTCAAAGCGGCACAGATCGCCATGGATGAGGGTATCTGCAATCCTATCCTGTTGGGTAACACTGAACGCATTCAGAAACTGTGCGAAGAGAATGGATTGGACATCAATGGGGCTGAGATCATTGACCCTAGAAGCAAAGCAGAAACCAAACGAAGAGAGGAATTTGGAGAAGCACTCTTTGCCGAGCGTAGCAGAAAAGGTTGGACAAAGCGGGAGGCATTAAAGATCATGCGGGAACGGAATTACTTCGGTGCAGCTATGGTAGAGCATGGCCATGCAGACGCGCTGATATCCGGACTAACAAGAAATTACGCAGATACAATCCGACCGGCACTACATGTAATTGGTAGGGATGATGGTGTGAATAAGATTGCTGGGATGTACATCATGTTTACCAAGCAGGGGCCGTACTTCTTTGCAGACACTACAGTAAACATGAACCCGAATGCCCAGGAGATAGCAGATATTGCAGCGCTAACCGCCAAGATCGTGCAGCGGTTCACTGTGAACCCTCGCGTGGCGTTATTGAGCTACTCCAATTTTGGTTCTGCTGAGGGCGATGATGCGGTGAAGATGAAGGAGGCTGTTGAACTGTTGCATGAGCAGCATCCGGATTTGGTAGTGGATGGCGAGGTGCAGGCAAATTTTGCGCTCAACGCATCATTGCTCAACGAGATTTACCCATTCTCTGAACTTGCAAGGAAGAAGACAAATACGTTGATTTTTCCAAACCTGGCTTCAGGCAATATCGCCTACAAACTGGTTCAGGAAATGAGCGATGCCGAAGCTGTTGGCCCTATCCTTTTAGGAATGAAAAAGCCCGTGCACATTCTTCAGATCGGTAGTTCTGTAAGGGAAATAGTAAATATGATCACCATCGCGGTAGCCGATGTCCAAACTCGAATCCAATGATAGCACACCTCAAAGGCAGACTGGTTGAAAAGAATGTGACAAGCGTTGTCATTGAATGCAACGGTGTTGGCTATGAAGTAAAGGTGAGCTTGAATACGTACAGTGAATTGAAGGATGAATCTGTTCATCTATACACGCACTTGGTTGTTCGGGAAGATGCACACTTGCTGTTTGGATTTGCAGATAAGGTGGAGCGAGACATGTTCTTGCTGCTGATTTCAGTGAACGGAGTTGGTGCGAATACGGCACTCATGATTTTGTCTTCATTGAAGGTTGAAGAGGTGGCTACAGCCATCGGTTCTGAGGACGTTAATTTGCTCAAATCGATCAAAGGAATAGGTGGAAAGACCGCAGAAAGAATAATAGTTGACCTAAAGGATAAAATGCCGAAATTGGTTGTTGGCGGTGAACAAATTTCACCATCACACAATACCAATGCACAAGAAGCGTTATCTGCATTGACCATGTTGGGCTTTGCCAAAAATGTTGCGGAAAAAGCCCTTCAGAAAACCATTCAGGAAACCGGAAGTGAATTGCCGGTGGAAGAATTGGTGAAGCACGCACTGAGGAACCTGTAATCGCACTGTTGAAGTTTAATCTAAAATATGGGTTAGCGGTCTTCACCTGTCTTCTGACGTTAGCGGTCTTGCTTCCGTCCGAACTCGCAGCACAGAAGAAAGATACCACGTTGAAGTATCCATTCAAGGATGGAGAATTTGGTGGTATGTTCCTTAAAGATCCCAACGACATCAAGGAAAAGGTCGAGTACGACCCCGATACGGATACCTATACCGTTTACCGGAAAATTGGAGATCGATGGTACCGATATCCACGTATCATGTCTTTCGAAGAGTACCTCGAGTACGAAAGAAAGAAGTCCATGAACGACTACTGGAAGCAGAAGAATGAAGAGGCCAGTATGGAGAAGGGAGATGGTGGTGGATTCGCTCCTTCACTTAAAGTGAACAGTAAGGCCTTCCAATCCATCTTTGGTGGAGATAGGATCGATATCCGACCTCAGGGTACAGCCGAACTGAAATTTGGCGTCAATGTTTCCCGTAGAGACAACCCCATTCTTCCAGAGCGACAAAGAAGGAATGCTACGTTTGATTTCGATGAAAGAATTCAGCTGAACGTGATCGGCAATATCGGGGAGAAGCTGAAGCTCAACATGAATTATAACACCAAGGCCACGTTCGACTTTGAGAACCAAACCAATCTGGATTATAAGGGATTTGAAGATGAGGTCATTCAAGAAATCAGTGCGGGTAACGTACAGTTGCCACTCAAGGGTTCTTTGATCACCGGTAGTCAAACGCTGTTCGGTATCAAGACCAAATTGAAATTCGGAAGGCTGGAGATGACGACTGTTCTTTCTCAGGAAAAAGGAGAAAAGAAAGAGATCGAAGTAACTGGCGGGGCACAGATCACCAAATTCGAGAAGGCCGGAGCAGAGTACGAGGCGAACAAGCACTTCTTCCTTGCGCAGTATTTCCGCGATCATTACGAAGAGTATTTGCAGAATGCTCCGTTGATCAGCTCAAGGGTAACCATCACAAGAGTGGAAGTGTGGAAGACCAACACAAACTTCAATACACTTAATACAAGAAACGTTGTCGCGCTGCAAGACCTTGGAGAGGGCAACCCCAACCACATTTATAATCCGGGTGTAACATCTACCGGAAAGTTTGTGCCCAACAACGAGTCGAACAACCTCTACGCCAACATGAACGGGGGGTATCCCGGAAGCTTTAGAACGCTGGCGGATGCAAACATCAATCTAACCAACAACGGTTATCAGATAGCCACGGATTTTGAGGTGGTAGAGAACGCCATCATGCTGGATCCTTCGGAGTATACAGTCAACACTCAGCTGGGATATATCTCATTGAATACTTCGCTGCAGAACGACCAGGTGCTAGGTGTAGCATTCCAGTTTACGTTAGACGGAAGAACCTATCAGGTGGGTGAATTCTCAACTGATGGAGTAACGGCACCTGAAGCACTGCACGTGAAATTATTGAAGGGAACCAATCTGAATACGCAAGTACCGATTTGGGACCTGATGATGAAGAACGTTTATTCGCTTGGCGCATATAACATTAGCAAGCAAGACTTTATCCTTGAGATTTGGTACCTAAATGCAGAGACAGGATACTCTATTCCCTTCCTTCCAGAGGGTTCGGTGAAGAACAGACCGTTGATCAATGTGGTAGGTCTGGACAGAATCAATCAGATCAACTCACCTGGCGCGGATGGAGTTTTTGATTACATCCAGGGCGTTACGATCAACCCGCAAAACGGTAGGATTTACTTCCCCGTACTGGAACCCTTCGGTGGATATCTGCGGGGCAGGTTCCCCGCATCTGAAGCAGCCATTGCGGATAAATTCGCATTCGATTCGCTTTATACAACCACGCAAACTCTGGCAATGCAGGATGCAACCAAGAACCGGTTCACCATTAAAGGTCAGTACCTGTCTGCATCAACGTCCGATATTAACCTTGGAGCATTCAACATTCCTGAGGGATCGGTTACTGTAACTGCAGGTGGCAGGCAGCTAACAGAGAATGCAGATTACACGGTTGATTATAACCTGGGGCGTGTGAAGATTATCAACGATGGTATTCTTCAATCTGGCCAACCCATTAAGATATCCCTACAGAACAACTCCTTGTTTGCCATTCAATCGAAATCGCTGATCGGTTCCAGATTCGATTACAAGGTAGATGAGAACCTCACCTTCGGTGGAACGATTCTCAACCTTACCGAACGTCCGTTGACCAGAAAAATTAATATTGGTAACGAACCGGTTTCCAATACCATTTGGGGAGTTGATGGAACATACACGCGTGATATGCCAATGGTGACACGTATCGTAGACAAACTTCCATTCTATTCTACAAAAGCCAAGTCTACGCTTACCGTTACTGGAGAATTTGCGCACCTGATCCCAGGTAACTCAAGAGCGATTACGAAAGATGGTAACGCCTACATCGATGATTTTGAAGGTTCACAGTCCGTCATTGATATCAAGGCAATTACCAAATGGGTTTTGGCCAGTACTCCGCAGAACCAACCAGGACTTTTCCCTGAGGGCAACCTGATTGATTCGGTTCCGTTTGGCTATAACAGGGCGAAACTAGCTTGGTACATCATTGACCCGTTGTTCTTCAGAGACGACAGTAGAACACCAGATCATATCAAGAATGATCCAGACATCAAGTCGAACCACTACATGCGGGAGGTACTTGAAACAGAAGTGTTCCCGAACAGAACACCTGTAAACAACATTATTACCAATCTACCAGTTCTTGATTTGGCTTACTATCCCGAAGAAAGGGGACCGTATAACTACGACCTTCAGCCATCTACTGTGTCAGCAGGTGTGGATCCTACCACAGGTAATCTGCTTGCACCTGCTACCAGATGGGGTGGTATCATGCGGAACATTGAGACTACGGACTTCGAGTCATCAAACATCGAGTTCATTCAGTTCTGGATGATGGATCCTTTTGACGATGAAGATGGTGACCCCAACCATTCTGGTGGAGACCTTTACTTCAACCTGGGTAATATATCAGAGGATATCCTTCGTGATGGTAAGAAGGCCTTTGAAAACGGATTTCCAAACAATGCAACAGACGCGCAAGACCTTTCGGGAACCAACTATACCAAGTGGGGTAGGGTGCCGGATCTGCAGTCGGTGGTAAATGCATTCGATAACGACCCGGCAACAAGACCCTTCCAGGATGTGGGCCTCGATGGATTCAGGGATACAGAAGAGCAGGCATTTTTTGCTAACTATCTGTCGTCAGCTTCAAGTTACCTAAGTGCCAATGCATACAATACCTTGAGTGCAGATCCATCTTCGGATAACTATCACTACTATAGGGGTTCTGACTATGATAACCAGGCGCTTGACATTCTGGAGCGCTACAAGAAATACAATGGATTGGAGGGTAACTCACCTACGGATGAGCAGTCGCCCGAGACTTACCCAACCGCTTCAACTACCCTACCGAACATTGAAGACATTAACCTGAACAACAACCTTGATCAGAACGAGCAGTACTACCAGTACCGTGTAAAAATGACACCAGCAGATGTGAACCCAAACAACGTGGGTAACAACTACATTACGGATGTGGTAAGCAGGGATGTAACCACGCCTAACGGTACAAAACAGGTCTACTGGTACCAGTTCAAGATTCCAATCAGAAAGCCCGACAATGTGTTTGGTAACATCACCGACTTCAAGTCCATTCGTTTCATGAGGATGTTTGTTCACGGGTGGAACAAGCCGGTTATTCTCCGATTTGCAAGACTTGATCTCGTTAGGGGAGAGTGGAGAAAGTACACAGGATCTCTTCTTGAGCCAGGCCTGTACATTGGGGGTGATGAAGACGAAACAGTATTTGATGTAGCCGCTGTGAACGTTGAAGAGAACAGTAGCAAGAAACCAGTAAACTATGTGATTCCTCCTGGCATCCAAAGAGAAATTGATCCGCAGAACAGTTTTGGTACCATTCGTCAGTTGAACGAGCAAGCGCTACTGCTCAATGTTTGTAACCTTCAGGATGGAGATATGCGGGCATCGTTCCGGGCACTGAATCTCGATATTAGGCAGTACAAGAGGTTAAAGCTATTCTCACACATACATGGAGTGGAGGGGACCCTCAATGACGGAGATCTCTCCTTTGTCATACGGCTGGGGACAGACTTTAATAATAACTATTACGAATACGAGATACCCCTCAAGGTTACACCGGCCGGTAATTACAATACCGATGCCGAAAACAATCCGGACCAGTTTGTGGTTTGGCCGGAGGAGAACAACATGAGTCTCCTGTTCGACAGTTTGAAGGAGGTGAAAAAACTTCGGAATACAGAGATGTTGACCAATTCCGCGGTCTCGATTCTGAAACCATATGCCATAGCTCAGGGGAATCGAACCATACGGGTAAAAGGTAATCCTAACCTTGCCGAGGTTGAGGTTGTTATGCTCGGAATCAAAAACCCGAAGGCTGATCCTTCCAATCCATCAGATGATGGTCTGCCCAAGTGTGCGGAAATGTGGGTGAATGAAATGAGGCTTGGCTCGTTCGATAACAAGGGAGGGTGGGCGACCACTGGTAGGGCCACGTTGAACGTGGCAGATCTGGGAGTCATTAACCTTGCTGGTAATTACAGTACGCCTGGTTTTGGAAGTATTGAAAAGAAAGTAAACGAGCGACAACAAGAAACGCGTTCCCAATACGACTTATCCACGAACATCGATCTGGGGAAACTCCTCCCGGAGGAGGTCAGGTTGAGTATCCCGATGTATTACGGTACATCCGAACAGTGGGTGAGACCAAGGTGGAATCCTTTGGATCCTGATCTTGAATGGAAAGAAGCTGTAGACGTTCACAAAAACAACCCGGAGTCGCGCGATTCGGTGGTGGTAAGAAGTGAGAATTATACCAAGCGGAGGAGTATCAACTTCACCAATGTCAGGCTTCAGAAAGGGCCAAAGCAAACAAAATCTCACATCTATGATCCGCAGAATATATCGCTGACCTATGCTTACAGTGAGACCATTCAGCGTGATGTAAACACAGAAAAGAACTCGCAACGTACCTACAAAGGTGGATTGGCTTACAATTATACTTCCAGTGCGAAACCGTGGACTCCGTTCAAGAAGATGAACGCATTCAAGAAGAAGGGTTGGAAGCTTGTTAAAGACTTCAATCTGTATTACTTGCCTAAGCAGATTTCCTTCCAGACGCAGTTCGATAGACTGTATTCCGAAAGGCAGTCGAGAAATAACACGGGCTTTGATTTCAAAATGCCTGAGTTCTTCCAGAAGTCGTTCTACTGGAACAGGATATATTCTTTCAGGTACGACATTACCAAGTCTCTGAAGTTTGATTTCAATGCTACCAACAACGCGGTGGTTGAAGAAACACAGCAGCAATCAGGTAGGGTTGACAAACGCGATCCTGAACTTTGGGATCAGTGGAAGGATACCGTAACCACCAGCCTCCGTGATTTCGGACTGAACACCAACTATCGCCATGGCTTCAATGTGAATTACTCTTTGCCATTGAAGAAGATTCCGTTGCTTAATTGGATCACCGCAAGTGCGAAATACAGCGGTACATACGATTGGAAACGCGCACCTGTGGGAGCAGATACGTTGGGTCATACAATTCAGAACTCCAATGGAACTTCGTTTACCACCCAGCTAAACTTTACCGGACTTTATAACAAGGTTGATTACTTCAAACAGGTTCAATCCTTTAGGAAGCCGCGTAAGCCCAAAAAGAAAAAGGATAAGGTGGTTAAGAAATTCCCTAAGGATAAGAACTACCAGGTCATGAAGGGCAGCAACGGGTTCTACATCAAAGGACCTAAAAAGCTTGTGAAGATTCCGAAGAAGGTTGATCCGAAATCACTCACACTCGAAGATTGTAAGAAGCGCGAAGCTGAAGCCAAGAAGAAAGATCTGTATAAGGGAAAGGAGAAGACTAATAAGGATAAGTGGCGTCCTCAAGATGATCTTACCAGATTGTTGTTGAGTGTGAAGAACATATCGGTGAATTACACCAATAACAAGGGAACACTATTGCCGGGCTACCGCTATGACACTTATCTCATGGGATATGAGGCCGGGTTTAATGCACCAACATTCCCCTTCATTATAGGCACGCAAGACAGGAACTACCTTCCAAATTTCGCAGCGAATAACTGGCTTTCGAGAAATGGAACACTGGTGAATAATTTCTCTACCACAGAGACGGAGAATTTAACAGGCCGCATGAACTTGAAGCCATTTAAGGATATGCGAATAGATCTGAACATTTCGAAGAACTACGCGCAGAATTTCATCCAACCATTCTTCTTCAATGACACAACGCAGATGTTTGATTTTTCAAACGCACCTGCACTAACAGGTAATTCCAGCGTATCCTTCATAGGGTGGAATACCGCATTCATTAATGTAGACAGAGGTAAGGATCATACATCTCCGGTGTTTGATCAATTCCTTTCTAACAGGTCAATTATCTCACAAAGACTTGGAGAGAAGAATGGCCATTCCAGCGGCACATCCTCCGGAGGTTACGCAGATGGTTATGGTGAAACGCATCAGGATGTATTGATCAACTCTTTCCTTGCTGGTTATTCAGGTCAGGATGCCAGTACGTTCACACTTTCTTCAATCAGGAGTAGGTTGCCAATGCCGAACTGGAGGGTAACGTACAATGGATTAGGTAAGATCAAACTGTTCAGGAAATGGTTCAGATCGGTTACCATTTCTCACGCGTATCGTGGTACGTACAATGTGAGTTCATTCGTTTCGAATCTGTCGCATAATTCAGATGCTACAGGGGAGTTCGCAAGAGATGACAACAACAATTTCATTCCGGCCCAGCAAATTGCAACTGTATCCATCTCTGAGCAGTTCTCACCTCTGGTGAACGTAGATATGAAGTGGAAGAAGAACAACCTGTCAACCAAGGTTGAAGTGAGAAGGGATCGAAATGTTGCGCTTCAATTGGCTAATAACCAAATTACTTTGGTGAAAGGCGAAGAGTACATTGTTGGCTTTGGCTACCGTGTGCCAAAAGTTAAACTACCTTTCAAAGGTGGGCCTAACAAGAGGGATATCATTTCTGATCTTGACATCAAGGCTGACTTCTCATTGCGAGACAACGTAACGATCATCAGATTGATTGAGAACAATGAGAACCAGATTACTGCTGGACAGAAGGTTTGGTCATTGAAGCTTACTGCAGATTACAGAATCAGTAAGGCGCTGAACATCCAGGCGTATTTCGACCGCGTACTTACAAAACCGAAGACTTCGCAATCCTTTACAACGGGTAACACCAATGCGGGTGTAAGTCTGAGATTTACCCTTTCTCAGTAATTGTTTCAGAACAGTTTTATCAGGTAACGGAATTTCCTATTTTAGAGCAAATTCTAAACGCGCAACTATGAATATTCCTGCGGAATTGAAGTACACGAAGGATCATGAATGGATTCGTGTAGAAGGTGATGAGGCAACGATTGGCATCACAGACTTTGCTCAGGGTGAGCTGGGAGACATTGTATATGTAGAAATTGAGACTGAAGGCGAAACGCTTGGTGGCGAAGAAGTTTTTGGAACCGTTGAAGCAGTGAAGACTGTTTCTGATCTGTTCATGCCGATCAGTGGAGAGGTGGTTGCCGTTAATGGCGATCTTGAAGGAGCTCCTGAGAAAGTGAATGAAGATCCATACGGAGACGGGTGGATGATCAAAGTGAAGCTTTCTGATGCTGGAGAGGTTGATGGACTACTGTCAGCTGATCAGTACCAGGAATTGATTGGATAATAAGAACCCTCAATAAGTGAACCCTTTCGATTTCGAAAGGGTTTTTTTGTGCTATGAAGTATGTGCCTGGTATAACCGTTGTATGGGCGTTGACCATTTTGATCCTCAGTGGCTATCCGGGTAGCGGGTTGCCGCCAGAACCGTTCTTCGGATTTGATAAACTCGTTCACGTAGGAATCTACGCTCCTCTGGCCCTGCTGCTGTTTCTGTGGTGTCGCATTAGAAGAGTTGCGAAAGGTGCTGCATTGTTCTTTTCTGTCGTCACAGGAATACTGTATGGAAGTTTTATGGAATTGGGGCAGGAATACATCTTTATTCTTAGAAACGGAGATTGGTACGATTTTACCGCAAATTCTCTTGGATGTGTGGTTGGCGGAATCATAGGCTATGTATACGATTCCAGAAAAAACAACCGTTAATGAAACATCTGGGGAATTGCGCGCACAGATCGTGTCATTTTCTTATTTTTAAACCTTAAACGCGTTAATTATGGAGGTTAAAAAGAACCCACACGCAGATCTTGAGAAGAACAAATCGATGTTCTTGATGATCGGATTGATCATCGCTGTAGGGGGAATGCTCGTAGCTTTTGAATGGAAGAGCTTCGATGAAACCCTTGCATCTCTTGGTAATCTTGGTGATGTTGAAATAGAGGATGAGATCATTCCTATCACAGAACAAAACCAACCTCCACCACCTCCACCACCTCCACCTGCTCCACCTGAGGAGATTGAAATTGTAGAAGACGAAGAGGAAGTTGAGGATTTTGATATGGAGGATACCGAAGCAGACGAAGAAACTGCAATCGAAGAAACTTACGAAGAGGAAGAAGAAGCGGCAGAAGAGCAGATCTTTGTTAGTGTTGAGAACATGCCAACCCTTCCGGGGTGCGAAGGCATTACCAACAAGATGAAAAGAGACATGTGTACACAGCAGAAGATGTACCAGCATTTGGGTAAGGTGCAGAAGTACCCTCAAATGATGAAGGAGGCTGGTGTGGAAGGACGTGTTTTCGTAACCTTCGTGGTAGACAAAAAAGGAAAAGTAACTGACGTTGAAGTAATGAAAGGTGTTGCCGGAGGTAAGGCACTTGATAAGGAAGCCGTGAGAATGGTAAGCTCACTTCCAAAGTTCAAGCCTGGTACACAGCAAGGTAAAGCGGTGAAGATCCGATACAACCTGCCTATTATTTTCAAACTCCAGTAGTCAAAGCAATTGAACACATTGAAAGCCTTCCCGTACTGGGAGGGCTTTGTTTTATATGAGAAATCCGGAAAATAGCAGTAAGCGGGGAATGACCAGGTTCTTTCTTGGAATTGTTCTGGTAGCTGCTGCAACGCTCATCATTTTCGAATGGAAAACATTCGGTGGCGGAGCCAACAACTTGGGTGAAGTTGTACTTACAGATTATGAGCATGAGATTATTCCAATCGTTGTTACCAAACAGCCGCAACAGGAAATGCCACCGCCATCTGAGAACAATGAGATTCTCAATATCGGTGATCCGGACCCTAAAGTGGTCATAGAGAATCCTGATCCTTACATTAATCCATCCGATACGTTTGTTATAGATACGTTTGAGATCGAAGAGCCAGATCCTCCGGTTAAGCCAAAAACGCTGGTGACTGTGGAGAAGGAACCATGTATGATGATGTGCAAGGATCTGGTTAAGGAAATGGAGCGAAGACAGTGTACCTCTGAAGGCATTTTCGCCCACCTTAACAAAACCAAGCGGTATCCTTCAGAAATGAAGAAGCGAAAAGTAACCGGCACGGTGTACGTTGAATTTGTGATTGACGAGCACGGGAAGGTTATTTCAGCCACACCAAAAAGTAAAATCAAGGATGGAACAATGTTGGAGAAGGAAGCGGTGCGCATGGTAAGATCACTGCCCAGATTTGTTCCTGCCACGCAGCAAGGACAACCAGTTCGATTCAAACGAACGGTACCCATCTCTTTTATCCTCAGGTAGATTTATGGATTGCAATTAGGTGTTACATCTCAATGTAAAACCTAGAACGCATGAACAAGAAATCAGAACGCTCAGAACTTGAGTCGAAAAGAAAATCCTTCCTTCTTTTAGGGGCTGTAATAGCACTATCAGTTTCGCTCATCTCCTTCGAATGGAAATCTTTCCCGACAGATTTCGCTGATCTTGGAATGATCAATATTGAAGATATCGATGATGAACTTGTGCCCATTACGGTTCAAAAACCTGAAACAAAACCACCTGTAAGAATTAATGTTACAGAGGAAATCAAGATTGTGGATAATGACTCTGATGAGGATACAACAACCATTACATTCTTTGAAGATACCGTGCCGTTCTATGTTGAACCCGAGCCTGAGGTGGAAGACAATACAGATTATATCTCTGTTCAACACATGCCAACCCTTCCTGGATGTGAAGGTATCATGGACGAAGGCAAACGTGCTACTTGTACTCAACAGAAGATGTATCAGCATTTAGGTAAAGTGCAGAAGTACCCTCAAATGATGAAAGAAGCAGGAGTAGAAGGAACGGTATTCGTTTCATTCGTGGTAGACAAGAAAGGAGACATCGCGCGAGTTGAAGTTCTGAAAGGGGTTGCTGGAGGCAAGCAATTGGATAAAGAAGCCGTGAGAATGGTGAAGTCGTTCCCAAAGTTCAATCCAGGCATGCAACAAGGCAAGAATGTAAACGTGCGTTACAATCTACCCATCTCATTTAAGTTGCGGTAACTAGCTTTTCATACATAATAGTGGGGCCTGCAATTTTTGTGGGCCTTTTTTAAACCCTAGGGCTTTGTTCGAGTCTAAAGAACATAACCAAACGAACAATAGACATGAAAAAGCTAATTCTTCCACTATTAATAGTTACAGGTTTTGTATTCGCGTCAAATGATGCAGATGCACAAACAAGAACACCTAGGGCAACAAAAAGGCAGGTCAATCAGCAAGCCCGAATCCATCACGGAGTAAAGAATGGAGACTTAACGAAGAAAGAAGCAGTGGGACTTCAGGCGCAACAACGCCATATCAATCGAACGAAAAGACGGGCTAAAGCAGACGGCACGGTAACTCGTGCAGAAAGACGTCAAATCAACAGGAAACAAAACAGAGCAAGCCGAAACATCGCCATTCAGAAGAATGACGGTCAAACCAGGTAAGCCCTAATTCAAATCAGATGATCATACCGGCACCAACAGTTTCGTTGGTGCTTTCATCTACAAGAATAACGCTTCCCGTAGCACGGTTCCTTGAGTATCTGTCGTAAAGCAAAGGCTTGGTAGTTCTCAAAGTTACCCGCGCAATATCATTCATCTTCACAACCTTGTCGTCTTCAATGCGATGTAGGTTGTTGATGTCTACTTTGTACTTCACTTCCTTCACCATGCAACGTGCGTCATTGCTGGTATGCATGATCGCATATTTACCCCTTTCTGCAAGTGGCTTCTCGTTCATCCAGCAAACCATGATGTCTACATCCTGTTCGGATTCAGGCTGATTGTTCTCACGAACGATCATATCTCCACGTGAAATGTCAATATCATCCTCAAGAGTCAACGTAACCGACATCGGGGCGAAGGCTTCATCCACAGGCCCGTTCAAGGTGTCGATGCTCTTGATTTTAGACCCCAAACCCGAAGGCAATACCACTACATCATCTCCTGGCTTGAAGATTCCGCCTGCAATTCTTCCGGCATAGCCACGGTAATCATGGTGCTCAGTACTCTGTGGTCGGATCACATATTGAACCGGGAATCTGCAATCAATATGGTTGTGATCACTTCCGATGTGAACATTCTCCAAATGATAAAGAAGAGTTGGGCCTTCATACCAACCCATTTTTTCCGATCTGTTAACCACATTGTCACCATACAGTGCGCTAATTGGAATAAACCTTACATCCTGCACGTCAAGCTTAGATGCAAAACCTTCGATCTGGTCTTTGATCTTTTCGAATGTATCCTGATCGTAATCAACAAGGTCCATCTTATTGATACAGTATGCTACGTGAGGTATTCCAAGTAGCGAAGCGATAAACGAGTGACGACAGGTTTGCTCAACCAATCCGTGTCGTGCATCAACAAGAATGATCGCGAGGTTGGCAGTTGATGCCCCCGTAACCATGTTTCTGGTGTACTGAATATGTCCAGGCGTATCAGCAATAATGAACTTACGCTTTGGCGTTGCGAAATACCTATATGCAACATCAATGGTGATACCCTGCTCGCGTTCAGCCCGCAATCCGTCAGTAAGCAATGCAAGGTTCACATGCTCGTCTCCTTTTCGCTTGCTGCTTTCTTCAATGGCTTCGTATTGGTCCTGAAAGATGGATTTTGAATCGTACAAAAGTCTTCCGATCAATGTGCTCTTGCCATCGTCTACACTACCCGCTGTTGTGAAGCGCAGTAGTTCCATATCTAAATATCCTTCTGTGCTCATGATCTAGAAATAACCTTGTTTTTTGCGATCCTCCATAGCTGCTTCAGATCGTTTATCATCTGCTCTGGTGCCTCTTTCCGTTGTTCTGGAAGCTGCCACTTCCTGAACAATGTCTTCGATGGTTGCAGCGTCAGATTCTACGGCACCTGTACAGGTCATATCCCCGATGGTTCTGAACCGTACCAGCTTTGATTCAGGGACTTCTGTATCTCTTCTTTCAATTACTTCATTTACATCCAGCCAGGAACCATCTCTGAAGAACACGTCTCGTTGATGTGCGAAGTACAATGATGGTAGCTCAATGTTTTCGTGAAGAATGTACTGCCAGACATCCATCTCTGTCCAATTGGAAATCGGGAACACACGGAAATGTTCTCCGTAATTCTTCTTGCCATTGAACAGATTCCAAAGCTCTGGTCGCTGGTTCTTCGGATCCCACTGCCCGAAGTCGTCACGATGTGAGAAGAAACGCTCCTTGGCTCTCGCCTTCTCTTCGTCTCTTCTGGCACCACCCATTGCAGCGTCAAACTTATGTTCTTCAATAGTGTCCAGTAGCGTAACCGTTTGAAGCGCGTTCCTACTTGCATTAAATCCAGTTTCTTCCTGAACCTTTCCTTCGTCAATGCTCTTCTGTACAGACCCAACAATCAGTTCTGCGCCCAGATCAGCTACAAACTTGTCCCTGAATTCAATGGTTTCAGGAAAGTTGTGACCAGTATCAATATGTACCAACGGAAAAGGAATCTTCGCGGGCCAGAATGCCTTCTTAGCAAGGTAGGCCACCACAATGGAATCTTTACCTCCTGAAAATAACAGGGCAGGACGCTCAAACTGAGCGGCCACTTCACGCAATACGTAAATGGCTTCTGCCTCAAGCTCTTCCAGGTGTTTTAATGTATAAGAGTTCATTTCAAGCTAAAGCTTTGATATGGGTTCAATGTAGGTTACCAATGATTCAACCGATTGTTCAATCGATTGCGCACTGGTATCAATGGTTAGTTCTGCGTTTTCCGGTGCTTCAAATGGAGCATCAATCCCTGTAAAGTCTTTGATCTCTCCGGCACGGGCTTTCTTGTACAATCCTTTGGGATCTCGATCCTCGCAATCAGCAAGGTCTGCCTTGATGTACACCTCATGAAAATCTTCGCCAATGATGTCTCTGGCCATCTGACGAATCTCAAGTGTAGGACTTACAAAGCAATTAATAGTGATCACACCACAGCTGGCAAACAACTTGCTTACTTCGGCAATCCTTCTGATGTTCTCAGTTCTGTCCTCATTAGAGAACCCGAGATTATTGTTAAGTCCAACACGAATATTGTCACCGTCAAGTACCTGTACGAAACGCCCATGATCATGCATGATCCGTTGTGCACCTTTGGCAATAGTGGTCTTTCCGGAGCCTGACAATCCGGTCAGCCAGAATACGCCACCTTTCTGCTCTAGAAGGGACTCATGTTCTGCTCTTCCGATGAGTTCATCGAAGACGGTGAAAATATTTTCTCTTTCTTCCTTCATTTGAGGTGTGCAAAGGTATAAATAATGGCCTAATTGAAAGGTCTGTAGGGGCTTACGGAACTGGTAGTACCAGCCAAAAGTGTTACTTTTGAACCCCCATGGCAAAACGTAAGCAACATACAGTTGCAGATGCACTTAGGGTTTTCCGACCTGTTGATCAGGTTGGAATACTTGAAAGGGCCGACCGTGCAACAAAGCGCAGCATTAAGACTTCTACTAAAATGGAAGGTTTGATGATGGCTTTGAACATGATCGATCTAACCACATTGGAAGGTGCTGATACCATTGGGAAAGTCCGAAACCTGTGTACAAAGGCCAAGCTTCCGCATGAAAGTAATCCAGACCTTCCAACGGTAGCTGCAGTCTGTGTTTATCCGTCACTGGTAGATGTGGCTGTGAAGGAGCTTAAAGGTTCTGGAGTTAAGGTCGCTTCTGTAGCCACAGCTTTTCCAGCTGGGCAATCATCTATGCAGATCAAACTAGATGACACCAGGTTGGCTGTTGAAAATGGCGCTGATGAAATTGACATGGTCATTTCCCGTAATGCTTTTCTAATGGGAGAATATGCACAGGTGTTTGACGAGATTGCGGCCATTAAAGAGGCTTGCGGCAGGGCAAGGTTGAAAGTTATTCTGGAGACGGGTGAGCTTACCACATTCGATAATGTAAGAAGAGCTTCGGATATCGCCATGTACGCTGGAGCGGATTTTATTAAAACATCAACAGGCAAGGTCAGTCCTGCTGCGAACCTCCCGGTTACGCTAGTGATGCTGTATGCTATTCGCGACCACTACATGAGAACCGGACAAATGATTGGCATGAAACCAGCAGGTGGTATATCCACTTCCAAGCAGGCATTACATTACCTCAGGTTGGTGAAAGAGATTTTGGGAGATGCGTGGCTGAGCAATAAGTGGTTCCGTTTTGGCGCCAGTCGATTGGCCAATGACGTCTTGATGCAAGTTGAAAAACAAAACCAGGGCAGATATCAATCTGCTGATTATTTCTCAATAGACTAATGGCGGTAGAAACTGCAGAATGGAAACTGGCTGATGCCCCCGAATCATCCGATCACGTGGAGATCAAGGACCGGTATGAGCTGTTCATTGGAGGCAAGTTCGTAGGACCAAAATCAAAGAAATACTTTGATTCCGTGAACCCAGCCAATGAGAAGACCTTGTCGAAGATTGCCTGGGCCTCCGCTAAGGATGTGGACAAGGCAGTTGGTGCTGCTCGAAAGGCAGCAGATGGCCATTGGGGTAAGATGTCAGGACTGGAAAGATCGAAGTACATTTTCCGGATTGCCCGATTGATACAGGAAAGAGCGCGGGAGTTTTCGATTATTGAATCCATGGATGGAGGAAAACCAATCCGGGAATCTCGCGATATAGATGTGCCCTTAGCGGCCAATCATTTCTTCTATTATGCGGGTTGGGCGGATAAGCTCCAGTACGCAACAAATGGAAGAACACCACGACCCTATGGCGTAGCCGGACAGATCATTCCATGGAACTTTCCTTTGTTGATGGCCGCGTGGAAGATTGCTCCAGCATTGGCAACCGGAAATACGGTGGTACTTAAGCCTGCGGAAACAACATCGTTAACCGCATTGAAGCTGGCTGAATTAATTCAGGATGCTGATTTGCCCGAAGGCGTTGTCAACATTGTAACCGGTGCAGGGGATACTGGTGCGGCCATTGTGAACCATGCGGATGTTGATAAGATTGCCTTTACAGGTTCAACGGATGTAGGAAAGATCATTGCACGGGCTATTGCCGGAACCAATAAGGGGATGACCCTGGAACTTGGCGGTAAAGCAGCCAATATCATTTTTGAAGATGCGCCAATTGACCAAGCTGTTGAAGGAATTGTGAACGGTATTTACTTCAATCAGGGACACGTTTGCTGCGCAGGGTCAAGACTCCTCGTACAAGAATCAGTTTATGATGAGGTGCTTCAAAAACTGAAGTGGAGAATGAATAGCCTTGTGGTAGGCGATCCCTTGGATAAGAACACAGACATTGGTGCTATCAATTCTAAAGAGCAACTGGGAACCATCAAAAAGTACATCAAGATTGCCAGGAAAGAAGGTGCGGAGATGTATCAGCCGGATGGGTCTATTCCGCGTAAAGGGTTTTGGTGTAAGCCAACCTTGTTTACGCATGTTGCGCAATCCTCAACTATTGCACGAGAGGAGATTTTTGGACCTGTACTGGCTATTCAAACTTTCAGAACAGTAGACGAAGCCATAACGAAGGCCAACAATACCGAGTACGGATTATCTGCCGGAGTATGGACAGATAAGGGTAGTAAAATATTCAACCTTACAACGCAGTTAAATGCTGGGGTGGTTTGGGCCAATACCTACAACAAATTTGATCCAACATCCCCATTCGGAGGATACAAGGAAAGTGGTGTAGGAAGAGAAGGCGGATTGCATGGTATCAACGCTTATTTGAAGAACTAGCATGGCAAGGGCAACGGTAAATAAGACTTACAAGCTATACATCGGAGGCAAATTTGTTCGAAGCGAATCCGGCAGATACCTTAAGGTGTCTCACAATGGGGAGACCGTAAACGTGTGCAGGGGTAGTAGAAAGGATATACGCGATGCTGTGAAAGTAGCAAGAGGTGCGCACAATGGTTGGGCTTCCAGAACAGCCTTTAACAGGAGCCAGATTCTTTACCGATTGGCAGAGATGTTAGAGAGCAGAACTGATCAATTCGTTGGTGAACTTGTAGACGCTGGTGCGAAGAGATCAGCAGCAGTTAAAGAAGTGGAGTTGTCTGTGGATCGGTTGATTCACTTCGCTGGCTGGTGTGATAAGTACAACCAGGTTTTCAGCAGTGTGAACCCGGTAGCGTCTAACCACTTCAACTTCTCCACGTTTGAACCGCAGGGGGTGGTTTCCATTATGCTAGACGCCAAAGCAGGTTTGCTGGGGTTGATTACCACCATGGCTCACGCTATCTGCGGTGGGAATACAGTGGTAATGCTCACACAAGGACAGACGATGGTTACCGCATGCGCTTTTGGAGAAGTGTTGGCAACATCCGATGTGCCTGGCGGTGTAGTAAATATTGTTTGCGGTAGCGTGGATGAGTTGCTGAAGCACATGGCTGGGCATATGGATGTGAATGCCATATACGTAAGCGGTCTCGGACAGGAGCAGTTGAAGGAAGTTGAGATTCAGGGTGTTGAAAATATGAAGCGTGTGGTTAAGCCAGATTCATCAAAGAAATGGAGCCACAACTATTGGAATGAACCTCAGCATATCACGGCTTTACAAGAAGTTAAGACCACCTGGCACCCTATTGAGAGAATTGGGGCTGCAGGATCCGCATATTGATCATGGAAGCATTTCACGCCTGGATTGTTGGGGGAGTTGTTTTGCTCCTCATCATTAGCCTCTACAGGTCCTGGCTCAAACCATCTTTGGCATTTCTGGTAGCAGTAACATTATTGCTTTTAAGTGGTGTGATCTCGCCCAAGGAGTCCTTAGAAGGATTTGCCAACGAACAGCTTGCGGTAATCATTATACTATTGGTCTTAAGCGAGATCATACGCAAGTCTCACATATCAATGGTGGGGCTTGGAAAGTTATTCGGTTCAGGAACCAATCCTAGTGTTTTTAAATTCAAATTGGTGGGTATTGTTGCCTCGCTATCCGCATTCTTTAACAATACCCCAATCGTTGCCATGTTGATCCCATTCGTTAAGAGTTGGGGTGGGAGAAATAAAGTATCGCCTTCCAAGTTGTTGATACCACTTTCGTATGCCGCCATTTTAGGAGGCTGTTGTACACTGATTGGTACGTCTACCAACCTCATCGTAAATGGCCTTGCTACAGAAGCGGGATTCGAATCACTGGAGATATTCGATTTCTTTTGGGTGGGTGGCCCCATGGCATTGTTGGGAACGTTGTACTTGTCGTTTGCAGACCGTCTTCTTCCTGAAAGGAAGGACCGAGTAAGTGGTTTTATCAAACACTCGAGGGAGTTTTTGGTGGAAACGGAGATCAAAACGGGAAGTAACCTCATTCATAAAACGGTTGAAGATGCAGGCTTACGGAATCTTGACAATGTGTTTCTCGTTGAGATCATCAGAGGTGAAGAAACCATTGCTCCCGTTGCTCCATCCGAGGTTCTGCTGGAGGAGGATCATCTGATTTTTGCTGGTAATATCGAGATGTTGGAGGATTTGAAACGGCCGGAATTAGGGTTAACACTTCCCAAGGCATGCGATATCCCTATGAGCAACGTAAGTGAGGTGGTGCTTTCGTACAATTCTAGCTTGATTGGAAAAACAGTGAAAGAGACCGACTTCCGGGGAAGGTATGATGGGGCTATTCTGGCAGTACATAGAAATGGCGAAAAACTCTCCGGCAAGATCGGCAGCATCGTATTGACGGCTGGTGACGTCCTCCTGGTACTGACAGGAAAGGATTACTTCAAACGAACGCAAGGCGTTCAGGCATTTTATACCTTATCCGGAGAGGACCGTGATGATGCATTGCCAGTTTGGAAGGTCTTCTCGGTGATTGCGGGTGTAATTGGTGCGGTAGTGTTGTCTAGTGTTGGAATCATCCCCTTATTTTCCGGACTCGTAGTGGTTCTGGCGCTGGCGTTAGCGATGGGAGTGGTGCCCATTACCGAGATCAGGAAGAGCTTTGACATTAACCTGGTGATCATCATTGCCCTTGGTCTTGCTCTGGGCAAAGCCATGATCAATTCAGGATTGGCCGCACTGATCGCAAATCAAGTAGTAACATGGATTAAACCCTTGGGCGGAGTTGGGATGTTAGCTGGTATTTTCATCATTACGAATTTACTGGCTGCATATATTACCAACAGTGCGGCTGTAGCCATTGTATTTCCTGTTTCTGTTACCATGGCGCAGTCTATGGGCCTTGACGTGGTGCCTTTCATTTTGATTGTGGCCTTTGGAGCTGCTGCAAACTTCATCACACCGGTAGGATACCAGACCAATCTTATGGTGTATGGTCCTGGGGGGTATAGGTTCAAGGATTACCTGAAGGTTGGACTGCCGCTTACTATTAGTTATGCGATTGCGGCTGTTGGTATTCTTTCCTGGCTGTATTTCTGACCATCCTTTCAGGTTTTTTGTGCAATTTTCAACCATGGATTTAATGCAATACATGAACAAAGCTTTGGTGGCGGCAGTCAAGGCTGGTGAAGAGATCATGGATGTCTATGGAGATGAGTTTGATGTAGAGATCAAAGAAGACAACAGCCCGCTAACCATTGCAGACCAGCGCTCGAACGATAAGATCGAGGAGATTCTGGGCGATTCCATTCCCATTCTAAGTGAAGAAGGGAAAGCCATTGAATATGCTGAACGAAAGGACTGGGTTAACTATTGGATCGTTGACCCTTTGGACGGTACCAAAGAGTTCATCAAACGCAATGGGGAGTTCACCGTTAACATTGCATTAATGGAAGGTAACCGACCGATAGGCGGAGTGATCTATTTGCCGGTAAAGCAAACCTTGTATTTCGCGGCAAGAGAAATTGGATCATTTCGAATCACTGTTGACGGAACCCTT
The DNA here is from genome assembly GCA_965267605.1 of Vicingaceae bacterium. Taxonomy (GTDB): domain Bacteria; phylum Bacteroidota; class Bacteroidia; order Flavobacteriales_E; family Vicingaceae. Next base: position 2,716,827 of record OZ254088.1, on the reverse strand, counting down.
GAGTCCAGTGGTAGCTTGATGGAAGACCTGATCACTGAAGCCGTTAAACTGCCTGCTGAAGAAACCAATAGTGTATATAAGGTGGTTGCAAGCCGCTCTCATCTATCTCCCGAAACGGAAGCTTTCGTAGAAGAGCTGCGCAATGACCACGATCAGTTGGAACTGGTGTCAAGCGGAAGTTCCATCAAGATCTGTTTGGTTGCCGAAGGAAGCGCCAATGTCTATCCTAGATTCGCTCCTACAATGGAGTGGGACACAGCAGCCGGAGATGCCATTGCAACGTTTGCCGGAAAACAATTGATTGATCATACCACAGGTGTTCCTATGCAGTACAATAGGGAGAACTTATTGAACAACTGGTTCATCGTTAAGTAGGTTTCTGGAATTTTATTTGGGCAATTTCACCCAGCGCAAAAGGGGATGCTTCTATGTAACCTCTACGGTAAAATCAAATTCGTAACTCGCTATTTATCAGGTATTTTCGTAAATTGTGGGACTAGTGTAAACTCTCCTTGCTATGAAAAATCTGATGTTGACGCTACTGGGCTGTTGCATGATGGCCTCGGTCTTTGGTCAATCAAACGATCTCATTAGATATTATAAGGATTCAAAAGTAGGATACCAGAACGCTGGTGGTGAGGTAATCGTACCCGCAACCTGGTATGCCGGAAGTGAATTCAAAAATGGTCTTGCCCTTGTGGTGAATGAACAAGGCAAACGTGGTTATATCAATGGCCAGGGTCAAATTGAGATTCCGCTTGTTTACGATGATGCTTCATTGTTTGATAAGAACGGAATGGCCTGGGTTGCCAAAGATGGTAAGTATGGATACATCAACAGACAGCAGAAAACATTGATCCCGTTTCAATATGATCTTGCGTTCGACTTTGGTGCCAATGGGCTTGCAATGGTAGTGAAGGACAAAAAGTATGGATTCATCAATGTAAAAGGCTTCTGGCAAATCAAACCACAATTCACTTTGGCAGATCAGTTCAGTGAGGGGGTGGCGGCCGTGCTTTTTGAAAAAGGCAAGTGGGGCTACATCTCCAAAGAAGGGAAAACTGTAATAGCTCCTAAGTATAACGTTGCCAGGAAATTCAAGCATGGTAAGGCCGAGGTAAGCATTGGAGATGACACTTACATCATTGATTCCAAAGGAAAGGTGTTAGAAGAAGTTGAAAGGGAAAGTGAAACAGAAGAGCACATGCGTAAACATTCAACCAAGAAGTAATGAAGAAGTTACTAGTTACTATCCTGGCGGTTGGATCTGTGCTGATCATGCAAGGGCAAGGTCAGTGGGCATGGCTAACCGGTAATCCGGCAAACAACTCTCCTGCGGTTTATGGAACACAAGGTGTGCCTAGCACCACCAACTGGCCAAAGGCTATTTACGCGGGTTGTGAGTGGAATGGCCTAAATGGAGATCTATGGTTTTACAGTGGAAACAATGGAATGACGGACCTCTGGAAATACGACCCTGTGGCATTGACATGGACCTGGATGAAGGGTCCAGGGACTACTGGGCAACCTCGCGTTTACGGAACCATGGGTGTGCCAGCAGCCGCTAACACACCAGGTAATCGTGTGCAGGAAATTCCAACATGGACTGATCAAAACGGTGATTTGTGGTTGTTTGGAGGTGATATGTGGCGCTACAGTGTAGCAACCAACATGTGGACATGGATGTCTGGTCCACAAAACACAAGTGCCGTTAACTACGGTACACAAAAAGTATTTTCAGCCGCTGCCAATCCTGGAACAAGAACGGAGGCGTCTTGTGCGTGGGTTGACAACAATGGTGACTTCTGGATGTTTGGAGGCAACCAGGGCGGCAGAAGAAACGATCTATGGAAGTATGATCCCACCATCAACCAGTGGGCATGGTGGAGTGGAACAACTACTCCCAACCATGCGGGTAGTTACGGAACGAAAGGTGTGCCGGCTGCAACCAATATTCCAAGTGGCCGTTACGCCTATCTTAACTGGTACGATTCGTTCAATAACCGACTATACCTATACGGTGGATTCGGAAACGGAGGCAACAATCCGCTATCCGATATGTGGATGTATGATATTGCTACTGATATGTGGACCTGGGTTTCTGGCTCAAGCGGCATCATGGATCCAGGCCAATACGGTACCCAGTGTGTGCCTGACGTTAACAACTATCCTTGTTCAAGATTTGAGAACAAGCAGGAATGGGTAGATGAGTGTGGAAACTTCTGGATGTTTGGAGGCTTTACCTACATAGCGGGTACAGGTCAGTTGAATGATCTGTGGAGGTTCAACCCAAACACACTGGAGTGGACATGGATCAAAGGAAGTCAGCTTAAGAATACCAATGCTACATTTGGAACGCAGGGCGTTCCGGCACCCGCCAATGAACCTCCTAGTAGTTTTGGAACAGCAGGGTGGCAGGATGCGAACGGGCAGTTCTATATGTATGGTGGGCCTACAACCTACAATTCCATCATGTGGAAGTATTACCCCGACCCACCAACGGCACAGTTCAATTATACCATTGGTTCCTTATGCGGAGAAGTACATTTTAGAGATACCAGTGCCATCACGTGTAACTATATCAGACAGTACAGGTGGAGTTTTGGTGATGGTGATACCTCATGGGTTCAACACCCTACTCACGTTTACCAAGCGGTGGGTAACTACAATGTTCAGCTTATTGTAAGAAGCTGCACCGGACAGGAAGATACTGCTACCGTTCTTGTGAAGGTAACAGGAAATAACGTGTATGATACAACGAACGTAACGATCTGTCAAGGTCAGAGTTATTTCGCTGGAGGTGCCAACCAGACTACAACTGGGCAGTACAACGATACATTGTTGGCGTCCACCGGATGTGACAGTATCATCACGACCAACCTTACCGTAACGGGTGTGATCAGTCATGCTGTAAACCCAACCATTTGCCAGGGCCAAACGTATTTTGCGCAAGGAGCTAATCAAACAACCAGCGGGATATATACAGATACCCTTACATCCGCTGGTGGTTGTGACAGTGTAATTACGACAAACCTAACGGTTACTCCATCATCAGCAAGTACCGCCAATCCAGTCATTTGTCAAGGACAAAGTTATTTTGCCGGTGGAGCCAATCAAACTGCAACGGGAACCTATTATGATACCCTCACCGCGGTAAGCGGTTGCGATAGTGTAGTTACTACGAACTTGACCGTCACACCATCCGTGGCCATTACCCTGAATCCTAACATTTGCCAGGGACAAACCTATTGGGCAGGTGGCGCCAACCAATCTGCCACTGGAACGTATATTGATTCATTGACAACGGGTGCTGGTTGTGACAGTGTGGTGACAACCAATCTTACAGTGTTACCAGTTTCAGTATCCAACACTTCAGTTACGGTATGCCAGGGACAAACAGCAGTTATTCATGGTAATGCCCAAAGTACAGCAGGGGTTTACGTAGACACCCTGCAGAATGTTGTCGGCTGTGATAGTGTGTCCAACGTTACTTTAGTTGTGAACCCTGTTCATAGTGCGAATGTGAACTTCACACTCTGTGAAGATGATAGTGTGCAGATCAATGGTAATTACTACACAAGTGCTCAGAACTTTAGCATTAACTACTCGAGTTCTGCGGGCTGCGATAGCACCATCACGTATGATATTGTACAGATTGCAAGACCACTTGTTGATCTGGGACCAGACATCGAAGAATGCGATGGTAACACTGTTTCACTGGCTATTGGTCCAATGCCGCAAGGGTTTGAATCTACCTGGTGGAATGGTTCTCAGGAACCTGTTCAAGTTGTAACAACTTCAGGAGACTACTGGATTACAGTAACTCATCCGCTGTGCTACAACATACAGGATACGGTCAGAGTGGAATTCAAGGATTGTAATTTCTACCTGTACGTACCTAACGCGTTTACGCCAAACGGAGATCCGTTCAACCCGAACTTCAGGGCTAAGGCTTATGGAGAGCTTGAGGAGTATGAGATGCTGATCTTCGACCGTTGGGGTGAATTGCTCTTCAGTGCGGAAGACATTGTAACAGGATGGGACGGTACCTATAAAGGCAAACCAGCTAAGACCGACACCTACGTATATAAGATCAACTATAAATCGAAGTACGAAGAGAAGAAGTCGATCATAGGTAAGGTTACCTTGCTCAGGTAGCCCTTAGTTCCAATATTATACCGTTCGTGAACTGGCTGTAAAGTCTTGATTGCTGCACACGTACTTTGTAGTATGCGGCCCCTAATAATCATCTTCACAATGTTGGCATTGTGCTGTACACGCGTTTCTGGTCAAACCGTGTACGACACGGTGAACGTGAATTTGTGTTTCGGGCAGACATATTTTGCGGCAGGGGCCGTGCAAACGGTGTCTGGATATTACAATGATACCTTACAGGCTAATGGAGGGGGAGACAGCGTAGTTACTACGAATCTGGTGATTGCCCCTTTGCTTAGGCATTATACAAGCCCTCAGATTTGTCAGGGAGATACTTATCGGGTCGCAACCAGCATCTATACAGGAAGTGGGAGTTACATAGATACCCTCCAATCTGTTCAGGGTTGTGATAGCCTGGCCATTACCTTTTTGAATGTGATTCCAGCGAACAACCAGAATGTGGTTAAAGATATTTGTCAAGGCCAGACCTTCTATGCTGGTGGAGCGCATCAATCCACATCCGGCACTTATATAGATTCAATAAACCGATGCAGTATACGGACAACCACTTTAACGGTGCACTTACCCGTAACCAGTCTTGATCAGCGTACGATCTGTGACGGGCAAACGGAAGTGATCCATGGTATATCCCGAACGCAAACCGGTATATATGTGGATACTTTTCCCAGTTATACAGGTTGCGACAGTATCGCTACCGTAGAACTCGATGTTCTGCCAAGCTATGCGAATACGATCGAATACACTATTTGCGATGGAGACAGTGTGCAGGTTAACGGAACCTATTATTCCTCCGACCAGAACTTGAGCTATACGTATGCAAGTGTTGGGGGCTGCGACAGTACTGTTACATACGTGGTAGAAATGGTTGGAGACCCTGGTAGTATTCTGGGTTCAGATACAACGGCATGTGAGGAAAGCATTGTAGCTATTGCGATTCAAAATGTGGCTGCAGATTTTGATAATCTAAGATGGTGGAACGGGTCAGAAGAATCAGTCCAGACCGTTACGCAGTCAGGTACTTACTGGATCACCGTTGATCATCCCGTCTGCGGACAAAAGAGTGATTCCATTACGGTGAGTTTTAAGGACTGTAATTTCTATATCTATGTGCCTACAGCTTTCACACCTAACGAGGATCCGTACAACCCAAACTTCAGACCAAAGGCGTATGGCGACCTGATGGAATATGAATTACAGGTTTTCGATCGATGGGGTAAACTTATGTTCAGTACAGATGATCTTATGACGGGTTGGGATGGAACCTATAATGGAAGTCCAGCTCAGATGGATGTATACGTATGGAAGCTGACTTATAAGTCGAAGTACGAGGAATACAAATCCAGGATCGGAAGGGTAACGCTCATTCGCTAATTCTACTTGAACTTGATTTTTCTGCAGGCGTAGAACCACATCCTCAACAAGATGGCGCCATGCTTAAACCTTGAAATATTGGTATCACCATACAATCGTTCCCTATACCTAATGGGTAGATCTATGATCTTAAGGTTTAACTTGAAAGCACCAAAGAGAAGATCAAAGTCTCCGAATGGATCAAAGTCTCCGAAGTAACTTCTGTTGTCCGCTAGCTGCAGGTAGTCATCCTTGAATAGCACCTTGGTTCCGCAAAGTGTGTCTTTTGTTGGTTGTTCAAGCAACCAGGAGAAGGCAAGGCTGAAGAATTTATTACCCAATGAATTGAGGAACCGCATCGCTTTTTTCTCCATGGGGTACACCAACCGGGCTCCATTAATGAAGTCCCCTTTTCCAGACTGAAGGGCATCATAGAATTTCGGTAAATCCTCTGGCGGAACGGTAAGGTCTGCATCCAGTATGAAAAGGATATCCCCGGTGGCTATGTTGTAACCTTTTCTAACCGCATCACCCTTTCCTTTGCCATCTTGTTGCCCAATCTTAATGTCATGTGTGGCATCGTACTTCGCCTTGATCTCTTGAATTTTCTCCCAGGTATCGTCAGTAGAATTTCCTTCAATGAAGATGATCTCCTGATGACTACCGAATTTCGGTAACCGCAGGATAGCGTCCTCGATGTTACCACTCTCATTTCTCGCTGGGATAATGATCGATGAAGAGTAATGCTCTTCGTTTGGAGTAGGTAATGGGCGTGCGAATATGTGACGGTTCAAACAGAAATGCGACATCCCTGGCAGGTGCGCCATGAACTTATTGTAAAACCAAGAAACAACGGGAAGCCATACTGGAATCAATATGCGCTTCTTTAATCTATACGTTTCAAAATCAGATAAGTACAGAAGGTTGTTTATATCATGATGCGATAACCAATTCTGTTTTGGTGTACGTTTTTTAACTCCCAGAAATTCCCAGAATTTCAGTACCGGCTCCCAAAGGAAGTTGTAGTGGGTGATGATTAGTTTCGTCCTGCGGTGGGAAACTTTCCGCACTTGCTCAAACACAGCCTGTACATCATCCATGTAACCGATCACATCGGCCATAATAATGATATCAAACTTCTTGTCAAGCGTAATGTCTCTCGCATCCATGCAATGAAATTCAATGTCCGGATGTGATGTCTTGGCCACCTCGATCATGTTCTCACTGTAGTCGATGCCAACCTTGTCCTTCCCTTTTAATTGACTAAGTAAATCCCCAATCCCACAGCCAATGGCTAAAATGGAGTTGTTATCGTTCAGGAAGAAGTTGTGATAATTCACTACATCCTTGCGGAAATACTTGAATTTCCTGCGATACTTCGGGTAGTCTTTCGCGAAGTCCTGGAAGTGCTGATAAAAGCGACTGTACTTCGTATGCTTATCTCCAGATTGCATCTATTCCGTTGAGAGGTGCGCGAATTTACGGAATCGCACGGATATGCCCACTTTCAGCATCGGCTTATTAGCTGGAAAACGGTACATTTGCAACAATTTCAATGGTATGAGCAAGGTTGCATTAATTACTGGGGTTACTGGACAAGATGGTGCCTATCTGGCGGAATTTCTGCTTGAGAAGGGCTACATCGTTCATGGAATCAAAAGAAGAAGCTCGTTATTCAACACCCAACGGATTGATCATCTGTACAAAGATCAACGAGAAGAGGATGTGAGGTTCTTTCTCCATTATGGTGACATGACAGACTCTTCTAACCTGATCAGGTTGATACAGGAAATTCAACCGGATGAGGTATATAACCTTGCAGCACAATCACATGTACTGGTTTCTTTCGACTCTCCAGAGTATACGGCAGATGCTGATGCCTTAGGCTGCTTAAGATTGCTGGAAGCCATTAGAATCTGTGGTCTTGAAAAGAAGACGAAGTTCTACCAGGCCTCTACTTCAGAGCTCTATGGTAAGGTGCAGGAAATTCCTCAAAGTGAAACCACACCGTTTTACCCAAGGAGTCCGTATGCTGTTGCAAAGCTTTATGCTTTCTGGATTTGCAGAAACTACAAGGAGGCATATGACATGTACACTTGCAACGGGATTCTGTTCAACCATGAGAGCCCCATTCGTGGAGAAACTTTTGTGACAAGAAAGATCACAAGAGCAGCAGCTAGAATTAAGCTCGGGCTACAGAAGAAACTATACCTGGGAAACCTGGATGCGAAGCGTGATTGGGGTCATGCCAAAGACTATGTTGTTGGAATGTGGCTTATGCTGCAACAAGACGAACCAGATGATTACGTTCTGGCAACAGGTGAAACCACTGAGGTGAGAACCTTCGTTGAAATGGCATTCAAACATGTAGACATCGAAATTGAATGGAAAGGTTCAGGAGTTGAGGAAAAAGGATATAGAAAAGACACGGGAGATTGCATCATTGAGGTAGACCCACGTTATTTCCGTCCTACGGAAGTGGAAATTCTGATTGGTGATCCAACCAAAGCGAAGACAGAGTTAGGCTGGGAGCTTAAATTCAGTTTGGAGGATTTGGTGAAGGATATGATGGAGTCGGACGTAAGGAGATTTGAAAGAGATAAATATTTATTGGAAGGCGGGCATAAAGTCAAGCAATACAATGAATAAAGAAGGAAAGATCTATGTTGCCGGACATCGTGGAATGGTAGGTTCCGCAATTGTTAGGAAGCTCGAGACACTAGGATTCTCCGACATAATTACCAGAACTTCTTCTGAATTAGACCTGCGTGATCAGGCAGCGGTAAACGCCTTCATGGAAGAGGTAAAACCAGATTACGTATTTGTGGCTGCCGCGAAAGTTGGAGGTATTCACGCTAACAACACCTATAGGGCAGAATTCCTGTACGACAATCTGATCATTGAGGCCAATCTGATTAATGCTGCACACAATGCTGGTGTTACCAAGTTGATGTTCCTGGGATCTTCCTGCATCTACCCAAAGATGGCACCACAACCTTTGAAAGAAGATTACCTGCTAACTGGATTGTTGGAGCCTACCAACGAGCCTTATGCCATAGCTAAGATTGCAGGCATTAAGCTTTGTGAAACCTACAGAGAGCAGTATGGGGATGACTTCGTTTCGGTGATGCCAACCAATCTGTACGGTCCTAACGACAATTACGATCTCAACAATAGTCATGTGTTACCCGCATTGCTCAGGAAATTCCATGAAGCGAAGATGGAAGGAAAGCCGAGCGTTGAGATTTGGGGAACAGGTAGTCCTTTGAGAGAGTTTCTTCATGTAGATGATCTGGCAGACGCCTGTATTTATCTCATGGACAACTTCAGCGATAAGGGATTGGTTAACATCGGTTGGGGAGAGGATATATCTATCAAAGATCTCGCCCTGATGATCAAGGATATAGTTGGCTATGAGGGTGAATTAACGTTCGATTCGTCCAAGCCCGATGGAACACCCAGAAAGTTATTGGATGTAACCAAGCTCAATAATCTGGGTTGGAAACCTTCAATTCCGTTACGTGAAGGAATTTCTTCCGTATACGAAGAGATCAAGGAGCTAAGCTTTACCGCATAATACTTCGTCCAACATATGTGCTTGTAGCACTCACCCTGGTTCTTGCTGGCAACGCAAGCGCACAGATGCTACCGTTGAATCACGCCATGAACCTGGAGATGGAGGCGCAACAAACCGTCTTGCAGAGTGGTATGAAACCAGTTCTCATGGAGCCAGTGGTATATGAAGATCAGTATCTGCAAACCTGTACCGCTGAGGATTCGGCAATTTACGGTGCGATTGAGAGTGATAGATCGTGGTTCATAAGAAAGTTGCTCCGAGAGAATTTCATTGTTGCGGGACATAAGAAGGACGAATTCTGGTTAGTGGGCAATCCACTTTTGGATGTGTATGCGGGTAGAGATTTGGAAGACAGCACTTCTGAGAATCTTTATACCAACACAAGAGGTGTGGAGATCCGTGGTGGAATTTCCAACAAGGTGTTTTTCTCTTCAAGGATATATGAGAATCAGGCATTCCTGCCTTCATACCTGGATGGGTACGTTAAAGGAATAGGCGCTGTACTAGGCCAGGGGAGGCCCAAACCATTCAAAAAGACCGGATACGATTTTTCCCAGGCGCAAGGTGAAGTTTCCTTTCACCTGTTAAAGGATTGGGTTTTTCAGTTGGGAAATGGTAAGCATTTCGTGGGTCACGGACATAGATCAGTGCTTTGGTCAGATGCGGCATTTAGCTATCCCTACTTAAGGATTCAGGGTAGATTTGCGGAAGGGAAGCTTGGCTACCAAATGGTTTCATCTGTGCTTCAGGGCCCTTACCGCATTCCACAGTCCTCCAATACTGAGCCACGGTTTGAAAGGAAAGGAGGAACCAAATTTCTGGTGACATATCAACCCGCAGATTGGTTGGAATTATCGCTGTTTGAATCAACCATTTGGCAGGTAGAGGATTCAACAGGTTCGCTGCCGTTCAACGCAATGCGCCTTTCTCCAATCCCATTCGCTAGCGCTGCAGCACACGGGCTTGATGGTAAGAACAATGTAGTTGTAGGTTTCGACTTTCAGGCAAGACCAGTCAAGCAGTTGGCTGTTTATGGACAATTGGCACTTGATGATCACCGTGGATCTAAAATGGCATCGCAGATTGGTTTGAAAGGATTTTTCTGGAAGTTGATCGGTCAGCTGGAGTTCAATAAAGCGCAAGCCCACATGTACAAGGCATCACCCATTCTTCAGAACCATGCGCACAACGGTGAAAGCCTCGCACATCCGATTGGGGGACATTACCAGGAGGTGCTGGCGAAGTTGAATTTCAGGCACCGTAGATGGATTGCGAGTGCGCAATTCAACATGATAAAGCATGGTGCTTTAGGCAGTGCAGTCAACGCCCCTTATGAGTGGGCACCTGTTGTGGGTGAGAACAACTATGCGGAATCATATGGAGTACTGCAATTGGAAGCAGGCTGGATATTGAATCCTGTTAACAGGATGGTCTTCTTTGGAAGGGTTTTGCAGCGTGATGCTACTTCAATACATGGCAAGACTGCGTGGGCTCAGTTAGGCATACGAACGTCTTTGAGAAATATCTATTATGATTATTAAACTACTTTTGATCAAACACTAACCGGTGGATAATACCATATATCCCATACTGGCACTGGTTACCTCCTTCATTATCGTACTTGTAGGAACTCCTGCGTTTATAAAGGTTGCGGTTATGAAGAACCTTATTGATGAGCCCAGTGAAGAACGAAAGCTTCATGTAAAGGGTGTTCCGTCAATGGGCGGTGTAATGATCTTTAGCGGAACACTGTTTGCGTTCTCACTGTGGTACCCTTCAAATTATACCGGACACTATAATTTTTTGGTTCCGTGTATGCTGATCCTGTTCTTCACGGGTATGAAGGACGACATCATTGGAACAGCACCTGCCAAGAAGCTGGTGGCCCACTTGGCAGTAGCGTTCATTATGGTCCTTATGGCAGACATCCGAATAACCAGTATGCATGGACTGTTTGGTATCAGGGAGATTCCTGATTGGGCGAGTATATTCCTTTCAGTGTTCACATACATCGTGATCGTTAACGCATTCAACCTAATCGATGGGGTAGACGGATTGGCTGGAGGGGTTGGATGTATTGCCTCGTTGGCATTTGGAACGTGGTTCTTCTTTGCAGAAGATCTCGTTTTCTCCGTTCTCGCCTTTGCCTTGGCTGGTGGACTGTTTGGTTTCCTAAGATTCAATTTCGCACCTGCCAGGATATTCATGGGAGATTCCGGGTCATTGACCATCGGGTTCATCATATCGGTCCTGGCGATTGAAATGATTGAGTTTGAAACATCAGCTATTCCTCAAGATATCATTCACATCTCTAAACCGGTGCTGGCAATGGCAATTGTGGTGTATCCTCTGATAGACACGCTACGTATCTTTATTTACAGAACACTGAAGGGGGTCTCTCCTTTCAGTGCAGATAAGAATCACATTCACCACAGGTTGTTAGATCTTGGGTTCACGCACGGACAAACCGTAATGACGATCTACATCTTCAGTTTGGTGATCATTGGTGTTTCGTTGTTGCTCCAATGGATGGAGCCTAGTTACAGCTTTATAATAATTGTAGGTGTTACACTGCTGCTTGTTCAAATACCATTCTTCATTGCCAGGAAGAAAGACCGGTAGTACGCTACTTGCGCTGCTTCTAACGGTAATCTGCCTGGGTCAGGCAGGGCAATTGCACATGGATGCTTCCAGAACGATCCATGATGGGGCGTTTAGCGGAGATCCGTTGCGTCAGCATGGTTCTTTCATGCCCTACTCAAGACTAACAGCAGCCAGATTAACTTCTACGGATAGCATCGATCAATCCCTACGTCTGGCGGATGACGGTATCGGCAAATGGATGAATCCGCAGGAATATCCCGGGGAAGGATTCTTTATATCTGCTACACCGATTATCGGTTTTGTAGGGGCATTTGGCAGTGCAACCCGCAACGATACATCCAATATAGATGCCAGTGGTGCGGGAGCAAGCATTGGGCTACAGGTTATTGGTGGAGTTGGTGATAAGCTGGCGTTTTCAATTGGGTCGTATACAACCGGTGAGATGGTGCCGATTTATCAGCAGGAGCTTCAACAAACAACTGGATCACTTCCTGGATGGGGTATGTCTAACCGCACCAAGAGCGGTTACGCATCATCCGTGAATGTTTGGAATGTGAGCTATCGTCCGGTAAAGCCATTTGAGGTATCCATTGGCAATGGAAGACACTTTGTGGGTAATGGTTACCGATCGATGATTCTTTCTGATTATGGAGCCAATAACCCTTATTTGCGACTTCAAACCAATGTAGGCCGATTTCAGTATACCAACCTGTACAATTGGCAACGGGAGCGAAGAACAGATGGTGGCTTCAATGATAAGTTTACTGCAATGCACCACCTGAGTTGGAATGTCACCAAGTGGTTGAATATTGGGGCATTTGAAACAGTAGTGTGGCAGGGAAAGGATAGTATTTACAACCGCGGTTTCGAACCACATTATGCCAATCCAATCATATTTTACCGACCGCTGGAATTTGCAACTGGATCGTCTGACAATTCTCTGATCGGAACAGAGTTTAATGTACATTCCAAGAAGTTATCGCTGTACGGGCAACTGATGCTGGATGAGTTCTTGCTTAAGGAGTTACAGGCAGACTTTAAGCACTGGTTAAATCCTGATGACACCACAATTCAGGCCGGTTGGTGGGCCAATAAATATGGCATTCAGATTGGTGTTCACGCTAAAGATGTGGTGCAAAACTTCTCTGCGCGGGCAGAGTTTAATATGGTGAGACCCTACATGTACTCTCATGGTAGTGTTACCCAGAATTATGCACATGCTGGATTGCCGCTGGCCCATCCATTGGGCGCCAACTTCAAGGAAACCTTGTTTCAGATTACCTATCACAAGAGAAGATGGAAGGCTGATTTAACAGTGATGGTAGCCAATGTGGGTCGGGATTCCTCGGGCGTGTTTTATGGCTCTGATCTCGGTCAATCTTATGCAGATCGCAATGATACCTATGGCAACTTCATTGGTCAGGGAGTATCTACAGATATAACCACGCTTCGACTTGGAGGCGAGTTCCTTTTACTTCCAAAAGCAGACGTTAAATTCTTCGGTAGATTGCTGTATCGCATGGAAGATGGGTTGAACACCAGTGATGAGTGGAATATCGCCATTGGTCTAAGGAGTTCACTTCTTCATCGAGAAGAGGTCTATTAGGGCTTAAATAGAACGGTTCTAAACAGTGCTGGAGTGAGCGAAATCACTCGGTTTTCTTTTCAAAAAGCACCCTTAATTTGCTATTATTGTAACCCGTTTGCAGGTCGCACATGACGCTAGTTGTAGATAAGGTTACAGAAGCAAAGAAGGTTGGGTTGATGGGCAAGTTGTCTGCCTATATGACCTTCTTCAAGACACGTCTGGCCTTATTGGTCGTCTTCTCAGCAATTATTGGCTACTATATCGGGGCGGAAGCGCCCACGTTCATCAACGCTTTGATGCTTGGTGTAGCAGGTTATTTCCTTACTGCAGGATCCAATGGATTCAATCAGGTAATGGAAAGAGATGTAGATGCTTTGATGAAGAGAACAATGAAGCGTCCCTTGCCTGTGGGCACCATGTCGGTACCAGAAGGCTTGATTCTGGCTTCTGGTGCAGCGATTGTTGGTATCACGATACTTTTTGTCTGGTTCAATATGCTCAGTGGAATACTGGGAGTATTGGCCATTTTTAGTTACGTGGCGCTATACACGCCAATGAAGCGGGTATCACCATGGGCGGTATTCGTAGGCGCATTTCCCGGGGCTATCCCACCAATGTTGGGGTATGTAGCAGCTACGGCCAAGTTCGGACCAGAGCCGGGCATTTTGTTTGCGATACAGTTCATTTGGCAATTCCCACATTTCTGGGCAATCGCCTGGAAGGCTCATGAGGATTACTCAAAAGCCGGATTCAAGCTGTTGCCAGCGGAAGGAAGAGACCATAAAGCAGCGTATCTGATTGTGCTTTACAGTTTGTTCCTGTTGCCATTGGGTGCGTTACCCTTTGCCTTTAAGTTCTGCACTATGGGTGGACTGATCGGATGTCTGACTGCATCTTTGATCATGATTGTTCCATCCTTGCAGTTCTACTTCGACCGCACAGAAAAGAAAGTAATGCGGGTGATGTTTGCTTCATTCATCTACCTGCCAGTTGTATTGATCCTACTACTGATATTTAAGACCTGATGACCACAGTGACTGCAAATAAGGTATCATACCGAAAGGAGCTCAAGCAGAAAACTGCCAAGCCGATGCTTTGGATTGCGATCGTTTCTATGGTCATGTTCTTTGGTGCAACATGTAGTGCCATGGTGGTGAAGATGGCAGAGGCAGATTGGGGAAGCATTGAGCTCCCCGCACACTTTGGATACAGCACGGCCATCATCGTGGTAAGCAGTGTGCTTTTCCATGTGGGCTATATCGGTGCAAAGAGAGACAGACAAGGGCAGCTGAGGATCATGTTGCTGATAACACTCGTGCTCGGACTGAGTTTTGGCGTAAGTCAATTCCTGGGATGGCAACAAATGATCAGTGAGGGTATCTATCCTACTGGTCCTACAAGTACACCAAATGCACAGTATGTTTTTGTTTTAACCTTGTTCCATTTACTTCACATTTTCGGTGGATGGATTTCGCTTATCGTTGTTAATGTGAAGGCGCAGCAAGGCAAGTACAACCCGAAAAATTTGTTAGGTTTGCAACTAAGCACAACCTATTGGCACTTTTTAGGCGTACTGTGGATTTTGTTATTCATTTTGCTTAAAAACTATTCTTAAACGCATTAGACATGGCAGGACATTCTGTACCGTTGGATAAGAAGAAGATTTGGGGAGGAGGAGAAGCGCCTTTCGGCATTAGTTATGGTAAGATGATGATGTGGTTCTTCCTCATCTCGGATGCCTTAACTTTCTCTGGTTTCCTTTGCTCGTATGGTTTTATGAGGCACCAGTTCCAGGAAATCTGGCCGGTGGCGGAAAACGTATTTACACACTTCCCATTCCTACATGGAAACCACCCGCTGCTTTACGTAGCATTTATGACTTTCGTTCTGATTATGAGTTCGGTTACCATGGTACTTGCTGTGGAAGCAGGACATAGAATGAACAAGGGAAGAGTGATTCTGTGGATGTTCCTGACCATCATCGGAGGTCTGATCTTCGTTGGTTCTCAGGCTTGGGAGTGGTACCACTTCATTCATGGAACGGACGCAGGAGGACTGTTATTTACCACTGGTGATGTAACCCACCTCAACGAGGTCGGACATATGTTCGGGGATTTCAAAGTAAAGCTGAGTGATGGATGCATAGTCGCAGGTAATGAATTGGGGGCCGTCTTTGGCCATAATGCTGAAGGGCTCTCCATCGTAGAGGTCATGGGCGATGCAACCGTAAGGTATCCTCATGCCATGCGTGAAATGTCTCAGGGCATTACTGAAGCACAAATGATCCAGGACGGGTTCATTCTAACCGGGGATGCAGCGAAAGAAGCTATTATAAATAACCAGGTCATTCAAGGTGCGAACCTTACCGTGAACGAATATGGAGTACCGCTTTTTGCAGACTTCTTCTTCTTCATTACAGGGTTCCACGGAACACACGTATTCTCAGGAGTGGTAATCAACTTTATCATTTTCGTAAATGTGTTGATGAACACTTATGAGAAGCGAGGCCACTACGAGATGATCGAGAAGGTCGGTTTGTACTGGCACTTTGTAGACCTTGTTTGGGTATTCGTATTTACATTCTTCTATCTAGTTTAACAATCAAAAGGCTAAGACATGTCACACGAAGAAGTAGGACCATATAAGTTTGCCGTTCACCACGGAGAGGAGGAAGGCAAGAAGATCAGGAAGAGAATTTGGTTTGTTTTCTGGATCCTTCTGGTTGTTACCATCGTAGAGGTTTCCCTAGGATTGGTATGGAAGAATTTCAGTGAATCACCACAAAGCATTTGGTGGGCCATCAAAACGGTATTCATCGTACTTACGCTGGGTAAGGCTTATTACATCGTGATGGACTATATGCACCTTGGACATGAAAGGAAAGCTTTCAAGATTACGGTGCTGGCACCATACATTGTATTTGTTGCATACCTGATCTTTATCTGCCTTAACGAAGCCCTTCACGGCTACGAAATGGACAGATGGTTATGGTTCATGCGTTAAGCAGCAATGAATGAAATTTGTAAGCAGCCTGTAACTTAGTTTTCAGGCTGTTTTTTTTGCCATGAAAAAGTATATAATCCCCTTAATGATATTGTTGCTTCCAGGTATTATATACTTGGTACTATTCAATACCACGCCTGTTTATAAGCCACTTCCGTATCTGGGCCATATAAGCACCATTACTGATGAGGGAGACACTATCCGCGATAAGGTTAAGGAGCTTGAATTGGTCAGTATCAGTAATGGAAGTTCGTTCAGTTCAAGCAAATACGATTCCGTAATCAGGATCATTTACTTCTTCCATCCAGAGTCTGATTTTGTGGTATCGCAAGGGTCAAACCTGATGGAGAAAGTTCAGAAGGCAATTTATCAGGCCAATCCTGAGGTGGTAGAGAAGATTACTGACAATGTTAAGGTTATCGGTGTGTGTGTTGATCCCAATTGGTCTGTTGAGGAAATGGATGCCTATCGAAAGAAATACCAGGCCAAGGACTTCTGGCATCTACACGGCATTAAGCCGGAAGCCAATATAGCGGCATTAGAGCATTCCTACTGTGTTGATGAGATACCATTCAAATTTCTGAGCAATAAAGGATTACCGTTCTATTTTCTGGTTGATGTCAATGGATACCTTCGAGGGTACTACAATGCGCGAAGAACATCTGCAACGGAAGATTTGCAAGAGGCAATCCATGTACTCATGAAGGAGGAGGTGGTGCCAATGAAGTACAAAGGCAAATGAGAAAGTTGTTATACATATTGTTAGGGGTGGTACTGCTTTCTTCATGCAAGCGTGAACGACTTCCATTCTTTGGCGAACGGAGAGCTAAAACGATAACAGTTAATGGCATTCCGCATACGGATACACTGTACCATCAAATCCCTGAATTCCAGTTCATCAACCAGAACAACGATTACGTTGGTTCTGACCAGACCTATGGAAAGATATACGTGGCCAATTATTTCTTCTGTAGCTGTCCTTCTATTTGCCCACGTATGATGAAACAAATGGCAAGGATAGATTCTGTGTACAAGAACAATCCTGATGTATGGATCCTTTCCCATACGGTAGATCCGGAGAATGATAATGTAGAGCGATTGAAACGCTATGAGGCGAAGAATGGATACAACCAGTCAGGACGCTGGCACTTCCTTACTGGGAACAAACAGGTCTTATATGATCAGGCGTTTAAAGGGTATTTCAGTAGTGCCAGTGAAGATGCTGCTGCACCAGGTGGGTTTCTTCATTCAGAACAGGTTTTTTTGATCGATCGATTTGGACACATCCGAGGTATTTATGGTGGTACAGAACCCGAAGAGATGACCAGACTGATAGATGATATTTCTACATTACTCGAGGAAGAATGAACGTAACCGTAAAACAAGGCAAAATCGTCACCATCCTGGTGTCCTTAGCCGTACCATTGCTTGTAATTATTCTGCACTACATGCCTAAGACCTGGGCAGAGGGCATCGATTTAACCCCGTTATCCCTTGGGCATGCTGTTATAAATGGGACTACGTTTGTCCTTCTGATTTTTGGACTCATTGCCATTAAAAGGAAAAAAGTAGAGGTGCACAGGAGGATCATGTGGACCTGCTTGGTACTCAGTGTACTTTTCCTGTTGTCGTATGTGGTGTATCATAGCGGAACCGAAAGTGTTAAGTTCTGCAAGGAAGGCACGATACGATACGTTTATTATTTCATTCTGATAACACACATCCTTTTGTCGGGGGCAATTGTACCTATGGTTCTGATCACCCTATTCCGTGCTTTGACCGAACGATATGATAAGCACAGGAAACTCGCTAAGATCACCTTTCCATTGTGGCTGTATGTAGCGCTAACAGGTGTGTTGGTATACGTATTCATATCCCCGTGCTATTAGGAAATCATAGTATTCGTGGTTAATTTTACAACGTGAGAAAACTTATTGTCACAGCAGTTGTTCTATTATCCTTTGTTGCTGCCAATGCGCAATGTGCAATGTGCAAAGCAACATTGGAGTCCAATGAAAGTGACGTAGGTGTTGGAATCAACAGTGGGATATTGTTTCTCATGGCAATTCCATATCTTGCAATGGCTGGTGCCGGATTTTTTATTTACCGACACTACAAGAAACAACGTTCTTTATAGCCCTGACTTATTAAGAAAGGTGGAGGGACTGGCCCTTTGAAGCCTTGGCAACCTGGTAACAAGGTGCCAATTCCAGATCCGTAAGGATGAAAATGAGTTAGTAGTAAGATGAAACTTAATCTCTACTAGCGTAGAGATTTTTTTTTGCCCAATATGATGGTACAAGACATACTAGAAAACCGGATTCTCGTGCTCGATGGAGCCATGGGGACCATGATCCAGAGATACACTCTGGAGGAAGAAGATTTTCGTGGTGAACATTTTAAAGACCACGCATCCCCTTTGAAGGGGAACAATGATCTGTTGTCTGTAACACGACCGGATATCATCAAAGAGATCCATGCAGCGTACTTTGAAGCAGGAGCGGATATTGTGGAAACCAACACATTCAGTGGCACCACAATTGCTCAGGCCGATTACAATATGGAGCATGCGGTAGATCAGATCAATATTGAATCCGCCAAAATTGCCAGAGAAGTAGCTGATGAATTCACGGCTAAGGATCCGGATAAGCCCAGATTCGTGGCGGGATCTATGGGCCCTACAAACCGAACCGCATCCATTTCACCGGATGTGAATGATCCTGGATTTAGGGCCGTAACTTATAACGAATTGAAAGACGCTTATAAGCAGCAGGCGCTTGGGTTGTTAAAGGGAGGAGTAGACCTCCTGCTTGTTGAAACAGTATTTGATACACTGAATGCGAAGGCAGCTTTGATGGCCATCGCTGAAGTAAAGGACCAACTACCTGAGTACAATCACGTTCCCGTTATGGTATCTGGAACCATTACGGATGCATCCGGAAGAACGCTTTCGGGTCAAACAGCTGAAGCGTTTCTCGTGTCAGTGTCGCATATGGATCTTTTAAGCATAGGATTGAACTGTGCGTTGGGCGCGAAGCAGTTGTTGCCATACTTGCAAGTATTGGATGATAAGGCAGATTTCTTCGTGAGTGCACATCCGAATGCTGGACTTCCAAACGAATTTGGAGAGTACGATGAAACTCCGGAACAAATGGCGCAGCAGGTGAAGGAATACCTGGACCTTGGTCTGGTAAATATTATCGGGGGGTGCTGTGGTACAAATCCTGAACATATTCAGGCGTTGGCGGATTTGGCGGCTACCTATGAACCCCGAAGACTGAAAGAACTGGCGTGAGTTTACATCCCAACTATACTGGCAAGTACGAATACAAGTGGCATGATCTGCCCTTTCTCCGCTTGAGTGGATTGGAACCACTGGTAGTAACCCCGGAATCCAATTTCATCAATGTGGGGGAACGAACCAATGTGACCGGTTCGGCCAAATTCCTGCGTTTGATCAAAGAGGAAGACTTCAATACCGCTTTGGATGTTGCAAGAGATCAGGTTGAAGGTGGTGCACAGGTCATTGATGTGAACATGGACGAAGGAATGATTGATGGTGTGCAGGCCATGGTAACATTCCTCAATTTGATTGCTTCTGAACCAGACATTGCGAGAGTACCTATAATGATCGATTCTTCCAGATGGGAGATCATCGAGGCGGGTCTTCAGTGTATTCAAGGCAAGGGAATCGTTAATTCCATTTCACTGAAAGAGGGTGAGGAAGAGTTTGTCCGCCAGGCCACCATTATCAAAAGATATGGAGCCGCTGTTATTGTTATGGCTTTTGATGAAGTTGGTCAGGCTGATACATACCAAAGGCGCGTTGATATTTGCGAGAGGTCGTACAAGATCCTTACCGAGAAAGTTGGGTTTCCTCCACAGGACATCATCTTCGATCCAAATATTTTTCCGGTGGCAACCGGAATGGAGGAGCACCGAAAGAACGCCATGGATTTCTTTCAGGCAACAAGATGGATCAGGGAGAATTTACCCGGAGCACATGTAAGTGGCGGTGTAAGTAATGTCTCATTTTCGTTCCGCGGAAACACACCGGTTCGGGAAGCAATGCACTCAGCGTTTCTGTACCATGCCATTAAAGAAGGAATGGATATGGGCATCGTTAACCCCACCATGCTTGAGGTGTACGATGAGATTCCAAAAGATCTTCTGGAACATGTTGAGGATGTGTTGTTAGATCGAAGGGATGACGCAACCGAAAGGTTGTTAGATTTTGCTGAAGGCTTTAAGGGGGTTGCAAAAAAGAAAGAAAAGGACCTCTCTTGGAGAGAAACCCCTGTGCAAGAACGGTTGTCTCATTCTCTTGTGCACGGAATTGCCGATTTCATTGATGTAGATGTTGAAGAGGCCAGACAACAGTATGACAGACCACTTCATGTGATCGAAGGACCGTTGATGGATGGGATGAATATTGTTGGAGACTTGTTCGGATCGGGTAAGATGTTTTTGCCGCAGGTTGTGAAGAGTGCGCGTGTGATGAAGAAAGCAGTGGCGTATCTGTTGCCGTTCATGGAAGCCGAGAAGGGCGGGGATATTTCTTCCGCTGGAAAGATATTACTGGCAACGGTCAAGGGTGATGTTCATGACATTGGTAAGAACATTGTGGGTGTGGTACTGGCATGTAACAACTTTGAGATCATTGATCTAGGGGTAATGGTCCCGGCTGAAAAGATACTGGAAGAGGCAAAAGCCCAGGAGGTAGACATTATTGGATTGAGTGGACTGATCACGCCTTCTTTGGATGAAATGGTTCACGTGGCCAAAGAGATGCAGCGACAGGATTTCGACATACCGTTGCTTATCGGAGGTGCAACTACATCACGTGCCCATACAGCGGTTAAGATCGAAGAACATTACCAGAACAGTCAGGCCATCCATGTACTGGATGCATCACGTTCCGTAACCGTGGCAGGTAAACTCCTTGGTAGTGATAGAGACAATATCATTGCTGATACAAAGAAAGAATATGCCAATCTACGTGAGTTACATGCCCGAAAGCGAGAGGAGAAAAGGTTGGTAACCATTGAGGCTGCAAGAAGCAATAAGCTCTTGTTGAATAGATGGACACCTGTTGCTCCTTCGTTCCTTGGAACAAAGAAGTTTCTCTCTTACGACTTGTCTGAGATCAGGAAGTACATCGATTGGACACCATTCTTCCATACCTGGGAATTGAGAGGCCGCTATCCGAACATTCTTGAAGATGCAACCATTGGTGTTGAAGCGAAGAAACTGTTCGATGCTGCCAACGAAATGATTGATCAGATCATTGCAGAGCAGTGGTTCCAGGCCAACGGGGTAATAGGTTTTTGGGAAGCCAATGCCGAGGGAGATGATATCAAACTCAAAGAACATGGAACGGTATTGCACAGTCTAAGGCAGCAGACCGAGAAATCTGGAACCGAGAATCTTGCATTGGCAGATTTCGTGTATCCGTCTGAATCCGGTATGCAGGATTACGTTGGAGGTTTTGCGGTTACCATTACAGGATTTGAAGACCGGGTGAAAGCATTCGAAGCAGACCATGATGATTACCATAGCATTCTGTTGAAAGCGGTTGCCGATAGATTTGCCGAAGCATTTGCAGAGAAGTTACATGAGGATGTCAGAAAAGAGCATTGGGGATATGCATCCGATGAATCATTGTCCAATGAAGAACTGATCAAAGAGAGTTACAACGGTATTCGCCCTGCTCCGGGATATCCTGCCTGTCCGGACCATACTGAGAAAATTACGCTATTCGATTTATTGGGTGCAGAGGAAATTGGGGTAAGTCTAACAGAAAGTCTTGCGATGTATCCTGCTTCTTCCGTGAGCGGTTTGTATTTTGCACACCCGGATGCCAAATACTTCGGACTTGGAAAGATCCAAAAGGATCAGGTGGAAGATTATGCGAAAAGAAAGGGAATGTCCGTTGAAGAGGTAGAGCGATGGTTAGGGCCCAACTTGTCATATCATTAATTCTACTGTCATTTCTTGCGCACGCGCAATTTGGTGATTGCGGTTCAGCAGTTAACGTAACAAAGCCAAAATACCTTCAACCTGTAGCCAGGGATGCCGGAAAGAAAGTGGAATTTTCTGGCCATCAACTGGGAGATCGTTTCTACATCGAGAAGGAACACAAATCAGTTTGGTACCGAATTCCGGTGGAGGCCGATGGTTTATTTACGTTCACTTTAACAGGAAGATCAGACCAAGAGGATTGGGACTTCATGCTTTTCAAAACCAGGGGTGAAGAAGATGCATGTAAGCAAATTGTTTCGAAGCAGGTGCGGCCTATCCGAACGAATATGGGCAGGAACGGGGAGGAACAGGGTGTTGAAACTGGTCTCAAGCAGGGTGCAAGAAGTCCATTTGAACCAGCAGGACTGAACCCGGTATTTAGTCAGCCTTGTCAGGTCAGGAAGGGCGATGTACTGTATCTCATGACCGATCAGGTAAAGAAAACCATCAGAGGACATACAATTGAATTTCATATGTCCGCATCTGGAACTTCCAACAACCAGATCCCTGATCCGAACCCCAAGGTGATCGATAGTATTTATACCAAAGAGCCAGCTGTTAAGGAAAGTATACACCCACTTGTTGAGTTGATTGTATTGGATCAGGTGACCAGAGATTCTTTGAAGGGGCGGTTGTCTGTCGAATATGGTACCGATTCAACTTTCGTGGTTGATGACGTGAGCAGTGTTAAAGTGCCGTTGCAGGAGACCAAGCGCATGGTCATTACAGCTTTTGCGGAAGGTTACCTGTTCAAGATATTAGGCTATACGATGGCCAAGGGAGGTGCTACCGATCAGATCAAGATCTATTTGAAGCGAATCCAAAAAGGCGGCAGGATCAATTTGAAGGACATCAGGTTCAAGGGGAATAAAGACGAGATACTACCATCATCGCTTTCTTCGCTAAAGAGTCTGGAAGAATTCCTTCGTAAGAACAAGTCTTTGAAAGTGGAAATTCAGGGTCATGTGAACGGTCCTGGAGACCCGAATAAAGCCTGGTATAGAAAACTCAGTAAGAACCGAGCTAAATCGGTTCGTAAACACCTGGTGGGTAAGGGTATAGATAAGAAAAGAATGAAGGCGAAAGGATATGGGAATAAAGAGATGATCTTCCCGGCACCGGTGAACGAAAAACAGCATGCGGCTAACCGCAGGGTGGAGGTGAAAATCCTCAGTTTCGATAAATAGGCTAAGTACCTACGTTTAAAGGCCGAATCGGCAGAATATTTTTCGCTTTTAACTGCCTATACTTTAACACTTTACGTATTTTTCACTAACTTGTTGAACGCTCATGCAACCTTATGTGCCATTTTTGCATCTATAAGGTTGAAAAGGTTGCTATAAATTATAACCGCCAATTATGAAAAAGTTATTACGAGTTATTATGGTTTTGGGAGTTACTGCGCTGTCGTTAGCGGGTAGCATCCAGAAGGCAGAGGCGCACTCGGTACAGGTAGCATACTGTGCAACGTGTGAGGCCAAGCTAAGACTATATATTGAGCACTGGCACGGTACTGCGGATCCGTCAACAACAACGATGACGATCTCGGTAACGATAGGTGCGACAACAATTACCTATACTGGATCACCACTGTTTGGACTTGTAGACGTACCGTTTGCGCAGCTACCAAGTTGTGCGATTCCACCGGTAGTTGTAGCACAGTGTCCAGGTCAGGCGAACACCTATGATGATTGGGTGATCTATGAGTTTGACAGTATCCAGTGTAACCAGCCAGTAACCATTACGATACTATCAGGAAACACGGTATTTACCCAGGATGGATGTAGCTACATGCCACTATCTATACCAAACGTTATCATTCCATGTGGAGCGATAGCAACAGCAGGTTTTATACCACCATTGGACACACCACTATGTGCCAGTGATTCTCACCAGTTTATCAATACCACAACGCCACCACAGATTACCAACTTTGTATGGGACTTTGGTTCAGGCGGTAATGATACCTCGTTCTTAAAGGATCCCAAATGGAAGTACCCAGGCGGTGGTACCTACATAGTGACCTTGAGTGCAGGAGACTCCCTTGGATGTTTTGATGATACATCAATAGCGGTAACGATCGAGGATGTTCCAATCCCTGTATGGAACTGGACGATGGGCTGTGCACCAGATTATGCTACCCTGTTCCATGATTCCTCCTGGATAGCCTCAACAGGATCTATTACAAGATACCTGTGGGACTTTGGAATAGAGGGTGTAGGACATGATACATCTAATCTTACAGATCCACAGTGGACATATCCATCAGGAGGACCTTACAATGTAACGTTGTACCTGTGGTCACAGAATGGATGTATGGACTCATTACAGCAACAGATACAGATTGGTAACCAGCCATGGGCAGCAGCATCATGGGATACGGTATGCTGGGAGAAAGGCTTTCCTTTCCATGACCTGTCAACGATTATACCACAAGGAAACATCAATCAGTGGACCTGGGACTTTGGAGATGGCGATACATCGCATCTGCAACACCCAACGCATAAGTTCCCTACAGCAGGTATATATACTGTGAAGATGCTGGTAACGAGTGCTACGGGATGTCAGGATTCACTTCAAATGGTGGTAGAGGCATACTACGAGCCACCGATGGTAGAGCCGAACGTGTTCACGCCAAATGGAGATGGTAAGAATGATATGTATGTGATACCAGAGGTAGACCTTCATAGAGATTACCTGAAGTATAGGGGTAATGCAGAGGAGGATCAGAACATGGAGTTCTGGGTATACAACCGCTGGGGTCGTGAGATACTTCATACCCAGAAGTATGACAATGACTGGGCCGGAAAGACCAAGGCGGGTAAGTTGCTGGATGATGGTACGTATTATTACATCATCAAGTACAACACTTATTGTTACCCTGATGAGGGAGCAGCGGAGGAATCCACTGTGAGGATCCATAAGGGAACAGTCACCATCATAGACGGTAAATAACAAACGATACGAGTCATATACAGAGGCCTTCATTTGAAGGCCTCTTTTTTATTCCTTCTAACCCAGCATGTAACCACCTATATAATACCCACCCCATTCAAACTTTTTGGGTGATAAATGTGTTTTTGCATTGTACATTTATAACATGAGAGGTCTGTCCCTATTATTGATGCTGGTATTGTCCTTGAGTCTGTCGGCTCAAAAGCAATGGACGCTACAGCAATGTGTAGATTATGCCATTGAGCATAACCTTACAGTTCAACAGGCACAAAACAATACGGAGATCGCGAAATGGAACAGGAATGCATCAACCGCAAACATGTTCCCAACATTAAGTGGATTCGCATCGCACACCTATAATTTCGGGCAGACCATTGACCCATTTACCAACCAGTTTGCCAACAGTCAGGTACAGTCCAACTCGTTTGCGTTGAGCTCCCAACTCACACTCTTCGGTGGCATGTCCAATTACAATCTGATGCGCCAAAGAAGGATGGAGTATATGGCAGCCACATACGGTGTGCAAAAGATCAAGAACGATATCACAATGAATGTGATAACCGCATTTCTGGATGTGATCTTTTCAGAGGAACTGGATAAACTCAATGCTGAGCAGGTAGCACTTACACAGAGTCAGGTAGACCGAATGAAACTTCTGGTGGAAACAGGAACCGAAGCAAAAGGTTCACTTCTGGATATAGAAGCGCAGCTGGGTAGAGACCAGGTTGCCAAGGTGAATAGTGAAGCACAATTGGCACTGGCCAAATTGACGCTCGTTCAATTGTTGCAATTAGACAATGCCAATCAGTTTGAAGTGGCACGTCCACCGGAAACCATATTCAAGAAGGCCCCAACAGAGCTGACACCAGCAACCACCGTTTATGAAAAGGCACTTGAGCTTATGCCGGAGATCAAACAAAGCGAATCTACCATGCTTGCCAGGGAAAGGGCTTTGGGTGTGGCAAGGGGAAGTTTGATGCCTAGATTAACACTGTCGGCATCATACGGAACAGGGTATTCTGGTCTGGCAAGTGAAGTGACAGGATTGAACCTAACCGGGGTAGATACGATTGGTTTCAGTACTGGAGGTTACGATGTACTTACACCATCGTATGAGGTGTTGACACAAACCATTGCCTTTGGTGATCAGCTGAAGAACAACCTTAATCAAAGCGTGGGCTTCAACCTTACCATTCCGATCTTCAATGGATTGCAGAGTCAGGCATCATACAAGATTGCCCAGATTAACCTGGCCAATGCAAGATTGGATTACGAACAAGCGAAGAACACTTTGCAGCAGAATATTCAAAAAGCGCATACAGATGCTTTGGCGGCAAAACGTACGTTGGACGCTGCCCAAACAGCTGTAGTGAGTGCTGATGAGGCATTCGATTATGCCAAAGTGAGGTACGAATCAGGTCTTATTACCGCTGTGGATTTTGCCAATGCAAAAAACGTACTGGCACAATCCAAATCCGAATTGCTGCGATCGAAGTACGACCTTGTCTTTAAGATCAAGATTTTGGATTATTACCAGGGCAAGAAAATAGAACTCAAATAATGAAGGGGAAGAAACTCATATGGATACTTGGTGGAGTGGTGGTATTGCTGATCATCATAGCCATTGCATCTGGTGGTAGCTCCAAGGATGAAATCCGCGTTGCGGTGAAGAACTCAAGCGTTCGTTCAATCCTCGAAACAGTATCAGCCAGTGGGAAGGTGCAGCCAGAAATGGAGGTGAAGATTAGCTCTGATGTGAGTGGCGAGATTGTGGAACTTCCAGTAAAGGAAGGACAGGAAGTTAAAAAAGGCGACTTGTTGGTGAAGATCAAACCAGATATCTACGAATCCGCGAGAGACAGGGCTCAGGCAACACTGGATAATTCCAAGGCCAACCTTGCCAATGCGAAAGCAAGATTGGTCCAAGCGGAAGCTGCAGCCAAGGCAGGTGATAAGGAGTTCGCGCGCCAGAAAAAGCTGTTTGAGAAGAAAGCCATTTCTGCCGCGCAGTTCGATCAGGCTGAAGTGAATTTCAGTAGTGCAACCGCTGAATTCGAGGCGGCCTTGCAAACAGTTAATGGAGCTGAGTTCTCAGTGGAAAGTGCCATGGCCGGTTTAAAAGAGGCGATGGAGAATCTCGAGAAGACCACCATCTATGCACCCGCAGATGGCACGGTTTCCAAGTTGGACGTTGAGGTAGGGGAGCGTGTGGTTGGAACTTTGCAAATGACAGGAACAGAGCTCATGAGAATTGCCGAGCTGAAGAACATGGAGGTCAGCGTTGAGGTGAATGAGAATGATATTGTTAAGGTTATTGTTGGTGACAGCTGTGAGGTGGAAGTAGATGCATATCAGGGAAGGAAGTTTGTGGGGATTGTTACGGAGATTGCGAACTCTGCAAAGAACCTGGATTTAGACCTCGATCAGGTAACCAATTTCGATGTGAAAATTCGGATCGTTAGGGATAGCTATAAAGACCTTATCGATGAAAAGAAGGCTCACTTGTCGCCTTTCCGGCCAGGAATGAGTGCATCGGTTGAGATCCTGACTGCACGGGTTAAGAATGTGGTAAGTGTACCTATTCAGGCGGTTACAATGCGAACCGATTCTGTGATCACCTTGCTTGATAAGTACAAAAAGAAGGATGACGATGAGGCCGGAGAAGAAGAGGAAGAAGACAAGGAAGCAAGGGAGTGTCTGTTCATCAACGTTGATGGTGAAAGCCAGATCATCTTTGTGGAAACCGGTATTCAGGATTCCAAATACATCCAGATCGTTAAGGGTCTGAAAGGTGGTGAGGAAGTGATTGTTGCTCCTTATACCTCTATTTCCAAAGACCTGAATCATGGCGATAAGATCAAGGTTGTAGCCAAGAGTGAATTGTTCGAAGAGTAGATGGCACGGTTACTTCTGATCGACACTTCTACCACCAATTGTTCTGTTGCTTTGGCTGAAGACGGTGAAGTTCTTGCCATTTCAGAGCACAGTGAAGGCTATACACATGCGGAGAATCTCAACAAGTTTGTAGAGGAGGTAGTTGATGCTGCCCAATTGACATTCAAGGATATTGATGCAATAGCAGTTGGTTTAGGACCTGGATCTTACACCGGATTGAGGATCGGGGTTTCCAGTGCCAAGGGATTGGCCTACGGTTTGGGTGTGCCCGTTATTGGTGTGAAAACCCTGGGTCACCTGGCAATGCATTTAGTCGGAAAGGAATTGGGCAGTGACGCCAGGATCATTCCTATGCTGGATGCACGCAGAATGGAAGTGTATTGTGCGGTCTATGATGCCAAGGGAAGTTTGATTTCAGATACCGAAGCACGCATAATTGACGCGTCTTCATTTGAGGAGCTTGATGACCATGGATTGCATTTTATTGGACCGGGAGTAGAGAAGTGCATCGAACTGCTGAGTAACAGATCCAATACGAAGTATTATACCGATGTTCTCCCTTCTGCTGCAGACATGGTGGGTATCGCTTTCAGAAAGCTTGGGAACAAAGACTTTGAGGATCTTGCTTATTTCGAACCTTATTACCTCAAGGAGTTTCTGGCAACTACTCCAAAGGCCAGAGTATAGATATATCACTCCTGAAGTTTTTCAAGTGCCTTGGTCAGATCAAAGTAGATCTTATCAATTCCATATTTGTTGGGGCTCTTTACAGTGATCACATTGATTGTTCCAGATAGCTGCTGTTTGGTCTTTTTCAGGCCGTAAGCGCCTAGAATGTGGTACTCGTCTGAAACTTCATTTACGGCAAAGGCTGTTTCTTTAGACATACCAGTACCGGTTGATTTGATGGCTTCTGTTAATCCGAAGTACCTGTCTAACCATTTATCTGCGAGGAGGTTTTTGCCCTGTCCATCATATAACAAGTATAGATCGTACACAATTTCCAGGTTGAAGGGATCGTACGCAAGAATCTTAAGTGCCGCCTGTACAGCTTTATCTGTTTCGTTCTTCTTGAAGTGTTCGAAGAATTTCTTTTCATCTTCACTTAACCCATAAGGTTGGTAAGCGGCTTGAAATACGTAGCCGTAGTACAAGTGTCTGTACTCCTGAGACGAGAGATCCCCCAAGCTGTAGAAGTACTTGTCCAGAATCACTTTGTACTCATACGGACCTCCCGGAGTATTGATGTGTTTCTTAATGGCCCTGTAGTTTACCGGACTCTTCAAGCCAACAACATCTACTCCCTTGGCTTCCAACTGCAGTACAGATTCAGGCACACGAGAAAGTTCGATATCGTTGATGTACAATTTCTTGAGGCTTTCCATATTACCCAACTCATCAGGCAACACCTTAATGGGGTTGCTTCTCAGGGCAAGAGTTTCGAGTCTCTTCAGGTTTTGTATTTCGGCCGGAACCCTTGTGATGGCATTGTTGCTCAAGGACAGAAAACGAAGACTGTCACACATCGTTAACTCCTTCGGAATACGGGAAATCGTGTTGTCTGACAGATACAGGGTGTGGAGTTTCTTGAGTGATGCAATGCTCTTGGGAATCTTTGTAATGCGGTTGTTGTCCAATAATAGAATCCGCAACCCTACCATTTTCCCAATCATATCTGGAATCTCACTAATCTTGTTTCCGGAGAGAAATAGTTTCTCCAATCGATTGAGCAACAGGAAATTTTCCGGAATGGAAGACAATTTATTGTTGGTCAACGACAGGCTTCCCAGGCCTTTGGCATTAGCCAGATCTTCAGGCAGGCTTGAAAGCTCATTGTCATTGGCCCAAATGAGGAACAGGTTTTCCAGTTTCCCAAATCCAGCGGGCAATGAGGTGATCTTGTTTTTTTCGATGTACAACCCTTCCAGATGAATCAATGTGGTAAGGGAGGCCGGGAGGGAAGTAAGCTGGTTGTCATTGAAGTACAACAATACCAGGTGTTCCAATTTGCCAATAGAGTTGGGTAATTTTTTGACCTCATTTGCTCCAAGACTCAATACCTGAAGATTTTTGAGCTGGCTGATTTCTTCCGGCACCTTTCTAATCTCGTTACTGTCCAGGTACAACATCTGAAGGTTCTTCATCAACAGAATCTCGGAAGGGATCTCTTTTAGGCCTGCACTTACGAGATACAACTTGTAAACGCTATCCGGTTTAGCTTTTGCCTCATCCAGCGAGAAGTAGAAAGGAAGTTCGTTGAGCTCTTCGAAGCTGAGGACTTCGTCTTGCGCCACACCTACAAGGGCGGTGAGCATCGCAAATGCAACGAGAGGGCCCTTCAGCTTATTCATTGAAGAACTGATAATCGTATTGAATGATCGTAATGATATTGGAAGGGACATCCTTTATCAGCTGTGCTTCGATGAGGTAGGTTTTCTTGTCCAGAAGAAACTGCTTCATGGAAAGGTGTTGGGTATCCTTGTACATATTCTGCTCGCTGAGATTCCCAACCTCATCATAGGTGTATGTGTATTCCTTGTCTTCTGAGTTGAACATTCTTACAACTTCAGTTTTTCGCTTTAGTCTTCCTTCCTTGTTATAGGTGTAGGTGAAGTAGTGTCTGTGGTTACCTATCACGAATTTTGCATTGGTGCCGGTCAGGTACCCATACTTGTCTTTCTGAATAATTTCCTCTTTGTAAACCCTGTCGAGGTTATTGTAGTGGAACTTTTTCACCTGCAACTTGTCAATTTTCTCATACGTGTACCGCTCCTTGGTAATCACAATTTGCTTGCCAAGCTTGAAGTCGTTCTTGTTTGAGCCGCTATTTATATCTCGTGCGTATGAGCGCTGAGTAATCCTCCCTTGATCATCGTAAGTGAAATTATACGAGAAGAATCCGTCTACATCGCTGGATCTTTTACACTTCAACAGTCCACTGGGGAAATACTCATAGTAAGTATAAATGGTGTCCTTGTGCTTCCCCAACTTGATCTCCACCGCCACCTGTTTGATCAGCTTTCCATCTTTATCAAACTCGTACCACACTTCCCGATCAGTTTTCTTGATCACCTCCATTTCACGCTTTGTGCTCACCTTGCCGTGTATGCGCTGAATGCCATTTTGAGCTATGAACGCATCGTTGAAAAATGGGTCGTCCCGAAACAATGGTTTACGGGTGTCCAGCATCTGAGCCGACACCGCTAGTCCTGATAATGTAATGATGACCAAGTAAACGTACCTCATGGCAACAACTCTTCCAGCGCTTC
Organism: Vicingaceae bacterium; assembly: GCA_965267605.1. Classification (GTDB taxonomy): domain Bacteria; phylum Bacteroidota; class Bacteroidia; order Flavobacteriales_E; family Vicingaceae. The sequence goes on along the minus strand of OZ254088.1, from coordinate 2,685,389 downwards.
TCTGTAATCAGTGGTTGGCGCTTTGCAGCTTTTGTTCACGCAAACGTAGACTGTTGTCTGATCGGCCACCACCTTGTTACGAAGCAACGGTAGATGCTCTTCAGAAACCGTGCCCAGAATCATTGCATTGGGCAAATAGTGCTTTGCAATGTTCTGTACGGTCGCCTTCGCTTCAGTTCCGCAAACTGCGACCTCATAATAGGGATAATGATGCATCATCCAGAGTCGGGCCCAATTAGTATATCCAGAAGGGTATCTTAATAAGTGTGGCTCCATGTTCTGAATCATTGTCTGGGAAAGGGATGCATAAGATGTGTCATCAAGATATCTGCCCAATTTTTCGATGGCAATAGCCATGGCAGAATTGGATGCGGGTATCACATTGTCACCTACCTCGGTCTTTCTTGCAATGAGCGCAGGGTCATCCGCTGAGGTAAAGAACATCATACCACTATTCTTGTCTGCAAATTTCTCAATGGCGTGATCGGCAATTTCTTTGGCGCGATGTAGATACTTCACCTCCAGGGTAACTTCGTACAATTCGATAAGCGCTGTGGATACAAAGGCATAATCTTCCAGGAATCCGTTTATGGTAGATGTACTGTTCTTGAAGGAATGGTTCAATCGACCTGCATTCAATTGATGTTTGAGCAAAGCATTCATGGATGTTTCAGCCTGCTGGAGATACCTTTCATCACCGAAAGCTTTGTATGCATCCACAAGCCCCGATATCATAAGACCGTTCCATGAAGTCAGGCTTTTGTCATCGAGCCCAGGCTTTACCCGGCCCTCTCTTGTCTTTAAAAGAAGATTCCTCAATTCATCCGCTTCTTCATCAGTAAGCTGAGAATCCGGATTGCGCAGTAGGTGATGGTTCCCATGTTCCCAAAGCGTTGCGCTACCTACGTTGAAATGTGATACAGCTTTGTCGTAGTTTGCACCCAGCGCTTCTTTCAATTCTGCTTCTTTCCACACGTAGAATTTTCCCTCTTCCCCTTCACTATCTGCATCCAGTGCAGAATAGTACAATTCCTCTTTGCCTTTCATTTCCCGGTTCAGAAACTCGAAGGTCTCTTCCACGATCTTCTTGTAGCGCGAATTACCCGTTAGTTGATAGGCATGGCTGTACACACTGATCAGCTGGGCATTATCATAGAGCATTTTTTCGAAGTGAGGTATTTTCCAATCTGCATCAACCGAGTATCTCGCAAATCCTCCACCTACCTGATCATAGATACCTCCGTTTCCCATCTCATCCAATGTGGTGATTACATGAGAGAGAAATGCAGAATCTCTTGTTTGCTGATAGTACTGCAGGAAGAACTCAAGGTTATTAGGAATGGGGAATTTCGGGGCACGGTTAAACCCGCCACGTTTTTGATCGAATGAACCAGTGATTTCTCTGATCTTCTCCTCAAATTCAGAAGTACTCAATTTCTCTTTGGGTTCTACACGATCTATCAACTCCACTTGTTGAACGCCAGATGCCAATTTTGCAGCGTACTCTTCCATACGCTTTGGATTGTTTCTGAACTCCTGTTGGAGCTGGTTGAGCACGTTGATCCAGCTCGCTTTTGGAAAGTAAGTGCCCCCATAAACGGGTCGGCCATCTGGAAGCGTTATGCAATTCAATGGCCATCCACCACTACCGGTCATTAGTTGTACGGCCGTCATATAAACCTGATCGATGTCAGGTCGCTCTTCCCGATCAACTTTGATACTGATGAAATGTTCATTCATCAACGCAGCCACTTCCTCATTTTCAAAACTCTCGTGTTCCATCACATGGCACCAATGACAAGAGGAATAACCTATGCTGATGATGATAAGCTTGTTCTCCTTCTTCGCACGTTCCAGGGCATCCTCACCCCAGGGTAACCATTGCACAGGATTGTACGCGTGCTGGAGTAGGTAAGGACTGGTTTCGTTAATCAGATTATTGGCGGTTCGAGGGTCTTCCATTTCCTGTTTTGGATTGTTGCTCAGCCTACAGGATGACAACATGAAAAAAATGCTTGTTAAGGCTACTAATCGCATGGATTTTACGTCTTAAAAATAGCCACAATAATTGGCGTGAATGCGTTGTTATAACGTTCCATACCAGTTATTCGCTTTAGGTATCCTTTAATGGATTAATTATTGAAACGAAAACGATATCAATTAATTTACTTCTAACTAACTTTTTGGTACGATTTTCGTAGTGAAACTGTAGACGAATCGCACAAATGACCCGATAAACAGTTGAAAAGGGCGCTACTATATCTTCTCTTCGTGTTAATGCTTGGAAATCAAGCGTTTGCAACTCACATTGTTGGGGGTGAAATTTTCTATGATTGTCTGGGTCCAGCGCAAGGAGGTGGCTATACCTTCGAAATCACACTGAAGGTGTATCGAGATTGTGGTCCAAGCAACAGTAACAATACCCCATTTGATAACCCTGCTCACATTTCCGTTTATGATAGTCAGGGTACACTGCGAAACACGTTCAATATTTCGTTCCCTGGATCAACCAACGTTCCGGTTATCCTGAACAATCCATGCCTTGCGGCACCACCACAGGTGTGTGTGGAAGAAGCGATCTACAAAACAACACAGGTATTACAGGTTCCTCCGGGAGGATTGGATTTGGTTTATCAGCGTTGCTGCAGAAACCCAACTATCATTAATCTGGTTAACCCTGGAACGTTCGGGGCAACTTATGCTGCACACATCCCGGATAACTTTGTGTGCAATTCAAGTCCGCACTTTAAGCAGTTCCCTCCGATTGCATTATGTATAGGAGAGCAGATCAACTTTGATCACTCTGCTATTGACTCAGATGGAGATTCCCTGGCATACAAGCTTTGTCGTCCATACCACGGTGCTAGTAGTGGCAATCCTAAGCCAAATCCACCAGTAGCAGGACCGTGGCCTTTCATTACCTGGGGACCGGGCTATTCAGACAACAACCAGATGGATGCCAATCCTATCATGGCTATTCATCCTAAGACAGGATTATTAACGGGCGTTCCAACCAAGGTTGGACAATTTGTTGTAGGCGTTTGCGTGGAGGAGTGGAGAAACGGAGTAATGATCGGTGAGAACAAAAGAGATTTTCAGTTCAACGTAGTGAACTGTAATATGAATGTGGTTTCAGCCATTGCAAATCAAACTGTATTTTGCGATGGACTGACTGTTCAATTCCAGAACAATAGCAACAACGGTAAGTACTTCTGGTGGGATTTCGGAGACCCGAATGATCCTAACGACACCTCCTCAGCTTTTGCTCCGCAATGGACGTATACGGATACAGGAGTATTTACAATCATGATGATCGTGAACAAGGGATGGCCATGTGCAGATACTGCTTACAGCACATTCTCAGTTTACCCATTGTTGAAGGCGGATTTCGACCCTCCGGCAGATCAGTGTCTGAATGGTAACAGTTTCAGCTTCCAGGCAGGAGGAATTTATGATGCGGGTAATTGTCAGTTTGTTTGGGACTTTGGACCAGCGGCTGCACCTGCTACTTCGAACCTGGAGAATCCTTCCGGGATATCTTATAGCAGTCCTGGGTGGCATAAAGTGAAACTCACCATATTCGAGAACAATTGTCAACGTGTACATGAGGACAGTGTGCGGGTGTGGCCGGAGCCCGTATTGGATTTTGTTGCACCACCAACAATTGGGTGTCCTCCGTTAACGGTACAATTTACCAGCAACAGTACAGCTGCAACGCAGATATTATATGATTGGCAGTTTGGAGATGGAGGCTCTTCCAATCAACAAAACCCATCCTACACTTACACTGAACCTGGTACGTATGATGTGTCACTTACCATCAAAACGATTACAGGTTGTGAGAGAACATTATCTGGAAGTGAATCACAGGTAATAACGGTTCACCCAACACCAAGTGCGGACATCACCGCCTCTCCTGAAGAGGTCTGGATATTTGAGCCATACGTAGATTTGTTTGGAACCGCTACTGGAGAAACGGGCTGTGAAATGCATGCAGGTGATGGAACTGTTTATCCTGGATGCGGAACATTCCCGCATACCTACAAAGACACTGGTAATTACTATCCATTCTATACTGTAGTGAACGAATTTGGCTGTAGAGATACGGCTTGGGGCAAAGTGAGGATCACTCCCGTGTTCCTGTTCTATGCACCGAATACTTTTACCCCTGGGGGCGATCAGTTAAATGATGTGTGGCATCCTAAAGTGAGTGCTGCGGCTGAATACGACTTACGCGTATATGATCGCTGGGGACATGTGGTTTTCCAAACCAATCAAACTGATGTAGGATGGAATGGCACGATGATGAATACAGGCAATGGTGTGATGAATACGGCAGTGTTCAGTTACATCGCCACCATTGTGGATGTAAACGGGGAGAACCACGTTTACACGGGAAGGGTTCAATTGTTGAAGTAATCGCGTAACCATCAGATACTTTCTGGTCTTCATATTGTTTTGCGCAGGTACCTGGTGTTATAGCCAGGAGAAGATGCATGCATTCGCGGTAACGGTTGTTGACGTAGCCTCTAAGGATGGTGTGCCTTTTACCATTGTTTCATTGAAGCAAGGCGATAAAATAGTTCAGACGGGTCCCACCAACATGGACGGCAAATGTCATTTTCGACAAGTTCCAGGTGGTAATTACACGTTGGTTGCGCATCTGGGATCACCATGGAAGACAGAAGTGAAGAAGGCGCTTTTGGTTCCGGACGAGATAAAGGATGTGACGCTGATTACCCCACCTGCCAATCCCGAGCTCTTGAAGGGGTTAGAGGTGATTGAGTATGAAGTTCCGTTGGAAGATCCGAAGAAGTAACGTTACAGTCTGCTAAGAGCGGCACAATCTCCCAATTTGTTTTTGAGCAGTTCGTAATGCGGTTTCTGGTCGTAGCTAAACGCCATTGCACGGGTTGAGAAAATGAACACCCTATCTCCTTTCTGGATGTAATGCGGGCTCGTGTTAAAGTAAGGCATTGGATATATCTTCTTGAACTCTTCAAGTGCAGCAGATGCATCACCTTTACTTTTGAATACCCATTCCTCGATAGTACCATCAGGTTTCATGGACTTGTCTGTCTTCAGTTTGTAATCATAGTACCAAGCTGTTACCGCTTTTCTGAAGACCTTTCTTGAGTTCTCTCCCATGCCGTCCATCTCTCTGGTGCCGGTAAGTTCGTGTTGTTCAAAGTTTACGGTCGCTGGGAGCTTGCTAGCATCCTTCATTTCAGAATGATATCCCTTCAGGTCCATGGTGTCAATCAACCATAGAAACTCAGATGAGGGGGAGTATTGGGTTACTGACTTACCAGAAGAGCAAGCCATCATTACGATCAACAAAGCAGCTGCACCCAGACCAGTGATGCACGATACAATAGCGGTACTTGTTTGCTTACTTACCAAAGATTCCGGAGCCTTCAGGCTTTACATTTTCTGAGACATCAAATTTCACTTTTTGGGAGATCATAAAGGCAGATGCCTTTACCCAGCCTTTCGCGCGAACTTTGACGCTTCCACCGAAGAGGGACTTGCCAAGTGTAAGTACGCTGGATCCTACCTTATCGAATTTACTCTTAAGTCTCACCTTATACTCTTTCGTAGTCTTCTTTTTGAGCTTGATATTGTTGGTCAGCTTGGCTTTTCCCAATCGGTCGCCATTGATGTAGAGATCGATATCTGAATCTTTGATCTTGATGTTGTAAGGATTCGGATTCTTGATCTTCATGGTGAACTCGGCTTCAATTCCTTCGGTATCATAATCGATAATCTCATAATCAGTGACACCTAAAAAATCTACATCCTGGTATGTAGTGCAACCTCCCGAAAGTAGTCCTAAGCCCGCAATCAGTGTGATCGCAAGTAGCTGGTTAATTCTTAGCAAGTTCCGCATAGTGCTTATAGAATAAAGGAATGGTCTCAATGCCTTTCAGGTAATTGAACACACCATAGTGTTCATCTGGCGAGTGTATGTCATCTGTGTCCAATGAGAAGCCCATAAGAATAGATTTCAGACCCAGAACCTTCTCGAACATGGCAACGATTGGAATACTTCCGCCACCTCTGGATGGAATAGGTTTCTTCCCAAACGTTTCTTCCATCGCCAGGCTTGCTGCCTGAAATGCCGGGAAGTCTGTTGGTGTAAGGTATGGTTCTCCACCATGATGGGGTGTAACACTTACTTTCACAGACGGAGGAGCAATAGACTGGAAATGGTTTTGGAACATTTCAGTGATCTTGTGGCTATCCTGATTTGGAACAAGGCGCATCGAGATCTTCGCATATGCCTTGGACGGCAGAACTGTTTTTGCACCTTCCCCTGTGTAACCACCCCAAATACCATTTACGTCAAGGGTGGGGCGGATCGAAGTTCTTTCAATTGTTGAGTACCCTTCTTCACCATGCACATCTTCTACCTTTAGGAAATTCTTGTAGTCGTTGATATCGAAGGGTTCCTTAGCCATTTCTTCCCGCTCGTCAGTTGAAAGCTCAACAACGTCATCATAGAAACCGGGAATTGTAATGTGGTTGTTCTCATCTTTCAGCGAAGCGATCATTTCGCAAAGGATGTTGATCGGGTTTCCAACTGCTCCACCAAAGACCCCTGAATGAAGATCTTTGTCCGGACCAGTCACCTCAATTTCCAGATAGCTTAATCCCCGCAATCCAACAGTTACACTGGGCGTATCATTATTGATGATCGCTGTATCGGATATCAGAATTACGTCCGCAGTAAGCTTCTCCTTATTGTCTGTTATCCACTTTTCAAGGCTTGGAGAACCCACTTCTTCTTCTCCTTCAATGATGAATTTCATGTTACATGGGGCATCATTGTGTTCGTTCATTACCTGAAGTGCCTTCAGGTGCATGTACACCTGTCCTTTGTCATCGGCTGCACCACGTGCGTAAATCTTACCGTCTTTAATTACTGGTTCAAACGGTGGACTTGTCCAAAGGTTAAGCGGATCAGGTGGCTGAACATCGTAATGTCCGTAGACAAGCACTGTTGGTGCGGTAGGGTCTACCATCTTCTCTGCATATACAACCGAAAGCCAACTGTTTCACAGATTTCTGCCTTGTCTACTCCGATCGCTTCGAAGTCCGCCTTGATTTTTTCTGCTGTTCTGATGACTTCATCAGAGTAGTTAGAATCTGCACTGATGGATGGGATTTTCAGCACCTCGATCAGGTCGTTGATGTACTGATCTTTATTGCTGTCTACGTACGCTGCATATTTACTTGCCATGATCTACCATTTGAGAAGGAAACAAATGTATAAAACTATGGCTAACAGGGCGAAACAGCAGCTTTCCAGTTTTGACAATAAATTGTAATACGAAGCAACTTTAAAAGCCTGCAAATCGTCTTATCTTTGGCAAACAATTGTTGGAGAGGGAGATGGAGATGTTCAATAATTGTTTACCAACCGCGAATTCTTCAGTATTTAATTCTGACATATTCGCCTAACGCACTAAGTGTGAAGAAGTTACCTCTGATAATGTTGCTGGCATTGGCTCCAATGTTGGGGTGGTCTCAATTGACCGTTAATCAGGGTATTACCGCTACACAAGCCGTTCAAGGGATTTTGCTGGGCAATGGAGTAACCGCTTCAAACATATCTTTTACCGGAGATCCAAGTCAATTAGGATCCTTCAACGGAACAGCTTCTAACATAGGATTGAATAACGGTGTGATCATTGGATCGGGGGCCGTGAATATTGCACCAGGCCCGAATGCAAATCCGGCTGCGGTAGGAAACTTTCCAGGATCTGGGGTAGGAGGTAACGATCCGGATTTGCAAGCCATTGCAGGTCAGACCATTTATGATGCGGCTTATCTTGAATTTGATTTTGTTCCTGTTGGGGATACCATTCGGTTCAAGTACGTATTTGCTTCGGAAGAATATCCTGAGTTTGTGTGCTGTACGTTTAACGATGCTTTCGGATTCTTTTTGAGTGGACCAGGAATTACCGGACCATTCTCAAGCCCTCCTGGATTTCCGGGTGGTTCCGTGAACCTGGCTACACTTCCGAATACAACTACGGTAACCATCAATACAGTGAATGTGGGTACTGCGGGTATCAATTGCGCACCAACGGGATGTCCGGGTGGCGGACTCGGGAACAACGCTTTTTATGTTGACAACACGAATGGTGCAACGGTGGAGTATGACGCATTTACCGTAACACTTGAGGCCGTGGCGAAGGTTCAGTGTGGCCAGACCTATCATATCAAAATGGCTGTGGGTGATGCATTTGATGGTAGCTATGATTCAGGGGTATTCCTTGAGGCCAATAGTTTCTCTTCTCCCCAGGTGGCGTTGTCTTCCAATGTTGACATTGCCAATGGAGATTCCATTCTGTACGAAGGTTGTGGTAACGCAAGACTTCAGTTCATCCGTTCGAATGCGGCAGGTCAGGGCTCAACCATTAAGTTCCAGATCGGTGGCAGTGCTACCAATGGAACAGATTACCCTAATCTGGCAGATAGCCTCGTATTTCCTCCGGGAACAGATACACTTTACCTGAACATCAGCGCATTGAATGACGGTGTGCCTGATGGTCTTGAGACCTTTACGTTAAGGTTCATTCAGATTATATGTGGCGTTGCGGATACCCAAGAAGTGAAATTCTATATACAGGATTTTGATTCCCTGGCAATATTCCCCAACGATACGGCCGTACTCTGTGCGGGCGATTCGGTGCCCATCTGGTTCAAAGTAGATGGACCACCGTATACGATGACCTGGTGGAACAACTCCCAGCAGGACACCGTATGGGTGAAGCCTAATCAGACAACCTGGTACACGGCCACCTTTATCGATTCATGCGGTATTTACAATGTGATGGATAGTGTTCAGGTGGTGGTGCCCAACTATCAACCCATAACGGTTCTGGGCTCCAACGATACAACCTCCAGTTGTTTGCTCAGTCAATTTATGCTCTGGGCGCAAGGAACAGGTGGGGGAGGTGTGTACACTTATCAATGGGATCAGGGACTTGGAAACAACGATACTGTGTACGTAACGCCCGTGGGGGCTCAAAACCAGTACACCGTGAAAGTATACGATCAGTGTGGGGATAGTGCATCGAAGACGATCACCATTACCATGCCGGCCTTTGATCCATTAGTGATTACGCCTAGACCGGATACCCTGATATGTTCAGGAGATCCTGTTAAGCTATGGGCCAACACCAGCGGGGGAGATGGCAATTACTTCTACAGCTGGTACAACTTCGGCAATATGGATACGCTGGTGGATAGGCCAACGTATACAACGCGCTATATCGTTTCTGTAACAGACGGTTGCGGATTAAAGACTTCAGGCGAAGTAGTTGTAGATGTTACACACATTATTGCCAACTATGAATATGAATGGCAGGTAGGACTTGAAGCGAAGTTCCACGGTGTGGCTATTTCGGATTTCCCCATCGTTCATTGGGAATGGAACTTTAACCAGGGCGCATCGGTTTATGGCAGAGATGTTACCCACGACTTCGTGGTACCCGGTGAGCACTGCGTTGAGCTGCTGGCCATTAATTCCTACGGTTGTGAGGATACCATCAAGGGTATCGTTGAAACTCCGGTTGGTATCTGGGCACCTAATGCATTTACCCCCAATGGTGATGGAGACAATGATGTCTTCCGCATCAAAGGATATGGGGTGATGGAGTTTTCTATGTTGATCTTTGACAGGTGGGGTGAGCTGCTGTTTGAAAGTGATGACATCAACAAGGGTTGGGATGGAATGTATAAAGGCGCACCTGCCAAGCAGGATGTGTACGTTGCGAAGATCGCAGCCAAGGGTGAGATGGATTCTGACCGTGTATCCAAAGTGATTTCTTTCACTTTGCTCCGATAAGTAGTACACTTACATCGTGGATAGTAGACGTAGATTCAGCACCAGAGTTGAGGATTATATCAATTACAGGCCGGGGTATCCCTCAGAACTGACTTTAGAATTAGAAAACCGAATCGGCCTCAATCCTTCCTGGGTGGTAGCGGATGTTGGTTCAGGCACTGGGATAAGCACCAAATTATTTCTGGAGTACGGATGCATTACGCGAGCCATTGAACCAAACGAGGAAATGCGAAACGCTTCGGATCAATTCCTCGGTCATTTTCAAAATTACTGTTCTGGCCAGGGAGACGCAGAACATACGGGATTAAAGGACAATTCAGTGGATATGGTACTTGCGGCCCAGGCGTTTCACTGGTTCGACCGGCAAAAGACCCGGAAGGAGTTCAATCGAATTCTCAAGGATGAGGGGTGGGTTGCGTTGGTGTGGAATAATCGTGACAATTCGTATGATTCCATGCAAGCATATGAAGATCTCCTTCTCCAACATTCTACTGACTACGTAAACATTCGACATACCAATCTTACAGAGGAGATGTTTCAGGAATTCTTTGGAGGCCCCTATGCAATGTTCGAACTCCCTTATAAGCAGGTTTTTGATCTGAAAGGGTTCATTGGGAGGTACGATAGTTGCTCCTATGCTATACCAAAGAACGATGATAGATATGCCGCTGCACTTTCAGCGCTGGAGAACGTATTCGCCACCTATCAGGAGGGAGAGATGTTCCACGCGATGTACACTACGCGGGCTTACATTGGTCAACTATAAGGCTTAGGAGATCAACGCTGACCCGGTCATGGCCGCGGGTTGATCAATACCCATCAGTTTAAGGATAGTAGGAGCCACGTCAGCGAGAATTCCTTCTTCAGCATTCCAGGTATTGTCCTTGTCAATAATGAAGCATGGAACCAGATTGGTGGTGTGGGCTGTGTGAGGCGATCCATCATCGTTCACCATCTTGTCTGCATTACCATGATCTGCAATGATCACCAAACTGTAGTCATTGGCAAGTGCTGCTTCAACCACCTGTTTAGTGCAATCATCCACAGTTTCAACTGCTTTTAGGATGGCTTCAGGAACACCTGTATGCCCCACCATGTCTGGGTTTGCAAAGTTGAGACATACGAAATCGGGTTGATTTGTATTGATTTCATCGCAGATGGTGGAGGTTACCTCAAGTGCACTCATTTCAGGTTGCAGATCGTAGGTTGCTACCTTGGGGGATGCCACCATCAATCTGGTTTCACCATCGAATTCGTTCTCTCTTCCACCCGAAAAGAAGTAGGTGACGTGCGGGTATTTTTCTGTCTCCGCTATACGGACCTGAGATAATCCGGCATTGGCAATCACTTCGCCTATGGTATACTCCAAATTGTCTTTAGAGAAGAGTACATTGATTCCTGCGAAGGTATTGTCATAGTTGGTCATGGTTACATAGCGCAACGGTATGCGTAGCATTCCTTCATCTACCATGTCTCTCTGCGTAAGCACATCCGTGATCTCTCTACAGCGATCTGTTCTGAAATTGAAACAGATAACTGCATCATCCTTCCGGAATCTTCCGATCGGAATCCCGGCATTGTCAACCAAGCATTTCGGTTTAAGAAATTCATCTGTTTCCTCCTGCCCATAACTTCTCGCAATTGCTGCTAACAAATCCATGGTGTGTTCTCCATCCCCAACGAGAAGAAGATCATAAGCCTCCTTGATCCTGCCCCATCGTTGGTCACGATCCATGGCATAGTAACGACCAATAACGCTCACCAGCTGAGCCGCCACCCTTTCCTGTTGTTCGTTAACCTGGTTGATCACATTTATCAATCGTTGTACGTGTCCCTTTCCGCTAGTGGGGGAACAATCTCTACCATCGGTAAATGCATGAACGAAGACTTCCGAAACCCCAGCATTCACTGCTACCTTGATAAGATGATGCAGATGTGCGTCATGGGAGTGTATGCCACCATCCGATACCAATCCCATTAAATGCAGAGGCTTGTTGTTCTTTACACAGTAGCTAATTGTTTCCTGCAATACCGGGTTCTTGTCAAACTCACCATCGCGAATGGCTTTGTTGATCTTGACAAGGTCCTGATAAACGATTCTACCTGCCCCTATATTCAAATGTCCAACTTCAGAATTCCCCATTTGTCCTTCGGGTAGTCCTACATTTTCACCGAAGGTTTTAAGGTTCGCATTGGGGTATCGATCGTAACAACTATCAATGAACGGAGTATTGGCAGAAGCGATCCCATCTCCCTGGGATCCATCTCCTTTACCCCAGCCATCAAGTATGATCAGTGCTGCTTTTCTCATAATGTTAATGACGGTCTAAGATATGATTCTGAGCGCTTTAGAGGAATGATAAATGTTAGATTTGTTCCTATGCATCGCACAGCAATTCTATTAGGTTTACTGTTTCTGGTTGGATGTAGCAGCAAGGAACCAGATCATGGGGCAGGAGTGTTCGATCTCCAGATTATTCAGATCGAACACGCAAAGAACTTTACGTTGCAAAGCGTAGATGGTTACACCGTGCTTACCCTGAAGGATCCATGGAGCAAGGGTGAAATATACCATACTTACTTTCTTGGAGCCCGGGAACAGTTGGATGCACTCACTGTGCAGCCGGGAACTACAAAGGTAGTTACACCCTTAGAAAGACTGGTTGTTTCAGGCAGTCCGTACATTGGTTACCTGGACAGGTTAGGCCTTGCCGATAAGATCGTAGGAGTGGATCGACACGATCTGGTATACTCTGAGATTGTTCGCCATCGGATTGAGAATGGAGAGGTAGCGCACTTTGGAGAAGTAGGTCAACTCAATATTGAAGTGATGGCTGCAACAACACCAGACTTATTTATCACCAGCGGTTATCCTGAATCTCCTGAAAAGCTGAAGAAGGTAACCGACCTTGGTATCCCGATCTTATTTGGTCTGGAGTGGCATGAAACCGATCCTCTGGCAAGATTGGAATGGTTGAAGGTCTTTGGTGCTTTTACCAATCAGTTTCAGGATGCTGTAAAGATCTACGAGGACGAGAAAAAACTCTATGAAACCAACCGGGTTCCGGTTCTTTCCAACCCCCGAATGAATGTGATGACAGGAAGTGTTTGGGACGGTGTCTGGTATACACCCGGTGGTAACAGCTACATGGCTAAGTTGATGCGTGATGCCGAAATGCAGTATGCGTTCTATAGCAATGAGGAAACAGGAAGTTTTGCGGCCAGCATGGAAGTAATAGTGGAGGCGCAATCTGAAGCGGATGTATGGATCAATCCCGGGGATGTAAAATCACTCGCGGAAATGAAAGAAAATGAGACCCGGTATACTGCGTTCAAGGCATTTCGAAATGGCATGGTATACAACTATGACGCAAAGCGCGTAGGCAATGCAAATGCATTTTGGGAACAGGCCGTAGTTTATCCGTCAGTATTGCTTCGTGACCTTGAGCTGATTGGCCGAGGAAATGCACACGATTCCATGCTGTATTTCTATCGAAAGTTACCCGCGCAATGAGGTTGAGAGCTGGTAACATAGCACTATTGCTGGTTATTGCAGTGCTCTTTTTCGCGGAATTGGCGTGGGGCAGTGTAGCCATACCGATGGACGAAGTCTTAACTTCTTTGTTCTCCACTACCAAGAAAACATCGGGAATTATTGTTCGGGAGGTACGTTTGCCTCGGGCATTGACAGCAATGCTGGTGGGTGGCACATTAGCGTTGGCCGGGTTATTTATGCAAACGCTCTTTAAGAATGCATTAGCAGGGCCTTATGTGCTTGGTATTAGCTCCGGGGCGAGCCTTGGTGTAGCCTTAGTGATGTTTGTGGGACAATCCGTGCTTGTAGGCGAATTGTTCCGGCAAATTGGTATGGTATCGGGTGCACTTTTGGGTGCCCTGGTGATGTTGATCATCATTTTGAGTGTGGCCAGGAAGACCAGGAACAGTGTTTCCCTCTTGCTGATCGGTTTGATGGCGGGAATATTCGTGAATGGTATCATTGCGATACTTCAGTTCTTAGCAGAGAGCAACACACTTCAATCCTATGTGTTTTGGAGTATGGGAAGCTTGAGCATTGCTGCTGGTACTGGTATGTGGCTCATGACGGGATCGCTCATAATGATGGTGTTGTCAGGTGTGTTTTTGAGTCGTTCTTTAAATGCTATCCTGATGGGCGATGACTTTGCAAGGAGCACAGGAGTGGATCTTGGTAAGATTCGAACGGCCCTGATCCTGGTAACTTCGATAGCTGTAGCGATTACTGTAGCCTACTGTGGTCCCGTGGCATTTATCGGGATTGCAGCTCCACAGCTGGCGAAACGATGGTTCGGCTCATCCAACCACATGTCAATTGTTCTACCCGTCTGCCTTACGGGTATTGCGATGATGGTGTTGTGCGATTGGATATCCCAGCTTCCCTTTACGGAATACACTTTACCGGTCAATGCTGTAGCATCACTCATTGGGGCACCGGTGGTTATTTGGACTATTCTTTCAAGCAAAAGAACATTTGAGTTCTAACCTTTGGTGGCAGTCAGTTTGGGAGAAATTCAGCCTTCCCCAGCACAACTTTTTTTATTGATTTTCAAATTTTTTGCGTCTAAAGGGCATGAAGACGCAAAATATATTTCTCAGCATAGTACTCTCTCTGACAACACTTGCAGGGACGAGTCAAACTTCAGATTGGAAGGCAATAATGCCTGCCACGAAGTACATCCAGTTCCAACAGGGATGGAAGATCCCGGGAACGGAACAATGGCTATTGAAGGCCGGGTATTATACACCGGGTCTACTCAAAGCAAAACCATTGGAAAATGAATTCAAATTTATTGCACTGCCAGCACCTTCAAAACAAACCACGAACAATTACTATGGTGCACAGGTGGTAGATGTCCACTTTTGGTCCGCAAAGAAATTCCTTGTCCTACGAAACACTGGTGCTCCAATGCTTCTGACAGAAGATGGAGGCAAGAATTTTAAGGAAATAGGCATGGCGCCCAGCACACAAGCTACACAGGTTGCATTTGCAGATGCGAACAACGGACTGGTTTACGGCAACAACTGTGTGATGCATACATCCGATGGAGGTAAAACCTGGGAGAACCTGTTGCAGAGATTTCTGGTAGATACGGTCAAGGAATCGTATTTCGGATTGGTGGATGGCCAACTGACAACTAAGAATATCCATGATGTTAGAAAGGACACCTACGCCCAAATGACGATGGCTTTTGTAGGTGGTAAGAAGGCATACGCATACAACTTCCGAATGCGTACGTTCTTCCGTTCACTAGACGGAGGAAAGAAATGGAAACAGATCAGAGATGGCAATGACTACACTGAAGCTTCAAAGCTTTTGAAGGGTAGCAATGGCGGCCAGTTTACAGCGGAAGAGCTAAGGGAATTCCAGGACATTCAACGCAAGTACCAGGCGAAGTATCCGATGAAGTATGGATCTCTGGGAGCAGTCAACATCATGCACATTGATTACAATGCGAACGGCAAATTTTACGCGCTGGCCCAGGGTGGAATCCTTGTTGAATCGGCAGATGAAGGTAAAACCTGGAGTAAGGTGAAGTCTTCAGCCAGTGGAGTGAACAAGATGTTCAAGGTGGGGTCGAGTCATTACATTCTATCTGACAACTACTCGAGGGTGTATATCTGGAATGTGAAGTCAAATACGTTCACTCAGGCTGCAAATATGCCGTTTACCGCAGCAATCTCCGATCTGCATTTTGCGGATGCAAAGAATGGCTGGATCGCTGATATGCGCGGCAACATTTACAGAACAAGGAACGGTGGACAGGAATGGAAGCTTGATCGTTCTCTGTTTGCTAACGTGAACTACAGATACAACAACTACAATTCATATACCCACTTCTTCGCTCATGGCGATAAAGTGAAGGTAGTTTCCATGAGAGTGGTAGGCAACAACCAGGACATTTCAGTAGGTTACATTGATGACAAACACGTTGGTGAGTTCAAGAAGTATAAAACCCAGGTGTACTATCCATTTGACATTACCGATGCACCTGACGGTTTCCTGATTCACTCAAGCTACGGTGTATACTATGCCAATAAGGATTTCTCAAGTGTAAGCAAGGCCACTAGCGGGCAGCTGAGAAAAATCAAATTCCTCAAGGGCAATACTGGCTTCGCGGTTGGTGCTAGCGGTATGGTTATGAAGACCAGCGATGGTGGAAAGACCTGGAAAGGCGATGGCGATCTGTGCACATCTTATATGCTGTACGATTTCGCAGTCAGTAAGAAAAGTGTAGTAGCAGTGGGGCAGTATACCATACTTAGAAGAGATATTGACTCAAGTCTATCTCTTCTGTCCCGATAGATTTATGGCGTTTTAACGGTTAGCCCGCTCTTTTGAGTGGGCTTTCTTAGTTTAGGGGTGTCTATGCGTGCAGTTGCAGTTCATATGGACGGTGTGACCATCGGTCACGATGCTCCTCTGATTGAGGATTTATCCCTGAACCTTGAGCAGGGGAAGGTATACTTATTGGCAGGTTTGAACGGTAGTGGAAAGACAACACTGCTGCGAACTATTGCAGGATTAATTTCACCGATGTCAGGTACGATACAACTCATGGGTAGGGATCAAAACGAACTATCTACGATAGACTGCGCGCGAGTGTTGAGGTATCAGGGAGCCCGGTCAGAGGGTGGAGCCGGCCTCAGTGTACGGGAGGTGATAACACTGGGTACGTTCTCTAACGATAAAGAACACTCAGTGGAAACTACAGCCGAAAGGTTTAGGGTAGATCATTTGCTGGAAAGGCCTTTCAATGCCATCTCGGACGGTGAGCGTCAGAAAACATTGCTGGCTTCTGTTTGGGTTCAGGAAACACCTATTGTGTTACTTGATGAACCCACCTCATTCCTTGATTACAAAGCGAAACCGGAATTGCTGGAAATGGTTGTCTCAATGGCCAAGGCGGATAATAAATGTCTGATGTTTTCCAGCCACGACCTGGACCTGGCAAAACCATTGGTAGATGAAGAGGTTTGGGTGGGGGAGCGCTAAACCCTCACGCCCATGATACAAACATCATCTACCTGTTCAAGATCACCCTTCCATGTATTGAATTCATCAACAAGACGTTTGTACACATCGGAACCCGATTTTCCTTTGAGTTGAAGCAACAGTTTCTTGAGGTTCTGAGATTTGAATTTCTTGCTTTTGGGTCCGCCAAACTGATCGTAGTAACCATCGGAGAATAGGTAAATCTCATCTCCCTTGTTTAGTTGCACATCGTGGGTAGTGAATGGTTCCGTTACCCGATGTAATCCAACAGGTTGCTTATTGGCCTTCGTCTCTTCCACCTCCTCACCATCCGATCTAATGATCCAGAGCGGATTGTTCGCACCCGCCCAACGCAGTGTTCGGGTTGTTGGGTCAAGGGCACACAACGAAACGTCCATGCCATCACTGATGGCATCTTCGCTGCCACCAAATCTCTCAATAACAAGTTCGCGGGCGCGGTCAAGGATCTTTCCGGGCTCCGTATTCCCATCTTCGAGCAGCGCCTTGGAAAGGGCATTGGAACATATTACAGACACCATCGCTCCGGGTACTCCGTGACCCGTACAGTCTCCTACCGCAAAATATGTAATGCCCTCATGTTGCTCCATCCAGTAGAAATCTCCAGCCACAATATCTTTCGGGAGATACAGGATAAAAGAATCGGGCAACACCTTGTTGATGGTTACTTCTGTTGGAAGGATCGCACCCTGGATACGTTTGGCGTAATTAATGGAATCGGTGATCTCATTGTTCTTCTCCTGGACCAGGGATTTCTGGAATTCGATCTCTGCCTTTTGCTTCCGGGTAGTGCGCAGTCTATTGTAAACGAATCCAGCCAATAATAGTGCAATGGCGATACCCATAAAAAGTATCCATCGTTCTGATGCCTGTTGTTGCAACTGTGCATCCTTGGCCAGCAATTGTGCATCACGCAGCTGCTTTTCCTGATCATCTTTAATGCTATCTGCAGCCAGTGCCATGTCATGCTTGAAATTCAATTCCTGTCGCACCAACTCAGTGTGATTGGCGGACCTGGTAATTGAATCATTCAGCATCCTTTCCAGTTTCAGAAACTTGTATGCGGATCGCATGTCACCTTTCGCCTCGTATCCCACCCTAAGACAGCTGCAGGACCGTTCTTGTGAATAAACAGTTCCTATTTTCACGCTGATCTCATAGGCTTCAGTACACATGTTTATTCCCTTCTCAACTTGGCCTTGTCGTATATAGATCAAACCAAGTGCGTTATAGTCCAGTGCTGTGCCTTTGACGTCATTGATCACCTTTCGGTATTCAATTGCTTTTTCCAGGTGAACTTTGGCAGAATCATACATCATGTTCTGCTTGTATGCCACACCCAGGTTATGATGTACAGCAGCTAGTTTTCTTGGATCTTGCAATTGTTTACAGTAAGGGAAAGCTTCCAGGAAATAGTACAAACAGCTGTCTGGAACTATTTCTTCGAGGTAGCTATTTCCAATGGCGGATAAGGTGGTTTCCAGATGGTATATATCCCCGGTGCGTTTGTACAGTGCCACTGATCGCCTGAAGGTCTTTCGGGCCTCCTTATATTGTCCAACATCTTGTTGGATCCCGGCAACAGATTCCATTGCGCCCAGGTAACCGTTGGTATCACCTTCAGCCATGTAAAGTGAACTGGCCGTGTACAGCAAGTCCAGTGCGGTTTTTAGATCTGCCTGATCTACGTAGATACGCCCCATGTTTCCGGTGGCCATAGCGACACGTCTGTTGTCACCTAACTTTTTGTAGATGTGGATGGCTTGATCGAAATTGCTCAATCCCTTCTCCGCATCTCCGGAAATGGCATAGATGTTCCCAAGATTGGTCAGGCAAGATCCTTCCTGTTTCAGATATCCTCCTTTACGATTGATTTCCAGTGCCTGCTCGGTGAATTTCAGCGCAAGGTCCAGTTCCCTCCTCATACCATGGTACACACCTTTTGTTTTCAGAAATATGGCTTCGTACCGGAGTGATGAAACAGCTTTGGCGTAACGGATTCCTTCGTCAATCAGCTCCAGTGCACGGGCCGGATCTCTTCTGAGGTAACCACTTGAGAGGAGATTGGCGGCTTCCATGCGTGCTGTATCAAGCTGGTTCTTATCCGTCCATATAGCTTCGAGGCTATCAATTTTGGATTGAGCCACACCGTTCACAGCGGTCAACAATAAGAGCACGATATAGAGGTATCGTTTCATACCTGAACACCCATTACACAGACGTCATCAATTTGCTCCAGTTCTCCCTTCCACTCATCGAATTCTTTGTGTAGCATACCAACCTGCACCTCCATTGGCGAATCCGACATCCGCAGAAGCTTCTTTTTAAGGTTGATGGATTTCAGTTTCTTGCCACGCTCGCCACCAAACTGATCGGGGAAACCGTCAGAAGAGAGATAAACCGAATCGCCTTTCTGTAGCTTGAACTTCCTTGTAACGAACGGTTTCATTGCTGCATACATTCCGATGGGCTGTTTGTTGGCCCGGAATTCGGAAAGTACCTTCTCTGATCCTTCAATTTGGATATTGGTGTCGCAGCCTTCCATGGCGTTATCTGCAATTACCCATACGGGGTTGTTTGCTCCAGCAAATTCAACCTCAAGTGTGGTTCGATTTACTTTGCACAATGCAATATCCATTCCATCTTTGGTATCCGCATTGGTCCTGCTTTTCAAATTTGTGATCACCTGATCGCGGGCAAAATCAAGCACCTTGCCAGGGTCTGTGATGCCGCGATTTACAGTGGCTTCGTTCAATGCGTTGCAACAGATCACGCTCATGATCGCACCGGGTACACCATGACCTGTACAATCTGCTACCGCTAAGAATACCTCTGGGTCGTTATCACCGCTGGTATTCAACATGCTATAAAACCAATAGAAGTCGCCACTAACCACATCCTTCGGTTTGAATAGAATGAACGATTCAGGAAAGAAGTGTTGAAGAACCTGTGGTTCGGGCAGATAGGCATCCTGGATTCTCTTTGCGTAATTGATGGAATCAATGATTTCAGTATTCTTCTCTTCGAGCAACAGGTTTACCTGCGATAACTCGCCCTTGATGCTTTCTTCTTTTCGAATGATACGTCTGAACATGAATCCGGTAATGATCAATGTGAGCCCAACCAGGATGAAGACTGTGAGCAGATTGCCCACCATATTTTCTTTCAGGGTTGCAAGAAAAGTGCGGGTATTGATAGCTACCAATAGTACACAAATCGGGTTGCCTTCTTTGTCGTATATGGTTTGCTGTAAAGGAATGGCTTCAGCATCGGACGATGTGGAAACACCAGAACCGTCATCAGAATTCTTACTTGAACCAAACTGAAATGAGGGTGCTACTTCTGTGGTGTCATTGGTAAACCTAAATCTGGGTCCGGTCGATAGATCATAGGGAACTACTTCTCCGATGGGGTGTGCACTGGACAACAGTTTATAAGAAGTGGAATCGATTACACGACAAACGTATGCCTCGTATATGCCAGAATCAGATTGTTCCGCCAGCACCAATAGGTTGTGAAAATCTTTAGCAGCAGGATGTTCTTTACCTTCCGCAATGCTGTCCAATGCCGCAGACCACTCTTCGCCATTCTCTACAATGATGTGTGTGAGTATCCCCTTGATCAGCGTGTTCACCCTTTGGGTTTCTTGTCCCTGCTGGATGATAGCCCTGACTCTTGAATCAATCAGGAAGTATGCGGTAAGCAATACAATGGCAAGGATGAATATCGTATAGATACTCTTGAGAGAACTTTTAATACCCTTGGTGCGTGCCACAGCTTTTGGTTGAACAGACAATTTACGAAATACGCCTTGTTAGAGAAGCTTGTTCTAATTACCTGGCGGAAGTCTGAAGTAGTAAGTAAACACACGTGGGCCAGATGCGCCTTCCCGCTCTACATGGTAGAAGCAATCTTCATTCAACCAATAGATCTTATGATCACTGGGAAATGTGGTTACAGGTTTGATGTCGTCCTGATCAAGATGTAGTTGCTGCTTTCTTAGACTCCAGATACCATAAAGCGGACTGTATCGCTTGCCCATGATGATACTATAGCCTTCCTTCTCAAACGTATTGTTCGGTTTGAATATGTACTGTGTGGTTCTGGTGAACTTGGTCGAATCAGGTTTATCCATGAGCTCAAGGGAGTAGTACACATCCCATACACCCACTAAATCAAAAGGTTTGGGTGCGGGTAGCGCCTCCGTCTTATTTCCCTTTCGAACTTTGATGGTTCCCTGACCTAAAGTTATGAGTGAAACAGCGGTTAGGGCAGCAACAAGTATTGTTCTTGCTATTAACATGTGGTTCTAAATTATCGAATTGCGTTTTATTGGAGGCCAAGCTTTGCAGAACAAAAAAGCCCGGTCATTTGACCGGGCTTTTAGCTATAATGAACTTTAGACTTCTACTCTATGATCAGTTTTTTAACAACTGAAGATTGCTCAGATTTCAATCTCACAAAGTAGGCTCCTTTCGCGAAGTTCGCAGTAACATTTACCACGTTGGTTCCTTGCTTACCGATCACAGTTTCTCTGTGAACTGTGGCACCGGTTACTGAAACCACTTCTATATCGGCCACCTGATTCTGGGTCAGGTTCATGCTGATATTGAATGCACCTTTCGCAGGGTTAGGATAGATCGCAATCCCTTCAGCAAATGTGTTGTCATTGATGCTTGTTGTTTCGTTGGCTGTTACAGCTACTGTAGCCGTATCATTTCCACAAGCATTGTATGCAACGTGCTTCACATTGTATGTTCCACCTGGGAACGAGTAAATGTGCGTTGGATTTTGCTGAGTTGATGTGTTGCCATCACCGAAATCCCACCACCAGCTGGTAGCATTTGTAGCAGTAGACGTGAACTGAACTGTGAAGAAGATCACGTTCTGCGTAAAGCTGGATACCGGAAGTGGTTTGTGAGATACAATGATCTGATCAGAACCTGCACCACAAGCAGAGTTTGCCGTAAGAATATAGGTCTGTGGAGTACTTGCGTAGATGGTAGGAGTTGTTGCCCCTGTAGACCACGCAAACGTACCTTGAAGTCCAGGAACACCTATCATCACTGAATCTCCAGGACAGATAGCCGTATCAGGTCCAAGGAAGCTTCCGTTCAGCGTTGCGAACTCGTCAGCACCGATATCAGGCGTTGTACCTCTGGCAGACATATCAATATCCATTGCAAGCCCAAGTGGTGTGCCCGCGCTCTCTAGCGTGTCTGCACAAGTGTGTAGATCTGTCTTCGAGTAGAACAAGGGATCCACATTGTATCCATTGGCATCAAAGCCAGAAGCGTTTTGCCAGTTGGTGAATGTAGCCTGAGCACCACCCATGTAACCCACATTTCCATTTGGCGCCCAAAGGTTATTGTAGTCTACATTTAGGAACGTGAAACCTGAGTTTAGGTATACAGCGTAACCAGCACCAAAGTTTGCAAGGATGTTGTTGGCCATGCTACTTCCTCCACCAGATGTTCCATACAGCGCACGACTGTTTGTTCCCTGGTTGTGAAGTGCTACACTGTTGTGGTATACATCGAAGAAACCACAGTTGCTCATGTAGATACCATACTGCGTTGAAGTACCAACTGTGTCACCATTTGCGATCATATTGTTGTGTACTGCAACGTGATTAGCACTGGTACCATCGCAGTTTGCGAAATACATACCGTATCTCCATCCGCCATTTGTGATCTGATTCGTATCGCCAATCACTTTGTTATACTTAAATGACGATAGGTTGTCAGCATACTGCGTGTATACACCATACGAAGTTCCTGTATACGTATTTGTATACATGATGTCGTTCCAGTTGAAATTGACGCTGTCCTGATAGTACAGACGCGCTCCGTAGTTGTACTGTCCACGGAACATGTTTCTGGCAATGGTGTTTCCTTTTTCAAGGTTCGTTGAACCTCCACCATACCAGTACATTCCGTAGCTACCGCCCTCAATCACGTTATCAGCGATGGAGTTGTACTCATTCAGCGTTCCTGATGCAGAGTAGATAAGTACCCTGTTCGTTGATGTGGTCGAACTGGTTCCGTTGTATCGTACCAGGCAGTTCTCGATTGTGTTCCAATCAGAATTGGCGCTAAAGTCGATGGCTCTACCATAAGTAGTACCAGACGATTCAATTACCAGGCTATCGAAGGTTACCCAATCAGCACCATCAAACTGTAAAGTGTAATTGGCAGTAGATAGGGTGGCACCATATGTAAGCGTAGCGGTTTGATTGCTTATACCTACAAACGTAATTGTGTTTGTACTTGAAGCACCACTAATTGCCGGAATGCTTACTTGCTCGTTGTAGGTTCCGGGGTTTACCAGGAAGGTAACCGGACCACACACACCAAGATTTGCCAGGTCGTTGACTGCTGCCGCAAATGTTGGATAATTCGCTGCGCCACCACCCAACGTATAAGTTCCACTCAGGGATGGGCCACCAATCCAGGTAGTGGTATCATTACCATTAACTGTATCAGCCTGATTGTTAGGCAATGTGGTCCACGCAACAATGGTGTCGACTGAAGTGATGTTAAGAGATCCAAGCAATACCTGGCGTGACTGCGGACCTGAACCACCTGCGGTGTCAAGCTGTTGTGCCAATACTACTGGTGTTTGCAAAGTGCCATTGTGAGACCAGTTAACTGTAACCGAATCAACCTGGTTGTTTCCGAAGTTGTTTACTGTTACCCAAACGTCTTGCTGACCTGCACAAAACACACCAGGCGTATCAATAGATGTTACACCTGCGTCATTCGGTACAGAGATGGGAACACCGTAGTGAATTGCTCCGGTAAACTGACGGATGTGGAAGGTTGGATTTGGTCTGTTACCACCATAGCCAATGTTACTTCCTGTGTGTATAGTCATTGTTCCATCTGTGTAAGAATGCGCAGTAGAACCGTTGGTATATATCACACTCGAGCCAGTAGCATTTCCAATATAGAATGCGTAAGTCTGTCCCGGAGGAATGATGATATTTACAGGAATACCAAGAGGCTGAAGCGTTGGAGTTAAGCCAGCGCTAATACCTGTAAGCGTGTTTGAACCAATTAGAGTCCAACCTGGCGCAGCAATGTTGGGAGGACCTGCAATTGGTGTAGTACTATACCATATCTCTACGGTTTGAGTTGTAGATTGCAATGCATACGAGAACGAGTCAATTCTCTGTGGCACTGCACTGTTGTTCTGTATGTTACACGTAACACCTCCTGATCCGTTACCACCCGTAAGTGGAGGCACAGAGGAAAGTGTGTTCTGAGCACTCAACGTACCCATTAAGCCCAGTGCAACAACTGATAGTAAAAATTTTCTCATCTTAAATAGTTTAGACAGTTCGATAAAATTTAGTGGGGAAAAGAGTGCGCGGGATAAGTGTCTCCGCATACATTTTCTACCCGGTACAAAGTTCCGGGGGGTAGTTATAAATAGAAAATCACCTGTCGAGAATTCATGTCACTTTACCGAATACATGTAGCAACATACATTGTGCGTAATAACATGTACATTTAACTATCAAACGCTGGTTATATATCGCTTTTGCCGGTCTGATCATCGGTCTTTCCTCCTGTTCGGGGGTGTACACTGTGCGTACTCAGGTAATGCCACTTACCAAGTGGAATAGGAATAAAGCGTTTCGGAAATACCAGATTGTTTCGATCCTGGATTCTTTGGGGAATCACTACCGTATCAAGCAGGTACGCTGGTCTAAAGATTCACTGTATGGTTTTCTACAACCCGCAGAAGACCTGATGTGCGTACATCAGGTGAAGTACTATATACACGAAGAGAGCAGGGCAACTATCCTGCAACACCGTAATCATCTTCACCTGAGAACACTGAAGGTGGTGGATGGATCCAATCGAAATTTTGCGATCGCTTTTGATGATCTAAACGATAGTACTAAGCACCAGGTGGGTCCTAATCCAGCGATCGTTGCTGCGTGTGCGATTCTTGGTTTGTTCGTGGTTGGTCCCGCAGTATTAGCAGGTCTTTAGTACACGTGGACTGCGTAAACCACGGGCGACTTTGAGCGCAAAGGGGGCGTAGGCATCTTACAGACTATTGCTCAATCCAATCGGTACGATGCCGTATTTATCGTCTTTAAGAATTTCGATACGGATAACTTGTTCCAGTCCCATACCCGCTACCGACTTCTGAACACATCGAATGGCGTAGTTTCGTGCATCGTCATCATCCCACGGACAGCCATCTACAGCTACGAAGTCGGTAACATCGATAGCGATGCGGTCTCCAAAATCTCCGGCTTTGTATTTGATATGAATGTTCATTCTGGACAATAACCCAGTCTTGGCAATGGCTTCAATGGCCTCCGTGTTGGCTTCGCGTTGAAGCACTTTGCAGAGGTTTTCCGGGCCTGCCTTGGCGTAGAATTGAGGGGTGATTTCTGCCTCTTGTTTGGCTTCATCCCAAACAACGTTAAAGTACGTTGAGCTTACATGACACCATTCACTTCCAAAGGAATCAACATTGAAAAGGGCAAAAAGGGTAGCTAGTAAGATTGTGCGTTTCATACTACAGCTTTGCTGTAGAGATGCTGGATAAGTCCAAATTCCATAAAACTCAGGAGCCTATAGAAATCGGTTCACCAAAGAACCTTGGGTCTTTACCGAACCACAAGTCAAGGATCATCTTAACCCTTGCAAGTTTTTCACGAGCGTTGGTGTATGCGCCAGCCCTGGCATTCACATCCTGAGCGTTAAACCCGATTGCATTCAAACCCTTTCTTTCCGCAATGTAGATTGCGCGTTCGTTGTGAAATTGCTGGGAGATGACCGTGATGTTGGATTCGCCAAAAACCTCCTTGCACCTAACAACTGAATCTAAAGTCCGAAATCCAGCAAAGTCAAGATAGATACGATCTTTTGGCACTCCAGCTTTGATCAGATCTTCCATCATGAATGTAGGCTCATCGTAGGATACGATATGGTTATCTCCGCTGGCCAGGATGTAATCGATCTTACCCGCGTTGAACAGTTCAATTGCTGCATTGATCCTGTAATAGTAGTAAGGATTCTGTCGCCCGGAAGGAAGTTCACGGTTGGACCCAAGGAGTAAACCAACTTTGTTATGAGGGATGGATTGAACATCATCGTGCAGTTTCCCTTGAGCATTACCAACAACCGCCTTGTTGCTGAAATAGATGAACGCCCATCCCAGCATTCCCAATATGGTTGAGAGTACAAGACATCTAGCCGCTAACGTTTTGAATCTCTGGTTCATGGTACTGTTTATGCTCCAATTTCATTGTTGGAAGCAACTATCCCTTTAATTAACGAAGAACTGAACCCGTTATGTTCCATTTCATTTAATCCTACAATGGTACACCCTTTGGGTGTAGTTACTTTATCGATTTCTGATTCAGGATGGGTTTCCCCAGATATAAGCAGTTCCGCAGCTCCTTTCACCGTTTGATTGACAATCCGTCCTGCGATCTCGGCACTGAAACCAATCTGAATGCCCCCTTGTACCATAGCACGCATGAATCTCATTACATAGGCTATGCCACACGCGCCTAATACGGTAGCCGCATCCATGAGGTCTTCATTGATCATTAGTGTATCTCCCATGCAATTGAATACATCGGATACCATCTTATTATCCTCCTGATTTCCGTTTGTGCCACATACACACGTTACTGATTCCTTCACGCTGGCTGCAATATTGGGCATCGCCCGAAAAAGTTTTTGTTCCACTCCAAAGATCTCCTCCAGCTGTGGCAACCCTATCCCGGATGCCAGAGAAATCACAACTTGATCTGCTCCGATATGAGGTCTCAGGTTGGAGAGAACCTCGAGAATATTGTAAGGTTTTAGCGCAACAATAATCAGGTTGGCGTTTTCAACGGCTCGTTGATTGTTGGAAGTTGTAGACACACCTTGTTCTGCTAAATCTTCCAACCCTGAAACATCTCTTTTCGTAACGGTCAGGTCTTTGTTGTTAAAGGACTGATTATCTATCAACCCTTCCGCAATGGACCTTCCAAGGTTACCGCATCCTATAATGGCGATTTTGTAGTTCATGCTTCCAGCTTAATGTTGTTCATTTTTGTTTTAATCTCAGCATTGCAAAGGTTGCCAATAGAACCTTCATGTGAGTGGTTTATGACACTTTTTGGAACATAGGTTCCCGATTGAACTGAAGCACCAACTGTTTGGTACGCCTCGCGGAAAGGTGTTCCTTGAATCACAAGTTCATTAACTGACTCTACGGTATACAGGTGGTCGTATATCTCATCGTCCAGAATATCTGGATACACTTCAATGTGTTGAAGCATGAAATTGCTGACCTCAAGAATTGATTTAGTTGTTTCAATGTTCTCTATGAACATCTCTTTCAATTCCTGAAAGTCTCGATGGTAACCAGTTGTGAGATTGCTCAATACGATAGCCAGTGCAGCCGGTGACCCTTGAATTTTGTTGGCCTTTGCCCGTACCAGTTCAAACACATCCGGATTTTTCTTGTGCGGCATGATGCTTGACCCTGTTGTAAGTTGATCAGGAAAAGAGATGAATCCGAAATTCTGATTCATGAAGAGACAAATATCAGAAGCGAGCTTACCCATTGTTGATGCGATTGAGGCAAGCGCATAGGTTACGCTCTGTTCCATTTTCCCCCGACTATGTTGAGCGGCCACAGAATTGTATTTCATCGTAGTAAATCCCAGCGTCTCCGTAGTTAGGGTGCGGTTGATAGCAAAAGATGATCCGTATCCGGCAGCGGAACCCAGCGGATTCTGATCTGCAATGTGGTATGCAGCTTTTACCATGTGAAGGTCATCTATCAACGTTTCAGCGTGGGCAGCGAACCAAAGTCCGAAGGATGATGGCATGGCCACCTGTGTATGTGTATAGCCCGGCATCAATATGTCTTTGTATTGCTCACTTAGGTTGAGCAGAAGTGTAGCGAGTTTCCGTACCTGCGAGTCAACGATCTGTAGTTCTTCCTTTGCGTACAGATGAAGATCTACGAGCACCTGATCGTTTCGTGATCGTGCGGTGTGGAGCTTTTTTGCTGGCTCGCCAATCATTTCGGTTAGCTGATATTCTACCTTGCTGTGAACGTCTTCAAACCCTTCTTCGATTTTAAATTGACCAGAGCTAATCTCCGCCAGAATTTGGTGTAATCCCGTATCAATAGCCTGATGATCCGTGGTTGAAATAATGCCGGTACTTGCAAGCATTTGGGCATGGGCGATGCTTCCTAGCACATCATACTTGGCCAGTTTGACATCCAACTCACGGTCTTTGCCAATGGTGAATTTTTCCACCAGATTATTGATGGTGTATCCTTTATCCCAGAGCTTCATCTTCAAATAGTTTGTTCAATAAGTGTATGTATGTTTCTATTCCCTCTTCAATCTCGCGCAGGTAGATGTACTCATCCGCCTGATGAGAACGGGTAGTTTCTCCCGGTCCAATTTTCACGGACGGACATGACAAGGCCGTCTGATCGGAAAGTGTTGGGGAGCCAAACGTTTCAATACCAAGTTGTGCGGCAGCTTTTACCAGTGTATGCTCTGCTGATATTCCTGAGGAATTGTGTTTGAAAGAGCGTGCGATTAGTTTGCTTTCCGTGTGCTGTTCCAGCAATTGAAGGACCTCTACGTTATCGTACATGTCGTTGATGCGAACATCAATAACGAAATGGCATTGGTCAGGAACGAGATTGTGCTGCACTCCTGCGTTGATTTGGGTTGTCTGCATCGTGGTGCTACCCAGCTTTTCCGAGGGGCGATCAAATGAATACCCGTTTATCCATTGGATGTCTTGCAGGGCATTCGTTATGGCATTCACCGTATTGTTATGTGCAGCATGACCTGCTATACCGTGGGCGTATCCATCTACTACCAATAGTCCTTTTTCGGCTGTGCATAGCTTCATGGATGTGGGTTCTCCGACAATGGCCAGGTCTGGCTGACCGATTTCTTCGAGTGCCATTCGGATGCCGCGATCTCCGGAATTTTCCTCTTCGGCTGATGCGAGGAAAACGAGGTTATACGGCATCTCACGATCCTTAAAATGGAAGAATGTGTGCAAAAGGGAAACCAGAGATGCAGCGGCATCATTGCTGCCAAGACCTATCAGTTTTCCTTCTTTTTCGATTGCGCCAAATGGATCAACCGTGTAACCCGAATTTGGCTGTACAGTATCCAAATGCGAATTCAGAAGAAGGGTTGGCTTTGATGTGTCAGCCGTACTTTCGACCCAAACGTTATTACCAAGTCGAGAAGCCTTCAATCCTTGCTTGATGAGGAACTGTTCCATGATGTCAGCAGCCTTGTTTTCTTCACCGGAGAACGAAGGTGTTTGGATCAGTTGCTTGAGCAGCGTTATGGTTGATTCAATTTTCATTTCGTGATCGTTGTGCAGTTTTCGGCTGACCAGATTGTGGTTGGCCCGCCAATTCGAACCTGAGTTACGTTGGCCCGTAGTGCGTCAACGCAGTTCTTGGTTTTTGGGATCATCCCATCGGAGATGGCACCATTTTCTATCATGCGCGCTATTCCCGTAGGTGTGAGGTGCTGAATTACAGAATCATCATCACCTATTGTTTTCAGCAATCCTTTCTTCTCAAAACAGCAGAGGAGTACAACATCATGGGATGTACTTAGTGCTTTTGCCAGTTCCGCAGCAATTGTGTCCGCATTGGTGTTAAGGAGTTGACCTTTCTCATCCAACGTAATAGCGTTAAACACAGGAATGAAACCTGCATTGAGTAGGGAGTAAATCGCTTTCAGATTGATGTTTGTTACATCGCCCACCCAACCATAATCGATAGGTTGTGAAGCGCGTTTTGTAGATTGAATAATGGCACCGTCTGCCCCACTCAAACCAATAGCGTTGATACCAATAGCCTGAAGTTGGGCCACGATCTTTTTGTTGATCAAGCCGGCATATACCATGGTGGTTACGTCCAACTGCTCGGAACAGGTAATTCTTCGTCCATCAATCATTTGGACCTGTATTCCCAGCTTTTCGGAAAGTTGAGTGGCCTCTTTTCCTCCACCATGAACCAGAATTTTGTTCCCCTCCATGGCGGCAAAGTCTTTCAGAAACTGTTGAGTGGCCTTACCGTCCTGAAGTACGTTTCCGCCAACCTTTACAATGGTGATCTTATTCATGACACAACATTTTGTATAGCACTGCTTGTGCAGCGAAGGTTCGATTGTTGGCTTGTTCCAATACAATAGATTGGGATGAATCCAATACTTCATCGGTGGCCACAACATTTCTTCGCAACGGGAGACAATGCATGAATTTGCCATTGTTGGTCAGCTCCATTTTTGCTTTGGTGATCGCCCAATTGTTGAGACCGCAACCAATTTGTCCATAGTCGTTATAGGATGACCAATTCTTTGCATACACGAAATCGGCACCTTTGAGGGCTTCGTTTTGATCGTAACAGATGGTGATGTTACTGGTGTAAACATCAGACAATTCGAATCCCTTTGGATGAGTAAGAATTACATCAGCCTCGGTTTGCCCAATCCATTCACAAAATGAATTGACAACGGCTTGGGGTAAAGCTTTTGGGTGTGGTGCCCAGGTGATTGCAATCTTAGGCTTGACGATTTTTGATTCTGAGATCGTGAGCAGATCGGCAAGCGATTGTAAGGGATGCAGTGTTGCACTTTCCAAAGAAACAACAGGCACGGTGGCATTCTGCAGGAACTTCTTAAGGATATACTCGGAGTAGTCTTCCCGCTTGTCTTTCAGAGAAGGAAAGGTTCGAATACCGATGATGTCGCAGTACTGAGAGATTACACCCGCAGCTTCTTTGATGTGTTCCTGTGAACCGGCATCCATTACTATCCCATCGTGCATTTCGATGGCCCAACTATCACCGTTTACATTTAACACCATCACATCCATGCCCAAATTTTGGGCAGCTTTTTGGGTGCTTAGACGGGTTCGCAGACTTGGGTTGAAGAACAACAGACCCAGCGTTTTATTCTTGCCAAGATCTTTGTTGGAAAATGGGTCTGACTTTAGCTGCCGTGCAAGTACCACAAGCCCCATTACGTCATCTACATCCTTAACTGTGGTGAATTGTTTCATGACAGTTCAGTTTTAATGGCATCGATGAATTGATCGATATGTGCTTCCGATATGTTCAATGGTGGAAGGATCCGAACCAGGTTCTTATTGGCAGACGATCCCGTTACCATGTTGTATTTGTTAAATAAGGTTTGACGGAGTACACCCGCTTCTTCGTACAGTTCGATTCCAATCATCAGCCCTTCACCCTTGATTTGTTTGATGGCTGAAACCTCATTCAATGCGCGTTTGATCTTATCTCCTATCTCTCCAGCTTTCTGAATCAACTGTTCTTCCTTGATTACATCAAGCACAGCAATTCCTGCCGCACAAGCAAGGTGGTTACCACCAAAGGTGGTGCCCAACATTCCATGAGTTGCTTCAATGTTTGGTGCGATCAAAACTCCGGCAATGGGAAACCCATTCCCCATTCCTTTGGCTATCGTAATAAGGTCGGGTGAAACTCCAGCATATTGGTGCGCAAAGAACTTTCCTGATCGACCATATCCACTTTGGATCTCATCCAGAATCAATTTGGTTCCAAACTTCTTGCATTCAGCATACAGATGTTGCAGGAAGGATGAGGAAGGCGCGTCTAAGCCACCAACACCTTGAATTCCCTCGATGATGATCGCTGCAACATCTTCGGTTCGAAGTGCTGCAGAAACACGTTCAAAATCTTCCAGCTGAAGAAAGTCAACTTCTATGCTTCCCTGATTGATGGGTGCGGAAAGTGCCGGATTATCTGTTACACTCAGCGCTGAAGATGTTCGTCCGTGGAAGCTTCCTTTGAAAGCAATCATCTTGCTCCGACCGGTTGCGAACGAAGCAAGTTTAATGGCATTTTCATTCGCTTCAGCACCACTGTTGCACAGGAACAATTGGTAATCATTGCTTCCCGAAAGCTCACCAAGTTTTTCGGCTAGCGCGATCTGCTGCTGTACATGAATGGCATTGGAATAGAACCCAATTTTCTCGATCTGGTCTTTCAACGCGGAAACATAGGTAGGGTGGGAGTGACCAATGGAGATCACACCGTGCCCGCCATACAGGTCTATCAATGTTTCACCGGCTGTGGAAATCAGTGTACTTCCCTGAGCCGATGCTAGCTGAAGATCCAGTTTCGGATATACGTCAAACATCTCCATCAGAAGTAGTTGGCTTTGAAGTTCAAGCCGGTTGTTTCCTCCAGACCGAACATCAGATTCATATTGTGTATTGCGGTTCCTGCTGCCCCCTTCAGCAGGTTGTCGATTACGGAAGTAATCAGCACCATTCCTTCAATGTCTATAAGCTGCACAAGGCATTGATTGGTGTTTACAACCTGCTTCAGGTGGACAGTGTCTGTGCTAGTGTGCACAAACGGAGCATCCTGATAGTATTCTGTATATAAATCCTTCAGCTCCTTGAAATCCGTATTTGTCTTGGTGTAGCAGTTCGCCAGAATTCCACGGGTAAATCCGCCACGCATCGAAAGGAAATGGATTTTGCTGTCGAACGAATCCTGCAGATGCTTGATGCTCGTGTTGATTTCTGTAAGGTGCTGATGCGAGAAAGCCTTGTACACGGAAAGATTGCTTTCTCGCCAGCTGAAGTGAGAGGTGTCAGAAAAACTGCGCCCTGCACCTGTAGATCCCGTGGTGGCGTTTACATGAATATCATCGCTTAGCAACCCTTTACTTGCAAGAGGGAGCAGTGCCAATTGAATAGCGGTGGCAAAGCATCCTGGATTACCGATGAAGTTGCTGTTCTTGATGTCGGCTTTCAGCAACTCAGGTAGACCATAGGTTGCTTTTGTGTCCCATCGATAGTCTGTGCTGAGATCAATGATCTTGGCGTTGCTGAGGTTACTCGACTGTATGTATGTTTTCGATTTTCCATGTCCAAGACACAAGAATATCACGTCAACGTTAGTACTTATTTCTCCTGTGAAAGTCACATCCAATCCAACCAGGTCCTGGTGAACGGTATTTGCTTTTACACCCGCTTTTGAGTGACTGTACACAAAATCAATTTCCACTTCTGGATGATGAACCAGGCAACGGATCAGCTCTCCGGCCACATATCCTGTTCCTCCTATGATTCCAACTTTGATCATGACCAATGGTTTACAGATTGATGGATAAGAGCTGAGTTCGCCATGATCTTGGTGAACCCCTTTACATCCTCACCGGTCCATTGGTTGTTCATCTCTCCATAGGCACCGAAGGCTGCGTTCATCAAATCGTGCGCGGATGAGATGCCATCGATGGTGAATCGATAGGGGTGAAGCGTAACGAACACTTTACCGGTAACATTCTTCTGGCTTCCTTCCAGAAAGCCTTCTATGTCTCGCATCACCGGCTCGAAATACTGTGCCTCGTGAATCCCCATGCCATACCAACTGGCCAATTGTTCCTTCCAATGAAGTTGCCACTTACTCAAAGTGTGTTTTTCAAGTGCGTGGTGTGCTTTGATGATGACGTGTGCGGCCGCTGCCTCAAACCCTACACGACCTTTGATACCAATGATGGTATCACCAACATGGATGTCACGACCGATGGCATAGGTACTGGCAATTTCTTCCAGGGTTTGAATCGCTTCTACCGGGGTCATCGGCTTACCGTTTAGTCTGGAGATCTCCCCCTGGGTAAATTCCAACTCAAGTTGTTGGGGTTCCGAAGCGATAAGCTGACTTGGGTAAGCAGCTTCAGGCAGCGGCCGGTTGGAGGTAAGTGTTTCACTTCCTCCTACGCTGGTGCCCCATAACCCTTTATTCACAGAGTACTGGGCTTGTTTCCAATCAATTGCAACTCCGTGTGTCTTTAGATAATCAATCTCCTCTTGTCGACTGAGTTGCTGATCACGGATGGGGGTAATGATCTCTAATTCTGGAGCAACGATCTGGAATACCAGATCGAAACGAACCTGATCGTTACCGGCACCCGTACTTCCATGGGCTATGGCGTTCGCTCCAATCTTCTTTGCGTAGTGAGCAAGCGAAATGGCTTGATCAATTCGTTCAGCAGATACACTGAGTGGGTAGGAACCATTCTTGAGTACGTTGCCGTAGATCAGGTATTTGATCACCCGTTGGTAGTAACCCTCCGTTTCCTCCAATGTGGTGTGGTGTGCAACACCAAGGCTCTCAGCCTTAGCTTGGATGCGCGTAAGTTCTTGATCTGTAAATCCACCCGTGTTAACAATGGCGGAGTAAACTTCCATTCCTAATTCGTGCTTCAGGAATTTGACACAGTAAGAGGTATCAAGACCTCCGCTGAAAGCCAGTAATACTTTAGACTTTTTCATGATGCTTCTTCTTTGGCGCCAGGAACAGCATGCGCGACTTCTTCATTTTTAGATAGCGCTTGTATAGTTCCCAGGAGGTTGGTTTTGTTGTTCCTACTTTCACTTCTTTCAGGTCGCATACCATTCCCGTGCAAAGGCACATGGATCGATTCGTGCGTTGCAGGATATCATGGTTCGGACAGCTTTCACATCCTTTCCAGAACGCATTGTCGGTAGTCAGTTCGGAGAATGAAACAGGTTTGTATCCGAGCTCCGAGTTGATTTTCATCACCGCGTGGCTGGTTGTAATTCCGAACAGTTTCGATTGAGGAAACTTCTTTTTCGAAAGATGAAACGCAGCTTTCTTGATGCTTCGGGCCAGTCCGGTTTTACGATAGTCTGGATGAACGATAAGTCCGGAATTGGCAACATATTTCTTGCCTTCCCAGCTTTCGATGTAGCAGAATCCAATGATCTGATCATCGGCCAGTGCAACGATGGCGTGGCCGTCAGACATCTTCTTCTTGATGTATTCAGGTTTGCGTTTGGCAATACCTGTACCGCGAACTTCAGCAGCTTCCGCCATCATGTTGCAGATAGCTTTAGCGTGGTGGTGATGTGATTTGTCACCAACCGTAACAATAAACTTCATGACAAAACCAGTTAAGGTTTGACGATTAATAATTCAGGAAATGTGTTTGAAAACGGCAGGGCACGTAGCCCCGCAAAAATGATATTACGCCCGGGGGCGCCTCGGTGATTCCACCCTGAAGTTCGGAGCATAGCACGGCACGTTCAAAGCGATGGCTTCGATTGAGAATTCAATGTATGTGCGTGCGTTTTGCATCGGGCACAAAGGTATAGACCTTTTTTTGAAAGCTCCAAATAAAATTTGGAAACTCAATGTTTATGGACTTTCGGTAAGCTCCTTGAACCTGTTATTGAATAGTTCAGCTTGCCGCCCAGTCAGTACATCGTAGCCACGGGTGTTCACCTTGGTAAGTTTCAAGTCAGCAGGACTTTTTATCGGTCTCAAGAATCCATCACGGCCAAGATTCTTAAATACTCCTTTGTAGGTGAACTCAATGTCATCCTTATTTCTGGATCGGTTAACGATGACTGAGCTCCCGGGATTTGCCAGAATGGTCACCAGAACAAACGTGTCCGGTGCTTGGAGGAGGTCAGGATCGTTAATCGTGATCTGATTATCCACAACTTCATATTCCTGCATTGGGATATTGGTGTTGCCCACATTTACGTCAAGGTTCCATGTTGCAAACTCAGTGGGTTGAGTGAACTCAATATGAAATCCTAAAGTGTCAATCCAATATTTCCACAATGTATCCTTGTACTGGAAATCTTCTTCGATATAGTCTGATGCCAAAGGTTGTGGACCTCCGTCAATTAACTTCGTATCATCGATAAACCCACATCCTGCGAGCAGTAGCGTACACATTGCAAAGCCAACAGTTCTCATTTGATCCTTATTTCGTACACCCTTGTGCTGTACCTATTAACTCGAATATGCCGGGCATAACGATATATAAGGCCCAATGTGCCTATTCCAATTCCGGTGAGCGTACCCCAAACTCCCCAGTTGAATCCGGTACTGTCTTTAGCAGCATAAGGCGCGCCAGCGATACAAAATATACTGAATAAAAAGATGCCGCCATCGCCTCCCGCACAATTCGGATTCTTAGGAAAAGCAATGGCCTCAATACTATCCAATGGAAACCGCCTGGTGATCTTGTATTTGGCTTTGCGAACGATATAGAAATACATCTTGCCACCCTCAATATCTACGGAAAAATCATCGTGATAGTAGAAACCGCGGTTCCTTTTTCGATACTTCGCATACTCCCTGGAAGGGATCGTATCGTATACATACGAAGTATCCCAAATAGGGGAGTGCTCCCCTGTTATACCATGTTCATCCAATGCAATGACTTTCCAGCGCTGGGTTCTACAAATGGAATCGGAGCCCGAGCAATTGTTTCTCCAGGAGTCGCAATTCCATGATTCCCCTTTTAGTTGGATAGCAGCCCACTCGTTAAGCCGGAGCTTGGCACGTTTATGCCCGCTAGCAACAATTACTTTCCGCTGCGCCACAGCTGAAAGGGCTAACAGAAGACTTAGTATGATGGTTAAAACCCTCAATATGCACCTACGCTAATTTTCAAGCCGAACTGCCATTCTTTGTTGTATTGTTCAAACATAGCCGGATCGAAATATTTCTTGATGTCTTTGTTTTGGACGCGAGCGTGACGAAAATTCACATGGTCAGCGTACACACTGATATGCAGTCCGTCTACCCATTCACCGTATTCGTATTCTTCGTTGATAGACTTGAAGAAGCGAAGCGGTTTACATGTCAATTGGACTTGACTTTTTACGGGCATGTCCATATACAGATAGTCGCTGTCGCCATTTTCAAGATGTGGATGGTTGTAACCACCTTCTATAGGATAACCATAGGTGCCGGTTTTCACCTGAATCATGATGCCCCCATGGCTGTACGGAAATGGACTGAAGAATACCCCCCAGGATGCGAAGTAGTTGCCAAAAAACGTGTGCGGGGAAGTCTTATTGAAAGCACGTGAAAGAACAGATGTAATGCTGGAATCTGCTTGATTGGCGCTGTGAGGCAACAAATATTGATTAACCGCTCCGGCCATTTTACCGTACTGCCTGTTGGCTCCTCCAACTTTAAAACCCCGTACCTCAACCATCGGTCCTAACGCGAACTTTCCACTAAACCATCCTGGTGGATTGAGTCCAAGTGCTATAGATGTTCCCGATGATGGGAGAATGGTTCCAGTTATCTTCTGTCCGTAGTTCAGTGTTGCTAGAATGGGACATGCGTACTCCTGTGCAATACTCTGTGCACCAACGAGCAATAATGTAATCATCAGGAACTTCTTCATTTGACGGGAGTAGGGAAGAAA
Source organism: Vicingaceae bacterium (assembly GCA_965267605.1). Classification (GTDB taxonomy): domain Bacteria; phylum Bacteroidota; class Bacteroidia; order Flavobacteriales_E; family Vicingaceae. Next base: position 2,648,204 of record OZ254088.1, on the reverse strand, counting down.
TCATTCGTTAGAATTTTAATCTCTACCCTTCTGTTTCTCTGGTGCGCCTTCTCCTTTTCTTCAGGGGTCTTAAGCTTGGATATTTCCATATCAGATATCAAAAGCTTGTTCTCCTCATAACCTCTTGCCAGAACCCGATCATCTCGAATACCGTTGTCCGTTAGCCACTGTTTAATACTCTCCGCCCTACGTTGCGTAAGCCTAGTAGAGTAGTGCTTGGAGCCTCTTGAGTCAGAATGTACGCCTACTTCAACTATTATTTCAGGATGGTCGATCAGGAAGTTCTTCAGATGGGTCAACGCAACATCACTCTCGGGTCGAAGGGTATACTTGGCATAATCCCAAAGTACCCCATGTAGGATCATGCAAGTGTCTTTTCGGGTACTGGTGCTCTCGAACCCAATGTGTTGAGCGTTGATTCCCAATGCTAAGATGGCCAGGGTTATTCCAAGGATGAAGCGCATTACATTAAATTAATCAAACCCCAGGAATTCGTTACAAGCGCAATGCTTACGGATTGATCATCAGACCATTTGGAATGATTCCGGTTTTGAAGGTATCGATGGGCAATGCATTTTGATCGTACCTGTAAACAGTTCCTGTCTGAACGTAATCGATAGCATCGGCCACGTAGATGTCGCCCTCATTGCTAAGATCAAGACCATAAAACAACTGTCCATTGTTGGGAATCAGGGGAGCAGTGGGTAGGTTGTTATCCGTGATGTTCATCTCGAAAACACCAGTATTTAGAAAGTACAACTTGCTTCTTTGCGGGTTCACCTTGATGTGGGAAGGCCGATCTGCACCATTCGAGAAAGTGAACGTTTGCTCAATACCAGCACCGGGATTGATCCTGTGTAATTGCGCATTTGTTCCCGTTTCTCCCGAACACAACGCCCAAATTTTTCCATTGGCATCGTAGTTAATACCGTGCAGCTTGGCGGAAACGGTAATCGTATCAGTAAATGCGAGGAGGTTCTTATCTAACTCCAGGATCTTATCCGTGCCTTGCATGGCGATGTAGATCTTGTTTCCCAAACTGATCATTCCTTCTGTGGCTCCCGCAACCGGAAGTGTCCCCACAACGTTATTGGAGTTGAGGTTAACGATGTACAGACTGTTGTTATACAGTTCTGATACTATGGCCTTCCCGGTTCCTGTTGGAATAATGTATCGGGGAGAGTTCAGCCCCGTGATGGTGTACTTCAGCTTTAAGTTTGCGGCTGAGACAACTAAAATCTTAGAGGAATTATTAACCACCAGATAGATCAATGAATCAATCCTCACAGCATACTGAAGGACATCTCCAATCTTGCTTCCATTTACTCCCTGGTACACAGACTTGGTGATTACCTTGTTCACCGGGTCATAATGATCCAATGAGGCATTACTGGATTGGAAGTTCCCCTCATTGATCACCAACATGCCGGAATAATTGGCGCTGGTGCCAGGGTTGTTCGTGTTCTGTGGACTAGGATCCTTCTTGTCGCAGGCAACAAGCCCAAAGAGTAGCAGTATGGTCAAAAACCTATTTCTCATAATTCCATCTTACACCCAGCCTAAATGTTCTACCGGGCATTGGTCTGTACGCCACAGCTTGATATCCGATGTTCCAGAAGTTGTGCACCCTTAAAAATACGCTTAAAGCATGTTCCTTCAAATGGAAGATTTTCTCGACTTCAACATCTGTAAGTTGATACCATGGCAAGTACTCGGAGTTGTCTGTGGTAGTGTAACGCTTGCTCAGGTATTGATTGGCAAATTTGAACCTGTAGTCTCCTTTGTAAAGCATGAGGTAACTGTTGTATTTGTACTTCGGAACGTAGATCAATTGCTTGTTTACAGATTGATCGTTGGTTGATGTTGCCCGTAGATTAGTGCTGGCTAACATCGTGTATTGAACACTTGTGGTAAGTTTCCATTTCCCAAAATGCCACAGCTTAGTGATCCTACATTCGGCACCTTTGGTTTCAACCAACCGAAGATTCTGCGCTTCCCATATTTGACCATTCGGTGCCCATTGAATCCAGTTGTCTATCTGGCCGTAGTATCCGTTGATGGTCATCTCAAACTCGGTCATGAAGGTAGGCCTGTATACCAGTCCGGCTTCGGTCATGTATCCATTCTCTGCTTTAAGGTCAGGATTTCCTCCTACGGCCCAATACAATTCGTTCATGCCGGGGTACCTAAAATGGCTGGCGACATTAGCAAATAGATCTAGCGTGGGACGTATATACCACTTAGCGGCCAACGCACCGCTGACAGGTTGAAATTTATCATCTACTGTCATTACGCGCGCAATTCCATCTACCAATATCTTAGGCGTAGGCGACCAGGTAAGGTTAACGGCCCCCGATATTCTGTCTTGTGATATCGGTTGTGCGTATCCATCAATGTCTGCCTGAATGTGATCGTATTTGATCTGCGACCTTAGTAACCATTTATCCCATTCCTGTTGAACGATAAGATTGTTGCGCCAGGAATCAGTTTGGTTATTGGAGTAAATGCTTGCATTGGTATCACTGTACACAAGTTCATCCTGCAAGACAGCAGATGTCAAAGAGATCAGAAATCCTTTGTTCTTCCAGCCTACCGTTCCGAATATCCTGGATTGATCATCCTCTTGATAGGCCACCGAAGGGTTGGTTTGGGTGGTTAGTTTGGGGATGTCACGGAACTGCCGTGTTGCCCAGTACCTGAAGGAAGCGAACAGTTTGTCTGAAGTATACCAAACGTCCTGCGAAACATCCCGGTAATCAAATCCTGCATGTCGTTGTGTTTCCCTGGGCTTGTTGTTGAGGCTGTAGTTGGTATAGGGAAAATGATTGTCAGATTGGTGATACAACACATGTGTTCTCGCAGTCCATTTACCCCCATGCATATTCGCATCAAACCCAATATTCTCCTCTCCGAACGTGCCAATTTGGGCCCTCCCCTGGAGCGCCAATTTGTGATTCGTGTCAGGCAACTGGGAGATCGATACCGCCCCTCCTAAAGCGCCATTACCCGCAAATATTCCCGCTCCTGAGTAGAGTACTTCTACATCATTGCCGTTAAGGGTAAGCATGCTTAGGTCGCTTTGATCCAAAGAAGGACTCGACAGCTCAATTCCGTTCCAATAGAACTTGGTGTGGCTGGCTCCTGTTCCTCTGAAAGACATGGTTGCAATGCTTCCTGGTCCGTAATCGCGAATAAATGCGTGTGTGCCGATTTGAAGGACAGTGCTTATTCGCTCATTGCTATAGGCATCCTGAAGCGTTGTATCCGGGGTTGACTTCGTGTACGCAGCACTGGGTTTCAAATACCTGGGATGAACCTGAAATGGTTCCATGGTAACGGTATCTTTCTCCTGCGCGTACACGAAAATTGAGAACGTGGCTAGTATAATAAGTACGATGAATCTCAATCCAGAGCGATCAGTTTAACAATCCTAGTTGCGCCCTGTCTATCAATAATCGTGCCTGTTACAAACCCATGGTGCAACTGCGTCAAAGGTATCCTCCTTGTCTCAAAGGGTTGAAGTTCAAACGTGAATATTTCCGCTCCGCTTAAGGCATACAGATGAACTTCGAATCTCTCGTTGAGAGGGTTTACAAACGTTGTTCCTTCACGCGTAGCTGTGGGAAAAACCCGTATTTGTTTCACCAGTGGCTCCTCTGTTCCAACGGCCCAGGGTTGCAGGCATGCAACCGCATCAAGGTCGAATCCACCTGTAGGAAAAGCCGTTGGAAAAGGTTCGTTGATGTACTTACCTGTACTATCTGTTGAACCCCAAAACGGATCGATAGATCCTACTACATCAATGATCTTAACGTGTGTAATGTTCTGGATATCTAGTCCGTTTCGTCCATTTAGCTCGTAAAGGTCAAATGGTGTTCCATAATTCGCATGGTATTTCCCCGCGAGATTGTGGATGTAGCTTGCATCCGTAAAATCAAAAGGACCAACCTGAGCACTATCCGGTATTTCGGAAACAGAAGGGAACCTTACAAAATTGATGCCGTCCGAGCTCACTTCCACATGAGCCAGTTCAAGGAAATTGGTAAACCCATTCTCGAACACAGCGATGTCCGGACCGGGCCCATCAGAAATGGGGTTTGCAAACTGGACAATGGCACTTCCACCATCACCAAGTGTAACTGTTGTTCCATCGGCTCTGTGGTAAGCGAAGGAATCTGCTCCAGCGGTAACGTATCCCAATGCGGTATCTGAAGCATCTTGCCAACCACGTGTTACAACACACTGCGTTGCCCAACACCGGATGAGGTTGGAATCTTTATGGATCGCATTGGATCCAACGAATCCTTCCTGAGGAGGAAAGGACCCCTGTGCCTCTACCAACATGGGTATTAGGCACAGGGCGAATATTAAGTGCTTCATTACTGTGTAATGACCAGCTTATTCTGGAATACCTGATCGCGTGTCTTAACATTAACCAGGTACACCCCGACATTCAATCCTCGTACATCGACCATATTGTTGAGTTCTCTCACGCGTTGGTTCAGAACTACTTTCCCGTTCAGGTCCACAATTTGTAATTCTCCGTCAGTATCCAGCGGTAGTTGGATATTGATCCGATCGGTTGCAGGGTTCGGGGCGATTTGGAGTTTCTTATGCAATTGCTCTCTAATACTACCCCAAGGTGCGTTGAAGTCGTCTATACAGAAGAAAGCTGGTGTGTTTATTCCGAAACTACCATTGTCTGAGGAGGAAAGTTGAAACACAAGGCTGTCTACGTTCCCGAGGTTGGTCAACGAAACCGGTAACCAATCTTTTCTTATGTAGTCTAATTGGTTATTAGAGAAGCGGAAATCTGCCAGATAGTGTTCCACACTGTCGTTTGTAAGTGTCCCTCCGCTATATCCGCGGATTGTAACCTTGAACCAATCTGGATCGTTCCCACTGGTTCCTCCAAACTTTTTCGCGAATGCATCACCATCTCGCATGCTTATATATGCATAAGTGGAATTGGTGATCCAAACCGCATGGGGAGGGTTGGCCGCGCCAGGAAGCAGTCGAATTCGTGACCCTTGCTGTCCAACCGCATAACTACCGGTTGAAGACCAATCTGTGTACGCTGCACAGCCGAATAGATTTCCAGGTCCTGGATTGGTTGTGTCTGTTACATTAGAATAAGCCCACCCAGCTGACCAGTAACTCCATGCTGTGTCCCATGTGTTATGAAAGAATGCGTCTCCATCTGCGAAGCCACCGGATAGATCTGATCCATCCCAGAATGTATCTGTTCCAATTGGAAGATTATCAAAATAAGATGGAGTCTGCGCGATTGCGGAGGTACCCACAAGCACGCCAATAATTACAATTAGTTTTTTCATTGTACACTGTTTAAAGTAAACAGGGTAAAGTGTTGGAGAATTCCCAGAATCCAACGAGCCTTTATCCCGAAAGCTGTTTTATTTAATGCATGCGGCAGGTCTTCTGACTTACACCTGAACCTGGCGCCTTCCCGTCCTTAATTTCTCAAGACAGTGGCAAGAATGCCGGTTCAACTCGGTGCTTACAGCTGCGGGAACAGTTCAGGAATTTCACCTGATTCCCTTTTAATCTTCACAGATGTGATCTGATCAGAACCGTAGGCAGGTCAAAAATAATAGTTTTCTTGTAACCGATCGATAACCCATTGAATATGAAAAAAGTAACAGGCATAGGGGGCATCTTCTTCAAGTGCAAAGACCCACAGAAAGTGAAGGAATGGTACAAGGAGCACCTGGGAATGAACACCGATGAATATGGATGTTCCTTTAAGTTTCGCAAAGAAGAGGATCCTGAGAAGAACGGCTACTTACAATGGAGTCCTTTCAATGAAGACACCAAGTATTTTGACCCATCAGACAAACAATTCATGATCAATTACCGGGTAGAAAACCTGGTAGATCTTCTCGAAGAGTTAAGAAACAGTGGGGTGCAGGTAGTGGGCGAAATTCAAGAATTCGATTACGGAAAGTTCGCTCATATTGTTGATCTTGAAGGAAACAAGATCGAGCTGTGGGAACCCGTGGATGAGGTGTTTGACGCGATGTGATTACTTCTTCCTGATTCGGATCGCTTCCGATTTTTTCGTGTCGGAGCTTAGGATTACAGTCTTTCGTTTTTTACCGGCTATCACTTCAATGGCAGCTGTATTTGGTGGTGTCTTACCCAGATTCTCTGCGTGCAGTACAACAAGATTTTTGCCCCGTTGTAGCGGAATGGTCAACCCTTTCTCCTTTTTGGTGATGGCGTGATGTTCCAAAACCTTTTTCCCGTTAACCAGTAAAGTAATGCTATCGCCATCCACGCGATTGGCATCCCAAACATGCAGGTTGATAGTGTCTTCACGGGTAACTATTCTCTGCCTTAGAACAGTGTTTCTTCCCAGTGTTAGTTTCACTTTTTTCTCTTCTTTCTTCGGTGGTAGTTTTCTTCTTACCTGAACGACTGCGCCTGCGCAAGTTTGATCCTTGGTTACCCATCCTTCCCAGGTTCCTTCGAGGTACTCGTACCCGTCCCGTTGACTGTAAGTCAATTTTGCCTTGTTAAAACAGAAAACCACACGCGGACGCTTCGCCTCATAGATGCGTTCACTGGTAGCATAGATGAGTTTGTTGTTTTCCACGCCACCCATGATCTTGAACCTTGCGTAGTGGGTTGTGTCCCCGGCTGATGCTATCCTGTACTCTCCGGTAAAAGTTCTGTCCGTCTGAACGAATGTAAGTCGAAGCTTATGCGTTTTCTCACCCTTCTTCCATAATCCCATTTCCCAAAAATTCTCGTAATTACCTCTCTTGAGGGCTTCCTCGGTTTGGTCAAGGTATCCTTCCCATGTGCCATGAACGTTTTGGCCGTTAATGTTCCAAACCAGCGTCATCAGCAATCCCAGTAATAGTCACTTCATGCGGTTACTCTTTAACACGTTCGTTGAGGTATGCACTGATCTCTTCCAACTTTGTATGAGCAAGCACGATCTTACCATCTGGTCCAATTAAGAACTTAGCTGGAATGTCGGTAACTCCATACATGCTCCCTAGCGGAGACATTCTAACAAATGGTGACTCTTCAACAATCTGATTGGGCCAATTGAACCCAAGGTTGCTTGCAACTTCATGGGCCTTATCTCCGTTCTTCTCAAGCGCGACTGAAACAATTTCGAATCCCTCACCATCTACAAATTCTGAGTTCTGAAGGTTCATGTACGTAATGGTGAGTGCAGGGGCTTCTTGTCTGCAAGGGCCGCACCAACTACCCCAGAAATACAACAACACATATTTGCCTCGAAGTTGAGTAAGCTTGAATGTATTTCCATCGATTCGTGTTACCTCAAAATCGGGGGCTAAATCTCCACTTTGTCGGTGCGAAGAACAACCAGTAAGCATCAACACCAACCCAATCGCTATAATCCTTTTCACTGTTTAACCTTTGTATCCAGATAATCTTCAATGTCTCCCAGATCGGTGTATTCGAGGATCATTTCTCCTTGCGGTCCAATAAGGTACGTAGCCGGAATGAAGTCAACCACATAGTCGTTCGTGATAGAATCCCTTACCGCGTTTCCCTTTAAGAGTACGATCTGGTTCGGCCAATTGTAACCTATTTCAGCGGCTACCTCTTGCGTGATAGAATCGCTGCGTTCCAACGCAATGCTTACGATATCTAGTCCATCGGCATCCGTATATACTTTCTCCCTATACTCGGAATACAGCCCGACAAGATGTGGCGCTTCCTTCTTACATGGGCCGCACCAGCTTGCCCAGAAATCTACAATGACATATTTACCCCTGTAATCAGCAAGATTGAACATCTTACCGTTAACCATCTGTGCTTCAATATTAGGTGCTGGTTTGCCTTCCATCAATCTTTCACGGCAGCCAAGCAACATCAACCCCATAAAGGAAAGAAGCACGAATCGTTTCATAATGTAAATTAAAACAAAGGAAACTGACCTTTGGTCATTTTGCGGAAGTCTTGAACGTTCATCGGTTCACTTTCGTATGGCTCAAACCATTTGCGATGCTGAATTTTAAACAATGACCTGATCTGTTCAGCAATCTTCCCCTCACCACGCATCCGCATTCCAAACCGGCTATCGTTGTGCATACCACCATGAAGCGAAGCAATCTGGTTCATCACCTTTTGTGCACGATCAGGGAAATTCTCCTGGACCCAACGCTCAAAGATATCTTTAATGGCACCGTTCAATCGCACCATAATATAGTTGGCTTTAACAGCCCCTGCTTTGGATACAGCCTCAAGGATGGAAGGAATCTCATGGTCATTGATTCCAGGTATGATTGGTGCCAGATTCACGGTTACGGGTATACCAATCTGAGATAAGACCTCAATTGCCTTCAACCTGTTTTTACAACTGGAGGTCCGTGGTTCCATAATCCTTCGGGTAGATTCCGTAAGTGAGGTTACGGACATAACCACACGCACAAGGTTGTGCGCATGCATTTCCCTAAGAATGTCTACGTCCCTCAATATCAAGCTATTCTTAGTAATGATGCCAACGGGATTTCTGTACTCGAGAAGGATATTCAGCATCTGCCGGGTAAGCTGTAGTTCCCTTTCCACGGGTTGGTAGCAATCAGTGTTCCCTGAGAACATGATCGGAGCTGGGTGCCACGATTTTGAACTCAATTGTTTCATCAGCAACTCCGGGGCGTTGGGTTTAACCAGGATCTTCCGTTCAAAATCTAACCCCGGACTGTATCCCCAATATTCGTGGGTAGGTCGCGCATAACAATACACGCATCCGTGCTCGCACCCCTGATAAGGATTAACGGAATAGTCCATGGGTATGTCTGGACTGGGAACCTTGTTGATTACCTTCTTGGGATAGACCTCAATGATCTCTGTGCGGTTATGATCCGGATCTTCATCCTCAAATCGGCAAAACTCCAGGAATGTGTTGTCGGGCTCGGCCCTATTTTGTAAGAACCTGTTTGCGGGATTTGATGTTGCACCCCGTCCTTTGATATGGCGATCGTTCCAGTTGATAATGTAAATTACCTACTCTTGACCACAATCTATTTACGTTCTTGTTCATTCTTATGAACGCAGGGCTTCTTCAACACTTCTCACCTTTTCCACCAGCACTTTGAATTGCCTGAAATCCAAAGTTTGCGCGGCATCTGTGGCGGCCTCCTCAGGTGTTTCGTGAATCTCAACGATGATGCCATCCGCACCAGCGGCAACCCCGGCCAGCGCCATAGGCATTACGTGCTGCCGAATTCCGATACCGTGAGATGGATCTACAACAATTGGAAGATGTGATTTCTCTCTCAATATGGGTACAGCATTCAGGTCAAGCGTATTTCGAGAAGCCCTTTCGAAAGTTCTTATACCACGTTCACAGAGAATGATCTTCTCGTTTCCATTTTTGAAGACATACTCTGCAGAGTGCAGGAGCTCATCAATGCTCCCACTAATACCACGCTTGATCATTACAGGTTTATCGATATCTCCCAAGGCGTCCAGCAGATTAAAGTTCTGAGAATTACGCGCGCCAACCTGAAGGATGTCAACATAGTCCAGCATGTCATCTATCTGAGATGCCTCCATTACCTCGGTGATTACCTTTATCCCGTTTTCCGAGCAGTGCTTATAGAAGAGTTTCAATCCTTCAAGCCCCAGGCCGCGGAAGCTATATGGATTGGTTCTTGGCTTGTAAACTCCACCTCGCATAATCTTTACACCGTTCTCTAGAAGTGCAGCCACAGTGCTTTCTATCTGCCTTTCGTTTTCAATGCTACAGGGCCCACCCATCAACGTCACGCCATTGTTTCCTATGGACACACCATCACCCAGATCAATGGCGGTACGCCCAACCTTCCATTTTCTACTTACCAATTGATGCGGACTGTTGACCCGATGAATGTCTTTCACTCCTGGTAGAATTCCGATCGTACGGAGATCCGTCATCTCACCGTTAACACATACCAGGTAATCGTTCAGCTGCGTAGTTACACGATGACTCTGGATACCAATTTTGTCTAACTGCTGTCCTAATCCAGACAGTGTTTCTTCGGTTAGGTTTTGTTCTAATTGAATAATCATACCAGTGAAGTTTCAATGATGTTGGACATAAATTCTCTTGTTGATTCCGCCTCGTTTTCAGGATCAAGGTTTCGTATAAATGCAGAACCAATGATGGCACCCGCGGAATGCGCATGTGCTATTTCTACATCCTCGTTTGAACTAATATTAAAGCCAACCATAACCGGATGATGAAGGGAGCTTAGTGATTGCAGGTAAGGAACAGCATCTTGTATTCCTGTTGACTTTCCTGTTGTGGAAGAGCTGCTTACCGCGTAGATGAAAGCCGAGCTCTTTGCATCAATTTGTTTTCTTCTTTCCTCACTCGTTTGAGGAGACACCAGAAAGATCATGCTTAGTTCATATGAATCGAACAGAGGTTCGAGATGCTCTTCGTAATAGTTTAACGGCACATCTGGAAGAATAACCCCACTTACTCCTGAACGTACGCATTCTTCACAAAACCGTGCAATACCATATTGTAGTACACTATTGAAATACCCCATTAGGATCAGAGGTACGTCAACTTCCAACTGCTTGAGCTGCTGAAAAATCAATTCCAATGTCATTCCGTTTCGTAGCGCTTGTGCGCTACTTTGCTGAATGGTTGTGCCATCCGCCAGTGGGTCTGAATAAGGAATTCCGATTTCCGCCATGTCTGCCCCTGATTCCGCTAAAGCAGGAACGATCTTCAACAGCGAGTCTTTGTTGGGATAACCCGCGGTGCAGTATATGTTGATCAGATTACTGGGTTTATCCAATAACTTTTTTTGAAGCTTGTTCATATTAAAACAGATGTGTGTGAAGTTGTCTTGAGGTAATCGCGAAGCTCATCAATCATCTCATAGAGGTCATCCAATTGTTCAATAGCGTAGTACCTCATTTGTATTTCAGAATTCACGAAGTCGTTATTCATTACTTTCTCAAGGTCGAAATCAAGGATCTCGATCCCTTTCTCATAAATGTGATTTGTTTCACCAAAGGATGATGCGATACCAGCACCGTAAACGAGGGGCTTACCAACACCTTTCATCACGCCAAATTCTATGGTGAACCAGTACAACCTTTGGAGTTGCACCACGATATTAGAGTCGTCTGCGTATTTCACGCCCAGGGCACCGAATTCCTGCATAAAATCAGCGTATTTCTGGTTGATCAGTAGGGGCGTATGACCCGTTATGTCGTGGAACATGTCAGGCTCCTCCAGGTAATCCAGCATCTCTCTGCTTCTTACCCACGTGGAAGAGCAGAACATGCGTTGATTCAATAGCGCAAAGAATTCATCTACAGGAATCAATCCCGGCACTACGTGAATATTCCACCCCGTAGCCTGCTCCAATCTGCTACCCAGATCCTCGAATCTTGGAATAGCGTCCGCATTGAGAACATCGTCCAATTCGTAGATACATTGCAAATACGTTTTACATGACTTGTCCTTAAGATTAGCCAATTGTCGTTCGAAGAGGATTCTCCATACTTCCTGATCCTCTGTTGTGTATTTGTTGTACTCCTGTCTCATAATCGCAATGTGTTACTATATGTTTCCAAATCTTTGTCTCCGCGACCGCTGAGATTCACTACTACGGTTGCGTCTTTCTCCAGTGTTAATTCATCCAGCATAGCGAGGGCGTGGGCTGATTCCAGTGCTGGAATGATTCCCTCAGTTCTCGACAGCCGCACGCCTGCTCGCAATGCCTGTTCATCAGTTACACTTGTGTACTTTACTCTTTTACTATCGTGTAGGTATGCGTGAATGGGTCCAATTCCCGGGTAATCCAATCCCGCAGAAATACTATGCGGTTCAGTAATTTGACCGTCTTTATTCTGCATCAGATAGGTCATGCTTGCATGTATTACACCAGGATTCCCTAACGCCAATGTTGCTGCGCTTTCACCACTATCAACACCGAGGCCTGCTGCTTCAACACCAATCAATTGCACGGACGGTTCCTCCAGAAAATGGTAGAACGCACCTATGGCATTGGATCCTCCTCCTACACAAGCAATGATGTGTGTTGGCAAGCCATCCAATTGGTCCTTGATCTCTTCTGAAATAATGGCTTGAAGTCTAGCCACCAGATCGGGGTAGGGGTGAGGACCCACAACACTTCCTATGATATAATGGGTGTCTTCAACGTGATTGATCCAGTCTCGTATAGCTTCGTTTGTGGCATCTTTAAGCGTGCGACTTCCCGAGCGCACAGCGCGAACCTCTGCCCCTAACAGTTTCATTCTTGCAACGTTGGGTGCTTGTCTGTGGATATCCTTCTCACCCATATACACGATACACTCCAATCCAAGTAGCGCGCATGCGGTAGCCGTAGCCACACCATGCTGACCCGCACCCGTTTCTGCAATGATGCGCTGCTTACCGAGTCGTTTGGCAATCAATGCCTGTCCAACAGTGTTGTTGATCTTGTGGGCCCCGGTATGACATAGATCCTCCCGCTTTAGAAGTATGCTAAAACCGTAATGTTCGCTTAAGTTCTTCGCCTCGTACAAAGGCGTAGGCCGCCCTACATACTCACGGAGCAGTTGATGGAGTTCCGCTTGAAAGGAAGGATCGTCTAGCATGGACACGTAGACTTCTTTCAGCTCCTCTACGTTCCGTTGTAGCATCTCTGGAATGAATGCACCTCCGTATCGACCGTAGAAGCCTTGGGTATTTGGTGTAGTATGAATCATGACGGTACGGTGTCAAATAACATTTTCGCTTTGCTCACATTCTTGATGCCTGGTATGGTCTCTATTCTACTGTTGACATCAATCCCCGTAAGGTTGGGAAGATCAATTTTGCGTATGCGCTGCAAGTCGTTCGGATCAATTCCACCACTGAGAAAAAAGGGTGTATCAAAAGGGTAGAATTGAAGTACTTCCCAGTCGAAGTGCTTTCCACTCCCTCCGAATTTTTTGGACTTGGTATCAAAAAGAAACAAGTCGCAGTGTGGCGTGTAGGGCTCAATCTGGCCAAAATCGAGGTCTGATCCAACATGAAATACCTTGATTACCTGATACCCGGATTCCTTAAGAATAGCGCAGGTTTGAGCATCCTCAAAACCATGCAATTGAACGGTATCCAGTCCCGTCAATCGCATCACATCCATTATGTGTTGGAGCGGCCGGTTAACAAAAACCCCAACCGTAGTGATATGATCGGGAAGCGCTCTAACTATCTTCTTTACCTCGTGAACATTAGCATATCGCGGGGAACCGGGATGGAAAATAAACCCAATCATGTCTGGACCCAATGCAGCAATTTCAAGGGCGTTCTCAAGCTTTGTTATTCCGCAAATCTTTATGCGCATTGTAATTCAGTTTTGAGGTTCGCGATCATTTTCTTGCATGCCTTTTCCGGTTGGGAATGCTTCATGAAATGGCTGCCAATAAGGAAGCCATTGTAACCGGCTTCCTTGAGACGGACGATATCCTCAGATGTGTGGATGCCACTTTCACTTACGCGAACAACGTGCTCCGGAATGTCTGCTATCAATTCGAGACTTGTTCGTATGTCCGTTTGAAAGGTGTTGAGGTTGCGGTTGTTTACACCAATCAGATTTGGTTCAAGGTCTCGAAATCCCAATAACTCCTTTCGGTCATGAACCTCCAGCAGAACTTCTAGATCGAGTTTATGAGCAAATTGAATCAATGCTTTGCATCGCTTCGGGGTAAGCGCTGCCGCGATCAACAGAATACAATCCGCACCAACGCTTCGTGCTTCAACAATCTGGTATTCATCAATAATAAAATCCTTGCGTAGGATTGGGCAGTAGTTGAACTTACGCGCAGTGGTAAGGTCCTGGTTCGAACCACTGAAGAACCTTTCATCTGTGAGAACACTCAGGGCTGAGGCCCCGGCCTGCATATATCCAATGCTGAGTTGTTCTACGTCAACATGCTTATTGATCTCTCCTTCACTGGGTGATGCTCGCTTGATCTCCGCAATGATGCCGGAGCGCTCAGGATTCCTTATGTATCTACACATAGACACAACAGGTGAATCGAAGTATGCGCTTTGTTCTAAGAGCTTCTCAGGAAACAGAGATTTTCTTTCTTCTACCTCCTTTGCCTTATGTATTAGAATATCGTCTAGTATGTTCATGCTGCAATTAGTTTTTCAAGTACTTCTCTTGCTTTTCCGCTGTGCAAGGATTCTTCAGCCATTGCGCTAGCGTCATCAATGTTTAGTGATGTGTTGGCGCACTGAATGGCCAAAGCGCTGTTGGCCACCACAACCGCATTCTGTTGTTCGGTTCCCTCACCTTTCAGTATAGTTTTGAAAAGGGAGGTAGCCTCCTGTACGGATTTTCCACCAAGGATGTCTTGCATGGTGACGCGCACATCAGTGAAGGTGGTTGGTGCCACCACTTGCTCACTGGTTGGGCTTAACACCTTTGTTTCCGAAGTCAGGCTTACTTCATCGTAACCGTCCAAAGCGTGGATGATCCTGTATTCTTTCTGTTCTTCCTGGAACAAGTATTGATAGTATCGTTGCAGTTCCAATGAGAAGACACCCACCAACTGGCGTTGAGGTCTTGCAGGATTTACCATGGGCCCCAACATGTTGAAGAAGGTTCGAACGCCTAAACTTTTCCTGATCGGAGCCACAGCCTTCATTGCTGGGTGGAACAACGGAGCATGCATAAAACACAGACCACTGGAGTCAATCTGTGCTTTCAGTTGATCTTCGGTCTGCGCGAATTGAAAGCCAAACTGCTCAAGGACGTTTGAGGATCCGCAAACCGAACTCACCCCGTAATTACCATGCTTAGCTACCTTAACGCCTACACCCGCAGTTACAAATGATGCCAGCGTGGAAATGTTGAACGTATCCTTTCCATCACCACCGGTGCCACACAAATCAACGGGGTCGAATTCTGTGAGATCAATGGGAACGCATAGTTCCAGTAACGCATCGCGAAAGCCCGCAAGTTCTTCAACCGTTATACCCCTCACCTGGAATGTTGTGAGAAATGCCGCCACCTGAATTGGATCGATGCTTCCCGTTGAGATGCGTGTAAGGATTTCCTTAGCCTCCATTCTGTTCAGTGTGCCTTGTTTGAATAAGTGTTCAAGTATTGCTTTCATGCTCCAATCTTTAAGAAGTTCTTTATCATGGTCTCACCATGTTCTGTCATTATGCTTTCTGGATGAAACTGCACCCCGAATAGTTTACGCGCAGGACACTCAATGGCCATTACACCTTGGTCTCTATCGCGAGCAGTTACCTGTACATTGGAAGGCAAACTGCTTTCGACCACCTCCCATGAGTGATATCTTCCCACCTGTAGTTTCTCAGGTACACCTTGAAACAGTAAGCTTCCATGGTAACGCTGAATGGTGGATCTAACACCATGGAAAACCCTGCTCATATTGTTCAGTGACCCTCCGAGGTGGGTGGCTATGGCCTGATGACCAAGGCAAATACCAAGGAGGGGAGTGCGGTTTTCACAAGCTGCAATGATATCCATAGTACTTCCAGCGTTCGTTGGAAGGCCTGGTCCAGGACTAATGATCACGCGATCGTATCCGCTAATGACATCGAGCTCTACCTTGTTGTTTCTCCGTACATCAACCTCAACACCAAGATCTCTCAACATATGTACGAGGTTGTAGGTAAAACTGTCGTAGTTGTCTATAACCAATGCTTTCATATTTCCTGCGCTTTTTGAATGGCAGTTCTCATGGCTGCCACCTTGTTGTTCACTTCCTGAAGCTCGCCATCTGGAGTGCTGTCAATTACAATACCTGCTCCTGCCTGGTATGTAAGAACATTGTTTTTGCTCAGCACGGATCGGATGATGATGGCATGGTTAACGTTTCCATCAAACCCAAAGTAGCCGATCGCGCCACCGTAGAAGTTCCTGTTGTGTGGTTCGTTCTCATTAATGATTTGTAGAGCGCTGTACTTGGGCGCTCCGGATAGCGTCCCTGCTGGAAACGTGCCACCGAACACATCAATGGAGGAGTTGTCAGCGTATATCATTCCGGATACCGTGCTGACCAAATGAATCACATGCGAGAAGTTTTGAATCTCTGCGTATGCATCCACCTTTACATTGCTTGCGAACCTGCTGAGGTCGTTGCGCGCAAGATCAACCAACATGGTATGCTCTGAGGTTTCCTTGGGGTCTATTCTAAGAGCCTCCGCTTTTCTACTGTCTTCTTCTTGGTTGCCCGTTCTACGAACTGTGCCCGCAATGGGATTGATCACCCCGCGACCTTCAACTACCTGTAATTGAGATTCTGGAGAAGAACCGAAAATTCGATAGTCCCCGTAATCGAAGTAGAACAGGTATGGTGATGGGTTGATGCTGCGTATCGCTCTGTATACGTTGAAGTCATCACCCTTGAACGGTTGCTGAAACTCGCGTGAAAGCACAACCTGGAAAACGTCACCTTGTTGGCAATGTGCAATGCCTTTTTGTACGCTCTCTTTGTAGTCTTCATCCGTGATGCTGCTGGTCTCAGAGGATACCTTGTGAAACTTGAATGCGCTGGTCTTTCTGAGTCCAATTAACGATTCGATCAATTTGAAATCAGGGGTATTTCCTAACGAACCTACTGCGTTGTGAAGGATATATAGTGTGTTGTGGAAGTGATCGATCGCAATCACGTATTCGAAGAATTGGTACCGGAGGTCGGGATGCCCCTTAGCATCCTGGGGATTCGATTTCAACTCAATGTCTTCGAAGTATTGCACAGCTTCGAATGATGTGTAACCAAAAAGGCCTTGCACAGGAACAGGCGGTGTTTCACCCTCGAAAGTGAATGATTCGATGAATTCCCGAAACGCAGTACCTACATCAGTGTGAGTGGGTACACGATGTGTTTCACTATTGTGTCCAGGCCTTTGCCGATGATATGTTTTCCCTGTAGCACAGAATTCTGCAAGTGGGCGAAGACAGATATAGCTAAAGCTGTTCTCCTTAGAATGGTATTCTGAACTTTCCAATAAAAGGCTATTCGAGAACCGGTCTCGAAGGTTGAGGAACAGTTGCACGGGCGTGATGGTATCCGCCAGGAGTTGTTTGTACGTTGTGATTATCGTTGTCATTTGGTCAAAAAAAAGGCCTGCATGAAGCAGGCCCGGTTCTTAAATATTAGTCAAGGGGTTACCGCTTCTCTTGTTCAAGAGGAGAATACCACCACCAATATTTGTTCGTCATCTTGCTCATTTCAATCCATAAAAAAAGCCTGCGGGAAGCAGGCTTTTCGGTTATTTTTTGTCCATACACTTCCCAGGGTCGCTTATGCGTCCTTCCACCAATAAGTGTATGTGTTGTTCTTCGTCATTGTGGCTACAAAGGTATATCGGTTTTTTTAATTCTTGCAAATTCAACGCCAAACTTCTGCGAAATATTTTTTATTCATCATTGAATTATACATTAGTCAAGGTGCTCCACGCGCAGTTCATATCAAGGATCAAGGATCAATTGGAAGATGCTCAGATTTTCTTCGAAACACTGGAAGGAAATTCACCAAGTGCTGTACGACTTCATCCTAAAAAAGGAGATATCAATGCTGCTTGGATAGGGGATCAGGTTGCCTGGAATCCGGACGGATACTATGTGCAGGACAGACCCAATTATTCAAGACTGCCAGCGTACCACGCAGGGATGATATATCCCATGGAGGCCAGTTCCATGTTCCTGGATTTTGTGGTTCGGCAACTGGACCTCAAGGCAGATTCAAATATTCTGGACGCTTGCGCAGCGCCAGGAGGGAAGACATTGATTCTTAATGATCGTTATCCAAACCATCTCCTTGTATCAAATGAAGTAGATCGAAAACGCTCGTTGGTGTTAAAGGAAAATAGTGTTAGATGGGGTACCACCAATCATATTGTAGTGGATGCGGAACTCGCGGATTTGGTTGAGGCAGGACATCGCTATGGATTGGTGGTGGTTGATGCTCCATGTTCCGGAGAGGGATTGTTCCGGAAAGATACGGCTAGCCGAAATGAGTGGACTCCTGAAAGGGCATCCGGATGTGCGGTCAGACAAAAATCGGTTGTTGAGGATTGTGTTATGATGGTGGATGAGGGAGGTTATTTGATTTACTCAACCTGTACTTACAACCCGGAAGAGAATGAAGCCATAGTTCGCTATCTCATGGAGACGCATGGGGGAAAACCAGTTCAGATTGAAGTTCCTTCGGAGTGGAATATTGAGGTCTTGGATATTGATGGTGCTCCGGCATTTCAGTTTTGGCCTCATCGACTTTCAGGGGAAGGGTTCTTTATTTGTGCATTGTGTTTTGAAGGCAGTACATCGCGGACAAGTTTAGGCAAACAGAAATTCTCACCATATCAACTCGGTCAAACGTTGGGTGATATTCAGGCATACAGAATCGGGGATCTCGTAATTGGACTTACGGAAAAGGAGCGCACCTGGCTGTCATCATGGAGGCACAATGTTGTAAAGAGGGGATTATTGATCGGAGAGTTGAAAGGCGATCAATTGGTATTCAGCTATGATCTTGCAATGTCTTGCCTGGATATTGAAGTTCCTTCTGTTGAACTTTCCGAAGAAGACGCATCAAGATTCCTTCGGGGAGAAGCACTTCAGTTAGAAGGGGACAAGGGTTTTGTGCTCCTAACTTTTAATGGTATGCGACTCGGTTTTGGAAAATCTATTGGGAATCGGATCAACAATCTATATCCGAAACATCTTCGGATCAGGGCATAAAAAAAGCCTGCCAGTCGTAAGCATTTTGGTGAACCATAGGTCGTAAATCAGTTCGTGCAGAACGAAATACTTGCTCATTTCCGGCAGGCCAGGCATTCTGACTGACGTGCGGGATTCGTACAGTCTGAATACACAGTCTTTATATTTTTTCTGTGGTTATTGAACCACAGTTTTAGTCCAAACTTAGACTACCATACTTGTCATTCGCGAGGGTTTGGTCTTTTGTCTTGGCTAGTGTACAATACTATACGCTAGCATCATCATAAGGTTATAAAAAGTGACAAAGTTTTTTTAGAATTTTTCCAACCGCCTGATTCACAACGAAAAAGATTAAAGGTCTAATGGGAAAGAAACGGTAACCGCGGTTCCTTTGGAGCTTCCATCATCATTCATCAGGTCTTCAACATCTACTTCAAAGGTGTCAGAATACAATTGATTAAGTATACCAATTCGTGTGTTGGAGATACTCATTCCTAACGACTCAAACTTGCCTCCCGTTCTCAGTTTCTTTTTTACGGCAGCCGCCTGCCTTCCTATTCCATTGTCTGAAATAGTTGTGAGGAGTTTGCCCACTTTCCGGGTAAAGGAGATGGTAATTTTACCCCCCTCTGTAGTTTCTCCCAGTCCATGTACCACAGCATTTTCAATGAAAGGTTGAAAGATCATGGGTGGTACGATAACCTCGGTTGGCTCAATGTGCTCGCCAATTTCAATGTTGAACTCAAATTTGTAATTGAAACGTTGTTGCTCCAGCTTGAGGTACGCTTCAAGAAATTTTACTTCCTGTGATAGCGGAACGGCCATCTCCCTTGAATTTTCGAGTACCGTTCTCATTAAGGCGGAGAACTCTGCGATGTAGTTCAGGGCAGGTTCCGCGTCATTTTCCAGAATATAGTACTGTACTGAATTAAGAGAGTTAAAAATGAAATGAGGATTGATCTGTGCGCTGAGTAATCTTGAATGTAGCTTCAAAGCTTGCGTGTGTTCAACTTCCAGCTTTGAAATAGCCTCTTGCAGTTCATTAGTCCGGGTATCAACCAGGCGTTTCAATCGAGCACCTTGCTTTTGTTTTTGCCTGATGATATAGCTTAGGAAGACAATAATCAGAATACCAAGAAAGGAGGCAATGTATATGACCCACTGCCACGCAAACTCCGTTTTATCCTGTTCTGTTTTGATCTCTTCATCCTTCGCGCGTAGCTTCATCTTATTTTCACGCTCAGCGAAGTCGAAATGCGCCATTACTTCCGCTTGCTTGCTTAGTCTGGCAGCCTGAAATAGTGAGTCTTTCAACTCCGAGTAACGGTTGAGGTTGTGTAACGCCCTTCCTGTTAATCCCTTCATGGTATAGGCTTCGGCAAAGCCTTTATATACATCTGGTCTCCACGGTACACCTTTGGTTCTGTCTGAAAGGGATTTGGCAATCTGAAATTGTTCAATCGCCTTATCGGGCTGATTGAGATGAAGGTAGGTTTGTCCAAGTTGTAACCGCGTACCGTACACCAATAGATCTTCCCCTATTTCATCTCTAAGCTTAAGTGATGCTTCCAAATGATCGCGGGCATTCGTCCAATCCTCTCTTTTATAGCAGATGTTACCCATGCTGCTTCGGAGTACCACGATGCGCCTTTGGTCATTGAATTTTTTTGCGAGCTCCAATCCTTTGGCAAACTCATCATCTGCCTTCTGTAATTCCCCAATCTGACTATAGTAGGTGCCCATCTGTACGTGTATGAGCACCTCATTGGCTTTGGTTCCTATCTCCTGGCTGATAGCCAAGGCCATTTGGTAATGCTCTAGCGCCAGGTCGTTCTTTCCATGGGCCAGGTACACATTACCGATGTGCGTGTGAGAAGTTATTTGCCCTTGGCCATGACTAATGGATCGATAAATTTCCAGGGCGGTGATGTAGCTATTGATTTCATTTACCTGATCGCCTATTCCCCAGTACGACCTTCCCATATAAGTGTGTGCAATGGCAAGTTTTTCCTTATCATTCAATTGCTGTGCAATACGAAGCGCTCTTTTACCATATTCCAGTGAAACAGATGCCTCGATGCTATGAAAGGCCGCTGTTATTTGAATAAGCAGATCAAACCTTCGATGCGGATCTTCTGCTTTTTCCAAAAGCACGGTAAGCGAGTCAGTGATCGTAACGGCACTGGAATTCCGCACTCCGGAGAAGAGCATGAGCACGGCAAGAAGACTTGCCAGGGGCAAATATCTGAGTCGTATTGGCAAGACGGGTTTGGCTTCGCAATCAGCAAGTTAGTGCAAATTCAAAGGAATTCAACACGAACCTACCTTGACTACTAGTTTATACGAGAACCCAACAGCTGTGGGTTTCACCGCTCTTCCCAACTTACACTTGATATCAGCCAGTTGAACATGTTTTCAGCCCAAATGGTGCATATAGCGGGCAAAACCCCACCAAACTGGTCAAGGTGAATACTCCTCCGAGGACAGCCAGCACTATTCCCCAGGTGCCAGTTACTATTCCTCCGAAATACAGGTATCCCAACACTGCGGCAACGATTAATCGGATAATTCGGTCAGCAACTCCCATGTTCTTTTTCATGATGCTTTGTTTTAGTTCATAATGTTGGTGATTACCCATACGATATCCGTGATCAGTCCAATACATAGTAGACAAATTGCTACGAGTTTCAAGGCTTTATTCATACATCTAAGGTAGGTCAGTACTTGATCTCAAAAAGTGATGTATGTCACTTAAGGATATGGGTTTGATCAAGAGCAACTTCAAGTTTTTTTAACCCCATTCCAACCTTTCGTAACTTTCATACATTATTAATATGAGTTAGATGTCGAAATCTGGAACATATGCGGTCATTTTGTTGCTGTTTGCAGTGCTTGTAACAGGCTGTAACAAAGACAAAAGAAGGAAGTGGAAACTCCCAACGGAGGTGTCTACTACTATGGATATTACAAAAGGGACCACTGGTAACGGAAAGGCCCGTTATAGTGGTGGGCATATAATAATCAGGGCATACAATATTTCTGGGGTAAGAGAACAAGGAGCTGATATTTCGTTCAATCGAAATTTTTCAGCCGGGCTAACCATTCCTTTTGATGCGAATAACAACGTGGCTGATCTTCAGTTTGATATTCCGCAGGGGGCATACACTAAAATGGATATTGATTTTGAGACGTATAGCAATCAGTCCACACCTTCAATTCTAATCCTTGGCACGTATAGAAACAATGTGGGTACCGATATCCCCATTCGATTTGAGTTTCTGTACACAGAGGATTTTGAGATCATTGCTCGTGACAGTGGCAACAGTGGTAAGATCGTACTGGATAAAGACCAACCTTCTTCAACACAGCTTATTCTGGATCCCCAACACTGGTTTCAGATTGTTACCAATAACCAGTGGGAGAACGCTACGCTAACAGACGTGCAAGGAACCCAGACTATTTTGATTACCGAGGATAAAAATGAAGACATCTACGATAACATTCTGGATCGCATTGATGAATCAAGCGAAGCAATATTTCCATAATTGAGTCAGAACTACGATCATATCTCAGAACAGGAGTTGGTGCAGAAGTGCCTCAGGAGGGGACTGCACTGGCCAGAGGTTCTGTACAGGAGATATGCAGATAAGATGTATGGTATCTGTCTTACGTATACAGATTCAGACGATCAGGCTCAAGACATCCTTCAGGATGGGTTCATTAAAGTATTTAGAAATCTGGCGAAGTTCCAATATCGATTTGACGGGAGTCTTGAGGTGTGGATTCGCAAGATCATGATCAATACTGCACTAGAAGTTTATCGCAGGAATAAGAGAAAGGAAGAGGTGTTGGATGATTACAAAGAGTACATCCCGGTGCACTCAAATGATGTTTGGCAGCAGATCAAGTTAAGCGAGTTGGTGGAAAAAGTGAATAGCCTGCCTAGCAAGGCAGCGATGGTGTTAAAGTTATATGCCATTGAAGGTTATAAGCACCATGAGATAGCGGAATTGATGGGAATCTCAGAGGGCACATCGAAATCTCAGTTGAACAGGGCAAGGCAACTTCTTGAACAAGCAATTTCCAATGGGTGATGAGCGATAAGAATCCGCTATATGATAACATTAGAGATGCTTTTGAAGGGCAAGCTCCGAAAGCTCCGGAAGGGCTATGGGAGGGTGTTGCAGCTTCGATGGAATCAGATGGTGTGGCCATGGATACGCGCGTTCAGGAGGCGTTTGAGTCAACATCCAATGAAGCCCCGGAGGCTGTATGGATGGGTGTTCGGCAACAACTGAATATTGATCAGGCGTGGACCGGTATAAGATTGTATCTAAAAAGAAGAATCCTTTGGCTTTATGCGAGAGATTTCGGTATTGCAACTTTGGCGTTGCTGTTGCTGTGGTGGAGTTGGCCAGGAAACCTGGGGCTTGACAATGTTGGCCTGAGTCAAAATGGGCCAGAGAATAACGTTGAAGCGTCTGTCTTAGGTGCTAATGAAGCAGGCGGTTCTGTGAGCACAAGTGTGCCTGAGGAAAAGGGTGCGGTTGAAAGCAACGATAATTTAAATGCAGGACTCGATGATGAGGATGACAGTGATCCGGTCACAGAACCAGGAGGGGCAATAGCCGTTAGTGGGATTCAGAATGGTGGAGAGGAAGCTATCGTAGCTGTATCTGCGAATGAAGATCAGGTAGTTGATCAATCACCGAACAATAATGATGGAGCGGCTAATCTGGGAACAGACCAACCTTTGGTAGCCAGTTTTGAAGCAGAAAATCAAAGTGAGGTGCCGGAACACACTAGTAAGGATATAATTGAAGTATTGCCAAGAATAACCTCCGTTCTCGGTATGGAAAGTATTGAGCCAACATTTGGAATTCGCAATGCGATAGCAATTGACAGCTCAAGAAGAATTGCCCCGCTTATGCAGGTAGGAGTGATCGCTGACATCTCTCATACGCGGATTCTGGATGCGGAATTCCGCAATGGTAAAGACCCCAATTCTCTAATCAGTAACAGGTGGTCGCACGGTCACGGATATGGTCTTTATGCTTCTGTTCCTGTATCCCACCGGTCTGAATTTGAGGCACAGCTCTATTGGAACTCTTCAGTAGCGGATGCCAGAGATTTGTATATCCATGGCACTTACACTCATAAGGAAGTGACACTTAATTATATGAAGGCGGCTGTGATGTACAATCGTTTGCTGAAGTTGAATCCATTTGAGCCGAAAGGCTCCAGAATTGTTTTATCTGGTGGACTTTATGCCGCACAGTTAAGGGATAAGGCACGTGAACATGATTCGAGATTGGTTTCAATTTCTGACAACTATACGGTCTACGATTTTGGATTGAAATTCTCGGTTGGTCAACAACATACCATCAAGTCATTCTCCGTTTCCTATGGCCTTCAATTGGAACAAGGCGTGGCCAATATTTTTGCCGGATCAGAATCCTTCCCAAGAGGCATCAACGTCACATCTACCAGAAGGACTGGGCTTTTCCTCTCAGTAGGAAAGAATTTTTAAGACCATTCCAACCATTTCTTGTTGAGCTTCATTCTACTATTAGAAGAACCAATTAATACTACGACATGAACGGAACAATGATCAGAACAACATTAAGTATGATTGCCATCGGTGCTTTGATTGCATTCACAGGTTGCAAAAAGAACAAGGATGGTGACGTGATTTTGGACACCTACACGGGAAATGTGAAGGTTGGATCTACTGGGGCTGATCCGGGTGGTGACTTTACAGGAAACGGAGATTCCGGAACGTATTCTTTCGCATGGAAGAATTCAAATACCAAGGCGAACGTGAACTTTGATATTACCACGCCAACAGGTTCGGTGCAGATGATCGTTGAGGATAAGAAAGGTAAAGAGGTCCTCAATCACACGTTAACTTCTAGTGGCCCGGATTCATACTCTGGGGTTACCGCAGAAGGAAAAAGTGGAGTTTGGACGGTTACTTTAGTTTTCACCGATTTTAACGGTGATGGGAGCTACTCACTTTCTCCGGGTAGTTAATAATGCCAAGTGAACTACTTCAAGGGAGGCTCCGAAAGGGGCCTTTTTTGTTACCATTCCAACCATTTGCGTTTGGCATGCATTGTAATAATAAAGGACCTATAAACTTGAATAATATGAGCGCTTCAAAAACCATCTATTTTGTTACTGTTTTGGCACTAACTTTCTTCGCTACAGGGTGTAAGAAGTATAGCCAGGGAGGGCCAGTTGGAAAGGCTGAAAAGAACCTGAAAGGAGAGTGGGATTTGGAAAAAGCCTTCAAAAATGGAAGTGCTGTGACCAATGTAACCGCTAACCCGCAAATAGGAGAGGTAACAGAAGACTGGTGGTTTCTCAAGAATAATGATGTAGCAACCGAAGATGGGAATTCAACATTGACCGGTTCATGGCAGCTTGTCAATAACAACAAGTCAATTCAGATCACCATTGCAAAACCTTCTTCCAAAGCCAGCACGGAGGTCTATGAGATCAAGCAATTGGATAAGAACAATATGGCATGGGAACACCAATTGAATGGTGATACCTATCGATACGAGTTCAAATTGTCCAGCAAGGAGACACCGGCAAGTGCAGACGAGATATAGTTTAGCAAGTTTAGTTGCACGCTGAAGCATTAAAGTATACAACCTGCCTACTCTCTCACCAGGCACATAGTGCCAACTGAACTACCTGAAGGAAGGCCCTCTAACGAGGGCTTTTTTTATTTTGAGCCGGTGTATTATTTGCATATAAGCGGCTGACAGTCAAAAAATTATCGTATCTTATGTAAGCGTGTAGGGTCAACGTTGAGGAGGATATTCAACCGCAACTAACTACAAAATGGGCTTTGACATCTGGGTAGCCGTAGGGGTTATCCTCTTTGCCATATTAGCCATTGGAATAGCGTTCGCGCGAAATAAGAGCAAGCAAAAGAAAGGAAAGAATTAGCTAGCTGTATCGTACACCGATGATACACACATCATCTATTTGCTCCAGATCGCCCTTCCAATTCTCAAAAGCATCGTGGATCAGCTCCTGCTGTCTTCCAAGGTCTTCATCTTGCATTGTAAGTAACAGTCGCTTAAAATTGGATGATTTAAACTTCTTGCCCTTTTCACCACCAAATTGGTCTGCCAATCCATCCGAGAAAATGTAGATTGTATCGCCAGGATTGAGCAATACTGCATGCGTTTCATAGGCGACAGGATTGTCAAGTTTTCCAATCGGCTGTTTGGTTGCTTTGAATTCGGTAACCTCATTGGTGCCCGCCCTTATTAGCCATAACGGATTGTTGGCTCCCGCGTACTTCAATACGTTACCCTCCATAGCACACAGGGCAATGTCCATTCCATCATTCACATCCTCTTCAGATTGGGCAAATTCCCGGGCTACAATTTCCCTGGTCTTGTCAAGAATTTTTCCGGGTTCGTTCAAGCCATATTCTCTAACAGCGCGGTTAAGGCCGTTGTTACACACAACAGATACCATCGCTCCTGGAACGCCATGGCCTGTACAATCACAAGCTGCAAATAGAATGGTATCACCAGATCGCTCCATCCAATAGAAATCTCCCGCAACAATGTCTTTCGGGCGGTAGAAAACAAAGGAGTTGTTCAGGTATTCCTTTACAACTTTCGATGGCGGTAAGATTGCAGATTGGATGCGCTTGGCGTAAGTAATAGAATCCATTACCTCTTTGTTCTTCTCTTCTAATTGTGCGAATGCCAGATCTACCTGCGCTTTCTGACTTTCTATCACACCTTTCTGCCGCTTCGTAACACGGAACCGGTTGAACAGAAAGATCGAGAACAGCAGTACGAGTGCCAGTCCCGCACCAATGGCAAATATGATGGTAGATTGTTGTTCCTGTTCAGCGCTAGCGGCATCCTCCTGGGCCTTTAATTCCATTTCATGGGCTTTCTCTGAAACCGCCTCTTTCTTATCAAACTCATGTTGGATCTGCTGACGCATGACCTCCTTCTGGTTCGCATCATTCTTCAGGCTATCGCGCATTAAGACGAACAGTTTGTAGTGTTCCAGCGATGCTTTGTGATTACCCTGTGCCGCTTCAACATTGCTCAAAGTTCGCGCTGCGTCTTTAATATGTTCAGGATAACCAACTTCCTGTGCTAATGCCAGCGCCCGTTTCAACATCTTCTGAGCCTGAACCAATTGTCCGCGCCTATAAAGAATGTTGGCAACATTGTTCAGGCTTTGTGCAATGGAAGTTTTTTCTTGAAGAGCCTCTGCGAGTTCCAGCGCTTGTTGGTAGTAGTTCAGCGCTTCTTCATCTTCTCCTTGAATAAGGTGTACATCTCCAAGGGTCGTTAAATTAAGCTGAATGCCGGGCCGGTGGTTGATCTCCTTATTGACCTTTAGCGCCTCATCAAGTTTGGCTTTCGCTTCATTCGCTTTTCCCTGCTTAACGTAGATAGAAGCAATCTTCTGAAGAGCGTCAGCGATTCCAAACTTGTCATTTTGTCGAACTGAAATATCGTAGTCGCGTTGGTAGTAAACCATCGCCTTGTCATAATCGCCTATTTGCAAATAAACATCGGCTGTATAAGTGTAGGCATCCAATATATAAGGGGTGTCCTGATGCGTCTTTGCAACATCCAGTGCTTTGTTATGGTAGTTCAGGGCAGTTCGGTAATCACCTAATCTTGTGTATTGAACACCAAGGTTGTTGAGGGTACCGCTAATAGGTGAAGAATCTTTAAGCTCTTCAAAAAGTTTAAGGGTGCGCTTGAAACACGAGATTGCCTTTCGGACCTCACCGCGACTGGAGTGAATATTGGCCATCGTATTGAGGGAGTAGGCTTCCTGTTTCTTGTCGCCCATTTCCTTGGCCAACACAATACTCTCCTCCAATTGCTCCACTGCCGCATCGAGATTACCCAGCATCGTGTGAATGGCACCCATGTTGCCTAATGCATAAAGTTTCAGTTGTTGAAGCCTCTTCTTGACATCTTCATTTGATTCTTCTTCAACACTTAGGTCAACGATTCTGATGGCTTTCTCGCAAAGGGGAAAAACGGTGTCAGGGTTCTCCAGGTACAGTTGTTCGCTCAAGGCAATCAGTGCGGAAGCGCGGGAAGTATCGTGCGCTATCATATCTGCTGCCAGGGCAGACAGTGAATCACGCACCCGCATATCTTGGGCGTAAGACACACAGCCGGTAATGACAAATAGGATGGTGATGACCAATCGCATAATGCGAATTTAGAACAATGAAGCTCCACGGAAAATTCTAACCCGTTCCAACCTTCCACTCTTGAGATGCATTATAAGCATATAGAACCAATTATACCTTCAGATATGAGAAACCTAACAATGATAATTGCAGCTTCCTTTGTGGCACTTTCCACAATAGTTGGAACAGGCTGTAAAAGGAAAGGTTGTACGCAAAGTTGTGCTGCGAACTACGATGCTAAAGCAAAAAAAGACGATGGCTCTTGCACAGGATGTACAGATGCAGCGGCTAACAACTATTGTTCATCCGCAGTAGTTGATAATGGTTCGTGTACGTACCCGAAGATAACAGTGGTTGGCGCTGGAAATGATGGCGATGTAACGGGAGCAGGAGGTTCAGCTAGTAATACGCATACTTGGACCAATAATCAATCCAGAGCGGAGTTGAATATGGATATCACTGCGGCCAGTGGTGGAAGTTTCCGTGTTGTGGTCAAAGATGCGAATGGAGTTCAGGTATTGGATGAAACGCTTACAGTGGGCATTGGTGATGATTCGTTGACCAAATGCTCTGCTACAGGTGCATCAGGTACGTGGACAGTGACAATTACACTTACTGACTTTAGTGGAGACGGAAGTTTCACGTTGAGTCAGGGCTGTTAATGTTGATACTCCACTTGAATTTGAATCCTATCGTAAAGCAATACGAAGAAGTGCAATTGAGATTTTAAGTGGAATTGTGGAGTTGGTGTTGCGGAGCACCAATTGTTAGATAGCGAAAGGCTCGACATTCATTGTCGGGCCTTCTTTCTTGTATTACATAGCGGGCCCTTGAAACGATAACCGTGCGGTTTAATTTGAATACATCCTTTCTCTTGGTAACTTGTTACGTATGAAAGGATTTTGGACACTGTTAGCGTTTGCTTTCCTGATCACTCAGGTCAACGCGCAATATGAAAAAGGGAACATGGATGTTCTGGGTAGTGTGGGGATGGGACTGTACGGGGCGAAATCCAATGATACAAGCGACACAAAATCCGGAATTGAAGCGGCCAATGCGTTGTTCGGACTAACATGGCAGTATGCCGCGACAGACAATTTCTCTGCAGGTGCGAATTACGAACGAAGTAACTTTCTCGGTGTGGATTCTACGGGATACGCTAGTGCAAATACGTTTAGGGTAGCCTTATCATACAGGTTGGTGAACACCGAGAAGAATTTGTTGATCGGAAATGGTTTCATTGGTATGTCGATGCTAACCTATGGAGACAACGGCTCGAACTGGAAGGTCACCGGTTCCGGATTGACTTTCGAATTGAACCTACGGTACCAACACATGTTCGGTAATCGCATAGGGTATTTTCTAAGTTCTGGTTACGCCAACTACCGGTATGGCAATTTGACGAACCAGGACGGGAACACCCTCAAAGCATCTGGCGGCAACAAGGATCTGGTCTTGATTCTGCCAGGCGCGAACACCAGGTTGGGTGTGGTTTGTAGGTTTTAGATTTCTAACGACCGATCATAACCTAACCACGGGCAAGAATTTCAAAATTCTATCAACTCCAGGGTGTATTCTGTTTTTCGCCTATCAAAGGCGACTACCTTGTTAGAACCAGTTAAGGTAACAACTGGTTGACCTACATTACCCTCGGTCGCGCTTTTACCAACGTTGAATTTCTTGAGTAATACTTCTTTCGATGTATTCAAATCCAAAGCGTAGAGCTCGTATTCACCTGGCTTATTCACTTTATAGAAGAGAGCTGTTGGCCTTTTGTTGACTATGCGCAAGTCTCGGATCTTATAATTAAGGAGTGGGACGAAATTGTTTTGCCTGGGTGTGTATTCTGCTGTGAGCGTGAACAGGTCAAAATTGTAACCAATCGTGAGAAGGTTGTTTAATTTACCCTTTTTGTCATCTTTCGAAGGGTGTACGGCTGGAATGTACTTGCTCTTTTTGACGTTTAAGTTCTGATCCAATTCGAAATGGGAAAACCCGAACGTTTGATAGGCGTTCCCGGAACTGGTGGTGGAGGTGTTCCCTCCTGAACCCGTGTAGGTAGTAGATGTTGAAGTAAGCGTAACCACTCTGATGTGCTCCCCAACCATAGTGATGGTATTGTCTTCGTTCACATTCATATACCTCATGCTCAGACACACGCGGTTCATATCCCTTTCCTTAAGATCCTTGCCGTGATAATCCTTCGGAATTTGGATGTCGAAATCAAATTTCTTTTTGGCAACCTCCTGTCCCCTCGAATCCAGCCTGATAGCAAACCAACCCAGCATTCCTGCTCGTTTGGCTTTTTTATCAGCTGATTTGAAATTTCCGACAATGATGGGATAACCATCGGGATTCCAGGCAACATTGGAGAAGGCAATTACCTCATCACCGTCTAGTTTCATTTGATACTTGTAATCAATTTTTCCATTTGCGTAGTCAACTTTGTACAGGTAGGTGTGTGTTTTCCCTGATACGTATAGTAGCAGATTGTCGTTAAAAGTGTACCACTTGTAATCAAGTAGGGGGTCGTGTTCAAGTTCAATTTCCCATTTCGGGGCGTAGGTTAGGGGTGTTTTGCTTTCATCAAGAGCGCAGATCTTGATAAGCGGATTTCCTTTGTGACCACTTCCACCTCCTATGGTTACTCCGGGAGTCATCACTTTACTATTGGAGATCATTTCTATGAAGAACCCACCAATTTTTACATGGCTTGTTTTCCCTAACATTTGATCAGAAGCGTTAAGGGTCGGTTTGTAAGCTTTGGAATTCTCCCTTTCCGCCTTTCTATCCTCTCTAGTCCATTCCTGGTATGAGATTTTTTCAAGCTTCTTGTTGAAATGGAATCGGCAGAAGTTCATTTCGAACAGGTATCCGCTATTAAGAACTTCAGCCTTCCATATGTTCCTTGAACCCTTATTGTATGCCTGCGCTGTTTTCGCAATGAGTTTCAGATTTTTGTCATACAACTGTACCTGAAGTTCTGTTTTTGTAAGGCCATAGATCAGGAACCCGTCATCTGTTTTGATCATTTGAGGCTTCTTGAGGGATCCGGTTACGGTTTGGCACATCGTACTGCCTGCGAAAAGGAGCAGGATTGTCACTAGCATGAGACTTTTTGCTTTTAAAAGGGTATTCATAAGCATTGATTATTGATAAACAATCTTGTGATTGAAGATCTTACCGTCAACGGTCACTTTCACCAGATAGATACCTGCAGCTTGATCTGTTAGATTGATAACCGTTTGATTGGTTGAATTGTCTTTCACGCGTATTTTCCTTCCCACTGCGTCAAAAACTTCAATAGTCGCGGAACCTTTCATTCCCGCAATATCAACGTTGAACTGACCATTGTTGGGGTTGGGATAGATGGAGGTTGAAATTTGTTCTGGCACTAGTTCAGCTTCGTTCCTCTCAGGATTATCCCTTCCCATCCTTTGGGACTGTCCGCATATATAGGGATCTACCTTGGCTTTGAAACTTGACCCAGATGTAACCTGAAAAGAAGGCAAGATGCTTATGTGATCGTTCACTGTAATCTCAGCTGTATTAATAACTGCGGCCCCAGCCGAGAGTATTGCGTTATCAGCAGCATAAAAGCCCTGAAATGGGCTTGTTTTGACTAAGGTGGTTAGAGAGCATGGATGGATGGTACTTGCTGGTCGTGCCCAATATTTAATATAGTCGATTTCATATCCGTTATATGCTGGCAAAAGCAGGTCGGTTGTTGGGGTAGGTGCAGTTTCACCTGAAGCATTTCCACTGTGAACTGACACTCCGGCAATGATATGCATGGGGGCTCGTGGAAATAACTCGTTTTCTAAGACATTACCTGGCTCAAGATCACCACACTTTATTGGGGTAAGGGCGGTTTTGTCATGGTACCGATAGAAAGTGTGTAAAGGTTCAGGGTTTGCAACTATATCACGATAGTAACTGATCTCGTAGGGTGTCCAAATAATGGTATAGGTATGCCAATTTGCATAAAACCCGGGATCCTCGGGCGCTAGCTCCTTATTGCAATTGTCATCTTCGCCATCATTATTGTAATCCCGGTGAATAGTCATTATGTGTTTCCTTTCATTACCCTCGAACTCGAAAAAGTCGAGTTCATTGAAAATAGGATTTCCGTCCTCGTTACCTTCATACATCCAAAAACTTGGGTGTAATCCTTCTAACAAAGGAATCTTACATCGAATTTCGTACTTACCATAATGGTACGTGTTGTGAGACCAAATTTCACCTGTTGTGTATTTCAAGTTGATCGGAGGTTGTGATATCGGGGGGCTGCTGCACTCTTCCCATGGCGTGGTCAGATTACTTATCTCTACCTTTATTTTGAGTGATCCATTGTCCTCTTTGATGTTCTCAGGTCTCCACCAGCATTTATGTCTATCGAAAGTATCGGGAAAACAATTACTCCGAATAATTCCCGTCTTGGCTTCCCATTTTGAAGCATCTAAATTGACCCCGTTGAATTCATCAGAAAATGTTAAAGGCCATGTATTATGATCTTGACAAGTACCATAATACGGATTGGAGGTCAGGGTATATATGCAATTAGTACTACTCTGTGTAAAGCATAGGCTGTTGAAAAGGCACAAACAGAGTATTGTAAGCTTGATTTTAACATCCATAGTTCCCAAATTTTGGAAGATCTGTAAAGTCGATTGATTAGAGTGTTACTTGGATTCAATCAGTGATTTAAGCACCGCATTCTCCTTTTCCAGCGCAATCATATGAAGCGTTAGTTCTTCAATCTTCTGAAGAAGAATAGCATCCATTTTTCCCAGGTTGATTCCAGATTTCTCCACCTCTTTGGCTGAGGGGACATCAGGTAGATGGTGGTTTTCGTTGATGAATTTTTCTACTTCTGATAGGGAAGCCAGTTTATAGTCATCATCGAATACGAAGTCCGACCAACCTGAAGAAAGACTTACTTCAATTTCTTCAGCACTGAGCTTGCCAGCTACTGCCAGAAGGGAGCCGTTCATAGCTGTTGTGCCAATTCCAATTCTTCCGTTCTGTGTTATCCGCATTCGTTCAATGACCTCATCAGAATCTGTGTCCGTGGTTCCGAATATGAGCGCTGCGCCATGATATGATCCATTCAATCCGGTGTGTTTAGTGGCGATGGTAGCAAGTGTCTTATCATTGTCGCTGGTAACACCAAATTGAATCTCTGAATTGGAACCATCTGTGGCATTGATGTTGTTGATTCGGATAACACTTTCCTTGCAATTTCCCAGACCTGTAACGGGAGCTTCGCTACCCTGAACAGCCATTTTATGAACTGGGTCTGATGTTCCTACCCCTACATAACCATTCTTATGAATGGTAAAAGGAAAATTGAAGTTCTGACTGGTTCCGTCATCCCATCCAAAAAGCATTTGGTCTTGTGCAGCGCGGTTGTGGATTCTGAAGAACCCATTTCCATTGTCTGTTTCCATAACCAGCCAATCGGTTCCACCACCGGTCTTGGATCGGATATTACCCATCACGTCAAGTTTGGCTACCGGATTTGTGATGCCTACTCCAACCTTGCCCAATTCAGCAACGAAGTTCCCTTTGACCTGCATGTCTCCGTCTTTGTTGAGTGCGGCAACAGGTTTAGCATTGTTGGGTCCCCATACCCATCCTCTTCCACTTTGACTATACATGTTGAACTTCATTGCCCAGTTTGATACGGGGCCGTAATGGTACTTAGTGGAGGTATTGCCTAAATGGATTTTGTAGTTATTGCTGTTAAACAGCCTGAAACCATCGCCTTCATTTGTACAAGTATTGAAATATTGATTGGTCGAGCTTCCACCCGGGCATTGCCCAAATCCCAAGGTTGCGGTTAACATGACCCCAAGGGCTATTGTCATTTTTTTCATCTTTCCTGTTTTTAGATTACACCAATTTGGTGGTCGACAAAACAAGTAGACGAATCCGCTATATGTAAATGATATCAGTGGCTTGGGACGAACGCACCGATTTTTTGGGACGAACGATCCTAGGTATTTGTTCTAAAGAATTGGTCCGCTACCTTTTTCATGGCGGATTGGTATGTTTTTCCGATCGGAATACGAAAATCCTGTATTTGCAACTCATCCTCGGAGATAGAATCAATCTTATCCTTCTGGACTATATACGAGCGGTGAACCCTGACGAATTTCAATGGATTCAGTTTTGCTTCCATATTGGTCATTGTAGACCGATAGAGGTACTTTTTCTTGGTCGTATTGATCTCAACATAGTTTTTGAACGCTTCTACAAACAGAATTTCCGCTTCGTTTATTCTGATGTTTGTTTTATCAGCGACTATGGTGATGTAGGATTGCCGTCCCAGGCGCTTCAATAACCTGTTCACTATCTCTTGCTGTATGTGCCTGTTGTATACCAGAAGATTGTACCTGAATCCCAGATAGATCAAACCCACGGTTCCTATCGTTGTCAATATTCGGAACCACCAGGTTTTCCAGTAGGGTGGAGTAATAGTAAAAGTGAGCCTTGCAGGAATTTTGTTCCAATCTCCTGCCTCGTTCTGCACCTTAACCTCAAACACATAGTTACCATGGGGCAGCGTTGTGAACTGAACTGATCGCTTCGTTGTATTTATCCAACCCGTATCTACTCCCACTATTCGGTATTTATAGTTGGGATAGGGGTTTGTATAACTAAGTCCCTCAAATCGGATATTGATGAACTTGTGGGAGTACGGATAAATCAAAGGTGGAGTCATGGATTGCTCCTCCTTGTCTACGAACAGTTGGGTAATATGTAGCGGAGGGATAGCTGAGCTTAAACGGATTTTTGTTCGGTCGATGACGTAGAACCCTTTACTCGTTAACGCATAGATATCGTTGCGATAAGAGCGTAGCGCGTTTATTTTTTGAAGACCGATTCCGTTTCTTGGCCCGAGGGTTAGAACATCAAAATCGCCTGGACCGTGGTAATTCAATCTGCTCAATCCTTTGTTGGTGGCTACCCAAATAACACCCTGGTCATCCCGATGCAGATCAAAAACCAGATTTCCTTTCAATCCACGGGTTTCATCAAGTATTTCCAACACCTGCTCATTCTGAACCACCAGAATTCCATACTTCTTGGTGCCAATGAGGAATGTGTTCTCATTAACCCTGGCAAAACTGGTAATGTATGAGGATAGATAGGTGTCTGATGAAAAGGGATTAGTGATTTGCTTATCTGCATATATCCGAATACCCTCGGATGTGCCAATCCAGATCCTATGCTTGTTCTTGAAAAGACTGGTACACCATAGTTTCTTTTGATCGCTGTTCTCCAGGTACGAATTGAAGACTTCTTGTTCTCCCTTCAGTACTGAGAACGCAATTCCATTTCCAGTGTAGATGATTTGATCATCGATCAAAAACGCTTTTACCACACCATTGTAGCGTGCGGGTATCTTCTTTAGCTCGTTTTCCTGATAGTAGTTGAACCATTCCAGTTCACCCCCCATCAAGAGCGAACGGTTGTTATAGTTATAAGCAAGGTCTTGTGCTTTCACGCGCAATTGTGCTATGGTCTCGTGCTCAATACCGGCTTCGGTCAATTTACTTTTAGTAACACGCCCATTTTCAAACCCAACATATAACTGTCCATTGGTTGTGTCAACTGTTATGGCGCTGATGGGTTGATTTGGCTCCCCAAAGAATTTGACTGTTTCATTGGCAACGAAGTAAAGTCCGTCTGAGAGTGTCATCAACCAAAGTCCACCATCTTTGTCGGTAAATGTTCTGGAGACAGAAGTTGTAGGTAAAAAATGGTGTACAACTTCAATGCTGTCTTCGCTGACTTTACATTTGTAAACACCTTCGTTTTCCAGGCAGAACCAGCTGAATGTGCCATCATACCTTACCGATAGAACCCTATTTCTGCCGCTGAAAGGGAGTCTGATGTTCTTGAACAATGAGGCTGGGTTAGATGCGGGAATCAGAAGAACATGTGTGGTACTGGTGTAGAATATCCCATTGTTGTACCTGCTTCCAACCCACAGTCTACCTGTCTGGGCGTGGGTTACCTCAGTATTGGTCTGGAAAGCGTATTCAGCGCCTTTGAATTCAAATTGGAACTCCTGCTGGCATGGTATTCCATTCTCCCGTGATTTTGCACCTGAGCGCCAGGGGCTCGAATTTTTCCCCCAGATGGTTGTGTTTCCAAATACTGTTGCCTTGAAAGAGTGACAATATTCATCTGGTACCTGGAGTGTTTGATGTACGCTTCCCTTAGGTGTACACCTATATATCCCCTCACCATAAAACCCAATCCAAATAGTTCCCGATGAGTCTACATGGAAAGACTGCATGGGCCTTTTCCACTTGAGTGTCTTTGCTATTATGTTATTGTGTTCGTAGGCATGGATGCTGTCATTCTCCATGTAGGATAACTGGCAGTTAAATGTTCCAAACCAGATTCGACCTTTGGAATCCTCCGTGATTAGGAAAACTGTATTGTCCGTCAATCCATCATCAGAATTGAAGTTCTCGAATTCATATCCATTGTATCTGGTAACTCCTGCGTCTGTGGCAAACCACATGTATCCTTTGGAATCCTGGAACGCAGAATACACCTGCGAACTTGGGAGTCCATTTTCAACAGTATGATGCGTGTATACAACTGATTGTCCCCATGTACACAGGTGGTAGAGTAAAGTGAGAATAAGTAGAGATGGTTTTTTGAACAAGCCTTCGATATGTCTTTTCCCGCAGAAACAAATATTGGTAAAATGAGAGAGTATTAGACGGGCTACTGAGTACACCAAGCTTCCTTCCAATACGATAATCACGCTGTGGCTCCTTCTTGCATGAATTTGTCTCCCAGGTTCGACACATAATTCCGTGAAGCGGTAAGCATCTTCTCGTTAGACATCCTCACTACGTATTTAGAAGGTCTGGAGATAATATGATTGACATTAACGTAGTAGGAACGATGTATCCGCACGAACATAGTTTCAGGAAAATGTTGAACCAGATGGATCATCTTGGTTCTCTCCAGCAACGGTATTTTCCTGCCGGCTATATGTATCAAGACATAATTATTACTAGACTCCAGTAGAATGATGTCCTTGAACTCCACCTTGATGGCAGATTGATTGAAGTAGAAGTAACCCTCTTCCTTTTCTTTTTCCTGTAGTGTTTTCAGAAGTTCTTCTTTCTGCTTATTGACCACCTCGTTGGATGCAGCCAGAATTCTGTTCAGCGTTGCTTCTTGTTTCCTTTTCCGATAAAGGACTGCGGTGTAGATGGTGATTAACAGCAATAGGATGGCGGCACTTGAAATGAGGTAGGTTTTAAGTCTGGATCGTTCCTGAGCAAGGGAGAGGTCAACAGCAATCTTTTCCTTTTCTATATCCCTTCGCGCTAGTTCACCTTTGTACAACGCGCGGGTCATACCTACCACTTTAGACTCATCCTTAATCTGCGATTCATACGTATTCAATTGCTTTAGCATTTGCAGTGCTTCTTCGTGCATTCCTTTCTTTTCCAGAATCCTCCATCCAATTTCATAGGCATCCAGAAGTCCGTAGATATCCCCACTGGCTTCACCTAACTCAATATTTATTTTGGAGTAATGCATCGCTTTTTCCAAATCTTCACATTCCATATAAGCCTCTGCCAGCAACATACTGCCCCCGAATAGGAGATAGTTCATTTCCAACTCGTTTCCTTTAGCGTAACAGATGTTACCCTGTTCGATGGCCTCTTCACATTTATCAATCTCAATTAGGAAACAGCCAAACTTGTAGTTCGCGAAATAACGGGTGGGGTCGTTGACGTCCATTTCCTCTGAGAACGACATACCTTTTCGCGTTTCTGCAATGGCGCGGTCTTTTTGCCCACGTGCAAGAAGAATCTCTGCCAGAGAGTGTTGAGCTTCATACGCAAAGCGCCAGTCTTTTACTTGTACCGCAACCCGAATACAGTTATGTAAATGTTCAAGTGAAGCAGCTGTGTCACCAGTCAAATCCAGGTAAGCATTGCCAAGGTCCAATTCTATGTTGGGTACAAAAACCAATTGGTTGGAAGCGGTAGCGAGTTTGCTGGCGTACCCCAGCGAATTCAATGAGCTATAGAATTGTTGAAGATTTCGTTCAATGAAGGATTTTGTGATCAGGCATTCGATGATCATACTAGTGTCTTGCGCCTGAATGTTTTCAGCGAGACAGTCTATGATCAATTCGTACGCCACCTGCATACTGTCACCGATATTGGAACACAGTTGCGCCCTCAACCAATGACCTTCTCTGGCGGGCAATCCACCCAACATGTTCAATGTATCTATATATGCCCTCGCTTTTTTGGGATGGACGAATTCATTAGTTACTACCTGTTGGGCATAGTAATCAGCCTTGGATTGTTCCTGTCCGAATAATGATGTGCAACATGCTCCAATAAGGAGCCAAATAAGAGTCTGACGCGCGAGCAACATGGTCTAAAATCTAATGGGTTGAATTAAAATAGAAAAAATGTGATTTGGTGAAGCCGGTTGATGATACCCTTGTCATTCGCACACAAAAAACGGTTATCGGCACCAAAGTATGCGCTCGACCTTAACTCCCCCTTACCCTGCCACTAGATTTACCGCCATCACATTTAAACAAGAACGATGACTTTACGATTTATCTATCTGCTAGCGGGCTTCATATTCTTCTCGCTTCATACAAGTGCTCAGTACAAGCTGGAATGGGCAATTTCTTCTGGAAGCACTGGTTTTGATGAGGGCTTTTCGGTTGTAACAGACGGCTCAGGAAATGTATATACAACGGGTTCTTACCAGGGAACGGTTGATTTTGATCCAGGTGCTTCAACGTTCAATCTCTCTGCAGTGGGGAGCACAGATATTTTCATTCAGAAGTTAGATGCCAATGGAAATTTTGTTTGGGCCAAATCCATTGGGGGAACAGTTCTGGATCAGGGGAAATCAATTACTGTAGATAAGAATGGAGACGTATACGTAACCGGTACTTTTTCCGGGAACAATGTAGATTTTGATCCTGGTCCGGGCACATTCAATCTCTCAGCGGGCAACACGAACAACGAAATATTTGTCTTAAAGCTCAATGCGGCAGGGAATTTTCAATGGGCCTTTTCGGCTGGAAGCACTGGGGTTGACAATGGGGAATCGATCGTAACTGATACTGCGGGCAACGTGTATGTTACAGGTTTCTTCTCAGGTACCGTTGATTTTGATCCGGGTGTTCCTGTAGTGAACCTTACTTCCAATGGATCCAATGACGTGTTTATTCAAAAACTTTCACCGACTGGAAATTTGATCTGGGTTAAGTCGATTGGGGCATCGGGCACGGAACGGGCATTTGCCATCGCAGCCGACAATGCAGATCAAATATATGTGGCAGGTTATTTCGAGAACACGGTCGACTTTGACCCGAATGGGGGTACCCTCAACCTTACCGCAAGTGGTAGGGATGCATTTGTAGTAAAACTTAACACTGCCGGTAACTTGACCTGGGCACGTTCCTTCGGGGGTTCTGGTGGTGAATCGGGTGAAGGTATTGCCGTGGATGCACTGGGTAACGTTTATACAGTGGGTTACTTTTTTGGTACTACTGATCTGGACCCAGGTGCCGGGACACAAAATCACACAGCTAATGGCGCTTATGACGCGTATGTGCAGAAATTGGATGGCAGTGGAAATTTTGTGTGGGGAGCGGCTTATGGAGGAACCGGATTCGATTACGCCAACGATATTACGGTTGATACCATGGGCACAGGGGCTGCTTATATCATAGGTAGATTTGAAGGTACCGTTGATTTTGACCCCGGTGCTGGTACGAGCAATTTCACATCGCAGGGAAGCTCAGACATATACATAGAGAAATTAGATGGGCAGAGTGGGAACTTCGCTTGGGCATTTACCGCAGGTAATACCTCTACCGATATAGGCGATGGTATTACAGCAGACCAGTCTGGCAATCTGCACGCTGTCGGGGCGTTTGCTGGCACGGTTGACTTTGACCCAACTTCGGGAATTACCAACCTAACCGCCAATACGAGCTATGATGTTTTTGTACAAAAGCTGGGGCCTTGTGTTCCCAATACCGGAATAGATGTACGTGCAGCCTGTGATTCACTTAAATGGATAAACGGAATTACCTACTACAGTTCAAACAATACGGCTAAAGATACCCTGATCAATATTTCAGGTTGCGATTCCGTAGTTACGTTGAACCTGACCATCAACTATACTGCAACTGGCATTGATGTAATCACAGCATGTGATTCTCTGTTGTGGATAGATGGGAATAAATACTATGCCAGTAACAATACAGCCACACATAGGATCGTAGCGGGTGCAGCGAGTGGTTGCGATAGTGTAGTCACACTTAATCTAACGCTTAACAATAGTTCAACCGGAGTGGATGTAGTTACCGCGTGTGATTCATTGCTGTGGATTGACGGGAATACATATTTCAACAATAACAACTCAGCAACGCACAACATTATTGGTGGTGCAGCCAATGGTTGTGATAGCATGGTTACGCTAAACCTAACCATCATACCAAGCTCCACTGGAACGGATTTCGTTACCGCATGCGATTCTGTTACGTGGATAGATGGTAATACATACTATACCAGTGCCAGTACCGCTACCCACAATATTGTTGGTGGTGCGGCCAACGGTTGTGACAGCTTGGTAACACTAAATCTGACCATTCTTACACATGCTACAGGAACAGATGTGGTTACCGTTTGCGATTCCTTCCTTTGGATAGATGGCAATACCTATTACGCGAGCAACAATACGGCTACGCATAATATTGTTGGTGGAGCAGCGAATGGATGTGACAGCTTGGTTACGTTAAACCTTACTGTTAATACGGTTGATGTGAGTGTAGTAACCGTTGACCCGATCATCACAGCGATCATGACAGGAGCCAGCTACCAATGGTTGGATTGTAACAACAACTTCGCGGTTATCCCGGGAGCAACAGCGCAGAATTATATCGCTACAGCCAATGGTGATTACGCGGTGGAGATAACCAGCAACGGGTGTGTAGATACTTCGAGTTGTGAAACGATAGTCACGATCGGAGTTGAGGAAGGCAATTTGTTCGGAGGAGTCTCGGTATACCCCAATCCCGTAGATGGTCCGGTTCAGATTGAACTAGGTGGCCTTCATGATGTTTCTATTCGGGTATATGATGTAAGCGGGAAGCTGTATTACGCAGCAGATCAGGTAAATACGTTCGTCCATCAATTTCAGCTGCAATCTCCTTCCGGGGTATATATTCTCGAGCTCGTTTGCAGGGGTGAGTTTTGGCACCAGAAACTCGTGAAGGAATGATCTTTTCATAGGAATGGAAGTGGGTAGTATATCCCACTCTATCCGGAAGCCCCGCTGAAAGGTGGGGCTTTTTCTTTTTGGAATATTCAACCATTCATACGCTTTGTTAACGTGGAGGTGTCGCATGTTAAATTACCCAGCAATTGAGTGAGGCTGTTGCTATCTTGATACAACACCATTGCTTTTATTCATGATCCGCTCCTTCTTGTTGGTAATTGTTATGTCATTTGGAATCCAGAGTTACTGTTCTGAACTGGATAGTATCCTGAACCTGATTCAATCTACTCAGGACAAAAAACATCAGGCAGACTTATACAGGGAAGCGTATATGCGTATGATCTTTACCGATCCGGATAGTGCGTTGACATTCGCTGAAAGATCTACTTCCATTTCAGAAGAGGTCAATTATGAGTACGGGATTGCCAGTGGTGAGATGTACGAAGCCATTGCGTATCATAGGTTGGCCCGTTACGAGTTAGCTATTCAGAAGTTTAACCGGTCAGCGGAGATCCGCTTGAAAAGGAAGAATTGGAAAGGGCTGGTTTCATGTTATGGCAATCTTGCCAATGTGTATCAGGAAATAGGGAAATATCCGGAGGCTATAAAGATCTATATGAAGTCATTGAAGGTCGCTGAGAAAATAGGATCCAAAAGAGGTATTGCCAGTACCTACAACAATGTTGGGGCTGTGTACAAATCTATGGGAAACTACGATGAAGCCTTGAACTACTATGAGCAAGGGCTGGCAGTCATGAGAGAGTTAGAAGATTCCAGGGGTATTTCGGGAGCTTTTCTGAACATGGGTAATGTATACATGAAGAAAGATGAAGAGCTCATTGCCGATTCTCTGTTTCAACTTGGTTACGAGATCAAAAGAGCCATTGGCGACCGGGTGGGAGAAGCCAATGCATTAATGGGTAGGGCAAGTATTGCTGCACGAATGCAGGACCTTGAAAAAGCCATTGCGTACAACGAACAGAGTATTGCCATCATGGAAGAACTGAATGATCCGTATGGACTTGCCATCGCATATGCTAACCTTTCTGGCATTTACTCTAGAACAGGTCAACACACTAAAGCATTCGAATACGCTGGCAAGGCTATTGAACTTGCTGACTACATAGATGCACCTGAGAGATTGGCGGGAGCTTATGAAGCGTATGCAGAAGCTAGCTTACGTACCGATAAATTCGAAGATGCAGCTGTCTTTTATAAGAAATATGCTGATCTGAAACTCAAATTGCTGAGTGAGGCGAACAGTGAACAAATTGTTAAAATGAGCGCTCAATATGAGAGCGAGAAGAAGGCCAATCAGATCGCACTTCAGGAGGTGGCACTTTCAAAAGGTGAGGTAGAATTGAGAAAAAGAAATATCCAGAACCTGGCTTTAGCTGGGGGATTGGGTTTGATGCTGGTTCTGGCCATCGTGATATTCCGCAGCTACAAACAAAAACAAAGGGACCATGAGATGATCTCAGAGCAAAAACTGGTGGTGGAGGAAAAGAATAAAGAGATTCTGGACTCCATTGGCTACGCAAAACGTTTGCAAGATGCGATCCTACCACCTCGAAAATTGGTGAAGGAGCACCTTACTCAGAGCTTCATACTCTATAAACCAAAAGATATTGTAGCCGGAGATTTTTACTGGATGGAGAATGCCGGCTCCAGGATTCTATATGCGGTGGCAGACTGTACTGGTCATGGAGTTCCGGGAGCAATGGTAAGTGTTGTGTGTTCGCACGCGTTGAATAGATGTGTGAAGGAGATGGGACTTATGGACCCAGGTGAGATACTTACACAGACCAGAGAGCTGGTTATTGAACGTTTTGAACGGAGTGAAGAAGAGGTGAAGGACGGAATGGACATCGCCTTATGCGTTCTGGACTTGGAGCATAAGGTCTTGCAGTACGCTGGCGCGAACAATCCACTGTATCATGTCAAACGGCTTGACGGTAAAGAGAATGAAAGAAGTGTGACAGATGTGACCCATTACATTTCCGAGCTGAAAGCGGATAAGCAACCTATTGGAAAGTATATGGATCAAACACCCTTCACCACACAGCATGTTCAACTTAGTTCCGGGGATCTGTTATATACTTTTTCCGATGGTTTTGCCGATCAGTTTGGTGGCAAGAACGGCAAGAAATTCAAGTACAGACCGTTTAAACGACTGCTGCTTGAGATCAAGAACGAACCCATGGAAAAGCAACACGAGATCTTGAACGAGGCGTTTGAAGAGTGGCGAGGTGCGCACGAGCAAATTGATGATGTGTGTATTATAGGTGTCAGGGTTTGAGATACCACACATTTCCATATTCATAGAAAGCTACCGAATATTCATCCGGGCATACAGCGTGGTAAAATTGCATTGCTACCCAATCCGTTTGTGTCTTATTTCATAAAAACCGCAATGAGCAGTTGTTGCTGAATTCATCTGCTCTAAAATTTTGAGAAATGAGACATGTTATCGCGTTCGCCTTAGGCATTATTACTTGCTGTTTTTGTGTAGGTCAGTCTATTGAGCCACAGGTGATTGGTTCAACGGGAGATTACTTTGTAGGAACAAATGCCACGTTGAGTAACACCGTGGGAGAGGTAATGATCGAGACGGTGTCCAGTACGAACAGCATGATTACCCAAGGTTTCCAGCAACCAGAAACAAGTGGTGTAGGTATCGTTGAGGCTGGTAAGAAGATCGAAGTGAATGTTTTTCCCAATCCAACCTTTGATAAGCTGAACATTACTTTAAAAGATGCAGATCAGGATTTCTCCGTGC
This sequence comes from Vicingaceae bacterium, assembly GCA_965267605.1. Lineage (GTDB taxonomy): Bacteria > Bacteroidota > Bacteroidia > Flavobacteriales_E > Vicingaceae. The sequence continues at coordinate 2,604,211 of OZ254088.1, read as the reverse complement.
AGCTTTATGATGTGCAGGGGAAATTGGTCAGGCAGTTAACCTATACCCAAAATGCATCTGCCGTTCACATGGATATATCTCACTATGCGGCTGGCAACTATGTGTTGAAGGTTTCCAGCAAGAACGCTCAGCACATTGCATCCTTCAAGGTGCAGAAAATGAAGTAATCCAAGTTGAATTATAAATCACGGATGATGAAGAGAATACTACCATTGTTGATGGTGCTTGTAAGTTCTATAGTTCTTGCTCAGGCGCCTGACCTAATCAATTATCAGGGAATTGCGCGGAATAGCTCTGGCGCCACCTTGAACAGTCAAGCCATTGGATTGCGACTCACTGTTAGAGCAGGAAGTCCAACAGGTACAATTTCATACCAGGAAACGCATGCCACAACAACAAATCAATTTGGACTTTTTAATATTCAGATAGGTGGTGGAACTGCGTCTTCAGGTTCTATGACAGCCATAAATTGGGGAGCCAATTCCCATTACCTGGAAGTGGAAATGGATGAGAACGGTGGTACTGCGTACTCGCAGATGGGAATTTCTCAGTTGATCTCGGTTCCTTATGCACTTTACGCTAAAAATGCAGGATCTGGTCCTGTTGGCCCTCCCGGACCAACCGGTCCACAAGGCCCAGTTGGAGCGAATGGAGCGCAAGGAGCAACAGGACCGCAGGGTCCAGCTGGCCCTCAAGGCCCGGCAGGTTCTAACGGTGCGCAAGGACCTACTGGCCCACAGGGTTCCGCAGGTTCAAATGGTGCTCAAGGTCCCACAGGTCCACAGGGTCCGGCAGGCGCAAATGGTTCACAAGGACCACAGGGCCCGCAAGGACCACAAGGTCCAACGGGACCTGCAGGTGGAGGACTTTGGGTGACTGATGCCAATGGTATTCATTACAGTAATGGACATGTTGGTGTTGGAGGAAACTCGCAGGCCGGGGCTGAGTTCTTTGTTACCAGTGGTGACTTAAATGGTGGGCAGTTCGAATCCAACAACGCCAGCATCCTGACCAATGGCGTTTCTGGTGAATATACGGGAACAGGTAACACCAGTGCTGCGGGTGTGTATGGTCGCTCCCGGCCAGCCGACTACTACGGATTTGGTGTCTACGGGTCAGGTGGATATACGGGTACATTAGGAGGTGTTTCACCAAATGGTTCGAACGAGTATCACGGAGTTCACGGCCAGGTACTTACTGGTGCCACTAACGGCTCTACAACTGTGGGAGTCTTTGGCTACGCTGAAGGCGCGACCACAACGATGGGGGTTTATGGCTCAACGAACTCGGGAACCAGTCGGCATGCGGTGTATGCCAACGGGGATATTTCATACACGGGCTCCTTAAATAACCTTTCGGATGAACGTTTGAAGTCAGATATCAGATCGGTGAATGACGCTTTGGAATTGATCATGAAGTTGAAACCTAAGATGTATCAATTCAAAACATCAGAGTACAGCGATATGAATCTTTCACAGGGACTCCATTATGGATTTATAGCCCAGGAAGTGGAGGAGGTTCTGCCATCCGTAGTTAAGGATTTCAAAGCTCCGGCTACTACCATCGTTGATATGGAAACCCGCCAGAAGGTTCAGGTAACCAAGGAACGAGACCTAAAATCTATGAACTACCTGGAATTGATCTCGATCCTAACTGCAGGGATGCAAGAACAACAGAAGGAGATCGAAGCATTGAAGAAGAAGATCCAACAAATAGAGTCCAAATAGGACTGTAACACTTTAAGACATGAAAAAACTACTCTTCATAATGGCTAGCTTCTGTGTGGGAATGATACAGGCCCAGGCACCAGACCTTATCAATTATCAGGGTATCGCGCGGAATTCATCCGGAGTTGTATTGAACGGTCAGTCCATTGGATTAAGGCTCTCGATCCGCACCTCTTCTCCCACAGGAACGGTGGTTTATCAGGAAACACACAACCCAACGACCAACCAATTCGGATTGTTTACGGTTCAGATAGGTGGAGGAACCCCGGTTTCTGGTACTGTATCGGGTATCACATGGGGAACAAGTACGCACTATCTGGAGGTTGAAATGGATGAAACTGGAGGTACTTCATATGCGCAAATGGGAACCAGTCAACTGATATCCGTACCATATGCTTTATATGCAAATACTTCGGGTAGTTCTACTCCTGGTCCCACCGGTCCGACTGGCCCGCAAGGAATTACTGGCCCCACGGGTTCTGCTGGATCACAAGGCCCTACAGGGCCGCAGGGTGTGCAAGGTACAACAGGCGTCACAGGTCCTCAAGGACCGACTGGCCCAACGGGATCAACCACGCTACCTCCTGGTCAATACGGTAGAACTTTGTATCACAACGGTACAACATGGGACTCAACAGCAACGCTGTACAATGATGTAGCCGGAGGAAGACTGGGTGTTAACACTACCTCTCCAGACGATGTTATGGAGGTGATTACGGGAAGCGGGAATGGACTACGTGTTCGTGCAACCGAAGCGGGCATGAATCAACCTACTTATATATACCTAACGGAATCTGCTCCGGAAACCGGGGCACGTTTCTATTTGAACAGTGGGGGTAATGTCCTGCAATTGCAGGCAGCTTTGGGCGGAGCGTACACCAATGCGATCACGGTCGACTACTTCGGGACCGTTGGTTACGTTGGTGTATTAACCACACCAACAGCACAGTTCTCAGTAAATGGCACAGCCAACAAACCCGGAGGTGGAACGTGGGCGGTATTCAGCGACCGAAATCTTAAAAGGAATGTTCGGCCATATGGAGAAGGCCTTACAACCCTTATGAAGGTTAATCCTGTATGGTTTCAATACAACGGGAAGGCTGGGATCGATAACACAGAAAAAGAACATGTAGGAGTCATAGCACAAGAGGTACAGGAAGTTATTCCGCATGCCGTTAGAACTGTACACTACGAGGATGCAGATTCTGACGAAGAGGGGGATTATTTGGAATTCGATCCTAACTCGCTCACCTACATGCTCATCAACAGTGTTAAGGAGTTGAATGATAGATTAACCAAAGTGGAGAAAGAGAACGAACTGTTGAGGCAACAATTGGAACAACAAGCAACAAAATAGATCAAGGATGAGACAATTACTTTTCGTTATCGGTATTGCCTTTATGTCTACTCAGGTTCATGCACAAGCACCGGAGTTGATCAATTACCAGGGAATTGCCCGTAACAGCTCGGGCGCAGCGCTAAGCAATCAATCAGTGGGACTTCGTTTAACCATACGCCAAACTACTTCAACAGGTGTAACAGTGTACCAGGAAACACATAATCCCACCACCAATCAGTTTGGCTTATTCAATGTGCAGATTGGTGGAGGCACACCCGTATCCGGAACATTTAGTTCCATCGGCTGGGGAAGTGACCTCTACTTTATTGAAGTAGAAATGGATGAAAATGGAGGAACAGCCTACTCTGCGATGGGAACGAATCAGCTGATCTCGGTTCCTTATGCACTTTATGCCAAAACATCAGGTAGTTCAACTCCCGGGCCCACCGGGCCAACAGGACCTCAGGGAAGTGCTGGTACTCAAGGACCAACGGGACCGCAGGGAACAGCTGGTGTTACTGGTGCTCAGGGATCTACGGGTCCGCAAGGAATTGCCGGTCCTACTGGTGCTCAAGGTCCTGCCGGACCAACTGGTGCGAATGGAAGTAATGGGGCCACCGGCCCTACCGGACCACAGGGTCCTACCGGTCCAGCTGGATCTGCTAGTGCATGGGATCTAAGTGGAAACTCGGGAACCAATCCGGCCAGTAATTTTCTAGGAACTTCTGACGCTCAGGATTTGGTTGTAAGAACCAATAACAGTGAGCGTATCCGTGTAACTTCTAATGGCAGAATAGGTATTGGAACTTCTAACCCACAGGTTCCTTTGGAAGTTTCTCTGAACAACAGTGAAGCCGTAATCCTTGGTCAGGCTGGTGTCGGTGGAATTAGATTACTTAGAAATAATAGTACCAGCGGATACATCCAGGCAGGGGCCGGAGGAGCTACCGACCAACTGATTTTTAGTCGATTCGGGTCGTCCAATAATCTTATGACGTTTGATGTGCGGGCAGACAATGCACTGTTCAATGGGAATGTTGGAATTGGCACCACCACCCCAAGCAACATGCTAACCCTCCGTGGTAATAACCTGATCCAAAAGATTCACATGAGCTGGTCAAATTCAGGTGGTGAGTCTATGAGTTTGGGAAATGGCACCTCACACAGTGTTATTTTGTATAGCAACACTGGTGGGTTTGCGATCGCTCCAGCTGCCAACACAGCTACCAATCCTGTTCCTGGGTTTCAAAACCAGGGGTTATGCATGATTTCAAATGGCGATATAGGTATTAAAACGGGATCACCAACAGCGGATTTACATGTAAATGGAACGTTTCGTCTTGTAGATGGCACGGAGGGTGTGGGAAAGGTACTCACCTCAGATGCATCTGGAAATGCCAGTTGGCAAACAGGGGTAACTGCAACTCAGGAGGCATGGAACAACGTTACATTCCAGAATGGTTGGGGAAATTTCGGCTCTGGTTTTAACAATGCGGGATATTACAAAGATGATTTCGGGGTTGTTCATTTACACGGATTGGTGAGCGGAGGAACTGTTTCCACAGGTCCAACTGGGGTCATATTTACCTTGCCTGCCGGCTATCGCCCCGTGAACACTGAAGTCCTTAGCACAACTTCCACAAGTGGCACACCTTTGGTTGATGCAGTGGTTTACATCAATTCAGCTGGTGAAGTTAAAGCTAGTCAAGGCGCTAACGCCTGGTTCACATTAGATGGTTTGAGCTTTAGAACGTACTGATAGACGAGAAAGGAAATGAGCTGTTGAGGAAGCAGCTGGATGAACAAGCAACGAAATAAATTAAAGATGAAACAACTACTTCTTGCCGTTTGTGCTACCTGCCTTGCTATGCAGGTTCTGGCTCAGGCACCTGAATTGATTAATTACCAGGGAATAGCCAGGAACAGTTCCGGAGCAACATTGAACAATCAGTCGGTTGGACTGAGATTGACCATCCGCCAGACTACCGCCACCGGAACAACAGTGTATCAGGAAACACATAATCCCACTACCAATCAATTTGGCTTGTTCAACGTACAAATAGGTGGGGGCACACTCGTGTCTGGAACATTCAGTTCCATCAGTTGGGGAAGTGATCTGTATTTTATTGAAGTAGAGATGGATGAAAATGGAGGAACCGCGTACTCTGCTATGGGAACGAGTCAGCTGATCTCAGTTCCTTATGCACTTTATGCCAAAACATCAGGGAGTTCAACTCCTGGACCTACGGGCCCAACAGGTGCAGCAGGAGCTAATGGAGCTACCGGTCCAACAGGTCCTGTCGGGCCGACAGGACCTCAGGGAAATGTTGGTGCTCAGGGACCTATTGGACCCCAGGGAATTGCTGGTCCGACCGGTGCTCAAGGTCCTGCCGGACCAACAGGTGCGAATGGAAGCAATGGGGCAACGGGCCCCGCAGGCCCTACTGGACCACAGGGCCCAACCGGTTCAGGAATGGGAATGGTCATTGGGAAACTATCTGCACGCGAGGCAGCAGTTGGTACATTCAATATTGGTAGTGTGCCGGCAGGATGGCGTGCAACACCATATTTGAATGCAAATGACACGCTACAGATTAGTGTTTCTATTGGAGCCACGACTGAAAGTTATATGGTGTTCGCGACACAGCGATTTCAACATGGATCTAGTAACAATGTTACCTATTGGAGCAAGGTTGCTGTTTACAATTCTTTGAATGTAAATGTCTATGAGGTACACCTGAACGGGATCAGACAAACGGCCGCTACGAACAGATTCGGTGGTTCAGGATGCGCTCTGGTTACGGGGCTTCCAGCTGGTAACTACACATTTCGCGTAGAGAATTATGTGAATCAAGCAGGTACTCGAACCTACAATAGTGAACGTCAGCTTACGGTTTACCGTATTGAATAGCGCACAGGCGGAGCAATTATAGGGGTATTTGCAAAAAAGTATATTGTTGATGGCAATAAACAGGGTTGATTGAACAAATACACTTCATATATGAAAAGCGCATGGCTTTGGTCATGCCTTTTTTTTGTTGGTCTTTTGCCTCTCTCGGTTTTGGGGGAGCAGAAGCGGTTGAGTATGAAGCCGCATGAATTAAATGCTCTGTCAGCAGAAGAAGTGGACTCGTTACTGAAGATCCTGCCTCACGATGTGGATCAGTTCAAGCTGTACTATTTCATGGCCCTTCGGATGTCTAAATCTGATCCAGATAGTGCATTGCGTTGCATTAACAGGGTATACGAACTTCGAGATCGAACGGGGTTTTCCAACTGGGATGCTTATATGGCGAGAACAAAGGGCATCATTCAATGGCAGCGGGGTGATGTGCAGGCTACCATGAAGTATTATCTGAAGGGCCTTGAGATTGCTGAGCGGAACAAGGACAGTGTTGAGATAGCAAGCATCCTTCGGAAGATAGGAACCATTCAATGGCATCACCTCGAATACGAAGAGGCAAAGAAATACTATCAACGCAGCTTACTGTATGATGATCCTCCAGTCATGGGGACATTGTTGATTCAGGCAATTGATGGCCTTGAAAGAAAGGACCACAAACAGGTCATGCAACTGTGTCGCGTAGCGCGCAGGAAAATTTTAGCCGGGAATACGCGTAACAAGCGTTTCCTCCCAACAGTAACTTTGTACATCGGACTGATGCATTATGAAATGGGGCAGGCAGATAGCGCGAAACCTTATTTCCGGGAGGCAATGAAACTGGGCGAGCAGATGGGCCTTCCGTCTCCCCGTGTAGGTGCAGCAACAGGTTTGGCAATAATCGAAAGGGAACAAGGTAGACCCAATGAGGCGTTGGCGTTGGGCCAGTTGGTACAGCCGGAGATCAATAAAATAGGCGCGTTTAAAGTGGTGGGCATGTACTACGAGGTGATGGTACAGATATACGAAGACCTGGGGCAGTTTCAGATGTCTTCGCTGTATAAGGACAGTATAATTCTGGTGAAGACGCAATTGTACGATGAGCAACGTGCTAGGATCATTGCAGAGACCAGTCTCAAGTACCTCTCTACTAAGAAAGACAAAGAAATAGCGGAGCTTAAGGTTCAGGAGGAACAGGCAAAAACGGAATTGGCAAGGACCAAGTATCTTGCCATTATTGCTGGTATTCTGTTTGTCAGCGCAGCGCTTGTGGTCATTCTGTTGGTTTTGAGGCAACGTTCCAGACAGAAGCAGCTTGCTGCAGAGTTTGGTCTCAGAAGAGCGGAGTTAGAGCAGAAGGCTTTGCGTGCCCAAATGAATCCGCATTTCATTTTCAACAGCCTGAATGCGGTCCAGCGCTTATATCTCTCCAAAGACATGGAACGTGCCAATGATTACCTCAGCGATTTCGGGCAGCTCATGAGAAGGATCTTGGACAACAGTGGTAAGGAGTACATCACACTACACGAAGAGTTGGAAACGCTGGAATTGTATCTGAAGCTGGAGCAAGGGAGAATGCCTGAATTGCTCGAATATGAGATGGTAGTAGATGAGGAGGTGGATAAGCATCACCTTTTGGTGCCACCGCTGATTCTGCAACCGATCGTTGAGAATGCCATTTGGCATGGGATAGCGCCCATGGGTAAAGGGAAGGTACAGATCAAAGTGGAAGCGTCTGAAGAACAAGATCTGCTGATCTGTACCGTGCAAGACAACGGAATAGGTATTGACCATCACCAGCGTAAATACAGGGATAAAACCCCGTCACCGAATGGAGGTGCCAAGCCGCATCATTCCTGGGGTTTGAAGATTACTCAGGAGCGCTTGGGCGATCAATACAAAATTGAAGCGAAACAAATTAGCAGTACGGGCGGAACCCGGGTTACACTTAAAATTCCATTTGAGGTATGATGAGAGCAGTGATCATTGACGATGAGGAAATGGCACGTGACGTGCTTCGTGATAAGCTGGAACAATATTTCAATGAAGCGGTAGACATCGTTGGTGAAGCGAACGATGTGGATTCGGGAGAACGTACCATTCGAGAAACAAGGCCTGATGTGGTATTTCTTGATATTAAAATGGGAAGAGGCACGGGGTTCGATCTACTTCAGCGATTTGATGAAGTGAATTTCGAAGTGATCTTCACTACCGCCTACGATAACTTTGCGCTCCAGGCATTTCAGTTCAGTGCGTTTGATTACCTCTTGAAGCCTGTTAAGATTGCAGAGCTACGCAGATCATTTGAGCAGTTGGAAAAAAGATCTAATGTTACGCAACGGGATAATGATAAGCGCGTTCGCGTTTTGATCGACAACTATGGTAGCGAAGAGAAGTTGAAACGATTGGTGATCAGCAATGTTGAAGGATTCAAGGTTGTGAATGTGGAAGATATCCTTCGTTTGGAGGCGGAAAGGAATTATACACATTTCATCCTTTTGAATGGACAAAAACTTACGGTGAGTAAGACCATTGGCCATTATGAAGACCTCTTAACAGGACACGGATTTTACCGCATTCATCAAAGTCATATGGTCAATCTCAGACACGTTGTGGCTTACCATAAGGAGGATGGCGGCAAAGTGGAGATGAGCGATGGGAAGGAGCTTTATATCAGCAGAACACGCAAGAAAGGTTTCACGAACAGGTTTATATGATTCATTGTAAACATTGTGCAATGAGCTCGATTTCAGGAATTGATCTTATCCGACAATGAGAAACGCGCAAATAAAAAGCCCAATACATAGTGTTGAGCTTCTTTGTTCTAGTGGAGCCACCGGGACAATTGTCGAACCGGTGGGAGGAAGATTTAACATCTCTGATTCATTAAGGGGTGCGAAGTACACTTGATTATTCGTGCCATTTGCCTAAAATGATGATCTCATTTAGGCAGAGATCATCCATAGATATTTGCTTTTGCATCAGAGTAGAGAAGAGGGTGCCTAGCCTGCAACGAAATTTTAGGCTACTTACCCCACTTGGCGACAAGAAACCCTACCAAGACGCCAATGATTACTCCGGGTACCAAAATCTCTATGTAGGCACCGGAAGGCACGGCAGCAAGTATGGAAAGGACGGCACTTACACCACCACCTAGCAGTATATTTTTTCCAATCCCGTCTACCTTTCGGGCAATAAGCCCTATACACAATCCGGTGATAACACCTTTGATAGTAGCCGAAGTAATGATCATTCCGATCATTTCCAATGCCTCCGGAATAAAGAATGCAGAGAGTCCATCCAGTAGTCCCAATACAGTTCCGGAAAGTAAGCCAAGCGGTAATTTCTTCATAATGCATATGGATTTATGCACTAAAGAAAAAGGTACTTGAGGTAATAAAATTGTAAAAAAGGGACGCTGTCACATATCCGCAAAGACAATCCCGTTTCGCATGAAGAATTCCTTGGGTGTAAAGCCAGAAAATTCACGGAATTCCTTGATGAAATGAGCTTGATCAAAATATCCGCAATCGTAACTCAGTTCCGTCAGTGTTTTCTCCTTGTAATCTTTGAACTGGTGACATACGTGTAAGAACCGACTCAAGCGAGAGAAAGTTTTAGGCGTAGTACCTACGGCCGTAAGGAATTTCCGCTCCAGTTGTTTTTTGGAGAGTCCGGTACGTTCGCAGACCTCTTCGATACTCGACTTACCTTTTGATTCACGGATCATCTTAATGGCCTGCTCCAATGGGGCATCCACCATGCTGTGAATTTGCAATTGCTCTAATAGAAATTGCTGAAGCACCTGGATACGCGCTTCATCATGTTCTGCATCACAGATATTTGCGATGAATTGATCGTAGTGATGTGGCCATAACTTTTTTGAATCGATGGTGTCGTCCAGAAATTGATTCACGGGCTGGTCAAAGAAATGATGGGCACCCCACGGGAAAAAGCGAACAGAAACGAAACCGGTTGTTCCTGTAGATCTAATGCCAATGCATTTACGCATTTGAGAAATGGCAAAACTCTGTGGTTGTAGGTGCTCTTCCCCACCGTAAACTGTGGTAATCCATGGAGTTTCATAATGTGTTACGAATTCCACGATCCCATCTGGCATGATCTGCTCAACGGCACCTTCCTCATTTGGCTTTTCAGATTCCATCATCCATATCAGTTGGATGTACGGGGCAAGATCCGGATGTATGTCAAACTCCCTGTAACGCATGAAATAAAGGTAATCAAAGCAACGCGGGATTTTGTCATTGTGCGACAAGTGCCCTTGGAAACCGAGGTCAAAACCCAAGCCTGCCTCTTCTACATCTGAAATCATAAAGCTGTTGTCCTGAGCTTGCGCTGCAGTGAGCTTGTCGAACTGTCGAAGGGCGGCAGTGAGTAATTCGGTCGTGGGATTCACTTCTTTGAAGTGTTCCCTTGGAACCGAAGGTCAAAAAGCAAATTCCAATGCCATGCATTGACAATCCTTCAGCTCACATAAAACAAAAGCGAGCTTTGTTTTAGCTCGCTTCAGTCTTGTGAGAATTTACTTTCTCTGTGGTACCAGCGGGAATCGAACCTGCGACACACGGATTTTCAGTCCGTTGCTCTACCAACTGAGCTATGGTACCAGCCAATAGGGCAGCAAATGTAAAAATTCTTTCACTGTGCGGCAAATACACACTGCCCAATGCCTTGTGCAGTGGGAATTGTACATTTGATCATGCACCTGTTGCTAGACATAGGAAACTCCCGGATCAAATTCGGTATTGTTGCGGAAGGAAGTATTGAAGCATCTGGCATCGTTGACCCAGGTGGTTTGGATGAGCTGCTTGCATCCATGCCGTTTGATGGAGTAGCGGTATGTGCAACCGGAGCTAAGCCATCAATTGATCACGCATTCGTGCTGAATGCGCTGGCAGAACTACCGTTCAGAAACAAGTATCAATCAGAAACGCTAGGACCTGATAGGATGGCACTGGTTGCAGGAGCACAATCCATATATCCGTCCAGAAACGTGCTGATACTTGATTTTGGCACCTGTCTTACTGCCGACTTCATCGATGATTCAGGTACATACCATGGTGGTTCAATTTCTCCCGGATTGCAAATGCGCTACGATGCAATGCATTCGTTTACTGAAAAATTACCTCAATTTAGCAACGGCCAACAGTACGCTATCCCTTTAACAGGGGAGGATACAGAGGGTTCTATTCGTTCCGGAGCGGTTAACGGGCTAAGGTTCGAAGCGATGGGTGTAATACAAGACTACCAATCGCGTTATAGTGACCTCATTACTGTCCTTACAGGAGGAGACCATGGTATATTGGAGGTTGCCCCAAAAAATAACATCTTTGCACACGAAAATTTGCTCCTCAAAGGACTGGATGTCATTTTCTTACTTAACAGATCTGCCAGGGAGAATACGTAATTCTTCACTCGTATTTTTCGTGTTCTGCGCTACCCTCGCCATGGGTCAGTTGAACACCAATTCACCCTATTCCAGATATGGTATTGGTGAGCTTTATGAGGAAGGGGTAATGTACCACCGAACCATGGGTGGCGCAGGTATTGGATTGCACAGTGGTAATATCCAGGCACCTTATCAAACAGACTACCTCAACCTGATGAACAGTGCCTCACTTGGATTTACAGGAAAGCACAAAATTCTTGGTTCACTGATGTCTTTTGATGTAGCCTTTGCACAACGTAACCAATGGCTCAAGAGTAACGATCAGGAGGAGTACAATCCATTAGGACAATTGCAGTATGCAGCGCTGAAGATTCCAGTGGCCAAAAACTGGGGTATGGGCTTTTCCATCCAACCTATGTCCTCGGTAGGCTACTATTTCGTTACGAATGATTCCATGCCGGGCACCGGTCTTGTAGAGAATATCTATTTGGGCACAGGCGGACTCAATAAGTTCTCTTGGGGCAATGGTGTGAAGTTCAGGATAGACTCATTAACGTATGTTGGATTGGGGGCGGAGGTGAACTACCTATTTGGAAACATCTACAATGAGCAGCGGCTCATTTTTAAGGATCCTGGAAGCACGTTCAACACATGGTACAACGATGAATTGGTAACAAGCGATGCGAGCGTTGACCTGGGTGCTATGTTCGTTACAGGATTCAATGCATGCAAAAGACGAGACGCAAACGGTAATTGCCGGGATAAGCAGTTACATACACTAGGGCTTGGAGTTACCTATAGTATGCAACAAGATTTGAACAGTAAGCTGTCTAGACTGGGTCGTACCTATTCTGGGAACATTGGTCAGGAGAACATCAAGGATACTGCCCTGAGTATTGTGGATTCCGCTGTTGGGATTGGACTACCTCAGTCTATTGGTATAGGTATTGCTATTCAGAAGCCTCAGTATTGGACATTTGTTGCCGATTATCAAATACAGAACTGGGGCGATCTGAACGGAGGCCTGTTCTCGAATTTGACGAATAGTCATAGGTTTGCAGCAGGATTCGAATGGGTAATTGGCGATCCCAGAAATGTAACCAAGGATCGATTTCCGAACGGATCTCGTTTGAGGTTGGGAGTCAAGTATTTACAGAGTAATTTATCGCTCAACAACACCCAACTTGAAGACTTTGGCATAACCTTTGGTTTTGGATTAAAACTGAGAAAAACATTGTCTCGAATTAACCTGGGAGCCGAGATCGGAAGAAGGGGTACGACAGACAACGATTTGATACAAGAAACATATGCAAACTTCTCGCTTGGAATCACTTTAAATAACTGGTGGTTCAGAAAAGCGCAGTACGAATAAATATTAGGAAGATGAAAAGAGTATTTGCCGGATTGCTGATTATGATAACTGCCCTGGGTGCTAACGCGCAGGGTAAGTATGGAAAGACGAAGAAAGATAGTGTTTCATGTATTGAGGCATTGAACATCTATGTTCACTATGTAAAGAATGATATTCCATTGGCATTGAAGCACTGGAGAATTGCTGTGAATGTTTGTCCGAAATCCTCAAAGAACTTGTACATCAACGGGGCGAAAATGTACCAGACGTTGATCAAGGAGAATCAGAAGGATAAGAAAGATGAAGCCAAAAGGGCACTTGCAGACAAGTACGTTGATACACTGATGTGGGTTTATGATCAACGAATTGAACACTTTGGTCAGAAGTGTTATGTGCTTGGCCGTAAAGGTGGGGACCTTCTAAAGTACAGGAAGTCAGATCCACATGCCGCTTACCTTATTCTTAAAGAAGCGATGGAGTGTGGGGGTGAAAAAACAGATCCGGGAGCACTTTATTATCTGATTGTTTCAGCTACCAGAAGCCACAAGAAAGAAAAGATCACACTTGAAGAGATGATCGATGTGTTTGGTAAGGCTATGGATAATGCGGACAAGGCCATCGCGAAGTTGAAGGCAAAAGGTGATGAGAAGAGCAAGAAGAAGATCGACAAGTATGTGGATGCTCAGGAAAGGATGGTGAAGAACATTGGCCCATTCCTTACGGGTGATATTGTAAAAGACCTTGTGAACAAGAATTACGAAACCAACAAAGACAATCTTGCATGGTTGAAGCTGATGGCACGCTTGATGAAAGCGAAAGAGGTAAGCGAAGGCGTTGAGTTTGAGAAAGTTGTTGTTAGAATTGATGAGTTGGAGCCGTCTTGTGAATCTTCCGCACGACTTGGGCAGATGTTCATCAGAAAGAAAGAGTATGCTAAAGCGATCGAGTACTTCAAGAAAGCGAGCGAATGCCCGGAGGCAACGGATGACGAGAAAGCTGATTACTTCTACGGTCTGGCCATCGCTGAGAACTTCGCAGGACAGAAGAGTGCGGCCAGAACACACGCCAACAAGGCAGCAAGCCTGAGAGAAGGATTTGGCAAACCGTATATCCTAATTGGTAACATGTATGCTGCAAGTGCTGGTTCGGTTTCTAAAGATGATTGTAACAAAGGAGCAGTGTTCTGCCTCGCTGCGGATATGATGAACAAGGCTGCGGCCACTTCAACAGATGAGAATGTGAAGAAGGATGCAAGGAACAAGGCAGCGGCTTATGCCAAGAGATTCCCTTCTCAGAAGGATTGTTTCTTCCTGGGATATAAGGGGGGAGAAACCATTTCAATCGGTGGATGGATCGGAACAACCGTCAAGCTTCGATTTAGAGCAGCAGAGTGATAAACACATTATATAAGCTAAAGATCAGCCTCGCATTTTTTGCGGGGCTGTTTTTGCTTGTGGGATGTGTTAATGATCCGGATGAGGTGGCTTCTTTAACTCAGACGGTCAACGCACCAGTAGAAATTGCTGAAGATGTTGAGCTCAAGTACTCTGAGCACGGTGTAATCAAAGTCAATGTGAAGGCTACCAAGATGTGGCGTTACGAGGGTGAGAAGCCGTATATGGAAGCCAACGATGGAGTAGAACTCGTGTTCTACGATTCACTTTCAAATGAAACATCAAGACTTACAGCACTGTATGCCATTCATCACTTGAACGATAACATCATGAAGGTGAGAGACTCAGTTAAGGTGGTGAATGTGGAAGGAGAAAAGATTGAAACCGAAGAATTGATCTGGGATGAGAGAAACTCCAGGATCAGCTCCGATAAGTTTGTAAAGATCACTACGGCCGATGAGATTCTCACCGGTCACGGCTTCGAGGCCAATGAAGACTTTACCCGTTATAAGATTCACAAAGTAGAAGCTATCTTTAAGCTTCGGGAAGAAGAAAAAGACACAACCGATGTTGGGGAACACGTACCATAAGATCATGGAAATGGTCTGGCTGGCCATCACTGTGGTTACAGCTATTATTGCGGGAATGGTGGTCAAAGATCATGGCGTTGAACAGGCTACATGGTACATCGTTATGCCCATTGCGGCATTTTTATTTTACCTGCTTCGCAGAAATGCCCGCAAAAGGGTAGAGAAAGGCGAACGCGAGAACAAACTGAAATAGTCAGGATTTTCATTTAACTTTATTAGAGTTTCACTTCTGAATGGAAGGATCGTATTGGATTTTCATAATTCTTGCCCTTGTGCTCTCTGCATTTTTTTCAGGAATGGAGATTGCCTTTGTGACTGCAAGTCGCTTCAAGGTTGAACTGGAGAACAAATCCGGAAGTTACCTGGCCAACATGTTACTGCCCTTTTTCAATAGACCTGCAAGGTTTATTGGAACAATGCTTCTGGGCAACAATGTAGCACTGGTGGTTTATGGTATGCTCATGGCAGCGCTATTGGATCCTTTCATTGCAGAATTCACAGGCAATAGAGCGTTGATCCTGTTGATTCAAACGCTGGTCTCTACCTTGATTATTCTTGTGTTTGCGGAGTTCCTTCCCAAAACCATTTTTCGCCTGAACTCTAATGGACTCCTCAAGGTTTTTTCTATTCCTCTGTGGGTAATATATGTGGTGCTGTGGGTGCCCTCGGTCTTGATTATAGGCGTCTCTGAACTTGTGCTACGGATATTCTTCCGTGTGAAAGTTTCACAATCGGAAGCCACCTTTGGTAAGGTAGATATTGATCATTACCTGGATCAATACAGTGCTAAGCATGTGCCTGAGGAAGAAGTGGAGCATGAGATACAGATATTCAAGAACGCCCTGGATTTTGAGAATGTGAAAGCCAGAGAATGTATGGTTCCGCGTACAGAGATCGTTGCACTATCCATTGATGAAAGTGTAGAGGAATTGAGGGATACGTTTGTGCGTACCGGACTTACCAAGATTATGATCTACCGCAACACCATTGACAATATCATTGGTTATGCCCACTCATTTGAAATGTTCAAGCAGCCGGATGCCATCAAGAACATACTCCTACCGGTGTCCATTGTTCCGGAATCTATGGCGGCACAAGAGGTCATGGAAATGCTCATCAGCCAACACAGATCTATCGCAGTAGTGGTTGATGAGTTTGGTGGAACAAGTGGAATCCTAACCATTGAAGATGTTATGGAAGAGATCTTCGGTGAGATCGAAGATGAGCACGATCAGGAAGTATTGCATGAAGAAGATCTGGGTAATGGAGAATTCAGATTTGCTGCCAGACTGGAAGTAGATTACCTAAATGAAGAATATGACCTGAAAATCCCGGAAGCAGAGGATTACGAGACCATTGGCGGGTATGTGATTTCAGAGTTTGGCCGAATTCCCGAGGTGAATGAATATTTCAGCACTGATTCTTTCTCGGTGTACGTTGAAGAAGTATCTGAGAACAGGATTGAAATGCTCAAGTTTAAGGTGCACAATGGCGACTAATCAAAGCCTCGGAAACACAGCAGTTTAACTGCATTTTTCCCCTTTCAAAAGTTCACAAACTCTCGTATATTCGCAATCCTTTAATAAACTAGAGAAATGGCAGTTATTGGAATGATCAGAAGCAAGTTCGGCACGCTCATGATAATCGTGATCGGATTGGCAATGATTGCTTTCCTTTTGGGAGATATCTTATCTCAGGGTGGAAGTTTCTTTTCGCAGGATACGTCAGTGGGTGAAATTGCTGGTCGTGAGATTGATGCGCGTGTTTTCGAACAGCGAGTAGAGATCGAAATGGCGAAATATCAGCAACAGCAAGGAAGAACAGCAGATGAGACTACGGGCAATATGATCCGCGAAAGAGTCTGGAACGATATGCTAAGAGATTTTGTTCTTGGCGATCAGCTTGCTGAATTAGGAATAGATGTTTCTACGAAAGAACTGTACGACATGTTTGCGGGACCAGATCCTCATCCATTGGTAGTGCAGTCATTCACAGATCCAAACACCGGACAGTTTAACCAGCAACAGGTTATTCAAACATTGAAGCAGCTGGATCAAATGCCACCGGAGAACAAAGTGCAGTGGGACGAATTTCAGAGAGCGCTTATTCAACAAAGAATCACAGACAAGTACAATGGCCTTATCAAATCGGGACTTTACGTAACGCACTTTGAAACCAAGGAGGCGTACCTCGATGCGAATAGAAAGTACAATATCAAGTACGTAGCAAAGAACTACAATCAGCTTTCTGATAGTATGGTTACTTACGATGATGGTGACCTGAAGAGCTATTACAACGAACACAAAGAACAATACGAGCAGGAAGAAAGTCGTACCATCAAAGTAGTGATGTTTCCCGTTGATCCATCCGTTGAAGATTGGAAAGCGGCAGAGGAAGAGATCAATGGTATCTACGAAGAATTTGCTGCGACCAAAGAAGACACCAATTTCCTTGCTTCAAACTTTGGTGCAACTGCAGATATTCGTTACTACAACGAAGACAAGCTTCCTGTTGCAGGAGATTCAGTTTTGTTGGAAGATTCGCTTGGAACAACCTTAAAGCCAGCCCTTGTAGGGTTTGAGTACAGGATTGTTAAGCTGCTGAATAAGAAAACAACCCCTGACT
This sequence comes from Vicingaceae bacterium, assembly GCA_965267605.1. Taxonomy (GTDB): domain Bacteria; phylum Bacteroidota; class Bacteroidia; order Flavobacteriales_E; family Vicingaceae. Next base: position 2,586,894 of record OZ254088.1, on the reverse strand, counting down.
CTGTAAAGGCAAGACATATATTGATCGAGCCGAATCGGGCAATGACGGTGGAAGGTGCGAAGAACTTTGCTGATTCATTGAAGAAACTTGTTCAGGAAGGTGGGGCAGATTTTGCCGAGCTTGCCAAGGCGAACTCAAAAGATGCGGGTTCCGCGGTAAAGGGTGGAGATCTTGGATACTTCACATTCGACAAGATGGTACCTCCGTTTGCCAATGCATGTTTTGATGGCAAAGTAGGCGATATGCCTATCGTTGAATCTCAGTTTGGTGTTCATTTGATTGAGATCACGGAGCAGCAAGGTAGCGTAAACCAGATGTTGCTGGCTTCACTAACGTACAACGTTGAGCCAAGCAATGCTACCTATGAAGCGGTTTACGGAAAGGCAACAGATTTCTCATTGAACAGTGGAGATTTCACTACTTACATGAAGTTGTCTGAGGAGGGCGGAATGCCAATTCAGGAAGCAACATTGAAGCCTGGTGATAGAAATGTGCTTGACCTTGAATCGTCTAGAGGATTGGTTAGATGGGCATACTCTAATGAGGAAGGCAAGATTTCTGAAGCTCAGCAGTACGGGAAAAAGTTTGTGGTTGCTGCGCTTACAAGTGCTAAGGAAGATGGCATTCCTGAGCTAGAGAAGATCAAGGACGAGATCATCGTTGAGGTGATCAAAGACAAGAAAGGAGAGCTCATGGCAGAGAAGCTAGGGGGTGGATCCACGCTTGATGAAGCTGCCCATAAATGGGAATCTCAGGTACAGGAGGCTCCAGATGTTGTATTCTCCAATTTTGCAATCCCTGGAATTGGTACTGAGCCGAAAGTTCTCGGTACCATTGCTACAATGCAGAAGGGACAAACCAGTATCGCTATTCAGGGAGACAATGGCATCTTTATGGTGAAGATTGAAGAAGCTATCATTCCTCCTACAGATGGCGTGGATATGTCAGAATTCAAACAGCAATTGAAGCAATCACGTGAGTCTGGTGTGGATTATAGCGTGTTTGAAGCTTTGAAAGAGAAAGCTGGTGTGAAAGACGAAAGACACAAGTTCTATTGATGGACGTGCTAACGAAGAAATTGAGTAAGGTAAGGTGCAGCTGGAAAGTTTGCACCTTTCTTTTATGTGTTGTTTGCAGTCCAATGGTACGTGCGCAAGGGACGTATGTGGTCTCTGATAAGTCTACGAAACTGGTTGCAAAAGCAGCATGCAAGTGTGCGAAGAAGTATGCCAAACAAACGGTGGATGTTGCGCTGGTCAATTGTTTCAACGAAGATATTCTTATGCACAAGGCAGTGCAGAAAGAATTGGCAGGTATAGGTGGTACGTATGAGGAAGGAAAGGAGATCGGTAAGGACTTTGCCAAGAAGCTTGTCCCTGTAATGGTTCAAGAATGTGATGCTTTTTACGGTAGCTGCTTACTTGCACGGGATACGATCTTGTTCAAACTCGCAACACCGGTTAATGGTGAAACAATTACCGGTATTACTACAAGAATTAAGTCCGATTCATTGTCAGATGATTTTGCTAAGCGCGGGCTGATCTATCTGGGTAAAAAGCAATTGAAGAAAGCAAAGGCCGATCTCGAAAAGAGCATTGAGTTGGACAGGCTAAATGTCTTGGGGAGGTATGGTCTGGCACTTTGTTTGGAGGAGTTACGTATGTTTCCCCAGGCGGTTGAAGAATACAATAAACTGGGCAGACTTACACAGAACGAAATTTTCCCCCTGCTGGAAGCAGTAAGCAAGCGCATGGGGGAGGAGTACAAAAAATAGCCTGCTTATCTAAATACCATCAGCTTGTTGGCGTCCAACTTTAGGAAGATGAACAACATGATGGTGAAACCCCACAGCGAGGAGCCTCCGTAGCTGATCATAGGAAGGGGAATTCCAATTACTGGTGCTAGCCCTATCGTCATGGCAATGTTCACCATGAAGTGGAAGAAGAAGATAGATGCCACGCAGTATCCGTATATCCTTGTAAACGGTGAACGCTGTTGTTCGGCCAGCCATACAATGCGCAGCATCAGTGCTACAAATAGTGCAACGGTTATTAAGGTTCCTACGAAGCCCCACTCTTCACCAACCGTACAGAATATGAAGTCGGTACTTTGTTCAGGAACGAAGTCGAACTTGGTTTGGGTTCCCTGCAAGAACCCCTTCCCGGAGAACCCACCGGAGCCAATGGCAATGAGCGATTGTTTAATATTCCAGAGGGCTCCGCTTCGCAACGTTTTCAAGCTCTCCTTTTTACTGCTCAGGTGATCCTTGATTTCTGCTACCTGGGTTTCGTTGAGCGTTGAATCCTGAAGCGAGAGTTTTAATCCATCGATCTGCTCGGTTAGCTTGTCTTCTTCACCTAGCAGAACGGTGATACGGGTCCTATGGTGTTCCTTAAGGATGTTGTTGAATGCAAAGTCAATGCTATAAATGAAACCGCATGCTGCTGCAAATACACCTATGAGCAGGAAGTGATTGAGTTTACCCTTCAGTTCTTTCTTCGCAACGATGTACAGTGCAAGTATCGCCAGGGCGCCAACCATCACCCATAACGCCCAGCTAAGTGGAAGATCCCAATAACTGATGCAGATAAGTATCACGGTGAAGCTCGCCACACTTCCAAGCGCGAGCTTGAATCCGAATTTGTTCAGGCTGTAGAGTAGCATGAACGCGAAGAACGCAACGATGATAATTTGCAGCGGACCGAAGATCAATGTCGTAATGAAGATGATGACCGCCAGTAAGCCAAACAACAGAATGTTTCCCGACAATCCTTCGCGATAAAGGGCAAATAGAAATGCCGCGTAAACCAATGCGGACCCTGCGTCAGGTTGAAGCATGATTAGGGCTGGAGGTAGTAAAACGATGGCCCCTGCAATCACTTTGGTTTGAAAACTCTCTATGCGAATGTTCAGTGTACTAAGGAATTTGGCTAGCGCAAGGGCGGTAGCCACTTTTCCAAATTCACTGGGTTGCAGGGTGAAGGAACCGATCTGAAACCAGGATTTAGCACCGTTGACCTCGGTGCCCACCACCAGAACCAGGAGCAGCACCAGCATCATTACACCGTATATAGGAAAGGCAAAGGTTGTATAGAAGTTAGAGTCTATAAGAAGGATCAGTATGGCCAGAAATGCAGCAGTTCCAATCCATATCAATTGCTTTCCATACCGTTGAGAGAAATCGAAGATGCTTCCGTGTTCCTCATTGTAAACGGCAGCGTAGATACTGATCCAACCGATCAATACCAGTGCAAAGAAAAGGAGCACGGTGATCCAGTCTATTCCACCTACTATTTGTTCCCCCCTTCTCACTCCACGTTCAATAGATTGGCATCAAGGATTCGCTTTTCCTTGAGCTGATTCACCTCCTTGCGATCAATAATTCCCATTTCCATCATGTACTTCTCAATAACAAGACTTGCGATGGGTGCGGCCCAGGTGCCTCCAAAACCTGCATTCTCTACATATACTGCGACCGCGATTTTCGGATCATCCTTAGGTGCGAAAGCAATGAACACACTGTGGTCTTCTCCATGCGGATTTTGGGCGGTCCCGGTCTTACCACAAACAGTAACACTGTCAATCCTTGCCCTTCTCGCGGTGCCGCCAGGTTCTTCAACCACAGCTCGCATGCCCTCTTTAACCAGTGGATAGAATTTCTTATCAACCGTTGTATAGTTCTTCTCAAATGGTAGTGGCGTATACACACCATCTTTTCCAAACGATCGAATTACGTGAGGTGTAATGTAATATCCTTCGTTGGCGATGATGGCCGCCAGATTGGCCATTTGTACCGGAACGGTTTCCACTTCGCCCTGTCCGATAGAAAGAGAATAGATAGTTTGGAACAACCAGCGATGGTGCCCGTACCGTTTGTCGAAGAACTCCCGGCCTGGGATATTTCCCCGTTTGGCATTAGGCAGGTCCAGTGTAATGTTCTTACCAAAGCCGAAACTTCGCACATGCTCTTTCCAACGGTCTAAACTTAGTGCGCAATCCTCGTACATGTTCTTGTCTAGATTCCTATCCAGCAACCGTTGATAGACCCTGTAGAAATATGGGTTGCAACTAAACTGAATGGCCCTTTGCACACTCGATGCAGATGGATGGTTGTGACACCCTACCAGAGATTTATTACAGGCAAAACCAGATTCCGGGGTGATAGCTCCCTCCTCCAAAGCGATGAGTGCCTGCACGAGTTTGAAGATACTTCCCGGAGGATATTGGGCCTGAAGTGCACGATTGAACAGCGGTCTTAATGAGTCATTGTTCTGTAGTCCAACAAAGTTCTTGGCACGCTCACGACCTACCAGCAAGTTAGGATCATAGGCTGGTGCCGAAACCAGTGTCAGAATTTCACCCGTCTTGGGTTCAATGGCCACTACACTGCCTCGCTTGTTCTGCATAAGCTTTTCAGCATATTGCTGTAGCGGTACCGAAATGGTACATACGAGGTCATACCCGCTTACACCGGCAGTATCCAATTTCCCTCCAAGGTATGCCCCTTTCTCATTGTTGTGTACGTCAACAAGAATGTTCTTCACCCCACGCTCGCCTCGCAGTTGTTTTTCATAACTCCGCTCAATACCATTGAGTCCTGTGTAGTCACCAGACCGGTAGTAATCAGTGGTGTCCAACTCCAGAAACCTTGCACTCACCTCTCCAATGTATCCCAGTAGGTGAGGGGCACAATCGTTGGGATAGTATCTCAGTGTCCTGGTTTGGATATAGAATCCGGAGTATTTGAACAACTGGTCCTGGACACGTGCGTATTGCTTGGCTGAAATTTCCTTAAGGAAGGGAGAAGGCCTGTTCTTCCCGTATTTCGCGGCTGTGGCTATCTTCTTGTCGAAGGTTTCCCTGTCAATCTCCATCAACTTACAGAAGCCAGCCGTATCAATACCTTCCACCTGTTTAGGTACAACCATCAGATCGTATGCCGCTTCGTTGGTTACAAGTAACTCGCCATTGCGATCAAAGATGACCCCACGTGCAGGATATTGTGTAATCTTTCGGATCGAATTATTCTCAGCATACATCTTGTATTCGTCTGAGAACAGCTGAACCTTCATAAGGCGAATAACGAAGATCAGCCCTACTACCAGGAATATACCGGCAATGATAAATTTTCTTGACTCCAGCCTGGTGCTCATTTGGCCTTGTCGATTGGGTCAAAGAACTGCAGGGCCAACATGATCACAAGGCTAAATGCTGTGCTCGCCAAAACGCGTAGGAGCATATCTCCATAACCGGAAAGCCGGAACAATTCAATGAAGAACAGGAAGAAATGATGAACAAATGTTAAGATGCCTGCATACATGGCAAACCATAGAAAGCCCATGTGGGCTATGGTTGGTCGTGTACCAAATTCGTACCCTTCTCTTGGTGCCATGAACTGTAGCAAGAACTTTCTGCAGAAGACCAATAGCAAAGTGGCCGATGTATGCATACCTGGAGTACTGGAAAAAATGTCGATCATCATCCCTAAGCCAAAGCCGATTACTAACGTAAGCCACCCTCGCATTTCTGTAGGAAGGGTCATGATGAATAGGATGTAGATATGTGGAACGATGTATGTTCCGAGATCAATCCTATCCAGGAACAGCACCTGAAGCATGATCAGGATGAAGAACGGGGCCGCGTATTTCAAGAGATTAATCATTCCCGTCATCCTCTAGCGCTTTTTCGAGTTCCTTCTGTTCATCTTTCCGGAAGTTCTTGATCACGTAAACCTTTGACAGCGAACCGAAGGATGTTCCCATTTCGATCTTCAGCTCGTAGAAGTTTTCCCCATCTGGCTTCACCACTTCAGTTACTTTACCCACATGAAGTCCCTTAGGGAAGATTGCAGAAAAACCTGATGTAACCACGTTGTCATTAACCTTCGGGAATGCGTAACTGGGCATATCTATCAGCTGGCCGAATGCCGCATCCTTGCCATCCCATACCAGTGAGCCGAAGAAGTCGTTCTTGCCAAGTTTGGCGCTGATTTTCGAATCAATATGAATGCACGGTAGTACGGTCGCGAAATTGCCACTTACACTGTTTACGATACCAACAATTCCTTGATCTGACATTACACCCATGCCAACGTCAATACCATTCATGGTGCCTTTATCGATGGTAATAAAGTTCTTCTGTTTGTTGGTTGTGATGTTGACCACCTCGGCACTTATGAAAACGTATTGTTGGCTATAGAGTGTGTCATTCACCATTACGCGGTCACCGAAAACTTTGGTCATCGCGTATCTACTTTGATTCAATAGGGCCTCGTTGTTTTCCTGGAGCTTCCGGTTCTCTTCCGTTAACCCAAAGTATTGCCCAACCTCATGCTTGGCGTTGTAGATAGAACCAAAAACAGCATTTGAACTACTGAGGAATGAAGTGCGTTGAATGGAATTATAGCGGACAAGGATACCGAGCGCTACCAACTCAAAGAGCAGGAACAACAGCGCAAAGTGATATTTGCTAATGAGTTGAAATAGGGTCCGCATTCAGCCCTGTCTATATCTGTTACTTTATTAGGAATGGCAAACTTTGCACATTCTTCAAGGCAATTCCGGTTCCACGGGCAACCGCTCTCAAAGGATCTTCAGCCACGTGAACGGGGAGCTTAGTCTTCAATGAGATTCGCTTGTCTAGCCCTCTCAGCAACGATCCACCACCCGCCAGGTAAATACCCGTTCTGTATATGTCTGCAGAAAGTTCGGGTGGTGTCATCTCCAGTGCACTGAGGATTGCTTCCTCAATTTTGGAAATCGACTTATCCAAGGCGTGGGCTATTTCCGTGTACGATACCTGAATCTCTTTTGGCGTACCCGTCATCAGGTCTCTACCCTGAACCGCAAAGTCCTGGGGTGGATTATCAATTTCAGGAAGCGCGGAACCAACCTCGATCTTAATCTGCTCTGCCGAACGCTCTCCGATCAGCAGGTTGTGTTGCCTTCTCATGTAGTCTACGATGTCAGCAGTGAAATCGTCACCGGCTACACGAATTGACTTATCACACACAATACCTCCCAGGGCAATTACAGCAATTTCGGAAGTACCTCCACCGATATCAATGATCATGTTACCCATTGGTTCCAGAACATCAATACCGATACCAATGGCGGCAGCCATCGGTTCATGGATCAGGTAAACTTCTTTGCCGCCAGCATGCTCAGCAGAATCCTTTACTGCTCGTTTTTCAACTTCCGTAATACCAGAGGGAATACAGATCACCATTTTAAGCGATGGGGTGAACCATTGCTTCTTATTGGTCATCATTTTGATCATCCCACGGATCATGTGCTCAGCAGCATGGAAATCTGCGATCACACCATCCTTCAGCGGACGGATCGTTTTGATGTCTTCATGGGTTTTGCCATGCATCTGCATAGCTTCCTTGCCAACGGCAATGATTTTTCCGGTCATTCGGTCTTGCGCAACGATAGATGGTTCATCCACCACAACCTTATCGTTGTGGATGATCAACGTGTTCGCAGTACCTAAGTCAATTGCAATCTCCTGCGTTAAAAAACCGAATACTCCCATTTACTTCTTCCTCTGTTTTAATGTACGGAAAAATTCCTGTCAATGTTTAAAGTGCCTCACCCCGGTAGTTACCATAGCCATTCCGTTGGCGTTGCAGTAATCAATGGATTCCTGATCTTTTATGGACCCTCCTGGTTGAACCACATATTTAATTCCTTCCCCATGTGCGATCTCTACACAATCCGGAAAAGGGAAGAAAGCATCTGAAGCCATAACAGCTCCTTCAAGTTCAAAGCCAAACGACTTCGCCTTCTTGATTGCTTGTCTCAACGCATCAACACGTGATGTTTGTCCGGTACCGCTTGCCAGAAGTTGTCCATTCCTGGCAAGGACGATCGCATTGGATTTTGTTTGTTTCACGAGACGGCTCGCGAATACAAGATCTTTTTTCGCTTCATCGGTGGGAACCTCAGTTGTTACTACCGTGAAATCGGATTCCGTTTCTGATTGCAGGTCTTTGTCCTGAACCAGATAACCGTTCAACGCAGTACGAACAGTTTTGGTATCCATACCACAAGGTTTTTGCACAAGAATGATCCTGTTCTTCTTTTCCTTGAGGGTTACAAGTGCTTCATCTTCATATCCTGGCGCGATAACCACCTCACAGAAAAGGTCATTGATCAACGCAGCTGCCGCACCATTGATGGTAACATTAGTGATGAGAATACCTCCAAAGGCAGATACCGGATCGCCCGCTAACGCATCTGCGTAAGCTTGCTCAACGGTAGACCTTGTGGCGACTCCACAAGCGTTGTTGTGCTTCAGGATTGCAAATGTTGCCCCGTTCGATACATCAAACTCTGCTATCAGATTCACCGCTGCGTCAACATCCAGAAGGTTGTTGTAGGAAAGTTCCTTTCCGTGAAGCTGATCGAACATGTCTGATAATGGTCCGAAGAACGCAGCATTCTGATGCGGGTTCTCACCGTACCGGAGTGTCTTGGATTCTGATTCGCTCAGCTTCAGCAGCGGCACTTCATCATCATCGAAGTAATTGAAGATAGCTGTGTCATAATGTGATGATACTTCAAATGCCCATTTCGCAAACCACTTTCTGTCTGTCTTATCTGTATGCCCTTGCTTTTCTTCAAGCACTTTGGCCAAAGCGCTATACTGATCTTTGGAAGGGACGATCACCACATCTTTGTAGTTTTTCGCTGCCGCCCTGATCAGAGAGATACCACCAATATCGATCTTCTCGATGATGGCCTGCTCCTCTGCACCGGAAGCCACTGTTTCCTCAAAAGGGTAAAGGTCGACAATAACCAGGTCAATCTCCGGGATCTCATATTCTTCAAGCTGCGCTATATCCTCCTGTAATTCCCTTCTTCCCAGAATACCTCCAAAAACTTTAGGGTGGAGCGTTTTTACGCGGCCGCCCAGAATGGATGGATAGCTTGTCAGGTTCTCAACAGCGTGCACTTCTGCACCTAATCCTTCAATGTAAGTCTGTGTTCCGCCAGTTGAGTAAATGGTCACACCATGCGTCTTCAACTGTTCTATGATAGGTTCTAGTCCCTCCTTATGAAAAACCGAAATCAAGGCGCTTTGCACCTTCTTTAACTGGCTCATCTGCATGCTTTTGTGAGGGTACAATTTTAACAACTTTGAACCGCGTGACCATAACGCTTGTTCCCTTAATTGTACCTTTGTTGATAACTGATACAGTTTGTTTAAAACCCAGTGGTAAAAGGCATTGGAATATACTTAAGAGTTGTGCGCGAGAGCCTGGCCTTTGCGTGGCACTCACTGCGTGAAAATAAGTTGAGGACTTTACTCTCTTTGCTGGGCATCACCATAGGTATCTTTGCCATTATTGCCATCCTTACGCTGGTAGATTCTCTCGAAAGAAACATCAGAGACAATATTGAATCATTAGGAGATGATGTGGTCTTCGTTCAGAAATGGCCCTGGGCTTTTGGGGGTGATTATCCGTGGTGGAAGTATTGGAAACGACCACAGGCAGAGATGAAGGAATTGCGGTTATTGCAAAAGTCCTTAACCCTTGCGGATGCCGCCTGCTTTCACATAGACATGGTAAGAACTGTGAAGCATGCGAACAACGCTATCGAAGGTGTACAGATCATTGCTGTTTCTCAGGATTATGACCGGATTAAGGAATTGGACTTTAGGTTTGGAAGGTACTTCTCTCATGCCGAAAGTACATCGGGAAGACCCGTGGCTATTCTTGGAGAAGCAGTTTCAGTAGGACTCTTTGGCGCTGTTAACCCTATTGGACAGACCATTACTATTGAAGGCAAACGCCTGGAGGTTATTGGTATGCTGAAACGCGAGGGTGAGAGTGTATTGGGTAATTCCATTGATAAGCAGGTGATAGTTCCGGTAGGATTTATGAAATCGATGATCGATTTCACAGGCCCCAATGCGAACCCTTTCATTATGGTGAAAGCCAAAGAAGGTGTAAGTAATGAAGCTTTGAAGAATGAACTTACCGGTGTGATGCGTTCCATCAGAAAATTGAAACCAAAGGCAGACGACAATTTTGCATTGAATGAAACCAGTATGCTTTCGGCTGGGTTTGACTCCCTGTTTCAGTTGTTGACTCAGATAGGTTGGGTGATGAGCGTGTTCTCTCTTTTTGTTGGTGGCTTCAATGTGGCCAATATCATGTTTGTAAGTGTGAAGGAACGAACCGCCCAAATTGGCATCCAAAAGGCAATAGGAGCGAAGAACATATTCATTATGCTTCAATTCCTTTTCGAATCAGTGTTCCTTTGTTTATTTGGAGGTGGTATAGGATTATTGAGTGTTTATCTACTCTCGCTCCTGGCAGATGCGATGATCGATATGGAGATCTACATGAGCCTATCAAACATCGTTCTCGGTATTTCGATTTCCTCAATTATTGGTTTGCTTTCAGGAATCATTCCAGCATCTTTTGCAGCGAATCTGGCTCCGGTAGATGCTATGAGGAGCAAGTAGGCATGTTGTTGTGATTCACATTACGAATTCTTACCGACCGACATTTACGCTGAAAGTTGTTAAACGATAAGAATTAAATCTTCATCATCACTAACATCAGGTCGTAGTTCGAACCCTGGTTGTCAGAAACCGCCATGTACAACCATCCATTCTGGTACGAAGCTGCTTTCAGCCATTGTTCACCAGGCATGCTGAGTGTTTGTGTCTTTTGAGGAGTGCCATTCTTGTCTGTGAAAAGAAGGTATATATCACTGAGGCTGCTTCCGAAATTCCCCTGATTGCCAAATGCAATATAGCTTGAAGGGGTTTCGCAAACATCCTCCCCACCTTCATGTGCAACAGTACCCGTATCTATTTTCCATACATCCTGGTACAAAGGATCGAGCAAATGTGCAGCGAGGTCGTGGGTAGGGTCTGAACCTGCTGTATGATAAGAACACAGGTAGTTTCCGTCATTGGTAACAAGCATATTTCCAGGTTGCTCATAGGCAGGTGTGCCTATGGTTGTTGAGGTAACAGAATCTCCATTCTGATTGAATTCAAAAAGCCACACCTCCCTGTCGCCCTGACCATAATTGTAGGTCATTGCCCATGAAAGAAGATTCCCGTTAACAGCCTTGATTACATGTCTTCCCTTGTCATCAAAAGTACCGCCATAGTTTTTTGACCACACTTCATTGCCAGTCAGATCCGTCTTCAGTAACCACATATCTGCGTTGGTACCCTGGGTTTGATTCCCATTGAAATACAGGAACCCATTGTCCTCAACGCAACCAGAGAGTTCCTCATCGAAACCTTTGTCCAACGTTCTATCCCACAAGATGTTTCCATCCGTATCCACTTTAATGATGTAACCATCTCTTGTGGTACCATTATCTGAGGACCCTGTGATGATTAAGCCTTTATCTGATGTAACGTGCAGATGGATGGCTTCATCCTGCAACGATCCGCCATAGGTTTTGTACCAGAGCTGCTCACCCCAAAGGGTATAGCAGGTCAGTAGTATATCGGTTTGACCGGCTCCATAGCTTTGCGTATTCCCAAGCAGGTATATTCTTTGATCCAATACCTGGACGTCCATAGCAATATCGTCCTGTGAACCACCGAAACTTCTGGTTACAATGGTTCCTTCTGTATCGTGAAGGGGTGTAGGGCCTTCCTTTTTACAACCTGTAAGAAGGAATAGAAATACTATTCCTAAAGTGCGATTCATAGGGGTAAAACCGGGTAGTTATTGAATTATTGCTCACCGGCAGGGTAAACAACCATTTCATATATAACATATATATAAAAAGCTAGTTATCAAACACATATGCGAATAAAAAATGACAAAAAGCGCAAATCTGCTCTTGTCTTCCGTCTTCTTAATCGTGTGATTTGCTAATTATGGATCGCGGGATCTTCGGGAAGAATGTTCGAAAGTATAGGCTTATGGCTGGCCTTACTCAGGAAAGTCTGGCGTATGCGATTGGGAAAGCACCTAGTCAGATTGGTAGGATTGAGCGTGGTGAGGTGAATCCAGGTTTGGATACGATCATTGCGATTGCCCAGGGTTTAAACACCCCACTTGGAAAGTTTTTTGAAAACCCCTAGACGTAGATGATTGCGGTTATAGTGGAAATATGGCAGCGTAACTTATCCTTAAGGGATGAGCCCTTCTTGTTGGTTCAGGAGCAGGACCGCCCTATGAAGGTGGCCACCGCCCCTAAGGCTGAGAAGGAGGTGATGGTGCAGAATCCTGAACAGTTTCGTCTGCCTTCCGAAGCGAATTGAAAATAGGTTGTAGCACTGCAACCGCTTGTTCAATACTTCGAATGTTGTCGAATGCGAGTGAGAGCTTGTCATTCTTTTCTCTCAATCTTACTTGATTTGGATGGGCTTGAATATATGCCAGCACTGTGGTGAACTGTGCGGTTTGATAGTAAGGGGAATTAGGTTTCGAAACGAAGTAGCAGAAAAGCTTCCTGTTCTTCAGCATTACCTTTTCAAAGTTCATGTCCTTAGCCATCCATCGTAGTCGGATCAGGTTGAATAATTCCTGGGTAGATTGGGGTACCGGACCGAAGCGATCTACCATGGTATATTCCAATTGCTCCAATTCCTTTTCACTCTCTGCTGCATCCAGATCTTTATAGAATCCAAGTCGCTCGGCTATATTAGACATATAGCTATCCGGAATCATCACCTCAAGATCGGTTTCTATGGCAGTTTCATTGACATATACATCCGTTGTTGCCATTTCCTCTGCATATAAATCCTTGAACTCATTTTCCTTTAGTTCCTGAATGGCTTCGTTGAGAATTTTCTGGTAAGTGTCAAATCCTATCTCCGAGATAAAGCCACTCTGCTCCCCACCCAACAGGTTACCAGCACCCCTGATGTCCAGGTCCCTCATGGCAATCTGGAAACCACTGCCCAGATCTGAGAATTGTTCTATTGCATTCAAGCGTTTTCTTGCTTCTGGGGTAAGTGTAGACATTGGCGGTGCCAATAGATAGCAGAAGGCCTTCTTGTTCGAACGGCCAACCCTTCCTCTCATTTGATGCAGATCACTCAACCCGAACATATGTGCTTGGTTAATAATGATGGTATTGGCATTGGGAATATCGAGACCAGATTCAATGATGGTTGTGGAAACCAGCACGTCATACCTGCCTTCAATGAAGTCGATCATCCTTGCCTCAAGATCCTCTCCCTTCATTTGACCATGCGCAATCAGAACACGAACGTCTGGACATAAGCGTTGTATCATGCCGGCCACCTCTTCAATATTCTGAACACGGTTATGTACAAAGAACACCTGTCCACCGCGCTCCACCTCATACATAATTGCATCTCGAATCGTTACCTCATGAAAGGTCTTCAGTTCTGTCTCCACAGGTTGCCGGTTGGGTGGAGGAGTGTTGATTACGGAAAGGTCTCTTGCACCCATCATTGAGAACTGCAGTGTGCGTGGTATTGGAGTTGCCGTCAAAGTGAGCGTGTCCATGTTCACCTTAAGGGTCTTAAGCTTGTCTTTGACAGAAACGCCAAACTTCTGTTCCTCATCAATGATCAGCAATCCCAAATCTTTGAACTTGATATCCTTACCAACCAATCGGTGTGTCCCAATGATGATGTCTATTTCTCCTGCTTCGAGTTTCTTCAGTGTTTCGGTTTGCTGCTTTCTAGATTTGAAGCGATTGATGTAATCAACCGTACACGGCATCCCCTCCATTCGCTTTTTGAAAGTATGGTAATGTTGAAGTGTTAGGATGGTAGTGGGGGCCAGGATAACCACTTGCTTACTGTCGCACACTGCTTTGAAGGCAGCTCGAATGGCAATTTCAGTTTTACCGAAACCAACATCTCCGCAGATCAATCTATCCATGGGCGCTTCAGCTTCCATGTCTTTCTTCACGGCAACAGTGGCCTTGTATTGGTCGGGGGTATCCTCGTAAAGGAATGAAGCCTCTAGTTCGTGTTGAAGGTAGTTATCCGGACTAAAAGCAAATCCCTTTTTTGCTTTGCGTTCAGCATACAGTTTGATCAGGTCAAAGGCGATCTTCTTGACACTAGATTTTGTTTTCTGCTTCGCCTTTTGCCATGCTTTACCTCCCAGCTTGTCGAGGGAGGGCGCAGTACCTTCCTTTCCTGTATACCTACTGATCTTGTGCAGTGAGTATATACTTACGTAAAGGATGTCGCCATTTTTATAGGTTAACCGAATGGCTTCCTGTTGTTTTCCTTGTACGTCTAATTTCTGGAGTCCGCTGAACTCTCCAACACCATGGTCGATGTGTACCACGAAGTCTCCTTTCTGAAGTTTGTTCAACTCCTTTAAGGTCATCGCCTGATGCGCTTTCTTGACAGAATCGCGCAATTTGAAACGATGGTACCGATTGAAAATCTGGTGATCCGTTAGGATGGCAATACCATGATCATGGTCTATAAAACCATCATGGATATTTATTTGCGTTGTATTGAATGGGGTGTGATTTCCAATGTCCTCCAGAATCGTACTAAGGCGATCAAGCTGTTTTTCATTGTCAGAACAAAGCCAGGTGCGAATACCCTTTGTGTGCAGTTGCGCCAGATTATTGTTTAGTAATTCAAAGTTCTTGTTGAAGGAAGGTTGAGGTGTGCTTCTCAATTCAATCTCCCTTGCATCGAAGAAATTCTCAGGTCCGTACTCGATTACCTTTCGGTCTTGCAAGTCCAACTGATGTTGAACATCACTTACGAACAACTTGTCTGGTTCTGAGAACCTCACCTCGTCAGGTTTACTCACTTTCGCTTCTTCAGCCTTCTCGTAAAGGTTTTTGAGTACATCCAGCGAAAGCTTCACATTCCTGAACATGCAGATCAGATCGCTTCCCAGGAAGTTGATCAGAGAAGTTCTGTCCTGGATGGAGAAATCCTGGCTAAGGTTGGGGACAATCACCACTTCTTCCAGCGACTTCTTGCTGAGCTGCGTACCAGCATCAAAGACCTTGATTCCTTCCACCTCATCTCCGAAAAGGTCTATTCTAATAGGATCTTCTGAACCAAACGAGAAAACATCAATGATCCCTCCTCTGATAGCAAACTGTCCAGGACCGGTTACGAAATCCACTCGCTCGAAATCCAGCTCATATAAAGACTCGTTTATAAAATCCAGGTCGAGTTGATCCCCCTTTCTGACCGTAACCGATTTTGAAACAAGTGTCTTTGTACTTACTACCTGTTCGGATAGCGATGACGGATAACAGACAATGATGCGGGGTTTTCGATCTCCAAGTTTCTTGATGGCATCCGTACGCAGTAGTACGTTGGCATTATCAACCTCCTCAATGTCATAAGGTCTCCTACCAGTATTCGGAAAGTAAACGAGTTGCTCTTTGTCAATGAAATTCTCCAAATCATTGACCGTATAAGCTGCCTCTTCCTTATCGTCAACCACCAGCAAAATGGTTCGCTCAGTCTTTGAGAAAACAGCCAAAGCATACAAGGAGGGAAGGGAGCCGGATAAACCTTTTAGACATAGCTTACCCTCTTCTTCAAGTTTTTGAAGAATGGTGTCAACGCGCTCAGAGCGTTGGTATGCCTGCGTTACCGCATCAAGCATGGGGCGCAAATGTAACGAATTCAACAATTCGTGTTACATATAACAGAGCGTAACGTGTAAAAACTAAAAGAGATGAACAGAACGATCATTACACTACTGACGCTGCTACTCTGGAATATTCAACTTATTGCTGACCCACCTCCAGTTTTGAAGGGAAAAGATCGGGTCACCAAGTATCAAACAAAGAAAGGCCAATGCCTGCTGATCCCAACGGGATTTAACAATTCTATGGTGAATGAGGCAGACATTAGATCAAAGCTCTTTGGAAAATCAGTTACACATATTGACCTGGTTTATACTTCCTATAAGGAGGCAGAAGACTTTGATCAAGACGCGTTGAACAAGAAACGTGTTGACAATCTTCTGGCAACCTATCCCTCTGTGCAGGATTACGATCCAACATGGCAGGTTGTAGAGCAAACGGGTGCAACAAGTGCAGAAGAAGCTAAAGGATTTTTTCATGGCTTCGCGGTGTACTTCCGTGATGGTATAGACTACCGAAAGGTGATGAAGCACCTGATGGGTCTGACAGTTCCCTTTGATGTATTCAAGATAGATAACAGTGCTGGCCAAACCATTCAGGGAGCGAATGGAAGTAAGATCAGTGTTCCCGCGTATGCGGTGGTGAACGCAGATGGATCACCGGTAGAAGGGTCATATGAACTGAAGTACAGAGAATTCCGAAACCAGGCAGACATTGCCTTATCAGGTATTCCTATGACATACAATGGCGTGGATGGCGATTACAATTTCAGCTCCAATGGGATGTTCGAGCTTCGCGCAATGCAAAACGGTAAGGAACTCAAACTGCAAAAGCCTATTACGGTAGACTTTGATGCTACAGCACCAGACGATGGGGTGGCGTTCTATCAGATGAAGGATGAAGATGGTTCTTGGGATGAGTTAAACAAGGTGAATTTTAAACGGAAGAATGGAAATGATCGGCCTAATGAATTGGCGGTGAGAGGAGGACAACGCAAAAGACTAACCCGATGGAAATTCATCAAGGTAACCGACAACAACAAAATGGGGTTCTGGGTTTGGAGAACGGACTGCAGACCCATTGGAGAGGATAAGTGCCATCTTAAGTTAAACAACCCTGCATGGAAGGTTTACCAGTTCATCAAGAAGGGAGACTTGAAGATGGTGGACAGTCTTGTGATTTCCGAAGACCCAGCAACGCAGTGCGTGAAGGTAAAGGAGAAATGCGACCGCGTTTTTCGCAAAATGATCACAGGAGCGCACAGACCAAATGCGCATTGGGATGGCTTTTCGTTCCGTACATACCGGAATGGCCTCTGGGTGAAGCCGGGAAGTAGATTTGAGCAACCAAGATTTATTCCGGAAGCCATAAATCAGAAGCCTGTGGCCCGCGAAGGTACCAGGGCTACGTTGTTAGCAGCGGGAGCAGATGCCGGACATACGTATCCCAAATTGGTCAAAGGATTGAACTGCAAAGATTTCGGTGTATACAACTGCGATCAGATCTACAGGTTGGGTAAGGTCCTGGCGCTTGTTCCAAAATATGTAGATGAGAAGGGTGAAGAGATCAAGAAGGCACATGTCGCTAATGTGATTGATCTGAATTACAATGGTGCTTTTAGCTTTCATCCGGATGTGGTTCAGTGCAACCCTGATGGTAAGAACGCGTTTCTTCTTTTTACGAAAGACAAGCGCGTATTCATGATCAATCCCAAAGAATTTAAACAGGCTGTAGGTGATGGTGTTGATCAGAAAGTAACCTTCAAAATGAAAGAGGTTACCGCGAGTATCAAGACACCAAAAGACCTTAAAGCGGCTTTAGGAATCTAAACCCCATAGTTTACCCACGTTAGGTTTAGTAGTGGCCACCCCTGAGTGCGGGGTGGCCTTTCCTTTTATTCCTGAACCGATGCTGAACTCGTTGCAACTTAACCTGCACCAGACGTACAATACAGTAGAGTAATTTTCAGAGAAGTAGAGTTTAAGAACAGGTCAAGGTTGTAATACAACCGAATTTCAATGCCACTGGTTCGACCCACCGAACCGTGGCATTGTTGTTTTACCACTCATCATATAACTCTTGCACAGTTCTTGCGGTAGGGTAACTTAGTTGCAATGAAACAAGCCGTAGTAATAGTTAGCTTCCTGTTAAGCATCGTGTCCGTTGCTCAGGATAATGCGCTGATTAGGCGTACAAGATTCTTCAAGGGAATTGAGTATTCTGATCATCGAACGGATGATCTGTTTCGATGGGTAGTATATCGAAGTGCTAAAGACAACAGCTTCTATTACCGTGTTATTAGCGAACCTGCTAAGCAGTATGAGATACAACCCAAAGAGAAAGTCACCTCGTGGGAGCTGATAACCAACGGACTGTTTTTTACCTCGGGTAAGAAATTGCACTGGGTGAAGTCCAGCATGCTTAGTGCTAAGCAGAAGGTAATTTCTGAGATAGAGCTTCCTGTTAAAGCCGAATCGGTCAAGATGGTATCAACACCATTGTGGTTAACTGGAAAGTTCATGGTGAGCATCACTGCGGAGAAGTCCGAAGAATCGGGAATCTATCGCTACGAGCTGCTGGAACGAAAGTGGAAACTGATGCACAAGCCGCAGCCGCATGCTAAGTGTTGGTATGATGCGAAGGGAAATCTGGTGGCGAGCAGTGAGCCAAACGGGCAGGGAGGAACCAATATTCTGACCTACCATGGTGAAAAGAAAGGATGGAAGGCGGTACATGGCTCTTCCTTTGGTATGGATATGTTCCTTGGTGGATTTACAAAGATCATCTCCGTGGGTGCAGATGGTAAGATTGTCTACCTCACGTCTAATGTTGACTCTGATAAGGCTAAACTGTACAGCCTGGATGTGAAGAAGGAGAAGCTCACAGAGCTTGCCAGTTCAGAGGTAGCTGATATTCTTCCTTTCGGGGCTTCCATCGATTCTGAAACCGGAATTCCAACTTCTGTTGTATCGCTATATGCGGAAACGCAAAGGAAATATGTAGCAGTAAGTGACATCGTTAACCAATCGTTAAAAGCCCTGGATGAAAAGGTAAAAGGGGATGTCAGTGTTGCAAACAAGGGGTTACATGGTGGGGTTCAGATGCTGGTAAGAGAGTTTACGGGAGGGCCATCGAATATCTATGTGTATAACATGAAGTCCAGAAAACTCAAATTCATTTGTACGGATTACCCGGCATTGGAGGGAGAGAAACTAGCGAGCAGAAAAGCACATGTGGTTACTACAAGAGATAGCTTGAAGTTTCCTGTGCATGTCTATCTACCTTCCGGATCTGATAAGAACAACGATGGCATTCCGGATAAACCAATGCCAACAGTGTTGTACGTGCATGGCGGGCCATGGGTTGGCATCGTTCAATGGAATACGTATTTCTTTTGGCGGAATTATCAATTGCTGGCCAACCGAGGATATGTGGTAATCGTGGCGGAGTTCAGGGGAACCAGTGGTTTGGGTAAGGAGGTAGTGAACAAGTCGGTTAAACAGTTTGGAGGTAATATGCACAACGACCTGATCGATATTGTTGATTGGGCGGTAGATGAGAAGATAACGAATAAGGATAGGGTAGGTATGTGGGGATGGTCTTATGGCGGATATGCAACCATGTATGCCCTGGGGAAGGCACCTGATAGATTTAAATGTGGGTTAGCCATGTATGGATTGTCAGACCTGGTGAGTTTCGGCAATCTCCGATCCGGGCAAGATCAGTTGTGGGGTACCATGGTTGGGCAGGTATTTGATCCGGTTGATCTAAAAATGCTGAAGAGCCATTCACCGTTGTCTTATGTGAAGGACTTCAAGGCGCCCTTATTGCTCACGACTGGCACAAAGGATGAGCGTGTTCCCCAGTTCCAATCAGATACTATGGCTCGTGCAATGCACGCGGCAGGAAAGGACATTACTTATTTCTACTATCCCGAAGAGAAGCATGATTACCGTGAACCAGAGAGTTGGATCTCTTTTTGGGCGCATGCAGAATTACTTCTTGCCGAAACATTGGGTGGTCAGTACGAGGAAAGAAGTGGGGATTTCAACGTGGGCAATTATAAGTACGTGTATGGGGAGGAGAAGCGCTTTAAGAAATGGAACAGCCCGGCTCACTAAGATTTCCCTGCCTGTTTGGTAGGCGGGTTCTTTTTTACTTTAGGCGTTAGCGGTTGTCCCTTTCTGTACTTGGTTACTTTACATTCACCACTTGCGCATCCACATTTCCATTTCTTCACTTTGAGTCCTTTCTTGTACTTCCCGTAACAGTCCTCCAACTTATAAGACCAGAAACCATGCTTGATGCCTTCTTTGTACTTCCCTTTGAGCGTGATCTTTCCTTGTCTGTCATAGTGGGTGATCTCACCATGAAGCACTCCATTGCCAAAGATCGCCCGCTTCTCCAGCGTGCCATCTTCACGGTAGATCCTGGTAACGCCTGATTGCCTGCTTCCCATAAAGTTCATTTCGAATGCTTTCTGGGTTTTGTCAGCATCGTACCAACCAGCCATCCTGGAGTAATAGCCTGAATCGCCAACAAGTTCTATTGAATGTACAGTCGGGTATTCGATCTTCTCAGGCTCTTGTCCGAGAACCATACCTGGAATAAGAAGTAAGAGAAATCTAAGCTTCCACAGATGCATGCTTCCTGATATAAGCTTCTACGTCTTCCACCATTTGAGTGGAACCAACAACAATCGGTGTGCGTTGATGAAGTTCCTTCATTTCCAGATCCATAACAGCGCCCGTTCCTGTACTGGCTTTACCACCTGCCTGTTCCACAATGAATCCCATCGGATTACACTCGTACAGTAACCTGAGTTTTCCGTTAGGGGCTTTATCAGATTCGGGATAGATGAACACACCACCCTTGATCAGGTTTCTATGCAGATCTGCAACCATACTACCTATATATCTTGCAGAGTAGGGCGTATTTCTTTCTGGATCATTGAGCTTGCAATCATGTACATATTGCCTCACACCTTCCGGATAGTGTTCCAGGTTTCCTTCGTTGATAGAGTATATCTTACCTGTATCAGGAGTTTTGATATCAGGGTGTGAAAGGCAGAATACACCTAACGATGGGTCGAGTGTGAATCCGTTTACACCATGCCCTGTGGTATAAACCAGCATTGTAGATGAACCGTATATCACATAACCAGCCGCAACCTGGGCATTTCCTCCTTGGAAGAAGTCTGACTTGTCAGGGATCTCATTGATCTTTCTATAGATCGAAAAGATCGTTCCAATAGAAACATTGACATCAATATTCGAGGATCCATCCAGTGGGTCAAATGCAACAATGTATTTACCCTTCCTGGCGATGTCATCCTCGAAAACCAGAATGTCATCTTCCTCTTCAGAAGCAATGGCGGCTACTTCGCCACCGTTCTTAAAAGCATTGATGAACTGCTCATTGGCGAATACATCCAGCTTTTGCTGTTCTTCACCCTGCACGTTCTCAGAACCAACGGCACCCAGTATGTTAACCAATCCGGCCTTGTTGACCTGGCTGTTTACGATTTTAGATGCGAGTTCAATGTCTCTGAGCAATGCACTCAGTTCTCCTGTAGCGTAGGGAAATGCTTCCTGTCTTTCCTGTATGAAATCGCTAAGTGTAGTAACTCCTGACATGCGCCAAAGTTAGCCTTTTTGGCCTATTCAGCGGTCTGAAATCTACTGCTTATCGTCAGCTTCGAAGTAATCCTCCTCTTGATCGATCTCTACAAGTTTTGCTTTGCCGAAATGGTATCTCATTGAAATTCCAGGTGCCAGTTGGTTGTCGATCTTCTTAAAATTCAATCCAGTGGTCGTATTGTTGCTGTAAGAATAATTGTACCCGTGGTACCTTAACTGGAACGATATGGAAACATGCTCGGAAACGGCAAATTCTGCTTCAGCTCCAAGTGTGTGCGACATAGCAAAACCTTTCATTCCCCAACTGCGCAACCACGCTTGCTGAAATGGACTAAGATTCTCCAAGCCAAAATCAACATGATCAACTCCACGCTGATAGAAACCTGAAACACGAATACCAGGCTTGTTGATGAAGGTGTAGCTCACACCTACGTTCAGACCAAAACTTTTATGTGCGTGATCGTAGTACTTATAGGTTTGCTCTTCCGTAAGTATATACTGGTTGTTTTTTTGATAGCAGGCCGTTGCTCTGATTCCAATTCTGGAAGCAACGGGAACAATTCCACTGATCATGAAAGACTCACTTTGAAATGATTTTGGAATCTGAACCTGGTAATCTGTTGACGAATAATCTGGATCCGGAATAAAGTACAGAGATCCGGAATTATAAGTTCCAGATTGGTTGTATTTGCCAAAATGAAATCCTTGGCCGTATGCAAAATCAACGCTTTGGCCGCTTGCTAATCCCGCGATTCCCATGGCGATGACCAGCATTTTGATGTAGTAGTACATATCGTTCGTTAGTGTTTTAAGCCCGCGAAAGTAGATTATTTATCGATAAACCAATCATTTTCATCGATGAATTTTCAAAATGACCCAAATTTTGTTCTGCGCTTGGTCTATCCTCCCCGCGTGGTGTACGATTTAACTTTTGTTGGCAATCTCTAGGATGTGAATACCCGTATATGAAATATGGGATCAGGGTTTGCTTTTTTAATGAATCAGATCATCAAGGAGAATCGTCAGCTTCTTCGCAAGAGAAAGTACCTCCAGAAAGACAAGCTGAGTGGCTTTGAAAAGAAGAAAGAGATACGGAGGGTGGAGATCGACAAAAGGGAGCTGAAAAGAATTCGTCAGAAGATGGTTCACCATAATCGGGTTATTCGATTTTGGAGAAGGGTGGTTTTCCTAACTATTACTTCACTCATTGTGATACTCATGGTTTGGTTGCTGCACGGGTAGCCCTATCTCACCCGAATGGGAAATTCTTTGGTGCTGTAGGTCCGAACCTTGTCACGCCTGACGCTCCTAAAGATGAGCCATGTAATCGTTGCACCTGCCCCACCCAATATGGCGATTGGC
The DNA here is from genome assembly GCA_965267605.1 of Vicingaceae bacterium. Classification (GTDB taxonomy): domain Bacteria; phylum Bacteroidota; class Bacteroidia; order Flavobacteriales_E; family Vicingaceae. The sequence goes on along the minus strand of OZ254088.1, from coordinate 2,564,345 downwards.
CAGCTTAAACGGCCACTGCCAGCCAGAGCCCCACCAGACATGATCATCAACCCAGGCCCAACAATGAAAACATGCGCGGCAGTGGCACTGCAGTTTTTGCTTTTGGCAAACGTCAATGACTCAATTTCTACGAAGGGGAAGCGGCCGATGACCATCTGTTTGGGATTCTTGAATACCCATAGGTTAATTTTTGGTTGGCTTCCGCGAGCTGCGTTGCTGAGGAATTTGGCATGGGGGTGAGTTTGCATGTAAGTAGTTACCACATCATCGGTAATGGTATCGAAACTATACGCTGAATCCGGTGAGGGATATTGTTCAGCAACAAGGTGTGTTTCCGTGATCTTAGTTACAACCCACTTGTTGGCTTCGCTGATACTATCACTCTTGACACACCTGTACTTCCATGAATTGAGGGAGAACGGTTCACCTACCAGTGTGATGCCAACTAGTGTTCCTGGTTTGACCACAGCTCGTTTACCTGATCCCTTAAGGACAATTTTCTGGCACATAGCATCCAGCGTTTGGGTCAGAAGCAGTATGTACAGCAGAAATCTCATTTACAACGTGGGACGGGAAGTTGTTTCATTCCATAATTGCATCTATTAGCATCTTTTAACTTTTGTTGGCAATCATTTTCAGCGGTTTACACGTTTATAGGAGTGTATGGGATTACAGTTTGGTTCATTTGGAGCAGCTGCAGGTATGCAGCGCAGCCTGAAACGAAATGAGGAGTTGAAAAGGAAGCGAAGCTTTCTTAACAAGGAACACCATGCGAAACAAAAAACGGACGTGAATTTGAGTTTTATAGAATCGACAAAAGATGAGATGGATAAGATCCGCGATCAGATTCGCCACGAGCGTTACAAACAACAACGCAGACGGAGAATCGTGTTCGGTGTGATGTCTTTGATCGCCCTTACGATGGCGATCATAATGTGTACCCAAGCATAACCATCTTGACAGCCGGAATTTGTATCATTAAACATGAAACAGATTGTCTGGCCACTAATCTTCATTTCGGGCTTTGCATTTGGGCAGCTCGAGGGAGTAGACAAATCCAAGAAACTTAAGAAGGCGTATTATCTCACGTCAGCTTATGAACCTTCCAAGAAGAAGGGGGCTACCTATATGGTTACCATTCAGGAAGTTGATGAGAAACACATTGAGGTTACACGGAAACAAGTGAGTAGTGATCGGGTTGTTTTGTCTGCTGTTTTGGAGAAACAGGACCTGGACAACCTGTGTGGTACTGTAAAGAAATATGGAGCAGAGAAGGCTATGACAAGTACCGTCTATCGGCTGGGCTTGAAACATGGCGAATACCTTGAGCTGGATGAAAAAGGGGAGATGGTACAATCTGGTAACTACGAAAACGATAACCGTGTGGGCCAATGGAAAGTGAGGAATGACAAAGGCTTCTATGACGTTGGAGCGTACAGGGAAGGCAAGCGTAACGGTGAGTGGCAGTTAGGCAATGGCAGTGGTAAACCAGATTATCAATTCTACTCAAATGGTACCCCATTGGGCGATCGGAGTGTTGATTGGAATGCAAAGTCAATTGTAAGTATCAAAAGACCAGACCTCGGAAAGTACAAGAGCGATTACGGTATTATCAATATGAAGGGCGAAGTTGTGGTTCCATTGGAGTACAGATCCTTGCGTCCTTATGGTAAGGTTGTCAAAGCCACGAAAGATGAGCTGAATGGGTATGTCGACTGGAATGGGAAAGTGGTGATTCCGTTGGAGTATGACCAGATTTCTGACTATAGGAAGGGCTTGATGTTCGTGAAGAAGGGGAAGAAGTATGGAGCCATCAACCAGAAGAACGAGGTGGTGATTCCACTGATCTATGAGAAACTACCATGGACCTACAATGGTCATGATCTGATCAAGGCTAAAAAGAATGGCAAGTGGGGCTATATAGATAAGACAGGTCGGGTCAAGATCCCGTTCAAATATGATCTGGCCTGCGATTTTTACCGATACGAAGCATATGTCAAGCAAGCTGGACGTTGGTATAAAATTGATAAGACCGGTCTGAAGAAGCGTCCATATCATAATCGATGGGATGAGTGCGATGAAGATATTGCCACGGAGATTGCTGTAGAGGAGGACTCTCAATTTGGCCGGAAGAAATACACTGTTACTGGCGAGACATTCACTTTGTACAAATCCCCTCGGGGATGGCGAGCCGGTCGTTATGGTGTAAAAGATGATGCCGGGAACTGGGTGGTGCCAAAGCAGTACAAATACATCTACGGGTATGAGAATGGGATGATTATGGTGAAGGACGACAACGATAAAGTTGGCTTCTACAATGATCGTGGCCAATTGGTGATTCCCCCTAAATACGATCGTGCTACCGATTTTGGTTGGCGCGGTTGGGACGATTGAATTTCTAAATTTGACACATGCCCATTACGTTAAGAGACGGTACGAAAGAGGATCTGCCTGAAGTACTTGAACTGATCAAGGAACTTGCACTTTATGAGCGTGCACCTGAACAGGTAACCATTTCACTCCAGCAACTGGAAGAAGATGGTTATGGAACACACCCGTTGTACTGGGTGATTCTTGCCGAAGAAGAGGGAAGGATAGTTGGTATGTCGCTCTACTACATCCGTTATTCTACCTGGAAGGGAAAATGTCTTTACCTGGAAGACATCATTGTGAAAGAGGCAGACCGAGGTAAAGGCGCAGGTAAGATGCTCTTCGATGCTACCATTACGGCAGCCAGGGATATGGACGCAAAACTAATGGTATGGCAAGTGCTGGATTGGAACACACCATCCATAGAGTTCTACGAGAAGTACGGTGCCGAACTGGACGGGGAATGGATCAATGGTAAACTCACATACGATCAAATTCAAACACTGGCATGAAGGTTTTCAAATTTGGTGGAGCAAGTGTAAAGGATGCTGAAGCCGTTCGCAATGTGGCTTCTATTATCCGCGAGCATGGTACCCGCAAGATGGTTGCTGTGATCTCCGCAATGGGGAAAACCACCAACGCACTTGAAGAACTAATAGCCAGGTACATTGATAAAGGTGATTGGAAGGCTCAGCTAATCTCAATTGAGCAGTACCACGAGGAGATTGTAAAGGAGCTGTTCGGTGAAGTGCCGGGTTGGTTGTCTGAGTGGTTTGACCAGCTTACCATTGCCTTGGAACATAAACACGGATTGGGGTATGATGCTTATTACGACCAGATTGTACCATTCGGGGAGTTGATCTCTACATCCATACTGACCCATTACCTTAAAAGTGAAGAGTTGGATGCAGAGTGGTTAGACGCCAGGCAGCTTGTGGTAACAGACGATCTGTTTCGGGATGCAAGTGTTGATTGGAAGTCAACAGAGAAGAAATTCAAGGGGGCTTGTGATGATGCCCAGGTATATGTGCTTCAGGGTTTCATGGGTGCCACAGCCGATGGCATAACTACTACCCTCGGAAGGGAAGGTTCGGATTTTTCTGCTGCCATTGCGGCCTACTCGTTAGACGCTGAATCCGTAACGATTTGGAAGGATGTTCCAGGTATGCTGAATGCTGATCCGAAGTGGTTCGACAATACAGAACGACTTCCCAATATATCGTACCATGAGGCAGTAGAGCTTGCGTATTACGGAGCATCGGTAATTCATCCGAAGACTATCAAGCCACTACAGAACAAGCACATTCCACTTGAGGTGAGGAGCTTTGTTGATCCATCTGCGGATGGCACACTGATAGATGATAATGTTGACCTGGATAAACTTATCCCATCCTTTATTTTCAGAATGGATCAGGTGCTGGTTTCCATCTCAGCCAGAGATTATGCTTTCATTGTTGAGAAGAACCTCAGTGAGATTTTTGACCTGTTCGCGAAACATCATGTTAAGATTAACCTGATGCAAAACTCTGCCATTAGCTTCTCGGTTTGCGTGGATCGGGATGAGCGTAAACTTCCGGGACTGATTGAAGACATTCAGGGATCATTTAAGGTACTGTACAACGAGGGGCTGGAGTTAGTCACCATCAGACATTACGATGATGCAACCATTGAGAGGGTAACCGTTAACAAAGATATTCTGGTCAAGCAGTTCTCCAGGCACACTGCACGACTTGTTGTGAAGGATCGAGGCTAAAATTGGATCACTTGATCAACCTTACTTCCTAATACATAATTCTTGATCAATTGACGGATGAACTTAGAGTCTTCGTAAGGCTCTATGAAATCTTTCATTAGGGGTAAGTCCTTGGATATCAACTCCTGTTTGATGTATCCAGCTCCAACGAATTTTCCTCCTTCAACCCACAATAACGAACGCTCGGTGTTGGTCCTTCCTCTGTCTACAACGATGTAATTCAAGTGTCTGAACTTGAGATCATCCACCGCACGGCCTACCCTTTTGTTATAAGCGGTCTTCGCTTCCTCTTCAACACATATCCCCTTACAACTTCCGCTGAGGTAATTGTAACAAGGTCCTTCGAAATCTGGAAGCATATCGCAGTACAGTGGGCACAGTTTGTTGTCTTCAAGGAGTTTGGACAAGGAACTTCGCGCATACTCCAGGGAAGTAAATGAAGCCAGAGACTCTGGTTTCACCTCATCTATCACCTTCAAATGTGTGATGCCATCTTCTGCAGCAGTTACAATGCTATGGGTAAACAGTTTGGAATTGGAGGTATTGTAGATGGGGCGCCTCTGGTCCAACACAGCATTGGCTTTCACCATGCCAATCATCTCATTGCCCTCCTCCTGTTGCCAGATGTAGCAAGCTTCATTTTGTAGGTTGCGAAGCGCTATAGTATCAGCTTCACCGCGAAGAAGGGCATTTACCCTTTGTCTTATGTTTCTGGACGAGGCAGTGTAGATGGCGTGTTTCTGCGCATTGTAGATGGTAAAAAATCCGGCTTCATCGGAAAGAAGACTGGCATCTTTTACTTCCACGTATTCCTCAGGCAGGTAACCATGTATCATCCTGTCAACATGATCCTCCCTGATTAGTTTGGTCATCTTACGAAAGAGTTCCCGAACCAATTTTACATCCTCTTCAGATCGGTGAATGTTGAGGTATTCGATCTTGAACTGTTTGGCTATGTGATGAAGCTCTTTGTTTTTCAACTCAGGAAAACTGGACCCTACCAATGCATTGAGATCTAACCACTCTCTTTGAAAAGGAAACCCAAGTTCGCTGAACATTCGTGTAAGGATGGTGTACTGGTGTTCCATGCGATGCCCTATGAGGATGCGCCCTTCAGTCAACTGCACAATGCGTTTGGCCAACTGAAAGAACTTGGGAGCCCGCTTAGAAGATTCTTTGTTGAGTCCGGTTAAGGCCGCTTTGAAAGAAGAGATCTCTGCCTCCGGATTAACATCTGTTGCAAACGACTCTACTGTGCCACCAACATTGTCGATTGCGATGTCGATGATACGGGCCTGATCCACATCATCGTGCGTAAACTCAATATCTATGAAACTGATCTGCACTAGTAGTGAAGTATGTTCGCTACAAGATTACGTTTAACAAAGCTGCGAACAATGTGGTTCATATCCGGATGAGGGTCATTCTGTGTAACGAAGTCAATGAGGTATTCAGGATCTTCACGGAAGGAGTCCTTTTCTACCAGTCCGATACCTACAAATTGGCCTTGCTCGATCTGGATGACGTATACTTCGTGTGGCAGAGGTCCATCTTCTATCAGAAGGAAATTGTCCATGGAATAATCCAATCGATCAATGGCGAGCTGCGCACGTTCATTGTAGTCATTGGGAAGCTCATCACCCAGGCAGGCGCCTTCACACATATTGGCCAGATAAGCCGGACAATGACGTTCAGCTTTATGCAGCCCGCACATCTTCTCACACAGGTTGAACTGAAGTGATATCCTTTCAATGAATCGGGTTACTTCAGTTTGCGTTCCGAACTTGAGCAACGGTTCGTCTTCTATTTTCTTACCCAAACGTTTAGCTTCAAAACGGATGTATCCATCATCATCTGTGTAAGAAAATAATCCGAACGACATTGTACTTCTCCTTAGTGCTGCGTTAAACAACGGGCTGTGTCTTTTGATTTCTACAGCCTCTCGCAGCAGTGCGATCATCTCGTTTCCGGTCACCTCATACTCAATACGGGTAACAGCATTTTTCAGGTCTTGTGCTTTTCGTCCACGGGTGTTGGAAAAATGACTCTGTACACGTTTTCGGATGTTGATGCTCTTGCCCACATAGATGAGTTCATTCTTGCCGTTGTAGAAGAAATAAATACCTGTTTCCTCAGGTAAAGCTTCCACAAGTTCTTTGTTGATATGAGCATTGTAGGAAGATCGTTTGAGAAAGTTATCTACTGCTCCATCTGAGTCGTTCTGTAAGATCATATGAAACAGTTCGGTGGTAGCCTTCGCATCAGCCGATGCCCGGTGGTGGTTGTCCAGCTTAATGCCCATTTCTGCGCAGAACTTGCCAAGGCTATAAGAACGTTTACCTGGGAATACCTGTTTGCCTAGTTGAACCGTACAGAGTGTCTTTCTTGTGAACTGGTAACCGAGAGATCTAAATTCGGCCTGGATGAATCTGTAGTCGAAGGATACATTGTGGGCTACGAAGATGTTGCCTTCCGTCATTCTCACTATTTCCTCCGCTACCTCAGGAAAGGTGGGTGCATTCACTACCATCGCATCAGTAATTCCTGTAAGCTGTGTAATGAAGTACGGGATGGGTCGCTCTGGATTGACCAGCGTAGAATAGGCATCAGTAATGGTGAAACCATCAGAATTGTAGATCGCTATTTCGGTGATCTTACCCTGGTTTTGATTTCCACCAGTAGTTTCTATGTCTACAATAGAGTACACTAGTTACTTCCAAATCGTGCCTCAACCTTTTCTGCAAGAAAGGTGGAGAGCTTCACATATGATTCGTGGGTCCAACCTGCTACGTGCGGAGAGAGCAGCACATTGTTACGATTGACCAGTTCTTGAAAATACGGGTTGTTATTGAGTGTTTCAAATGAACTGCTTTCAACTTCCAATACATCCAGGCAAGCACCTAGAACTTTACCCGAGTCAAGGCCTGCGATCAGATCCTTCAAAGAAAGCTGTTTGCCTCTGGAGGTGTTGATCACATATACCGACTTCGTAAATCTGTTGAGGAAATCCTGATTGATATAAGCATTGGTCTCTTCGGAAAGCGGTAGGTGAATACTGATTATGTCTGCTTCCCCGTAGATTTGATCCAGCGGAGTTTCGCTCGCCCATTTGTCCGAATAGTCTTCACGGTATTTGTCATAAGCCAGTACGGTACATTCAAATCCGGCCAGTCTTTGCGCGAAGGCCCGCCCCATATTACCATAACCAATAATCCCGATGGTCTTTCCTTTGATCTCCAGCCCCCGATTTCCTTCCCGATCCCATTTGCCTTCCCGCACCTCCTGATCGGCTGTTTTTAGATTATTGAATAACGCAAGTAACATGCCTACTGCATGTTCACCAACTGCATCACGATTTCCTTCAGGGGAGTTGATACATGTTACGCCTTTGGTAGAGGCATATGCAATGTCTATGTTCTCCATGCCTGACCCGGATCTACAAATGAACTGTAAGGCCGATGCAGTATCTAGCACTTCTTTATCGATGGTGAACCGACTTCTGATCACCATTCCAGTATACTGATCAAGGTTGGCCAGTATTTGTTCACGGGTGTCATTAATGCGCCAGTCGCATATGTAACCCATGGCTTCTAATCGATCTTTAAGGACCGGATGAACGGAGTCTATGAATATGACACGAGGTGCGCCCATGCTTTGCTTACAATGTACAAGTTTAGCAAAGCATGGGCAGGTAGAATCTTACAACTTGAGGAACTTCTCTGTGTAATGATGCGCTTCAGATCTTACTGATATGATATAGGTTCCCTGATCCAGGTGAGCAACGGGGATTTGCTGCCGACTTTTCAGAGCCGTGTTCCGACTGTAAACCAGCTTGCCTGAAAGACTGTAAACCTTAATGTCATAAGTCTCAGATCCAATGTTCTTGGCCGTGAAGTTTACTACATCACGTGCTGGGGTGGGATAGATACTAAATGTTGGTTTGGCACTGTGGTCTTCAATACCCACAGTAGATTGCTCTAGTATCGAATCTATCGGGAATGACTGGATAGAGCGCGCAAACGTGCCCGCAACCAAACGTCTGTTCACGTAATCAATCTCAAGGTCGAATACCGGAATAGCTGGCATGTTTCCACCCACTCGTTTCCATGAACTTCCAGCACGAATGGTTGCATAAACACCTGCATCCGTAGCAACCATCATTACCGAATCTCCAGTTCCTTGCATAATCACAAGATCATTGATCGCGATTTGCGGCAAGTCACCAGATATGTCAGTCCATGAGGTGCCAAGGTTCGTAGACTTATGAATGTGTGGGGTATTGTCATTGTCTTTATAACCTGAATGTGTTACGTACAAATGGTTCTTGTTAAGGTCTGAGCCAATCACACTGGTAACGTATCGATCTGGAAGAGAACTGGAGACCTTACTCCATGTAACTCCATCATTGATGGTTGTCCACACATTTCCATCTGAAGTTCCAGCGAAAATGTATTTGGAATCCAGACTGCTTTCATCCAAAGAGCTAATGTTGTGGAAGCTGGCTTTGTAGATCAAACCGTCAGTAAGGTCATTTGAAATGGAATCCCATGTGCTCCATGGAGCACCCGTTTTCATCTTCCACATTCTATAGGTTCCCGTAATTGCTGTAGTCGGGTCATTCTTTCCAAGACGGATAGGCTGATCCCAATTGGTTCTATCAGATGGGTTGATTCCAGAATCGAAGAGGTAGTAATTAAACCCATCCCAGAAGTACAGTCCACCATTTTGTGTTTCGAAGTAGCGCAGGGTAGCATTGTTAGGATCGTACATGGTCTGGAAGCCATCCCCGCCAAATTCTCTTGGCCATGTACTGGTGCTTAAATAATTACCTGAAGAAGTACCATTGTCTTGCGCTCCACCAGCATACACACCAGGTTGGTGAGGGTCGATGGCAATTCTGTAGTACTGAGAATTTGGGATATCATCCACATCAGTCCAGGTACTCATATTATTGGTGGTCTTGTACAGTCCTCCATCCGTTCCGAGCAAACAAGTGTTCGCGTTGATGTAGACGAGGTCGTGTTCATCTGCGTGTACCTGATAGGTTGTCCAGGCGGGAACACTTCTGAACCAGTTTGCTCCACCATCGAATGTGGTTTGCATTTCCACCCCGAGCATGGAGATGTGGTTGTCGTTGAATGGACTTACACGAACTTGAGCAAAGTACCATCCGAAATTTCTTACGAAGGTCTGATCAAGTCCATTCGTTCCCATTTGAGTCCAACTCGTTCCGCCATTGGTTGTTTTATAAAGCCCTTCAAATGCATATGTGGTATCTATTACAACCGCGAACACCAATCCAGGCGTGAGTTGAGAGATAGACAATCCTACGCGCGATGTGTTGTAAGATGGAAGTCCATTGGTGAGCATTGTCCAGTTTGCTCCGCCATCGGTACTCTTCCAAATCTTGCCGCCTGGTCCGGTTCCAATGCTTTGAGAGTTTGTGCGGATCCTGTCCCAACCACTACAATACAATGTATTCGGGTTGAAGGGATCCATTACCACATCCACTACGCCCGCTTGATTGGAGATGAAGTGGATCTGATTCCAGGTCTGTCCTCCATCGGTTGTCTTGTACAAACCCCTGTTGTTATTCATTACAAATGGCTTACCCATGGCAGCTGCATATGCGATGTTCGAATTGGTTGGGTGCACAAGAATTCTTGAAATAATGCACTCTGCCTGAAGGCCCATCTGGTTCCATGTTTGGCCACCATCCGTACTCTTGTACACACCGTCTCCAATGTGGGGTAGGCCGCTGATGTTATGGTCGCCCGTTGCTACCCATATGGTATTAGAATTCTGAGGGTCTATGGTGATGTCGCTGATCGCAGTTTGTGGCATAGCATCAGCGATGGGCGTCCAGGTAGTTCCTCCGTTGGTGGTTTTAAAAATACCCCCAGAAGAACATCCTGTGTAAATAATGTTGGAATTGTTGGGGTCAATCTCAATCGCATTGATTCGGCCACCCAGGTTAGTTGGTCCTTCTACGCGCCAATTTGCATTGATGCTGTTTTTTAGACCGGCCTGCGCATCGATGTCTTTCTGAACATCTTTGAGTGCAGTCTTGAAAGCAACCTCGTCTATTACATCATCGGGATAGCTTCTCTGAAAGTAGAACTGCTCAAATGGTTTACCCTTTTCAATAAAGCTGTCTGCAGTAGCGGAAGTTTTCTCTTTATTCGGTTCGAATTGATCCAGCAGGCAGATACCTGTGGCTAGCACTACGCAAGCGAGTAGGGGTATTCTAAGAGATTGCATATCAGAGGTTATTGTGCGAATTGAATTTAACTCAATTCATACTATAGACGTAAAAGATTGTAGTAAAGGTTGCGTGAAGAAAGGAAAGGTTAACCCATTATATACAACCAGTTGCAAATGATAAAATACAGGAGTAAGCCAAGAACATCATTCGCTGTTGTAATGAATGGTCCGGTGGCCAGCGCTGGATCAATTTTGTACTTATCGAGTGCAATGGGTACCAATGCACCAAATACAGCAGCAAAAAGAATAACGGCCAATAGCGCTACGCTTACTGTAATGCTGAGCATATGGTTGCCAGCAAAGATGAAGTTGAATGCAAATATGGCCGTAGCACAGGCCAGTCCATTCAGCAGTCCCACAGCCAATTCCTTGATCATTCTGCGCCAGAAACTTTCCAGTTGAAGGGTCTTGTTCGCCAATCCCTGAACGATGATAGCCGATGACTGTACACCAACATTTCCGCCCATTGCAGCAATCAGTGGAATGAAGAATGCCAGTTCCGTATAACGTGCAATGTCATCTTCGTAAGCGCCAATCACCTTTGCACCAATAATTCCACCGGTCAGACCGATCATCAACCATGGAAGTCGTGCTCGGGTCAACAACCAGACACTGTCACCACTTTCCACTTTTTCGGAGATACCAGAAGCAATCTGAAAATCCTTTTCGGCCTCTTCCACAATTACATCTACAACATCGTCAATTGTAATCCGACCGATCAATCTGTTCAGGTCATCCACTACTGGAAGAACTACCAGGTCATATTTATCCATGATGGAGGCCACCTCTTCGGAATTCCTGATGGCTTTAACGGAGATGATCTCGTTGATGTAGATCTCTTCCACTTTTTGATGCCCACCAGCCAGTAGCAGCCTCTTCATTGAAACCCTACCAACCAATTGCTTCCTTTCGTCAGTTACGTAAACGGTATAAACCGGGTCAACATCTTCTGCCTGTCTTCGGATCTCCGCAACACATTCATCCACTGTCCAGTTCAGTTCAACCTGAACCAATTCCTTGGCCATTAGACCACCAGCCGTGTTCTCGTCATAGTTCAGGAGATCAACGATGTCGCTGGCATGCTCGGCATCATCAATATGACTAATGACCTCTTCCTTCTTCTCCTCATCCATTTCACCAAGAACATCGGCCGCATCATCACTTTCGATCTTCTCAATGACTTGTTCTGCAATCTCTTTGGACGATAAAGCCTCTGATAGGAATTCTCGTACATCCGCTTCGAGCTCGGCAAATACTTCACCAGATAACTCTTCATCCACCATCTTGAAGAAGCTAAGACGATGCTCATCACTGAGTTCGTCCATGATCTCTGCGATATCAGGTGCCTGAAGTCCGGTGAGCATTTCGCTGACCTTCCTGATGGCTCCTGTCTCCAGGTTTTCCTCCAGTTCCTTGAGGTATTCTTTGGTCAGCTGGAATTGCATGATTGCTCAAATTGCTGCCTAAAAGTACAATTTTCAAACGGGGTAAAATGAACCTGATGTTAAGCGGTAATAGCTTGTGCCAGCTCATCAAATTGCTGCCAGCTCAATTGTTCGGGTCGCTTATCCATGAATGGGTACTGTTTTCCATCTTCAAGTTTGCTTCGAAGGGAGTTGCGCAAGGTCTTCCTACGTTGGTTAAAGGCCATTTTGACAATGGATTTGAATTCACCCCGATCGCAAGTCAAAGTGTCCTCATATCTCTTTACCAGTTTAATTACACCAGACTTCACTTTAGGCGGTGGTGAGAATGCGCCAGCTGCAACGGTAAACTGGTAACTGATATCGTACAGCGATTGGAGTAGCACGGATAGGATTCCGTAGGTCTTGCTTCCATGTGGTGTAGCTACGCGTTCGGCAACTTCCTTTTGAAACATACCCACAACTTGAGGTATCATTTCGGTATTGTCGTAAACCTGAAAAAGTATCTGAGATGATATATTGTAGGGGAAGTTGCCGATGATGTTCAGCGGCCCATCGAAAGTGTATTTCAGGATGTTGCCGTATTGAAACTTCTCGGTTACGTTTGGGTAATTCTCATGGAGATACGTGATTGATTCACGGTCTATGTCTATGGCGAAATAGTTGGGGAATCGCTGGAGTAAGTACTTGGATAGTACACCTGTTCCAGGACCGATCTCCAAAACAGTTTCTTTTTCATCACACGTGAGTGCATTGACGATCTTCTGAGCGGTATGCTCATCATGAAGAAAGTGTTGTCCTAAAGATTTCTTGGCTTGAACCACTGGCTAAACTACTTCCAGCAAGGTACGGAACGCAACGAACTTGCCCTCGTACTTCTCCGTATGTTCTTTTTGAAGACCTGGAGCATGCTCTTGCTGGTAGTTGTCCAATACATCCATGTTTTCACATGTGTATTGAATATTGTACGTATGACCAGTTTCATCCTGCTGCGTTGTCAACACTTTTGTCATGCGATGGTCGATGAATGAACCTGTAGCCATAACATCCGGAATATGTTTGGCCTTCATCCAGGTCAACCAGTCTTCGTGAATTTCCTGATCTACGTTAACGGTAACGGAGTATACAATCATTCCCATTCTTTGATTTGGATATCACCTTCTTTCTCTCCTCTAAAGAACTTGTCCTTCTCCCTCAACTTTCTCATGCTCTTGCGAGAAGGATCTGCGTAGAGGCTCCCTGGAAAATTCAAAAGCAATTGTTTGTATAGGTCAACAGCCTTCGCATTATCCTTGAATACAAATTCATTCATTGTGGCCAATTCGTATAGGGCATCGTCTGCAAGAATGTCTTGGGAATAATCGCTCACCAGCGTAGTGAGTTCAGCTGCAGCTTTTTCAAAATCCTGATTCTTCTTGTACACTTGAAAACGTTTGAATAGCACCTCGTCTGTTAAGGAGTGTCCAGGAAATTGTGATGAAATAGAATCAAGTGCGACAAGGGCTTCCTTGGATTTATTTCTGTACAACAGAAGGTCTGCCCTCGCAAACATCATCAATGGCGTCTTGTTCGTGTCAACAATGGTATTGTCTGTGATCAGCAGAGACAGCCTCATTGCATCATTCGCGATTAACTTGGAAGTACTTGCTTTCAAAACGTCAAGTTGTGCTTTAGACCAGGCAAAATCACCAGCATAGAAAGAGACTTTAGCACTCTTGAATTTGGCTTCCTCACCCAGGCGATCGTGTTTGAAGTCTTTTTCCACCTGTAGATACAACAGGTTCGCGTCCCAAATAGCACCATACATCAGGTACACATCTGCGAGGGCAATTTTGCACCGCGCCTTATCCTGTGGAACCGTGCCTCCCATGGTAATAGCAGCACTAAGTAGTTCCACAGCTTTATCTTTGTCATTCAGATATTCAGCCTTTAGTTTAGCCCAGTCCCTGATGAAGTTGACAGTTCTCCAGGACTTTCCAAGGTCCTTTACCACCGCACTATACGAGTTATCTAGTTCTGTCAGATCTTTTTCAGTGTACTTACCGGTACGCGTGATCTTCTCTTGCAACACCTTTACCACCTTCATTCTGGCATTGTCGTAAAATCTGGTTTGAGGGCCTTTGTCTACCACGTATTGAAAGCACTCGGACGCTACATCGTATTCCTGATTGTTCAGAGAAACAGCTCCGAGGTTGTACAACCTGAATCCATCCTCCTTTTTTCGTTTATCCAGTGCTTTGGCCTGCATAAAGGCGCCATAGAAGTTTTTCTCTTGTATAAAGACCCAGATAATCATTTCGGAATACACAGGTTGATCAGGGTTCTTCTGAATCCTTCGCAATAGCTCCGTTTTCAGCATCTGCTTCTTGATATTCTCCGGATCAGGGTCAAGGTTGGTTTGCAGGGCATTTTGAACACTTTGAACATAGCTGGATCCCTTTTCCAGGACATCCAGGTATTCACCGATCATCTTATCGTATTCCTTCTGTTGATTGTAGATACTGGCGATCTCGAAATTGAAACCGTAGTTCTTGATCAACTTCTTTGCCTTTAGATAGGTCTTTAGGGCATAGTCCAATTCGTTGGCGGCCTGGAATGCTGTCGCCAGTTGTTCTACACTTTCGAAACTTGGATCCAGTTTCGAGATCAACTTGTCAAATATCTGTTTCGCCTTTCCTTTCTGATCTGTATCCCGATAAAGAAGGCCCATATCTACTTTGTACTCAACTTCAAAAGGCTCCCGCTTTTGCTGCTTCTTGATCAGCTTTTCAGCATCCTTAGGCATATCAAGCCTGATGTAACATTCGAGAAGCTTTTTGTAGTAGTTGCGTTCGGGAGCGGTGCCATACAGTTTTTCGAAGTACAGCTTCGCCTTTGCATATTCTCCTTCACTCATATATTGTTCAGCCAGCTCAACATCTTCATTCTGCTGCGCTGCAAGACTCAAAGCGAGTCCGGTAAAACAAATCGTTATGAGTGTTCTAAGTTTCATTCACTTGCTGTGCTATCTGCCTGTTGCTTCAATTGATCTACGATCTCAGTAATTTCAGGTCCTTGCGTTTCGTACTTTGAAAACGAGGAATTCAGCACGTTTGTTGCACTTTGCACGCGTTTGTTCAAATCCAGAATACTCTCCATTTCCATCTCATAATACCTTGGAAAACTATCGATGGGCAGGGTCCCGTTTTGCAGGTCCATGATCATGTTGTCCAACTGTTCCTGTCCGTAAGCGATTTCATCACGGAATTCCTGCTGTCGTGAAACAAATTGGTGGAACCCTTTTTTGAGGTTGTAATAATTTCCAAGCTGCATAGCCTCTGGCTTGTTGACAGTATCTCTGTAATGCTTCTGTATGTATAACAATTGCGTTTCCATCTTCCTGTTGATCTCACCAACCTTTGCTGTATCCACTTCAGCAAAGATCTCTTGCGTGTTTCCAAGAATCTCCTTCAGCGATTCAACTTTGGCAATGTGCTCCTTGTTATTGACACAGCCTGCCAGAAAAATCAACAACCCACAAATAGGAATGGTTCTTTTAATTAATGATGTCAAAGCCAGTGTATTTTACCAAACAGTCAGGAACCTTTATACCTTCCGCTGTCTGATTGTTTTCAATAAGTGATGCCATGATACGAGGAAGTGCAAGAGCACTACCATTCAACGTGTGCGCTAACTGAGGTTTGTTCTCTTCATCACGGTACCTAAGTTTCAATCTGTTCGCCTGGTATGATTCAAAGTTGCTAATGGAACTTACTTCAAGCCATTTGTCCTGCCCTGCGGAATATACCTCCATATCGTAGGTGAGGGCGGAGGTAAACCCAAGGTCACCGCCACACAATCGGGCGATGCGATAAGGCAAGTCCAGTTGATCCAACAATCCAGAAACATAGCTAACCATGGCATCCAATGTTTCATAGGATTTATCTGGGTGCGTTACCTGCACGATCTCCACCTTATCAAACTGATGGAGTCGATTTAATCCACGAACATCTTTCCCATAAGACCCTGCTTCTCTTCTGAAGCAAGGTGTATACCCACAGTTTTTTACCGGCATTTGTCCTGAATCCAGAATCACATCTCTATAGATGTTTGTGATCGGCACTTCGGCCGTAGGGATAAGATAAAGGTCTTCAGCTGTTACGTGATACATCTGTCCTTCTTTGTCGGGCAGTTGACCAGTGCCATAACCGCTAGCTTCATTTACTACGAGGGGTGGAATGACTTCCTCGTAACCTGCTGATGCAGCACTATCCAGAAAGAAATTGATAATGGCTCGTTGAAGTTTGGCACCCTTACCTCGGTATACCGGAAACCCTGCGCCAGTTATCTTAACACCGAGTTCAAAATCGATGAGATTGTACTGCTCAGTGAGCTCCCAGTGAGGCTTCGCGCCCTCACCCAGGTTAACCTGCTTCCCATTTTCTTTAACGATCTCGTTCTGTGTATCGTCATTACCTTCTGGCACCAGTTCATGAGGGATGTTAGGAACATTGTATAGCTGTGTCCTGAGGTCGTTTTCAAGTCCATTAAGTTTCTCCTTTAACTCAGAAGATTGTCCCTTGATAACAGTGCTTCGATCCTTCAATGCGTTAGCTTCTTCCGCCTTACCCGACTTGAACAGCTCACCAATCTCTTTCGAGATCTTGTTGGACTCAGCAAGCAGATCGTCCAATTCACCTTGTGTAGCCTTTCGCTTCTTGTCGGTAGCCACGATTTTGTTCAATTGACCTGTGAAGTCTTCTCCTCTCTTTTTGAGAAGTGTGATCACTTCATCATGGTTGTCAATAATTCTGTTAACTGTCAGCATCCTTCGCTTCTTAGATAGTCTTAAAATAAAAAATCCCGTATCAACGATACAGGATTTTTCGTTTCACAATATCGTTACCGGTTACTCATTGATAACTGATACAACCGATTTGTTGTTTCTTGTCTTACGGAAACTTACAACACCGTCAGTAAGTGCATACAGCGTATGGTCTTTCCCTATACCTACGTTATCACCTGGATGGTGTTTAGTGCCTCTTTGCCTTACGATGATGTTACCTGCGATGCAGTTTTCACCACCAAAAATTTTGATACCAAGTCGCTTACTGTGCGACTCTCTTCCGTTTTTCGAACTACCAGCTCCTTTTTTGTGTGCCATGGTTTCTCGGTATTACTTCTTCTTACTTGCTAAGTGCTTCGATCAGGTCAGCCTTCTTCATAGAAGAATATCCTGAAACACCTTGCTCTTTAGCTAATGCTTTCAATTCAGCGACAGTCATTGAACTAAGGTCTCCAGCTGACTTTTCTTCCTTCGCTGGTTTCGCCTCCTTAGCCGGCTTAGCTTCTGCTTTAGGAGCTGCCTTCTCAGCTTTAGCCTTCGGAGCTTCTTCCGCTTTAGCTTCAGCCTTCTTAGGAGCAGCTTTCTTCTTAGCACCGCTTTCCTTAATGTCGTCTATTTGAATCTTTGTAAGGTACTGTCTGTGACCATTCTTCACAGCATAACCTTTTCTTCTTTTCTTCTTGAAAACGATCACCTTGTCGCCTTTAAGGTGTTCCATCACCTTAGCTGTTACAAGTGCACCGTTAACTACAGGCTCTCCAACAAGAACTTTTCCGTTGTTGTCGATAAGGTAAACATCATCGAATTCAACCTTGTCTCCTTCTTTAGCATCCAATCTGTGAACGAAGATCTCCTGGTTCTTCTCGACCTTGAATTGCTGACCTGCTATCTCTACAATTGCATACATTATTTCTGCATTTAAGGGCTGCGAAGATAATAATTTCTTTAATAAAAAGGGGAGGTTGAGCTAATTTTTCAGCTTATATAAAGTGCTGTAATTCAACCAGCTGACTACGTTCTACCCTCAGGTTTGAAACGGTTGATCAAAAATACACCAAATAGTATAACCAGAATACCTACCGCATCCAGTATTCCGAAGGCCTCCCCATCCAATACACCCCATAGGATGGCTATAATTGGCATGATATAGGTCACAGAGGTGGCAAACAAGAGGGAGGATATTTTTAATAAGTAGTTGAAAATCAGAACTGCTAGACCTGTTCCTAGTATACCAAGTAAGGATACAAATCCAAGGTCTGTCAAGAATGTAGATGACGCCATCGGGTCTTCGCCATTGGTCCATGTGATGGTTGCGATAGTGATGGCCGGTAACAGAAGAAAACCAAACGATACCGAAGTGATGTTTGCTGAAGGCATGTACGCTAACCTAAACCTTATGAAATTTACACTAATGCCATAGCAGAGTGTGCCTGCTACTACCAATAGACAATAGGAGATCAACTTAGGATCTAAGGTGGTTTCCACGCCACTCTGCAACAGAACAGCGGTACCACCTACGCCAATCAGTACGCCTGCCAATTGTTGCCAGGTGGTCTTCATTCGAAACGCGATTAAGCCAATGAGCACACTGAACAACGGGGTAAGCGAGTTCAGCATCCCGGATAAGCTACTTGGAACAACAATTTGTGCCATCGCGAAGAGAAATGCGGGTATTCCATTGCCAAACAGCCCAACTATCGCCAACGGCAGGTAGTCTTTCTTTTCTACCGTGCGCAATGCACGTATAAACAGGGGTAGAAGAATAAGGCCAGCCCATACGAGCCGTAAAGCTGCCATCTGGTCGTACGAGAATGTACGTAACCCCCTCTTCATCAGTATATAAGAGCTTCCCCAGACAATAGACAGGAAGATCAGAATCGCCCACTTAAGAAGGGTTTTATGATTCTTTAACAAGTTCGGGTCCGAGGGGTATTTGTTATGTTCAGCCAAACGGCTATTTTTGGCTAAAATAAGCGACATGAAAAAACTGGCTTTTATTTTCGTTTCTGCAGCACTTATGATGGGTTGCGGAGGTGAAGATCACTCTGATCACGATGGTCACGATCATGATCACGATCATGGAGATCATACAGAAAGTATTACTGTGGCAGCCAATGAAACGCTCAACCTTGGCATTGAGGGCATGGTATGTTCAGTGGGATGTGCTAAGGCTATTGAGGAAAAGGTAAGCGACATGTCAGGAATTGCTTCCTGCGTTGTTCACTTTGAAGAAGGCAAGGCAGAGATCAGCTTTGATAACAATTCCATTGCGGCTAAAGACATCATTTCTACCATTTCGGATATGAATGATGGACAGTACAAGGTGAAACAACTTGGTGCTGATCAACCACAGGAGGAAGTAGAGATCGAAGAAGAGGATGATGATGTTGCGGAAGCAACAACGCAATTGGTACCTTCATTTACGGTGCCACAGGTAGCGACATACCTTGTGAATATTTTCTAGAAAGTGACACTAAGAATTATAGGAATCTGCAGCCTGCTTTTGGTTGCAGATTTTTTTTATGCCCAAACTGGTAGGTACTCTGCTGGCGCTGGCATTGGATGGGTGGCCTACAATGGAGATTATGCCAATGAGACCTTTACGCTGGGAGGGGTTCACCCTTCAGTAGGACTTAACTTCACTTCCAATCCTGTTGACCACTGGGGTGTTCGTGTTGCAGTAAATCATGGTGTTATTGATTACTATGGGCTATATACCAGTTTTGAGACCAGTCTTGTAGATATGAGTCTCGTGTTTGTTCGGAGATTCAATGACCAGGGGCAACTGATACCAGAGGTATCTGCAGGTATTGGCGATACATGGTCAAAGACCAACAATAGCAGTGCCAACGTTGACTTTAACTTTCCGGTTGGTGCGGGAGTTAATTATGTGTTGTCCGAGAACGCCTGGTTGTATTTTCGAACGCAATGGCATTACTCTATGAGCGATAGATTAGATGGATGGGCGCATTTCGGGAAATCTTTGAACTGGAATGATGGCTTCATTTTCAATCAGGTAGGTGTGCAGTTTAAGTTGAAGTGATGTTTCGATTCTTTGTCAATTCTACATACGTGCTAGCTATGCTGGTGATAGTGGCAGGTGGTGTAGTGCGCATGTCTGGTTCTGGAATGGGGTGTCCGGATTGGCCGAAGTGTTTTGGCCAGTACATCCCACCAACAGATATCAGCGAATTACAGTGGCAACCTATCAAGTATAACAAAGGACAAATGATCCTGCACGATGGCAGATTGTATAAAGCCATAAAGACCTTTAGTGCATCAGATGAACTGAATCTGGGGAATTGGGAATTGTTCGAGGATCATACCTATGCAGAGTATAATGTGCTGCACACCTACACAGAATATGTTAACCGTCTGGTAGGTGCCTTGTTGGGATTCAGTTGTCTGCTTATGGTTATTGGATCCTTCCGTGCGGAGAACCGAGGTAAAGCTGTTATGACCTCTATTGGGGTACTCATCCTCATTGGGTTTGAGGGATGGTTGGGTGCTGTGGTAGTGGAATCGGTTTTGGCACCTTACAAGATAACCATGCACATGCTGGTCGCATTTGTTATTATAGGCGCTCTGGTGTGGATGAGAACTTGGGATAAAGAAGAAGTGATACTTCCTGCGGGACGTGGACGAGGGTGGATATGGACTGCCATATTGCTTTTAACCTCACAGATTGTTTTGGGCACACAGGTAAGAGAGCAGATAGATACATTTATAGCTCAGGGAATGGAAAGGGCAGGAATGATCGATGCCATGGATTGGTTGTTTTATATCCACAGAACCTATTCAGTGCTTGTAGGAGGTTTGATCCTTTGGTCATGCTGGAATATCTATAAACGATCCAGAAGGGCCATTGCCCGAACGATTACGATTCGTTCAACGATCATTACCCTGATTGCAATAGGGAGTGGTGTTGGAATGGCGTATTTCGCTATACCACCTTATTTGCAACCGGTACATCTTGTATTCTCTGCCTTGTTGTTTAGTGCAGTAACCTCTCTCGCCTTCAGATTAAGGCGCAGCTGATCCCTTCCATTTAAAGGTCTCAATCATGTGTTCAATATCGGATTGGATGAACGCGAGTACAGGGGCCAGTGAATCTGGATTAGGTTTGTTATTAAAATACAGCGATGCCCTTAGGAAGTGCCTGGTGCTATCCGTAAGATGAAACTGGATCGGAGATGCAACGCTTCCTCTGATTTCCGTTAACAAGCCATAAACGTGGGCTGAATCGTTCTCGATTCGGTTCTCCTTAATATCCGTAGCCTTAACGATGTGTTTTTGAACCAATGTCCTCGAATCTGCCAGTAATTCATCTATGTTACCTTCCACCGGCTTATAACTGCAGTAGAGTACCGCATTGCATTTGGGATACTCTACGTTGAACCAACAAATGGTTTGTGGATCGGTCCGCTTTGCAATTCTGGAATACGCTGGAGACTCAAACGTGAAAGGGCAATTGTCGTCATACAGTAGATAGTTCTTCTCAGGCAGTTCGATGCGAAAGTACCCCGTAGGTTTAGGTGTATACACGTCCTCACCGCAAGAGACCAATAGCACTGAAATGATTCCCAGGCTAAATATCCTCGTCTTGTTGCTCTTCTTCATCGATTGAAACCTTGATGCTCTTAACTCTTCTTTTGTCTGCCGCTTCTATGGTGAACGTGAACTGGTTAAACTTTATTCTTTCACCTTTCAACGGAATCTTCCCTGCCAGCTCAATAACGAAACCAGCCAATGAATCACTGTCACCTCGTTTTTCCTCAAACTCACTCATCTTAACA
The DNA here is from genome assembly GCA_965267605.1 of Vicingaceae bacterium. GTDB lineage: Bacteria > Bacteroidota > Bacteroidia > Flavobacteriales_E > Vicingaceae. The sequence goes on along the minus strand of OZ254088.1, from coordinate 2,542,913 downwards.
TTGAGAATTCTTGAAAGATCTGTGAGTGGTGTTTTCCCCTCGAAGATGTACGTTTTATCGTCAACCTTAGAATAGATCAGGTCTTCTTCGTCAAATTCATCAGTGATTTCACCCACAATTTCTTCAAGTACGTCTTCTAGTGTTACGATACCTGAGGTGCCACCGTATTCATCTACAACAACGGCCAGGTGTATTTTTCTCTGTTGAAATTCCCTCAGTAGGTCATCCAGCTTTTTTTGTTCAGGAACAAAGAAGGGTGAGCGAATGAGTTTTTGCCAACGGAAGTGATCCCCCTTGTCCACATACCTCAATAGGTCCTTGATGTAAAGCACACCCATAATATGATCAAACGACTCTCGGTAAACAGGAATTCTTGAAAATCCGCACCCCCTTATCGTACTAAGCACCTCCAGAAAACTGGTTTTTTCTTCAATGGCAACAACATCCAATCGCGATTTCATTACTTGTTTAACACTGGTGTCTCCAAAGGTGATGATGCCCTGCAGGAGCTTATGCTCATCGTCTGTCTGGTCAATATCCTCTGCCAGATCAAGGGCGTTGGAAAGGTCATCCACAGAGATTTCAACACGGTTCTTGATGCGCTTGTCTATTACTGATGTAGCGTTTACGAGGAATTTACTGATTACGTTGATTGGGAATACCCTTTCTGCAACAGTCAGCGGTAGCGCCATCAACCTGGCCAGTCGTAGATTCTTTTCTGTTGCGTAGATCTTAGGTGTTACTTCTCCCATAATCAATAGGATCAGGGTTACGGTCAATACCTCAACCACAAATCTTAGGGTTGCGTTTCCATGATACTCGAACAAATGCTCTAGCACATAAGCAGAAACAATAACAATCCCCACATTGATAAAGTTGTTGGATACCAGAATGGTAGCCAATAGTCTCTTAGGGTGCTCCAATAGCTTCAGTATTCTGTGATTGGTTGAATTGACATCACCCTGAAGTTCCTCTCTTCCTTTTTCGTCAATAGAGAAGTATGCTACTTCTGCACCAGACACAAGGGCAGAACATACCACCATAACAAGTACTACAAGAAGACCAATGGCCGTGCCAATCGTCAGCGGTTGAATGCTAATGGATAATAAGTATAGACTTTCCCCGGGGTCGTCCAAACTAGCGAGTTTCGTTAGTCATAGGGTTAAAACGGCAGGTCATCCGCAGGCTCCTCCAGGATATCTGGAGCAGGTGTGGTGGTTTCTGCCTGTTGTGCTCCAGCTGCAGGCTGCTGTGCAGTTGGTTGAGCAGCGGGTTGTGGTGTAGGCTGGGCAACAGTTTGAGCTGGCTGCTCCGTTGTTTGCGCTGGTTGTTGTGTCGGAGCCGAAACATTGTCATCCCTTCGACCCAACATAGTCATGTTGTCTCCAACAACTTCTGTTGTGTATCGCGTATTGCCATTCTGATCCTCCCAGCTGCGTGTTCTCAATTTACCTTCAATGTACACCTGGTTACCTTTCTTGAGATACTTCTCCGCTACTTCTGCCAAGCCTCTCCAGAGTACAACATTATGCCATTCGGTTTGCGTAATTCGCTCTCCTGTATTTCTGTCCTTGTAAGTTTCTGAGGTTGCAATTGGGAAATTCGCGACCGCAACGCCACTTTCAAGATATCTTACTTCTGGGTCCTTTCCCAGATTACCAACGAGGATTACTTTGTTTACACCAGACATAATTCAATTATTTAGGCTGTAAAGATAGCAAATCTGTATCGTGCAGGTAACGCTCAATAAGCCTTGGAACAGCATAATTATCAACATCTGTTAAAGGCACCGAATCGCCATTCAAAGCCTTTGATCCCAGACTTTCCACAATAACAAAGCGCGCGTAGATTGTGCGGTGGGTTAACTGATGTTTGTATGTTTTAGAGATGGATGATGCTCGTAACCCAGCCTTATCAAGGAAGGACATCAATTTTGAATCCATCACCCCTGCGATGTCTGGAGCAAACTTTAACGCTGTGGAAGGAAAATCGTACAAGCCTTGCCAGATATCTCCCTCTCCACGTTTGTTAAGCAGCACCTGGCCGTTGTGGATATGTACCAAATAGGTAATAAAACGCTCCTTGACCTTGACCTTTTTCAATTTGAAAGGAAGGGCCCCTACCATTCCTCTCTTTAACGCGATACACTTATGATTAATCGGGCAGCTATCGCACTGTGCATTCTTGGGAGTACACACCATTGCACCTAGTTCCATCATCGCCTGATTATGAACACCGGGAGATTTACGGTCCAGGATTGCCTCAGCCAGCTCCGAAATCTCCTTCATTCCTTCAGTGCTGTTTACAGGTTTGTCTACTCCGAATAACCTGGCAACGACCCTGTTCACATTACCATCCACCACCGCATGAGGTAGTCCAAACGCAATGGAAGCAATGGCTGCAGCTGTGTACGGTCCCACACCCTTCAATTTGAGAAGACCATCATATGCCGTGGGAAACACGCCATCAAGTTCATTCGCTACATACTTTGCCGCTGCGTGTAAGTTTCTTGCTCTGGAGTAATAACCCAATCCTTGCCATAACTTAAGTACTTCATCCTCACTTGCCGCGGCCAACGTATGAACATCCGGGAATGTGGCCGTGAAGCGCTCATAATACGGTAAGCCCTGATCAACCCTTGTCTGCTGAAGGATGATTTCTGATAGCCATATTCGGTAAGGGTCGCTTGTGCGTCTCCAGGGGAGGTCTCTGTGAGAATTGAGATACCAACCCTCCAATACCTTTGTGATCTCTTCGTATCTCATTGATTTGCAGTGAGATTTCAAATTTATAAGAGTTTTGTAGCAATTAACAATTAAACAGTATATTTGCCGCTCGATTTTTTAAGAACTTGAATTTTAACTAGTTAACACTAAAACAAAATGACTAAGGCGGATATTGTAGCTGAGATTTCAGACAGAACCGGAATTGAAAAAGTAGCAGTTCAAGCAACTGTTGAGGAATTTATGAAGGCAGTAAGAGAGTCATTGGCTAAAGGGGAAAACGTTTATTTAAGGGGATTCGGAAGCTTTATCGTAAAGAGAAGAGCTCAGAAGACTGGTAGAAATATCTCTAAGAATACTACCATCATTATCCCTGCGCACAATGTACCGGCATTTAAACCGGCCAAGACGTTTGTTCAGAAAGTAAAAGATAGCTCAAACGCTTGAGATTAGGTAAGCAACAGTGGGCCACGATTGGTGTAGGCGTACTGTTGATCGTTCTTTTAATATTGGCTCCCAAAAAGGTCCTTGACAAGACCGGGGACGATCAGGAAAGCGCTCAGAACGAGGCAAAACCTGAACGTAATTTGCAGTCGTTGGAGGATAGTCTGACCAATCAGATCATTCCTTCATGGCAAGAGAAGCTGCGCGACCTCAAGGCGAAGATTAGCGCCACCGAGGGTAGTGTGCAGGCAACATGGCTGGATTCTCTGGCAAATACCTGGACGGCAATAGGGAATTTGGAACTGGCTGCCCATTATGCAGGATTAGCTGCAGAGGCAGGAGATTCATTGAACTATTTATTCAAGGCTGGGGACGCGTACTTCAATGCATTTAGATATGCCGAAGGCGTGGACAAAAGGGAGATGATCGACAAGGCAGTCTACTGGTACCAGGAGATCCTGTATAAGGACTCATTGCAGTTTAAGGCAATGACTGGATTGGGAGTTTGTCTTGTGGAGGGATCGCAGTATCTCGGTAAGGCACCCATGGAGGGCATTACGATGCTCAAAAAGGTGCTTGAGAAAGATCCAAACAATGTAGACGCTCTGGTGAACCTCGGGTATTTCGCGATTCAATCAGGGCAGCTGGAGAAAGCTATGGAAAGGTTTTCTGCAGTTAAGAAACTGGATCCGACATACGCTGAGGCGAACTTGTATCTGGCAGATATTTATCTATCTAAAGAAGATACGGTTCAAGCCATCGAATGTCTGGAGACGTATAAAAAATTAGCAAAAGACTCGCTGCTTGCCTCCCGAATTGAGGAGTATATCGGCAGTCTGAAAAGAAATTAAAAACATTAGTTATGCCAAGCGGAAAGAAGAGAAAGCGACATAAGATGGCAACGCACAAGAGGAAGAAACGGCTCAGAAAGAACCGTCACAAGAAGAAGAAATAATTCCTCTTAACATTTGGCACCGCTACCTACAGCGGAATTCTGACCAACTAATACGCACAGTATGAGTGTTGAATTGATTATCGATTCATCACCTACAGAGACTGTGATCGCCATTCTTAATGACAAGAAGCTAGTTGAGTTACAAAGTGAGGACAGCGAGAACAGGTTCTCTGTAGGCGACATTTACCTGGGCAAGATCAAGAAGATCATGCCCGGGCTGAATGCGGCATTCGTGAACGTGGGTTACGAAAAGGATGCATTTTTGCACTACCTTGATCTGGGCCCACAGTTCAGTAGCCTGAATAAATACACAACGGAGGTGCGATCTAAAAAGCACCACACTTCGAAGCTTGATAACTTCAAGTTCGAACCTGATATCAATAAAGGCGGTAAAGTAACCGAACTATTGAAGTCAGGGCAGGAAATCGTAGTTCAAATTGAAAAGGAACCTATTTCCTCTAAAGGACCAAGACTGAGCTCCGAACTTTCATTAGCGGGTAGGTATTTGGTTTTGGTACCTTTCTCCGACCGTGTTTCTGTATCGTCAAAGATCAGAAGCAATGAAGAGAAAGACAGACTAAGAAGACTGATCGAGAGCATCAGACCTCCGGGCTTCGGAATCATTATCCGAACCGTTGCACAAGACAAGAAGGTTGCGGACCTCCACCAGGATTTGAGAGATTTGGTTGAGAGATGGAACTCTTCCTACCAGAGGTTAAGAAATGCGAAACCTCCCAAGAAGATTCTAGGTGAATTGGATCGGGCGTCAGCCGTGCTCCGTGACTTGCTTAGCAAGGAGTTTAATGGTGTACATGTGAACGATGAATCCATCGTTGGCGATATCAAGAACCTTATCGGTACACTTTATCCAGGTAAGGAAGAGATCGTGAAACCATATACCGGTAAGCTCCCCATTTTTGAGCATTTCGGAGTAAACAAGCAGATCAAAGGGCTTTTTGGTAAGAATGTGACAATGACCTCAGGTGCCTACCTGATCATTGAGCACACGGAGGCCATGCACGTGATAGACGTTAATAGTGGTCCTCGAACCAAAAAAGACAACGATCAGGAACAAAATGCGCTGGATACAAACCTGGAAGCAGCTGAAGAAATTGCCAGACAATTAAGGCTGCGTGATATGGGCGGCATTATTGTTATCGATTTCATCGATATGCGCAACGCGGGTAACCGTAAGAAACTTTACGAAGCACTGAAAAAGTGCATGAAGGAAGACCGTGCCAAGCATACCATTCTTCCTCCCAGTAAATTTGGATTGGTTCAGATCACCAGACAAAGGGTTAGACCTGAAATGGAGATCAAAACCAAGGAGACATGTCCAAGCTGTAACGGTACGGGAGAGATTCAGGCTTCTATTCTTATTGCTGATGAGATCGAGAACAACTTGACTTACGTGAGGAAGCACCTTACTCCCAAGAGCATTACCATTTATGCGCACCCGTATGTAAGTGCCTATTTGGAGCAGAATCTACCTGATCTGAAAAAGAAGGGCTGGTTCGCCAAGAAGAAAGGTGTGAAGATTGTTCCTATGGATTCGTACCATTTGTTGCAGTACGCCTTCCACGATCACAATGACGAAGAGATCAAGATCAACGGTTAAGGTCTCTGTAATTCGCTAGCAGGGGAATAATTCCCAGCAATACAACACCTGCTCCAATGAGGTAGGTATACCTGATATTAATGCCCTCATGGAAAAAAGGCATTGCAAATACACCGATCAGGATCATTCGGATCACAACATTCATTGAACGGAAAACGGAAGTAGATCTACCGATGATCTCATTGGGAATCTTTCTAAATAGGTAAGTAACCCGAATAACCCGTGTACCCGCATTGGTGATACCAAGGAAGAAGATGACCACGTATAACACCTCCTTCATCTGAAGTTGATAGCAAAGAAACAGGCCGAGGGCGGTAACCAACATCATGGTGATGATTCCCGCAATTTCAAATCTGCCTACCAACTTTCTGATTAGGAACCCAGCCATCAATGCACCTATAGCGTAGAACGATTCTGAAAGAGCAAAAACTGCCGCACCTTCCTCAAGGAAGTTATCGATATAAACAGCCATTAACTGATGTACCTGAATCAGTACTAGCGCGAAAATGATCGTAGAGGCATAGCCAAAATGAAACAAAGCTTTTTCCTTTCGAAGGAAGTGCCATCCCTCCTTCATTCTTTGCAATACCGAGCCTGAGGCTTCCTTTAGGTATGTGGGGTTATACTTGATACCAAGGATAATGAGGAAGGACAAGGCGTAGGTGATGCCGTCCATTAGAAATATCTTGCTCAAACTCCATTTGGGGATTTCGAGACTATCCAACCCAACAAGAGAAAGCGCTCCCTGATCCACACCCGATATTAGCAGCGCAGCAAACATGCCTGAGATCATGGCTGTAGCCTGCCCTAATACCTCCAACGTTGAGTTTACCTTACCGTATTCCTCAGGCGTTGATACTTCCTGGGCAAAGGCGTAGAGGGCTGGATAATGGATGTTGAAATTGAAGATCGTTACCATGAATACCAATCCAGCCAGTAAGGGTGGCATAACTCCCTGAATCCATCCAATGGCGGCACAGCTCACCAACAAAGCACAACCACATGCATTGGCTACCAGGAAGATCCTCTTTCGTGAATACTTGTCAATCAGAGACCCTGCGTAGATGCTCCAGAAAAGAGTAATGGTTGTAGTGAGCAGATAAAGGATGGAGAACTCTTTACTCTGGTCCAGTATATCTTTGAAATACCAGGGGATAGCGATCATGCTAATCCCCTGCGCAAAACTGGATACACCATGCGCTAACATCAACAATAATAAAGGTCTCTTCTCCTTCACAATAGCTATCTTGGATATGCAAAGGAGGCTAAATTGACCGAGAACGTAAAACCGATTGATCCAAGAGTACTTGATAAGGTGTATCGGTATTGCGCTTATCAGGATCGCTGCACCTCTGAGGTGAGGGAGAAACTAAAGAAGCTGGACCTTTCAGGTCCCGAAATCGGTTCGGTCATCCAGCAATTAAAGGACGAGGGATACCTAGATGACGAACGCTACGTAGAGGCATATGTTAGAGGTAAGCTTCGGATCAAGAAGTGGGGTAAACTAAAGATCAAGCTGAAGTTGAAAGAAAAAGGGTTGCAGGATGCACTTATCAATCGCGAAATGGATAACATTGAAGACGATTTTTACGTTAAACAATTGGCGGATCTGTTGGAGGTAAAGCTGCATTCCATCCAGCGCACTGGAAATCATCGTGACAAACTTTTTAGATATGCTGTTCAGAAAGGCTACGAGCAAGGACTTGTAATCGATCAATTGAACACAATGAACTGTAACGTTGAAGAAGCGTAGCGTCATATTATTGGTATTGTCCACCATGCTTTCATTGCATGTTTGGGCACAAAACGGGATTTTCTTGTCAAAACCTCAGGATCCCAGTATGGCAACCAATTTTACATTGGACTGCCAGGAAATTGATTGCCAGACCTTCCTGAAGGATATTGCCAATTACTCCAACCTGAGAAGATTGGTGATCAAGAACTTGAACACAAAAGACATTCAGGGGCTTACCAGTCTTGAATCTTTTCAGGAACTGGAGTTAACAGATGGGGTGGATGTGAGATACAAAGTGCTCTTTAAAAGGCTAAGTCAAATCCCATCGCTACAATACCTAACCATTTCCAACCCAACTTTCAAAGTAATTCCGGAGGAGGTTAAACTGCTCAAGAATATTTCCAGATTAAGAATCATTAATTGCTCTGAACTAGATATGGAGAAGTCTATTGATCACCTCTCCAATATGCCAGCGTTAAGGGAACTGGCACTGCCTATTAACAGGATTCAGGAAATCCCATCAAATATCAACAAGCTGGCGAACCTGGAGCTTTTGGATATCAGTAACAACAACCTTACTACACTTCCGAAGGAAATGGGAGAACTGAAGAACCTGGAGGAGATTGACATCTCGAGGAACGTTCTTATCGATCCTTTGAAATCTCTGGGTGCAATGAAAGGGTTGAAGATTCAGTACTTGAGGTTTGATGATGACTTATCTACAGAAGATTTTGAAAAGCTAAAAGAGATTTTTCCGGAAGCGAGCATCAAGAACACAGATGGTAAGGATCTGACACCGGATAGAACGCTAGCGTTGGGTAAGGATACCGCCTCATCGAGTTTGATTGATTTGAAGATCAGAAGCAAGAGGGGCATTCGAGCTTTGTCTACGGCATATCGTCACTATCCGAGTCTGTTCTACTCTGAGCGCTTCAGACAGCGTTTTGATTCCAGTTTGTTCGAAGAGCGGTACCGGGATCTGGCGTATGCGAACACCATAAAAATGAACCCGGATAAAGACTACAAGTTCATTAAGTTGTTTCCCATTCGGAAAACTGATGGAAGCAAGAAGGGTTTTTGGTTTGAGATTTATCGTGATGACAGGGTGAACCGATACCACCGTGAACTATCGGCTTTCACTGGATTGGTGTGGGTATACAAAGGGCCCCTGTCCGCGAAGGATTTTCAACGTAGGTATTTGAATCCAAGAAGGAAGATGGGTAAGGAACAGACCATTGATAACTTCTTCTCAGATATCAGGTTCTTCTACGATGAAGTGGACCAGAGTTTTACGATCGAACTCAAGACGAAGGATGAATTCAAACAGATTTCGGCCTATCCTCGTTTTACAGATCCGGCTGTATCCATTGTTGATGCTCAGGCCATTTATCTTCAGCGGTTTGAACGGTATATGTCCACACTGGAAAGGAGAAATGCAACGTTTCATCGATCGCTTATGAAAGAAAGGAAGCGGTACGCCAACATCATCGAGTCCGTTTATGAAGCGGAATGGGATCGTTTTCGCGATTATATGAGCGACAAGGAAAAAGACATGACCCGGGATGAGTGGCTCGAGTATTATGATGAGGTGGTGGCAAATGAGAAACAGGCGGTATACAATGCCAAACCATCCATCCGAATGTTAAGGAGGGTAATGGAAATGAGTGGATATGGAAGAAGCCAGCATCTAACTTTGGTGCTGGACGATATCAAACCCATCGAAACATATGTTTCATTCATTGATCAAAGCGAGAAGAAACTTCCTATGAACAAGATTTTCGTGATCAATAAGAAGAACAAGTCATTCGCTATTTATGATGGAACGCTGGGTGTAAAGCCCAACAAATTGTTCCTGGGTAATTCGAAGCACCTTTGCATTTTAGGTGAACACAGAAATGGCGACATTGTGGCCATACAATCTGGTAAATTGCTCAATGAACAGTTCGATTACGGAAAAAAGAAAGATCTCTCTGTTAAGCGCTATTCAAGGAAAATCAGCGATGTTGGCCAAATTGTCAAAGAATTAGGGCTCGAATAGTGTAACTTTTCATTAATCACCGATTATCAAGTTAAAGTACCAGTGAATCAGGCTTATCACAGGACGAAAGAATGGATAACTGAGGAAGAAGCGGAAATCCGAGCTGCCGTCAAGGATAGGCAAAGATTCAATGTACTCTACGACCGTTACTACACTTCCATTTTTAGGTACGTGTATAACAGAGTCAAGTCTGAGGACATTGCTGCTGACGTAACATCGCAAGTCTTTTTGAAGGCGATGCTCAATCTCGACAAGTATCAATTCCGAGGACTACCGTTCTCATCGTGGCTATTTACGATAGGACGAAATGAGTTGAATAAACATTTTAATGAGCAGAAGTCAGAACGTGTTGTATCGGTACCCACAGAATCGCTTGGAGATATCCTCGATGAAATGGATGACGATGTTACCGCTGACCGAAGGCAGTTACTGGTACGAGCACTGGATCAATTGAATGATGAAGAAGTGGAACTGATTGAATTGAAATATTTTGAGAAGCGTCCTCATCAGGAAATTGCCCAAATGTTCGGGTTATCCGAATCGAACGCTAAGGTGAAGATTCACCGGATCGTTCAGAAACTTAAAAAACTAGTCTAATCTATGGCAACGAAAAGAAAATACGAGCTGGATCGGCCCGAGTTGTCAGATGATCAAATTCTGAAGCACAAGAATTTTGATGAACTGATGAAGGCCTACGGAAAAGCATCCAATCCATTTTATCGAACCTTCAAATTCTGGGGGTATACTGCTGTTGTAAGTATTGCCGTAGTTAGTGGTGTTTATGTGCTTAACACCATGGGCAATAACGAAGTTGCAGGTACTCCTCAGAATACGGTTGAGATCATTGAGCAAACACCAGCCTTCCTCGAAGAAGAGGGAGTGGAGTTGTTCCAACTACAGGATGAAGAACAATCGTTTACCAGCAAGTTTGGAACAATGTTCTCTCTGAGTAGAAAAGACCTTGACGGTCTGCAGGAAGGCCCGGTTACTATTGCTATTAAGGAAATGAAGGGCATCGCTAGCGCACATCTTGCAGGCGTGAAGCCTAACCTTGCGGAAGGATCCAACCTCCATTCTTTTGGATTGGAGATCAGGGCTTACCAGAATAACAAAGAATTGAACCTGGCTGCCGATAACAACATTGAGATTTCAATGGTAAGTGCTGTAGGTGAAGAAGGAGAGATGTTTGCCATGAAAGAAAATGGCTCAGACATGACCCCTATGGGAAGTCTTGACCTTGTTTGGACACCAACACAGATTGAAGAAGTGGCGGATGTTGAGCCAGTGATCAAGAATCTAACATTGGTCAAGCCGAAGCAGCGCAATAATTCGAAGCCAAGATTCCCTAACATGAATTTCGATCAGAATAGGTTCCCGGAGATTGTGATGATGGACAAGGCGGTATTTGAAGTAGATGAATCGTATGTGAAGTACGAAGGTGTAAGTGAAGCGGATGGCTTTGAGTTAAGCCGTCATAGCAAGAAGGGATTGTACAACTTCAAGTTCATCTTTGAAGACACAGCAATTACCTATGTAGTTTATCCAGTCTACCCGAAAGCAGCTATGAAGGCAGCAATGAACAGATACAAGGTTGAAACTGGTGGACTTTCCGAGGCGCCTAAAGAAGTGATTACTGAAGACAACGCCACCGCTAGTGCTGACCAACAGATGGCGCTGCAAAAGGCAGAAGCTGCAGGTGTCGAACCAGCAGGCGTAGTGAAGGCGCGTGTGTCGAACTTCGGTACTTTTTGGTGTCATTTTAGTGCGAAACCGCTGAAGGGCAAGGTTTTCGGATCTAATTTTTTCTCGAACAATACAAGGCTAAAACCGCAGAAGGTTTATCTGGCTAATCTGGAAACCATGTCTATCCATGATATTACAGGGAAGCGCCCTAAAATTCAAACCAAGTACGACCATGTGCTATGGGTGGTGCTTTCTGAAGATGAAATGGGCATATGTCCGATTAGCAAAATGAAAGAGTTGGCCGAAGTGAAATCTGAAGACAGAGAAGTACATCAATTTCAGATGGACGTGTACAATCGAAGAGAAGGCATGGCTAAGCTTCAGCGACTGTTTGGAGAACCTACACCAGGAGGTACTGCACTTTAATCTTTTTTCTTCCCGCTTAAAAATTACTTTTGTGTGAAACGTCTTTACGATGATCACACAAGATGCAGTTAAGGAACTAGTTGGGCGCGTTGACGCGCTAAGGGGGTATCTTTGACATCGATCAGAAGAAGATAACGATCGAAGAAGAGGAGTTGAAGACGCAAGACCCCGAGTTCTGGAACGATTCCAAGAACGCGGAGTCGATCATGCGCAAAATCCGAAATCTTAAAGTCTGGACTGAATCGTTCGCAGAGGTTGAATCAGCCGTTAACGATCTCGAAGTCCTCTACGATTTTGCCAGAGAAGGTGAAGCCGATGAAGCGGAGGTTGATGCGCAACATGATGCAGCATCTCAACTTCTCGAGGAGCTTGAATTCAAGAACATGCTAAGTGCGGAAGAAGATGCATTTACCGCTGTTCTTCAGATTACCTCCGGTGCTGGCGGTACGGAAAGTTGCGATTGGGCATCCATGCTGATGCGGATGTACATGATGTGGGGAGAGAAGAATGGGTACACTGTCAAAGAGTTGGATTATCAGGATGGTGATGTGGCGGGTATCAAAACCGTTACACTTGAGTTTGATGGTGAGTTTGCCTTTGGATACCTGAAAGGAGAAAATGGCGTACACAGATTGGTACGTATTTCACCCTTTGATTCCAATGCCAAACGGCATACGTCCTTTGCTTCAGTATATGTATATCCGCTTGTGGACGATAGCATCGAGATTGATGTGAATCCCGGAGATATAGAGTGGGATACCTTCCGCTCTGGTGGCGCAGGAGGGCAGAATGTGAACAAAGTGGAGACGGGGGTTAGATTGAAGCATAAACCATCCGGGATCATTATTGAGAATACGGAAACCCGCTCTCAGCTGGGTAATAAGGAAAAAGCAATGCAATTGCTGAAATCTCAGCTTTATGAGATCGAGATGAGAAAACGGCTGGAGAAGCAAGCGGAGATCGAAGCAGGGAAAATGAAGATTGAATGGGGAAGCCAGATCAGGAACTATGTGATGCACCCCTACAAATTGGTGAAAGACCTCAGAACAGAAGAGGAAACGGCCAATGTGGATGCGGTGATGGATGGGGAGATCACAGAATTCCTGAAGGCATTTCTAATGAAATTTGGCAAATCATGATTGAGATATACCATAATGCAAGGTGCTCTAAGAGCAGGGATGCAGTAAGCTTATTGGAAGAGAAAGGAGTTGAATTTGAGGTGATAGAGTACTTAAAGGATCACCCAACGCCTGAGCAGATCAGAGAGGTGGTGGCTAAACTGGGCATCCATCCATCAGAACTCATCCGAACGAAGGAGGAGGAGTGGAAGGCGTATCAGGATCAGGATCTTGAGATGGAAGAGTACATCATGATCATGGCGGAAACTCCCAAGTTGATCGAGCGCCCCATCATTATCAAAGGCGATAAGGCCGTGATCGGAAGACCAACTGAAAAGGTGCTCGAACTGATCGATTAAGCCAGCTCTTTTTTTGAGGGCATTCTAATAAAACCACTTACCAGATATAGTATGCCCGCCAATGTTACCAAACCGAAATAGGGGTTGGTAATATTCGATAATTCAAAAGCATACAGTATTACCATAGCTATCGTGGTAATAATGCCACCTCCGCGTTGCTTGAAGAAGCCAACGGCAAGTCCTAAAAGAGCCAGTACTGGAAAGCATGCGAACATGAGTATTTCCTGAACAGTTTGAAATCCTGCACCGGATTCATCGTTGCTGCCAAATAAAACTGCGAGCACAAATGCTCCCATCAAAAGCAGAACAAGGGTGCCGTAAATCCTGGCTACCCAAAACAAAACAGGATGTGATTTGTGATTTTCCATGACATCATAACGCAAAAACCATATAAATATGGCCTTGCGGGAAAACCGATCTTAAAGTACTAGTCCTTCGACCTTCTGAATCGCGGAAGTACTTTGGTTCTCAGCATATGCATCATGTAGTTGTGAATAGCGTACGGAAGCGCAAATCCTGCAAGTGCGATTAGGATCCAGAATGCCATTCCCATAAACATCAATACAATTAAAGCTCCTACAACCATTTCCTCAGATTTAGAATCTAAATTTATAAAATTGTTGGGTATTCAAGACTAAAACACCGGATTGATGGAATATAGAATAGAGAAAGACACGATGGGAGAAGTGCAGGTCCCTGCTGATAAGCTTTGGGGCGCACAAACTGAACGATCGAGAAACAACTTCAAAATTGGGCCTGCTGCATCCATGCCGCTTGAGGTAGTGTATGGCTTTGCATACCTGAAGAAGGCTGCTGCGCATGCGAATCATGAGTTGGGTGTCCTGGATGGGGATAAGAAAGATCTGATATCGCAGGTGTGTGACGAGATCCTGGAAGGCAAACATGATGACCAGTTTCCATTGGTGATCTGGCAAACAGGATCAGGTACCCAGAGCAACATGAATGTGAACGAGGTGATCGCTAATCGTGCGCATCAAATCGCTGGTAAAGTAATTGGTGAAGGTGACAAGACTATTCAACCGAACGATGATGTGAATAAAAGCCAGAGCTCAAATGATACGTTTCCTACCGGTATGCACATCGCCAGTTATATCATGGTGGTGAATACTACGATTCCAGGTGTAGAGCGCTTGAGGGACACGCTAAAGAAGAAAAGTGAGGAGTTCAAAAATGTTGTGAAGATCGGCCGTACCCACCTGATGGATGCAACCCCTTTAACAGTAGGGCAAGAGTTTAGCGGTTATGTCAGTCAGCTGGACCATGGATTGAAGGCACTAAAGAATACCCTCGCACATCTTAGCGAATTGGCGCTGGGAGGAACCGCAGTCGGTACCGGATTGAATGCACCGCAGGGATACGATGTTCTTGTCGCAAAGAAGATTGCCGAATTCACTGGTAAGCCGTTTGTTACTGCAGAGAATAAATTTGAAGCCCTTGCCGCACATGATGCTATTGTTGAAACACACGGTGCGTTGAAGCAGCTTGCGGTTTCCCTGAACAAGATTGCAAATGATATCAGAATGATGGCCAGTGGCCCTAGGTCTGGTATTGGCGAATTGATCATTCCTGCTAATGAGCCTGGGTCATCCATTATGCCTGGAAAGGTTAACCCCACCCAATGTGAGGCACTAACTATGGTGTGTGCTCAGGTAATGGGTAATGATGTCGCGGTAACTGTTGGCGGAACACAAGGCCATTACGAGTTGAATGTGTTCAAACCCATGCTTGCGGCTAACTTGTTGCAAAGTGCCAGATTGATCGGTGATGCCTGTGTGAGTTTCGATGAAAATTGTGCAGTAGGAATAGAACCCAACCAGGCAGTGATCAATGAACTCCTCAACAACAGTTTAATGTTGGTTACTGCCCTGAATACGAAAATTGGTTACTACAAAGCAGCGGAGATTGCGAATACAGCGCATCAGAATGGTACCACTCTTAAGGAAGAAGCAATCAACCTTGGGTACGTTACGGCAGAAGAATACGATGAGTGGGTTGATCCTACCAAGATGACGGGGTCTCTGAAGTAGTTAGTATTTAGTACGTTCTACTACGCAGAACTTTTAGTAATTAGAATCTTATTTACTAAAAGCCACAGGCGTACTCACTACTAAATACTTGCTAGACGAAGTTCTCGCCTTTCTGCTCCTTAACATCTGAAACGAACTGCTTGATCATCTGTTCGTCCTGCTTTTTGCAAATCAACAGTGTATTGTTGGATTCTACCACGATATAGTCCTCAAGTCCTTGAATAACAGTTAGTTTGTCTTCTGGTACATTTACCATGCATCCCTTTGAATCGTACATCATGACGTTATCTCCACTTACAGCATTGCTTGCACCATCGTGCTGCAAATGAGTGTATACCGATCCCCAGGTACCCAGATCAGACCAGCCAATGTCAGCACTGATTACATAAACATTCTCGGCTTTTTCCATTACGCCATAATCGATAGATACATCAGGACAAATGGGGTATACCTGTTTGATGAATGCACTTTCATCATCAGTATTCATCAGATCAATCCCATCGTGGAATAGGTTATAAACTTCTGTAAGATGTTTCTGCATGGCTCCAAGAATACTGGAGGAACTCCATATAAACATCCCGGAATTCCAGCTATAATCTCCGCTAGACAGGAAGGATTCTGCAGTTTGTAAATCCGGCTTTTCGGTAAAATTCCTTACTGGCTTCACATTGCCTTCAGAACTCGTATCGAACTGGATGTACCCGTATCCTGTATCCGGCCTTGTTGGCTCAATACCGAAGGTCACTAACGCATCGTTATTGGCAGTGAATTCCATGGCTTCGTTCACAACGTCCACAAACGCTTCCTCCTTCACGATGAGGTGATCCGCAGCGGCAACAAATATGTTTGCATTTGGATTCTGCGCATGGATCTTAACAGATGCGTAAGCCACACAGGGAGCGGTATTTCTTCGCGCTGGTTCACACAGCACCTGGTCCTCATTAAAAGAAGGTAGTTGGTGCAGGGTTGTTTCCTTGTACATCTCATTGGTAACGATGTAGATGTTCTCCTCAGGACAAATTTTCATGATCCTTCTAACTGTCATTTGGAGTAGGGATTCACCCGTACCAAGGAAATCAAGAAACTGTTTCGGGTACGAAGTACGACTCATTGGCCAGAACCGGCTTCCAACGCCACCGGCCATGATAATGCAATATTTATTCGGATCCATCTTAGGTCTTTAGCCAACGTGATAAGCACCAGGATCGGGCTTCTTCACGGGGAGAATACTAGCTTTCTTTTTACGGTTTTTACCCCATGTTGGGCAATCACCACAGCGGTTCTTCTTCCTTAGGAAGCATCCTGACATCAGAACACAACACAACGCTGATAGTATGGTAAGCTTTAGTAACCGCATGTCTAAAGATAGGAAAAGCCCTGTGCAGGCTTACGTTCCCTTTGTTACATATTACGTATTTTTAGGCCTCCTAGTATGGAATTCTTCTACAATATTGGAAGGTTTTGCATCCTGATTGCAAGAGCTTTTAAGAAACCCGACAAGTTTTCTGTCTTCCTGCGCAATACCATGGACGAGATATACAATCTCGGAATCGGAAGCATGGGAATCGTTTCTATCATCTCTGTTTTCATGGGCGCTGTTGTGGTTATTCAAACGGCTTCGAATATTGACAGCCCCCTACTTCCATCCTATACGGTAGGGTTTACGGCACGCCAAACCATCGTGCTTGAGTTTTCACCAACCATTGTAGCGCTTATCCTGGCGGGAATGGTGGGATCTAGAATTGCATCGCAGATTGGTACAATGCGTGTTTCAGAGCAAATTGATGCTTTGGAAATCATGGGTGTTAATTCAGCCAGTTACCTGATCGCTCCGAAGATCATTGCTGCCATGGTGATCAACCCGTTTATCATTATGCTGAGCATGTTTTTGGGATTGTTTGGCGGGTGGCTCGTAGGGATTGGGATCGACATTGTAACCACGCCACAGTACATCTACGGTATCCGTTATGATTTTGAGGCATTTTCTGTAGTCTATGCATTGATCAAAACAGTTGTATTTGCCTTTATTATTACTGCAATTCCCGCTTACCACGGTTACTATACACGTGGGGGTTCTTTGGAGGTAGGAAAGAGTAGTACAAAAGGAATCATATACTCCAGCGTTACCATCCTGTTGTTCAATTACATCCTTACTCAGATTCTACTGATTTGATCGAAGCGAGGAACATATCGAAGTCATTTGGCGACAATCATGTTCTAAAGAACGTGAGCTTTCAATTCAAGAGGGGTATGACCAATTTGATTATTGGTGCCAGTGGCTCAGGTAAGTCTGTGTTTACCAAGTGCTTGATTGGATTACACGAAGTGGACGGAGGGTCAGTGCTGTTTGATAACAGGGACTTCACGAGCATGGAATTAAAGGAGCGTAGGGAGATACGGTCAGAAATTGGGATGCTCTTTCAGGGTGGAGCACTGTTTGATTCATTGACCGTTCAGGAAAATGTAATGTTCCCCTTGAAGGTACATTCTGAGCAGACGGAAGAGGAAATGCTAGACAGGGTTAACTTCTGCTTAAGCAGGGTGAACCTGGAGAACGTAAATGACCTGTACCCTTCAGAGATCAGTGGTGGTATGCAGAAAAGGGTAGGTATTGCTCGCGCGATTGCAATGAACCCTAAGTATCTGTTTTGCGATGAACCAAACTCCGGGCTGGATCCCCAGACGGGAATAGTAATCGACAACCTAATTGCAGAGATCACTGAAGAGTATGGGATTACAACGATTGTGATCACACATGACATGAACTCGGTGATGGAGATTGGGTCCAACATCATGTTTATTTACAAAGGCGAGAAGTGGTGGGAGGGTGATAAGGTTTCTATCCTAAGAACGGACAATGAAGAGCTCAACTCGTTCGTCTACGCTTCGCACATCATGAAGAAGTTCAGGGATACCTGATTAGCGTACCTGAAGTTTAACTGCAAACCTTTCTTCTTCCGATCTGACCAGGACATAATACGTGCCTGCCGCAAGCCCTTCGGTAGAGAATCGGGTACCTGCATTTTCCCTGACTAGTCTGCCCATACCGTCCAACACATCGATCCGTGGGTTGATCGATCGTAGATGTGTGAGCCGTACTTCCTGACCCCGCATAGCAGGGTTCGGATACATTTTTACCGTGGGAACGGGTAAAGGATTAATCCCCAGGGATGGATCAATTACCGGGAATATCGCCAGGTTGTTGTTCGACTGCCCTGTACCTCCTAGTCCAATGCTTGTAAGGAAGTCCGTTACGAACCAATGAGACGAATCCAGTTCCAACCATGAGAAGGCAAAGTCCAGCTCATTGGCTGCACCAATTGTGTCTGAAAGTACGGCAATGGTATCGCCTTTCGATTCCGCATTCCTATAATCAACGCTTACCGCAAAATCACCTGTAACTACGGGTTGAGTATTCAATGTAACTACGTTGAAGTTCTTGTAATTGGTATCTATGTTATGGGTGAAAAGCGTTCCGTACGCCACATGATTGGCTTCGGGCCCAATGGAATTCAATGCGAAGTTGGTACCCGAGCCATCATTGTTATAAGCTTCGTTTACGTTCATTGGGTACACGCGAACGACTACCTGTGAAGTGCTGTCTAATGAAACGTGGTTCTTGTGTCCGAACCATACCAGAACTTCCATGATCCTGCAGACATACGAATTGCCGTTACTGTACCCCTGGGCACACTGGCCGTAGCCAAATGCAGAAGCATTCGTTCCATATAGGTATCCGCCATCGTTATGAGGATGCAGGTATGTCTTGGAAGCGAAATTAGGAGCAAAGCCAGGCACCGGATTGTACCCAACCGTATCGATCTGAGCAGAAACCGTCAGCGCACTAAATGCGAGTATGATGGAGAAGAGTTTTCGCATGCTCTAAAGTTAATGAATAAAAAAGCCCTCCCGAACCGGGAGGGCTTTCTCAACATTATTGTGTGATTACGAATTACTTCGTAAGTACAAGCTTAGAAGTTGAACGCTCTCCGTTAGCAACTAGAGAAACATAGTAGTTTCCAGCGCTAAGCTCAGATACGTCAATTGTTACGTTGTTAGTAACACCAGCAGCAACGTTTACTTCAGTCATGTCATAAACAACCTTACCAGTAAGGTCATAAATCTGAACCTGAACATTGCTGTTGTCAGCTAGTTCGTACTGAACCTTGATTTGGTCAACAGCTGGGTTAGGGCTTACAGCCATCTTAACACCATTAACCATAGCAGCTTCCTCGATTCCAGTAGCTCTGTCAATTACTGGCCAGTAGCAAGCTTTCTTGCTCCATCCACCAGAAACGATGTGCTCGTACTGAGCCCAGAAGTTAGAAGATGCACCTGGGTAGTAGATCCACTGGTGATCGTCAGTAACTTGACCATCGTTGTTAACGAAACCAACAGTATCAAGGTTTGTTGCGATATCAGCGTAATCAACTCCAACAGCGTAATCCGAAGAAACGAATACTGGAGAAGCAAATGATACAGCAGTCAAAGACCCTGCAAGGTTCAAAGTAGTATCGATGTTGATCCATGGAATAGTAGCAGTACCTACAACAGTACCAGGAGCGGTAATGTTATATGTTACAGTACCATTACCGTAAGAACTAGAGTCATCGATAAGGTGAATATTTACAGTCAGGTTACCAGTTGTAGAACCAGACTCGCTTTTCTCACCACACCAAAGAATAACTTCTTCAATCTTGTAAGAAGAAAGACCGAAGTAGTATCCCATGTAGTATCCCTGAGCAGTACCAGTAGAAATAGCGTTGTTAAGAACACCAATACCAGTTACGAAACCACCGGAAGACCAGCCGTTAAGAGCCCATCCCTGAGCACCTAGATCGTTTGCCCAAGAAACAGTATCTGTAGCAGCTTTGTTAGCGATAACATTTGCTTTTACAGGAGTAACTCTGTCAGCCTTGTGTGTTGAGATAACGTTTTGTGCAGAAACACCAGTAACTAGTGCTCCAGCAACAAGTAGCGTGTAAAGTTTTTTCATAGAAGTATGTTTAAGCGTTTAAAGAACTAAAATTAACAAAATTTTGCATTTGGCTTTGTCGTCTACATGGCTGAATTACTGACCGTTTCAATTATCGGTAACCCTAACCAAGTAACGGTCATCAATTAAGCACCAACGGTTTCTTCCTCCATGAAGCTTTCAATAGGCGCACAGGTACACACCAGGTTCCTGTCACCATAAGCGTCATCAACCCTTCCAACCGTTGGCCAGAACTTCCCTGCACGGATCCATTCAAGTGGATAAGCGGCTTCTTTTCTTGAATATGCGTGACTCCAATTGTCGTCCATAACCACATCCGCGGTATGTGGTGCATTGTGAAGCACGTTGTCTTCAGCATCCGTCACACCATTCGCCACATCTTCAATTTCCTGACGAATACTAAGCATCGTTTCTACAAATCGGTCCAACTCTTCCTTGCTTTCACTTTCTGTAGGCTCAACCATTAACGTCCCCGCTACAGGGAAAGAAACGGTTGGTGCGTGGAAACCATAGTCCATCAATCTCTTGGCAATGTCGGTTACTTCAATTCCGTGCTCCTTAAAGGGTCTGCATTCTACGATCATCTCGTGTGCAACCCTTCCTTTTTCATTCGCATAAAGTGCTTCATAGGCACCATGAAGTTTTGCCTTGAGGTAGTTGGCGTTAAGGATGGCCATTTCAGTCGATTTGGTCATTCCATCTCCACCCAACATTTTGATATATCCATAGGAGATCAATAATACCAATGCACTTCCATACTGTGCCGCAGAAATTGCGTTGATTGCTTTATCTCCACCAACTGGTGCTACCGGATTGGATGGCAGGTAAGGTGCCAGTTTTGCAACTACACCAATTGGTCCCATTCCAGGTCCACCACCACCATGAGGAATGGCAAATGTTTTGTGAAGGTTAAGGTGACACACATCCGCACCAATTGTTGCTGGATTGGTTAATCCTACCTGCGCATTCATGTTTGCACCATCCATATATACCAGTCCACCATTTTCGTGGATGATATTGGTGATCTCCATGATGGCCTCCTCAAATACGCCATGTGTTGAAGGATAAGTCACCATCAGACAAGCAAGGTTGTCCTTGTGTTCTTCTGCCTTTGCCTTAAGATCTTCAACATCAATGTTTCCGTTGTCGTCACATTTAGTAACCACAACCTTCATGCCCGCCATAACCGCACTGGCAGGATTGGTCCCGTGCGCTGATGAAGGGATAAGTGCAATGTTCCTGTTCATGTCACCATGGTCCTCATGGTAGGCACGAATTACCATCAAACCAGCGTATTCTCCCTGAGCACCGGAATTAGGTTGAAGTGATACCGCATCAAATCCTGTTACCTCACAAAGTTGTTCTTCCAGCTCTTTCATGATGCTGATATATCCTTCTGCCTGATCTGTCGGTACAAATGGATGCATCCCCGCGAAACCAGGCCATGTCAATGGAAGCAACTCGCTGGCCGCATTCAACTTCATAGTACAAGACCCCAATGAGATCATACTATGAACTAAGGACAGATCTTTGTTCTCAAGACGTTTGATGTATCTCATCATTTCCGTTTCCGAACGGTAGAGTTCAAACACCTCAAAGTCCATGAAAGATGAAGTTCTGTTCATGATCGCAACATCAGATGCTACAACCTCTCCTGCAGTCCCTCCAAAAATTTCCGCAACGTCTGCTACATCCTGACTGGAAACAGTTTCATCCATACTGATTTGAATACCATCTTCAGTATAATGGAAGTTGATACCCTTGGCAAGTGCTTTTTCCTTGATGCTTGCCTGTTCGGCAGCAGGAACCATTACTTTGATGGTGTCGAAGTAATGGTCGCTTAATAAGGTATGGCCCCCACCTTTGATAGCTTCTGCAGCTGATTTGGTGGCACCATGAATGTTTCTGGCAATCTCTTTTAATCCCTCAACACCGTGATATACCGCATACATTCCAGCCATAACTGCTAGAAGTACCTGTGCCGTACAAATGTTGGATGTTGCCCGGTCTCTCTTAATATGCTGTTCCCTTGTTTGAAGTGCCATTCTTAGCGCGCGCTGACCTCTGCTGTCAACTGTAACGCCAATGATCCTTCCCGGAATATGTCTTTTGTATTCTTCTTTTGTTGCAAAGTACGCTGCGTGAGGACCGCCAAAGCCAAGAGGAATGCCAAATCTTTGGGTTGTTCCTACCACAACATCTGCACCCCATTCACCCGGAGGGGTTAAAAGCACCAGGCTCATGATATCTGCAGCAACGGCAACCTTAACTCCCGAAGCATTCGCTTTGCCTACGAAGTCGCTGTAATCGTTAATTACCCCGTTGCCATCCGGATACTGAACCAAAGCCCCAAAGTAAGACTCGTCAAAGCTCGCATCCTCCGGATTGCCAAATACAAGTTCAATCCCCAATGGAGTCGCCCGCGTCTTCATCACGTCAATGGTCTGTGGGAAGCATGCGTTTGCCACAAAGAACTTATTTGCATCTGCCTTTTTCTGCTCTCTGGATCTTGCATTGAGAAGCATGATCATAGCTTCTGCAGCTGCCGTACCTTCGTCAAGTAGAGATGCATTGGCAAGCTCCATTCCTGTAAGGTCAGAAACCACGGTTTGGAAATTCAAAAGCGCTTCCAATCTTCCCTGAGCGATTTCCGCCTGATAGGGAGTGTAAGCAGTATACCATCCTGGATTTTCGAGAATGTTCCTCTGAATTACACTGGGTAGGATATTGTTGTAATATCCCAAGCCGATGTACGACCTGAAAACCTTATTCTGCTCCGCCTTTCCTCTAAGCTCATTCAGGTAGTCGTATTCTGAAAGACCAGAAGGCATATTGAGAGGTGCCTTCAATCTGATCTGAGAAGGAATGGTTTGATCGATCAACTCAGAGATCGAGCCAACACCAATTGTCGATAGCATTTCTTGAACATCGTTACCCCTTGGGCCGATGTGTCTGTCGGTAAATGTTGCCATAACTCCAGAATTTTACGGGGGAAACAAATATAGTCGAAATATGTTCCGGAATCACGTGACACATATCACCCTAAAATAACTTGCAGAAAGCCACTTCTAACCTAATATTTATACTTTCGAATGTGGGTTAGATAAGTCGTATGGAATACCAGAATTCACACTCATTTGCACAGGAATTGGATCAACAGGATGAGTTGGCCTCATTCAGAGATCGATTTCATTTCCCAACGTTTACAGATAAACGTTGCCTTTACTTCACCGGTAATTCACTTGGATTGCAACCGAAAGGGGCGCGTGATATCATAGATATTGAACTACAGGATTGGGCTAAATGGGGCGTGGAGGGCCACTTTCATTCCACGCATCCATGGTATGCCTATCACGAAATGTTTAAACCCCTGCTGGCCAATTTGGTTGGCGCGAAGCCCATTGAGGTAACCGCAATGAACAGCCTTACCACCAACCTGCACCTGTTGATGATCTCATTCTACAGGCCTCAGGGGAAACGAATCAAGATTCTCTGTGAAAAGAAGGCTTTTCCATCAGATCAATATGCGTTGGAAGCACAGGTGAAACTTCATGGTTTTGATCCAGCTGAGGTATTGGTTGAGGTGGAGCCGGATGGACACTTGATTCCTGATGAGAAGATCATAAGCAAGATACACGAGTTGGGAGAAGAGTTGGCGTTGATCATGATTGGTGGCGTTAATTATTACACCGGACAGTATTTCAATATCAAGGAGATAACTGCGGCCGCACATGCCGTTGGTGCATACGCAGGCTGGGACCTGGCACATGCTGCAGGAAACGTGGTTATGCAGCTTCACAACTGGAACGTGGATTTTGCAGCGTGGTGTTCCTATAAATACCTGAACTCTGGACCAGGTGGTGTGGGAATGGCTTTTGTTCACGAGCAGCATGCCAACGAACAAGATTGGCCGAGGCTTGCTGGATGGTGGGGATATCCTTCAGAAACAAGATTTAAGATGGAACCTGGCTTCATCGCATCAGAAGGTGTGGATGGCTGGCAATTGAGCAATGCGCCTGTGTTTGGAATGGCTCCCCTGAAAGCATCATTAGATGTATTTGAAGAGGCTGGCATGGTGCGATTGCGTGCCAAGGGAGATCGCCTGACCGGTTATTTAGAATATGTAATTAATGAGGTAGGTGCTTCTCAAGACAATGTTTCTTTTGAGATCATTACACCGAAGGAAGTGGTTTCACGAGGGTGTCAGTTGTCTATGTTGACACATGGTTCCGGTAAGGAGCTGTTCGACAAGCTAACCGATCAGGGTGTAGTTGCCGATTGGCGTGAACCAAACGTGATTAGGATGGCACCGGTGCCATTATACAATAGTTTTGAAGATGTGTACCTGTTTGGACAGGCACTAAAAAATGCAGTATCGTCATGAAAGATGTAACGATCGTAGGTGCAGGATTGGTTGGCTCTCTTTGGGCAGTGTATATGTCCAAGCGAGGATACAACGTGAAAGTATTTGAACGTAGAAGTGACATCCGAAAAGCTGACATTTCAGCTGGCAAGTCGATCAACCTGGCGCTTTCAGACAGAGGATGGAAGGCTTTGGATAAAGTTGGCGTAGGTGATGAGATCAGAGAGATCGCAATTCCTATGACGGGTAGGGTGATGCACGATCTGGATGGTAACTTAACATATCAGCCTTACGGTTCTGAAGGGCAAGCTATTTTCTCTGTATCAAGAGGCGGTATCAATGCCAGGTTGATGGATATCGCGGAGCGTGCAGGAAAAGTGAATATCGCATACAATGAGCAGTGCATAGACGTGGATCTGGAGGCTGGAATTACCAAGTTCCGAAATTCAGAAACTGGTGTTGAGACAGAGGTGAAATCCGATCTGATCTTCGCATGTGATGGTGCTTTCTCTGCGGTGAGGTACAATGGTTTTCAAAAGACAGATAGGTTCAGTTATGAGCAGCGGTACATTGAAGACGGTTACCGCGAGATATTACTTCCCGCCAATGAGGATGGATCGTATAAGCTGGATAAGAATGCACTTCACATTTGGCCCAGAGGGAGATTCATGTTGATTGCTCTTGCCAATGAAGATGGATCGTTTACATGCACTTTGTTTATGCCATTCGAGGGAGAGAATTCATTTGAGGAGTTGAAATCACGCGATCAGGTGGATGCGTTTTTCAAATCAACTTTTCCAGACTTCTATGAACTCATGCCCGAGGTTGGAGATGCCTGGGAAGACCATCCATTGTCATCATTGGCCATTGTTCGTTGTTACCCATGGACAGTTGGAAACGCTGCATTGATGGGGGATGCGGCACATGCAACGGTTCCTTTTTACGGACAGGGAATGAACTGCGGATTTGAGGATTGTTCTGTCTTGGATTCGATTATTGAAGAACATGGAGATGATAACTGGGATGTGATCTTTGCAGAGTATCAGAAGGCGAGAAAACCAGACGGTGATGCAGTGCAAGATCTGTCGTTGTTCAACTATCACGTGATGCGTGATTTTGTGGCTGATCCGGATTTTCTGCTTCGTAAAAAGATTGAAAAGCGCATCCACGAGCGCAATCCGGAGAGCTGGATTCCGTTATATTCTCAGGTCACATTTAGTCATATCAGGTACTCTGATGCTCTGAAGGAAGGTATGGCGCAAAGTGATATTATGGATGAGGTCATGAAAATGCCCGACATCGAAAACATTTGGGACTCCGATACCGTAGAAGACTACATCCTAAACGCCAAACAACAATCTACATGAAAGTTACCCCGATCGCTCTTCTAGGTATTTCAATTATAGTTAGTACAACTTCTTATGCTCAGAAACACAAGATTGGTGGTGGTGTACTAGATCGAAGCAAGAAGAACACGATGCGTGGATGGTATGTGGGACCCGGATTATCATACACATACCCTTATTTGAAGGAGAAAGCAGAAGTGGGTGGACCCGATTCACTCATTAGGGATATGGTTAAGCCAAAAGGTAAGTTTGGAGCGTACTTGGAAGCAGGTTACTTCAAGTACATGAGCAAACGTTTCCTGATTTTCGATTACTGGGATGCAGGCTTATCCTATAAATGGTTGCGATCTGGTGAAGAGTCCGAAAGACAAATGATTGCCGGGGGAAGTGAAACAGTGCTCAGTACTGGTGCCGCAAAACATAGTGCGCATAACCTTGTTGCGAATTTCAATCTTTCTCACACCTACGATATGGGTGGAGGCAATTTCTGGGTAAATACGTTCGGGTTGAATTTTGATTATTCGATCATCTCTTCCCAGAAAACGGAAGGGGCCTTTAGTGGTGGTAATGTTGCTCCACTTGGTAAGCAGCCCTATTATTTCCAGCTGCATTACAAGATGGGTTATGGAATGGAGTGGAACGACCGCTTGATGATCATTCCAATGCTGGAGACACCTATCCTGAACATTGTGCCATTCCAAAGCGGAAAATCTACCATGGATAATCTCTTTAGCCGAAACCGACCCTTGTTGTTGAGTGTTCGCTTCATGTTTATCAATAATAAGGCGGCAAAGAAATGTCCTCCGGTGAATGATATCCCGGATGCCGAGAAACTCTTGAAAAAAGAGAAGAAGTAGATTATCCCTTTACAAAAGGGTTGAATTTCTTTTCGTGACCGATGGTCGTATTCGGACCATGGCCGGGCAATACCTCAGTGTCATCTTCCAGTTTGTACATCACATTTTGAATGGAGGCCTCCAATGTATTATAGTCGCCTCCCGGTAAATCGTACCGTCCGATACTCTCTCTGAAAAGTACATCACCTGCAATGCACACTTGGTTGGCCTGGTTATAAAAGGCTACATGCCCAGGACTGTGACCCGGAACGAACAATACATCAAACTGCTCATCTCCCATTTCAATTTGCTGACCATCAACCAACATGTGCTTGGGCATTGGAGAAGGGTCCATGTTAATGCCGTACATCTGTGCCCATTGCGCACCACGCTCGATATTGGGGAGTTCGAGCTCATGTGCATGAAGCTCAAGCCCGTAATGTGAGGCAATGTGGTCGTTTCCGAATATGTGATCTACATGGCAATGGGTGTTCACCAACTGAGACAATGTGAGTCCGTTATCATCCAAAAACGACCGTAACTCGTCCCGTTCATCCTGTTCCAACATTCCAGGGTCTATAATTGTACATTGTTTGGAATCACCCCATAGGAGGTATGTGTTTTCCATAAATGGATTGAACTCGAATTTTTTTATCTGTAACCCCATAATATCAGCAGAATCAGACCCGTTCTCGTAGTGAATAATTGCCTAAATTTAAAGTTCGCCCCGGTTATAAGACAGGTGTTGAGAAAGATTTTTATTGCCTTAATGTTGATTGCTCCCTTTTCAGGGATGGCTCAGTTCTATAACGGATCACAGGTTGATTTCGGAAAAAACCGTGTGCAATACAACGATTTCGAGTGGCAGTACTTCCGTTTCAAGAAATTTGAAACATACTTCTACACAGGTGGAAGAGAGGTGGCGGTCTTTACCAGCAAGTACGCACATGATCACATCCAGGAACTCGAGAAGTTCTTCGATTACTACCTGAAAGACAAGATTCAGTTTGTGATCTACAATTCCCATTCCCATTTCAAGCAGAGCAATATTGGCTTGAATGAAGATGAACAGTTCAACATTGGTGGCGTTACACGCATAGTAGGCTCTAAGGTTTTTATCTACTACGAGGGAGACTACGCCAAACTTCAGGCCCAGATTCGTGCAGGTATTGCCCAGGTGTTAATCAATCAGATGATGTATGGTGGCAACTGGAAGGATGTAGTCAAAAACTCAGCGTTACTAAGTCTTCCGGATTGGTACATCAATGGTTTGATCTCCTACGTGTCTCGTGGCTGGGACATAGAAGTGGAAAACCGGGTAAAGGATGGGATCACGAGCGGTAGGTTTCAAAAGATCAACCGTTTGAGCGGTGATGAAGCAGCTATGGCTGGTCACGCCATGTGGAACTATGTGGCAGAAACCTATGGCGAATCGGTAATTCCCAACATCCTGTATATGGCTAAGTTGAGCAGAAACGTAGAGAATGGATTTCTGTTCGTGCTGGGTTTATCTATGAATAGCCTGTCGAAGGAATGGATGTTGTACTACAAAAACCTGTTCTCCCTGAATGAAAAGATGGCAGGGGGTATTCCGGGCCAGCCGCTGAAGATCAGATTGCGGAAGAATATGGTTATGTACCAACCAAGGATGTCGCCTGATGGCAAACATATTGCCTATATCACGAATCAACTGGGTCAGTACAAGGTTTGGTTGTATAACGTTGAAAAGAAGAGGAAGAAACGTCTTCTGAAGGAGGACCATAAGCTGGATAGATTGGTGGATTACAGCTATCCAACATTGGCATGGCATCCTACAGGTAAACGTTTAACCTTCATCACTGAATACAAAGGAGGCTTAGTATTGAATTACTATGACCTTGACGAGAAGAAGCACAGTCAGCAAGAGATCTTTAATGTGGAGAAGGTGTTGGATTTCTCCTATGCTCCAAATGGAAGGCGGTTGGTTTTCTCTGGAGTGAACAATGGAATTACGGATGTATATCTGTACAATCCTGGAGCAAACACGCAGGTGAAGCTTACCAACGATATTTATGACGACTTCCAGCCAAGATGGATGGATGACAACCGAATCGTATTTGTTTCCAACAGACCGGATGATACATTGAGGAAGCAGCTCAAATTCGATATCGATAATCTTCCCAATCCTGAGAAGAACCTGTTTATCATGACCATCGATCGGGTGAAGGCGAAGAACCTGTTTCAAGTTACCGAGAACAGTGGTTTTGATGAAACGCAACCAACTGGTGTGAAGGGAGATCTGGCCTATGTGAAGCAGTTCAATGGGGTGCTCAATAGATACATTGCCAAGTTTGATTCAGCCATTACCCATATTGATACAACGGTGCACTATAGGTATTTCTACAAACCTGAACTGGCATCTAACTATAGCAGAAATGTGATGGAATTCCAGGTGCTGCCTAAGACAGAACAGTATCTGGAACTTATTTTCGATGAAGGTAAATACAACGTGTACCTCAGAAGTCTTGAGGAGTTTAAGAACCTGGACCAGAAAGCGAATAATGTTAAGGATCCAAAGGATAAACCTAATGGACCTATCCGTCCTACGTTGAAGAATGCACAGGATTTGAAGGAAGTGCCGATCGAAGATCTGGATTTTGGTGATGGAGAGTTTGATATTACCGATTACCCTTTCCCGGGTACCGAGAAATCAATTAGCAAAACGGTGATAGATATTGGAAAGGATCCAAACGATACCCTTCCGAAAGAGGAATTCAAGCTTCCGAATCAGCGTATATACTACAAATCGTTCGCTGCCAATAATTCGGTTACTCAATTGAACAACACGTTCATCAATGGTCAGTACCAGGTGTTTACTGGCGGTCCATATATTGCTCCGGGTCTGGGTGCTGTGCTTCAATGGGGCGTAAGCGACATATTTGAAGACCAGAAGTTGTATGGTGGTTTGAGGTACGCGGGCAGCAAACGGGAATTCTTCTTCGGTTACCAGAACCTTACCAACAGAATGGATAAGGAGTACACCTTCTATCGAAGTGAGATGAGAAGGATTGTAAGCCTGAGCGTAGAGAACATCAATTCCAATACCATCAACTACTCCTTGAAATGGCCTTTCAGTGAGGTAGCCGGACTACAATTCGTTACATCGGGCAGATATGATCAAATCGTATTGAAGTCTACCGATCTCAATTCGTTAAGAGCAGAAACGAGAAACGATTATTGGGCAACTTTCAAAACGGCCTATGTGTTTGACAACACCCGGAACATTGCTTTGAATATCAGGTACGGAACGCGCTTCAAGCTGTTTGGAGAGTACTACCAGGAGATAGGAGGTAACCAGGCGGATATCTATGTTCTGGGCGGAGATTTCAGACATTACCAAAAGATACATCGGGAACTGATTTGGGTAGGACGACTTGCCGGGGGAACTTCTTTTGGCAAGGAAAAGTTGGTGCATTACCTGGGAAGTGTGGATGATTGGTTGATCCTCAATTCAACGCCAAGGTTCAATACGGATACCAAGATAGATCAGACGCAGAATTACAGGTTCCAAACATTGGCATCGAATCTGCGAGGATTTTCTCAGAACATTAGAAATGGTAATAGTTTCGCTGTGATCAATACAGAATTGCGTTGGCCAATCTTCAATTATTTCTCGGCCAAGCCCATTCGATCTGAATTCCTGAATAACTTCCAGGTGGTAGGGTTCTTTGATGCCGGAACAGCGTGGACGGGCTGGGATCCTTATTCGGATGAAAACTCACTCAACAGGGAGGAGATTGTGCGTGGGCCAATCAAGGTTACCTTGCTTAACAACAAGGAGCCTATTGTAGCTGGATACGGATTTGGCTTCAGAAGTAAGGTGTTAGGTTACTTTATTAGAACCGACTGGGCATGGGGAATTGAGAATGGGGTTATCCAGGACAACATCTTTTACCTCTCTTTAAGTCTGGATATATAACTTTGTGCCAGAGCACTTAAGATGAACATCACAACCTTATTGATTCTCGTAATGATCGGGCTGTTGGCTGGAGTCATTAGCGGTATGGTAGGTGTTGGTGGTGGTATCATCATTGTGCCGGGGTTGGTCTACCTTGTTGGACTTACCCAAACAGAGGCACAGGGAACAAGTCTCGCCATGATGTTGCCTCCTATTGGAATCTTGGCAGCGTGGAATTACCATAAGTCTGGAGAACTTGACTGGAAGTATGCTGCAATACTTGCGGTCGCGTTCATTGTAGGTGGATACTTTGGATCAAAGTGGACCATCACCTACTTTGATGACAAAACGCTTAAGAAGATATTTGGTGGAATGATGCTGTTGGTAGGTGTCAAAATGATTTTCTTTTCAAAATGAATGCACTGGAGCACATAAAACAACTGGCTTCTCAGTATTCCTCCAGCCTGTTGGAGTGGAGGAGGCATTTGCACAAGCACCCGGAACTTTCATTCAAAGAAGAAAAAACAGCCGGTTACATCAACGATTACCTGGTAAGCCTTGGAATTGAAACCACAACGGATGTTGGCGGCAAAGGAATTGTTGCAACCATTGGTTCAGGTGATAAGGTCATTGGTTTGCGTGCAGATATGGATGCTTTACCTATCCAGGAAGAGAATGACTTAGACTACGCTTCGGTAAATCCTGGCGTTATGCATGCATGTGGCCATGATGTGCATTCTACGTGTTTAATGGGTGCAGTTACAATCCTTAAGCAAATGGAAGACCAGTTGCCGGGAACGATCAAGATCGTTTTTCAACCGGCAGAGGAATACCTACCAGGAGGTGCGCATCTCATGATTGAAGACGGTGTGTTGGAGAATCCAACGGTTCAGCACATGATTGGTGAACACGTTTATCCTGAACTGGAAGTAGGTAAGGTAGGGTTCAAGTCAGGGATGTATATGGCCTCAACAGATGAACTTCATGTTACTGTGAAAGGTAAAGGAGGTCATGCAGCTTTGCCGCATAGGGTGGTGGACCCCATCTTGATTGCCAGTCACATGATTGTGGCACTACAGCAAGTGGTGAGCAGAAAAAGTACACCCACAACACCTACCGTATTATCGTTTGGAGATATCCATGGATACGGAGCTACCAACGTGATTCCGGATGAGGTTAAGCTACTAGGTACATTCCGGACTTTTGATGAAACCTGGAGAGGTGAGGCGCACACGTTGATCAAGGAAATGGCCAGAAATGTTGTTGAAGGTATGGGCGGTGAGGTAGACTTTGAGATCAAAAGGGGATATCCACATTTGATAAATGATCCCACCATAACCGGAGCATCAAAACGGGCAGCCGAAGAATACCTCGGAGCGGAGAATGTAGTGGATCTGGATCTTAGAATGACGGCAGAAGACTTTGCTTATTTCAGCCAGAAGGTACCATCATGCTTCTATAGACTTGGTGTTAGAAATGAAGCCAAAGGCATTACTTCAAACCTGCACACTTCCACGTTCAATGTGGATGAAGATTGTCTTGAAATTGGTGCTGGATTGATGGCCTGGCTGGCCTATAAGGCGCTTTCGGATTAGATCTTTTCAATCTCCTTGATACGTATCGCTTCTCCCGTTTGACAACCAGATCCTTGTATCTGACTTTGATCTCCCGCTTTCACATAGGTGACCCTAACGAGTAGATTGGTGCTCTGGAATTCCTTATCGATCTTATTCTTTATGACCTTGATGGAGTCCGGAGCCTGAACAATCAGGTGGCCATTGTGTGAAGGACAACTTGGTGTGTAGAATAGCCTTCCTTCTACCATGATCTTATCCTCACAACTTGTGAATGACACAACGCTGACAAGGCAGCTTACGATAACGAACCACTTCTTCATCAGTTACCCATTTCTGAGAGGAATTTTACGCGCATCAACCGCAATTCTTCCTCGGAATATACTTCATCAAATTCTTCAATCGCCTCTTCTATAGAATCTTCCTCTGTTTCACGGAAATAGTCCATGATCTCCTCCTGGTAGTCAGCATCGATCAACCGAGCGAGGTAATAATCGATATCCACTTTCGTACCCGAGTTGACGATGTGCTCTATCTCTGCGATGATATCATCCTTGACTTTGCCTTTTGCCTCAGCAATATCTTCCAATGGCATCTTACGGTCAATACTCTGGATGATGAATACTTTCAGCCCGGATTTGTTGACCACAGATTTAACTACCATATCTGTTGGACGCTCGATGTTATTGTCCTCAACGTATTTGGCAATGGCCTCGATGAATTCCTTTCCAAACTTCTCAGCCTTACCTTGGCCCACACCAGCAATGGTGGCAAGCTCTTCCATAGTGATGGGGTACCTTGTTGACATATCCTCCAGAGATGGATCTGAGAACAGCACGTAGGGAGGAAGGTCTTTTTCGCGTGCCTGGCTTTTTCGCAAATCTTTAAGGATGTTATACAGTTGCTCATCTGTAGTGCCACCATTGGACTTGGTTGGAATCACCACATCGCCCTGGTCCACGTCACTATAGTCGTGTGCTTTCACCAACATGAATGACTGTGGCTTATCAATGAAATCACGACCTGTATCCGTGACTTTCAGAATGCCATAGTTCTCAATTTCCTTTCGAATGAACCCGCCAATAATAGATTGTCGAATGATGGCTTCCCAGTACTTTTCGTCCTTCTCATCCTCTTCACCTTTACCAAACCATTCGTGATTGTGGTGGTTGAAAGTCTTGATCTCTGTAGATTCATTACCGGCTACAAAGTTTGAAACAAACTTGGCCTTGAACTGCTCTTTAAGCGCAACGATCGACTGTAGCAGAATAACGATGTCATCCTTGCCTTCAAATTGTTCTTTTGGTCTTGCACAGTTATCGCACATGCCCGACTCTTTGCACGCAGTTTCATCGTACCCTTCTCCAAAATAATGGAGCAATTGCTTGCGCCTGCAAACCGCAGTTTCTGCATAGGATACCATTTCAAAGATCAGTTGTGTCCCTACCTCCTGTTCTGCTACGGGTTTACCGTGAAGGAACTTCTCCAGCTTTTCAATGTCTTTGTAACTATAAAACGCAATGCACTTTCCCTCGCCACCATCACGGCCAGCCCTTCCAGTCTCCTGGTAATAGCTCTCAAGACTCTTTGGAATATCGTGGTGGATCACAAATCGAACATCTGGTTTGTCGATTCCCATACCAAAGGCAATAGTGGCCACGATCACATCAGCTTCCTCCATCAGGAACATATCCTGGTGCTTTGCACGTGTGGCTGCATCCAATCCAGCATGGTAAGGAAGCGCTTTCACGCCATTCACTTGCAAGGTCTCAGCAATCTCCTCTACCTTTTTTCTACTCAGACAGTAAACTATACCGGACTTGCCATTGTTGTTTTTAACGTACTTGATGATCTCCGCAATTACGTTTTTCTTCGGCCGGACTTCATAGTACAGATTCTCCCTGTTGAACGAAGCCTTAAAGACAATCGCATCGGTCATGCCAAGGTTCTTCTGAATGTCATCCTGAACCTTTGGGGTTGCCGTTGCGGTTAAGGCGATGATTGGAACGCGATCAATGGCTTCAATGATCGGTCGTAATCTCCTGTATTCCGGACGGAAGTCATGCCCCCATTCAGAAATACAGTGCGCCTCATCAATGGCGAAAAAAGAGATCTTGAGTTTTTTCAGAAACTCTACATTGTCTGCCTTGGTGAGTGATTCCGGAGCTACGTAAAGTAACTTGGTTATGCCGTTAAGGGCATCTTCCTTAACCTGAGCAATTTCCGTTTTCGTGAGTGAAGAATTGAGAAAATGTGCAATGCCATCATTGGTAGCGAAACCGCGCAATGCATCAACCTGATTCTTCATTAGCGCGATTAGCGGTGAAACCACAATCGCAGTTCCTTCACTCATCAATGCAGGAAGCTGATAACACAATGATTTTCCTCCACCTGTGGGCATGATCACAAATGCATCATTACCGTCAAGAAGGTTGTTGATGATATCGGCTTGCGCGCCTTTGAAAGTATCAAACCCGAAGAACTCCTTTAGGGGAGTTTTTAGATCCCTGGCCGCCACGTTACTTCTCCATTCATGGTTTATATTAAATATAAGACTATTCTGCGTTACCCAAGAAATAATTAACCGCTATTTTTATAGATCAGATGGCAAGTCTAACCATTGTCATACCGGCCTATAACGAAGCAGAATCTCTGGGAGTATTTCTGCCGGAAATCTGTGCATTCTGTGAATCACGAGATTACAGTTTGATCATCGTGAATGATGGATCTAAAGACGATACAAGAAAGGTTTTGGAAGCGCACAACTCTTCCGCGCTTAAGGTAGTTCACCATAAAGTTAACCGGGGTTATGGTGCTGCTGTTAAGACGGGCATCCGTGAAGCGGATACAGATTACATCATTACCATGGACGCGGATGGTCAGCATGATCCCGAAGACGTTCCGAAGCTGTTTAAGATTGCCCAGGAAAAGGATGCGGATATGGTAATCGGTAATCGCGATGCCAATAAGCAGGGATTGTACCGTAAAACAGGTAAGGGGATTATCCGGTTCATAGCCAAGTTGCTGTTGCCCGTACATGTTAAGGATCTCAATACCGGAATGCGTCTGTGCAATCGCAAGCTCGTAAAACGATACTTGAGTCTATGTCCGGATTCGTTCTCGTTCTGCGATACCATCACCTTGGTGTTCATTGGTCAGCGTCATCTGGTTATTGAAGAACCCATTGCGATGCGGGAAAGAACATCTGGTCAGAGTATGATCAGTACTGGAACCGCAATCGAAACAGTACGGGAGATTGTAAACATCGTTGTGCTGTTCAATCCCATGAAAATATTCTTACCCCTCTCATTGTTACTCATGTTGGGTAGCCTGGCATGGGGTGTGATTTCTTTTTTGATGGTTGGCAAAGGATTATCAGTTGCTGCCATGCTTGGCTTCCTTATAGGTGTATTGTTCCTCCTATTGGGACTTCTTGCAGAACAACTTTCCCAGATTCGAAGAAACCAGGTTGATGACTGATCAATCTCGTTCCAAAGACCAGGTTCAGGCGTCAAGAGATCATAGCCTGGGCGTTCCATGGTATACGAAATTGATGAATTGGTACCGTGGCCATGGAATAGTATTTCCTGGTATGAATGCCACCATTCGCAATACACTTCGAAGGAGACTGGCTGGGGAAAAGAAGGTGGTGCGGGCGTACAAGGAAGAGCATGATGCGGCATTGGATGTGTTGGCATCAGGATCGCAATTCTTCTTCGGACTTTCGAGCATAAGAACAGGAACGGTGTATTTGTCCGACCTGCTGAATACGGGTCAGGACAGCTACCACGTGGAACATGAGGCCAACGTGCTGGATTACTGGAACTATGCGGAGGCTTACAACGATGCAGCGCATAGATTAAGGTACATCAGAGATTTTAGGTTCTGGGAAACACTAATGCGCATGCATATCAGTGGATGGACGAATTACGGGGAGGTTAATCCTTTTCTCAAGATCCACGGTCAGCAACTGAAAGAAGTGTTTCCCAATGCGAAGTTCTTTCATCTCGTTAGAGATGGGCGAGAAGTGGTGAGGAGCATGATGTCGAGGGAAATACTGGATACCAAAGACCCAATGAAACCATTTGTGAAACCGGCACAAGATGATCCCTTTGTTGGGCAGTGGGGTGGGTTCTCCAGATTTGAGAAGCTGTGCTGGCAATGGCAAAATGAGAACAAAGAAATCGCGAAGGTTACCGATCATCTGGTTCATCTGGAGAAACTGAAAGCCGATTACGGTTACTTCAACGAAAGGATTAATGCGTTTCTCGGAGTGAACGTTACCGAAGATCATTGGGCAAACTATCAATCACCTAAGAACATAACACCGAAGTACAAAATTCCGCACTGGAAGGAATGGGATTCGAAATACAAGAAGAGTTTCGAAAGCATATGCGGAGCACAGTTCGAAGGGATGGGTTACAATTTGGAGTGGTAACTATCCACCTTTCTGGGTTACCGCCCAGTTCAGATTGTTCTTTGCAAGTTCATGTTCGGGATCTACTTCCAACGCTTTCTGGCAATAGTTGATGGCTTCATCCCATTTACCCAGCTTGTTGTATGCGGAACAGATATTATTGTAGGCCTGGGCATTGGTCGGATCAGCCTCAGTGGCCAGTATCGTAGTTGATATGCACAATTCATAAAGTCCCTGGTTGTAGAATTCAAGCCCTGTATTCAGTAGTAGGTCGGCATCTGTCGTGCCCTGAATCTTCTGTAGACGATCTGCAACAAGCTGGCTGAGTGCCATATTGTTTTGTACCAACTGATACGTTGGGTTAATCTTGAGCGCCTCTTCACCTGCGAGCATGGCCTTCATAGGTTGCCCCAGTTGATTGTATGCCGAACAGATATTATTGTAGGCAGCTGCGTAATCTGGTTTCAATTCCAATGCCTTTTTCGCATAAGTCACACACGCTTCAAAATCCCGTGCTTCATATGCAAGTCTGCTCGCCTCCAGATATGATTCCGGTGTTGGATTGGCTTCCGCTTTGTTAATGGCGGCTTGCAAAGGTGTTATTTGCTGCGTTCCAACATTAAGGTAGTATAGTGCATTCTGGTCAGCGGGATTCATTGCCAGAATTGAATTGGCCAGCTGTTTCAGCTGATCCCAGTTCCCTTCTTTCGAGTAGATTTCCATTAACAGATAACCAGCCCTTACATGGGAGGGGCTTAGCTGTAAGCACTTTTGTAAGTGGAATTTGGCAACGTTCAGTTTGCCTTTTTCCTTCATATGCTTGCCGTAATAAAATTGGGGTTCAGGAAATCCGGCACCGAACTGCAATGCTTTGTTATAATGCTCATCAATTTCCGCCATAGGGTAGCCAAGCTGTTTTTTGGCAACACCAAGGTTGATGTGGAGATAACTGTAGTTAGGTAGCAATTCCAACGCTCTTTCGAAATAGGTCATAGCGCCCTTGGTGTCGCCATTGCTCATTAAGCAAAGGCCATAGTTCATCAAACCGCGACCGTTATTCGGACTTTTTTCTGTTACATCCTTCCACAGGGTAAGTTCTGAATGCCAAACCTCATTTCTTTGGTAGGTGCCTATCGCATTACCAATAATGGCTATGGCTGCCAGGCCCAGAAACACAGGTTTAGACCAACCCTTGGCTCGGTATTTTGCGAATAACTTATACCCAATCCACCCAACAGCAATAAGCAATCCAATATTGGGGAAGAACATCCTGTGATCGTTCATCACTTCCGCAAGTGGCACCACGCTGCTACTTGGAACAAGTGTGAGCAGAAACCAGCCAAACCCGAATGATGCAAGTCCTAATGTCGGGCTGTTTCTCCATTTGAAGATGGCTCCAAGAAGAAGTCCGATAAATGCTACACCCACAAAGAACCGTGCATTCATGATACTTTGAAATGCCTGAACGTCAGTGTCTGCACTCAGTCCGGTCGGAATAATAAATGCTTTGAAATAAAGTGCGATCACATAAGGTTGTGTCATCAAGTAATTCAACCTGGAGTTCCCACCTGGAACCCACGTGTCTGGAGTCATATGTAAGACCAGCCAGAAAAAGAAACCGCAAACCACTACCGAAGCAAGCACTGGCCAAGAGAACGCAACGCGGAAGATTTTCTTCAGATTGCCTTGTTCCTTACAAATCAGGATATACCAACCAAGCAGCGGAGCAAACATGACCGTTGTAGGTTTCACAAGCATTCCAACTAAGACTGGCAATAGGAACAATGCCCTCCATTTCTTTCCCTCGCCCTTGATGAATAGTAATAGACCGGCAACCACACAAAGGGTAGAATAGGAGTCTGATCGCGCTATAATGTAGTTGATCGTTTCAGCATTAACGGTGTGGAATGCATACCAGGCCGTAAGTATCAGGGCCAGTGGACCAGCATCATTGCCGGCCTGGCTTTGTTTGAAGAGTTCCTTGAGCAGAAAGAACAGGAGGATCAGAAGAACCACATACCAGAAGAAATTGCTTAGATGGAAGTAGAACACATCCAATCCGCCTGCCATTGCATAATCTGCCGCAACCGACATGGTAGTAACAGGGCGGTATTGAAGGTTGGTGGGTAATACACTCTTGGTGTAAGGGTCTTTGAAAAACTTCCAGGGGTCTGAAAAATCCCGGATCTGAACGTTATCCTGGATGGTATGGGAATCGTCAAAGTGAAAGGAGTTGTCGAAGTGATTCCAGTAAACTCCGATCAACGCGCCCAGGGTGGTAACCCCGATAACAATATAATGCCATAGTTTCACGGCCTCCAAAATACTGAATGCAGCCAAAACCACGCAAGGACTGTTATCTTTGCACACATTCTATTTCATGGCTAAAGGAAAAGACGATAGGGCGGAGATGTCCTTCTTGGATCATCTTGAGATACTTCGGTGGCATTTGATACGATCAACGATCGTGATCATGTTGTTCGGGGTGGTCTTTTTCATATTTAGTAGATACATCTTCGATACCCTGATTTTTTCGATGGCCAAGAACGATTTCTGGACGTATGTACAGTTTTGTAAGCTGTCCGATTTATTAGGCTTGGGTGATCGACTATGTTTTGACGACATCAAAATCAATTTTCAGAACATTAAGATGTCTGGTCAGATTACTACAGATATTGTCGTGTCGCTCATTGGTGGTTTCATAGGTGCATTCCCTTATGTGCTTTGGGAGTTCTGGCGATTCGTGAAGCCCGCCCTGAAAGACAAAGAGAGAAAAAGCGCCCGCGGAACAGTATTCACAGGCTCGTTCCTCTTTGCCCTGGGAATTCTATTCGCGTATTACATTATTGCGCCACTTTCGGTTCAGTTTCTTGGTAACTATCAGATTTCCGAAAAGGTAGTTAACAACATTACGTTGAACTCTTACATAACTACGGTAACTACCATTATTCTGGCCTGTGGAATTATTTTCCAGCTTCCACTGATGGTGTACTTCCTATCTAAAATGGGACTGATCACACCAGAGTTCATGAAGCGGTACAGGAAGCACGCTATTGTTATTGTGCTGATCTTGTCTGCTATCATCACACCCCCGGACATTTCAAGTCAGCTCTTGGTATCTTTACCATTGATGTTGCTCTATGAGATCAGTATTGGCATTTCCCGAAGGGTCAACAAGAAAAATGAAAGTAAAGCATGAGTGAGGTAAACGATTTCAACGCGTATAGAGAGAGAATGAACGATCGCATTCTTTCGGAGAACAATAAGGTGTTGAACAGGTTGTTTAACCTGGATAGCAACGCTTATATGGAAGGAGCACTGCCTGTGAAGACAAAGGAACTACTTGGTCTGGTGTCCTCACTTGTATTGAGATGCGATGATTGCGTAAAGTATCATGTGCAGCGTTGCATAGAAGAGGGTGTTACCAAAGAGGAGTTTTTTGAGACCCTAGCAATAGGCAATGTTGTGGGGGGTACGATCGTTATACCGCACACAAGAAAGGCAACTGAATACTGGGATGCCCTCGTTGAAGAAACTGTATGATCCTTCGCGCAGACAATATTGTTAAGCGATACAAGAGTAGAACTGTTGTAAAAGGTGTATCTGTTGAGGTAAAGCAAGGAGAGATTGTTGGTCTCCTTGGACCCAATGGGGCAGGTAAGACCACATCGTTCTATATGATCGTGGGGTTGATCAAACCTAACGAAGGAAGGATTTTTTTGGATGACCAGGAGATTACCACACTGCCTATGTACAAGCGTGCCCAAATGGGTATCGGATACTTGGCACAGGAAGCTTCGGTTTTCAGAAAGTTGAGCATCGAAGACAATTTGAAGGCAGTTCTTGAGATGACTAAGCTTACCAAGGCTGAGCAATCAAGAAAGCTGGAAGAGCTCATAGATGAATTCAATCTTGGACATGTCCGCAAGAACAGGGGAGACCTTTTATCCGGAGGTGAGAGAAGACGTACTGAAATTGCCAGAGCGTTAGCAGTGAGCCCTAACTTTATATTGCTTGATGAGCCCTTCGCTGGCGTTGACCCAATTGCCGTGGAAGATATTCAGAGCATTGTTTCCAGGCTCAAGGAGAAGAACATAGGTATTCTAATCACGGATCACAACGTACAGGAAACCCTTTCCATTACGGATAGAGCGTATCTGCTGTTTGAAGGAAATATTCTGAAGGCTGGAACTGCCGA
Organism: Vicingaceae bacterium; assembly: GCA_965267605.1. GTDB lineage: Bacteria > Bacteroidota > Bacteroidia > Flavobacteriales_E > Vicingaceae. Next base: position 2,502,099 of record OZ254088.1, on the reverse strand, counting down.
AGAACTTGCAGCCGATGAACAGGTAAGAAGAGTTTACCTGGGCAGGAACTTCGAGCTACGCAGGGCTAATGTTCAACACGATGAAGACCTAAGTAACAGGTGTCCGGTTTGTGAGCGTGGAGTGTTCGTACCTAAGCTGGTAATGGATGAAAAAACGGGTGAGGCTGTTGAAGAGTGGGAGTGTGACACTTGCGGCCACTATCCGGATCCTCAACCTAACGCTGACTAAGCTTCTTTCAGTTCGTATTCGTAGCTCTCCATGATCTCATTGGCGAGCAACTTCTGACAAGCTTCTTCTACCTTCGAAGTAGCAGTTTCTACATCTGCGGCTTCAACTTCCAGAGAGATGTGCTTACCCACACGAACGTTTTCGATTTCGTTCAATCCCAGGTTTTGCAGTCCGGAGGTTACAGCTTTTCCCTGAGGGTCAAGTAGTGCCTTAAGTGGCATGATATCAATTTCAGCTATGTACTTCATCATTCTTGTTCGTTAATCCGTTTGCTATTGATAGCAACACGTACAAAGCTATAATTAAAGGGAACCCAATGAACCTAAAAGTTATCAATAGAAATGCACAGCCAATGATCAACAGATATCGGGCAACATTTCCCTTGAAACCATAGTGCTTGAACTTCAATGCAATCATCCGAATGGGAGCCACAAGCAGAACGCTCATAACTATGGAAACCACAAGTACGATGTGCGGATTTGCTAGCCAGTTTGAAACTTGCGATGGGATGCTATCAGTTTGGTAGTGCATCGCAAGTGGGATGCCTATCCAGAAGATGGCGTTCGCGGGAGTAGGTATGCCTGAGAAACTGTCGCTCTGCGATTCGTCAACATTGAATTTGGCTAAGCGATAAGCAGACATTGCAGCAATTAAGAATGCTGCATACTTAACGTAAGCTGCTACTCCATCAACTCCATCAGGGTGATGGTGGGCAACACCGGCTTCAATCAACTTGTAGGCAATCAAGGCAGGAACAACGCCAAACGTTACCATATCAGCCAGCGAGTCCAATTGTTTTCCAATAGGACCAGCTACCTTCAATACTCTCGCCACAAAACCATCCAGAAAGTCCAGCACGGCAGCCGCAATGACCAGCAGCCCGGCCCAATGCATTTGATCTTCAAAGATCAATGTGATTGCAATGCCACCACAAACCAGGTTCCCAAGTGTGAGAATATTAGGTATCTGCTTCTTCAACTTCCGGGTAGAATCTTTGTTTTAAACGTAAGAAATATCTTTCGAAGAAGCGGTAGCTCAAATGGGCAATCACAATGGTAGAAGACAATACGATCAAAGGATTAAGCGATAGCCGCATCCAATCTTCCTGGGCCCATTCATACTTCCTGATCACGATAATGAGTACGGTGATTACCACACCATGGAAACAGTATAATCCATAGGATATCTTACCCAGATAGTCTAGTATTTTGCTGGCCCCGATAGAGGCAATACGTTGGCTGTTGAAACCCTGATCAAGAATGATCCAGGCGAAGATAAAGGAGAACAACAAACGTTCAATGATGATTCCCCGAGGCACACTGAAGAGGTGATCATAATACAGATAGAAGAACGCGAACAGTACATACGGACAAGCGGAAACGAACTTTGGAAAGAGCTTCTGACCAGAAGTAATGCCATTCCAGTGCACCCACCACGCAGCTAACCCGCCTACGCCAAAATTACCAAGTGTGCTAAGGGTATGATAGTATATCATTCTGGAGTCATCCACGTATATATATCTGAAAATCAAGGAGATGATAATTAGTATGAGGCATACAATTGGGAAACCCTTCTTGATCACTTTCATGACACCCGCCCACAGCAAATAGAATTGCTCCTCAATGGATATCGACCAAAGGAATGTGAGTAGCAACAGGTAGTCTGGCCCATTCTCTATAATGTAGAAATTGACTACGAACCCCAGGTGCCACCAGATATTGGGTAACTCAGAAGAGGGCGCTTCTATGATCGATTGAACGAGTGGAACACCCACGTATCCTATTAGGACAATGAGAAAATACAACGGCCAAACACGCAATATTCTCCTTATTAAGAATGGTCCGGCTTTGAAATCGCCAGTCGCTTTTCGTTCCTTCAGGATCAACCAACTAATCAGAAAACTGGATAGTACGAAGAAGTATTCCAGACCCAGGAAACCTAGCTGTTGGGCCTTCTTTACCACTTGAACAGCAAATGTTTCATGGCAATCTTCCAGGCCAACGAATGCATGTGCAAAGAACACGCATATAAAGGCCAGAAACCTTGTGGCATCAAGATTTGGAAGGTAATCGCGGGTGGCGTTCATCTCAATTACTCCAAGATAGGTAAAATAAAAGGCGTGTTGGGAAGTTATGTGACATACTGATCGCTAATTTTTAGTAATTTTCATTTTCACTGTTATGCGCTACTTCTCTTGGTTTCTAGGCGTTTTCGTGTCCGTTAATGTGGCCGCGCAAGCTCCCAAATACAGCAACGAATTCCTGAACATTGGTGTTGGTGCCAGATCGTTAGGGATGTCGAATTCCGTGGTGGCCAATGTAGACGATGTAACCGCGGGCTATTGGAACCCGGCCGGACTTACCAGACTTCAACCAGATTTTCAGGTATCGCTTATGCATGCGGAGTATTTCGCAGGCATTGCCAAGTATGATTATGGAGCATTTGCTACCAAAGTGGATAGCATGAGCACCGTGGGATTATCGATTATCAGGTTTGGAGTAGACGATATTCCCAATACTACCGAGTTGATCGATGCGGATGGAAACATCAATTACGATCGCATCAAGTCTTTTTCTGCTGCGGATTACGGTATTCTGTTTTCCTATGCACGAAAAATGCCCGTGGAAGGACTGGATGTGGGTGCTAACGTAAAAATCGTTCATCGTTCGGTTGGTGAATTTGCCAGAGCATGGGGTTTTGGGATCGATGTCGGTGCGCAGTACCAGGTGAAGGAGTGGAGGTTCGGAGCCATGTTCCGTGACATTACGACAACTTTCAATGCCTGGTCTTATAGTTTAACTGATGAAGTTAAAGCTGTATTTGTTGCTACAGGCAATGAGTTACCCCAGAACGGTCTGGAGATCACATTGCCAAAATTGCTGCTTGGAAGCAGTCGTCAATTTGACCTGGGCAAGAAGTTTCTGTTGAATGCAGAACTGGATCTCGACATGACCTTCGATGGTAAAAGAAATGTGGCGATCAAGGGTGACCCAATTTCGATTGATCCGCATTTCGGATTAGAAGCCAGCTATAACAACCTGATTTTCTTACGTGCTGGAATCGGAAATGTGCAAGAGGTGAGGGATTTGGATGGTTTCAATGTTGTAACATTCCAGCCAAATATGGGTATAGGTATACAGTTTAAAGGAATTGCGTTAGACTATGCATTAACTGACATAGGTGATCAATCCGTGGCACTGTATTCAAATGTGTTCTCGCTGCGGTTTGACATCAACCGCACAGCGAAGTGACCAAAAGGCTCTATACACTCCTCTCCATCCTGCTTCCATTCTTTGGTGTAGCCCAGCAAGCCAATAGCTGGATCAATTACGGTCAACAATACTATGAGTTAAGGGTTGGTACGGATGCTATAGTTCGACTGGATTCTGCCACGTTGGCTAATGCAGGTATACCGTTAGGCACAATAGACGCTCGCAATTTTCAAGTCTTTGGTCGCGGCCAGGAGGTTCCCATCTACGTTGAGGGAGAAGGTGATGGTGTACTGAACGCTGCTGATTTCATTGAGTTTTTTGCTGAAGCCAATGATGGATGGATGGACTCTGTGCTTTACGGTGTAGGAAACAATCCGAATCCACATTACAGTGTTATACATGATACAGCTTCTTATTACCTCACCTGGAATACCAGTATCACCAATCTAAGGGCGACTGTCGAAACAGATACAAGCTTTGGTAGTTACACCGCTAATACGCACATATGGAAGAGTAAGATTGCAATGTTCAATAGTACTTTCTATTACGGTCAAACCAATGCTGTTGGAGGTACAGATCCTCAATACCATGAGGCTGAAGGATGGGGAAATTCGAAATTCGGAAAAGGTGCAACCCAAACGTTGGCTGTTTCCACGAACGACTACTTTCCTACCGGGCCATCACCCACTGTTTTTGGGGTGCTGACGGGTCAATCAGATTACGCCTCCATTACCAACGATCATCACTTGACCATTGGTAGGTTGAGCGTGAACTATGTTGACAGCATTTTTGCAGGATACAAGAAAATTGATTTCAATTTTCAGATTCCGATCTCAGCGATCACGTCAACAAGCACAACGATAGATTTTTCCAGTATCAACGACATTGCTCCAGCCGATCCGAATTTTGTAGACAATATGGCCGTTCATTATGTGGGCATCAAGTACCCGCATACCATGAGTTTCAGCAACGTGAACTTTGATAAGGTTCAGGTTCAGGACCATGGAACGCAAGCCAAGTCGCTTCTGGTCATTTCTAATTTCACAGGTACGGGCGGTGTAGTAATGTACGATGTAGACAATGGAAGAAGAATTCCAGTAGTACAGAATGGGGCGCAGTATAGAGCCATTGTGCCAAACAGTGGTTCAGATAAGCGGGTTGTCATTTCTTCCGTGAATGCTGCCATTACGCCCACACCAATCCCGGTATTCGGAACGGGGAACTTTACATCTTACCATACACTTGGGCTGGATTCAGCGTATGTTATTGTAACACACCCGAACCTTATAACGGACGCTAATGCTTATGCAGCTTACAGATCCGGACAAGGCTACAACACCATGGTGGTTGACATCAACCAGCTCTACCATCAGTTTGCGTATGGGGTGAGAGAGCATCCTTTGGCCATTCGTAATATGGCTCAGGAGTTGATCGATAGTTTTCCTTCAGCACCGCAGAACCTATTCCTGATAGGTAAATCTGTAAAGGACCCACTTAGGAGGAAGTCGCAAGTGAATACACAAATGAGCTTGGTACCAACCATGGGAAATCCATCGGCAGATTTGTTGTTTACGGCTGGATTGAATAGTACACTTTTGGAGCCGGCCATACCTACTGGTAGGTTGAGTGCCAATACATCCGGGGAGGTGTCACTCTACCTTACGAAGGTGATTGATTACGAAACCGCACCTAGAGCAATGTGGATGAAGGATATCCTGCATTTCGCGGGTGGTACGAATGCCAGTGAATCACAACTCTTCACGAGCTACTTGAACGTTTACAAATCCACACTGGAAGACACCTTGTTTGGGGGCAATGTCACCACATTCCAGAAGACATCCACGGCTCCTATTCAGATCACACTTTCCGATTCGATCAAGAATATGATTTCGCGAGGAACCTCTTTGATGACATTCTTTGGGCACGCTTCTGCAACAGGTGGATTTGATCAGAATGTTGACGATCCGTCTGAGTGGAACAATTACCAGAAATATCCGCTGGTGGTTGGGAACGCATGTTTTGCAGGAGATATTCACCTTGACAACAATGCGAGCACGAGCGAGAAGTTTGTGATCATTGGCGGTGAAGGGGCCATTGGATTTATCTCCGGTGTTGGACTTGGAGTACCTAGTTACCTACATCAATATTCAAATAACTTCTTCTGGAGATTTGGTCAAACGCAGTACGGAAACACACTGGGATCTTTGATGAAGAGCACGATCAAGGGCATTCAAGGCCTTGGTAATGATCCTTTGGTTAGATCTACGTGTTGGGAAATGACGCTACATGGTGACCCTGCCCTTAGAATCAACCCTGCAAACTTTCCTGACTATGAGATCAATAACCAAAGTGTGTATTTCACACCTGCGGATGTAACTACAGATATAGACTCCTTCCAACTTAACCTTGTGATCACCAATCTTGGCAAGGCAGTGGGTGATAGCATCGCTGTGGAAATCACACGACATTTTCCTTTGAACAATTACCCTGATACAGTGGCCATCAAAGTGATTCCGGGAACAAGGTATCGGGATACCATTCCATTTTGGTTTCCGGTTGATCCGGTTAATGGTATTGGTTTGAATACGTTTGATATTGTTGTAGACGCACTTAACAATGTGGCAGAGTTATCGGAGTTTAACAATAGCATCACCACAACCTTATTCATTCGCTCTGGCGATCTGATCCCAGTTTATCCTCATGAGTACGCGATCATGCCGGATCAGGGTATTACGCTCAAGGCATCAACAGGACTTCCATTCAAGGTACCTCAGACCTATGTGTTTGAGTTAGACACAAACGATTCTTTCGGCACTCCATTTAAGCAATCTTTTACCGTTACCAAGAATGGGGCGGTTGTAGAATGGACTGCTCCACCACTGTTGGCAATGCCAGACAGTCAGGTTTACTTCTGGCGTGTGAGCCCGGATTCTGCATCTGTGGGATCCTGGAATTGGAGAGAAAGTTCCTTCCAGTATATATCAGGGCGTAGAGGTGCGGGTCAGGCACACTTCCACCAATTCAAAAAAGACGGTTATAAGTTCATCAATTACAATAAGCCGAATAGGTCATTTGATTTTGTAAACACAGTCAGGCAGTTGTTTTGTAGAACTTATGGTGATCCAATCATAGCTGAACTTTGGGATGTCTTATACAAGCTTGATAATGATGTTAAAGCATATGGTGGTATTAGTCTTGCCAATGCAATGCACTTAGCCGTGCTGGATTCGGTTACTCTTGAACCTTGGAATTCTGGGCTTTACAAATGGGGGCAGGCAAACGAAGATTCCGTTGGAAACAAGTTGGGAATCTTCATTTTCAGAGAGAATACACCGGCCCAGATGACGGCCATGCAGAACATGATTACGGATAGTGTGCCTGATGGCAATTACATTCTTGGATACACATGGGTTACACCTCACTACACAACCTGGCCGGCTTCCGTAGTTAACGCATTTACGAACCTTGGTGCAGATACCTTACAATACCTTGGTGATTCGATTCCTTACATTTTCCTGGTCAAGAAAGGAGATCCTAATTCAGCGATTCAAATTGTTGGTGATTCCATCGACATGAGGATAGATCTGATACGAAATGTGAACATCAGTTCTACTTATGGAACCATTACCTCGGAAGTTTTTGGACCTGCTACCAGATGGGATTCTCTGTGGTGGCGGCATCGGTCATTAGAAAACCCAAGTTTGGATAGCCTTACGCTGGATGTAATCGGTGTTGATCTGAATGGAACGCCAACCATAGTTATAGACGACATTCCGTCCGACTCATTAGATATGGCAATTACCAGTAAGGTAAATCCTGCGGTGTATCCGTTTATTCAGCTTCAGACTTATATGTCAGACGATAGCATGCGTACTGCGGCCCAATTAGATCGCTGGCAGTTGATCTACGAGGGCGTGCCGGAGTGTGCCATTAATCCAGACATTCATTTTAGCTTCCATGCAGATACGGTCTACCAGGGTGAGTCCATTAGTCTTGAGGTTGCAATTGAGAATATCGGTGATTACGATATGGACAGTCTGTTGATCTCTTATCAAGTAGTTGATGGCAACAATAACGTGTTCAATATTCCTTATGCAAGGCAGAAGCCACTATTAAAGGACAGTGTGTTGGTGTCTGTACTAAGTTTCTCTACAACCAACATGTCGGGTGGCTGCAATTTGTACATCGATGTAAACCCAAACAACGATCAGTTAGAGCAGCACCATTTCAACAACTTAGGACAGTTACCCTTCTTCGTGATAGATGATGATGTGAATCCAATTCTCGATGTAACGTTTGACGGGATACACATCCTTGATGGTGATATTGTATCGGCTAGACCCAACATCGCCATAAGACTTTCCGATGAGAACCAATTCCTTGCCTTGAACGATACTGCCGACTTTGAAGTGTATTTGACACCACCTGGTGGCACGAAACAACGTGTTTATTTCAAGGATGCTACCGGGGCAGACGTGATGACTTTTGTGCCGGCCAATCTACCTAACAATTCATGTAGGATTGACTGGAACCCAACATTAAGTACGGATGGAATTTATACGTTGGAGGTTGTCGCTCAAGATAGAGCCGCTAACGCTTCAGGAGATCACAGTTACCTGATCACATTTGAGGTCATCAATAAGAGCACGATCAGTAACATGGTGAATTATCCGAACCCGTTCAGTACATGTACGCATTTTGTTTTCACGCTTACAGGTTCCCAAGTACCTGATAATCTTCAGATTCAGATCATGACGGTTACGGGTAAGGTAGTAAGGAATATCACTATAGATGAGCTAGGGCCGTTACATATTGGTAACAATAAAACCCCTTACTGCTGGGATGGTCGAGATGATTTCGGTGATCAACTGGCCAATGGTATCTACCTGTATCGTGTCAACAACAGACTTAATGGCGAGACCATTGAGCATAGAGCAACCAGTGCCGATAAGTTCTTCAAGAAAGGATACGGTAAAATGTACCTTTTGAGGTAATAAAAAAGCCTCACCGATCGGGTAAGGCTCTTTTCTCCTGCATAAAGTTCTTCAACAGCACATTACATATTACTATGTTGCTTTGTGGTGTGGTGTGCTATACTAAAATCCAGTGGTTGAGGAACTTCTGCTCGGGCTCTTCGCTTATTACGATGTTTGTTATGACTTTTTCCATAGGCCGGACATACATCGTGCTTAGGACATCCGGTCAATACAATCTGGCTGGCTATAATCGCTGAGACAAGGGTAACGGCTTTCAAAAGTTTCATACTATCCTAGGTTTTTTCCTGTTTACTATCCAATAGGGAACAATTCATATGCTTTCCATAAATAGAATCGAATTTTTTTCGATTCTATTGGAAATGCCCACCGTTAAAGGAATTCGTATATTCAGCCCGTGTTCAAACTTCTACAGAAAAGCAGGAAGAACGAGTACACCGATCAGGAGTTGATCGAAGAGTACAAGCGTACTGGCAATACTGCTTTTGTAGGAGAACTGTTCGTTCGTTATACACCTTTACTTGCTACCATCGCCCATTCTTACTTCGGAAGGAGTGCGTTGGGGGAAGACGCGATCATGGAAATATTTGAAATTCTGGTCAAGGATCTCAAGAAACACGAGGTCAAGAATTTCAAATCTTGGCTGTTTTCTGTGGCAAGGAATCACTACTTGAAAATCAAGCGGAAAGAGGGTGTAATGGACCTTTTCGACAAAGATGTGGGGAAAACAACAGATCTATTTGTGGAAAATGGGGACGAGCTTTCCCTAAAATTAGAATCCGAAGAACTCCTTACGCGAATGGAGGGTAGTTTGTCCCAGCTAAAGGAGGAACAGCGCGTATGTGTTGAGCTGTTCTACCTCAAGAGTAAGAGTTACAAGGAAGTGGCAGAAGAGACGGGTTATGACTTGAAGAAGGTGAAGAGCCATATACAGAATGGAAAGCGTAACCTGAAGATCATTTTGGAAGGAGGAAATGGCTAAGGTAATGCATCACATATCGGTTGACGACCTGAGAAGGTTAAAACTTGGACAGTTGAGCGAAAAGCAAAAAGCGAGAATGCTCACTGAACTGGAGGAGTTTGGCCTTACCGAAGCGTACGTTTCATCTCTCGAAGAGGAGGATCTCGAAGCCATTGCTTCACTAGCAGAAACAACATCTGAAAAAGCTATTGCCAGCGCAGGTAGGATTACACCTGGTATCAACTGGGTTGGTATTGGTGTACTGCTCATTGGAGTGCTGGTGGTGATGGTATTGATTCTAGATGGTGTTACACCAGATTCTGTCCGTAAAGAACAAGAGGAAGACGCGTCTCAGGAGCAAGTTGAAGAATCGAATAACCCGATTGATCAGGTAATGAACCTGGGTAAGCCAAAGAACCCGATTGATGGGCAGGAAGAAACACCGGTTAAGGAATCCGATACGGATCCCGATCCCGTAACACATACCGATGATGATCCTGTGTCTAACGATAAGCAGGTGCCTGACATTAAACCGGACAACAACTTACCTCCGAGTGATACCACTGGGAATGGAAATGATGGTAATCCAGGAGCTGACATCAAAAAAGATGATGACCCTGTAGTTGGTTACAACACACCGGTTAAAAACTACGTGAGCGTTAAGTCGGCCAAGGTGATCATGGAGCAAGCTGTGAACAAGAACAAGAAGTACACGCCTGCAGATGTGCCTCAGTATCCAGGTGGTCGACAGGCTTTGGAGAAGTACGTTAGAGATCGCGTAGGTAAGATTGCACACGACCAGAACAACTTCGGACACCGTTCTGTGATGGTGGAATTTGAAGTGAGCAGTAAAGGCCATGTGGAGAACGTAAAACTGATGACAGGCTTGTCTAGAAGACTTGATGATGAAACTGTGAAGATCATTGAGAACATGCCTAATTGGCGAACGAAGGGCAAGAAGGTTAGGATGAAGTACCAGATGTCTGTCAAGTACTGGTAGGATGATACCAGCTCCCCGGATTGTATTGAACGAAGAAGTTTGCAAGCGCAACATTGAGCGGATGGCGACCAAAGTGGCCAGCGCAGGTGCCAGCTTCAGGCCACATTTCAAAACCCATCAATCAGTTGAAATAGGAGAGTGGTTCCGACCGCATAATGTAAGCAAGATAGCGGTCTCCTCGTTTGCCATGGCCAGCTACTTTGCTGACCATTGGGATGATATTCTGGTGGCCGTTCCGGTGAATCCGGGAGCTATTGATGTGATCAATGACCTTGCCACCAGAACAGAATTAGGGCTGCTTTTTGAGAGTGTTGAAGCCGTCCAGTTGGTGAGCCAGGGATTGCAACATCACGTCAATGGATTTATCAAAATAGATACGGGTTATCATCGGGTAGGAATTGCCGCGGATCAGATCGAAGAAGTAGAGAAGGTAATCAATGCCATGGAGGGAACGAAGATTAAGCATGAGGGCTTTGTTGCTCATGCCGGTCATTCATATGATTGTAGAGGAGAAGAAGAAGTACTGAAGGTGCATGAAGCATCTATCATTGAATACCAGAAGGTAATATCTCACTTTGGTCCAGGGTATATCTATTCTTATGGCGACACACCATCCTGTAGCATCGCAGAAACCTTTGAAGGCATTAATGAATTAAGACCTGGGAATTTTGTGTTTTACGACCTGTCACAGGCTGAAATTGGGTCTTGTCAGCAAAAAGACATCGCTGTGTATGCAGAATGCCCGCTAATTGGTCTTTATCCTTCTAGAAATGAGGTGGTTATGCACGGTGGAAGTGTTGACCTTTCTAAGGATGTAATGAAGGTAAATGGGATGAAATCCTATGGTTTGGTCACCCATTTGAACAACACCGAGCTATCTAACCCACTGAATGTTAACTCCTTATCTCAAGAACACGGCAAAATCGAAGGAAATGCGGAATTTTTTTCACAGGCTAAAATTGGCGATGTATTGCGTGTTTTACCCGTTCATTCGTGCCTTCTGGTCGATAAACACTCCTCCTACCATGGAGTTGTTAACAATGTGATTTACAGTAAGATGTAACCTATATTGAAAAACGTGCGTTTTAATAATAAACGTGCGGCCATGACAAGATCACTTTACTTCATTTTCTTGCTGTGCTCGGGAGTATTATCATCGGGATTACAGGCAAGGGTTTCTTCAGAAATAACATCGTTTGATGCAAAACGAAATGGTAAAAAGGTGGATCTCACCTGGGAATCTTCCAACGAGAATCCTTCAACCTATACCATTGAGAAATCTAAGGATGGAGTAACGTGGGAGAAGTTTATTGCTGTAAAAGGCGCAAAGAAGAAGATGTTGTTGAACTACATCGAAAGTGACTTCAAACCAATCCGTGGAATGTCTTATTACCGATTGAGAATGGATGATGCCAGTGGGCAGACGTTCGTTTCTTCGGCTATTCCGGTTCTTTACGCACGTAATCCGAAAATGACCAAGAATTTGTTCCCACATCCATATGCCCCGGAAAATGTGGATATGAAGAAGGTAACCAACAAACCTACGTTGGTGGTGCTTCGTGATGTACATGGTAAGGAACATCATACCAAGGTGGTAATGAGTACGGAGAAAAGAACCTTGATCGGTATTTCCATGGAGGCCCCCCTTCCCAAGGGAACATACCTTATTGCGGCAACTTCTAACGACCTGGTGTATGCCAAGCACGTCATGCTTAAATAGCTGGATTGTTCCTCTTCTTGACTCGCATTGTTTATTAGCGTAACTTTTTGATTCAGTTACTGTTGTGTTTCGTCAACACAATGATGTTTACTTAACTGAAACCTATCTGTCGTTGGTGCGTATTTAAAGCACCTTGTTATGAATATTTTGAACCAACCTCTCCGTGCAAGCGCCCTTTCGCTTGTTGCTATGCTGATTATTTCCTCGGGGTCTTTTGCTCAGACCGCTACATCTAATGCTGGAAATTGGAGTGCTGGGGGAAACTGGACAGCAGGTGTCCCAGCGCCTACAGATGATGCTACCGTGGGTCACAGCGTCATGAATATTGATCAGGATCTTGAAATCGGGAATGCTACCTGGACTACCAACGGAAGAACCATTGATGCTACAGGTGGTAGCATTTACAAGATTACAATTAAGAATGCCAGTACGTTGAATGTGAACGCATATACGCGCCTGGAAGGGGATATGACTTTAGAGAATACCTCTCATGTGGAGATTGGTGCATGTGATACTTTGGAGGTGGGTGCTGCAATATTCAAGAACAACACCTCCATGAACATCCCGTCATGTGGGGTATTGATAATCTGTGGTGATCTCACACTAGAGAATAGCCTGGGAATTTCTTGTGATGGTGAGATTATCGTCAAGGGAAATGTGCACGCGAAGAACAGTGCAACAATTACCGGTACCGGTACGCTAACCTCAACCGGAACCATAACAATTGACAACAGTGCAAGTCTTTTCGGAAATACAGGTGATTGTACTACCCCTCCATGCGTGTTAGATATTGATTTACTCTCCTTTGAGGCCAATGCCAAGAATGAGTCGGTTGAGTTGGTATGGGTTACGGCTAGCGAAAAGAACAATGACTTTTTCACCCTGGAACGTTCAACCGATGGACAAAAATGGGATGTACTGTTCAAGGTTAAAGGAGCCGGAAATAGCAATGTAATTCTGAATTACCTGGAAAATGACAATAACCCTGTTGAGGGATTGTCTTACTACAGGTTGAAGCAAACGGACTACAATGGCCTTTCAACTTATTCTCCATCGGTGCCGGTGAAGTTTAGCAAAGGCGCGCCTCTGGAGATGAGTCTTTTCCCAAATCCTGTAAAGCAGGGTGAAACTGTTAATGTGTCCATTCCATCTGTTACCAATAAAGAAGTGTTACTGGTATTGCGTGATGTGCAGGGTAAGAAGTTCTACTCCAAAGTCGTGTTAAGCACTTCAGAAAACACGTTGATAGGTATACCTATAGATAGCCGAATTCCTAAGGGTACGTATTTGATTATTGCTACCTCAGATGACGCTGTTTACAGCAAACCGGTTATAATTCTGTAATTTTACGCGAACGTTTGCTAAACCAACCTATCTACATGCTGCCGCTTGTCAAACGAATTCTGATATTCAGTTTCTTGCTGATATGTGCGTTTAATGCACAGGCCGTTGTATGTACATCAACGGGTGATGGCGATTGGGAAGTCGCGGGTACTTGGTCGTGCGGAAGAGTTCCGCAAGCTGGGGATACCATTATCATTCAGGCAGGAGACAGTGTTACAATCAGCACAAACATTTCGTTGGTTGGAAGTCCTGTGATCTTAACGGTTCAGGCAGGTGCTACCCTTCATTTCCTTGGTGGTGGTGCTAAACTTGATTTACCATGTGGTTCTGAGGTCTATGTTTACGGCAGATGGTCTACCTCTGGATCTGGTGGTGGTAGCAGCCAAACATTAAAGATTTGTGGTTCTACGTTCTGGAGGAAATCTGATGGCAATATTTCTGGCCCTCAATTCTTTCCAGCTGGATTACCTGTTAAGCTGCTCAGCTTTACCGGAGAACTTCAAGACAATAAATCTGTACTCCTGGAGTGGATTACCCAAACGGAGGTAAACAATAGTCATTTCGAGGTGCAGAAGAGCGTTAATGGCGCAGAGTTTACAACGTTTACTACCGCAACAGGTGCCGGGAACAGCGCTGTGGTAGTTAACTACAGTAAAGTAGACGAACAACCCTACGTTCCTGTAACCTATTACCGTCTGAAGCAGGTTGATTTTAACGGAGCGTTCACGTATTCGCCCATCATCTCAGTTGTGGTGAATGAATTTGTGATGAGTAATGTTTGGCCTAATCCAGCGAAAGAGAACATAGAGTTCATTCTCAATTCAGATCATGCAGGATCTGCGAGCATTGTTATACAATCGATAGAAGGTAAAAAGGTGCAGACGCTGGATTACAGCTATATGAAAGGTGCTAATCGTCAACAGGTGGATATCTCACAATTGGCACCTGGTAGTTACTTCGTGATTATCAGAGACAATGTGAGTGATGCACACACCTTCAAACAGTTGAAGGTCAAGTAAATTCCTTACTTCTTTCCGAATAGAGCCACTTCGCTCTTGCCATTGGCATTACGATATCCCCTAAACATACCGGGAGTGTTAAAGATCAGGCTATAATTGCCATGGTTATCCAAACCGATAAGACCACCCTCTCCACCAAGCTTTTTGATGTTGTCTAATGTTTCCTGTGCAGCCTCGTTGAGCTTCTTGCCTTGCAGCTCCATACGTGCACAAACATCGTATGCTGCAACAGATCGAATGAAGTATTCTCCATGCCCTGTGCACGAGATTGCACAACTCTGGTTGGATGCATAAGTACCTGCGCCAATTACTGGAGAGTCACCGATCCTGTTCCAACGCTTGTTGGTCATTCCTCCGGTAGATGTGCCAGCTGCCAGGTTGCCATTTTGATCCAGGGCAACACACCCTACTGTTCCAAACTTGTCGTCATTCCCATACGCCTTACCTGAACTTTTGGAATGATCCAGTTCCATGTCTTTCTTCTTTTCCTTTTTGATCTCTTTCACTCGCTTCAACCGTTCCTCGATCTTGAAATACGAAGGTGATACCATTTCCAGTCCAACACTTTTGGCAAAATCATTGCCACCATCTCCGGTAAGCATTACGTGTTTGGATTTCTCCATTACGGCTTTCGCACCTAGTATAGGGTTCTTTATCATGGTTACTCCCGCAACCGCTCCGGCATTCTTTGTTTTGCCGTCCATGATGCTGGCATCCAGCTCATTTTTTTCATCATAAGTGAAAACAGCTCCTTTTCCTGCATTGAACAATGGGGAGTTTTCCATTACTTGAATAGCAGCCGTAACCGCATCAATCGCTTTACCACCTTCTTTGAGCACCTTTTCGCCCGCATCAAGCGCCTCGTTCAGTTTACCGCGATATTCTTCTGCTTTAACTTCTGAAATGTTCTCTTTGGTGATGTATCCCGCACCCCCGTGAATTGCAATGGCGTATTTCATTTTTTCTTCTTCCTCGAAAGATGACAAAGTAACTATTCCAACTACCAGAATGGTAGTTACCGCGATTCCTGTAATGAGCTTATTCATGACCTTTGAATGATATTGTTTTTTACGCGGTTGGTAAGGCAAAGTTATGTATTGAAAACAACAATAGGGGAAACCCATAATTCGCAGTTTCTAACTTCCTATCTTCAACCCTTCAATGTCACATCTCTATACAGCTCAACAAAAGGTCAAACACCAGCTTGCCGCTGGTAACGAACACGATGTTCATTCACCGTTTGTGTTTGAACTAATTGAAGATGTGATCAAGCCTTCGTACTACTATCTATTTGATGAGATCGAAGCGCTACGGGGTATACTTCAACTTTCGGACCAAATGATAGAAGTGACCGATCTGGGGGCTGGTTCGAGAACGGGTATGGGGAAACAAAGGAAGATCAGCGACATAGCCAAAGCTAGTTTGAAGAGCAAAGCAGAGGCACAGTTCCTTTTTCGATTGGTAAAGCATATGAAGGTAGAGCACGCCATTGAACTTGGTACATCACTGGGACTCACTTCAGCCTACATTGGTGGCGGAATGTCACCAGCAAGGCTGGTTACCATCGAAGGATGTCCTCAAACGGCCAAGGTGGCTCAACTGAACTGGAATAAAATAGGAGTAGACAATGTAGATATACATGTAGGTGCGTTCGAAGATCTATTGCCAGGGATACTGGAAAGCCTTACCAAAGTAGACTTTGTGTTTTTTGATGGTAACCACCAGTACGAACCTACAATTAACTACTTCAACGCCTGCCTGAACAAAGTTCACTCAGATACTGTTTTTGTTTTTGACGATATCTACTGGTCGAAGGAAATGACCAGGGCCTGGGAAGAAATAAAGGAACATCCACAGGTTCATTTAACTATCGATCTGTTTAACTTAGGGTTGGTGTTCTTCAGGGATAAACAGCCGAAACAGCATTTTAAACTCAAGACATCATTGCTTAAATGACACAAGAGGAAATCATAAAAGTGAATTACCTGGTCAAGAATTTCCAGTTGGGGAAGCAGGAGATCAAGGTGTTGAAGGAATTGGGTTTCTCAGTTAACCGCAACGAGTACATTGCCTTGATGGGACCGTCTGGGTCCGGAAAATCTACGTTGATGAATATCCTGGGTTGCCTGGATACTCCTACTTCAGGACAGTACATCCTGAACGGAACAGACGTAGCGAAGATGACAGATGATGAATTGGCTGAAGTGCGTAACCGTGAGATCGGGTTCGTGTTTCAAACCTTCAATCTGTTGCCAAGAATGACCGCACTTCAGAATGTGGCATTGCCGCTGGTATATGCCGGATATTCTAAAGCGGAAAGATTGGAACGGGCCGCAGAGGTGTTGAATCAGGTAGGTTTGGGCGACAGGATGGAGCACAAACCAAATGAACTCTCCGGTGGTCAGCGGCAAAGGGTAGCGGTAGCAAGAGCACTGGTTAATGATCCTTCTATCATTTTGGCAGATGAGCCAACAGGTAACCTTGATACAGCCACATCTTACGAGATCATGGCGCTCTTTGATGATATCCACCGCAAGGGCAACACGGTGATTCTTGTTACACACGAGGAAGATATTGCACAACGTGCGCACCGCATTGTAAGACTACGTGATGGACAAATAGAATCTGATACTACGAATTCGCAGAAAGCAGCACATGAAGGTTTACACACGTAAAGGAGATTCTGGAACTACTCAACTTATTGGGGGTGAACGGGTGTCGAAGGACCACGCACGTATTGACGCTTATGGTACCATCGATGAGCTTAATTCTCATATGGGACTTATTGCTTATCAACCGGAGTGTAGGAAGCACCTGGAGCAGATCATTTCTATTCAAAACACTTTATTCACCATCGGTTCTATACTAGCGGAGCAGCCCGGTGGTTCCAACATGGAATTGCCAACCATAGGCCAGGCAGATATTGATCAGATCGAGGCCTGGATAGATGGTATGGACGAATCGCTGGAGCCGTTAAAGTCTTTCGTTCTTCCAGGAGGGCATGATGTGGTGTCTATGATTCATATTGCCAGATGCGTTTGCAGAAGGGCTGAAAGGGCCATCGTTCGCGTATATGAAAGCGAGGAGGGAGATGAATTGGTGTTGGCTTATGTCAATCGCCTGTCTGACGGATTGTTTGTATTTGCCCGTTGGATAAGCAAGCAAGTAGGCGCTAAAGAGATTCCCTGGCAACCTCGTGGGTAAACGGCCCGTATAGTAAGCAATAGAACAGGTTTTTCGTAGTTTTTATTAACACTCGTTAATAGGTATTTGCGTGATACAGCAAAAAATCTATTTTTGCGGAAAATAAAGGGGTACAAACATGTATTGGACACTAGAACTAGCATCATACCTTGAAGACGCGCCATGGCCAGCAACCAAGGATGAATTGGTTGATTTCGCCATCAGAACGTGTGCGCCTTTAGAGGTGGTAGAGAACCTTCAGGAAATTGAGGATGACTCCGAGGTGTTTGAGAACATTGAGGATATCTGGCCGGATTACCCCACCAAGGAAGATTTCTTCTTTAACGAGGACGAGTACTAATGGCAGTCGAAAACCTCGACTGACCGAACCATTGTCGCATATTTAGGGTTTATACTGACAGATCGTCAGTAATTTCTCCATGGCACGATTTTCGGGCGAAGCGTGGGTAGTATTTTACTACTTTTATCAACTCTTTTATCAATTATAGCAGAGACAGATGTTAGGAGGTGTATCAAAGATTTTCAAGAACCTGGTAGGGGATAAATCAGATAGGGATATCAAAGAAGTGATGCCCCTTGTAGATGAGGCGAAGGAGTATGACCAGGAATATGCCGCGCTTAGTAATGATCAACTACGTGAACTAAGTGCAGGCTTCAGAACCAGGATCAACGAGTACATCAGTGATTCAACAACTGAGGTGGCCAACCTTAAGAGTCAGGCAAGATCTTCTGAAGTAGAAACTACGGCCAAAGAGGAGATCTACCGCCAAATAGATAAACTGGAAGAGAAGATCGATGAGCAGGTAGAGGAAGTGTTAGAAGAAATCCTTCCGGAAGCATTTGCGGTAGTAAAAGAAACCGCCAGGAGATTTACAGAAGGCCAGGAGATCGAAGTCACTGCTAGCGATATGGATAAAGACCTCGCGGCAACAAATGATTTCGTTGAGATTCGTGGCGACAAAGCTTACTATCAACCAGAGTGGCTGGCTGCGGGCGGTGAGGTTTCATGGAACATGGTACACTATGATGTACAGCTTGTAGGTGGTGTTGCTTTGCACAAGGGTAAAATTGCTGAGATGGCAACGGGTGAGGGTAAAACACTTGTGGCCACACTTCCGGTATACTTGAATGCCCTGGCAGGAAGAGGTGTGCATGTAATTACAGTGAACGATTACCTGGCACGAAGGGATTCTGAGTGGATGGGCCCACTGTTCCAATTCCACGGACTTTCAGTGGATTGTATCGATAAGCATCAACCACATTCTGAGGATAGAAGACAAGCGTACCTGGCAGACATCACTTACGGTACCAACAACGAATTTGGCTTCGACTACCTGAGAGATAACATGGCGCGTGATCCGCGTGAATTGGTGCAGCGCAAGCACAACTATGCCATTATTGATGAGGTGGATTCTGTTTTGATCGATGATGCGAGAACGCCATTGATCATTGCCGGTCCTACACCAAAGGGTGATCAGCATGAGTTCTACGAGCTGAAGCCGAAGATCGAAAAGCTGGTTACTGCCCAAAAGAAAATGCTGACCACCGTCCTGGCAGACGCTAAGAAACACCTTGGTGGAATTGACGAAGCAGAAGGAGATAAGAAGGCGTTGAAGCAACGTGAAGAGGATGGAGGCTTGAGCCTTTACCGTGTGTATCGTGGTCTTCCAAAGAACAAAGCATTGATCAAGTTCCTTTCTGAGCCGGGAATGAGAACGGTTCTTCAGAAAACGGAGAACTACTACCTACAGGAACAAGAGAAGAACATGCACATCGTAGATGATGAGCTGTACTTTACAATCGATGAGAAGAGCAATTCAATCGAACTTACCGATAAGGGTATTGATCTGATCTCAGGCGATGCCGACAAAGACTTCTTTATCCTTCCTGATATTTCAACATCTCTTGATGCGATCGATAAGAAGGAGATAGGAGATGAGCAGAAGATTACGGAGAAGGATCAATTCCTTCAGGCTTATACGGTAAAGGCGGAACGTATCCACTCCATCAACCAGCTTTTGAAAGCGTATACCCTTTTTGAGATTGATGTAGACTACGTTATCATGGAGGGTAAGGTGAAGATTGTGGATGAGCAAACTGGTCGTATCATGGAGGGTAGACGTTACTCTGACGGTTTGCACCAGGCCATTGAGGCGAAGGAGAATGTGAAGGTGGAATCTGCTACACAGACTTATGCAACGGTTTCACTTCAGAACTACTTCCGAATGTACCACAAGCTTGCTGGTATGACGGGTACTGCGGAAACAGAAGCACAGGAATTATGGGACATCTACAAACTGGATGTGATGGTGATCCCAACCAACAAACCTATCGTTCGTGGTGATTACGAAGACAAGGTTTACAAAACTGAGCGGGAGAAGTACAACGCTGTTATTGATGAGATCGTTGGATTGGTGGAAGCAGAGCGACCCGTTCTTGTGGGTACCACTTCAGTAGAGATTTCGGAATTGTTGAGCCGTATGCTAAAAATGAAGGGCATCAAGCACCAGGTGCTGAATGCGAAACTTCACCAGCGGGAAGCGGAGGTTGTTGCTGAAGCTGGTAAAGCCGGTACAGTAACCATCGCTACCAACATGGCAGGTCGTGGTACAGATATCAAGATCAGCGATGCTGTGAAGGAAGCAGGCGGTTTGGCAATCATTGGTACGGAAAGGCATGAATCAAGACGTGTAGACAGACAGTTGAGAGGTCGTGCCGGTCGTCAGGGAGATCCAGGATCGTCCCAGTTCTTTGTGTCGCTGGAAGACAACCTGATGCGACTGTTTGGGTCAGAGAGGATCGCTAAGCTGATGGATAGAATGGGACTGGAAGAGGGTGAAGTGATCCAGCATTCAATGATTACCAAGTCTATCGAGCGAGCACAGAAGAAAGTTGAAGAGAACAACTTTGGTATTCGTAAGCGACTGCTTGAGTACGATGATGTAATGAACTCTCAGAGAGAGGTGATCTACACCAGAAGAAAACATGCCCTGATGGGAGATCGTCTGAGCGTAGATATCTCCAACATGATCTATGACGTGTGCGAGTCTATTGCTAACGATGCTGTTGCATTGAAGGATTACGAAGGTTTGAATTTGGAGTTGATCAGAACCTTTAGCATTGAAGTGCCTGTTAGCGAAGAGGAATTCAATGCAATGAATGGTGGAGAATTGGGCGAGGTGATATTCAATGCAGCCATGGATTTCTTTGAGAGAAAGATTGAAAGAATTGCTGCAATTGCCTACCCGGTGATTGAGAACGTATTCGAAAATCAGGGCAGTAACTTTGAGAACATTGTGATTCCATTCACTGATGGTATGAAGACCATCGATGTGCAGGTGAATCTCCGGGATGCGTATGACTCTAAAGCGCAGGATGTAGTGAAGGCTTTCCAGAAGGGTGTGATCTTATCACTGATCGATGCTGCATGGATGGAGCATCTGCGGGAAATGGATGATCTGAAACAAAGTGTTCAGGGTGCAAGGTTTGAGCAAAAAGATCCCCTTTTGATTTACAAGCTTGAAGCATTCAACTTGTTCAAGGACGTAGTAGAGAAGATCAACCGCGAAGCTGTGGCTTTCCTTGTGAAGGCGTCATTGCCTAATGCTGAAGAAACTGATCAGATCCAGGAGGCACGTCAACCCGTGAAGCAGCAATCATCTAATGTGACTGCTACGCGTGATGAGCTGCCATCCTTTACTGGTGGTGGCGGAGCGCCAGCGCAAATGGAAGAAGGCGGAATGCCGGTTCAGGAGAAAGTGAAGGCGCAGCCAGTTAGAGTAGAAAAGAAGGTGGGTCGTAACGAGCCATGTCCTTGTGGAAGTGGTAAGAAGTACAAGCACTGCCACGGGAAGTAACTACTCTTCCAGTTCAGCCATGTAGTTCATGATCTTTTCAAACTGATCACGCATACCTACGGCTGTGTAGTTATAGTTGTTAGACATCATGCAGAAAGCATAACGTTTCCCGTTTCGTGCGTCTACGTATCCGGTGTAGCTTCTAACCAGGGTCATGTAACCGCTCTTGCCGTGGATCTTTCCATCACCGGCTTTACCCATACATAGTTTTCGCAGTGTTCCTACTTTGCCAGTTATGGCCAGTGAGTTGAAGTATGGGTAAAAGGCAACGCTGTCTTTGCTCATGGCGGTCAGCAAGCTTGCCAGCTGACGTGGGGTAATCTTGTTGAATCTGGATAGTCCACTTCCATCTGCCATGATAAACCCAGCGGTATTGATTCCTTTCGATTTCAAGAATTCCCTTACTACCATTGATCCACCGTAGGTGGAGCCGTGCCCTCTTCTAGCCAATGCAATTGTTTTCAATAAGGTCTCCGCGTAGTAGTTCTGGCTCACACGATTGGTTCTCCCGGCAATAAAACGAACAGCCTGTGAACCTAGATTCTGAATCGTCTTGCGTTCCGTTTGGGTGTACTCGTGTTTGATCCTTAGTCTACGCACGGTACTGGAAGAATCCTTTACAATGAAGGTGGTGTCTCTTGTAAGTGCAAGGTACAGTTGATGCGCTGCGTAGTATGCAGGATCTGGAAGGTGTGGTTTAAGACTGAAAACCATCGAATCCCTGGACACCCCTCCTTTAATCAGCTGTGTGGTTACGTATGGCATTCCGGATACGTACACATAGCTTTGTCCTCCGGATTTATCAACTACAAGTTCATTCACGATTTTGTGTTCCGGCAACCTGGTTTGCGGAGTGATGTACGCAGCACCGTTCTTAATTCTTCCACGTACCACGTATTGATTTTCAGCAAAGGATAATCCGCAGATTGGGGCAGTGTAATGGGTTTGCATGTCTTCCCATGCCCAGCCAATTGGAATCAGGTTATTGTCAAAAACCCGGGCATCACCAACAATGGCTCCGTTAATGGTGTCTATACCAAGTGCTTTAACGGCTTTTACCCATTTTGCGATGGTGTTGGGCATATTGCAGTATTCGTAGTAAGGAGAGCCTAACGTAGGGTCACCACCACCTTTGATGTAAAGGTTGCCGTTTAGTGTTCTTCGCGCCTTGTTAATGGAACCGTCATATTGAAGTCGCGTGTACAATCTATAGTCGGGACCGAGCATACCAATAGCAGAGGCGGTCGTAACTGCTTTCATTACAGATGCCGGGGTAAGACTTCGGTCAGCATCTACTTGCAATACCACAGAATCATTTTCGATATCGATCATGCAGAATCCCCAGGAAGCATGTTTCATTTCCGGTTGATTCCCCAGATCGTTCACGAAGTAGGAGAGTCGTTCCCATGTGGTGGTGTCTGGAATCACTGTGCTACTGGTATCCACAGGTTCTCCATCCTTAGCCATGATTACCTTGTCGGGTTCGTGATGAATTTGTGTGTAGAAGTACAAGGCGAGGAAACCGAATCCCAGGCACAGGACGATCAATGAGGGTATAACAGCTTTGCGCAGCATGCTGAGGTCTAGTTCGTTACAAATTTAGACCTCAGATGCCGCTACCAACTACGCATGTCAGAAAAGAACGCATAGTCCATTGTTAATATCTCAACCCAACCATCCATTCCGGTCCAGGGATCTGTATTGAATGGCTTCTGCCAGATGGGTTACCTCAATCGATGTACTTTCATCCAGATCTGCGATGGTGCGTGCAACTTTCAGAATGCGGGAATACGACCGTGCGGAAAACCCTAACCTATCAACGGCACGTTTCAGGATAACCTCTCCTTCTGCGTTGATATTGCAGTATTGCTCTATTAAACGGGCATGTAGCTGAGCGTTGGCATACACGTTTCGTTCTTCTTTGTATCGTTCCAGTTGGATGTCGCGGGCCTTGCTTACACGTGCCCGAATGATGTCACTTGAATCGCCCTTTCTCGCCTCAGAAAGTTGTTCGAATGGAACGGGGGTAACTTCAATATGCAGATCAATGCGGTCCATAAGTGGACCAGACACCTTATTGAGGTACCGTTTAACTGCGTATTCGGGATCGGCCCCCGGAGCATCTGGGTCGTGGAAGTTGCCGCTGGGAGAAGGGTTCATGCTTGCCACCAACATGAAGCTGGCTGGGTAATCCACGGATATCTTCGCTCTGGAAACAGAGATCACTCTGTCTTCCAACGGTTGTCTCATGACTTCCAATACGGACCTTTTGAATTCAGGGAGTTCATCTAGAAATAGGATGCCGTTGTGCGCCAGAGAAATTTCTCCTGGTTTAGGATTAGATCCGCCACCAACCAGGGCAACGTCTGAGACAGTATGGTGAGGTGACCGAAATGGGCGGGCCGTTACCAATGAAGATTTGGCGGAAACGGTGCCAGCAACGCTATGGATCTTAGTTGTTTCCAATGCTTCTTCAACTGTTAGTGGTGGTAAGATCGTGGGTATACGTTTGGCCAGCATGGTTTTACCGCATCCGGGAGGGCCAACCAGAACGATATTGTGACCGCCCGCAGCTGCAATTTCCAGGGCGCGCTTCACATTCTCCTGGCCCTTTACATCCTGAAAGTCTAATTCATATGCGCTTCGGTGTTTGAATAACGAATCAGGCTCTTTGTAGATAGGTTGAAGAGCATCTGTTCCATCGAAGAAATCGATGACCTGGCCAATGTGCTGTACACCATATACTTCGAAGTCTTTAAGAACAGATGCTTCATTGGCATTGGCTTCAGGCAGGATAATTCCCTTGAAGCCTTCCTTCTTCGCTTGCATGGCAATGGGTAAGGCACCTTTGATGGGTTGAACTGTACCGTCTAGCGACAATTCACCCATTAATACATAGCAGCTTACATGCTTGTCATTGATTTGTCCACTGGCGGCCAATATGCCAATCGCGATAGTAAGATCATATGATGATCCTTCTTTACGGATGTCCGCGGGTGCCATATTGATGACGATCTTCTTGCCCGGGATTCTGTACCCGAACGCCTTCACTGCGGATTCGATCCGTTGCTGACTTTCTTTAACTGCGTTATCTGGCAGGCCTACGAGGAAGAATTTTATTCCCTGATCTACGCGAACTTCAACAGTAATTGTAATTGCATCTACGCCTTGAACAGCGCTTCCATAAGTCTTTACTAACATGAGAGAGATTTTTTGAAGTCGCCAAAGGAAAACAATCCAATTTTATAGGTATTCGGACTGAAGTTGGTTTGCGTTGAAGTACGGATGCCGTTGCAATTTCCATTTCAGAAATTCGCGCGCACGTGAGAATGGTCTGGTTTTTGTCTAACGATCGATAACCATACGAAACAGCACCCGTGCAGGGTGAACGTCAATTTATTTAAATTAGAAACCAGAAATTCAGAAGAGATGAAACGAATCCTACCAGTTGCGCTTATTTTGATGATGTCTGTGGGCGCATTTGCACAGAACCAGGAAGAAGCTACACCAACGTGCTATCAACGATATGCAAAGGTGTTTGAGAAGCGAGGTGCACATCCAATTGCCGATGGTGTATACGATGACGTTATTCTAAGTTTTAGAAGAGGTTCTAGTGCCGATTGCTTCTATGGAAAGGTTCGCGTAAAGGAGGGTCTTATCGTTAAATCTGAGATCTTTTTGAAATTCGAGGACAACACGTATGAAAAGGTTGTACGTCAGTACAAGCACCCAGACGACAACATTGGTGTTAGCAATGGTATTTCTAAAACCATGGTTACGATGGATGACGAGCTGATCAACGTGATGTTCGTAAAGAAGATCAAGCCCAAGAAGAAGAAATACGTAAGGGCTCCGGACCCAATCTTCGATTTGGAGTAATCCCTTTTACTTCTCGGCTGTCTGATTGTTCACCTTGTCGTAGGCATTTAACCCGCACTCAAGGAAGTCACGATATTCGCTGATCTCTGGGGTGTATCCCACCGGATTGGTAAGTAGTTTCCTGTCCGCTGTGATCAGAGCATAAAGTGGCTGCGTGTTGTTACCGTAGGTGAGTGTTTCGAGCGTACTCCAACGTTGCCCCACAGTAGTGATCTTTTTCTTTTTGGTGCCTCCGTCTGCTGTTGGAACCGAGATCACTTCCTGGTCTCCTTCGGCAAGCTTGGTCTTCTCGTCAACATACAGCGAGATTACCACATACTTCTCGGTCAGAATTTGTTTGATTTCATCCTCAACCCATACGTTGTCTTCCATCTTACGGCAGTTAACGCATGCCCAACCTGTGAAATCTAACATTACAGGTTTACCTTCTTTCGCTGCCACGGCTAAACCTTCATTGTAATCCATGAACGTTCGGATTTCATGCTCGTGTTTAGCATAGCTATAATACTTGGGTGGAGGGAATCCACTTAGCAAGTTATGCTCCCACCATTTGGCATTGAAAATTCCTGGAAGCAGATAGATCGTAAACGCAGTGAACATGATTACGAATCCTATCCTCACGGGAGATAGTCGCTCTACCTTCGAATCGTGTGGGAATTTGATTTTGCCCAACAAGTACAATACTGTTGCCAATCCAATGACGAACCACAATGCAAAGAATGTTTCCCTCTTTAGAAGTCCCCATTGCTCAACAAGGTCTGCGTTAGAAAGGAACTTGATGGCAAGTGCAACTTCAACAAATCCCAATACAACTTTAACGGAATTCAACCAACCACCCGAAGAAGGAAGTGCTTCCATAAATCTTGGGAACATCGCAAACAGTGCAAACGGAAGGCCGAGCGCCAAACCAAATCCTGTCATTCCAAGGGTCAGTTTCACGGCTACTGTTTGCAAATCCATGCCAAGAATGTTGGTTACTCCAGCGCCACCGTCAAGTGTTCCCGCAAGCAGAGATCCAAGGATTGGGCCTGTACATGAAAACGATACGATAGCCAGGGTAAGTGCCATAAAGAAGATGCCGAACCCGCCACCAACATTGGCGGCTGTATCGGTCTTGTTTCCCCATCGGCTCGGCAATGTGATTTCAAAGTACCCGAAGAAGGATAATGCGAACGCAATGAAGATTGCGAAGAAGATCAGGTTCAACCATGTATTGGTTGAGATCTGATTCAATATCTCCGGATCAATGTCAGGTATAAGGTGGAATGGAGTACTCAACAAGAAATAGATTAACGCAATGAAGAAGCCATACGTAATCGATCTCATTACACCCTTTCTTCCCTGACTTCCTTTCGTAAAGAAGCTTACTGTAAGTGGGATCATAGGGAATACACAGGGCGTTAGCAACGCAATGAACCCACCAACCATTCCAAGTAGGAAGATGCCCCAAAGGGAATGTTCTTCACGCTTGTCACCGCAATCGTTTACCGGGTTATCTAAATCAATGTTAGGATCGTCATACTCGATCTTTCCATTCACAGCGGTTACAAGATCCAATGATGGTTCAGCTACCGTCATCTTATCGAAATCGATGACAAACTCCACAGGAGTAGGGGGAAGACACATCTCTGCATTACAAACCATGTAGTATACCTCACCTTCCAGTTTGCCGCCTGTGGCATCTACGCGCGTGATCGTGTGTTCGAAAGTCACTTCATCCTCGTAGAAGTTCAGGTCCATTTCAAACTGCGGATCGAATTCCGTTTTCATGCTGCCAATTTCCTTGGCGAGCTTATCGTATGTATATGCAGCGTTGTCTTTAAAGTTGATCTCCGTTGCAACCGGGCCATCTTCGGAAGGAAGGGTCTGTGAGTAGAAGTGCCAGCCTTCATCAATCTTCGCGTGCACAACGAAGGTGTATTCGTTATTTCCTTTGTCTTTGATCTCAAAGGAAATCTTCACTGGATCCTGGAGTTGCTGGTTCTCCGGATTTTCCTGTACCGCTACAGCAGAATCTTCATTGGTCTGTTCATCACCAGTTTCCTGACCTGCTTTTTTCTCACCACACTGCACGGAGAAGTCAACCAGTTCCGGTGGCAGGCACATTTCATCGTTACAAACCATGTACTCAAGCGTACCCTTTACCGTAGCTGCCGTACCGTTTTCAATCTTGATCTTCTGCTTGAACGTAGCACTGTTCTCAAAGAAGTTGAGGTCCATCTCAAAATTGGGATCGTACTTCTTGATAGACTTCCCTTCATCCACTTTACCTAACAGGCTGTAATCTGCTGATTTCTTGAATTGGAATGAAGTTGGAATAGGTCCGTCCTGGCTTCCGAGGTGTTGAGAGTAAAGATGCCAGCCCTTTTCCACACTGGCTTTCAGAACAATCGTATACTCCGTTTCAGATTGTTTTTCCGCAGAGAACTTCCATTTAACCGGATCGTAGATTTGTGCGATCGCAGGAGTTAGTGCGGTTAGTAAGAACAAGAAACTGAGTATTCCTCCAAGTCTTTTCATCTTCAACGGATTTATTCAAAAATAATTAAAGAATCCAGTGTTTACGGTTGTTTTGGGACGTCATTATTTAAATCCTATTTTTCTACAACCTTGTTAAGAGCTGTTAAAAGTGCATCTGGTCGTTGGGTGCCTACAATATACTCTAATCCTTCCTTATCCGTGAGTATTACTGCATCTCGGCCGCCAGTATAGAATTTGATCTTTCCCTTGCGATGTAGGTTATATTTTGGACGGTTTAGAGGATACTTACTGTATTTATCCCTCCGTACAGAAACAATGCTGTGAAGATCAATTTTCACCTTTCTGGCCGTCCACAGCCCGTCAATGATCATGTAATCCCTGGTAACGCGGGTAGACATATGCATTACAAACAGCAACAGAATGGAAGCCGCGATAAGCACTACACCCATGATAAAAAAGATCTCTGCGGCTTTCTCGGGCACATCAACCTGCTCTTCAACGCTTAAGTAATACGCTGCGAAACAAAACAACGCGAACAACATTCTTCTCAAAAGAGAGAATTTGTTGGAGCCTACGAACTGCCGCTCTTCAAACAAGAATTCCGCATCTTCCTGCATAGGAATCTAATGTAAGGATTTAATCAGTGAGGCTGAGTTTCAGCACCCTACGGGTAGAGTCGTCTATCTTACATCCGTCAGCACTTCGTCTTCCAACGAGCCACTGAATCCCATCATTATCCGTAAAAACCAATTGACTTTCCTTTTCAGGTTGTGGAATCTTATCATCGATCAGGATGTCGCTGATCTTTTTGGACCCCTCCATCCCAAGGGGTTGCATCCTATCTCCCTCTTCCCAATACCTGAGTGAAATGGGAAACTGCAGTTTATCCAGGTCGAGATACGCCTCATTATTGTTATCAGAAATCTCCATATCAGCGGGAAGTCCAACTTCAACCTGCAAGTAGTTGGTGAGCTCCCTAAGATCCTCTTCGGAATCAACGGTTACGTTAACTGCCTCATGTGTTTTGATGGGTTCAAGTATCCAATGCTCACGGTCTCGAGTAATCTTGTATTCTACTGAATTGAAGTGCTTGCCTGGCTGTGAGGAAACGGATGCCAGAATCTGCTCAGCCTGTTCCGAGTTGAAGCCGAAGTCTTTGACGATAGAGTACATGAGCGTTACCGGTGCAACGTGATTTGATATCATGTCGATGGAGATGTACATTTTATCACCGCGGTCTTCCAATAGCTCCCTGATCGCATCAAGTTCTTCGTCCACAATTTCTTTCGCTTCCCCGATGTAGTTAATGGAATTGGCAACTGCATTGTAAAGATTGGGATTGAGTTCTTCCAGGTGAGGAACGATATTGTTCCTGATGAAGTTGCGGTCGTAGTCATCAGATTGGTTAGATGCATCTTCTCGGAAAGGAACTTCCAGTTGTTGGGCGTAATCGTATATCACACCTTTTGGAGCAAAGAGCAGAGGTCTGACGATTGTTTCGTTTTTCACCGGTATGCCCGATAAACCTTCAAGCCCAGCGCCTGTTGCTAATCGCATCAAAACTGTTTCCAGATTATCGTTGAGTGTGTGTGCTGTTGCTACCAGATCATAACCCTCGTCCATGCAGGAATCGAAGAATTGGTACCGTAAGTCACGTGCAACCATTTGTAGTGAAGATGGACTTGCATCACTTATTTCCTTCGTGTTGAACTGCTTTGAGTGAAACGGAACATTGGCTTCAACACAAAACGTGCGCACCAACGCTTCATCAAGGTTCGAATCCTCTCCACGCAATTGGTAGTTGCAATGTGCTACGCCAACATTCACGCCACTCCTTCTCAGCAAGTGTAGCAGTACCATAGAGTCAACACCGCCACTAACGGCTACGAGCACTTTGGCGCCTTCTGGTATCAACTGGTGCTTGTCGTTATAGGCTTCAAATGTCTTGATCAGATCCATCGAACAATTGATTTATCAGTTTGGCCTTTAGCAGGCATTCTTCGTATTCTTTTTCGGGAATGGATTTGTTGGTAATGGCACCACCTGTGCTATAGCTCAGGTATTTCGACTCTTCATTGTAAAGGAACGTTCGGATTACCACATTGAAGTCGAAATCACCCTCCGGAGTGATGTATCCAATACTTCCAGAATAAAGCCCTCTGGCGAACGCTTCATGCTCTTCAATGAGTTCCATTGCCCTGATCTTGGGCGCACCGGTCATGGAGCCCATTGGAAATGCACCTTTAATAACATTGCTATTCGAAACCCCAGGCTCTACTTCTGCCACAACAGTTGAGATCATCTGGTGCCATAAGGGGAAGGTATATACCCCACATAATTCTTCAACCTTCACTGATCCTGGCACTGCATGTTTTGAAAGGTCATTCCGCACCAGATCCGTGATCATAATGTTCTCGCTTCTTTCTTTGGGATCCTGAGTCAACTGAAGTTTGTTTTGTTCATCTTCCTCCGGGTTGTTGCTTCTTGGTGCTGTTCCCTTGATTGGTTGGGAGATGATGCGATTTCCATTTCTCATGAGAAAACGTTCCGGACTGTTACAAACAGCAGAAGAGTTGTTCATTTTGAGATACGAGGTGAAAGGCGCTGGAAAAGACCTTCGCATCTTGTGAAACAATCCGGTCATGGAGAGCCCCACGTCTTCAGCATAGAACTCCTGGCAGAAATTCACTTCGTAAATGTTCCCACTTTGGATATGATCCAACAATGAATTCACCCTGTTGAGGTAAGTGGCTTTATCTATCCTGTCTCTAAATTCAAGGATGGGCAGTTGTTCCTCAGGTATATCTGTCTGATCGGCAGGTAGCTCACCTTTAAGTATTTCAAAGTGATCGTTCTTAATGCTTACCACCAATTCTGCATTCACAAAGCAAAAAGGATCCGAAAAAACTGAGGGGGTATGACCTGAAGACAGCTCCTCCAATTGATTTTTGAACTCGTACGAGATGTAGCCAAATTTCCACTGACCATCTTCATTTACGGCCTGGTCAAAGTCGGTGCTTGCCACTTGATTCCCTGCCATAATTAGTGCATCGTAACGACTATGCTTGTCTAAAAGTCGGGATGAATCCAGTACGCATATGTAATCATACCGCTGATGAATGGCTGCGATAACTTCGGAAATCTGGTCTATCTGCACTGTTTTCACGAGCAGCCGAAGTTACAGTATTCGCGCAAGTGTTAGTATAAGTACGCATACATACAGGAGTTTCAAGAAATAAAAGGAAGCATACCTCACTATTTGCGAAATAAAATACTGTTACTGGATATATATAAGATATAAATACTCGATTTTGTGTGATAATTGCTTGCCTGATCTGGCAAATAGACTTAATTTAGTTATTCGACTGGGGACCAAAGAGGTATTAAGTATGAAAAGGTGCAGAAATATGTTCGGGAGCGTACTCCTGTTTTTGGGGTTGTTGGTGATAACCGCTTACGATGTGAATGCGCAACAAGTTCAAACGCAAGCGAATGCGAATCTTCCAGCCGATAATTCAGGATCGCTGGTTTCTGCTCAAGAGCAGTTGCTGACCAATATTAATTCCATCACGTTTAAATCTTCTGATGTTAAGGGTTACTATGTAAGTGTTTCACAACAGGAGATTGATGGTTACAAGAATGGAACTGAAACGAATGTTGAGATATGCGGGAATGCTGCCGTACAACAAATGTTTCAGGAGGCTACTGATTACAAGGACATTCTTCAAAGACTTAATAAGTCAGGACTGAGTCCTACAAAACTAGATCAGGTCAAGTTGTCAATAGTAGTACAAAACAGTTACAAGTAGATATGAGAAGAATTCTAATGATCATACTTCTTGGAGTAGTGCCTTTCTTGGGCAGTGCGCAGGTGCTTAGGACCTGGACTGGGGCATCGAATAACGACTTCAATAACGGTAATAACTGGAGTCCAACAGGGGCTTTGGGTACCAACGATAGTTGCGTAATCACCCTTACTTCTTCAACAACCATTACCATGAGTGCTTCTGTTACTATACGAGCGTTGGATTTCAGGGTAAGTGGATCCAATCGTGTGGGTAGATTTTCAACTGGTTCCAGTTTACTGACGCTCAATAATACGGGAAGATTTAAGGTAGCGAGCGGTAACAACAACACACAGGCTACGGTGGATGTAAACGGATCAGGTAGTGGTATCATCTTTGGTGGTCGTGCCATTTTTGATGATGCGGGTGTTCGCACTGTTTTGGTGGAAAGCAACACGAACAATCCTGGTCGCCTTGAATTTAGAAGTGATGTTGTAATTGGACCCTGGGGAAGAACAGCTCCTGGAACTGAACCTGATATTTGGTTTGACAAGGATGGGAGTCAAACACTAACGGAAAACGGCACTGTTACCCTGTTCTTGGGTGAGAGTGTAATAGTTGGAGTTAGTAACACACCTACACTTACAATCAATGGTACAAGTGCCGCATGGTTTGGATTGTATAACGGTGCATTTACTGTTAAGGCGGGTGCAACCGTTAATGGTGGTAATTGCGGATTTAACACATGGGCAGGTCTTGGTACAACATGTACGTTTGGTGCTGGGTCGTACGTTTCTGTAGCATCAACGAATAATTTTCCAGGACCGTTTACTACTTATAGTCTGAACCAAACATCTACTTTCGAGTACAATGGAACATCACAATCTGTTACAGCGATTGGTGGAACAGGGTATGGTAACCTGATCATCAACAGTTCCACTACTGGTACTTCAGCTGGTAACTTTGATATTCAAGGGAACTTCACGAATACAAGAGGATGGAATGATGGAAATGATGTGCACAGGTTTGATGGAACAGGAGCACAAAGCATCAATGGTGCCGTCAAACCGGTATTCTGGGATATCATCGTTAACAAATCGAGTGGAACACTAACCCTCAATACAGATGTGGATGTTGACATTCGAGTGCAGTTGCAGAATGGAGCTGTAGACCTTAACAACAACACTTTATCGTTGCTGGTACTGGGATGGTATGCTGGAGGCTCGCCAACTGCAATTGTTAGAACGAACGGGTACATCATTAGTGAGTCTGAAACGAGTGAATTGGCTTGGATGATTCGTCATTCAAATTCAGCTCATAATTATGCCTTTGGTAACAGTAGCGGTACTTACATTCCATGGTCGTATCACGTGCAAGCTGGTACGGTTGGGATGTTTACGGCAGCTACATGGTCTACACCTACAACCAACAATGTGCCATGGGCTACGGGGGTTACGGCAATGTACGATCCTACCCTTGGAAAAGATGGTTCGCAAGAAGCGGTTATCGACAGATGGTGGGTGCTTACCAACGCGCCATCTAACTCTGGTAATGTAGTCTTTAGGTACGCTGGTGCAGAAAATACGATGTGGCCGGCCTACAATACCAGTGCACTAGGATTACAGAGATGGAATACTTCCACAGGTAAGTGGGATACTCCTATTGGGTCTGGAACTGGGGTTACTTCGGGAGTTGGTACTTGTAGTGCTAATGGTGTAAGTGCATGGTCGCCATGGGTTATTTCTTCTGCCTTGGCACCTCTACCGGTGGAGTTACTGGATATTCAGGTAATCCAGGAAAAGGACAAGGTGAAACTTGATTGGACTACGCTGACCGAGATCAACAATGACAGGTTCGAAATCGAGCGTTCTTCCAATGGTCAAACCTGGGAGAAGATTGGTACGATTAAAGGTGCCGGTAACAGCGAGGTTCAACGTTCATACTCCTTGGTAGATGAAGATCCGCTAAAAGGGGTGAGTTATTACCGCTTGCGCCAGGTTGACCATAATGGTGAAGATGAATACTTCGATCCAGTTGCGGTTAACTTTGAACAAGGAGGAACCGCCAACGTGTATCCTAATCCAGTTCAAGACCAGCTGTACGTAAATCTATCAGATATAGATGCGGGAGAGGTCCAGATGACTATTGTAGATCCAACAGGTAAAAAAGTACTGCACGTGAACGAAATGGCTCACGAAGGTCAGAACTTGCTGCTGTTGAATACTTCTGATTTGGCACCAGGCATGTATCTCGTGAACATTACTACACCTGGCAAGTCGTTCTCGAAAGCGGTAGTTGTAAAGTAACCTATAACCTTTCCTCGATCATTTCCTTTACCGTCTGAACCCAAAGCGGGTGATCATTCAGACTTGGGACCATGGTAAGCTTTTCGCCTCCGTATTCTTTGAACATCTCATTGTATTCCATCCCGATTTCAACGATTGTTTCCAGACAATCAGCCGTAAATGCAGGAGATAGTACAACGAGTTTTTTCACTCCTTCTGCGGCTTTCTCCTTAAGTACAACGTCCGTATAGGGCTTAACCCACTCATCATCGAGTCGGGATTGAAAGCATACCGTGTACTTATCAGCAGGGATATTCAAAGCTTCTGTAATCAGCTTCGTGGTTTCATAACAGGTGGCCTTATAGCAGAACTTGTTGTCATCGTTTACGCCTTGGTCACAGCTATGATCTTTGCACGCGCCTTCGTCATACACCTTGTCTAGTTGACGTTGTGGTAGTCCATGATAGCTGAACAGGATATGATCGCAATCTCCTTCCACGAAAGGCCTCGCAATTTCTGCATAGGCCCTGATCAGTGTGGGGTGATCATAGAACTGACTGACAATGGTTACCTCTGGTATTACCCACCAATCTTTCATGATACGCATAGCCTCCTCCATAGTTGATCCTGTGGAAGCAGAAGCATATTGAGGATACAAGGGAATAATGATGATCTTATCCGGATTGCTCTTTCTAATCTTTTCAAGCTCTGAGGCCATAGAAGGATGTTGGTACCTCATCGCAAAGGAAACACTTGCTTTATCTCCTACGGCAGCTTGCACTTTTTCAGTAAGACTTACAGTGTGAAGTAGAAGAGGAGAGCCTTCTTTAGTCCAGAGCTTGGCATACTCTTTTGCTGATTTACCCTTTCTGAAGGGAACAATGATGCCGTTTACCAGCAGCTTCCTCTTAACTGTGGGAAGGTCGATCACACGCGGATCGTTGAGAAACTCTTTTAGATAAACACCCACTTTGGCCTTGTCCGGTGAATCCGGAGTGCCAAGGTTGACTAGAAGTACGGCTACTTTCTTCAATTCAGGAAATTAAACGTGCAGTGCTCGCTTGTCTGTAGCATCCAATGCAGCCTCTTTGATAGCTTCGGTAAACGTTGGGTGCGCGTGACAAATTCTCGCAATGTCTTCAGCACTTGCTCGGAACTCCATAGCAACTACTGCTTCTGCAATCATATCTGCACACCTTGGTCCAATCATGTGTACACCAAGTACCTCATCTGTTTTTGCATCGGCAAGGATCTTAACCACACCATCTGTGTCCATACTTGCCCTTGCCCGGCCTAGCGCACGGAACATGAAGCTTCCTGATTTGTACTCAACGCCAGCCTCTTTTAATTCCTGCTCGGTTTTACCAACACCTGCCACTTCAGGCCATGTGTATACCACACCCGGGATCAGGTTGTAATCAATATGTGGAATCTGACCAGCGATCAACTCAGCCACCATTACACCTTCCTCTTCCGCTTTGTGAGCTAGCATCGCTCCTCTAACTACGTCTCCAATGGCATAGATGTTAGGCACATTCGTTTGCAGCTGATCGTTTACCTCAACACGACCGCGTTCATCAACATTTACACCTGCCTTGTCAAGTCCAAGATTATCAGTGTAAGGTCTCCTTCCAACGGCAACCAGGCAGTAATCTCCATCGAAGCTTACTTCTTCACCTTTCTTGTTGTTAGCCGTAACAGTCACTTTGGTTTTGGTAGCTTTCACACCAGTAACCGCGTGACTCAAATGAAACTTCATGCCCTGTTTCTTCAAGACACGCCCAAGCTCTTTGCTTAGCGTTTCATCCATGCCGCCAATGATCTTGTCAGCGTACTCTATAACTGATACTTCCGCACCAAGTCTCTTGTAAACAGAACCTAGTTCCAGACCAATTACACCGCCACCGATAACGATGAGGTGTTTTGGAACTTTGTCCAGGCTCAGTGCCTCTGTGGAGGTAATGATTCGTTTCTTATCTATCTCGATTCCCGGAAGGGTAGAAGGCTTAGAACCCGTAGCAATGATGATGTGCTTGCCTTCGATCTTTTCTTTCTTTCCTGCCCGTCCGGCAGGCGGGTTACCAGCGATGCTTACAACCGTTGCAGATTCGAAAGTGCCGTGACCTTCGTAGACATCGATCTTGTTCTTGTCCATGAGGTACTTCACGCCATCGCAGGTCTGACTTACCACTTCGTTCTTTCTGTTGATCATTTGCTTGAAATCAAGCTTCAACGCTCCAGTGCCAATTCCGTGCTTGTCGAAATTGTGCTCAGCGTTGTGGTAATGCTCAGAGCTGTCAAGCAGCGCCTTGGATGGAATACACCCTACATTTAGACACGTACCTCCCAACGTGCTATACCGTTCAACAATTGCTGTCTTAAGACCAAGTTGCGCACATCTGATCGCACAAACATATCCTCCGGGACCTGATCCAATTACTATTACATCGTAAGTATTCATCACCTATACTTTGGAACAAAAATAACTTTATATCGGTTCACTCCCTGATGAAGTTTCCCCCTCCTTTTTAAGGGTGATCTTGCCCTCTTCATGAAGCAGTTTAATGGTTTCCGTTGTAGCAGCGGTAACGGATAGGGGTAGCACCAGTACAATTCCTATGACGGGGATCATTAGCATGAACATGAACAGTACTCCATTTCCCGTAGCAATACCCTTGTTCTTCTTAACGAACTTGATGCTCTCGTTGTAGTTGAAGTACCGTTCCAGGGTATAATCCATGTTACCGAAGCCAACGTAGAAGGCTTGCATGAGGAACAATAGTGGAGCAGACAGGAATCCAATGACCGGAATCAATCCCAGGATAAGAATGGGAAATGTCAGCAGAATCTCCATGAATAGATTTCTAACGTTCAACCGAATGGCTCTCCACAGTTGTGATCTGAACTTGTTTTGCTGCTGTTCTGCAACGAAGTCCTCGCCCAGGATATGTTTCTCGATTTTCTCAGAAACCGGTGTCATGAATGGAGCACTGAACGCCATTACGATGTGTTTGTACAATAAGAGTCCTAGCGCGATAATGATTACAGCGCCCAAAATGGTGGCGATGGTTTCGAAGGTTGATTTTCCCCAGTCCCAAACCCAGATACCTGCAATCCAGTGACCAATGTTATCTGAGAGTCCCCAGGCAGCGGTACCAATAAGAATTGCGGTAACGAAACTGATAAGCATGGGCACCCCAAAGTATTTCCACAACTTGAGTTCGTTGATAAGTTTGAAGGTGCCACCATAGGCTTTGATACCCTTGAAAATGTTCCTGATCATTGCGGTTGGTTTAATGGTGGATTGGCACGTTGGCGGATACCGGCTACTATCATATAGAACAACATCAACACAGCCAGCGCACCAAGTATCCTACCAATGAAGTCGCCATGTTCAACGTAAAACGTAATGTCTGCATTGGTTTTCACCACCGATTTGATCACGGCAGGTTCCCACCATTCCGTTGCATCAGACACCTGCCCTGTAGCATTTATAAATGCACTGATTCCAGTGTTAGCAGAGCGGGCAATGGGTCTCCTGGTTTCAATGGCACGGAGTCTGGCATAAGCCAAATGCTGCTTGTATCCCGGAGTATCTTCCCACCAGCCATCATTGGTAATGATGCTCATCAGTTCAGCTCCTTTTTTCACATAAGTGCCAAAGTACTCGCCATAGACGCTCTCATAACAAATAGCCGTTCCAACAAGCACATCAGATCCTTGATTGGCCATTCTTCCAAACACTTTAGCTTCCGGATCAATTCCTAAAGACCCAACGGTTCCTCCTAAGTTGATGCTCAGGGTTTCCAGAAAATCGAATGGCATTTTCTCCACACCAATAACCAGTTTGGATTTGTGGTACAAGGGTATCGAGTCGGAGGCGTCAATTTGCATGCTGGTGTTATAGGCATCGTAGAAGCCGCTGGTGTTGTTCAGCTGACGTGCAGTTGCCGTGGGTTTTGCAGTGGCGTGTTTGTACATCTTATAGGATGACAATCCGAAGATGATTCGCAGTCGAGGGTATTTCTTTTGGAAAGCCTTCAAGAGTTGTATTTCCGGGTGATCATGAAGTTGATCCTCCCACAGTCCGGTGGGCAAGGCGGTCTCAGGCCCAAAAAGGAAGTCCGTTTCCAGTGTTACATGCTCATCAGCCATGGAGAGCATCTTCTCCAGTTGCACCAATCCGCTGGTCTCGAATTTTTCATTGTAAGGGTCAATATTAGGCTGTAACACCACACATCTGGTTTCCAATCCATCTGCCTGAAAATTGGATTGTATTCCCAAAGAGGTCATCACCGGAAACAGCAGTACGCCAATGATGAGCACCAAATTGGCCAGATATGGCTTAAGACCTTTGCCTTCTGATGTGATCTTAAATATCAGGCGGTAAATGAGAATGTTCACGATCAATACCCATAGACTTCCACCAAGAACTCCTGTGTATTCGTACCACTGAATAGCGTAGGTATCATTGGCAAATACGTTACCAATAGTTAGCCACGGCCATGAGAGGTTCCAATTAAGGTGAAGCCATTCAAATCCGATCCAAAACAAAATAAGGGCAATGTACCCTCTCTGTGCTCCCAGTATTCTTTTAGTAAGGTGGAACAAGTAGAAGACAAATGCCATGAACAGAGCATTGCATACAATGGCCATTGCCATTCCCCAATCCGAAGCAAAGTATATCCACCATGTACTCCAAAGGTTGAACACGAAAAACGCCAGATATGCATACCAGAATACGCGCAGCTTTTTTTCTCCTCGACTAACATTTTCAATAAATAGCAGGGGCACCAGTGCGATGAAGCTGAGCCAGCTCAGGCCACCGGTTTCAGGCCAGCTAACACCCAAAAGAATACCGCTCAGTGCGGATAAACCCAATGCCTGAAGTTTGTTCACTCGTTTAATTTGGTTTTAAAGGTAACTATTTGGTCTGCGCATTCATTGTGCTCCAATGCTTTGAAATACAACAAAAACAATATCTTTGCCCTCCCTAAGCGGATGTGGTGAAATTGGTAGACACGCTAGACTTAGGATCTAGTGCCTAACAGCGTGGGGGTTCGAGTCCCTCCATCCGCACAAAAGAAAACAGGGTATAGGTCGTTATCTATACCCTTTTTAATTTTTAGAAAGTATGGTTATCGAGCACAAGATGGTAGACGATCTCCGCGCGGTTGTGAATATTAAAGTTCAGCCGGATGATTATAAAGACAGGGTAGATGAAATCCTGAATAGCTACAAGAAATCTGCTAACATCCCGGGATTTAGAAAAGGCAAAGTGCCGGTAGGAATGATCCGTCAAATGATGGGTAAGAATGTATTGGTAGATGAACTGAACAAGATCATCTCTGAGAAGCTTAACGGGTACATTCAGGAGAACGATTTGAAGATTCTTGGTAATCCTCTTCCGAAGGAAGACGAAATGAAGCCACTCGATTTGGATGCGCAGGAAGAATTCGATTTTGCTTACGAGGTAGGAATGGCGCCAGATGTGAAGGTAGAGGTGTCTTCCAAGTACAAGTTTGATTACTACAAAATCACTGTAAGTGATGATGTGATCGATAAGTATGTAACTGACGCCTCAAGAAGACATGGCCAGGTAGCCGAAGCGGAAGCTGTAGAAGGAACAGACCTTGTATTTGGTCAGTTCGTTGAATTGGTAGATGATGGTCAGCCACTTGAGGGGGGTGTGATGCATGATGGATCTGTGGTGTTGGATAACATCAAGGATGAAGCCGTGAAGAACAAACTGATTGGTTTGAAAGTGGATGAGATAGTAGAAGTTGATCCGGCAACACTTTCTGGGAATCCAACAGACAGAGCAGCGATGCTTGGGGTTTCTGCAGACCAGATAGAAGGCATTTCTAATAAGTTCAAGTTTACTGTTAAGCGTATCAGCAGACTTACACCAGCTGAAGTAAACCAGGAATTGTTTGACAAGGTGTATGGTCCTAATGCGGTTACCTCGGAAGATGAATTCAGAGGAAGAATCAAAGAGGACCTTGAAAGAAGCCTTGTGATGGATGCAGATCGTAAGCTGATGTCAGACATTGAGGAAACATTGCTGGGCAAATTGAAGATCACGTTACCAGATGATTTTCTTAAGCGATGGTTGGTTTCAACAAATGAAGAGTTGACCCCAGAGCGTGTAGATGAAGATTATGAGAATTATGCGAAAGGTTTGAAATGGCAGCTGATTGAGAATACTGTAATTCGTGAGCATAATGTTGAAGTTACCCAGGATGAAGCGGTGAACTATACCAAGGCGTTGGTGGTAAATCAAATGCAGCAATACGGAGCACCCATTCCTGAAGAGGAGGAGCTAACACAAACTGCCATGCGAGTTTTGGGTAACGAAGATGAGGCGCGAAACGTGTACCAGGCACTGTACGATCAAAAGCTTCTGGCCCTTTACAAGGAAAACTTCAAACTGAAAGAAAAAGAGATCGATTACGATAAGTTTGTTGAGTTGGCGAAGAAGTAGTCAATGAACAATAATTGGGGGATAATCGTATTTTAGGTCAACCACAGTTAGAAAACACAATGGCAGATTTCAACAACGATGAATTTCAGAAGTACGCGACTAAGCATCGCGGGATTAGCAGTATGCATTTGAACCACTACATCACTTCAATGACGCCAAACATTATTGAAGAGCGTCAGATGAATGTGGTAGCGATGGATGTATTCTCGAGATTGATGATGGATCGCATCATCTTCCTTGGAACGGGTATCGATGACTATGTTGCCAACATCGTACAAGCTCAGTTGCTGTTCTTGGAATCAGTCGATCATACAAAAGACATTCAAATCTATATCAACAGCCCTGGTGGTTCTGTTTATGCTGGTTTAGGTATCTATGATACCATGCAGTATATCGGACCAGACGTGGCTACCATCTGTACAGGAATGGCGGCATCCATGGGTGCAGTATTGATGTGCGCTGGTGAAAAAGGTAAGCGAACTGCGCTTCCTCATGCACGTGTAATGATCCACCAACCGTTGGGTGGTGCGCAAGGTCAGGCTTCTGATATCGAGATTACAGCGAGGGAGATCCAAAAGCTTAAGAAAGAGCTTTACGATATCATTGCCCTGCACTCAGGGCAATCTTACGACAAGGTTCACGAAGACTCCGATCGTGATTACTGGATGACGGCTACAGAAGCCAAGGATTACGGTATGATCGATGAGGTTCTGGCCAAGTCGAAGGATTAGGCGTAACTTTACCATACTATGGAACAGGAAGAAGTAAAATGTTCATTCTGTGGGCGTACCAAGAATGAGGTGGATGTTATGATTGCTGGTATCAGTGGTCATATCTGTAACCATTGTATTACCCAGGCCCAAACCATAGTTAAGGAGGAAGTTGCTTCCAAACTTAGCAAAGACCTTCAGCACCAGCTTAAGCTTCTTAAACCGGCCGAGATCAAGCGTCATTTAGATGAGTACGTGATTGGTCAGGAGGAAGCGAAGAAGGTATTGAGTGTTGCTGTGTACAACCACTATAAAAGGTTGACCCGTAAACCAGGTAAGACCAGCGATATTGAGATCGAAAAGTCGAATATCGTTTTGGTGGGTGAAACAGGAACAGGTAAAACACTACTTGCCAAGACCATTTCAAAGATCCTGAATGTTCCATTTTGCATTGCGGATGCTACCGTTCTTACTGAGGCCGGTTATGTGGGCGAGGATGTGGAAAGTATTCTTACACGATTGCTTCAAGCTGCCGATTACGATGTGGAAGCTGCCGAACGCGGAATCGTATTCATAGATGAGATCGACAAGATTGCCCGTAAGAGTGATAACCCTTCTATTACCAGAGATGTTTCTGGAGAAGGAGTGCAGCAGGCATTGTTGAAACTGCTTGAAGGATCAGTGGTGAATGTTCCACCACAGGGGGGAAGGAAACATCCTGAGCAGAAGATGATCTCCATTAACACAGCCAACATTCTGTTTGTATGTGGCGGGGCATTTGACGGTATTCAAAAAC
Source organism: Vicingaceae bacterium (assembly GCA_965267605.1). GTDB lineage: Bacteria > Bacteroidota > Bacteroidia > Flavobacteriales_E > Vicingaceae. The sequence continues at coordinate 2,460,139 of OZ254088.1, read as the reverse complement.
ACATCGCCAAGCGTGTTCAAACGCAAACTATTGGTTACAAGAATACAGGAGAGGAAGAACAGATTGATAAGGAGAATCTCCTTCAGTATGTGAGTCCGCAGGATATCAAATCGTTTGGGCTTATTCCTGAGTTGATAGGTAGATTGCCGGTATTGGCACACCTGAATCCGTTGGATAGAGAGTCTTTGAAGAAAATCCTTACAGAACCAAAGAATGCCATTGTTAAACAATACAAGGCGTTGTTTGAAATCGATGAAATGGAGTTGAGCTTTGAGGATGAGGTATTCGACTTCATTGTGGATCAAGCGGTAGAATATAAGCTTGGCGCACGAGGCTTGAGATCCATTTGTGAGGCGATCATGCTGGATGCCATGTTCGAACTCCCATCGCAAGATGAACCATCCAAGGAAGTAGTGGTAGATCTTAAGTACGCTAAAGAAAAGCTGAAAAAGTCTTCTATCGCTAAGCTGAAAGTAGCTTAGCGCAGCAAGGATACTGGGTAATGAGTGCCATTTAGTATCACCGTTCCCGTTTTATCACATACACCGTTGAACTTGATCCTCCTGATCCGCAAATTGGATGGAGTTACTTTCATCATTCCACTATAAGGGTAGAAACAATCTCCGCGCATAGTGAACGAATCTTCGGTCTCAGCACTGAACGTGTTGCCGTTCAACGATGTTCCGGAACTCAAACCTTGAACAACATAGCTGTCGTCAGAGATTGAAGTGGTGGGTGTGCCTGTAATTTGCTGGTACGCACGATTAGCATTGTACTTCACGAAGTTCTTCGCAAGCGTATCGTACATCATTAGATCGGTGGTATTTACACGGTATAGCGTGTATCCTAGCGCATCCAACCCCTGATATGTAATGGTGATAGTTCCAGTAACCCGCTTCCCATTTAGGAAGTAGTTGTTCAATGTAACGGTTGCCTGCGCATTTACCTGATCGAATTGATTAGAATATGCAATGTCTATCGAACCTCTTCTAAGATGTGCGTCTGAGCAGGCCGAAACGAAGTACACAGAAGCCGTCATGCTCACCGTGTCTGATGCAATTGTATCGCATCCGTAAACTGTTGAGATGTTACTGGCACCAGAACTAAATCCTTTGCAGTTCCTTCCAACTTCAATGGCAGCTTGAGAAATATCAAAGAGGTGTGATTCGGCAAGCCCAACGCTCAATGAAGCTTCCTGGCTCACATCGAGGTCACGATCCGAATCCCTGCAAGCCACAAAGGCAAGTAACCCGCAAATAAGCGTTATGCTATGAATTGACCTTTTCATAGGTGCAGAACGCATAATTATACGGATTTTTTTCATCGAGGTTGTGTTCTTCGCGATGCGTTAGATTCCACTGGTTGTCAGCTACTTCCGGAAAGAATGTATCCGCTTCGAAGTTCCCGTTAACGTGAGTAATGTAAAGGGTTTCCACCAACCCTTCCTCAATGGCCTGGTGGTAGATCTGTCCGCCACCAATAATAAAGGCTAGCTCATGCCCACTAGCTTCGGCTTTTTCCAGCGCTTGCGTAATAGACGTTGCTGTAAGCGCGCCTTCGTAATTGAGGTGTGGATTTCTACTGATAACCACATTGGTGCGTCCGGGTAGGGGACGAAATTTTTCAGGAATAGATTCGTAACTCTTGCGGCCCATGATTACAGCATGGCCCATTGTGGTCTCCTTGAAGAACTTCATGTCTGCTGGCAAATGCCATAGCAGATCATTGTCCTTACCGATTTCCCGGTCGTTACCGATGGCAACAATCAGGGCTACTTTCATTATACCGCTACCGCAGCTTTGATGTGAGGATGAGGATCGTAATTCAACAGCGTGAAATCTTCATATCTGAAATCGAAAATATCACTTACCTGTGCGTTGATGCGCATGGCCGGCAAAGGTCTTGGATCCCTTGAAAGTTGTAGTTCAGCTTGTTCCAGATGATTGCTGTAAAGATGTGCATCGCCCAAAGTGTGAACGAATTCGCCCGGACGTAACCGGCAAACCTGAGCAACCATCAACGTAAGCAGGGCATAGGATGCAATGTTGAAGGGTACACCCAGGAATACATCTGCACTTCTCTGGTACAATTGACAAGAGAGTTTTCCATCGGCAACGTAAAACTGAAAGAATGCATGACATGGAGGTAAAGCCATGTTCTCAATCTCGCCCACGTTCCATGCGCTAACGATTAATCTTCTGGAATCAGGAGTGTTCTTGATCTGATCGATTACGTTAGAGATCTGATCGATCTGTTTACCATTTGGTGTTGGCCATGATCTCCACTGAGAACCATAGACCGGGCCTAATTCACCATTCTCATCAGCCCATTCATCCCAAATAGATACTCCGTTTTCTTTCAGGTACTTAATGTTAGTGTCACCCTTTAAGAACCATAACAGTTCATGGATGATAGATCTCAGGTGAAGTTTCTTCGTTGTAACCAAAGGGAATCCTTCCGATAAATCAAATCGCATCTGGTGTCCAAAAACGCTAATGGTTCCCGTGCCAGTTCTGTCTTCTTTGGTTTCCCCTTCGCGAAGAATCCTTCGCATCAAATCGTGATACTGTTCCATGAAATCAAATTGTATTCAAAGGTCATGGTTGAGAAAGGATTGTTCAAGTGAATCACTATAGAGTTATTAACGAATGGGGAGGATGTTTTCAACTATCCCAGCACCCCAACGATAACAGCCGTGAAAAGACATGCCATCGTACCACCTATCAAAGCGTAGAACCCAAACTTTGAGAGTATAGGTTTCTGCTTTGGACTTAGGCTACCAATGCCTCCAATCTGTATGCCTATACTCGCGAAGTTGGCAAAGCCACAAAGGATGTAAGTGGCCATTAGAATAGATTTCTTTTCCTTGAATACCCCGCTGGTTTTCATTTCGCCAAGGGTGGTATAGGCAAAGAATTCGTTCAGCATTGTTTTCTCTCCGATCAATTGACCCACCAGCACTATGTCTTCAGTGCACACCCCCATGACCCAGGCAACAGGCGCGAAAACGTAGCCAATGATGAATTCGAAACTCAAACCATCAAAATCTGTATTGGAGGCAATCCATTCATTCAGTCCACCGATCATTCCAATCTTTCCAAATCCGTAATTACACAATGCCACCAAAGCCGTAAATACCAGTAACATGCCACCCACATTAACCGCAAGTTTCAATCCCTGAGATGTTCCATTGGCCAGTGCTTCCAACGCATTGGAACCAATGGTTTCCTTACTGATCGACATGTCCTCGTCTACCTGCTCCGTTTCTGGTACCAACATCTTGGCAGCCACAATGGCGGCCGGTGCAGACATTACCGAAGCGGTCATCAGGTGTTTGGCAAAATAGATGCGTTCCTGCGGGTCACCACCACCTAAAAATTCGATGTAGCCCGCAAGTACCCCTCCGGCAATGGTTGCCATACCACCTGTCATCAAACACATCACTTCCGACTGGGTCATCTTATCCAGATAAGGTTTTACCAGTAGGGGAGACTCTGTTTGCCCAAGGAAGATATTACCAGCTGCGGCCAAACTTTCTGCACCTGACAATTTCATGATTCTTTTCATCAACCATGCGAAAGCGTATACAATCTTCTGAAGAATGCCCCAGTAATAGAGTAAACTGGATAGGGCAGAGAAGAACATTATGGTTGGAAGAATGATGATCGCAAAATTGATCAGTGGATTCTCGATTACTTCCTGATTGGATGAGAAGGTGGCGAAGAGGAACTTGGTCCCCTCCTGGGTGAAGCCAATCACCTTTACAAAACACTTACTCAGGAATTCAAAACAGGTATCAACCCCGGGAACTTTTAAGATGAGCAATGCCAATAGGATTTGGAAGCCTACACCTTTGAGTACCAGGTTCCAGTCAATGTGCTTTCGTTTGGTGCTAAGCAACCATCCAATACCAATAAGAAAACCAATGCCTAGCAGTCCGCGCAGGATGTCAACGAACAGATCCATTCGTTACTTGCTGCGGCTGTTTATCTCATCCCGGATCTTAGATGCCTCCTCGTAATCTTCATTACTGATGGCATCGTTCAACATGCTCTCTAACTCCTTGGTTGTATAATCTGAATAACTCTTTGGCCCACTTTCTTCGGCTACAAGCTCTTCGGTTTCCGGTGCAGAAGGAATTTCTTCGCCCTGACTGCCAGATTCAAGTATGATTCCGGCACTGGAAAGAATGAATTCATAGCTGTAGATGGGGCATCCAAACCTAACGGCCAATGCAATCGCATCAGATGTTCTGGTGTCAATCTCTACCTCTTCACCATCTCTTTCACAATACAGTTTTGCATAGAAGATTCCTTCTACAAGGTTGTATATGATCACTTCCTTTAAACCAATGTCAAAGGATTCTGCAAAGCTTTTGAAGAGATCGTGTGTAAGTGGCCGACTTGGGGTCATGTTCTCCAGCTCGATAGCAATCGCCTGGGCTTCAAATCCACCAATAATGATAGGTAGTCTGCGGTTACCCTGCTTTTCTGCCAATACAAGCGCATAAGCGCCTGATTGCGTCTGGCTGTAGGACAAGCCCACAATGTCCAGTTCGATTTTCTCCATCTCACTCATACCGCAGCTATAACCCTTTAATTAAAGTTACTTAATTATTGGCCGCCTTGAAATTCTTAACTGCCTCGGTAAGTTTAGGTAGTACTTCGAATGCATCACCTACAATTCCGTAGTCTGCAGCTTTAAAGAATGGTGCTTCGTCATCTGTGTTGATCACAACGATCACCTTACTTCCATTCACACCCGCAAGATGCTGAATAGCTCCCGAAATACCTGCAGCGATGTATAGATTTGGACGAATCGCGATTCCGGTCTGTCCTACGTGCTCATGGTGTGGTCTCCAGCCTATATCTGCTACCGGACGCGAACACGCGGTTGCAGCGCCAAGCGCTGTAGCAAGGTCTTCTACGATACCCCAGTTCTCCGGTCCTTTCAATCCTCTACCTGCTGAAACAACAAAGTCTGCTTCGGTTAGAGAGAGCTCTGAAGACTCTTTCTTCACTTCCTTCACAGTAACACCAGTGCTTCCTAGGTCAGCCGAAAACGCCTCAACGGCCCCTGCTCCGGCATTCTCAACCTTACCCACAGAGTTAGGCAGTACAGAAACAACCTTCACATCAGATGTAATGCTCACATTCGCGAATGCCTTTCCAGAGAATACTGCCTTCTTAACTGTGAAGCCGCTTCCCGTATCAGGAAGTGCAACCGCACCAGAAACCAATCCTGCTTTCAATCTGGCTGCTACTCTTGGAGCAACACCTTTACCGGTATAATCATGCGACATTACAATTACACTTGCACCGCTGGCAGATTGTGCTGCCGCAATTAGAGAAGTGACCAATTGTGGGTCGCTGCTGTTCAATGATTCATCTGCACAATGAAGGATCTTATCTGCGCCATACTGTCCCAATTCGGCAGCATTGCTACATGCGCCACCTACCACAACGGCAAGCTCTCCACCATTTGCAACTTGTTTTCCGTAGCTAACCGCTTCGTAAGCACTTTTCGCAAGTGCGCCATTAGCTGTATCTGCAAAAACTAATACTGACATATCCTCTCCTTATATGACTTTCGCTTCGTTGTGCAATAGGTTTACAAGTTCTTCCATGTTGTTTGGATCAACGTACTTGCATTCCGCTTTTGCAGCCGGAAGTTCAAATGATTCAACTTTTGTTAGTTCCTGGGCATCACTTGCGGGTACTACATTCAATGGCTTTGTTCGTGCTGCCATAATACCCCGCATGTTTGGAATACGTGCTTCAGCCATTCCTTTAGCCGCACTTAACACGAACGGAGTGTTACACTCAACCACTTCCTTGCCACCCTGAATATCTCTTTCAATGGTTGCAGTGTTGCCATTCAAGTCAAGTTTTGATGCGTTTGAAATATAGGGCGCACTCATCAGTTCAGCGATCATGCCTCCAACTTGAGAGCCATTGTAATCGATGGTTTCTTTACCAGTCAGGATCATATCATACCCTTCGTTGGCGGCATAGTTGGCAATTTGACTGGCAACGTAGAATGCATCATTGTCCTGAGCGTCTATTCTAACAGCATCAGTCGCGCCAATGGCAAGTGCCTTTCTAATTACCGGGTCGTTTTCCGCACCTCCAACATTAATAACGGTAACTGTACCCCCGTTGGCTTCTGTGATCTCCAATCCCCGAACCAACGCATACCATTCGTCATAAGGGTTCACGATGAACTGCACACCGTCTTCGTTGAATTTGGTGTCGCCATCGGTGAATGTGATCTTGGTTGTTGTGTCGGGCGCTTTAGCTATTGGAACAAGTATTTTCATGTTCAATTATCGTTTCAAAAGAATGGCCACAAAGCTAAAATAATTTGGCCATTTTGCCCAATAATTAAGCGGGGTTCAAGGTGTATTTCAAACGATTGAAAAATGCTTGTTTAGACGCATTATTTATACCTTTGCCAACTGTCTGTAAATGATGTTGAAATGAGAGAGATTCAATTTCGAGAGGCGCTTAACGAAGCGATGTGTGAAGAGATGAGGAAAGACGAGAACGTTATCCTCATGGGTGAAGAGGTTGCTGAGTACAATGGTGCTTACAAAGTGAGCAAGGGAATGTTGGATGAATTTGGTCCGAAAAGGATCATTGACACACCCATTGCTGAGCTCGGTTTCACAGGTATTGGCGTAGGGGCAGCAATGAATGGTATGCGTCCTATCATAGAGTTCATGACCTGGAATTTCTCGTTGGTAGGAATCGATCAGATCATTAACAATGCGGCCAAGATCATGAATATGAGTGGTGGTCAGATCAATATTCCGATCACCTTTAGGGGCGGTACAGCTTCTGCAGGTCAATTGGCGGCAACACACTCTCAGGCTATCGAAAGCTGGTATGCCAACTGTCCTGGTTTGAAATGTGTTGTTCCTTCTAACCCGGAAGATGCCAAGGGTTTATTGAAATCAGCCATTAGGGATGACGACCCTGTTTTGGTTTTTGAGTCAGAGCAGATGTATGGGGATAAGGGCCCGGTGCCTGATGGAGAATACCTTACGCCAATTGGTAAAGCGAGGATTCACAGAGAAGGTACGGATGTAACGATTGTTTCTTTCGGTAAGATTATCAAACGTGCCTATGAGGCTGCGGATGTTTTGGCGAAAGAAGGCATTGATTGCGAGATTATAGACTTGCGATCTATTCGTCCTATCGACTACGATACTGTGGTCAACTCAGTAAAGAAAACCAATCGAATGGTTGTGGTTGAAGAAGCATGGCCATTAGGAAATATCTCAACGGAACTAACATATCATGTCCAAAGGCATGCTTTCGACTACATGGATGCTCCTGTAAAGCGAGTAACAACACCGGATGTACCTATGAGTTTCGCGAAACCACTGGTTGAAGCGTTTCTCCCTAGTACTCAGCGCGTAATAGACGCGGTAAAGGGTGTAATGTACGTCAGCTAAGTCCTTGCACAAATGGTTGCACAATTAGGTCGAAAAATCTACTTTTGCCGACCTTAAATCTAACATCAACGGAATGGAAAATTTGATTTATATACTTCCCGGTTTCGGGGTACTTGGCCTGTTATATATGGTCTACCTATCGGCCTGGGTGAAGAAACAACCTGTAGGTAGTGAGAAGATGGAAAAGCTATCAGGATACATCGCCACTGGTGCGATGGCGTTCCTGAAGGCAGAGTACAGAATGCTGGCTGTGTTCGTATTGATCGCAGGAGCTGCTTTGGGAACACTATCTGCCCTGGAATACATTCCGGCTGGGATGTACATCGTAGCAGCCTTCGTGGTTGGTGCGGCATTCTCAGCAATTGCTGGAAACATTGGTATGCGTATCGCAACCAAGGCGAATGTTAGAACAGCGGAAGCGGCCAGGACTAGCTTGCCACAGGCGATGAAAGTTGCATTCAGAGGTGGTACGGTAATGGGCCTGGGTGTTGCTGGATTGGCAGTATTTGGATTGTCAGCCATCTTCACATTCCTCATGTGGAACGATGGTGGTAATTCTTCTATGGAAGTGATTCTTGAGACATTGGCAGGTTTCTCACTTGGAGCTGAGTGTATTGCACTTTTCGCTCGTGTGGGTGGTGGTATTTATACCAAGGCTGCTGATGTTGGTGCTGACCTTGTAGGTAAGGTTGAAGCGGGTATCCCTGAAGATGATCCTAGAAACCCTGCAACGATTGCGGATAACGTTGGTGACAACGTTGGTGACGTTGCCGGTATGGGTGCTGACCTTTTCGGTTCTTATGTGGCAACCATGCTAGCAGCGATGGTGCTGGGTAACTATGTGATCAGAGACATAACCACTACGGCTGGTGAATTCTCAGATGCATTTGGCAATATGGGTCCTATTCTGATGCCCGTATTGATTGCAGGTATTGGATTGGTGTTCTCTATTGTTGGAACATGGGTGATTAGAATTAAGAACAACGATGCCAAAGAGAAGCAGGTTCAAGGTGCATTTAACATTGGTAACTGGGGATCTATCATTCTTACTGGTGTTGCATCTTACTTCGTGATCGACTGGATGCTTCCAGCAGAGATCAACATGAACTTCTTCGGTGAAGCGGCTCAGGTTGTTGCTTCTATTAGAGTGTTCTACGCTGTATTGATAGGTCTGGCAGTTGGTGGTTTGATTGCCATGCTTACGGAGTACTATACAGCGATGGGTAAGCGCCCGGTAATGGGTATTATCAAGAACTCGTCTACTGGTGCTGCTACGAACATTATCTCTGGTCTTGCGCTGGGTATGATGTCAACGTTTGCTCCAATCATCCTTTTCGCTGGCGCGATCTGGGGAGCTTATGCTTGCGCAGGATTCTACGGTGTAGCGATTGCTGCATCTGCGATGATGGCAACAACGGCTATGCAGTTGGCAATTGATGCTTTCGGTCCGATTGCGGATAACGCGGGTGGTATTGCTGAGATGTCTGAGCTTGATCCTGAAGTACGTGAAAGAACAGATATCCTTGATGCGGTTGGTAACACAACTGCAGCAGTAGGTAAAGGGTTTGCAATTGCTTCAGCCGCACTTACGGCATTGGCATTGTTTGCAGCTTACGTAACATTTACGGGAATTGATGGTATCAACATTTTCAAGGCGAAGGTGCTTGCTGCGCTTTTCATTGGAGGCATGATTCCGGTAGTATTCTCAGCTATGGCGATGAGCTCTGTGGGTAAAGCAGCGATGGCTATGGTGAAAGAAGTAAGACGCCAGTTCAAAGACATTCCAGGTATCATGGAAGGTGAAGCCGAGCCAGAGTACGACAAATGTGTTGACATCTCTACGAAGGCTGCACTAAAGGAAATGATGCTACCGGGGATACTAACGATTGTTGGACCGCTAGTGATTGGTTTCACCATGGGTGCTGAATCTCTTGGAGCATATATGGCCGGTGTTACGGTATCAGGTGTTCTTTGGGCGATCTTCCAGAACAACGCAGGTGGTGCCTGGGATAACGCGAAGAAGTCTTTCGAAGCAGGTGTTGAGATTGATGGGGAAATGACCTACAAGGGTTCTGAAGCACACAAAGCTGCAGTAACAGGCGATACGGTTGGTGACCCATTCAAGGATACATCTGGTCCATCTATGAACATCCTTATTAAGCTTACTTGTCTTGTTGGTTTGGTGATCGCACCGATTCTTGGTGGACATCACGATGCAGAAGCAGCGGAAGAAGTTTCGACTGAAACGGCTGAAGTTGTTGTAGAAGAAGAGCAGGCACCGGAAGATGTGCAACTAGCAGTGAACACGGATGCGATGAAGGAAGCAGCTGGTAACTGGGTATTGGACGGGTCTCACACTTACGTTGATTTCTCCATCCGTCACATCCTTGCACAATCAAAAGGTAGCTTCGAAAAGGTGACTGGAACTTTCCAATTGGCAAGCAATATTGTTGATTCAAAGTTGGACATCGTGATCGAAGTAGGATCTGTGAATACGCACAACGAGGATAGAGACGAGCATTTAAAGAACGCAGATTTCTTTGATGCAGAGAAGTATCCGAACATTACGTTCAATAGTGAAAAGATCAACATTACTTCGGACGGATTTGTTGCAGTGGGTAACCTAACCGTGAAAGACGTAACCAAAGAAGTGGAGCTTCCTTTTACATACCTGGGAAAGAAGAAGAATTTCAATGAAGTGGATGTCAGTTCTTTTGAAGGAACGTTGGTAATTAACCGAAATGACTTCGGAATCGACCAATATCCGGGTGTTTTGGGAGATGACGTGACTGTTAATTTCTCAGTGGAATTGAACCCAGATTCTGAGGAAGTAGACGGTTAAAAACATTCTGAAAGTATTGAAAATAGGGGCTTAGGCCCCTATTTTTATTGATTCTAAATAAGTCTTTAGATGTTGAAAAGTTATTAACAATTGTTGAAAACCCATGGTCAGGCGGGGTCCCTTCGCTAAATTTGAAGCGCTAAACCATTAAATAAATTATCATGAAAAAGTTTGTTTTCAGTGCTTTAGCAATTGCATTTGTTGCCTTTTCTGCGAACGCGCAGGAAGATGGTGGCCTAACCTCAAAAAAGGGTGAACCAATCTTGCCTGAAGCTGAGGATATTGCGATTGGATTCAACGGAGCACCATTTTTGAACTATGCTGGTAACATGCTTACTGGTGGATTTAATGCATCGCCTACTGCGAACTTTATCAACTCTGATCTTTCGATCATGGGTAAGTACTTCGTAGATGCTGAAACTGCTTATAGAGGTAGAATCAGGTTAGGTATGGTAAACATGAAATCAGAGGTATTGACTGATACCGCTGGTGCACTTGTTGGGCCTAACAACATTAAGGATGTATATAAAGTAAAGAACAACAACGTTACCATCGGAGCTGGTATGGAAATGAGAAGAGGTAAAACTCGTATCCAGGGATACTACGGTGGTGAACTTCTTATCACTATGGGTGGTGGAGTTGATACATCTAGCGTTGACTACGAAGTTGCGCTTGGTACAACACCAACTATTGGTGGTATGAGAACTAAGAGCTCAAACCAGGGTAATACCTTTGGACTTACTGCTCGCGGATTTGTTGGAGTTGAAGTATTTGTTTTCCCTAAAGTATCTGTAGGAATGGAATACGGATGGGGAATCGGCTATACTTCAGTAGGTGAAGGAGAGCGTAAGACTGAAAGATGGGGTCTGGCTTCCACGTCAGCAACTGCTCCATCGTTGATCGAAGAAACTTGGGTGACTGGCAAGTCTAGCACCTTTGCGATTGACACTGATAACTCTGGTGGACAATTGAATATCATATTCCACTTCTAATCGCGAAGCGATTATTTATTAAAAGGGCCTCGATTTATCGGGGCCTTTTTTGTTGCACTATAGTTTACCAGGAATTACTTCTCTTCAAAAAGTCCATGCACCTTGGCATCAATCTTCTGAATGATTTCACCTAAGTGCTCATTGTTTTCTGGGAACTTGTTCTCGTCAACATCAATGATCAATAAGTTGCCAAGATCATAAGTGGATACCCACGCTTCGTAGCGTTCATTCAATCGCTTCAGGTAATCCAAACGAATGCTCTCTTCGTAATCCCTACCTCTCTTCTGAATCTGATTAACAAGTGTTGGGACAGATGCCCTCAAGTAGATCAGAAGATCTGGAGGCGCAACAAATCCTTCCATCAGCTTGAACAGCGAGAAGTAAGATTCGAAATCACGCGTGGTCATCAAACCCATCGCATGAAGGTTAGGAGCAAAGATGTAAGCATCTTCATATATCGTACGGTCCTGAATTACGTTCTTACCACTTTCCCGTAATTCCAGGATTTGTGCGAATCGTGTATTCAAGAAGTACACCTGAAGATTGAACGACCAACGTTGCATATCGTTGTAAAAATCGTTCAGGTACGGATTGTCATCGGCATCTTCAAAATGTGCATCCCACCCGTAGTGTTTTGCAAGAAGTGTAGTAAGTGTGGTTTTCCCTGATCCGATGTTTCCCGTTACCGCTAGTAGCATGTCTTCGTTTTAGATAGCATCTAAAATACAAATTAAGCGAGGAGATGCAAATCAACTATTTCTTGGCATTGATCTCTAGGATTCGCAGTGCTGACGGGGATTCTACATATACCCGAGATTGTTCCAGTCTTACCTTTACAGCCTTTTCCAGTGCCGTTAATGCCGTAGTTTCCTCCAGCGTTTTCATATTGAACGACTTAAGGGTGTCGCCCGACAAGTACAGTACCTGATCTTCAACCACCTGTACTGAAGGCTTGTTCTTCAGCCCGATGGTCTTTAAGTAATTCCCGAAAACATCAAACACGAGTATACCTCTCTTTGGGTCATTGAGGTAAAGCTTATTGTCCGCTTCCATCATCTCCACCGGATCGATGGTGTGCTCTATGAACTGATTGACACGAGTAGTGGTAATGGTCGATTTCAATTGCTCATCCATTCGCAACAAGGTTTGCTGCACAGGGTCAAATAACCATATACCGTTGTTGTAAGATTTGGCCACCAACGTTACTTGGTCAAGGTTCATTTGTTGCAGATCAAAGGCCTCAACGGTCTCTCCCAACATATTATCAAGAACAGCAAGCCTTGAGAAATCCTTGTAGAATACCAGTATCTTAAAAGGATCGGTCGCGTCAATCGTGCCGATCTCTCCAAATACATTTCTATTGAAAATGGCAAATTGCTTCCCTGCCCGGGTGTACTTCACAAGCTGTCTTTGCTTGGCAACGTAGAGATTACCCAAACGATCAGTGGTGAACGCAGTTACCTCTCCCGGAAACGATGCGATTTCCTTGAACTCTACACCAGTAGGTGGAATTATCAAAGCCAGTATCAGTATCAGTGCTCTCACTACGGTCTAATGTACCTCAAGAATTGTTCCATGTTAGTATCTCATCAAGGTACGAACGTTCATTGCTCAGTCTTGGTATTTTATGCTGTCCACCAAGTTTACCCTTGCTCATGTACCATTTCTTAAAGGTACCAGGCGCTGCAACATTCACTCTGGGTGGTTGAAGGATCAAATCACCAGAACGCTTTGCATCATAATCACTGTTGATCTCCCTGAGCGTTTCATCGAGTTTCTGGGTAAACGCCTCCATATTTGAAGGCATCTGGTTGAATTCAATGATCCACTCGTGTGCACCGGCAACTCCATTTTTTATATATAAAGGAGCAGCTGTATAGTCTTCAATGGTGGCATTTGTATAGGAGCTGGCAATAGAGATAGCTTGCTCCGCATTACCGATCATCACCTCTTCGCCAAAGGCATTGATGAAATTCCTGGTACGCCCGGTTACTTTGAAACGGAATGGGTACTTATTGGTAAAGGTGATGACATCTCCTATACGGTACCTCCACAAACCTGCGTTGGTAGTAATCACCAGTTCATAGGGTGTCTCAATCTCAATTTCGTGTAAGGCCAGCGTGGTTGGTTGTTCCTCGTGTGTTCGATCCATGGGAATGAACTCATAGTACACTCCGTAATCCAACATTAACAACATATCATCATCGGTAACGGATTCCTGCAATCCGAAGAATCCTTCACTCGCGTTATATGTCTCCAGGTAATCTAAATGTCCTTTGCTTGCCAGTTGATCAAATATTGGTCTATATGGGTCGAATGAAACGCCACCGTGCATGAACAGTTGAAGATTTGGCCATACTTCGTGTATATACCTGGCATTCCTGATTTCCAGAACACGTTCCAGCAGCTTGAGGGTCCAACTTGGTACACCTGAAATATTTGTCACGTCTTCTTCCGCGGTTTCCAATGCCATCTTCTCCAACTTCTCTTCCCAGTTAGCCATAAGTGCAATAGTTCGATCAGGTACGCGTCTGTTCTCTACCCAAATCGGGAGGTTTCGGATGATGATAGAGGAGAGATCCCCGTAATAGCTATCCGCACTGAAATGATTGATCTGCGCGCTACCGCCAACGATCAAGGTTTTACCTGAGAACAACGAAGATTCTTCCTTTTCGTTGTAGTATAGCGACAATAAGTCCTTTCCGCCCTTATAATGACAATCTTCAATGGCCTCCTTAGAAACCGGAATGAATTTGCTTCGATCGTCAGTTGTTCCGGAGGATTTTGCAAACCATTTGATTTCACCCGGCCAAAGCAAATTACTTTCGCCATGCTTTAACCGTATCACGTACGGTTTGAGTTGGTCGTAGGTCTGCAGGGGCACGCGATTGGAGAAGACCTCAGTGGACCCAATATCATCAAAACCCAATTGGTTACCATATTCTGTATCGGCAGCTTTTTGAACGAGTTCCATCAACACCTCTTGTTGCACTTCCACCGGATGCTTCTTGAAAAGCTCCATCTGATGAACACGTTTCTTGATGAACCAGGAGAATATGGAATTAAGTAAGGGCAAATGGATGTACTATGCTACTAAGATATCAAACGTCCTGTGACGGTAAATAAGAAAGGCTACCCAACGGATAGCCTTTCTGCTGTAATAATCAAATCGCTATTTAGTAGATCACCATGTCAAAGGGCATTCTTGCCTGGATACCCTTCATACCCATAATTCGCTTGGCGTGGTCGTAGTATTGTTTAACCTCACCCAACTCTTCATTGATGGCTTTGTCTTTCATGCTTGTCTCAAATTCAGCCATGAATTGAGCCCAGGGATCTTTCTTTTTAGGGAACTCCACAGTTCTGTAATCTTCCATGTCGGCTGCCTTCGCTGCAGCTTCTATAGCCATTTCCAGTCCACCAAGTTCGTCTACAAGCCCAATACCTTTGGCATCCGTTCCTGTCCACACTCTTCCCTGACCAATACTATCTACCATTTCCTTACTCATTCCACGCCCTTCAGACACCTTGGTAATGAAATCGTCATAGATCTTCTCTACACCGTGCTGGATAATACCATACTCTTCATCCGACAACGGTCTAAAAACAGTCATGATGTCTGAGTGCTTGTTGGTATTAACCGTATCTGTTGTAATGCCAATCTTCTCTTCCAGCAGGTTCTTCATATTTGGAAGTGTTCCAAACACACCAATGGACCCTGTAATCGTATTAGGCTGCGCATAGATTTTATCAGCCGCGCATGAAATATAGTACCCACCCGAGGCAGCAACATCACCCATGGATACGATCAATGGCTTTTTCTCTTTTGCAAGGATTACTTCTCTCCACATCACATCTGAAGCAAGTGCGCTTCCACCCGGACTATTCACACGAAGAACAATGGCCTTGACCGAGCTGTCTTTCCTCGCCTCACGAAGGGCTTCAACAATTGTTTCAGACCCCATTACATCAGAGGAACTCTTGCCACTTCTAATCTCTCCAGCTGCATAAATCACAGCTATTTTTTCTTTCTTAAGCTTGTCAGAAGCCTTCTCACCTTCCTTTTTCACTTTGGCTTTGTGGTACTTCTTCAGACTAACGAAGTTGATGTCATCTTCCTCTTCAATGTCGAGCTCAGTTCTCAGCTCTGCAAACACTTCATCTTCGAAAAGTGCACCATCGGCCATTTTGTATTCAACCGCTGTTTCAGCATCTGTAACAAGGATACCATCTGCAATCTCATTCAGTTTGTCGGCCGTTATGCCACGTGAAGCAGCCATGCCATCAATCATGTGGTCCCAGATGGAGTTCATGAACTTGGATGTCTGAACACGGTTGGCATCGCTCATTTTGTCAAGCATGAACGGCTCAACCGCACTTTTGAATTTGTTGTTCTTACCACGGATGATCTGCATTTCCACACCAATATTCGATAGCATGTTCTTGAAAAACATCAGTTGAGCACTGAGTCCCTTGAATTCCACAATACCTGCTTTGTTCACATACACCTTATCCGCTACGCTGGCCAGGTAGTAAGCTTTCTGCGTGTATACTTCGCTGTAAGCAATGATGAACTTATCAGTCTCGGCAAATTCGACCAGTTTGTTTCGGATATCTTCCACTGAAGCGATGCCCGCCTGAATAACCATGATATCCAGATAGATGCCTTTGATGCGGTCATCTGTTTTGGCTTTTTCAATGTCATCCAGGAGATCTTTTAACCCGATCTGTCCGCCACCTTCAAGATCCATAAAATTCAGATTCTCAAAAGGATTGTCAGATGCTTTCTCCACAATAGGCTTGTTGAGCTCAAGGTGTAGCACCGAGTTATCTTTTAGTTTTGTTTTCTTGTCGCTGGAACCAACATTAACCATGATCGAACCGATCATAAGGAACAGAAAGAACGCAACGAATATGGCGAGTACGCCTGCGAGTAAGTTTCTAAGAAATGCTTTCATCTCGGGTAATTTATATTCGAAGCAAATGTAGGTTCCCGGAATGGGGTGCAGACCAAACTTTACACCAGTGGTCGGTGCAGTATATAAACGGAACGATATGATGCAATACTGGATTTCATTGGGGTCTAACCTTGGAGACAGACGGCTTGCTTTACAAGAAGCCGAAGGATGGTTATCCACTGAAATTGGGGAGGTTACGGCCAAATCATCGGTGTACGAAACCGCACCCTGGGGAATGAAAAGTGTAACATCTTTCTATAATCAAGTTGTAGTAGTACGCACGGCTATGTTACCGGAGGAGGTTTTAAAACTTCTTCTGCAGTATGAGGGATCAAAAGGTCGGGTTCGGGACGCTGATACTTATCAGGACCGGATCATAGACCTGGATATATTGTATGTAGATAACATGGTAATAGAAACAAATAGCTTAACAGTGCCGCATCCTAAAATTCAAGACAGGAGGTTCATTTTGGAGCCACTTTGCGAGATTTCCGAAAATGGTGTTCATCCGGTATTGAAAAGCACCCATCGGGAGCTTTTGAAGACCTACCCTGATTCACTGTCTGTGAATAAGATATCCTAATGCTGGAGCGATGTTCATTAATTTTTGAATGTTAAAACTATTAGTTATTATTGTGCCTTAAACCATAACGGAAACACGCGTAAAACCTTAAGTATGAAGCGGATTAACCTAAGTGTATTTCTTGTAGCAATTCTTGCGATTGCGCTTTCGAGCTGTAATGCGCTCAAGAAAATGGCAAAAAGAATGGATGAGGTGAAGTGGGAAGTAACACCTAACCCAGCGGAAATGCACGGAGATAGCATTAACATCACGTTGAACGTGAATTTCCCTGAGAAATACTTCCATAAGAAGGTATCAGGAACAGTTACTCCTAAAATCAAGTGGGATGGCGGTGAAGTAGCTTTCGCTCCGCTTATGCTAAAAGGAGAGGCTTCTGAGGCAGATGGGAAGGTCATCAATTACAAAGCTGGTGGCAAAGCAACCCATACTGCGAAGATTCCTTATCAGGATGGCATGCATAAAGCAGACATCATGATGCACTTGAACGGTAAGTTCAAGAAGAAAGAGCAGGATTTTGATCCAATCAAAGCTGCTGACGCAACAATCATTACACCGAAGTACATCATGCCTAACGACAGACCAATCCTTGGTGCTGATAAGTTCGTGAAGTTTGTGATGATGGCACTGAAGACTGACATCCACTATGTGGTGAACCAGTCTGGTGTTAGAGGATCAGAGCTTGGGAAAGACGATTTCAAACAATTGAAAGCTGATCTTAAGAAGTACACTGCAGATCCAAAAGCTGAGTTCACTGGTGTGAACACAGATGCATACGCTTCTCCTGAAGGTGAACTTTCTAAGAACGACAACCTTGCTAACGAAAGAGCTGAATCAGCTAACAAGGCAATGGTTAATATTCTTAAGCGTGCGAAGATCGAAGGTGCCGGAGATTTCGAAACTTTCTACAAAGGAATGGGTAAAGGTGAAGATTGGGCTGGTTTTAAAACGCTCATGGAAGCATCTGACATTAAGGACAAGGAGTTGATTCTACGTGTTCTTGAGATGTACACAGACCTTAATAAGAGAGAGGAAGAAATCAAGAACCTTGCAGCAACTTACAATGAGGTTGCGAAGAAGATTCTTCCTGAGCTTAGAAAGTCGAACATCAACGTAAACATCAAGTACCACAGTAAGACTGATGAAGAGATCAATGCGCTTCTAGCGTCTAAGCCTGATTCACTTACTGAGGAAGAGATCCTTTACGCTGCGACTCTAACCAACGATCTTGGTGAGAAAGAAAAGATCTACAAAACGTTTGTTACAGTATATCCTAAAGACTGGAGAGGTCCTAACAACGTAGGATATGTATATATCATGCAGAACAAAGTGAGCGAAGCTAAAGCTGAGTTCGAAAAGGCTGCTGGTATCTCTGCAGACAACGGAATCATTGAGAACAACCTTGGTGTGTGCGCAAGACTTTCAGGCGATATAGCGAAAGCTAAAGAGCATTATGAGAAAGCTTCTGGCGCGGGTCCTGAGGTGAGCTACAACATGGGTATCGTAAACATCGTAAGAGGTGATTACGCTGGTGCGGTTAGCAACTTCTCTGGTGAGGCGACTTATAACGCTGCACTTGCTCAAACGCTTAACGGTAATCCTGATGGAGCCTCTAAGACGCTTGAGAATGCTAAGGAGAAAGATGATGCTTGGGCATACTACCTGAAAGCTATCATCGGTGCGCGTACAAGCAACAAAGACATGATCGTTAACAACCTGAAGACTTGCGTAGGCAAAGACGGTTCATTCAAAGCGAGAGCTAAGGATGACAGAGAGTTTATCAAGTACTTCAACGATGCTGAATTTCAGGCAGCAGTTAACTAAGTCAAGGAACTTTCATTGAAAGGGGCGCATCGCGCCCCTTTTTTTGTATATTTAGTTAACAATGAGGCACTTATGAAATCGTTGATTCTCGCTATTTCGGTATTTTCTTTCGTAATTCTCAGCACTGGTTGCAAGAAATGCTACGATTGCACCAAGCAGGAAACTTTAATTGTAAAAGGAGAGGAAGTAAATGCCAGTGCCAACGTTGAAGTTTGCAGTAAGAAAGACAAGAAAGAAGTTGAGGGAGACGGCTTCGTTTGCGTCAAGAAGTAAGCTGCTTACAAATTTCCCACATCGTAATTCCAGCGCATACTGAAACATTCAATGAATGTTTGGTGCCATATTGTTGGATGCCCAGGCAGGCATCAGCTAGTTGAATAGCCTCATCACTTACTCCTGATACTTCATTACCCCAAACAAGCGCATATTTCTTTTCTGAGCTAAACTCGAATTCCTCCAACCATCGCTGTTCCTCTGTTTGTTCAACACAAAGAATCTCGTAACCGTTCGTCTTTAGTTTGGTAACCGCATCGGCAATGTTCTCTGTGTAGCTCCATTCCACACTCTCAGTTGCGCCCAGTGCAGATTTAGCAATCTCGCGGTGGGGTGGCTGAGCGGTAATGCCGCAAAGGATTAAGCCTTCCATTTTAAATGCATCAGCAGTTCTGAAGATTGCACCCACGTTCTGCATACTTCTAATGTTGTCAAGTATGCCAATACAGGAAATCTTGGGAGCCTCCTTGTAAGTGGATACGTCAGGTCTGCCAAGCTCTTCTAATTTCAGTTTCCTGTTCATAACTATTGACAAATGGATTCGGCTCTACTCGTGCGCTCTGGTTAAGTTTGTGTATCCTGAAACTTCATGAGTAAGTCCACTACAAAGGAAAAGAAATCCGCCAAGGAGACCCCTTTGATGAAGCAATATTATGCCATCAAGGGCAAGTATCCTGATGCCCTGTTGTTATTCAGGGTGGGTGACTTCTATGAGACCTTCGGGGAGGATGCAGTGAAGACCGCAGGTATTTTGGGTATCGTACTTACCAAGCGTCACAATGGTTCAGCCAATGAAGTGGAGTTGGCAGGGTTTCCCCACCATGCGTTAGATACCTACCTACCCAAATTGGTGAAGGCAGGGCAGCGCGTAGCCATCTGCGACCAACTGGAAGCACCTTCGAAACAGAAGAAGATTGTAAAGCGGGGAGTTACTGAGCTTGTTACTCCAGGTGTTTCGTATAACGATGAAGTACTGGAACACAAGTCGAACAACTTCCTGTGTGCCATCCATTTTGGTAAGAAGCAGCATGGTATTTCCTTCCTTGATGTTTCAACCGGAGAGTATTTTCTGGCAGAAGGTACACTTGAATACCTGAACAAGTTGGTACAGGGTTTTGCACCAACGGAGGTGCTCATCCAAAAGCAGCACAAGAAACTTTTTGAAGCCCACTTCAGCGGGAACCTTTACCACTATTGCCTGGAAGATTGGGTATATAAGGAGGATTTTGCAAGGGAGTTGCTGGTCAGACATTTCAATACGAAATCCTTAAAAGGGTTCGGCATTGAGGAGAAGACGGAAGGTATTATCGCAGCTGGAGCGGCACTGCATTATTTATCGGCCACTGAACACCACAAAACGGCACATATCAACGCCATCCAACGCATTGAACTGGATCAGTATGTGTGGTTAGATCGTTTCACCATACGCAACCTGGAACTCCTGTACCCAACCAGTGAGGGAGGCAGTTCGTTGTTAGACGTAATGGATCAGACAAGATCTCCGATGGGCGCCCGCTTGCTAAAAAGGTGGATCGTACTGCCGTTAAAAGACATTAAACTCATTCAGCAACGTGTTCAAACCCTTGATGACCTCTTGGCCAATAAGGAAATGCATGCTTTGATCGAAGATTCGTTATCCAGAATGGGTGATTTGGAAAGGCTTATTTCCAAAGTTGCTGTTGGGCGGGTCAATCCCCGTGAATTACTGCAATTGAGAAATACCCTGGATGAGGTTGAACATATTCAGAAGGCCTGTAAGAAGGTGAAAGGGAAGGGCCTTCGCATCCTCGTGGATCAACTCAATTCTTGCGATGAAGTTAGAAAGCGCATCGAAACGGAAATCGACCCTGAGGCTCCGGTACTTCTTCATAAAGGTGGAGTCATCAATGAAGGTGTGAACAAAGAGTTAGATGAGTTGCGTTCCCTTGCAAACTCAGGTAAAGAACATTTAGCCAAAATCGTTGAACGGGAGATCAAAGCCACAGGAATTCCTAGCCTGAAGATTGCCTTCAACAACGTATTCGGTTACTACATTGAAGTAAGGAATACGCACAAAGACAAGGTGCCGGAAGAATGGGTGAGGAAACAGACGTTGGTAAACGCAGAGCGTTACATAACCCAGGAGCTAAAGGAGTATGAATCCAAAATTCTGGGTGCCGAAGATCGCATCGGGGAGTTAGAGCAAGAGATTTACATCAAATTAGTGAGTGAGATAGGTGCAAGCATTGAGCCCATTCAGGTAAATGCTTCTGTGCTTGCAAGACTTGATTGTCTGCAATCGTTTGCAACCGTTTCTAAGAAGTATGGTTATACCAAACCGGAATTGCTGGAAGGGGATACCATTGATATTGAAGAAGGGAGACATCCTGTTATTGAATTACAGCTTGCAGCCGATGAGGCATACATTGCCAATGATGTGCTCCTTGATTCAGCATCTCAGCAGATCATGATGATCACCGGGCCTAATATGTCTGGTAAATCTGCCCTGTTAAGACAAACAGCCCTGATATGCCTGATGGCACAGATGGGGAGTCATGTGCCGGCCAAAAAAGCAAGTATCGGTGTGGTAGATAAGGTTTTTACAAGGGTAGGGGCTTCGGATAACATCTCGCAGGGTGAATCTACGTTCATGGTGGAGATGAACGAGACTGCGAGTATCCTTAACAACCTATCGGGCAACAGTTTGATCCTACTGGATGAGATTGGCCGTGGAACCAGTACTTATGATGGTATATCCATTGCCTGGTCCATTGCTGAATATTTGCACGAACATCCCAAGTTCAAGGCGAAGACATTGTTTGCTACCCATTACCATGAATTGAATGAAATGGCACAGCGGTTCGAGCGGATTAAGAACTACAACGTGTCTGTAAGAGAGTTGAAGGATCAGGTGATCTTCATGCGGAAATTGGTGCCTGGAGGTAGCGAGCACAGCTTTGGTATTCATGTGGCCAGGATGGCAGGTATGCCCTCAATCCTTATCAGCAGGGCCAATGAGATCCTTAAGCAATTGGAGGCTACCAGAGGTGAAAGTGAGACAGCATCCATTGAAACTGAGGATCCGATGCAACTTAGTTTCTTCCAACTAGATGATCCGGTTTTACAACAGATCAAAGAGGAACTGGTCAAGCTGGATATCAATACACTCACGCCAGTAGAAGCGCTGATGAAGCTCAACGAGATCAAGCGTTTGGTAGGCGGGTAGATTTTGCGCAGAGGAGCAGGTTGTCATGCTGAGCTTGTCGTTGCATGAACAACCGGATACCACGTTATTCCAAGATGATATTCAGTGTATACATTGAATTAACTGAGGTTACTCGGGCCTTCGGCACTCGTGATCCCAGGAGGGAGTGCCAGCAAAGTCTCTGCTGCTTCGCAGCAGGTCTCTTTTTCATTTACTCACAACATCAAGCAAGCTTGTGTTGCTCGCAAATGAAAAAAGCCCCACCCAATGGGTGAGACTTTGCTGAGCGAGAAACGGGATTCGAACCCGCGACCTCAACCTTGGCAAGGTTGCGCTCTACCAACTGAGCTATTCTCGCAAGGGAGGCAAATCTAGTAAAAAATGTGGTGTAGTAAAAACTTTGGACCGGGGTAGCTCAAGTCAGCAAACCCGCCTCGCTCATCACCTGCACCGCTAACTCCTTTTCTTTAGGATCGCCAAACAAACCACCTTTGAGAATGATAAGGCGTTTCATGTTTTTGCCGCGGTTGTCGGTAAAGTAAACCTTGAAGTGTGGTTTGCTGATCAACGGAATGCCGGGGTTCCATTTCACCTTGGTGATGGCACTTCTTTCTATCGTTGGCGTTGCCGAGTTGTTCAAGCTGGTAAGCACGCCCAACACCAAACGAATGCCAAACAGTAGAAACAGAACGGACAATACTGGAATACCGAATACCCAACTCTGCCAGGCAGACGTAAACATGAATAGCGCGGCTATGGAGTAGATGATTAACATAGGTGCCAGGCTACGGGCCGTCATCATTTCAGCCACCTCGCCAATAACGCCCGTTCGGGTAAGTAGAATTTGGTCATCGGTAATCGTACAGTAACCTGTCTTGGTAGGGAATTGGTTTTGCGCTTGTGTTGCTTCTTCCATTGCTACGAAGATAGTTACGCAAGTCTGTTTGACCTAAATGCTTATTTTCGCCTACCTCAATTATGCCCGGGTGGTGGAATTGGTAGACACGCGAGACTTAAAATCTCGTGGCCAGCATTGGCCGTGCGGGTTCAAGTCCCGCCCCGGGTACGAATAAATGAAATCTAACATTGGAGCAAGTATCTTCGTAAGAAGATTAGTTATTGCTCGCAATGGTTATTAGGATTACAATACTCCTATTTCTTGCGCTTCCTCTGTCCATGAGCGCGCAAAGCTCTGGTGGTGGAATAAACATAATAGCAAATGGTTGTTATTGGGGGTTGATTCCTAGATTTCAACCCTTCACTCCAAATCACGTAAGTAGCCTGGTAGGATTATCGTATGAGAAGAACCGCCAGGAAGTTTACGGTGGTATTCTCCTGTTTGGAGAAACCCTTCCTGGTCATTTCCTCACTGGTTTTGAAGTTGGGTATAAGCACTTTGTTTCTGCGGATACAAGTATGTGGAAGAATGGAGCTACAATTGGATTTGCGCATACCCGCTACGCTGGAGGTCGCGGACCAATGATAAAATTCAACTTCGACCCCGTTACCATGCAAGATTCACTTTTAAAGGATTTCAGTATCGTATCACGAATCCTCTTAATTGGTTTTGAGAGTAACCGAAAACTAGGAAGGTATTTCACCATAGGACTCCAGGGAAGACTAGGGGCTAACTTGTACTCCTTAAACTACGACCCTACTGGTGATAATTATACTGAACACTTTATTGACTTGTCGGCAGTTCAATTGGAATTGCTTTTGCGTTGCAATGTTTCAAGACTGCTAAGTAGTCGAAAAAACTAAAGTTCCGGAGGAGAGTTTATGACCTCCTACTTTTGTTCATTTGAATAGAGCATTTACCTCACAGGGTGTATTGATCCAAGTTGTCGGCAATCGTTTTCCTATTTTATTCAGATACTACCAATACTACACGTGCGCCTATCTCCGTTCGAAGAAAAACGGTCCGTCAAATCAGTAACAAAGAGAGGTTATTTCATTGTCTGGGATCCCTAATACCTAGAGCAAAGGTTTTTGTATTTTATGTCTATGAGTGTTCAAGTCAACCCGCCCAATCAAGACCTTCGTCATATAATTGAGAATACTGTTGGGGCCAAATTGGTAAACATCTGGAATGAGGTTGTCTTAGTGGATGGTGAGACAGTGGATGGTGATATGGGTTACTTGATATTCAAGTTTGATGAGGGACGAACTATTAAGTTAGCTTGTAGTGGAGATTCAGAATCCATATTTGCTTCAACACACTGGCAATCGAGGGCATGGGAGGAGAAAATGGAGGGCATGCAGTTCATTCTAAAAACAAGTGATTTAAGCGCTGAGAGCAGTTGGAATTGGTTAATTGATCAGGAATTTGGTCACGCTCAGGTAGTATATGACAAGGATAACAGACCTGTCGCCATAGTGTTGTACTTTTCAAAGAACTACTGTACATACTACAACATCGATTCAGACTCATGCGAGTTTAAATTTGAACAGCCTCTACCAGAGCATTTTCACGATCCTGAGGAGTACAGATTTGAAATTGTCCCTGCTCAATGAAACACCTTCTACTCATATTAGCCGTTGGGTTGGTAGGGTGTAAACCCTCAGGTGAGTTATTTAAAGGTGAATCAAGTCTAAAGGCTTGCGAGGTGACGGTTCCAATGACTTATAAGAAAAAGGACGATGTGGAACTTATGAAAGTCGCCAAAGATCTTAACGAACAACCCCTCGTATATCTTTCTTGGATCAATGCGAGTAATATCAGATACCTGCGGTGTAAACTCATTGTTGAAGGTGAAGATGTGTTCCTGGTAAACAAGAAGACTGGGAAGCATGAATACTATCCGGTAAATCAAAAGAAAGAGCGATTCTATACGGCTGAGTGCTTTGACTCTGTATTAAAGAAAGACCAAGAACTAAAAGCTGCTCTCAAAGAAGAATGAAACACCTTCTATTCATATTAGCTGCTGGGCTGGTAGGGCTCTGTCATGGGCAACCAGACACTCTGATCAATGATCTGGCATATAAGAACGGAAAGCTTTTTAGTGGACAAGAGGTGGTTAGCGATACTTCAAAGACTGGACGTGTTTACTTCACTACTAACACATATGTTGACGGAGATTTGATCCTTGTTGAAACTAAATCCAAGGATGGGAGAGAGACTTCTAAGTACGGTTTGAAGAATGGGCTGCTTAATGGTTTAAGCGAGTCGTACTATAATGGACGTTTGATCAGTAAAAGATTCGCTGTACAGATTCAGGAAGATTCCAATACGCGCGTTATGTATCATGGACAAACATACTGGTGCGACACATTGGGGCGTGTGAAATTTAGGGGATACTATAACATGGGTACAGGTGCGGACACGGGATTCTATGAAACTGGGGAAATAGAAAGCATCGATCACCTTGTAAGGGATCGAATGAAACATATAACGTACCGATACTACAAAAACGGACAAATTCGATTGTGGTACGGAAAACACAAAGGTAGTCGTACACCCTTCAAGGGGATTGAATACTATGAGAATGGTAAAGTGAAATCCAAAGGAAAGTATTTGAATTTCCCGAGGCGAACAGGGAAATGGAAGTTCTATACTGAGAAAGGAAAGCTTGAAAAAGTTGAGATGTATGAAAATGGCGAACTGATTGAATGAAACACCTACTAGTCATATTGGCCGTTGGACTCATTAGTTGTGGGCCTTCCCAGGATGATCTTTTAGCCGAGCAAAAGAAACGGGACAGTATTGCTGAGGTCAAGGAACTTGAGGCGATGCTAAATGAATATGGAGAATCGTGGAAGGAACAGAGAAGGAAGGCTAAAGTTCTCAAAGAAAAGAACAAGGCTGAATGGGTGCCTGAGTTATACAACTTTCATTGGCGCTATGCCAACAAAGAAGAAAGGAAAGTATTCTGGGACTTTGCAGATGTACACAGAAAGTTCCCAGATCCAACCTTAGACAGGTTTGAATATGCAGACTCAATTGTATTATGCGTTAGGAAAATGAGACACATCAACGGAGTAAAGATGGGTAACCTAGAGTTTAGAGGTAAAGAGGTTGTATTAAAACAATGGGAAGAATCTGTTCCAGGTGAAGAAGAAGTAGCTGAGGAAGATATTACCTTCTATTATTTCGTTGTTGACCCACGGTTAAAGGATATGACATTCGTGTTACAATGAAGCAACTTCTACTCATATTAGCTGTTGGGGTGGTTGGGTGCTCCGATGAGCCGTGCGGCTCGCATTGTGACTCCGACCAGCGGGACTCGCCCGAAGGGCAACACCGTCCCGGTACGGATAAATGAAAGCCAAGTCGGAGGACTTGGTTTTTTGTTTGGAAGAGGACGATTGAAGCATGTTCTCCATTTCTCGGTAGTTTTGCTTTGTGGCGCATTTATCCCAAACGATTGAATTCAATACGCTGGCTGATTCAAGTATAGAGGAACTGGTAGATGTGTTCAATCTATCTTTTTCGGATTACTTCGTAAAGGCTCAAATGAACCAGGATCAGATGGCTAGTAAGATGGTGAAGGAGGGTGTTGATCTGGACTTATCCGTTGGAGCTTTTCACGGATCTACCCTTGTAGGGTTCATATTACACGCGAAACGATCGGAAAATGGAAGAATTACTTTGTACAATGCTGGCACGGGGGTGATTCCAAATTATAGAGGTAGAAGACTTACCAGACGGATGTACACCTGGCTAATGCCAAGGATACGAGAGGAAGGCGTTGAACTTCTTCTATTAGAAGCGATAGACAAGAATATACCCGCTATTAGATCTTACGAAAGCATTGGATTTGCTAAGAGTAGGTTACTTAAATGTTATCGAGGTACTCCCAAAGGAGAAAAGCACAATGAGGTCCGGGAAGTTTCCTTGAAGGATGTAGATCTTCCTGCGATGTCGGAATGGTGGGATTGGAAACCTTCATTTCAGAATTCGACCAGATCAATACTTAATGGAGAAGACGATAAAGCACTTTTGATAACCAACCAGCAATCCACTTTGGCTGGTTACCTGATTTATACTGAGAATGGCCGTATTCATCAATTTGCTGTAGCGGAACACTATCGCAAACAAGGATTGGCAACGAAACTCTTTGAATATGCGGCCTCCATTACCGGTACTGTGTCTACTATCAATGTTGATGGAGATGCACAGGATACCATATGCTTTCTTGAGGGTCTAGGGTTGATCAACGATATTGATCAGATTGAGATGACCATGCCTTTAGATTAGGTCTTCACCTGGTCATTTAAACCCTGCTTGTAATAGCGCTTCATACATCTCAAAGCGGTGCTCCCTGATCGGACGGATCTTAGGTTCCGTTTCGAAGTGTAGTAAGAGACATGGAGAAATGTCTTTGTATCTATCCACATACTCATAACGAACAAGCTCCTTGTTTCGAATACGTTGCTTAATTCTATTGTGGTAGGAGTACATAACGTTTGGAAGTTCAACAACGGCTTTTGCAAATTGTTCTGCTTCATCTTAACTTTTCCAAATAGCTTTGCTATATGCTTGAAACAGAGATCGCTAGAATATACATCGATGGTGAGGGCTTTTGCCGAATTGATCTGGATTCATCCGAGAAAGATATCATGGATGTTCAGGATGCCCGCAACATCTGTGAGGCTATCTATAAGGTATGCGATGGCAAGCCCCACAAGATCATTACAGATACCAGTGCAGTTAGTGGTCATGTAGGTATTGGGGCCCGGGAAGAGATCAGAGACAATAAGAAAATGAGGGCGGTAAGGCAAGCCGAAGCATTTGTAGTCAAGAGTCTATCCACAACATTGATAGCGAACTTCTATGTTAAGTTCAACAAGCCACCCAATCCTACCAGGGTTTTTAGCGAAATGGAAAGTGCCAAAAAGTGGTTGAGAAGTCTTGAGTTTTAAGTCTTTTTGGTATTTCATACCTTTAATCAACACAACCAACCACATCATGAAAAGAATACTTACTTGCTTAACGCTGGGCATCTGCGTGGCTTCTTACGCTACGGTGATCAATGTGCCCGGAACCCAATCAACCATTCAGGCCGGACTGAACGCTGCATCCGCTGGAGATACTGTGCTTGTAGCAACAGGTACATATAATGAGAATATCACATGGCCTTCCATCAACGGCATTACCTTACTTGCCGCTGGAGATTCTACCAATACGTTCATTGATGGTGGAGGAAGTAACAGGGTGATAACATTTTCTTCAGGTGCGATAGATACCAATTCAGTGGTTAAAGGATTTACACTGCGCAATGGAGAAACAACAGCTTGGCCAACCGGGGCGGGAGCCTACATTAGCAATGGTGCCTCACCACTCTTCGTGAATTGTCATCTCGATAACAACCGCGGACTAGGGAACAGGTCTTACGGTGCTGGAGTAGCGATTACAAGTACAGGAAGCAAAGGGTATTTCAGGAATTGTAGAATAAGCAGGAGCTATGGCAAACCAAGCGGAGGGAGTTATAACTATGGAGGTGGATTTTATGTGAACAATGGAGCACAACTTCACCTTGTGAACTCCCATGTTTCGGGCAATCATTTGGATACATGCTCACGTACATACGGAGGTGGTGTGTATGTTACCGGTGGACAGGTGTATTGCACTGATGTGTGGTTTGATGGTAACCGGAACACGTCCACGGGTTGGAATCACGGTCCTGCGATCAATATGCAAACAGGGTCTACCGTAACGTTGAATCGCGTGTATATCCAAAACAGCGTTATGGACGATGGGGGAAGCTGGTACTACGGATTTGGTATCTATAATTCAGGTGGAACATTGAATGCTACAAATGTGTTGATCTCTGATAACGCTGCTGGTGTAGGAGGGAACTGGTATTATGGTGGGGGTATTTATCAATCCTCCAGTGCTACCACCAATCTCATGCACGTTACCATAGCAAACAACACAAGAACGGGTGGAACGATCACAGGTGGTGCCATCTATTTGAATACAGGTGGCGGAACGGTAACTGCAACCAATAACATCCTTTGGAATACAAATGGCGCAACCGAGATCAATGGATCTGGAGCTACTGTTACATATTCTTGTGTGCGGAATGGTTTTGCGGGTACGGGAAATATCACTTCAAACCCTCAATTCGTATCTGCTTCCGATTATCATCCACAGGCTACTTCACCTGTGGAAGGTGCCGGAACAACCGCAGGCATGCCTAACGAAGATATCGAGAAGAAGTGGAGACCCTTTGCCCCAACGTCAACCACACCGGATATGGGGGCGTATGAAGCCGGGCTACCAACTGATGTAATGAGTGATAACTTCCAGAGCGTTGTTGCTTTCCCCAATCCTTCAAGGGGAGCAATTACTTTTTCTGGAAAGCAAATTCTGGAAGTACGGCTGTATACACTGGAAGGCAAGAACGTTGCAGTTTTAAATGGAACAGGCAGTAGATTACAAGTGAATTTTAACGATATGGATAAGGGAGTGTACCTCGCTAAAGTGAACAATGCAGGGACTTACTCCACCCACAGGATCGTGCTCATTGAGTAGTTACTGATCTGTGGCAATACCATTTTGATAGGTCATCTCAGCTGTGAGGTGACCTTCTTCATTATAAAACTTCCATATACCGTGGCGCTGGTCATTGACCATTGTGCCTTCTCGTCTCAGTTGCCCGGAAACATAGTACCATTGCTGTGGTCCGTGGGCTACACCTTCCTCATATGTTTCAATGGATTCTGTACTCCCACTTTCGAAGTAAGACTTGATAACCCCATTCTTATACCCGTTCAGATAATTCCCCTCAATTTTCAATTGTCCGTTTTCGAAGTAGTGTTTGCATAAGCCATGTTGGAATCCCCCCTTCATGTTTACCTGGTATCGCCAGTTGCCATTGGGCCATTTCCGTTCCCAGTATCCCTCCTTCAGTCCGTCTTGATAGCGCCCCTTACATTTGAGTGATCCATCCGGGTGCGTTCTTACCCATTCACCTTGTAGCATGCCCTGATCATCTACCTTATTGATTGTATCACCTTCCGTTGTGAGCACATAAGCTGGATCGAGTTCAGAAGGGTAGTCCTGTTTCCATTGGTGACCATTTTCGGTCCGTGCAAGATCTGGAACTGTTTCATCTTTAATCACATTAGTGCAGCCTGACAGAAAGAGACATGTCGCTAATGCGAAAAACGTTTTCATGCCTTGCGAAATGGGGCCATCACAACTTCGCGGATGGAAACATAGTTGAGAGGAAATTCCAGAAATACGTGAACGAAACTCAGGAGCAGTAGTGCGAGGAATCCGAGTTTATAATCATACCAGTAGAGTACAATAGAGGCAAGCCAGATGGAAACAACGATGATCATTCCCTTTTTAGTAAGCTGCTTGTTCCACTGTATGATAGAAGTTTTGGAGAACCAGTTGAGGTAATGGTATGTATATGCAAATGCAATGAAGATCTGAATCTTTAGACCCAGTACGGTTTGAATATTGTATTCACCCTCATGTCCCAAAACATAGGCTATGGTTGCATTCACATGATGAAACGTGCTGGCCTGAAATGTATTCCACGTATCCTGTGTGAGTTGATAAGCTCCGGGATCAATGGTCTTTGAAGAGATGATAAGTGGAACAGCCAATAACAGTAACACTGAAGCATAGCCAGGAACGCTTTTCGATTTGATAGCTCCGTACAGCATAAACAACATGGTAAACACGAATACGTGAACGATGGTTGGCAGGAACACCGCAACCATTAACTGCACAGGAGGAATGAAGTTGCATATCAGAATAGACAATCCAATGCACACAAGCAATCCGATGAAATGGTTGATGAGCTTCTTACCTATGAGCAAGTAAATGGAGAACATGAACAAGCTCAACATGATTTCATCTGCGGATTGAACGATAGGATCACCAAGGGTAGATACGAGTTTACCTTTGTGCGTAATGTCTTCGACCATATCAGGTAAAGTCTTAACGATGATGCCAACCGTGATCACCACGGCCCCAAGGATGGCGGGCACCATCCACTTCTTGTCTGAAACGAAGTAGTTCTTTTTCTCCAGCCAATTGATTTCTGTTAGGTAGTGCAGTGGCCCGAGTATGGCGTATGCAAACAGGAAAAGTTTGAATGGAATGGCAATAGCAATTACCAATGACAGGATGATTAGTCCAATGTTCAGGATGTCTATTTTCTTAGAATCAATAGCCATTGCATGCTGAAGTTACCTCAATTAGATTTCACGCGGTTTAGCCTGAGGGATTTTACTGATGATATAGAACATGTATCCTGTGGGGATAAGGTGAATAATCGTTATCGGAATGTAATAGAAGAACTCGCTACTCGCCACCAGGAATGAAAAAAGCCAGTAAAACATGGTGGGGACTAGAATGCTTCCTAGTGATACTCCTGCAAACGTTTTTATCTTCTTGAAATCGTGGTACTTCTTTGAATCATTCGTCAACAATATGATATACCAAGTAACATATAGTAGAGTGGTTAATGTGTTGATCATGGTGAATGCAGAAATGCCAGTTAGCGTATCGTAAGAGGCTGTAGCGTAATTGAAAATTCTCCCTCCCGATACCAGACAGATCAACACGATAGCGAATTGAGCAGAAGCTGGTAGCTGATGGAACTTGAGGTAGGGAAACCAGAACACCAGGATCATGACAACACCAACACCAATATCAAGCCCTTGAGTGATCACAGTGGTGATGTTCCAACCACCCAGGTTGAGTCGGGGAGTGATGCCCCATATGTTCAATACATAGAGCAATACCGTAACGGAAAGAGCTCCGTAGATCAAACCTCTTTGCGTTCCTGTTAATCCAAAGATTTCCTTCTCAGGAGAATACTCGTCAACGTCTATGAGCCTATTATCGGCATCCATATGATGAAGATACTAGTATGTAGATGAGATTCGTATTGCTTTTCCTAATTTAACTCAACGATGCGATCTCTGATCTGGATATTGCTGTTGTCCTCAACGTATTCTTTCGCGCAGGAATTGGATTCCATTAATGCGTGGCGTTTCAAAGCGAATACCAGTCGGCAGGTAAGAACCAAAATTCTTCTTTATAACAAGATAACGGATGAGTTCAAATTTCATAATTCGGACAGTGCTTTGGTGTATGCTAATGAAGCTGTCAGAATGGCGGAATTATTCAGAAACGACACCTTGGAAGGGCAGGCAAAAATGAGGTTGGGGAACGTGCTAAACGCGAAAAGTAGACCGAAAGATGCATTGGAGCAGTTCTACGAGGCGGAAGGAATTGCAAAATCAATAGGCGATGAACGAATGTTGGCGAGCATCAAGAACAACATCGGGATCTCTTTCTATCGCTTGGAGAACTTCAGTCAAACATTGAAATACTACAACGAATGTGCTCAACATTTGGCTAATGTAAATGACAGCAACGCGGTAGCAACGGTGCTCAACAACATTGGTGGGTTGTACCTTAAAATGGATAGTTTGGAGAGAGGGAAGGAATACTTCGAACAGGCACTTGGTATAGCAGAGCGGATGGGCAATCAGCAAAGTGTTGCAATATTCTTGTCAGGATTGGGTGCAGCTAATACAGCCCTTGATGGAAAAAGTAGAGTAGGGTTGAATCAGTTGAAGCGATCACTTCAGCTAAAGCAAGACTTAGGAATGCCCCAAAGGAGCATTATTTACTCACTTACAGCATTAGGTCAGTCCTATGATGCTTTTGGATCTCCGGATAGTGCGGTATTCCCGATCCGAAGTGGATTGAGATTTGCCAAAGAAAAGAACTATCCAAATCTGGTAATGTCTTGTTATGAACTAATGAGTGTCACGTACGAACGGTTAGGCGATATTGACAGCGCGTTATACTACCACAAGTTGTTTCAAGGATATGGAGATAGCTTATACGATTTGAACATTGCTTCGCAGATGGCGGAGATGGAGGCGAAGCATCGTACCACCGAAGCGGAAGCAGAAAATGCGAAACTGAAAGCGGAGCAGGAAATCAGTCGGGTATACGAAGAGCAACTTCAACAAAGGATTATATATGTGTCTGCGGGAGCTGGTCTGGTACTGCTGCTCTTGATCTTTGTATTTAACCGCATGCGCGTCATTAACAATCAGAAGAAGGTAATTGAAGAGCAGAAGTTGCTTGTAGATAGTAAGAATAAAGACATACTTGAGAGTATTACATACGCCAAACGGATTCAGAATTCAATCCTGCCGGAAGAGTCGATGATGAACAAAGCACTGGGGTCACATTTCGTTCTATACCTGCCCAAGGATATCGTTGCAGGTGATTTTTATTGGGTGCACCCTGCTGGTGATGAGGTGTTGTTTGCCGTTGCAGATTGCACAGGACATGGCGTGCCAGGTGCGATGGTATCTGTTGTGTGCCATAATGCACTGGAGCGAGCAGTAAATGAGTTCGGGTTAACCAAGCCAAACGAGGTGCTGAATAAGGTATGTCATATAGTGATCGACCACTTTGAGAAGGCGCAGGAATTTGTTCGTGATGGCATGGATATCGCGCTTTGTGTGTTGAACCGAAAAGAAGGGAAATTGTACTATGCAGGTGCGCACAGCGGTCTGTACATGGTTAGTGACAATGAAGTTATTAGAATGCGTGGCGATAAGCGACCTATTGGGAGATCCGAATTGCCGATCGACTTTACAACACACACGATTGATGTGAAGAAAGGAGATCGCATCTACTTGCACACGGATGGAATCGTGGATCAATTTGGTGGTCCCAGAGGAAAGAAATTCCAACACAAACGTTTCAAGGAACTACTGTTGAACCAACAAATCGAAACGTTGTCTAAACAAAATGCAGCTCTCCTTGCAGGTCTTCAAACCTGGCAAGGAGAGCTGGAGCAAATAGATGATATCTGCGTAATGGGCGTTGAGGTTTAGCTACCCGAATACTTTCTTGAGCAAATCTGTTACACGCGCCGCTGGATCCTTTCGAATCTTCAACTCTTCTTTGGCAATCTGCTTGAACAACCCGTCAAGCGCCTTTTCGGTTACGTGATCCGCCAGGTCCGGATTTACTTTCTTAACCATTGGAATCTTGTTGTAAGTGGTGAACACTGAATTCCAATGTTTTGTAGCACCTACCTTCTCAAGTGATTTTTCAATCACTGGAAGGAACTTTTCTTTGAGCTTTGGTCTGGTTGTTTTCTCGAGATAAGTGGTTGCAGCGTTATCCTCACCCCTTAGGATATTCATCGCATCCTTGATCGTCATGGCCTTGATGGCTCCAACGAAAATGTCTTTGGCACCATTGGCCGCGTCCTCGGCTGCCCGGTTCATAGACTCAATCGCTTCATCCACTTTCTTGCCCTGACCCATCGAACGAAGCTTCTCCTCCACTTTCTTGGCATCATCAGGCATGAGGACCTTGATCGACATGTCTTTGAAATAGCCATCGGGTTTGGAAACACGCTCAACTCCAGTTTCAATCCCCCTGTTAAGGGCTTCTTTCAAACCAGCACCTACTTCTTCTTCAGAAAGTGCGGGTTTCTTTCCACCGGGTAATTTGCTACCAATGTCCTTTCCAACATTCTTCAACCCTCCGAATTGAGCATTGGCTGAAAATGAGAACGTGATTAACGAAAGTGTGAGCAGATAAAAGACTTTTTTCATGGCTTTGATTTTGAGTTGAATTACACAATAACTGTGCCGGGTATTACGAATTTAATATTTCACTGACGTAAGCGAGATGGTGATCGTCATGTTCGGCTGTAAAGAATCCTACATCGATAGGCCGCATCTTTGTATTCAAGCGCTCATGTAATGCGCCATGCTCCTGCACTTCATCCGTCAAAGAGCTCAATAAACCAATAAATTCGTTTCGTTTTTCAGTGAAGCTCTGGATCAATTCATGAATATCAATTTGGTTGTGATCCGCATCTTCCGTTCGCTTATTGGACATGTCGGCTGGACTCAATACCGTTTGCAAGGCAACCAATTGATGAATCCGGTCAATGTGCAGATCTTCCAAATCAGCCAGATGTCCAATGTGCTGCTTTACACTCCAGGAACCATCAGGTTGGTAAGAAAGTAGTTCCTCAGGCTTATTACTAACCAAGTGGTGCATTCGCACAGGAGTGCCAGACAACCTTTCAATTACGTTGGTCATCCATCCTTCCGGAAGATCAAAGGTGAACTTCCTGTCAACCCATTTAGATCTCTTCATACGCTTCGTGTTTTACTTCATAATGCGTCACTTGCTGATCAAAACTGATCATCATTTCCTGAACGACATCAGGTACAACAGCAAGTTCCGGTTGTTCAGAGAATTGGCGAATTGCCTCAATGGACTCCCATACTGTAACCACCAATACCTCCGTTCCATTAGTCGACTCATTGGTTAGAAGACGTGAGCCCACGTACCCTTCGATCAATTCAAGAGACGGGAAAGTGTCATGCTGAAGATGGTCAATATAGTCTCCTATCCTTCCATTCTTACAGATTCCTTTCCAATGTCTTTCGATCATTTGCTACGTTCTTTCAGTACACTTTCAATATCTGAAAACTTTACCTGTTTTGCGCGAAGCATCACAAGGAAGTGATACAGAAGGTCCGCAGCTTCATTTTTGAACGCTTCTTCGTTTTGCCCTAAGGCTTCAATAATAACCTCTGTAGCTTCTTCACCAACCTTTTGCACCACTTTCTCCATTCCACTTTCAACCAACGACTTGGTATAAGAATCTTCTGTGCCCTCGGATACGCGCTGATTGATTGTGCCCTCGAGTTTGTAAATGAATCCTTTGTCAGCTT
Source organism: Vicingaceae bacterium (assembly GCA_965267605.1). GTDB lineage: Bacteria > Bacteroidota > Bacteroidia > Flavobacteriales_E > Vicingaceae. The sequence goes on along the minus strand of OZ254088.1, from coordinate 2,424,326 downwards.
CCTTTCCAAAGCAGGAGGTCGCACCGGTGTGACATGTTGGGCCCACGGGTTCCGCTTGAATGAGTATGGTATCCTGGTCGCAGTCAACCTGCATTGACTTTACGCGTAACTTATTACCGGAGGTTTCGCCCTTTGTCCATATCTCATCGCGCGACCTGCTATAGAATGTAACCTCTCCAGTTCGTTCAGAAATACTTACGGCTTCTTCGTTCATATAGCCAAGCATCAGCACCTGGCCTGATTCGAAATCCTGAACAATGGCGGGTACCAGTCCTTTGCTGTAATCAATCTTCATCGTATGGGTATTTGCTGTTCTTTTAAATAATTCTTTAGCTGAGGAATCGGTATCTCTCCGAAGTGGAAGATACTCGCTGCCAATCCTGCAGTTACTTTGGTTTGGGTAAATAGCTCTTGAAAGTGTTCCATGGTTCCTGCACCGCCAGAGGCAATAACAGGCACATTGATCCTCTCCGATACCTCGGAAAGTATGGGAATATCAAACCCTTGCTTGGTTCCATCGCTCCCCATAGACGTTAGTAGAATTTCTCCAACGCCATTGGAAATTGCCTGATCTAACCATTGGAAAAGTTCAATTCCGGTTCCGGTTCTTCCGCCATGGATAACAACTTCTACCATATCTTCCCGTTGTTTTGCATCAACCGCCAGAGTAAGGCATTGACTACCAAGATTGGATGCAATCTCTTCCAACAGTTCTGGTCTTGCTACTGCAGCTGAGTTTACGCTGACCTTATCCGCACCGGCATTTACCAGTTCGCTGGCATCAGCCAGCGTTCGTACGCCACCGCCAACCGTAAACGGGATGTCAATTTCCTTTGAAACCCTTTTTACCAGATCGATCAGTGTTGCCCTGTTTTCGATGGTTGCGGTGATGTCAAGGAATACCAATTCATCGGCTCCCTCTCGCGCATATTGTGCAGCAAGTTCAACAGGGTCCCCCGCGTCTCGAAGACCAACGAAGTTGACTCCCTTGACGGTGCGCCCATTCTTGATGTCAAGGCACGGTATGATTCTCTTTTTCAGCATAACTGAGACAGTTCTTCTATTGCAATTTTTCCTTCGTAGATGGCTTTACCTACAATGGCTCCATCACACCCAAGCTCTTGTAGTTGTACAAGGTCTGCGATGGTTGTAATTCCTCCACTGGCTACCAGCTTGACTGGACAACTTTTCAAGATTCGCTCGTACAGGTCAATTGATGGTCCTTTCAGCATTCCATCCTTTTCTATATCCGTGGCCACTACATAATTGATTCCTTGTCTGTAATAGTCCTCTATGAAATCAATCACCGAAAGATCAGAGTCTTCTGTCCAGCCATTCGTGGCGATCATTTCGTTCCTGCAATCAGCACCAAGAATGAGTCGCTCACTGTCGTATGCATCGATCCATTTCGTGAACAGCTCAGGATTCTTTGCGGCAACACTACCCACGGTCACCTGAGCAACACCAGCGTCAAATGCCATTGCAATGTCATCGTCACCTTTGATGCCACCGCCAAAGTCCACGGTCAACCGGGTTTTGGCAATAATGGATGATACAATATCGATGTTCTGAATGCCACCGGCTTTGGCACCATCCAGATCCACTACGTGCAGGTACTGTATTCCAGCATCTTCGAAACGCTGTGCAACCTCTACCGGATTATCGGCATATACCTTTTTGCTGGCATAGTCTCCTTTGCTCAGTCGAACGCACTTCCCGTTAATAATATCTATAGCTGGTATGATTCTCATAATTCCAAGAAGTTTTTGAGCACCTGTTGTCCCACACCAGCCGATTTTTCAGGGTGAAATTGCGTGCCGTAGAAATTACCCGAGTTCAATGCCGCGCTGAAAGGCCGGATATAATCACATATGGCCGCAGTAGCGTCACATATTTCAGCATAATAACTGTGCACGTAGTACACGTCTGAAGAAGCAAGGACCTGATCGAACAAGGGCCCGCCACAAGTTGTGAAGTTGTTCCAGCCCATGTGTGGTACCAAATCCTCTTTTGGAAAAGCGAGGACCCGCGTAGGAAAAATGCCAAGTCCCCCCGTGTTACCTTCTTCGCTATTCATGCACATTAATTGCATGCCAAGACATATACCGAGCACAGGTTGCGAAAGGGTTGGGATCAGTTCATCCAGACCCTTCATTTTCAGAAAGGACATAGCGGAGCTGGCTTCCCCAACCCCTGGAAAAATGACTTTATCAGCCTTTACTATTTCCTCACTATCGCCTGTTACTTTGTAAGGAACACCAAGGCGATCTAATGCATTACCCACTGATCCTATATTTCCGGCATTGTATTGTATCAATGCTATCATAAGCTTCCTTTGGTGCTGGGTATTCCAGCGAATTCTGTTTTGGTTTTTGCCATAAGCAACGTCTTGGCAAAAGCCTTAAAGATCGACTCGATCTTGTGGTGTTCATTTTCACCTTCAGCCTTTATGTTGAGGTTGCACCTGGCATTGTCGCTCAACGATTTGAAGAAGTGCATGAACATCTCTGTTGGCATATCTCCGATCATTTCCCGTTTGAAATCAGCATCCCATACCAACCATGGTCTGCCTCCCAGGTCTAAGGCCACCTGTGCCAGACAGTCATCCATTGGCAATAGGAAACCATAGCGGTTAATGCCCTTTTTTGAGCCAATAGCTTCGTTGAGCGCTTGGCCTAATACGATCGCCACGTCTTCGATAGTGTGGTGTTCGTCTACCTCAAGGTCTCCATCAACTTTGATGCTTAGATCACAAACTCCATGCTTGGCGATCTGATCCAGCATGTGATCAAAGAAGTTCAGGCCGGTGTTAATGTCTGACTTGCCAGAACCATCAAGGTTGAGCGTAACACTGATCTTGGTTTCGCTGGTGTTTCGCTCTACGGTTACCTTCCTGTCTAGCCCTTTAAGGAAGCCATAAATAGACTTCCAATCGGTTAAGTTCTCTGCGCTGGCTGAAGACTCATCGCCTATGCGAATGGCTTTGCAACCCATATTAATGGCTAGTTCTACATCGCTTTCGCGGTCTCCAATCACGAAAGAATTTCCAAGGTCAGTTCCATCCTTTATGTAAGATAAAACCAAACCGATTTCAGGCTTGCGCGTGGGCGCATTGTCTTCCGGAAAACTCTTGTCGATCAGCACTTCCGAAAACCTGATACCCTCATTTTCAAAAGCGGCCATCATTTTATTGTGTGCGGGCCAAAAGGTTTCTTCGGGAAAAGAGTTAGTTCCCAAACCGTCTTGATTGGTGACCATCACCAATTGGTAGTCTAGTTCTCGTACAATTTTCCCCAGATAAGTAAACACACCCGGAAGGAATTCCAGTTTTTCAAGACTGTCCAATTGCTTGTCGATGGGTGGTTCCACAACCAGTGTTCCGTCTCGATCTATAAATAGTACCTTTTTCATTGCGCTATTTCTTTTAGGGCGGTAAGAAGTTTGTCGTTCTCTTCAGTAGAGCCAATGGTGATTCTCACGCAGTTGGTTACCGCACTGTTTCTATTTCGAATGACGATTCCCTTATCTATTAATTGTTGATATCGAAGATTCGCATTGTCCATTTCAACCAACAGGAAGTTGGCGTTACTACCATATACCTTTACAACGAAACCGAACCCAGCAAGTGCAGCTGCAACCCGCGATCTTTCTTCGATGATCCCGTCCACTGTGCGGTAGAATGCCTCATCATTCAGGAGGCTGTCCAACGCCAGTACCTGGCTGAGACTGTTCACGTTGTAGGGTGGTTTTACTTTGTCTAGAAGCTGAACAATAGCCTCGTTGGCAAATGCCATTCCCGTTCGTATTCCGGCCAATCCACGAGATTTGCTCAAGGTCTGTAAGACCACCAAATTTCGGAAAGTGTTGATCCTCTTCACCCAGCTGTGTGCCTGTGCGAAGTCGATGTATGCTTCATCTACAACAACAATTCCATTGAAACTGGATAGTGTCTCCTGGATAAAGTCAGAGTTGATCAGATTGCCCGTTGGATTGTTAGGTGAGCAAAGGAATACCAGCTTCAGATTTTCTGTAGACCGTATTTCTTCCACCGTATCCATGGTGGGTTGAAAATCCTGATCAAGTGGATATTCAACCACCTCAATGTCGTTGAGTTCTGCAGATACTTTGTACATGCCATAACCAGGAGTGAAAACAGCAATCTTGTCCATGCCCGGACGACAAAATATCCGGATCAGCAGATCAATGGCCTCATCACTGCCGTTGCCAGTGAATACTTGTTCTGGGCGGATCTCCTTTTTAATGGCAAGCGCACTGCGAACATCTGCTGCATATGGATCCGGATAACGGTTGTAATCACCGTACGGGTTCTCGTTGGCATCGAGCATTATGAGCCCATCCATGTCAAATTCATCCCGGGCGCTGGAATAAGGTTCCATGGCGAGAACGTTACTCCTGACAATTGTATTTAATTCAAAACTCATGATCGTAAGCGTATGGTTACCGCATTTTTGTGCGCCTGCAAACCTTCGGCCTGTGCCATCGTTTCAATAGCCGGACCGATTGTTTGCAGTCCCTTCCTGGTTACTTCCTGAAAGGTGATTGTTTTCATAAATGTGTTTAGCGATACTCCGCTGTAAGCTTTCGCATATCCATTTGTGGGTAGGGTGTGATTAGTGCCACTGGCGTAATCTCCTGCACTTTCACAACTGTAATTTCCTAGAAAAACGGACCCCGCATTTGTAATGCACTCAGCAATTGTTGCGTAATCTTCTACTGCCAGAATGAGGTGTTCCGGTGCGTAAACATTGCTGAATGCACACGCATCTTCCAATGAATTCACCAAAACTGTATAGCTGCTTTGCAATGCCCTTTGGGCGATCTCTCTGCGCTCAAGTGTTTTTAGCTGTTGTTCAATTTCACTTCTGACTGCCTCAATTAAGCCTGTAGAATTGGAGACAAGAAATACCTGGCTATCGGCACCATGTTCTGCCTGGGAGAGTAAGTCAGCAGCAACAAATGCGGGGTTTGCTTTATCGTCAGCTACTACCAAAAGTTCACTAGGACCTGCTGGCATATCAATAGCCACACCATCTATTTGCACCAGCTCTTTGGCTTTGGTTACGTATTGATTGCCAGGGCCAAGAATCTTGTAAACGGCAGGGATGGATTCCGTCCCATATGCCATTGCAGCAATAGCTTGTGCGCCTCCAACCTTCGCAACTTTGGTTACGCCTGTAGCTGAAGCTGCATATAGGATCGCAGGATTCAGTTTTCCTTCTTTATCTGGTGGTGAGCACAATACAATCTCCTGGCAACCCGCCAATGACGCTGGTATTGCAAGCATCAAAACCGTAGAGAAAAGAGGAGCAGATCCTCCCGGAATGTACAGACCTACTTTGTCTATGGCCACTGCTTTTCTCCAGCAATACACCCCTTGAGAGGTCTGTACTTTCTCCGTTGACGTTTGTTGACTGGTGTGAAACTTCTTGATGTTCGCTGCTGCCAGCTCAATAGCCGACTTAAGATCATCATCTACCAATGCTGCTGCCCGGTCAAATTCCTCCTGTCCAACGAGCAGATCATCAAGGAGGACTCCATCAAGTTCGGATGTGAGCTGCTTTAACGCAGTATCTCCATTGATCTTCACCTTGCCCATGATATCACGTACAGTTGGTTCAAGGCTGGAATTGTCTATGGCTGGCCGCATACATAGGTCTGCCCAAAGCGCTGGATCCGGGTATTCAATTGACTTCATCATAGGATCATTTTTTCAATAGGTGTAACCAGTATTCCTTCAGCACCGAGCTGCTTCAATTCTTCTATCACTTCCCAGAATTGATCTTCGCGCACAACACTTTGCACACTAGACCACCCTTGATCGGGAAGTGGTATGATGGTGGGGCACTTCATGCCTGGAAGCAATTCGGATATGGCATCCAATGATTCGTTGGGCGCGTTCATTAGAATGTACTTGTTGTTCTTGGCAGCAAGCACACTGCGCATTCGAAACAAGAGTTGGTCTGCAATTGCACGGATTGTTGGTGTCACATTGCGGGTCATGATTACGGTAGCTTCGCTTTTTAGTACCTGCTCCACTTCAAGCAATCCGTTCATAAGGAGCGTACTGCCGGAACTCACGATGTCGAAAATTCCATCTGCAAGGCCAATGCCAGGTGCTATTTCTACACTACCACTCACTTCATCAATATTGGCGTTCACCCCTTGTTCCTTTAGGTACTTAGACAATATGTTGGGATAGCTTGTTGTGATCCGCTTCCCTTCGAAGTATTGGATATTGTTGTATTCAGAACCACGCGGCACAGCAAGGCTCATTCGACATTTGGCAAATCCCAGTGGAAGGATCTCTTCTACATTTTTATCCTGTTCCAGAAGTTCATTCTGACCAAGGATACCCATGTCTGCCACACCTTGTTCCACATACTGTGGAATGTCGTCATCGCGTAAGAACAGTAGCTCGAGGGGAAAGTTGTTGGCTTCAATCTTTAGCTTGCGGGCACCATTGTTTAAGGATATACCGCACCCCTTCAGAAGTTCTATCGACTTCTCACTAAGTCTTCCTGATTTTTGAATTGCAACTTTTAGTTTGCTCATTATTTCATGTAAAAGCCTGAGCAAACGGGAAACAAAAAACCCGCCTGGCTCAGGCGGGTTCTCGTATCTATATCATTGAACAGTATACAGCATCGTCACCCTGCCTGGTAGCAAGTATGAGAATGATGCCAATGCTGTTGCGTTAATTTCATGGTGACAAATGTATGATGAATTTTTTCAATTATCCAAAATCAGCTCTCATTGGAGATCTGTTCCTTTGTCCTTCCAACGGAATTTCTGCACCATGAGTTCTTGAGTTTAAGCTAATGTCCTCTATTCTCCCAATGTGCCTCCCATTTAGGGAACAGATATCTGAAGTTATCCAAGAGTAGCTGACCCTTATATGTCAAACGATAGTTAAAGGTTATTTCCCCTCCTTCAATTGTTTCTTGACCCGTCCGATGATCTTGGTGTTGTACAATGGGCGACCTCTCTGTAGGTTCTAAGTACACTAACCCAAGCGCGATAACAGGAGCAATGTCTCCAGCGTCATGAGGAATTTTGAGATGGTCTAACCAGCTTGTTATTAAATCTAAATCGCCTAAAGAACTATCTTGAATGACTTTTGCTAAAATTTGAAATTCAGAGGCATTTATTCGCTCCTGGGCCTTTAATTTACATAGTCGACCAAATACTTCACACTTCTCTGGGGATTCAAGTCGATCAATTAGCATCATTAGTAGTTCGGCTCCATCATTACCTCGCTTGTCTAATGCTTCAATGAATTTTTGCCGTTCCTCGGCCGAAGTTTCTTTCAATTCTAACAAGACCCTTGAGGCCTTTCTTAGAAACAAGTTATCGGATATGCTGTTGTGAACTTTGGCAATAGCAACGAGTGTTTTGATAACTGGTATTTCCTGAAGTACAGGATCCGTTACATTACTATCAATAGCTGCTTCCAACAGCTCTCCTCCGATCTCTTCGAATCCCTCTGATTCGAAGACCGTTTTGATGTTATCCTTGATCATTCCTCCCCAACTTTTTTCACATGCTTATCAAGCCACTGCTCTTGTTCCCAAAGCATGTGTAGAATACTTTCTTTTGCACGGTATCCGTGACTTTCCTTAGGGAGAAGTACAAGTCTGGCAGGGCCGCCCAATCCTTTAAGGGCGTTGAAGTATCGCTCACTTTGCATAGGATACGTTCCTGAATTGTTGTCGTCTTGTCCGTGGATAAGAAGCAATGGCGTTTTCATTTTATCAGCATGCATGAAAGGCGACATCGTATAATATACCTCTGGAGCATCCCAATAGCTCCGCTCTTCGGATTGGAATCCAAATGGCGTAAGTGTACGATTGTAAGCTCCACTTCTAGCTATACCTGCAGCAAACAAATTAGAGTGCGTAAGAAGATTGGCTGTCATGAATGCACCGTAGGAATGACCACCAACTGCACATTTGTTTCTGTCAATATACCCTAGCTGATCCACTGCATCTATGGCCGCTTTGGCATTGGCAACCAACTGCTTTCGGAACGAGTCATTCGGTTCTTCTTCGCCTTCTCCCACTATCGGGAAAGCGGCATTGTCAAGCACAACGTACCCTTTGGTTACCCAATAGATCATAGAACCGTAGAATGGATACGTAAAACGGTTTGGATTAGAGGTAACCTGAGATGCGCTGGACTTGTCTTTGAATTCTCTGGGATATGCCCACAGAATAAACGGCATTTTTTCCTTTTTCGATTTGTCATAACCAACCGGCAAGTAAAGTGTGCCAGATAGTTCAAGCCCATCCTCGCGCTTGTATTTGATCACCTCTTTGTGAACACCCATGATGCTTTTGAAGGGGTTGTCAAAGTTGGTGACTTGCTTTAGCGAGTTGGATTTTCGCACATTTCGCAGATAGAAATTGGGGTAATCTGATGCCGCTTGAATGTTCACCAGAAAATCCCCCTTCTTCAGGTTTGTGGGGAACAAGATGTTCTCCATTTTATCCGTGTACTTCGATTGGTAAACCCTTGTTTTTTTCTTGGTGCTTAGGTTGTGCTTATCAATGAATGGGAATTGACCTTCCTTGCTAAATCCATCTCCAATCAAATAAATATGTCCATCCTGAATATCCAGAACCCGCTCACCCCATTCGTTCTTCTTGGTAACAGGGTTTCCCGGATCACTGTATCGGTCCTGGTAGTTCCTTTCTACAACAACTTCAGGAGTTTTCGAAGGATTTCCCGGACTGAAAAGATACGTGCTCGTCATTCTGGTATTCCACCAGTAGTCGGATGCCAGGGCAACATCGTCTGTGCCCCAGTCGATGCCACTGAACCGGTACCTGGTCTTCAGCAAGGGAGTGGCAACTGCCGTAAATGGAGCGTCCAACATGAATACTTCATCACGATGCTCAACTTTTGTAGATGGATCACCTTTATCCAAAGCTTCAACCCAAACGAGGGTGGAAGGTTTATCGTTTCTCCAGCTGATGCTTCGTTTACCTGTCCTTACAGACATGAATCCTTTGGGAAGTTCCTCGGTAAGCGGTACTTCGTTGAATACTTTTACTTGCTTACCGTTAGCATCATAAATGGTTTCGGTTCTGGGAAACCTATAGAACGGTACTATGTAACTGAACGGCCTTTTCATCGTGCTTACAAATACATACTTCCCGTCAGGGGAAAAGCTGATTCCGAAATACATCGCCTTGTCCATCCACTTCTTGGAAGTTCCGTCTAGTTGATACAGGTGTAATTCGGCCGTTACCAATTGTTCGAAGTTGTGCTCGTCATCCTTGTTCTTCAGTAGATCCTGGAAGGTTCTGTTTTGCGCCTTTTCCCCTTTACTCTCAGAAACTGTAGGTCCTGTAGGAACTGCTGTTGCAGTATTGACAAGCGCCTTGCTTTCTGCGGGCAGCATTTTTACGAGCAGGGCTTTATCGCCTGGGTACCAGTAAAGTGGATTCCCAAGGTTGGCGTTTGCTTTCGCCTTAGTTACCCGAAATGCTTTTGCGGCTTTGATATCAACATACCAAACCTCAACACCTTCTGCTGTAGTGTTAGTGAACGCGATCTTACTTTGATCGGTAGACCATCTAAAATTGGTAAGCCTTGCAGGATTTGGTAGTCCGGCCACAGACATCTCTTTTCCGCTTTTTACATACTTGATCCTTAGTCCATTGAAGTAAGTAACGCGGCTACCGATATTGGTTTTAGGATTAACACGAAGTCCGGCTAGCCTCAGTTCCTTTTCTGACAACTCCGCAATGGATTTGTATTGATCACGGTAAAGGAGTAACATGAATTCTCCTTTCTGGTCCATTTGGACCGAAGGTGCAAGTGGTGCATCTACCAGGTCCAGAATTTCTTTCGATGGTTTCTTGTATTGTAGTCCCGTCTGCGCAAAAACAGTTACGGATACCAACATTAGAAGTGCGGCTAATAATCTCATAATCTCAACTTTATAAGGGAAGATACGGCTGTTGACCGATGAAGTTAAGATAATATGATGATCAGTCTATGCGGTGGATGAGCGGTTCCTACTGTTTTACGAATTGATACTCCGTATGATGCGAAGAAGTACCAATTCTAACAACGTAAACACCTGATTTTATGTTAGATACACTTATGCGTTTCCGACTGTTGGGTGAAAATGTGCCATGGCTCACCAGTTTTCCTTGCATATCAAATACCTGCCAGTTATCTCCTTCTGTATCTTCAAGATAAATGTCCGTTGTAGCAGGATTGGGAAATAATGTACCAGGCACCTTTTCTTGTGCCACCTTTCGCACACTTAGAATGGTACCATCCTTGGCAATTCGTTGAAACCAAATATTGACGCGGCCGGTCCTTACATCACCCCAAACAACGCTCATGGTGTCCTGATCAAATGCAATGCACTGAAAATCGTTGCCAGACTCTTCAAGAATTGTATCGTGTCCGATAGCTTGATCGCTAACGCGGATGTTGGGCTCAAATGAACTTGAATCTTTGCACTTGAAAGCACACCAAATCTCCGTACTCACCGTGTAGGTTGAGTCAGATGCATTCCTTCGGTCTCGCCATGAAACTACCAGATCACCATCTTCATCGAAATCAGCCCAAACGAGATCTTGCATTCGGTTGTTGGCTATTGGGTCATCGTTAACGCGAATTCCACTGCTCCACGTTGCTCCAAAATCGTTACTCTCTGAACAGAAAACATCTCCGTCTCCATTGGGTGATGCCAGGTAGACAAACGCCAGATGACTTGAATCGGAAGGGTCAGTGATCAAAAGCTGTGCTTTTTTTGCCAACGTGTCTGTTAAGCCCGAAGTGATATTGAACATGGCGCTATGCTGTAACGTGTTTCCGTTATCTGAACTTTTCGCCATCAGCATTTGTGGGAAAACGCTTTGACTGACAACATAGCTAGGGTAACATGCATAGAAGGTGCCATCTGAGCCAACAGCCGGGCTGGGCATCGGTTGTGTAATAAGTGATCCTGCCAGGTAGTTGGTAGTATCCAGATACCTCCAGGGTCTGAACGTTGCACCACCATCCAAAGATCGCGTGTAGTAAGGATTGAAAGGTGGCGTTGCACCCTCTGCATTCATAGATGTAAAGTAGACTGGCACCTGGTTAGCGGAAGCTGCTGGCCCGGTTGCTATCCATGGCCTATCAATAAGCTTTTTTCCTGGATCTGCGTGTAAGTCCAAAGCCTTCACAATTTGGGGAAACGTGGCCCCATTGTCAGCACTTTTGGCCACATAAATGGCACCTGAATCCAATGCAAAACTGAAGTCGATATAACACAAAAAGAGGTTGCCAAAATCATCGTACGCCATGCTGGGGTCTGCGGAACCAAATACAGGATTGAAGTGGGGAAGGTCGATCGGGGTGCTCCAGGTGGTGCCAGCATCGGTTGACTTGCTGACCTTAATCACAATGCCACTTCCAAAGCGGTATCCCATCCAGGCTGCAGTGAGCGTTCTTGGGTTCTGAGGATTGGCAATTAGAAAAGGTTCGCCATCAAATACCAGACTATTGGAAACATTCTTGTTTTGGGCAACTAGTGTGTAACTACAGGCTATTGCTAATAGTGTTGCAAGGATCTTCTTCATGCGATTGGTTTAACCTTAGAGCTCAAACATGCGCATAGGTTTAATTCAAATTTCAACTTTTTCTAGGAAGAGATCGCAGAAAGGATGGAGGAAGTGGCACCGAGCCGTTCGTCAATGAATTTTCTATTGATCGCGCTGGTTTGAATTACATCAATTTCTTCGATGGTAGCTTCAAGTTGTCCAGCACTTGTAACCGAGAACGCACCACCTTGTTCAATAAGAGCTTTGGCCTCGGGGAACTTGTTGTATTCTGGTCCAAAGATTACAGGTAGGCCAAAGGTCACAGCTTCCAGAATGTTGTGTAATGCCCCATGGAAGGCGCCACCTATATAGGCAAGTTGTCCGTATTGGTAGATGTTGGAGAGGTATCCAATGTTGTCAATCACTAGTATATCCGCACCATCAGATGAACCGCCATTCAATAGTTGAGAGAAGCGCACGGTTTTCTTGGTGGTCATTTTAAGAATTCCCTCAATGTGTGATTCATCCACTTCGTGGGGTGCCAGAATAAGTTTGATCGGACCCTGGTATCCATCAAAAAAGGAAAGGATGATTTCTTCATCTGCAGGCCAGGTACTCCCGGCTATCCAGCAGTCTGCACCATTGAGGAACGCCTCAACTTCCCTGACCGGTTGTGCCTTTTGTGCGCTAGCTTTCACGCGATCATAACGAGTGTCACCTGCGATCGTGAAATTGCTGTATCCAAGTTTCTTTAGTAGTTCCGCTGAGTTCTCATCCTGCAAGAAAAAGTGAGTGAACGAACGCAACTGTTTTCTTGCCCACCCTCCCCATGATTTGAAGAAGACCTGTCTGGTATGAAATACTCCCGCGGCAAGGAAAGTTGGAATGCTACGGTTGTGGAGCTCGCCAAGGAAGTTGAACCAGAATTCATATTTGATAAATATGACTTTCGAAGGGTTAACCGCCTGAATGAACATTCGTGCCCGGGATCGTGTGTCAACTGGCAGATACATAACGTGATCCGCGAGTTCGTAGTCCTTCCTTACTTCATACCCGCTTGGAGAGAAAAAGGTGACTAAAATGGAAATGTCTGAATGTTCTGTCTTTGCTTGTTCAATAAGTGGTCTGGCTTGCTCAAACTCACCCAAACTGGCGCAGTGGAACCACCATACATTAGACATTTCAGGGAGTGCATTAAGTTGCCGGGACAATCCCTTGCGCCCATCAATCCACAGTTTAGCCTTTCTGTTGGTGCCAGTGGCCAACCAAAGAAGCAGTGCATAAACCCTGACACCCAGTTGGTAGATCAGACCCATAGATCAATAGTAGTAGTACTCCTGTGCCACGCCTTTGTACAGTGGTAGTATCCATCCTATGCGGATACCATACAGGAATTCATTTCGTTGAGCAGTGTCAGGTTGCCTGGTATCGTAATTGTACTTGCGCAGACTCTTGGTATAGGCGTAGTTGAATTCCAGCCCACCGTAGAAATTGATTAACCTGCTCTTACTCAGATAGACGTAACCAACGAATACTTCACCCGCAGGCCCAAGGGAGAGTCGATCATATCCTTTTCTTCCTTCTTTGTCCAACATGGGGATGGTACTTTCACGGTAATCCAGCCTTATCCTGTGCCACATTACACCAGCCCCGAGGTGTACCATTATACCCGAATTCTTAGTAGGGGCAAGTACATTGAATATCCTGCCAGCGGTTAACATGGTAGTGAATCCACGCTGCTCAAAGTATATTCTTCCGAGCTCACCGTTCTGATCTATCACATTCACATAATCGAAACCTTCCGAGTCTGTAGTTTGAATGTCAGCGAGCAGTGAATCTTCCTTTACCTGATTGCCCCACATAAAAGAGCCTTTGGCACCGATGGTCCAGTAATTCTTGAATTTGGTGTTCACATGAAGTCCCAGATTATGGTTGAACCCAAATCTCTTACCCATATCTCCATCGGGTATTTGGAACCCGTAAGACATCTTAATGAGCGGAGCGAAATAACTCGAATCAAGGTACTTGTTCTGACCCTGAACGTTAAAAAACGCTAAGCACAAAAAACATAGGATAATAATCGTGCTGAATCGTAGTTTCATAGCGGTGTACAAACGTAATCAAATTCAATAAAAGCCCTCATAATTTAACTATATTCGCAGTCCCATGAACACTATGGAAAAATCAATTCAAATGGTCGACCTAAAAGGTCAGTATCAGCGGATTTCCGAAGAAATCGATCAAGCGGTACTGGACGTGGTGCGATCAACTCAATACATCAACGGACCAGAGGTCAAATTATTCTCTGAAGAACTAGCAACCTATTTAGGAGCCAAGCATGTTATTCCATGCGCAAACGGAACAGATGCTTTGCAAGTGGCAATGATGGGGTTGGGATTGAAGCCGGGTGATGAAGTAATTACAGCAACATTTACTTATGTAGCAACAGCGGAAGTGATTGCGTTGTTGGGGCTAACTCCTGTGTTGGTTGATGTGGATCCAGTTACTTTCTGTCTAGACCCCGAACAGGTTAGGCGCAGGGTAACGGACAAAACAAAGGCGATTGTTCCTGTTCACCTCTTCGGTCAATCTGCACCTATGCAGGAAATCATGGAGATTGCTTCAGAACATAACCTGTTCGTAATAGAAGACAATGCCCAGGCTATTGGTTGTGAGTATACTTTCGGTGATGGTTCTGTGAAGAAAGCAGGTGCCATTGGTACCGTTGGAACCACAAGTTTTTTCCCGTCCAAAAATTTGGGTTGTTATGGGGATGGTGGAGCCATGTTTACCAATGATGATGAAGTGGCAAATCAGTTAAGGATGATGGCCAATCATGGACAAACCGTTCGCTACTATCATGATGTGATAGGCGTGAACTCTAGATTGGACTCGGTTCAGGCAGCTATCCTGAGAATAAAACTTCGCTATTTGGATGAGTATTGCGCAGCGCGTTTGGCGGCAGCAAATGCTTATTCTGAGGCGTTAAGTCAGGCGGATTGGATCACGGTGCCTGCAACGGCAAGCTATTCTACACACGTGTTCCATCAGTACACGATGGTCTTGGATGATACAGTAGATAGGAATGCGTTGCAGAAACATTTAAACGACAAAGGAATTCCCGCTAACATATATTATCCCGTACCGCTTCATTTGCAAAAGGCATATAGAAGTGATCTATACAAAGAGGGAGACTTTCCGGTAACCGAAAAGCTGTGTGCCAGTGTGTTGTCACTTCCAATGCACACTGAGTTAGACGCAGATCAAATTGCTTTCATTACAGACTCGGTACTGGAGTTTGCAAATAAATAATCTATACAAATGAATATTGCTGTTGTTGGAACTGGTTACGTTGGTCTTGTTACAGGCACATGTCTTGCAGAGACCGGGAACAACGTAATCTGTGTTGATATTGATGAGGATAAGGTACAGAAGATGCAGAATGGTATTGTGCCGATCTATGAACCTCATCTGGATGTATTTTTTGAAAGGAACATTAAACAAGGACGACTGTCATTCACAACCGACCTAAAAGAAGCGGTTGATCAGGCGCAGATCATATTTCTTGCACTACCTACACCACCAGACGAGGATGGTTCGGCAGATTTGTCTTACGTACTAGGCGTTGCCGATGAGTTAGGTAAGATAATCACAGAGTATAAGATCATTATTGATAAAAGTACTGTGCCTGTAGGTACCGCGGAAAAGGTTCAGGCAGCTGTTGCCGCTAATGCTACTGTAGATTTTGATGTGGTATCCAACCCAGAATTTCTTAGAGAAGGCTTCGCGGTTGACGATTTCATGAAGCCTGACAGGGTAGTGATCGGAACGTCTTCAGATAAGGCCAGAGAAATTCTCGATCAGTTGTACAAGCCATACGTAAGACAGGGAAATCCTGTGATCTTCATGGATGAGAAGTCTGCTGAGCTTACCAAGTATGCCGCCAATTCTTTCCTCGCAACCAAGATCACCTTCATGAATGAGGTGGCGAACTTCTGTGAGGCAGTTGGTGCCGATGTGGATATGGTGAGAATTGGAATGGGTTCAGATACCAGAATTGGTAAGCGCTTCCTATTCCCGGGTATTGGGTATGGTGGTAGCTGTTTCCCGAAAGATGTTCAGGCACTTGCGAAATCTGGAAAGGAAGTAGGGTATGAATTCCAGGTATTGGATTCTGTTATGCAGGTG
Organism: Vicingaceae bacterium; assembly: GCA_965267605.1. Classification (GTDB taxonomy): domain Bacteria; phylum Bacteroidota; class Bacteroidia; order Flavobacteriales_E; family Vicingaceae. The sequence continues at coordinate 2,408,571 of OZ254088.1, read as the reverse complement.
AACGAAGAACAGAAGACCATTCTTTTCCCAAAGATGATGGGGCATTTTGGAGACAATATGCAAGGCAAGAAAATTGGGATCTGGGGATTGGCATTCAAACCGGATACTGATGATATCAGAGAGGCACCCTCGCTCTACATGATCGATAAGTTATTGGAACAGGGTGCAGACATTTGTGTCTTTGATCCTGAGGCCATGCACAACGTTCGTGAACGGGTTGGAGACAAAATCAGGTACGCGATGAATATGTATGAGGTGCTTGAAGAAGCGGATGCTTTGCTTATCTGCACAGAATGGAGTGTGTTCAGAGGTGCCGATCTGGATAAGATGTCTGAACTCATGAAAGAACAGGTGATCTTCGATGGTAGAAACCTGTATGAAGTGAATGGAATGGCAGAGAAAGGATTCAAATACGTTAGCATCGGTAGAAGAACCATCGGATGAAAAGAATTCTAATAACTGGAGCAGCAGGGTTTCTTGGTTCGCATTTATGCGATCGTTTCCTCAAGGAGGGAATGTATGTGATTGGGATGGATAACCTGATTACGGGTAACATGGATAACATTGCCCACCTGGAAAGCAATGAGAATTTTGAGTTTGTCAAGCATGATGTGTCATCACATATTACCATTGATGGTTCTCTAGATTACATTCTGCACTTTGCCTCTCCGGCCAGTCCAATTGATTACCTGAAGATTCCTATTCAAACCCTGAAGGTGGGATCTCTCGGAACCCATAATTGCCTGGGTCTGGCGAAAGCGAAAGGTGCGCGCATACTTGTCGCTTCTACTTCTGAGGTTTATGGAGATCCGGAGGTACATCCGCAACATGAAGAATACTGGGGGCATGTAAACCCTATAGGTCCGCGTGGAGTTTATGATGAGGCGAAACGTTTTCAAGAAGCCATTACCATGGCCTATCATCGGTTTCATGGAGTTGAAACACGTATTATCAGGATATTCAATACGTATGGCCCAAGGATGCGTTTGAACGATGGTAGAGTTCTGCCAGCGTTTATAGGTCAAGCTTTAAGAGGAGAGTCAATCACTGTATTTGGTGACGGTTCTCAGACGAGATCATTCTGCTTTGTTGATGACTTGGTGGAAGGCATCTATAGATTACTCATGTCTGATTATGCAGAGCCCGTAAATGTGGGCAACCCAGATGAGATAACCATCCTTGATTTTGCCAAAGAGATCATCGCACTTACAGGTACGGATCAACAGATCATTTTCAAAGATCTGCCAGTGAACGATCCTAAGCAAAGACGTCCTGACATTACAAAGGCCAAAGAAATCTTAGGTTGGGAGCCAACTGTGCATAGAAGTGAAGGCTTGAAGAGAACTTACGAGTATTTCAAGTCTTTATCGGAAGATGAACTGTATAGAAAAGAACACAATAGCTTCGAAGAATACATCAAGCCATGAGTTATTTCGCTCACGAAACTGCAGTAGTTGATGAAGGATGCGAGATTGGTGAAGGAACCAAGATCTGGCATTTTTCACACATCATGCCTCATTGCAAGATTGGTGAGGGTTGCAACATTGGGCAAAATGTTGTGGTTTCTCCCGATGTGGTACTAGGTAATAACGTGAAGGTTCAGAACAACGTTAGTATCTACACAGGCGTGGTATGTGAAGACGATGTGTTCCTCGGGCCGTCAATGGTTTTCACCAATGTGATCAACCCTAGAAGCGCTGTTATTCGCAGGTCGGAGTACATACAAACGGTGGTCAAAAAAGGCGCAAGTATTGGAGCCAACGCTACGATTGTTTGTGGACACGATATTGGTGAATATGCGTTCATTGGTGCGGGAACAGTAGTAACGAAAGAAGTTCCGGCCTATGCATTAATTGTTGGCAATCCAGGCAAACAGATTGGATGGATGAGTGAGTACGGGCAGCGCCTGGAGTTTGACGATAACGGGGAAGCTATTTGTCCGGAGAGTAATGAAAGATATAAATTGGCGGGTGGTGCTGTAAGCAAAATCAGTTAGTATGGAAGAAGGTAAGATCAAGTTTGCCGTAGTTGGTTGCGGTCATATCGGAAAAAGACACGCGGAAATGGTTCGGGGTAATCCCGAGGCTGAACTGGTGGCTATGGCAGATGTTGCCGATCCAGCCGGATTGGATGTTGAGAAATTTGGGGTTCCGTTCTTCGGAAGTATTGACGAACTACTGAGCAGCGACTTGGACTTTGATGTAGTGAACATATGTACACCAAATGGATTGCATTCGGAGCAGTGCCTCAAGGTTCTCGAACATCACAAACATGTTGTTGTAGAAAAGCCAATGGGACTGAGCACGGCCAATTGTGAGGCTGTAATCTATAAGGCGCTGCAGGAAACAAAACATGTGTTCTGCGTGATGCAGAACCGTTATTCACCACCCTCTGTATGGTTGAAAGAAGTAGTTGATCAGCAATTGATCGGTGACCTTTTTATGGTGCAGCTCAACTGTTTCTGGAACAGAGATTCCAGGTATTACAAAGCCGGTGGATGGAAGGGTACGAGCGACCTGGATGGAGGAACATTGTTCACTCAGTTCAGTCACTTTATTGACATCATGTACTGGTTGTTCGGAGACATCGAGAACATTGAAGGTAAGTTCCGCGATTTTACGCACCACGATTCAACCGATTTTGAAGACTCGGGTTTCGTGCGTTTCGATTTTGTGAATGGTGGGATGGGTACACTCAATTACTCAACAGCAGTATTTGATGCTAACCTGGAAAGCAGCATAACCGTTGTCGGAAGTAAAGGAAGTATTAAAGTGGGTGGACAGTACATGAATGAAGTGACGTACTGCAATATTGATGGTTATACGATGCCCGAACTACCGGAGGCAAATCCCCCCAACGATTACGGACCTTATAAAGGATCTGCTGCTAATCATCACTATGTGATTGAAAACGTTATTGATACGCTGAAACAAAGAAACACTGCCACTACCAATGCCTTGGAAGGGTTGAAGGTGGTGGATATCATTGAAAGAATTTATAAAGTGAGAGATGAGCAATCTTTATGATAGACTGATGAATAAGGAAGCCAAGCTTGCGGTGATCGGGCTTGGTTATGTGGGACTACCTATAGCACTTGAGTTCGCGAAACGGATGAAAGTAGTTGGCTTCGATATCAATGAGAAGCGGGTAGATATGATGAAGAATAACATCGACCCAAGTGAAGAGTTGGATGCGAGCGCTTTTGAAGGATGTGATATAGAATTCACAGCCAGTCAAGACGATTTGAAGGATGTGGAATTCTTCGTTGTTGCTGTCCCAACACCGATTGATGAGCATAATTTGCCAGACCTTAAACCGCTGCTTTCAGCTTCCAAGCTGGTGGGTGGTGTGCTCAAGAAAGGCGACTACGTTGTTTTTGAGTCTACGGTTTATCCAGGCTGCACTGAGGAAGATTGTATTCCGGTTCTTGAACAGATCTCTGGATTGAAATTCAAGGATGACTTCAAGGCAGGTTACTCACCTGAACGTATCAACCCGGGCGATACTGTGCATACCATAACCAGTGTAACCAAAGTAGTTTCTGGCTGTTGCGATGAGTCTCTGGATATCATTGCTAAGGTATACGAGGTTGTTGTTACGGCAGGTGTGCATAGAGCTGCAAGTATCAAGGTGGCCGAAGCAGCCAAAATCATTGAGAATACGCAACGCGATGTGAACATTGCATTGGTCAATGAGTTGTCGATCATCTTCAATAAAATGGACATCAATACCTACGATGTTCTGGAGGCGGCAGGCACCAAATGGAACTTCTTGCCGTTCCGGCCTGGACTGGTTGGAGGGCATTGTATTGGGGTAGACCCGTACTACCTTACCTATAAGGCGAAGGAGTTTGGCTACCATGCGCAGGTGATCAATTCCGGAAGGTTTGTGAACGATTCTATGGGAGCCTATACCGCCAAACAAACAGTTAAGAAGATCATCGCGGCCGATAAGAACGTAAGAGAGGCCAAGGTCTTGGTAATGGGTGCTACGTTTAAGGAGAATGTGGCAGACATCCGTAACTCCAAAGTAGAGGATGTTGTCAATGAATTCAAATCGTTTGGTGCGAATGTGGAAGTAACAGATCCACACGCGTCATCAGAGGAACTTCAAAATGAATACGGCTTTGGCTTGGTTGAGCAGATTGGTTCAGATTATGATGCGGTATTCGTAGCAGTAAACCATGCCGAGTATTTGGAAATGGATGAGGCTTATTTCGAATCAATCACATCCAATAACCCCGTGCTCGTAGATTTGAAAGGAATCTATAAAGGCAAGATCAAGAACATGACATATTGGTCTCTGTAATGAGGAAAATTTTAGTCACAGGAGGAGCAGGTTTCATCGGGTCGCATGTAGTGCGTTTACTTGTCAATCAGTATCCAGACGATCAGATCATCAATTTGGATAAGCTTACGTACGCTGGTAACCTGGAGAATCTTCGGGATGTGGAAAACAAGCCCAACTACTCGTTTGTCAAAGCGGATATTGTTGATGCTGCGGAGATCGATCGGATATTTGATGAGCATCAGTTTGACGGTGTAATTCACCTTGCTGCGGAGTCACACGTAGATAGGTCAATCAGCTCTCCAAATGAGTTTGTGTATACCAATATCGTTGGAACAGTTAACCTCTTGAATGCTGCCAGAAGAATTTGGGATGGTGCATTTGAGGGTAAGAGATTTTACCATGTTTCCACAGATGAAGTATATGGTTCACTAGGTGATGAGGGTTTGTTCCTTGAATCCACACCTTATGATCCAAAGAGTCCTTACTCTGCCTCGAAAGCTTCTTCTGACCATATGGTGAGGGCATACCATAATACTTATGGATTGCCGGTTGTGATCTCCAATTGTTCGAATAACTATGGGGCCAACCAGTTCCCTGAGAAATTGATCCCGCTGTTCCTGAACAATATCCGACATAACAAACCGCTACCTGTATATGGAAGCGGGGAGAACGTCAGAGATTGGCTTTGGGTGGAAGATCATGCCAGAGCTATTGATGTTATTTACCAGAAGGGGATAGATGGTGAAACGTACAATGTAGGTGGCTTTAACGAGTGGAAGAACATTGACCTGATCAAGCTTATGTGCAGATTGATGGATGAGAAATTGGGGAGAGAAGCTGGAAGTTCGGAGGAGCTCATCACCTATGTCAAGGACAGGGCAGGGCACGATATGCGTTATGCCATCGATGCTAACAAGATCAAGTCGGAACTAGGTTGGGAACCAAGCGTTCAGTTTGAGGAAGGCCTGTCTAAGACACTGGATTGGTATCTGGAGAACCAGGATTGGCTGGACAATGTTACTTCAGGTAATTACCAGTCTTACTACGAAGATCAATACCAGAAAAGATGATGCCCGCTTTCCACAAAGCTGATCTTTCCGAAGTTCCAATTCTGGTTACGGGAGGAGCAGGATTTGTGGGGTCCAACATCGTGAAGTACCTGGTTGAACATGGTGCGAAGAATGTTACCGTTCTCGATAACCTGGAGACGGGCTTCATAGAGAACATCGCCCCGTACGTAGAAACTGGAAGTATAAAATTCATTGAGGGTAGCATCAGAGATCTGGAAACGTGCCACCGGGCAGTAACAGGTAACAAATACATTCTTCATCAGGCTGCTTTAGGGTCTGTGCCCAGGTCCATCAACAACCCTGTGGCAACCCATGAAACCAACAACACCGGTTTTCTGAATATGCTGGAGGCAGCCCGGCAGGCTGAAGTGGAGAAATTTGTGTTTGCGAGTTCTTCGTCCGTATATGGCAATAGCACAGTGCTGCCCAAACTCGAAGGAGAATTTGGAAAACCACTTTCACCTTATGCGGTAACCAAAGTGGCCAATGAGCTCAATGGGCAGGTATTTTACGATGTGTACGGCTTGAAAACGATAGGCCTGCGTTACTTCAATATCTATGGTCCGCATCAAAGACCTTTTGGACCATATGCAGCTGCTATTCCAATCTTTATTGACCATTTGCTAAGAGGGGAGGCACCTTTCATTAACGGTGATGGGTCGCAAACAAGGGACTTCACGTTTGTGGAGAATGCGGTTCAGGCCAACATCAAAGCATTGTTTTGTGAGGATCGGGAAGCATTCGGTAAGACCATGAACATTGCGGTAGGGGAACGTATTTCAATACTCGACTTGTACAATGATATTTGCGCGTACATGGGTATTGATCTGCCTGCGAAATTTCGTGACCCACGCCCAGGCGATGTTAAGGATTCACTTGCGGATATCTCCTTTGCGCGTGAGCACATTGGTTATGACCCGCAAGTGAAAGTAGATCAAGGGTTGGGCCGTACAATTGACTGGCTTAGTGCCCAAGTAGAACAGGCATGAGCATTTTTAAGGGGCTATTCAGTAAGCAGCTAAAGGAACCGGTAAATCTGGGGGCACTTCAAACGGATTTTCATTCTCACCTTATTCCCGGTATTGATGATGGCGTTGCCACAATGGAAGATGCCTTGGAAGTCGTGCGTAAGTTCAAGGAACTAGGGTACAAGAAACTGATCACTACACCCCACGTAATGACAGATTATTTTAGAAACGATAGTGATACCATTAATCGGGGTGCAGAGGAGGTGCGTGCTGCGCTATCTCAGCACAAGATCGACATGCAATTTGAAGCAGCGGCCGAGTACTATCTTGATGAGCACCTGGAACAGTTGGTTGCAGACAAAAACCTGTTGACTTTGGGCGATGGATACGTACTTTTTGAACTGTCGTTTCTAATGGAGCCTCCTAACCTGTCAAGGTTGATTTTTGATATGCAGATGGCTGGTTATAAGCCCATACTGGCTCACCCCGAAAGATATCAGTATTGGCATAAGCAGTGGGATAAGTACCAGGAATTGCGAGATAAGGGTGTTCACCTGCAGTTGAATATGCTGTCCCTTACAGGGCATTACTCACCCCAGATAAAGAAGGTTGCACAGAGAATGTTGGATGAAGGATTGGTTGATTTTGCTGGTTCTGATTGTCACCGGATTCAACACCTTCAAATTCTGGAGCACGGCCTAACCAATCCCTATTTCAGGAAGTTGGTTGACAACGTTAAAAATGCTGAGTTGAGTTAAGCGCTTGCCGTTTCTACCTCTCGATCTACTTTCTTAACCAATCCTTGAAGAACCTTGCCAGGACCTACTTCGGTGAAGCTGCTGGCGCCATCCGCAAGCATTTGCTTCATGGTTTGTGTCCATCGGACCGGAGCCGTTAACTGAGCAACCAGATTGTTCTTGATTTCAGATGGATCCGTTACTGCAGCCGCAGTTACGTTTTGGTATACCGGACAGATCGGAGCGTTGAAGTTCGTGCTATTGATAGCTTCTTCAAGTTCCATCCGTGCAGGTTCCATCAGCGGTGAGTGGAAAGCACCTCCAACAGGAAGAACCAAAGCTCTTTTAGCACCAGCTTCCTTCAATCTGTCACAGGCAGATTCCACGGCTTCAATGGCACCAGAGATAACCAGTTGTCCAGGGCAATTGTAGTTGGCTGGAACCACAACACCTTCGATGTTCGCACATTCCTGCTCAACAATTTCATCTTCAAGACCGAGAATTGCAGCCATTGTAGAGGGTTCCGCTTCGCATGCAGCTTGCATTGCCAGTGCTCTTTTTGAAACAAGCGTTAAAGCATCTTCGAACTGCAGTGTTCCATTCGCAACAAGCGCAGAGAATTCACCTAGCGAGTGACCAGCAACCATATCAGGTTGAAAGTTGTCAAGCGATTTAGCCAAGATTACAGAGTGCAGAAAAATAGCGGGTTGAGTAACCTTTGTTTGCTTGAGGTCTTCATCTGTACCGCTGAACATCAGATCAGTGATCCTGAAACCCAGAATCTCGTTGGCTTGTTCAAATAATTCTTTTGATGCAGCTGAACTCTCGTAAAGCTCTTGGCCCATCCCAACAAACTGGGATCCCTGCCCCGGAAATACGTATGCTTTCATGTCTTTTCTTTCTTAATCTCTGCTCCCAAAGAAGCGCAGTAAAGAAAGGAAAAGATTGACAAATAGGATATACAATTGTAAACCTCCGATAATGGCAAGCTTGGATTTTTCCGTACCCGCAAGGGTTGGGTCTGACCCCATGCGTTTGAAGTACTGAAGCTTATAAGCTGTGAGTCCTGTGAACACCAGTACACCAATTCCAGAAATAATGAAATCGAGGGTTTCACTACCTAGGAAGAAGTTCACAATTGCAGCGATGAAGATCCCCCAGAAGGCCATCATAAGAATGGATCCAAATTTTGTGAGATCGGTCTTGGTGGTATAACCCAATAGGGCCATTCCTCCAAACATACCTGCGGTAATAACAAATGTTAGCGCAATCGAGGTGCTCGTGAAAATCGCGAAAATACTGCTCAAACTAAGACCTAGTAAGGCTGAATATCCTGCAAACAATAGGAGAAGCACCGGTACCGAAAACCTGTGATACGCCATTTGCATGACAAGCACGATCGCAAGCGGTGCAAACATCACGATGTAGCCTAAACCATTGAAACTGCCTGTTTCATTGTAAAGCCTGAAGTAAAACTCAGATTCGTAGCCAAACCACGCAACAGCTGCAGTAACCAACAAGGCGCCAAACATGTAGGTAAAGATGTTGGAGATGAAAGTGTTGGGCATCACCTGCGTTTGGGGTCCCATTCTTCCGTCTAGTATATCGTTGCTCATAAGTCTGTGTTAGTTGCCGAAGTATTCGACAAAATTGTTCTCTGTTTCTTTTAATCTAATACAATGGAGCTGGCAATTTAGTTCACTAATTGGCCCTTCAATTTGCTTCCATATCTGTATGGCTAGATTCTCTGTAGAGGCCATCAGCCCTTCCATGAAAGGAACATCGAGGTTTAGATTCTTATGATCCAGATGATCGATAGCATGCCTGTTAATGATCTCGCTCAAAGCTTTCAGATCTACAACAAATCCTGTGTCTGGGCTCGGTTCACCCTTTACGATAACAAAGAGTTCGAAATTGTGCCCATGCCAATTTTCATTGCAACATTTCCCGAATACTTCCTGATTCTTCTCGGGAGTCCAGTTCGGATTGTAGAGCTTATGCGCTGCGTTGAATCTCTCTCTACGCGTTACGTAGATCATACCCCTCAGTTTGTTGCAAATATAGCACATTCATGAACGGAGTGCTATGCATCTGTTTAAATGATATCTTTGTTATAAATCGCTCTGAATGATCGTTATAACGGGTGCTGCGGGATTTATCGGTAGCTGTCTTACTGCTTATTTGAGCAGAAGCGGGAACCCCGATTTGATTCTTGTAGACGACTTTTCTAGAGAAGACAAAGAGGCCAATCTGATGGGATTGGAGTACGATCAGGAAATTGATCGTGGTGAATTTCTTGATTGGTTTGAAGACCATGCTGACGAGGTGGATTTCGTGTTTCACATAGGTGCACGAACGGATACAACTGAGCCAGATTGGGAGTTGCTGAAGGAGTTGAACCTAGATTACACCAAGCGTATATGGGAAATTTGCACAAGTGAATCTATACCATTGGTGTATGCGTCTTCAGCCGCAACTTATGGTGATGGGGCGAATGGATACAACGATGATCATGGTATCGTTGAAGCGCTCGAGCCACTCAATGAATATGGTAGATCCAAGAACGAGTTTGACCGTTGGGCGCTGCAACAACAAGATACACCCCCCAGATGGCAGGGGTTGAAATTCTTCAATGTCTACGGTCCAAACGAATACCACAAAGGACGGATGGCGTCTGTAATCTTCCACGCTTACAAGCAGATATTTGAATCTGGCGCCATGAACCTGTTTCAGTCTCATAATCCGGATTATAGGGATGGGGAGCAATTGAGAGATTTCGTGTATGTAAAGGATGTCTTGCGCGTGTGCAGGTTCTTGTTGGAGAATGAAGTGGACTCCGGACTGTACAATCTCGGGACAGGGAAGGCGCGTACTTTCAATGACTTAGTTAAGGCAGTGTTTCATGCCCTGGATGAGCGCCCGAATATCGATTACATTCCTACACCTGAGGATATCAGAGATAAGTATCAGTACTTCACCGAAGCGAACATGAGTAAGTTGAAGGCACAAGGCTATAGTCGTGATTTCACTTCGTTGGAAGATGGTGTAGATGAATACGTTAGAAAGTACTTAATGAGCGGTAGCAACTTCTAAAGCTGCTCTTTCAGATCAAGTAGAAACTGTTTTACATTGTTGAGTGAGTTGATAAGCTCAACATTGTCTTCTACCTTCTTTTTGTTGTCTGCAATTTGCTTCTTGGCGCCTTCTAGAGTGAATCCCCTTTCTTTTACCAAGTAGTGTATAAGCTCCAGATTGTGAATGTCTTCCTTGGTGAAAAGCCTGTTCCCCTTTTTGTTTTTTTTGGGTTTAATGATGTCGAATTCTTTCTCCCAGAATCTGATGTGTGAGGTATTCAAATTGAACATTCGGGCTACTTCTCCAATGGAGTAGTATAGTTTTTCGTCTGGTCTTTCCTTGTAAGGCATTCGCGTGGCGTAGATTCTAATTTATAAAAAAGTTGAATTACTGCGCGTTACGCTTCATTATTGCAAGCATGGATTTATTCTCAATTCTGGCCTCAAGCCACGCCAGTAGATCAAAATAGCGAAGCAAACTGCTACGAACCTCCTGTTCCTCAATTACCCGTTCCAGTTCAGATTTAAGCTGTTGGAGGCCCTCCTTGTTTCGTAGGTTTTTCAGGGTTTTCCGGGAAGTCAATGATTGATAAATAAACTGCTCAACAGGGTTGATTTCTGTTTTTCGCTTGAAATACGAAAGGGTTTGTTTAACGATGGTAGGAAGTAAAGGGTCTTGTTCCTCTAATGCAATTACCAGCTGTAGTATATAAGATGCGCTAATGTAATCCGCACGTATGTGCTCAGGTGCGGTTAGGATAATATTTGCAGCGTAAGTACTGGCTTTTCTCTTGTTGCCTGAGTAATAGTAGCATGTGGCAAAGTGATAGTACAGAATGATTCTGGAGTACGTAGTGATCCTTCCACTGTTGGAGTCAACAAAGTCTATGATCTCGGGAATGTATTCCAGCGCTTGATCAATTTGAAGTCTTTTCATGTCAAGCTCCAGTTGGTTGTAATACAACCGCTCGTAGTAGTAGAATTGGTCTTTGCGCGAGAATTTTTTGACGCGTTGCAGAGGAATAGCTTTCATTTTTCCTACCCATTCCTCAACCTTATCCAGTCGGTTGCCCTGGTTGGCTGTAACTATGTAGTTGTTAACCGAGCTGAGGTACACCCTGGGTTGTCCATCGATCAAGCCCTGGTTGCGCTCAAATACATTTAACCTGGCCTCACTGGCTTCCATGGCCTTTGCGAAGTCTCCCTGAACGTAATGGTAGGCAGAAAAGAAGAAATGGTAGAAGGCTTCTGCCCGTGCAGACTTAAAGGTTCTTCCCTCTGCTAGTGTCTCTCGGTCGAGCAAGTGCTTTACAAACTCATTGTTTTCCGCATCAAGGTGTCCTCTTTGTACCAAAAGGGGTGTAAGTAAATCGCACAGTGATTGAATTTCGTGCTCCTCGGCCATGCATTCGAGGCAGCGTTCCTTGGATAGATTTAGCTCCGCCAGCCGCTGCATAAGGTCCTGTTGGGAGAGGTCGCTAAGTGTTAAGGCACGCTCCTGGTCTAGCACCTGGATAAGTAGGGGCCAGTTCTCCTGATCATGCAATTGTGTCTTTAACGCAGCCACGATTTTAGCCGCTTTGGATATCAATCCTCGTTCAAGTAAGACTTTGGAATAATTGATTTGTGCTTCGAAAGGTGCATTGTGATCTTCACGGTGTTCAATAAGGTATTGCTTGGTGTACTGACCTACTTGATGAAGAACCTTGGAGATGTCTTTGCGTTCTTTGGATGAGTGTCGGTTAAACCAATGCGCAAACTCCTTTCCCTTTAGCTGTTGGAGTACCTTTCTCGTGAGCTTTCCAGACTTAGAGCCTTCTCCAATCTTGCTAAATACGAATCTTGAAAACAACCGATGTTCTTGCGGTGTAAAGGAAACATGTAGGTCGATTAAGTTACTTGAAAGAGTATTTGACATAGAATAAATATATTATTTAAATAACTATAAATCAATGTTATATGAATATTTTAAGTTATTAGAAACAGAATAAATGAGTAGTTTTTAGTTGAACTGCGCGCGTAAGGCTGCTACTTTTATTCTCAAATCAACTGCTTATGAAAAAACTACTACATCCTATTTGTGCACTTCTGATCACCTGGGCCGGATCTGCAAGTGTTGCCGAGGCTCAGTACTGTACTCCTCCCGCTTATCTTACAGGACCCTACACTGGTATCACCAATGTACAGTTCGGAACACTGAACAACAGTACTTCCGATGCTGACGGATATACGGATTATACAGGATCAGTTGCTGCCCCTACAGTTAATAAAGGTCAAACGTATACGCTGAATGTTGATCTATGGCATACGCTAATCGGTACGTTTTCAGGACAATTGAACGTTCGTGTTTGGATCGATTGGAATGGCGATGGCGATTTCAACGATAATGGTGAAGAAGTGCTGAATGCCGATGGTATCCAGTGTCAGACGCCTGGTCCAACAGGTGGTGCCACTGCAACCGCTAACGTTACAATCCCCGCGGGTGCTGTTACAGGCACAACCAGAATGAGGGTTTACGAAGATATGCTGGTAAATGAAGGACATGATCCTCCCACACCATGTGGATACAGTACCGGTATTGGACAGCACGGTGAATGTGAAGATTATAACATCAATATTGCTACAGGTACTTCGGTTACCGAACTCAAGGAAGGTACCTTCTCAGGTCTTGTAACGGATTACGTTAATAACAGGGTATTGGTGAATTACGAGTTAAACACTAAAACCAACGTTGATATCCAGGTATTGGACGTTCAGGGCAAAGTTGTTCAGAACGTAATCAACAAAACTCAGAACGATGGCAGGTACACGCAAGTCATCGATTTGAATTCAATTTCTTCAAAGGGCGTTTACCTTGTGGTAATGCGCACTAATTCAGGTTTGGTCAGCAGAAAAATTGTAAAATAATTCTGCTTATTATTCGCGTAAAACCCACCCCTAGCCGGGTGGGTTTTTTATCATGAAAAAGTTCCTGTTCATACCTGTTCTTGCCCTGGCGTGCCTTTCCTGTTCCAAGGAAGAGGGCTTGGGTGGTAAAGTGAACATTCAGGGAAACGTTGAACACCATGAGGTCGCGATTCCAGATGCCACCGTGTACATCAAGTTCGGAGCCAGGGAATTTCCTGGAGAGGACATTTCTATATATGATCACGCTGTGCAGGCAGATGCAAATGCCTATTTCGAGATCAAAGAACTACAGAAAGGCTATTACTACCTTTATGGTGTTGGATTCGATAAAGCCATATCACAGGAGGTTAAAGGCGGTATTCCCATACTTCTCAAAAAGAACAAAACGGAAACCGTTGATGTTCCGGTTACGGAAGATTGAGCTGCTTCTGATGCTCCCCTTGTTGATTTCGTGTCAACGTGATCAGGAGATTCCAAAGTTTGATGGTTATCCAACTGAGGTAGGAAAGATCCTTGTTACCAAGTGCGCGGTATCGGGATGTCACAATGAAATCAGTAAACAAGCCGCTGGTGGATTGTCGCTTGCTTCCTGGTCTACTTTACTGGAAGGAGGTGCCAATAAGAATCCCGCGGTAGTTCCCTTCTGGGTAGACCAAAGCACCATTTTTCTCTTCAGCAATCAGTATGAGGATCTGGGGTTAAGCGTGCCCCCACTTATGCCGTTCGGACGAGAGCCGCTTTCACGTGAGGAGGTCGAGGTTCTTCACGATTGGATTTTAAATGGCGCTCCAAATAACCAGGGTCAACTTCCATTTCACGATCACGCCACTCGAAGTAAATACTATGTTTTGAATGATGGCTGTGATCTGGTGTCAGTTTTCGATCTGGAAACCGGACTCCTTATGCGATACATTGATATTGGTACAGGTTACAACAAACCTGTTGAGACCATCAGATGTACTCCAGATGGGAACTCATGGTTCACCTTGGGCCACAACGGATTACTAAAGAAATTTTCTTGCTCCTCAGATGAACAGGTAGGGAGTATCCAGCTTACGGATGGGTTTTGGAGAAACATGGAAATCGCACCTGACGGTAGAACAGCGGCACTTACAAATTGGGTTGGTAATACTGGTTACGGAGGAGGTTCGGTTGCGCTTATTGATCTTCCTACAATGACGTTGATCAAGGAGTTTAACAATCCAGTAGATTCCATCTACTTCCCCCAGGGAATAGCATTTCATCCTTCGGATTCCGTGCTACTCGTTTCGGCCAATACTTCTAACTTCTATTACCGGATTGATTTCACAAACCTTGTGGTGCCACAGGTCTCCAGACATCTGGTGAATCCAGTAGATAACGAACAATTTACAGGGTCTGCGTACCGACCTTCCGTAATCACTTTTACTCCATCTGGTTCTCAGTATGTGATGCTGTGCGAGAAATCGAACGAGGTCAGGCGGTACGATGCGAATACCGATACGCTGGTATCCGTAACCGGAGTTGGTGGGTTTCCAGCAGATATAGTATTCTCTACCACATCGAATAAGGCGGTGGTCTCGTGTATGGAAGACCTATCGCAAGGAAAGAAAGGCTTGCTATACGTCATTGATCTTTCCAATTGGCAGGTAAGCGCAACCGTAAATCCAGGATACCAACCCAAGGGACTTGCGTACGATGTTGCAACCAACGAAGTGATCGTAGTTAATAGAAACGCGGACCCAACAGGAGCAGATGCGCCACATCACTATACGGGTTGCGAAGGAAACAATGGTTATGTCACGAGGTATAACCTCTCCTCACAGCAGTTGAATTCGGATTATAAAGTGGAGGTTTCGGTAGACCCTTACGATGTAGCACTGAGGATCAAGTGATCAATCGAGCGCCTGCGTAGGTGCAGAAGCCAGCTTGATTAGCTTCTCATACTCATCTGGAGTAAGGTCACTGAAGTAGAAGTTCACAGGGTTGATCGGAATGTCATTCTTACGTACTTCATAGTGGCAATGTGGTCCAACACATTTCCCGCTACAACCAACCAGTCCGATAATGTCACCGCGTTTTACCTTTTGTCCAGGTCTAACAAGCATCTTCTTCATGTGGGCATAGAGGGTAACGTAGCCGTATCCGTGATTGATCCTTACATGGCGACCGTATCCGCTGGATTCGGCATCCGCGCGAAGTACAGTGCCGTCACCCGTAGCGTAGATTGGAGTTCCTGTTGGTGCAGTAAAATCCATTCCCGCATGAAACTTCTTCGTTTTGTATATGGGGTCAGTACGATAACCAAATCCCGATGCCATACGCGTAAGGTCGTTGTTAGATAGAGGTTGTATCGCAGGGATCGAGGCCAGCATCTTATCTTTCTTCTTGGTCATTTCGATCACCTCATCAAAAGACTTAGACTGCATGTACAAACGCTTTGTAAGCTTATCCACTTTCAATGCAGTATTCACTACAAGCTCTGAATTTTCTAATGTTTCAAGGTGCCTGTATCTACCATAGCTGCCACCAATTCCACTTTGTCTAACCTCTTCAGGAATCGGTTCCGCTTCGAAGATGGTCCTATAGATATTGTCATCACGATGTTCAATATCCTTCAACACAGATTCCATATCATCGATACGTTTGTTCAACGTACTGTACTGCGCAAGTAACCTGGCGTGCTCACCCTTTAGCTTCTTTTCCTTTGGACTGTCGATGTAAGTGATAGCAATCATGAATGCCACAAACGCCACGAGCATAGAAATCCCGGTAAGCGCAAGACCACGCACAACATATCCCTTGAGGCCTATCTGTACCTTTTCGTACTCTAAGGTTTCGGGATTGATCCTGTACTTGGTCTTAGCCATATTGGTTCAAAGAAGGAATAAAGTTAATTTAGCTCCCGGCAAACGGAGGGTCAAATATATTGAATCTTCCAGTCTTTGCCGGTGTGAGGTACACCGAGGCGAATTGAATTAACAAGATTTAACGGAATGAAATCAGCTGAGATAAGGGCGAAGTTTCTCGATTTTTTTGAGAACAAGGGGCACGAGATTGTTGCATCCGGACCAATGGTTCACAAGGATGACCCTACGCTGATGTTCACCAATGCTGGGATGAACCAGTTCAAGGATATCTTCCTCGCCAATAGTGAGGCCAAACATACAAGAGTTGCCAATACGCAGAAATGTTTGAGGGTTTCAGGTAAGCACAACGACCTGGAAGAAGTAGGGGTGGATACTTATCACCACACCATGTTTGAAATGCTTGGGAACTGGAGCTTTGGAGATTACTTTAAAGAAGACGCCATCGCCTGGGCGTGGGAACTGCTAACGGATGTGCTAGGGCTCGATAAGGACAGGTTGTATGTAACGATCTTTCAGGGAGACGAAACTGATGGCCTTGAGGAGGATGGTGCTGCGCGTTATTTCTGGGAAAGGCATGTGCCAGCTGAGCGAATTCTTGCATTTGATAAGAAGGATAATTTCTGGGAAATGGGAGAACAGGGGCCATGTGGTCCGTGCTCGGAAATTCACATTGACCTTCGACCGGAAAGTGCCAGAAAAACTACTCCCGGCCAATTATTGGTCAATAAAGACCATCCACAGGTAATTGAGATTTGGAACCTGGTATTCATGGAATTCAACAGGAAAGTGGATCGTTCTTTGGAACCGCTGCCCAACAAACATGTGGATACGGGTATGGGATTCGAAAGACTGGCTGCGGTAATGCAGGGCAAGTCTTCCACGTATGATTCCGATGTATTCAAAGGGCTTCTGGATAAAGTTGAGGATATAAGTGGCCTTAGATACCGTCCTGAAGAGACGGGTAAAGGGCAGGAGATTATCAATGTGGCTTTTCGAGTAATCGTAGATCATATCCGGGCCATTGCATTTGCCATCGCAGATGGACAATTGCCTTCCAATACTGGAGCCGGTTACGTTATAAGGAGAATTCTGAGAAGAGCGGTGAGGTATGGCTACCAATCGCTTAACCTGAAGGAGCCGTTTTTACACCGATTGGTTCCGGTTATTTCGCGACAATTTGAAAGTGTTTTTCCGGAGTTGGTGCAGCAGAAGGAATTGATAGAGAAAGTTATCCGCGAGGAGGAGGTTTCATTCTTCAGAACATTGGATCAGGGGTTAAAGAAGATTGATCAAATCTGTATTGACCTCAACACAAAAGGGGAGAAGGTGGTTCCTGGAAAGGATGTTTTTGAGCTGTATGATACGTATGGTTTCCCGGTAGACCTTACAGGTTTGATTGCGAAGTCGTATGAGTTGGGTGTTGACGAAGAAGGATTTCAGGCAGAATTGCAAGTGCAGAAAGACCGTTCAAAGAAGGATGCGGATACTTTCACTGAAGACTGGGTTGTACTTAAAGATGATCCAGTTGAAGAATTTATTGGTTATGATCACACTTCCGGTGATGTGCACATTACGCGTTACAGGAAGGTAATTGTTAAAGGTGAAGACCGGTACCAACTGGTGTTCAATTTCACTCCATTTTACCCGGAAGGCGGAGGACAGGTGGGCGATATCGGGAAGATTGCATCCGAAGACGAAACCGTTGCAATTCTTGATACGCGTAAGGAGAACCGTGTGATTATTCATATTACGGAGAAGCTTCCTGAGGATCCATGGAAATCTTTCCATGCACAGGTTGATGTGGCGGCCCGGCAAAAGACCATGTCCAACCACACGGCAACGCACCTGCTTCATTATGCTTTGAGAAAAGTGCTTGGCGACCACGTGGAG
This sequence comes from Vicingaceae bacterium, assembly GCA_965267605.1. Lineage (GTDB taxonomy): Bacteria > Bacteroidota > Bacteroidia > Flavobacteriales_E > Vicingaceae. Next base: position 2,390,786 of record OZ254088.1, on the reverse strand, counting down.
CAAAAAGGATCATTGGTAAACGACCACCATCTGAGATTTGATTTCTCGCATTTCCAGAAAGTGGAACACGATGAGATCAACAAGATCGAAGCAATGGTAAACGATCTGATCCAGCAGAATCTTGAGCTACAGGAAGATCGTGCTATGCCTTTAAATCAGGCAAGAGAGATGGGTGCCATGGCGCTGTTTGGTGAGAAGTATGATGATGTTGTACGCGTGATTCAATTCGGTGATTCCATTGAATTATGTGGTGGAACCCATGTGCAAGCCACAGGTCAGGTAGGACTGTTTAAGATCAGGCATGAGTCTGCAGTGGCTGCGGGTATTCGAAGAATAGAAGCGATTACCTCCTCTGATGCGCTGGCATTTGTGAACGATCAGATTGATACGCTGAACCTTATCCGTCAGGAAGTTAAGAGTCCACAAGATCCGTTGAAAGCTATCAAGGAATTGATGAAGCGCAACTCGGAACTCGAAAAGAAATTGGAATCAGCGAATGCGAAACAAGCGGGTAACCTTAAGGGTGACCTTGTCGCTGCAGCTGAAGAAGTGGGAGGCGTTCGTGTTATTGCTTCCAGAATTGATCTCCAGGATTCCGGAGCGATCAAGAAGCTCGCCTTCTCCCTGAAGGATGAGGAGAATCTTTACGCGGTGCTTGCGGCTGACTTAAATGGGAAGCCAAACCTGACTGTTGTTGTGTCTTCTGATTTGGTTGAAGGGAAGGGCATGCATGCTGGCAATATTGTTAAAGAGCTGGCTAAGGAGATTAAAGGTGGAGGTGGTGGTCAGCCATTTTATGCAACTGCGGGGGGATCTGACGTGGAAGGGCTCGATCGTGCGGTGGAACGTGCCGGAGAGTTCCTGTAAATTCTTGTTACGTAAGAGTGAGTGGATCGAATCGTAGCATTTGCGATACGGCTCTGTATAGATCTGGCCTGGTATTCCTGAAGTCTTCCGATCTCTCGAAATAAGCTTCGATACATACCGCAAAGAACTCATGCCTGTTCGTTGCACCATATGTTCTGAAAAAATGCTCGTCATTCCCGGTGGACCGCATGAATTCAATTTCCTCTTTTGCCAATTGATTGAATTCATCAAGCACCCGTTTGTCCAAAAACTCAAACTCATCATTTTCAATACGGTTCTCCAGTTGCAGTGCGTGAGCCATTTCGTGTAAGCCAAGGTTTCTTCCATCATTTGGGATACGCCATCCTTCCTGAAAACTTTTCCAGGAGAGTACGATCAATCCTGCTGCATTTACCTCACCTAGGTGTTTCTTTTTTGTTTGTGTGGAGCGGTAGGCATTAGGGTAAATAAGGATTCTCCAGAAGTGCGAGAAGTACACACGAGGGTGGCCGAAGGTGATGAGCACAGCAGTAGCAGCTATCAACACTTTCATTTCATCCGTTGCCTTAACTCCGAGGCCCTTGAACTTCTTCATGTCGATGAATTTCTGAACCCGCTTTTCGAAATGAACCTGATCCTCTTGGTTCATTCTATTGTAATGAGGAATAGAGCGTTTGAGGTAAGCCTTGTGCTTTTCCTTGATAGGCTTTAGGATGATCTCCCTTGAACGGGTTCTCATCATAAAGTGTTTCCATTGGTAGCTTAAGTAAGAAATGTATCCGTAGACAAGAATGAAGATCAGTGGTCCTACCAGAACCAAAATGGCAAGCGACCGGATCCAGAATTCTTTGTCCATAGTTTACTCAAGCTTCGGAGAATCGATGGGTTCGATTTTTTTGACTGACTTCACGCGTTTCTTCCACTCCCGCTTTACCTGTTTTGCATTCTTGTGCTCAACCTTGTCAATCTTGGCATCGGCTTTTGCTTCGCAAAAGTGAAGAACAACTACTGAATACCAGCGCTCCCATTTTGCATACCTGCACAAATAAGATACGTGATCTCCATCGAAATCTCGCATAATAGAAACCTTTGTGCTGTCCTTACTTTTGGTAACGAACCTGTTCAGTAGAATCACCTTTCTTCGGGATACTTTCGGGCCAACCAACTTCATCGCATCCTTGGTGCGGTTTTCTTCAAGGCATTTCATGAATTTGGCAGATGTAGTTCTGTGTCCCTTCTTCACTTCCGGTGTAAAGAAAGCACCGTAGTTCTGTCCAGCAATCTGTTTGAAGGAAAGCAGCAATAGAAGCCCAATCAATATCCTCGCGATCTGTGCACCCATCCTAACTGTAAAGATATCAACTATTCCAGTGGTGGAGTACGAAACGATGCCGACCAACGTCAGCGCCTTATTCGTAACTTACGGTATCAAACCGTTCTTATGAGGCCGAAAACGATCTTAATATTTGCTCTTTGTACGCTTGTTGTACCCGTAATGGGACAAACCACGGGTGCGTTCACCAAAACGGTGATTATTGGAGGTAGTGGAACTTCTGTAGATTATTACGTGCCTGCAACCTACAATGCTACGAAGGCTTACAAGGTGATCGTTAACCTGGAAAAAGCATCACAAGGGCATTATACAACCTACGCAGATACAGCTGATGGAATAGTAATCGGAACGGATGTTTCTAATTACCAGTTTGTAAAGGAATTGGTGGATTCTACTAACCTGACTTACAACCTTGACACCAACAGCATTTACCTTACAGGATTTTCTGCACGGGGACACAAGTGTTTGGAGATAGGGCTTGCGAACTATAGCTATTTCAAGGGTTTGATTCCACTTGCGCCTAATTCTTCAGCAGGATTGAGCTATCCGAACAGTCAGTTTATTCCAAGCTGTATCGTAACTGGAACAGCTGATGGATTTATCAATACCTCTGTAGCTATCCATGGGTTGATGACTTTCCAATCCGGAATTGTGGATACCCTGTTCCCATTTGGTGTAGCTCACACTCCTACAGGACCTGATGCACGTACACCCGATATTCACCGTTGTTTTCAATGGATCAATCTTAATCAGCCTCCGGGAGTCGGGGTGGCGGAACAGTTAGGAATTGATAGAATCGTGATAGGTCCCAATCCGGCATCAAATCTTATTGGTGTTACGATTAATGAGAATCATGGTCTAGGTGAACTATCGATAATTGACATGAATGGAAGAACGGTTCAACGAAAGAGCTTGATGAGCTACCGTTCAACCATAAGCATTGAGGGATTGTCTAATGGTGTGTATGTGGTTCAATACAAAGGAGAGCATGGCAGCGCTAAAGCGAAGCTTCTTGTGCATCACTAATTGGAATCGTCACTTTCGTAGTAGAATCTAAGTATACAATTGTAGCCCGCTATCAATCTATCTACCGTACCGGGAAGTCCTTCTTCGTTGTAATTGAATTTTAATGTAGAGTGGCCTAAGTCGCCACATGAACTCGTTTTACCTGCAAGGTCTGTTCGTTCCATCTCAACCATCTTTCCAAGGGAATCATAGGTAAACTTCATGTCAATCCCAAAGCCGTAGTACATGAAGCGGGAGAATCTTCCCAGGGAATCACTAATGAAGTTATCACGGTAAGTGAGTTCAGGACTTGAACGAGGTTGTAGCTTATGGAACCCACTTTCGGTTACCCTTAGATCTTTGGGGATGAATTCGAACGTGGAGTATTTGGTGCTGGCCACTTTGATCTGCCTGATGCCATATCCTGTGGTACCTGTATAGTCCATTTGAATTCTGCTCATTCGACCACCCTCATACGATACGTTCATCACCATGTTGTTGGAGTCAGCATCGATCTCGCTTGTATTCAGAATGGAAACCTGCCCTTGTTGATTGTAGGTATATCGGATAGACGTTGAAGATGCTGTATACATTCTCTGCAGGGAGGCACTGTAGAAAGTGGTTTTGATAGCTTCTCTTACAACACTATCTAGTCTGGATCCAGTCCAATGATAGGTAAGTTCCGAAGGAGTATTACCTGTCCTTGCGTGCAGTACACTACGAACAGGATACCCAGTCGCACTGAATTCGATACTTACCTGTGGTTGCTCGTTCTTTGGGATTTTACGAACCAGGATCTGTTTCTTTCTGGCGTTGGTCTCATATTGCTTATAGGGTACCATGGTAATGCGAACCTTTCGATGACCTCGCTTGCGCATGATTTCCGGAGGAAACATTTTGACCAGCCTATAAGCGGTTAGGTTAGGAATTGAGTCGAGGAAGGGTTGGATGCTTGAGGTATGTTGCTCATCTATTCCAAGGAAATAATTTACACAGCAATTACAGGTCCCCACTTTTCGCAAGGCATAATCTTGTGCCTGGCTCGAAAATCCGAAAGCCATAAGCCAGAGGAGTAATATGGTTTTCACCAGGTAATGCATACCTATATTAGGTGCGATCCAACGCGAATTGCACAATGTAAGATTTAGTAAAAAAAGAAACGGGCACCCCGCGGAGGGCACCCGTTTACTTCACTGATGAACTTGCTAAACGTCTTACCTGGAGATATGAACCGGCTGGGAGTATTGTTGACCATCACTGACCAATCTTAAGAGATAAACTCCGCTTGCCAGGGTACTCACATCAATATTGTTTGTAATGCCTGCGTAAATACGTTCTTCCTGAATCAATCTACCAGACATGTCCAGAAGTTGTGCTGTGGCCTGCTGTGCAGTTGCCTGTTCGAAAGTAATATGAATTACCTCCTTCGCTGGGTTAGGCCACGTGCTAATGGTAGATGCATTAAACTCGTTAATGCCCGTACACGTAATAGCATGTATCACTTTTGATGTAGAGTCTTGACACCCATCTCCAGTGGTTACAATCGTTTGGACCGTGTATGCCCCAGGTGTTGTAAAGGTATGGGAGGCATTCTGTGTGGTATAGTCTATCACATTGTTATCCAGAATATCCCAAGCCCAACCGGTAATGGTTCCCGGACTACCTACCGTAGATATGTTTACCAGACTGAACGAGTTGTTGACGCAAACGGTGTCCACAGATTGAATTGCCGCTGTAGGCTGAGGTTGAGACACAATGGTTAGCGTATCAACCAGATAGTTGGAACACCCGGTTGAATCGGTTACGGTTAGCCTTATGATATGTGGACCGCTACCACCCAAATATGCTGGGTTCTGCACGGTATCGTCAGTGGTGCTATTATTGCCATAGTCCCAATCCCAGGAGACCACATCTGCGTAACTGGAATCCCACAAGTAAATGGTTTCTCCCTGACAGAATGGTGTTACTCCGAATTTGGGTGTAGGTCCATTCAATACCGTAAGATCAAAAGTCGTATCCCTGCAACCATACATTACCCTAACGGTTCCTGTTCTGGTTGAATCAACCTGGCTAGAAGGAAAGCCGGGGATGTTTCCGTTTCCTCCAGATCCCAATCCTATCAAAGTATCATTGTTTGTCCAGGAGAATGTGATTCCCGGGAATGTTGGAAAGGTGATAGCTGCAAATGAATCTCCTTCACATACTGTTTGATCCGAAACGGTGATCGGAGTGGTTACCGAATCACATGGAATGCTAAAGGTTGGAGTAGTGGCAGGGAACATGGTACAACCATCTGCTGAGAAAGCAGTGTTTCCGGCAACCACGGTTACCTGTACGGTGTCACCACAAACTACATTCGGAAAACTGAATTCCATCCAGTCATTATACGTATTGGCTTGTGGGGCACAAGATGCGAAGGGCACCAGTGTATCAGAACAGGGTAGTTGTCCTACCGGAATGTTCTGATGATTGGCCACAGGAACCAAAGTTTGTGTTGTGGTTACACCATTAACAGTAACGTTGAATGTCATTGTTGTGCTGGTTACAGAAGCAGTTCCGTGCCAGTGTTCAACGTATATTTTAAACTCAGTACAACTGCTACAGTAAGCCACCTGTACAGAGTGTGCGTTAAGAGTAAGAGGTAATGTGGAGAGTGCCAAAAGAGCTGACGCAATGCGGAGTAACTTTTTCATGTTGATAGGTTCGGTTGGTTAATATAAGGACGAAGATGAACCCAAGAAGGTTGCACAAACATCGCGGAAAAGCTTGTGACCCCTTGGTTTCATCAACTTCCGTTGATGAAGTTCATGTATAAATAGATCAAATAACAATCGATTTGACTCCGTTCTTACCCGACCTTTATGGATGTAAAACAAGAAAGACCAACAATATTGGTCTTTCGAGTGTGTATATAATGATGTTTCTTACGCGTTCAAATGAAAATTATCGACTGATAATTAACTTCTCAGATTGAAGAATCGTACCGCGATTGCGGATATTCATCAGGTAATATCCCTGGCTCAGGGTTTGAACATTTATCCGATTCGTGCCCTTATTCAAATTGGTCTGTAGTACCAATCTTCCATCCAGCGTAAGTACCTGTAATTCCATTGACGGAGCGCTATTAACACCAGTACTTACGATGATATGATCGTCCGCTGGTAAAGGGAATATATCCATAGCCGTGTAGGAAATGTCTTCCAGGCCTGTGCAATTTTCTACGGTAATAGTATGGGTGACACTATCAATACAGCCATAATTATCCTGAACGATCAACTGCACAGGAAACGTACCGGTTCCGGCAAATGTGTGAGACATATTTTGCGTGGTGTAATTGATCACCTGATTATCCAGTACATCCCATTGCCAATTGGCCAGACCCGAAAAGCTCTGCGTTGTTGCATCGTTGAATGATACGCTTGCGTTTTGACAGACTGTATCTGGAGCGTTGATTGCCGGGTGTGGTTTTGAGTTGGCGCAAGCGATGAAGGATATTGAGGTAGCGGGCAGGGCACTGCATCCATCTTGCGCTGCAGTGTTAAGACCTGCAACAACAGTAATGGTTACGGTATCACCGCAATTGATGCCTGGGATTCTGTATTCCCACCAATCGTCATAGGTGTTGGCTTGATTTGGACAAGCAGAGATAACCCCTACTGAATCCGAGCAGGGCAATTGTGCCAGCGGTACATCTATGTACTGCATGACTGCATCAATGGTATCGGTTGTTGTTTGACCATTGATGGTTATCTGCAGGCTCAATGGGGCTGGTGGAGATTGCGTTCCATGCCAGTGCTCAGCATAAAGAATAACCTGACAACACCTCATACAATGCGCGAACTGCACAGTGTGGGCATTTACTTTAACGGAAAATGAAACAGCAATGGCTGCTGTAATAGATAGGAGAGAAATTCGCATTAGTGGTTGGTTTATTGTTCGTTTGTACTACAGACGAACCCAAACCACCAATAGTTGCATTACCAGACTTCTACCCCTTTGGATTGGCATACATTTTCACATCCTTACCAGTGATCTTCTTGTCGCATAGGATGAGCAATCGCTCAATCATATTGCGTAGCTCACGGATGTTGCCGGTCCAGTCGATAGCCTTCAATTCCTTGTATGCATCGGCAGCGAATTCTTTTTCAGGTAAACCTTGCTCTTCGGTTATCATTGCAGCGAAGTGATCTGCCAGCAACGGAATGTCATCCTTACGGTCGTTCAGCGCAGGGACGTGAATAAGGATCACACCTAGCCTGTGGTAAAGATCCTCCCGGAACCTTCCCTCGTTGATCTCTTCTCTAAGGTCTTTGTTGGTAGCAGCAAGTACACGAACATTTACGCTGATGTCTTTTTCGCCACCCACTCGGGTGATCTTGTTTTCCTGCAGTGCCCTAAGCACTTTGGCTTGAGCGGAAAGGCTCATGTCGCCAATCTCATCAAGGAAGATGGTGCCACCCTCAGCTACTTCGAACTTTCCCTTACGTTGTTTAACCGCTCCCGTAAAAGAACCTTTCTCGTGACCGAATAACTCACTCTCAATAAGCTCTCCTGGAATGGCTGCACAGTTCACCTCAACGAAAGGTGCCTTCGCTCTTTCTGACGATTCGTGCAGACTTCTCGCAACAAGCTCCTTACCTGTACCGTTTCCTCCGGTGATCAATACCCTTGAGTCAGTGGGGCCAACTTTGTCAATCATCCCCTTCACTTCCTCAATAGGCTTGCTTTCACCAATAATATCTACGGTTTTCGATTTGTGCACCTTCTTTCGAAGCTTCTTTGTTTCCTGAACCAGTTCTGTTCTGTCAAGTGCATTTCTCACCGTAACCAACAAGCGGTTAAGGTCAAGCGGCTTCGCTATGTAATCGTAAGCACCCTTCTTTAGAGCATCAACTGCGGTATCAATTGTTCCATGCCCTGAGATCATAACTACCGGAGTATCCCCAGCAACTATCTCAACCCTTTCCAGCACTTCCATGCCGTCCATCTTAGGCATCTTGATATCACACAATACAACATCGTACTTGTTGTTCTTCAACATTTCGATTCCCGACAAGCCATCTTCAGCTTCAGCTACTTCAAACTTCTCGTACTCCAGAATATCTTTCAGGGTATTTCTAATCGCTTTCTCGTCATCTATTACCAGAATCTTGGCCATGGCTCAAATTTTTTAAAAGTTAAAAAATAGTACACAGAAATGGTGCCACAATTCAGTTAGCGAGCTTTGCGCATCCACTTAAACATGTCCTTAAACGTTGGCTTTCTGCCATATAGGAGAATTCCCGCTTTGTACACACGGGCGGCTAAAATGGTCACCCCAATAGCTGTGATCACCAATAATCCCATAGAGAGGTACAGCTCCCATGGTGGTACACCGTAGGGTAGTCTTACCATCATCGCGATGGGTGAGGTGAGTGGGAAGATCGATATCACTTTAGAGATCATTCCGTTAGGATCGTTCATAACGAAGCTCATGGAAAGCACGATAGAACCAATCAATGGAAGTGAAACCGGTAACATAAATTGTTGCGTATCGGTTTCATTATCCACCGCTGCACCGATAGCGCCAAAGATGGCCGAGTAGAGGAGATAACCCCCTATAAAAAACACAAGGAACGAACTGAAAATTCCTAGCAGATCTACGTGACCTATATACTCGAAGAACTCTGCACCAGCAACATCGTTCATTTGTTGTCCCTGTACAGCATTGGGGTTGAAGGCTTCAATCTGTTCTGGTGTAAGTCCAGACGCCTTAGTAACTGCGAAGGTTCCAACTGAGGTGAGGATAGCACCAAGTATTCCCCACACCAGGAACTGCGTCAAACTAACAAGCCCGATACCAATGATCTTTCCGAACATGAGTTGCACTGGTCTGATACTGCTTGCCAGTATCTCAACGATGCGGTTCGTTTTTTCCTCAATAACACCGCGCATTACTTGAACTCCGTACATAAAAATGAACATATAGATCACCAAAGAGAGCACCATCCCAATAATGTAGCTGCCTACCTCAGATTTCATTTCCATGCTTCCATCCTTCTTCTGCTTGTACGACTGCACAACGAAGTCAGGAACGCGTGCCGCTAATTGCTTACGTGTCACATTGAATTCTTCATCCAGAATGCGGTCTTCGATCACATTTCGAATGTGTTTCTTTAATGTGAACGTGGTGGTGGCGCTGGGCTGTTCCTTTGAGATGATTTGGATGCCTCCGTGTGGGAAGTTTCGCGGGATATACAATATGGTATTGAAATCGCTGCTATGAAGCTTCTCTGATGCCGAAGGTTTATCCGCGTAGTTCGTTCGGTAGGTAATGTTCTTTGTATCGTCCAGGTATTGATCGAAATGTCCGGTTTCGTCAACTACTTCAATGACTTGCTTTTCTTTCTTATTGATAACTGCGTAAAGAATGGAGGTCATCATTCCAGCAATCAATACGGGTGCAAGAATGGTCATGATGATGAAGGACTTCTTCTTCACCCTCGTGGTAAACTCCCGCTGTATGATCAGTCCAATCTTACCCATGGTCTACCTCCTCCGTTTCAACCTCATTCGACTTTTTTACCGTCTCAATGAAGATGTCGTTGATTGATGGAAGCAATTCGGTTACTGACATGATCTCTACATGCTGCATCACATTGCCTAGCAAGCTGTTCAATGTGAAATCATCCAGCAGTTCAACGGTTACTATATGCGTGTGCTCGTTCACAGATTCTTTTTCTTCAATGCGTGCTCCTGTCCAGAGGGCATTGGTAAAGGCGATCAGGTTGCCCTTGAACTTGACCTGATACATGTTGCCGCCAAATTCCTCACGGATTTTGTTGATAGGTCCATCCAGGAGTTTTTCAGAGTTATTGATCAACGCAATGTGATCACAAATCTCTTCAACAGAACCCATGTTATGCGTAGAAAAGATAACAGTGGTTCCTTCCTGTCGGAGTTCTTCAATCTCCTGTTTGATCAGGTTGGTATTAATGGGGTCGAATCCACTGAACGGTTCATCAAGGATCAGTAGTTTGGGTCTGTGAAGGACAGTAACAATGAATTGTACTTTTTGGGCCATACCCTTGGATAGCTCTTCTACTTTCTTGTCCCACCAATCTGAAATTTCAAACTTCTCAAACCATTTTTTCAGTTCGGTCTTTGCATCCTGCTTAGACATCCCTTTCAATCGGGCCAGGTACATGGCCTGCTCACCAACCTTCATCTTTCTGTACAATCCCCTTTCCTCGGGCAGGTAACCAATTAGCTCCACGTGCTTAGGAGCCAGCGCCTCTCCACTGAATTGAATATTGCCTTGATCCGCAAAGATGATCTGATTAATGATCCTTATCAGCGTGGTTTTTCCAGCCCCGTTAGGGCCGAGCAATCCAAAAATGGATCCTTGTTCCACGGCAATTGATACATTACTCAAAGCCTGATGGCCTTCATACTGCTTGCTGATATTGGAAACCGTTAGGACCGACACAACGCTAATTAAGAGAACATTTCTTTAACGCGGTCAAAGAAGCCTTTATGTTTTCCATCTGGCTTCGGAACAAAGTTTTCGGATTCAAGTGCCTTCTCAAAGAACGCTTTTTCTTCAGGGCTCAGATTCTTTGGTGTCCATACGTTAAGGTGCACCAATAGATCTCCGGTTCCATATCCTTCAAGGTTTGGAATGCCTTTTCCCTTCAATCGCAGAATCTTGCCGCCTTGCGTACCGGCATCGATCTTGATCTTTGCTTTTCCGGAAAGGGTAGGTATCTCCGCTGAGGTTCCAAGGGCTGCTTCCGGAAACGAAATGAAATGCTCCAGTATCAGGTTGTTGCCTTCCCGCTTGAAGAATTCATGCGGTGTTTCTTCGATAACGACTATCAGATCACCATTCACACCATTGTACGGTCCTTCGTTTCCTTTACCCGCAACAGATAGCTGCATACCATCTTCAACACCTGCTGGAATATCGAGCGAGATGAGATCATCTTCGCGTGTTTGTCCGTGTTCATCTGCACCACTGGGTCGATCCGTGATCACCTGTCCAGTACCATTACACGTACTACAGGTAGTCTGGGTTTGCATCCTTCCAAGGATCGTATTCGAAACCCGCATTTGCACACCTGACCCGCCACACGTACCACAACTTCCGAATTTCACACCGGGTGCGTTGACCAGCTTCTTTACCTTGATCTTCTTGCTAGTACCAGAAGCAATCTCCTCGAGGGTAAGTTTTACTTTAATCCGAAGATTTGATCCCTTGTATTTTCTTTGGCGACCGCTACCTCCACCGCCTCCGAATCCTCCGAAACCGCCAAACGCACTGCCAAAGATGTCACCGAACTGGGAGAAGATATCTTCCATGTTCATGCCACCACCACTAAATCCACCAGCACCATCAAAGGCAGCATGACCAAATTGATCGTACTTGGCTTTTTTCTGAGAGTCGCTTAAGACATCATAAGCTTCTGCCGCCTCTTTAAATTTGGCTTCGGCTGCCTCATCGCCCGGATTGCGATCAGGGTGATACTTCATGGCCATCTTCCGGTAAGCCTTCTTGATCTCCTCATCCGAGGCACCCTTGCTTACGCCTAGTATTTCGTAATAATCTTTCTTACTCACCTACAACAACTTTAGTATACCGGATGACCTTTTCCTTTAGTAAGTATCCTTTCTCAACCTCATCAACGATCTTGCCTTTCAGTTTTTTGTCAGGGGCAGGAATCCGAGTAACGGCCTCGTGCTTTTCTATATCCATTTCCTCTCCTATGGCAGATTCAATTTCCGCAAGCCCTTGTTGGGTTAATATCTGCTTCAGTTTGCCTTGCATCAAATCCACACCATCCTTAAGCGCCTGAAAGTCGGCTTTCTCATCCATGTTCTGCTGGGCGCGGTCAAAATCATCCAAAACAGGAAGTAAGGCAACCATAAGGTCCTCGGTGGCTGTTTTGATAAGATCACTTCGTTCTTTGATCGTACGCTTTCTGTAGTTGTCAAACTCCGAGTACAACCTAACGTACTTTTCATTCAACTCATTGAACTTAGCGTCAGCATCGCCAGATGTTTCTTCATTTGGCTGCTCCTCCTTGCTCTCTTCACCCTGTTCTTCCACGGTTTCTTCCTGCTCTTCAACGGGCTTTTCTTCTTCGTTGATCATAAATGTTGTTTTACTGCTATTTGGTTCCTCAACTTACCTGCCAAAGCCATATTCAAGTCAAATTGGCAGCTTGAAACCTGCCAAAATTAAAAAAGGCAGGAAATCCCTGCCTTTTTGTACTGTTATTGTCTTGATTACAGTGCCTTGATGTACTTGTCAAGCTGTCTGTCTAAATCTTTGCCTCTAAGCTTCATCGTCCCCGGGGCACTTTTCGCAACGATGATTCCCTTGGGATTAATAAGGAAGCTGGCAGGTATAGAGTTGATCTTGTACTTGGCTGCCAATCCGGAGCTCCATCCTTTCAGATCACTGATGTGGTAAGGCCATACCAGTTTATCTTTCGCAATCGCATTTTTCCATTGAGCCTTGCCTTTATCCAATGAAACGGAGAATACCTCAAATCCTTTTCCGTCATTAAACTTAGCGTCCTTGTATTTCTTGTAAACCCTAACAACGTTTGGATTCTCCATTCGGCATGGACCGCACCACGAAGCCCAGAAATCAATAAGAACGTACTTGCCCTTAAGCTTGGAAAGCGACATGGTTTTTCCATCCGGGTTCTTAAAGCTTAACTCAGGCGCCTTGTTGCCAATATTCAGGCCAACGGTTGGTTTTTGTGCGTAAGCACTACCACATAGGATCAACGCAATGATAACTGCCCAACCTGATCTTTGCAACGTTTTCATAAATCTTGTCTTTAATGACTCACCCGTTCGATTTGTGCACCAAGCGCAATGAGTCGTTTGTCTATTTCCTGATAACCCCGATCAATTTGTTCGATGTTGTGTATCGTACTTTTTCCCTTGGCCGATAGTGCGGCAATAAGGAGCGAGACACCAGCTCTGATATCAGGTGAGGTCATTTCAATACCTCGTAATTGTGTTTTAAAATCCAATCCATTGACCGCTGCTCGGTGGGGATCACAAAGTATGATCTGTGCGCCCATATCGATCAATTTATCGACAAAGAATAAACGGCTCTCAAACATCTTTTGGTGTATGAGTACGTTACCTTTTGCTTGGGTGGCTACCACCAGAATAACACTCAATAGGTCGGGAGTTAGCCCTGGCCACGGAGCGTCTGCAATGGTTAAAATGGATCCGTCAATGAACGATTCGATCTCGTACCCATCTTGTGCAGGTATCAGGAGATCGTCTCCTTGTTGCTCAATTTTTATGCCAAGTCTTCGGAATACATTGGGTATTACACCCAGGTTATCGTACGAGACATTCTTGATCGTTATTTCTGATCTTGTCATGGCTGCAAGACCGATAAAAGAACCGATCTCGATCATGTCTGGAAGCATGGTGTGTTCGCAGCCACTCAGCTCATCAACTCCTTCAATAGTAAGGAGATTTGAACCGATCCCCGAAATGTTGGCTCCCATGCTTACCAGCATCTTACATAGCTGCTGCAAGTAAGGTTCACACGCTGCGTTATAGATAGTGGTGGTTCCTTCTGCCAATACAGCAGCCATTACAATGTTTGCTGTTCCGGTTACTGAAGCTTCATCTAGCAGGATGTATGCACCTTTCAGTGGATTGCCTGTCACCTCGTAGAAGCTCGCCTTATCATCATAAGTGAATTCTGCACCAAGCTTCTTGAATCCCAGAAAGTGAGTGTCAAGCCTTCGCCTTCCGATTTTATCACCACCAGGTTTCGGCATGGCAGCTCTTCCAAATCTACCTAACATTGGACCAAGGATCATTACCGATCCTCGCAGCGCTGCTCCCTTCTGTTTAAAGGTTTGGCTTTTAAAGAAATCAACGTTCACGTCATCCGATTCGAAGCGGTATGATCCTTTGCCTACCTTCTGAACCTTCACACCAAGATCGCCCAACAAGTCAATTAACTTGTTGACATCTCGAATGTCAGGAATGTTGTGAATGGTAACTGGCTCTGCCGTGAGCAGAACTGCGCAAAGGATTTGAAGTGCTTCGTTTTTGGCGCCCTGAGGTTGAACTTCCCCTTTGAGTTGATGACCGCCTTCAACGACAAATGTTCCCATTAGCTAGTGCTATCTTCTGTTCTTACGTTTTTTACCGTGGTGGCGCTTCTTGTTTGCCTGAGAGAAACCACCTTTAGGCTTATTCTTTGATAGTATTTCAGGTGTTGAGTCAAGCTCAAAATCTGATGCGATGGTCAGCTTTCCATCCGACATACTGGATAGATCTCCGAGTATCACATCGTCATCAACAGAGTCTTTGTTCCACACCAGATAGGATTTCTTCATCAGGTTGGCAATGGCATGCGTCATCTCCTGCTTCTCCTTTTCATCTTCCGTTTCACACGCCTTCTGGATCAACGACTGAACAATTTTTCCATAGTGTTTGAATCGGATCTTGCTCTGCGGATAGTCTACCCGTTCTGGTTTCTCATTGATGACTTCCGGCTCTGGTTTAGGATACGGAGAGTCTGCATCCAATTGGTAGTTAGATATGATGAACAAGTGATCCCAAAGCTTGTGCTTGAAATCTGGCACATCACGTAGGTGGGGATTTAGGTTCCCCATCACATTAATGATAGCCTTGGCTACCTGGTTTCTTTCTTCGCGATCAGTTACTGAAAACGCGAACTCCACCATCTTCTGGATATTCCTTCCATATTCGGGAATAACCATCTGTGGTCTCCTACTATTGTAGTCCTTAGCTTCCGATTCTAATACCGGTATCTCTCCTTTCATAGGTCAAATGTAATAATTCAATACGATGGAATCAGCTCAGTATTTCGAGCTTGGCAAATTTTAACAGAAGCTGCTTCTTTCCGTTCTTATCGAATTGGATGGTGGCTTTTTGCTCCGGGAAGTCTCCTTCTACTTCCATCACTGTGCCAATGCCGAATTTCGCATGTTTAACCTGGTTGCCAACTGCAACCCGTGCAATTTCCCCAGGAGCATTGGTGCCAGGGTTGGTTGTTTTAACCAGTTTCTTCTTTTTGAGGTTGTGGATGGTCTTAACCGGTGTGCCTTTGCTTTCAAATTCACGGGCAGCCGAACCGCGGGGTTTTGATCGTAGTCCTGCACCTGCATGTTCCACGAACGCTTCATCCAGTTCTTCAAGAAACCGGCTGGGTTCACAATAGATCAGGTTACCCCAGCGATACCTCGATGTGGCATAAGACAAGTACACCTGTTGTTCGGCTCGGGTAAGTGCCACATAGAACAGTCTGCGCTCTTCTTCAAGTTCAGTCCTGCTCATTAAAGCCATCTGACTCGGGAAGAGGTTCTCCTCCAGTCCTGTAACGAACACATAAGGGAACTCAAGGCCTTTTGCAGCATGAATGGTCATCAGCGATACCACATCATTGTTTTTTGGATCGTCATTGTCTGCGTCTGTTAGTAGCGCAACGTCTGCCATGAACTCTGGTAGCGTGCGAACCTGGTCTTCCGTTTCCTTGTTTTCCGAAAATTCTTTCAAACCGTTAAGAAGTTCCTGAATGTTCTCGTATCGGCTAATCCCTTCCGGAGTCTTATCTGTGTATAGGTCTTTCAGTATTCCTGATGCACTTGCAATGTCGCTCCCCAGGTCGTAAGCGTCCTTCTTATCCAGTTGAACATGGAAGCTCTCGATCATCGTTCTGAAATCTGATAACTTTTTCTTGATGGAGTTATTGACAGGTACCTGGTAGCCATCCAGATTTCCGATGATCTCCCAAATGGGTTTGTCGTGTTTGTTGGATGCAATCACTAATCGCTCTAACGATGTCTTTCCAATACCTCTGGCGGGATAATTGACTACTCGCTTGAAGGCTTCTTCATCTGCTGGATTGGTAGCTAATCTGAAGTAGGCGAGGATGTCCTTGATTTCTTTTCGCTGATAGAAAGAGAGTCCACCGTAAATCCTGTAACTGATATTTCTTCTTCGGAGGGCTTCTTCAATCGCTCTGGATTGCGCGTTCGTTCTGTACAAGACAGCGAAATCTTTAGGATGCGCCTGCTTTTGTTGCATTACTTCGAAAACGGTACCTGCAATGAAGCTGCCTTCTTCATTATCCGAGATCGCTTTGTGGACTTTGACCCGATTACCTGCGTCATTTTGTGTCCAAACATCCTTTTTGATCTGATCTTGGTTCTTAGCTATAATGCTATTGGCAGCATTTACAATGTTCTTTGTGGAGCGGTAATTCTGTTCCAGCTTGAAGGTCTTTACATCGGGATAATCCTTTCTGAAGTTCAGGATGTTCTGAATGTTGGCTCCCCTAAACGCGTAGATACTCTGTGCATCATCTCCAACCACACAGATGTTTTCGTGCATGGCAGCAAGTTTCTTTACGATAAGGTACTGTGAATAGTTTGTGTCCTGATACTCATCTACCAGAATATATCTGAAACGATGCTGGTACTTATGTAATATGTCCGCGTGATCCCGAAGCAAAACGTTGGTCTTATATAGGAGATCATCAAAATCCATTGCAGAGGCACGGAAGCATCTTTTCTCATACTCCATATAAATGTCTGCGATCTTTGGTCGTCCTGCCTGGCGATCTTCCGCTTGTATGTCAACGTTGTTCAGGTAAGCTGCTGCGGATATCAGATTTGATTTAGCGGAAGAGATTCTGTGAAGAACAACACCGGGCTTGTAGATCTTATCGTCCAGGTTATACTCTTTGATAATGGTTTTGAGCAGACTTTTGGAATCATCAGTATCGTATATGGTGAAATTGGGTGGATAGCCTATTCTATCAGATTCAATTCTCAGTATTCTGGCGAAGATGGAGTGGAAGGTGCCCATCCATATGTTTCTTGCCTCTCCTGAGCCTACGAGCTTAACGATACGTGCCTGCATCTCTTTGGCTGCTTTATTGGTAAAGGTCAGCGCCAGGATGGAGAAGGGGTCTACTTTCTGTAAGAGTAGGTATGCAATTCGGTAGGTGAGCACCCTTGTTTTACCTGATCCTGCACCGGCAATAACCATTGACGGTCCTTCCGTGTTTTCAACGGCTGCTCTTTGGGCTTCATTAAGGTCGTTTAGGATCATGGCCCAAAGGTAAAAAATCACGGTTCTTGAATTCCCGTGGATTCCTAATTTTAGCAGGACTTTCCGCGGGTGCAAATTTCTATCACAGGGTATTGGATTAACAAATAATTCTTGTATTTTTGCATCCCCAAAAATTGGGGGTAGAACGTACTAAAATTAAGATATGCCTACTATACAACAGTTAGTTAGGAAGGGTAGAAAGCAGCTAAGTAAGAAGAGTAAATCTGCTGCTTTAGACTCTTGTCCACAGAGACGCGGAGTGTGCGTGAGGGTGTATACGACCACACCTAAAAAGCCAAACTCAGCGATGCGAAAAGTAGCCAGGGTAAGGCTTACCAACCAAAAAGAGGTAAACGCCTATATCCCGGGTGAAGGTCACAACTTGCAGGAGCACTCTATTGTACTTGTAAGAGGTGGCAGGGTGAAGGATTTGCCTGGTGTGAGGTATCACATTGTAAGGGGTGCATTGGACACAGCTGGTGTTGAAGGTCGTACACAAAGAAGATCAAAATACGGTACGAAGAGACCAAAAAAATAAGCTGCTAGATGAGAAAGTCAAGAGCTAAAGCAAGAAGATTATTACCTGACCCGAAGTTTAACGACATCGAGGTAACAAAGTTCGTGAACAACTTGATGCTTGATGGTAAGAAGAGCATGGCATTCAAGGTATTCTATGATGCAATTGCAATTGTAGAAGAGAAGACCAAAGAGAACGGACTGGAGATATGGAAGAAAGCATTGGAAAATGTAACACCACAGGTTGAAGTAAGGAGTCGAAGAGTAGGTGGTGCAACTTTCCAGATTCCGCAGGAAGTTAGACAGGCCAGAAAGGTTTCTCTAGGTACAAAGTGGTTGATCGGATACGCAAGAAAGCGTAACGAAAAATCAATGGGTCAGAAGCTGGCAGCAGAGATTATCGCAGCACATAAAGAAGAAGGTGCCGCATTTAAGAAGAAAGAAGATACACACAGGATGGCTGAAGCCAATAAGGCATTCAGTCATTTCAGATTTTAAGGGTTAGAAGTAATGGCAAGAGATCTTACTTATACAAGGAACATCGGTATCATGGCACACATTGATGCCGGTAAGACGACTACCACTGAGCGTATACTTTATTATACAGGTCTTACGCACAAGATTGGTGAGGTACACGATGGTGCTGCTACAATGGACTGGATGGAGCAGGAGCAGGAGAGAGGTATTACCATTACTTCTGCTGCAACAACTTGCTTCTGGAAGTACAGAGATCAGGAGTATAAAGTGAACATCATTGATACACCTGGACACGTTGACTTTACAGTTGAGGTAGAGCGTTCACTTCGTGTGCTGGATGGTGCTGTTGCACTTTTCTGCGCTGTTGGTGGTGTTGAGCCTCAGTCTGAAACTGTATGGAGACAGGCTGATAAGTATAAGGTGCCAAGAATCGGATTCGTTAATAAGATGGACCGTTCTGGTGCTGATTTCTTCAGCGTTGTTGAGCAGGTAAAAGATAGACTTGGTGCTAAGCCCGTTCCACTTCAGGTGCCGATTGGTGCTGAAGCGGATTTTAAAGGAGTAGTTGACCTTATTAACGTACAGGCGATCATCTGGAATGAGGAAGATCAGGGTATGACTTATGAAGTGGTTGACATTCCTGAAGATTTGAAAAGTACAGTTGATCAGTGGAGAGAATATCTTATTGAAGCAGTTGCTGAGCAGGATGAAGCTTTGATGGAGAAGTTCTTCGAAGATCCTAACTCAATTACTGAGGAGGAAATGCTGAATGCAATTCGTAAGGCTACCATTTCTATGGAGATCACTCCTATGCTTTGTGGAACTGCGTTTAAGAATAAAGGTGTTCAAACTGTACTTGACGCGGTTATGACCTTCCTTCCTTCTCCAGTTGACATCGATGCAATCGTTGGTGTGAATCCTAAGACTGATGAAGAGGAGTCTAGAAAGCCTGAAGCTTCTGAGCCATTCTCCGGACTTGCATTTAAAATTGCTACTGACCCATTCGTGGGTAGGTTGTGCTTCTTTAGAGCGTACTCAGGAAAACTGGATGCAGGTTCTTATGTGTACAATCCAAGAACAAGCAAGAAGGAAAGAATTTCAAGAATCTTCCAGATGCACTCTAACAAGCAGAACTCAATCGAATCGATCGAGGCTGGTGATATCGGTGCAGGTGTAGGATTTAAAGATATCCGTACAGGTGATACCCTATGTGCTGAGAATGCACCTATCGTTCTTGAGTCAATGACTTTCCCGGATCCTGTGATCGGTGTTGCTGTTGAGCCTAAGACGCAAGCTGATGTAGATAAGATGGGTGTTGCACTTGGCAAGCTTTCTGAGGAAGATCCAACCTTTACAGTAAAGACGGATGAAGATTCTGGCCAGACGGTGATCTCTGGAATGGGTGAACTTCACTTGGAGATTATCATCGATCGTATGAAGAGAGAATTCAAGGTTGAATTGAACCAGGGTGCGCCACAGGTGGCATACAAGGAAGCGATCAGTGGTTCTGCAGAGCATAGAGAGATCTACAAGAAGCAGACGGGTGGTCGTGGTAAGTTCGCAGACATCCAGTTTAAGGTAGAGCCTGTTGAGGATGAAACGAAAGAAGGACTGGAGTTTGTAAACAATATTAAGGGTGGTAACATCCCTAGAGAATTCATTCCTTCTGTTGAGAAAGGTTTCAAGGATGCTATGCAGAATGGTGTTCTTGCTGGTTACCCAATTGATTCGTTGAAGGTGACATTATTTGACGGTTCGTTCCACGCAGTGGATTCGGATCAGCTATCCTTTGAATTGGCAGCTAAGTTGGGCTATAAGGAATCACTTCCAAAAGCAAACCCAGTGCTTCTTGAGCCAATGATGAAGCTAGAAGTAGTTACTCCTGAAGAGAACATGGGTGATATCGTTGGTGACCTTAACAGAAGAAGGGGTCAGGTTGAAGGTATGGATGACAGGGCAGGCGCCAAGGTTGTAAAAGCCAAAGTACCACTGTCTGAAATGTTCGGATACGTTACATCGCTTAGAACGATTTCTTCTGGTCGTGCAACTTCTACTATGGAGTTCTCGCACTATGAGCAATTGCCTAAGAACTTGGCCGAGGAAGTAATCGCCAAGGTAAAAGGAAAGGTTGAAGCATAATTGAAATTGAAATGAGTCAGAAGATTCGCATAAAACTAAGATCGTACGACTACAACCTCGTTGATAAGTCGGCTGAGAGAATTGTGAAGACTGTAAAGTCAACGGGTGCAGTGGTTAGTGGGCCAATTCCACTACCAACGCACAAGAGGATTTATACGGTACTACGATCACCTCACGTGAACAAGAAATCGAGAGAACAGTTTCAGTTGTGCTCTTATAAAAGATTGATTGATATCTACAGCTCAACATCCAAAACGGTTGACGCGCTTATGAAGCTCGAACTACCAAGTGGTGTTGATGTTGAGATCAAAGTATAAACTAGGAAACCATGCCTGGATTAATTGGAAAGAAAGTAGGAATGACAAGCGTGTACGATGAGAATGGTAAGAACATTCCATGTACAGTGCTGGAAGCTGGTCCTTGTGTTGTAACGCAAGTGAAGACTGAAGAGAAAGACGGTTACTCTGCTATTCAGTTGGGTTACGGTGAGAAGAAGGAAAAGAATACCAGCAAAGCGATGCAGGGTCATTTCGCAAAAACTAAGACTTCACCTAAGCATAAGCTTGTTGAATTCGAGCAGTTCGAAGAAGAGAAGCAACCAGGTGATCTTGTAACGGTTGACTTATTCGAAGAAGGTGAATTCGTTGACGTGAGTGGCACATCTAAAGGAAAGGGTTTCCAGGGCGTTGTTAAACGCCATGGATTTGCCGGAGTAGGTGATGCAACACACGGTCAGCACAACAGAAACAGAGCTCCTGGTTCTATTGGTGCAGCTTCTACGCCTTCAAGAGTAATGAAGGGAATGAGAATGGCAGGACAGACAGGTAATGCGAAAGTGAAGGTTCAGAACCTGAGAGTGGTTAAGGTATATCCGGAGAACAATCTGATTGTTGTTAAGGGTGCAGTACCTGGTGCTAAGGGGTCTTATGTACTAATTGAGAAATAAGCTACACGATGGAAGTAGTTGTAAAAAATACAAAGGGTAAGGACACCAAGAAGAAAGTCAAACTTGACCCGTCAATCTTTGGCATTGAACCGAACGATCATGCGATCTGGTTGGATGTAAAAAGGTACCAGGCTTACATGAGAGCGGGTACTGCTTCATCTAAGGAGAGAGCCGAGATCAATGGTTCAACAAGAAAGATCAAGAAGCAGAAGGGTACGGGTACAGCGCGAGCTGGTAGTATCAAGTCGCCTACGAGAAGAGGTGGAGGTACAGCTTTCGGTCCTAAACCTAGATTGTACAATCAGAAGGTGAACAAGAAGGTTCGTTCTTTGGCTAGGAAATCTGCGCTTTCTTATAAGGCGAAAGAGGAAGGCGGCATCTTGGTATTGGAGGATTTCAACATGGACACTCCAAAGACGCAGGAATTTGCTCAAATCCTTGATAACCTTAGCCTTTCTGGGAAAAAGACATTGCTAATACTTGGTGAAGAGGATAAAAATATATCTTTGTCGTCCCGAAATTTGAAGGGAGCAGAGGTTGTAACCACCTCTAAATTAGGTACTTATGAGATTCTTTATGCGGACAATGTGCTGCTTACGGAATCTTCGGTAGCGAAAATTGAAGAATCATTTAAGTAAGAACTGATGAGCATTATTGTAAAGCCTGTAATTACAGAGAAGATGACCGGCCAGACTGAAAAGTTCAACCGGTATGGCTTCATCGTAGAGCGTTCGGCTAACAAGATCGAGATCAAGAAAGAGATCGAGAAGATGTACGGTGTTACGGTGGAAGATGTGAACACAATGGTCATCGGTGGAAAGAATAAAACAAGGTACACAAGAGTCGGCTTGCTAAAGGGAAGAACGAAGCACGTTAAGAAGGCAGTTGTTACACTGGCGGAAGGTGACGTAATCGACTTTTACAGCAACATTTAAGATAAAGACCGATGGGAGTTAGGAAATTAAAACCGGTTACACCTGGCCAACGACACAAGATCGTTAGTGATTTCGAAACAATCACTACGAACAAGCCGCACAAGAGCTTGACCGTTGGTAAGAAAAAGTCAGGTGGTAGAAACAATCAGGGTCGCATGACCATGCGATACATCGGTGGTGGTCATAAGCAGAAGTACAGAATCATTGACTTCAAAAGAGACAAAGAAGATGTAGCTGCTACTGTACTAACCATTGAGTACGATCCGAACAGATCTGCACGTATTGCTTTGGTTGAATACGAAGATGGAGAGAAGAGGTACATCATTGCTCCGGCTAAACTTAAAGTTGGTCAGAAAGTGATGTCAGGAAAGTCAGCTACCCCAGATGTAGGCAACACGCTATATCTAGCAGACATCCCATTGGGAACTCAGATTCACAATATTGAAATGGCTCCTAACCAAGGTGCTAAGATTGCGAGAAGTGCAGGTTCATACGCTACGCTAAATGCAAGAGACGGCAAGTACGCAATCATTAAGCTGCCTTCAGGTGAAACAAGAATGATCTTGCTAACCTGCAAAGCAACAGTTGGTGTTGTATCTAATGGTGAGCACCAGTTGTTGAGGAGTGGTAAAGCGGGTCGTTCAAGATGGTTGGGTAGAAGACCAAGAACCAGACCAATGGCAATGAACCCAGTCGATCACCCAATGGGTGGTGGTGAAGGACGTGCCGGAGGTGGACAGCCAAGATCACGTAACGGTATTCCTTCGAAAGGATTCAAAACGAGGTCTAAGAAGAAGAAGTCGAACCGACACATTATTGAAAGAAGAAAGAAATAACCTGAGCAATGAGTAGATCATTAAAGAAACCACCATTTGTGCATTACAAGCTAATGCAAAGGGTAATTGAAGCACAGAGCTCTCAGAAGAAAGCAGTGATCAAGACTTGGTCAAGAGCTTCAATGATCACACCGGAATTCGTGGGCTTGACTATCGCTGTGCACAACGGCAACAAGTTCATCCCGGTTTATGTAACAGAAAATATGGTGGGTCATAAACTAGGTGAATTTGCACCAACAAGAACGTTTAGAGGTCACTCTGGTAACAGGAAGTAAAGAATAGTATAAGATGGGCGCACGTAAGCGAAATACAGCGGAACAAATGAAGGAGGCGAAGAGCAAAATTGCTATCGCTAAGCTCAACGATTGTCCTACTTCTCCACGTAAAATGAGGCTGGTTGCTGACATGGTTCGTGGTGAGGATGTGTTCAAGGCATTGGCATTGCTTCAGTATTCCAAGAAAGAAGCATCAATCAGATTGGAAAAACTAATTCGATCTGCAATCGCCAACTGGGAAGCCAAGAACGAAGGTGAGCGTCCGGAGGATAACGATCTATACATCCAGACTATCACTGTTGATAGCGCAAGGATGCTTAAAAGAATTCAACCTGCTCCACAAGGTAGAGCGCACAGAATTAGAAAGAGATCTAATCATGTGACAGTGGTTGTAGGTAGTAAATCTGCCGTTCAGGAAGCCGAAGTGGTTGTGGCTGAGGACGACAATAATGATGAAGAATAAATGGGACAGAAAGTAAACCCGATATCACTAAGATTAGGCTTCGTTAAAGGTTGGGATTCCAACTGGTACGGTGGTAAGAACTACGTGGAGAAGCTTGTGGAGGATGACAAGATCCGTAAGTATCTACGAGCCCGTCTTTCAAAAGCGAGCATCTCAAGAATCATCATTGAGCGAACGCTTAAGCTGATCACTGTTACGGTAAACACCTCAAGACCGGGAATTATCATCGGTAAGGGTGGAAAGGAAGTAGACAAGCTTAGAGAAGAGTTGAAGAAGCTTACCAAGAAGGAAGTTCAGATCAACATCTTTGAGATCAAAAGACCAGAGCTTGATGCGAAACTAGTTGCTGACAGTGTAGCACGCCAGATTGAAGGACGTATCTCATTCAGAAGAGCTGCAAAGATGGCGGTTGCTTCAAGTATGAGAATGGGTGCTGAAGGCATTAAGGTGATGGTGTCAGGTAGACTTGGTGGAGCGGAAATGGCGAGGACTGAATTCTACAAGGATGGTAGAATTCCACTTCACACCTTCCGTGCAGATATTGATTACGCCCTTTCAGAAGCACACACTACTTATGGTAGAATTGGTGTGAAGGTTTGGATTTGTAGAGGTGAGATCTACGGTAAGAGAGACTTGTCTCCAAACGTGGGAATGGTAAAAGGCGGAAAGCAAGGCGGAAACAGGAATAGAAAGTAACGAGGGTAATAGTTAGAAAAGATGTTACAACCTAAAAGAACTAAATACAGAAAGCAGCAGAAGCTCAAAGGAAGTTTGAACGGGGTATCTCACCGCGGTACAACTTTGGCGTTCGGTTCTTTCGGTATCAAGACACTGGAAGCTGGTTGGCTTACTGCCCGTCAGATTGAAGCGGCAAGGATTGCTGTTACCAGGTATATGAAAAGGGAAGGGCAGATCTGGATCAGAGTTTTCCCAGATAAGCCACTTACCAAGAAGCCTGCTGAAGTAAGAATGGGTAAGGGTAAAGGTTCACCAGAATTATGGGTAGCTCCGATCAAGCCGGGAAGGATGCTTTTCGAAGCGGAAGGCGTTCCATTGGAAGTGGCAAGAGAAGCAATGAGACTCGCAGCTCAAAAGCTACCAGTGAAAACGAAGTTTGTGATCAGACGCGATTACCAGGGATAAAATGAAACAAGAAGATATTAAAGGATTATCGGTTGAAGATTTGAAGGAGAGCTTGCTCGACTTCGAAGAGAAGCTTACAAAGCTGAAGATCAGTCACGCGGTATCTCCGCTTGAGAATCCAATGCAGATCAGAGTGGCGAGAAGAACTGTAGCGCAGATCAAGACCGAACTAAGAAAAAGAGAACTGCAAAACCAGGAGTAATGAGCAGAAATCTGAGAAAAGAAAGAATTGGAACCGTAGTTAGCGATAAGATGGACAAGTCTATCGTGGTGGTTGTGGAAAGAAAAATGAAGCACCCGATCTACGGAAAATACGTTAAGAAGTCGAAGCGCTTCGTTGCTCATGACGAGCAGAATGATGGCAACGTTGGTGATACCGTGAAGATCATGGAGACAAAACCAATGAGCAAATCAAAGCGCTGGAGACTGACACAAATTATTGAAAGAGCGAAGTAATCATGGTACAACAGGAATCAAGATTAGCAGTAGCAGATAACAGTGGAGCAAAGGAAGTGCTTTGTATTCGTGTCCTGGGCGGTACGAAGAAAAGATACGCCTCTGTGGGTGACACTATCGTTGTGACTGTGAAGCAAGCTGTTCCTTCTGGTAACATCAAGAAGGGTGCAGTTTCTAGAGCTGTGGTGGTACGTACGAAGAAAGAAGTAAGAAGAAACGATGGATCGTATATCCGATTTGATGACAACGCTGTTGTTCTGTTGAACACTGCGGGTGAATTGAGAGGTACACGAATCTTCGGGCCAGTATCCAGAGAGCTAAGGGAAAAGCAGTTTATGAGAATTGTATCACTTGCGCCTGAGGTGCTGTAATTGAATGAAAATGGGAAAGATCCACGTAAAATCGGGCGATAGAGTAATGGTGATTGCTGGTGTGAACAAAGGCATGGAAGGTAAAGTGCTGAAAGTGATCGCTGGTAAGAACAGAGCCATTGTTGAAGGTGACAAGATTGAGAAAGTGTCTAAGCACGTTCGACCTAACGCCAGTAATCCGGATGGAGGAATCATCA
This sequence comes from Vicingaceae bacterium, assembly GCA_965267605.1. GTDB lineage: Bacteria > Bacteroidota > Bacteroidia > Flavobacteriales_E > Vicingaceae. The sequence continues at coordinate 2,364,739 of OZ254088.1, read as the reverse complement.
AGCAGAGCCCTTCTATCCATGTTTCTAACCTGATGGTAATTGATCCGTCAAATGGTAACCCAGCTAGAGTTGGTAAGGAGCAGGATGAGAATGGTAAGATGATTCGAAAGTTTAAGCATAAGGAAAACAGTGAGTCATGAGTTATACACCAAGACTTAAAGAGAAATACGCTAGCGAGATCCAGGGTGCACTGAAAGATAAGTTTCAGTACAGCACGATAATGCAGGTTCCTAAGATTCAGAAGATCTGCATCAACCAGGGTCTTGGTAAAGCAGTGGCAGACAAGCGACTGATCGAATCTTCAATTGAAGAGTTATCGATGATCGCAGGTCAAAAGGCAGTACCAACCTTGTCAAGAAAAGACATCTCGAATTTCAAACTAAGAAAGGGCATGCCTATTGGTGCGCGCGTTACACTTAGAGGAGAGAGAATGTATGAATTCCTTGATAGGTTGATTGCTGTTGCGCTTCCTCGAACAAGAGATTTTAGAGGAATCAGCCCAAAAGGATTTGATGGAAGAGGTAACTATACACTTGGTGTAAAGGAACAGATCATCTTCCCGGAAATTGACATTGATAAAGTAAAAGAGATTAACGGTATGGACATCACCATCGTAACGTCTGCAACCACTGATGAGGAAGCAAAGGCGTTGTTGAGAGAGTTCGGAATGCCGTTCGCAAACAACTAAGAATATGGCTAAAGAATCAATGAAAGCCCGTGAGCGTAAGCGCCAAAGAATGGTAGCGAAGTACGCTGAGAAAAGGGCTAAACTGAAAGCTGAAGGTGATTGGGAAGGCTTACAAAAGCTTCCTAAGAACTCATCCGCTGTGAGGCTTCACAACAGATGCCAATTGACTGGAAGACCTAAGGGTTATATGCGTCAGTTTGGAATCTCTCGTGTTACTTTCCGTGAGATGGCAGCGCAAGGGTTGATTCCTGGAGTTACAAAAGCAAGTTGGTAAGCAATTGTTGAAAGCGTAAAGAGATGACAGATCCAATAGCAGATTATTTAACCAGACTTAGAAACGCGATCTCAGCTCGTCATAGAGTTGTAGATATCCCAGCGTCTAACTTGAGAAAAGAGATGACTAAGATCCTTTTCGACAAAGGTTATATCCTGAACTACAAGTTCGAGGATGAGGGACCACAAGGGAATATCAAAATTGCGCTTAAGTACCACCCTACAACCAAGGCTTCTGCGATCAGAAAACTTGAAAGGGTAAGTAAGCCTGGTTTGAGGAAATACGCAGGTTCATCAAACTTGCCAAGAGTAATAAATGGATTGGGTATCGCCATCCTGTCTACTTCTAAAGGTGTTATGACCGAGAAAGAAGCGAAAGACTTGAATGTGGGTGGAGAGGTACTTTGCCACGTGTATTAAAGATTGAAAGAATGTCACGAGTAGGAAATGCACCAATTGCAGTACCAGACGGAGTTGAGGTTAATATCTCAGCGGAGAATGTGGTTACTGTAAAAGGACCGAAAGGAGAACTCTCGCAGGAGGTTGATCCAGCTATCACCGTTAAGGTGGAAGAAGGCAACGTTATCTGTGAAAGAAGCACCGAAGAGAAAGAGCACAAGTCGAAGCATGGACTTTACCGCTCTTTGATCAACAACATGGTTGAAGGTGTTTCTACAGGGTATAAGAAGGAATTAGAACTGGTTGGTGTTGGATACAGAGCATCTAACCAGGGACAGAAACTTGAGCTTGTACTTGGTTACTCTCATAACATCGTATTCATGATCCCGGAAGAGATCACAGTAACTACGGTGAGCGAAAGAGGACAGAACCCAATTGTGACGCTTGAGTCTCACGATAAACAATTGATTGGTCAGGTCGCAGCTAAGATCAGATCACTAAGGAAGCCTGAACCTTACAAAGGAAAAGGTATCAGATTCGTTGGTGAACACATCAGAAGAAAAGCTGGTAAATCTGCGGCAGCAACTTAATAGGTTATGGCATTTAGTAAAGTAGACAGAAGAGCTAAGATCAAGAGAAGTATCAGGAAGAACATTTTCGGAACTGCCGAAAAGCCTAGACTTTCTGTGTTCAGAAGTAACAAGGAGATTTACGCACAGATCATTAATGACTCTGAAGGTAAAACCCTTGTTAGTGCTAGCTCAAGAGATAAAGACCTGTCAAAGCAGAAGGGATCCAAAGGTGAGATCGCTGCATTGGTTGGTAAAGCAATTGGTGAGAAAGCTGTGAAGGCAGGCATCACCGAGGTGAGCTTTGATAGAAACGGATATTTATATCACGGAAGGGTGAAGTCTTTGGCAGATGGTGCCAGAGAGGGAGGCCTTAAGTTTTAAAGAACAGAATTGTGAACGCTACAATTAAAAGAATCAAGTCCAGCGAGATCGAGCTTAAAGACAGGGTCGTTGGAATCAACCGTGTAACTAAGGTTACGAAGGGTGGACGTACGTTTAGTTTCTCAGCAATTGTTGTTGTAGGAAATGAGAATGGCGTTGTAGGTCATGGTCTTGGTAAAGCGAAGGAAGTTACTGAAGCAATTGCCAAGGGTATTGATGATGCTAAGAAGAACCTGATCAGAGTGCCGGTTGTAAATGGTACTGTGCCGCACGAGGTTGAAACCAAGTATGGTGGCGCGCAAGTATTCCTTAAACCAGCTTCTCCTGGTACAGGGGTAAAAGCAGGGGGTGCGATGCGTGCAGTACTTGATAGTGTTGGGGTACGTGATGTATTGGCGAAGTCTAAAGGATCTTCCAATGCGCACAACCTTGTGAAAGCAACAATTCTAGCACTTACTGAAATGCGTGATGCTTATGCAGTGGCGGATCAGAGAGGTGTTGATTTGGACAAAGTATTTAACGGTTAATCATAAGCCATGGCGAAGATTAAGATCAAGCAGGTAAGGAGTCAGATCGGAAGACCGAAGCGTCAGAAAGACACGCTTATTGCATTGGGTATTAAGAAAATGCACCAAGAAGTGGAGCATGAAGCTACTCCGCAGATTATGGGTATGGTAAACGCTGTGCAGCACTTGGTTGAAGTGCAGGAAGCTTAATTGAAGAGACATGAAACTGAATAATTTAAAACCAGCAGAAGGATCTACTAAGACGCGTAAGCGTGTTGGTCGAGGTCAGGGTTCTGGAAAAGGTGGTACTTCTACGAGAGGCCACAAAGGACAGAAGTCCAGATCTGGATATTCAAAGAAGATTGGATTTGAAGGTGGACAAATGCCGCTTCAAAGAAGGGTTCCAAAGTTTGGATTTACCAATCCTAATAGAGTAGAGTTCAGAGGAATCAACCTCGATACACTTCAGGCATTGGTTGAAGCTACAAAGGCAAAGAAAGTTGACAAGCAGCTTATGATTGACAACGGTCTTGCTAGTAAAAAGGATTTGATCAAAGTGTTGGGCCGTGGTGAGTGGACCAGCAAAGTTGATGTTGAGGCTGATGCGTTCTCAAAAAGTGCAGCCGCTGCGATTGAAAAAGCGGGTGGTAAGGCCACTGCGCTAAGAGAAGAGAAGCCAAAAGTTGAAAAGAAAGCAAAGTCAAAACCAAAGGCTAAGGCAGCTGATAACGGAGAGAAAGCAGAGAAGGTAGAGGAGGCACCCGCTGCTGTAGCTGAAGAAGAGACAAAGGAAGAAGCGCCAGCAGAAGAAGTTGCTGAGGCTCCTGCCGAGGAAGATAAAGGATGAAAAGGTTTTTAGAGACCATAAGGAATATTTGGAGCATTGAGGATCTTCGCGCGAGGATTTTGCTAACGCTTGGATTGATTCTGATCTACAGGGTTGGTTCTTTCGTTGTGCTTCCTGGTGTTGATTCTGTTGCACTTGCAGATGCCAATCAAGGTGGAAGTGGTGGACTTGCAGGTCTGCTGAACATCTTCGCTGGTGGTGCATTCTCAAGAGCATCGATCTTTGCGCTGGGTATCATGCCGTATATCTCAGCTTCGATCGTTATCCAGCTTTTGGGTATGGCAGTACCATACTTCCAGAAGTTGCAGAAAGAAGGTGAGAGTGGTCGAAGAAAGATCAACCAGATCACCAGGGTATTGACCATCTTCATCTGTGCGGTTCAGGCGCCAAGTTACCTTGTTACACAGGTTCCTCAAGAGGCAGTGTTGAACCCAGGCTTGTGGTCATTCACGGTTCCTGCGGTTTTGATTCTGATCACGGGTACCATGTTTGTAATGTGGCTTGGAGAGAGAATTACTGAGAAAGGAATTGGTAACGGTATTTCGTTGCTGATCATGATCGGTATCATTGCCAACCTACCATTTGCATTCATTGCTGAATTTGCAGATAAGGTTCAGGAAGGTGGTATGGTGATTCTGCTACTTGAGGTGGTACTGCTTGCACTGGTGGTGGTTGCTTCAATTCTACTTGTGCAGGGTACAAGAAGAATTCCGGTTCACTTTGCCAAAAGAGTAGTGAACAAGGGTTCAAGGATGATGCAGTCTGGTGGTGTACGTCAGTACATTCCTTTGAAGGTAAATGCGGCAGGTGTAATGCCAATCATCTTCGCCCAGGCAATTATGTTCATCCCAATCACATTTGCAGGTATTGCTGGAGACGATGCAGGTTCTTGGCTGGCATCTACGTTCTCTGACTTTACCAGCTTCTGGTACAACTTTGTGTTTGCATTGTTGTGTATCGCGTTTACGTACTTCTACACTGCAGTTACTGTAAACCCGAATCAGATTGCAGAGGATATGAAGAGAAACGGTGGTTTTATTCCAGGTGTTAAGCCAGGTAAGAAAACTGCTGAGTTTATAGATAATGTAATGTCCAGGATTACGCTTCCGGGCTCTATCTTCCTTGCATTCGTGGCGATCATGCCAGCGTTTGCTGGAATTTTTGGAGTAAACAGTGCGTTTGCACAGTTCTTCGGAGGAACCTCCCTATTGATTATGGTGGGTGTGATCTTGGATACGCTTCAACAGATCGAAAGTCATCTGTTGATGAGAGAATACGATGGCCTAATGAAGTCAGGAAGGATCAAAGGAAGATCCAGCACTGGTGGAATGGGCATGGTTGGATAGTTTGCAGGTATGGTGTACCTGAAGACTGAGGAGGAGATTAGTAAGATTAAAGAGAGTTCTTTACTTGTTGGTAAAACTTTAGCCGAAGTGGGCAAAATTATCGAGCCTGGGGTTACTACTCTGGATCTTGATAAGGTAGCTGAAACGTTTATTCGAGACAATGGCGGTGTGCCTGGTTTTCTTGGATACAATGATTTTCCAAACACCTTGTGTACTTCCGTTAATGACGCGGTTGTTCATGGTATTCCGAACAGCAAACCACTGGAAGATGGAGACATTGTTTCCGTTGATTGTGGGGTTGTCAAAGACGGCTTTTACGGTGATGTTGCTTACACTTTCACAATTGGAGATGTCGATCCAGAGATCTTGAAGTTGTTGGAGGTTACAAAGGAATGTCTCGCGTTGGCGGTAGAACAGGCAGTGGCCGGTAATCGATTAGGTGATATCGGATATGCTGTTCAAAGCCACGCAGAGTCACACGGGTATGGCGTAGTAAGGGAACTGGTTGGACATGGATTGGGTAAAAACCTGCATGAAGAACCTGAAGTTCCAAATTACGGCAGAAGAGGAAACGGAATGAAGTTGAAGGAAGGAATGGTACTCGCAATCGAACCTATGATTAACATGGGAACGAAAAGCGTAAGACAGGCAGCTGATGGCTGGACCATTCTTACTGGAGACGGAAAGCCTTCAGCGCATTATGAGCACGATGTTGTCGTGAGAAAAGGGCAGGTTGAAGTACTATCAACATATGAGTATATAGAGCAAGTATTAAAAAATAGATAAATGGCGAAACAGCCTTCAATAGAGCAGGATGGAACGATAATCGAAGCATTGTCAAATGCGATGTTTCGTGTTGAGTTGGAGAACGGACACGTGATCACTGCGCACATCTCAGGTAAGATGAGGATGTATTACATCAAGATTCTTCCTGGGGACAAGGTTAAAGTAGAAATGTCGCCATACGATCTAACGAAAGGTAGAATAACGTTCAGATATAAATAAAGAAATCATGAAGGTTAGAGCATCAGTTAAAAAAAGAAGTGCTGACTGCAAGATTGTTCGCAGAAAGGGCAAGTTGTATGTCATCAATAAAAAGAACCCTAGGTTCAAGCAACGTCAAGGTTAAAAGGAAAAGTTATGGCTAGGATAGCAGGAATTGACTTACCAAAGAATAAAAGAGGCGTAATTGGTCTTACGTACATCTATGGAATTGGCCGCAGCAGAGCTGCCAAGATCCTTAAGGATGCACAGGTAGACGAGAACATCAAAGTAGAAGACTGGAACGATGCCCAGACTGCTGCGATTAGAAAGGTTATTGCCGACAATTTCAAGATCGAAGGTGAACTTCGTTCTGAAGTGCAATTGAACATCAAGCGTTTGATGGATATTGGTTGCTACCGTGGAGTAAGGCATAGAACAGGGCTGCCTCTTAGAGGACAGTCTACAAAAAACAATGCCCGTACCAGAAAGGGTAAGAGAAAGACAGTTGCTAACAAGAAGAAAGCAGTTAAATAATAGGATAGATTATGGCGAAGTCATCCGGTAAGAAAAAGAATGTGAAAGTTGAGACTCATGGACAGGCTCACATTCACGCATCTTTCAATAACATCATCATTAGCCTGACCAACAATCAGGGACAGGTTATTTCCTGGGCTTCGGCTGGAATGATGGGATTCAGAGGTTCAAAGAAGAATACTCCTTACGCTGCGCAGCTTGCTGCTGAAAAGTGTACAAAGGAAGCGTTCGAAAACGGACTGAGAAAAGTGAAGGTATATGTGAAGGGTCCTGGATCGGGTAGAGAATCAGCGATCAGAACTATTCACAACAATGGGGTTGAGGTAACAGAAATTGTTGACGTTACACCGCTACCACACAATGGTTGCAGACCTCCAAAGAGAAGAAGAGTTTAATACTGAATAACTAGGAAATGGCTAGATATAGAGGACCAAAATCCAAGATTGCCAGAAAGTTTAGAGATCCGATTTTCGGACCAGACAAAGCGTTGGAGAAGAAAAATTACCCTCCAGGGCAGCACGGGCCGAACAAAAGGAGAATGAAGCAGTCGGAATACGCTATTCAGCTTGCAGAAAAGCAGAAGGCGAAATATACCTACGGTATTCTTGAGCGTCAGTTCTCAAACCTTTTTGAGAAAGCATCAAGAGCAAAAGGTATTACAGGTGAGAACTTGCTGATCCTTTGCGAGTGCAGATTGGATAACATCGTTTTCCGAATGGGAATTTCCCCTTCAAGACGAGGTGCAAGGCAATTGGTTACTCACAGACACATTACAGTAAATGGCAACGTAGTGAACATTCCATCTTTCCAGGTGAAAGAGGGTGACGTTGTTGCCGTAAGAGAAAAGTCAAAGTCTCTGGAAGCTATCACCAGTAGTGTGGCTAACAGTTCAGAGGTTTACGACTGGATTGAATTTGACCGCTCAACGTTCGAAGGAAAAATGATCAACCCTCCAACAAGGGAGCAAATTCCAGAGAATATCAAGGAGCAGTTGATTGTTGAATTGTACTCTAAGTAAGAATTATAAATAACTAATTAGCTAAACATATTGGCTGCTGGCCAAAGGATCTCATTGACTTCTTCAATCGTTGAGATCGCGCAACCAGGAGACAATCAAAACGAAGAAACAAAATGGCTATTCTAGATTTTCAAAAGCCCGATAAAGTCATCATGATCAGCTCTGATGATTATGAGGGCAAGTTCGAGTTCAGACCATTGGAGCCAGGATATGGTATCACCATTGGTAATGCATTGAGAAGAATCCTTCTTTCTTCACTTGAAGGTTTCGCAATTACGTCTATCAGAATTAGTGGTGTTGATCACGAATTCGCTACAATCAAAGGTGTTGTAGAAGATGTAACCGAGATCATTCTAAACCTTAAGCAGGTTAGATTCAAGCAGCAGATTGAGGGTACAGATAATGAGAAGGTTACCCTTACAGTAACGGGTCAGGATCAATTCACTGCTGGTGACATTGGTAAGTTTACATCTGCGTTCCAGGTGTTGAACCCGGACCACGTTATCTGCAACATGGAAGGTTCTGTGAAGTTGGAAGTTGAGCTTACAATCAACAAGGGTAGAGGTTACGTTCCAGGAGATGAGCAAGATTCAAGCGGTATCGCAGGAGTGATTGCGGTAGATTCTATTTACACTCCAATCAAGAACGTTAAATATGCTATCGAGAACTACAGGGTAGAGCAGAAGACCGATTACGAAAAGCTTGTAATGGACATCGTTACGGACGGTTCGATCCATCCGAAAGAAGCTTTGAAGGAGGCGGCTACGATTTTGATCCACCACTTCATGTTGTTCTCTGATGAGAAGATCACACTTGATACTGAAGAGAAATCAGCAGTTGAAGAGTTTGATGAAGACTCATTACATATGAGACAACTTCTTAAAACGAAGCTTGTGGATATGGACTTGTCGGTTAGAGCGCTTAACTGTCTGAAAGCTGCAGACGTTGAGACATTGGGCGACCTGGTTCAGTTCAATAAGAACGATCTTCTTAAGTTCAGAAACTTCGGTAAGAAGTCGCTTACTGAGCTTGATGAACTTGTTGAAGGCAAAGGATTGTCTTTCGGAATGAACGTTTCGAAATACAAACTGGATAAAGATTAATTTTGGCGTCAGTTTGACTGCGCCTCATTTGGAATAAAAATGAAACACGGTAAGAAATTCAATCACCTTAGTCGTAAGGCAGGCCACAGAAAGGCAATGCTTTCGAATATGGCGTCTTCGTTGATCATGCATAAGCGCATTGAGACCACGACTGCTAAGGCTAAGGCGTTGAAAAGGTATGTAGAGCCTTTGATCACAAAGTCAAAAACCGACTCTACGCACTCAAGAAGGGTTGTGTTCAGCTATCTTCAGGATAAGCATGCAGTGACTGAATTGTTCAGAGAGGTGGCACCTAAGGTTGGAGATCGACCAGGTGGTTATACCAGAATCATCAAGACGGCTTTCCGTTTGGGTGATAATGCTGACATGTGTTTCATCGAGTTGGTTGACTTCAACGATCTAATGGTTAAGGAAGCGAAGCCAGCTAAGAAGAAGAGAAGAAGAAGAGGTGGTAGTGGTGCTGCTAAAACGGCTGAAGCTGCTCCAGCACAGGAAACTGCAGCTGAAGAAGTGGCAGAAGAAGCTCCGGAGGCTGTAGAAACTGAAACACCTGAAGCGGAAGTTGAAGTGACTCCTGAGGCTGAAGAAACTGTTGCTGAAGAAACAGCGGAAGATGTAGAAGAGGCAGCCGAAGAAGTAGCCGAGGGAATGGAAGAAGCTGCGGAGGAAGCAACTGAAGAGGTAGAGGATGTTGTAGAAGAGGTGAAGGAAGAAGCTGAGGAAGTGATTGAGGAAGGAGAAGAGGTGACAGACAAAATTGCCGATACCTTAGAAGATGTTGCTGAAGAGGTAGAAGAAGCCCTTGAAGAAGCTGCGGAAGAAATTGCTGAGGCAGTGGAAGAAGTTGGCGAGGATATCGAGGAAGCAGTAGAAGAAAGTTCAGAAGAAGTATCTTCGGATGATGAAGAAGAGGATGAAGGTGGAAATGATGACGAATCTGATGAAGAGAAAAAGGACTAAGAATAGAATGACTTTAATTGCAAATTCAATGGGATAAGGTGCATACCTTATCCCTTTTTTTTGTCTATGGAAAAGAGAAAAGCAATAGTACTACTGGAAGACGGTACTGTATTCGAGGGAAAGAGTGCCGGAATTATTGGAACCGCAACTGGTGAAATATGTTTCAATACAGGTATGACCGGATACCAGGAAATTTTTACTGATCCTTCATATTATGGTCAGATACTGGTAGCCGCGACAGCTCATATCGGAAACTATGGAGTGGCACCAGAAGATATTGAATCAGACTCGGTGAAGATTGCCGGGTTCATCTGTAAGAAGTTTTCGGAAACATATTCGAGACCGGCTGCCAACGAATCTCTACAGGATTACTTTGAAAGAGATAACATCGTAGCAGTATGCGATGTTGATACCCGTGCTTTGGTAAGACGTATCAGAGACAATGGTGCCATGAACGTGATTATTAGTAGCGAAGACAAATCGATTGAGGAATTGAAGGCACTACTGAAGGAAGTTCCTTCGATGGATGGATTGGAACTCGCTTCTAAAGTTTCTACGAAGGAAGCTTACGATTGGGACGCAGTAGGTGAAGTAAAGCACAAGGTAGCGGTACTTGACATAGGGGTGAAAAAGAACATTCTTAGGCACCTGGCAAGCAGAGGATGCCAACTTAGGGTATTCCCTATGACTGCTTCTTATGAAGAAATGATGGCGTGGGAGCCTGACGGTTTCATGTTATCCAACGGACCCGGTGATCCTGCTCCATTGACTGACGTTATCGCTAATGTCAAAAGAATGGTGGAGAGTGATATTCCGGTATTTGGAATTTGCCTTGGCCACCAGGTACTTTCACTTGCACTTGGATTGACAACCTCTAAAATGCACAATGGTCACCGTGGGATTAACCATCCGATTAAGAATCTTGAAACCGGGAAATGTGAGGTTACCTCACAGAACCATGGTTTTGTTGTGAATAGGGAAGATGCGGAGAGCAGTGCCGATGTTGAAATGACGCATTACCATCTGAATGATGATACTTTGGCGGGAATACGTCACAAGTCTAAGCCGGTATTCTCCGTGCAGTACCACCCAGAGGCTTCTCCGGGCCCTAACGATGCAGCTTATCTGTTTGATCAGTTTGTTGCAAACATTGTAAAACACAAAGAAGGCGTACTTCAACAAGGATAGTCATGAGTCACATTCACAATATTAAAGCAAGACAGATCCTCGATTCACGGGGGAACCCAACCATTGAGGTAGAAGTAATGAGTACGAATGGTGTTGTGGGTAGTGCTGCGGTTCCTTCTGGCGCGTCAACAGGTATTCATGAAGCTGTAGAGCTAAGGGATAATGATGCATCCATGTACCTTGGGAAGGGTGTATTGAAGGCGGTAGAGAATGTCAATACCACCATCAATGAAGAAATGAGCGGAGCCTTCCTGATGGATCAGAGATTGATCGATCTTGCGTTGCTAAGCCTTGACGGAAGTGATAACAAGGGAAATCTGGGGGCCAACGCAATACTGGGTGTGTCTCTTGCAGCGGCCAAGTGTGCGGCACAGGAGGCAGGCATGCCATTGTACAGATATGTTGGTGGAGTAAATGCATGTTATTTGCCCGTTCCAATGATGAATATCCTGAATGGAGGTTCACACGCAGATAACTCTATCGACTTCCAGGAGTTCATGATTATGCCGGTGAAGGCTGATGAGTTTTCGCATGGCCTAAGAATGGGGGTGGAAGTATTCCATAACCTTAAGAAAGTGTTGTCTGAAAAGAACCATTCTACGAACGTGGGTGATGAGGGAGGTTTTGCTCCAAACCTTGGATCCAATGAAGAGGCGATTGAGGTAGTGCTACAGGCGATTGAGAAGGCTGGGTACAAACCGGGAGAAGATATTTATATCGCAATGGATGCGGCCAGTTCAGAGTTTTACGTAGAGGAAGAAGGTGTATACCACTTTCATAAATCAGATGGAAGGAAATTGGATTCGGCAGCAATGGCTGATTACTGGTCTGAGTGGGTAGACAAGTACCCGATCGTTTCTATTGAAGACGGACTTGCTGAAGATGACTGGGATGGCTGGGCAAAGCTCACCGAAAAATGTGCCCACAAGTGTCAGTTGGTTGGAGATGATCTTTTTGTAACCAATACCAACAGGCTTGCGAAAGGAATTTCTGAAGGGATCGCCAACTCCATTCTGGTTAAGGTGAATCAGATTGGAACGTTGACTGAGACTATCGAAGCTGTTGAGATGGCACATAGGAATCGATATACATCAGTTATGAGTCATCGATCAGGTGAAACAGAAGATCATACCATTGCAGATCTGGCGGTGGCGTTGAATACCGGACAGATAAAAACTGGTTCTGCCTCAAGATCTGATAGAATGGCGAAATACAATCAGCTTCTACGAATTGAGGAAGAATTGGGAAGTGCTGCCATGTATGGTGGAAATATCTTCCCTTTTGCGGGTTAAGCACTTGATAAAATCTTCGCCTAATCTTATATTCGCTAGAAGGGGAAAAACCTAAGAATCAATTGATAACCACAGATAAAACAGAAGTAGAAAAAATGGCAGATACCGCTCAATTGACCATTGATGGTCAAACGTATGATTTACCGATTGTTGTAGGGTCAGAAAATGAGAAAGCAATTGATATCACGAAGCTTAGAGGTGCGTCTGGGTACGTTACCCTGGATTCGGGATATAAGAACACGGGAGCTACGAAGAGTGCTATCACATTTTTGGATGGAGAGAACGGTATTCTTCGTTATCGCGGTTATCCCATTGAGCAACTTGCAGACAAGGCAGAATTCCTTGAGGTTGCATATCTGTTGATTTACGGAGAACTACCAACTGCAGAAGCTTACCAGGCATTCAAGGAAAGCATAACCCATCATACACTTGTTCATGAGGAGATGAAGCTTTTCTTTGAGGCTTACCCAGCAAAGGCTCACCCAATGGGTATTCTGGCGGCTTCACTTTCAACGCTTTCCACCTTCTACCCGGAATCACAAAACCCGAACAGAGACTACGAAGCCATTGATCTTACGATCCACAGGCTTATCGCTAAGTTGCCAACACTGGCAGCATGGTCGTACAAAAATGCAATGAGGCATCCGTTCAACTACCCTCAGAACAATTTGGGGTATTGCGAGAACTTCCTGCACATGATGTTCGCCATGCCTACTGACGATTATGAGCCTAATAAGGTGGTAGTGGATGCATTGAATAAACTACTGATCCTTCACGCTGACCATGAGCAGAACTGCTCAACTTCTTCGGTTAGATTGGTGGGATCATCTCAGGCGAATCTCTACACAGCAATTGCGGGCGGTGTGTCCGCACTTTGGGGTCCATTGCATGGTGGAGCTAACCAGGCCGTGATCGAAATGCTCGAGAAGATCAAAGAAGATGATGGTGATCTTCAGAAATGGGTAGACAAAGCAAAAGACAAGAACGATGCCTTCAGATTGATGGGCTTCGGTCATAGAGTATACAAGAACTTTGATCCTCGCGCGAAGATCATCAAGAAAGCAGCAGACGATGTACTTAACGATCTTGGAATCAACGATCCGGTATTGGACATCGCGAAACAACTTGAAGAAGTTGCACTAAATGATGAATACTTCGTAGAAAGAGGCTTGTATCCTAACGTTGATTTCTACTCAGGGATCATCTACAGGGCGTTGGGAATACCAACTGAAATGTTCACCGTGATGTTTGCGCTTGGAAGACTTCCGGGATGGATCGCTCAGTGGAAAGAGATGACAGAGAATGGCGAGCCAATTGGTCGTCCACGTCAGATTTACGTTGGTGAAAATGAAAGAGAGTATGTGCCTATAGATGGGCGTAACTAAACCTATCTAAACCTACTGAGGGCGGTCATTGACCGCCTTTATTTTTTTACGATTTTCTCGGTTCGGTACGTACGCACATTATCCTTAACCCGAACGATGTACGTACCCGATGGCAAGGAGTCCATAGCAACAGATGTGTTGACCTTCACTTTGCCCGCGCTTACCTGCTTACCTTGCAGATCGAATATCTCATACCTTCCACCACGATCCACTATGGTCTTTGCCACTTTGATGGTAATTCTTCCCTCCGTAGGATTTGGGTAAATGGATGTTTCCAATGAAGGAACATTCCTCCTCGTAGAAACAATGGTTGAAGGTCCATTGGCGAAACTGTAATCTCCAGCAATCAGCGAATCTGTCTCAAGGAAGCCATTCTGATTATTACTTGAACCCAGGTGGTTTCTAATGTAGTAAGGGAACTCCGTCCAGTCCTGACCTGCATCTTTCCTGTACAGTAGAATTATACTATCCTCTGTATTCTTAACAAGGTCTTCGTCCAGGTAACCATTGCTGCTGGTGCCATTAAATGTGAACCTGATGCCACCGGTGATCTTGGACATATCGCCTTGCAATCGCCAGAAGTGATTCACAGATAACTTGTATCCGTTCGGATTATTGACAATAGGATCTGGTGCAACCCAGTTATGTTCAACCCTCATCTGAATGCTGTCAACGATAGAAGTTGGAAGCACCCTGCACTTCGATTGAATTCCATTTAGCGTCACCGTGTTGCGAACCTTCCACGTGTTGTGTGTCATGGCATGGTTCAAGCCAATGTCCTCGTTAAGCTGTGCCATGGTAGGAACAAACGGACATTGAAACGTAAATGAACTTGTGGCCCCATTGATCTGAACCATCTCATCCTGCCTGTTCCAGTTGTAATCTTTCAAACTGATCATCATTGGAACGTTCCCGAACAGAGCGGGCGCACCTCTAAGCTTTTGCTTCAGATAAACCGTAACAGTGTTGTTTGGTGAACCTGTAACCACTGTCATTGAATCAACCCCGAAGAAAGGATAACCTCCTGCAAATACCCATCCATTGTAAAAGTCTTGAAGATTGTAACCCGTAGCATTGCTCATGGTATTCATCATCTGTGTGCTAGACACATTGGCGAAGTTGAACGTATCCATAATAGCATGGCACGCTACCGTAAACAAAGAGTCGCCAAGGTAGGTTCTCAGATTGTGTACCACGGCTCCTCCCTTATTGTAAGTGTGAGATCCGTAAGTATAATCGTGAGGAATATTTGCCAGGGCCTGGAAGGAGTCCTCCTGGAAATGTGCATCCTGAATAACTGGAAGGAAGTTGTTTCGAACCGCATTGTTGTAGGCGTTCTTCCCGTAGATTTCTTCCATGAAGAGATGTTCTGAATACCTTGCCCAACCTTCGTTGATCCACATCTCTTTCGCATCCTCACAAGTTGCGTTGTCTCCCCACCAGTGATGGGAAAGCTCGTGAGCCATAAGATCTTCGCTATTCAGCGAGCCATTTGCAGCTGATCTTGGGTAGGCAATGTTGGTTGCGTGTTCCATTGCTCCTGCGTTGAAAGGAACAAAGGAATATCCCACTTTTTCGAATCTATGTGGCCCATACCACTTT
Organism: Vicingaceae bacterium; assembly: GCA_965267605.1. Taxonomy (GTDB): domain Bacteria; phylum Bacteroidota; class Bacteroidia; order Flavobacteriales_E; family Vicingaceae. The sequence goes on along the minus strand of OZ254088.1, from coordinate 2,349,661 downwards.
TCAAAAGCGTCAATAGCCTTGCCCAGGTTTGCAAAACTGTTCTTCACATTTGTAGTGTCCGTAGCACGGGCTGCCAACTCAATGGGAATTGCTCCCAGCAGCCCTGCATGTTGTTGGAATACGGTTTCGTAATCGGATACAGCAACGCAGGCCAGGTAAGATGAAATGGGATCACGAAGTACCCACTTGCGGTAGATCGTATCATTTGAAATGACGGAATCCAATACCAGCGTACCATTACAGTGGGCTTGCCTTCCTCCGTCAGTAACAACACCGAATTCATACGTTGCTTTCTCAACAAAATTGTCAAGACAAGGATGCCAGACCCGACCATAACTATGCGGATCGGCCTGAAAACCAACGCCCAGGTTGTACGCATAGTTCCCGGAATAGTAGAAGCCGCCCCAACCTGAAGCATCCATTATAGGTGTACCCTGATAGTAAACTGTAACAGAGGCAGTATCTCCCTGATTCATAGCGGCCGGAAGTGTGACCACCAGGAGTGTGTCATCATGAGTAAAGCTCAGTTGAGTAACGCCCTGTTTGACCGAGTCAACATTCATTTTCAATAAGTCAAGGGGAAGAATACCTACACCTGGTTGTTTTGTTCTGAATGTAACTTCACAATTGGCCACCAGGTTCTTGGCGGCAAATTGCGTAAAGTCCAGGAACACGCTATAGTGCAACACGTCTATAGTATCACTGGTGGCCTTACTACTTAAAATGTGATCCCCTTTTGAGGTAATACCGTAGTTACCACATTCAAAGCTCTGCGCACCAACGGTCGAAAACATGCCACCAACGAGCATTATCAAAACAGCTACGGTAGCTTTTAAAACATTAAAATCACTCTTATGCGCACTTTCGGTCATTTTTTCCAATAAACGTTTGATTCGTAGTGTGTTATGTTTTGTATTATTGAATTCCTATACTTGATTAACTGACTGCGAATACATAAATTTAGGTAAAATCAACGCTGTATGACCCCTTCAACAGAGCTTTTCCAGCTGATCAAATCTCTTACCAAATCCGAGAAGCGATACTTCAAGCTAACTTCTACTTTGCAGAAGGGATCGAAGAACTACATCAAGTTGTTTGACGCTATAGAAGCGCAAGAGGAATACAGCGAAGAGGAGATCAAGAAGCTCTTCAAAGGCACCACGTTTATCAAGCATCTCCCTAGTGAGAAAAGCCACTTGTACAACTTGATCCTGAAAAGTCTTAGGGCGTTTCATGCAGATCGATCTGCGGCAGCACAGCTGCACGAGCAGCTTAAGAATATTGAGATTCTTTACGGGAAGGCCTTGTATAAGGAATGCTCCAAATTCATCAAAAGGGCTAAGAAGCTTGCACATAAGTACGAGAAGTACTACTACCTGCTAGACATTCTTTATTGGGAAAAGATGATGGTAGAGGAGGAGTACCTCTCAGGTAAATTTGATAAAGACCTCAACGAACTTATTGCTGAAGAGGAAGAATGTATCAATAAGCTTCGAAACATTGCGGAGTACCAGATGCTCTATTCGAAGATCAATTATGTTTTCAGGCGTGGGGGTTACACCAGGAATACGGAGGAGCTGAAGATTGTAGAGGAAATTGAGGATTACCATCTGATCAAGGGAAAGAACACAGCGATTTCCACCAAGGCTACTACTGCATGTTATTACATCAAAGCACTTTGCGCGACCACACGTAACGATCAGATTGATTCGGAGGTGAACTTCAAGAAGGTCATCAAGGTATTTGAAGCGAATCCCCTTATCATCAAGGAGCTTCCCAAACGATACCTTAAGGCGCTTAACAGCCTTATGAAACTCAAACTTGCAAAGCATGAATTGGGTGAGTGTTTTGGCCTGATCGAGAAAATGGAGACAATTTCTCAACAAGCAGATTTCAAATCGGTGGATGTGCAGATTGCCGTGTTCACTTATGTAAGCATGGGTAAACTTCTTGCCTATGAATACCAGGGTGAATACGAAAAGGCCAACGATATGATCGATGATATTTACGCAGGCCTTGAAGGCTATCGGGACAAGATCAATATGGAAGAGCGGACCATCTTTCTTTACAACTTTGCGTGCAATGAATTTGCAGCAGGTGACTACAAGAAAGCCCTCTACTGGATCAATCAGGTGTTGAATGAAAGTAGTGCCAATCTAAGGCAAGACGTGTATACGTTTGCCAGGTTGGTAAATCTTCTCATTCATTTGGAATTGCACAATTATGATCTTTTGGAGTACGAGATCGCTTCCACACAAAGGTTCATGAAGAAGAACCAGCGCAATTACAAAGTGGAAACGCTGATTATCAAGTACCTCAAGAAGTTAATTAAAGACAAAGGCCGAACGGGTGACTCAGAAATCTATGCAGCGTTCAGAGAAGAGTTGGTGGAGGCATTTGAGGATCCATACGAAATGGCTACCAATAAGTACTTCGATCTTCTTGCCTGGGTGGATAGTAAAATTCAGAGGACTTCTATCTCAGAGATTAAGAAGCTTGCATACGCTGGCGCGTAACTTCGTAAAGTCCCACTCCGGTGGCTACGGAAACATTAAGCGACTCTATTTGGCCAGTCATCGGAAGCCTGAGCAAGCCATCACACTGATTGAGAATTTTATCGGAAATTCCGTCTTCTTCAGATCCAGCAATCAGGCAAATAGGGCCAGTTAGATCATGCTCCTGAATATGCTGATCTGTTTTCTCAGTTAAACCAAAGACCTTTATTCCCGAAGACTTCATGAACCGAATCGCTTCGGATAGATTCGATTCCTTGCAGATGTTTACATGATGCAATGCACCAGCAGAAGACTTTACTGCGTCATCGTTGATCATAGCTGTACCCTTCATGGGTACCACAATTCCATGTGAACCCATACACTCAGCACTTCGGCAAATAGCTCCAAAATTTCGCACATCAGTAACACCATCCAACAGAAGAATCAATGGATCTTCTCCTTGTTCGTATGCCTGCTGAATGGCATCTGATAGCTCTACGAAAGGCACCAGGCTTACAAATGCAATGGTGCCCTGGTGGTTCTTGTCTTTCCATTTGTGAAGGCGTTGAGGGGGTACGTTCGCCACTGAGATCTTGTTCGCCTTGATCTTCTTTCTCAGCGTGGTAAGCAGTTCATTGCTCGCATCACGTTGTATCATGATACGTTCTATCGCTGTTCCCCCATCAATAGCTTCGATGATGGCACGCGTTCCATAAATTATCTGCTGTTTCATTAGAAAACTCTTCCCTGCCGCCAGGTATCAACCGCGCGGTACCAGCTGTTTTTTAGAAGGGGTGATCTGCTTAACACATAATCGTTATCTGTGAATGGATTGTCTACTTTGAAGAAGGTGAAGTTTACAGATAGCATATTACCTTCCTCACCATAAATCCAACTTTCAGCATTGTTCTTCTTATGTATCACGTTGGGCGGACCGTAAACGATGTAAATCAATCCACGATCGCTTTTCCAACCTTCCACATGAGATGAGAAAAACTTGTTGCAGTTCTGTACCCTGGAATAATACTCCTTGATAGCGAGTTTTGCTCGTTCAGGATTGTTTGTAACGGAAAGCCAGAACCTTTCGAATGCATACTTCCTGTCAGAGGAGTTGTTGATGTTCTTGAACTCGTTCTTAGAGGTGATATACCTCACCGCAGTAATCATCTCTTCAGTGGTCTTCACAGATGGGAAGTTTCCATTAAAAGCAAAAAGTGTTAGTCCTTCCCGTTTTGTTGAGTCAGGAACAATGTGATACACTCCATTTCCTGCGGCAGTGAATTTGAAATCTTTCAGGTTACTTGTCAGTACTTCCGTATGATCCGCTTTATAAGGTTGTGGCTTCGTCTGTTCTACAGAAAAGGGTGGGGGCGGAAGCGGTGTTTCTCTGTGGTAGCCACGAATCTGCAAATAGTTTGGATCAAGGTTTGTCTTGATATTATAGGCTTTGCCACTGGTGATGTGGTAGCTGAAAACCGGAGTGCCTTTAGCGTCTGTGACAAAGAAGTATTGTCTTCCGGATTTCTTGCTCTTATTTACCGTAATAATAGATCGGTTATGCAGGTCTCTATTCAGGTCGTTCAGCATGATCTCTAAAACGTAATCCTTACCTGCTGGCGCTTTCATCTTCATTTGTCCCATAAGGTAACTGGGTACGGAAGGCTTGCCTACTTCTCTCAGATTCACCTTTCCAGAGTCCGCCAGCAGTCTGTTGTCATAGTCTGAAAAGAGTTTGTAAGACAATCTCAGATTAGCAGAATACGTAGTGTCTCCGGGAAACTTTCCGTAAAGCACTTCACTGCTTTTAATGCGAAAGTGCACCTCACTTTCGTTGTCACTGGAATGGTAAACCATGTACTCGGGATGTACCAAAGAAGGATCATCCAGGTAGAGCAATGAATAATCACTGGGGCGGTTCTTGGAACCACCACACGCGGTGAGGAGAACTAATCCTAATATGAGTTTAAAAGTCCTCGTCATGATTTTCGCGCTGATCTTCAATCGTTTCTTCTTCTGGCAAATGGCCCTCATTTATCTGGTCAGGAACGCTGTCATCATCTTCCGACCTTCTAAGTAAACGGGCATCAATGGATTTTGATGTTTTAGCGCCTAGTTTTTTAATCTGCTCTGTTCGTCTGACCAGGTTACCTGTTCCTTCGGATAATTTATTCATAGCCCCGGCATACGTCTTCTTCGCGGTGTCCATTTGATCCCCGAGCTTCACCAGGTCGTTTGAAAAACCTACGAACTTATCGTACAACTTACCTGCTTCTTCTGCAATCTCCAATACGTGCCTGTTCTGGTATTCGTGTTTCCAGATATTGGCAATAGTTCTTAACGTAGCAAGAAGTGTAGTAGGACTAACAATCACAATGTTTTTATCGAAAGCAAAATCATACAAACTGTCGTCATGTTGAAGCGCCAGACTAAAGGTAGATTCCTTTGGCATGAACATGATCACAAAGTCCAATGTCTGCTCCTTGTAGAGATCGTGGTAGTGCCTGTCGTTGAGGTCTTTCACATGTTTGCGAACCGATGTGGTGAATTCTTTGACAAGATTTGCTCGTTCCTCCTCCGATTCGGCATTCACAATTCTATCCACTGAAATAAGTGTCACCTTAGAATCAATGATGAGCTTCTTGCCGTCAGGCAGGTTAACAATCACATCTGGTTGGTAGCGTTTGCCTTCTTCATTGGTTGCACTTTGCTGCATCTCATATTCGATACCTTTACGCAAGCCGCTGAGTTCCAGTGTTCTCTCAAGAACTAACTCTCCCCAATCACCTTGTTTTTTAGAGTCACCTTTCAACGCCTGCGTAAGACTCTGTGCATCCGAGCTCATTTGTTTGTTGAGTTCAGATAGCTGACCCAGTTGCTCTTTTAGAGCTTCATGACGACCGTGTTGTTCTTTATTGGTTTCCTGAACGGCCTTCTCAAACTTCTCCATCTTTTCCTTTAGCGGACCGAGAAGTCCATCGAGGTTTTCCTTGTTCTGCTCAGTAAATTTTTTGCTTTTCGATTCTAGCACCTTGTTAGCCAGATCTTCGAATTGAAGCAGGAGTGTTTTCTGTTGCTCCTTTTGTTCTTCCTTTAGGCGATCCATTTCCTTGAACAAGCCTTCAATCTCCTGTTCCTTCCTGGCCACTTCTTCTCGGAGTTCTATGATCTCATTAAGATCATCTTCTGATCGATCGTTGGTGGGCTGGCTGAACTTCAGTTGTGCATACTTCCATGCTCCGAACCATCCGAGTCCGGCACCAACAATTACTGCTATGATGAGCCAAAGCGCTTCCACAAAATAAAAGTAACAATAATGGGCTGCTAATAGTGCAGGATCAGAACAGGAGTTCCTTCATCAACGATAGCGAACAGCTCTTTGACGTCTGTATTCTTCATTCGGATGCATCCATGCGATTGCGGTGTCCCGATAAGGCCTTCCTCAGATGTACCGTGGATGTATATATACCGATCGTATGAGTCAATGTTCTTGCCTTTGTTCAGTCCGTCCTCGAGTCCCTCCAGCCAAAGGATTCTGGTGGTGATGTCATCTGTTTTAGACTTCGTGTCGTCCTTATATATCTTGGCTTTTTTGCCAGTGTATCTCCTGGAAACAAAGCGCCCTCCTACCGGAACACCCTTGCCAATCTTCTTGCTGATCCTGTGCAATCCAAGTGGTGTTTTTTCACTGCCGTTGGTATTTCCAACCCCTTTCTTCGCAGTGGAAACCTTGTACTTCTTTAGAATGATATCATCCTCAATCAGGTACATATTCTGGTACTTCACAGAAACGAAAACATATTGCTCAAAGTCGTGTTGTTTGCCATACTTCAACTCTACGTATTCGCGAAGGAATTTCGACATGGACGCGATGGTATACTTTTCCTCTTCTTCTACCTCAACGCGGTCTCTGTCCGGTTGTGTTTTGGAAACAAGTGCACTGGGCGGAGTATAGCTACCCCTACCTTTCCTGTTGGAAGACAGTTTTCTTGATTTGCCACAACCAACGAGTAGAAAAGCCGTTGCTATGGCGAGCATGGCAGCCCTGGACATGTTACAAAGATAAAGTCTCAGAAAAAATTGACAAAACCGAAGTGTACCTTTCCTGAGCGCACCAGGAATCTACCTGTCTCATTTCCAAGCGCATAGTTCAATGAGAAGATGCCTGCACCGGTCTCAAATGAGATTCCAGCACCAAACGAGGAGGGTTGGTAGTGATCCACCAGCGCCAGAGAGAAACTTTTGTTCTCATAGTACCCCGATTGACCAAAAATGTACAGGTATGAATTTTGCTCCAGGATATATCTAAGTTCCAGTGTTCCAATACTGTAGAAAGAAGCGAAGATCGCTTGTTCGTCAAATCCTCTGACTGTTTTCAAGCCTCCGATTCGAAATAGCTCGTTGGTAAATAATGTCTCGTTCTCAACCACTCCTGTTTGGTTGTTAATGTGCACGGTAAACGCTTTCCCGAATGGAACATAACCTGAAATATTGCTTTCGAACCTCAGCTGTATGGAATTGTTGATCCCGTTTTGATTATTGATCTCCGCGGAAATAGAGTCACTATCCACCACCTTCTTTGTTCCAACAGAGCCTTTTAGGTACAGATCCAAACCCTTTCTCGGGTTCAGTCTGTAATCCAGTTTTCTGAATTGTACTGCTAACCCATAGGCGTTGATCCTTGTGCTGAGGAACTCAACATCCTCTGTGCTGGATAGTGTTGCGGCTTGTAGCTTATTCGAAAGATCCACACTGTAAAACGCGCGAAGAGAGTTGTTACCTCTTAATAGCAGGGAGGTGCCAAGTTCATTTTTAACGTTAATGAAACTGGAGTCTCGCCTGTATAGATTGAGTTCATAGTTGAAACCCAAGGGGCTCCTAAACAGGTACGGGTAGTTGGCTTGCACTTGCAGATCCTGGGTACTGGTCTGAAGCCTTTGCCAATTCAATTTGAGCTCATCGCCTGCGCCCAGGAGGTTCTTCAGATTGAGTTTTACATCACCCGTGATAACTACCTTCCCGGTGGCGTCAGGTAACACGCCCACAATTCCGGTGAACTTGCTCGCTCCTTTTTTGTCGAGGTAGAGGTAGAGATTCGCACCCTTCTTGGTAAAAGAAACTTCTGGTCCCTTCAACTCCTTAATAAAGGGGAGTTCTTTGATACGGGTGCTAATATTAGAGATAACCGATTCGTTATAGAGGTCGCTAGGTTTCACGTTCAGATAGTTCATCAGAAATTCATCAGTGATCTTCACGTTACCCTTTACATGTACCGAATCAATGGTTACCAATAGGTTTTTTTCAACTTGAATGGAGGCCTCCATGGTATGGTCATCTACCGACTTCAGATCGACAAAACGCATGCTAGCAAAAGGGTGTCCGTGATCCTCATAGTACGAAATAATGGATGATTTAAGCTGATTCAATCTGCCTACGTCTAACGGCCGTTTCTTCATAATGCCGGAACGATACCCTAGCTTTTGGATTACATGTTGCTCAAGATTGCCCGGGTTCAGTTTGGTCCATGTAAATAGTGGCCCTCGTTGGATTTTAATAATTCTGAAATCTGGTTTAAGGTTTGAGGAAGCCACCTTTGCATTCAGAAAACCGTTGTTTCGGAACTTGTCCAATTCGCTCTCGGCTAGTTTTGTGATCTGTTGTTCTAGTAATGAATCCTTAAGCGTGGTTTTGAGGAGAACTTTGTCTTTGCCACAATCCTTGCAATGGAAGGCCACAGAAACCTGAGCGGAAACGGTCCAGGAAGCGATGATGCCAAGGCTGAGGAAGAGGGTTCGCATAAGCTGTTAAACTTGAGGAGGGTTACTTTATTATCCAGTCTATGGGTTCTTTTCCTCCCTGTTGAAGCAGTGCATTCGTCTTTGAAAAATGCTTTGAACCAAAAAATCCATATCGGGCTGCAAATGGCGATGGATGTGGACACGTTAGAATATGGTGTTTACCGGCATCTATCAGTGCAGCCTTTTGCTTTGCAAAGTTGCCCCACAATAGGAACACGACTCCAGATTTCTGCTGGGATACTTGTCCGATCACCGCATCCGTAAATTGTTCCCATCCTTTGTTTTGGTGTGAGCCAGCTTGCCCAGCCCTCACCGTTAGCGTGGCGTTGAGCAGCAATACCCCCTGATCTGCCCATTGTGTTAGTTCACCATGCGTTGGAATATCGCCTCCAATGTCATCCTGAATTTCCTTGTATATGTTCTTGAGCGATGGAGGAGGGGTAACACCCTTACGAACGGAAAAACACATTCCATGCGCCTGGCCAGCACCGTGATAAGGGTCTTGACCAATAATCACCACCTTGACTTGGTCGAAAGGTGTATGATTGAAGGCCGCAAATATCTCGCTTCCTGGGGGATAGACCTTGTGCTTCGATTTTTCTTCGATAAGGAACGCCTTGAGTGTGGCGAAATAAGGCTGTTGGAATTCGTTCTGTAGGATCGCCTTCCAGCTTGATTCTATTTGGGGTTGAACAGTTTGTGCAGACATTTGTTTGCCATTTGAAACTTGTGGCACGAAATGTGCGTAACAGGCAGCATAAAGTTAGACGAAAAACAAATTAATTGGGGTTTAATCCCTAACTTCGCATCTCTTAATATTTGAACAATGAAGAAGATCATTTTTATCTCAGCAGTGGTTCTAGGTGTAGCAGCTCTCTCATCTTGTAAGAGCCACGAAAAATGTCCAGCATACGGTAAAATTGATAAGCAATCGACTGAAGTTCGAGCTTAATAGTATATGGATTGGCTTGAACTGAGGTCTGAAGAAGACTTTCGAAAAGCTATAGAGGATTCCCTTTCAGATAAACTGAAGGGGATTCTTTTTTTTAAGCACAGTACCAGATGTGGGATTAGCTCCACTGCATTGAGAAATCTGGAAAAGTCTTGGAGTATACCTCCCGACAAATGCGAAGTTTATATGCTTGACCTTCTTAAGCATAGGAATGTGTCTAACCTAATGGCCGCGGAATTGAATGTTCGCCATGAGAGTCCGCAAGTAATCCTGATCAAGGGTGGAAATGTTGTGCACCACGCCTCGCATTATTCCATTGATGCTGATCAGATTGCCCAGCATGTCTAGGACCGTCATCGTTCCTGGATAATCTCAGGGCTTTGATAGTGATACAATTCAGTCACCCCTGCTTTTAATTTCTTTTCTTAGCTGAGATGAAGAAATGTGTTTTTATTATCTGTCTGGCAGCAGTATTAATTGGTTGCAGTGACGCTGGTAATGATCCAACGAGCTTAGAATCAGATGAATCGCCCTCCGTTTGGACTGAAGAAAGCTATAGCATCGAGGAATTAGTACTGATGTTTCAGGACTGGATTCCTGATCAGTATCTGAACGGTCAGGTTGTTTGGGTTTGCAATACGTATTGGGAAGATTACAAGGTTATTGAACCTGACTCAATAAAGCCCGGTATGCACTTTGATCCATGCCACGATCAGGTGCGCTATATACACCCTGCCATCTACATGCACAATGTCGTTAAGACCATCAGGGATACTGCGTTCTTCACTAAAGAATTCCTGGATCCTTATCCGGAAGTAACAATGAGTGGAGATACATTTTGGTCGAGTAGGGCATCACTTTGGTTGGAGGGTATGGTAGTGAATTACTCGGAGCAAAAATGCGCCCGTATGTTGAACGACCTTGCAACGAAGTATATCAATGACGATAAGATGGCATCACCGTGGGCTCAGGAGAAAGAACGCTGGTTGGCCGAATTGAAAAAGATCGAAGAGAAACCTGATTAGTGGGTTTCTTTAAACTCAATGGTGACATCCTGTTCGATATCCGGATGAATGCTGAGTGCCACCGGACAATGTAGGGCTGCATGTTTGAGTTCCAGGATTTCTTTGGGTTCCAGTTCCCCACCCTCTACTTCAAGATGTAAAACGATCTTCGCTATTCTTCTTGGGTCTGATGCCATTACCTTTTCTATGTCGCAGGTAATCCTACCAAGATTTTTACCCCATTTACTGGCTCGAATACCCATAATGGTTACCATACAGCTGGCCAGGGATGAGGCCATCATATCTGTGGGTGAAAACTTTTCCCCTTTTCCATTGTTATCAGTTGGGGCGTCAGTGTGAATGATCGATCCTGACCGTTCGTGGAGCAATTCCGTCCGAAGGTCGCCCAGGTACGTTAATTTCATTTGACCCATATCTTTTTAGGTATTATTCCGTTAATTAAAGTAGCGTATTGACGAAGCTATTAATTCTTACCTTTGGTTAACACAAGAATGCAGTGATGCTCAGAGTTTTAGTCGTTTTTCTTGGATGTGTGTTCTGCACTGCAAATGCGTGGAGTCAGGACCGTATTTTTGATGAAGCGAGGGGAGGTATTTTCAATACTGATTTCTCTTTTGCTGGAGCACTGCATACCGCAGGTTGGACGGGTAATTATAGATACAGCAAGTATAAAGGTGCCTTTAAAAAGCGCATTCTTGAGATCGAGTTTACAACGATCAAACACCCGAAAGAATACAAGAGTTACAATCCATTTCTGGATAACAATATCAAGGGCTATATCTATGGAAAGAAGAATTCTTTTTGGTTGTTAAGGCCCAGCTTTCTTCTGCAGAACACGATTTTCAAAAAGCAGAGCAGTAAAGGTGTAGCGGTTTCCTATATCATGGGAGCAGGTCCTGTGCTCGGACTGCTTAAACCGGTCTATCTGGAGATTGGAAAACCTACATACCCTTACGAGTATATTGCACTTGAGAAATACGATGAAGAGATTCATTATATAGACAACATTGTGGGTAGAGGTCCGTGGTACAAGGGAATTGATGAGACGAATATTTTGCCGGGAGCACATGCTAAACTGGCGCTAGAATTTGATTATTGCAGAGATCCAAAGCGTATCAAAGCCGTTGAGGTTGGCGGTACATTGGATGTTTTTCATAAGAATGCAGACATCATGGCATTTACATCTAACCGCCAGGTATTTTTTAACCTGTACGTAGCTGTAAGGTATGGTGCGCGCAAAATGCTGGAGTGATGAAGGAGGATAATGTGCAGGCGGAAGCAATCCCAAAGAAGTTTGCTAAGAAGCCGGAATGGCTAAAAGTGAAACTCCCTGTTGGCGAGGAGTACAAACACGTACGATCGTTAGTGGATCAGCACAAGCTGCATACCATTTGTGAAAGTGGAAACTGCCCGAATATGGGTGAATGCTGGGGTGCGGGTACTGCCACATTTATGATTTTGGGAAACATCTGTACCCGATCGTGCGGATTCTGCAGTGTTGCAACAGGAAAGCCTTTGCCGGTTGATTTAGGAGAACCTATGCGTGTGGCCAATTCGGTCAAGCTTATGAAGGTGAAACACTGTGTGATCACTTCAGTAGATAGAGATGATCTGGATGATGGTGGGGCGGAGATCTGGGCAGCAACGGTACGGGCCGTAAGAAAGGAAAGTCCTACAACTACTATGGAAACCCTTATTCCGGACTTCAAGGGTGAATGGGAGAATCTTGAGAAGATCATAGAAGTTGCACCTGAAATCGTTTCTCATAACCTTGAAACTGTCAGACGATTGACAAAAGAGGTCAGGATTCAAGCCAAATATGATCGTAGTCTGGAAGTCTTGAATAGACTCAAACTTGGAGGTATGAAGACCAAGAGTGGGATCATGTTGGGATTAGGAGAAACAAAAGATGAGGTGTTGGAATCTATGGAGGACCTGCGAAGCGTAGACTGTAACGTGCTTACGTTGGGCCAGTATTTGCAGCCAACACCTAAACATTTACCAGTGGCGGAGTTCGTGCATCCGGACCTTTTTGCGGAGTTCAAGGAACGTGGTCTGGAAATGGGCTTCAAATTTGTTGAAAGTGGCCCACTGGTGCGGTCTTCGTACCACGCGGAGAAGCACATTTTCTAGGTATTATTCCTTTAATCGCGGATTCTTTACCGTTCGTTAAATGCCTCTTTACAAGGGTGCTATCTGATTGTATATTTATGTTGCCGGATTTTCCATTGGACAGTGTGTGTGAGGACGGTTGGATTGGGTTAGGAAAATTGGGCGGACTTTGGTAATTTCAATCGTTTTTTCGCATCGCACAAAACACATTATAGATGAAACAGTTTTTACTAGGTGGATTGGTACTCTTCGGTCTTATTTCTGGCGGAGTATTCTTTAACAAATCAACTGAGACTTCAGAGCGTGCATATACGCCAAGAGATATGGAGTCTGATGAGCAAGCAAGAATTCATGGATACTATGAGTATATCAAGAGTATTCGTGCGAACCCGGCAACTGGAAAAGTTTCCTGGGAAGACCTTGCGGCTGTAAGAAAGCACATCAACGGTATGTCTAAGAACAAAGCACTGAATCTTCAGTGGAACTTTGCTGGACCAGACGATGTTGGTGGTAGAACAAGAGCACTTTTGATCGATAAAACCAACTCCAACAAGATTTGGGCAGGTGGTATCGCAGGTGGACTTTTTGTTTCTACAGACAGAGGTGGCACCTGGAACGAATTTGCTCCACTTGCTGATAATCTTACTATTTCATCTATAGCTCAGCTTGATAATGGAAGCATTTACATCGGAACTGGTTCTACACATGAAGGTACTCCAGGCGGAACTGGTGGATCGGAATTCCCAGGCGCAGGACTTTACAAAGTTGATGTACAGAATACAACGTTGATTCCAGTGCTTGGAAAAGGTACAAGTGTTACTCCTCCATCTTGGGGGTCTCCATCTGGAGACTACGCTTACATCAATCAGTTGGTTGCTAAAGGAAACATCCTTTATATGGCAACTGGTAGAGGATTGAAAGTTTATGATGAATCACTTCCTATTGATGAAGTGAATGCCAACAGGTGTGCGAGAAACCCACACAACCCGATTTACTTGAACGGAACGGTTCAGGTAACTTCTACCATTCATGATGTGGATGTACATTCTAATGGTCTTGTAATGGCGGCTGTTGGCGGTGGTGTTTGGCTATCTCCAACTGGTGCTTGTGCTGGTGGCCCTGGTGATTGGACTCAGGAAAACCTTTCTGGTGGACGTACGGAGATTGCAATTGCCAAGAGCAATCCAAACTATGCATACGCTGCTTGTGTATCGGGAAGTGGATGCCTTTCAAATATTTGGCAAACCAGAGATGCAGGTGCTACATGGCAGGTGATTGGCCCAGGCGGTGGTTCTTTCGAGCCTTACATGTCAGCAAACTGTCAAGGTACTTACGACAATGCCCTTGACGTGTGCCCAGGAAACGAAAAAGTAATTGTTCTTGGTGCAGTTACACCATGGAAATGGGAAGAGTCTGGCACACCTGGTGTTGGCCAGTGGACACAAGCTGCTTCAATTGGTGGAATTCAGAAGGTTAGTCCTTTCTGGATGCACGCTGACCAACACAGAGTTGTGTGGGAAGACAGCGCTAATGTTTGGGTAACCTCTGATGGTGGTATTCACCACAGTACTGATGGTGGTTGGACCTGGACACACAAGAACAGTGGATACAACGTTACTACGTTCTATAGTGTAGCAATTACCAACAATGGTATTATTGCTGGGGGTACGCAGGATAATGGTACACAAATGGTTGGATTCAACAGCAGTAGCAACACTGGTTTGAATGGTCTGTTGATCAGAGGTGGTGACGGTTTCGATTGCGACTTCAGTAACCTTGCCCAATCTGCGTACAGTACTGTTTACAACGGTGCACTGGTAAGACATAGTGGTTCTAATTTTGTTACTACAACTTTCTGGGACAATGAACTTGATGCAATCTGCAACGCAAACGGAGATGGATCAGGTACATGTGGAGGATTCTACACAGTAGGTAGATACTGGGAATCGTTTAATGATCCTTACTCTACTGACTCTGTGAAGTTCTTCGCTGATACAAACTACACAGTTGGTCAAACTGTTACGTATAAGTCCGCAACAAGTGATTTCATTACCTTCCCATTCACACTTACTTCTAATCTGAACAAGGGAGATTCAATCCTTCTTCCTGATTATGCGCAAGCGATGTACGTATTTGATGCTGGCTCGGCTGGTATCTACATGACACGTCAGGCGGCCAGATATGATGTTGCACCTGAGTGGGATAAGATTTCAAACATTACAACAGCCACGGATATTGAAGTTTCTAAGGATGGAAGGTTCATCTGGGTGGCACTAGGCGGTGGCATTAGAAGAATTTCAAATGTTGAGCTGGCTAGAGACTCGGTTACGGGAGATATCAGAAGTTCTGGATGCGTACTTGTTGAACAAGCTGCTTCTGGAACCTCAGGAACCGTTACAGGTATCGCTATTGATCCTAACGATCCTAACAATGTTATCGCAACGGTAGGTGGTTACAGTGGTGGCAACAAGGTTTACAGGTGTACTAACGGTGCCCAGGCGGGTGCTCCAACGTTTACTTCAATTCAAGGTGGTGGTGTAAATGCGCTTCCATCAACCATGCCAGTTTACGATGCTGTAATTGACATGACGGATAAGGACCGTGTGCTTCTAGCAACAGACTGGGGTGTATTCGGAACTGAGAACGCATTTACAGGTGCGGTGCAGTGGACCGAAGAGAACACTGGAATGGCTCACGTACCGGTTCACGAGATTCGTCAAATTGATGATCCATGGTTACTTGCTCCGGGTGTTTCTGGTAGAGTTGTGATTGGTACACACGGTAGGGGTTTCTATACTACGGATGATATCATGAGCACTCCGGAAATGGAGAAAGACAACGTGATCACGGAAGCAGATGTTAATCTTAGCATTTATCCAAACCCAACAAGCAACTTCGGTTACTTCGATTTTGTACTTCCTACATCAGAGCAGGTAACGTACAAGATTTACAACCTCAAGGGAGACCTTGTTAGAAGCGAAGACCTCGGTAAGCTTGTAAGAGGTAAGCACAATATTCGATTCGATATCTCAGGCCTAAGTGCTGGAACTTACATTGTAGGATTCACCGCTGGTAGTACCAGAATGGTTGAGAAGATCGTGAAGATGCATTAGTAATCGCACAATTGATGAAAGGAAAGGCCGTTCCTCCTTTGGAACGGCTTTTTTTTGCCATTAATTTATCTTTAGCCTCATGAGAGTAGCCATCAACGGATTTGGTAGAATAGGGAGGATGCTCACAAGAGTTGTGCAGCACCACCCTGAAATTCAATTGGTAGCCATCAACGACCTTGCGGATATTTCTACCATGGCTCATTTGCTGAAGTATGATTCTGTGCATCGGGCCTTTCCAGGAACCATAGATGTTAAGGGAGATCAGTTGATCGTGAATGGTCAGTCAATTACAGTCACCAGCGTGAAGGATCCTGCAGATTTGCCATGGGCGGATATGGAGATCGATATTGTGATCGAGAGTACCGGCATCTTCAGAACCAGGGAGCTTGCGGCTCAGCATTTGGCTGCTGGTGCAACGAGGGTGATCATCTCAGCGCCACCTCAGGGAGGAGAAGTGAAATCTGTAGTATTGGGTATCAATGAAGGTGTACTGGATGGTTCCGAAGACATCATTTCCAATGCTTCCTGCACCACCAATTGCGCTGCCCCAATGGTTAAGGTGTTGGATGAACTTTGTGGCATTGAGAGTGGGTACATCACCACCGTGCACTCTTATACCTCTGATCAACGTTTGCATGATGCACCACACAAAGACCTGAGAAGGGCTCGGGCAGCTGCGGAATCTATCGTACCAACATCAACGGGTGCGGCCAAAGCGATCACCAAGATTTTCCCTCAACTGGATGGAAGGATTGGTGGATGTGGAATAAGGGTTCCAGTACCAGATGGGTCTCTCACAGATATCAGTGCTGTAGTGCGTAATCCCATGGATGCTGAAGCACTGAATAAGGCGTTTCGGGAGGCAGCTGATGGCGAATTGAACGGCTATCTACAGTACATTACAGATCCAGTGGTATCTGTAGACATTATCGGTAACCCTCATAGTTGCATATTCGATTCTGACCTCACATCGGTCATTGGAAACATGGTAAAGGTGGTTGGATGGTACGACAACGAGGCGGGATACTCAAACCGGCTGGCAGAATTGATCAAGCATTTTTGGCAGCTTCATACGTCTTGAGCTCCATTACATTTCCGTCAAATACACCGTATGTAAAATGAGTGATCCAGTCACCGAGGTTAATGTATCTGGCACCTTTGGGTAAATCGATATCCAATGGCAAGTGTCTGTGTCCAAATATGAAGTAATCTACATCGTGTTCCTGCAGATGATCTTTGCAGAATTGCACAAGCCACTCCCTATCCTCACCATGAAATACTTCGTCCTTCTTTTGATTAACAGCCCGACTTTTGCCGGACCAGTAATTAGCCATGCCGATGCCCATGTTTGGATGAATCCTTGCAAATAACCATTGACATAGCTTACTGGAGAATATCTTCTTCAGAGCCTTGTACTTCTTATCGCCAGGCCCGAGACCATCTCCGTGTCCAATAAAAAATTGCCTTCCATTGTACGTCCTCTCAATAGGGTCACGGTACAGCTCTACGTTTAATTCTTTGGGCAAGTAATCGAAAATCCACATATCGTGGTTACCAGTGAACATAGTAACGGGAATGCCCGCATCTGTGAGCTCTGCAATTTTCCCAAGTATCCTTACAAATCCTTTTGGAACTGCATGCCTGTACTCAAACCAAAAGTCGAACAAATCACCAACCAGATAGATTTCGTGGGCATCATGCTTGATTTCATCCAACCATTGAACTGCCAGCTTCTCTCTGCGAAGACTCGAAGCGTAGTCAGGAACGCCCAGGTGAAAATCTGAGGCGAAGTATATCTTCTTTCCGGGTTCCAAAGCCTAGAATAGGAAACTGCGCTTCAACTTATGGATATTAGCAATGCGCATGTCGAGTACGAATCTGATCTTGTCAACATACCGTAGTTGGTTGAGATCGTGCGAGAATGCCAGTGGGAAGTATACGTGGCACGACCCAGGGATAAGATCCAGAGAAACACCCATGTCCCAAAACGGCTCTGAGGTTTCATCTACCAGATCACCACTTTGGATTACTTCGTAGCCAGCAATTCCAGCGTCAACGTACAACGATAAAGGTAGCTTGGGAATTGTGCTGGACACGGAAATAGTAGTGAGCCATCTATTCGGGTTTTGAACGCCTGCACCGCCTGGAGGAGCGAATCCCGAAAGATGTTTCATGGTACCTTCCTCATCAATAAATTGTTGAGCCGTAACGTCCGGCCGCATAGTGTTTCTGCCAAAGAACAGGTGGTCGTATTTGTAATCATTGGCACCCGATACCCCGAAATTATACCTTACATCTGCACTGTCATTGTACAGATAACGTCCCGTGTAAAATTTCACAGAGAACCCTTTACCTGGCTCTTTGTAAGAGAAGCGCATATTGGCACGTGCGCCCAGCTTAACGAATTGCTCTCCTTGTTCTACGCTCACTTTTACATGGTAAGGATTTACAGGTAAGCTACCGTTAAGAAGGAAAGACAGCTCGTTGATATAATAATCGTTCGCATTGCGGATTACCGTATTGGCATCAGTGCCCAGAATCGCCTGGTCTTCGTGAATGAAAATCGATCTTAGTTTGAACGACATGTCCACTTGCTTTCGAATGTTTCTTCTTTTCAGAAAGAATTCGATCTCAGGAGCCACCTTATGGTATTGCGCAGGCGTTCCAAAATCAATGTAGCTGAACCGTTGGGCATTGGCCTGCGCTCGTACTTCACGAAGGAAACTTTCCTTCGGATACCAGCTTCGGCCAATACTTCCAAATCCGGTTAATGTGTTTGAATTGGTTCCATACATTGGAGACAACACGTATTCAAACTTTTTCATCGGTATAGATGAGTTAAAGAAAGACATCCCCACCATCCACTCATCTTGGTTGTTCCAGCCCACCAGCGGAAGGAAGTACAGTTCAGATTTGGTGCCATCTTCTGGTGAAAACAAGAACTGTAGTTTGGGTGGCTCGAATTTCTTGAACAGCCGCTTCACCTTTAAGGTATTGTTCTGCCTGTTCATGTCAAATGTATGGTGTGTATGATCAATCCTTACCCGGTCGTAATCCCCCGAAGGAAAATCCAACACCCTCACCTCATCCACATGCGGTTCATACCATTTCGTGAAGAGAACCGAATCGTTCCGAATGGCACTTACTGGAAATGGTGCGATCAAATCTCCCTTCTGTTTCACTTTTAGAAACATATTCGAAGTATCTGCGGTGTCCTTTTTGAGACTCAGAATTTTCAGATCGGTAACCTGCCTTGTGCCAATCAAGTCTCTGAAAAACCAATCCAGGTTGGTGCCGGAACACGATTCAAGGATCTGTTTAAGATCTGCCGGTTGCGGATGTTTGAATTTCCATTTAGCGTAGTACTGCTGCATGCACTTGTCAAACTTCTTTTCTCCCAGATATCCCATCAGGTTGTTAAATGCCACAGCAGCCTTCCCATACACTATTACGCCATAATTGGATTGACTGAATTCCGCAGAAGGCGTGGAGATGGGCTGATCATTATTGGTTCTGGACATGTACTCGTATGAGACGCGGTTCGCATATTCGTTGGTGACCCTATCCAGACCAAAAAGCTTCATGATACTTAGTGTGGTGGAGTCATTCCCGAAATAGTTTGCATCCGAATGCAGCATATTGATATAGCGCATTTCGTAGAACGAGTTGATACCCTCATCCATCCAGGCATGGTCACGCTCGTTTGAACCCAGGATTCCATAGAACCAATTGTGTCCAACTTCATGTACAATCACGGTCTCAAGATCAATTGCATCCATGGGTGTATTGATGACCGTAATGTTTGGATACTCCATTCCACCTCCGGCACTGATAGATCCATCCACGGCTGTACAATGATTATACGGGTAATCTCCATTCCAAAGAGAGTAGTAGTACAATGCCTGGTCAATGTACTTCGTTGCGTCCTTCCAAAGGTCCATGCGCATAGCAGTGAACATAGTCCAGGTCTCCACTTTCCTTTTAGTGTGTGGTAATTCAACCTGACTTTTCTGAACGAAATAGTTCTTGTCTGCAAACCATGCAAAATCGTGAACGTTTTCCTGATGGTAATGCAGTGTTTTTATTTCTCCTGCGGAGGGCACTTCTTCGTGTTGGATAAAGGCAGTATCCAAGGCCAGTATAGAGTCAGTAAGCGCTACACGTTCATTTAGCCAGGCGATCTCCTCCGAGCCGTTCACCAGATCTCCAGTGGCTCCTACTACATAATTCTTAGGTAAGGTGATGTAAACATCATGTTTGCCGTACTCTGAATAGAATTCACCCTGACTGAGATAAGGCATTGGGTGCCAGCCCTCCTTATCGTATACGGCTGGTTTAGGGTACCATTGCGTGATTTGGTATTGCTGGCCTATGTGACCTAATCGGGAGTAGATTCCGACTGGGATCTTCACCACGAAGGGTGTGGTAATCTGAATCGTGCCACCTGGCTTCAAGGGTTCCTCCAGGTAAACTTTGGCGATATCAATATTGTCGCCAGAAAACACCCACGAAACCTTCTTTCCATCCACTTTAAAGTTCAGGTCTTCGATGTAGCCGCGGTACGATTCCTTTGAAAAATAGAAGTTGGTTTGGCGGTTTTCGAGCAGTTGCTTTCCAAGTTCAGTATCGATCTCCTTATAGGCGTTGGGCCATATGTGGAGAATGATGTACTCGAGCTCGTCTTTGGAATTGTTGGTGTAAGTGATTTTTTCCTTGCCAATCAGCTTGTGGTTCTTGTCATCGAGGGTAACATGTATTTCGATGTCAACATCTTGCTGGTAATAGTCGTTCTGCGCTGCCAGAAGACAGGCAACGCATAGTAAGGCAATGGTAAAACTTGTACGCACTTACTCCGCTGGGCCAAGGAGTTCAGCCAACTTCTCTTCGAGGGCAGGACCCCTTAGGTTCTTACCCGCGATCTTTCCTTCCTGATCAAGCAACAAGGTAAACGGAATACCTTGGATGTCGAATAACGGAACAACCATTGAATTCCACCCTTTAAGGTCGCTTACGTGATTGTCCCATACCAACCCATCCTGCTGAATAGCCTGAAGCCATTGCGCCTTTGGTTCTGGCTGATTGGGGACACCATCAAGTGAAACAGAAAAGACATCAAAACCTTTGTCCTTGTACTTCTTGTAGGCCTTTACAACATTGGGATTTTCTGCACGACACGGCTTACACCATGATGCCCAGAAGTCGACCAATACCACCTTACCCCGAAGGTCATACAGTTGAGCAGCGGTATCCTGTCTGTCTGGAAGAATGATGTTCGGGGCCTCTGTTCCAACAGCAAAAGCCATCATTTTCTGTACCCGGAACTTGAAGTTATCCGCAAAGATGTTGCCTGGATACTTCTCCTGGAAACGCTCATTGACTTTAACGTAATATTCACCTTCCGTGTCTGGATTCAATTGATCAATGATGAACTGACAGATGAAAGGATCGTTTCCTTCATCAATTACCTTTCTAACGTAAGCATACATTTCT
Source organism: Vicingaceae bacterium (assembly GCA_965267605.1). GTDB lineage: Bacteria > Bacteroidota > Bacteroidia > Flavobacteriales_E > Vicingaceae. Next base: position 2,328,679 of record OZ254088.1, on the reverse strand, counting down.
TCGGCCGCAGCTTCATAGTTCTTGCCCAATTCAATAACCTGTAGACTATCCATGGTTGGTTGATAGCTACGTTGAATAGAATCTCTTTTCATGTAAAGTACTTCGTAGTTTGTAAGTACCTCGCGGAATTTGGATGATAACGTGGATCCTTCAACCCTGTACGTTTTGTTGAGACTTCCGGCTTCACCGGTGATATGAATCTTCTCTCCAGGTTGGCCAACCAGACTACAGTAGTTTTGATTGTTGATCTTGATGCGATAGTATCCGATATGATCTATACTCGCATTCGGAAACACGAATGAACCGTCCTCAGCAATGTCTGCTGTATCAAGAGGTTTGATTTCACTTGGGAGCAGTTCTTCAAAGTAGATCTGCTTAACCGTTGCTTTAGTAACAACTCCTGAAATGTTGCCACCCGTTTCGCTCTCACCATTATCTGATGAACAGCCTGCAAGTAAAAGCGCAGCAATGATGGCTGTAGTTATGTATGATTTCATACCTGTAAGTTATTGTTCTTCTAGTTTTTCCTGAAGCATCTTATTGGCAAGTTTTGGATCTGCCTTCCCTCCGGAAAGCTTCATGACTTCGCCCATAAACAGACCAATAAGGCCTTTCTGGCCGTTTTTGTATGCTTCAATTTTATCTGGATACTTTGCCAGTGCTTGTTCCACAAGGCCTTCGATCGCATTGGTGTCAGATTCCTGTAGCCAATTGTGTGCTTTCGCAATCTCAACCGGATCAAGGTCAGGTCTCTCTGTCAGTAATGGGAAAATCTTCTGCGCAGCAACGGAGTTGCTGATCTGGTTATTGTCGATCATTTCAATCAACGATGCGATGGTCGCTGGCTTCACGTTGAAGTCCTTCACATGGATTGCGTTCTCGTTCAGATATGACTTCACTGTGCCCATTACCCAATTGGCAGCACTTTTAAAATTACTGGTGTGCGACACCAGCTCTTCAAAGTATAAAGCAATCTCTTTCGTATCAGTAAGAATGCTGGCGTCATAATCGCTGAGCTGGTAGGATTCAACGTATTTCGCTTGAAGCTCCCTCGGCAATGCTGGCTGACTGGCTTTTACCTTACTGATGTCATCTTCCGTTACCATGAAGGGCGATAGATCTGGTTCTGGAAAATAGCGGTAGTCGTGCGCATCTTCTTTGGTACGCATCACGATTGTGGTACCTGAAGCTGCATCGAACGTTTTCGTGGATTGAACGATAGTGCCCCCCGCTTCGATAATGTCAATCTGAGAACGGAATTCAAATTCAAGCGCCCTCTGAACGTTACGAATGGAGTTAATGTTCTTTACCTCAACCTTGGTTCCGAATTCAGCAACACCCTTCTTTCTAACCGATATGTTGGCATCACACCGCATACTACCCTCCTCCATGTTGCCATCACATATCTCAAGGTAACGTACCAGTTTCCTAATTTCCTGAAGGTATTGATACGCCTCGTCTGACGTTCTCATATCTGGTTCGCTTACAATCTCAATAAGTGGCACTCCAGCACGGTTCAGGTCAATTAGTGTGTGGAAGGGGTCCAGGTCGTGAACGGATTTACCGGAATCTTCCTCCAGGTGAATTCGCACCAATCTTATGTCTTTGTCTTCACCATCCAGCGTGATCGTAACATGACCACCAGAACAGATAGGTGTAAGGTGCTGACTGATCTGATATCCCTTGGGGAGGTCGGCATAGAAGTAGTTCTTTCTGGCGAACTCATTGTACTCATTGATATCACAGTTGCAGGCAAGGCCCATGCGGATAGCATATTCGATGGCTCGCTCGTTCACCATCGGTAAGGTTCCTGGATGTCCTAGTGAGATAGGATCAATGTGGGTGTTGGGCGCTCCTCCGTAAGACGCATCATCTGTGCTGAACATCTTGCTTTCAGTAAGAAGTTGTGCGTGCACCTCAAGCCCAATGACCGCTTCGTATGAATCGTAATTGCTCATTTCGTAACAGGCGCAAATTTATAGAATTGATGCGGTTTACAGCGATTTGATGAGCTCGATTATCAGTGTGCTCATCACAGGGGCTGCTTTTGTGGCGGCTTGCATTACCATTTCATGGGTGATCTCTTCGATCAACCCTTCCACACCCAGGTCTGTAATCACTGATAGACCGGTACAGGTCATACCCATGTGTACCGCTGCAATAACCTCTGGAACGGTACTCATTCCCACGGTATCTGAACCGATAATCCTTGCCATGCGATATTCTGCGAGTGTTTCATACGTAGGGCCGGATAAAGCAGTATAAACACCCTTTTGCACCCCTGAAAGGCCTTGTTCTTCAACAATTTCCTCGAGGCGCTTGATCAGACTTCTGTCATAAGGCTCACTCATGTCAGGGAAGCGCGGGCCCAATTCATCAATGTTTGGACCACGAAGTGGATTGTCGGGCATAAGGTTGATATGATCGGTAATGATCATTGTATCCCCAATCGAAAAGTTCTCATTTACTCCACCACTGGCATTGGTAACGATAAGGTTCTTAACACCTAGCAAGTGCATCACTCGAACAGGTATTACCACCTCCTGCATACTATAGCCTTCGTAATAATGGAAGCGACCCTGTACAACTACCACATCCCTTCCCTGCAGCTTCCCAAAAACGAGATTTCCGCTATGACCCGCTACTGTAGATTGCGGGAACCCATCGAGTTCTGCGTAAGGGATTACTACAGGATCTTCAATCATATCTGTTAGCGAACCAAGTCCTGATCCTAGGATCAAGCCAATCGTTGGTTTTGAATCAACCTTCGTCTGAATTTGGCTGGCTATATTTTGAAGTCTCTCAAACATGCTGAAGTATCAGGTTGTCAAACACTTCCTGATCGTTGGCATCGAATAGAATACTAATCGGGATGTAATATAGTGGAATCTCCTCAAGTTCTGAGAGGATGCTAGGGTAATTCAGACGCATAACATCCTTCTCTGTCGTGAGCAGGATACTGCCAGGTTGTTGCTTGCATGCATCCTTTATTTTCTTCACATCTGAACCATCAAAAGCATGATGATCTCCAAATCTGATGTGCTCCATTTCAACAGATTGTTCTCCTAGCATATCTACAAGGGCCGCTGGGTTGGCGATACCCGTTACAAGCACTACATGGTGGTCTTTCAGGCCTGAAACCTGAACCGGATCAGATTTAGCTCTAGCGTTAAATGCAACAACATTGCTGTAGGCAATTCTAGAGAACAAGACGGGTTGATGCGCAGGTGTCTTCAGCTCTGAGACTACTCTTCTCCGATCTATTGGCGACAGGTCGTTAGGACATTTGGTAACTATGATCAAATCTGCTCGAGCTGCTCCACTTTTAAATTCCCTGAGGTTTCCCATAGGAAGAAGCATATCGTTGCGGTAGTGATTGCTGTACTCCGTGAGTAGAATATTGAATCCAGGTTTCACAGCCCTGTGTTGAAAGGCATCGTCCAACAAAACAACTTCAGTGTTGTTGTCGAACAGTTGATTGCACCCTCTTACTCTGTTGCCATCAACAGCCACCGTTATTTCTGGAAATTTTGTTTTGAATTGGAGGGGTTCGTCACCCACATGATCTGCGGTGTGATCTCCTTCAACCAGAAGGAATCCACTTGTTGATCTTCCATAACCCCGGCTTAATGTGGCTGGCGCCTTGCCATTTGATTTCAATAAGGATATCAGGTATTCTATATGGGGTGTCTTACCCGTTCCGCCAGTTGTCAGGTTTCCCACGTTGATGATGGGCTTTCCAAACTCGGTTGACCTAAGTACCCCCATGCTGTACAGCATGTTTCTGATTGCAATCGCGAATCCGTAGATTAGCGCTAGCGGGAAAAGCAGCAGCCGTAGGGCGTTCATAATGTAAAAGTAACCATTGAGTGCAAATCCAATAACGATGAAGATTCGCGATATCATACAAGCCATTGAGCGTTTCGCGCCAAAGGTGTATCAGGAATCCTACGATAATGCAGGAATTCAGGTAGGAGATAGCAATGTAGAAGCCAAGGCGGCTCTTTTGTGTTTGGATTGCACGGAAGATGTTGTAGATGAAGCCATTACTAAGGATTGTAACCTGATAATTGCCCATCATCCGGTTATATTCGGTGGTCTTAAACGTGTCATCGGGGCGTCAGATCAGGAAAGAGCGATTATCAAGGCGATCAAACACGACATCGTTATTTATGCGGCTCATACCAATCTTGACAACGTGAAAAATGGCGTGAATAAGGTGATCTGCGACAAGTTGGGACTTATAAATCAACAAATACTGCTTCCCAAGAAAGATTCGTTGTTCAAATTGATTGTGTTTGTGCCATCGGCAAACTTGGATGATTTACGCGAAGCGATGGCTGAAGCAGGTGCCGGACACATTGGGAATTATGATGAATGTTCATTCAGTGCGGCAGGTGTTGGCTCCTTCAAGGCTGGAGAGGAGGCAGATCCACATGTAGGTGAGGTGGGTAAGCTTCATTTGGAAAATGAGCATCGTTTGGAAATGATTGTTCCAATGGATAGGGTTGCCAAAGTGGTCAAAGCCATGCATGAGGCGCATCCGTATGAGGAAGTAGCACATGATTTGGTAGCTCTTGGCAATGTTTCTCCGGAAATTGGTAGTGGTATGGTCGCACAACTTCCTGAACCTTTGGATGAAATGACTTTCCTTCAGCAGTTGAAATCAACGTTTGGCGCAGAGGGTATACGGTACACGAAACCATTGGGTTCAAAGGTGTCGAAAGTTGCTGTTTGTGGGGGTTCTGGTTCCTTTTTGTTAGGAGCAGCAAAGGCGGCAAAAGCTGATGTTTTTATTACAGGTGACTTCAAGTATCACCAGTTCTTCGAAGCGGAAGGTGAAATTATGATTGCTGATATAGGCCATTATGAGAGCGAACAGTTCACCAGCACGCTGTTTGCTGACATTCTAAAGGAAAATTTTTCTAGCTTTGCAGTCCATTTAACGGAGACCAATACAAATCCAATAAATTATCTGTAATCATGGCGAAAAGCAATGACCCAACTGTAGAAGAAAAGTTACAGGCACTATATGACCTTCAGCAACTTGATTCTCAGATAGATAACATTAGAACGATTAGAGGTGAACTTCCTTTGGAAGTTGAAGATTTGGAAGACGAAATAGCCGGTTTACAGACCAGGGTAGGAAACCACAACGAAGAGGTCGATGGACTGGAAAAATCTATTGCTGACAAGAAAAACGTAATTGAAGAGGCTAAAGCAGCGATCAAAAAGTACGAAGGGCAGCAAAAGAATGTTCGAAACAACAGAGAATTTGATTCTCTTACGAAAGAGATCGAGTTCCAGAACCTTGAGATTGAGCTTTCTGAAAAGCGTATCAAGGAATATAAAGCTACAATTGAGAACAAGAATGAAGTTATTGGCGATGCCAAAGAATACCTTGATGGTAGGCTTCAGGATCTTGCAACCAAGAAGAAAGAACTTGATGAGATCGTAGCTGAAACGCAAAAGGAAGAAGACGACCTAACCAAAAAGTCTAAAAAGGCTTTGGGCGTTCTTGAAGAGCGTCTTGCGAATGCTTATACACGTATCAGAGACAATGCCAAGAATGGACTTGCGGTTGTAAGCATTGAAAGAGATTCGTGCGGAGGATGTTTCAATAAGATTCCACCTCAGCGTCAAATGGACATCAAGTCTCACAAAAAGATCATTGTTTGTGAGCACTGTGGAAGAATTTTGGTGGATAGCCACATCAGTGGGATTGAGGAACGCGCTCCAGAACCACCGAAACCAAAAAGAGCTGCTGCCAAGAAAACCACGGCTAAAAAGGCCGAGGCCGCCAAAGAAGAAGCTCCTGCTGAGGCGGTAGCTGAAGCCAAGCCGGCAGCAAAGAAAGCTGCTACAACAACTGCTGCGAAGAAAACTACGACAGCAGCGGCTAAGAAGCCAGCTGCCAAGAAGGAAACAGCGGCTAAAAAGACTACGGCAACAGCGGCCAAGAAAACCACAACTACCAAGAAGGCAGCCCCTGCTAAGAAGTCTACTGCAGTAGCGAAGAAGACGACTACTGCGAAAAAGACGACTACTGCGAAAAAGACCACTGCGGCTAAGAAAACAACCGCAACGGCTAAGAAGACTACGGCAGCTAAGAAGCCTGCGGCAAAGAAGCCAGCTGCTAAGAAATCTACAGCAAAGGCTAAGTAGCACAAGATTTAGCACCGTTCCACGTTCGCTATTTACCGTAATTGAACATAATGGCTCAATTGGGGAGTTGAATGCTTACCTTTAGCGTATGCGATGCGTAATGCAATACCGTTTGATCTGTACGATCGCGGCCATTCTGCTTTCTTATTTTTCCTATGCAGGAGGATGGGATCATATCAAGAAAGGGGATTTCAGTGCTGCTCAGAAATCTTTTGAGGAGGTTTTGGCCTCAGATTCGACTAACCGTGAAGCACTGGAAGGTATGATCTTCCTGGCCGAGGTTAGAGAATGCTCCTTCGAGTATCAGAAGTATATCACAACCTATGTTCGAACTTATTGGGACGAAGAGTTCTTTCTTCTTTTCCAATCTGCGTTCAAGGGCAAGGACAAGGAGGTGATCAAGAATGAGAAGTTAACGGAAAGGGCTAAGTTGAGAAGTAAGATTGATTTTGCCTCTGATGAAGGAGACAAAACAAAAGACTACAAGAAGAAATACAACGCTTACCGTGAATTGATTGGTAAGTACTACTGGGCGATGATCGGTCCGTTCAAAAATGAAGCAGGTTCAGGCTATGCAGAAACCTATGAGATCGAAAACACACCATTTGATACAACCATGGTCTACGCTGATGAATCCGGAAGGGATTTGGGTTGGATCATACCCTCAAGTAGTGCAGGTACAGGACGTATTTTCTTTAATCATCACCTGAATAGTTCGTCATACCGAGACGGCACATATTTCGCAAATGCGTTTATAGAGATTCCTTCGGACAGGAAGATATACATGCGGCTTGATCGAAGTTCACCGATCAAAATCTGGCTGGATGATGACCTGATCTATGAGAACAAAGAGAAAATCAATGCCAATTACGATAATGAAGTAATTGCATTGAATGTAAAAAAAGGCACGCACCGGATTTTCATTAAGAACGCTACCCATTACGGTTCTCACTCGAGGTTCAAGATGCTGAACTTCTGGGATAACATGGTAACGTATTCCACACGTGTTACTGTACGCATCACTGATGAGAATGGGAAGTTGATGAAAGATATTACCTCAAAGAGGTTTGCGCAGTACACCAAGCAAGATTATAACCCGGTGGTAACCAGGTACCCTATTTTGGAACGGTACCAGAAAATGGTAGACGAGAATCCAGATAACCTGTTTGGGTACTATGCATTGTGTAAGGCATATGTGAAGACGGGATTCTACCGGGAGGCGGAGAAACGATTCATAAAGTACTATCGAGCTAATACGAATAGTGCCTTCTTCACATACCTAATGGCGAAGGTCTATTCTGCTAACGGAAAGGCAGAAAAGGTGTATCCAATGCTCAATGCCCTGGATCTGGACAAGACAATGATCTTCGAGATTCTTTACAGTAAACACAAGGAACTGGATAAGAAAAACGAAGAGGAGAAATACCTGGCAAGCTTGGACGCATTGTTGAAGATCAATCCTCCCCATTACAGCTTGAATTCCTCTTACGTATCGTATTACGATAAGAAAGGGGAAGACGAAAAGAAAGACGCCTTTATCAATGATCTGATCAAGAGGTATCCTCACTTGAAGACCTCGTTCGAAAGAAAGCTGAGCACTTATAAGAAGGGTAAAAGCAAGTACAGTGCAGAAGCTAAGTTGGAAAGACAAAAGGAGGCGCTCAAACGTGTAAAGAGCGAGTACAGTGAAACGGATTTCAAAACAGCGATCAAGTACTATAAGGAGAAAGATAAGCCATCCAAGGTGCTGAAGTTGTACGATGAGCTCATTGCAGGAATGCCCCATATTGATGATTACTATTACGACAAGTCGAAGTATCTCTTCGAAAAGGACAGGTTCGATGAAGCAGCATTTGAAGTAAAGCGAGCACTGAAGATCAATGCATTCAACCCAACCAACAGAAAACTGTTGGGAGACATATACCGGAAGCAGGAGAAGGATGACGATGCCATTAGAGAGTATAAGAGTGCTTTGGCATATAATACCAAGAGTTATACTTCTTCATCTATCCAGAAGGAAATTGAGAAGATCGAAGGCAACAATCCGCTGAAGAAAATATTCAAGACCAGAACCTTTGAGGAGGCGCTTGCAGATGATGGATGGAGGAAATATGCTCGGGGTGAAGAGTCTGTGGTGCTCATGTACACTAAGGACATGGTTTGGAACGAGTACGATATGGTTGAGGTTTACCAGCAAATGCTCGTAAAGATTCTAACCAAAGGTGGAGCAGATCGATGGACGCAATACAACTTTAAGTTTTTGGGAACACTCCAATCTGTTAAGGTGATGAAGAAAAACGGACAGGAAGTGGTTCCGGATAGCAGAAGTGGCTATGTGGTGTTCAAGGATCTTGCACCTGGTGATGTTATCAAACTGGAAGGTAAAACGCGTTACAGACTTTCATCCAAGTTCGATAAGCAGTTGGACCATAGGCACTATATCTCATTTGGTGCACCGATATACTATCATAAGCTTGAGATTGCCATGCCTAAAGACAAGGAATTGGTTCATGTTTGCCATAAAGTAGATGACAACCTCAAGATTGATAAGCGTGAGAAGTTCAACCACTACATCTGGCAGCATGAGAATGTAGAGCCTTTAAAGAAAGAAGAAGCAGTACTGGACAATACTGATAGGTATGGCAACATCATGATCAGTACCATGAAGGATTGGAGTGGTGTTGTGAAGTGGTACGAACGAAAGACCTATAGAAGGCTGGAGCCCACGTACGATATCAAAGAAATCCTTGATACCATTATCCAGCCTGCAATGCCGGACTCTGAAAAAGTAGTGAGTGTCTACAACCATATCACCGAGGATATCAAGTATTCACATGTTTCATTTTTGAATTCCGCTTATACACCCAAGTACCCAACCAATACCTGCTCGGGTAAGATTGGCGATTGTAAGGACGTATCAACGCTCATGATCACTATGTTGAGGCAGTTAGGAATCGAAGCATACTATGTACTCGTGAAAACCTCTCATTACCATCATTTGGCAATGGTGCCGTCCCTTCAGTTCGATCATGTAATCGTAGGGTATAAACTTAATGGCAGGGAGTATTTCGCAGACTTAACCACCAACTTCTATCCGCACTATGTACTAACTGAAATTGATGTGGATGCATGGGCACTGCGTATTAAACCAGGGGAGAAAGACGTATTCCGTCTGCCGAACGATTTCATCAGTGAGAAGAAGAACAAAATCCGGGTTGAAGTTATTGCGCAGGTCAACGCTGATAGAAGTATTGATATGGATGTGGAAACCTCCCATATTGGTATGGCTGGTGGAAAGATTAGAGAGAAACTGTATACCACACCTCCTTACAAACAGAAGACATATGCATTGGAGTTGCTGGGCAGAGGGGTGTTTGAGAACCTTCAGGTCCAAAGTCTTGATTTTGGAAACAAGAATGAGATTCTTGCACCTCTGAAGTCAACATTTAAACTCCGTTCCGAAGGATTCTCGGACAAAGTGGCGAATCTATTCATTCTACGAATTCCCTACATGAAGGCGGTTTTGCCTAATGCTGCATTGCTTACGGAGAAACGCTTGAACAGATTGGATGTTAATGATTTGTTGGATTCGCAACCGATAAAACAACGGGTTGTAATGAAGTTCCCCGCGGGATATAAGTTAACCGAACTTCCCGAGAATGTAAGTGAAAAGAGTCAGTTCGGTGAATACAGTATTCGCTTTAAGAAAGTACCAAACGGTATCGAAGTTTATAAGTCGCAGATCTTTTATAAGAATGTGATCGATATCAAAGACTTTGACGCGTTCAAGAAGTACTACCTTAAGATTCTGGATCACGATAAGATGAAAATCGCCATTCAAAGAAAAGCCCGCGCCTGATGAGACAATCTGTTGACTTGTTGGACGAATTGATATCAGCCCGAAAGAAGAACGAGGATGAGTTGGTGGATTATGCCCGACAGGTGCTGAAGAATGAAGTTCAACGTGAACAAGAGATTCAGCACAGGTTAGAACAAACCTCAGGCCCTTATTGGCCGGTTGATGTAGAAGAGTTGGAACAATCCAGAATCTTCGAATTGCGGGACATTCATAGAATATGTGTGAAGTTCAGACTAAGGTTTTTGGATACTTCTATGTTCATTGGTGAGTATCCACGCGAAGTAGTTCAGGAATTGAAACAGCTTGAAGATCGATACGGAAGCCCTGTTCTTGGGCTACAGATTATGGCGCCAATGAAGAAGTTCAAACTACTGGATAGAAATGAGGATCCGGTATTGCTTGCCAAATTGGAGGATGGCAGATACTTCTTTGTTGCGAAATGGGGCAAGGACCTACATTGGAACCGACAGGTATTGGTATGGCCGCTGCGGTCCTTCACAACATTTTTCGCGAGTCTTTTTGCGGCTTGCCTTTTGATCTCGCTGATCATACCCACAGAGATGATGTGGAACATCAAATTCTATGTGGCCCTTCACCTGTTCATTGGATTGTTTGGAGTCTGCTGTTTCCTGGGCATGACCTTTAACATCAATTTCAGCGACCAAGACTGGAACAATAAGTTCTTCAATTAAATGTATCCACACGATAAACTAAAGGTGATCGTTGCTTCGATCATCGTTGTGGTGCTGGTCGGATACTATATGATCTTCGGTAAGGATAATGGTTTGATGGTGTTGTGTGGCTTGGGTATGGCTACTTGGCTTGGTGTGATGCTATATCTTCGCAAGCGAGATTGACTTCTGAAATCTTGGTAGAAGAAGTACGGGTAACAATCCATGTGCGAGCCTGAAAACGCTTTCATGCCATGTTTGTTCCAGGGTGTACAATAGAAGTCCTGGCGAGAAACCCGAAACCATCCGCGCGAGGGCAGTAAGCAGTCCCCAAATGATCAGGTACCAAACAAAAGCGGTATAGTTGATGGGAAGCCAGATGGCAATGGCGCAAACAAAGTCAAGAATTCCAGCCACGATCAATACGGTGTTAGCGGTAGCTTCAGTCATGCCGAAGATATTGATGAGCATGTCGTTGAATGCTCCAGGTTGTGGATGGTATCCCACCGCGTAAAGACCATGGCCAATAAATGTCAGGCTAATTGCGATTTTAAGTACCAGCAACCATTTGCGATCTGCAGCCTTTTTGCGCCAGCGGATTAACAAAATGGGTGCTGCAATTTGGCAGGAATGCTCCATCAACTGTCCGATTTGGTAGAACCGATCTTTCCATACGCACAATACCATAAACCCAAGCAGAATTGTTCCTACCATGATGGGCCAATGCAACCCTTTCTTCTGATTCGGGATGAGGGATACAAATGCAGTGATTAGGAAAAGTACTCCAACGCCATGTGTGAAGTGTTCGATAGCCTGATCAACTGTAGTTGAGGTAACATATTCATTCCACGTAAGTGTGCTAAACAGCCCCACTACTGGTCCGAACAATTCTTCATCCCAGAACAAGGTACGATAAGGCCCATCCCATCTTATGTGCTGCCATGCCCTTCCCAGGAAAACACTGAATGTTGATACAATTAAAATGAGCCGCAAGGTCATGTTGCAAAATTATGAACCACAGGTAAACCTTTCATTATATGTGTGAATATCATGTGTGCATCAGAAATTCCATCGTAATTTCGATTTCGTGAAGAAGCCATTTGTAGTATCGCTGGTCTTTGTCATGCTCACCACAATTTGTGCGTGGGGTGCAACGGATAAGTATCGTCTTATCATTCGTGATGATCCCGCAACTACTGCAACAGTTGGGTTCAATTTGATCAGTGGGGGAACAGCAATATTGCATTGGGATACGGTGGATCATGGAACCAATGCAGTGGCTTACGCAAACACCACTTCTCCTCAGCGCATAGTTCAACACAAAGGAATGAACAATCATTTCGTGAGACTTACAGGGCTCCAACCTGGGCAGGAATACTTCTTCGTAGTGGTGGATTCGAACAGTACCAGCTCCAGGTATTGGTTCAAAACAGCGCCCAATACCGCTTCTGAACGACTGTCTTTTGTAGCGGGTGGAGACTCGAGGAACAACCAAACCCAAAGGAGAAACGCCAATCTTGTAGTTCGGGCGTTGAGACCTCATGCAGTGCTGTTTGGAGGTGATATGACCAATGGCAATACAGATGGGGAGTGGCAGACCTGGTTGGATGATTGGCAATTGACAACAGGTACAGACGGAAGGATGATTCCCATTGTTGCCGCAAGAGGAAACCATGAAAGCGCGGATGCAGACATTCATAATTTATTTGATACGCCAACAGCTTCTGTGTATTACGCGATTACGTTTGGTGGAAATCTGATTAGAACCTATACCCTCAACACAGAGTCTACTATTGGAGGGACGCAAACCACCTGGCTATCGAATGACCTTACTACCCATGCCAGTGTGGTCTGGAAAGTGGCCCAATACCATAAGCCGATCAGACCCCATGTAGCTTCGAAAAGCGAAGGAAGCAACCAATATACCAATTGGGCACCCTTGTTTATGCAACATCAGGTAAAATTGGTGGTAGAGTGCGATGCCCACACGGTTAAATCTACTTTTCCGATCATACCATTTACCGGCCCGGGCGGACAAGAAGGATTTATTAGGGATGACTCACTAGGCACCACATATGTTGGTGAAGGATGTTGGGGGGCACCTTTGAGGGCTAACGATGATGATAAGTCGTGGACCCGTGCATCAGGGTCTTTCAATCAGGTGAAGTGGATATTTGTAGACCGTTGTAACATCGAAGTGCGTACTGTGCGTACGGATAATGCAACCACATTTGGAACCGTTGGTGACACCAACGTGTTCATCGCACCAGCGAACCTCGATCTGTGGAATCCAGCTTCCGGGGAGGTGGTTTATATCAACCATCCGGCTGCACCAACGGTGGCTATAACAAGTCCGAGTGATGGTCTTGCATACCAGTCGGTACAGCAAATAAGTATTACAGCACACGCACACCATTCAGCTGGTGTGAACCAGGTTAACTTCTACTATAATGATACGCTCATTGGATCAGATGCGTCTGCACCTTACAGTGTGAATTGGACACCGCCACACTCAGGTTCTTTCAATTTGGTTGCAGAGGCCGTAGGAAGTTCATGTAGCTCACTAAGCCCTCCCAATCAGGTTTCGTTTACATGGCCAAATGGTATCGCGAACTACAGGTCAGGGAAGTGTAAGATCTATCCAAACCCAGCTGATAGAGTGGTTTTTGTGGGAAGCACTGAGCGAATTTTGAGAGTCGATGTTTACGCGCTACAGGGTCAATTGGTGGCAAGGTCTTCGGTTAAGGGTAAATACCGACATGCAATAGATGTGCAAGGTGTTCCTCGCGGTGTTTACCTGGTTAAGGTAACAACACAGGAAGAGGAGTATTTCGAGAAGATCGTTCTCAGGTAAAACGAATCAGGCACACTAACCCAGCCTATTGGACCGGCTTTTTTATTTATTGCAGTTGCCAATTCTTTACATTTACTGAAATCGGTACTGTGGGAAATCTCAATCCATCATACAACCCCGCTCCTAAACCAGAACTTTCTGTTGCGCAGCTGGTTGAAGGAATGAAGGTGGGTGATACAGGGGCTTTAGCTCAATGCATAACACTGATTGAAAGTGAAGATCAGGCACAGTTATCTAAAGGTCACGAAGTGTTGGACGCGCTGTTGCCGGTTAGCAAACCTGTGCAACGCATTGGGATCACCGGAGTACCGGGGGTTGGGAAGAGTACTTTCATTGATGCTTTAGGAACCAGATTGGTAGAACAAGGCAGGAAGGTAGCCGTGTTGGCTGTGGATCCGAGCAGTAAGATTACTGGAGGCAGTATTCTTGGGGACAAAACAAGAATGGAGGAGCTTAGTGCCAGGGAAGGGGTATTTGTTAGACCAAGTCCTTCTGCTGGCGCGTTAGGTGGTGTGGCAAATGCAACACACGATACGATCTTGATGTGCGAAGTTTTTGGTTTTGATACAGTATTGGTCGAAACTGTTGGAGTAGGTCAATCCGAAACCGAGGTCTCGGAGATGGTCGATCTGTTCCTTCTTTTGATGCTGCCAGGTGCGGGAGATGAACTTCAGGGCATCAAGCGAGGCATCATGGAAATGGCTGACATGTTGGTCATTAATAAGGCAGAAGGGGAGATGGGTGTGCTTGCAGATCAGGCAGTTTCGAAGTACAAATCTGCATTACATCTGATGCCTCCGAATCCCTCGAACTGGGAAGTTCCCGTATCGAAATGTTCTGCACTTGAGGGTAGTGGGATAGCCGATATTCAGGAGATTATGGACACATACTTCGATCATATTCAATCTTCTGGATATTGGGAAATGATCCGTAAGGAGCGCGCTGTTACCCGATTTGATGGATTACTCAATCAGCTGATCCTTCGCGAACTCTCTTTGAATGAAGCATTCGTGGCGCGGAAGCAGGAAGTGCGAACACAGGTTGCAGATGGCAATCGGTCTCCCTTTCTTACTGCGGAGGCCCTGGTCAAAGAATTCCTTAGTCTTTGATCGCACATTTGCAGGGTTCACTTATCGCAGTGTTACCATCTTTTAGAATCGCCTTGATTCGAAACTCAAACTGACCAGGACGTAATCCTTCGATAACCCATTGATTGTTGCTTATCATGTGGTGCGGAAGTGTGCTTAATGTTCCGAGAATAGCGTATCCCGAAACCTTTGACGCATCAAATTGCCATTCAAGCTCAATCGATCTCCTTTTCTTTCTTGCCCTGCATTTTACGTAGGCAAATGAGCCGGTGAGTGGGACATTTCCAATCAATACATCCCTAAGAACCGTTGCGTTTGAGGTGTTTCCATGTTTATCGAAAGCACGAATAGAGAACGATCGTACTCCACCCAGCGAATCATGTACTTCATAAGAATTGTTGTCGGGAGATAACGTTTGGATCGGTTGCGTGCTATCGCCAAGCAACGAAATTAAATAGCCCGCAAGATCTGGTTCGGGGTTCGGATGCCAGTTGATGACCGTACGATGGCTCTGAGTGCGGAGGGGTTTTAACACAGGGCGTAGCGGTGGAATAATATCAGGTAGCGTGACTTTGACCAGCGCAGAATGAGCACCCCGGTTACCAGACCTGTCTTCAGCCTGAATGGTATAATAGAATGTACTGCTGTTCTCTTTCTTGAAATGTTGGGAGAAGTGTGTTCCCGTAACGGATAACTGATTTACCCCGATCAGATGACTGTAACTGGAATCAAGTGAACGGTAAATATGGTAACCTACCACATCGGTATCCATGGGCGCAGTCCAATCCAATTCTATCTCTCCAGTTCGACTGGAAGCCAGTAGGTCCTTAGGTGCTCCAGGACCTCGCGCATCCTCAACGAAATAATCTGCATTCGCTGTTCCTGTTTTCTCACCATTGGCAAACACACTTAATTGGTATTTGTATGCACCGGGAAGTGAGGAAGTGTCTATAAAGGCGTTGGAATTACCTTGATAAAGCATTACGGCTTTTTCGCCAACCACTCGGTGAAGTTTATAGGACGCATTGTTTGTGCATGGTGTTATCCATTCCAGCCTGGTGCCTTGTTGCACTCTACTCACATTGGTAAATGAGGGCATGCAGTTGGAATGTTGGTTAGCAGAAACGCTATAAACCATTCCAAAAGCCGAAGTGTCTCCGAAAAGATCTATGCACCGAGCCGCGTAGGCATTAGGGGTGCCCGAGACAATAGTGTCTATGAAGATGCATTTTCCGCTATCAGGGAGCAGGGGCCTTGGCGTAAGCAATACCTGCGATGTTTCCATACGATAGAGTAGAAATCCGTGAATGCTTGAATCATTGGAGGTGAGGCGTATGCTGTACCCATGGGAGAAAGGTACGATGGTGTCAATGTCAATTAGCGGTACCTTCTGAGCTTGAGCCTGTGCTATGCCTAACAGTTGGCCTTTCTCATTGCGGATCTCGATACGTGGTTTGTTGTCCAGCTCTGCCAGGTAACCAATGCCAAGTTGCATTGCGAACCACTTACTATTGATGGATTGCAATACAGCAGAAAGCATTGCAAAGGGCTGGGTGCGGAGATCTTTGACCCTTGAAACACTGTTTAAGATTTCCTTATCGTTTACATGCGCCTTGAAGTTATGGGTGGATGGTTGTGCGCGGGAAACTGGTTGTTGGTTGTGCCGGAAGCAAGGCTGATCCTTTAGGCATATCCAAACGTTGACGGACTCGTTGATTAGATGTGGATGGTACCATTTGATCATAGTTTTTCCATCCGGTAACCTCTTTGATATTACATTATATTTATCCTGCCCGCGACACAATAAGGCAGTACAAAACAATAGGATGGCGAGCCAAGTTCGCATGCCCAAAGAAACAACGCAAACGCTGATGGGAAGAGGATTCTGGATTATATTAATACCTACGTTTTTATTACAATCTTGCGGAGTGGATCACAGCGCCTATATAGCCGAAATCGAAGCCAGGAGGGATACAATTGATATAGATTTTCGTGGAGATCACTCACCTTTGGATAGTGTGGATCGACCCGGATTTAAAGGATTAGATTACTTCGATGTAGATCCTGATTTCAAGGTAGAGGCGCAAGTAGAACGTATCGATGAACTGCAATTGGTGACCATGCCCACATCCAATAATAAAGAGAAGGAGTTCTTTCGGTGGGCACACTTGAGTTTCAATATTCACGGTGAGGACTTCGTCCTAACCGCGTTCAAGAGATACGATCCATTTGGACAATGGCCAATGACGCATAATGTGCTGTTTATCCCTTTTACGGATGGAACAACGGGTAATGATTCATATGGCGCGGGCAGATATATTGAAATGGAATTACCCGCAGACAATGCCAAAACGCTGATTCTAGACTTCAATACCTGTTTTAATCCTTACTGCGCGTATGGTTCAGGCTGGTCTTGTCCCGTTCCTCCTGTGGAGAACAAATTGAACATTCGAATAGAAGCGGGTGTAAAGAAATATAACCAAACACATTAACTATGGCGGCAACACCTTCAACCATGATGCCTTTAGGCACAACAGCACCTTCTTTCGAATTATTGGATACCGTAAGTGATACTTGGGTTTCGCTCGATGCGTTGAAAGGAGAGACGGGAACTTTGATCATGTTTATTTGCAACCATTGTCCTTTTGTAAAGCACGTTAATGCCGAGCTATCTCGGTTGCGCAAGGATTATGCCGACAAAGGGGTGTCTTTAGTGGCAATTAGTTCCAATGATGTAGAGAACTATCCGGATGATGCACCTGATAAGATGAAGATCAACGCTGAAGAGCAAGACTATGGTTTCCCATATTTATACGATGAGAACCAGGGTGTTGCCAGGGCGTATGATGCTGCATGCACTCCGGACTTCTTTCTATTCGATGCAGAACTGAAGTGTGTTTACCGTGGGCAGCTGGACGATTCCAGGCCAGGAAATGAAATTCCTGTTACAGGGAAGGATATGCGAGCAGCATTAGATGCAGTGCTTAGCAATGAAGCAGTTTCCAGAGAGCAGAAACCTAGCATTGGGTGTAATATAAAGTGGAAGGAGAACTAAGAGCTTGATTTGACAAGCTGACCCACCTCAACGGCAGCCTTCACAAAATTCACGAAAAGAGGATGTGGCTCCTCAACCGTACTCTTGTATTCCGGGTGGAACTGAACGCCAACGAACCATGGATGGTCAGGTATTTCAACTATTTCAACCAATGAACCCTCGGGATTGATTCCTGTGGCAATCATTCCGTTCGACTCGAAATCTCCTAGGTAAGTGTTGTTGAACTCGTACCGATGGCGGTGTCTTTCTGAAATGTTCGGTTTGAGGTAAGCCTCCACTGCTTTGGAGTCTTCAGCAATCTGACAATGGTAGGCACCCAGACGCATCGTTCCGCCCTTATCTTTTACACTCTTCTGTTCTTCCATGAGATCAATGACCGGGTGTTCCGTTTCAGCATTGATCTCCGTAGAGTGAGCCCCTTCATGGCCAAGAACATTCCTCGCGAATTCAATTACAGCACATTGCATACCTAAACAAATTCCAAAGAAGGGAATGTTGTTCGTTCGGGCATACTTCACGGCTTCGATCTTGCCTTCGATTCCCCGTTCCCCAAATCCGGGTGCTACGAGAATGCCATCAAGTTCAGTTAGTAGATCCGCAACGTTTTCCTTATTAAGGGTTTCCGAATGGATCCACCTCACATGAATCTCACATTCATTCGCAACACCTGCGTGGATGAAAGCTTCAGAGATGGATTTGTAGGAATCCTGAAGCTCGATATATTTCCCGACAAGACCTATCGTAACTGCATTTACAGGATTTGACAGCTTCAAAAGGAAGTTATTCCAATTGGTTAGATCTGGAGCCTCAGAAGTAGACATCGAGAGTTTTTCCAGTACAACCTGGTCCAGCTTTTCCTTCTTCATCAGAATGGGTACATGGTAGATGGATTTTGCATCCTCCGCCTGAATTACCGCATCCTCGGAAATGTTACAGAACAGGGCGACCTTCCGTTTAAGGTCAGCATTCAATTGATGTTCAGTTCTTAGAACCAGTACATCCGGTTGAACCCCAGATTCCAACAGTGCCTTCACTGAGTGCTGTGTTGGTTTGGTCTTTAGTTCACCACTAGCGGCCAAATAAGGCACCAGGGTAAGATGAACAACCAGGCAGTCGCTGCCTAGTTCCCATTTCATTTGCCTTACTGATTCGATGTACGGCAACGACTCAATATCGCCCACCGTTCCACCTATTTCGGTGATGATAATATCATAATCTCCCGCCTGACCTAAAAGTTGAATACGCCTTTTGATCTCGTCAGTAATGTGAGGAATCACTTGTACGGTCTTACCAAGAAAGGCTCCTTCGCGCTCCTTGTTGATCACGTGCTGGTAAACACGTCCTGTTGTAACGTTGTTAGCTTGCGAAGTGGGAACGTTGAGATACCGTTCGTAATGTCCCAGGTCCAGATCAGTTTCCGCACCATCATCTGTTACAAAACACTCACCGTGCTCGTAAGGATTCAATGTTCCGGGATCTACATTGATGTAAGGATCGAATTTCTGAATGGTAACGGAATAGCCTCGGGCTTGCAGAAGTTTGGCGAGGGAGGCAGCGATGATACCTTTTCCAAGGGAAGAGGTTACGCCACCAGTAACGAATACATATTTAACTCCTGCCACAGCTCAATTGGTTATGAACTGTAAGCAAAGGTAGAAGTTTTCGCTGCGGTGCTAAACGGAATTCAACCTTAAATGGAAAAAGATTTTAACAAGTGTTAGAAAGTCCAGCTTAAACCAAGACTCGGAAGAATAGGAAGCTGGTTAACCCGTTCGTAAGAAACTCGGTTAAAGTAGAATACGTTTGCGCGGTTGTACGTATTGGTAATGCTTGCCGTTGCTTCTAGCAGAGAGTTTTCCGATAGAACGAAGGTCTTTTTAAGGCTAAGATCCAGTCTGTGGTAATAGGGGAGCCTTCCCTGGTTGATCTCGGCATACTGAATACCCAATTGACCATTACCCGTAGTATAATCGTAATCAACACCTTCGTTGAAAGTGAATTTCTCGTAGAAACCCTGCGTTTGTGTAAACGGGAATCCGGAACCAAGATTCCATCTCACATCAAATTGCCAATCTCGGTTCTCTCCAAATTCATAAGATCCCACGAAATTCACGTTGTGACGTCTATCGAATACAGGAGCATACGTTTGTACTCCGTCCCAACGTGTAACCCTGCTGATCGAGTACACGGTCCAAAGACTCAACTGTCTAACGTTGTATTTGAACACGAAGTCCACACCGTATGCATCACCAGTTTCAATAATGAAGTCCTTCTTCTGAATGTCCGGCTTGTCGTTGTTGGCCGGGACATCATCGAACAGCTTGTTTCGGTTGATATTCGTCAACTGGTTGAATCTTTTGTAATAGCCTTCTACGTTAACACTGAAAACCTTTGATCGCATAGAATCAAGTGGAATGTCATATTCAAATCCTGCAATAGCATGGGACGCTTTTTGAAGCTTGTGATTTACGTCACGCGTATTTCCACCCTCGTCTGTAAAAGTCTTCTGAAGGTTACTAGGTCCTGAAAGGAAACCGTAAAAAAGGTTTACCACATCGCGATCAGAATTCGCAGAAATCAGGTTCTGTGAGTACATTCCCCCCGCTACTTTTAGCCTGAAGTCTTTCTTCTTGCCCAGGTTGTACTTCATTCCAACCCTTGGCTCCGGAGAGAAATTATCAAGCGATGCGTAGTAATGTGCTCTAAAGCTCGGTTCAATTACCAGAGCACCTTCTTTTCCGGTCACTATCCTATACGTAAAGAATCCCGCCAATTCCGTGGTGGACTCATTCTGGCTGATTTCCCGGTTAACCTGGTTGAAGAATTGGAATGCCGTGCTAAAGCCAAGAATTTCAAATCCGTAACGTGCCTGGTTATTCCCATCAAAGGTTGTGAAGTCCATCCCCATATTGAAACCATCAATTCCACTTTGGCGGGGCCTGTTATCATCTTCCGATTGGGTGATCAGGTAAGATGAATAAGAGATGTTACCCTGAATTAAAGTCTTCGACCTTCCAGGTATCAAAAGAAAGTTGGTTCCTACCCCGTAGGCATTCCAGTCCAGTTTTGATACACCTGGGTAATCCACGTCATCCAAATAGGTAAAACCAAACACATTCAGCTTACTTCCATTTGCCGAATTGAAGGATACCTTACCGTAAAGGTCAGTAAAGCTATAAGGAAGACCAGCGGAGTCAACGTAATTATAAATTACAGGTGATACCTGATCCAAATAGGAATGCTTGGCACTTACAATGAATGAACTACTTCCCTGATCCAGCGATGCAGATTTCTTGATCGGTCCTTCAAGCAGGGCCTTAGCGCCAAACGTGCTGCCATGCAATTTACCAGTGAGTCTTTTCTTGTTCCCATCCTTAGTGGTGATGTCCATAATGGAAGAAATCCTACCTCCGTACTCCGCTCCGAAACCACCGGTGTAGATATCAGCATTACGCATGATGTCCGTGTCAAAAACAGAGAACAAACCAATAGAATGGAATGGGTTGTAAACGATCATTCCATCCAGCAATACTTTGTTCTGAATAGGAGAACCACCGCGAATGTACAGCTGTCCGCCCTGGTCACCCGTAAAGATCACGCCCGGCAATACCTGAAGATATTGAGCAAGATCAGGTTCCCCACCAATGGATGGAAGCTTATCCATTTCCTTTGGTGTTAGCTTGGTAACGGACATCTTTACCTGGGTTTCTTGTTCCTCTCGGTCTCCTGTTACTGTATATCCCTGAATATTGATAGCCGCCTCTCCAATCGAAAGCTTTCTGGTAACTACGCCTCCCTCTTTAAGATCGATCTTGGCATAGGCCGTATCATAACCAATTTGTGTAGTAAGAAGTGTGTATTTCCCAGCAGGTAACTTGGTTATAGAGAAATAACCGTTGACATCCGTATTGGCACCATACGTTGTTCCCTTCAGAATAACGGTGCAGAACATTGCCGGCTCACCGGTTTTCTTGTCATACACAAATCCACGAATGTTCCCCTTTTGAGCCATCAGGGCTGCCGGGAGCATCGTAATAATCGCCAATAGGAACAGAATCTTCCTCATACCTTTCACTCTGCACCACAAAAATAGGCACCCAAGACCGATATTTCACTACCGTTTATCAAGATATTGTCCCGTTAGTGAACTACGTTAATGGAGAATCTTGTAAACCAATTCTTTAAGAAGCGCTCCACCTTTGGTGGAAACGTTGCCAATTCCCTTCGATTGGTTGTCGTAATTGCGCAGTTCAGAGATGATATCCACGCATTTTTTGATGGGATAATTCCTTGCCGCAATCTGGTATTCCTGAACAAAGAAAGGGTTGATGCCAAGCGCCTGAGCAACTGATCCCTTGCTTTTGTCTTGCAGGTAATGAAAGCGGAGAATTTTGTTGAAGTAGTTGTATAAGGTTGTTACTACTACCTGCATGGGGTAATTCTTTTCATTGTTAGCCAAGTGCAAAGCGATGCGGGTGGCCCTATTTACGTTTTTCGCGCCCACCGCATTACTTAATTCGAACAGGTTATACTCTTTACTTATACCCACATGTTTTTCGATATGCTCCTCAGTGATTTCAACGCCAGTTCCAAGTAGTATTTCCAGCTTTTCAAGCTCATTAACGATCTTCTGTAGGTTGTTTCCCAGGTTTTCCAGCAACAATACCACTGCCTTGGGATGGATCGGGATTTGCTTCGAAGCACAATACCTGGTCACCCAGTCTGGCATTTGGTTATCATAGATCTTCTTGGCTTCCAGGCTTACCGCATTCTTCTTTAATGTTTTGAAGATAGACTTACGGCCGTCCGGCTTCTTGCCCTTATAAGTTACCACGAACACAGTACTCTCAGAAGGATTGTCTACATAGCCTTGAATCTTGTCAATAGAGCGGAGTTGCTGTCCTTCCTTGAGTATGACCAGTTTGCGGTCTCCCGTTACAGGAAACTGTTTCGCTGTACCTACAAGTTGATCCGGGTCCGTATCCTTTCCATAGAAAATGCTGAGATCGAAACCCTTTTGCTCTTCAGTAAGCACTTCTGCTTCGAGGGTATTTACGATCTCATCGATGAAGTAGGTTTCTTCACCGTACAGGAAGTACATCGAGGCAAACTTGCCTGATTTAACATCTGATATGATCTGTTGAAACTCCACTAATAGTCAAACTTCAGATGTCGCACAGACTTACCATCATTCATGATCTCTTTAAGCGATTCCATTCCAATTCTAATGTGTTCCTCCTGGAATGAACTTGAGATGTGTTTATCACTCTCCGCGGTTTTTACACCTTCCGGTATCATAGGTTGATCACTTACCAGAAGGAGGGCTCCCGCAGGTATCCTGTTGTGAAATCCAGTAGTGAAAACAGTGGCTGTCTCCATATCAATGGCCATGGCCCGTATTTCCCGCAGATACTCTTTGAAATCATCGTCATGCTCCCAAACCCTTCTATTGGTAGTATATACCGTTCCAGTCCAGTAATCGCGATCGAAGTTCCTTATGGTTGAAGAAACCGCTCTCTGTAATGTAAAGGCCGGAAGGGCAGGTACTTCTTGCGGTAAATAATCGTCTGAAGTTCCATCGCCACGAATGGCCGCCAATGGAAGAACATAGTCTCCTAATTGGTTTTTCTTTTTGAGTCCACCGCACTTACCCAGAAATAGGAGCGCTTTGGGTTGAACAGCCTGAAGGAGATCCATAATCGTGGCAGCATTTGCACTACCCATACCAAAGTTGATCATGGTGATTCCCTCAGCTGTGCAGGTAGGCATAGCCTTATCCATACCCAGTATTTCTCCTCCCGTTATGTTGGAATAATCAGTGAGGTAATTCTGGAAATTTGTAAGCAGTATGTACTTGCCAAATGATTCAACGGGGGTGCCAGTGTATCTTGGCAACCAATCATTGATTATTTCATCCTTTGTTTTCATTCGGGTTGTTATCTTGACTTCCTGACGTGATGGAACAACTTAATCTTCCACTTTACAAGTTTAAAATAAAATCAACCTCCAAGGGCGATGAAATTTGGGATGAGTGGAGAAAGCGCTATATCCTGTTAACTCCAGAAGAGTGGGTGAGGCAGAATTTCGCCAGGTATATGATGGAAAAAATGTTTGTGCCTGCCGGTAGATTGGCGGTGGAAATCAGTCTGAAGGTTTACCGCTTGAACAAGCGTGCTGATATCATTGTGTATGGTGAGCACGGCCAACCTTTGGTTGTGGTGGAGTGCAAAGCACCGTCTATCGCGTTAACGCAAGATACCTTCGATCAGGTGGCGAGGTATAACATTTCCTTGAAAGCACCCGTATTGATAGTTACCAATGGTTTAGACCATTATTGTTGTGCAGTTGATTTCGAAAGCAAGGCTATTCGATTCCTTGAAGAATTTCCCGCTTACGAAGAGCTGGAGAAATATGGGTAATTTTAAGATAGTGAGGGCGTTAGCGTTTATACTTCTGTTGATCTCATTGTCCGTTCAGGGGCAACAAACGCATATAGATCTGATGCTGCAGCATCAAATAGCCTCTATGGAACCCACAGATGTGGTGGATGTGTTCGTAGATGCCAATCAAGTTGAATTCGAACGCTTTGTAGTAAAGCATGGTGTAACGGTCAAGCAGTCTTTTGGCTCTTTGCATCATGTTACCATTAGCAAGGCTGCGTTGCTGGCGTTGGATGAAATGCCCGGACTCAGAAATATCGAATTCTACTGGATGAAGGGACAAGCCTTCAATGATACCATGCTGGTAAACAATCGGGTAACCCCTATCCATTCAGGTGGCAACCCTTTACCAATGCCATATACCGGTAAGGATGTTGTTGTAGGTGTAGTGGATGCAGGTATGGATGTATACCATGGAGATTTTAGAGATTCATTGGGAAACGCGAGAGTTCTGGAGCTTTGGGATCAGCTTGCGGGATTGAAATGGGATTCAACAGACATCAACAATAGAAGCTGTACCCACCAGGGACAACTTGCGTGGTTCGGTCACGGTTCTCAGGTTACGGGCATAGCAGCAGGCAACGGATTGGCTGTTGGCAAATACAAGGGAGTAGCGCCAGAGTCAGATATCGTTGCGGTCAATTCTGATTTCAATGCTACCAATTGGTTGGGCACAGTAGTAGATGCCTTCGATTTCATATACAGACATGCAGATACATTAGGTAAGCCAGTGGTCATCAATGCCAGTATTGGAACATATGAGGGGTCGCACGATGGGTTGGATATTCCCGCCCTGATGATTGACACCATGATTAAAGCGAAGAAGGGTAGGGCGTTGGTGGCAGCGGCCGGCAATGCTGGAACGGTGCCTTTTCATTTAAGGTATTCGCTTTCCTCTGATACCAATTTTACCTGGTTCAAGTACAACACAACCACCACGATGGTGTTTTGGGAAATGTGGGCAGATTCCCTCGATTTTGTAAACGCGAGTTTTGCCTTTGGTGCAGATCAGGTTTCTCCTGCGTTCAAGTTCAGGGGAGCAACTGCGTTTGACCAAATCAATAACCGTCTGAACCAAACGATCACAGATTCAATTATGGCTGGACCAAATGTGCTGGCCTATGTGCAAACGTATGCAGAGTATGTAAGGGGTAGATACAGGATGCAAGTCACCATGAACAATCCCGATTCGTCTGGGTATTACTTCAGATTCATGACCACCGGTTCAGGGAAGTTTGATGTATGGTCTCCTTATTGGGGAGGAACATCTGAAATGGTGAGTTCAGGACTGCCTTCCGTGGGTGCATTTCCAGACATTCAATATTACAAGCGACCAGATACCCTTCAGACCATCGTGAGCAGTTTCCAGTGTTTGGAGAGTGTTATTACTGTAGCGAATTATACCAACACCGATGCGTATTGGGATTACGATACCGTACTTCAGGTTTCTACTGAGATAAGGGGCGCTATTGCCAACACATCGAGTTTTGGGCCTTCGAGATTGGGGTTCCAAAAACCCGATTTAGCAGCCACCGGTAACAACACAATGTCATCTTGCGATTCGTTCATTGTTGCCCTTGCTCTGTCCAATTCTCAGGAATACAATATTGGAATTGGTGGCGGGCACAAAAAGAATGGTGGTACTTCAATGGCTGCGCCAGTTGTTGCTGGAACTGCTGCGTTGATGTTACAAAGATGTCCAACCATGGGGTGGAAAGAATTGCACGATGCAATCGTAACAACTACATATACAGACACTTTTACCGGCAGTGTACCCAACAACCGATGGGGTGGTGGTAAGCTGGATGCAATGGCAGCCATATCTACCACAATTAGAGATTTCACGATTAATCCGGGAACGGGAAACATTTGCGCAAGTGATTCGGTTCAGGTGAGTGGCCCGCCTGGGTTTACCGGATTTCTGTGGAGCAATGGTTCGACCACCGCCAGTTTTTTCGAAGATTCTACAAGTGTGTTCTCCGCCTTTGCTGACGATACTTCAGGATGCAGGCAAACCTCAGATACGATTACTCTAACATTGGTTCCGGCTGCGCCAAAACTGAGCATCACGCAATCGAACGATACATTGTTGGTGCCTCAGGGCTATTCACCCTATCAATGGCATTTGAATGGCAATCCTGTTGGCGGACAAACGAATTGGTATACCGTCCCAACGGTCAATGGGAACTACCACGTTACCTACGTTGATTCGAATGGCTGCCCTGGAGTTTCAGATACCATCTCTTTTGTTAGCGGGTTGGAGACTTTTGGAAGTGGTGTGGTTAGTATTGCACCTAATCCGACCAATGGCCATACTACCATTAATTTTGATCAGAATTGGTCGAATAAGCAGATTGTAATTACCATGAATAGTGTTGATGGATCGTTGGTGTTCAACGATATCATGACCGTTCGTGGAACACAGGTGTCGTTCAATGTTTCGGACCTCGCAAATGGCTTGTATTTCCTTAATATTGTAGGGAACGGCACACGTATTTCATGCAGGCTTTCCGTATTCAGATAATCTTAGGTTTACTCGTATTTCTGATAGGTGCTTCGAATGTGAAAGCGCAGGAATACTGGCCTGGTGTTGCAATTTTCAAGGTTAAGCCAGGGGAGCATCAGAAGTGCAAGATGGATGTTGTTCAGGATGCTCATTTACAACAAGTGCTCCAATCACATAGTGTCACTTCACTGAGGAAGGTGTTTCCCAGGCACCAACATGTGGAAGATGTCAATAGATGGAACAAAAAACTTGTTGACCTATCCACCATCTATGAGGTCAAAGTAGGAGCGGGTGTTAAAATGGACAAGTTTCTTGATGACCTTCAACGTTGCGAGATCATCCAGTATGTTGACCAGAGACCAGTCTTCAAAACGGCATATACACCCAATGATTCTATTGTAGGAAACCAGTATTGGTTGAACAGAATTGATGCTTTCAATGCGTGGAATATTTCACGTGGTGATTCGTCCATCACTATCGGTATTGTTGATACGGGTTGGGATACAGATCACAAGGATTTGATGGGGAATGTTCAAGTGAACCGACAGGAACCCATCAATGGAGTGGATGATGATGGTGACGGTTATATAGACAATCGATATGGTTGGGATATTACCATGGATGATAATGATGCGGGATCAACGGCCTTACACCATGGAGTTTGGGTAACGGGTGTGGCTGCCGCGCAGGCTGACAATGTAAGTGGAATTGCCGGTGCGGGTTTCGATTGCAGATTCTTACCCGTTAAGGTTTCAAACGATGGACAAGGGCTGCTGATCTATCCGTACGAAGGAATTGTTTATGCTGCGGATCATGGTGCGCAAGTCATCAACTGTAGCTGGGGTGGCTTTAGTGGTGGTCCGTTCGGGCAGGACATCGTGAATTACGCTACGGTGAATCGCAATGCTTTGGTTGTAGGTGCAGCGGGTAACAATCAAAATGACAAACGCTTCTTTCCAGCTGCGTATGACAATGTGTTGAGTGTGATCAATACTGATCAAAACGATTCACTTTATTTTTCAAGTACTTACGGTAACTGGGTGGATATAGCCGCGCCAGGCACAGACCTCCTTACAACATTCGATCAAGGAACATATTCCATGACCAGCGGTACATCCATTGCTGCTCCGGTCGTTTCGGGCTGCGCGGGGATCGTTGCTTTTCATTTTCCGGGTTACAGTGCTGGGCAAATAGGTGCTAGATTGAAGGCTACAGCAGACAACATCAATGCCAGTAATGATCCCAGCTTGCTGGGCAAGCTTGGCGCGGGAAGGGTGAATCTGTTTCAGGCTTTGAACGCAACATCTCTGAAATGGGCTGAACTGTGCAGGCACGAGGTAACGGATGGAAACGATGATGATCTCAATCCTTCTGATTCGATCTTTCTTACGGGATATTGGTGTAATTACCTAGATCCGGTGGGTCCAATGACAGCAACGTTAACTGTCCTATCCACCGATGCCACCGTGATAGATGGTACCTCTACCTTTGGTGCTGCCAACACCTTGGATACAGTAACCAATGGCGGAGATCCTTTCGTACTTAGGCTCGTTCCCGGTGTTAGCGAGAATACTGCTATTCCGCTGGAGATTACGCTTACTGACGGAACTAATGTGTGGAAGAACTACCTGTACCTTAGGGTGAATAGGGACTACCTACATATTCATCATAACAACATCACCACAACGTTAACCAGCCATTCAAGAATTGGTTATCGCGACCACAACCGAGCCAATGGCGTGGGATTCAAATATCGATTTGGTTATTCCGATATGTACGAAGGCGGATTGTTGTTATGCGATACCACTGGTAAGGTGGCTGATAACGTAAGTGGGGATTCGGGAGCTGATGTGGATTTCGTCTCGTGGGTACGTGTAAAAAAATCACCGCCACATGCAGCAAGTTTTGAGTACAAAGGGACGTTCACGGACTTCAATATGACCAGCAGACTGAACGTGGATGTGGAGCACTTCACCCATGCGTATTCCACGCCCGGAGACTCCAACTATATTGTTCAGGTGTTTAAGATTCACAACATAGGTACATCACCCCTAGAAGGAGTATATGCTGGGTTCTTCATGGATTGGGACATATACAATTCTTCGATGAACCGCGCTGGTACGGATCCAGCCAATCAACTAGGGTACGCAATGAATTTTGACAGCACTTATACGTGGTATGGGATAAAACTCCTTTCGGGAGGAAACTTCCGGCATTATGCCTTCGATATTGTAGGAGGGGGGCTTGGTGGAATTGATATTTCCGATGGATTTTCTTCAGCGGAAAAACACAACGCGATGAGAGCATCCCGAACCTCAGCCGGTGGGCTGATACAAGGCAATGACGTAGCCAGCTTGGTGTCAACCGGACCCTACACTATCGCGGCTAACGATACTTTGATTGTTGCATTCGCTCTTTTGGCAGGTGATACATTGACCGATCTTCAGACAAGCGCGGTCAATGCCCAGAACAAGTATACTGGAGATGCCCTTGGAGTAGCCGATATTGCAAAAGCACCTCAGGTGAAGCTGTTTCCAAATCCCTTCTCCAATGTGATAACCGTTGCGGCAGAGCAGGAGTTGAAGCGAATTACCCTCATTTCGATTCAAGGGAAAAAGCTGAAGGAGATCAACTTATCTGCTAACACGAAATCTCAGTGCTTAGAATTGTCTGAGTTAGCGGCAGGCACATATATTCTGTCAGTTGAGTTCAAAGATGGCGTTTCATCTCGGCAGATCGTCAAAATGGAAAGGCCATAAATCCTATATTTGACGCCTTAGTAAACAATTATGAGTCAAGAAGAAGAAAGTGCACTAACCGGTGTGATCTCTATATCCGGTAAACCAGGATTGTACAAAGTGATTACACAAACCAAGAATGGGTTGATTGTTGAATCTGTAGTGGATGGCAGGAGAATACCTGTTTATCCAAGCGATCAGGTTAGCTCGATTGAAGATATAAGCGTCTATACACAAGAAGATGATGTTCCGCTTACGGAGATCTTCGAGAAGATGTATGAGACCACAGGTGGAAAGGAGTCCATCGATCATAAGTCTGCACCAGAGGAGTTGAGAAGCACTTTCGCGGGCATGATTCCTGATTACGATGAAGATCGGGTGTACAATTCTGATCTCAAGAAATTGTTCCAGTGGTTCAATATTCTGGTAAATGCGGATTTGTTGGGTAAAACAGCCGCACAGCCTGAAGAGAACGAGCCACAAGAAGAAACTGAAAAAGCAGAAGAGTAATGGGTGAGATTACTGTTGAAGTACCGGCAAAATTGCCAAGACATTTTCTTCCAGCCAATCTTGAAGTAAATAGCTGGGAAGATATCAGTGGGTTCCTTGATGACCTTAATGGAAGAGAGATTAATTCCGCGGATGACCTGCAACGGTTCCTTAAGGATCGGAGTGAACTAGGCGCCTTTCTTGAAGAGAATTTGGCGTGGCGTTACATCAACATGAGCTGCGATACACAGAACGAGGACAAGCGCAATAGTTATGAGTTTTTCATTCAGGATATCGCTCCAAAACTCGCTCCTTTCGAGAACGACTTCAACAAGAAGGTTAGCGATTCACCTTTCGTAGATGCCCTGCCTGATGGGGTTTATCTGACATACAAACGCTCTTTGAAGCGGAGCATCGAACTGTACCGAGAGGAGAACATACCACTGTTAACGGAACTCGCCACAATGGCGCAGCAGTATGGTAATATTTCTGGAGCGCAAACGGTTACCATTGAAGATCAGGAAATGACCTTGCAACAAGCGTCTAAGAAATTTAAGAGTACCGA
The DNA here is from genome assembly GCA_965267605.1 of Vicingaceae bacterium. Taxonomy (GTDB): domain Bacteria; phylum Bacteroidota; class Bacteroidia; order Flavobacteriales_E; family Vicingaceae. Next base: position 2,298,249 of record OZ254088.1, on the reverse strand, counting down.
TCGAAAGGTGAGGGAAGAAGCTTACCTGAAGGTTTGGAACAGACGTTTAGAGGATAAAGACAAACTGAATGATCTGCTTACAGAATTGGTCAAATTGCGTACCCAAGTGGCTAAGAATGCGGGATATGATAACTATCGCGACTACAAGCACGATGCCATGGGCCGGTTTGATTACACGGTTGATGATTGTATGGAGTTTCATCAAACGATGTTGGAGACGGTAGTTCCTTTATGCGCAGAATTTACCCGCGAGCGAAAAGAGAAACTTGGTTATGATGTTTTGAAGCCGTGGGATCTTGAAGTAGATGCTGAAGGTAAAGCTCCATTGGAACCATTTACGGACGGTGACGAACTGCTTCAAAAAGGCATCGAATGTTTGCACAGGCTTCGCCCGTTCTTTGGCGAGCGTCTTGCGATCATGAAAGAAATTGGTCATTTGGATCTTGATTCAAGGATGGGCAAAGCCCCGGGAGGATATAACTATCCACTTCACGAAACAGGTATTCCGTTCATATTCATGAATGCTGCGGGTAATCTGCGTGATCTTGTTACACTGGTGCACGAAGCTGGACATGCAGTACATTCCTTTCTTACAAGAGAGTTGGAGATCGTTGAACTTCGGGAATTTCCTTCTGAAGTAGCTGAGTTGGCGTCAATGAGTATGGAACTCTTCTCAATGGATCATTGGGACCTATTCTTCCCAAATGAAGATGAGCTAAAGCGTGCCAAGAAAGAACACATGCGAAGCCTGATCTCTGTGCTACCCTGGGTATGCACGGTAGATAAGTTCCAGCATTGGTTGTACACGAATCCAGATCATACAGTTGAGGAAAGACTACAGCAGTGGTCAGAGATCTTCACGCAGTACAACGGACATGAAGTGGACTGGACAGGCCAGGAAGATGTGCTTGCGCATGTTTGGTTGAAACAGCTACATATCTATGAGGTCCCGTTCTATTACATCGAATATGGAATGGCTCAGTTGGGCGCGATTGCTTCATGGAGAAATTTCAAATTGAGCCCCGAGCTGGCGCTGGACAATTACCAGAACGCACTTGGTTTAGGGTATCAAAAGCCAATAGGTGATATCTACCAGGAAGGTGGAATCAAATTCGACTTTTCAGCGGCTTATGTGAAGGAATTGATGGACTTTGTGATGGCAGAATACAAGGCACTGGACTAGATAATATTCACTTCCCGTTCCAATGTAACTCCGAAACGAGTTGCAACGCTTTGCAGGATTTCTTCTGAAAGGTCATATATCTCAATGCCTGTGGCATTTCCATAGTTGACAAGTACAAGGGATTGCATCGCATGTGCACCAGTATTGCCAACTTTCTTGCCCTTCCAGCCACATTGCTCAATAAGCCAACCCGCTGCAATTTTAAAAGAACCATCTGGTTGCGCGTAATGGGGAACGTCAGGATAAACTTCTTTTAAAGCCTCGCACTTCTCTGAACTAACGATTGGGTTCTTGAAAAAACTTCCTGCGTTTCCAAGTTCTTTAGGGTCAGGTAGCTTACTTGACCGAATATTGATTACCGCCTTGGAAACATCAGCGATGCCGGGATCATTGACTCCCAGGCGTTCCAGTTCTTGCTCAATTGCACCGTAGGAAGTATTGATCTTTGGGGTCTTCTGAAGTCTGTAGCCAACGCGCGTAATTACAAATTGATCACGAGCGGTAGTCTTGAAGATACTGGTTCGATAGCCAAACTCACAGTCTGATGCATTGAAGGTCTGCTCATCACCGGTGTTTCTATCTATGGCCTGAACTGAGGTAATCAGGTCTTTGACCTCCACTCCGTAAGCGCCTATATTTTGCATAGGGCTTGCACCGACATTGCCTGGGATCAAACTCAAATTTTCGATCCCTGCCCAGTTGTTGGCTACACAGTGCATTACAAACTGATGCCAGTTCACGCCTGCCCCAACCTCCACATCAATGTGCTCATCGGTTTCTGAAACAATGTCGATACCATCTATCTCAATGTGTGCCACAAGCCCTTCAATGTTACGTGTCAAAAGCATATTGCTTCCCCCACCTAGAATCAGGGAAGTTCGCTCTCTGGTAGATGCATCTTTGAAAACCTGTTGTACATCGGAAATGGACCGGAGCGACACGTACTCCTCAGCTAAGCTACTGATACCAAATGTGTTGTAGGGTTTTAGGTCGATGTTCTTTTGGAGGTCCACTGCTTAAAAATATAATTTATTGGCAGGGCTGTCGTTCTCTTTGCCCGCAAGATTCTAATTTTAGCTATGCCCCCCTCCAAACGTGCGATCATTTGCGTTTCAAACGATTTGAGTACAGATAATCGTGTGCACAGATCTTGTGACGCTCTTGTTCGTAATGGATTTCAAGTATTGGCCATTGGTAGAAAACTACCCGGGGGGATGGATGTACAGATTCCTGACACATCCATTAGTCGTATGTCCTTGATGTGGAACAGGGGATTTATGTTCTATGCTTCGCTCAACATGCGGTTGTTTTTCAAGCTACTGTTCCGCAAGGCGGATTTGATATGGTGTAATGACATGGATACATTACCCGCCTGCTATCGTGCGGCTGGCTGGAAGGGGGTGAAGCTTATTTTTGACAGCCACGAGTTGTTCTCAGAGGTACCTGAGTTGGTCAACAGACCCAAAGTTAAGCGGTTCTGGAGGAGATTGGAGGATAAGTATATCCTTAAACTCAAACATTGCCTTACAGTGAGTGAAGGGGTAGCTCAGACATACAAAGAAAGGTATGGTGCTGATTTCAAGGTCATACGGAATGTCCCACAGCGCGTGGAAGCCAGTACGGAACAACACGGTAATTATTTGATTTATCAAGGTGTTTTGAATCTGGGTAGAGGAATTGAGTTAATGATTAAGAGCCTGCATCATCATTCTTACGGTCTTGTTGTCTGCGGTAGCGGAGATATTGAAGATCAATTGCAGGAGCTAACACGCTCAGAAGGTTTGCAGGATAGGGTAACGTTTGAGGGTAGGCTGCCCAGAAAATTGTTGATCCAGAAAACAATGAAGGCGGTTTTGGGGATGTCTTTGGAAGAAGACCTGGGATTGAACTACAGATTTGCCCTGCCGAATAAGGTGTTCGATTACGTGCAGGCAAGGATACCTAGTATCGTAAGTGACCTTCCTGATATGAGCGACTTGATTGAGCGCCACAGGGTGGGAGAGGTGTTGAAGGAAAGAACGCCTGAAGCTTTAGCTGCTCTGATCCGGAAGGTAGCATCGGCCAGCTACAGTGTGGAACTAGAGACTGCAGCACAGAAGTTGAATTGGGAAAATGAGAGCAAGAAACTAGATGGTTTGCTTCAAGACTGGCTTATATGAAGCTTGCACATGTAACTCAACTTGTACATGTCAAACACCTTCATGTCGGGGTTAGGGCCAAACAATGAGATTTTCCAGTCAGCCTGTTTCTTCTCAAACCGTTTAGCCAACGTTCCTGTTGTTCGCGTGTTCTTAGCAAGCTTAAAGGCCTTCAGTAGCTTCACCTGATCAGATATTTTTCCATCATTAAAAAGCTGAAGCAGGTTCTCAATTCCCAGGCGTGTTTTCTCCAGAAACTCCTCGTTCGTTTCCAGCCCGAGATGAGTAAGTGGATTGTCTATATGTACAACTGGAATGTTCCTCTTCTGAAGCTCCAGTCCGAACAAAGTGTCCTCATGACCGTATTGCGTCAACGATTCATCAAACCGGATCTGATCAAATATCGCACTAGGTATCATGAAATTGTTGGTCATGAAGGAGCGGTATGGGTGCTGACTGCGTTCAGTTGCGGTCATAACCTCCCTTGCAGATCCATAAGTCCATCGGAATAAATGATCAGCATCTGGAGCGTCCTTCGCATATGTCCTTCCTCCGTATACAAGGTGATTCGGTCCGGCATGCTGAATGTAGTTGCTCAGATAAGCATTTGACTCTGTTCCACTGTCGCAATCAATAAAGATTAGTTGTTCACCTTGCGCGCACTCGGCCAACCGATTGCGTATAGCGGATCTTCCAATATTGGATTCCAGGGCAATGTACTGGACAAGATCAAGTTGGCCTACCGTTGCGTTGTCTTCCTTGAAAGATGTAGAGGCATCGTCCATACAGATGATCTCCACATCAGTTCCACAAGACTGGGCTTGCTGAATTAGATCATGAACAAGAGGACGGATGTCGTAATTGTATATCGGGATCAATACCGATATCATTCATGTGCAACTTTTAGATCCTGATTAATCGTGCCGTTTTCGCATCTTAGGATCCTGCCTGGATATTGATTGATCATATTGTAGTCGTGCGTTGCCATTACAATGGCCTTTCCGGTGCCTATAATCTGGTGGAGCAATTCCATGATCTCTTTTGATGTATCCGGGTCGAGGTTACCAGTTGGTTCATCCGCCAGAATTAGAGGTGGGTCATTGATCAAAGCCCGCGCTATAGCAACACGCTGTTGCTCACCTCCTGAAAGCTCATGTGGCATTTTGTACCCCTTTGTTGGTAAACCAACGCTTTCAAGAAGCTCCGTGATCTTCGCGCTCATCTGATCCTTGTCCTTCCAGCCCGTAGCTTTCATTACAAATAACAGATTGTCATGTACACTGCGATCGAAGAGCAACTGGAAATCCTGGAATACAATTCCAAGCTTTCTTCTTAGTCCGGGAATGTCGCGCCTTTTTAGCTTAAGGAGATCATGGTCTACAACTGTTGCACTGCCATTGTCCAATGGTAATTCGCCATACATTGTTTTTAGTAGGCTACTTTTTCCGGAACCGGTCCTTCCGATCAGGTATACAAACTCTCCAGGATACACGTCTACGTTCACATCTTTGAGTACCACGTGGTGCTCCTGTTGGATGTTTGCTTGCTCAATATGTACCAGTGGAGATTCGTCCATGAACGCGAATTGGGATAAAGTAACAATAATAACTGCATATGGTCAGTTCTTATTACTGGCTCTGTATCAACTAAAATCTGTTGAAAACTACTGCCTGAAGAGACCTACTTCCTTGAGCCACATACCTATTTTTAGCACGTTCCAAATTGGTGGGATTCAAACACATATTCTCGTTTGGGCTGATCATTGTATTAGCTACCGCTAACGTATGCGCTCAGCGAACAGAGGCATACGCCCAACAGCATGCGCCTTATCTGCATGCTATGGAGCTATTCGATAAGGAGAAATATGTAGCCGCTCAGGAAGAATTTGCTAAGATCGTTGACAGCTATGAAGGCAATTGGCGGGAAGAATTATACACCAATGCAAGGTATTATTATGCCCTATGTGCACTTCGTTTGTACCAGGATGACGCTGAATTTTTGCTATTGAACTTTCTGAAGGAGCTTCCTGAGAGCCCTAAGGTCAAGCAGGTGTATTTCCAATTGGGTCTCTTCAAGTTTCGTAAACGCAGGTACAAGGATGTAATCGCCTACTTGACCAAGATTGATATCTACGAGCTGTCCAATGAAGAGCTGGCGGAGTATTACTTCAAATTGGGATACGCATATTTCATGCGGGATGATCATAAGAAAGCGGCAACCCTGCTTTACGAGATCAAGGATACGGATACCAAGTATACACCTGCTGCGAGGTACTACTATGCGCACATTTCATACGAGCAAGGCAAGTATCAGAATGCATACCTGGATTTCAAGAAGATTGAGAATGACAAGAAGTTCGGCCCTGTTGTACCTTACTATTTATGTCAAATCCTTTACTACCAGGAGAAGTACGATGAGTTGATCCGATATGCACCCGGAGTGTTGGATTCAGCCAACCCGAAGCGTGCCTTTGAGATTTCAAGGTTGTTGGGTCAGGCTTATTACAAGACTGAGGATTTCGACAAGGCAACATCTTACCTCGAGAAGTCGCACCACGGAAGCAGGTATATCTCACCATCAGATGCTTACCAAATGGCTTACGCCTATTATATGAGTAAGCAGTATGAGAATGCTGTCCTTTGGTTTAAACAGGCTGCCGTAGAGAAAGATTCCCTCGGTCAGCTGGCGTTCTTTCAACTAGGGCGGGCTTTGCTGGAATCGGGAGATAAAAAGGGAGCCAGGGAGGCGTTGCGTCAGGCGTCTGAAATGAAGTTTTATCCAGACATCAAGAAACAAGCCCTGTTCAATTACGCGAAACTGAGCTATGAACTGTCCTATCATCCCTTCGATGATGCGATCCTCGCTTTTGAGGAGTTCATTAATACATATCCAAATGCCCCTGAGTTGGAAGACGCGTACGATTATCTGGTAGGGATTTATTTTACAACGAAGAATTACAAGTCAGCCCTGGAATCGCTTGATCGCATCAAGAAAAAAGACAAGAGACTTGAGGAGGCGTACCAAAAGGTAACACACTATCGTGGTTTGGAATTATACTCCAAGGGACAATACAAAGCTGCGGTCGCCCATTTCTCCAAATCGCGCCAGTATGACCATTTACGGGATATCACCGCTAAGAATCAATACTGGACCGGGTTGGCCAATTACCATATGAGTAAATACAAGGAGGCCGTTCAGGAGTTGGAGGCGTTTGTGAAAGAAGCGCGAATCCCACTGTCTGATGAATTTAAGTATGCGACCTACAATATCGGATACGCTTATTATAAGCAGCAAGATTTAGATAACGCACTTACCTGGTTTCGCAGGTTCGATAACGAAAAGGGGGTGGATGAGAAGATGTTGGTGGATGCATTACTCAGAACAGCAGATGCGTTCAACCTCAAGCGTGATTATCGCACTGCTGTTGAGTTTTACGACAAGGCAGCCTTGAAGGGTGTTTTTGATGTAGACTACGCATACTATCAAAGCGCTGTAGCTAACGGTAGGTCTGGAAAGGATAAGGATAAGATCAGTTTGCTGAATACCCTAATTAGTGATTATGAGCGAGGTAAATATCCGCGCAAGTCTTACCTGGATGATGCTTTGTTTGAACTTGGGAACACCTACTTCAATACTGGAAACACCGATAGGGCGCTGGAGTATTACAACAAGCTCACAACTCAGTACAAGGAAAGTTCTTTGAGGTATGCCGCGTTGTTGCAGGTTGGTTTGATTCATTACAACAAAGGCAATGATGATGCAGCGCTAGAAGCTTATAAAGAAGTGTACGCGAAGTCACCTGTAGCGGAAGAGAAGAATGCAGCACTCAATCAAATAGAGAAAATCCTGAAGGACTCTGGTAGAATTGAAGAGCTGGAAGCGTTCAAGAAAGGAGCAGGTGTAAAGTATGAGGACAGTGAATTGGAAAAGGATCTGTTTGAAAGCGCAGAGAACAAGTACCTGGAGGGTAAGTGGAATGAGGCAATTACAGGATTCTCTAAATACCTGAACCGATTCCCCAAGGGACTACATGCATTGGAAGCACATTACCATCGTGCAGAATGTAGATTCTCAACAGGGGATAAGAAGGGCGCGCTTGAAGATTACGATTACGTTACTAAGGTCTCCAACAACGAATATTCCGAGCGCTCTTTCCTACAGGCCGGAGCCATTGCAATGGAATTAAAGAAGCACACCAGGGCGTTGAATTATTACAGAAGACTGGAAGCGGCAAATCTGTCTGATGAATCCACCCGTAGATCTCAAACGGAAATACTTGCATTGGCGCAGATGTTGAAAGACACTGCCCAAACCATTCGATACTCCTACGTGGTATTGAAACACAAGAACCTGACGAGACAGGATCAGGAGCGAGTGTGGATTGTACTGGGTAGAACATATTATACACAGAATAATGATTCCGCTGAAACAGTACTGAAGCAGTTGAAATGGGTGAAGAATGAGATTGGTGCAGAGTCTTCTTACTTGCTTTCAAAAATTGATTTCAACAGAGGGGAGATCAAGAAGGCAGAGGATGGGGCCTACAGGGTGTTGGATAAGTTCTCGGGTTACCACGATTGGGTTGCGAGATCTTTTATTCTCCTGGCAGACATTTACATCACAAAAGAAGATTTCTATTCAGCGCGTGCCGCCTTGAATAACGTGCTTGATAATTATGAAGGGGATGCGAAAATTTTGAATGAGGCGCAGACCAAGATGGACCTGATCGATGAGCTTGAACGCAAGAAGAAGAATCAAGGTTCGCAGGGGCCAGATGAAATTGATCTAGGTGATGGAGGTAAAAAGAAAGGAGGCGGAAAATGAGAAGGTTAGCTTGCACATTAACCGCAATCATCTGCGTAGCCGTTTCATTTGGACAGGCCAGTGGTGATTTGAGTGGTAAAAATGTACTGATCATTAAAGCCGGTCCCGTTACTGTGAAGAACCCACGGAAGATGGAGCGTAAGCCGGTGATTTTTGATACCACCAAGATTGAACCAAACCTTAAGTACAGCTTCCTCAGGAAACAATACGATACTCCGTATGATCCAGAGATCATTCCTGCTGCGCGAATCAAACGTGACAAAATTGCTAAGCTTTATCCCGGTTACATCAAGGTTGGAGTTACTAGTCAGGCTACCCCGTTGGCTGAGGTATACTACACTTCCAAAAGGGATAAGAAGAATACGTGGGGTGTTTACGGAAAACACTTCTCCTGGAATGGGATCAACGCGAATAAGTACAGTGGTTTTGGAGATAATGAATTGAAGGTATTTGGCAGTAAGCTCTTATCTCGTCACAAATTGGAAGGGGATCTACGGTACAGGCACGATTTCCTTCATAGGTACGGGTTTGATACAGCATTCGCTGAGCCAGATATAACGGACAAGGATCTCGTAAAACAACGGTTCAATATCCTTGATCTTAATGGGAGGTTAACCAGTATGTATAAAGACACCTCTAAATTCAATCACATAGTAAATGTGGGTTACCGTTTCATGGATGATATTGAAGGTGTCAATGAACATTACTTTAAGGCCAGTGGAGACATCAATAGAAAGTACGGTAAGGAGTTGTTCGGATTGAATACCAGCCTCGATGTAAATAGCTACGCGTTCGGTGGAGCGAATACAACGAATTCAATCTTTGAACTTAGACCCAATATCAGCACGATTTCGGATAAGTGGAGACTTCGGGTGGGACTTAATCTCACTGCGAATACAAACACAACTGTCAATTTCCACTTCTATCCTGAGTTGGATTTCAATTTCAACATCATAGATAATGTGATCATACCTTATGGTGGTGTGTCGGGTAAGATGCAGCGTGTTAACTTCTACGAGTTGACCAGACAGAATCCATTTGTATCGTCATCACTTCCCATGGCCAACATGAACAATAAGTACAAGGTATATGGTGGTTTACGTGGAAGCATTACGAACGAACTTACCTATAACCTGCATGTGGAGAGGAATAAGTTTGCTTCGATGCCATTGTTTGTTAAGGATTTTAAAGCGGTACCAAGCAATACTTTCACGTTGGAGTACGATACCGTGAAGAACTGGGAGTTCGGGGCGCAAATGGCGTACCAGGAGTTGGAGAAGTTGAAGATCATTGTAGATGGTCGATACTATGTTTGGGAAGCGTTGAATGCAGCCAGAGTTTGGCATAAACCAGACTACCGTTTCTCCATTATGGCGAATTACGACCTGAAAGATAAGATCATCGCGAAGGCTTCGGTATTTGTTTTGGGAGCGCAGTATGCGAAGCCAAATCTAACTGGGGCTCCTGACGAAGCTCAGGAGGAAAAGATCAAGGGAATGACGGATCTTAATCTCGGATTGGAGTACCGTTATACGAAGCGTATTTCGGCTTATATAGATCTGAATAACATCCTTTCTTTCAAGTATTATCGCTGGCAACATTACCCCACTCAGCAGTTCAATATTTTGGGTGGTATAACCTTCTCTTTCTAAGGGGTTTACATGTTCATTTAATGTTAATAAAACAGCTGATTTTCAGGCTGTTTTACGAGGTTTCCGGGAGCCCGAATGGTATCTTTGTAACTGGTTGAAAAAGTTATGATTTGATATGAGTAAACAAGGGTATTCAGCGGATAGTATTCAGGCGTTAGAAGGGATCGAACATGTGAGGATGCGACCCTCGATGTACATCGGTGATATTGGCTCTAGAGGTCTTCATCACCTGGTATACGAGGTAGTAGATAACTCCATTGATGAAGCTCTTGCGGGGCATTGTGATGCTATTGAAGTTTTCATTCATGAAGACAATTCCATAACCGTTAAAGACAACGGTCGTGGTATTCCAGTAGGCATGCATAAAAAGGAAGGCGTGTCAGCACTTGAGGTTGTAATGACCAAAATTGGTGCAGGGGGTAAGTTCGATAAAGATTCCTATAAAGTATCGGGTGGTCTCCACGGTGTGGGTGTTTCCTGTGTGAATGCACTGTCATCGCACCTGAAGGCTACAGTGCATAGAGACGGAAAGATATGGGAACAGGAATATGAAAGAGGAAAAGCTCTGGCACCGGTTAAGGAAGTCGGAACATCGGATGAAACGGGCACATATGTAACGTTTAAGCCAGATCACGAGATATTCGATGTACTTGATTATTACTACGATACCCTGGAAAGCAGGATGCGTGAACTTGCATACCTGAACAAAGGGATCAAGATCAAGATTACCGATGAGCGTAGAAACAATGAGGAGGGAGAGTTCGTTAATGAAACATTCCATTCTGAGATCGGATTATCTGAGTTTGTTCAGTTCATCGACTTGAATAGAGAGCAGATTATTGCTGATGTGATTTCAATGGAAGGTGAGAAGAACGGAATTCCCGTGGAAGTTGCGATGGTATACAACAGCTCTTTTAACGAGAATGTCCACTCTTATGTAAACAATATCAATACGCATGAAGGTGGAACACACCTTGCTGGTTTTCGAAGAGGACTGACCAATACCCTGAAGAAGTACGCTGATGAGTCAGGGCTTCTCAATAAGGTCAAATTTGAAATAGCTGGGGATGATTTCCGGGAAGGTCTAACGGCCATTATTTCGGTTAAGGTTAGTGAACCTCAGTTTGAAGGACAGACGAAAACTAAACTAGGTAACAGGGAGGTCTCAGCCGCTGTAAGTCAAGCGGTAAGCGAAATGCTGGCGAACTACCTGGAAGAGCATCCAAACGATGCCAAAACCATTGTAAACAAGGTTATCCTTGCTGCTCAGGCTAGACATGCTGCGCGAAAGGCGAGGGATCTTGTTCAGAGAAAGAATGTGTTGTCCGGATCAGGGCTACCAGGAAAACTTGCAGATTGCGCTTCAAAGGATCCTGCTGAGTGTGAAATATACCTGGTAGAGGGTGACTCTGCAGGTGGAACAGCGAAACAGGGTAGAGAGAGAAGGTTTCAGGCTATCATGCCACTGCGTGGTAAGATTCTGAATGTTGAGAAAGCAATGCAGCATAAGATCTATGAGAACGAGGAGATCAAGAATATTTTCACCGCACTTGGTGTGAAAGTGGGTACGGAAGATGATGAGCGGGCCTTGGATATAAGTAACCTTAGATACCATAAGATCATTATCATGTGTGATGCCGATGTTGATGGTAGCCACATTACTACTTTGATAATGACGTTCTTCTTCAGACATATGAAGGAACTCATCGAAAGTGGATACTTGTACATCGCTACTCCTCCTTTGTATTTAGTAAAGAAAGGTGCAAAGTCGGAGTACGCCTGGGATGACGATCAGCGCGATCGCATTATTCAACAGCTTAAGGGAGCTGGAGCTGAGACCAGTGTCAACGTGCAGCGTTACAAAGGTCTTGGTGAGATGAACGCGGAACAACTATGGGAAACTACAATGGATCCTGACACAAGAACACTTAGACAGGTTACCATTGAGAGCGCAGCAGAGGCTGACAGGATCTTCTCAATGCTTATGGGAGATGATGTACCACCTAGAAGGGAGTTCATTGAACAGAACGCGAAATACGCGAACATAGACAGTTAAGTAATCCAGTATTATAGAGTGAATAAAAAAGCCCGGTCATTTGACCGGGCTTTTCTTGTATTATAGGAAGCAGGCTTTAACGGCCTACCACATCTTCTACAGTTTGAGGTATCTGCTGAATATCTTGTGCATTTACCTTTCTTGTTGGAGCCATTACAGGAGATTTAGAGAATCTCAAATCTTCAAATCTCGAAGTAACCTGTCCATTTTGAACTCGATCCGCTCGATTCGCAACAACATGGTAGCTGAATTTCACGGTTGAAGAACCATTGCCCAGCTCTTTCACATCGAACCCGCTGGTAGACTTATTGTAGACATAAACGCCATTACAATCTCCTTCCAGCTGGATAAATACCCTTAGTGGGTGCTTGCTGCTAATTCTAACATTCTTGGCAAAGATTGGATCAAGGTTGATGTGAGCATGACCACCAACAAGCTGACCTACACCGTAATCCTCAAAAAGCACTTCTGGTGCCTCAGGGCAGTACATGGTAACTCCTTGATTCATTTGGTCCTTCACAATTGTCGACACAACACCTGTACCCACAATCTTATAATCAGTCCATCCATTCGTACCACCATTAATGGTTGCATCATTAGCTCTGGCAGCTACATAGGCAAAGTACTGTGTAGATCCATTCAAACTATCTACAAAGAATCCACCAGCAGAAAGATTGTTTGCTACACCAAGGCCTTCACCACTTGCACGACCATAAACACCAAACTTGTCACCATTAAAGGCACCACCCGTACCATCTGTTGGAATGATCGTATTGGTTACACCGTTTCCAGTTCCAATTACACCACTACCATTGGCATGGTTATTTACACCCCACATACCTGCGCCAAGCGCACCATTCGCAATACCTCTAACACCAAATCCATTCGTTCCGGTACTTGTATTGAAACCAATAACACCGGTACCTGTTCCAGTTACCTGTGCCTGTAGCGCGTTACCGTTAGCGGCAGTGTTGTAAGTAAACGTTGCTAGTCCAGTTGCATTTGTAGTGAATGATCTAACCGCAAATCCTGTACCCGTTACCTGAGCTTCAACAGCATCTCCACTACTTCCAATCGCTGCGGCCAGAATGGCGTTTCCAGTACCATTGGTTGTACTTTCCATACCCCAACCGGTTCCGGTTGCGTAAGATCTGATACCGATCTGATTGGTAGCACCGGTAACGTTTAACCAACCACCTTGGTTAGTAAGGTTGTTTGCCTGAGGAGCAGCTCCATTGAAGTTAATGGTTACCTGACCATTATTCTCCACCCTCATTTGCTCGTTGTTGTTTGTACGAATAACGTAATCCACGTTATCAATAGTTCCGGCAAAATTCGTAGTTGGGTTAGTACCTGAGTTACCTACGATCCACCAGGCAGTTTGCGTTGGCCCTGTTGGCCCCACCGGTCCTTGAGGTCCTGTAGCACCTGCCACACCCTGAGGTCCTTGGGCGCCAGTTGGACCAGCTGGTCCAGTTGCACCGTTAGCTCCATTCGCTCCGTTGGCACCTGTAGGTCCTGTAGGTCCTGTGGGTCCCGTAGGTCCAATTGGTCCAGTTGGCCCGGCAGCACCATTGGCTCCAGTAGGTCCGGTTGGTCCTGTAGCACCGTTTGCACCCGCTGGTCCTGTAGGTCCGGTTGGTCCGGCCGCCCCATTGGCTCCGGTTGGTCCAGTAGGTCCGGCTGGTCCAGCAGGCCCAGTAGCTCCAACTGTACCCGCGGGTCCAGTAGGTCCGGCAGGCCCGGTTGGTCCAGTAGGTCCAATACCTGTACCAGTGGCACCGGTTGGTCCAGTAGGTCCAGTTGGCCCAGGAGCACCGTTAGCCCCCGTAGGCCCGGCTGGCCCTGTGGGTCCAGTAGGTCCTGTTACACCATTTGCTCCTGCGGGTCCTGCAGGTCCGGTTGGCCCTGTTGGTCCGGCTGCACCGCCAGATCCCATTGGGCGCCATCTGATGCCATCGAAATAGTAGAATAAACTATCCGTTGTTTGGTAAATGAGCAAACCAGTTGCAGGTTTACCAGGATTGGAGGCAATGTTTACAGTGTTTGAATCTGTTCTGGGAATAAGGATACCCTTGTCTGTATCCTGCAATTCAAGAATTGCCGTAGGATCGGGTGTATTCGTTCCAATACCCACGTTATTCTGAGCATAAATATCTGAAATAAAGATAGTTAGTGCTGTAGCTAATGTTAGTTTAGAGAGTAGCTTCATAGCAAGGTTAATTTCAAGTCTAGCAAATATATTAAAAAAAGGCCCCTGATCTCTCAGGGGCCTGAAAATTAGGTAGTTGGGATTTGTGTTACCTAGGTTTTGTCGCCTTCACTTCTGTAGCCTGCATTTTGGGTTCGCTAGCCGGCTGCTGGTTTGAGGAAGACTGATTTTGTTGACCCTTCACAGGCGTAACCTCATACGCCTTTAATTCAGGTTTAACATTGGGTGATGCTGGTTCTATTGGTTTCGTGGCAGACATATTACCCATTTCGGGTTTTTGGGCTACAGCCACAGCAACCACCAACATGAATACTATAGTGAATACATTCTTCATGATCAAATCAATCAAATACGGTTAATGTACCTACGTGTTCCTGAGTATTGGTAAATATTCCTACACCAGCAGTTCCACGTAAGGCACTGGTTCTGTATTGAACAATAAAGGTGTTACCCACACCAACGTTGACATTCGCATTCTTGCTAAATGCTACTGACCAAGGAGTAGTGGAAATACCATCTTCGTCATCCCAAACACCTACCTTCTCTGCGCAACCACCAATTGGAGTACCGTTTACGAGAACTCTGAATTCAACAATCGAGGTGGTATTCGTAAATCCGAACCCAGCGGCATCAAATGTTACGTGAACCGGTGTGGCATTTGGGGTTACATTCAATGTTAGGAATGGAACATTGGTCCAAGCTGCAGCTGTCATAGTCTGATCACCAGTGATCGTTGCCGAAGTAATTACAGCGGCTGCACCTGTTGGTCCAATTGGGCCCTGCACCCCTTGGGGGCCTTGAACTCCTTGAGGTCCTTGTGGACCCTGAGGGCCCTGTGGTCCCTGAATTCCTTGTGGCCCTTGCGGCCCGGTTGGTCCAGTCGGTCCAGTTGGTCCAATTGGCCCTGTCGGACCTGCTACGCCTTGAGGTCCCTGAGGTCCAGTTGGTCCTGCTGGTCCTTGTGGTCCGGTAGGTCCTGCTACACCCTGAGGTCCTTGCGGCCCTGTTGGCCCTGCCGGTCCTTGAGGTCCAGTGGCGCCTGCGGGTCCTTGTGGCCCTGTTGGCCCTTGCGGTCCTGTAGGTCCCGCTGGCCCTGTAGGCCCAGTTGGTCCAATTCCTACTCCCGTAGGTCCGGTTGGCCCTGTAGGTCCTGCTGGTCCCGTAGGTCCATTTGCTCCTGCCGGCCCTGCTGGCCCGGTTGGTCCTGTAGGTCCGGTTGGCCCAGTTGGTCCGGTCGGTCCCGTAGGTCCTGCTGGTCCGCCCGCTCCAATAGGTCTCCACATGGTTCCATCGAAGTAGTAGAAAATGTTATCTGCATTTTGATAGATCAACAGACCAGTGGCAGGCTTGCCAGGTGCTGAAGCTACATTTACAGTGTTTGTATCCGTCCTCGGTATAAGAACCCCTTTATCAGTAGACTGAAGTTCCAGAACCGATGTGGGGTCTGGTGTGTTCGTTCCAATACCAACGTTGTTCTGAGAAAATCCCGCGTAACCATACAGAAGAAAGGCCGCGGCTACAGAAAGACGGGAGAGTATAGTCTTTTTCATAGCACTAATCGGTTGTATCTATCAAATTTACGATAAATACCCTTACGAGTCCACTAAAATTCTGCTGATTTAAATCGCGTCCAAATCTTATTCGTTTTGCCTTTAAAATGGGCGACTTTGGGCAAAAGATAACCCCGACCTGGGCCGGGGTTAACAAACGATTATTTATTATACTACTATACGAAGAGAGTCCTTAATTCTTGAGAAGCTTAACCCTGCCTCTTTGGGTGAATGGCTGACCATTCTTGTCTTTATAGATTACCGTCCAGGCATACACCCCTTCAGGTAACAATTCGCCATTGTTATTAAGCTTTCCACTCCAAGGCTCATCTGAGCTGGTGGTGCTATAAACGGTCTGGCCATTCTGATCTTTAATGATCATGGTAAACATCACATCTCCGGTGGTTAATGCACCTGGGATAAATGTCCTTCCTTTCTGAGTGTTACCAGCAACTGGTCGGAAAGCATTTGGAGCAAACAGGTCAACTTCGTAGTTATTGAAGTGATCTTTTTGCAATGTTGTCTTACATCCTTCTTTTGTTGTGAGTTGTGCAACAACCTTCTGCGCACCCTTGTTTTCAAAGTACACCTCAGAAGTGTTGCCAGAACCTTTCATTCCATTACCGAAATTCCATGCTACTGTTCCTTCGAAACCTTCTGACAGAGAGAATTTCGTGTAAGGGTCCTTAATGCTCAGGTCATCATCGTTTACCAGGATGGTAGCATTACCAGTACCATGAACTTTGATCAAACGATCATGTTTGGTTCTGCTGATATTGCCCTGATCCTTGTTGTTGATAGCTACAAGATTAACATCATAGTTACCGGAAAGCTCGAATGAGTGTTTAACAGATGATCCAACCTTCACACTTCCATCACTAAACTCCCAGTGATAACTGAAGCCTTTTGTTGGGTTTTCCACATAGAATGCAATGGCATCACCTGGACAAGTAACTCGCTTAGAAACCTTGAACGTTGTATTGGCCTTAATCACCTTAGGTGTTGGGCTGGCATTGTTCTGCTTGTTGCTGTCTTGAGGCTTATTGCCATCCTGTTTAACCGGAGTTTCATCCACAGGATTGGTTGCGCCATCTTGTTTCGCATCATTCTGATCTACAACAGGAGTGTTATCATCAGCGTCAATTTCATTATTTGCTGATGTACCCTCTTCACCATTGTTTGCAACAGCGGGTTCGATAATGTTGTTGTTATCTACAGGAGTTACATCGTTGTTAACGATTTCCTCAGAATGCTGTACATCCCCTTCTGAAAGTTGAGATGAAGTGTTATCGTCTTTGGTAAGGAAGTAGGCTGAAACAGCAATTCCAGTAACAACAGCAACAGCTGCAGCTCCCTTAAACCATACAGACTTCCATACCGAAGGCTTGGACACAGGTCCAAACTCAGCATCGAGACGTTGATTCATCAACTCCAGGTGATCTGGGTTGAAATCAAACTCGAAGTCCTCAAGTTTTTTGAATTGTTGTTCCATATTATTCTTCATACCAATACTCGTTCCTAATCACTTTTTGCAGGTTCATTTTTGCTTTCGCCAGGTTGGATTTGGAAGTGCCCTCACTAATTCCGAGCTCCTTTGCAATGTCTTTGTGAGAATAACCTTCAATCACATACATGTTGAAGACTGCTCTGTAAGCTGGAGATAATTTCTGCACGGCATCCATCATATCCTGCTCACTCATCTCACTGTAAATATCAGGTGAATCATCTTCAACCTGAAATTCCATCTCTCCGGTTTCCTGTTCACTTATCGTGAACTGGTTTTTTTGCTTCCTGTAGAAATCAATGGCTGTATTTACCATGATTCTACGCACCCATCCTTCTAAAGAACCTTTAAAGTTGTAATTGGGTAAATTCTTAAACACTTTAATGAAACCATCGTGCAATAAATCTGCTGCATCGTCAGCGTCATTGGAATAACGATAGCATACTGCCATCATCTTTCCGTAAAAGTGTTTGTAAAACTCTTCCTGACTTTTTCGGTCGCCCTTGATGCATCCTGCTACAAGAGCTTTAATATCCGAATCGTCAGTCAATTCCATTTACAACACGTTATTAAGACGGGTGAGTTGTTGATTGGTTGCCTCCGAAGTAAAAAATTTTTCGATTACTATAAAATACTCACGCGCATCTTTCCAGAAATGCGGCCGTTTTCTACCTTTAAACCAAGTTCAAAATTAATTCCTGAATCATGAAAGTAACAGTTGTAGGAGCGGGCGCAGTAGGTGCAAGTTGTGCCGAATACATTGCTATTAAGGACTTTGCATCGGAAGTAGTATTGGTTGATATCAAAGAAGGTTATGCGGAAGGTAAGGCGATGGACCTTATGCAAACGGCTACCTTGAATGGATTTGACACAAAAATTGTAGGTAGTACAAATGATTATTCCAAAACCGCAGGAAGTGATGTTGCAGTGATTACCAGTGGAATTCCAAGGAAACCTGGCATGACCAGAGAGGAATTAATTGGCATCAATGCGGGCATAGTGAAATCAGTTACACAGAGCCTATTGGAACATTCTCCTAATGTTATTCTAATCGTTGTGAGTAATCCAATGGATACAATGACGTATCTGGCGCATAAATCATCTGATATTCCTAAAAACAGAATCATCGGAATGGGAGGTGCGTTGGATAGCGCAAGATTCAAGTACAGATTAAGTGAAGCATTGGAATGTCCAGCATCTGACGTTGCAGGTATGGTAATTGGCGGACACAGTGATACGGGTATGCTACCTCTTACAAGACTGGCGGTGAGAAATGGCGTTCCTGTTAGTGCATTTTTGAGTGCAGAAAGATTGTCTGAAGTAGCAGAAGCAACGAAGGTTGGTGGAGCAACGCTTACCAAACTTCTTGGTACCAGCGCGTGGTACGCTCCTGGGGCTGCAGTTTCCGCACTTGTACAAGCCATCGCTTGCGATCAAAAGAAGATGTTCCCTTGCTCGGCATTGCTGGAAGGAGAGTACGGTTTAAATGATATTTCAATTGGTGTTCCATGTATTCTGGGAAGAAATGGAATCGAGAAGATTGTTGAGATCGAGTTGGATGAAGCTGAAAAGGCCAAGTTGACGGAAAGTGCTGAAGGTGTTCGAAAGACCAACGGCTTGCTTGAAGGGGCAATGGCGTAATCTATAATACTTACATTGAAGGCATCCTTAGGGATGCCTTTTTTATTTAATGAATACACAATTACCTATACAAGTACTCGATATTGAAGGTGATGGATTTCATTTGATGATTCCAGCGCAGATCAATGGGGTTGAAGTTGAACTACTCATTGATACGGGTGCTTCAAGAACAGTGTTCGATAAGAGCCAAATACATGCGTTGGTTGAGAACGCTCAATTAACCAAAGATGAGACCACATCAACGGGTCTTGGAACATCCGAGATGATCGGGGAGAAGACATTGTTGCAAGAAGTTAAACTGGGTAACATCAGTATTGAGCAATACGAGGCTTCGGTTTTGGACCTGTCGCATGTGAATACTACCTATCAAGCTTTAGGATACGAACCGATCGTAGGGGTATTGGGCAGCGATCTGCTTATGAAATACAATGCAGAAGTGAACTACGGTACACTTACGCTTACACTATCTACTTAGTAAGCACTACCCGCTCAATGTGCTGTTTTGCACCATTCGCACTGCTAAATCTGAAAATATATGTGCCTGATTGCAGATGGTCCAATCGTACCCTATCCCGTGCCTTGACTTTCTGCTGAAGAAGCATTTGCCCGAACAAGTTGTATACTTCCAAATTTGCAACAGGAATTTCCGGCCCGAGGTCGATTGTCATTTCTCCATTGTTCGGGTTAGGATAAACCATCACAGCCATGTCTTCCACAACCGGTGATTCTTCCAAACCAACCGGAAAGTTTTGTTTGTACAAGGCTAAGCCCCCACAATAGTTTCCAATAACCAGATCGAGCATACCATCGTTGTTGATGTCCGCGCCACTTGGGCAGGTTCTTCCACCTTCCCAGAAACCACCCAGCGTATCTTCATGCAGGGTGAAGGTGCCAGTGAGATTACCATCGATATTGGTGTAGTAATGAATCCCGCCATCAATCGATCCGCTGTACATTTCATAGTTTCCATTGTTGTCGTGGAAATACGGGCAAGAAAAACCAATATTAATGTATATCGGACTGGAGGTTTGGACGTTACCCAGTGTGTTGGTTACCAAAGTAAATGATGGGTAAGAGGCAGTTCCGGTGTTGCGGTAATAATGGAAGTGACCACCTCTTTCTCCAATTACCAGGTCCATCAGGCTATCCCGATCAAGATCCACCAGGAATGGAGCAGCAAAGAAACCTACATCAATTCCCTGAAAGCGGATTGAGTCTATCGTGAAAACGGCATCGTTGTTAGGTGGAGCAGTGTTCTTGAAGAAGTGGAAATATCCTTTCTCATCTCCAATGATCATGTCTTCATCTCCATCTCCATCAAGGTCACCAAATGTTGGAACCAGGTTATGGGCTATGGTTCCTGAATCAGCATCCAGGGGAACGGAACTCACATTGCTGTAATCGTCCGTTACATACTGGTACTCAGGTTTTGTAGCCGTGCCAATGTTCTTGTACAGAGATAGTTTCGCATCCAGTTGATAGTGATTGGTGTAGTATCCGAAATTGCCTATCACCAAATCTTCCAGCCCGTCATTGTTGTAATCAAAGAACCTTGGATAACAACCTTCTCCAACATCTATCATGGTGTTCTGTAAGAATTCATTGGAGGTATATTGGAAATTCGGATTGTCATCCGTGCCAGTATTCCGGTAATAAACTACCCCATGTTTGTTGTCTGCATAGGCGCGCGCAGTTGGGTTGTTGTAAGCGTGTGGCGCTGCTATGAGATCCTTCACCGAATCGTTGTCAATGTCCAGGTAATGTGCTGTTGGAAAAGTTGACAGGTTAACCGGTACGGTAGAAACAGTGTTCTTTGGAAAAAGGGTATCAATTACATCAAACTCTGTACTATCCGGGCGCCCACCATTGTGTAGAAGCATCAAGTTCTTTGACTGTGTGTCACTGGTTACCAAATCCATAACTGTATCCTGATCATGATCAATTAGCAGTATCGTTCCACCATAGTGTTTGGCTCCTTTGGTTTGGTACTCAAATGGGTTGTCAGGTACAGATGATTCAGGGTTTGGTACCTGGCTCGGGCACGTATAGTAATGTAATTGTGGTACCGAAGCGGTGGGATTCTCATTGATGAATCCCCAGCACGTATTGGCTACAACGAAGTCAAGACTATCGCATACACCATAGTTCTCCATCGACATGTTCTTATAATACCATATCGTCTGACCAGTATTCGACCATGTGAGGATATCGAGGTCTCCATCATAATCAACATCATCAACGCACGGATAATCTGGTGGCCCGGCAAAAATCTGCACGTTACCATTGATTGGGTGGTTAGCATTGATCTTCTTCTCTACCAGCTTATACTGATGGTTCAAAGGCGTTGAAATATTCTCGTAGTAGGATAACCCACCCGCATTGTAGCAGAAGTAATCCTTCTTTCCATCACAATTAAAATCTCTCAGAAGTCCATAGTTGTAAGCAAATGGAAATGCATCCTGGTATTTCGCTCTATGACGGTATCGGGAAACTCCCTGGGATCCGATGTTGATATACGTACTGATCCGTTGGAATTGATAATCAAAAATGAAGAGGTCTTGTTTGCCATCAAAGTTGAAGTCAGAGCCTGACATCATGATGTAATTGAGCCCGCCAGCCCATGGATTTTCCAGGGGTATCCCTAGAATATTCTTTACCACAACGGTGTCATACCTCTGGAAGTTTGGGACCTGCGCAGAAGCAAGTACGGTTACAAATAAGAACGCACAGAGAAAGATGGACTTCTTCATAGAAATAGCTGTTACTATAAAAAGACGTTGAAATTTCGGCAAAGGTTGTTTAATTACCTAATACCATCACCTTTTCCACATGTTGCCGCGTTCCGTCAACACTTCTGAATACAAAGAAATACGTGCCTGAATCAAATTGACTGAGATTCATCACCTCTTTGTGTTTAACCCTACCAGCGTGCACCACTTGTCCATAAATGTTACGTACCTCAAGGTTTGCAAAACTGTAACCACGTTCAAGCGAAACGCGCAGCACACCGTTGTTTGGATTTGGATAGACCTTGGCTTCAAAATCCATTAGGGTAACCTGTTGTTCCTGATTTCCTGTGATCAGATACTGTTTGTAAAGGCCCAGTCCGCCACAGTAATTACCAATGGCTAGGTCGAGCATACCGTCATTATTGAGGTCAGCTCCTGTAGGTGCAGTACGCCCTCCTTCCCAGATATCATCCAGCGTGTCTGTATGAACAGTAAATGCACCCGTTAGATTGCCGTCAATATTGGTACAGTAATACAATCCTCCAGCCAATGATCCAACGTACATTTCATACGAGCCTGACTTGTCATAAACAAAGGGTGTTGCGAAACCAGTAAACCATGGTCCCTTGGTATTGAATTTACCCAGGGTGTCTGTTTGGTAAATGAAATTCGGATACGTGGAAGAGGTGTTTTCGTAGTAATTGATATTCCCGTATCGCTCACCAATGATGAGATCCATTTTTCCATCTCGATTTAGGTCCACCAAAAAGGGTGCTGCATAATCGTCAACATCGATACTTGCGAATCTGGCAGAATCCAGTACGAAATTCGCATTTGCACCAATGGGGGCAGTATTCTCAAAGTAATGTACATACCCCTGGGAATCACCGATGAACATATCCTTATCACCATCACCATCCATGTCTCCAAATGTGGGGTAAAGGCCTTGTGCATGTTTGTTAGAATCCAGGTTCAACGGGACGCTATTGAGCCCAGCGAAATCTTTGGTGACCAGCTTAAACTCAGGAATGGTTGCCGTTCCAACATTTTCGTAAAGCGCAAGTTTTGAATCGTAGAAGTAAGTACCATTATAGTATCCGAAGTTACCCACCACAAGATCCATCAATGAGTCATTATTGTAATCAAAGAATTGAGGGTAGGCTCCTTCGCCATGTTCTAACATTCCGTTCTGTAGGAACTCATTGGATGTGAAAGTAAAGTTTGGATTGTTAGTTGTGCCATTGTTCTTGTATAACCAGGAGCTTCTTTCATTCTCAGCATAAGTTCTTGCTCCAAGAGAAAGCAGTGAGTAAGGTGCGGCCAATAGATCCTTCACAGAATCATTGTCAACATCCAGGTAATATCCTGCGGGGAATTTCTCAAAGTTCACCGGAATCGTGCTGTTGTGATTTTGCGGGAACAAGGTGTCTACGCTTTCGAAGATCGCACTGTCTTTTCTCCCCCCATTGTCCAGGAAGTAGAGGTGATGTGATACAACATCGCTGATCACCAGATCCATCACGGTGTCGGCATCCGCATCAAGGGTCAATACTGTTCCCCCTATATGCTTACCACCTTTGGTATTGGTTCCTTTCTGTGGCGTTGGTTCACTGCTTTCCCAGTTCAATACACTTGGGCATCCGAAGTTCTTTAAGGTAGGCACAGAGTTAACTGCCGGTTCAATGATCAAACCCCAGCAATCGTTTAAAATTTCAAAATCTGTACTGTCACAAGTTCCATGGTTTTCGAAGGCCATGTTCTTGTAATATGCCAGTTGAGTTCCAGCCTGGTCCCATGCAACAATGTCCAGGTCTCCATCAAAATCAATGTCATCAATGGCAGGCAGGTCGGCCGGACTGCTCCAAATCTGGAGGTTGCCCCAGCCGGGTCTGAAAAACTGTAATTTCTTGCTTACCAGTTGAAACTGGATGTTTCCGGGCGAAGAAACATTCTTGTAGTAGGAAAGTCCACCCTGGTATGTAGTGAAGAAATCCTCTTTACCATCACAGTTCATGTCCCTCAACAATCCCCACAACGATCCGGTGGGAAACGAGCGCTGGTAACTTGCATCGTGATGGTAATTGATAACACCAGGTGTTCCTCTATTGATGAAGGTGGTTTTTCGTTCATATTGCTTGTCCATTACGAACAGATCCTTCTTGCCATCAAAGTTGAGGTCAATCTCCGAAAACTCAGGTGCATTGAACCCTCCCGCCCAAGGATTGGCATACTGGATGTTTAGGATGTTCTTAACAACAACCGTATCGTAACGTTGGAAAGTAGGAGGCTGCGCCACTGCAATTTGGCAAGCCAGCATAACAATCGGTAATATGTAGAAGTGTTTTTTCACCGGTGCGATAACATATATTAGACGCTATTTAGCGCCTAAAGGTTGCTCAATTTTCACTATTCTGTGGCTGCTTGAATTGCCTTCAGATGTTAAAAAAAGAATGTACGTCCCGGCCTCTAACCGGCCTAAATCCAACTCAGTACGCATTCTAAAGGAACGTTGCTCAATAACCCTTCCTGTTATGTCAAATAAGGTTGCCGCCACACGCGCGCCATTTCCTTCAACGGATACGCTCAACATAGAGTGTGTAGGGTTGGGAAATACGGACGAGTTCAACTGTTGAACGGCTAATTCTTCGATGCTGCTGTTCAGATCTCCTTTGTAAAGGGATAGCCCACCACTGTAGTTTCCTATAAGCATATCTAGAAGTCCATCTCCATTAATGTCAGCAATAGCAGGGGCTGTTCGTGCTCCCTCCCAAATGTCTTTTAATGTGTCATCCTCAAGGGTAAAGGTGCCGCCAAGATTTCCATCAATGTTGGTGTACCTGTAAATACCACCACTGAAGGAGCCACAATAGAGAATATAGTTGCCAGCACTATCAACAAATTGAGGGTTCGTAAAACCAACGGAATTGTACTCTGTATTTACTCTGCCCAACGAGTCGGTAACCTTGGTAAAGGACGGGTAACTTGCCGATCCGGTGTTCCGGTAGTATTTCAGCCTGCCCTTTCGTTCACCGATCACAAGATCTTTCAACCCATCTCTATCCAGGTCAACAATGCATGGTGACGCAGCCATACCAACGTCAATGTTCTGGAAACAAGCAGAGTCTAAAGTAAAGACCGCGTTTTGTCCGATAGGGGCGGTATTCCTAAAGAAGTGAATCTTCCCAGACTGCTCCCCAATGAACATATCCATATCACCATCTCCATCCATGTCACCAAAGGAGGGATGAATGTCTTGTGCGGGCTGCCCAACGGCAGTGTCCAGGATGATAGATTTAAGACCAGCGTAATCATCTGTAAGCAAACGAAATTCTGGCTTGAACTTCGTTCCAATATTCTCATAAAGAGCAAGTTGCGAATTGTAGTAAAGCGTGTTGTTAAAGTACCCATAGTTACCAACCACAATGTCCAGTAAACTGTCGTTGTTGTAATCAAAGAATTGAGGATAGCTTCCTTCTCCGTGTTCCATCATTCCGTTCTGCAACCACTCCGTTGATTGGAACTTGAAATCCGGGAGATGATTCGTGCCAATGTTTTTGTACCACCACACACTCTTTTCGTTTTCAATGAACTGGCCAGTTGGAAATTGAGCCAATGCAAACGGTGAGGCGATCAGATCCTTTACGCTGTCATTATCCACATCGATGTAGAAGCCAGCGGGACATAAATGAAGATCGGTGGCAATCGTATTGGTATTGTACATTGGGAACAATGTGTCTTGCGAATCGAAATGTGCACTGTCCCTGGTTCCACCATTCTCCAACGCTATGAAATTCGGATAGGATATGTCTCCTATTACCAGTTCCACTACAGTATCGTTGTCTAAGTCTAAGGTGAGCAATGTGCCGCCCTGGTGCTTTCCCTTTTTTGTATTAGGCGTTTGTTTGACTTCCACATGCTCCGGATTCGGTACCTGGCTGAAGCAGTTGTAATTGCCAAGGGTTACGGCATTGCTCAATCCGTTTTCGAAGAACCATCCCCAGCAGGTGTTTTTTACCTCGAAGAAGAGACTGTCGCAAGTTCCATAGGTTTCCAGAGACTGATTCTTGTAATACCACACGGTTGTTCCAAACTGCTCCCAAACAAGAATATCCAGGTCTCCATCATTGTCAATGTCATCTATTGCCGGATAGTCTACGTCAGTTGTGAATATGGGATGCCATTTCAATGAAAGAGTAGGGTGGTAACCAATGATGGTTTTTGTTTTCAACTGGAATTGAATGTTGCCCGGTGTTGAGGTATTGAGATACAGGCTTAAACCTCCTGGGAAATAAGTGATGAAATCTTCCAGACCATCGCAATCCATATCACGAAGCAGCACAAAGGCGTTCCCACGGGGAAACTTCTTTTGGTATACAGGTGCATGCACATACTTAGAACTTCCAGGTGTACCTACGTTCAGGTAGGTTGTTTGTCTGTTGCCAGTTCGGTCAAAAACATGAAGGTCTTTGAGGCCATCGAAGTTGAGGTCAATTTCAGAGAATTGCACAGAGTTCATTCCACCTGCCCATGGATTGTCCATTGGAATGCCTAATACATTTCGAACAATCACCGAATCATATTTCACCAGGTATGGTTGGGCCATCCCCGTGAAAGTGAACAGGCCTAATAATATGGGTAGAAGATGCCTCACTTTTTGACCAGCTTGCGAACAGTTTGTTGTCCGGAAGCATTGCTAAAATGCAATATGTATACACCGGCTTTCAATTCGTTTATGCGAAGGTCAAAGTGGGTTCCTTTTCCAGTAATATTTATGGCTCTTCCTCTTAGGTCAAATACCCGTGCCTCCACAGGAATGGGGGACATAACCCGAACAATGTTCGAAGCTGGGTTGGGGAAGATGGATAATTGTTCGTCCAGTTGTTTTTCCTCATTGGCAAGGGTTACCTGATTGCCGCCCAAAAGTGTACATCCTCCGGAATAATTCCCCAGCGTGAAGTCCATTATAGCGTCATTATTAATATCACCTCCAATAATGGTTGATCGCATACCATCCCAAATATTCTGGAACATAGAATCAACCAGGTTATAGGTTCCAAGGATGTTAGAGGAGATGTTGTCGTACTTGAAAATGTATCCTGAAATTGATCCACAAACCGCTTCAATTTGCGACCCGTTCCTGTAGAAGAATGGCTGACTGAATCCAACAAAATCCTGGTGCAGTTTTGTGTCAACACCACCTAAGGAAGTAGTAATCTGAGTGAAGTTTGGAGTAGTGATCGTGCCTGTATTCTGATAGTAGTTCAGGTTGCCATTTCGTTCTCCAATGATGAGGTCCAATATATTGTCACCGTCCAGGTCAAAGAGTTGAGGAGTAGCAAATTGGCCTACATCAATACCGAAGTAATTAGCCTGGCTTAACGTAAACACAGCCTTTCCTCCGGATGGATTGTTGACGAAATAGTGCAATTTCCCCTCGTAGTCTCCAACGATCATGTCTTCATCACCATCACCATCAATATCACCAAATGTTGGGTGAAGGCCTAAAGTGGGTTGGTTCAATTGGGTGTTAAGGTTAATCGTACTTAACCCACCGAAATCGGAATTGATCAATCTGAACTTTGGTTTC
This sequence comes from Vicingaceae bacterium, assembly GCA_965267605.1. Taxonomy (GTDB): domain Bacteria; phylum Bacteroidota; class Bacteroidia; order Flavobacteriales_E; family Vicingaceae. The sequence goes on along the minus strand of OZ254088.1, from coordinate 2,271,173 downwards.
GTAAGTGTTCCAATGTTTTCGTACAATGCCAATTTACTTGAATAGCTGGCTGGCCCCGAGTAATATCCGTAATTACCAATGATCAGATCTAGCTTTCCGTCAACATTGTAATCAAACAGTGTAGGATGACATCCTTCACCTACCTCAATCATCCCATTTTGAAGGAACGCGTCAGATTGAAAGTTAAATACGGGCAGATGGTCCGTTCCTGAATTAGGATAGTACCAACAGCCTTTATAGTTCTGCGAGGAATTGGGTGTATTCGGGCTGGCCAGGAGATCCTTTACCGAATCCGAATTTACATCTACATAGAATCCGGCAGGGAAAATAGGAATGTTAACAGCAGTTGTTGGGGAAGACAATGATGGAAACAGCGTGTCCTGTCCTACCATGCTGGCACTGGTTCGGGTTCCTCCATTGTAAAGTGCCACCAGGTTATTGAACGTAACGTCACCTAGAACAAGTTCCATTACCGTGTCGTTATCAATATCCAGAGTAAAGAGGCTGGAGCCAGCATGTTTTAATCCACCTTGCTGTCCTTGTTTTGGCACCTGCCTCTCCGGGTCCACAACCTGGCAGTTGCAAGTGTCATATAGGTTTACAGAATTGGTGGTTAAGGCTTCACTGAAGTAGCCCCAGCAGCAGTTCTTGATTTTGTAATCTAAACTGTCGCAGTTACCGTAACGCTCCATGGACAGGTTCTTATGGTATTCTACGCCCGTTCCAAAAACATCAAATGTGAGCACGTCAAGGTCACCGTCATTGTCAATATCATCTATGGCAGGCAGGTCAGTTTGACTTACATACAGGTTAATCATATTGACTGCCGTGGTATCTGGATGATAGTCTGAGAGCAACAGGGTCGTTATTAATTGGAATGATAGCGAAGAAGATGAGGTGTTCTTATATACTCCAATGCCACCGGAGCTATATGCGAAAACGTCCATTTTACCATCGCAATTGTAGTCTCTTAACAGTACCCAATATTGAAAATCAGGGAACATCGATTGGTATTGAGGGGCATGTTTGTAGTCGACAACACCCGGGGTTCCATTGTTCAGAAAAGTGGTTAGTCTGTTTCCAGTCCTGTCGAATGCCACCAGATCCATCCTTCCATCCAGGTCTAAATCTATTTCTGAGAATTGCATTGAGTTGAATCCTCCCGCCCATGGATTCTTTAATGGAATGCCCAGTATTTGCTGAACTTCCACAGAATCCATACGGTTGTATACGATGGTTTGCGCCTCGGTTTGAGACGACATAACACAAGCTAGAATACAAGAGAACAGCAGGAATATTCGCATAGCCTAAAATTAAGACTGATTTTCGAATCAATAGGTTGCGTAGCGGTTAATATTCTCAAGCCGCGTAATCCCAAGGAAAACCGCAAAATATCCTATTGGCAATTCACATTTGTTCTCCTATATTTGCAGGCTCTTAAAAGATCAATAAGAAATGCAGAATAAAGGCGTCATTTGGACATTCATCGTCTTGCTATCATTAGCCTGCATCTTTCAGCTGTCATTCACGTGGTTTGCAACGTCAGTGGAGAAAGATGCCAGAGCTTACGCAATGAAGGATGGTGTTCTGGATGAAAGGGCAATGGAGACCTATCTGGACTCCATGAGATCGGAAGAAGTGTATCCAATGTTTGGTTTCACTTATGGTTACTGTAAAGCCAGGGAAATAAACCTTGGTCTTGACCTTAAAGGTGGAATGAACGTTACACTTGAGGTGGCCGTTCCTGACATCCTAAATGCACTGGCCAGAGATCCTAAAGGAGATCAGGTATTTAATGCAGCAGTGCAGAAAGCGAAACAGTACCAGAAAGAATCTGATGAGGACTTCGTAACATCATTTGACCGGGCTTACAAGGAAGTAGCCAATGGCCAACCCATGGTGAAATCGTTCCTTTCCTTGGCTAACAAGGAGCAGCTTAATCAGAATGCAACGGATGAAGAAGTTGTTGAGTACCTGAGAGCTGAGGTTGACGGTGCAATTGACCAGGCGTTCAACGTACTTAGAACAAGGGTGAACCAATTTGGTATTGCGCAGCCGAACATTCAGAAGTTAATTGGAACTGACCGTATCATGGTTGAGCTTCCAGGTGTAAAGAACAAGGATAGGGTTCGTGGTGTGCTTCAGAGTGCAGCGAAACTTGAGTTCTGGGAAACGTTTACCAATCCTGAGGTTTATCCGATGCTGGAAAAGTTGAATTCGGAATTGGCGAAAGCTGAAATGGGTGATGAGCCAGAGGATACGTTGCCAGCTTTGGAGGGTGATTCATTGCCGGAGGATAGCCTTGTGAAGGATTCGATTCCACAGGCAGCGGTTAAGGATACCAATCAGGATATCTTCCAGATCCTTGATGATGACAGTGCTACCAAAGACACAAGTGGAAATGCAATCGATCCTGCTGAGCCAGATTCATTGCAGAGTGCCCCACTTTGGAAGGTGATGTCACCTAGCTACTACAACAATGAGCAAGGGCAGGCTATGCTAAGCGAAGGTTGTATTGTAGGTTTGGCACATTCAAAAGATACAGGTAAGGTTAACAAGTACTTGCGTGGAGAAATTGCCACAAAGAAAAAGATCTTCGATGCAAAGCTTCGCTTCGCTTGGAGTTCTACCAGTTTAGATCCTGATGGCAGACTATTCTATCTGTATGCTTTGAAAGCTTCGGATAGAGAAGGTAATCCTGCCATGGATGGTGACGTGGTAGTTAACGCTTTCCAGGATTACGATCAGGTAACGCACGATCCTGAGGTTAAGATGAACATGAATGCTGAGGGTACCCAGAAATGGAAGAACGTAACCACAGCAAATGTTGACAAGCAAGTTGCTATCGTATTGGACGGATATGTTCAGTCTGCACCTACCGTAATCAATCCAATTCCTAACGGTAGTTCATCTATTACAGGTGTTGAATTGGAAGAAGCGCATGACCTTGCGAACGTATTGAAAGCAGGTAGAATGCCTGCACCGGCAAGAATTGTTGAAGAGTACGTGGTTGGCCCATCTTTGGGTCAGGCGGCAATTGATTCAGGATTGAATTCATTCCTGATCGCCCTGTTGATCATTCTTGCTTACATGGTATTCTATTACGGCAAGGCAGGAACTGCATCGGATGTGGCACTATTGGCGAACATGTTCTTCATTATTGGTGTATTGGCTTCAACCAATATTGCCCTAACACTTCCGGGTATCGCAGGTATCGTACTTACCATTGGTATGTCGGTGGATGCCAACGTACTTATATATGAACGGATACGCGAAGAGATAACCGCGGGCAAAGGACTGAAGCTAGCAATTGCAGATGGTTATAAGAATGCATATTCTTCGATCATTGATGCGAACGTAACTACGTTGCTAACGGGTATCATACTCTGGTTCTTTGGAACAGGTCCTATAGAAGGTTTTGCTAAGACGCTTGTTATAGGTATCCTAACTTCTGTATTCTCGGCCATCTTTATCACAAGGCTGATCTTTAGCAGAAGCCTTGATAGGAAGAAGTCTATTTCTTTCTCAACAAAGATTACGGAAGGAGCATTCAAGAAGATCAACTTCAATTTCCTGGGTAAACGCAGAATGTTCTACGCGTTGTCAGGAATCATTATTGCTGGTGGTATTGCGTCACTCGCAATGAGAGGCCTCGATATGGGTGTTGACTTCACAGGAGGGCGTAACATCCAGATCCAGTTTGCCGAAGGAGTAACAACGGATCCAACACAGGTGGGTGACGTGTTGCAAGGTGCGTTCTTGTCTGAGGATGGAAACCCTATGCGTCCAGAGGTGAAAACATTTGGTACAAGTGGTGACCAGATGATGGTTACAACCAACTACCTCTTTAACAGTGAGGATAAGAAAGCAACCGAAATGGTGGAGACCGCTATGACCGATGCATTGGATGCAGCCGGTCTCGGTCATGAAGTCCTGGGTGTTAAGACGGTTGGTCCAACCATTGCAGATGATATCAAGAAAGCGGGTGTGTACTCTGTAGTATTCTCGTTGCTTGTGATCTTCCTATATATAGTGGTAAGGTTCCGTAGATGGCAATTTGGACTCGGTGCACTTGTGGCGATCTTCCATGATGTATTGATTGTACTGTCAGTATTCTCGATGTTGTATGGTATCCTTCCTTTCTCTTTGGAAATCGATCAGGCATTCATCGCTGCGATTTTGACAGTGGTGGGTTACTCGATCAACGATACCGTGGTTGTGTTTGACCGCATCAGGGAATACCTGGGCTTACATAAAAAGCAATCTGCAGAAGAAGTGGTTAACAATGCATTGAACAGTACGCTGTCCAGAACCGTTAACACTTCGTTAAGTACCATTTTCGTATTGCTCATGATCTTCATTTTTGGAGGTGAGATGATACGTGGATTCTCATTCGCATTGCTTGTGGGAGTTATAGTGGGTACTTATTCTTCGCTTTGCGTTGCAACACCTGTAATGGTGGACCTTGCGAAGAACAAGTTGCTGGAGCAGAAGAAATAAGGGTAGATGCCCTGAGAAAAGCTCCATTTCTGATGGAGCTTTTTTTATAGTTTTGAAGTAACACGATGACCATCGCTAATAACATACTGCTGTTTTTTAACATTGGCGGACCGGAGATTTTCGTCATCGTACTCTTTGTGATCATCTTTTTTGGGTCGAAACGAATTCCAGATCTCGCCAGAGGATTGGGTAAGGGAATGAAGGAATTTCGAAATGCAACCAGTGAGATTCAAAGGGAGATCAAAGACTCGGCCAATACTGTTAAGCGGGATCTTGATCCTGAGAACAAATCTTCAGATCACGGCTCCGATCACGTCTGATGGACTTTCTGATTTTCATTATTGGGTTGGTACTGTTGCTGGTGGCAGGAGAGATTCTTGTAAAGGGAGCTGTGGGAATAGCCGCTATGTTTCGTATCTCGCCATTGGTGGTAGGCATGACCGTTGTTTCTTTTGGTACTTCTGCACCTGAATTACTGGTTAGCTTACAATCTGCCCTAAGTGGTAACCCGGATATTGCTATCGGTAATGTGCTAGGGTCCAACATTGCCAACATTGCTTTGGTTCTTGGTTTAACGGCAATCATCTTTCCAATTGTGGTAGACAAAAACTCCATAAGGATTGATTGGCCTGCGATGATGATAGCAACCGTTATGTTATTCGCGTTTATGCTGAATAACAAAATAGAACGATGGGAGGGTATAGTAATGTTCCTTGCCTTGATTGGTTTTACGGTATTCCTTATTCGGAAATCAAGAAAGGAAAGTGAGCCGCCTGTGGAAGAAGAAAAATCAAACGTTTGGTTGAACGTAGTTTTCATCATTGGAGGATGTGTTGGTCTTGTATTTGGATCTGAATTGTTTGTTGATGGCGCATGCGGTATTGCCAAACGATTTGGAGTAAGTGACCTGGTTATCGGTTCTACTGTGGTGGCATTCGGAACCAGTGTTCCGGAACTTGTCACTTCGTGTGTTGCTGCTTTCAGAAAGCAAACGGACATTTCAATAGGTAACCTTATCGGTTCGAACCTTTTCAATATAGCTGCTATTCTGGGGTTAACCTCAATTGTAAAAGAGATCAATGTGAATGAAGCTGCAATCGCCTTCGATATGTGGTGGGTGGTAGCTGTAGCCCTCTTGATATTCCCCCTGATGGTTGTGGGTAAAAAGATTGGAAGGGTCAAAGGAGTCTTTTTGGCCTTGTATTACTTCGCGTACATATATTTTGTGGCGTTCACCCCAGAATTTTAGGGGGTAGATACAGAAAAACACTCTTTTTCTGAGTAATTAACACAAAATTTAGGGGTGTTAATAAAAATTTATGTGTTTTTAGGCGTAACACCCCCTTCCATGAATTAAATTTGGGCTCTAAACCAATAACATGACCATGTCTACCATTAGATTTAAAGCCCTTGAGGATGTGCTGAAACGCACACCACAGCACACTGAAGCCCCATCTGTGAAGATTTCTGATTTCTTTGGGCAGAACGTTTTTGATCAACGCGCCATGCGCGAGTATCTTACCGATGATGCTTACGATTCTGTAATGGAGGCCATGGAATTTGGTGCCAGAATTGATAGAAAAATCGCTGATCAAGTGGCTACGGCCATGAAAGAATGGTCTATTTCCAAAGGAGCTACACATTACACTCACTGGTTCCAGCCACTTACCGGTTCAACAGCAGAGAAACACGATGCATTTTTCCAGCCGTTAAGAAATGGCGGGGCAGTAGAGCGTTTCGATGGTAGTCTGTTGGTTCAGCAGGAGCCAGATGCCTCGAGTTTCCCAAGTGGGGGGTTGAGAAATACATTCGAAGCGAGGGGATACACCGCATGGGATCCTACTTCTCCTGCTTTTGTTATTGGTAAAACACTGTGTATTCCTACCATCTTTATCTCTTACACCGGGCATGCACTGGATTACAAGATGCCAATGCTGAAGGCCTTGCACGCAGTAGACGAGGCAGCCGTTGCAGTTTGCCAATACTTTGATAAGAATGTAACCAAGGTTAACGCTACATTGGGGTGGGAACAAGAGTATTTCCTTGTTGATAAGGCGCTGTTCAATGCAAGACCAGACCTTGCACTCACAGGCAGGGCGCTATTTGGTCACGCACCTGCCAAGGGTCAGCAATTAGACGACCATTACTTCGGTTCTATTCCTGAAAGAGCTGAAGCGTTCATGAGAGACTTTGAAACGGAGTCATTGAAGCTCGGAATACCAGTTACAACAAGACATAATGAGGTAGCACCCAACCAATTTGAAGTGGCTCCCATTTATGAAGAAGCTAACCTGGCCAACGACCATAACCTACTATTGATGGATCTTTTGGAGAAGATCGCAAGGAAACACAACTTCCGGGTGTTACTGCATGAAAAACCGTTTGCCGGCTTGAACGGATCGGGTAAGCACAACAACTGGTCACTGTCTACGAATACAGGGGTAAACCTTCTGTCTCCAGGAAAGAACCCTAAATCAAACCTTCAGTTCCTCACGTTCTTTGTCAACACTTTGATGGGGATCAGTAGATATTCAGATCTGTTAAGGGCCAGTGTAGCATCTGCAGGTAACGATCACAGGTTAGGTGCAAATGAAGCACCACCGGCCATCATTTCTGCGTTTATCGGCTCGCAGCTTTCTAACCTGCTTGATCGCATTGAGAAGAATGTGAAGGCAGGCAAAATGACACCAGAAGATAAAACGGAATTGAAACTTGATATTGGTAAGATTCCGCAGATCATGCTGGACAATACAGACAGGAACAGAACATCTCCGTTCGCGTTTACAGGAAACAAATTCGAGTTCCGGGCGGTCGGTTCAACTCAGAACTGTGGTGGCCCGATGATCGTCATCAATACCATCATGGCAGATCAGTTGCAACTGTTCAAAAAGGATGTTGACGCGATCATTAAGAAAGGAACAAAAAAGGATGAGGCCATTCTGAAGGTGCTCCAAAAGTATATCAAGGATTCCAAGCATATCAGGTTTGAGGGCAACGGGTATGGTGAAGCCTGGGTAAAGGAGGCGAAAAAAAGAGGTCTGTCTAATCTTAAAGATACCCCTAGCGCACTTACGGCCTGGGTAACGAAGGATGCGAAAAGCTTGTTCAAATCACAAGGTATTTTCACAGATGCAGAAATGGATGCACGATACGAGATCGAACTTGAAAACTACATCATGAAGATGCAGATTGAGGCACGCGTAATGGGTGATCTGGCGCAGAACCATATCATACCAACTGCCATCAATTACCAGAGCAGATTGATCAACAACGTAACAGGTTTACAATCCATTCTGTCTGGAGCTGAAGCTAAGAAAGCAAGCTCTACTCAATTGAAATTGATTACGGAGGTTTCCGAGCACATTGATAAGCTTAAAACCCTTAGCGACAGCATGATAGGTGAAAGAAAGAAGGCCAATAAACTGGAAGATGCAGCCAAGAAAGCAAGGTTATATGCAGACAAGGTAAAGCCTTACTTCGAAGAGATCAGATACCATGCAGACAAATTAGAGATGGTTGTTGATGATGAGCTTTGGCCGCTTCCCAAGTTCAGAGAGATGCTCTTCACCAGATAGTTTTCATCGATACATTGTTCATATTTATCCCCGCCAATCGCCCATTGGTGGGGATTTTTTTAGTCCCTTGTAACGGATTAGATTCTTTGAATTATTTAAAAGAAATCTTATTTTAGCCAACTTTCAAAACCTCTTGAAATGAGAAACAGCAAGCACATGAAAGCATTGAAACTGCTGGGATTATTTATCTGTTTTATTGCTTTCCTCGGTGGGCACGCACAGAAGAACTTTAAGAGAGATGCAGATTACGCCTTCAATGGCGCAATGTACTTCAAGGCAAAGGAGCTCTACGACAAGGCTTACGGTAAGGAACGTAAGGCAAACGTTAAGGCAGAGATTCTTTACAAAATTGGAGAATGCTGGCGTCTAACTGAGAATCCTAAGGATGCTGAAGTATGGTATGCCAAGGCCATCAAAGCTAAGTGTGAAGTAAAAGAAGTTTACTTGCACATGGGGCATTGTCAAAAACTTCTGGGTAAGTATGACGAAGCCTTGGACAACTACAAAAAGTACCTTCAGAGGGTTCCTGGAGATAAGCGAGGTGAAGCAGGAGTTAAATCCTGTGAGCTTGCAACGGGCTGGAAAGACAAGCCAACCCGTTACGAGGTAGCACCTATGCCGCTTCTGAACTCTGAGGCGATGGATTTTTCTCCAATCTATGCCAACAAAAAATGGACTGAGCTATACTTTACTTCTACAAGAGAAGGTTCTGCAGGTACCAACATGAGTGATGTTACCGGTACAGGCTTCGCTGATCTTTGGAAGTCAACCAGAGATAAGAAGGGTAAGTGGAGTGAGCCAGTTGTTCTTAATGAAGCAGTTAACTCGGAATTAGATGAGGGTGCTTCTTGCTTGAACAAACGAAAAAACACCATGTACTTCACACGTTGTGGGTACGATAAGAAGAAAGGTAAATTCGGTTGTGCGCTTTATACAGCCAAGAAACAGGGACAGAAGTACGCTGAACCTATTCTAATTGAAATCGGTAGCGATACCAACGCTGTAGGTCACCCGGCAATTTCTCCTGATGACAAGACATTGATTTTCGCATCCGACCTTGTAGGTAATGGTTCTCAGGGTGGAAAAGACCTTTGGTACATCACTTACAATAAGAAAGCCAGAAAGTGGTCTGAGCCAGTTAACCTTGGTCCAGAGATCAACACGCCAGGAGATGAGATGTTCCCGTACATCAGAGATGATGGTACTTTATTCTTCTCTTCCAATGGTCATCTAGGTATGGGTGGGCTTGATATTTTCATGGCTGAAGCCAAAGGAACCAATCAGTGGTCTAATCCAACCAATATGCAGTACCCCATTAACAGTGAGGCCAATGATTATGGCATTATTTGGGAAGGCAATAAGAGAAAAGGATTCTTTACTTCTGATAGAGAAGGTGGAAAAGGTAGAGACGATATCTACGAATTCTACTGGCCACCAATCCTATTTGCACTGGAAGGTGTGGTAAAGGATATCGAAACGAAAAAGCCGCTGGCTAATGCTAAAGTTAAATTGGTAGGTACAGATGGTACTCAGTTGGAAGTAACTACGGATGGTGAGGGCTTCTTCAAGTTCGAAACCAATGGTAGTGATAGAATCATCAAGAAAGAAACTTCTTACTCACTGGTTGTAAGTAAAGAGAAGTATCTGAATGCGAAGGGTCGTGAGACAACTGTAGGTATTGAAGAATCTAAAGTATTCTACCACGAATATGATCTTCAACCGATCAACAAGCCGATCGAACTTCCTGAGATTCTTTACGAATACAACAAAGCAGACCTGCTTCCTCAGTCGAAAGATTCGTTGAACTACCTATACGATATTCTTGTAGAGAACCCGAACATCGTTATCGAGCTTAGATCAAACACTGACTTCCGTGGATCAGCTAAGTACAACCAACGTTTGAGCCAGAGAAGGGCACAGGCTTGTGTGGATTACCTGGTTGATGAGAAGAAGATCGCAGCAGATAGGATATTTGCGAAAGGGCAAGGTGAAAATGTTCCTCGAGTACTCTCCAGAGATATGAGAGGGTTCAAGAAAGACACTGAGCTTACTGAGAAGTATATCACAGGTCTTAAAGACAAGCAGCAGATCGAGGATGCTCACCAGCTGAATCGTAGAACAGAGTTCGCTGTACTTCGAGACGATTATGTTCCTAAAACGCCAGCTCCTGAAGGTGGCAATTAGAACACTATAATATATTAGTTATCCCGGCCATTCGTGGCCGGGATTTTTTATTTCAATTATTGATGAGTACCACAGATCGATACGCAGCAAGAGGAGTTTCCGCAGGGAAGGAAGATGTGCACAATGCCATCAAGAACATCGATAAGGGTTTGTTCCCAAAAGCGTTTTGTAAGATCGTGCCAGATATTCTTTCTGGTAGCGAAGATCATTGTGTAGTAATGCATGCAGATGGCGCAGGAACTAAATCATCTCTGGCTTACGCGTACTGGAAGGAGACAGGAGATCTGTCAGTTTGGAAGGGCATCGCACAAGATGCGCTCATAATGAATATTGATGACCTCCTTTGTGTAGGGGCTGTAGACAATATACTTGTCTCATCTACCATTGGAAGAAACAAGCAACTGGTACCCGGAGAGGTAATCTCTGCCATCATCAATGGTACTGAAGAACTCCTCGCTGATTTGAGATCGCACGGAATTGAAGCGTACCTGACCGGTGGGGAAACAGCTGATCTAGGAGACCTGGTTCGAACGATCATTGTGGATTCAACGGTAACATGCCGCATGCGCAGGGATGAAGTAATTTCTAACGGAAATATTCAAGCGGGTGATGTAGTGGTTGGTTTGGCTTCCTTTGGTCAGGCTACCTATGAATCTGAGTATAATGGAGGTATGGGAAGCAATGGCCTCACTTCTGCCAGACACGATGTGTTTAACAAAGACGTAGGCGTGCGTTTCCCTGAAACTTATGACCACGGTGTGCCGGAACAGTTTGTGTACAGTGGTAGTCAGAACCTCACCAGCGAAGTCGAGGGCGTGCCATTGGATGCAGGGAAGCTTGTGTTATCACCAACCAGAACGTATGCACCCATTATTAAGAAGCTTCTGGAGCAACATAGAGATAAGATACATGGCATGGTGCATTGCAGTGGTGGTGCGCAGACCAAAGTGTTGCACTTCATAGATGACCTGCACGTGATCAAAGACAACCTTTTTCCTACACCACCATTGTTTAGGTTAATACAATCTGAGTCAGGTACTGATTGGAAAGAGATGTATAAAGTGTTCAACATGGGGCACAGAATGGAGGTATACGCTCCCGAAGAGGCCGCAGCAGATATCATAGCGGTGGCCGAGTCGTTCAATGTCGATGCCAGAATCGTGGGTAAATGTGAGCAGGCCGAACAGGCTGAGGTAACCATTCGTTCCGAGCACGGAGAGTTCAACTACGTGGGCAAATAATGACAGATCTGCTTACAAAGCTAGAAGGCATCAAGATCAGATGGGAGGAAGTGGGCAAGATGATTGTCGATCCCGAGATCATTGCCGATATGAAGCGGTACGTTAAGCTCAACAAGGAGTATAAAGACCTCCAGATTGTTGTTGACACGTACGAAGAGTACAAGAATGTTATAGAGAACATAGAGTCTTCGAAAGCAATCATTAAGGAGGAGAGCGATCCGGAATTTGTTGAGATGGCTAAAGCTGAGCTGGGCGATCTTGAGTCAAGGTATGAGGAGCTAACTGAGGAGGTCAGAGTGCTATTGATTCCTAAAGACCCTGAGGATTCTAAGGATGTGATCGTGGAGATCCGGGCAGGTGCGGGTGGAGACGAAGCCAGTATTTTTGCAGGTGATCTGTACAGGATGTATGCGAAGTTTTGTGAGAATAGAGGATGGTCTACAGAGCTGATCAATGCCAACGAAGGTACTGCTGGAGGTTATAAGGAGATCAGCTTTGGGGTTAGCGGAGAGGATGTTTACGGTGTGTTGAAATATGAGTCCGGTGTTCATCGTGTACAAAGAGTGCCGGCAACTGAATCTCAAGGAAGGGTGCATACATCAGCTGCATCTGTTGCTGTTTTGCCGGAAGCGGAAGAAGTGGATGTTGAGATCAATATGGCAGACATCAAAAAAGATACTTATCGATCATCAGGAGCAGGTGGTCAGCACGTAAACAAAACCGAGTCGGCAGTAAGGCTTACGCATATTCCAACCGGAACGGTGGTAGAGTGCCAGGACGGTCGTAGCCAGCACAAGAATTTTGAACAGGCCATGAAAGTTCTGAGATCCAGGATATACGAACAGGAGTTGATCAAGAAGCAGGAAGAGAGAGCGGCTCACAGGAAATCATTGGTTTCTACTGGTGATCGCTCCGCAAAGATCAGAACTTACAATTGGCCACAAGGACGTGTTACGGACCACAGAATTGGACTTACCCTGTATTCGTTAGATGCCATTGTGGGTGGTGATGTTTATCCGATTATTGAAGCTTTGAAAGTGGCAGAGAACGCAGAAAAACTACAGGAGGGATGAACAGACAACAGCTTATAGAGCAAATTGAGGCCACAGGTTCATTCTTGTGCGTTGGCCTGGATCCGGATTTGAACAAGATTCCTGAGCGGTTCCACGCTATGGAGCATCCAGTATTGGAATTCTGCAAATGGATTGTGGATGAAACCGCAGAGTACTGTGTGGCTTACAAGCCAAATGCTGCTTTTTTTGAGGTCTTGGGCCCAAAGGGTTTCGAGTATTTGAAAGCATTGGCTGCATACATCCCAGACAACCGCTTTAAACTAATAGATGCCAAGAGAGGCGATATTGGAAATACTTCGGAGATGTATGCGAAGGCATTTCTTGAGGAGATGGCCTATGATGCCATTACGTTATCACCTTATATGGGTGTAGATTCTGTAGCTCCGTATCTCAAATTTGATGGTAAGTGGGCGGTGATACTTGCTGCAACATCCAACCCAGGAGCTGAAGATTTTCAATTTAACGGTAACCCCAGGTTGTTCGAGCAGGTGCTCGGGAAAAGCGCAGAGTGGGGTTCCACAGACAACATAATGTATGTTGTGGGGGCAACGCGTCCTGAAGTATTCGAGCAGGTACGCACAATTGTGCCTGACCATTTCCTACTCGTACCGGGTGTTGGTGCGCAAGGTGGAAGTTTAGAAGAAGTCTATAGGTACGGACGAAGTGAGAACGTAGGTTTACTCGTCAACTCATCCAGAGGGATTATTTACGCAGATGATCCAGGACAGGCCGCACGTTCGATCGCGAATAACATGCGCGATCTAATGTCCGAGTGAGGATTCCAGAGCAACTGCTTCATTTCATATGGGAACATCAACTCTTTGATAAGAAGGGGTTAAAAACTGTATCTGGTCTGGATCTGGAGGTTGTGGATCCTGGTGTCCTTAATCTGGATGCCGGACCCGATTTCAGTGATGCTTTGATCCGTATTGGGGATATGGTATGGTCGGGTCCGGTAGAGATACATGTAAAGGCGGCCGAGTATTTCGATCATCAACACCATATGGATCCCGCCTACGACAACATCGTTCTCCACGTTGTATTAAACGCAAATCGAGAACTCGCGCATTGTGAGACTTTAAGCCTCGAGCATAGAATTCCGAGCGGACGATTTGAGGAGTTTAACCGAATCAGAGAAAACAAACGATCACTACCCTGTGAAGAGCAGATTACCGGTATTGATCCTGGTTTAGTTCATGTGGCGTGGCATGATGCTGGCCTGAAGAGATTGGCTTCCAGAAATGAAGATTGGAATAAGGTATACACGAAGATGGGATATAGCTACCAGACTTTGTTTCTCGCAATGGTTGCAAGGGCGTTGGGTACACATCTTAACGGAGGGGCCATGCAACGGCTTGTGCAGATACTTTCTACAGAACACAGACTCACCAAGTTACTTGCCAATGAAAGGAATGTGGAGCCTATCTTGTTTGGTGTGGCCGGCCTGCTTCCAGCCCTTTCATCCGTGTACCCCGTTGATGAATACAAACATTGGCAATTGATTAACAGATCTGCTGAGATGCAGGCGCATCAATGGAAATTTTTAAGAACCAGACCATGGAATTTTCCAACGGTCAGAATCGCGGAGCTGGCAGCTGTGTGTAGGGCATTTCCTGGAGTGGCATCTGCGATAGAAGATGAAACCGGTTCCTGGCTCAAAGACGTTCGCATCACGCCCTATTGGACTGATCATTATCATTTTAATAAGCCATTTTCCAGATCCAGATCTGCAACGTTGTCGAGTAACACTAAACAGTTGATTCGCATCAATGCAATAGCACCCTTTACATATCTATATGCGACCAGATCTGGAGACAAGGTGCTGATTAATAGGGTTTTAGATTTGCTTAACCGCGAATCAGCGGAGTTGAACAAGTACACCAGGATTTTCAGCGGTCACGGAATTATCCCCTCAAATGCTGTTGAAACTCAAGGTATTCTCCACCTGTACAAGGAATATTGCTCCGCGAAAAAATGCTTAAATTGCATCATCGGACAAGAGATAATCCGAAACACATGATCTCCAGAATTCAATCATACTTTGAAAGACAAGCCTTTGGTGTTTGCCAGTGGTGGGCGGATAAATTGAAGATCAAGATCAGCAGGGTAAGGGTCTTCTTCATCTATGCTTCGTTTATCGCATTAGGCTCGCCCTTGTTACTTTACCTCATCATGGCATTTATTCTTGAACACAAGAACGCTATTAAGGGTATGGGAAGAAAGCGTATCTGGGAACTCTAACCTGGGCTAGTGAAGTTTCGCTACAGACGATTTTCAAGGATATTTTATGCAGTGCTGATCCTCCTCGGCCTGACCCTTTTCGGTATCATGGGATACATGGTGTTGGAGGGTTTTACGTTCAACGAGGCCGCTTACATGACCATCATCACGATGTCTACGGTTGGCTTCAATGAAGTGCATGAACTGTCAGAAACGGGTAGGTATTTCACAATGTTCCTGGTGGTAACCAGTTTCGGGTCGTTTGCATATTCAATTTCCGCCATAACCTCATATGTCATGGATGGAGAATTAAATCGCTATTTTCGGGGAGTTCGGAAGCGTAAGGCGTTGGAGCAGTTGAAGAGTCATATCATTATTTGCGGATACGGTAGAAACGGCATCCAGGCCAGTTGGGAATTAAAGAATGCCGGTGTTCCATTTGTCATCATCGAAAGGGCTGAAGCGGAGCGTGAAAAGGCCATTGACGATCATGGATCTGAGGTTGTAATCAACGGTGATGCTACGCAGGATAAAGTCCTCCAAAGGGCGGGGGTAGAAAGAGCCAAGGCGTTGATCACCACACTGCCGCACGATGCCGACAACTTGTTTGTGGTTTTATCCGCACGTGGAATGAATGACAGAATGACCATTGTGAGTCGCGCCTCCAAAGAGAATTCAGATGTTAAACTGAAACGTGCTGGGGCAGACAACGTCATCATGCCCGATAAGATCGGAGGAGCGCACATGGCATCTTTGGTCACGAAACCAGATGTAATGGAGTTCTTCGATTACTTGCTGGGACAAGGCACTGGTAAGATCAACATTGCGGAGATCACCTTCGAGAGCTTGCCCGATAGCTTGAAGAACAAATCCATCAGAGAGTTGGGTGTAAGAGATAAAAGTGGTGCCAATGTTGTTGGTTTCCGCCAGGAAGACGGTGAGTATGTGATTAATCCATCACCAGACACTATCATCCATCCCAACAATAAAATCTTCGTTCTGGGAACTCCAGAACAGATAGAGTCCTTCAGAAACATGCTTTCACATGGATAAAGTCCTGGTTACCGGGAGCAATGGTCTTCTGGGGCAGAAACTGGTGGCAGAACTACAGAACAGTGGTTATGAAGTTATTGCCACTTCTCAAGGTGAGAATCGAATTAGCAGTATAGAGGTTCACTACGAATCGCTTGACATTACCGATAAGGCGCAGGTCGCTGATTGTGTTGCACGTCATCAACCGTCTTTCATTGTTAATACGGCTGCCATGACCAATGTTGATGCCTGCGAAGATGATCCTGAAGGGTGTGAGCGGCTGAACGTGGAAGCCGTAAGATACTTGGTAGAGGCGGCCAATGCCAATCGGGTACATTTGATACACCTGTCAACAGATTTCATTTTTGATGGTGAGGCCGGACCTTACAGCGAGGAGGATGAACCGAATCCTTTGAGCACATATGCGAAGTCGAAAGTAGCCAGCGAAGAGTTGGTTAGGCAATCCTGTGAAAAGTGGAGCATTGCAAGAACCATCATTGTGTATGGAACCGCAGAGGCTTTAAGTAGGTCTAATATTGTACTGTGGGGAAGAGAGGCGCTTAAGGAAGGGAAGCCGCTCAATATTGTAGACGACCAATACAGAATGCCAACCCTGGCAGAGGATCTTGCGATTGGTTGCAGGCTCATTATTGACCATAAGGCTGAAGGTGTTTTTCATCTTTGTGGGCCGGACTTTATGAGCATTTATGAGCTCATAGAGAGAATGGCGGTTTATTACGGAAAGGATACCAACCTTATCAACCGTGTTTCTTCAGCAACCCTGAATCAAAGAGCACATCGTCCACACAAAACAGGGTTTAAACTGGATAAGGCCAGAAACGTCTTGGGGTATACCCCACGTACATTGGAGGAAGGGTTAGCTTTACTGGATAAGCAGCTCAGCCAACAATGATCAATTAATTATCTTAGCAGTCCAACGCACATTCATGAAAAAGATACTTGCCCTTCTTGCGCTTCTGATGCCTTTTGCAATGCAGGCACAGGAACAAGCAGAAAGATCAATTGATGAGATCATTAACGAGGCGGTTCAACCGTTTTCAAATTTTCTGGGAGCCGTAGTCTTTGCTTCTTTTAACCTTCCGATTGGTGGAGGAGACACCGTGAGTGTACCGTTTGTTCTGGTTTGGCTGATCACGGGTGCAGTCTTCTTTACAATCTACTTCAGATTTATCAATATTCGAGGATTTAGAACCGCAATCGATATTGTAAGAGGTAAATACACCAATCCTGAGGATAAGGGTGAAGTTTCTCACTTTCAGGCGCTTACGGCAGCTCTTTCAGGAACCGTTGGGTTGGGTAACATTGCTGGAGTGGCGATTGCTGTGGCCATGGGTGGTCCTGGTGCAACCTTTTGGATGATCATTGCCGGCCTTATCGGAATGTCTACCAAGTTTGTAGAGTGTACCCTGGGTGTTAAGTATAGAGAGATAGATGAAGATGGCACCGTCTTCGGTGGTCCGATGTACTATCTGAAGAAAGGGTTCGCTAACCTCAAACTCAACTTTGATGGCAATGAGAAGTCTTATGTGAAAATGGGAAAAGTGTTGGCTGTTTTCTTCGCCATCGCTTGTATTGGAGGTTCGTTTGGTGGTGGTAATATGTTCCAGGCGAATCAGGCGTATGCGCAGTTTGAGAGCATCACGAGATCTCCTGTAATTGATGAGAGTGGAGCCCTGCGCAATGATATTACCGGTCAAACTATGTTGGTGGATGGTGTAGCTTACGAAGTAAAGAATGTAGCAGATGGAACTTTGGCAGCGCAGCAATTAGGAAGCAGTGCTCCGGAAACCACTTTTGCGGCTGAAACGTTGGGTGAAGCTGAAGTGAGTAAGTTCTACGGTTTTGGGTGGGCCTTTGGTCTTGTTATTATGGTGCTGGTGGCCATTGTTATTATTGGTGGTATCAGGTCCATCGCACGAGTTACAGATAAAATTGTTCCGCTGATGTGTGGAATATATGTACTGGCAGCCCTGGCAGTGATCTTCAGTCAGCCAGAGAAGATTATTCCTGCGTTTGGTACCATTTTGGAAGGAGCATTCTCACCCGAGGCCGTTGGTGGCGGGTTCATTGGAGTACTGATACTCGGGTTCCGAAGAGCAGCATTTTCCAACGAGGCAGGAATTGGGTCGGCATCTATTGCGCACGCAGCGGTTAAAACGAATGAACCCGTTAGTGAAGGCATTGTTGCACTGCTTGAGCCGTTCATTGATACCGTGGTTGTTTGTACCATGACTGCACTGGTTATCGTGATTACGGGTGATTTCATTCCGGAGGAAATCGAGGGCGTAAAGCAATTGGTTATCCATATTGGCGATAAGACATTTACACCATCAGCAAATGGCATCAGTCTAACCTCTACCGCTTTCGAACACGCCATTGGTAGTTGGTTCCCAATTGTGCTGGGGGTAGCCGTTATTCTATTTGCGTTTTCAACAATGATCTCCTGGTCTTACTATGGGATGCAGGCATGGGCGTTCCTTTTCGGACGTAGCAAAACACATGAGTACATCTACAAAGCGGTGTTCTGTCTGTTTGTGGTACTGGGTTCTGCACTAACACTTGGTCCGGTGATTGATTTCTCTGATTGTATGATCTTCCTCATGTGTTTCCCGAACATCTTTGGTTTGATCTTCCTTGCTCCAGTGGTGAAAAGAGAGCTTGGAAATTTCATGGAAGGCATCAAGTCTGGTAGGATCAAGGCCTACAAGTAGTGTCATGAAAGAACAATACCGTGAACTCTTCGCGTTCAACCGTTCTCAGAGGAGAGGTATCCTTGTATTGGTCACCTTTATCTTATTGGTTACAGCAGGAAGGATCATTCTGAATTGGTCTTCAGATGATGTTTTTAGCACCTACACAACAATACCACCTGTGTCAATTGAGGTGAACCATCATGAGGTGCCCACCTATGTCATTAAGGGCGATAATATTGAGATCAAGCAGAAACCTTTACGACCATTTAATCCTAATAGTGTAAGCAAGACCGAACTAATGGAGTTTGGATTTTCCCACCGGCAGGCAGCAGCCTTTGTCAAATTCAGATCCGTGATCGGGGGGTATCAAACCAATGAGCAGGTGGCAAAGGTGTACGGTATGACACCCGAATTGTTGGAGCGCATCGTTCCCTATATGGGATTAACGGCTACCGTGGAGAACGAGGTTCCTTCAAACAATCAGGTAGTGCAACCAGTTATTATTGACATCAATACAGCAGACTCTGCCCAGCTTACATCACTGCCGGGTATTGGGCCAGTGTTTGCCAGGAGGATCGTTCGTTATCGGGATAGAATAGGGGGTTATGTTGATGTTCAGCAACTGCAGGAGGTGTACGGTATGAGAGAAGAAACGCTTGAGAAAATACAAGGTAAAGTGGAAGCCAAAGGCGAACCTGTAAGCCGCAACATCAATGCGATGGACGTGAAGGAAATTCGTTCGCTACCATACATTACCAACTGGAATCAGGCAAGGGCAGTGTTTAATTACCGGGAACAGCATGGAGCTTTTCAATCAAAGGAAGACCTGTTGAAGATAAAGTTGTTAGACTCCCTGCAAGTAAATAAGATGATGCCCTATATTCGTTTCAATGATTGAAGAGGTAATTAAATCCACCGTGAGAGAGGTCCCGGACTTTCCTAAACCTGGGATCATGTTCAAGGATATTACTCCCTTACTGAATGATGCCGCTTTGTGTAAGGAGATGATCCGTGAAATGATCCAGCGGTTTGAGGGAGAGCAAATAGATGCAGTTGCTGGAATTGAAAGTCGCGGATTTCTTCTTGGAATGGGAATGGCCATGGAATTAGGTGTGCCTTTTGTTCCTATACGGAAGCAAGGGAAGCTTCCTTACAAGAAGATACAGCAGGAGTACCAGTTGGAATATGGTACTGCAACAATAGAGATGCACGAGGATGCTGTGCCTGCGGGCACGAATGTACTCGTTCATGATGATCTTCTGGCAACAGGAGGTACCGCTGCTGCTACTGCTGAGCTTCTATCTCGGATCGGAGTGAACACGATTGGCTTCGCATTTGTCATTGATTTGACGTTTCTGAATGGTGCGGAACCACTTAGAAAATTCTCATCAAATATTGTTAGTTTAGCGCGTTACTAACCACTGGTAGTATGGATTTCAATCTTTCAGAGAACCAGCAGATGATCGCTGGAATGGTGCAGGATTTCGGTAAGAAGAACATCGTGCCGAATTTGATGAAATGGGATGAAGAGCAGCACTTCCCGGTTGAACTTTTCAAAGAGATGGGGCAACTGGGTTTAATGGGTGTGTTGGTTCCTGAGGAGTATGGTGGAGCCGGATTTGGGTATGAGGAGTACTATACCGTGGTTTCTGAAGTAGCGAAAATCTGTGGATCCATTGGACTTTCAACAGCCGCACATAACTCGCTGTGCACCGGACATATTCTTCAATTCGCAAATGATGAGCAGAAGAAGAGATGGTTGCCAAAACTTGCCACAGCAGAGTGGATTGGTGCTTGGGGTCTGACTGAACCGAATACAGGTTCAGATGCTATGCGGATGAAGTGTGTGGCCAAAAAGGATGGAAGTGATTGGGTGTTGAATGGCACGAAATGCTGGATCACACATGGCATCTCAGCAGATGTTATGGTCGTGCTTGCAAGAACAGGTGAGTTGCTTGATTCACATGGCATATCCGCTTTTGTAGTTGAACGCGGTACGCCAGGATTCAAGGCTGGAAAGAAAGAGGATAAGCTGGGTATGCGGGCTTCGGAAACTGCTGAAGTGATTTTTGAAGATTGTAGAATCCCTGCAGATAATATGCTTGGCAATGAAGGAGAAGGATTCATTCAGGCAATGAAGGTACTGGATGGGGGTAGGATCTCTATTGCAGCGCTGGGCTGTGGTATAGCAAAAGGCGCTTATGAAGCATCAGTTCAGTATTCAAAGGAAAGAGAGCAGTTCGGGCAACCCATTTCAAATTTCCAGGGAATTGCCTTCAAACTTGCCGATATGGCAACTGAGATTCAGGCAGCAGAGTTGTTAACGCTTGAGGCTGCTGATCTTAAGAATAGAGGATTGCTGGTAACCAAGGTGTCAGCGATGGCGAAGTATTACTCTTCCGAAGTGGCGGTTCGGGTTTCTACCGAAGCTGTACAAATCTTCGGTGGGTATGGGTATACCAAGGAGTTCCCAGTTGAGAAATTCTACAGAGACTCCAAACTCTGTACCATCGGTGAGGGTACATCCGAGATTCAGAAACTCGTGATCTCACGCCAAATTCTCAAATAGTTTGGTGGTTCAGTATTGAAACCATAAATTTGCAGCCCTAAAAGAATTAAAGGATATGTTGATTATTCCAGTAAAGGAAGGCGAAAGCATTGACAGAGCCCTGAAGAAGTACAAGAAGAAATTCGAACGTACTAAGCAGATGCGTGAACTTCGTTCAAGAAGAGAGTTCACAAAACCATCTGTAAAGAGAAGGGAAGAGGTGCTTAAGGCTGTCTTCAAAGAGAAGATGCAGCAGAAGAATCAGTAGGGTCAAAACAATTCCCGGTGATATTTCGTTATATTATTGGGAGTTGTGATGAACCTGGATAGCTTCATTTCATATTTGCAGCACGAGAAGCGCTATTCTGCGCACACGGTAAAAGGTTATCGTGCTGATCTGTTACAATTTCAGGAGTTTATAAAGGATCAGTTTGAGACTGATGATTTTGCTATTGTTAGCAGTGCAATGGCAAGGTCGTGGGTTGTTAGCCTGCTTGAGCAAGGTAGAGACCCCAGAACGGTTAATCGTAAGATTTCTACCCTTAAAACATTTTACAAATACCTCGTTCGGGAGCAGTTGGTAGTAAAGAACCCAATGTTGCAAGTGGTTTCACCCAAAACAGGGAAGAAATTGCCTGAGTTTGTCCCGGAACGTGATATGGAATTCTTGCTGGATGAAGAGGCGTTCGAGAAGGACTTCCCCGGTTGGCGCGATCGTTTGATCGTTGAGCTGTTGTATTACACTGGTATGCGAAGGGCAGAATTGATTGGGCTGACATTGGTGGATGTTGACCTCACCGGAGGGACTTTGCGCGTGCTGGGCAAACGGAATAAGGAGAGGATCATTCCCATTATTCCTGGTTTGATCAAGAGCATTGAGGGTTACCTTGAGATAAGAGAAACAGTGGCCTCAGAAGACCCACATTTGCTTCTTACCAACAAGGGTAAAAAGCTCTATCCTAACCTTGTTTACAGAACCGTAATTGCTTATATTGGTAAGGCTAGCTCAATTACGAAGAAGAGTCCCCATGTGTTGCGTCATTCGTTTGCAACGCACATGTTAAACAACGGAGCAGACCTCAATGCCATTAAAGAGCTTTTGGGGCACGCAAACCTGAGCGCTACACAGGTCTATACTCACAACTCCGTAGAGCAGTTAAAAAACATATATAAACAAGCCCACCCCCGGGCATAAACCTATACGCTATGCAAGTAGATTTGAAAATCAACTCGGTCCACTTCCACGCTAAGGAAGAACTTACAGAATTCGTTCAAAGGAGAATTGATAAGCTGGCGCAGTTCTATGATAGGATAATAGATGGGGAAGTATTTTTGAAAGTAGAGAATAACGCTGGTGAGGAGAACAAGATTGCAGAGATCAGACTGCGTATTCCAGGGCATGATCTATTCGCGAAGAAGCAATGCAAGACATTCGAGGAAGCAACAGATACTGCAGTTGAAGCATTGCGAAGACAACTTCGAAAACACAAGACGCGGCAAAGAGCCATCGCTTAGGCTAAAAAAGCCGCTGGCCGTGTTGGTTTAAAGTATTTCTTTTTCTACATTTGCAGACCTTTTTAGGAAGGTCTGCTTTTTTATGGCCTTTTGTAGAGGGGTAAAAGCCGATATAGCTCAGTTGGCCAGAGCAGCTGATTTGTAATCAGCGGGTCGGGGGTTCGAATCCCTCTATCGGCTCTCGTTCTTTATGGAATTGAAAGTATTGAGGGGAGATACTCAAGCGGTCAACGAGGTCAGACTGTAAATCTGATGGCTACGCCTTCGTAGGTTCGAATCCTGCTCTCCCCACCATTAGCGGGAGTAGCTCAGCTGGCTAGAGCATCAGCCTTCCAAGCTGAGGGTCGCGGGTTCGAATCCCGTCTCCCGCTCAAATAATTTTTAGGCTTTAAGCCTTACCATCAGCTGATGTAGCTCAGGGGTAGAGCACTTCCTTGGTAAGGAAGAGGTCACGGGTTCAAATCCCGTCATTAGCTCAAAATTGTTAACAATAAATAAGTTTAAGTAAGTATATAATTAAGGATAAAAAACAGAGTCATGGCTAAAGAGAATTTCGATCGTTCGAAACCGCACTTGAACATTGGTACGATTGGTCACGTTGACCACGGTAAGACTACTCTTACTGCCGCTATTACTAAAGTTCTTGCCGGACAAGGTCTTGCTGAAGACAGAGATTTCGATACAATTGATAACGCTCCTGAAGAGAAAGAAAGGGGTATTACAATTAACACTTCACACGTGGAGTACCAAACAGCAACGCGTCACTACGCACACGTTGATTGTCCTGGTCACGCTGACTACGTGAAGAATATGGTAACAGGTGCTGCTCAGATGGACGGTGCTATTCTTGTTGTTGCTGCAACAGATGGTCCAATGCCACAAACAAGAGAGCACATCCTTCTTGCTCGTCAGGTAGGTGTACCATCTATCGTTGTATTCATGAACAAAGTGGATATGGTAGATGATCCAGAACTACTTGAGCTAGTTGAAATGGAGATCAGAGATCTTCTTTCATTCTACGAGTTCGATGGAGACAACACACCAATCATCCAGGGTTCTGCTCTTGGTGGATTGAATGGAGAAGATAAGTGGGTTGAGACTATCAACGAACTAATGAAGCACGTTGATGAGTACATTCCACTACCTCCTAGAGATGTAGATAAGGATTTCTTGATGCCTGTTGAAGACGTATTCTCGATCACTGGTCGTGGTACCGTTGCAACTGGTAGAATCGAATCAGGTGTAATTAACTCTGGTGACGATGTAGAGATTATCGGTATGGGTGCTGAGAAGCTTACATCAACTGTTACTGGTGTTGAGATGTTCCGTAAGATTCTTGATAGAGGTGAGGCTGGTGATAACGTTGGTCTACTTCTAAGAGGTATCGAGAAAACAGATATCAAAAGAGGAATGGTTATTTGTAAGCCAGGATCAATTACTCCTCATACAAAGCTTAAGGCTGAGGTGTATATCCTGAAGAAAGAAGAAGGTGGACGTCACACTCCTTTCCACAACAAATACAGACCTCAGTTCTACTTGAGAACAACAGATGTTACTGGTGAGATCATCCTTGATGAAGGAAGAGAAATGGTAATGCCTGGAGATAACGTATCAATCACAGTTAATCTGATTCAGCCTGTTGCTGTTAACAAAGGTCTACGCTTCGCGATCCGTGAAGGTGGTAGAACTGTTGGTGCAGGTCAGATTACTGAGATTATTGAATAAGGATTACAGTTTCATTACAGGGAAGCGCAATGCGCTTCCCTGCTTGGAACTACGGGTGTAGCTCAGTTGGTAGAGCACCGGTCTCCAAAACCGGGTGTCGGGAGTTCGAGTCTCTCCACCCGTGCAGAAATTAAAAGTTGAAGGAATGGCCAAGCTTATTAATTACGTAAACGAATGTGCAGATGAACTTCTGCATAAAGTGACGTGGCCTACTTGGAAGGAGCTTCAGAACTCTACAATTGTGGTGTTGGTGGCTTCTGTGATTTTCGCACTGGTAGTGTTCCTTATGGATTACACGTTCGGTGTGAATAGTGAGGATTCCTTCTTTAAAGGAATATTGGGTTACATCTACGATATATTCAAATAAGACTATGTCTGAGACAGGAAAAAAGTGGTATGTAGTCCGGGCCATTAGTGGGAAGGAAAAGAAGGTGAAGGAGTACATCGAGGATGAGATCGATAGACTTGGCCTGAGTGCAAGTGTGAGTCAGATCCTGATTCCTACTGAGAAGGTTTACCAGATCAGAAATGGTAAGAAGATCAGTAAGGAAAGAAGTTTCTATCCAGGATATATCCTGATGGAGGCTGACCTTTCAGGTGAAGTACCACACGTAATTAAGAATGTAACCAATGTGATTGGTTTCCTTGGAGCTGAGAAGGGTGGTGAGCCCCTTCCGTTACGACCAGCCGAAGTAAACAGAATCCTTGGTAAGGTTGATGAACTTGCTGAAAGCACAGAAGAAATCAACATTCCTTTCATTGTAGGTGAGACAGTGAAAGTAACGGATGGTCCTTTCAATGGTTTCTCTGGTACCATTGAGAAGGTGAACGATGAGAAAAAGAAACTAGAGGTAATGGTGAAGATTTTTGGAAGAAAGCAGCCGCTTGAGCTGAATTTCCTCCAGGTTGAAAAAGAATCATAATTGGTTTACAGGCAAGCTTCCGGCCTGTTAAATATGTAGTAATGGCAAAAGAAGTAATTGGACTAATCAAGCTTCAGATTCGTGGTGGTGGCGCAAACCCTGCTCCTCCTGTAGGACCGGCACTAGGTGCCAAGGGTGTTAACATCATGGAGTTCTGTAAGCAATTCAATGGCCGTACGCAGGATAAGGCAGGAAAGGTATTACCGGTAGTTATTACGGTATACGCTGATAAGTCGTTTGACTTTATCATCAAAACTCCACCTGCTGCAGTTCAGCTTTTGGAAGCTGCTAAGCTTAAATCTGGTTCCGCAGAGTCCAACCGTATCAAGGTTGGTACTGTGTCTTGGGATCAGGTAAGAGCTATCGCAGAAGACAAAATGCAGGATTTGAATGCATTTACGGTTGAGTCAGCCATGAAAATGGTAGCTGGTACCGCGCGAAGTATGGGTATCAATGTGAAGGGAGGCCAGGCGCCAGCATAATTCAGGAAGTCATGGGAATAAGCAAAAACAGAAAAGCAGCACTGGAGAAGTACGATCGCGATAAGGAGTACACACTTCAGGAAGCTACACAGATTGTAAAGGACGTCTCTTTTGAGAAGTTCGATGCTTCTGTTGATTTGGATATCAGACTAGGTGTGGACCCAAGAAAAGCGAACGAAATGGTTCGTGGTACAGTGAGCCTTCCTCATGGGGTAGGTAAAACTGTTAGGGTACTTGCACTTGTGAGTCCAGACAAAGAAGCTGAAGCTAAAGAAGCGGGTGCAGATCACGTTGGTCTTGACGACTATGTTGAAAAGATCAAAGGTGGGTGGACCGATATTGATGTGATCGTTACCATGCCAAGTGTTATGGGTAAGATCGGTGCTTTGGGTAAAGTACTTGGGCCAAGAGGCCTTATGCCTAACCCTAAATCAGGTACCGTTACCATGGACATCGGCAAAGCAGTTACGGATGTAAAAGCGGGTAAGATCGACTTCAAAGTAGATAAAGCAGGTATCATCCATGCAACGGTTGGAAGAACATCTTTCGATCCTGAGCAATTGAAGGATAACGCTGCTGAGCTTCTTTCTACAATTATCAAACTAAAGCCTTCATCTGCGAAAGGTACTTACCTGAAAAGTGTGAGTATCAGTAGCTCGATGGGGCCAGGTGTTAAAGTTGAACCAGGATCTATTTCATAGACCTCAAATCTTAGAAAGATGACAAGAGAAGAAAAAGATCAGTTGGTAAGTGAGCTTACAGAGCAAATCAACACTTCAGGTGTTATGTACCTGGCAGATGTTGCTGAGCTTGACGCTGACACTACTAGCCAGCTAAGAAGACTTTGCCACAAGAAAGATATCAGACTTCGAGTGATCAAGAATACGCTACTGAAGCGTGCCCTTGAAGCTGCGGAAGGAGATTACGCTGAATTCTACGGTGTGCTTAAAGGCAACACATCGGTTATGTTCGCTGAAGTGGGTAATGCACCTGCTAAAGTGATCAAGGAGTTCAGAAAGAAAGCTGACAAGCCGGTACTTAAAGGTGCCTACATCGAAGAGATGATTTATCTCGGAGATGACCAGGTAGACTTCCTTACTTCTATCAAGTCTAAGGAAGAAGTTATTGCCGATATCATCATGCTATTGCAATCGCCAGCGAAGAACGTTGTTTCCGCGCTTCAGTCAGGTGGTGGCAAATTGGCTGGATTGGTACAGGCAATTGGCGAGAAGGCTGAATCATAATTTGTACGCACTCTATTATTTATATAGTTAACTGGAATTAAGAATAGAATAAACCCAACAAAAATGGCAGATATAAAAGCACTTGCGGATCAATTGGTTGGACTTACTGTTAAGGAAGTAAACGAATTGGCCGATATCCTCAAGGAAGAACACGGAATTGAGCCAGCTGCTGCTGCAGTAGCTGTTGCTGGTCCTGCTGGCGGTGGTGCCGGTGGTGATGGTGGTGGTGAAGAGAAATCAGAGTTCGATGTAATCCTATCGGCTGCTGGTGGATCTAAGCTTGCCGTTGTTAAGCTTGTAAAAGAACTAACTGGACTTGGTCTGAAAGAAGCCAAAGAATTGGTTGACGGTGCTCCTAAGCCTTTGAAAGAAGGTGTTGCTAAAGATGAAGCTGAAGCGTTGAAGACGCAGCTTGAAGAAGCAGGAGCTGAGGTTGAGATCAAGTAAGCTCAGTTAAGTTATTGTAAGGCGTAGCCCCTTGACAAATGGGGTCTACGCCTTTACGTGTTTATTTATAAACCTTCTAATTCTCTGTCAATGGCCAGTGTACAGAAGAAGCAGGAGCGAGTAAATTTCGCTTCTATAACAAACCAGTTGGCGTTTCCAGATTTTCTGGCAATCCAGCTGCAGTCTTTTAAAGACTTTTTCCAACTTGAAACAAACCCTGAAAGCCGAATGGAAGAAGGGTTGTTCAAGGTGTTTAATGAGAACTTCCCTATTACAGATTCAAGGAATCAGTTTGTTCTTGAGTTCCTTGACTACTTCGTAGATCCTCCGCGATATACTATCGAAGAGTGTATCGAAAGAGGACTTACCTATAGCGTTCCGCTAAAGGCGAAGTTGAAGTTGTACTGTACGGATCCGGAGCACGAAGATTTTGAAACCATCGTGCAGGATGTGTATTTGGGAACGATTCCTTACATGACCCCTAAAGGTACATTCGTGATCAACGGAGCTGAGCGTGTTGTGGTATCACAGCTGCACAGATCTCCTGGCGTGTTCTTCGGACAAAGCAGACACGCTAACGGTACGAAGTTGTACTCTGCTAGGGTAATTCCATTCAAGGGATCATGGATCGAATTCGCAACAGACATCAACGATGTGATGTTTGCGTATATCGATCGTAAAAAGAAATTACCTGTAACTACACTTCTTAGAGCAATTGGTTACGAAAGTGACAAGGACATTCTCGAGATATTCGATCTTGCTGACGAAATCAAAGTAAGTAAGACTGGCCTTAAGAATGTTATCGGTCGTAAACTGGCCGCGAGAGTTCTTAGATCTTGGGTTGAAGACTTCGTTGATGAAGATACTGGTGAAGTAGTATCTATTGAGCGAAACGAGGTTGTGATCGACCGTGAAACTGTAATTGAGAAGGAACACATCGAACAGATCCTTGAATCGGGATCAAAAACGATCATCCTTCACAAGGAGAACATCAACTCTGCAGATTTTGCGATCATCTACAACACACTTCAGAAGGATCCATCCAACTCTGAGAAGGAAGCAGTAGAGCATATCTACAGACAGCTTCGTAATGCTGAGCCACCAGACCAGGATACGGCACGTGGTGTTATCGACAAACTGTTCTTCTCAGAACAGCGATACGATCTTGGTGAAGTTGGTCGATTCAGAATCAACAAGAAGCTAGGTCTTGAAGTAGCATCTGATGTTAGAATTCTTTCGAAGGATGACATCATCATGATCATCAAGTACTTGATCGAGTTGATCAATTCTAAGACCGATGTGGATGATATCGATCACCTGTCTAACAGACGTGTTAGAACGGTTGGTGAGCAGTTACACAATCAGTTTGGTGTAGGTCTTGCAAGAATGGCAAGAACCATTCGTGAGCGAATGAATGTTCGTGACAACGAAGTATTTACACCAGCTGATTTGATCAACGCGAAAACGTTGTCTTCCGTAATCAATACGTTCTTCGGAACAAACCAGCTTTCTCAGTTTATGGACCAAACCAACCCTCTTGCAGAGGTTACGCACAAGCGTAGAATGTCTGCACTTGGACCAGGTGGTCTTTCAAGAGAGCGCGCTGGTTTCGAGGTTCGTGATGTGCACTATACGCACTACGGTAGGTTGTGTCCGATTGAAACACCTGAAGGACCAAACATTGGTCTGATCTCTTCTCTTTGTGTTTTCGCAAAGGTGAACAGACTTGGTTTCATTGAGACGCCATATAGAAAAGTTGAAAAAGGTGTTGTTGATCTTAAGGCCGAGGTGAAGTACCTAAGTGCTGAAGAAGAAGATGAACAAACCATTGCGCAGGCAAATGCGGAGATCACAGATTCAGGTAAACTGAAATCAAGCCGCATTAAGGCAAGATTAGAAGGTGACTTCCCGGTTGTTGGACCGAAAGAAGTAAACCTTATGGACGTTGCTCCAAACCAGATTGCCTCAATCGCAGCATCACTTATTCCATTCCTGGAGCATGATGATGCGAACCGTGCCCTGATGGGATCGAACATGCAGCGTCAGGCCGTTCCACTATTGAGACCTCAGTCTCCAATCGTGGGTACTGGTCTTGAAGGACGTGTGGCTGAAGATTCTCGTGTTCTTGTGAACGCGGAAGGTGACGGTGTGGTTCACGCAGTAGATGCGAAGGAGATCTCTATTAAGTACAAAATGAACGATGAGGATAAGCTTGTAAACTTCGGTGGCGACATCAGAACTTACTCGCTTATCAAGTTCATGAAAACGAACCAGGGTAGTAGTATCAACCTGAAGCCAATCGTAATGAAGGGTGAGAAGGTGAAGAAAGGACAAGTGTTGTGTGAAGGATACGCTACTGAGCTTGGAGAACTTGCACTCGGTAGAAACCTTAAAGTGGCGTTCATGCCATGGAAGGGTTACAATTTCGAGGATGCGATCGTGATCTCTGAAAAGGTGGTGCGTGAAGATATCTTCACATCGATCCATGTTGAAGAGTTCGCACTTGAAGTTCGAGATACCAAGCGTGGTCTTGAGGAACTTACTGCGGATATCCCTAACGTTAGTGAGGAAGCAACCAAAGACCTTGATGAGAATGGTATCATCAGAGTGGGTGCGCATGTGAAGGAAGGTGATATTCTTATCGGTAAGATTACACCTAAAGGTGAAACCGACCCTACTCCTGAAGAGAAGCTGCTTAGAGCGATCTTCGGAGATAAGGCAGGTGATGTGAAGGATGCTTCTATGAAAGTTCCACCTTCTGTTAGAGGTGTGGTAATTGATACGAAGCTTTTCGCAAGAGCCATCAAGGACAGAAAATCAAGAACAGAAGACAAGCAGTTGATTGCTAAGCTTGACGATGAGTTCGATAAGGAGTCAACAGCACTTAGAAAGGAGTTGATCGACAAACTGAATCAGATTGTTGGTGGCAAGACTTCTAAGGGTGTATTCAATGTGTATAAAGAGGAGATCATTTCCAAAGGAGTGAAGTTCTCTGCAAAGGCATTGGGTAAGATTGAAGACTTCAGATCTCTTGATTCAAGCAATTGGACCAGCGATAACAAGGCGAACAAGCTTGTGCAAAGATGTCTTCAGAATTACTCTTTGAGAGCAACTGAGATTCTTGGTATCAACAAGCGTAAGAAGTATGCGATTACTGTTGGTGATGAACTACCTACGGGTATCGTGAAGCTTGCCAAAGTATACCTTGCTAAGAAGCGTAAGCTGAAGGTAGGTGATAAGATGGCAGGACGTCACGGTAACAAAGGTATCGTAGCCAACATCGTTCGTCAGGAAGATATGCCATTCCTTGAGGATGGAACTCCAGTGGATATTGTTCTTAATCCACTGGGTGTGCCTTCAAGGATGAACCTTGGACAGATTTATGAAACTGTTCTTGGTTGGGCAGGGGAGAAGCTTGGGCTTAAGTTCGCTACTCCGATCTTCGATGGTGCTTCGATCGATGAGATCAATAAGTATACAGACGAAGCTGGTGTACCTCGTTTTGGTAAATCTTACCTGTACGATGGTGGTACCGGAGCTAAGTTCGATCAGCCTGCAACCGTTGGTGTGATCTACATGTTGAAGTTGAGCCACATGGTAGATGACAAGATGCACGCCAGATCTATTGGACCTTACTCACTTATTACTCAGCAACCGTTGGGTGGTAAGGCACAGTTCGGTGGACAGCGATTTGGTGAAATGGAAGTTTGGGCACTGGAAGCATTTGGTGCAGCGAACATCCTGCAGGAGATCCTTACAATCAAGTCGGATGACGTTATCGGTAGAGCAAAAGCTTACGAAGCGATTGTGAAAGGTGAGAATACACCTACACCGGGAATCCCGGAATCGTTCAATGTACTTCTGCATGAATTGCAGGGTCTTGCACTGAACGTGACACTTGATTAAGAACAGATAATATTTAAAAAGAACCTTCAATTATATACGAATGGCTTTCAAGAAGGAACCTAAGATTGCTAGCAATTTCGAACGTATCACTGTAAGTCTGTCTTCCCCGGAGATGATCCTGGAGAAGTCACGCGGTGAGGTTCTGAAACCGGAAACGATCAACTATAGAACATACAAGCCTGAAAGGGATGGTTTGTTCTGCGAGAGAATTTTCGGACCAGTTAAGGATTACGAATGCCACTGTGGTAAATACAAGAGAATCCGATATAAAGGAATCATTTGTGACCGTTGTGGTGTTGAAGTAACAGAGAAGAAAGTACGAAGAGAGCGTATGGGACACATCTCATTGGTGGTGCCCGTTGCGCACATTTGGTACTTCCGTTCGTTGCCCAACAAGATTGGATACCTACTAGGTCTTCCAACCAAGAAGCTGGATTCTATCATCTACTATGAAAGGTATGTGGTAATTCAGGCTGGCGAGGCAATGAATAAAGAAGGTGAGCCATTGGAATACCTGGAATTCCTTACTGAAGAGGAGTACCTTGATATCCTTGATACCCTTCCAAAAGAGAACCAATACTTGGACGATAATGATCCAAACAAATTCATCGCGAGAATGGGTGCTGATGCGCTGCATGATCTGTTGAAGAGATTGGATCTGGATAGCCTGTCTTATGAACTAAGACACAAGGCGAACACTGAAACGTCTCAGCAAAGAAAGAATGAAGCGCTGAAAAGACTTCAGGTTGTTGAGTCTTTCCGTCACGCAAATCAGCATGTGGAAAACAGACCTGAGTGGATGATCGTTAAAGTCATTCCGGTTATCCCACCAGATCTTCGTCCACTTGTGCCACTTGATGGTGGTCGTTTTGCGACTTCGGATTTGAATGACCTTTACAGAAGGGTGATCATCCGAAACAATCGTCTGAAAAGACTAATCGAGATCAAAGCACCTGAGGTAATCCTTCGTAACGAGAAGAGGATGCTACAGGAGGCCGTTGATTCTCTATTCGATAACTCTAGAAAATCAAGCGCTGTTAAGACTGAATCTAACAGAGCATTGAAATCACTTTCTGATAGCTTGAAAGGTAAGCAGGGTCGATTCCGTCAGAACCTACTTGGTAAGAGGGTTGACTATTCTGCGCGTTCAGTTATCGTTGTTGGACCAACCTTGCAATTGCATGAGTGTGGTCTTCCAAAGGATATGGCAGCAGAGCTTTACAAGCCG
The DNA here is from genome assembly GCA_965267605.1 of Vicingaceae bacterium. Lineage (GTDB taxonomy): Bacteria > Bacteroidota > Bacteroidia > Flavobacteriales_E > Vicingaceae. The sequence continues at coordinate 2,238,616 of OZ254088.1, read as the reverse complement.
TTCATCATCAGAAAGCTGATTGAGAGAGGTATTGTTAAGACTGTGAAATCTGCGAAGAAGATCGTTGACAAGAAAGAACCAGTGGTTTGGGACATTCTTGAAAACGTGCTTAAGGGACACCCTGTTCTTCTGAACCGTGCCCCAACCCTTCACAGATTAGGTATTCAGGCATTCCAGCCTAAGCTTATTGAAGGTAAGGCTATCCGTCTTCACCCATTAGTATGTACAGCATTCAACGCTGACTTCGATGGTGATCAGATGGCAGTTCACTTGCCGCTCGGTAATGCCGCTGTGCTTGAAGCTCAGCTATTGATGCTTGCATCTCATAACATTCTTAACCCTGCTAACGGTTCTCCAATTACCGTTCCTTCTCAGGATATGGTACTTGGGCTATACTACCTTACAAAGGGTAGAAAGAACACGGAAGAATATCCGGTTAAGGGTGAGGGAATGACATTCTACTCTCCTGAGGAGGTGATCATTGCGATCAACGAGGGTGAAGTTGATCTTCACGCAGAGATCAAGGTAAGGATTGAAGATATCGTGGATGACGAGCCAACAACACATGTGATTGAAACTACTGCGGGAAGAGTGATCTTCAATGAGTACGTTCCTGAGCAAGTAGGGTTTATCAATGAGTTGCTTACCAAGAAGTCTCTTAGAGAGATCATTGGTAGAATTCTGAAAGTATGTGGAACGGCTGATACAGCTAAGTTCCTTGACGATATCAAAACACTTGGGTTCTATCAGGCGTTTGCTGGTGGACTTTCATTCAACCTTGATGATGTTGTTGTTCCGGATGAGAAGGACAAGATGATTGATCAGGCACGTGCAGAGGTTGATGAGATCACTGCAAACTACAACATGGGATTCATTACAAACAATGAGCGCTATAACCAGGTGATTGATGTTTGGACGAATACCAACCTGAAGCTTACGAACACATTGATGACCAGATTGCAGAACGACCAGCAAGGGTTCAACTCAATCTACATGATGTTCGATTCAGGTGCAAGGGGTTCTAAGGAACAGATTCGCCAGCTCTCTGGTATGAGGGGATTGATGGCGAAGCCAAGGAAATCTACCGCAGGTGGCGGTGGTCAGGAGATCATTGAGAACCCGATCCTTTCGAACTTTAAGGAAGGACTTAGTATCCTTGAGTACTTTATCTCTACTCACGGTGCACGTAAGGGTCTGGCGGATACCGCCCTTAAAACAGCAGATGCTGGTTACCTAACCAGACGTCTGGTAGACGTTGCGCAGGATGTGGTGATTAGAGATGAGGATTGCGGAACCCTTAGAGGTATTAGCGCGACAGCGTTGAAGAACAACGAGGATGTTGTTGAGCCGCTGTTTGATCGAATTCTGGGTAGAACATCAGTACATGATGTGATTGATCCAAAAACTGAAGAAGTGATCGTTAAGGCTGGTGAAGAAATCACTGAGAAAATTGCCAGAGCGGTTGAAGATTCAGGTGTAGAAGAAGTAGAGATCAGATCGGTACTTACCTGTGAGCTAAAAACAGGTGTATGTTCGAAGTGTTACGGTCGTAACCTGGCAACAGGACGTATGGTTCAGCGAGGTGAGGCTGTTGGTGTTATTGCAGCGCAGTCGATCGGTGAACCAGGAACTCAGCTTACCCTTAGAACGTTCCACGTAGGTGGTACGGCATCTAAGATCATTGGTGAGTCTAGAGTTGAAGCGAAGAGCGATGGTAAGCTAGAGATCGATGAATTGAAAACGCTTACGAGAGATGCAGTTGAAGGAGGCAAGGAAACAGTTGTAATCGGTCGATCTGCAGAGATGCGTTTGATTGATGATAAGACTGGAGTAGTTGTTATGACCAACAACATTCCTTACGGTGCTATCCTTTATAAGAAGGCTGGTGCTAAAGTGAAGAAAGGAGAGTTGATCTGTGATTGGGATCCATACAACGCGGTGATCATCTCTGAATTCGCTGGTAAGGTTGCGTTCGAGAATATCGAAGAGGGCATCACGTACCGTGAAGAATCAGATGAGCAAACCGGATTTACGGAGAAGGTAATTACTGAAACGAAGGACAAGAAGAAAGTTCCTTCTATTCAGGTGATGAAAGGCAAAGAGCCGATCATCAATTACAACATCCCGGTAGGTGCACACATCGCGGTTAATGAAGGTGATACAATCAAAGCGGGTACCATCCTGGTTAAGATTCCTAGGGTCGCTGGTAAGTCTGGCGATATTACAGGGGGTCTTCCAAGGGTAACCGAGCTATTTGAAGCACGTAACCCATCTAATCCAGCAGTTGTTTCTGAGATTGATGGTATTGCAGCATTTGGTAAGATTAAGCGTGGTAACAGAGAGATCATCATTACTTCCAGAGATGGAGATGTGAAGAAGTATCTTGTTCCACTTTCTAAACATATCCTGGTTCAGGAGAACGACTTCGTGAAAGCTGGTGTTCCGCTTTCTGAAGGTGCAATTACTCCTGCTGACATTCTTTCTATTAAGGGTCCAACACTTGTTCAGGAATATATCGTGAATGAGGTACAGGAAGTATATAGAATGCAGGGTCAGAAGATCAACGATAAGCACTTCGAAGTTATCGTGAGACAGATGATGAGAAAAGTGTTCATTGAAGATCCAGGCGATACCAGATTCCTTGAGAAGCAGTTGATCAACAAAGTTGATTTCATGGAAGAGAACGATTGGATCTGGGGTCAGAAAGTAGTTACCAATGCTGGTGAGTCTGAAGTATTGAAAGAAGGACAGATCATTTCTGCTAGAAAGCTAAGAGATGAGAATTCTAAGCTTAGACGTCAGGATAAGCCTCTTGTAGAAGTACGAGATGCGGTACCTGCAACTTCTAGCCCGGTACTTCAGGGTATTACCAGAGCTTCACTACAAACACAGAGCTTTATCTCTGCAGCATCGTTCCAGGAAACTACCAAGGTACTGAACGAAGCAGCTGTGAGTGGTAAGATTGATTACCTGAATGGATTGAAGGAAAACGTGATCGTAGGTCACTTGATCCCGGCAGGTACAGGTCTTCGTGAGTTCAAGGATATGATCGTTGGTTCGAAAGAAGAGTACGATCAGCTTGTGGAAGCACAGAAGGAAGCTACTGTAGTTGAAACGGAAGAGAAATAAACGATGAGCGAGGAAGAACACGAAGGTAAACTGAACATTGAGCTGACTGAAGACGTTGCAGAAGGAACGTATTCAAACCTGGCAGTGATCAGTCATTCCAACTCAGAGTTTGTTTTGGATTTCATCAAGGTAATGCCAGGCATGCCCAAGGCGAGAGTGAAGTCAAGAGTATTGATGACTCCACAGCACGCGAAAAGGTTAATGCAGGCACTTGGTGAGAATATCGCGAAATATGAAGCAGCACATGGTGAGGTGAAAGCAACAGATGCCCCACCGTTCCCGATGAATTTCGGTGGACCTGCTGCAGAAGCATAAAGAAAAGCCCCTCAAGCGAGGGGCTTTTTTATTTCCTTAATCCAGTGCAGCTTTATTGAACAGGATGTATCCAAAATGGAACAGGATCGAGAAGGGTTCTGGATCGTTATGGTAGTAGTTCACATTGATGGCCACGGGCCCAACCGGAGTGGTATAAGCAGTAGTCAATGATCCTATGTAGTGTTGTACGTTTAGAGGGGCACCATATCCCGCCTTGTCGGAACCTACGCTAGGAAGAATTTTTTGGTAAGGTTGATACACGTAACCCTCGAGTCGCAATTGAAGGTTCTTCTTTGGAATGAAAATGTTCCTTACACCAAATCCACCGTAACTGTGCGCCCTGAATGATTCCTGGAACAGTGTTTTGGTTTCGGGAATAGGTTGAAATGCCGGGGCTGCCAGAATCGAAGCTGTGTAGTTGCTGAAGAACGGTTGGTCAGACCAAATCGCTTCCGCGAAGAGCCCAATTTGATATTTTCTGCTTCGGTTGAAGTAGTGTTCAAACCTGGCTTTCACGCGGTACCAGTTCCAGTTTTCGATGGTCACATTTTTATCAAGCGCGGTTGAACCAGGTTGCGTGAACTCTTCTCCCAAGGTGTACCTGGCTTGAACTTTGAGCAACGTGCCCTCGTGCGCATATTGCTTCAAATTGAGGGAGTTTCTTTCGTATCCAACGAAGAAGGAGTTACCGGTGAACTCGGTGAAGTCAGCTGTATCCGCCTGTAGGAAGTTAAGCGTTTGATAGTAATTGTACCGAAGTGAAGCAATCGTGCCGCCCACTTCCAGTTTTCCTTTTACACCCATAGGAAAACCAAGTTTACTTTCAACGTAGTTGTCGCCCACAATCAGATACGAAGGTTTAACATCTTCAAAAAAGGCAGAACTGCTCTTGAAGTAATCCCATTTGTTTATGGTGAACCTGGTTGATAGGTAGAAAGGAATTTTCCAGGCAAAGTCCAGTCTGGCGTGCGCTAACCCCGAGCTATAGAACTTACCGAAGTAGCTATTCGCATTAAGTGTAATGGCGGTTTTACCCAGATAATTGTATTGCAGTCCAATGAATCCTTCATTAATCGGGCGCGAAGAGAAATTTCCTCCGAAGGTTACAAATAGATCCTTCTCACGATCAATGTCGAGTAGCAGATCAAATTTTCCAGTTTCCTTATCGTAAACACTTCTGGGGTAGATGTCCTTGATCTTATCATCCGAAACGAGCTTAACGAATTCTTCCTTAAGTTTCTCTTCGGTAACAGTATCTTTCTTAAACCCAAGCGAATTGAAGATGTACGGGATTTGGCTTTTGGAGAGTCCGGTTACAAATACATCGTCAAAAACAAGATCCGGATACCTTGCGCGAAACGCCTTTCGTTGCTCGCCAATGTTGCTTACTGTCTTCATCTGCGGAAACGCCTTCCGGATGGAATCGATGTAGGCTTGCGCTGCCTTGTAGCCAACCTCTATCAGCTCTTTGTTTCGTTTGAATTCAAAAGTTGGAAACCCTTTGGTTTCGGGCTCAATAACAACACCCCTTTCACACTTGATATCATAATCTGAAGAAGCAACAATAATGGTCTTGATCTGCGAAAGAAGGTTATCCTCCGAAGGAGGTGGGAAATTGTATGATACGTTAGAGCCTATTACGAAATCCGGATTGAAATCGTCACACATGATCTCAGAGGGGAAGTTGTCGTATAGCCCGCCATCAAACAGCAGCTTACCATTAACGGAAATGGGTTTGATGAAGAAAGGGTAAGAGATTGATGCCCTTACGGCCGTGGATAGATTGCCATCCTTGAACGTGACAGATTTACGTTCCTGAATATCTGAGGCTACGCATCGAAAGGGTACAAATAGCTTGTCGAAATCGTAATCGGCTACAGCAGAGGCTCGGGAAAATGTTGTCATCATCCCATAATCGATCGCACTGGGCGAAACAACATTGGTAGGAAGACTTCTTTCAAGAACGGTATCCAGGTCTAATTTGAAGGTTACCCATCCGGCATTCTGATCTTTTCTGCGCAGGTAGTACTTGAACCTGTCATCCAGTATTCCCTCCGTCCATTTCAGAATTTCCTCTGAAGTGAAAACGGCCTCTATCTCCTGTGGACTATACCCTGCAGCATACAGTCCGCCCACAAGGGCTCCCATGCTGGTGCCAGTGATGTAGTCAATGGGAATTCCATTTTCTTCGAGGGCCTTAATAACGCCAATGTGGGCAACACCACTGGCGCCACCTCCACTGAGTACCAGACCCACTTTCTGACCCTTAACCTGGACAGAGAGAAGAAATACCGCAATTCCTACGAGTATGCAGTAAATACGAGGCATTGATCAAAAATACTATAACTGGTCCTGTGCCGAAAATAGTGCGATGAATTTTGACACTTTATATGATATACAACGTGAAACCGGTAGATTTAATACCTCATGCAGAAGATCTTGAGAAATATCACTGTACTGCTAATGTGCGCTACGCTTACCTCGTGCTTTCAGATCATTGAGGATTTGCGTTTCAACGCAGATGGATCCGGTGAGATTAAGATCACAATCAACCTTTCTGAGAGCAAGACAAAGGTGAAGAGCATCATGTTACTGGATTCCGTGAATGGACACCAGGTACCAAAGCGGGAAGTCATTGAAACCGAGCTGGCCAAGATGAGGGATAAGATGAACGCAGCCAATGGCCTGAGCAACGCTACGTATAAAACGGATTGGGAAGAGTACATCTTCACCATGAAATGTAGTTTCAACCAGCTTGAGGACCTCCATACCTTTTCGAAGGAATTGACCAGGACCGCCAAGATCAAAGACACCACACAAGTTAACCGCAGTGCTTATCTCTGGAGTGCAGATAAGTTTGTTCGACAAGGCGGATACAATGTGGCGGAGCAGTACGGTAAGCTAAAAGCGGAAGATCAACAGGTGTTTCAAAATGCCCAGTTCATTGGTGTGTATAAATTCCAGAAGCCGGTGAAGAAGGTTACCAATCCAACCGCGCGGATTTCCAAATCAGGAACTGCGGTAATGGTTAAAGCCCAAATCCTTGACCTTATATTGGGAAAAGCCGACCTTGCGAACGAAATTCAATTTTAACACGATGAGAGCGTTATCACTGCTGTTGCTCACCTGGGTTCCAGCATTAATATTGGCACAGGGTCCTGCCCATATGGTGCCTGAGAATTCTACGATTGTGGTTGCCTTGAACGGGGAATCAATCACGAGCAAGGTTTCTGTAGAATCGTTTGAGAAGTACAAGTTCTACAAAGAGATCGAGAAGAACATGATCCGTTCTTCAAAGAAGGAGATTGATGGATTTAGCCTGAAGGATCTGGGCATGAATTTTAAAAACAGCTCCTATTACTTTCTTGAGAACAATGATAGCGTGATGTACAATGGGTTTGTGGCGCCATTGAGTTCCGCCTCTTCGTTTGGGGGCTTTGTCGAGAATATCTTGATTTCACGTTACAATAAGGACTACAAAGTGCTTCAGGGTAAGAATTTCACTTACATACAAACACGAGATAACCTTTACGCGTGGAATGATAAGGTAGGAGTGATCATAGAGTCTGATTTGAACAGGTCTTATTTCTATAGGAATCCGGATATCTATGCGCGTTACAATTTGGGTGATGGTGAAGATGAGTGGGCTTCTCAATCGAAGATCGAAAAGCAATGGTTGAGTGCCAAAGGTTCTCAACTGTTCAAAATGAGCAGTAAGATCGCCTCGCGCCTGGAAGGATTAAAGAGTAAAGGTGATGTGGTCATGTGGAGTGCTTCTAACCAAAACCTTACGGATTACGCGGGATTGGGAAGGATGTACAAAATGAACAAGGATTATGAAGGGTTCATGAAGAAGCTGCAGGAGTACACCGAAGGCAATGAGTCTGTAGTGGCCCTCAATTTCAATGACGGTCAATTGCATGTGCGAAGTGACGCCAAGATGAACGACAGGTCGTATGAATTGATGAGTAAGCTAACCAAAGCCAAGATGAACAAGAACTTCTTGCGCTACGTACGGGGAGATCAATTGATTGGTTACTACGGGATATCACTTAACCTAAAAGAGTTGATTCCCGCGGCCAAGGATTTCTATGAACCATTGGCCAAGGAGTTTCCGGAGTACGGACAGATGTCTATTGATGTAGTGGACCTTGTGGATATTGTTTTGGATGAAGAGGCTTTGTTCGAGGTGTGGAATGGGCAGTTGCTGGCAGCCTGCACGGGTGTTCGGAAGTTTGAGTCAACGTACTACAGCTACGAGTATGATGAGAATTTCGAAATGATCAAGGTGCCGCACATCAAGGAGGAGACACTTCCGGAGATGGTCATTCTGCTGGGCACGGAGAATGAAGAGGCCATTCAGAAGATTTATAGAATTCTTGAGAAATCTGCTGGAGTGGTGAACAAGGGCAACTACTGGGAGATGCCTTCAAATAGAGATTTACCTTTCACTATGTACCTGGGAGTCCACGATGGTGTGGTATGCTTATCCAACGACAAAGAGATTGTTGCCAATATGAAGGAGGGAGTTAACAATCCTGTTTCTGGCAAGCAAGCCAAAATGATCAAGAAACATCAGTTCTCTATGTTCTTTGACGGAAAGAAATTGATGAGCGTATTGCCCAAGGATGAGCTCGTTAGAGGCAAATCGCTGAAGATGTATGATCTGGCGCAGCAGAATGTAACGCAATTGTATGTGATGCGCGCTAAAGGTGGCAAAAACGCATACTCTGCCGAGGGGTACATTGAGACCAAGGATGGTGTGAATTCGCTGAAATTTGCTCTGGACTTGATTGAAGAATTCTACGTGCTGGAGAAAGGTCCTAGGTAGTTCATGAAGAAGAAGTGGTGGTTGTTGGGCGTTGCCGTACTCTCGGTGGCCGCGTTTCTTACCTGGTGGTATTCACGACCGGAGAAGCCATCTGTTTCATTTCAGCTGTTGCAGCAAGTCCCATCTGGTGCCAGGATGGTGATGATAGCCGATGTCAAGCACATTGCAGGTATCATCGGTAAGGAACTGTTTCTTCACCCTGACAAGATGTTGGAATTGAAAGATCAACTGGCCAGTGAGGATCAGTTTGATCAGATCTTCGATGGACTCGCTGGAGCGGGAATCAAGTACCAGGACAAACTGATCATGTATCTGAACGGGAAGGACTCTACAGATCTTACGGTGGTTACCATGTTGGGTATCAATAACCGCAACCAGTTCAGAGAGTTCTTTAATGAAAACCTAAGCGAACACCTCAAAGGACAGGCAGATTCTGTATTCCTGGAGCATGCAGATCTAAGGATTCTCGACTCCATGAACCTGGCTTTTGCGTGGAACGAACATCAGTTGGCAGCATTGAATTTTATGCCTGCGGTGCCTAAGGATTCTGTAATAGCTTGTGCACAAAGGTTGTTTGACCCAGCGTTTGAACGCATGACTGCTGACACTAACTACCGCAATTTTATTGAAGCTCCACACGAGGTTGCCATGTGGTTGGAGATAGAGCGTGGAGTTGATCCTGGATTGGTTACTTCCGGCAAGAAGCCATTTCAGGCACTGAGTCTTGATTTTCATTTCGAGGAAGGACAGTGCCGATTGGACGGTAAGTACCATGTAAAGGAGGGTATGTCGCTGGCCGATTTACCCTTCAGGTTGGATGTTCCATCCCGTTTACCCAACGATTCCAGCCACTTTTTTGCCAGGATGGCACTGGAGCCCAATGATTTTGTCTTGAACAAAGAAAACCCAGTCATGCTCCGGGTAGATTCCATTCTTGGTTTGAATAATTTCTCCACAGAAGAATTGCTGGAGTCGTGGACGGGCTACCTGGATGTAGAATACCATGGAGTGGGCACAAAGGTGAACGAGTTTGTAACCATAGACTTCGATGATAATTTCAACGAGGTGAGAAAAGTGAGGAAGGAGGAAGTGCCATACGCAAGGTTTACGGGTTCCATTGGAGTTTCCGGACGGATGGATGATGTGCTGAATAAACTTGAAGCGAAGAAGATTATCACAAGGGAAAAGGAAAATTACAAGATGTTGGATGTGCTAAATGCACCGGTTTACATCAAGAAAGTGGATAAGTACCTTCTCTTTACCACAGAGAAGGAAGTAGAGTGGGAGAAGGATACCACGCAAAGACCTGTATTTGCTATGGAGTATGACTACGCAAGATCCTCAAGGGATAGTGCCTGGGTGATCGGTAAAAACGTTTGGCTGGACAGGTTTATCCGTTCCAACGATCAGATGGACAAGATATCATTGGAAATGTATCCGGATGGAGAATCTGTCAACGTCAATGGCCTGTTGAAATTCAAATCTGGCGAGTCCAATGGGCTTGTGCAGTTCCTGGCGATACTCATCAATATGAAAACGATGCACGAAGCTGATCAAAGTACGGCAACGCCTTTGCCAACCGAGAACCATACCAACTAAACATCTCACCATCTACCAGAACAATTTTCGTATTGGGTAATTGCTGCTCCAGAGAACGCTGATGTTCTTCTTTGAAAGGATAGGGTTCTGATGAAAGCAACAGAACTTCAGGTTGAATTTCTTGTAGTTCCTCCAATGTAAAGTTAGGGTACCTGCTATCTTTCTCGGCCATGTTGGCAAACCCCGCAACTTCCATCATGGTGTGAATGAAAGTGTCTGTTCCAGCTGCCATGTAAGGGTCGTTCCAAATCAGGTACAAGGCAGGCCTCAGGGCATTGGAAGGAATAAGATTACGGGTGGCATCGATGATTTTTTTTGCCTGTTCGTCTCGCTGGAAGATAGAGCCAATGGATTGCATCATTGCCCTCGCATCATCCAAAGTGTAGATATCAGACACCCACACAGGAAAACGATCCCATAGTGCTTCGATCTGGGCCTGGTCATTTTCCTCCTTGTTGGCAATAATCAGATCGGGATTCAAGTCTGCAATCTTTTGGATGTCAAGTGCCTTCGTGCCCCCAACTCGTGTTTTGTTTCTAAACCATGATTCCGGTTTAATGCAAAACCTGGTGATGCCAACTACCTCTTCCTCAAGCCCGAGGTCAAATAGATACTCAGTTTGGGATGGTACAATCGAAACTACCCGTTCAGGTACCTTGGCAAGGGTAACAGTTCTTCCTAATTGATCCTTGTAATCTGGCATTATGCCAGTGCATCAATCACATCGTGCATAGTAATGATGTGGTGGTCGCCTGTGTCAAGCTTAACAAGTACGGCTTTGTTGTCTTTATTGATCAAAGCGCTTACTTCATCAATGGTTGCTGTAGGTGCTACCACAGGGAATGGGGATTCCATAACCGCTTCTATGGCCTTTTCCTTGATCTCAGGATCTTCAACTATTTGCGTGTAAATCTTACTGTCGTCAATAGATCCAACATACGCTCCATCTTTCTCTACAGGAATCTGACTGATATCAAAGAGCGACATTTTCTCCAATGCCTCGGAGATTTTTGAAGAAGCTTCAACGGTAACGAGATTCTTGTTCATATGGCCTTTGATCAGGTCTAATGCCCTGGGTTTTTCCCGCTCCATGAATCCGTTCTCCCTCATCCAGTCATCGTTATAGATCTTGGCAACGTAACGACTTCCATGGTCGTGGAAAAGCAAAACAACGATGTCATCCTCGGAGAGTTCATCCTTAAGTTGCATGAGTCCTGCCATTGCGGAGCCAGAGGAGTTGCCCAGAAAAAGCCCCTCTTCCTTGGCAAGTCTACGGGTCATAACTGCTCCGTCCTTATCAGAGACCTTCTCAAACTTGTCGATAAGGTCGAAGTCTACGTTCTGAGGTAGGATGTCTTCACCAATACCTTCGGTGATGTACGGATAGATCTCCTTTTCGTCAAATTCACCTGTTTCATGATACTTCTTAAATACTGAGCCGTACGTATCAATTCCCCAAATCTTTATGTCGGGATTTTGTTCCTTCAGGTACTTTGCTACGCCAGAGATCGTGCCACCGGTTCCCACACCAACAACGAAATGGGTGATCTTTCCTTCCGTCTGTTCCCAGATCTCTGGTCCGGTGCTTTCGTAATGCGCCTTCCTGTTTGACAAGTTATCGTACTGATTGGGATAGAAAGAATTGGGAATGTCTTTGTTCAGTTGGGCTGCAACCGAATAGTATGAGCGCGGATCGTCTGCCGCAACATTGGTAGGGCAAATGATTACCTCGGCTCCCATCGCACGAAGTACATCAACCTTTTCTTTCGATTGCTTGTCCGTTGTGGTGCAGATAAGTCTGTAGCCTTTAACGACAGCAGCAAGTGCGAGGCCCATTCCAGTATTGCCTGAGGTTCCCTCAATGATGGTTCCCCCCGGTTTGATCTTGCCTTCCTTCTCGGCATCTTCGATCATCTTCAATGCCATTCGATCCTTCACCGAGTGACCTGGGTTGAAGTATTCCACTTTGGCGTATACCTTAGCAGGAATACCCTTCGTGATATTGTTCATTTTCACGAGTGGCGTATTTCCTATCGTGTCCAGGATGTTGTCAAACACCTTTTTGTCTTTCGAAGCAACCATTACAGGTAGAATTGGTTAACGTGTTTCAAATTTGGCGCTAAAATCGGAAATTCTTACTAGAAGACTTGGTGCCGTGGGGATTTCTTTTCGCTGTAGAAGGAACAGTTTGGGTCACTTCTTCAAACAAGGGAATAGGATTAGAAGCCTTCCAAGGTTGCTGGCGTTCACGTGCAATTTGTAAGGCTGGCTTGTTTTGGATGTGCCCGTCTATCCAGTCTATGAAGTTGAAGATCTCAAAGACCCTTTTTTCGTTGGAATCTTCCATCAGCGGTTTGAGGTTAGATTTTAACTGCTGAAATCCCTTCACGATGTCCGCGCGCGAGTTAAAAGCAATGGCTTCTTTTAGAAAGAAAGTGCTCAGAAGTGTTTCTACCTTGAAGAAGGCATTTCTGCTTCTCAAGTGCCTCTTGGTGGAAACGCTGATATACTCCAACTGGTCAAAATCCTGAAGTTCAAAATTGACCAACAAATTGTATACACGACAAAAGTTGTAGAGGTCAGACCTTACGTTCATTTCCTGGCTATTGAGTAGGCGGTTCAGCCATTTTCTAGCCAGCCTGTACTCCTGGCAAAAGAACGCTGCGGTACTCACATTGATGGCAAATGATAAGCGATCCAGTGAGTCGGCATGCGCATATTTTCTTATGAACTTCTCGATTTCCTCGTCCATGGCAACGATCTCCTCAAAGAGCAGCATCATTCCGCAGTAGTTTAGTTTGATGTGCTTAACGTGCGTTTCGTGCCATGTGACCAGCGTTTCAGATTTGATTGTGTTGAAGATCTCGGTAGTTGGAAGATTGACCAGCTTTTGTAGGTTGTTGTAAAATGTATCGTGGATGGTCCAATCGCCCTGAAAGTTGGCGAACTGTGTGCTTCTCATTTGGCACCTGAGCAAGTTGAACAGATTGGAGATGTAAGGTTCGTAACGAATCCTAAGTTGGTTGGGGTGACCTTCCAACAGTTGTACCAGCTGTTCAGCATACACAATGGCGTCTCCCCATTCTCCTAATAGCTCGTGATAGTTAAAGTGTGTGTGAAGTCGGTAGTATTCGGCATTAAATGAAGTGTCATCGATTGTTTCCATCATGAGTGGATGTTCCATCACCTTTGCTATGGCGTCTCTTGCTTTCTGGTCTCTGATGCGACCATAGGTGATTCTGAACGTGGTAATCTGATCATAGAGATTAGAGTACTCTGTGGTATTCAGGTGTTCCATGAAAGCATCCCTCTGCGCTTTAGCAATTGATGATGCGGTCGATTGGTTTTGTGTGTATGCTCCAATTTCGAAGAGTCGCTTCTCCCATGAAAATGCAATGAACTTGTAGGCCTCGAGATCGTATTTATCTATCAGCTTGATGGCCTTGTTGAGTGTCTTTCTGCTATCCTGATACAATCCTTTGTCAAAAAGAAATTTAACACCCCCAATAAGCTCCGAGATCTGCAAATGAGCAGAATGTTTGTGCTGGTATCGATTCATGTGTCTAAGGATCAGGGTGGCCAAATGGTTCTTTTCTTTAGAAAACCTGGCTTTGGTCATGCCTGGGTCGAGTTCTTCCCTGGTCTTTTCTTCATCGTATTTGTTGGATCGATCGATCAGGTCAAAAAGCCTCAGGTAGGTTTTCTCCCCCTCAATCATTGCTGATTGCAGCCTGAAGAACCTTTTTTCATTTCCACTAAGGGATTTAATCAACCTGAATACATCCATGGAGAAGTAAAATTTATGTATTTAAATTACTAAAAAACAAGGATATATGGTTTTTTAATATAAAATGAAAATGTAAAAATTATATTACTTTAAATTCTATTCCGATGTGGGGTGAATGACATTTGAATCACCAAACACCACATGATGAATAGAATTCAAAAAACCATTAAGATCTGTTGCTATGCGATTGCATTTTATATGCTCGTTGCGATCAGTTTCACGAGAGCATTCGCTCAACCTGTTCACGAAACAGTTGTAGGTACCGTCAACCAGGATGGTGCATGGGGTAACAGCATGAGACTTTGCTCCAATGGAGATTTTCTGATGTCTGGTTACCACAACTGGCACTTTCACATTTGCAGAACCGACCCGGCCGGAAATGTGATTCTTGACAGAGCGATCAACTTTTCTCCGTCTGCTAACCCAACCACAGGGCTGTGGGAAGAATCTTACGATGCATTTGAAGATCAAAATGGAAACCTGCTCACCATTGGCATGACTCCAGATGGTCCCCATGGACTTCACGACATGATTGTTGCCAGTGTTAATCCAGCCGGAGTTCTGAATTACGCACAAGCATACGGGACCAATATGGAAGACAAGGGGAGATTCTTTATTCCAGACGGTAACAATATGCTGATTGGCGGAGAGACCACACAGGGCGATGGTGATGTTTATTTGGCTCAGGTCAACACAGCTAGTGGAGCGATTAATTGGTCGCGCAGGTATGATATTCTGCAAGCAGATGATGCGTGGGACGGAGTGCTGGTTAACGGTAGTTATGTGGTATGTGGAACTGCGCATCAGGGTACGGGCGATTTCTTTCTAATGCAGATTGCTCCGGGAACAGGAAATGTAGGTTGGTGTCGCACTTATGCCATGCCTGGTAACGCGGATGACCATACAACCGCTGTTACACCCCTTGCAAACGGTGGCTTTGCAATGTGTGGTACTTCAGGCAACGACATGCTAATTATTACAACCGATGCTGCGGGCAATTTGAACTGGGCACGAACTTACTCTAATATATATGGGTATCCGGGGTTTGAGAGAATGGACATCATGGAGGATGTGCATGGAAATCTGGTAGCTGTTGCTGCTACAGGTGCGCATGCCCAATCAAATGGGGATGATGGAATCGTTGTAAAAACAGATGCAGCCGGTAATCTTTTATGGGCGAATGTGTATTCAAACCCATTTAGTACAAGTACATGGGGTACCGGCTTCACTGGTATAGCAGAATTGAATGATTGTGGCTACGCACTTACTGGATGGTACCTTGCACAATTCTCAGCTTCCTACGATCACGCAGTAATCAAAATGGATATTGACGGTCACACAGGAAGTGAGCTACCTGCTGTACCGGTTGTTACGGATGTGACTGCAAACATTACTGTAACAACTCATACGCCTGCAGCACCTAATTACGGAGGAATTCAAGATGTTACTGCTCAGACCACCTCAACGGCAACCAACTACGGTCGTTCCGTCCTGGTTAATGGCACCGTTCAGGCAACGCTACCTATCAGCATTGGAAATGATACATCTTATTGTGCTCCAGGCTCTGCTACTTTTGATGCGGGCTGCCCCGGTGCCAGCTATAACTGGTCTACAGGCGCAACAACCCAGCAAGTTACTGTCACCAACTCTGGTACCTACAGTGTTGTTGTACAGGCCGCAGGTTGTTTTGGATACGATACAGCTGTGGTCACGGCAACGCTTCCAACGGTAACTAATGGTAACGTAAGCATATGTGCTGGCGCAACAACCGTTATTCATGGTCAGACCGTTTCCACCCCAGGGCTATACACCGACACAATTCTTGGGTCTAACGGATGTGATTCTATTTCCAATATTACTCTTACAGTTATTCCAGTACAGAACACATCTGGTACTGTAACGATCTGCCAGGGTCAGTCGGCAGTTATCCACGGTAACGCTCAAACCACGGCAGGGATGTATACGCAGACTTTTACTGGAGCGAATGGTTGCGATTCGATATCTGCAATAACGCTCGTAGTAAACCCAACGCAATCAACAACTGGTACAGCAACCATTTGCGCTGGACAATCGATCAATATTCATGGAGTAAGTCAGAATACGCCAGGTACGTACACACAAACATTCACAGGAGCGAACGGGTGTGATTCAACTTCGAGCATAACGCTGAGTCTTACTCCGGCCATTACTACAAATGGGAACGTTGCGATCTGTCAGGGCGGTTCCGCCCTTGTACATGGCAATTCCGTTAACATTGCAGGAACCTATGTAGATACCCTTACCAGTGCCGGTGGTTGTGATTCTATCTCTACGATTACGGTAACTGTCACACCGGCACTTACGCATACGGTAAACGTGAGTATCTGTCAGGGACAATCATACTTTGCAGGCGGTGCCAGTCAAACCACTTCAGGAAACTATGTAGATACGTTAACGAGTTCGGGAGGGTGTGATTCGATTCTGACAACAGCGCTGAACGTTACACCAGCGATCACTACCGCAGGCAACGTGGCCATATGTCAGGGTGGGTCAGCAAACGTTCATGGTAACACCGTTACAGCACCTGGAACTTACGTTGACACCCTTACGAGTTCAGGTGGTTGTGACTCGATCTCTACGATCACGGTAACACTTACACCAGTAATCACCAACACTGTAAACGTTAACATCTGCCAGGGGCAATCGTACTTTGCGGGTGGTGCCAATCAAACCACTTCAGGAAACTACGTAGACACTTTAACAAGTTCTGGAGGGTGTGATTCAATTTTGACCACGACACTCAACGTGGCTCCTGCCATTACCACTACTGGCAATGTAGCTATCTGTCAAGGTGGATCTGCAACGGTGCATGGCAATGTTGTAACGACTCCTGGAAATTATGTCGATACTTTGACCAGTGCTGGAGGCTGTGACTCGATTTCAACGATTACCGTTACGATTACACCAGCGATCACCAACACTGTAAACGTTAACATCTGCCAGGGGCAATCGTACTTTGCGGGTGGTGCCAATCAAACCGCTTCAGGAAACTACGTAGATACGTTAACAAGTTCGGGAGGGTGTGATTCAATTTTGACCACGGCACTCAACGTAGCTCCAGCCATTACCACTACCGGCAATGTTGCCATATGTCAAGGTGGATCTGCAACGGTGCATGGCAATGTTGTAACGACTCCTGGAAACTATATCGATACTTTGACCAGTACCGGAGGCTGCGACTCTATTTCAACGATTACCGTTACGATTACACCAGCGATCACCAACACTATAAACGTTAACATTTGCCAGGGGCAATCGTACTTTGCGGGCGGTGCCAATCAAACCACTTCAGGAAACTACGTAGATACGTTAACAAGTTCTGGAGGGTGTGATTCAATTTTGACCACGACACTCAACGTGGCTCCTGCCATTACCACTACTGGCAATGTAGCCATCTGCCAGGGTGGGTCCGCAACGGTCCATGGTAACATTGTAACCATACCTGGAAACTATGTAGATACCTTAACCAGTGCGGGTGGATGTGACTCTATCTCCACGATTACTGTTACGATTACACCTGCAATCACTAACACTGTAAACGTTAACATCTGTCAGGGGCAATCGTACTTTGCTGGTGGTGCTAATCAAACCACATCTGGAAATTATGTGGATACCTTGACAAGCGCGGGAGGTTGCGACTCCATCTTGACCACCGCGTTGAACATTACGCCAGCTATCAATACAACGGGTACGGTATCCATCTGTCAAGGCGGATCGGCAACCGTTCACGGTAATGTTGTGACGGTGCCAGGAAACTACGTAGACACACTCGCAAGTGTTGCAGGATGTGATTCAATATCTACAATTACAGTAACCGTTAACCCTGTGGTAACAGATTCATCTGTTGTTACTATCTGCCAGGGTGCGAACATCACAATTCATGGTTTACCTCAAAGCGCGCCCGGATTCTATACAGATACATTCCAGACAGCACAGAGTTGTGATTCGGTCAGTACAGTACAACTTATTGTTAACCCTACGATCTTCAACACTGTTGCAACATCCATCTGCCAGGGAGATAGTTTGTTCTTAGGTGGTGTTTGGCAAACGTCTGCAGGAAGCTATTTTGATAGTCTTCAGACGGCAGGTGGATGCGACAGTGTGATCAACACCATTGTAACGGTTAATCCAGTTGTTACTGGTAATGCCCAGGTATCCATTTGTGCTGGCGATAGCATTTTGCTGGGAGGGGCTTATCAAAATGCTCAAGGCATTTATGTAGACACCCTCCAGACAGCCGCTGGCTGCGATAGCATTGTAAACACCACCTTAATACTCATTCAGCCTACTATGGGTACAACTACTGCTTCCATCTGCCTGGGCGACAGCATCCTTCTTGGTGGAAGTTATCGCGGGAATGCTGGAACATACGTAGATACCCTTTTCGGTGCTGCTGCTACTGGTTGCGACAGCCTACTCTTCACTTCGCTGAGCATTATTACCCCCTCTACAGGTGTAGATACGGTTTACATCTGTAGTGACGATGTCATTAACATTGGTGGGCAGCCGGTGTCAGATGCCGGAACTTACCCGAATGTTATCACCGGAGGCGCAGCGAGTGGATGTGACAGCATTGTTTCTGTTACTGTGATCGTTCTACCAGACAGGGTGCTCAACGCATCAGCCTCTGATACCATTATCTGCTACGGAGAGGTGATCTCTCTATCGGTGACTGGGGGTGACAAGTACGTTTGGGACCACGGTGAGAATGGGTCGAAAGTCTTTGCGCAGCCCGATGTAACAACAACCTATGAAGTGATGGACACAACGGTTTGCGGAGATCCATCGGCCTATGTGACAGTTGAGGTATTGGAGCAGGTTGTATTCTATGTGCCCAACATTTTCTCTCCGAATGGAGATGGTAACAATGACCAATTCCTAATTAGACAGAAGGGGGTTGAGGAGTTCCATCTGATGATCTACTCACGTTGGGGAGAAAAGGTATTCGAAACCGAAGATCCGTTACAGGGATGGGACGGAACGTTCAAGGGTAAAACACTAAATACAGGCGTGTTTGTCTACAAGGTAGAAGCCAAGACAAGATGCGCGGATAAAATTGATCAAAAGGGCGAAATCGCCATTACACGATAACATTAAACACCACCAATTATGAAGTCATTAACAACAACACTTATCGCTTTCCTATTGGGAGCAGCGGTATACGCACAAGACTTTCACTTTAGTCAATTCTATAATTCACCTCTCCTGGTAAATCCAGCCCACACCGGATTGTTTAGGGGCGATATAAGGGTATCTACATTCTACAAGGAACAATGGAGAACCATTACTTCACCTTACACATCATTTGGAGTGATGGGAGACATGAAGGTATTTGATAAACGAAGTAGAAACACCCATCTGGGAATGGGGATGTCTTTGCTGAAAGATGTAGCAGGAGATGTAAGGATGACAAAAACACAAGCCAATTTCTCCCTGTCCGGAGTAGTAAAGGTGAGCGATAATAGTAGACTGAGCGCTGGTATCAGAAGTGGCCTTCAACAAAACAGCATCAATACCAATGGTTTGAAATGGGGCAACCAGTTCGATGGACAGGGCTACAACGGTGCCATCGAATCCAATGAGAACATTTCTGGCCAACCATATGGCATCACAGATTTCTCAACAGGAGTGGCTTATGCCTTCTATACCAAGAACCGTACAATTACCAGTAACGATCAGACTTATTTTGTAATAAGTGCAGCAATGCATCATGTGAGCAAGCCCCAGGCGGGGTACCAACTTGGAAGAGATCGGTTGCATCACAAATACAATCTGTACTTCCAGGGACATTTTGGGATTAAGAACTCCGCAATGGCGTTTCAACCGCATATCTTATATCAACGTCAGGGGCCGAATCAAGAATTGGTGTTGGGTGGTTTGATGAGGTACACCATTAAAGAAGAAAGCAAGTACACGGGTTTCTTTAAGGAAAGTGCCGTCTCGTTTGGGGCACATATGAGGGTTGGCGATGCCGTGATTCCTGCCATGAATGTTGAGTTCAAGAGCTTCGGGTTTGGATTAAGTTATGATGTGAACATCTCACAATTGTCAACCGCTTCAGCGTACAATGGCGGGGTAGAGATCAGCTTCAGATTTATCAACCCAAATCCATTTAAATACGGTGGCGGAACACAGTACAAGTTTGGACGCTAATCGAATTTGATCGCTTTGACCGGGGAGATCCTCGAGATCAATAGCGAAGGAAGAACCATAGCAAGTAAGCAGATGAAGATGGTGCCCACATTCAGAAGGACAATCTCTGAGGGCACCATTTTTATAGGCACCACGGAGATGTAGTAGCTCTCCGGATTCAATGTTAGCAGTTCAAAATGTTCCTGGATCAGACAGAGGCCAATGCCCACAACATTTCCCCAAAACAAGCCCTTCAGGAGAAGGTAAGTAGCATTTTGGATAAAAATCTTTTGTAGCGACCAATCATTGGCGCCAAGAGCCTTCATTACACCAATCATTGTTGTGCGTTCCAGAATAAGTATGAGCAATGCAGAAATAACATTGATCGTTGCAACAATCAGCATAATAATGATGATGAACTGCACATTATAGTCTTGAAGGTTGAGCCAATTGAAAATGTCTGGATGCATATCCAGAATGGTAGTAGTCTTAAGAAATACCCCAATTTGTGAGCCATCCACCAATTCGTCTATATGCTCCAGGTCATTGTAGCTATCGATCAGCACCTCGAAACCTGAAACCTGTTCCTGCGACCAACCGTTCAGCTTTTGAACATGCGCCAGATCAACGAGTATAACCCTGTCATCAAATTCCTGTCCACCGAGCCCTGAATTGTAGATCCCGGTTACATTGAATTTACGTTTCAACTCTTCACCATTCTCCGTCATGAAGATGGCAATGACCGGATCGCCAAGGTTCAGTGAAAGCTTATCCGCAATTCTTCGGCTTAGGACTGTAGCATTAGACTTCTCACTGGGATTAACCACGAAATGTTCACCCTGTTCCATTTTGTCTTCAAAGAAGTTCCAGTCGAAGTCGGTTCCAACACCCTTGAGCACAACTCCGTGAATTTCATCGTTGGCAGCCAGGATGCCTGGTTTAGTGGCAAACACTTGTATATGTCTGATTCCAGGCTGCTCAGTTATAGTATTATAGAAAGGTTGTGATTTGCTAATAGGGGCAGGTTCCAGCTCACTTTGTGATTCCATTGAAGTGATCTGAATATGTGAGCCAAAGCCAATTACCTTATCGCGAATTTCGGTCTGGAAGCCAGATACTACAGACAAGGAGGCAATCATGACAATCAACCCCAGAGCAATGGCCATGATAGATATCGAGATGATAGGTCTGGTCTTGCGTTGAACACTACCGTGCCCGATCAGACGTCTTGCTATGAAGAACTCGAAATTCAATTTTGGTCTTAAGTTTGTAGCTTCCTGAAGTATAAAGATAGGAATGCTCCGCTTCGCGATAACGATATCATTGATTCTCAGCCTATGCAGTGTGGACGGGCAGGTCACTGTGGGTGCCGCTCGCTTTGATCAGTATATGCCAGAAATTCAAGGAAAGAACGTGGCGCTGGTAGGTAATCATTCTACCATGGTTGGTGGTACACACCTGGTGGACACCTTGCTTTCCAAAAAAGTGAAACTCGTTAAGATCTTCAGTCCTGAACACGGATTCAGGGGTTCTGCGGATGCTGGTGAAAAGGTGAAAAGCAATATCGACAAGAAGACCGGATTACCGATTACATCTCTGTATGGGAGTAACAAGAAACCAACGGCTGAGATGTTGAAAGGTGTGGATGTGGTGCTCTTTGATATCCAGGATGTGGGCGCCAGGTTTTACACCTACATCTCTACTATGAGTTATGTAATGGAGGCCTGTGGTGAGCGGAAGATACCGGTCATCATTCTTGACAGACCTAACCCCAATGGACATTACGTTGATGGCCCTGTATTGGAAAAAGGCATGGAGTCTTTTGTAGGAATGCATCAGGTGCCCATTGTTCACGGTATGACTGTGGGTGAATACGCAAAAATGGTACTGGGCGAAGGGTGGTTGGCCAACGGAGTGAAATGTGAGTTATCGGTAGTAAAGTGTACAGGATACGATCACAAGAAGTATTACACGTTGCCTGTTAAACCATCACCGAATTTGCCTAACATGTCTTCGGTTTACCTATATCCAACCTTGTGTTTATTCGAATCAACTTACCTAAGTGTGGGAAGAGGAACGGATAAACCCTTTCAATTGATAGGGCATCCTAAGATGAAGGGCAGGTATGCTTTCACACCACGATCTATAGAAGGTGCTAGTAAGAATCCGAAATGGAAAGGGCAGGAATGCCACGGTTACGACCTTTCTACTTTCGGAACGCGTTTCATGCCCGACTATGGTAAGATCTACCTGTTCTGGATGATCAACATCTATAAGGAGTTTCCGGAAAAGGACAAGTTCTTCAAGCCGTTTTTCGATAAGCTGGCTGGAACCAAAAAGTTGCGTGAGCAGATACAGAAAGGAACACCGGAAGTGGACATTCGTTTGAGCTGGCAGGAAGATTTGAAGAAGTTCAAGCAGATTCGCAAAAAGTACTTGTTGTACAAGGATTTTGAATGATGCGAAATGCATTGCTTACCATAGCATCCTTCTTGTCTTTGTTGGGCCTCGGTCAGACATTGGATTTAACAGTGCCCCCGGAAGTGCTCAAAGAACTTCAGGTGAAAACCATCCAACCCGATTCGGCTTACCAGATAACTTATAAAGTAGCGCTACCGAAGAATTTTGACCCTAACAAGAAGTATCCCGTATTTCTGGGATTGGCTGGGGGTACAGGTACCAGTCAGGTGGTAGATTATTGTTACCACACGTTGTTCAGATCCAGCTTACTGGATGGCTATGTCAAAGTGTTTCCAGTGGCGCCAAAAGGCAAGAATTTCACCAAGGTAGATGCGCGTTACATCAATACCTTGCTTGATGCGCTGCCGAAATACGAATTGGCAACGGAAGATGGCTGGATCGTTGCAGGCACATCAAACGGAGGGGTAGGGGCGTTTAATTTTGCGCACAAGCAAGCGAAGCGATTCAAAGGGCTTTTTGTCGCTCCGGGCATTCTGGCCATATCCAAGAATGCTGGCTTTCCAAAAGAGTGGGCCAAGTACCAGATGATGATCTGTGTGGGAGAAAAGGATGCAGATTCCTGGGTGCAGGGTTGCAAGACGTCTGTTGAAATACTTAAGAAGGAAGTATTCAAATCACAACCAGAGCGAGTCGATTACCAGTTGCTGCCGGATCAGGGGCACATAGTGAGTCCATCATTTGATATGGGCCCTTACTACAAGTCTTTTCTTTCGAAATTCTAGTGAGCACTGGTAGCCACTTCCTGGGAAGTAGATACGCTGCCAGGATACTGTTCCAGCGCTACTTTGAGACACTCAACAGCCTTCTTCAAGGCATCAATGTTGAGCACGTAGGCAATCCTTACCTGTTTCTCACCAAGGCCCTTGGTTGCGTAAAAACCCGATGCCGGAGCCAGCATTACGGTTTGGTTCTCGTGTTCGAATGATTCTAACAACCACTGACAAAAGGCATCAGCGTTGTCCACCGGAAGTTCAGCAACCGCGTAGAATGCGCCTCCTGGTTTTGGGCAGACTACACCTTCGATCTCGTTCAATCCTGCAATGAGTGTATCCCTTCTGTTTACATATTCAGCAACCACTTCCTCGAAGTAAGAATCCGGGGTTTGAAGAGCCGCTTCTCCCGCAATCTGTCCAAGTGTTGGCGGACTCAATCTGGCTTGTCCATATTTCAAGGCTGTGGCCATAATGTCTGCGTTCTTCGAAATAATGGTTCCGATGCGCGCTCCACACATACTGTAACGCTTGGAAACAGAATCCACAACCACGACATTTTGAGCAATTTCGGGCATGGTAAGCACGGATTCATGCTTAGCCCCATCATAGCAGAATTCCCGGTATACCTCGTCTGCAAAGAGGAATAGATCGTGTTTGAGTACAATTTCCTTAAGTACT
The DNA here is from genome assembly GCA_965267605.1 of Vicingaceae bacterium. Taxonomy (GTDB): domain Bacteria; phylum Bacteroidota; class Bacteroidia; order Flavobacteriales_E; family Vicingaceae. The sequence continues at coordinate 2,214,912 of OZ254088.1, read as the reverse complement.
TCAAGTTCTTGTCTGGAGTAGAGATAACCCGTTGGGTTACCCGGGTTGCAGATCAGAATTCCTTTGGTTTTCTCTGTGATCAGCGCTTCGAAAGATTCAATTGAAGGAAGCGCAAATCCATTCTCAATGTTGGCGGTTACAGGTTTTACAGTAACACCTGCGGTAACCGCGAAACCATTGTAATTGGCATAGAACGGCTCAGGGATGATCACCTCGTCTCCTGCGTTGAAACATGTCATGAACGCAAATAGCAAGGCCTCGGAACCGCCTGTGGTTACCATCACATCCTGTGGTTCAACCGGAAGGTCATGCTTCTGATAGTAGTTCGCGATACCATTTCTGTACGATTCAAACCCAGCCGAGTGGCTGTATTCAATAACATCTAATCCATGATTGGCAACAGCGTTAAGTGCTACCTCTGGCGTATGAATATCCGGTTGTCCAATGTTCAAATGATAAACAGTACGTCCTTGCTTTTTGGCAGCTTCGGCATAGGGAACAAGCTTCCTGATGGGTGACTCAGGCATTGCATTCCCTCTATTTGAAAGATTTGGCATGACAGTAAAATTGTGGCAGCAAATGTAGGAAAATAGAGGCTAGAAGTGTTACTTCTTTTGGCTCTCCTTGTACTTTTGAATGGTCTCTTTGGTGCCCTTAACCACACCCTGAAATCGGGCATCAATCTGTACACCATTGGTGAATGTGATCTTCACGGGTCTTTGCTGGAACCCGAATTTGTTCTCTGTGTTGAAATGCACTTTGAATTTGCGTTCCTGACCTGGTGCAATAGGTTCGTCAGAGAATTCCGCATTCGTACAGGTACACGAAGACTCAATTTGCAGGATATTCAAGGTTTCCTTCGGACTCAGATTTCTAATGGTAAACTCCATCACAACCGGTTCGCCTTCGTTTACCTTTTTGAATTTATAAACGTGTGGGTCTATCTTGGTGAGGGTATAGTCCTGAGAAAAAGAAAGGCTTGTTGCCGACAGCAACAAGCCCAAAAGTATCACCTTAATATAATTCAATTGTACCCCCGAACTATTTCGCAGTTGGGGCACCTTCGCTAGCTTCTTTCGTTGGTGTAGTCTTAGGTGCCATTACCTTACCCTTGATTCGAAGAACCTTCGAAGGTGACTTGGCATTAGACGTGATAGTAATCGTTTTGTTGATAGGACCTAGTCTCTTAGTGTCATATCTAACTTTAATTTCACTGCTTGCACCTGGCTTGATTGGCTCCTTAGGCCAAGTCGGTACGGTACAACCACAAGAACCTCTTGCATTAGAAATGATCAATGGCTCTTTTCCAGTGTTCTTGAATTTGAAGAGTCTGATTGGGTCGCTTCCCTGCTCGATCTCACCATAGTCAATTACCTCAGTCTCGAACTTCATTTCCGGAGCATTCGGATTCTCAACCTTGGCCTCTTGTGCATTTACTGCAAGTGCACCGAACGCCAGGAAAGAAAGGATTAATGCTGCTTTTTTCATCGCTATTCCGTTTTAGTTGAATTTCAATTTCATGAGTAAAAGTAAACAAACACCTTTTTCTCAAATTTTCTTTAACACTATTTTAACAAGTGTTGTGCCAAACTGTACTGTAGGATAGACGAACAGTGAAAAAAGGGGTTGCCTCAAGGCTCCTTTTTAGTGTACAACAGACTGACCGTTATTATGCTCTCCTTTTGCCGCATCGCTATTTCCTGCCTTAGCAATAAGTACTTTGCCCTTGATCCTCAGTGTAGTAGAAGGAACACTGGCATTGGTTGTAACAGTTACGGTCCGGCTTATGATTCCCAAACGTTTGGTATCATATTTTACTTTGATCTCACCAAATCCACCTGGCTTGATTGGTTCTTTAGGCCAGGTTGGCACAGTGCAGCCGCATGACCCTATAGCTGTATGAATGATCAAAGGTGACTTGCCTGTATTCGTGAACTTGAAAATACGGAAGGGGTCGCTTCCCTGTTCGATTTCACCGTAGTCGATAACCTCTTTTTCAAACTTGATCTGTGGAGCATTGGGATTAACAATAGAACTGGTTTGTGTATGACCTAACAAAGCAAAGCTTATAAGACAAACGAGGGATAGTAGAACTCTTTTCATGGTATTTAGCGTTGGTTAGTTTAAACTAACAACGGGAAGACAAGGGATATAGATGCCGCGTGTTTCTCCTTTAACAGGATTTTAACATGCACGCCTCCAACGTGAATAGACTTCTTCTCTTCGCTCAATCTATGTAAATTAGCCACCTTTCAATGAACCGATCAGATGGAACTTGCAGCGAAATACAATCCAGGAGAATCAGAATCTAAGTGGTACCAGTATTGGCTGGATGAAAGGTTATTCCATTCTGTACCGGATGACCGCGATGCCTACACCATTGTGATCCCTCCTCCTAATGTTACAGGAGTATTGCATATGGGGCATATGCTCAACAACACCATTCAGGATGTATTGATCAGGCGTGCCAGAATGATGGGATATAACGCTTGCTGGGTTCCTGGAACGGATCACGCGTCTATTGCAACGGAGGCCAAAGTGGTAAGAAAGCTGCGTGAAGAAGGCATCAAGAAATCAGAAATAGGTAGAGATGAATTCCTGAAACATGCCTTCGCATGGAAGGAAGAATATGGTGGAGTAATCCTCGAACAACTCAAGAAATTAGGTGCCAGCTGCGATTGGGATCGCACGCGCTTCACCATGGATGATAAGTACTACGAGAGCGTTATAGATACGTTCATCGATCTGTTCGACAAGGGTAAGATATACAGAGGCAAACGCATGATCAACTGGGACCCTGCCGCCAAGACTGCCCTATCCGATGAAGAGGTTATATACAAAGAAGTAGACTCCAAGCTGTACCATGTAAGGTATCAGGTAGCCGGAACTGATGAGTGGTTGACCATTGCTACCACGAGACCAGAAACCATTCTGGGAGATACCGCCATCTGCATACATCCGGACGATACACGTTACACGCACCTGCATGGCAAGAAAGCAATTGTACCGTTGGTCAATAGAGAGATTCCGGTAATTCTAGACGATTACGTTGATATGGAATTCGGAACGGGTTGTTTGAAGGTAACGCCTGCCCACGACCCCAACGATTTTGATCTAGGTAACAAGCACAACCTGGAATCAATTGATATCATGAACGCGAACGGCACCATGAGCGAAGAAGCACAACTTTACGTTGGTGAAGACAGGTTTGATGTGCGAAAGAAGATTGAAGCGGATCTGGACGCCAAGGGTCATTTGGTAAAAGTCGAAGACTATGTAAACAGTGTTGGTTTCTCTGAACGTACTGATGTAGTTATTGAACCCAGGCTTTCACTACAATGGTGGGTGAAAATGGAAGAACTTGCAGCACCGGCCCTGGCAGCTGTAGAAAACGGAGACATCAACTTTCATCCGGCCAAGTTCAAGAACACTTATAAGCACTGGATGAGTAACATCAAAGATTGGTGTATTTCCAGACAGCTTTGGTGGGGCCATAGAATTCCGGCTTGGTATTACGGAGAGGGCGAAGATGATTTTGTAGTGGCTAAAGACATTGCTGGAGCGCTGGATAAGGCAAAAGCTAAGTCTGGTAACAATGGCTTGGGTGAAGGTGACCTGAAGCAAGATGAGGATGTGCTGGATACATGGTTCTCTTCCTGGCTATGGCCGATTTCTGTGTTTGACGGTTTTTATGACGACACCGAATTGAAATATTACTATCCTACGGCCTCACTGGTTACAGGACCTGACATTATTTTCTTCTGGGTGGCCAGAATGATCATGGCAGGTTACGAGTACCAGGGGAAACTACCTTTCAAGGATGTGTATTTCACGGGTATTGTTCGCGATAGCCAAGGCCGCAAGATGTCTAAGCAGTTAGGTAATTCTCCAGACCCGATTGAGTTGATCAATGAGTACGGAGCAGATGGTGTTCGTGTTGGACTACTATTAACCACGCCTGCAGGAAACGATATTCCATTTGATCCAAAACTATGCGAACAGGGACGTAACTTCTCTAACAAGATCTGGAACGCGCTGAGGTTAATCAAAGGCTGGGAGGTGGACGAGAATACTACTCCAACTGAGGCATCTAAAATTGCTGCGAGTTGGTTTGAGAATGTACTTGCCAATGAGGTACGCTCCATCAATGATAGTTTTGATCAGTTCAGACTTTCTGAAGGGTTGATGGGCATCTACAAATTGATTTGGGATGAGTTCTGTTCGTGGTACCTGGAAATGGTTAAGCCGGATTACCAGCAGCCAATTGATAGGGTGACCCTGGAAATTACACTGAGCTTCTTTGAGCAATTGGTGAAACTGATTCATCCGTTTATGCCATTCCTATCAGAGGAAATTTGGCAACAACTTTATGAACGAGACGAGCATGCAAGCATTATGACTGCCGATTGGCCAAAAGGTGGTGAGGTAGATCAGGATGCATTGAGCAGTATGGAATTTGCCAAAGAGGTAATTGCAGGTGTGCGTACTGTTAGAAATGAAAAAGGGATCGCCAAGAAAGAGGCGCTTGAACTGTTTTCAATCGACAATGAGAAAATAGGTGAAGGTGCATTCCCTGTGATCCAAAGACTGGCTAATCTTTCAGTGATTCATGCGGAAGCAGACAAGCCTGATGGTGCCTTTGGTTTCCGTGTAAGGTCTAATGAGTATTTCGTGCCCCTGGGTGATGCTGTGGATATGGAAGCCGAAAAGGCGAAGCTCCAGGAGGAATTGGAATACAACAAAGGCTTCATGCAGAAACTTCAGAAGAAGTTGTCCAACGAGAATTTCGTTAATAATGCTCCAGAGCAGGTTGTGGCGCTGGAGAAGAAGAAGCTCAGCGATGCCGAAGCCAAGATCAGAGTGATCGAAGAGCAACTCGAGGGAATGGGGTAAAGAATGTTTCTTTTCAATTAACATTCCAGTAACCTTGTACTACCGTAATACAACTATATTGAACCTCAGATGGGGAAGGGAGATAAGTATCAATTTGTCAATAGGGAGATTTCATGGCTTTCCTTCAATGAGCGTGTCCTGCAAGAAGCAGAGGATGAAAGAAATCCGGTAATTGAGCGTATCCGGTTCCTTGGCATATTCTCCAATAACCGTGATGAGTTCTTCCGTGTGCGGGTAGCTACCGTAAAGAGAATGTTGGTGTTGAACAAGAAGGAACGTTCAACCCTCCGTGTTCAGCCTGAAGAGCTATTGGAACAGATCCAGAAAACGGTGGTGCGACAGGAGTCTAAATTCAAGAAGGTGCAACGTGCCGCCATGAAGGACCTCCGGAACCATGACATTTTCATGGTCAACGAAAAAGAGCTTTCTCCGGTTCAAGAAGAAGTAGTTGCCGATTATTTCACAAGTAAGGTGAGAGGCACCCTGGTGCCACTCATTATAGATGCCAAGTCCAAGTTTCCTTCACTTGCCGAGAAGGCTTCTTATTTAGCAGTGAAACTTTCTAAGCGTGGTAAGAAGAACCAGTATGCGTTGATTGAAATACCAACGAACGTACTTCCAAGGTTTCTTGTGTTGCCTGCTGCGGAAGGCAAAAAGTATTTGATTTTACTGGATGACGTGATTCGTTACGGTTTAAGGGAAGTGTTCAAATTGTTCACTTACGATAAGATCGAAGCACATGCTTTCAAAATCACGAGAGATGCAGAGTTGGATGTGGATGACGACATGACCGATAGCACCCTCCGCAAGCTGGAGAAGAGTATCAAAAAACGGAAGAAAGCTGAGCCGGTTCGATTCGTTTACGATGAGGAGATGTCGAAGGATATGCTCGCACTTCTCAAGAAAAAATTGAAGCTCACAGATCAGAGCAACATCATATATGGCGGCCGTTACCACAACTTTAAAGACTTTATCAACTTCCCGAACATCGGAGCACGTCATCTGCGGTTCACCGATTTTCCTCCGTTGCCTCATCCTTACCTGCAAGGACAAAAGAGTTTGATGAAGGCCGTTGAGCAGAAAGATGTGATGCTGGCTTATCCTTACCAGACATTTAATTACACACTAGACATCTTAAGGGAAGCGGCCATTGATCCGAATGTTTCATCCATTAAGATCAATATCTACCGTGTGGCCTCAAGTTCCATGATCATGAATACCCTGATCAATGCTGCACGAAATGGTAAATCAGTAACTGCCGTAATGGAGCTGAGAGCAAGGTTTGACGAAGAACATAACATATACTGGTCTCAGCGACTACAGGAGAACGGTGTAAAGGTCACCTTCGGTGTGGAGGGCTTAAAGGTGCATTCAAAGTTGGCGCTCATCACGAAGAAGGAGGGTAGGAAAACTACACGTATAGCACATATTGGTACGGGTAATTTCCACGAAGGAACTGCGCGTGTGTACGGAGATCACTCACTTTGGACAGCCAATCCCAAGATTACCAATGAGGTTTACAAAGTGTTCCAGTTCCTGAAAACCAATTATCTCAGAGGACAATACAGACACCTTATAGTATCACCATTCAATATTCGAAGGAACTTCAGTAACCTGATTACCAATGAGATCAATTTGGCTAAGTCTGGCAAGAAGGGGTCCATTATCCTGAAGTTGAATAACCTCGTGGATGAGGAAATGATACGGAAACTGTACCAGGCCAGTCAGGCTGGTGTAAAGATCAAGTTGATCATACGCGGAATTTGTGCATTGGTCCCAGGGGTGAAAGGTGTTAGTGAGAACATTCAGGTGATCAGTATTCTTGATAGATTTCTTGAACACTCTCGCATCATGGTATTCGGGAACGACAAAGATCCGAAGTACTTTATCTCGTCTGCGGATTGGATGGAAAGGAACCTGGATCGGAGAGTCGAGGTTACCGTTCCCATCTACGATAAGTCGTTGCAAAAGGAATTGCAGGATATGCTGGACATTCAGTTGGCGGATAACGTTAAGGCCAGGGTGCTGGATAAGAAGCTGAAGAATGGTTACGTAGACAAGGGTAAGTCCAAGGAGGTGCGGTCACAGTACAAACTGTATCGATACTTTAGGAACAAGTTGGACTAGAACTGCTATTTTTACTTCATGAGATTTGCCGCCATAGACATCGGTTCAAATGGAGTTCGATTACTGTTTCAGGAGGTCTATCAGATCAACGGCAAACCTACTTTCAAAAAACTTTCATTGGTGCGATTACCTATCCGTTTGGGCGATGACGCGTTTCTTTACAACCGCATTTCAGACAAGAAAGCACACCAGTTGATCAAAATGGCCAAGGCCTTTAAACACCTGAAGGACGTGTTCGAAGTAGTGGATTACAGGGCATGTGCCACTTCCGCCATTCGTGATTCCGAGAACGGTCCAGAACTCATTGCAAGAATACTGAAGGAAACAGGTATCAGTATCAATGTTATTGATGGTGGTATCGAAGCCGGAATCCTCTTCGAAAGCATTTTCTCCACCAATAAACTGAAGACAGATGAGTCTTACATGTTTATTGATGTAGGCGGTGGAAGTACGGAGGTCAATTTTTATGTGGATGGAGAACGCATGGAGTGGAAGTCATTCAATGTTGGGACAATCCGCATCAAGGAAGGTATCCTGAATGATGAGGTGTGGGAGGAAATGGGTGAGTGGATTTCCGCGCGTTCGAAGGAGTACAAGACCAAATATGCGGTGGGCACTGGAGGCAACATCAATAAGTTGTACAAGCTATGTGGGTACAAGAACTGGGAAACCCTGGAGATTGATGTACTCGCAGAAAAACTTGAATGGCTTAAGGGATATAGCGTGGAAGAAATGATTGAGGAGTTGGGACTCAAAGCGTACCGTGCTGATGTTATTGTGCCCGGAGGTAGCATCTACCTTAAAGCAATGGAGTCTGCGGGCCTCAACAAGATGATCGTTCCCAAAGTTGGTCTTGCCGATGGATTGATCAGGCGCATGTATCTCGATCGGGTTCCTGAAACCAAATCAGCTAAGGGTAGCCTGGTTAGCTAATTGGAAATCCCATCGTTGTGATTCTTTGCGGCCAACCCGCTGGTATTTTTCATCAATAGTCTACACATTTACATTATGTCGGATGAACGTAACCGCATATCCAGACGAGATTTTGTTACGAAAACAGGAATCACTGCATTGGGCACCATTGCTGGTCTCCATATTGTGCATGGAGCTAAACTTCCAGAGGGTATAGACCCAATTGGTTTTCCGGAAGAGTTAGGTATACCAGGTAAAAGTGATGCCCTTGTTGTGCTGAACAACAAGCCATGGAATGCAGAAACACCTCCACATTTGCTGGATGATTCAGTAACACCAAAGGATTTACTCTTTGTAAGGAACAATGGCCATCCTCCGGTAAATCCGGACCCTAATAAATGGAAGCTAACCATCGATGGCGAATCTGCTGAGGATTCGAAAACATACTCAATCGCAGATTTGAAATCGAAATTCAAAACCTATTCGTACCACGTCACGCTTGAATGTGGTGGAAACGGTAGGGAGGAATTCAATCCAGGCGCCAAGGGCAACCAGTGGACCACAGGAGCAGTAGGTTGTTGTAAGTGGACCGGAGTGAGATTGGCAGATGTGTTGAAAGACGTTGGAGTGAAGAGTTCGGCTGTGTATATCGGTTATTACGGAGCGGACACGCATCTTTCAGGAGACCCCGATAAGGTGGTGATTTCCAGAGGGGTACCCATTGAAAAGGCCATGGAGCCAGAATGCCTGATTGCATGGGCAGTTAACGATGAGGACATTCCGTTGATGAATGGCTATCCTTTAAGACTTGTTATTGGTGGTTGGCCTGGCTCTGTTTCCGGAAAGTGGTTGAACAGGATTTCAATTCGCAATAAGATTCACGATGGACCTAAGATGGGTGGGTATTCTTACCGCATGCCGAAGTATCCTGTTGCGCCTGGCACCAAGGTGCCAGAAGAAGACATGGAGATCATTGAATCGATGCCTGTGAAATCCCTGATCACTTATCCAAAGACAGGTGCTATGGTGAAAGGAGCAAAAACATTTGAGGTACGTGGGCATGCATGGGCCGGTGATCTTGCCGTGAAGAGGGTTGAGGTGTCGCTTGACTTTGGAAGTACATGGAAGACCTGCACGTTGTCACCACCCAAGAATAGATTTGCCTGGCAGCGATGGGTGACAAAAGTCACTTTACCAGAAGCAGGATATTACGAAATTTGGGTAAAGGCAACAGATACAAAAGGCAACGAACAACCTATGGTAGTTCCAGGATGGAATCCAAAAGGATATCTGAACAATGCCTGTCATCGAATAGCGGTAAAACGGGTATGAGCTCAGAAAACGAGTTTGACAAAAAGATAAGACTGATCACTTCATTCATGTGGTTAAGGGTCTTTACCATTTGTGCTTGTGGAACGCTATTGATATGGGGCGGTTTGTATTTCTCTGGAAAGTCAGGGTATACTTCAACGCATCAGGCTGATCCAGAACCTGAGCAACAAGAGGAAGCCACTGTGGCCGAAGTTGTTGATGGGATACATGTAGAATCTGGATTGATCGCAGAGCAAGGGTATGAACTCGTACTTCAGAATTGTGGGGCATGTCACAGCTACAAACTTGTAACGCAGAACAGGGCCACGGAAGAAGGATGGCTGGATATGATCCGTTGGATGCAACGCACCCAGAAACTTTGGGATTTGGGTAAGAACGAAGCAGGGATCATTGCGTATCTCGGAAAGCACTATGGCCCGCTTAAGAAAGGAAGAAGAGCTAACCTCACCAATATAGAGTGGTATGAACTGTAGGTTGGTTATAGCTATACTTCTGAGTGTTCTTTCGAATACCATAACAGGGCAATCTCTTTTTGTGGAAGCGGATTACGTTCAGAACCGCATCGAAAAGGAAGGATACTCCATCATCGATTTCCGTAAGCCGGAAGCTTATCAGGAAGACCATGTGATTGGAGCGGTCAACATCTGGAGATCGGATATTGAAGACACCGCGTTCGCCTATGGCGGAATGATGGCTGATCCTGCCCAGATTGAAGCATTATTCAGTCGATTGGGAATCGCTACCGAAGATACCCTCATAGTTTACGATGACCGCGCACTGTGTGAAGCTGCCAGGTTGTGGTGGATACTCAAGGTGTATGGGTTCAATAAGGTAAAGCTTCTCAATGGAGGTTATTCAACCTGGCTTGCTGACGGACATATCCGAACACCGGAAGTCAAACCAATAACGCCTGCAGCGTTCAAGCTGGATTCTTCGAATTTCGATTTCTCTATCCATGGAAATCTGGATGAAGTGGAGCTATGGGTGAAACGTGCTGTTGAGAAGGGCACACCGAAGATCATTGATACCAGAACCAAGGAAGAGTTTAACGGTGAGATCCAAAAGAAAGGTGCGTACGGCAAAGGACACATACCCGGTGCGGTTTGGTTGGACTGGAGTGCTTTCGTGAATTACCGTACAGATCAACGACTCAAGCCCGTTTCGGAGATTCGGAAGATAACAGACTCGCTCGGGCTAAGCCCTAATGATACCCTGGTAATGTACTGCCAAAGTGGGGTTCGTTCCGCTCATACTTCTATGGTCTTGACGGAACTGCTGGGCTTCAAGAATGTGATCAACTTTGACGGTTCCTGGATCGAGACGTCTTATCACTACCCGAACATTGGGGAGGAGAAGGTTGAGGAAACGGCCGTAGTTGAACAATCAGTAAAACCTTTTGATACAGAACGTTACTGGGATGTTTTCAAATCTTCGTTTGGAGATTTTGCCAGCTATACCTGGAGTGAGATCACGTTCAATGTAAGCCCTCGGTATGTCAATTACTTCTGGTGGTTGGTGGTGTTGTCGCTGGCGGTGTGGTTGCTGGAAATCATATTCCCATGGCGGAAGAACCAACCCCTCGTGCGCAAGGATTTCTGGTTGGATGCATTCTATATGTTCTTCAACTTCTACATCTTCAAGATCATCATCTTCATGTCGTTCTCAAACTTCACGGAGGCTGTGTTTACAGATGTGGTGGGTGGCGACATTAAGAAATGGGCCTTGTTTGATATCTCAGGATTGAATTGGTGGTTGCAGTTGGTCATCTTCTTTATTGCCACTGATTTCATTCAGTGGTTCACCCACGTGTTGTTGCACCGGTTCGATATCCTCTGGAGGTTCCATAAAGTGCATCATTCGGTAGAGCAAATGGGCTTTGCTGCACATCTGAGGTACCATTGGATGGAGAACGTATTCTATACCCCAATGAAGTACCTCATGGTAATGCTTATCGGGGGTTTTACACCTGATCAGGCTTATATCGTGTTCTACGTGGCCATTGCTATAGGCCATTTGAACCACGCGAATATCAACCTGACATATGGTCCGCTGAAGTACCTGATCAACAATCCGGCAATGCATATCTGGCATCACGCGTACAGCCTGCCGGAAGATCGAAGACACGGCATCAACTTTGGTATCTCGCTTAGTATATGGGATTACATTTTCAGAACGGCTCATATCCCTGAGTCAGGAAGAGATATCCGCCTGGGTTTCCCAAAGATCGAGTCATTCCCAAAGACATTCTTCGGACAGTTGTTTTACGGATTCAGAAGAAAAGACTGACGCAAGTCCGGGTAGACAACCCTGATGAATACCATTTTTCTTATTTCAGGGAGTGGCAAATCCTAAGACCAAATTGGGTAACTTGGCTCACGAGTAATTGAAGGTAGTACCTCATCTGAGTAATTCAGTTCCCGGTGTAAGAGATTTCCTGATGTCTTTCCGGGTGGTATTTCCTTCAATTGCGATTACCTCAATGCTATTGACGTGGATTGGTTTGTTTAAAACACCACAGTTATGCTTACTCTCAAGACACATTACGGGAACTCCGGGTCGGCCCGAATTGTGAAGAAAATCAAGACCTGCTTTCTATTTATTTGTGTGTTCTGTGCTGCCACGGCTGCGGTTGGGCAGGAATGGAGAACGTGGCAAGAAGAGTTCTCATCGTTGCTTGCTAAGGGTGATACTTCAGCCTATGCCTTTGCAAGGAAAATAGATGGGTATGCGCAAAATTCGAGGGATGATGAAGCCATTGCCTTCAGTCATTACAACAATGCATTGGTACTGGCCGAGAAGGGAGAAAACCTTAAGGCGCTCAGCGAAATTCAAACAGCCGCAGACCAATTTGATGAGTTGAACCTGGATGAGTATGTCCGCAAGAGTTGGATAACACAGGGAAACATTTTTGAGAACCTAGGAGATTTCACGGAAGCAGACATCTGGTATTCGAAATCGTATGAACTTATCAAGGACGGGGAACGGAATGGAGAGCTTATGCGCAACCTGCTCAGGTTGGGTAACGTGCGGTCGTACACTGGTAAATACAGCAAGGCGATCACGCTGTTTACTGAAGGTTATGAAATTGCGGAGAAGCTGAAGGATACAACGGCCATGGGCAATGCCCTGAACAGTATTGGCAATTGCTACTATTACACACAGGAATTTGGCAAGGCTATCACTTACCTGCAGCGGGCATTGGATATTCGTGTTCAACAGGGCGACAGGCCAATGATAGCTAACAGCCTCAACAACCTGGCGGGACCATATTTCTTCAAACAGGACTATGACACAATCCAAACCTTGTACCGGCAAGCCATTGCGATTCACCAGAAATCTGGCGATCAGTACCAGGCTGGTGTAGGTATCAACAACCTGGGGCTGGCTTTAGAGTATGCTGGTGATTTAGATTCCGCCATGTTCTATTACAAACAGGCACAGGGTATTCTTGAGGAGGGTGGATTCAAGCGTGGATTGATATCTGTTTACCTGAATCTTGGTGCAGTGCATGCTGCCAGAAAACAATATGATGAGGCGGTGGAAATGACCCAGAAGTCTATCGACATGGCCATTGAGATTGATTCGAAGTTCAATGTAGTGGAAGGATACAATGAACTGTCCAAGATATATAGTGCCACCAAAAACTGGAAGAACTCACTCACTGCCTTCCAACTGATGCATTACTATCACGATAGTCTGCAGCAAGAGTCCCACTCCAAAAGCACGGCCAGCGCGCAGGCCAAGTTTGAGGCGAAATATCAGAATGCGAAGAAGCAACAACAGATCGAATTACAGCGTGCACAGTTAGACAAGGCAGAAGAGGAAACCAAGCGAGAGAACCTGTTGAAGCTGGTGTTTGCAGGAGGACTTTTGATAGCGCTGGTATTCGGATGGTTTGTTGTAAGAAGCAATAGGAGGAAGGAAAAGGACAACAGGATCATCACCTTGCAAAAACAGCAAGTGGAGGAAAAGAACAAAGAAATTCTGGATTCGATCACTTATGCGAAACGATTGCAGGATGCCATTCTTCCTCCACCAAAACTGTTCAGGAAGCTGTTGCCGGAAAGCATGGTGTTGTATTCACCAAAGGACATCATCGCAGGAGATTTCTACTGGCTGGAAGCCCACGAAGGGGCAATCTATTATGCCGCGGCTGATTGCACGGGACATGGGGTTCCAGGAGCCATGGTTTCCGTTGTGTGCTCCAATATGCTGAACCGGGCGGTCAACGAATTTGGTTTAAGGGAGCCTGGTGAGATTCTGGACAAGACCCGGGAGTTGGTGGTAGATTACTTCAAGCAGGGAGAGGACGAAGTGAAGGATGGGATGGACATTGCACTTTGCGCGATATCTGCAGACTTGAGAACAGTTACGTTTGCGGGAGCCAACAACCCACTGTGGTTGATATCCGATAGGGAGGGTATTGTTCTTGACGATATCAACGTAACGGTGAACGAGATGGCAGGCACCAAAGGAAGGAAGTTGTTCGAGATCAAGGGGGATAAGCAACCCGTTGGTTTGCATGATGCCAGTGCGCCTTTCCGTACGGTGAAAGTAGATCTTATGAAGGGCGATACATTGTACGTGTTTACCGATGGTTTCGCAGATCAGTTCGGTGGTCCTAAAGGAAAGAAATTCAAGAGTAAACCCTTCAAGGAACTACTACTTGACATTGATGACGTTCCTATGAAGGAGAAACACGATCGCATCAAACGGGAGTTTGAGAACTGGAGGGGAGAACTTGAGCAGATCGATGACGTGTGCATCATTGGTGTCAAGGTCTGATCAGGCACCTGCATAGTGGCATCAAATTGGTAATTTCGAGTGTATATGAAACACCAACTTCTCGCCTTGGCCTGTGCACTGCTTTTGATCTGTCCTTCATTATTGAGGGCGCAGCAAACCATCACTGATTCTGTAAATCACGGGGGGATATGGCGAACCTACGTGTTGTATGTTCCTGCTAATTATACAGGTGCAACTGATGTGCCTTTGGTATTGAATTACCATGGGTATACAAGTAATGCTGTAGCACAAATGGGCTATGGGGATTTCAGAAGCATCGCAGACACAGCTGGGTTTATCGTAGTGCATCCACAGGGTACTTTGTTCCAGGGAAATACCCATTGGAATGTTGGAGGTTGGGTTACGGGAAGTACCGTAGATGACGTGGGATTTACAGAAACATTGATCGATACGTTGATGAATCAATACAGTTTGGACACGTGTCGGATCTATTCTACTGGTATGTCCAATGGAGGCTTTATGAGTTACCTGCTGGCCTGTCAACTTAGTTATCGAATCGCAGCAGTTGCTTCAGTTACGGGGTCGATGACACCAACAACACATGTTTCCTGTAGTCCTTCCCATCCAACACCTATTATGCAAATTCATGGAACAGCAGATGGAACTGTTCCATACAACGGTGATACCTGGACTTTATCCATGGATAATTTGCTGGATTATTGGATCAATTACAATGGTTGCGACACGGTACCATTTGTTACACCCGTGCCAGACATCAACACGGCTGATGGATGTACAGCCGAGCATATCGTATATGGCAACGGGGGCAATGGATTTGTAACAGTAGAACACTTCAAGGTGACAAATGGAGGGCATACCTGGCCGGGTGCATCCGTGATCATCGGTGTTACCAATTATGACTTTAACGCGTCTGTGGAAATATGGAAATTCTTCAGGCGGTATAGTTTGAAAGGAACCGGTGTTGGTATGGCAGAGATGCCCTCTTCAGGATTACTCGTTTATCCGAATCCGGCAAGTTCCGAACTACGTATGAAATTCGACACGCACAGAGATCATCAAGTAATTATTCGTGATCTGAACGGACGTATGGTTTTGGAGAAGACGATGAGGGGGATGCAAGGAATAGTGTCTATTGGGCATCTTGCAAAAGGTGTGTACTTAGTAATTGTAGATGGGAAAAGTCATCGAATCATTAAAGCTGAATAGAGGACCAAAATTGGTTTTAAGTGCCTTGCTGGTAGGTTGCCTGGCTATGAGCGCGTGTAAGAAGGCGAGCTTGCGCGTCAAATACCGTGCGTTGCGTGGAGAATGGACCTGGGTGCGTTCCTATTATTCGTCATGGAACGACATCACTTTCGAGTCTGAATCCTACTATTACCACGTTGATGATACTTGTAATTGCTATCCGTCTCCGCGGTCTTTGAATTTCCAGAAGGGAAACCTGATGGTGCTGACCAATGGCAGTGAAGTGGTGAATTACTACACCACTAAATCTAGGGAGCATCCAAGGGGATTCCGTAAAGAGGGTGGTTCTCATAAGTCTTGCTGGCTGTACCTGGAGAAGGAGCAAGGCTCCTATGGTGAAGTGAAGTTCACGATCGATGAATCGGGTGCCAAAGACACCTTGATCATTAAGGGTTTCTTTCCAGTGGGAAGCTGGGGCCAGGTTCAGGCAGGTGGTGCATGGGGCAATGGCACCAACTACTTCGTAAGGGTGGATTGATATTGTCGGTTATCCGCTAGCGAGCAGCAATAATTCAGGGTATATTTAAGAATGCGATCGTTATTGTTGATCATATCCTTTTTTGCAGTTAGTGTAGGATTCTCCCAGTCCATGAATAACAAAAAGATGGACAAAGTCTTGCGTCAGGAATGCGATAGCGTAAAAGGTGTATTGGGTTATTGGGAGATCAAGTACAAGAAGTTTCCAATGGCGGTGATCACGGATGAGAAGAACAACCGCATGCGCATCATTATGCCCATTGTTTACCTCAAAGAGCTGGATGCCACTTATTACGCGCGTGCTTTGGAGGCCAACTTCCATAGTGTGTTGGATGCGAAGTATGCTATCTCAGAAGACATCATGTGGGCTGTATACATTCATCCCCTGAAGGAGCTTTCAACCGAACAGCTCAAGGACGGTTTGTCACAGGTTTATTTTGCCGCGGCAACGTTTGGGGGCTCCTATTCAAGCACTGATCTGGTTTTCCCGGCTAAGAAAGAATGATCTAGGTCAAACCCTGTCGGATATCCGCAATACTGTACTGTCTCACTTTTGGAATACTTACCACGTTCGAATGGATGTAACGCATGGAGTTGAAGAACTTGTAGTACATCTTTCTCATGAACTCCCTTTTGGAAACACCACCTGCTTTGAAAGCTTTTCTGTGCGCTATCCAAACTGCGTGAATGGTGGCGAAGAACAGTGCTCCGTACAGTCCAATGCTTAGCGCTTTGTTATAGAAACGTTTGCGCTCGAAGATGGTAAAGAGGCGTTGGTTCTGGAATTTGATGTGGTGCGCCTCATCTATCAGGATATCTCTGCATACCGCTTTCAGTAGTTGGCAATCGGTAGCGTCTGACAAGGCCTGGTAAAAGATCTGTGCAGCACTTTCTACAATAATTACCGTAATGGTCCACATTTCCATAGAAGTGTTAAATCCACGCACTTTTCTGAAGAGGGTATCTCCCCAGTCTTTTTTTGCACGTTGTTCGCCTAAGGCGTCAACGTATTTACCCAGGTTCTCTCCGTGTTTTTGTTCTTCCTTGATGAACCATCGGATGGCTTCCACATACTGTGGGTCGTCCATTTTACGGGCATACTTGGTAGCCGCTTTGATGAGGTGGCTGCCATCACTCGTTTCTCCCAGTTGCCACGCTTTCAAGGAGTAGAGGATGGCTTCTCTTTGGTCTTCAGTAATGTTGGGTTTCAGGCTCCAGTCGATCCTTTGTTCTTTGAGGTTCTCCTCAAAGTGTTGGGCCCAATAGGCAGATGTGTGTAACATGTTGTGTGGTTTGGAGATATAACCCCATCACACATCAGCTATTGTTGGGTTAACAATGTTTAACAATGCCTCCCATGGTTTCCTTACTCAACGATGACCTTCTCGTAGGTAATTATCTCTCCGGTTTGAAGTCGAAGCAAGTACACACCTTTGGCAAATCCTGAAACATCAATGCTCAATCGGGGAGCTACGACCGACTGTTCAAACACCAACTTGCCTAATGGGTCAAGCATGGAAATTTGTCCGGTTGGTGCCTGATTGACCAGGATCACATTAACGACATCCGTGGTTGGGTTCGGATACACCTTCATTAGGGCATTTACGGTTACACCATCCATACCTG
Source organism: Vicingaceae bacterium (assembly GCA_965267605.1). Classification (GTDB taxonomy): domain Bacteria; phylum Bacteroidota; class Bacteroidia; order Flavobacteriales_E; family Vicingaceae. Next base: position 2,197,533 of record OZ254088.1, on the reverse strand, counting down.
TACACACCTCCACGGTAATCATGGTGCTGTCAACGTTGGTGCAGTTGTTTCCATCTGTGTAGGTGTAAACCGTGTAGAAACTACCGGTTCCTGATTGCGAAGGATCGAAGTTGCCGCCACTCACTCCCGTTCCGGAGTAAGTGCCACCGGTTGGGGTTCCGGAAGGTACAGGGAACGCGGGTGTACTGGAACAGATCGTATCTGGTGAGTATGCGCTCAGAGAAACTGTGGGCAGTGTATTTACCGTTACTGTTATCACAGAAGATGTTGCTGAACCGCAACCACCGAGGGTAACGATAACCGTATAATTTCCGCTAGCGGTAGCTGCATAGGTTTGATTAACAGCTCCTGGAATAGGTGAACCATTCAGGTGCCATTGGTTACCAGCTGAAGCACTGGAGGTCAGTACCACCGAGTCACCACTGCATATGGTTGTTGACCCACTGGCGGTGATTACCGGTGTTCCCGGTATTGGGTTAACCGTAACATTCAATGTTTGCGCTGTTGAACTTCCGCAGGCATTGTTGGCTGTTACACTGATGGTACCGCTGGTTGCGCTGGCCGTTGCTACAATGCTATCTACGGTTGAGGTGCCCGTCCAGCCACCTGGTAATGTCCACGTGTAACTTGTAGCACTAGGGTCATTGGTGGCATAGTAGGTATGGGTTGATCCCTGACAAACGGTGTCAGGACCTGTGAGGGTTGCAGGTTGAGCTGGCGCTGATGTACAACCGGAATACTTGGTAAAGAACCCATCCAGTCCACCGGCTGCGGTTATGTTTTGGGTTCCCGGACCGCCATCAAGATCCATGGTTCCACCATAGCGCCCAACCACGAAAACACCTCCTTTTGGGTCTGCCGAAATTTCTTCTCCCCGGGTGTTGCTACCTCCAAAATTGGTAGCCCACCGGTAGTTTCCGGAAGCATCGTAAGATGCCAGAAATACCCCGGCACCAGAACCATTAAGTAGGGCTACAGATGCACTTGGATCAAAATCTGCGGTGGCCACGAAGCCTCCGGTAATGTAGATGTTCGCGGCATTGTCCAGATACAATCCATGGATCCAGTCCGCCTGGGAAGCTGCATCGATAGAGAATGCCCATTGGTAGGCACCTGTAGGTGAATACTTGGCAACGAATGCAGCACCACTGCTGGCACCAATACTTTGGTTGGGTGGCCCCGGATCAAAATCTACCCAGCCTGTAAAGTTGCTACCGATGTAAATGTTTCCACTTTGATCAATGTCAACATTCATATAGTTGCAGTCAGATGTGGTAGATCCCAGATCGAAAGCCCAAATGAAGTTTCCGGATGGGTCATATTTTGCGACAAAGCCATCTTCAAAACCCGCAGAGGTTCTGTTGGCTGTTCCCGGTCCCGGATCAAAATCAATGGTATTTCTAAAAGAGCCAACCACTACTACATTGCCGGAAGGATCAGCGGCAATACTATGACCCGATTCATTGCCGGTATTTCCCAACCCAAAGGCGAAAACATAGTTTCCCGATGCATCGTACTTGGCTACAAAAGCATCACTGTTGCCCACCGCGGTACGGTTTTGTACCCCCGGTCCTGGATCAAAATCGGTGGTGCCCTGGAATGTGCCGGTTACAAAGATATTTCCCGAATTGTCCAAAGACATTTCCAGTCCCTGGACATTGCCTGTGCCGGCAATACGGATCACGAAACTATAATTACCTGAGGCATCGTATTTGGCAACGAAAGCACCAGTGGAGAAAGTTGTTGCCGTGTCTACTCCCGTTCCCGGATCAAAGTCAACGGTTCCGAAATAACTACCGCAGAGATAGATGTTCTTTGAAGTATCCTGTTCCAGATCTCTTCCATACGCATACGTTCCTCCGTAGTTAAACGCCCAGATCAGGTTTCCGGAGGGGTCATACTTGGCTAAATACGCGTCATTTGATCCACCGGGAACAAGGTTCTGAACGCTTGCTCCGGGATCAATGTCTACCGTACCTGTAATATTACCGGTTACGTAGGAGTTGCCTGCCGTGTCTGAAACAACACATCTGGCGTATTCGTTGTTACCCGTACTACCGATGCCAAATCCCCAGTTGTAGCTGGGTTGAGCAGATGCAAATGCGCACAGTATAAGCGCTACGGAAAGGAGGTTGATGCGTTTCATAAAAAGCTGATCTTGAGCCCATTCATTATGAATGAAGCTTATTCTTCCCTCAAGTTATTGATAACCGTTGTACTGTGGAAATCAATTTAGGGGTTGGTAGGTGTTTCTGAGTGGTTGGGTAATTGCAGAAATAAGCACTACCTGTATCTGATGGGGTAAAACCGGACTTCTACTTTTTTATGAATCGTGAAACCGATCGCGAGTGCGATCCTGCTACCTGAACAAGGTATATTCCCGGAGGTAGCTCTTTGACGTCTAACGTTGCACGTGCAGTTCTGCTGGATGTTTGTCTATGCAATGCCTTGCCATTGACATTAAGGAGTGTTACCAGGTAAGGTGCGTCATCAGGTAGGGTCACGGTTATTTGATCTTCTGCCGGATTGGGGTAAATGTGTATTCGTGATCTCGTATTTACTTTTTCTACGGCTGTCATGTTGCCCGGAACCCGAAATAAGTAGAATTCATAGGCTGGATAGCCCCAGGGTACAATGTAGCCGTTGTCCAGTTTTATATAAGGCATTTGTACCGCAGCACCAATGGAAAGAACATCACATATGTAAAGTCCTGAGTCCAGATACAGGGTGTCATGAAAGCCCGTGGTAGGAGAAACCAACGCAACAGTGTCGTACCAAACTTGCTGGGTGATGCTGTCCGTAACCCTCAGATGGATCGTTTCATTCGGTTGCGACCAGAACAGGGAGTCTGCAATGGTAACCTGGATTGAATCCTGGCTCTGGCCGAAAGCCGGTGTTGAAACAACAATAACAGTGATTAGAAGCAATTTTTGAAGGGACTGTTTCAGGAGTTTCATACTTGGCTTATTGAACGAGAGTTAGGTAAAATTAACGATAAATGAAGTGACATTGTTATGTACGAACCTTGGCGTGGATCCGTACATCGGTCTCAGTTGCGCATGAATTTATCCAAAGACAATACGAGATCAGCAAATGTCTTTTCCACTATGTATTCATATTTCTTTGGTCAGTATATATACCCATATAAGTGAACACCCAACCAATAGCTTTGCGGGCTTATGTTGCGCAACTTCATGGTTGTCTGTTTGTTTCTGGTGTCAGGCGTATGCTTTGGACAGAATTACCCTGTGCACGTCAGTCAGCAATTACCCCTGCCTGTGCCAACAAATCTGGTGGATTTCTACACAGGACTTCAAGCGTGGCAAATTGGTTTAACGCTGAAGGATCTGAGCGAGCCACAACGGGTGGTTAGGGTTCAGTTATGTGTGGAACACCAGAAGCTCCAAATCAAAACCAATCTTGCCTTGATGCCTGGTAAGTTGTTTACATTGCTACCAGGCGCACCAGTTTACCTGACGTCAAACGATATAGCTGACCTGTTAGATTCTAGGAATACTCAGTTAACAGGGTCATACGCTTCAGTTTATAGACAGACCGGGATACTTCCGGAGGGTATGCACTCGTTTTGTGTAACTGTATTTGACCACGCGAGCAACGAACGGATATCATCAATCGAATGCAAGAATATATGGATTCGGTACTTGCAGCCTCCTCTGTTGATCTCCCCACAATGTGAATCAATTGTCCCGCCCACGAACGGACAGAATATTCTATTTCAATGGCAAGAGATTAACGTTTTTGGACCGACCATAGGCAATGATATAAGATACACACTTGTCTTATTGGAGATAACCGATCCTTTGTCCAATCCATATGCCGCACTGCAAAATGGGAAGGTGTTCAAGATCTTTGAGCGCAAAGACATTCTTGGAACCAATTATCAATATACCAATGCGGATCCACCACTGAAGTTAGGAGCAAGGTACGTTTGGACTCTTCAGGCCAAGGTTGTTTCAGGTGCATCAGTCTATCAAAACGATGGACTTGGAAGGCCGTGTTGGTTTTCATTTGGATACCCTGGCAATGGGTCAATAACATTGCTGAATCCTCGGGAGGGACATGTTTTCAGAGCGGCAGAACAGAAGGTGTTTAGCTGGTCTGGCGTCACTCCCCATATGAGTAATCAACCATTTGAATATCACCTTTCCATTATGGCAAGTGACTCGAATCGGCTTTCTGATTCACTTGTTGACTCTATGTTGGTTTACCAATTTAGGTCTCCCAAAACCTATGCTACAACGGGTTGGTCACACAAAGTCGGGATGAGATTAGGACCAGACAGTTGTTACGGATGGCAGGTAAAAGCGTATTCATCTGGTCAGGCGGTGGCAGCAAGCAGAGTAAGTTGGTTTCGTGGCCCTCCATTGGTAGAGAAGTTTTTTGCTGGACCACAAGAAGTTCAGGTCATTGAAACTCGAAATAGAGATCTACACGCCCTATCTGGAGTTGGGTTTATTCGTAGAAACAATCAAGGAGATACCCTGTGTTTTGAGTTCGATAGCTTGAACCTAGCCAGGGTTGCAGGAAGATTCGTCTTACAGAGCGGTATTGTAACAGAAGAGGGATGTGGAGATTCTCTTATGTATGCGGATTCACTGAACGGACGTGGTTTTTTTATAATCGAAACCTATCAACTCTCCTATCTAGGGTTAAGAGTAAAGGGTAGTTACAATCAGGTAATCCCATTGGTCACTCAAAAGAAGGAACAGTTGAGGTTTCGTGCTGGTTGGACGGACTTCAACAACTATGGGGTGAATACGGTATGTACGTTGTCGACTCCGACCAGGATAGCCCTCGCTGACCCTCAGTATTTTATCATCGAGTATGACACATCTTGCACCGTTAAACTGATAAATGGACAATCACACGCGCTACTGAGTGGCCTGGCATTTCACGAGGGTGTTAAAGGAAGCTATGGTCAGGAGTTCAAATGGGGTTTTGGCAAGCAGACCAACTATGCCTTCATGCGCGATAGTGCGGTAATAGATTTAATGAACGTGTCCAACGGTCTGGTAATGATGCAACCTAAGGTGTACACCATCGATTTTTCTGATCAGATATCAGCCGGTGTTCGATCTCCTTATTGGAAGGGAGTCTTAGTGGAGCAGTTTACTGTGCATTTGGATCTGGAAAATGAGGCATCAAGGCAGTTTCAAGCTAAGAATCTGGTCTCGTTTAAAAACGGAACTGGGGATACTTGTACAATTACGAGTGCCGGCACTGATCTTTCCTTAGTAGGAAGTTTCGGTAGTAGTGATTCCCTCCTGTTTAACACCTTCCCTTCTCGCGCAGATAGTCTGGTGATCGTGGTTAAAGCCGGTAGACTGGGGGCCTCTTATTTTAAGGGGTCTATAAGAATACCATTTCTCAAAGGTGGAGAATGGTTTGAATACGCGGTTCCCATCTATTATACTGGTTTTGGCACTGGGTACCTGCAAGAAGCTTTCAACAATTATGAGATTGAATGGAATAGAGAGCGAGGTGATCAGAAAGTGAACATACGCTTAAGACGGGGTGAGTTCAAAGACAACCACAAGCTAGTTTTTTCCGCTGCGTATGGTTGGCCGGGAATGGAAGCTGAGTTTGGGGTAGTAGATGGCTTGACTGTTTGGGGTAATGGCAATGTGGGATTCTGGATACCTAACGGGATAGCAAGTCTGTACGAAACAGTTTCAGCCAAGTTTGGTGGTTTCGATGCGCACGTGTCTTACCTGGGTGCTGGAAGGAGTGGAGATTTGTACGCATTTGGATCACAAGGAGAAATGCGCCTGGCAGATAATGTTTCAGGAGTCTCAGGTGCCCCAACGGCCAATGCGTATAGCATCCTGAGAAATCCATGGATATCAGATTCCGGTGATATTGATTCAATGGGCGGCAGAACATTAGGCCCCTTTGGATCTAAATCGGGAGGAATAGGCACTTTCCCGGACCCTTCTGGAGGTGACCTGGGAGCACTTATTGATGATGCGTTCGGTGAGATTGTCATAGGGAACATTGGAAGTGACACCTGTGGGTATTCTGAGAGCGATATTAGACACCCGATGTACAATGAAGGAGCTGGGATTACGCTGTCAGATGTTAAGAAACTGCTGATGCTTTTGGAACGGTTTGGAGACGAAGAACAAAAAAAGAGGTGTGGAGAGATACGTGCTGCGATTGAGACCTTGGATGAAGAGGAGCTTATTGAATTGCTCAATGGCTTACGGGATATAAGAACCTTTGTAAACAAGCTCCTTGGAAAGCAAGTTGGATTGCTGGTTCAGATCACCCAAGAGTCTGTTGCTTCTCAGGTTGATTCTGTCAACGGATTTATAGAAAGAGGGATTTCCCGACAAGTTGATACGGTTTACTCCAAATTGGATGTATTAGTAACGAAAGGCTACAGCACGATAGTTGAGAGAACTATCCAGCAGCTGGCTAATGAGTCCACACGGAGTATCTTGCGGGCAGTGGCTGACGCCTCGAAGGCCTCCGCTATGGGTGAACTGAGAAGATCTTTGCAGTCGGCTGTGGATGAAAACATCACAACCAAATTCACAGGGTTTATTGATACGGTAGTAACTACCAATGTGAATCAGTTCATTGACGTTCAAATTACGAGGATGGGACATGGCTTGATCAATAAAGAAGAGAGAAGCCAAATTTCTTTTAATGGTTTTCGCAATGATGTTGAAGGGTTGGTGGAGGACGTGGCGGATGATATTAAAGAAGGGTTCTCAACCGTATCCCTTCCAGCTATTGGCAACACCATTGCCAAGGTGGGAGAGGACACATACAAAGGCTTCGATTGGGACAGGGTCGGTCGAGACCTAATCTCAAGATTGCTCGGTTCTAACCTTGAAGATTCGGTTAAGGCACTTATTGGGGATGTAATTCAACGCAATGCAGGAGATGTGGCTGCTGGAATCTACGGAGGACTCGCGCGCAACATAAATCTCGATTTCTCTGATCTGAAAGACAAGATCAGACAAGGCCAACTTTCCGGTGTTATAACCTTTGATCCAACCTACATATATATCACCACGAAGGCTGTAGATGTAGAAGGGTTCATGAATTTCACGAAGGATGACCCCACATGGGGAGACAGTTGGCAGGCAGAGTTGGAAGCCAACATGAAACGACCTTTCAAGGCTTCGGGAAAAGCGAAGGTCCTAAATGGGCGCAAGGATGATTTTAACTTTTGGTTTGTTGAGGTGGCCATTCCATCAGGTATGAACGCCATGGCCATTCCACCAATGCTGGTGGTAGATGGCGTAGGCGGTAAATTCTACCACCACATGACTTACCTTCCGCATCAATTGAAGTATATCCCAACCGACACAGTTGATCTGGGTCTGGGCTTGGATATGTATTTGATCGACTTTGCTACCTACGGGAAAACCGTTCAATTGCAGGTAGGCGCCAGGGCTACTTTTTTCGATAACGGTTACACCTTAGGTTTAGACGGAAAGGTGGATTTGGGCAATAAAGAGGGCTATCCTTCCATAGCAACGGGCACCGGATACCTGTCTTTCAATTCCTCTTCCGATGCTTTAACCGGCAACTTCCAGATCAGGACCAACACTGCACTATTATTGTGTGCCAGTGGTAGCATGGGTTTAGATATTAGACCTGGCTGGTGGGAATTCTATCTGGGACGAAGGAATGCGCCTGTAAGCGTTTCAGTTCTTTGTGCCAACTTCCTCAGGCAGGATGCGTGGCTTACCCTTAACAAGCAATCATTTGAACTGGGCGTGAACCATAGGGTGGACCTGAACCTTCGATCGCCCTGGTTGAGCATTGGCCAAAGACAGATCCGTCCATTCGCTCGCGCAGATTTCAGGTTCAACGCGCTGGTAGGTTTAGACCTCCAGCCCAGGTTCAGAATGAAAGACTCATATGTTACAGCATCAGCCTATGCCGGAGTAGGATGTGACTGGAAGAAGGACAACAAACAAGGTGTATGGGAGCTGGCGGCCATCAATTTCAATGGGACACTTCAATATGCCAGTGAACCTGCTGCTAAACTTACGGGAACCATGAACAGCCGCCTCAGCGTTTTGGGCGTCAATGTTCAACTTGGCATGAACGTGGATCAAAGTGCTGTGCCGTAACGTTATTTATCTCATCCTGCTGTTCATCCAACGACAAGCTCAGGATGACAGCAGGCTGAAGTTAGAGGACATTATGAAGACGTACTGGGTATATATCCTGGAATGTGTGGATGGCAAGTTATACACTGGAATGACCAATGATATAGATCGAAGATTGATGGAACATCAATCAGGAAGTAACCCTACCTGTTGGACTAATATTCGGAGGCCGGTCAAGCTGGTGTTTAAGACAAGCACCAATGATGTGCATTATGCTATTGCATTAGAAAAAAGGATAAAGAAGTGGAAGCGCCATAAGAAAGATGCGCTTATAAGAGGTCAGTATGACCTGCTAGTAGAATTGTCACAGAATCGAGATGTATGAATAGAATTTGTCATGCTGAACTTGTCGTTGCATGAACAAATTCTTTGGTTCTAAGGAATGTAATATCAACCCAATCACCCCAATACCGTAACTTAACCCCATGCGGTTACTGCGTATATCATTTGCAATAATCTTGGCTTTGCCCACCACATCATGCGGTGAACACGCTCCGTGCATGGGTGTACTCGGAGGCACCATCCGCAATGAAGTGGATGCACGCATTGAAAAGTGGAGGAAGTCGTACGATCAATGTTGCGTGGAAAGAACCGTTGTTGAAGGTACAGGAGACTATGAGCAAATTTGTCGCCCATGCCTGGATAAGGCCTTGGAGAAATACGAGTGGTTCTGCGAGCAGGCCGAGCTGAAAAAGGAATGCCCCACTTTGTACAAGGATCGTAAGGCAAAGATTCAGGAATGGATCAATCCCTACGGGGCGCAAGACTAGTGTCTTCGGCACTGTGCCTAACCCAATGCACCTATATACCGTATATACAGGTATGCTTCTGTATGTAGGTGGCCATACCGACTTTCACATCTTCATGATGGTACTGCAAACGCTGATCCTGGCGTACCCGGTTTACCGGTTAATGGACAGGCGCGTATTGCAAAAAATAGGTATATACCGTACAGGTTGGAAGATTGGCATTGCGCTACTGCTCACCGCTATGTTCTCGGTGGTGCTATACGTTATGATCTCCATTGGTGTGGCCTCTATGACTGAATAGCTGGTTTCTTTTCACCACCTTTGGGATATGAAAAGGATCGCCCTAATCGTATTATCCACTTGTTGTTTGATTGCATTCAATTCCTGCTCTTCGGAAACAGAAGAAGAGTATCCGCTGGACGAAGAAGCCTATGAACCAGCTGGTCCTGATGAGGACGCTCCCCGTGAGGAAGCGGAGCCCTTGAAGCTTGAGCCTGTAATGAAAACCCTTTTTCTGGAATTTCTTGCCGGCTCCCCTGAAGGTTGGGAAGAGGCCGTTATGGATGGTTCAACACCTATTGCGGCATCTGACGATCCGGAAGCGGATCTGGAATCATTCAAGGTGTGGAAGGATGGCGATTTCTACAAACTGCAATTTAATGGTGGTGATGAATACACTGTTGCGGGTATCAATGATGAGACCAACGACATCAGAGAATTGTATATGCTTACCGAAACAGATATCCAGGCCGGTGACGAAATGGGAAGAATGCTCTGGTTGGAGAAGGAAAGCAATGATCTACTGGAGGTTAGTTTCCTCGATACCTGGAATGCTCGTGTTACGCACCGCAAATTGTTCGGAAGACATTGTGTGATATATGTCTGTCACGACCCCGTGATGCGGCTCATGACATTGAAATCCATTGACGTGGTGGAAGGTCTGGCCGGATTCCGGTTTGTGGATGAACAGAACATTGAGGTGTTGATCGTTGATCATGAACTCGATATGGAGAAGTTGGAGGGTGTGATCTTTAAGCACGAGGATGACGGTTCCATTTTCGGAAAGTATACGATCCTTCCTTCCGAACCTGTTGTGGTAACAACCCAGAAAAAGGTGGTGGAGAACCCTATGGAGCCTACCGATTTTTATGAGACCGATGTGCTGATCGATCTAAAATTGAACAATTGATTGTACCATTTTCGCAGGACTGCATTTAAGGGCAAACGACTATCATGAAAAAGTGGCTAAAACGAATTGGCATGGTGTTACTGATTGCGTTCATCGGCATTCAGTTCATTAGGATAGATTACATAAATCCACCCGTGAATGAGGGAGATGACCTCTTTGCGGTAGAAGAAGCACCGGAATACGTGGAGAAGCTCATCCGTGATGCTTGTTACGATTGTCATTCCAATGAAAGCAAGTACCCGTGGTACACCCAGATCGCTCCGGTATCGTGGTGGGTTGCAGACCACATTGAGCATGGAAGGGATGAACTGAACTATTCTGAATGGGGTAGCTTCAATCACGAGAGAAAGAGAAAGAAGAACGATCAGAGTATGGACCTGTTAAAGAAAGGTGATATGCCGCTCTACACTTATGTGTGGATGCATGCTGAGGCTGATCTCTCTGAAGCGGATAAGATTACCCTCATCACCTGGTTTAAGGAGCAGAACAAAAGGCATAACGAGGAGTATGGTTACAAGGAGCAACAACCTTAGAACACGTATCTGATCGATAACGCTCCTCCATCGGCCCAGAAGCCGGTATAACCGATGATGTTAAACGCGGGCTTGTAATCCAGACTTGCGGTAAATGGAATGTCTCCAAGATTCCTGAAGTCATACTCAAGCCCAATGACTCCGTCAACGCCTATAACCGTATAACTTCGGTTCACCTGGTTGAGCTGCCAGAACCACGGGTGACCTGTATATCCTCGCCAAAAACCAATGTGACCTCCACCACCATAGTACCAGGTCATACCCTCCACATCAAATGCGGGTTTGTGGATCTCAAACAAGCCTGTTATGATCCACCCACGCCATCGGGTATCTACAATAACGTCCACTGCTTTGCCATCACCGAGTGTTGGCTTAATGGTGAATCCCTGTGCCAGTCCGGCCCTCAGGCCAATGCCCATCTTGTAATCTTGTGCCATTCCGTGAAATGATAAGCCTCCCAGAAAGATGAGGATGAGGAGTAGTTTATGAAAGTTCATGGGTCAGGTTCTTACTCAAAGAACGGTACTCAAACAGTAAGGGTTGGAATGCGTATGCAAGAGTTATCAACAGCTATATGCCAATTTTAGCTTTGCATGAAGTGCATAAGACCATACCTTCCTTGTCGATCGTTTTGATGGTTTCATTCGCATCACGCATGATGCAATGCTCGTCAAAAGTGCAATGAGGAAGTCCGAAATTATGACCCAACTCATGTAATGCCACCTTCTTCAACCTTGTGCGAAACTTCTTCTTTCCAGCACCTTTCTTTAACCGAAACGCAGACACCACACAGGTAGGGCCTGGTCTGAATCCCAGACCAAAGATGCCCCAATCCTTGTATTTAGACTCCGGCTTCTTGATCGATCGGTCGCCCATACGTTTAGTGGTAGAGATGTCTTTGGATGTGATACCTACGATAAAGTCAATGCTATCGGGTTTCTCTCTTCTAAGGATTTTAATGATACTGTCTGCCCGGTATCTCGGTGACTTGATATGAACAAACGCACTGTTCGGTACGGGTTTGCCCGGAAGTATGTAAGTCTTGATACCGTAGTAAGATTCAATGGCATTTTTCAGTGTATCTGCTATCCAATAGTCGTTCAGGCTCAATGGCTGGATAGCGATAACTGTTTCATCCTGCTCGGGGATAAACTCTGTTTTGGTATTGCAACTTGAGAGGAGAAATCCCAGTATACTTAACAATACGCACGAACGTTTTAAGGATAAGGTCATCATTCTGGCTCTATCACCTAACATCAAAAAGGTAACTTTATTACATGGATAAAGCATATCCACCCAAAATATTGTTGGCATGGATTGAGGCCATTAAGGGCAATGCGCAGATCATCGACTGGCTTGCCAAGAACGGTTTTGGAGAGCTGTCAAGTTTCTCTTTCGCGCTGCGTGGAGATGAAACGGCAAGGCGATGGCTGATGGACAACAAGTTTCCTCATTTGATGGCATTGATCAACGCTTCTGAAGGTGATGAAAGAGCTTTGAGTTGGCTGGATAACAATGGCTACACCTTACTTGGCCTTGTTGCCAAGGCAGCCTATGGTGATGAACGTGCACAGAACATGCTCGATCAACGTGACAAGGTATTCGGAGAGATCGCCCGGAACATTGAGAAAGTGATTGAAGATCTCAATGACCAGGCGATGAACAAATACAGGTGGAACTAGTTATTCCTCCTCTTTCTCCGGTTGTGCGGGATAACCTTCGTAGGGAAGGTATGGTTCCGCCCGTTTGCCCAGTCTCTTGACATCTGGATACTTCAGTCTGTTGTCTTCAATAGGAATACAAAGACTTGCAAATACTTCTGGTGTACCCCATTGTACTTTAGCCAATCCTGATGTGGTAATACCGTAGGCTACGCCACAACGGAAATGCCCTGCGGGTATCGGTTTCTGAATACCAACAATGGGTACGATGGCATCCTCCACACGGTAAGTGATGCCCGCATACAATGCGCTTTGAAATTCGAAGAGTGCATTAATGTCAACCTGTGTTACCACACCATCTGACTTAATAAACACAGAAGGCGACAGGTCAAATGCGGTACAGATGTGTTTGAAGGTGTACCCACCCGTTACGTAGTAATGCCTTTGTGTTTTGAAGTTGGGTAATGGACTGCTTTGAAGAATATTCGTGGATGAGATACCCACAAACATGTCGCCTCTGGTATAGTGCAACCCAAGATCTGCGTCCGCCTTCGCACCGGATAACTGGGTTGTATTAATACCAGGGTCCTGTGAAGGAGGTACACCCGTGGTTACCCATTTGGTGCCCAGGCTCTTTTGATTGACTCCTGCTGCTATACCCGCAGAAAGTGTTCCTCCACTTAAGGAGAACTGTCTGCTGTATTTCACCTTCATGGAGAAGTTCATCTCCTGCCCAAGCCGGTCGGCAAGCGCACTAAGGCCCCAACCGCCCTGAAGTTCCTGGATGTTTCCGTGAACGTTTAGCACGAAGGTTCGCGGTGCGCCCTGAAAACCTGTCCACTGATTCCGGTAGATCAAACTACCACAGATGGTGTTTTCTTTGAGCCCTACCGTAGCGGGATTGGTAGATTGATGATTGAATTGATTGTGGCTGAACTGCGGATCTTGCTGCGCCCATGCCGTGATTCCCCCGAGTAACGTGCAGAGTGCGATTATTGATCTCATTGTTCGATATGTTGCTCTCCTAATCGCATGTTTTTAATTCGTTACAATGAATTGCTTAATCCGTTGTTATCTTTACGTAACACAAACTATCTAACGATGAAGCGATTTTTCTATCTGGCAGCGGTTATAGTGCTTGCCGGCTGTACAGATCCTGAGATGGAAAATAAGATTGCGGAACTCAACGAAGAGAACGCAATGTTGAAGCAACAAATGTCTGGTCAGAGTTCTGAATCAGATTCAACGATTGGAGCCTTTGTTGAGGCGTTCAATGATATTCAGGAGAACCTGAACACGATCAAGGAAAAGGAGAAATTGCTAACGATCAATGCGGGTAATCCGGAGTTTGAGCAAAATGAGAAAGAGCGTATCCTGCAGGATATTGCTATGATCAATGAACTCATCGAGCGCAACAAGCGCACCATTGGTGCTCTAAGAAGCAAGTTGAAAACAAGCAATGCACGTGTAGCAGAACTGGAAGAGTTTGTGCAAAACCTAACCGTTCAAATTCAGGAGAAGGAAGCGCAGATTGCAGCACTTCAGATTGAGCTGTCCAATACCAACGAGCAGATTGCTGTTCTTTTTGAGGAATACAATGAAAGGGTAGGAGAGTTGAGCGAGGCAACCACTGAGTTGAACACAGGGTATTACTGCTATGGTACTTCAAAGGAGTTGAAGGAAAATGGAGTGATCACCAAGGAAGGTGGATTTATCGGCATTGGTAAGATCGAGAAACTGAAAGATGATTTCAATGAGAAGTACTTTACCAAAGTTGATATCCGTGAGGTAAAGGAGATTGCTTTGAATGTGAAGAAGGCGAAGATCGTTACTTCACATCCTTCAAGTTCATTTGAGTTGTCGGGAGAGAACGGTGGCGATAAGCTAACGATCTCAGATGCAGAGGCCTTTTGGAAATCTTCCAAGTATCTTGTGATCATTGTAGAAAACTAGAGATATGAGAACCGCGCTCTCCCTGTTACTGACCTTCTTAACTGTCGCTGGGTTTTCCCAGCAAACCATCACCTCACAAGCGGGTGGTTCAGTGCTCAATCCGTTGAACTGGGATTGCACCTGTATTCCAACGGTTAGCGATAGCATTATCATCAAACACGCCATGGTGTTGGATGTGGATTTTGCGTCCACTTCTGGTTCAGTTGTAGTGGAAGCTGGTGCAAGCCTTACCGGTGATGTTCCGCTACGTGTACTAGGGGTGTCTGGTACAGGTCACATCGTGAATGACGGTACGATCAAGGTAGGCGTTTTCGGTGCGACCAATGGACTGGGAACGATCGTCAACAATGGTACGCTTGACGTAGATGTATCCCTCTATACCTATGGCGATTTCACCAACACCGGACAGATTATCAATTGCGATAGTTTGATGAACGATAGGGGAGATTTTGACAACACGAGTAGCGGTTTCATTGATGCGAACCAATTTCTGAATGCTGGCTATTTCAACAACGATGGGAACATTACAGCCATCAACTTTGCGAATACAGATACCATGGACCAGTCGGGTGGAATGACGGTAAATGATTATTACAACCTCGGAAGATTTGACCTGACGGGTGGATCCATTATTGCCAGTGGAGATTGGGCAAATGGAGACACAGCCACTTCGGATGCATACTTCCTTATCACATCCGCTACAGTTTCTGTTGGAAGCAGTTTCCTGAATCTGGACACCATACTGGGGAATGTGCCAGCAGCCATCTGCGTAACAGATTCTTCAGCCAACCTTGGCGCCATGATCGGATCTTTGGATTTTTGTGATCATTCTCCATTCGCGCCTAACATTGATCTAAACCTTGGGTATATGGATCCGCTCATTACCTATTGCGGAACTGGCGCTTGTAATACTGGTATCGCTGAAGAGAAGACTTTAACCTTTGATGTATACCCTAATCCATCTGATGGTTCATTCTACGTAACGATGGATGGTGGTTTAGAGCAGGGTGAGCTACAAGTTTTCAGTCTGGCCGGACAAGTGGTTTATACCTCAACCGTTCGGGGTAGGTATACCTCAACCGTTCGGGGTAGGTATACCTCAGAAGTTCGTCTGGAAGGCCTGGAAGCTGGAACGTATCTGGTTAAGATCATCGGGCCGAGATCGGTTGGAGTGGAGCGGGTTGTTATACGCTAGCAAAACCAGTAGGCCTTCGCTTCAACTTTTTCCAATCGCTTTTGAATTTCTTGCTGACCCTCAGGTTGAGCTACCAGAATAATGAGCTGGGAAGGACCAATTGTATCTAAGATTGCCGAAGATTCAAGTTGCTGTCCGTGTATCGTGTGTCCCACCTTGTTGGCGTTGTCAGTTATCCAGTGGAAAGCCACATTCCGCTCGGTTAACCATTTCGCAGCAGTCTTTCCTTTGGTTCCCGCACCCCATATCATCAATGGTTGATTTGGGTCATTATCGTCTTCCATGAAGTGCCTCAGTTTTAACTCCAGGAAAGCGTTGTCAGCATAATGAGAGTCGTTCCTGGATGCGCGGGTATCATGATCCCGCCACAGATGCACGAGCTGATCTGAGGCCACAACCCGAAATCCATGCTTCCTCCAGCGGAACACCAGGTCATAGTCTTCAGGGTAGATATCCTTGATCGCAATGCCACCAATCGCTTCTATAACCGATCTATGTGTCAACCAGGCAGGTGAAGCCACTACGCACTCCTTGTAGATCTCATCAAAGTGTGTGTGCTCATCAGAAAGTTTGTTGAGCCAGTTGGCGTATTGGGTAAAGCCATCACCCAAGGGCTGTTTGGAGAAATAAGCCACCATCCCGGTGGCCACCACGTTCTTCTGGTTGGCCAGTTCCAGCAGCGCTGAGATTTTGTGGTCGGGCATGATATCGTCTGCATCCATTCGTGTGATGAACGTCCCTTTGCATATGCTGTATGCATGGAGCAGAGCATCTACGATACCATGACCAGGGTTTTCCAACACCTTGATGCGCGCATCACGCGTGGCAAAAGATTGGAGAATCTCAGCTGATCCATCTTTGGAATGATCATCAACTGCCAATAGTTCCCAATGGGTATACAACTGCCCTTGAATGCTCATAAGGCATTCAGATAGATAGTCACCGGCATCGCGCACCGGCATTAGAATACTTACGAGGGGTTCCTCCGTCACTTTAAAACCAATTTACCTTGAACCAACTGCCTGCCGTTGTCGCGCAGGCTGTAAAGGTAAATGCCATCTTCTATCAATGAGCGGTTTAGTCTTATTACTCCGGTTCGATCAATGTAGTCGGTCAGTACAACTCTTCCCGACATATCGTGAAGTTGGAATTCGTAGTAAACCGATTTATCGAGGCCATCTATTTTCAGCATGTTCTCAGCAGGGTTAGGATATACCTGCACATGCTCCGGTGCCATATAATACGTAGATGCCAGTACTGAATCCGTTCGACCCCAGTGGTTGAATGCGAATTGATTGCTGGGCTGATTGTTGTTTCTGAATCCTATGCGACAGTGCCCAATGCTTGGAATAGAGTCTGTATAAAAATAGAAGATAAACTTCTGCGTACCCGATGGAGGGATAATGACTGTGGTTGTGTCTTCATTGGGAGAATGACAAACCACAGCACACAGTGCAGTTCCCCATGTGATCGGATAGTTCTTCTGTAGTTTTCTGATATGCACGGATACATTGTTGGTGCTGGATA
The DNA here is from genome assembly GCA_965267605.1 of Vicingaceae bacterium. Taxonomy (GTDB): domain Bacteria; phylum Bacteroidota; class Bacteroidia; order Flavobacteriales_E; family Vicingaceae. The sequence goes on along the minus strand of OZ254088.1, from coordinate 2,180,573 downwards.
GGTTAGTTATAGTTCCATGCACTTCCAGCGTTGATGTTGGCCAGCCGTAATCTATGGTGTCCGCATCGAAGCTGTAAGAAAATGTTCCGTTGTTGCCAGCGGTGTTGCAATAACCTGTTGTGGTGTTCAGCATGGAATCAATGTCGCAGTAGATGTCATCCGGAGCTTTGTGGAACCATCCGTGCTTACTGAAGATAATACCTGTAGTATCGATCAGGTAAGAGTTGTTGGGCGCAGGACCATAGTTCAGCCACCAGTTATTACATGGCCCATCTATCAGTATGGGCGCGTTGATGGTCATCGCGTTGAGCATGCTATCTACTACCGCCTTTCGCTCACCGTAGGTGGTGGGTTGTGCGAACAGGATGCCTGCTGATTGGTTAGCGCTGGTGATCCACACTGTTCCGCTGTAAGGACTTGGATCAGTTGGATGTGCCTCAACTACATTCACGATCACTACAGTAACCAGCGAGCTGAGGTTGTTATAAATGTTGTTGATCGTGGCCACCTGGTTTCTGAAAACCGGACACGTGTAAGACCCTGCAACGAGCAATATGGGTTTTCCTTTACCAAGTTCTGTTGCAAGATTCCATGGTGTCCCGTTCATGTCGTATAGCGTAAAGTCAGGAACTGTATCGCCATTCTGATAACCGCTTGTATAAAAGCTTCCTGTGTACAATGGGATGGTACAAATGGTGTCCGTATCTGCAGGTAGAGAACCGATGCCAATGGATGGCTTCAGGTTTTGTGCGAAAATCTGCGCACCGAGCAGGAGCGTGGATACGAGTAAAAATCGAGATAAGAATTTCATATTCAGCAGGTTGACTAGCGGCCTTATGCCAAGTTAATGATTATGCGACAATTGGTTAGACTACATTTATGGATAAAGGTTTACTCATGCATCTAAAGGACGAACCAAAGATTATATGATGAAGAAACTTCTACTTCTGTTACCCATGTCGTTACTTGTTTTTGGGGGTGCATTCGCGCAGAACAAGAACAAATGCAGGATCATCTGTAAACTTCCTGCACCCGTTAAGCAGGAAAAGGTGCAAAGGATTGCACCGGTAACTACTGTTAATCCAACGCAGTATGAAACCAGAACGTTTAATGTTACCACTATCACGGGTGAACATTTCGAATGTGAGGAGACCGTTCAGGTGAAGAATGAGCCACCGGTGATTTGGGATTTCAAGCAACCGGTCACGAAAACGCCTGTTCAACACCAATATGTAAAAAGAACAAATTGCATGGTTGATTTGATCGTCAATAAACCGGCTGAAAAGAAAACCAGGCCTTGCATTCAGACATGCTGCAATTGTCCATGCTACGATAGCGATGGAAATGTGGTTTACCACAAAAGGTTTGATCAGATCAACTTCAATTTCCAACCAGAGAATGTTACCAAGCTTGAGGCTAATGAACGTCCTGAAAGAGAATTGATGGATAAGCAGGTAATCACTAAAACCATGGCAATCCAACAACCTGTAGATAACGTCATTATAGATGGTATCAACCTGATAGATCCGTATCCGGCCAACGAAGATGGCAACGTGTTTATCAATGGAAGAATGGCACCGTCATACAACCCTGTGAACGACCAACCAATTGCTGGTCTTCAGGTGGTGCAAACACAAGTTGACAATGTTAAGGTTGTGGATGGTAGGTTTTCTGATCTGGTAGTTGCGGGAAATACGGGCAACATCATTGTTGATGTTCCTGAAACCCACAACCCGGTAACCATTGTAAACGATATTTCCACTGTTACAGGGAAACCTAATGTAAGGTGTAAGTGTAAGAAGGTTGAACCGAAGGTTCCGGTTGAAGTAACGAAGATTGATGAGACGATCGTTGATGGAGAAATTGATGTGAAGTTTACGGAAACACCTGAAGAGCAAACCATTCTTTGGGGAGAGGTTGAAGGATTGGAGGCAATCGAAGAGCACGTGGATGAGCCAGTTGTAAACATTATCGATGAACTCACCAGCGAGATCGTTACGGAGATCGAAGACGAGGAAGTTGAACTTATTGTGGATGAACCTATAAAGCCTTTGAAGCCTTGTAAGCTAACAGGCGATCTACAAGCCATTCACATTGTTAGCCGAAGGGTAGAGATCGAGATTGTTGATGTGAACGATGAACCCGAAGCTCCAGCAGATGAAGAGGCTGATCCAACACCTGTTGATCCTATTGTGCTTCCAATCGTTTCTAAAGGAGATATGACGGTCTATCCAAATCCTGCTATCCACTTCGTTAACGTGAAATGGGATGGAGATGAAACGCTGGACATGGTGCATGTATTTGACATGACCGGTAAGCTGGTAAGATCTGAGAGAGCTTATAACAACAAGGTACAGTTCGAGAAGAATGAACTAACCAAAGGAATGTACCTGGTAAGAGCAATTAACCAAAAGGGAGAAGTACTTAAAGTTGATCGATTCAGTTTTCAGTAATCCGTTCGATCAAGTACGTAGCAGCAAAGAGGCAGTCAGCAATGGCTGCCTCACTTCTTTTTGTACAATAGGTAATGGATGATCAGGAGTGATTCTCCTTTCACCTGATAGGTTTCTTTCACCTTCCAGCCCAGCTTACGCGCCTGGTTGAGGTATTTGATCACGTCATTGAAACCTTCGAATTTCCTGGAGACAATCTGTTTTTCCTGGTTCTCACCATTGAATATGGCCACTCTGGTTACACTGGATGATGAACCATCAAGTGTGCGGAACTCGTCTTCCTTGTTCAACCTGATTTCAAGAATGGCGTGACTGCCTTTCTTCTGACCTGTTAATGCAGCATCAACTGTAGTAGTGTTTTGAGCCGTAATGTCATTACTAAGCCCAATCCCAACGAGTATGAAAATGGTAAGTAGGTACCTCATTATCCTTCGATCGGATAATAAACCTCAGTTTCCCATTTGTTGCTGTCAGGCTCTTGTCCTGGATTGGATAGGTATACTTCCCACGATGGTCCCGAGATAGACTTCTCGTTCATGTCAATCCACTTTTTCATGTCCATGTGCACATTACCAAGGCCGCTGTAAGGTCCCATATGTTTTAGCTTGACAACTGAACCCATGTAAGATTTTTTCAGCATGAAAGGTTCCTCAACTTCCACAGAGTCTGTGATAGGAATGCCTGCTTCAAGATCAATTCCTGATTCGTCCCATTGGTGGTTGATCGCCATCGGTGCGCCAGCAGCGCTCCATCCTTTCTCTTCGGCATACATTTGAAGTTTAGCGAATAACTTGGTATGAATGGAATCCATCATTTCAGGTCCAGCTTCTTCACGCAGTGTAAGCAACCACATCGGCTGGTCAAGTGACGTTACCTCAGCATCAATGGCCGGAGCAACCTCTACATTCTCCGCATATTCCTTTAACATCTTAAGACCACGCTCAAATTCAGGTCCTAACATGTCATCCATCTTCATCCATCTCATAAAGAATGGAAGGGCACCAGTATTGGTCCATGATGCAATGGTCTTTCCATCTGCTTCTTCAAATTTCCACTCTACGATAGATGAAGATTCCCAAGGCGCTGTAAATTTTAGTTCCGTCTTGATGTACGAAGGAGCAGTTGTTTCAACGATCTCCATCGAACCTGTTCCTACACTGTCATTTCCATCCCATGCGTAGTATGCGCCCAATCCAACCGTAGTTTCACCAAGCTCACGCTTCATGTCAGGGTCTTTCTGATCCCATGGCGACCATGCACCACGTTGCTCGAAGTCGCTTACAATTCCGTAAACCAAATCTGCTGGTCTTTCGATCTCAATGCTTCGCTCCACTGAATATTCACCAGGCAGTGTAGCCAGATATCCTACAAGTCCTAGGATTGCTACAACAAGGATGATAAGAATGATCTTTACAGCTTTCATCGTGTAGATTTTTGCCGAATATATAAAAAATCTGATGGTTATTAAGATGTTATAAACATGTATTTTACTGATAATCAATGTTTACCGATTTTGCTATCTTCGTTACCAACAGAATTAACAATCAGACTTATAGGGTCTGTGGCGAATAAACATGAAGTGTTGGGTTTCGATATTGTTGATTTGGTTGCTCCCCTCATTACTTTTTGCAACACCCCCGCGCAGCGATAGAGATACTGTGGCGGCACTGGTTGTTAGCTCAACCGATCCAATTGCAGAGGGTATAGAGAACATGTCAGGGGAGGAGATCATCGACCTGGTGGATTCTTTGTTGGATACCAAGTCCATCCCTTATGAGATGATCAAGAAGATCAATGCTTACGCAGAGAACAGATTGCTGCATCACGATTACTACAATTCTCTCACTGCATTCTACGATACATCAAAGTACCCGGCCCAATCCTTTTACCAGCGATGGGACAACTACAACATTTTCCATTACGATGAGTCGATCGCAGCCAACGATACATCGGTAACGCTTGTACTTAGCGATTCGATCAGTAATTGTACCTACTATCATCCGCTCGATACTACGATCATTACATCCTATTTCGGATTTAGAAATGGAAAGAACCATCATGGGATCGATTTCGATCTTCAGGTCTGGGATCCCGTTCGGGCCTCCTTTGATGGAATGGTTAGGCTTGCCAGGTACCACGAAGGATATGGACGTGTAGTAATCGTTAGACACTACAACGGGCTTGAGACATTGTATGCCCATCTTCATAGATTTAAGGTGAAGGTTGGCGATGTGGTAGAAGCTGGACAAATCATTGGCCTTGGTGGTAGCTCTGGTCAGTCTTCCGGTAGCCACCTGCATTTTGAAATGAGGTTCAAGGGTAAACCGTTGAATCCTAAACACATCATTAACCTGAAGAAGGAGCAGCTGTTCAATGATACACTGATCCTGAAGCGTTCGGGTTACACTTATCTTGCCATCCCAAAAGGACAGAAGTTTCACACCATTCAACGTGGCGACTTCATGTACAAGATCGCTAAGCGGTACGGTATGACAGTGAATCAGCTTTGCGAGCTGAACGGATGTTCTCGCAACAAAAGATTGATCGTTGGTCGGAAACTGCGAATTTCCAACTGATGAAAGATCAACTTCACATTGACTTTCTCGACTTCACCAATTTTCGTGACCACCCTACACAGGAGTACATCATTGTGTTCCATTACTATGAAAAGGAACGCTCGGAGTACTTCATGGAGCTGTTGCGCAAAGAAGACATTTGGTTTGAATCAGATATGGACAGATCAGGAAAGACCGTCTATTATGTGGCAACCAAACGTGTGGATTTCAAGAGAACGGAGTACCTAAACAACCTTACCATTGGTAAGTTTCGAAAGAAATTTATTGCCGATAAACCGCTGAGAATACTGGTGTTTATTATTTCAGCGCTTATCCTTACGCTGGCCATCTTAGGCGCTATTAAAGCGTCATAGGCTTACGCCATAAACTTCCTTAACCTCTTTTCTAAGCAAAGTGATGATGGTGAAGATTCCCAGGGCTGTTCCAAATGGGGCACTCAGGCACATCAAGCATGCCAGTACGAAAGTGAACCAATACTTCCTTCTTTCTTTAATGAACTTGGCAGATAACAGTACGCAGATTGCCACCGCCTCAAATATGATGAACATGACCGCACCAAGAATCGTGAACATAGTACCCATCATATTCCTGGCGAATACCTCGTCATGTGTGTTTCCAAATTCACCGGCCATTGGCCCGGCATCTCTTAACACCAATTGCCCCATCACAACGTATATAAGCGGGAAGAATCCAAATAAACATCCTAGTCCGCCCATGATGTAATGGAATATTTTGATAAGGTTGAGGTGACTTTCGTGGTTCGACATATCAGAGGTCAAATAGTTTGATTGCAAGTAAAGATAATCCACATGAGGCAATGAACGATTGTATCCATGCTTTCCAGAACGTATGCCCCCTTCTATGTTGAGCGTACGCGAATAACACAGCAATTATTGCGTTTGTACCCAGGAAAATGATTAGTTTCTTTACACTGAATTCCATGTGGAATATCAAAAATAGCATTACGATCGTCTTGCTGCTAAGCACCGTTCTGGTATTCGGGCAGCAACGCGTTACTACTGTTGGATTGCAATTCAAGCCAATCCTTCCCAGCACCATTATGCAGACTGGTCAGCAGAACGCGGATTCGCTGAACAGCACATTTCAGCTGGACCCAAAGTTTGGATATGGATTCGGAATGATTGTGCGCAGGGGGCTTTCTAAGATGTGGTCTATTGAAGCGGGGATCAATTTTGTACAACGGAACTATAATATAGCTGCGGCAGATACAGATAGCATATTCTCGGAAACGGATGATTTTAGATTCATTGGGTACGAGTTCCCGGTTTCAGCATTGATATACATTCAGTTGGGTGAAGAACTCTTCATGAACGCATCGTTGGGTGGAACTCTTGATTATTATCCCAGTGATGTTCAAACAGCTGAAGACAACTTCAGCAGCTTTACCGATCGAACCAGTTTGTTTCAGGCCTCCCTGAACGCCAATGTGGGATTTGAGTACCGCACACCTAAATCAGGTTACTTCTACCTTGGTGCAAGTTTGCATACCCCGGTGAACAATATTGCGGTTACGAGGATTACCAATACCCGACATAAGTTGTTACCTGCAGCCAACATGCAGCTTTCGGGTAATTACCTTACCCTTGATCTGAGATACTTCTTCCATGAGGATCCAGATAAGAAAGGGAAGAACAAGAAGAAGAAATGACGATGTCCATACCCTATAGAAGTACGGGTAAATTCAAGCCACTTTTTCTCGATTACATCGAGGGGAACTTAAAGCTGAAGTTGGCTGCATACGAGCCTAACATGGATGCATTCCATGGAGCCATCTCTGCGCGTGAGAACTTTCCAATGTCAACCCGTGGAGTCCTGGTTGATGTTATGAAGCGACAGCATATTCAGTGGGGATTGGATAGAACAGATCTCATCAATACACTGCTTGAAACATCCACGTATACCGTAACCACGGGTCATCAGCTCAGTGTGTTCGGAGGGCCACTGTTCGTAGTGAACAAGATATTGTCGGTTGTGAAACTCGCAGCGGAACTTAAAGCCCGCTATCCAGAGAACAATTTCGTTCCGGTGTTTTGGTTGGCCTCAGAAGATCACGATTATGAAGAAGTGAGATCACTAAAGATCTTCGAGAAGGAAATTCGTCTGGAGAATGATGTGCACGGACCTGTAGGAAGAGCTGATGTAGAACAATTTGATCAGGAAGTTTCCGGCCTCGTTGATATGTTACGTGAAGAAGGTAATGGACGTGAGCTTGCTGACATGGTTAAGCGGGCTTATGCTTCTGGCACATTGGCAGACGCAACAGCCAGGTTTTGGTACAGTCTATTGGAAGCATATCAATTCCTCATTTTAGATGGTGATGATTCCGCTTTGAAGGATTTGTTTGAAGCGCAAATGAGGGAGGAGTTGGCGTCAAGTAAACTCAAGGGCGCTATCGGTGATACGGAGTCGCAAATACAGGATCAGGACTATCATATCCAGGCCCCTGTTTCTGATGTAAATCTGTTCAATTTGGCATCGCAGAATCGAGTTAAGTTCACCGCTAATGCCGATCAAAGCGAAGTTCATCAACCAGTGGATTTGAGTCCGAATGTTTTGTTCCGACCGCTGTATCAAGAGACCATCCTTCCAAATCTTGCGTATGTGGGCGGTCCTGGAGAAGTAGCTTATTGGTTGCAATTAAGGGCTGGATTTGAGGCTTTTGGTGTTCCCATGCCGGTAATCTGGCCGCGTGCCACAGTAGCCATTCTTGGTCAGCGAAGTGTAAAGACTATGGAGGAGTTTAATCTGGATGGAGAAGCGTTGGTGAAAGATGCGGACATGGTGATTAAAGAGAAAGTGGTTGTTCCCGAAAACGATCTTCCACCTATTTCCGACATCACTCACGCTTATTTGAAGCAGCTCAGGGATGCCATGACCGATCATCCGGAATTGGAACAACAGGTGGAAGCGATGGGTGCCAGGATTTGCAAAGACGTAGACAAGCTAGCAAAGGCTGTAGACCGGCAAATCAAGAGTAAACACGATAAACCCGTGAAAGAGTTGAAGCACCTGTTCCACGAGTTTGACGGAGGATTACAGGATCGATCAACGACTACTCTGGAATGTCTCCTCCGATTTGGAAATACAGTTGTCGAAGATATCTACGAGGCCATTTCCACTGAAGACCATACGGTAAAGATCATCAAGGGGTAATTAGAAAACGTTTGGTGAGCAAGCGGTCTCCTTCCACTATTCTCAGGATTTTAAGGCCAGTGCCTAATCCTTCCAAAGGGATGCGAACAGAAGTGCGATTAACATCCACCGTCTTTAGTAGCTGACCTTGTATGTCATATACGCTCACCATTCCTAACCCCCGAGGATTGTCTGTTTCCAGGTGTAGATTCCATGCATCCTGATGCATCTGAATATTGTGCAGAGGTGTGGCAACAAACAATATTTCCTTGAGATGGTACTTGCCGTTGAAATCGATTTGTTTCAATCGATAGTATGCAAGACCCGCCAGTGGATTTTCATCTGAATACTTGTAATGACGCGCAACATTGCTGTTTCCTGCTCCCGGAATCTGGCCGATATCAAACCATGTTTTACCGTCTGCACTTCTTTGAATAATGAATTGCTCATTATTGATTTCAGATAAGGTAATCCAGGTTAGATCAACTGCTCCTGAACGGTCGTTGTAGGCAATATTGTAAGTCCCCAATTCTACCGGTAGCGCACCGCAGCTTGCCCCACAATTGGCACCTCCGGCCACATAGGTCACGTCAAAAGTCACAACTTCATCCGCACGGTTAGACCATCCTTCTACCACCACAGAGTCGCTGCCATTGCCCGTAATGGTTTCCGAATCAATGAGTGATGCATTTGAGCTTCCCGTTTGCCAGGCTTTTCCCGTATTGGTGTGAACGTAAACCCGCAATCGGTCCCCACTCGTTGTGTTGCCATCCGCGCCAGAGGCCGTACAGGATGGATCAACCCCGGTTCTGTTCTTGAATTCTCCGGTGACCGTAACTCTACAATTGTTAGGGATCAATAATGAGAACCTCATTTGTCTGTGTCCGCCTGAACAGTTTCCCGTTTGGCCACAGCAATTGGAGCCACCTATGGATGACAGGTCACACCCTGACAAGCAACCACAACCCAGGGAGGTATGGGTTGCGCAGTTAGTAGTTGCGCCATTCAGGATGCCTGTCTGACAAACTTGCCCTGAAACCATAGCAGCGCACAACAAACCCAGTATGAGTGCAGTAAATCTCACGATAGTGCTAGTAGGAAGCGGTTTGGAAGGGAGAGCGGGAAACCTTCTATAGGATGTTCACTTCACTACCAAAGTAACTGATATTCAGCTTTCTTATATCAACTCAACGTTATTTTTTATTCCACAGACGTGAGAGAATTTTCAACATCCTTTTTTTCCTTGTTTAAAAGGTATTTACTTCGTGTGCTCATTAATGAAAAGCCCTGCTGAATGTCTGATAAGGTTTTAATTCTTGACTTTGGTTCCCAGTACACCCAACTCATTGCAAGAAGAATTCGTGAATTGAATGTCTACTGCGAGATCTGGCCTTACGATTATGTGCCGGAGAACATGGATGACTGGAAAGGTGTGATCCTTTCAGGAAGTCCACATTCTGTTCGTGAAGAAGAAGCGCCTAGCCCTAAGATCAATGGTGAGTTAGATAAACAACCGCTGCTAGGAATATGCTACGGTGCGCAATGGATGGCACTTCAGAATGGAGGGAATGTGGAGCAGAGTAAAATTCGGGAATATGGCAGGGCGCATTTAGTCAAAGTAAATGACCAGAATCCTCTTTTCAAGAATGTCTCTACGGGAAGTCAGGTATGGATGTCGCATGCAGATACCATATTGGATCCAGGGGATGGTGTGGATGTGATTGCAAGTACTGAAGATGTTGCTATCGCTGGTTTTCAGCTGGCGGATTCGGCCAGGTATGGAATACAGTTTCATCCGGAGGTATACCACTCAGAGGAAGGCAGCAAGATTCTGGAGAACTTCCTTGTTGATATATGTGGATGTAAACAGGACTGGACACCACAGTCGTTTGTAGATGAAACGGTGGCAGATCTAAAGAACAAACTTGGTGATGATAAGGTAGTACTTGGCCTGTCAGGAGGAGTCGATTCTTCTGTGGCTGCTATGTTGCTCCATCGGGCGATTGGTGAACAGCTATACTGCATCTTCGTTAATAATGGTCTTCTGAGGAAGAACGAGTTTGAAGATGTGCTCAAGCAATACGAAGGATTGGGATTGAACGTTAAAGGTGTTGATGCATCAGGTCAGTTTTATGAAGTGTTGGCTGGAATCACAGATCCGGAGGCGAAGAGAAAGGCCATTGGAAATAAGTTCATTGATGTGTTTGATGATGAAGCACACCTCATTCAAGATGTGAAGTGGCTTGGCCAGGGAACGATATATCCGGATGTGATTGAATCGCAATCTGCCACAGGTGGTCCATCCGTTACAATCAAATCTCACCATAACGTGGGAGGTTTGCCGGATTACATGAAATTGAAAGTGGTGGAGCCGTTGCGGCTATTGTTTAAGGATGAGGTAAGAAGGGTAGGAGCTGCATTAGGTTTACCGGCACAGCTTTTGGGACGCCATCCATTCCCTGGTCCTGGTCTGGCAATCAGGATATTAGGAGACATCACTCCAGAAAAGGTACAGATTTTGCAAGAGGTAGACCATATCTTTATTAGCGGTTTGAAGGAACACGGTTTATATGATGATGTTTGGCAGGCAGGAGCAATTCTGTTGCCTGTGCAATCCGTTGGCGTTATGGGAGATGAAAGAACCTATGAGCAAGCGGTTGCACTTCGTGCTGTTTCATCTACAGATGGTATGACAGCAGACTGGTGTCACCTGCCATATAAGTTCCTGGCAGAGATTTCAAACTCCATTATCAATCGAGTGAAAGGTATTAACAGGGTGGTCTACGATATCAGTTCCAAGCCACCTGCTACCATAGAGTGGGAATAACTTGAGGAAATTACATACATACATTTCGATCCTTCTGGTCGTACTTACTCTGGGTGTTTCAGCGCAATCTGATACGCTGGTTGAGATAGTTGAGATCAACAAGAAGAAGTACATCTCCCACACCGTGGAGAAAGGCAATACCCTGTATGCTATTTCCAAGCGATACAATACACCGATCGATGTCATCAAAAAGAGCAACCCTGGATTGGCCAATGGGCTGTCTATTGGGCAGAAGATATTAGTGCCACTCAGGAGGGATTCGAAGGAAGCTATCAATAACCAGCAGGTAGAGATAGACGGTAATTACTTGGTACATGAAGTAAGGCAGGGAGAGACGGCCTACGGTATCGCTAAGATGTACGACATCAAATTTGGTGATATACAAGCGGAGAATCCAGAGCTTGACAAGGGCCTTAGTATTGGACAGAAGCTGCGCATTCCTATCGCGAAGATCCAGAAGAAGAATGACGAAGATGTGAAACCAGCCGTGGTCAAAGATGCGGTTCCTCACACAGTGTTAAAAGGAGAAACACTGTACGGACTTTCCAAGAAATACGGGGTATCTGTGGAAGCCATTCAGAAGATCAATGATGGTAAGCTTGCCAGTGGATTAAAAGAAGGGCAGAGCATCCTGATTCCTCATAAGAAGGTTGAAACGGGCGGTACATTGGTTAACACGAAACTGGATTCTGCTATTGAGATAAGCTTTAAGCCTGAACTTAAAAAGAAGTACACGGTTGCTGTGCTCCTTCCATTCTACTACTACAAGAACAAGTTGATGGAGGAGAAGCGGAAAGCTTCGGAAAAACCTACAGTGTATGTTCGCTCAAGAGCGGCAGTGGAGTTTCTTTCCGGGTTGGGTTTTGCAGCAGACTCTCTGAACAGAAGGGGAGCTGAAATTGAGCTTAAAGTATTTGATACAGCCAATGATACTGGCAAGGTCAAAAAGTTGATTAGAAGCGGTCAGCTTCAATATGTTGATATGATCATAGGTCCTTTCTATCCAAAGAACTTCGACCTAATTGCAGATTACTCCAAGGAGAAGCAAATCAAGTTGGTTGCTCCAGTACCTCAAAGCAATAGGTCGTTGCTGGGAAATCCGAACATGATCAAAGTGGCAACTTCCAAGATTCTCCAGATGCAGATGGCGGCAAAGTTTGTTGCGGACTCTTTTGTTGATGAGAACATTCTGATTGTAAGAACAAAGAAGCCGGATGAGGTTCAGCTAGCAGAAGCATTCAAGAAGAACCTTAAATCTATTCTGGCATCCATGGGAAGGGATTCGATGTTGAGGAATGTTCAGGAGGTTGAGTGGACGGGCTCGCGGTATTCCTTTGGAGCGGTCAGGGGTAAGATTCGGGGTGACAAGCGAAATCTGATTTTCGTGCCTTCCAATAACCTGAGCTTCATCACCGATATCATGACGAAGCTAAGTAAGGATTTCGAAGAAGAGAGAGTTACGTTGATTGGAATGGAGAATTGGACCAAGTTTGACAACATTGATATGGACTACTACCATATACTTAATGTACATCTTACAACCTACCTCCACCCAAAGACCGACCACCCCGATTACAAGAGAATAGTTGCAGAATTTCACGAGAAAGAGAAGCACCCTACCAAGTATGCGTTGCTGGGTGCCGATGTTGGTTTCTACTTCTTCTCCATGCTTCAGAATTACGGAGTAGGATTCCAAGAATTGCTGGCAAATAATCCTCGAACCGGCATGATCTCTGATTTCACCTTTTTTAAGACGGGATTAGAGAGTGGTTACGAAAATAAAAGTTGTAACCTATTGAGATACAAAGATTTTGTTCTGGAGAAGGTGAAATAACCATTCACCCCCACTGGCTCTTGTTTCGTACATTTAATACTGTGAAGAGAAATTAGTTATTCACATGAGGCAACGTTGAGGTGAATGCTACCGTCTTTGACAAAAGATTTACGAAGCACATACTTGATCTGACATGAAATCACTGTTCAAAAACACACTACCTCTCCTTTTAGTTATCGTGTCGTACTGTGGTTTTAATAATACATCTAATGCCCATTCTGTTCAGATGGCTTATTGTGGTAACTGTGGAGGTAATCTGCGATTGTGGATTGAACATTGGCACGGAACTGCCAATCCCGGAACTACCACGATGACCATTTCACTGACCGTAAACGGAAATACCACTACGACTACTGGTTCTCCGCTTACCAATATTCAGAATGTGCCTATTGGTCAATTGCCAGGTTGTACTACTGCTCCAACGGTATTCTATTCTTGCCCGGGAAGAGCAAATACTTACAATGATTGGGTTAACTACGATTTCCTGGCTGTACCATGCGGTGTTCCGGTATCCATTACCGTGGTTTCTGGAAACTCGGCATTTACCTCGGATGGTTGTAACCAGATGCCTGCATCTACAGGAACATTTACAATTCCTTGTGTTCAGCAGGCGGGGGCAAGCTTCGTTCCTCCTTTGAACGTTTGTCTGGGTGGTCAGATGCAGTTCATTGATCTATCCTCTCCGGCAGGTCAGATTACCTGGCTTTGGGATTTTGGCGATGGAAATACATCTACGCAGCAACATCCCACACATACTTATGCTGCTCCTGGAAACTACAATGTAAAGCTGACGGTTACCACGTCATTGAACTGTCCTGATGATACTACAATTCAGGTAACAGTAGAAGATGTTCCGCAGCCTGGTTATACTGTTGTTAGGGGTTGTACTGGTACCCCAACAGCGTTTACCGATATAAGTACAATAACATTTGGTACAGTTGGAAGCTGGTTCTGGGACTTTGGCGATGGAAATACTTCCACGCAACAGAATCCAACCAACGTGTATACAGTGGGTGGTCCTTACACAGTTAAGTTGATAGCAACATCTTCAGGTGGCTGTGTGGATTCTACGTCTCGTACCATATTTATTCCTACTTCTCCAACAGCAGATTTAACTATGGATACGTTTGTTTGCTTTGGAGATCAAGCGCAGTTTACCGATTTATCAACGATAGCTGCTCCTGGTGGAATGACACATTTAGTTTGGGACTTTGGCGTGCCTCCTCCTGTAAACAATGATACCTCTAATTTGCCTACGCCAACTTACCAATACGGAATGCCGGGTACATACAATGTTACGCTGGTTGTTCAGGGTGATAGCCAATGTGTGGATACCGCCAGAGGAACGATTGAGGTAGGTAACAAGCCTGTGGTAGATTTCAATCTGTCACATGAATGTCACGGAACGGCACAACAATTTACAGATCAATCAACCACACCGGTTCCTGCAGTAGCCAATTGGAATTGGGACTTCGGAGATGGGAATACAGACATCACGCAGAATCCAACACATACCTATGTAAATCCAGGGTCTTATACTGTGAAGCTCATAGCCTGGGATCATCCTTCGTGTCCGGATTCGTTGGAAAAGATTGTACACGTACATGATGTTCCCGTAGCCGAATTTGAGGCTGATGAAGTGGCCGGCTGCCATCCTCACTGTACTGATTTCACTAACCAGTCTGTTGTAGCAAACGGGCTCATTGTTACGAACCAGTGGACTATGGGCGATGGAACTTCTTACGGTACTCAGGATGTGAATCATTGCTATCAGAATCCTGGATTGACCGTAGAGACGTTTAATGTAACACTTACGGTTACTACAGACTCTGGTTGTACAGATACCGAAAGTAAATCGGCATACATAACGGTTTATCCGAACCCAGTGGCCGCATTTAATCCAGATCCACCTTTAGTGAATATTGATGCACCGGAAATTTGGTTCGACAACGAGTCAACAGGCGGTACCCAGCATACGTGGGATTTTGGTGACGCTACAGGCAGTACAAGCAAGAACCCAACCCATATTTTCCCAGATACAGGTACTTACACAGTTTGGCTGTATGAGGAAAACCAATGGGGTTGTAGAGATAGTACCTGGAAAAACGTACGCGTTGATCCTGTATGGCAGATTTATGTCCCCAATGCATATACGCCTGGTAATACTGATGGTATAAATGATAGGTGGAGACCAAAAACAGTTGGTGTACTTGATATCACTACAACCGTATTTAATCGTTGGGGTGGCCTTGTTTGGAAAGGCGAAGGATTAGATGCTTCATGGGATGGAATGGTTAAGGGTGAACGAGTAGAAACGGAAACTTTTGTTTGGAGAGTTCAAATGACCACTATTCTTGGCGAACACAAGGAATTCTGGGGTAAGGTAACGCTCCTTAAATAACAGAAACAGTATTTAGTTTGGAGGCCGCATGTTTTATGCGGCCTTTTTTCGTTTTAACCCCCTTATTTTGTTAGCAATCCTATATAAAACTGAAGGTGCATGCCTCGGTTCTATATATTCGCAAACTATACGTACCTTGCTAGGAAACAAGGGAATAGCGGGGTTGTATTCAGTCAATCTGATGCCATTGCGAAATTTTATTTCGTAATAGGCAACCATCGGTCAGGCATAACCGTCTAACTACCGAAACAATTCTCGCGTTGCGAACATCATTAACAACAAGGAACGATGAAAAAGATGTTTAAAAAAGCACTGCCTCTGCTACTTGTATTAGTGTCTTACTGTGGTTTTAACAACACTGCGGAAGCGCATTCTGTGCAGCTTGCTTACTGTGGTAATTGTGGTGGTAACCTTCGCCTTTGGGTAGAGCACTGGCATAGCACTGCTAGTCCGTCAACAACTACAATGACGATCTCCCTAACAGTTGGAGCAACGACCACAACAACTACAGGTTCACCGTTGACGAACCTTCAGAACACACCTTTAAATCAGTTGCCTGGATGTACAACTCCACCGGTGGTGTTCGCTTCTTGTCCAACGTATATGAATACATATCTGGATTGGGTGAACTACGACTTCCTGGGTGTGCCTTGCGGAGTTCCGGTATCCATTACTGTGGTTTCCGGTAACTCAGCATTTACATCGGATGGTTGTGGAATGATGCCTGCGTCTACAGGTACATTTACAATTCCTTGTGTGCAGGCAGCGAGCGCGAGCTTTGTGCCACCGTTGAATGTTTGCCTTGGAACACCAATGCAGTTCATTGATTTGTCCGGACCGGTAGGTCAGATTACCTGGCAATGGGATTTTGGTGATAATAGTCCAATTGATACCAATCAACATCCCACACATACCTATGCTGCTCCTGGAAACTACAACGTAAAACTTACCATTAACACTTCATTGAATTGTCCAGACGACACTACAATTCAGGTTACGGTTGAGGATTACCCTACACCTAACTTTACCTCAGTGATTGGTTGTACTGGAACACCTTCTACATTTACCGATCAGAGTACGATCACTTTTGGATCTATTACACAATGGAATTGGGATTTTGGGGATGGCAATACGTCTACTCAACAAAATCCAACGAATACCTATCTGGTAGGGGGCAATTACACGGTCAAACTTATAGCAACCTCATCTGGAGGGTGTGTCGATTCGGTGTCGCAGCAGATATCCGTGCCAACCAGTCCTACGGCTGACCTTGCGCTCGATTCGTTCATATGTTTCGGTGATGTTGCCAATTTCACTGATCTGTCAACAATTGCCGCACCAGGTAATATGACACATCTGCTTTGGGATTTTGGTGTTCCGGCACCCGTTTCGAACGATACATCTAATCTGGGTACGCCAACGTACAACTACGGTTTGCCAGGTACTTATACTGTAACGCTTGTTGCAACGGGTGATGGCCAGTGCAGAGATACGGCTTACGGAACGATCATCGTTGAGAACAAGCCTGTTACAGCCTTCGCGGTTACACATGAATGCGAGGGAACAGCAAGCCAGTTTACAGACCAGTCGCTAACACCTATAAACAGTGTTACAAACTGGATGTGGGACTTTGGTGACGGTGCCGGTACAAGTACTATTCAGAATCCGACATATACTTATGGAGCACCTGGTTCTTACACGGTTAAGATGATCTCTTATGTGCATCCAGCTTGTCCGGATTCAATGGAAAGAGTGGTGCATGTGCATGATGTCCCTGTTGCTGAGTTTGTTGGTGATGTGTTGGCAGGATGCCATCCTCACTGCACGAACTTCACAAATCAGTCGCAGGTGGCGAATGGACAGATTGTTACGAATGCATGGAATATGGGTGATGGCTCGTTGTTCGGTTCGGTTGACGTAAGTCACTGTTACGAGAACTTTGGAATGGGTGTAAGAACGTTTGATGTGTCTCTTACTGTTACAACCGATTCAGGGTGTACAGATGTTGAGACTAAGTCCGCTTATATCTCAGTTTATCCAGTGCCCATAGCTTCATTCAATCCAGACCCGGATGTGGTAACAATCGATGTTTCAACCGTGAACTTTGAAAACCGCTCTGGTGGTGGAACGATCCACACATGGGATTTCGGTGATGGAACCGGAAGCAGCGCGAAGAACCCAAAGCATGATTATCAGGATACCGGTAAATATGTAGTGTGGTTGTATGAAGAGAACCAGTGGGGATGTAGAGATAGTACGTGGAAGCTCATCCGTGTGGATCCTGTATGGCATGTGCATATTCCTAACGCCTTTACTCCTGGTAACAGCGATGCTCAGAACGATCGTTGGAAAGCTGAAACTTTCGGCATTGTGGAAATGACAACCTACGTTTACAACCGATGGGGTGAGCAGGTATGGAAAGGTGAAGGCCTTGATGCCAGCTGGGATGGATTCTATAAAGGAGAAAGAACAGAAACAGAGACGTTTGTCTATATGATAGAGTGTAAAACCATTCTTGGTGAACACAAGGAATTCAGAGGAAAAGTCACATTATTGAAATAGACATTTCGAACAATATTTCCCTGAAAAGGTCCCTTATTAGAAAGGGACCTTTTTTTGTGCAATTTTGTAGAAAGAAAAAACTTTAGAATTAAGGCAACCTAATGGTGTCTATTTGCGTCTAAATACCAAACGACTCTCACGTTACGCACATTATTAAAAAGAAAAACGATGAAATCACTGTTTAAAGGAACACTGCCCCTGCTACTTGTTATAGTGTCTTTTTGCGGTTTCAACAATGTAGCTGATGCACATACAGTGCAAATGGCTTACTGTGGTAACTGTGGCGGTAACCTCCGACTTTGGGTGGAACACTGGCACGGAGCTGCACAACCTTCGTCAACAACTATGACGATCTCATTAACGGTTGGTGCAACTACAACAACTACAACAGGACCTCCCATTGTAAACATTCAGAATACACCGTTAAATCAGTTACCTGGATGTACAACTGCACCTGTGGTATTTTATTCTTGCCCAGGTAGAGCTAACACTTACAACGACTGGGTGAATTTTGATTTCCTTGGTGTACCATGTGGTGTACCTATCTCAATTACAGTGGTTGCAGGAAACACGGTATTTACGACTGACGGTTGTAATCAGATGCCAGCATCTACTGGAAACTTTACAATTCCATGTGTTCAGGCTGCAGGCGCAAGCTTCGTTCCTCCTTTGAACGTTTGTTTGGGAGCACCAATGCAGTTTATTGATCTGTCAGGTCCTGCTGGTCAGATTACATGGCTATGGGATTTCGGTGATGGTAACAGCTCTACGCAGCAGCACCCTACGCATACTTATGCGCTTCCGGGT
Organism: Vicingaceae bacterium; assembly: GCA_965267605.1. Lineage (GTDB taxonomy): Bacteria > Bacteroidota > Bacteroidia > Flavobacteriales_E > Vicingaceae. The sequence continues at coordinate 2,161,960 of OZ254088.1, read as the reverse complement.
AACTACAACGTAAAGCTTACGGTTACTACTTCTTTGAACTGCCCTGATGACACAACTATTCAGGTAACGGTTGAGGATTACCCAACACCAAACTTCACTGCCAATATTGAGTGTACGGGTCTACCAACACAGTTCAATGATCAAAGTACGATCACATTTGGGTCTATTACACAATGGAACTGGGATTTTGGAGATGGAAATACATCCACCCAACAGAGCCCAACCCATACATACCTTGTGGGGGGCAATTACAATGTCAAACTTGTGGCAACCTCATCAGGTGGATGTGTGGATTCGGTTATACAAGCGATATTCGTTCCAACGATGCCTACAGCAAACATGACCATGGATTCGGCCATATGCTTTGGGGATATCGCAAACTTCCAGGATCTGTCAACAATTGCAGCACCGGGAAGTATGACGCATCTGCTTTGGGATTTTGGTGTTCCACCGCCAGTTTCAAACGATACGTCTAACCTTACGGCCCCAACTTACAACTATGGCTTACCTGGAACTTATAATGTAACAATGGTGGTAACGGGTGATGGCCAATGTAGGGATACGGCTCGAGGAACAATCATTGTTGAGAACAAGCCAGTTACTGCGTTTGCAGTTACACACGAGTGTGAAGGAACTGCTAACCAGTTTACGGACCAGTCATTAACGCCTATTAATTCGGTAACGAACTGGGCATGGGATTTCGGTGATGGCAACACAAGTACACAACAGAATCCTACGCACATTTATGGTGCACCTGGTACGTATACTGTTAAGATGGTTTCATGGGTTGTTCCGCAATGTCCGGATTCTATGGAGCGTAAAGTACACGTACATGATAATCCTGAGACAGATTTTGTAGCCAACAACCTGGCTGGATGTCATCCTCTGTGTACTGACTTTACTAACCAGACGCAAATTGCGAGAGGTACTATTGAAACGTACCTATGGAATCTTGGTGATGGAAATACGTTTGGAAGTACAGATGTTAGTCACTGTTATGAGAACAAGACGCTTTCTGTAAGAACATTTGATGTTACACTTACTGCAACGTCCGATTCAGGTTGTACCGATATCGAGACTAAGACAGCCTATATTACTGTCTACCCTCGTCCAATCGCGAGCTTTAATCCTGATCCGGATATCGTTAATGCGGATGCTTCAACTGTAACGTTTGAAAACAGATCGGGTGGTGGTACGATCCACACGTGGGATTTTGGTGACGGTACAGGTAGTGCAGCTAAGAACCCAAAACATACTTACCAGGATACCGGCAAGTACATTGTGTGGCTGTATGAGGAGAACCAGTGGGGATGTCGTGACAGTACTTGGAAACCTATTAAGGTGCTTCCAGTGTGGCATGTATACATTCCAAATGCGTTCACACCTGGGGCAGACATTATCAACAATACCTGGAAAGCCGAAACTTTCGGTATCGTAGAAATGACTACTTATATCTACGATCGCTGGGGTGAGAAGATCTGGGTTGGCGAAGGACTTGACGCGGCCTGGGATGGTAAGTACAAGGATCAGAAAACCGAAACGGAGACGTTTGTGTACCTGATCGTATGTAAGACCATTCTTGGAGAGCACAAAGAATTCCGCGGTAAGGTTACCTTATTGAAATAACTACAATTCCCAATATTGAAAAATCCCTCTTCGGAGGGATTTTTTTTGCCCCAATTTGCGGTTTCGAGGGTGCGTTCGCACCTGTATAAGAAATTGATTATTTATTCCTGATAATCAACGTGTTACGTGTATTGATTAGCCAATTGATCGATTAGCTAATGTTGATATCTACCCCTAATTGTTAATAAAACGAATAAAATATTTTAAAGAACAATGGCAACCATATAAAATATTATAACGTCTACTATATAAAGAATAAAAAGTAGTGTTGACCCTAAACTATTATGCAATGAAAACTAAACTGTCTCAAATCTTTCGGGTAGCTGCAACACTTATAAGTATTGTAGGCTTTTCAATTTCAATGTACGCACATTCAGTTCAAATGGCGTATTGTGCTAACTGTCAAGGATCGCTTCGGCTTTGGATCGAGCATTGGCATGGAAATCAAGCAGTGGGTACCACCACTATGACTATTTCACTAACCACGGGTGGAATAACAACCACTACTACAGGATCTCCGCTGACCAACGTTCAGAATACACCATTGAACCAACTGCCAGGTTGTAATACCAACCCCGTGATCTTTGCATCATGTCCCAACAGCATGAACTTATATCTTGATTGGGTCAATTACGACTTTCCGGCTGTGCCATGTGGGGTGCCCGTAAACATCACCGTTATTTCTGGTAACTCTGCGTTTACCATGGACGCTTGTGGAATGATGCCTGCTTCAACGGGAACATTTACCATTCCCTGCAACATCAATAAACCTACTGCAAGCTTTATTCCTCCTGCATCTGTTTGTGTAGGTACACCAATGACCTTTATAGATAATTCTACAGGAGGTAATCCACTATTCTATAGCTGGGATTTTGGGGATGGATCTCCGATTTCCACGCAGCAGAATCCTACCCATACCTATGCTGCACCTGGTACGTATTGTGTGACCCTTCGTGCACGCAAGACCATCAATGGGTGTGATGATGATACTACGATTTGCGTTGTGGTTGAAGATGTGCCCAATCCTGGATTTACCGTTGTGCCAAAATGTAATGGGTATCCAACACCGTTCACTGATGTGAGTACAATTGCCAATGGAACCATTACGCAATGGGCGTGGGATTTCGGAGATGGAAATACCAGTGCGGTACAAAATCCAAATCACGTTTACGCCAACTGTGGGACTTACAATGTAAAACTGATTGTATACTCGAACGGTGGATGTGTAGACTCTATAACACAACAAGTAGTAATTCCTTGTACACCAACCGCCAGCTTCACCTATGATACAGCATGTTTTGGAAGCCCGGTTAATTTTACCGACCTGTCTAACGTTCAGGGAGGTCAGATCACTGCTTGGTTTTGGGATTTCGGTAACAATCAGGGCACCAGCGGTGCACAACACCCGCAGTATACATATCCCAACCACGGCACGTATACTGTTACGTTAACAGTTACGAGTAGCGGAGGATGTGTGGCCACTGTGCAGCATCAGGTTACTGTTTGGCCAGCGGCTACTTCAAATTTCCTGGCCACAACTGTTTGCCTGGGTAACCCAACGGTGTTTACTGATCAATCCACGACTACATCCGGTCCACCGGCAGGTTGGACCTGGGATTTCGGTGACGGAATTGGTACCAGCATTGTTCAAAACCCAACGTACATGTATACTGCCCCAGGTACGTATCAGGTAAAACTGGTAACCAGTGCTGGGTCAGTATGTAAGGATTCACTAACACAGTTGGTAACGGTGAACGATACACCAAATGTGGCCTTCGTTACTGCGGATGTTTGCTATGGTAATCAAATGGTGTTTACCAACAATACCAATATTGGAACAGGTACGATTACAGGTTACAGCTGGGATTTCGGCAACCTGCAGGGATATTCTAACCAGCAACACCCAACCTATAACTACCCTTTTGCAGGAGGTTATACAGTAACACTTACAGCAACATCAGATCAAGGTTGCGTTGGATCTGCGAAGCTTCCGGTGAACGTTCATCCGCAACCAAATGTGAGTTGGACGAGGTCAAAGACCTGTGAAGGTGATCCGATGCAATTCACAAACTATACGCAGATTCAGGGAGGAAACCCGAACTGGGTGTGGAACTTCAATGGCCTTGGCGCGAGTGCAGGTCAACATCCGCAATTCACCTTCCCGGGGGGCGGCCAGTATACTGTGTCATTGGTTGCTAGAACGCCCTTTGGATGTATTGATTCACTGGTGAAGGACGTATATGTGAACTATAAACCAACGGTTGACTTTGTAGCGGATAAGTTAAAAGGCTGCGCACCATTGTGTCCAAACTTCCAGGACCTTTCTGTCGTGACAGGTAGCAATATCAGCAAGTGGAATTGGTCTTTTGGAAACGGCACAGGATCTTTTGCACAGCATCCACAGAAATGTTTCGAGAATGAGACATCCTCTTATCGAGTATACGATGCAACACTAACGGTTACATCGGATTCGGGCTGCGTAGCAACACTTACTAAATTCGATTATATAACCGTGTATCCTGTTCCGGATGCCGAATTTGAAGCAGAACCTTCCATTGTGCAAATTTCGAATCCTACGATTGACTTCCTTAATCAATCCTCTGGTGAGAAGACATGGACCTGGAACTTTGGTGACGGTACAACCAGTTCTACAGTATACAATCCCTCACATGAGTATCAGGATACGGGTAGGTATACGGTGTGGTTGTATGTCTACAATGAGTGGGGTTGTTCTGATAGCACAGCCACCATTGTAAAAGTGGAGCCTGAGGCATTCGTTTATATACCTAACGCCTTCACCCCAAATGGAGATGGTAGAAACGACTACTGGTTCCCTAAATATGATGGGGTAGTGGAGGCCACTTCTTCAATCTTCAATCGCTGGGGGGAATTGATATGGACAGGAACGGAATTGGATAGCAAGTGGAATGGTCAGTACAAAGACCAGGAGGTGAAAACAGATTCCTATGTATACCTGGTTCAGGTTACCACGGTGCGAGGTGAGTATAAGGAATTCCGAGGCCGGGTAGCTGTGCTCAAATAGAGCAGCAACAAACCTGGAACGAGGCCCTCTTTGGAGGGCCTTTTTTTGTGCATTCACTAGACCAAATCTTAACTGTTTATTTGGAGAAAAAAAATATATGATTTTGTGTGTCTGAATGGCAACCAATCTTTGTGTGAACACGTCATTATTTAAAGTATTTTGCCTCCGCTTAACCTAACCTAAAAATGAAAAACTTGCTATCTAAGAAACTATGGAGCCTTGTTCTGCTTGCAATGCTCTCTTTGGGTTCTATAAATCAGGTACAGGCACACGCAGTTCAGTTAACGTATTGCGCTAGTTGTGCTTCTACTTTAAGACTCTGGTTTGAGCACTGGCACAGCACAGAGGCTGTTACCAGTACAACCATGACCATTTCGATTACTATTGGTGGTACGACTACTACCACTACAGGTAACCCGCTAACGAACCTTCAAAACACACCAATTACAAACCTGCCAGGATGTAACGCGCCACCCATTGTTTTTGCTTCTTGCCCGGGCACAGCGAATACATACAATGATTGGGTGAACTTTGACTACAATAATGTGCCATGTGGTGTGCCGATCAACATTACTGTGGTTTCAGGTAGTACTGCATTTACAATGGACGGTTGTGGAATGTACCCAGCTTCAACAGGTACGTTTACCATTCCATGTAATGTGAATAAGCCGGTTTCAAGTTTCATTCCACCTGCAGCAGTTTGTCTGGGTGTTCCAATGACTTTTACCGACAATTCTACTGGAGGTAATCCAACACTGTTCTACGATTGGGATTTCGGTGATGGGTCACCTAATTCAACTGCACAGAACCCTACGCATACGTATACGGCTCCAGGTAACTACTGTGTTACCTTGAAAACAAAGAAGACGATTGGTGGTTGCGAAGATGACACTACCATCTGCGTGGTGGTTGAAGATCAGCCAAACCCAAACTTCACGTTTGCGCCAAAGTGTAGTGGTTTCGGTACTCCGTTTACGGACGCATCTACAATTGGAACTGGCACGATTACGCAGTGGTCTTGGGATTTTGGTGATGGTAATACAAGTACACAGCAAAGTCCAACACACGCATATGCCAACTGTGGAAACTACAACGTGAAATTGGTAGTTACCAGCCAGGGAGGATGTACAGATTCCATAACCCAGGTGGTGGCTATACCGTGTAGTCCCAATGCACAGTTTACGTTTGATACCGTTTGTTTTGGTAATCCAACATCGTTTACTGATCTATCTACAGCGCCAGGCGGACCAATTACCATTTGGCAATGGAACTTCGGTGGAGGAACAAGCAACAATCAAAACCCACAGCACACATTTGGTACTATAGGTACGCATACAGTTACGCTTACTGTAACCAGTAGTGATGGATGTACGGATAGTATATCAAAGCAGGTGGATATACACGCTACACCTTCACCAGCATTTGCTGCTCCGGCAGTGTGTAATGGTTTCCCTACACAGTTTACTGATCAATCAACTGCTAACCCAGGTGTGGTTAGTCTATGGAGTTGGGATTTTGGAGGAACGGGTAACAGTACCATTCAACATCCAACACATCAATTCCCGGGCCCCGGAACTTATAACGTGAAACTTGTGGTGGGTACGGGCCCAACATGTCAGGATTCGGTAACGATACCAGTTACGGTGAACGATCAGCCGGTTGCCGGATTTACCACAGCAGATGTATGTTACGGGAACATTGTAAGCTTCACTGACGGTTCAAACATTAATACTGGAAATATTCAATCTTGGTTCTGGGACTTTGGTGACAACAGCGGAACCTCAACGAATCAGCATCCAACGTATAACTATGGAGCGCCTGGCGTTTACACGGTTAAACTGGTTGTAACTAGTGATCAAGGTTGTATGGATAGTACTACGGTGGTTGTGAATGTGTTCCCGCAGCCTGTGGTTAATTTCTCAAGAAATACCGTTTGCGATGGAACGCCAATGCAATTCAGCGATCTTACTACAATGGTGGGTGGTGGAAATCCGAACCTGGTTTGGGATTTTGATGGCTTGGGCAACAGTGCAGCGCCAACGCCTTCTTTCCTCTTCCCAGCTTGTGGTTCGTATGATGTAAAGCTTACTGCTTTGGATCCACAGGGTTGTGTAGATTCTGTTACGAAAACCATCTACGTGAATTGTAATCCGGTGGTTGATTTTGTAGCGGATGTGGTTGATGGATGTGCACCAGTATGTCCGAACTTTACCAACAACACAACCATAGCAGGTGGAAATATTGCTACATGGTCTTGGAACTTTGGAGATGGCTCCAATGGAGCATCACAGAATCCGAGTCACTGTTACGACAACACAGGACTTACACTTCTGACTTATGACGTTACTCTTACGGCAACTTCTGATTCAGGATGTGTAACAACGGTTACTAAGCCAAGCTACATTTCAGCTTTCCCTTGGCCAATTGCCAACTTTGGAACAGAGCCGGATATCGTGAAGATTTCAGAACCGGACATTACGTTCCCTAACTGGTCGAAGGGAGCCAATACCTGGACCTGGGACTTTGGTGATGGAGGAACTGATCTGGCTTATAGTCCTACCCATACGTATAAAGACACAGGAAACTATACCGTTTGGTTGTACATCGAAAACCAGTGGGGTTGTAGAGATAGTACAGCGAAAGTGGTGCGCGTTGATCCTGAAGTGTTCATTTATATTCCGAACGCGTTCACACCAACTGGTGATGGAATTAATGACAGCTGGAGAGCGAAGTTCTGGGGTGTAGAAGAAGCCAATACTTTTGTATTCGACCGATGGGGTGAATTGATTTGGGAAGGACATGAGTTGGATAGCAGATGGGATGGTACTTACAAAGGTCAGAAAGCAAAGACAGATACTTATGTGTATTTGCTAAAAGTGAAGACCGTTCTAGGTGAACATCAGGAGTACCGAGGAAAGGTTACGCTGCTGAAATAAATTCTATAAATCAAGGAATGCTAAGCCCTCGATAAACGAGGGCTTTTTTTCGTTAAACAGGGTAGATTTATCGATGAAGAATATTCCGAAAATCGCGGCTATAGTAAGGTAAAATTTTTCGGAACTTGTAGGCAACCATTTTCTATTGTGTTCGTCTGTTTTGAAAGGAACAGTTTAACGCTAAACCTAAGTGATGAAAAAGTTGTCCTATTTATCCAGAGTTGTGATCCTAGCGATCGCCTTTATTGGACTCTCAAAATCTTCAACCGCACACTCCGTTCAGTTCGCCTATTGTGCCAACTGCGCAAGTACGCTAAGGCTATTCTTTGAGCACTGGCACGGTTGTACGCCAAACCCAGCAACCAGTGGTACCATTACCATTTCGTTAACGGTAGGTGCTAACACAACTACAACAACTGGTTTCCCAAGTTTGAACCTGTGTAACATCCCTTTCTCGGGACTTCCTGGTTGTAACTTGCCTCCGGTATTTGTTGCAAGTTGTCCGGCAAACGCAAACGTTTATAACGATTGGTGGGTATATGATTTTCCAAATGTTCCTTGTGGTGTTCCGATTTCGGTAACAGCGTCAAACCCAAGTAATGCATATACTGCCGACTGTGGTGGTATGTTCCCGGCATCGTTCTCACTTACGATTCCATGTAACGTTAACAAGCCATTTGCGAACTTCTCAGTGAGTGCGGATACGGTTTGTTTAGGACAAGCGATTTCCTTTACAGATTTGTCAACAGGTGGTAACCCAGGATTAACTTATCAGTGGGACTTTAACGATGGTAGTCCACTTTCTACAGCTCAGAATCCAACACACACGTATGCTGCCCCTGGTACATACTGTGTAAGATTGGATGTGGCTAAGCAGTCTGGTGGATGTCTTGATGACACTACCATCTGCGTTACAGTTCTTGGTACACCTGTAATCAATATTAACAACCCAGCCATTTGTGCAGGACAATCTGCCACGCTTACGGCAAATGCTGCACCAGGCGGGGGTACATACAACTGGACACCCGGTGGTATGACAACACAAAGTATTACGGTTACGCCCGGTGCAACAACTACCTACACATTGAACTATGTGTCACCTGGTGGATGTGCCGGCTCGCAAACTGCTACGGTTACGGTTAATCCGCAACCCGTTGCAACACTGCAGAATTATGTCATATGTACGGGGCAATCCGTTACGCTGAATCCCGGTGCACAACCTGGTGGGTCCACATTCCTTTGGACTCCTGGTGGGCAAACTACACCTACAATTACAGTGAATCCACCGGTAGGTACAACTTATACTGTAACAGTAACCGGCCCTGGTGGGTGTACGGATACGGCTTCAGCCTTCGTCCAAATTGGGTCGAACCCTGTTGTAACCATTCCTAACGATACCGTTTGTGCGGGTCAGGCAGGTACATTGGTGTCACAGGTTTCTAATCCTGGTGGTACATATACCTGGGCGCCTACTGGAGCAACTACAGCGAATATTACGCAAACACCTGGAGCAACTACAACCTATACGCTTACTTATAACAATAACGGATGTATAGGAACCGGCACGGGAACGATAGTTGTAAATCCACAGCCGACAATAACTTTGACAGGTGGAGCAATTTGTGCGGGTCAGAATATAACACTAACGCCAGGTGGTAATCCTGCTGGTGGAACTTATTCTTGGCAGCCAGGTGGTATGACTGGAGCAAGTGTTACTGTTTCTCCGGCAACTACAACAACTTATACGGCTACCGTTACAGCCCCGGGAGGATGTCAGGCAACTGCTTCTGCACAGGTGGTTGTAAATGCACTTCCTGTTTGTCAGTTCACTTACGATACGGTGTGCTTTGGCGATGTTACTTCCTTCTTTGATCAGTCTTCTGTTCAGGGGTCTAACATTACAGGATGGCAATGGGTATTTGGTGATGGAAGTCCAGTTGATAATACTGCAAATCCTACGCATCAATATGCTGCACCTGGAACATATACTGTAACACTAATTGTTACGTCTGCCCAGGGGTGTACCGGTACAATGACGCATCAGGTTACGGTTAACGATAACCCAACTGCAAGCTTCAATGTAGGTAATGTATGTATCTACGATCCAGCATTATTCAATAACACCTCTACCATTACAACAGGTACTATTACCGGATATGCATGGAATTTTGGAGGGCCTGGTACTTCAACCCAGACCAACCCATCGCAGATGTATCCAACACCTGGAACGTATACCGTTCAATTGATAGCTTACGCTGGTACTGGATGTTCAGATACTGTTACTGCGCCTGTTGTTATTCATCCTAAACCTAATGCAGCGTTTAACTTTACTGCGGTTTGTGTAGGTAACCCAACACCGGTTGTAGATAACAGTACGATTACAACAGGTACGATAAATGGTTGGAGTTACAACAACTCAACGGGTACCTCAAATAACCAGAACCCAACGTTTACATTCCCTACAGCGGGTAACCATAATACTACGCTAATAGTAACATCAGATCAGGGATGTACTGATACGGTGATGGTGCCAATTAAGGTTAACGCAGTACCGATTGTTGATTTCGTTCCTACACACGTTTGTGATGGTAACCCAAATCAGTTTACCAATCTTACTACTGTGCCGAATGGTACACCTCAGAACTATGTATGGAGCTTTGGTTCAGCGCAGCCAAGTCCATCCCATCAGTTCCCTGGTGCAGGATCTTATCAGGTAACACTGGTTGTTTCAAGTACAGATGGATGTATAGATTCAATTACGAAGCCTGTACATGTACACCCGAATCCTGTTGTTGATTTTGTGGGTGATGTATTGGATGGTTGTGAGACTGTGTGTACGAATTTCACTAACAACACAACAATCACCAGTGGTAATATTGCAATCTGGGCCTGGAACTTCAATAATGGAAGTACATCTAATCTTCAGAATCCAACGGAATGCTTTACGAATGAAGGAACAAGTCTGTTGACGTTCGATGTAACGCTTACAGCTACTTCAGATTCTGGTTGTGTTACAACGGTTACGAAGCCTAGCTATGTGTCTGTTTATCCGATGCCTATAGCAAGTTTCAACCCGAACCCGGATCTAGTTAAGATTTCTGATGCTGAGATTACTTTCAACAACAATTCGATTGGAGCACAGCAGAGCAGCTGGAACTTCGGAGATGGTATAGGAACAAGTACGGCCCACAGCCCATCTTATACTTACCCTGATTCTGGAACATACACAGTTTGGTTGTGGATTGAGAACCAGTGGGGTTGTAGAGACAGTACATGGAAGAACGTACGCGTTGATCCGGAATTCTTCATCTACATTCCAAATGCGTTTACTCCTAAGCAAGCTGATGGTGTGAACGATAGATGGAGAGCGAAGTACTACGGTGTTGAGGAAGCTAACACTTACATCTTCGACCGTTGGGGTGAATTGATCTGGGAAGGTCATCAGCTTGACAGCTCTTGGGACGGTAAATACAATGGTGAGATGGCGAAGACTGACACCTATGTTTACCTTATCCAATTGAAAACGGTTCTTGGAGACAAGAAAGAGTATCGAGGCAAGGTGACTTTGCTGAGATAATCAACAGAATATAATTTGGAAAAACCCTCATAGAAATGAGGGTTTTTTTGTTTGTAAATTGTTGAAAATGATGTGATTGTACGCTCTGCGTTTCTGGGAAAATGTTATTTTTACTTATTGGTGTATCCGGTTGAATCACGCACTCATTTTTCATCCGGTTGCCGTTTGCTAAACCTACGTTACTATGAGACGATCAACGCTGATCAACGACATCAGTCGGAAGCTTAGAAATTTGTTTGTCGGAGCTGCATTATTGACTGCAGTTGCTGCGCCTGTTGCTGAAACCCAGGCACACTCAGTTCAGGTGGCATATTGCGCGAACTGTGCCAGTACACTGAGAATCTTTTTTGAACATTGGCACGGTTGTACGGTTAACCCGGCAACAAGTGGTACGATTACCATATCGATGACGATCGGTGCTACAACTACTACTACTACGGGATTCCCGACTTTGAACCTGTGTAACGTTCCATTTTCGGCATTGCCAGGTTGCAACTTGCCTCCGGTATTCGTTGCCAGTTGCCCGGCTTCGGCTAACGTGTATCAGGATTGGTGGGCGTTCGACTTTAACAATGTTCCATGTGGTGTGCCAATCAGTATTGTAGCTTCTAACCCAAGTAACGTATATGTGGCAGATTGTGGAGGAATGTTCCCCGTATCATTCTCTCTAACCATTCCATGTAACGTTAACAAGCCATTCGCTAACTTCTCTGTAAGTGCAGATACGGTTTGTTTAGGACAAGCAATTTCCTTTACAGATCTTTCAACAGGTGGTAACCCAGGATTAACGTACCAATGGGATTTTAACGATGGTAGTCCACTTTCTACCGCTCAGAACCCTACACACACATATGCTGCCCCTGGAACTTACTGTGTAAGATTGGATGTAGCAAAGCAATCAGGTGGATGTCTTGATGATACTACCATCTGTGTTACAGTACTGGCTAACCCAATTATCAACATTGGAAACCCAACGATATGTGCTGGTCAGACGGCAAGCTTAACGGCCAATGCTGCACCTGGAGGAGGTACCTACAATTGGACCCCTGGAGGTATGACCACGCAAACGATAAATGTTTCTCCTGCTGCAACAACAACCTATACGGTCAATTATGTGTCGCCTGGAGGATGTGCCGGGTCGCAGACAGCGACCGTCACCGTCAATCCGAACCCCACGGTCAATGTGTCCAACGCAACTATATGTGCGGGGCAATCTGGGACGATTACGGCAACTCCAAGTATTGGGGGTGGTACCTATGCCTGGACACCAGGTGGTATGACTACACAAAGTATTACTGCAGGCCCAGGTGCGACAACGACATATACGGTTACCTATACAGATCCGAATGGGTGTACTGCCACTGGGACGGGAACCATTACGGTTAATCCTAATCCGACTGTAAATGTTAACAATGCTACTATGTGTGTTGGCGCGGGAGCTACTCTGACGGCTACTCCGAGTATAGGTGGTGGTACCTATGCCTGGACACCGGGCGGTATGACAACGCAAACCATTAACGTCAACCCTGGAACAACAACAACGTATACTGTTACTTATACTGATCCAAATGGTTGTACCGGTACGGGATCGGGGACAGTCACTGTGAACCCAAATCCAACAGTTGCTGTTAACAATGCCACGATATGTGCTGGACAGAACGCAACATTGACAGCAACACCGAATCCAGGTGGTGGAACTTATGCATGGGCGCCTGGTGGAGCAACAACAGCCACAATTACGGTGAGCCCTGGTGCTACAACAACGTACACGGTAACTTACACAGATTTAAACGGATGTACTGCAACCGCTTCAGGTACGGTAACCGTTAATCCTAATCCAACAGTAAACGTTACGAATGCCACAATTTGTGCAGGCCAGTCCGGTACTATAACAGCGACACCTAGTATTGGGGGTGGTACGTATGCCTGGACTCCAGGAGGTATGACCACACAAAGTATTACACTATCTCCGGGCGCAACAACGACATACACAGTTACGTACACAGATCCGAATGGTTGTGTGGGAATAGGCACAGGGACCATAACTGTTAATCCCAATCCAACAGTTGCGGTAAATAATGCAACAATGTGTGCAGGAGCTGGAGCTTCGCTTACGGCAACTCCAAGTATTGGGGGTGGTACGTATGCCTGGACTCCAGGAGGTATGACGACTCAGACCATCAATGTTAATCCTGGGGCAACCACAACATACACGGTAACTTATACGGATCCGAACGGATGTACAGGAACGGGTTCGGGAACGGTAACCGTTAATCCTAACCCTACTGTGAATGTCACGGGTAGCACTACGATTTGTGGTGGTCAGTCAGCAACATTGACTGCAACACCAAATCCAGGTGGAGGTACGTATAGCTGGGCACCTGGTGGGGCCACCACAGCAACGATCACGGTATCTCCTGGGGCTACAACAACTTACACGGTTACATACACTGATCTGAACGGTTGTACTGCTACTGGAACGGGAACTATAACTGTTAATCCGCAACCTACCATTACTTTGTTACCTGCTTCTATTTGTGCAGGCCAGTCAACTACATTAACTCCAACGGTGAACCCTGGTGGTGGTACATATCTATGGACTCCAGGTGGAGCAACCACAGCAAGTATCACAGTATCACCTGCTACTACTACCAGTTACAAAGTGGTGTATACTTTGAACGGTTGTATTGATTCAGCAACTACAACCGTAACGGTTACTACTAATCCTACTGTTAATGTACTGAACGATACAATTTGCCTTGGTCAAACAGGTTCTCTTACAGCGTTGCCGTCTGTGGGTGGTGGTACATACCTGTGGGCGCCCGGAGGCATGACTTCACAAACAATTACGGCTACTCCCGGTGCAACTACAACCTATACAGTTACTTATAATATGTCTGGTTGTACAGGAACGGGGTCTGGATCAATTGTGGTGAATCCGCAACCTACTGTTGCCGCTACCAACGCAACGATTTGTGCCGGACAAAATGCAACGATTACTGCGACACCAAGCATTGGTGGAGGTACTTATAGTTGGACTCCAGGAGGTATGACTACACAATCTATTACGGTTTCTCCTGGTGCAACTACAACGTATACGGTAACGTATGATCTTAATGGTTGTCAGGCTACGGCTACTGGCACTGTAACAGTAAATCCACAACCTACGGTTAGTGTTAACAATGCTTCAATTTGTGCTGGTCAGACAACAACGCTTACTGCTAATGCAACCCCAGTTGGTGTAACGTATCTTTGGGCTCCAGGTGGTGCAACTACAGCTTCGATAAATGTTTCACCAGCAGCGACCACGACATATTTGGTAACGGTTACAGCCCCGGGAGGGTGTACCGATACTGCAAGTGGCACGGTGACTGTGATAACAAACCCCACAGCGAATTTCAATGCAGCCAACGTGTGCGATGGTGTGGCGATGCAATTCAACAATACATCGGTACCGACTACAGCGGGTTGGGCTTGGAATTTTGGGGATGGTAATACAAGTACACAACAGAATCCTACCCATACATATGCTGGTCCGGGAACGTACAATGTGAAACTTGTTATGACCGCGGGCTCGGGATGTATGGATTCTGTTACTATTCCGGTGACCGTTGATCCGCTTCCAGTCCCTGCATTCAATACAACACCAGCCTGTCCTGGATTTGGAACACAATTTACCGATGGAACAACGGTTGGAACAGGAACGGTTACTGGATGGTCTTGGGATTTTGGCGATGGTAATTCCAGCACACAGCAAAACCCTGCGCACGCATATGCAGCCGGTGGGACATATACTGTGAAATTAATTGCTACCTCATCCACCGGATGTGTCGATTCGATCACGCAAACCATTACAGTACCTTACAAGCCAATTGCACAGTTCACTCATGATACTGTTTGCCTGGGTCAACCAACTTCTTTCACTGACCAATCCACTGTTACAAATGGTACGATTACGGGGTGGAATTGGGCCTTTGGTGATGGAAATACAAGCACACAGCAGAATCCGCAAAACACTTATGCTACGGCAGGAACGTTTACTACAACTTTAATTGTTACAAGCAATGATGGTTGCTTAGATACCATTACAAGTGTGGTTACTGTTATAGCGAATCCGGTGGCGGCATTTACAGCTCCGAATGTTTGTGATGGGTATGCAATGCTGTTCACAAATACTTCGGCACCTTCCACCGCAAATTGGTCATGGGACTTTGGAGACGGCAACACGAGCACACAGCAGAATCCATCGCATACTTACGCTGGGCCAGGAACGTACAATGTTAAACTGGTAATGACCGCAGGTACAGGATGTTCAGATTCGGTAACTATACCGGTAACGATTGATCCGCTTCCGGTGCCAGCATTTACAACGGCACCAGCTTGTCCTGGATTCGGTACTCAGTTTACGGATGGGTCTACGGTTGGAACTGGTACTATTACCGGATGGTCATGGGACTTTGGAGACGGTAATTCGAGCACCCAGCAAAATCCAGCACATCCATATGCTGCAGGAGGAACTTATACTGTTAAACTAATTGCTACATCTTCTGCAGGATGTGTAGATTCCATCACGCAGACGATAACGGTACCTTACAAGCCGATTGCGCAGTTTACGCATGACACCGTGTGTCTTGGAGTTCCAACTTCGTTCACAGATCAGTCTGCTGTAACTGGCGGTACCATAACAGGATGGAACTGGGCGTTTGGAGATGGTAATACAAGTACCCAGCAAAATCCACAGAATACTTACGCTACTGCAGGTACATTTACTACAACTTTGATTGTGACCAGCAATGATGGATGTCTGGATACGGTGACCAGCGTTGTAACAGTAATTGCTAATCCAGTTGCTTCGTTTACTGCACCTGGTGTCTGCGACCTATTGGCCATGCAATTTACCGATGGGTCAACGCCAGCACCAAGCCAATGGTCTTGGAACTTTGGAGATGGCAACACAAGTACTCAGCAAAATCCATCACATACGTATGCTGGTCCGGGAACGTACAATGTGAAATTGGTAATTACTGCCGGTTCTGGGTGTATGGATTCGATTACACAACCAGTTACGATATATCCACTGCCGCAGCCAAACTTTACATTTACTGATGACTGTGCGAACCAGGCCATCAACTTTACCAATACTTCAACTATTCCGGCTGGTAATATCAATGGATGGCTATGGAAGTTTGGCAACGGTGCAACATCTACACAGCAGAATCCAACTTACACGTACACCGCTCCAGGAGCATATACTGTTACATTAATTGCTACCTCGGACAATGGATGTATTGATTCTATTCAGCAAGTGATCAACATTTTTGCGTTGCCCGTAACAGACTTTACATTCGATACAGTTTGTTTGAATGACCAGACCTGCTTCCTTGATCTGACAACTGTGCAAGGATCCAACATCACTGGTTGGCAGTGGGTATTTGGAGACGGTAGTCCGGTAAACAACCAGTCTAATCCTTGTCATACATACGCAGCACCGGGAACTTTTAATGTTACGCTGATTACGACTTCGGCACAAGGATGTACAGGGACTGCTACACACACAATACTTGTAAATGATAACCCTACTGCAAACTTCTCGGTGAACAATGTATGCCAGATTGATGCAGCAATGTTTAACGATCTGTCAACGATTGGTGCAGGAGTGATCAGCAATTGGCAATGGAACTTCGGTGATGGTTCACCGCAGTCGAATCAGCAGAACCCATCACATAATTATGGTATACCTGGTACGTATACCGTGCAGTTAGTTGCGTTTGCGGGCACGGGTTGCTCAGACACCATAGTTCAGGATGTTGTGATTCATCCGATGCCTACTGCAAACTTCAATTTTACAAATGTTTGTGATGGATTGCAGCTGCCGCTGATTGATAACTCTAACGTTAGTGCTGGAGCGATTACCGGCTGGAACTGGAGCTTCGGTGATGGTTCTCCAAACGGAACGAACCAAAACGAAAACCACATCTATCCAAACTTTGGAAGTTGGAACGTCCAGCTCATAGTAACAACAGACTCGGGTTGTACAGACACCATTAGTAAGACAGTTGATGTATATCCTGGACCATTGGTTGACTTCGGACCTACTTCGGTTTGTGAAGGAACGCCTACGCAGTTCAATGATCTAAGTACCGTACCTAACAATGGTTCTGCGCAGTCGTGGATTTGGAATTTCGGTGATGGCTCTCCTAATGCTGCTGGAGCTACTCCAACACACACTTATCCGCAGTGGGGAACTTACCAGACAAAGCTGATTGTTACCACCAATAATGGGTGTATAGATTCATTAACGAAGCCGGTAAACGTAAATGCGGTACCTGTCTCTGAGTTCGTAGCGGATGTACTGGATGGATGTGAACCTGTTTGTCCTAATTTCACCAACCAGGCTACAATTGCCAATGGTGGTATTGTTTCGTATGTCTGGGATTTCGGTGATGGAAACGGATCAACGCAAATGAATCCAAGCCATTGCTATCCGAATTCTGGTACAAGCGTTCTAACGTACAATGTTACGTTAACGGTTACTTCAGATTCTGGATGTGTCCACGCCATCACGAAACCAGCTTACATCAGTGTTTATCCATACCCAGTGGCTGATTTCAATCCAGACCCAGATGTGGTTAAGATATCCGCACCTGACATTACATTCAATAATTATTCTGTTGGTAATGCCCAGAACTCATGGGACTTCGGAGATGGAGTTGGAACGAGCACCGGAGTGAGCCCAACGTATACTTATCAGGATACTGGAAACTTCATTGTATGGTTATACATTGAGAACCAATGGGGTTGTAGAGACAGTACCTGGAGACAAGTAAGGGTGGATCCTGAGTTCTTCATCTACATTCCAAATGCGTTCACTCCGGGAGAAGATGGTATCAATGACAAGTGGAACGCTGTTGTGTACGGTGTAGATGAGATGTCAACATTGATCTTCAATCGTTGGGGTGAATTGATCTGGGAAGGACATCAGTTAGACAGTAAGTGGGATGGAATGGTGAAAGGAAACAAAGCTGAAACTGAGACTTATGTTTACTTGATCAAATTGGTAACCTTCAGTGGTGAAAATAAGGAATACAGAGGTAAGGTGACCTTACTGAAATAATCCACGCTTAATAAGATTGTAAGGGGGCCATGTGCCCCCTTTTTATTGCCAGAATTTGTCGCCTGTAAGACTTGTTTGGTTCTTGATATATTTTTTCAGAAATCTTCGCGTTGCAAGGCAACTATTTTTTTGAGTTAACCGTCTATAAGTCAGAGAAGAAACTACTAGTCAAACCTAATTGCTATCCTGATGACTACACGCACGTTACGAAACGCACTGATTGCGGGGTTTTTGTTTATTTCAACCGTTTTACCAACGTCAACTTCACAAGCACACTCAGTTCAGGTGGCATATTGCGCGAACTGTGCCAGTACACTGAGAATCTTTTTTGAACATTGGCACGGTTGTACGGTTAACCCGGCAACAAGTGGTACGATTACCATATCGATGACGATCGGTGCTACAACTACTACTACTACGGGATTCCCGACTTTGAACCTGTGTAACGTTCCATTTTCGGCATTGCCAGGTTGCAACTTGCCTCCGGTATTCGTTGCCAGTTGCCCGGCTTCGGCTAACGTGTATCAGGATTGGTGGGCGTTCGACTTTAACAATGTTCCATGTGGTGTGCCAATCAGTATTGTAGCTTCTAACCCAAGTAACGTATATGTGGCAGATTGTGGAGGAATGTTCCCCGTATCATTCTCTCTAACCATTCCATGTAACGTTAACAAGCCATTCGCTAACTTCTCTGTAAGTGCAGATACGGTTTGTTTAGGACAAGCAATTTCCTTTACAGATCTTTCAACAGGTGGTAACCCAGGATTAACGTACCAATGGGATTTTAACGATGGTAGTCCACTTTCTACCGCTCAGAACCCTACACACACATATGCTGCCCCTGGAACTTACTGTGTAAGATTGGATGTAGCAAAGCAATCAGGTGGATGTCTTGATGATACTACCATCTGTGTTACAGTACTGGCTAACCCAATTATCAACATTGGAAACCCAACGATATGTGCTGGTCAGACGGCAAGCTTAACGGCCAATGCTGCACCTGGAGGAGGTACCTACAATTGGACCCCTGGAGGTATGACCACGCAAACGATAAATGTTTCTCCTGCTGCAACAACAACCTATACGGTCAATTATGTGTCGCCTGGAGGATGTGCCGGGTCGCAGACAGCGACCGTCACCGTCAATCCTCAGCCGAACGTTACGGTGGGGAATGCCACGATATGTGCCGGACAAAACGCAACGCTAACTGCCAATACGAACCCGGGTACCTGGACTTATTCCTGGACACCAGGAGGTATGACCACGCAGACGATCAATGTGTCTCCAGGTACAACAACGAATTATACGGTTATTGTAACTGGCGCAGGTGGCTGTGCGGATACGGCAACTGGTACGGTAACAGTTAATCCTCAACCAACGGTTAATGTTACCGGAGGAACAACGGTTTGCGCGGGTACCAACGTTACGTTAAGTGCTAATACGAACGTAGGACCTTGGACATATGCATGGACGCCTGGTGGTGCCACAACTCAGAATATTACAGTTGCACCGGGAGCAACAACAACGTATACGGTAACTGTTACCGGCCCGGGTGGATGTAATGCCACGGCTAATGCTACTATAAATGTAAATCCGCAGCCGAATGTTACCATGCCAAATGCGTCTATATGTACGGGGCAGTCGGCAACAATGACACCAAACGTAACACCCCCGGGAGCGTGGACTTATCAATGGACACCGGGAGGTGCTACTACACCAACAATTACTGTTAGTCCTGGTGCTACAACAAACTACACGGTTATTGTAACCGGAGCAGGTGGTTGTGCAGATACAGCCACGGCAACCCTCACGGTTACTACCAATCCAACCGTAAACGTGCCTAACGATACTGTGTGTGCGGGTCAACAAGGAACAATAACAGCATTGCCTTCCGTTGGTGGGGGTACCTATTTATGGAACCCTGGTGGTAACACTACGCAGTCTATCAGTGCAACACCACCGGCAACAACAACATATTCGGTTACATATAATAACAATGGTTGTATAGGTACAGGTAGCGGTACGATTGTGGTGAATCCACAACCTACCGTGAACGTAAATAATGCAACCATTTGTGCGGGCCAGAATGCAACGCTAACAGCGAATGCTGCGCCAGCTGGTGTAACCTACGCGTGGGCACCCGGTGGTGCAACAACGCAATCTATCACTGTATCGCCAGCGGCTACAACCGTGTATACGGTTACCGTAACGGCTCCAGGTGGATGTCAGGCCACAGCCAATGGTACAGTTACTGTTAATCCACAACCAACTGCACAAGCTGATAGTACATCAATTTGCGCTGGGCAGGTTGCAACCCTCAACTGTACTGCAACACCTGGTGGTGTTACGTATGCATGGGCTCCGGGTGGTATGACTACTGCGAGCATCAATGTTACACCAGCCACTACACAGGCCTATACGGTCACAGTAACTGCGCCAGGTGGGTGTACTGCAACCAGTACAGGACTAGTAACGGTTATCAATAATCCAACTGCAGCATTTACTGCTCCCAACGTATGTGATGGTCTTACAATGTCCTTTACAGATAATTCTACTCCGGTTCCTGGCGGTTGGTCTTGGGACTTTGGTGATGGTATTGGTACAAGCACACAGCAGAATCCTACGTACACTTACGCTGGCCCTGGAACGTATAATGTTAAACTTGTGATTACCGCAGGTTCGGGTTGTGTGGATTCAGTTACACAGGCTGTAACTGTTGATCCGCTACCACAGCCTAACTTCACGTTTACAGATGATTGTGCAAACCAGGCTATCAACTTCAATAACACATCTACCATTGCGACAGGTAACATCAATGGTTGGTTGTGGAAGTTTGGCAATGGTGCCACATCAACGCAACAGAATCCAACTTACACATACACCGCTCCAGGAGCATATACAGTTACATTGGTGGCTACATCGGATAATGGATGTATCGACTCTATTCAGCAAGTGATTAACATCTTTGCTTTGCCGGTAACGGATTTCACATTCGACACGGTGTGTGATGGTGATCAGACATGCTTTATTGATCTAACAACTGTTCAAGGATCTAACATTACGGCATGGCAATGGGTATTTGGAGACGGAAGCCCGGTAAATAACCAGTCTAATCCGTGCCATACATATGCTAACGCGGGTACGTTCACAGTAACTGTGATTACAACATCTGCTCAAGGATGTACAGGTACAGCTACGCATACAGTTACGGTTAATGATAATCCAGTTGCAAACTTCGCAGTGAACAATGTGTGTCAGGTTGATGCAGCACAGTTCACAGACCTTTCTACAATAGGTACTGGGGTTATTACCGGATGGCAATGGGATTTTGGAGACGGATCTCCTAATTCTACACAGCAGAATCCATCGCATAATTATGCACCACCTCTACCAGCGGGTACGTATACCGTACAGCTGATCGCGTTTGCTGGAACTGGCTGTTCCGATACAATTACAGACGATGTTGTAATTCACCCAATGCCTACTGCAAACTTCAATTTCACAAATGTTTGTGATCAGCTACAGATGCCGTTTACCGATAATTCTAACGTGGCTACTGGTGCGATCATCAACTGGAACTGGAATTTCGGTGATGGCTCTCCAAATGGAACGAATCAGAATGAAAACCATACATATCCAAATGCACAATCCTGGAACGTTCAGTTGATCGTAACTACTGATTCAGGATGTACAGATACGATCAGTAAAACAGTTGATGTTTATCCAAATCCGGTGGTAGACTTCTCGCCAACATCTGTTTGTGAGGGTACACCAAGTCAGTTTATGGATCAAACAACTGTACCAGGTGGTAATGCACAAACGTGGATTTGGGATTTCGGTGACAACTCGCAACCTCAGGCAGGTCAAAATCCAACACATACGTACCCACAGTGGGGTGCATATACTACCAAATTGATAGTGTCTACAAATAACGGTTGTGTTGACTCTGTGCTAAAGCCAGTGAATGTCAATGCGGTACCTGTCTCAGAGTTTGTGGCCGATGTGCTGGATGGATGTGAACCGGTGTGTCCGAATTTCACGAACCAGGCTACCATTGCTAATGGAAACATCGTGTCTTACGTTTGGGACTTCGGAGATGGTAACGGCTCAACGCAAACAGATCCAAGCCATTGTTATCCAAACTCTGGAACAACGGTGCTTACGTACGATGTAACACTTACGGTTACTTCAGATTCAGGGTGTGTGCATGCCATCACGAAACCAGCTTACATCAGTGTTTATCCATACCCAGTGGCTGATTTCAACCCAGATCCGGACATTGTGAAAATTTCTAATCCTGAGATTAATTTCAATAACTACTCTGTAGGCAATGCCCAGAACTCATGGGACTTCGGAGATGGAGTTGGAACGAGTACGGGAGTAAGTCCTTCTTACACCTACCAGGATACCGGAAACTTCATCGTGTGGCTTTACATTGAGAACCAATGGGGTTGCAGAGACAGTACCTGGAGACAGGTGAGAGTAGATCCTGAGTTCTTCATCTACATTCCAAATGCATTTACTCCTGGAGAAGACGGTATTAATGACAAATGGAATGCTGTAGTATACGGTGTAGATGAAATGTCAACATTGATCTTCAACCGTTGGGGTGAACTGATCTGGGAAGGACATCAGTTAGACAGTAAGTGGGATGGAATGGTGAAAGGAAACAAAGCTGAAACTGAGACCTATGTTTACTTGATCAAATTGGTAACCTTCAGCGGTGAAAACAAGGAATATAGAGGTAAAGTAACATTACTCAAGTAACCACCTGAGAACATCAAAGTTAGGGGGCCATGTGCCCCCTTTTTTTGTTACTTTATCGAGGCAACCGTATGGTGCGCCAATCCGTCTTTTAAGTAGCACAAACGCACGTTTTATGAAATCTATCGGTCGAATTCTAGCAGTTCTGATGCTAGCTATCACATTTTCAAGTAGTTATGCGTCTCACATTCCTGGTGCGAATATCTCGTACAGGTGTATTGGGCCTAACACTTATGAGGTAACATTATGGACAGTATTCCGATGTCCAGTAAACAACCTGTATACAGCTTACATGCGTATACACAACGATTGTAACCTAACCAATCCATCAAACTACACTACAACTACTGTTGGTACAACACCTTCACAGTGGAGAATGGATACGATTCAGGGTTTGACCAATATTGACAAATCTCAGATTTGTCAGCGTCAGATTACCCAGTCGATCTGCCAGGGTGGTACGATTCCCGGAGTAAACGTTACAACCTACATTGATACGGTTACGCTACCAAATACCTGTAATGCCTGGACCTTCTCTTGGTCTTCTTGCTGTAGAGATAATACAACCAACCTTGTTGGACAGCCAGGTATCTATGTTGAAACGAAAATGTATTCGGGCTCTTTCCCATGTGATAATTCACCGTACATCAACGCACAGCCTATTCCATATGCCTGTGCTAACCAAAACATTAACTATAACCTAAACGTGGTTGATCCAGATGGTGATAGTCTGGTATTCTCTCTTGTTCCGGCAAGAAGCGCAGTTGCTACAAACGTTCCTTATGCTGGTGCGTTCTCAGCGGCTCAACCAATCTTAGGGATGATCATTAACCCACAAACGGGGGTGCTATCATTCAATGCGCCTGCGGGTAACTATGTTACATGTGTTAGGGTTCAGTCGTTTGACCGAGCGTCTGGATTGATCAAGTGTGAGATGATCTATGATTTCCAGATCATTGTTATTGCGTGTGCTAACCAGACACCGCAGAACCCTGTGGGTGGTGTGTCTAACGTTACAGGTTCCGGTACGCGTCAGGATTCTACTACGATTGAAGTTTGTGAAGGTGGTCAATTCTGTTTCGACCTTGTCTTTACAGATTCGGATCCAGGAGATACACTGTATTTGAATCAGGAAAATGCTACAACGCAGTTGCCGGGTGCGGTGGTTACTGCAACTGGATTGAATCCATTGACGGTGCGTGTGTGCTGGACTGCTCCTCCGGGATCGGCAGGAAGTTATCCGGTATCGGTTACCGTAGATGATGGAGCATGCCCTATTCTCGCAATTACGAACGCAGGTGTGAACGTTGTGGTTACCCCTGGGCTTAGCGTGAACCTGGGTAACGATACGAACCTGCAATGTGGTCAGACCATGAACATCACTGCGAATGTCACCGGTGGTACGGGTAACTACACCTATGTCTGGGGACCTGGTGGACAAACAACACAAACATTAACGGGTGTTGGAGCCGGTACTTACTGGGTAGACGTTCAGGATACGGCCAGTCAGGCATGTATTGGTTCAGATACCATTGTGGTAACCTCCGGTATACCGCCAACAGCACACTTTACATACGTTGCCGGTTGTCCGGGTAGTGCTACGAACTTTACAGATAGCTCTTGGACCACAGTAGGTGGTATTACAGGATGGGCCTGGGATATAGGTAATAACAATTCTGTTGACTATACTACTCAGAATCCTTCCCACACTTTCCCAGCCGGTGGACCTTACCAGGTGAAGCTGGTGGCGACCAATACTGCTGGATGTCAGGATTCGGTGGTCATAACGGTGAACGTACCATATATACCCGTAGCCGACTTTACGTTTGATACGGTTTGTACTGGTAACCAAACTTGTTTTACAGACCAGTCAAGTGCAACAGGAAGCGCAATTACCGGATGGCAATGGGTGTTTGGTGACGGAAGTCCTGTTGACAATACACAGAACCCTTGTCATACTTACGCATTGCCAGGAACGTACAACGTAACGCTGATTGTTACTTCCGCTGATGGATGTACGCAGACCGTTGTGAAAGCGGTTACGGTGAACGATATCCCAACCGCTGGAGCGATTGTAAACAACATGTGTGAATATGATATTGTAACGTTCACTGATAACTCAAACATTGCTGTTGGTGCTATTACTTCATGGCAGTGGGATGTGAATGGAGATAACATCGATGATTACTTCACACAGAATGCAGGACACCTTTATGCTACCCCAGGTACATATAACTGGAGATTGATTGTAGGTAGTGGTGTTGGTTGTACAGATACGGCTACCGGAACGGTAGATGTCTATCCTGCTCCTGTTGCGAACTTCAACTTCACCAATGTTTGTGATGGTATCGCAATGCCGTTCAACGATCAGAGTAACATTACAACTGGTAACATTGTGAACTGGAATTGGAGCTATGGTGATGGATCACCAAACGGTGCTATTCAGAATCCGGTACACAATTATCCAACAGACAATACTTACAACGTATGCCTGATCGTAACATCAGATCAGGGGTGTGTGGATACAGTTTGCCAGAACGTAGACGTATATCCGCTGCCGGTTGTTAACTATAGTGTTCCGGATATCTGTGAGGGCAATCCTTCTCAGTTTACAGATAACAGTAATGTGCCAGGTGGTACTATCGGAAGCTGGACCTGGAACTATGGTGATGGTTCACCATTGGGAGCAGGAGCAACTTCTACGCACCCTTACGCGCAGTATGGAACTTACAACACTACCCTGATTGTCGTTTCAAACAATGGTTGTGTTGATTCCGCGCAGATTGTGCACACGGTTGACCCTAACCCGATTGTAACCTTTGCTCCAGATGTGGCTGATGGTTGTGCACCAGTATGTGTGAACTTCAGCAACAACTCCAACATTCCGCTTGGAACAATTTCGAGCTGGAATTGGAATCTGGGTGATGGCAATTCAAGTACTGCCAATGCTCCAAGTCATTGCTACGAGAACGCACTACAAAGCCCTCAGGCTTACGATGTAACGCTTACGGCAACATCCGACAAGGGTTGTGTAACTACAGTAACTCAGAACGGCTTGATTACGGTTTATCCAATTCCGGTTGCTTCGTTCAGCTGGGAGCCAGATAATCCTAAAGTGCTTACGGCACCGGATGTAAGCTTCCTGAATACATCTATTGGAGCTGCTACGAATAACTGGAGCTTTGGTGATGGAAACACAAGTACTGCGTTTAGTCCTACACATACATACAAGGACACAGGAACACACTACGTATACCTGCAAATTGAAAACCAATGGGGTTGTAGAGACAGTATAGGGCAATACATCAGAATTGAGCCAGAATTCATGATTTTCATCCCGAATTCGTTCACTCCTGGAAGCGATGCAACCAACGATCTGTGGGCTCCTAAGGGATTTGGAATGAAAGAAATGGATTTGTACATTTACGACAGGTGGGGTGAGAAGATCTGGGAAGGTCACGGCCTCGATGCCAAGTGGGATGGAAAGATAAATGGGCAGAAGGCGGAAACGGAAGTTTACGTGTACAGAGTGGATGTAGTAACTGCCAATAATGAAGAGAAGACCTTCCACGGAAAAGTCACTCTTCTTAAATAAGGATTCCCTTTTAGTTTAATAAATAATCGTTCGTTCGAGAAGCCCTGAGAAATCAGGGCTTCTCTGTTTTTGGACTTACCCTTAACACCCACGACCGAAAGGAGTTTCTTCATACTCTAGTATACTTTAGAGAGCCTAAGCGAAATTAGCGATCACTAGCGCTCGGGGGTTCGCTCCGATTAGAAAAACACAGGAAATAAAAAAGGCCGCTTATGCGGCCTTTTAAATGCGTTAAATACTCGTTACTCATCCAGGTTGATTACTTCAACATCTGGGTGTTTCGTTTTGTCAAACGTAAAGACTTCATCATTCACCTCTACGTTAGGTGAGAAGGTCTTGATGGAGTATGTGTAGTTTGTACCGTCTTTACCTTTAATCATGACCTTATTGATTCTCATTTCCTTAGCCAGGATTGATAGTCGAACCGTATGGTAGGATTTCTCACCAGGCTTGTCAGGATATATATTGATCAACTCATAGGTCTTTCCATTCTTAGTGAGCTGCTTTACGTATTTAGCCTTGAAGCCTGATTCATACATTGTAAATAGCTTCTTAGGATTCATCATGTCGGACTCTTCCGAATCAATGGCTGATTCCTGACACTCTTTAGACTTCTTTAAATACGTCCATACCATTTTACCATCAGACATAATTTCCTGATCGGCAATAGAAATAAAGTACTTATCGCCCTTGGTGATGAGTGTGCCTGTTTGCGTTTCATTTACGCCTTCGGCCGCATTGTGAATCTTATATGAGAATTCGGCCTTTATACTCTTGTAGGCTTTCGTCTTCTCGGTTAGTTTGTCCAGGATTTCTTTTGATTTCGCATCCTGTCCAAACGAGCTAAACGCTAATAACGCTCCTGTTCCAAGTAAAATTAACTTCTTCATCATTCCGCATTTTCGGATTTGTTATTAAGGTCATTCAAAAACTGTTCCAAAGCCATTTCGTCAGGAATAAGTACTTGTCTGGCCTTGCTTCCCTCGAACGGTCCAATGATACCTGCAGCCTCAAGCTGGTCGACAATTCTACCCGCTCTATTGTAGCCCAATTTAAGTTTTCTTTGAAGAAGAGATGCGGACCCTTGTTGATGTGCAACAATAACACGGGCAGCATCTTCAAATAGGGCATCGCGCTCTTCATCATCCAGTCCTCCGCCACCACCAGCTGATTCTCCTTTGTACTCAGGAAGCAAGAAGGCGTCTGGATAGCCACGCTGATCTCCTATGAAGTCACAAATCTCTTCAACCTCAGGCGTATCTACAAACGCACACTGAAGCCGTGTAAGGTTACTTCCCTGAGAAATGAGCATATCCCCTTTACCAATGAGCTGCTCGGCCCCACCAGCATCCAGAATGGTTCTGGAGTCAATTCCCGAGGTTACCCTAAATGCTGCTCTTCCCGGGAAGTTTGCCTTGATCACACCTGTGATGATGTTTGTTGAAGGTCTTTGTGTGGCTATGATCAAATGGATACCAATGGCCCGTGCGAGCTGTGCAAGTCTTGCAATGGGTGTTTCTACTTCCTTACCGGCCGTCATGATGAGGTCGGCAAATTCATCAATAACCAACACTACATACGGAAGGAAGCGGTGCCCGTTCTCTGGGTTGAGCTTTCTTGCTACGAACTTGCTGTTGTATTCTTTGATGTTCCTTACCATGGCCGTCTTCAGCAACTCATAGCGCTGGTCCATTTCGATACATAACGAATTCAAGGTGTTGATTACCTTTTGGTTATCGGTGATGATTGCTTCTTCGGTATCCGGAAGTTTGGCCAGATAATGACGTTCAATCTTAGAGTACAGGGTAAGCTCAACCTTTTTCGGATCTACCAGTACGAACTTCAACTGTGAAGGGTGTTTCTTGTAAAGCAGCGATGTTAGTACCGCATTCAGTCCTACAGACTTACCCTGACCCGTAGCACCTGCCATCAAAAGGTGCGGCATTTTGGAAAGGTCAAAAGTGAAGATCTCGTTGGAAATCGTTTTTCCCATAACCACTGGAAGCTCCATGTCGGCATTCTGGAACTTTTCTGAGGCGATCACAGAACGCATGGATACCATCTCAGGGTTTTGGTTTGGCACTTCAATACCAATAGTTCCCTTACCGGGAATCGGTGCAATGATCCTTATACCAAGCGCTGCAAGGCTAAGAGCAATATCGTCTTCAAGGTTCTTGATCTTGGATATCCTAACTCCAGGCGCAGGTACAATTTCATACAGGGTTACTGTGGGTCCTACTGTGGCCTTGATCCTGTCGATCTTGATGTTGTAATTCTCCAATGTGCTTACGATCCGGTTCTTGTTGGATTCAAGCTCTTCTTTGTTTACGCTTACCTCAGCGTTGTCATACTCTCTCAGCAAGTCAATAGGAGGTAACTTAAAGTCGGATAGATCAAGTGTGGGGTCATATTCTCCGAACTCCTGCACTTTTTCATTGATCTCTTCCTCCGAAAGCACTTCTTCAGGTTCGGCAACCGTTTCCACCTCAAAACCAACATCAGTGTCCGGAAC
Organism: Vicingaceae bacterium; assembly: GCA_965267605.1. Classification (GTDB taxonomy): domain Bacteria; phylum Bacteroidota; class Bacteroidia; order Flavobacteriales_E; family Vicingaceae. The sequence goes on along the minus strand of OZ254088.1, from coordinate 2,132,793 downwards.
TGGTTCTTCTGGAACGTCAGTGCTAAGTTCTATGGACTCTTCAACAAGAGTTTCGTCTTCAACGGGCTCAGTTAGGTCGAGATCAAGCGCAACTGGCTCAACAACTGTTTCTTCCGACTCCTCCAACGGCACTGTATTTTCAGCCATCTCAACCTCATTTAGAGCACTGGAGCCAAGGTCGTCCTCCCATTCGGGGTCAGGTTCTTCACTCTTTTCGAATAGCTTGCTGATAAATTCAAAATTCAGATTGAAGGCAAATACAGCGTAAATCAGGTAAGAGAATCCCAGAAGACAAGCGGTTCCAATAGATCCAAGAATTCCAACAGAGCGCTCCTTCATATAGTAGCCGATCATACCACCGAGGATGGGTATATCAGGGAAAATGAAACCTAACGCGAATGGAACCCAGATCATGTGGAACAAGCACAACTTCAAAGTTCGTTTGAGTGGAAGCAGTGTAGTTTTAAACAACAACCGGAACCCTATGAGAAACGATAGCAGCGCAAACAGGAAGGCGGAAAGCCCAAACCAATTGTGCATGAACCAATGGGCTGTTAGTGCACCGATCTTGCCTAGCCAGTTGTCTACCTGAATGTCTCCGTCTCCAAAGAATTCAGACATAGGTAAACTAAGCTTGTCTTGGTCTACCTGCCAGGTGAACAAAAAGGAGATGAATGCAACCACCAGGTAGATAGAAACCAGTAACAATACCAGGCCGGTAGTGTTCACCACTTTGGGACTCGAAACGGTTTCCTTGAATCGCTTGATCCGATCCTTAAACTTCTTGCCTTTCCCTCCCTTTTTTGACTTCTTCTTATACTGGTTCTTGGCCATAACTCCCGTAATCAACCAAAATTAGCTATCGCTAATAGTGAAACGGGGTGCTCAAGAAAAGATTATTAACAATAAAAAAGGGACAACCTTCGTTGTCCCTTTTCTCAATTTCATTGAAGTATTCTTACTTCATTTCACCGCCCATCATCTTTTTAAGATCTTCTTCTGTGATCTTCTCGTATTCTTTCGGTACAGTGAATTCACCCTTCGATATTTTCTCCTCTTTCACGGTTTTCACTTCCATGGTCATGGTCATGCCGTTCTGAGAAGTTTCGTACTTCATTGGGAACCCCTTGATGGTTTTGAACTGTGGTGAACTGGCAACAAGGTCGGCTGTATACCATACAATTACCACGTCTTCTGATTCTTTCGATGAAATCTCAGCTTTCTTGCATTTGTATCCTGCAATAGTCGTGGTCTCATCAATGTACTTCACATCAACACCCTCTGTAGATTTCTCTTCCTTGGTCAGGTCTTTTTCCATCACCATCTTTTTCCCCATCATGTCCATCAATACGCTGGTCTTCTTAGAAGCCATATCTGTGATGACAACCGTTTCGCCCATAGCACTTGGCTGGATCATTTTATTCTTATCACCTTTAAACTTGTAGATCATCTCCTTTGGAAGCATAGATTCGTATGCTGCCATGGTCTCATCAAGATCTTCATATGTGATGCCGTAGGTAACTGTACCTTCAAAGGACTTTTGCGCGAATGCGGAAACGCTTAGAACCGCTACCATCGCAATCGCCATTAATGTCTTGAACTGATTCATTTCTGTTTGTTTTTTGTAAATGTACTTGCGATAACCCTAGAAATCAAAAACTATTCCATAAATGGGGTTCACCGCAGATGTGTGGTAATATTTACTGATTGAAGCTGTCGAAGATTTCTTGCAGCTCCTTGTCAATTCTTTGCCTGCTAACGAGCTTGTAGTCGTTCTCGTAATTGAAGACTTCATCTTCGATTTCCAAGCCTGCAACCCTTACAGCTTGCAATCGCATGCAGATGTCGTACTTCTCCAGTTGATACTCCAAAAGAACACCAGGAATGTCTTTGTACTGTGTACACCAGTTGGCATTCGGAATATTGATCTCATCAGTGTAGAATGCATCAAAAGACTCGCCATCACTGGAGTGGATAATCACCCGCTTGCAATTGTAACCAGCAATCTCCTTGGTTTCGCTGGTCTGTTCAACCTCAAAGGCAGGCATCTCAGCGTTCATTTCCTTTACGCCCTCCTCATCCAGTTTCACATACATCTTCTTGCTGATCAACTTTACCATCTGGATGAATTCCTTCTGTTCAGAATCAGCAATGAAGCTCGATTTGAACATCCCTGCTCCTGCAGAAAGCTCACTCATATAGCGTGAATCCTTGAATTGCAGAACCATAACGTCTGGCATGAAGTCGATCATGAAGTTATCTTCTGTCATCTTGGGATAAGTAACCTCGAATTCGATTTCGCCTTCTTTGATCCTGCCGTCATCCTGAATGGACCCGCATGAGAACATCAATGCAGTAGATGCGCATATGGCAAGAAAACGTAAAGTCCTCATAAAACGCGGGTTTGCAAGGCACACAAATATATAATAATTCTCATATTAGTAGCCCAGTATTTCCAGCATTTCAGATGCAGATTGCGCGGGTCTGAAGGGGCTTACTTCAGGGCTCTTACCATCACCTTTCGTCACCAGGAGATGCTGCGGTGATGGGATCAGACAATGTTTTATACCACCATATCCAGACAGTGAATCCTGATAAGCCCCAGTGTGGAACATCCCAATGTGAAGGGTTTCTCCTTCGGGAATAATTGGCAAATAGACCTGCCGCCCGTGAGATTCTGAATTGTAATAGTCCATGCTATCACATGATAGCCCACCAAGATTTATCCTATGGTAAGGTTGATCCCAATGATTTAATGGCAGCAGAATGAATCGCTGATTCATAGACCACGCATCCGGAATGGTGTTCATGAACGAATTATTGATCATGTACCACAACTCTGCATCGTTTTGATGTTTAACATCAAGTATGGTGTAAATATTGAACGCACTTTCAGCTGTAGTAAAGGATCCAAACTCTGTGAAGATATGTGGCTCCTGGACCTGTTCCCGGGTGCAGAATTCCTTGATCTGGCGAATAATCTCATCCGCCATGTAAGCATAATCGTAATCGAAATTCAATGAGCTCTTGAAAGGGAATCCGCCACCAATGTTCAGTGAGTTAAGTGTAGGACAGATTTTTGCCAAGCGTGTGTATACCTGCATACATTTGTTCAGCTCAGCCCAATAGTAAGTGGTGTCGCTAATGCCATTATTAATGAAAAAATGGAGCATCGTTACTTCCACTTTATCCTCATTGGCCACCATAGATTCGTAGAATTCAGTGATCCTGTTGTATCGAATTCCTAATCTGGATGTGTAAAATTCAAAACCAGGTCTTTCCTCAGTGGCGATGCGTATGCCAATCTTAGCCTTGGTAGTAAGTACAGCCGTTAGCTGAAGAAGCTCTTCTGGGCTATCAAGAACGGGTGTTACATTGAAGCCCTCATTGATCAGTTCAGCAATACCTTGAATATAGGCTGCGGGCTTGTGACCGTTGCAATGGATGTGGGTTTCCTTGTCCACCAATCTCCGGTCAATAAGATTACGGATGATCTGCAGGTCAAACTCAGATGAGGTTTCGATGTGTGCCTTCATTCTTAGCACTTCTTCAAGTACAAAATTGAAATGGGAACTTTTGGTACAATAACAGAACTTATAATCCGCATTGTATCCCTGCTCTTGCATTGCGGTTCGGAACCAGTGCCGCGCCTTTTCGATCTGCATGGAGATTACCCTTTGATCAGAGATCTTCATAGGGGAACCGAATTGCTCAACCAACGCTATCAGATTCAGTCCATGGTACCACAAACAGTTGTTTCTGATTTCAAAACCTTCCTGCGGGAAATCATAGGTCTGTTGGATTAGATCGAGATAGGTCTTCCTCATCTGTTTCTATTATTCTTAGATCGTTATTTTTACCCTTTCCGTTGCGGCTGCTAAAATAGTTGATTTGTGAGTGAAATTGGTTTGATAAGAAATGCATCAGAATTGGGTGCAGGTGTGCGTGGAGCAGGCGCGGGGGTTGCGGCAATTCAACAGGCAGCCCGGATGGCAAATGATTCTTTCTTCGAAGACGTGGAGGCAATAGATGTTGATGCGCTCAGTTCTTCACCGTCTGCCATTAACTATCCATATGCCAAACACATAGATGTGCTGGTGAATGTGAACCGAAGTGTACGCGATGCCGTAAAGTCTATGGCTGGGAAAGGGCTTTTCCCTCTCATTCTAGCAGGGGATCATTCTTCTGCGGCAGGCAGTGTTCAAGGGTTACACCAAGCGTATCCTGACAAGACCATCGGTGTGGTATGGATAGATGCGCATGCTGACTTTCATTCCCCTGAAACAACGCCATCGGGCAACATGCATGGGATGACTTTGCACGTGGTTACCCAGGTGGAGATCTTAACACGCAGAAATGTCCCCAATGACGCAGCCATGGAGTTGTGGGATCAGATAAGCGATGTTCGACCCGTGCTGCCGCAGCATGTGGCTTTTGTGGGGGTAAGATCAGTTGAACCGGAAGAAGAGGATATCCTAAACCGATACAGCATTCCTAATTTCACAGTGAGCCAGGTTCAACAGGAGGGACCGCAGGAAATCGCGGCCAGGGTACTTCAACAACTTGCGGATTGCGATATGATCTACATCAGCTTTGATGTGGATTCTATGGATCCCGAAAAAGTGTCTCGTGGAACGGGTACACCTGTTCCTAACGGACTGAATGAAGACGAGGCTGCCCATTTAATGTCTGCCCTTATTCAAAGTGGAAAGGTGGGTGCGCTTGAGATTGTTGAGGTGAATCCATCACTGGATACGGAACGCCCTATGGCGGAACCAGCCTATCGCGTACTTCGAAGTTGCATTGATCAAATTCAATCGTTGTGAATAATCTTCAACAGACCGTTTCGGAACATGTTGTTCGCGCATTGAATGCGTTGTATGAAGCTTCAATTGATGCTGCTCAGATTCAACTGCAGCGTACAAGAAAGGAATTTGATGGAGAGTTCACAGTGGTGGTTTTTCCATTATTGAAGTTAACCAAAGCGTCTCCCGAGGAGAGCGGAGAACAGATAGGTAATTGGCTTAAGGAAGACGGCAAACTGGTGCAGGATTTCCAGGTAGTGAAGGGCTTTCTGAATCTTACACTGAAATCTTCCATATGGGTAGCGTTCTTTACAGACATACTCGGACAAACCAACTATGGATTGAAAGAGAATAGTGGGAAGACTGTAATCCTGGAGTACAGTTCACCGAATACCAACAAGCCGCTTCATTTGGGGCACATCCGCAATAATGTATTGGGCTATTCGGTAGCGAAGATCCTTGAGGCCAACGGCCACCAGGTGATCAAAACCCAGATCATCAACGATAGGGGTATCCATATCTGCAAATCCATGATCGCATGGTTGAGGTTTGGAGATGGTGAAACTCCAGAGAGTGCTGGCATCAAAGGTGACCATCTTGTGGGTAAGTACTATGTGAGGTTTGATCAGGAGTTGAAAAAAGAGGTGGCTGACTTGGTGGAGGGAGGAATGGCCGAAGAAGAAGCTGCCAAGCAAGCACCCATACAACTTGAAGCACAGGACATGCTTAGAAAGTGGGAGGCGGAAGATGAAGAAGTGAGAGCTCTGTGGGCCAGAATGAACGGATGGGTCTATGAAGGATTTGATGCTACGTACGATGCCCTGGGTGTTTCATTTGACAAGCTGTACTACGAATCGGACACGTGGATTCTCGGTAAGGATTTTGTTTCTTCTTCAATAGGCGAAGTATTCGAACAACGAGAAGATGGCTCTGTCTGGTGCGATCTTGAGCCGGATGGCCTCGACAAGAAATTGGTGTTAAGATCGGATGGGACTGCCGTGTATATGACCCAGGATATTGGTACCGCTGTGCAACGGTATCGAGATTTTCCTGAAACAGCCCAAATGATCTATACAGTTGGGAATGAACAAGAGTACCATTTCAAAGTACTGTTCAAGATACTGGGCAAATTGGGGTACGAGTGGGCTGAAGCCTGTTACCACTTATCATACGGAATGGTAGAACTTCCAGAGGGTAAAATGAAATCACGTGAAGGAACGGTGGTTGACGCAGACGACCTGATTGCCGAAATGACATCAGGCGCTGAAGAGAAAACCCGTGAGTTGGGAAAGTTAGATGGGTTCACAGATGAGCAGAAGTCGGTCCTTTTTAGACAAATTGGGCTAGCCGCATTGAAATACTTCATTCTCAAGGTAGACCCGCGTAAAGGCATGATGTTCGATCCACAGGAGTCTATTGATCTTAACGGAAATACAGGCCCATTCATTCAGTACACCTATGCCAGGATACAATCACTGCTTGGTAAGGCGGCTGTAGAGCTGGATCAGAGTGTTACCTACAAAGACGAACTCCTTGAAGGCGAACGTGAACTGCTTACACAATTGCAATTCTTTCCGGAAGTGGTCTCTGAGGCGGGAGATCAGTACAGTCCTGCGCTTATAGCGAATTACACTTACGAATTGGTAAAGACATTTAATCGTTTCTATCAGTCTGCACCACCAATTCTCAAATCGGAGAATGATGTACAATGGTTCAGGTTGCAGTTGTCAAGAAAGACTGGAATGGTAATTCGCGATGCTATGGCACTGTTAGGTATTGAAGTTCCAGACCGTATGTAGATGTGGAAATCGTTCCGTTTGGCATCTTAATTACAAATTGATTCGCACGTGAGATTTTTACTGGTCATTTTGATTGCAGTGAGTTGCAACCTTGCATTGGGCCAGGATTGTAAAGACTACATTTCCCACTACCGTACCAAACGCAAAAAGGACCTTTCCAGAACCCTGGAAAAAGGAACTTATTGTAATGGGAATAAGCGCCAGGGCGATTGGTTTAGTTACCGTTACGACCGAAAGCTGCAAAGTATCAAAAGGTACGATAAGGGTGTTCTTGAGGGCGCTACACTCAAGTATGCCTGGCAAGCACCCATAGATTCAACGGAAGTGGCAGCGTGCGGGCCGCATGTTTTGCGTAAGCTACAACAGCAGCCTAATTGGAGGTACTTATCTGTATACGAAGAATACAGTAAAGGCCAGTTACATGGCTACAAACTCGCTTTTACTAATGGTCATATATCAAGATTTCAGGTGTATGAAAAGGGCAAGCAAAAGGAGCTGATACAGTACATTCCATACTATAGCAATGCACGAAGAGACATCTCTAAGCTTCCTGAGCGATTGCAAAAGCAGATTAAAACCATTCCCAATTACCACCGACTGCAATCCTACAAATCACCGCTGGACACTTTGTGGATATCGTTTTCTGGAGATCGACTGAGTTTCTGGAATTTCAAGTCGGGCAAACGCCAGTATGGCATTGGCTATCAGAACTCGCGGTATACCTTGAACAAAAATCTTTCCAGGTTGCCTGATTCCCTTCAGGCATTTGTGAAGTTGTTCCCGTATTGGGAGAATATCCATACGATTACTACCAAAGATGAGAAGGGCCAATTGCTAAGAAGGATTGTTTGTTCTCGTAGTTATAGGGTGGAGGTTTCAACCTTTGATGCTGATGGAAATGAACTGGAGCGTATGTATGACAATCAACAACGCGAAACGAATGTGAGATCAAAGAAGGGAAACAAGTTACACGGACAGAGTATCTATTATGCGTATCAGGATAAGCGCAAGTACGTTTCTGGGTACGACTATTACACGCACGGCTCTCAGGATTCTACCATCCGTTTTAACAGTGATGGGCAGATCACTCAAAGAGCGTATACCAATCCGAGGACGATTTACTATTACCGGGATGGAAAGGTTCAGTCGTACATGAAATATGCAGATCGCAAGCATGGAGGAGGTATTAAAGAGGAGCTATCCACCGCGGGCATCCTGATAGAGCATGGGGATCGCAAAAGACGCAAAAGGCCAGGCGATTACCGAAGAACTTGGAAGGAGCACGGACTTCAAAGAACATACCAGACCCAGGGAGAATCGAAAGAGTTGACAACCATTAGAAAGTACAGAGCGGGGGAAGTGGTGTGGACGAAATCTGCAGACAGTCTGAACAATATGAAGAAGATGTGGAGTCCTGGTTTTGGGCCGCAACCAGGCATTACCATTGGTTTTAGGGGTTGTGGTGTTTGCATTGGTAATCCGCATAAGTGCAATGGAGTTCGGTTGAGCTTGGTGGATAATAAGACCTACACTAAGCGAATCAATGGAATTAACCTGGTACTATTTCGAGGTGGAAAGGGGCGGGTCAGAAACACGCTGGTCAATGGTATTTCCGCTGAAATCTTCGGCACTCAGGGAAGTGTCTCTGGCAATGGTCTTGTATTTAGTGCAATACGTGCTGGTAGGTTGGGCTTCGCATTACCATACATTTCGCTGACCTCCAGCGTAGCAAGAAAGAGCATTTCATTTTCTACTCTTAATACGTTGAGTGGGTTGGCTGAATTCCGCATCAGTTCCTGGCAATGGCCACGGTATCATGTTTCGATAGCACCTATTCATTTTAAGAGCAGCGGATGGAACCGGAGTTTCAAGGCAGCCCTTAGCACTGGTAAATGGAGGAACCGCAGGTATGGCAGCATTAGGAATGGATTGAGCATCGGTCTGCTCAACATTGAACCTCGCATTACACCAGCTGAGAAGATTGAAAAGAAGAAGCTAAAGATGATGGAGAAGAAGTATCGTTGGGTAACCCCGGATACATTCTAGCTTTCTATTTATTTGTAAATCAACTACTTGTAATTTTTTTCTCATTTCGTTGAACCTTTGAGTACGCAAAGGTTAATACATGGTTGATTCATCAATTAAACACAACGAAATGAAATCATTCAAACTATGCATCGGACTGCTGCTCATTGGGTCCTTTGCAATGGCACAGAAGCCTCAAAGGATACCTTCAGTGGTAATGTGCGATCATGACAGCAATTGGTATAAGGAACAGCAGGTGCTGTGGGAGAACGAAATCAGGAAAGACGACAAGAATGCAGAGGCGTGGTTCCAGTATTTGCGTGCGTATCGCTATGCCAATTTTAGCAAGCTTCGAGATAAAGAGTTTCTGGATAAATATGAGAAGGCAACCCTTCGCATGGCAGAGCTGGTTCCGGAATCATATCAATACAAATACGTTGAGTACTTCAGGCAGGATTTTAAGAAGCGTGAAGCACGTCAGCTGGAGGAAATAGTCAGGAATAGTAAAGGACTGTTTGTGGAACCCCAGGTGGATTTAATGCTGGCATATCAAATGGAGGGGAACAATAAGGGAACGCAAAAAATGGCCGGGAACCTTCTTGAATTCCAGTGGTACCACCCTCAAGTACTCGATCTTAACTACAACATGCTAATGTCCTGTGAAAAGAATGCGGTTCTTTTCAATGTAGGAGATATGGAAACGTTCCCTATGTGGGTACTGCAATATGGGAAAGAGGTCAGGAAAGATATCTGTAGTATCAATTTAAGTGTAGCTCAGGGTAAACCTCAATACCTTATAGACAAACTGGCGAAGCATGGCCTGACCATAGAAGGTGACAGTTTACCGTTCTGGAAATCTGACGAGTTCGTAGAAACCATTTGCAAAAGACTTACTGAGAAATACCCGGATCAGCCTATTTACTTTACGATTGGAATGCATAGAGGCTATACCAATAAGATATCGGACAAGCTGTTCCTGACCGGGATGACTTTTAAGTACAGCGAGAACAGGTTCGATAATGAACGGGTGGTCGTTCAGAATCTTGAAGAAAACATGAAGCTCGATTACCTGATCACTCCAGATTGGTACGATGAAATACCGGAGTACGTCAAGCGAATGAACCACAATTACACCATGCCTTTTACTATTGCAGCAGAGTACCATGCGAAGAATAGCGAAATGCAAAAGAGCAGGAGGTATCAGGAATTTGCAGTTCTTCTCGCAAGTCAAAATAGCAGGGAGGCCGGAAAAGACCTGGAAAGGTACTTTAAGAAGAAGATCGCGGATGTGAAGGAGCAAAGTGTATCCGCGAAAGTGAAGCTTTACCCCAATCCAGCGAAGGAAAAGGTGAATATCAAACTGCTGGGTGATGGATCAGGTATCAATGATGTGCTGGTCTATTCCATAGATGGAAAGCGAATGGAAGCGGTGAAGAGTCCGGAGTTGCTTGGAAAGAATGAGGTGCAACTGGACATTTCAGGTTTGAAGGCAGGGTCGTACATTGTTGTAGTACACGCCAACAAAGGCATTTTGTCTCAACCACTCATCGTAGAGTAGTGTCAGTTTATAAGATAAAAACGGATGAAGAGCTGATGGCGTCCCTTTGTGAAGGGGATGCCTTGGCATTTGATGAATTGTACGGTCGCTACAGTCAGCCCGTTCTTCGCTTTCTCTACAACATGTTGTGGCAAGACGAAGCCGGAGCGCAGGATATGCTTCAGGAGGTGTTCCTGGAGGTGGTGGAGCAGCCGGAGGCCTTCAACCGTTCTATGAAATTTTCCAGTTGGCTGTTTAGCATAGCCAGAAACAAATGCAAGAATGCTTACCGCCATGCAAAAGTGGTGGATAAGGCCATTGACCATTTAAAGGTTGAGCTTGGAAACGCCAATGAGCAAAGTTCAGTGGAGGAGCAGATCACTCAGCACCAACTCAGGGAAATTTTGAATTACGTGCTCGACCAATTGGGAGAGGCACACAAAACAACATTCACGTTAAGGTATCAAGAAGACTACTCCATCAAAGAGATCAGTGACGTATTGGGGTGTTCTGATGGTACCACGAAATCGAGATTACACTACGCCATGAGAGCAGTAAAAGCTCAGGTTGAGGTAATCCTGCAAAAAGTTTAGATATGAAGAAGAATATAGATCAAATAGAACAGATACTGTTGTCGAAAGACCCGGCCGAATGGAGTGAAGAGGAGAGATCAATACTTGTCGGTGAATTTGGCAACCTGGAAGAAGCAAGCAATTATGCGTCATTGCTCAAACGTATTAGAGGAGCAATGAAAGCGGATGAGGTGGCATTGGAACCAAACCCATCTATCCATAAGGTGTTACGTGCCAAGGTGGAAGAGAGGAAGGCGGAGGCCCACAACAGCAAGGAAAAGAACCGTTCATGGTTATCTGTATTCAACGTGCGGATCCCACTATACCAGGCGTTATTGGTAACCACTTGTATTGTTTTCGTGGCCATTTATTTCAATGGAAACGAAGGTGTAATTGGCGATTCCAACGACACAAAGATCGTTGAGGGGGATGTGTCGATTGGACGTACTGCGTTGGAGGATAGTTTGCTTGTTCAGGCCTGTATTTTGCCTGTATCGTAGTGATTGTCTAAAACGCTTGGTGGGTATACCTTCCCTACTTATCTTTGGTACCCTTTCGATAAGCATATGTTCGAGAATTTATCAGATAAGTTAGAGAGAGCGTTTAAGGTTCTGAAAGGCCAGGGCCAGGTAACGGAGATCAACGTTGCCGAAACGATGAAGGAGATCCGCAGGGCATTGTTGGATGCGGATGTAAACTACAAGATCGCTAAGCAGTTCACTGACACAGTGAAAGATAAGGCGATGGGAGAGAATGTGTTGAACTCAATCTCCCCAGGTCAACTGCTAACGAAAATCACACATGATGAGTTGACCAAGCTCATGGGGTCCGAGGCCTCTGAGTTGAATGTTACGGGTTCACCAGCCGTTGTTTTGGTAGCGGGACTTCAAGGTTCCGGTAAAACAACATTTTCTGGGAAGCTGGCGAATATGTTGAAAACCAAGAAAGGTAAGAGCCCCTTGCTGGTAGCGTGTGATGTCTACAGGCCTGCTGCAATCGATCAGCTTCATGTACTTGGCGAGCAGGTAGGAGTGGAGGTATTCTCAGATCGTGAGAACAAGAATCCGGTCCAGATCGCAACCAATGCTATCAATCACGCGAAGTCCAAAGGACACAATGTGGTGATTGTTGATACTGCCGGTCGTTTGGCGGTAGATGAAGAAATGATGGCCGAGATCGCTCAGGTTAAAAAAGCGATTAATCCACAGGAAACACTATTTGTGGTGGATTCCATGACGGGTCAGGATGCTGTAAATACAGCCAAGGCTTTCAACGATAGACTGGATTACGAAGGCGTTGTGCTAACCAAGCTTGACGGTGATACCAGAGGTGGTGCTGCACTATCAATTCGATCAGTGGTTACCAAACCGATCAAGTTCGTTGGTACAGGAGAAAAGATGGATGCATTGGATGTATTCCATCCTAACAGAATGGCTGACCGGATCCTGGGTATGGGTGATGTGGTTAGTCTCGTTGAGCGAGCTCAAGAGCAATTTGATGAAGAGCAGGCTAGAAAGCTTCAAAAGAAGATTGCCAAAAACGAATTCGATTTCAATGACTTTTTAGATCAGATCGGTCAGATCAAGAAGATGGGTAATGTGAAGGATTTGATGGGAATGATCCCTGGCATGAACAAGGCAGTGAAAGATGTAGATATCGATGATGATGCGTTCAAGCACATTGAAGCAATTATTGGTTCTATGACACCTACGGAGAGATCAAATCCAAAGATCATAGATGGATCCCGAAGGAAGAGAATAGCAAGGGGAAGTGGACGATCAGTGCAGGAAGTAAACAAGCTGATCAAGCAGTTCAATGAAACAAGTAAAATGATGAAACTACTCGGTAACAAAGGCAATATGGCAAAGATGATGCGCAATATGCCGCGCATGCCGAGACGATAAATATTTGCACATGGAAATCATCAGCGGAAAAGAAATTTCAAAGGCTATTGAGCAGGAGCTTGCTGCCGAAGTAGAACAGATCAAGAGCGAGGGTGGTAAGATTCCTCACCTCGCTGCAGTGCTCGTTGGTGATGATGGTGCCAGCCAAACTTACGTGAACGCCAAGGTAAAGGCTTGCGAGCGCGTGGGATTTAAAAGCACGTTGGTAAGACTTGATGCAAGTATTTCTGAGGCGGACTTGCTAGGGGAGATCGATAAACTGAACAATGACGCTGATATAGATGGATTCATTGTGCAATTGCCATTGCCAGACCATGTAGATGAGAACAAGGTTACGCAGGCGATTGATCCTCGAAAAGACGTTGATGGTTTTCATCCTGAAAGCTTAGGCAGAATGGTCCTTGGCTTGCCGAGTTTCCTTCCTGCAACGCCTTACGGTATTACCCAAATGCTTAAAAGATCCGGAGTTGATACTGAAGGAAAGCACTGTGTTGTAATGGGAAGAAGTCATATCGTTGGAACACCCATGAGTTTGTTGATGCTACGTAACGATAATCCGGGTAACTCTACGGTAACAACCGTTCACAGTAGAACGAAGAACCTTGAAGAGATCACCACGCAAGCGGATATCCTGATAGTGGCCATTGGTAAACCGGAATTTGTAACGGCCAGCATGGTAAAAGAAGGTGCAGTTGTAATTGATGTCGGTATCCACAGAATTGCTGATGATAGCAAGAAGTCTGGTTTCCGATTGGTAGGAGATGTTGCATTTGATGAGGTTTCCCCTAAGTGTAGCTACATTTCTCCAGTACCTGGTGGTGTCGGCCCAATGACCATTGCGTCATTGATGATGAACACGTTGAAGGCTGTGAAACAGCCTGTTACGTAATTTCAGTACCTTTACTCCAACCAACCGATTTACTATGGATAAGAAATTACGCTCCAAACTTTCCGCCTATTCTGCAATGGCAGGTGCTACGATGGTAGCAAGCTCGGCTGCAGGAACAATCATTTACACAGACGTCAACCCAGACCAGGTACTTTCAAGTAATGGCCAATCGTACAACATTGATCTGAACAACGATCTTACGAACGACTTTACCATTACGCTGAACATAGCAACAACCTTTGGTACTCAGGGAAGGACTACCAGTTGGACACCGGACATTACTCCACTGAATTCAAATGCAGTGTTGAATTCGGCAACGTATCCCAATGTGTTAAACTCAGGGGCTACCATTGGAAGCTCGGGTACATTCGATACGAACAATACACAGATTCTTGGTTACCACAAGTTTTGGACGAGTAATGGAAGGTCTTATAGCGCAACTTATGGTCCATGGAACAATCAAACCGACAAGTACATCGGTTTGAGACTCACCGTTGGTTCGAATACCTATTATGGTTGGGTAAGGATCAGTGTTGCGAATCAGTACAAGTCTGTAACCATCAAAGACTTCGCTTACGAAAATGCGAATGGTGTACCCATTAAGGCTGGAGGTGGTCCTGTAGGTATTAGAAAGATTGATGGGATGAACCTATTGGTGAATCAAACCAGCGGCCAGCTGAATATTTCAGCAACGCAGTTACAAGGTGCAACCATCAAGTTGATGGATATGAGCGGGAAAGTGCACAAACAGCAAACTGCAACCTCCTCGCAACTAACGCTTTCTACAGATGGACTCGCTAAGGGAGTTTATTTAGTGGCTGTTAGAAAAGAGGATGCTGTTGAAACAGAAAAGATTATCATTCAATAAGTAGTCGATACTTACCTTAAAGCCCCGCGGTGCGGGGCTTTTTTGTATCTTCTCGATCCAAATTTCTCATCGTGGAAAAACAAGAATTCAACCTAACCGATAAAGAAGGGAACAAGATTGATGTTCCTGTAGAGGGATCCATCGGGTTATTGGCTTTAGGTCATGTGGGACTCTTTGCATGGCGTCAGAAAAGAAAGGAAGAAAACGAGAAACTGCAGAATCAGGCCAAGGATGAGCAAGAAAACTAAGAAGGTATTGGTGATCGGCTGGGACGCAGCCGATTGGAAAGTGATCAATCCACTACTGGACGCAGGAAAAATGCCTGCACTTGAGAAATTGATCAATAGAGGGGTAATGGGCAACATTGCAACCTTGGAGCCCGTATTGTCGCCTATGCTTTGGACGTCCATTGCCACAGGGAAGTATGCGGATAAACACGGGATTCTAGGGTTTACAGAGCCAGATCCTGCAACAGGTGGTGTGCGGGCTGTATCCGGTACTTCAAGGAAGGTAAAAGCCATTTGGAATATCCTTACCCAGCAAGGAATGAAAACCAACCTGATCGGTTGGTGGCCTAGCCATCCTGCTGAACCTATCAACGGGGTTTGTGTTTCAAATCACTACCAAAGGGCGGCAAAGCCCATTGATGAACCCTGGCCGATGTTAAAGGGCACTGTATTTCCAGAGGAGCTGCGCGAAACTTTCGAAGTACTGAGAATTCACCCTGGAGAACTGACGGAGGCCCATGTTAAACCCTTCATTCCACTTCTGGAGAAGATTGATCAGGAAAAGGACCGCAGGCTTGAAATGTTTCTGAAGATCCTGGCGGATACGGCAACGATACAATCTGCTGCAACATGGACCATGGAAAACACCGAGTGGGATTTCATGGGAGTATACTTCGATGGTATAGATCATTTCAGTCATGGTTTCATGAAGTACCATCCGCCTAAGCTGGCACCTATTTCAGATCAGGATTTTGAGCTATACAAAGAAGTAATCAATGGTGGTTACATCTTCCACGATATGATGCTGGAAAGGCTTATCCAACTTGCGGGAGAAGACACGAACATTGTCCTTCTCTCAGATCACGGATTCCATTCTGACCACTTGAGACCCCTGGCCTTGCCTAAAGAGCCAGCGGCTCCGGCTTACGAGCACAGACCGTATGGTATTCTATGCATGGCTGGTCCAAACATCAAGAAGGATGAACTCATTTACGGTGCAACGCTCCTGGATGTAACACCAACCATTCTCACCATGTACGGACTACCCGTTGGTGAGGACATGGATGGTAAAGTGCTGGCACAGGCGTTTGAAGAGCCTGAAGAGATCAAGAAAATATCCAGCTGGGAAGATGTAGAGGGTGAGAGCGGTATGCATTCAGAAGAGATTATCGAAGATCCGATTGCGGCCAAAGAAGCGTTGGATCAACTGGTGGAACTAGGTTACATTGATAAGCCAAGTGATGACATTGAGAAAGCCAGAGAACGCGCAGTGAATGAGGCGAAATTCAATCTTGCACGTTGTTACATTGGTTCTGAACGATACGAGCAAGCGATAGAGATACTGAATGAACTCCAACAAATTGCTCCGGAGGAATCTCGGCATGGCATAAGGTTGCTCCTTTGCTACAAGAACCTTGGAGATTTTGAAAAGGCGCGCGAACAGGCGGAACTTGTCAGAGAGATTTACAAGAAGGAGTCCGATAAGTTTTATAAGCAACAAATGGAGAAGGAGCCTGAAGCCAAGATCGATAAACCTAGCTATACCTATCCATCCCTTGATCTTCAGGAAGGAACCATTCTTTTGGAAGAAAACAAGCCGAAAAAGGCGCTTGAGCTGTTTAAGAAGGTTAAGGTTGCAACACCTTCAGCACCTAATTTGTTCTTGTATCTGGGAAGGTCATTTATCCTTTTGAAACAATGGAAGGAAGCTGAAGATGCGTTTCGGAATTCACTTCAGATTGATGGAGATAAGGCTTCTGCACATCACGGCTTAGCCATTAGTCTCCTAAGGCAAAAGCGATACGAGGAGGCGGTTGAATCTTCTTTGGAAGCAGTAGGATTGTCTTTCAACTTCCCTGTTGCGCACTACCACCTTGGGGAAGCATTGTACCACATGGGTGAGTACGAAAGCGCTGCAGAGGCCTTTGAGGTTTGCCTGAAATTGAACCCAACTGTAGGTAAGGCACGTAATTTCCTCATTGATATATATGAGAACCATCTGAAGGACAGGAAACTGGATCAGGCTATGTATAAGGATGTAGATATTTCCGAGCTACATTCTCAAACCACCTCTGAACGGGCGAATGAGCAGAAGGAACTTTTAAAGAAGGAGAGTGTAGGTACCATCACGGTGGTGTCTGGATTGCCGAGATCTGGTACATCTATGATGATGCAGATGTTGGAAAGAGGCGGATTGGAAATCTTTACAGATAAGAAGCGAGAGGCGGATGACGATAACCCCAAAGGTTATTATGAGCATGAGGTGGTGAAAACTGCCATGCGTAACCGTAAATGGGTTGATCAGGTAGGAGATAAAGCAGTAAAGGTGATATCCCATTTGCTGCTACACTTGCCGGCACGCTATCGGTACAAGGTGATATTTATGGATCGAGACCTGAATGAGGTCATGCGCTCCCAACACAAGATGCTTGTAAACAATAACAAAGCGGAAGAGGGTGTGTATAAGACGGGCGTGGAAGCTGCTTTCAAGAAGAACCTTCAGAAGGTAGAGGCGTGGGTAAATAACAACCACAATGTCGAAATCCTGTATGTGAACTACACAGAGGCGGTTCAGAACCCGGCTGAAGTGGCAGAAGAAGTTCAGCAGTTCCTGGAAGCAGAATTAGATTTGGATAATATGATAGCGGCAGTAGATAAGTCGCTGTACCGAAACAGAATGCAGGAAAAATAACTTTTTCTGTTTTTCCCTAAATTGTGTACTGTTTAAACTCCGTTCACATGAAAAACAACCTACGATTAAAGCTTGGAGCATACAGTGCTCTTGCTACTTCCGCATCTTTTCTGGCAACCAACGTTGATGGCCAGATTGTACACAAGAATTTTAATCCTGACACAGCCTTCACTGGATTTGGCTCTACTATGGACCTGGATCTGAATAGTGATGGGAATCCGGATTTCCGGTTGTCTTTAAACGGATCGTTCACTTCGCTGGCAGTTTCGAGTATTGCTATCCGAATTGATCAGGATACGCTTCAGATTAAGGCATTAAACGGAAGCAATGGGGTTATCCAGTCCAATGGTCTACCAGCCTCTATTTCCACAAGCTATGCGATAGGTAATGGTGCATCCTGGGGTTCAGGAACCAATAACCAGGTAATGGCGCGATGGTATTCTGTTTATATCAAGAGTGGTACTGTACCTCCAACACAGAATACATCTACCAGCGGATACTTCTTCGCGCAACAGAATGCGTTGATGGGGATGAAGGTTGCCGTTGGCGCGAAAACATACTATGGTTGGGCACGAGTTACTGTGCCTGCAGATGTAGACTCTGCCTACATTTCTGAAATGGCTTACCAATCTTTCCCGGGTGTTGAAATAGCAGCGGGAGATGTTGGGAATACGGCAACACAAGCCGTAACTAACCTGATGGCTGGAGATGTTGCCGACAATAATAATGGATCGGATATGCAGATCGGTTTCACGCAAGCGGCAAGTGAGGCAGGAATTGCTGAGTACAGGATTTATGTTGTAAAGTCAGCAGCGGCTGCAACGTTCAATATTGATTCTGCGAAATGTGTAGCAGCGGGTAATTATACTTCAGTAACACCTTCGGGTAGTAATTTCCTGAATACGTTAGGTGCATCTGCGAACGATGTGGATGGCGCTGCAATTACCAATGGGGTTGCGTACAAGGTGTTTGTTGTAAGTGTACCAGACGGGCAGGTTGCAACCAGTCCATCTATTTCTTCAGAATCTAATGAGGTAACCTTGAATGTGAATGCTGGAATCGCAACAGTTGAGACTGACAAGTTGAAAATTAGACAAACGGATGATAGAGTATCTGTGACCTTAGGTGCCGATTGGCTTGGTGCCGATGCCTCTGTTGTGAACATTGCGGGTCAGGTGGTGCACAATGAGAATTCATCAGACGCAATTGTGAATGTGAACACTGAGGGTTTTGCACCTGGAGTTTACATATTCCGTGTATCCAAGGATAATGCATCCATGTCGCAGAAGTTTGTGATCAGGTAGAAAACTTAAAAACTTCGTGAAGGGATTCCCAATGGGAGCCCTACTTTAACCCATCAGCGGGTCAAAGGGCATGCCAACATAAAGCAAAGCAGTTGGTAATTAGGTCAATATGTTTAAATGGTCTTCCATATATATGTTGTCTGCTGTGTTGATGTTTTTAACATCGTATAAAAAAGGTAATGCCCAAATGGAGCCTTGTTTTTTTCAGGCTCTTCAGTTTTCAGACACCAACGGAAAAATTCTAGATCCTCTTCTCGATACAACCTTCAACGTATTTAGTATAGCCTACTCGGAGTCGGGGTGCAATTGGAGGAATCGACAAAGCACTAAGATGTTTGCCTCCGTATTTGGCACCAATGAATTTTGTTTTTCTAATTTCTTTTGGAAAGACGCATTTGGGAAAACCAGGTACACCTTTGAAAAAGGTAGGAGATTCTACTCCCGTTCTCCTGATGGTGCACAAGATTCCTGGGATGCCAAGTACAAAATTCTGTACACGCTAAATTATCAAGGTCCTTTGGGATATGGAATGTTGATCACACGAAAAACCGATTCAATGTTTGTACATGTGAGAGATTTCCACCTTCCAAAAAACCAGGGGCTATTTTCTTGCGACACTATTTTAAAGCTAAGATTAGCATTCAAACCAGGTATATACGAATATGACTCCTTACCTCAGTTGCTTGGCGAAAACTTGAATATAGTTTTGGTTCCAGAACCTGACTTAAGTAAAACTTACTTTCATGGACTACCTACATGTAGTTTTTGCAAGGGCAAAGAATACACTGGAAAATGTATTTGGGTTGACGAAAAACGAGGCCATTTTTACAAGAGAACTTTAGTCAATGGTACGGGAGTTGGATATGAAAAATATGCTGACAGTTCACTGACCAGACCTATATCCAAAATATTGAAGGACACCATGTCAAATGGGATGATTTTCGAACAAAGATGGAATTGGAGTGATACGATACTTTATTATTTCGTTGAATACGACAAGTCTAAAGATGAGCTCTCGTGGAAATTTAGACATCATAAATTCAATAAAAACGAACGATACATTACGGGGGACGGTAGTTATCGAAAATGGCTCAGGGCGCATCATAAAAATCAACCGGGGTTAGCTCCATTCTGGAAATACAAGAGGGGACTGAAAAAACAGGAGAAACGGGAAAAGGAAACTGGCGTGGGGATACCATTTTAGTTTTCAAATCCAACCCTGGATTTTAAATGTGTTTTTGATTACGCTTCTTTTCAAAGGACAACGCGCCTATGTTACATAAGTTCCGTTATACTGCAAAGACTTCGTGAAGGCATTCTTGGGGATGCCTTTTTTGTGCCCGATTCTTTACAAATCCGGGCATCCAGATGACCAAATTAAATTCTGATTTTGAACTACACTAAAGTCATAAGTGACTGTTATGCAAACAGGTATGCCTGAAAAATTATGCAATTTGTTTTGTAATTTAGAGGTACCCAAAACCGTACAACCACCATGGATAAAAAAGTTAAATCTTCGTTGAAGAAGTACTCTTCGCTAGCGAGTGCCGCTCTTGCTGTTACGGCTGCAGAGGGCCAGATTAAATACACAGATATCAACCCAGACCAGACCTTCACAGGAGGAGGTCAGTATGATCTGGATTTGAACAATGACCTTACGCCTGACTTCCGCATCTACAATGGAACGTTCACCCAGATCACTACAGGGGCCAGCACCTTGTACCAGACGCAAGACACATTACTGCTCTCTCCACTCGGTACTGGTAGAAGCTTTGTTTCCAATGGAAGTTCCTATGCCGGAGCAATGAGTCTGGGAGCTGCCATAAGCAGTGGTGCTAACTGGACATCAAATGCCCAATACATGGGAATCTACTTCCGCTTTTTCATCAAGGCAGGAAGTACCACCACTGGGATCACAACCACTTATGGTTCCTGGGAGAATACAACTGACAAGTACCTGGGGCTTCGAATGCAAACGAGCGGTGGTAACAATGTATATGGCTGGGTGAGGCTGGATGCAAATGCTACCCTCTCTTCATTCACAGTAAAAGATTATGCGTTTCAGTGTTTTCCTGACATCCCAATTAACGCTGGAGACACTACGAATATCCCGACAGGAACAGCGTCTAATGTGGCAGCCGGTGATGTGGCGGATAATGGAAATGGGCTTGACCTACAGGTTGGCTTTACCAAAGCCGCTAATGAAACGGGAATTACGGAGTACAGAATCTTTGTCGTAAAGTCTGCGGCAGCGGCTACTTTCAACCTGGATTCTGCTAAAATGGTTCCTGCTGCGAACTACACAACGCATACACCAAACGGTAACAATTTCCTGAACCCGCTTACCGCTGGCTCAAGAGATGTAGACGGTAACCTTATCGTGAATGGTGCTCCATACAAAGTATTTGTGCTGAGTGTGCCAGATGGAAGTAATACCACTGCTGCCACCATGGTAGGCCCATCGAATGAAGTAACCCTAACAACCAATTCAGGTATCGCGGATCTGAAGTCGGCAGGTATCGAGTTCGTACAGTATGAGGATAAAGTGGTCCTGCAGGCTCCCCAGGAATGGGTGGGTAAACAACTGAGCATTGTGGATCTGAGTGGAAGAATCATTCACGCTTCTCCATTAAGCTCGGGAAGACACGATGTATCGTATGCTGGTTGGACCAGTGGTGTTTATATCGTGAGACTGATTTCCGAAGACGCCAGATTAGAACACAAGTTCTTCGTGAGATAACATTGCATGTTTATAAAGTTAAAGGCATCCATCTGGATGCCTTTTTTATTTCTTCGTAATTTCCACGAAACCAAAATTCTGCCATGGAGAAGAAATTACGCAATGCACTTAAGAAATACTCAGCCCTGGCTGGAGCAACAGCGACTGTTACAGCCGTTTCCGGACAAATCGAGTATACCGATGTTAATCCGGATTCAACGTTCTCTGGAAACCATCAGTTTGATTTTGATCTGAACAATGATCTGGTCATGGATTTCCGAATTACTGCGTCAACAACCACGAATTACACCACTTCCGGGTCGAGCATCTTCAGTAACTCAACATTTGCTGTCAATGGTGGAGGTTTGAGTTCCAATAGCGTGCTTTTGGATTCAAGCAGTTATGTTCAGGCATTATCAAGTGGTGCTCTGATTGGATCAGCTGCTTCAACTTGGAGCAACACAAGTAACGCGAATATGGGACGAGCTGTATTCACTTACTCAAGATATTACAGTACATCTGCGTCAACCTTTTACACCTGGACTTCAACTTACTCTTCTGGCCCTTGGGCAAGTAGCCAACAAAACAGATTTATAGGATTAAAGCTAATTGTGGGGTCTGATACTTACTACGGTTGGGCTAGATTGGATACCAGAATTACCCCTGGTAACAATGATGTTGTTGTTAAGGATTACGCATTCCAAACATGTCCAAACATTCCAATCCATGCAGGAGATTCTAGTACCATTTACGCACCAGTTGCGACAAATGTGATGGGTTCGGATGTTGGTAACAATGGCGATGGAACGGATTTGCAAATCAGCTTTACCATTCCAACAAGTGAAGTTGGAATTACGGAGTACAGGATCTTCGTTGTTGACTCAGCCGATGCGGCAAACTTCACGATTGATACAGCAAAGGCTGTACCTGTAGGTGATTACATCGTACACACACCAAATGCGGCTAACTACAATAGTGCACAGTTGGCGACCACAACAGACGTTAAGGGGAACCTGATTGCGAACAACAAGCCTTACGTCATTTTTGTCATGAGCTTGCACGATGGTGCCAATACCAACGATCCTATTCTGTCTACCGGCTCACCAGTGGTTACTTTGATGAACCCTGGAGTTGGTGTGGCAGAACTGAGCGATGATGCATGGAAGTGTTATGCCAGAGAGAATGAGATTGTGATTTCCGGTCAGAATTTGATTGGCGCAGAGTTTAAGGTGCTTAACGCATCTGGGAAATTACTACGCAACGGACAGATCACTGACACTCGAACTTCAATCAATTCGGAATCGTTTGCAACAGGTGTATACCTGATCAACATTTCTGATGACTCTGGGAGTACAACCAAAAAGGTGATGGTTCGTTAATCGAACGCTAACAGTATTGAAAAGCGCCCATCGGGCGCTTTTTTTATTCCATGCAACCTTTGAGGGGTTATTTGCATCTAACCTATATACTGCTAAACCTCTTCGTTATGAAAAAGGAACTACTTCACCGCTTACGTGGTTATTCCGCATTGGCTGGTGCAACATTGGCTGCGGCCGCTTCGGCTGATGCCCAAATTCAATACACAGACATTTCTCCGGATACTACATTCTCAGGAAATGCCACATTTGATATCGACCTGAATAACGATCAAGTGATGGACTTCAGGATCACCATGTCATCAAGTGCCAGCACTTTCACAACCACATCGGGAAGCACGTATACCCGATATGGGTCAATGTATATCAATAACCTGGCTTCAAATTCTATCGTTCTTTATACAAGTAGCTATGCAGACACCATTCCAACCGGTGCAAGTATTAAAGGATCTGGAATGATGTGGGGAACATGGAACCATAAGATGGCGTATGGCAACAAGACCGTTACAAAGGCAGGGTCAAATACCAATACCGTATCTGCCACCTCGGGAGCATTCAATAATACCAAGGATAAATATTTGG
This sequence comes from Vicingaceae bacterium, assembly GCA_965267605.1. Taxonomy (GTDB): domain Bacteria; phylum Bacteroidota; class Bacteroidia; order Flavobacteriales_E; family Vicingaceae. The sequence continues at coordinate 2,109,494 of OZ254088.1, read as the reverse complement.
GATTGAGAATCAAGGTAGGTAATGATACGCTGTATGGTTGGGTACGTGTAGATGTAGGCGATCACGCAACTTATGCTACCATTAAGGATTATGCTGTTAATCTTACACCTGGTGAGCCAATTAAGGCTGGACAGAAGGTGGCTACTTCAGTTGCCGAACCGAAAAGCACCGGAACCTTATCCGCTTTTGCAGCCAATGGTAACATTACCATCAAGATCAATGAAGAACTGTTGGGAAGTAACTTCCAGATCATTGACCTAACAGGTAAAGTCGTGAATCAAGGCCAGTTGAATTCTAATCAGGAAACAATCTCCATGAATGGTCAACCATCGGGGATCTATTTCGTCCGGGTTGGTACACATTCCGAAAAGATTTTCATTCAATAACGAAAGGCTCCGAAAGGAGCCTTTTCATTTCACTGCGCAACCATAGATGATGTAGTGTAACGCGCTATGTTTTCGAAAACAGAGCAGTCCATCTATCTTTCCTAACGCGTTTCTCTGTTTTTCATTTCTCCCAAATGCTCCCAGGAAACCAGTGGTGGCATATTCCATATGGGAGAATTTATGGAACATCTTACGGTCGGTTCGGTAGTTAAAGTACAACCAACTCTGCCCCCAACTAACAAAGTATTTTCTGGCGAACCTATGCAACCAACTGCTTTTGGTGTTTTCAGCAAACAGGAGCACACCACCAGGTTTAAGCACCCTATAACATTCGTCCAGCGCTGCCTGTTGAAGCGCTTTGCTCGATCTGATGGCCCCTAACACGGACTTGAAACAAACCACGTCAGCATAGTTGTCTGGATAAGACATTTTGAGCATGTCCTGTGGGTGACATTCTATTTTATTCTGAAAGCCATATTCAGCCACAAGCGCATCTGCTTTTTCTGTTGGTTGCTCGATGTCTGAGCAGTAGATTTTATCAAACCCCTGGAGCCCTAACCAAATTGCCAATCCGGCATGTCGGTCACCAATAGCTAATCCTACAGTTTTGCTTTCAGGAAGCTTAGACGACCAAAACGGAAGCATCCGGCACCAGTTCACCACATCCCATTGGAGTATGTCCTGAATTTGTGTTTTGGTCAGATCCATATTAAGATTCAAAGAATCAGGCGGTTTGCGGCCGATCAATATAGAGGATTTCTTAAATTTATGAGGAAGCTAACTCTGGATTATGAAACGAATTTACTATCCGCTCCTTGTTGGAGCACTGTCTTTTATTGCTTGCTCAACTGCTATAGCGCAGAACACAGATCCAATACTTTTCGATGTTGGTAACACTTATCTGTCTGAAGAGGGTGATAAGTTTATGAGTGCCATCAAAGGAGAAGTATACGATGGACGCTATTACAGATTGATTCAATTTACCAGCGTCCCCAGTCAATCACAGAAAGATGACATGATTGCGAAGGGGGTAAGGTTTCTACACTATGTGCCAGAGAAGGCCTACATCGTTTCAGTTGACCAGAAAACGAGCTTAAAGCAATTCAGATCCTACGGTTTACGAGCGGTAGTCCCGTTTGTGGGTAAACTAGCCTTGCACAGGCATCTGTATAACAAAGAATATCCGGGACATGCAATGGTCGGGAACGATCAGATCAAACTTAATATCAAGCTCTATGCTGATGTAGCTGATCTCGCTCCTGTTAAGACCTATTTAACGCAGAAAGGAATTGAAGTGAGTGGAGAGTATGCGCCTCATAAGATCCTCAGAGTGGTAGCTAAGATTAATGATATAGACAAGTTGAGTCTGCTTCCTTATGTTGAACATATTGAGCCAACAGATCCTCCAGCTGAGCCTGAAAACTATACAGCACACACCAACCACAGGAGTAACATTTTGATGTCAAGTCACCCTGCTGGAAGAAAGTACAACGGTGCTGGTGTTATTGTTGCCATGGGGGATGATGGTTATGTAGATCACATAGACTTCGAAGGAAGAATTGACCAGTCAAAGATTGCAACTGGCGGTTGGGGAACACAGCACGGAGATCACGTACTTGGTATCATTGGTGGTGCTGGAAACCTTGATCCAAAGGCCAGAGGTAATGGTTGGGGTGCATTCATGTATATCTATGACCCTTTTCAGAACATCTACGATATCGTCAACATGTACAATACACCTGGGGTTAGAATCACTTCAACGTCATACAGTAATGGATGTAATGCCGGGTACACCACGTTCGCACAAACATGCGATCAACATTTTGCGACCTATGCCTCAGTACAACACGTATTTTCGGCAGGTAACAGTGGAACATCCAATTGTGGATACGGTGCCGGGTCAGGTTGGGGTAATGTAACCGGTGGTAACAAGATTGCGAAGAACGTAATTACGGTAGCCAACCTTGGTCATAATGATGCACTTGCAGGAAGTTCTAGCCGCGGACCAGCACACGATGGTCGGATCAAACCTGATATTGGCGCTGTTGGTACGCAGGTGTTCTCTTGCATGGAACCGAACACGTACCGTACCATCAGTGGAACCTCAATGTCTTGTCCTGGTGTATCTGGTGTACTTTCTCAATTGTACCAGGGATACAGAGCATTGAACTCAAACAACGATCCTCCTAGTGGCTTAATGAAGGCAGTTATCCTTAACACAGCTGATGATGTAGGTAACCCAGGTCCGGACTACCGACATGGATGGGGTAGGATCAACGGCAGAAGAGCAATTGAGGTGATAGAGAATTCACAGTGGTTTACAGGTTCTATGAGTAATGGTGGCAACGCTAACCATTCTCTTACAGTTCCTGCAAACTGCGCCAAGATGAAGGTAATGGTACTCTGGACAGATCCTGCAGCAGCGGTGAATACGTCCAAGGCGTTGGTAAACGATATTGATATGTCGTTAACAACTCCTTCTTCGGGAACGCTACTTCCATGGAGATTGGACCCAACGCCAAACGCTACGGCTTTGAACTCCAATGCGATCAGAGCAAGAGACTCGCTGAACAACATGGAACAGGTAACCATTGACAATCCGGTAGCAGGTAATTATACCGTGAATGTTATGGGCTACCAGGTACCCAGCGGTCCTCAAACCTACTATGTGGTGTACGAGTATTTGCTTAACGACATTCACCTTACATATCCAAATGGAGGTGAGGGTGTTGCTCCAGGGGAAACAGAGCGCATCCGATGGGATTACTTCGGAGCCGCTGGGAATTTCACTGTTCAGTACAGTACCAATGGGGGTAGTTCTTGGAATACTTTATCTACCACGGTTGCTTCTAACAGGAGATATTATGATTGGACAGTACCCAATAACGTAACATGTCAAGCCATGGTTAGGGTGTCCAGAGGATCGTATAGCGACCAAAGTGATGACGACTTTACCATCATTGGTGTACCAACTGGATTGCAAGTAGATACAGCTTGCCCGAATTCATTCGATATGTCATGGAATGGTGTCAGTGGAGCATCAGGCTACCAGGTACATTGGTTAGGTGCGCAATACATGGATTCGATAGGAACGTCAACTACAACAGACATCAAGATTTCTGGAGTTAATGGTACTCTTGACAGATGGCTAAGTGTGAAGGCATTAGGTCCAACAGGGTGTGAGGGTAGAAGAGCTGTGGCAATCTATAAATCTGCAGGTTTGCTGAATTGCGTTGTTACAAACGATATTGAAGTAACACAGGTAATTACACCACCAGACGGGATGTCGGTTTCTGCATGTCAACCTGGAGCACCTATTAGCGTGAGTGTTACTATTCAAAACAATGCTGGTAGTGCTATTTCAAACATTCCAGTAGGGTACAGGGTAAATGGTGGAACAATCGTAAACGATACATATACGGGATCCATCAATCCTGGTGGAACAGCCACGCATACTTTCGCTGTTCCTTATACCATTACAGGACCTGGGTCGCATTACTTTGAGACATGGTCTAACTATCCTGGTGACGGTAATACATGGAATGATTCAGCTCAGGCTACGGTTACTTCCAGAAACACCCCTATAGTGCAATTGCCGTACTCAGAGAACTTCGAGACATTCCCGCTGTGCGGAATTGATCCTAACTGTGAGGCTGAAAACTGTACGGTTGTGAATGGATGGTACAACAAGCAAAACCTTGTTGAGGATGACATTGACTGGAGAACAGACGATAATGGAACGTTCTCCCAGAATACAGGACCAAGTGCTGATTACAATCCTGGATCGGTAGCCGGTAACTATCTGTATTTGGAGCCTTCAGGTAACCCGTATTGTTCCAGCAGAAGGGCGGAATTAATTTCTCCGTGTGTGGATCTTACATTGGCCAACAATGCCATCTTCACATTTGCATACCACATGTACGGAACGGACATGGGTAGATTGCACATTGATGTAAGAGATAGCACTGGCTGGAACAATGACGTGATTCCAATGGTGGCAGGTAATCAGGGTAACCAGTGGAACGTAGGAACGGTAAATCTTGCTGCATACCTGGGACAAATTATAAACATCAGATTCCGAGGAGTTACTGGTAGCACATACCTGAGCGACCTTGCCATTGACGATGTGAAGATTGACTTCCCGACCGCTGTGGAAGAGTACAGTGGTGTTACCGTGATGTTCTATCCGAACCCAAGTAATGGCCTGTTCAATTACTCACTTGGTTTGAACGATGTGGCCAAAGTGAATATCAAGATTTATGACCTTCAGGGTAGATTGGTTCGTGCTGAGGATCTTGGAAATAAATCAGGTATCGTAAATGGAGTAATTGATATGACAGATATGGCGAATGGGATGTACACAGTGCATGTAGTAGCTAACAACAAGTCTCACATCACCAAGCTTATTAAGAACTAAACTTCACACAAGATTTAGTGGAAAAGGTCAGCGAAAGCTGGCCTTTTTTAGTACCCGAATACCAGGGCGCCCAACGTCAGTGCAAAGAGGGTGGTCAGGATCACGCCAATAAGATTCAGTCCAATACCTGCTTTAGCCATACTGGATACGGTTAACCTCTCACTTGCAAATACAATGGTATTAGGAGGAGTGGCTACGGGAAGCATGAAAGCAAACGATGCCGAAATAGTTACAGGGAGAAGGAACGTCATAGGTGAAATACCTTCAAAATGGCTCGCAATTCCATCAATTACCGGGAGGAGGAGTAAGGTGGATGCAGTGTTAGAGGTAAGCTCAGTGAAGAATGTCATAAATACACAGAGTACCAATACAACCACCCAGATACTGTAATTCTCAACGAACGATAAATTTGAGGAGATGAGGTCCGATAGTCCCGAAGCAGAAACGCCTTTCGCTAACGCGAAGCCACCACCGAACAGAAACACTAGCCCAAACGGAATCTTTTTCGTTTCATCCCATGAAAGTATGGTGCCGTTGTCGTCCTTCTTGGAGGGTAGAAAGAACAAGCTGATTCCCGCAATCATCGCAATAGTACTTTCCTTTATATATGCTCCTTCCGGAAAAATGGAGAGGGAAGTCCATCCTGGAATGGAGACACTTCCTATGTTGATGTCTTTCATGAACAGCCACAGTACAATAGTGGTAAGGAAAACGATGCCAATGGCCTTTTCTTCCTTCGCCATCTTCCCCATTTTTTGAAGTTCGTCCCGAACGTAGCCGATGGAGAAGTTTGTTTCCCGAATCTTGCCAAGAACAGCATAGCGCAATACAAGGAATAGTATGACAAAGAATACTGCGCTTGTTGGAATACCATAGATCAACCAGTTTCCAAAACTGATCTCAGGAAGTTCTGGATGATGTTCGGCAACGTAATCAGCAAGCACCAGGTTGGGAGCCGTTCCAATAAGAGATCCGGTCCCACCTATAGAAGAGGCGTAGGCCAGTCCGAGCAACATCGGTACCGTGAGTTTTTTCGTTAACCCTTCATCCTGCTTCCCAATTTCAGTAAGTACCGCCAACGCAGCGGGAAGCAACATCATTACGGTTGCGGTGTTCAGAATCCACATAGAAAGGAAGTAGCTGGAAAACATGAACCCCAGGAGGATTCGCGAAGGCGTTGCTCCAACGATCCGAATGATATTGAGTGCGATTCTCCGGTGTAGGTTCCATTTTTCCATAGCAAATGCCAGGATAAAGCCACCAATGAACAGGAAGATGATCTGACTCATGTACTGAGGCGCTACCTCCTTCATGGAGAGAACCCCTGTCAGCGGAAAAATAACAAGTGGTATTAACCCTGTCAGGTAAAGGTTGGTGGCCTCAGTTATCCACCAGAAAGCAACCCACGTAGCCGTTCCGGCAGTGGCAGCAATTTCATGACCGTGATGTCGCATGAGCAGATAGACCAGTATGCCGAGGGCAGGACCACCTAATTGCAACAAAAAGCGGGGAAATTTCATTTCCCCGCTAAGATAGTGTAAACGCCTAATTACCTTAGGCTGAACTGTATTGGGAGTGTTAGTTCCACATCAACAGGCTCGCTCTTTTCGAGCCCTGGATTCCAATCAGGCATTTTCCTGATCGTTTTTAATGCAAGCTCATCCAATCCGTATCCCAATCCCTTCTTCACAAAGGAATCTTTGATACGCCCTTCTTTGTCTATCACAAAACTTACATGGACTGTCCCTTCAATTTTCTGCTTTGCTGCCTTCCGGGTATATCGGATATGCTCTTGCATGTATTTCGCCAACGCATCGTGGCCTCCCTGGAATGTTGGGAGTTGATCTACCACCTTACTACAAGATGCTGGCTGGGTTTCTTCTACCGCTGGAGCTACCTCACCTCTTATTACAATAGGTTCTTCAGGTACTTCCGGCTCTTTATTTTCAGGTTCAAGCTTTACATCACCCTTGATATGATGCTCTTCCGGAACGATGGCGGGTTTACCCAGCATCATTAGTTCTTTTTCCGGAACAGGTTCAGGCTTAATAGGCTCCTCGATGATCTCACCAACCAGCGGTTGGGACTCTTCTTTCTTCTTGGGAACTATGGCGATATTCCCTGTTAGTTCGGTTATCTTTTCAACGGGAATAAGCTCTATTTCCCCATCTATTTCTTCCTCTTTTTTGTTCGTGTCAGGTTCCTGAGGAATGTATTCCACATCTCCCTCCAGATACTCTTCTATCACCGCCTGACCATTGATAAGTTCAAGATTTTCAGGTGTGTGATACGTTTGAACTGTCTTTCCTTCAACTTTGATCGTTACTGGTACAGGTGCTACTTCTCCGGTCGTCTTTGTTTGAGCAGAGGTATATAGATTGAAACCGAACACCAGGAATGATGCAAGGAGGAATTTAGATATCAATGGAAGCTTGTAATGCGCCTCAGTTAATTTGATCTCAATAGGAGGAATGTCCAGTTGAGTTTTCTTGAAATGACCACAAACTTTTTGACTGCTGTGCTCATGTAGGTAATCCTTTACCTCATCATTGCTCATTTTCGTAAAATCTACTACAACCTTGCTGCAAGAATCACAAAATCTGCCTTGCTCCTTGGGTGTCATCTTATTCCAGTCCTCATGACAAGGATCCGGTACGTAAACTTTAGACGATTGGTAGTTCATGGTAAATATTTGGTCTTTAGATGTGCAGATTTTCAAATTCCATAACTTCAGGAATAGAATCTAGGAGATGTCGATGAAGATTGTGATTCCGGGTGGATCAGGATTCCTTGGTCAGTACCTATCCAGGCGGTGGAAAGCGGAGGGAAATGAAGTGTTCGTGCTAACACGAGGAAAGGAAAGAGTGATGGATGGTATCACCTATTTGCAGTGGGATGGATCTGTTGCAGAGCAACACAAACAGGTCTTCGAAGGGGCTGACCTCGTGGTGAACCTTACAGGTAAATCTGTGGATTGCAGGTATACCGAAGCGAACAAGAAATTGATCCTGTCAAGCAGAATTGACGCAACGCGTGCTATAGGAGCGCTTCTGACGGAACTGCAACATCCTCCGAAGTATTGGATGAATGCAAGTAGTGCAACCATTTATCGTGATTCTTACGATAAGCTGATGACCGAAGAAGAAGGAGAGATCGGAGATGATTTTAGCATGAGTGTTTGTCAGGAATGGGAAAACGAGTTTTACAGCCATCAGCTTCCTTCCACTAAAAGGTCAGCTTTGCGCATTACGCTCATTCTTGGTAAAGATGGAGGGGTACTGCCGGTATTAACAAAACTCGCCAGATTTGGAATGGGAGGACGGAACTCCCATGGCAGGCAATTCTTTTCATGGATGCACGAAGAGGACTGCTTTCGTGCACTCAACTTCATTATAGAGAAGGGACTGGAAGGGCCGATTAATCTCGGCTCTCCAGAACCTCTGACGGATGCTGAATTCAACAGGCTGGTAAGGAAATCGGTTGGTGCGTGGATGGGCCCACCTAAACCCAGGTTCGCTTTAGAGTTAGGTGCATGGATGATGGGAACCGAAACAGAGTTAGTAATGAAGTCAAGAAAGGTGTATCCACAGAAACTACTGAATGCGGGGTTCGAATTTCTATTTCCCGATGCACAATCCGCACTTACCAATTTGACGAAATAGCTTCTACCTTTACAACATGAGTTCAAAGGAGCCACATATGTATCCGGTTATGGAGTCATTCCATACCATTCAGGGGGAGGGTGCGTTCACAGGTGTGAATGCATACTTCATCAGATTGGGTGGGTGTGATGTGGGTTGCCATTGGTGTGATGTAAAGGAAAGCTGGCCTGTTGAAGACCACCCGGTGCTAAGTGCTTCAGAGATAATAGGGAAGGTAAATGAGGTAAGTGCAGAAGTAGTAGTGATAACTGGCGGGGAACCTGCCATGTATGATCTTGGTCCTCTCACGCAGGGACTTCGAGAATCTGGGAAGAAAACACATATAGAAACTTCTGGTGCGTACGCTTATTCAGGTGTGTGGAATTGGGTGTGTTTATCTCCCAAGAAGTTTAAGCAGCCATTAGACGAATGGTATGCACACGCGAATGAGCTTAAAATTATCGTTTATAATAAGTCGGACCTGGATTGGGCTGAGGAAAACGCGAAGCAGGTGAATGCGGCATGTAAGTTGTATTTACAACCAGAGTGGGAGAAACGTGAGGAAATGATGCCATTAATTGTAGATTACGTGAAGAACAATCCTAAGTGGATCATTTCTCTCCAAACCCATAAGTATTTGAATATACCATGATGAAGCAGCTGACATACTTGTTATTACCCATCATCATGTTTGCCTGTTCGGCAAGCATCGATGCACAGAGCACTTATACTTCCGCTAACAAGAAGGCTGTGAAGTATATGAAGGAAGCGAAAGTTGCATATGATGGGCGACAGGATGATGTTGCACTTGAGTTGATTGTTAAGGCACTGGAGAAGGATCCCAAGTTCGTTGAAGCTTATTTGCTAAGAGCAGCTATTTATGAGGAACGAAGAATGGTGAGCAAGGCGCTCGATGCCTACATGAGTGCCATTGAGATCAATCCGAAGTTTGAATCGTTGATGTACATCTCCGCTGCTGCATTAACCTTTACACAAGGGGAGTATGAGGAAACACTCAAGTTGCTGAAGTTCTATAAATCCTTTCCAGCAACACCGCCTCAGTTGCAACCCTTATATCAACAGCTAAAGGATAACTGTGACTTTGCAGTAAATGCTATTAAGAACCCTGTTCCCTTCAAACCTGTGAATATGGGACCGAACATCAACAGTGAGTTGGACGAGTATTTTCCATGCGTTACCGCTGATAATGGTGTTTTCCTTTATACCAGGAAGCTTCCGAGTAAGCAGCATCCTGCTGGCTACCAGGAGGATTTCTATATCGCGCGGAGAACGCCAGACGGGTGGAGCAAGAGCCAGAATCTTGGTAAAGGAGTAAACACACCTTTGAACGAAGGCGCGGCTACAATTTCCCCGAACGGACAATTGCTGATCTACACCATGTGCGAGTTGTACGGGAGCTATGGTCCAAAACAAAAGGGGTATGGAAGCTGTGATCTGTTTTTCACCCAATGGAATGGAAATTTCTGGTCCAAGCCCAGGAACATGGGAAAGACGGTGAATTCAGGAATCTGGGAAAGTCAGCCTTCGTTTGCGCCAGATGGAAGAACCGTTTATTTCGTTCGAGGGAACAAAAGGAAAGGTGCGTCTACCCAGGATATATATAAGTCCGTGCTTCAAGACAACGGAATGTGGGGAGCTCCGCAACGCCTGGGGAAAAATGTGAATACACGTGGAAGAGAAGAATTTGTAAGTATTCATCCCGATGGGCGGACCTTGTATTTTGCATCTGACGGTCACCCTGGAATGGGCGGGCTTGACCTGTTCATGTCTAAGTTAGGTCCAGATGGTAAATGGGGAAAACCTATGAACCTGGGTTATCCAATCAATACCAAAGGCAATGAAAGCAGTGTACTTGTAACAGCGGATGGCAAATTGGCTTATTTCCATTCCGACCGCGAAGGTGGAATAGGAGGGATAGATCTTTATACGTTTGAAGTGCCAGCGCACATGAAGCCAGACCCGGTGACTTATCTGAAAGGAACAATCACCGATAAGAGAACAGGAGCGCCACTTGAAGCGCGTTTTGAATTAATTGATCTCTCCACGGGCGCACGTATGGCAGATTCCTATTCAGATAAGAAAGGAAACTTCCTGGTGTGCATTACTGCCGGAAAGGAATACATGCTTAATGTAAATAAGGACGGATACCTCTTCCATTCAGAGAACTTTGAGCTTACTGGAAAGACCAATTTCGATGAGCCTTATGAGAAGGATGTGAAGCTTACAGCTCCACTGAAAGACGAAGAGATCGTACTTCGCAATGTGTTCTTCGATACAGATAAGGCAACGCTTAAGGACAAGTCTAAGATTGAACTTGATCGACTAGCTACAATGCTGGAAAACACCCCCAGTGTGAATGTGGTCTTTGAGGGCCATACGGATAACCAGGGCGGAAAAGCACATAACCTTGATCTTTCTAAACGAAGAGCGAAAGCGGTATTCGATTACATCGTTGCCAAAGGAATTCCGGCAGCAAGATTGGGTCATGAAGGTTACGGACAGTCTGAGCCGATAGCGGATAACGGAACAGAGAAGGGTCGTGCATTGAACAGGAGAACGGTGTGTAGAATTCGTTAGCTGGTCAGGGTAGCGATCTTGTCTATCTTACCTGAACCTGTCATCTTGATCTCATCCACCTGAATGAACTTCCTTGGAAGTTCATATTTCTCAACCATTGTTCGCAATTGATCTGAATCAGGAATCTTTTGATCAGTTGTGTGAACAAGGGTAACGGCTTGTCCAAGCGATTCATCCTCAGTACCGGTTATAAAGAAGGGCCCATTGATTACTCCGGCCAGCTTCTCTTCAATACGCTCCGGATAAACTTTCACGCCTCCTGTATTGATGACATTATCTATTCTTCCAAGCCATTCAAAGGAAGTTGATGAATGGAGCTGAATGAGGTCATTGGTAACAACCTCCTGATCATCCATATGTGGCATAAGAATGGAAAGACAACCTCTTTCATCCTGGGAGAAGGTATTGGGAGAGATGGCCTCGTATTCGTGTATGGCGTGTTTCCCGATCTGACTCACACCCACATGTGTTATGGTTTCCGTCATACCGTATGTGCAGAAGTAATTGCCTTCGAGTTGCTCCAACTGCTCTCTCAATCCTGGATTGAGTTGTGCACCTCCAATGATGAGCGTCCGTATATTTTTGAACCGATCTAACGATTCTCTCAAACACGCCTCCACCTGTAAGGGAACCATCGCTGCGAAGTCAATAGATTCATCAATTTCCGAGAGCGGATTGCTACTGGGTTCTGTAACGATGAGTTTAGCGCCTGCGTGTAAAGCCCTTACGATCATGAGTTTGCCTGCTATGTATTTGGCAGACATACAAAGCAACAGGGTGCTTTGAATACCTATGTCGAAAAACTCACAGGTTTTCTCAGCACTGGCCAGAACATGGCTTTTTCTCAGCTGGATTTCTTTTGGAGTTCCCGTTGAGCCTGAAGTTTGAACCGTAATATGATCTGCTTCATTCAACCATTCTTTCAGAAACAACCCCACATCTTTTTCCCATGCACTGCCTGAATCAGCGAGTGATACAGCGATATCACGTAGATCGGTTGGGGAACTGCCTCCTGAAATGATACGCATGATTATGCAGAGGTTATAGGGTCCAGTTTCCATGGATCATCGGGCATGTGATAGAGCATACCGCGATTAACCTGTAAAGGCGAATCAAAGTTGTTAGAGAAAACCTGACCGGTGCCAAGTCCTTGAGGCATCTTAACACCCAGCGAATAAGTAAACTGAGCGATGGCGTTCAGGCCAACATTAGATTCCAGTGCTGACGTAATCCACCACCCGGTGTCCGTTTCTGCACAAGCATGGATCCACTCATGGCATCCTTTGATGCCACCCACCAAACTGGGCTTCATAACGATGTATGATGGATCCAGCGATTTTAGTAGATCCAGTTTTGCTTCTGCTGTGTTTACACCTATGAGTTGCTCGTCCAGGGCAATTGCCACTGGCGATTTATCAGCCAGTTCAGCATATAGGTCCTTATACCTGGCGTGGATGGGTTGTTCAATGGAGTGGATCTGTAGATCAGCCAGGTGCTTGAGTTTTTCCAGTACTTCAAAAGGAGAAAAAGCACCATTCGCATCAACTCGAAGCTCCACCTCACCTGGCCCGAAGTCTTTTCTGATTTCCCAGAGAATATCCAACTCGGTATTGAAAGGCAGTGCACCGATTTTGATCTTGATACAATCGAATCCGCTACTGAGCTTCTCAGCGATCTGCTTTTTCATGAAATCCGGATCTCCCATCCAGATCAAACCATTGATGGGAATGGAGGCCATCCCGCTAGTGAACTCAGACGGAAACAGCAATCGTTGACCACCTTTCAGCAAATCAAAGATCGCGGTCTCCAGGCCAAATTGGATGGATGGCCAATCGTTGAGGCCTTCACTTAGCCAGTACTCATATTCATTGATGCGGTCGCAGACTTCTTTCAGTTTACTTTCGTAGTCAGGTGTGTCATCGGAACTCAGCCCGCGAAATATGCCACATTCCCCAATACCAGCGAGTTCAGGAACAGCTTCATCCTGGAGTACAATGAACCAGGTTTCCTTTTCGGTCATCACACCTCTGGAAGTGCCTCCTGGTTGATTGAAATTCAGGATATATTTCTTGTAGGTAGCCTTAAGCATGGGTCTTCTTTCGCATTACAACGAAGTCCTGGAAATCAGTAAACTCTTTTCTGTTACACCACTTCCCATAATGGATGCGGTCCACTTCCATATCGTTCGCTGCTGCTAATGAAGTTATGTATTCTTCGGGGTATCCCACGTTGGCGGTTTCTACTTTCTCATTCATTACGTAAAAACCGTCCTTTTCAAATGGAAAATGGATGCCTGCGTTGGTCATGAGCGATAGTGACTCTTCATTGATTACAAAGAAGGTGGCAAAGCATACACCGCCAGGCTTCAGGGTCCTGCTTATTTCCTTGAAATACTGCTCAACCTCTTCCTTTAGCATATGTGTGAACACTGAGGTCAGAAAAGTGAAATTGAAGGAATTGTCTTTGAAAGGGAATACATAGTCGAATCCCTGAACGGTTCCTCCGGTATTGTACAAATCGTTATAGATGTCTGAATGGTGAAACCTGAAATTGCCCCGTTCAGCTGTGATGTGGTCGTTGCACCATGTAATACCATTCTTCACTATATCAATACCGTCATAGCTTCCTTGCTCATTTAGATAGCGTAGAAGAGGTATCGCCATTCTTCCCATGCCAGACCCAATATCCAACACCTGATGATGAGGCTCCAGACCTCCAAGTTGTCTGAAGAACGTTAGGAATTTATCTCCCTGGGCTTTAAAGTCGCCACCCCCCGTAAAAATCAAGCCCTTCGGTGGTGTTAGCTTGTCTCTTTTGCCTGACAATCGATCCAACAGATCAACAGGGGCATACCACAACCGCCTTGCGGTAAAACGCAAGGACGAGGGAAGGCTATAGTATAGTGAGCGCAGCATGCTTTGTGTATACGAATATATATATACTCTGTGAGGGGTATTAAATATGTAGAGTTAGCTCAATCTACGTTGCTTAAGGATAGATGCATTTTCTGATGTAATAGCGACTATACGTGTCTTTATGGTTTTAAGCGGCTCTGACGTAGCCTACACTGTAAACATTAATAGTGTTGGCAATGCATGGAAATACCGTACAGCTACGTAGTAACGATTATCGACCCTTAGACCTTAGCACCGGAATAGGGCATATGCCGTATTGATTTAGGTACACTCCCTGGCTAAGTTTACCTCGAACTGAACACTATTTAGCCATGCGTTTATGGATAGTATTATTTGCTGTCATTCCGGTGATCGGGTTTGGGCAACAGGACAAGGAAGCGAAGAAAAAGTATCGTGCATTTCAGCATCAATTAGATCGTCAACATTGTGGGATGGGGATAGAATTGTCTTCGCCTGTACTCGGGTCTTCATTTACTACCGGTGAGCGATGGTTCGGGTTCAATATTCTTGCAGATATAGCTGAGATCAGGTTCGGATTTGGCCGGACCCAATTTTCGGAACCTGAGTTTGGTGCGTTTGGTGGTCCTATCATTACAACTGATATGCACACCAAGTACATGAGCTTTGGTGTGAACCTCCCTTTGAAGTTTGCCACACTGGGTGCGCAGGGAAGTTTCATTAAACAGTTCCGGGGCCACCCCTTTATTGCTTTTTCTGGAGGTGCTATGCGATTCAAACCTGAACTGGGCAATAGTTATAGTGGCCGTCAGATAATATTTATGGGAGCTGCCCCTGGATATCGTCTTCGCATTCCATTGGGAAGCATTGATGTAGGCTTCAACGTTAATCTGGGCATTCGCGATGGGTTGGGTGATGGATTTTTCTCTCTTACAACCGGCACCTTTGTGGCTATTCGGTTGGATGCACTTAAATCGAAACTAGATCCCGAAATGGTGCAGCTTAGTTTTGCGCATGCACACATGAGTAACGTTGATATCGAGTCAAAGACTTACCTCAAGGATTTTAGCCCCAGTGGATATAGCACCTACACTACCGAAACAACAACTAAGTATGATATTGTTGCAAGCTCAGGTAGAATGGGTTTTCAGAACATTGGTTCCTTCTTTGGTGTAGGCCCGAGAATAGGGATTAATAATCTGGCATCTGAAGTATATCAACCACGGGGATTGGTTTATGGCTTGAGTGCACACTCCAGAGCCAGTATCATGTACTTGGGTTTGAATTTCGAAACGGGAACGATGGGCCATGCAACTTTGATGAAGCAAGATGGGGACGGATATGAGAAGAGGATAGAGAAGATCCACTCGTGGGGAAAAGGAACGTTCAACACTACAAGGGTATTCGGGGACGTGGGTATTGATATTACACCTCTATTGTTTGTATTAAGTGGTACTGCAGTTTCCGGGTATTCGGATATCACAAGCTTCTCATCCCTGATGTTTGGTCTATCTTTCGGTCAGGCGTTTACGGGTGGTCAAAAATTTGATGACCCTGGAGCTTCAGCAAGGTATGATCAATACCATCTAAATTTTCCGATTGAACAGTCTTATCACAATGATCCACGCTTGAGCGAATCCGGGTTTGTAGGAGGGTGGTTCATAGCCATTGAATTGGGTGCCTTGGAATACCGGTTGCAGCACTTCAGGTTTAAGAAATCACCGCTCGCCAATAACAAGGTGATGAGTGTATGTTATCGAATTCCTATTTCTGCAGGAGATTAGAGTACCTGCCCAATACAGAATAAGATACTGGTTGCGAAGGTTGAAAGTGCTACCAGCTTCAGCTGCCCATCGAACTGTTTGAAATCTTTGATGGTCCATACCTTGATCAGATGTAAAAAGAAGGGAGCGGCACCGATGAGGTATAAGAACTTGATGTTGCCAATATCCTGTTCCATTGAATACATTATGAGCAGTGTGAATGCGCCAAGCACCAACAACGTTTGGTATACTTTGGCAGCACCT
The DNA here is from genome assembly GCA_965267605.1 of Vicingaceae bacterium. Classification (GTDB taxonomy): domain Bacteria; phylum Bacteroidota; class Bacteroidia; order Flavobacteriales_E; family Vicingaceae. The sequence continues at coordinate 2,093,552 of OZ254088.1, read as the reverse complement.
GTACCAATAAGAACCACCAATGTGCGTTTGCCGCTGGCCGCATCATTCTCATGATCCCTTACGTTGTTCATGTTCAGTACGCCTGCGCACAGCATCCCAATGGCTGCGGCTGGAAGCAGTAGACTCGTTTCAAACTGATTAGTATGCAGATAGTTGGTGCCAATTACACCCAGCAAACCAAAGAAGAGGAAAACAAAAATGTCTCCGAGCCCCATGTATCCGTAAGGTTTCTTACCCAGTGTATAGAACAGGGCCGCACCAATAGCTAGAATGCCCAGGAGCAAGAACAGGGCAGCCGTTTTGCCTAAGTCAGGGATTCCAAAGTACAGAAGCGAAATTCCAGAAAGGAAACTCAAGATTCCAAACACCCATACAGCGGTCTTCATTGCCCCAGCCGAGATGTCTCCGGATTGAACAGCCCGCTCAGGGCCTAACCTTTGTGCATTGTCTGTTCCTTTGTTGGCATCACCAAGGTCGTTAGCCAGATTACTGAGTATTTGAAGCAGCAAGGTGGTTACCAATGCCAGTGTTAGTACAGTACCGCTCCACTCGCCATTACCAATGGCGATGAAACTACCAACCAGTATACTGGAAAAGGATAAAGGAAGAGTTCTCAGACGGAATGCACTTAACCAACTTTTTAACGCTGCCATTGCCTATCTTTGTTGAACCTCAAATTTACCATTCCTTCAACGAATGCGGGAAGAACTCTTAAAAGGAAGTTTCACGCGCGAGTCAAGAAACTTCACCATGTATTATCTCCAAAACGATTGGATCTATATTCTATTGGGTTCCGAGACGTTGGATGGTGATGATGCCAGGGAGATTCACAGCTTGGTTAAAGATATTGGTGGCGGTAGGCGAATGAAGGTTGTGTTTGACGCTGGAGAAGAAGGATTGGTGGATCATGACTTCAGGGTATACATAGCCAGTGAAGAGTCAATGGAATTACTGGACATGGCTGCCGTTGTTGTCAACAATACAGCTCAGAAGCTGATTGGAAATTTCTTTGTGAGGGTCAATAAGCCTACAAGACCGGTCAAAATCTTTGATCATTTGGAAGACGCAGTTGCCTGGTTGAAGAAATTTTGATCTGCTATTTTCTGTTTGCGGGTAATAACTACTTTTGCCGCGAATACTAAACCTGATTTATATGAAACTACTTTACACTTTTTGCGCTGTGGCGCTTTCTGTTGCAGCCTTCGGACAGAACCTTGCGGATAGGGTAGGTGGACACACGTCTAACCATGTCGTTGTTAAGCCTGAGGTGGCTGGTCCATTTTACGTGGCTTCAACAACGCCACCGGTTGTTAGCGATTCAACGCTGATTTGTGACAATGGTGATACCATCCATCTGCGCGCTTCTGGTGGCGCATGTAAATACCTATGGTGGAATGCAATGACAGGTGGGACACTTCTTGGAAGCGATTCAATTTACGATGCAGGTGTACTTACGAGTAATGCAACATACTATGTTAGTGCAGTTTGTGGAGATACAGCTATCCAAATGGGACTCCCGCCACAATCGGGTACGTTTGGATCGAGCGTACGTGGATACTGGTTTATAGCCCCTAAGGACTTCTTCATTACAGGTCTTCGAGTTCCAACTGATGCGAATTCGGGTACGGCTACGATCGAAGTTTTGAAGTTAGATTCAATCCCACCGGTATATAGCCAGTCAACCAACAATTTTACCAGATTAGGACGTTATGTTGACAACACCACTAACATGATTCCGGTGTGCTTTGCGATCGATAGTGGAGATGTGATTGGAATCTACGGTAACCGGTCGGATGTTAATTCCTACGGAACAGGCCCTTTCAATACAACTATTGATGGAACAGCAGTAACACTTGGACGATCGGGTATGCAAATGCCTATCTCTTCAAACCCAATGCAGAATGTTTGGCAAGAGGTCAATGGCTCTATATCAAGGGTTGAAATGTATTACAGTGTTACAGCTGATACCTCAGTAAGAGTGCCATTGAATGTAGTGGCTCCGCTGTCGTTCAACGATACAATTCACAGAACAATCTGCCAGGGTGATACCTTTATGTTTGGAGGTGCGCCACTAACCGCTGCAGGTGTTTATACGGATTCATTGCAGACGGTTCATAACTGCGATAGTGTTCCGATATTAAATCTAACTGTAGATCCATGTACTGGAATTGAAGAGGCTACTGCACTACATTTTAGATTGTATCCGAATCCTGCTAAGGAACAGCTCACACTCCAATTTGGAGTTGGTGTGAGTAATGGTGACTTCGAATTGCAGGTTGTAGACGCAACAGGAAGACGCGTAGGGGTGAAGTCTGCGATTGTGGGAGCAAGCCCACTACGGATCAGACTTGCTACGGAACATCTGAGTACGGGAATGTACTTTGTTCATGTCGAAGGAAGTTCCGGAACACAGATACAGAAGTTTATTAAAGATTAAGTTGAAAGCCCCGGTAAATCCGGGGCTTTTTTTAGAACATAAGTTCAGGACGGTTGTTTAATAGTTGGCTTCCGTACATGGAAAACGAACAATGAATCCAAGGATACTTTTCTTTCTGGCAGGATTAGGGCTCATGGATCTGGCCTGTTACATGTTGTTTCCTGACTTCTCATGGAAAGAGACCTGGTTTGCATTGATATATTGGTTGCTGGCATCTATTGTATATGTAGTACTTGTTATTTCCTCTATCAGGTTTCAGGATTTCATTCAAAGCGGCTACAAGGTTCCCTTCCTTTCCGCGGGAATCATTCTCACGCTAACAGCGCCAAAACTATTGCTACTTATAACACTGTTACTTGATCAGGTTATATCCTGGCCGTTGTACTATGTGTTGCCATCCTATCCTCATTTGTTTGCATTGCTTGGATTAGGTTCAGCCGTACTTCTTGTGTTTGGTTTTACCTATGGAATATTGTTTGGGAGGTTCCGATTCAAGGTTCACGATAAGCAGATCCCATTTGAGAATCTGCCCGGCTCATTTGATGGCTTCCGAATCGTTCAGATTTCGGATATGCATATTGGTTCATTCTTCGGAGACAACAGACCACTTGAACGGGCAGTGGAACTGATCAATCAGTTGAAAGCGGATCTTGTCTTATTTACCGGAGATATGGTGAATAACCATGCAGGTGAGCTTGCAGGCCACGAAGAAACCTTGAGCAAAATCCAGGCTTCTGAAGGAAAATTCGCAGTACTTGGAAATCACGATTACGGTGATTACCTCTCTTGGTCAAGCGCTGAGCAAAAAGAGGATAACCTTAATGAACTGAAAGATAGAATTCGCAAAGCTGGGTTTTCACTCTTACTTAACGAGAGTGTTACAATTACAAGATCGAATGAGAATATTGATCTGGTAGGCGTAGAGAATTGGGGATTGCCACCCTTCAAACAGTACGGCAAATTGGATAAGGCACTTGAAATGAGCGGTGCAACCTTCAAGGTGCTCATGTCGCATGACCCATCTCATTGGGACGCTGAGGTACAACAGTCTGACATTGACCTGACATTAAGCGGGCATACCCATGGTATGCAGTTTGGATTTGAACTGGGAAAATGGAAATGGAGTCCCGTTAAGTACAAGTATCGGAAGTGGGCTGGCTTATACGAGAACAAGGGAAAGTTTCTGTATGTTAACAGAGGATTGGGATACATTGGGTATCCGGGGAGGCTGGGAATCTGGCCGGAGATTACACTAATCACGCTTAGAGCACAGCATGGGTAAGACAGAGAGGCTAATACTGATCGTGTTGGCCGGACTCAATTTCACGCACATTCTTGATTTTATGGTAATGATGCCGCTTGCACCACAGCTCAAGCGGATTTTTGATATGTCACCACCAGAATGGGGAATGGTGGTTGCTTCATATACCTATGCGGCACTTGTTTCCGTATTGGTCTCCATCTTTTTTATCGATAAAGTTAACCGTAAGAAACTACTCCTGTTCACGTATGCGGGGTTTGTAATTGCCACATTCGGTGTTGGATTTGCAGAATCTTACGGCATGTTGATAGGAACAAGAATCCTTACCGGCATCTTCGGAGGTGTCATCAATGCCGTGGTCTTGTCAATTGTTACAGATTTGGTTCCTTTTGAGAGAAGAGGTGCTGCCATGGGAATCATTATGACGGGTTTTTCTGCGGCTGCGGCCTTAGGTGTGCCTATTGGTAACTACTTAGGCGTGAAGTTTGGTTGGCACATGCCGTTCTTTGTTACTGCTGGAGTGGGCGTTGTGCTCTTCTTTCTCACCATGAAGGTTGTGCCACCTATTGAACCTAAGGCAGCAAAGGACAATTCTTTGTGGGCACCATGGAAAACCGTTGGGGCCATTCTCGGAGACGGCAATCAGGTAAAGGCATTGTTCTATATGATGGTAGTGGTTATTGGGCACTTTTCAATAGTTCCATTCCTGAGTCCTTACATGGTGTCAAATGTTGGTTTCGATGAAATTGAATTGTCATACATCTACTTTCTAGGTGGTTCGCTCACCTTCATAACAAGCCCGCTGATAGGTAAACTGGTAGACAGAATAGGGAAGCAAAAGGGGTATGTCATCTTCCTCACGTTGTCCTTGATTCCTGTTGCGTTCATTACACAATTGGGATATGTTCCCATGTGGCTCGTACTTATCTACACAACTGCGTTCTTCATCCTCGTTGGCGGAAGATTCATTCCTGCAACAGCACTGATCATCTCAGTTAGCAAGCCGGAACAACGCGGTGTGTTCATGAGTGTAAGGTCGGCTGTAATGCAATTTTCTTCAGGAACTGCAGCGGTTTTGGCTGGACTTATGGTCTCTGGGGGAGAAGGGGAACCTCTGGTAGGTTATGACCACGTAGGATATCTATCTATTGCGCTTGGACTGGTAACGATTCCTCTTGTTTTCACCTTCAAGCCGTCAGATTAAGCCATAATGGCATTCAATTTTGATGTTTTGCGTCAAAATGGCGCGAAAAAACACCAAAAACCGGGTTGGTACATGAATTGATCTGTACATCTCAGATTACTAATTCAAAAATTTGACAACATGAAACTACAGATAAGAAAACCCGGAAGACACAAAATGGTACACGGATGTGCACCCCGCAGATCCAGATCAGTGTTTGATGAATTTCTTGACGATCCATTTTTCAATCCAGTGCTGAGAAGCTTTGGATCATCCTACACACCATCGGTGAATATAGCAGAGACCGATAAGAGTTATGTTCTGGAAGTGGTCGCTCCCGGATACAGTAAAGAAGACTTCAAATTGGACATTGAAGACACAACTTTGACTGTTAGCGCGGAAGTAGAAGGAGAGAAGGGAGATGAATATACGCGGAAGGAATACTGGAAAGGATCGTTTGAGAAACGATTTGAACTACCCGTTCACGCGGAGAGAGAAAAAGTTACAGCCAGTTATGCTGATGGAATTCTAAAAATTGAGATTCCTAAGAACGTAGAGGCTGAACAGAAGAGTAAGAGAGAGATAAAGGTGGCGTAGGGTTAGGTTTAGTTGTGTGGTAGGGGGTCACTTAGGTGACCCCCTTTTTTATATCCCTGATCTTTTATGGAAGATGTAATCCGTTTTGGGTGGCTCAATGCCCTGCTGTCTCAATTTGTAAGTGATTTGTGCCCGGTGATGCGTGCCGTGATTGGCAATGTGATAAACAATCTCATTCACGGTATTGGAAAAGGGCGATCCATGAATATTCGAATAATGGATTTCTCTTTCCGCTCCTAATTCTTCTAATGCCTGACGGGTTATGGTATGAAGCTCCACATTGATGTCAGACAATCCAGTCCTGGGGTGGACATCCCAAACCCCATATTTGGCATTCTTTACCAATAGTCTGCTGTTCCAGATATCATGGGCATTCATGATATGGCTGACACTTGTGTCGAAGAACTCATCGTATTCTTCAAATTCGATGAGTGTTTCAATCACTCGTTGATTTGCCACTTCATTGTAGTGAAGCAGCTCTTCCAACGCAATTACGGCAGCCATTCGATGTCTTTGAAATTGGGTTTCCGCTTCTCAAGGAATGCATTTCTTCCTTCAACGGCTTCTTCCGTCATATATGCCAGTCTGGTGGCTTCACCCGCAAATACTTGCTGGCCAACCATCCCATCATCAGTAAGATTCATAGCGAACTTGAGCATCTTGATTGATGTGGGCGATTTTGCGAGAATTTCCTGAGCCCATTCAACGGCTACCTCCTCCAGGTCACCGTGAGGGATAACAGCATTTACCATTCCCATTTCAAATGCTTCCTGAGCCGAGTAGTTCCTTCCAAGAAAGAAGATCTCTCGTGCTTTCTTTTGCCCCACCATTTTGGCAAGATAGGCCGACCCATACCCACCATCGAAACTGGTTACATCGGCATCTGTCTGCTTAAAAATGGCATGTTCCTTACTCGCAAGCGTCATGTCACAAACCACATGTAAGCTATGCCCACCACCAACACACCAGCCTGGCACCACGGCAATTACCACTTTCGGCATGAACCGGATCAAACGTTGAACTTCAAGAATATTCAAACGATGCATACCATCGTCACCTACGTATCCCTTTTGCCCGCGAACGCTTTGATCTCCACCACTACAGAAGGCGTACACACCATCTTTAGGAGAAGGGCCTTCTCCTGAAAGTAGGACAACCCCTATGGAAGTATCTTCCTTGGCATCCCAGAACGCTTCGTACAGTTCCCCAACGGTCTTGGGCCTAAAGGCGTTTCTCACCTCAGGACGGTTGAACGCAATGCGGGCAATTCCTCCCGACTTTTGATAGGTAATGTCTTCGTAATCTTTAACCGTAGTCCATTCTACACTCATGACTATTGTTTTAATGCTTCAAAATATGCTTTCAAAATCGCGTGACTTTCAATCCCTTTCGTGTCAACTTCCAGAACGGCCATTTCATCCAGTTCATAGAACAATTTATTCAGGGCCACATCCAGATCATCCTCATTGTTAGCGGTCAAGTATGCCAAACCATATTGCTCAGAAATGTGCTCTAGATCAAAATCGTGTGGTGTCTGAAAATACGCTAGTGCTTTCTCGTGTTTAGATGGCCCGTCAATGATCCGGAAGATATCTCCACCACCATTATTGATCACAATAATTCTCAGGTTCTGTGGCTTGTGTTGGTTGAACAAAGCGTTGCTGTCGTACAAGAATCCAACTTCTCCGGTAATAAGGGTTACCAACTGATCTGACTCCAATGCGCAACCGAGTGCTGTTGAAGTGGAGCCATCGATACCGCTTACACCTCGATTGCACAAGTACCTTATGTTGGGTAACATACTGAACAGTTGCACATATCTTACCGCGGTGCTATTGCTCATCTGAATGATCGATGACTCCGGAACGATATCGTTGATCCTTTCAAAGGCTTTGAGATCGCTAAACGCTACTTCCTCCAGAAATTTCTCGTGAAGATCCTCTGCAGTGTAGTCTCTTTCCTTCCACGCAAGTCCAAACCTTCCCTCGATATCCGCGTCCAGGTCCATCAGGAATTTCAGTACATCCCTTGGTTCAGCCTGCACCCACTTGGTTAATGATTTGAACGTATCTATTAGGATGCCATCTGAAGCTATATGCCAATGCTGTGAAGGTTGATGCTTTCTAAGCAGATGCTTGATCTTCTTGGATACGATGTGATCTCCGATAGTCACAAGAAGGTCCGGCATGAATTCTACTACTTCATCTTCTTTGAAACTGCTGATCAACCGATCAATGTTCTTATTGAATCTCTCGTACCTAATGTTAGAGGTTGTTTCAGTAACCACCGCTGTATCCGCACGGTGACTGAGGTCTTTTAGTGGTTCTCCAATGTCCTCTCCGGTGAAGTGACTTCCCACCAGAATCATTTTTTTCTTGGAGTTCTTCCATATTTCAGCGAGCTCAGATTGCTGAACATCATTCAGAATCCTCCTGCCGGTCATGAACGCCATGTTCCTTCCATCAATCCCTGTTTCTTGCACATCGTAAAGGGGTTCCGCGAAAGGCATGTTTACATGTACTGGGCCGGGCTTTCCGTGCATAGATATCTCAAATGCCTCGTTGATGATACGTTGCGCATACCAATGTTCGTCATCCGTGTCCAACCGCTGGGGTACCTGAAAACTTGCTTTGATGTAATTAGAAAAAACGCCTTGTTGACGCATGGTTTGCCCATCTCCCTGATCTGTCCACTCCGCAGGTCGATCCGCAGTTACTACGATCATAGGTACACCCTGGTAGTATGCCTCAAGAATTCCACCGGAGAGATTTACTACAGCGCTTCCTGATGTACAGGTTACGATGGCGGGTTTGTGTGTTGCCTGCGCCAATCCCAATGCTACGAACGATGCAGAGCGTTCGTCTGGAATGCTCTTGAGCTTAAAGCGCTCATCGTTCGCGAAAGATACTGTCAATGGTGCATTTCTGGATCCCGGTGAAATGACTACGTGTTCAATTCCTTTCCGGGCAGAAATGTCCAATAAATACTGAACAGATGGGAACGTTGAGATCACGCTCGAAGGTAGTTAATTTTAAAGTGCTTCCAGCATTGTGGCTGACTTCAGCACTGTTTCATTCCATTCTGATTCGATGTGTGAATCGGCTGTAATTCCACCTCCAACATAAACAGCCAATTGATCTCTCAGAACTTGCATGCATCGTAGGTTCACGAAGTAGGTTTCCTCCTCTCCGCTGGCCAGGCCAAAGAACCCTGTGTAGAGTCCACGGTCGTGTTCCTCCAGGGCAGGAATAAGCGCACATGCGACATCCTTTGGTGTGCCAGACACAGCTGGGGTAGGGTGTAGGGCACGTGCAATGTCCAATACTGTACCTGCCTGTTGCCAGTTGAAGGGAGAGCAAAGGTGTTTGACCTTGCCTGCTACCTTATCAAATACGTCTCCTTCCGTGAAGGTAATGCTACGCTCTCGCAGGGTTTCGCGAATAGATTCTGAAACGAATTCCTGCTCCTGCAGTTCCTTGGCAGTCCATTGGGTGCTATCATTAACAGATAGGGTTCCGGCAAGAGCCATTGTTGAACATTGGTTCCCATGTCTGGCAACTAGTGTTTCGGGGGTTGCTCCTAACCATATGCCATGTTGTTCATGCTTCAGGAGATATACGCAAGCATCCGGGTATGTCTCAGCTAGTTGATTGAAGGCAGTGATGGGATCAAACCCTATCGGCTTTTCTACCAACTCAATTCTGGAAATAACCAATTTGCTTGCTTCACCGGATGCTATCAAATCCAGGGCCTGTTGTACCGTTTGCACATACAGTTCCTTGGTAGTGCCTTCAAGCTGTGTTTGTGAGGGAAGTTCCAAACTCTGTGGTTCTGCATCTTCACTTACGTAACAGGACTCACAACTACCATCAAATGTCCCAATAGTCAACCGTGTACCGGTTGGCACTTCTGATTTTCTGTAGTGACGTGTTGTCGAAGTTCCAGGCAGTCTAATGGAAATTTGCATCACTTGCCCTCAAGGATCATCATGGTGATTCGGGAAGTACACACGAGATTTCCATCATCATCCTTGATTTCGATGGACCAGATATGTGTTTTTCTTCCTATGTGAATAGCTTGCGCACGACCATGCACGAAACCAGACCTAACCGCCTTCAAATGGTTGCCATTGATCTCTAACCCAACGGCATAATTGTTCGTTCCTTTTAACGCAAGGGTAGAAGCAGCACTGCCCAGCGTCTCTGCGAGAACCATCGATGCTCCACCATGCAGAATTCCCATCGGTTGATGTGTTCTATGGTCAACAGGCATTTTCCCTTCCAGAAAATCGGCACCAAGTCCTGTGTATTCAATACCCAATACCTCCATGATTGTATCAGGATTGAAAAGATGTACTTCTTCAAGTGAAATGTTAGGGTCGATCATGCCGCTAAGCTAGCGAACAATCAACTTAGAAGTAAGTTTGTTGCGGTGATTTTGTACAACCACGAAGTACACTCCAGCCTCGTACGTTGAAAGGTCTACGTTTACTTTGAAGTTTGTCGAGTTGCTAAGCACCTGTGTATGAACTACTCTTCCTGATACGTCAACCAACTTAAGATCAGCCGTAGTCTCATATTTCGCACCAACCGCAATGGTTACAACATCCTCCGCAGGATTTGGGTATAAACTCAACTCGTCTAATACCTCAAGTTCCCGAAGGCTATTGATCGCACCGTTACATCCCTGGGAAGTAAGAATTGTTGGTCTTGATGCGGAAAGTGCAGCTTGCATTCTTGTTGCTTGACCCTCAGAGAACATATTCATGCATACATCATCTGAATAATCCAGGTAGTTCATGAACATTTCGCCATCGGGACCATTGTTACAAGATATCTTAGGGAAGTTCGGGCATCCATAATTTGGACCTTGCTGTACTGGAGTATCAGATACACCGTCATTTCCGCAGTTACTTGATCCCCATACATGTTCAAGGTTCAACCAATGTCCCACTTCATGGGTAGCGGTCCTTCCATATTTGTAAATGCTGTGAAGGGTGAAGCTATTGGGTGGTCCCGGGTCGTGATTGGTTGATCCGAAGTAATTGTAACCAATCACAACTCCATCTACCGCTGCTGGTGCCCCAGGAGGTGTTGCAAATCCAAGTAGTCCACCACCAAGATTACATACCCAAATGTTGAGGTAATCATTTCTTGGCCATGCGTCTTTGCCACCGGTAGAAGTATACTTTACATTGTCGTTTGAAAACGAGTTTACACTGGTCTGTGTCCTTGTTACTCCATTCGTCCAGTTACCATTTGGATCTCTTGATGCCAGACAGAATTGAATCTGAGCATCAGCCGCAAGTGGCTTAAATGGAACGGGAGTTGATCCTGTATCCGGATTGGTTCTTGAGTAATCTTCATTAAGCACATCGATCTGCGAATTGATCTGGTCTCCGGAAATATTTTGTGTGCTATTTCTGTAAACAACGTGTACGACTACTGGTATTGTTATAACCGATTTGTTGTTTCCTTCCGGATGAGACTTGATGTAAGCCTCGATTTGTTTATCAATAGTTTCCTTATTGAACTTGTAGCTAGGGTAAGTTTCCAATAAGTGTGTTCGATAATCTTCGAATCCACAGTTGCGCTGAGCGAATGCTGCAACACCAAATGTCATAACAAGTAGTAGGGCCAGATTACGCATAGAATGTAGTTAGGTACACAGTAAAGTTAGCCATTTTCGTTGCAAAATCTATTTTACAAATAGCTGATAAACAGTCAATTGTAAATTTATTTTAAGACCCATGCAACCATCTTGACGACATTAACGTCTTATTTTCGAACAGTTTGGTTAAAAGGTATTATTAAAAACATTCTCCTGCCTTTGGATTTGAATTAGGGCTTTACATCAGGTAAAGCTCTTTTTTTATCCTGTACAGAAATCACAATACTTCGAATCTGGATTGTGGTTAAGTTCAAGTGCCGGATCAACGATCCTACTTAGAAGTCCTTTAAGTCCTTCCCTAAAGTCTCCCATTTCGATCTTAGATAGATCATTGGTCTTTTGAACGGTGAGCGGAATCAGTCCCTTGGAAAGTTCCCTAAAACTGTACCAGCCCAGTTTGATGTCAGATCTTTTGAATTCCGATTCGGCAAACATTCCATATACAAGCAATTGCAGTGCCTTGCTGAGTTCCGGTTTGTGAAACAAAGGCATGATCTCAGACCCACCGGTGAATCTGGAATCCACTTTCCCACTTTTGTAGTCAATGACGTAAAGACCCGAAGCACGTTCCTCTATGCGATCGATAATACCATATAATGTGGCTTTCTTACCAGTGGCGTAATTGAATTCCATAGACGCTTCATACTCCAAGGAAATCAGTTTTCTTGGCTCGCGGGCTATCTCTTTGGCTTCCCACTTAACGAACCTATCCACGTAGTCTTCGATTACGTGCCGTGAAATAAGATTCTCTCCGTAGCTACCTTCTGCAAGTTTAATCTCTTCATGGTATCGCTTATTTACGATATCGGGTAATTCATGCAGGCGGCCTACGAGATCCTTAGGGTCTATGAAATTCCCCAGAAATGGTTTGTAAATATCCTCCAGACAGTGGTGAAGAATATTACCGAATGTTCTGTCTTCCAATGATTCTTCCACCTCGTCATCTTCTCGCAATTTCAGTACATATTTAAAGTAGAAGTCGCGTGGACAATTGATAAACGTATTCAATCCACTTTGAGAGATTCTTTCTGCGAGCATCGTTTCCGCACGTTCTGTATAGTCCGCAGCGCGAATAGGAACATCATGCTGACTGGGCAGTTTCGTTGGGTTTTGGTAGACGCTCTCGCGTATCTTAATGTCTCCGACCGGTTCAAATTTTAGCTGGGTTACAAACCGACTTACTTCCGCATTTCCATAGTCTTCTGGATTGGGATCGTAAAGCAGGTATGCACTCTGGCACCTTGAGATCAACCTGTAGAAATGGTAGGCGAAGATGCTGTCATTCTCCCGGTAAGTGTTGATGCCATGTCCAACTTTCAGGTCGAACGGAATAAAGCTGTTTCTGGATTTACCTTGAGGAATTACTCCTTCATTCATTCCTAACACAATTAGGTGGTCAAAATCCAGGGTTCTGGATTCCAGCATCCCCATAATCTGTAATCCCTGTAACGGCTCTCCGGAAAAGGATAAGGTTGCACCCTGAACCAATCTTTGAAACAAAGGGCCAATACTTGCACCAGAGATGAGCTTTGGATACGAGCTGCCGTACTGTTGGATTTCTCCCAGTATGGAAGATAATCGCCCGCATACAGCTTTCTGAATGCCATCAGCACGTTGATTTCCTCCCAGTTTAGCCAGAAACTCCCTTACCGTAATAATGATGTCTTCAATTGCGTGGGTTCGATCCGGTGATAACCAGTTGTTAAGGAAGTCGAATCTTTCGCTGATGATCTTGGTTCCCAAGAAAGTGATATTGTTCTTTTTGATCTCCGCGATCACCAGGTTGATGTCTTTGGCATTTAGAACACTGGCGGACATTGGATGGGTTAGCCACGCGACCAAATCTGTGTGGTGATAGCTCCCGTTGAAGAAGCTATCTCTCCTCGAAATGAGTTGTAAGAAGGCCTGAACAAAACTTGTGACTGAATGATTGGTTAATGGATAGCCCATCGTGATATTGTAGGAGCCAAGATCAGAGCCAAGCGAGGACAATAGCGGATCCAGAATTTTTTCATCACCTACGATTACGGTGGTCTGATCAATCCTATCCTTATGTTTTTCGAGAAGTTCAGCGCATACTTTGGCTTGCCCAACCTTACCCATTGCCGCAATAACCTGAATATCCTTTGGTTTCCTGAGCGAATCGAACTGCTTGGAAAAATCATTTCCTAATGCGGCAATGTTCTTTCGAATGAACCTGCTTGCTTCATGGTCAGGCTGGTCACGGAGGTGTTCGTCCAAATCCCAGTAGATCTCCGTATTCACTTGCGTTTTCGTTCCCTTGATGATGGCTTCACCTGCTACGGTTAAAGCATTAAGGCCGGCAAAAACTACTGTGTCGATGTGTGACTCTGTCCGCCAAAGCCCCTGTTGCATTCGCTCAGCTACCTCACGGTAGTACATGCCTCTGTACGCGTATCCCTTTTTGTAAAGATGCTGCTTGAATTTATCGTAGTAGACACTCAATTGATCCCAGAACTTCAGGTATTCAAGTTGGACTTCGGTTGCTTCCTGACCATCAGGGTTCCATTCCTCCAATTTCCTGGCAGCTGTTACATTCTTGAACAGTTGCTCTGCATCGCACAACGCAAGGTCTATATCATTGAAATCGGAAATCAGGGTCGGGATCCAGCTTGCGGCTTTGTCGAATGGTTCATCTTCTTGCGCACACGCCAGGTAAAACTCACAACTCAATACGATAGGATCAGGTTCGCAAAGGTCGGTTCCTTTCAATACGTAGTCATCGAAGCCAATAACTTCCGGTAACCAACTGGGCTTACCTAATTGCTGTACAATTTCGTTATGAAGAAATAATCCTGACCGTTTTGAGGGCAGTACGATTTGAACCCGGTCGAGGTGCTGACCATGCCTGGAAATAATTTGAGACGCTAACTCACTTAAAAACGAATCTTGCACTATTCAGAAGCTAGTAACTTGAAACCAACTCCATGCAAATTAGCAATTTCAACTTCTGGGTCGCCTTTAAGGTATTTGCGCAATTTGGAAATAAAGACATCCATGCTTCTTCCACTGAAATAGTCGTCCTTTCCCCACACAGCTTTGAGCAGTTGCTCTCTTTTCAGCAGTTCGTTTCTGTGAAGGCAGAGTAATTTGAGGATAGACCCTTCCTTTTTGGTCAGATTCTGAACTTCATCGCCAAGCGTTAGGGTAAGATTGCTACTGTCAAAAACGTAGTTACCGATCTGAAACTGATCACGGTCAGCCTGATGGCTGCTGGAGCTGCGCTTGAGAATTGCATTGATCCTCATTTCCAGCTCTTTCATTTCGAATGGCTTGGTGAGGTAATCATCACCGCCTGCATCAAACCCTTTCACCTTGTCTTCGATCATCGACTTGGCAGTTAGGAATATGATTGGCACTCCAGCGTTACTGGCACGTATGTCCTGGGCAAGGGCAATGCCATCCTTATTTGGTAGCATCACGTCCAATACACAGATGTCATAGTCACCTTCCTGAAAAGTCTGCAAACCTTGCTCGCCATCAATGGCAAGACTGACGCGAAACCCAGCCTTGGTCAAGCTGTCTTTGACCACGAATCCCAGGTTCGTATCGTCTTCAACCAACAGTATATTGATCTGCTCACTCATCTTTGCAATTCAGTTCAATGGTAAAGGTAGTGCCTTCACCCGGTTTGCTATGCATGGTAATCTTACCACTATGGCTTTCGATAATTGACTTCACGTAGAAGAGACCTAGTCCGAAACCTTTTACATTATGTATGTTTCCTGTAGGTACTCTGTAGAACTTGTCGAAGACATGTTTTTGATTCTTGGATTCAATGCCAATGCCGTGATCCTGAATTTCCAGGATAATCTTCTTTCCAACATTGCTCGTACGGATATCAATAATAGGGTCAGCATTGGAGTACTTAATGCCGTTATCGATCAGGTTGTGAATCACATTACTCATATGTGTTTCATCGCCAACGATGATAGGTTTTATTGCGTTCAACGTAACGTTGATTTGCCCATTGGCAGTAGCTAGTAAAGGTTCAAAGCTTTTAACAGATCGCGTAATCATATCGTGCACATCTATTTCAGTACGCTCTAGAACTGTTTCGCTGCTGTTAAGGGAAGCCAATTGAAGCACCTTGTCAACTTGGCGTTTTAAGCGTTTGTTCTCTTCAGATATGATTTTGGCATATGTTTTCAATCGTTCACTGTCTTCCTCAATACCATCCTCCATCAAAACATCACTGCTCAACTGAATGGTGGAAATCGGGGTTTTAAACTCATGCGTCATGTTATTGATGAAATCGTTCTTGATTTCCGACAGCCGCTTTTGCTTTAATATCGTAGAGATTGAATACGTGAAGAAGAAGATTACGAACAGGATAATGGCGGAGGAGTATATCCATGCGTCTAGCTGACTAACGATATAGGTTTCCTTAGAAGGAAAGTAGATACCAAAATAATGTCCGTCCAGATTCCAATAATCATCTTCGGAAATGGTGTGGAGCATATCCTTCTCGAGGTCTTCAACGGTAACATGATTTCCAAAGACCAGTGAATCTGTAAAGCAATCGTAGATCACATATTCGAAATCTATGTTGATGTTCCTCCTTTTGAATTCACGCGAAAGCATGCTCTGCAACAGATAGGGGTGAAGCGTTTCGTTCACGGCTACCACGAAATAGGTGGATGAGACCTGGTGAACAGGGTCGGTCAACTCAGTTGGGTCCTTGTTCACGTCAAGAATCTCCTGGGCCACATTGAACAAAGCCGTGTGGACCAGCTCATTGAATTTCTTTTCCTCTAACGTAAATGCTTTCGTTACCCAGAAGATCTGGGTGGTGACAATTCCGGCCAACGAGATTGTGGCAAGAATAACTATGATCCGCAACGATTGTCGCTTCATAATTTAAAGATACATGGTAGGGGGGAAGAGGCGATTGATTTTAACGAATCATTAACATCTATAAATGCACAAAGGGAAGCTAACGCTTCCCTTTGGCACTCTCTCCGTTACTACGAAAGAACTACTTCTCCGTATTGCCTTTGTAGTATAACGAAGTTAAAGAATTATTATTGTATATCCTTGAAAAAAATGACTTTTCCACTGTTCAGGCGGTTTATAGGCGGAACATCGTATTTCAAAGTGATCGATTCAGCACATTGGATCGAACTTAAACTACGTCCCGATTCCACATACGAAAAGTACATTTTCGAGGTGAAGAATTTCGCGGATCAACACCATTTATCAGACATCATTGCGTGCGATTCCAGATACTATGAGGAAGTAGAAGCTGACGCATTTGATGCAATTATTGCTGACCTGCCTGAATAGCGGCACGAACACTTCCGTGTTCCATCAGCAAACCGTTGGCCTTCGCGTAGTCTACTTTCAGCGTTTCCATGACCATTTTTGTTCCGCGGTCCACAAGCTTGTTGTTGCCTAGTTGCATATCCACCATTCTGTTACCTACAACCCGTCCTAGTTTGATCATAACGCTAGTTGAGATCAGGTTAAGCGCAAGTTTCTGCGCAGTGCCTGATTTCATCCGCGTACTTCCTGTTACGAATTCTGGTCCCACAACAATTTCTATAGGATGATCAGCATGGGCCGCGACTGGAGATCCTTCATTGCAAGTAATACATCCTGTGAGAATTCCCTGTTCTTGCGCGTTGCGGAGCCCACCGATGACGTATGGAGTTGTTCCACTAGCCGCAATTCCAATCACAACATCATCTTGCCCAACCTCATGCTCCAGTAGGTCTTCCCATCCCTGAGCTTCACTATCCTCTGCGAATTCAACAGCCTTTCTAATGGCTGAGTCACCCCCTGCAATTAACCCAATGACCATGCCGTGAGGGACACCAAAAGTTGGTGGACATTCCGAGGCGTCTACAATTCCTAATCTTCCAGACGTACCAGCTCCGATATAGAACAAACGCCCACCACGCTGCATCCTGGGAACAATTGCATCTACAAGCTTTGAGATTTCTTCAAGTTTACCAGCAATGGCAACTGGAACGGATCGATCTTCCTGATTCATTGAGCTGAGTAGCTCCATGGTTGTCATCTTTTCCAGATGATCATAGTTAGATGGTTTTTCGGTAGTCTTTTCCATTAACGTTCCATGTAATCGTCCATCAGATGTTGAAGATAAGCCTTTCCGTTTTGCTCCGCTTGTTGCTTTTCTTTGCCCTCAGGAAAATTGCTCATAATGCTCTTTTGCTGCTTGTGGTCATATACTACGTATCCTTTAGGTGTAACCATTCCGAATCCTTGCAGGTGACTGTAGTATGCGAATTGCGTTCGATTTGTATCAAGTAAATCCTTACCCCAGGTGAATTCACTTGCGTCTATTTCCAACCCATTCAACAGTGTTTTGGGTAGATCAGCTTGTCCACCAATGCTATTGTTTTTGTTTCCTCTGAAGCGTTCTTCTAATGCTTCCCCCCAGAATAACAAGGGGATCTTTCTGTAATTGGGTTCGTAAAAATTCCAGCCCTTGTGCGAGTGGTGCCCGTGATCAGCTACGAAGACAAACAGCGTGTTTTTAAACCACGCCCGTTTACTGGCATACTTCATGAAATCACCCAACGCCTGATCACTGTATTTCATCGCAGCAGCATAATCGGGATATTCATCATCCCATTTAACCTTTGTTGCAATGGGAATATCGAAGGGCTCATGAGAGCTAAGCGTAAAGATGGAAGCTATAAAGGGCTCTTGCAGTTGATCTACCTCTTTACCAAAGCGATCGAAAGTGACGTGGTCTGGGTAACCAAGTTTGCTATGGGGTAAGTCTGACGAGAAATCGTCTTCTTCAATGACCTTATCAAATTCATTCTGTACCAGGAAACTTTTGATATTACCGTAGTTCAGCTGTCCCCCAAAGACAAACAGAGATGCATAACCGTGTTCTT
Source organism: Vicingaceae bacterium (assembly GCA_965267605.1). Lineage (GTDB taxonomy): Bacteria > Bacteroidota > Bacteroidia > Flavobacteriales_E > Vicingaceae. The sequence continues at coordinate 2,075,511 of OZ254088.1, read as the reverse complement.
GAAGTTTTTTGTTGATCGCAGGTAATCCAGCCATCCTCGCTGGTTGGGTAATGATGGATGTAATAGGCTGTGCAGGATACCCAGATAGAATGGTACATATTCCTTGGTCAGATCGTTCACCACTGGCGTAGAATTGATCGAATAACAGGCCTGAATCCGATAACTTGGAGAAGTTAGGAGTCAGTCCCGGTGCTCCCCCCACTGCTTCTACCATATCCGCAGTCCAACTCTCTAAAATCACCAATACAATGTTTGGTCGCTTAGCTTTAATCCACCCACGCTGAGGAGTGGAGCTATTCAATGCATCAACCTGTTTTTTCGCTTCTTCTTTACTCATGTATTGATAAGGGTGCCCTTCCAACAGCGCTTTGTTTTCAATGTAGCTGTGGATCAGGTTCCAGGGAGTGTTGATTGCCGCGTTGTTCAGCAGTTGATTGTTGGAGAAATACACATCACTTTGCTGTAAAGGAATTTGTTGAAACCCTCCTCGAATACCTATCACAAGCAGCGGAAGCATGAGCAACAATCCAATGGTTTGAAGTGGCTTCTTGCTGAGCTCCTGTTGTTCGAAAGGACGGGAGATGAACCGCATGAAGATGTATCCAAATACAGTGGCCAATACCAGGGCAGATAACGAAACGCCAATCGTTTGTCCCCAACTGGCAGTTCGGAAGATTTCAGATGGATGTTCCAGATGTACGAATGCCTTGATGTGCATTTTGAATCCCCATGCTTCGTAAAGTGGAATCTCAAGGACGGCCATAAAACTGAACAACAGGATTAACAACCAATGGTATCCGAGCAGAACTTTGACAATGATTTTTTTTCCAGCCCAAACAGATATGATCGTGAGCAGCAGTGGTAAGATCATTAAGTAACCCGTCATGGATGTGTCCATAATCCAGCCATAAACGAAGGAGAGCAGCGTTTGTCCAAAAGTTGAAGTCCCATCTCCAAGGTACACCAGGAATACAGCGCGCGTTAGCGCAAAGAAGACCAACCAAAAAATGTAAACCTTGAGTTGGTATTTAATTGCGCCTAAAGACATTTCTCCAGTACATCCTTCATCGCAGAAGGTATTTCGATCTTAGAGTTTTTCGTATGGTCATAACACACCATCACTGTACTTCCTGAAGCGCACAATGTTCCATCTACGGATACGGAATAAGCGAGATTAAAACTTGTGGTCCCTATTCGCGAACAAGTACAGGTGGTAGATACGTTGGCCGGAAACGTAATAGGTTTATGGTATTCGACCTCTGATTTGGCGAGGATCAAACCCATACGTTGCCAATCCCATTTTGTGCCAAGATGTTCTACAAAAAACTTAACGCGGGCACTTTCAAAATAAGTGAGGTAAATGGAGTTGTGTACGATTCCCATCAGGTCCACATCTGCGAACCGGACTTCCTGCTCGTGGACAACCTGCACTAAGTAATCGGATTAAGCACAACACTGAAGATTTCAATACTGTTGGGCTCCCGACCATAAAGCAATTTGTCTATTGCTTCAGGAATGTTCTTGCTCCGGAAATAGGAAGTGTGTAACTCATTGTCACCTCTTAATGACCACTGAATTGTATAGCTGTTCTCCTTTTCCTTGTACGTAGCAACATAGTCCAAAGCCTTTTTCAGGGCTTCGGGCTTATTGTTTCCGGTTGCTTGGGTAAACAAGAAAGATTGTCTGTGTTTGGGGTTTACAGTGATTACGTCAACACGCGTTTGCTCCCCAATTTCAGAATAATCGAAAATCACATTTGCGGAGTCAAGAGCCAGGTAAGACTCGATTTGCATTTGTAGCTCCGCAACTTCAACTAATTGGTCAATACTCATGGTGAATGAATTTGTACAAAGCTAATAATCAGCGGCATGTTGTATTTCATCTAACCAAGAAATCTTCGCACTTTTACGGCCTAACTGATTGAATTATGAAACGACTTCTTTCCATTTGTATGGCATTGTTGATTGCGGTTTCCGCAATGGCAACAGAAGGTATGTGGGTGCCACTTTTCCTGAAGAACTTGAATGAACAGGAAATGAAGGCATTGGGCATGCGTATCACAGCGGATGATATCTACAACATCAACAAGAGTTCATTGAAAGATGCAGTGGTTTCGTTTGGCGGCTTCTGTACAGGAGAAGTTATCTCGGGCAGCGGACTTGTTTTGACCAACCACCATTGTGGTTATGGAGCAATTCAATCACACAGCAGTGTAGAGAATGATTACTTAACTGATGGTTATTGGGCGATGTCCAAAGACAAGGAACTCCCGAATGAAGATCTTTTCGTTCGCTTTATAGTTCGAATTGAGGATGTTACGTCAGTCGTTCTGAAAGGAGTGAAGAATGGAATACCTGAAGAAACCAGGACAGATAAGATCAAAAAGAACATTGAGAAACTTAAGAAAAAAGCAGTTAAGGGAACGCACTACGAGGCAATCGTGAAACCTTTCTATAATGGCAACGAGTTCTACATGTTCATCACTGAAACGTTCACAGATATTAGGTTGGTGGGTGCACCGCCTTCTTCGATAGGTAAGTACGGAGGAGATACAGATAATTGGATGTGGCCCAGACATACCGGTGATTTCTCCATTTTCAGGATCTATGCGGGCCCTGATAACAAACCAGCACCTTACTCCAAAGACAATGTACCGTACAAGCCGAATCACCACTTCCCAATTTCTCTAACAGGAGGTGAGCTAGGGGATTTCACTTTCGTTTACGGTTTCCCCGGAAGTACACAGGAATACCTGACTTCATACGCAGTTGACTTGTTGCTGAATCGTAGAAATCCACTTAGAATTCAATTGAGAGAAGAATGGCTGAATACAGTCGGTGCTGATATGAAGAAGAGTGATAGGGTGAGGATCCAATACGCGTCTAAGTATGCCGGCATTAGCAATTATCACAAGAAGTGGATCGGTGAGAACAGGGGGCTGAGGAGGTTGAATGCAGTTACCGTCAAGCAGGAAATGGAAAAAGAATTCAGCGGTAGAGTTGCAAAAAATGAGGCTTGGAATAAGGCCTATGGAAGTGTACTTGGAGAATTAAAATCTAAGTACGAAGCCGTAGACGACATTACTGTTGCTAGAGATGCTTTTCTTGAGGTGTACTATAGAATGTCAGACATTCACAAAATAGCCAGACAAGCTTACGCCCTGGTGAATGCATGGGATGAATCTACAGGCAAGTTGAAACCTGGTGCTATGGATAGATTCCGGAAAGCTTCCAAGAAGCATTTCAAGGACTTCAATTCTGCTACAGAGACGCAGATGCTCTCCAGAATGTTGACCATGTACGATCAGAAAGAGACCGATCTTAAACCTGGATTATTTAAAACGGTTCACGAGCAGTTGGGAGGCGACTTTGGCCAATACACAAAACAGTTAATGGCAACTACGGTTTTGGCCGATGCTTCGAGACTTGAAACTTTGTTGAAGGATTTCAATGCGGAAAACAGGGCTCGATTGCAAAACGACCCTGCCGTTCTGTTCTATATGGATGGGGAGTATTTCTATGAAACGAAGATTCTTCCAACTTTCAAGAAAACCTACGATGACATTTCTCTCTTGAACAGAACCTACGTAAAGGGGTTGAGGGAAGTGTTTGCGGAAAAGAGATTCTACCCAGATGCCAATAGCTCATTGCGAATTGCGTATGGTCAAGTGGATGATTACGAGCCTAGAGATGCTGTACAGTATTCGCACTATACAACACTTGACGGTGTCATTGAAAAATATGATCCACACAACGATGAATTCAACTTGCCCAAGAAGCTAATAGAACTTTGGGAAAAGAAAGATTACGGTCAGTATGGTTATAAAGGTGAGCTTAGGGTCTGCTTTACCGCTTCGAACCATACCACAGGAGGAAATTCAGGAAGTCCTGTGTTAGATGCCTATGGTAATCTTCTGGGGTGCAATTTCGATAGGAATTGGGAAGGCACCATGTCTGATATCATGTACGACCCAGATCGCTGCAGAAACATTACATGTGATATTCGCTACGTACTTTTTATTGTAGACAAGTTTGCTGGTGCTACTCACCTAATTGATGAACTAACGTTGGTCAAGCCTAATTACCAAAGAGCTAAAAAGGCTGACCAACCGATTAGTGAATAAGCTTACTGATTGCCAAGAATCAGTGGTAATCCATCCTTTCCACTGCCAACAACCACCACTTTAGAGTTGTTGGATTTGGCAAGCTTTAAAGTAGCTTCAATGCCTTTCTCTCTGAGAATGTTTGGTGTTAGCGATGCGTTAAGAATCTTGTTCGCATCTGCCTTACCCTGAGCCTCAATTCTAATCCTTTCAGCTTCTTTAGAAGCTTTCTGAAGACGGAATTCGTATTCCAGTGCTTCCTGCTCCTGCTTCAGCTTTCGCTCAATCGCTGTCTTGATCGTAGCTGGTAAAGTAACATCACGAACCAGCACGCGGTCAAGTATGATGTTTTTTTCTGCCAGAACTGTCTTGGTCTCTGCAAAAATCTCTTCCTGGATGGCATCACGTTTAGAAGAATAAATCTGTTCGGGTGTGTACCTGCCAATTACACTTCTTGCAGCTGATCGCATCGTAGGCTGTACAATTCTCTCTAGATAAGATTCCCCAATGTCCTGATGCAGAACAGCCAGTTTAGCGTAGTCTGGTTTATACCAGGCCGAAGCCTCTAATTCGATGTCAAGCCCATTAGACGAAAGAACTTTCATGGTTTCAAGAACTTCCTTCTGTCGTACTTCGTAGATGTACAGCTTGTTCCATGGAGCAATGATGTGGAAGCCTTCACCAAATGTTTGTTCGGTGTCAACACCACCACCGAAACGCTTGTAAAGCACACCCGCCTGACCTGCACTTACAGTGACCGCTGATTTGAATAAAATGATAATTAGAATAAATACGATTGCTCCTGCAACGATCAACCTACGGAGTTGAGTAGGGTTGCCTTGTCCAGAGCCTTGTTTGTACTGATACTCGCTCATGATTGTTTTGGATTTAGTGGGTCTACATGAATTTCGCTTTAAAGAAAAGCATCCATTCAATAAGAACCCAAATTATGAGGAAAACAATGATCATTGGTCTTCCCCCTATTTCTAAGGACAAACTAGTAAACAGAAGGTTCAGCAACACAAACAAGAGCGGAGGATAAATTGTCCTGATCGCGAATCGTTGCCACCGTTTTAGGTTCTTGATGCGAATTCGTAAATTTTCAAGCATAAGCAATCCAAAAGTATGGTGTTCAAAAGACTTTTCGCAATTACATTGATCGTAAGTGCTGGTTCGCAATTGTTTGCACAACAAGAACTTGGTGCGTTCACTTCCACTGGTCGGGCTGGTGTTTCAACCACCTTCGTAACCGATTACCAAAGTGTAGGTATCAATCCTGCAAATCTGGGATGGACCCCTTTCTATGAAGGGAAGAAACTAACCATTGGTTCTCTTGAGTTTGCAGCGTCACTGCATTCCGAGGCATTGTCGAAACCGGAGCTTCGGGCAACCTTTGTAAAAGGAACAAAAACCAAGTTAACGAGAGACGAGAAGTTGCAAGCGGCAAAAGATTTTGCGGATGCACCACTTGCTTTGAACCTTGATGTGAATACGTTTGCAGCAGCCTTGCAGTTAGAAAATGTTGGAGGCTTTGGTTTGGTCGTTAGAGAAAGACTCCAGTGGTACTCTAGCTTCAATCAGAATGCCAGCGATATCATATTCCTGGGGTACAATGCTCCTTATTTCGATGTGAAATTAGACACAGCGGGAGTGGATGTGACGGATTCCTCCAACGTGGCGGATCTTGTTGCAAAGGGCGTATCCAGTGCTCCTAAGATGTATTCTGAGCTGTTTGACGGAAGCAGAATCACAGCAACGTGGTTGAGAGAATTTGCCTTCAGCTATGGAACTTCTCTTGTAAAGAATGATGACATCGCATTGTATGCGGGAGGGGGTGTGAAGTACATTCTTGGTACTGGCATCATCGATATCAAGATTGAGGACGGAAAATTCGAAGCCTTTAGCTCACTGTCTCCTTCTTTCAATATTGACTATGGTACGGCCGCACTTAGCAACCCATCTGCATTGCCACCAGATTCAACCAGTCTGATTCCTAAAGTTGTTGGACAGGGTTGGGGCTTCGACATTGGAGGTAGTCTTATCATCAAAGAAAGATTGAAACTAGGATTTGCGATAACGGATATCGGTTCTGTGACGTGGACCGGGGACGTATATACAGCACTGGACGATACCGTGATCACCTCTAGAAACGATGGCTGGGACACTTACAATGTAATTGATGAGAGCACTAACATGTTCGGAGACGGCACTTTTGAATGGGGTGGTGAAGTAGAACGTAAAGTGAAATTACCAACCGTAATGCGTGTGGGCGCGAGCATGGTGTTTGCGGACCCGATCGAGGTTGGCTTCGATATGATCGTACCGTTCAATGATTTCACGGGCAACTATCAGAAAGCAATTTTCGCAGTGGGTGCAGACATAAAACCAGCGAAGTGGCTGATCCTTTCAACGGGCTTTACCACGGGAGGTAACTATGGATTTAACCTTCCTGTCGGACTGCGCATTGCTGTGCCTTCAGGCAATTGGGAATTTGGTATTGCATCAAGAGACGCGGTTACATTCTTCTCTAAAAATGACCCCACAATTTCATTGGCCACCGGTCTGTTGAGGTTCCGGTATTAGATTTCATCCTGAATGCTAACTTTGTCCACCTAATCCACTTGTATGGCGGTATATCTTGACTTCGAAGAACCAATCCAGGAGATCGTTGAACAGATTGAGAAGACGAAAGAGATTGGAGAAAAAGGTACGGTTGATGTGACCAAGACACTCAAGGAACTTGAGAAGAATCTGGTCGCAACTCAGAAAGAGATCTTTGGTAACCTAACCCCTTGGCAGAAGGTTCAATTGTCCAGACATCCTGAACGACCCTATACACTGGCTTATATTGAGGCAATTACCGAAGGTGAGTTCATTGAACTGCACGGTGACCGCACCGTTAAGGATGACAAGGCCATGGTCGGTGGCTTTGGAATGCTGGATGGAGAATCAGTGATGTTCATTGGTCAACAGAAAGGTGTGAACACCAAAATGCGCCAATACAGAAATTTCGGAATGGCAAATCCGGAAGGATATAGAAAAGCACTACGCCTGATGAAGTTGGCGGAAAAATTCGGTAAGCCGGTAGTCACCTTTATTGATACACCAGGAGCGTTTCCAGGACTGGAAGCCGAGGAGCGAGGACAGGGTGAGGCCATTGCCAGAAACTTATTTGAAATGGCTCAGTTAACCGTTCCTATCGTTTGCGTGATTATCGGTGAAGGCGCATCAGGGGGAGCTTTGGGTATTGGTGTAGGAGATAAGGTTCTGATGATGGAGAATACCTGGTATTCTGTTATTTCCCCTGAATCGTGCTCATCAATCCTCTGGAGAAACTGGGACAATAAGGTCGAGGCCGCTAATGCGCTAAAGCTTACAGCAGAGGATATGCTTTCTAATGGCCTGATAGATGGTATTATCAAAGAACCATTGGGTGGTGCGCACTTCGATTCCGAAGGTGCTTTCAGTTCAGTCAAGGAAGCCGTGTCGAGGGAATTGAAAGGACTTTCCAAGCTTGATACCGATGCCTTGATCGATAAACGGATCAAGAAGTTTAGCGCCATGGGCGTGGTGAACTCCTAATAATTATACTGAAGCAATATTTGACTTACGGGGTGGCTCATTGAATGGGTAGAGCTCACGGCACCATTAGTACCCAAAAGTACATTGATCGTACTTCCATTGGCTGCGTAAACTACATTGTTTACAAAATCATAAGCGATTGAAGAATATGGCCCGGCATTAAGTTGGACCAGAGAATTTCCAGTGTTATTGTAGAGGTGCAACTCACCCCCAATAAGCACATAGTAGTCATCCCCACTTTTCTGTAGTACTTGCTGTACAACCTTTCCGTTGATGTTTATTCGCAGTGAGTTGAAGTTAGTTGTCGCATCGTATCTGCACACATACGAATCCGTTCCATCTGTGGAGAATGCAATGGCATGCTGATCTGAGGCCATATATAGATCAACGATGTCGGCATATTGGAAAGCGGTATTATGTGCCTCAATTCCGGTGGATGCGAAGTAAGATACCAACTTGATGTTGCCACCGGCTCGTTCAGTTTCCTCTGATACGATATAATCATCGCCTCTCGCAAAGGCACCCGGGTAGCGCCCAGGGTCGGTGTTCACAGCATCGTTGATGGTTCCCCCGTAGTCGTATCCACGCACATGCCCTACGTAATGAGATACCTGTATTAACTCCTGGTCTGCATAGATGTACTGAAACATGGGGAATGGTGGATTTGGGGATCCTGACACCACATTAGCATTCGCAGTTTCAGTATCAATGAGGTGTAGATCACCAACCGTATCCGCTGCCAGACCAATAAATCCTTGCCTGGAAACAATTGCACCTCGCATATAATCACCGGTATACCCATAGAAAAGCGGATCATTCCATAAGCTGTCCACTTTATACAACCTCGTTTGAAGTACATCTTCCCATACATACCATACCTTTTTGAGGCGCAGCGGAATAGCTTCCAGTACAATATTCAGGAAAGCCGACTTGCTATGAACACCATCTGAAGCAGTGATCTGGAAGTAGTAATTGCCAGCCTCAAGGTTAATGTCATCGAAAGCAAACGGAATTTGAAAGTTTACCGAAGGCGTGCCAGGATATATTGTTTTGGAGTCTAAAACCTGAGAGCCGTTCGATTTTTTAAGCGTAACTTTAATAGACTCCACGGTTACATTATCAGTAACACTGCCCGTAACGTTGGTTGATTCAAGTACCCTGTGTGTACTATTCTCATTGGGTCCGGTTATGGAAAGTATAGGGGGTTCGTCATCTTTCTTTTTACAGGAAATGATAACGAGAGCCAGGATTGGCAATATGTAACGCCACTTTGACAACGATTAAAGTTACCCAATTCCTGAAGCATGGTTGGGAATTAACATCTGTTGAAACAAAGTGTTAATCGAAGTGTACAATAATTAGAAGCCTCAGGTTTGATTAATCATACCTTTGAAACATGAGCGAAGCAGGACGAAAAAAAGGACAGAAGGAACCCGGAATACTAAGTATAGCGGGAGGAGCAGACGTACTCGAGCACGGTAAATTACCCCCGCAGGCAGTAGATCTTGAGGAAGCTGTACTGGGTGCAATGCTACTTGAGAAGGAGGCGGTAAACTCGGTTATTGACATTCTGCAACCCGGCTCATTTTACAAAGATGCGCATCAGAAGATCTTCGCGGCAATCCAGAAACTGTTTTCAGAATCACAACCTATAGACATCCTTACAGTTACCAATCAACTGAAAGATGAAGGTGAACTGGATATGGTTGGAGGTGCTTACTACATTACTCATCTGACCAATCGGGTGGCATCGGCAGCAAACGTTGAGTTTCATGCGCGGATTATCAGCCAAAAACATATTCAGCGAGAGCTAATCAGGATTTCTACCAACATCATCAACGATGCTTACGATGATACCACAGACGTATTCACATTGTTGGACAAAGCGGAGAGCAATCTCTTTGCCGTTTCTGAGGGTAACCTGAGAAAGAACTATGATAGCATGTCGTCTCTGATTGTCCAGGCAATTACGCAAATTGAAACGGCTTCGCAGCAGGAGGGTAATTTGTCTGGTGTTCCGTCTGGCTTTACTGCCTTGGATCGTGTAACTGCCGGATGGCAGTCGTCTGACCTAATTATTCTGGCCGCCCGTCCAGCGATGGGTAAGACAGCCTTTGCATTAACCCTTGGTAGGAACGCAGCAGTTGATTTCAAAGTGCCGGTGGCGATATTCTCATTGGAGATGTCATCACTACAGTTGGTTACAAGACTTATTTCCGGGGAATCAGAGATATCATCAGAGAAACTGCGAAATGGGAATCTTGCCGCACATGAGGTAGAGCAGATCCACGCAAAGATTCGAGGATTAGATGAGGCCCAGATATTTATTGACGATACACCTGGTATCTCCGTTTTCGAATTGAGAGCCAAGGCCAGAAGACTGAAAGCTCAGCATGACATTGGTATGTTAATCGTGGATTACCTTCAGCTAATGACGGCGGGAGGTGATGGTAAAGGGAACAGAGAGCAAGAAATCAGCACCATTTCCCGTTCATTAAAGAGTATTGCGAAAGAATTGAATATTCCAGTGTTGGCATTATCACAGTTGAGTAGGGCGGTTGAAACCCGTGGTGGAGATAGAAAGCCGCAGCTTTCTGACCTTAGGGAGTCCGGTTCCATTGAGCAGGATGCCGATATGGTGATGTTCATACATAGACCAGAGTACTATGGTCTAACAGAAGATGAAGAGGGTAACTCAACGCTGGGAGTTGCCAATATTCTTATTTCCAAGCATCGTAATGGTGCGGTTGGTGAAGTGAGATTGAGGTTCACCAAGGAATTGGCCAAGTTTGGCAACCTTGAGAGCTTCGATGATGCAGCTCCTTTTGGGCCGTTAGAGCCTTCAGCAGAGTTTGATGATGATGGGAATATGACAAGGTCATCTAGAATGAATGAAGATTTTGGAGGTAGTGATAGTGGATTGCAAGGCAATGCTGGCGCAGATTTTGATGATGCTCCTTTCTAATGAATAGGAATTTCAGACATATACTTGTTTTGCTTGTACTTACGGTTTTGACAGTGAGAGCGAGTGCTGTGCACATTCTCATTCCAATGGATGAGAGTCAGAAAAATCATTTGAAGGCCTACGGTGTTACTTATTGGGTGCTTGAGAATAAGGTTGAGGCGCATTGGCTCCTGAATTATCGCGGAGGAAGCTTCATGATGAAGCACATCAAGAAGATAGAGGAGGAGTTGATTTTGAGAGGTGTTACGTATGAGGTGATTGCAGACGTTCAGGCGGCTAAGATTCTTAAAGACATTGCCGATCCAGAGGTCAATATGGATGATGTTAAACTTGAGAAGGCACCGAGGATTGCGGTTTACTCTCCGAAGAATAAACAGCCGTGGGATGACGCTGTAACCCTGGTATTGACTTACGCAGAAATTCCTTACAAGGTCATCTACGATGAAGAGATCATCAAGGACGAGTTAGCACTCTATGATTGGTTGCACCTTCATCACGAAGATTTCACTGGGCAGTATGGGAAATTCTACGCGTCTTACAGGCACCAACCATGGTACAAAGAGCAGGTACGGTTCAATGAAGAGATGGCAGCCAAGTTGGGCTTTAAGAAGGTGAGTGATTTGAAGCTGGGAGTTGCACGAAAGATCAAGGAGTATACCGCAGGAGGTGGATTCTTGTTCTCAATGTGTTCTGGAACGGATTCTTATGACATAGCTTTGAGTGCGGATCATGCAGATATTTGTGATTACATGTACGATGGGGATGCCCCTGATGCTAATTTTAACTCGAAGCTGGATTTCACAAAGACCTTCGCCTTTAGAAACTTCCATGTGAAGACCAATCCAATGGAGTATGAATTCTCCAATATTGATGCTACACCTTCTCATGCGAGAACGGCACAGAACATTGATCTGTTTACACTGTTTGATTTCTCTGCGAAATGGGATCCAGTTCCTTCTATGTTGAATCAGAACCATACGAAAGTGGTTAAGGGATTTATGGGGCAGACAACAGCTTATGATAAGAAGTTTCTTAAACCTGGTGTAGTCGTAATGGGAGAGAACAAGGCTTTGAATTCTGCAAAGTATATTCATGGAACAGTAGGGAAGGGGCAATGGACTTTTTACGGGGGACATGATCCTGAAGATTACCAGCATTTCGTTGGGGACCCTCCTACGGATTTGAATCTATACCCTAACTCACCTGGCTACAGGTTGATTCTAAACAATGTACTGTTTCCAGCTGCTAAGAAGAAAAAGCAAAAGACTTAGTCAATCAGGGTCCACCTTAGGTGCAAGGCAATCTGTCTAGGCTGTGCCGGATAACCAGTTACCAGATCGAAATCATACCCAAGCAAACCCTCGGTTGCATGGTTTACACGTACTCCGATCACTGCTCGTTTAACGTATAGATTAACATACCCTTGAACGAAAGGATATCCACCCGATCGAACCGAATCTTGTACGTGGAAAGCGCCAAGCTCGGGTGCGTAATTGTAACCAGTGAATTCATTCACCCACCAAACGCGCGTTCCAATTTCAGCGCTAAGGCGATTCTTGAAAATAGGTCGCTTGTAGCTCAGGTTGACTGAGGCCAGTAAATCGGGTAGGGGAAGAACGCTGGTATTAGAGATGGCTTGATAACGAATGCTAGGTTCAACCTTTAGATGCTTGAAGAATGTGTATTGCAGATCTAAGGACGTACCAAAGATGGAAATAGAACTTTGATACTGGGCTAGGTTCCTATTCTCATTGTAATACAGGTGGTTGGTAATTTGCTGTAGGTCGAAACTAAGCTTGGTTTTCAAAGCTCGCTCAATTGAAATTCCCCCACTGGCAGTTAGTTCTATAGGATTGCGGAAGGAGGTGAATTTCCATAGAGAATTGTTGGTTCTCCTACTGAGGAAGCCCATATGTGGTGTATACTCCTGCAGTCCTCCTCTTAGGTGAATTATGACTCCGGAATCAAGTTGTGTGCTCAACAACGCATTCAAGAAGTAATTACCCTCATTGTACCCTGAGACAATGTATCTTCCTTGCAATGTTCCCTCAAAGGTGGATGAAGCAAAACGCAGACTTGTTTGGAGCCCATAATTGTGGTAGATCGTATCCACTTTGCGGTTCTGGGAGTAATCCTCGTAGTAGTGTGTAGCACCAAGAGCAAAACGAAGTTGCTTACTTTGAAGCGTGACTCCGGCATAGTTGTCTAACCATCCAACTACAATAGAATCATCCGTGCTCGTTGAATCAAAGTAGATGTTGGGGTAGAACGTGAAAGGGAACGAATTATCATTAAAATCCGATCGATCCCTTCCTACTTTACTTTCTACATCTAGATTGAATGATGATGTCTGTCCAGACGATAAACACACCTTGCCGTCCAACTGAAAGAAATTGGTCTTATAAGTATTACTTGCACTCGGCAACTTCACCGAATACAATTCCGGAATGTCAAAAACGTAAGATTCGAAGTCACTCGGGTATTCCAAACCACCATTTTCTTCAACAAATGACCTTCTATAGTTATACAGAACATCTAATTGCGAAAGAGAGTCATTAGATATCACCGAAACACCAGCTCTTAGTTTGGTGAATTCAGAGGTCATGCGCTGGAAGGCCCCTGTAGTTTTACTGCGCCTAACGTTTACGATTGCGGCAACATTGCGTCTAATACCCTGTCGGTGTGAAAGGTGAAACCTTTGGTAAGTGTAGGACCCCAATTGATAAAGTAAGTCTGTATGAGGCTGTTTCGTCAGCGTTAATCCAAAGTTGTGCGTATCCACAATCATCAACCTTGGGTACTGAAGAGAAGAAGTAATCTTGGAAAGAGTATACCCTGGAGATTCTGGATTCCCCAATGTTACGTACCAGTTAGCGGAATTCTTTTTCTCCTTCGAAATTAAATCCCACTTGAGGATTCCCAGACTATCTTCCACCGACACCTGTTCGTTCAAACTGTCCTGTTGTGCGTAACCGCAAAAGGAAATAAGCAAGACCGATAATAGTAGGGCGGGGCTTTTCATCAGGGTACAAAAATAGAAAAGCCCCACCGAATCCGGTAGGGCTTTAATAAAGAATGGCAACGACATACTCTCCCAGGACGAACCTAGTACCATCTGCGCTAACAGGCTTAACTTCTCTGTTCGGAATGGGAAGAGGTGAACCCTGTCGCTATAGTCACCAAAAGTCTTAAATAACTTTATGACATACTTGGGAAGAAATTATTCCTATTAAGAAAGCCGATCGGGCAATTAGTACTGCTCAGCTTTGACATCACTGCCTTTACACCTACAGCCTATCAACGTCATAGTCTATGACGACCCTCAAGGGAAATCTCATCTCGAGATGGGCTTCGCACTTAGATGCTTTCAGCGCTTATCCCTTCCAGACATAGCTACCCTGCGGTGCAGCTGGCGCCACAACAGGTACACCAGAGGTCTGTCCAACTCGGTCCTCTCGTACTAGAGTCAGATTCTCTCAAATTTCCTACGCCCACAACAGATAGGGACCGAACTGTCTCACGACGTTCTGAACCCAGCTCGCGTGCCACTTTAATGGGCGAACAGCCCAACCCTTGGGACCTTCTCCAGCCCCAGGATGTGACGAGCCGACATCGAGGTGCCAAACCCCCCCGTCGATGTGAGCTCTTGGGGGAGATCAGCCTGTTATCCCCGGAGTACCTTTTATCCTTTGAGCGATGGCCCTTCCATGCGGAACCACCGGATCACTATACTCGACTTTCGTCCCTGGTCGACTTGTCAGTCTCTCAGTCAAGCGTCCTTATGCTATTGCACTCTACGTACGATTACCAACCGTACTGAGGACACCTTTAGAAGCCTCCGTTACTCTTTTGGAGGCGACCACCCCAGTCAAACTACCCACCAAACGCTGTCCTCAAAAATGAGTTAGGTTTCAAGTAATTGAAGGGTGGTATTTCAAGGATGACTCCACAACCCCTAGCGAGGCCGCTTCAAAGTCTCCCACCTATCCTACACATCAATTACCCAAAATCAACGTTAAGCTATAGTAAAGGTTCACGGGGTCTTTCCGTCCCGTTGCGGGTACCCGGCATCTTCACCGGGATTACAATTTCACCGAGCTCATGGTTGAGACAGTATCCAGATCGTTGCACCATTCGTGCAGGTCGGAACTTACCCGACAAGGAATTTCGCTACCTTAGGACCGTTATAGTTACGGCCGCCGTTTACCGGGGCTTCAATTCAATGCTTCTCCGAAGATAACATCTCCTTTTAACCTTCCGGCACCGGGCAGGTGTCAGGCCATATACATCATCTTTCAATTTAGCATAGCCATGTGTTTTTGATAAACAGTCGCCTGGATCTATTCACTGCGGCTCACCGAAGTGAGCGCCCTTTCTCCCGAAGTTACAGGGCCATTTTGCCTAGTTCCTTAACCATGAATCACTCGAGCACCTTAGGATTCTCTCCTTGACTACCTGTGTCGGTTTGCGGTACGGATAGCATTAAAAACAGCAAAGGCTTTTCTAGGAAGTCTGATTAGGGTCACTATCCGCTCATCCGAAGATTTGCGGTACTATCAGGTTCGGCCGAAGCCTACACCCTTTAACGTACATTTCCGTCAGTACGCGGACCTTTCACTACTCCGTCACCTTATTTTACTTAATGCTAGTACAGGAATATTAACCTGTTGCCCATTAGCTTCCCCTTTCGGGTACGCCTTAGGATCCGACTAACCCTACGCAGATTAGCTTGACGTAGGAAACCTTAGTCTATCGGTGAATAAGTTTCTCACTTATTTTATCGTTACTTATGCCTACATTTTCGTTTCCAAGCACTCCACCGTACCTCACGGTACGACTTCAACGCCCTTGGAATGCTCCCCTACCATAAATCTACAGTTTCGGTATCGTACTTAATGCCCGATTATTATCCATGCTCGATCGCTCGACTAGTGAGCTGTTACGCACTCTTTAAATGAATGGCTGCTTCCAAGCCAACATCCTAGCTGTCAAAGCAATTGAACCTCGTTTAAACAACTTAGCACGAATTTAGGGACCTTAACTGATAGTCTGGGTTGTTTCCCTCTCGGACATGGACCTTAGCACCCATGCCCTCACTCCCGGGAATATGTCATAGCATTCGGAGTTTATCAGGGTTTGGTAGGCGGTGAAGCCCCCTAGCCCAATCAGTAGCTCTACCTCTATGACACTCATCCTCGAGGCTGCACCTAAATGCATTTCGGGGAGAACGAGCTATTTCTCAGTTTGATTGGCCTTTCACCCCTACCCACAGCTCATCCAAACACTTTTCAACGTGAACTGGTTCGGTCCTCCACTCCGGATTAACGAAGCTTCAACCTGGCCATGGGTAGATCACCGAGTTTCGCGTCTACCCCCATTGACTAAACGCCCTATTCAGACTTGCTTTCGCTTCGGCTGCGTTATAAACTTAACCTTGCCAAGGAGGAGTAACTCGTAGGCTCATTATGCAAAAGGCACGCGGTCATCCCGAAGGACTCCCACAGCTTGTAAGCGCACGGTTTCAGGATCTCTTTCACTCCCCTGTTAGGGGTACTTTTCACCTTTCCCTCACGGTACTAGTTCACTATCGGTTTTCTAGGAGTATTTAGCCTTACCAGATGGTTCTGGCAGATTCACACAGGATTTCACATGTCCCGCGCTACTCAGGATACTGCTAGGTATTAAATACATTTCGTTTACAGGACTATCACCTTCTATGGTCTAACTTTCCAGAAATGTTCTACTATGTATTTAAAGTCCATGTTGCAGTCCTACAACCCCAACAATGCCGAAACATTGTTGGTTTGGGCTGGTCCCCGTTCGCTCGCCACTACTAGGGGAATCACTAATTGTTTTCTCTTCCTCCGGCTACTTAGATGTTTCAGTTCACCGGGTTAGCTCCACCAAGGTGGTAATACAGCTTCACTGTACTGGGTTGCCCCATTCGGAAATCAACGGGTATAGCGGTTATTTGCACCTTCCCGTTGCTTATCGCAGCTTGTCACGTCCTTCATCGCCTCTAGAAACCAAGGCATCCTCCATGCGCCCTTACTTACTTTCTTAATAAATGAGAATAATTTCTTCCAAGATGTCAAAGAACCTTAAGTGTGGAGAATATCGGAGTCGAACCGATGACCTCCTGCGTGCAAGGCAGGCGCTCTAGCCAGCTGAGCTAATTCCCCATTACTTTCGTGTAGTCCTGCGCAGATTTGAACTGCGGACCTCTACATTATCAGTGTAGCGCTCTAACCAACTGAGCTACAGGACTGAAAAAGCAACGGTTATATTATAAAGAAGCGTACGAAAACCGAGACGACTCAAAACAGTTGTAAGATCATCTCTAAAAAGGAGGTATTCCAGCCACACCTTCCGGTACGGCTACCTTGTTACGACTTAGCCCCAGTCACTAGTTTTACCCTAGGCAGCACCTTACGGTAACCGACTTCAGGCACCCCCAGCTTCCATGGCTTGACGGGCGGTGTGTACAAGGCCCGGGAACGTATTCACCGCATCATGGCTGATATGCGATTACTAGCGATTCCAGCTTCATGAAGTCGAGTTGCAGACTTCAATCCGAACTGAGACCGGCTTTGAGGATTGGCGTCTTGTTACCAAGTAGCTTCCCTCTGTACCGACCATTGTAGCACGTGTGTAGCCCAGGACGTAAGGGCCGTGATGATTTGACGTCATCCCCACCTTCCTCTCCGCTTACGCGGGCAGTTTCTCTAGAGTCCTCAGCATTACCTGCTAGCAACTAGAAATAGGGGTTGCGCTCGTTATGGGACTTAACCCGACACCTCACAGCACGAGCTGACGACAACCATGCAGCACCTTGCAGTCCGTCCGAAGAAGGAGGTGTTTCCACCTCTGTCGTTCTGCATTTAAGCCCTGGTAAGGTTCCTCGCGTATCATCGAATTAAACCACATGCTCCACCGCTTGTGCGGGCCCCCGTCAATTCCTTTGAGTTTCAACCTTGCGATCGTACTCCCCAGGTGGATTACTTATCACTTTCGCTTGGACGCTGACTGTGTATCGCCAACATCGAGTAATCATCGTTTACAGCGTGGACTACCAGGGTATCTAATCCTGTTCGCTCCCCACGCTTTCGTGCCTCAGCGTCAGTAGTAGCTTGGTAAGCTGCCTTCGCAATCGGTGTTCTGTGTCATATCTATGCATTTCACCGCTACATGACACATTCCGCCTACCGCAACTACACTCAAGGATAACAGTATCAATGGCAGTTCTACAGTTAAGCTGCAGGCTTTCACCACTGACTTATTATCCCGCCTACGCACCCTTTAAACCCAATGAATCCGGATAACGCTTGCACCCTCCGTATTACCGCGGCTGCTGGCACGGAGTTAGCCGGTGCTTATTCATAAGGTACCGTCAGCCCCCTACACGTAGGGGGGTTTCTTCCCTTATAAAAGCAGTTTACAACCCGTAGGGCCGTCATCCTGCACGCGGCATGGCTGGTTCAGACTTTCGTCCATTGACCAATATTCCTCACTGCTGCCTCCCGTAGGAGTCTGGTCCGTGTCTCAGTACCAGTGTGGGGGATCACCCTCTCAGGCCCCCTACTTATCGTAGCCTTGGTAAGCCGTTACCTTACCAACTAGCTAATAAGACGCATGCCCATCCGTAACCACCGGAGTTTTAATATAGCAAAGATGCCAGAGCTATATATTATGGAGTATTAATCCCGTTTTCACGGGGCTATCCTCCAGTTACGGGTAGGTTGCATACGCGTTACTCACCCGTGCGCCACTCGTCAGCAAAGAGCAAGCTCTCTCTGTTACCGTTCGACTTGCATGTGTTAGGCCTGCCGCTAGCGTTCATCCTGAGCCAGGATCAAACTCTTCGTTGTAAGAAAAATTGTTTGATTTCCTCACAACATGAATTGAATCGAGAACTCGGTTTTCTTGTACGCTTCAATAATTCAAAGAACTCCCACAAAAAATTTGCGGAGTGCAAAAGTAAATCAAAATTCACACTCTGCAAATAAATTTGCGTAAAAATGTTTTAGAACTAATCCCCTCTTAAAATTGAGGGGGCTGCAAAGGTAAATACCTTTTTGAACTGAGCAATGAATGGAACGTTTTTTTCAATCTTTTTTTCAGGCAGGTTCTGAAATCGTGTACAGAGAACCAGTTGAAGCTCCTTCCGGTGCTTCAATAATTGCTCCTATTTGTCGCGCGACTGCTTGAGGTGTCATACCTTCACTATATCCCGGGAGGGCCTCCTGTAACATGTCAGTTTGCATGGTGCCAATAATTACTGGTACGACCTTACAGTCTTCGGGTGCAACCTCTTCGGCTAAGGTTTGGGAAAAAGCAATGAGCCCGGCTTTCGAAGCCGAATATGATGCGAGGCCCTTTAGCTTTTTAATCTCAGGCACTCCAGCCACGCTACATATATTAATAAGGAGAGCTCCCTTAGGTCGATTCGCTGCATTTACGAATGACCGTGAAATATTCATTGGAACGGATAGGTTCAAGTTCAAAACCTGCTCCTGATCATAGGGCTGAGATTCACTAAATATAATCTTGCCTAGCATAGCGGCATTATTAATTACCACATGAAAGTAGCCACCTCCAAGCGCCTGATGTACTTTCTCTACTTCATTGGTATTCAAGTCAGCTTGAAGAATGGTCAGTTCTTCACCCGGTATGTGCTGAAGATTTTCAGTAGATCTAGACACTGCGGTGACCGCATGTCCTTTCTCGAGAAGTAATTTGGTAAGTGCGAGTCCTAATCCTCTGTTCGCACCGGTGATAAATATGTGAAGCTTATGGGAGCTTTTCGTCATAAGAAATGCTTACTTCTGCCGAGGTTGGGTGTGACTGGCAAGTAAGTATGAAGCCGTCCTCCAATTCGCCATCCGTAAGAATGAAATTGTTATCCATATCAACACTTCCTGATTGCAATTTGGCAACACAGGTGCTACAAACAGCACCCTGGCATGAAAACGGTGCATCTAATCCCTGATCCAGGGCTGACTGCAAAATACTTTTTCCCTTCTCTGGTACTTCAATATCCTTTTGAGTTCCTCCTAACGTTACGGTTACTTTAGCCATCACACATCAAAATTTACTTTCACTTCGTCAGTTATCGGTTTCGCCTGGCAAGTTAGTACATATCCTTGTTTGACCTCCTCATCTTCCAATGCATAGTTCACTGCCATGTTAACTTCACCCTCTAAGACAAGGGCTTTACAAGTACAGCACACCCCTCCTTTACAAGAGAAGGGTACATCCAATCCGCGATCTGTGGCTGCATCCAAAATGTTGGTGCCTCCTTTGGGCATTTCGAAGTCGTATTCGTCACCATCAACAATTACATGTATTGTAGCAATACCTTCTTCCAGCGGTGTGCTCTCTTCATCATTGTTGTCTCCCCCTTGAGGAAGTTGATCTGGTGCAACAAACAATTCAAAATGAATTCTGCTCTTTTCTATGTTCAATCCTTCCAGATATGCAGAAACGTTTTGAATCATTGCAAATGGCCCACACATGAAGAATTCATCAGCTTTTGAGAAATCAAATAGTTTCTCGCTAAAATCCTTGCATTTATCCCCATCAATGCGCCCGCTATATAGGTCAATTCCAAGATTCTCTCTGGACAATACATGGAAAACAGTAAGTCGATCCATGTACACATTCTTCAAATCCTCAAGCTCATCTCTGAATATGATGCTCGACACCTTTCTGTTGCCGTAGAATAGGGTAACCTCACTTTCAGGTTCCTCAGCGAGCACAGCTTTTAGAATGGACATCATAGGGGTAATCCCACTTCCAGCTGCAAACAAACAGTAATGTTTCTTGTTGGACTTATCTGTCTTGACCACAAACCGTCCATCTGGCGACATTACACTAAGCTTATCGCCAGCTTTTAGGTCATTGTTTGCATAGGTGCTGAATTTTCCATCTTTCACCTGTTTTACGGCAACCCGTAGATCGTTCTCTTCAGGTGAAGTACATATGGAGTAGCTTCTTCGCACTTTTTCTCCATCGATCTCGGTTTCCAAAGACAAATATTGACCCGGAAGAAACTCGTACGTTTCCTTCAGGTTTTCTGGCACTTCAAAAGAGATAGAAACAGTATCGGTAGTCTCCCTTGTTACCTCCTTTACGACAAGATCATTCATTTCCACCATGGGGACAATTTCCTACAAAAATATCATTCTTAGGATATGGTGATACACGTGCGTTGCAGAGAAGGAATCCTGAACTTTTTAATTCCTCCAGCAGTTTGTAGATTTGAGAACATACATCATTACTTATGAGCGAAGAACTTCTAGAGAAACACTTTCAGGATAAGATCGATCAGGGGCTGAAGATTGAGCCTAAGGATTGGATGCCTGAGAAGTACAGGAGGACGTTGATTCGTCAGATATCCCAGCACGCGCACAGTGAGGTTGTTGGAATGCTGCCCGAAGCGAACTGGATTAGCAGAGCGCCTAACCTCAGAAGGAAGGTGGCTTTATTGGCAAAGATCCAAGATGAGGCAGGACATGGCCTTTATCTATATAGTGCTTGTGAAACTTTGGGTGCAGATCGGGAAGATACCATAGACGATCTTCATACTGGTAAAGCCAAGTATTCCTCGATTTTCAATTACCCAACCATTACATGGGCTGATATTGGAGCTATAGGATGGTTGGTGGATGGTGCAGCGATTGTAAATCAGGTAGCATTGCAAAGAACCAGTTACGGGCCGTACGCTCGTGCTATGGTGAAAATATGTAAGGAAGAGAGTTTCCATCAGAGGCAGGGATTTGAAATCATTACGGTATTGGCGCAAGGAAATGAGCAACAGAAGGCGATGGCACAGGATGCGCTTGACAGGTGGTGGTGGCCATCGTTAATGATGTTTGGGCCTCACGATGCAGATTCTCCTAATTCAGCTGAGTCGATGAAGTGGAGAGTTAAGCTTCAATCTAACGATGAACTGAGACAGTACTTTATTGATGTAACAGTACCGCAGGCTGAAGCCATTGGGCTTACAATTCCGGATCCTGATCTAAAATGGAATGAAGAAACAGGTCACTATGACTTTGGTCCAATTAATTGGGAAGAGTTTTATAATGTGATCAAGGGCAATGGGCCTTGCAACAAGAAGAGAATTGCTGATAGGACCAATGCCAAAAAAGATGGTATGTGGGTTAGAGAAGCCGCTTTGGCTTACGCAGCAAAGAAGAAAAAGAAAGTAGCATAAAACTGAATTATGGAAAAAGAGTGGCCTTTGTGGGAAATATTCATTCGTAGTAAGCAGGGTTTATATCATAAGCACGTGGGTAGTCTGCGTGCTGCTGATGCGGAGATGGCAATTATGAATGCCCGTGACGTATATACAAGAAGGAGTGAAGGTGAAAGTATTTGGGTGGTTGAATCAGCACACATTACCGCTTCAGACCCTTCTGATAGTGGCCCAATGTTTGAACCTGCTAACGATAAGATTTACAGGCATCCTACTTTCTATGAAGTGCCTGAGGGGGTGAAAAACATGTAGCAATGGATCAGAAGGATTTGAGCACTTATTGCATGCGTATAGCTGATGATTCGTTGATTCTGGGTCAGCGGTTAGGCGAGTGGTGTGGTCATGGACCCGTATTGGAGGAAGATATTGCACTAACAAATGTTGCGTTGGACATACTTGGGCAGAGTCGTGTTCTGTTTGACTATGTTTCCCAGCTTGACGATCGCTATGCGAATGAAGATGAGGTTGCGTTTCTTCGTGAGGAAATTGCGTATACCAATCTGCTT
This sequence comes from Vicingaceae bacterium, assembly GCA_965267605.1. Classification (GTDB taxonomy): domain Bacteria; phylum Bacteroidota; class Bacteroidia; order Flavobacteriales_E; family Vicingaceae. The sequence continues at coordinate 2,053,096 of OZ254088.1, read as the reverse complement.
TTAACGGAGCAGCCTAATGGAGATTATGCACACACGATATTTCGCCAATTTCTATTTGATGTTTTCCGGTTCTACTTCTTCACCGAATTGCTGGAAAGTAAGGATGATGTATTGCGTGGGTTGGCGGAGAAGGCCATTAAGGAAACAACCTATCATAGAGCGCACTCTGCCGAATGGGTGAAGCGATTGGGCGATGGAACTGAAGAAAGTCATAGTCGCATGCAAGAAGCAGTAGATACGCTTTGGATGTATTCTGATGAGATCTTTGAAAGTGATGAGGTTGATGCCAGATGTGTGAGTGAGGGTATTGGTGCAGACTTGGGTAAGATCAAGGAGCTTTGGGAGAAGGAAGTGAAGGGCGTTATTGCTGAGGCTACATTGTCTATTCCGGATGACGTTTGGATGCAGACTGGCGGAAGATTTGGAAAGCACTCTGAGCATCTCGGTTACTTGCTTGCGGATATGCAATACATGCAACGCGCGTATCCTAATCTTGAATGGTAACTACCAAAGAAGAAGTTTTCAATTTTTTGACGGAGGTTAAAGACCCGGAAATTCCTGTGCTTACAGTTTTGGATATGGGAATTGTCAGGGATGTTGAAATAGCTGAGGGTCTGGTACGTGTTACGATTACACCTACCTACATGGGCTGTCCCGCGATGGATATGATCGAAAAGGACATTATCTCATGTTTGAAGGGACATCATCTAGCTGCGGAAGTCAAGACCTCGTTATCGCCTGCATGGACCACAGATTGGATTACGGAAGATGGAAAGGCTAAGCTGGAAGCTTATGGTATTGCACCTCCTGTAGGTAGTTCCAAAGACAAGCGCTCAGTTCTTGGGGAGGATGTGGAGGTAAAGTGCCCGCATTGTAAATCGATGAACACAGCGCTGAAAAGCAATTTCGGTTCAACGCCATGCAAGGCGCTCTATACTTGTAATGATTGTCTGGAACCGTTCGACTACTTCAAGTGTATCTAGAGGTTATTCTACCTCTTCAAAATCAATGTACTCACCCTCATCGTCAGATTGAGATGATTTCGCAGTTGGTCGGGATTTGATAAACACTTCACCTTCTTGCCTCTCGTTAACAGTTTGTTGATTCCTTCCAGCTTGTTGGTTGAACTTGTTCATCTGCCTTTTGATGAGGTATGGCCCAAGGTATTTAATGAGCAATCTGATCCCATACCAAATCAGTACGATGATCAGAATTGTTCTTAGAAGTCCTACGAAACTCGCTGTAGCCATTAACGGCTAAGGTACAGATTTCGCTCTGAGTAAACCTCTCGGAAGAATTTATCCTTCAGGTCATCAATGAATCGGATGGCTTCACCTGTAGACTTCATTTCAGGACCTAGCTCCTTGTTCACGTTCGGGAATTTATCGAATGAGAATACTGGAATCTTGATTGCGTAACCTTCTTTTCTCGGCTTGAAATCGAAGTCTGTTACCTTCTTATCTCCCAGCATCACTTTAGTCGCAAAATTCACGTAGGGCTCCTGGTAGGCCTTAGCAATGAATGGTACCGTTCTGGATGCCCGAGGATTGGCCTCAATAATGTAAACCTTGTCGTCTTTGATGGCGAATTGAATATTGATTAAGCCAACAGTTTTCAAGGCGATAGCAATCTTCTTGGTGTGCTCTTCTATCTGAGTCATAACCATATCACCCAGGTTGTATGGAGGAAGCACCGCGTAGCTATCGCCACTGTGTATTCCTGCTGGTTCGATATGCTGCATGATGCCAATGATGTATACATTCTCACCATCGCAAATCGCATCAGCTTCGGCTTCAATTGCACCATCAAGGAAGTGATCCAATAGTATTTTATTGCCTGGAAGTTCTTTCAGGATATTGATCACATGCGTTTCCAATTCCTCCTCGTTGATCACGATCTTCATTCCGTGTCCACCTAGCACATAAGAAGGTCTTACAAGTAGGGGGAAGCCAATATCTCTACTTAAGGTTACCGCTTCTTCTGCTGTTTCAACGGACCCGAAAAGAGGATAAGGAATATCGTTTTCTTTCAGTAGGGTTGAGAACTGTCCACGGTCTTCCGCAAGATCAAGTGCTTCGTAGCTGGTTCCCATGATCTTGATACCGTATCTCGTAAGTTTCTCTGCGAGTTTCAGTGCGGTCTGACCACCTAGCTGTACAATAACACCTTCTGGCTTTTCATGCTGAATGATGTCGTAAATGTGTTCCCAAAATACTGGTTCGAAGTACAGCTTGTCGGCAGTATCGAAATCGGTTGATACCGTTTCCGGATTACAGTTGATCATGATGGTCTCATAACCGGCTTCTTTGGCTGCAAGCACTCCATGAACGCAGCAATAGTCAAATTCAATCCCTTGCCCAATTCTATTTGGACCAGAGCCCAGTACTACAATCTTCTTCTTATCTGAAGCCTCGGATTCATTCTCATCCTCGAAGGTTGAATAATAGTATGGTGTTTGTGCGGGGAATTCCGCTGCGCAAGTGTCAACAAGTTTGTAAACCCGTTTGATTCCGAAATCTTCACGTTTCTTGTACACTTCGCTTTCCAGACATCTTAGAAGATGTGCAATCTGGCGATCAGCGTACCCTTTTTGCTTGGCTTCAAACAACAGGTCTTTCTCTATACTATCAACGGTTTGCTCTTCAATGCGCCCTTCAAGCTTAATGAGATCTTGAATCTGATGAAGGAACCATGGATCTATCCTGGTGATCTCATAGATGCGGTTAAAGGGTATGCCCAATTTGATGGCATCGTAGAGATGGAATAATCTGTTCCAGCTTGGATATCTCAGGCTGTCTAGCAGCTTTTCCTGATCACGTAATTCTTTTCCATCTGCACCCAGTCCATTTCTATTGATCTCCAAGGACTGACATGCTTTTTGAAGTGCTTCCTGGAAGGAGCGGCCAATGCCCATTACCTCGCCTACAGACTTCATTTGTAGTCCTATCTGACGATCTGAACCTTTGAACTTATTGAAGTTCCATCGAGGAATTTTCACGATAACGTAGTCGAGGGTTGGCTCGAAGAAAGCCGATGTTGTCTTTGTGATCTGGTTTTCCAGTTCATCGAGGTGGTAGCCAATTGCAAGCTTGGCCGCAATTTTAGCAATTGGATACCCCGTTGCTTTAGACGCGAGTGCGGATGATCGTGAAACGCGTGGGTTGATCTCAATTGCAATGATGTCCTCTTTTTCGTCACTACTTACTGCGAACTGAACATTACATCCACCTGCGAAATCTCCAATAGATCGCATCATCTTGATGGCCATATCTCGCATTCGCTGATAGGTCTTATCAGAGAGCGTCATGGCGGGTGCAACCGTAATTGAGTCTCCGGTATGGATTCCCATTGGATCCATGTTCTCAATCGAGCAGATGATCACAACATTATCGTTTGAATCTCTTAACAGCTCGAGTTCGTATTCTTTCCAGCCCATTACGGCTTTATCGATCATCACCTCATGAATAGGAGATTTCTCCAATCCTCTTTTGAGCAGATTGTCAAATTCTTCTTTCTCATATACAATTGCAGCCCCAGACCCACCAAGTGTATATGAAGGCCTGATACACAATGGGAAACCGAATTCTTGCGCAATCTCTTTTCCCTGCAGATAGGATTTGGCGGTAGCCTGCGGTGCCATGCCAACGCCAATTTCTGTCATCAGTTGTCTGAATGCTTCTCGGTTTTCAGTGATCTCAATGGCATCGATATCCACTCCAACCATATTGACATTGTTGTCTTCCCACAATCCAATCTCTTCACATTTGATCGCAAGATTCAAACCTGTCTGACCTCCCATGGTAGGTAGCACAGTGTCAATGTCTGGGTGCTCCTTTAGAATCTGTTCGATTGATTCCGGTTCCAGAGGTTGCAGATATACGTTGTCAGCAACAACGCTATCAGTCATAATAGTGGCGGGGTTCGAGTTAATAAGAGTAACGGTAATTCCTTCGTCTCGAAGAGACTTTGCTGCTTGTGAGCCAGAGTAATCAAACTCACACGCTTGCCCAATTACGATGGGTCCACTTCCAAGGATCAAAACGTGCTTGATCGAGGAGTCTTTTGGCATATGATGAATGTTTTCAGATCGCACGAAGTTAAATAGAAAAGGAAGCCGAGTTGCGCAGATTTATTAACAAACGAGGGCTACTTTTCCACGGCTTTACGAAAGCCTTGAATGGAGATGCTTTACAACGCGTAGGGTAGCGTTTCCGTCCCAGTTTTCTGGAACTTCTCCCCGTTGCCAATTTCCATCCATGATTTGCCGAACGAAGTTTAAAATCTCATTCCGATTCCGGTTAGAAATGGCATTGGTGCCATGTGTGACCGTATAGTTTCGCTCGGTGTTCGGCCTTACCGTAATACATGGAACTCCATAGTATGTGGTTTCCTCCTGTACGCCACCGCTATCTGTAACAACGAATTTTGCAGAGCGCGTAAGTCGCTGAAACGCCAAGTAATCTATGGGTTCCAATAGCCGTATGTTGGCAGGTGCTTTCCAATTTAGTTCCTGGATCTTCTTGCGTGTACGAGGATGTGCGGGAAAGTACACGGGACAAATTTCAGCGATTGCCTCAAGCAGCGAAAGTGTGTCTGCCAGGTCCTCCTTGCCATCAACGTTAGAAGGGCGGTGCATGGTGGCAAGAACAAAGGGCGATGATACGTCAAGGCCTTCCGGAAGATGAGCACGCGCAATATCATCCGTGAATGCCTTTAGTGTATCGATCATTGTATTTCCTACGTTCACAATACTGGCCTCGGTGTATCCTTCTTTCTGCAAATTGATCTTCGCTTCTGGAAGTGTGATGTAGTGGATGTCTGCCAGTCGATCCGCTTGAATGCGATTGAATTCTTCGGGCATGGTTTCATCAAAACTTCTTAATCCACTTTCCAGGTGTGCTATGGTGCAATTGGCCTTTTTTGCAGCAACGGCTGCTGCCCTGGTTGAATTAACATCGCCAACAACAATAACCATATCCGGTTGACAGCTTTCGTAATGTGCTTGAAGTCTTTCTGTAATCTGTTCTATCTGTTCGTTGGCAGATCCGGAAGCATTAAGGAATACATCAGGCGTCTTGATCTGTAGTTGCTCAAAGAATTGCAACGACATGTTGAAATCGGAATGCTGACCCGTATGAACAAGTTCGAAGTCGAAAAAGTCACCGAACGCGTTGAATTCCTTTTCGAATTGGGAAATCTTGACAAAATTCGGACGTGTTCCTACAACTATACTAACCCTTGGCATCTGCACGTCAAAGTTAGTTGATTGAATGAGTTAGCTTTGGTGTATGGAGTCCAAATTGCTGGATATTGGTCGATTCAAGCTTCATTACCGGGTTGAAGGTGAGGGAAGCCAGTATTTGATCGCTTTTCATGGCTATGGACAGGATCTTAGTGCATTCGCATATTTTAAAGGGTCGTTTTTGAGGCATTACAGGGTGGTGCTTGTTGATATGTTCTATCATGGGAGGAGCATGGCTAAAACGGATCGACCTATTTCCAATGCGGAGCTACTCAGAATAGTTTCGTGTATTGCTAAAACTGAATCGTTTGAGAATTTCTCAGTGGCTGGGTATAGCCTTGGAGGCAAGGTTGCGCTAAAGCTTATCGAAATTATGCCCGACAAATTGGACGAGGTATATCTGTTGGCTCCGGATGGTTTGGAAGTTAACAGATGGTATAATATAGCTACCAATTATCGGTGGGCGAACAGGTTGTTCAAAAGGTACATTGTAAGACCCAGGGGTTTCTTCCGGCTTGTGAAGGTCGTTACGGCACTCCGGCTTATCAGCAAAGGGATGAACCGATTTGTGACCCGGGAAATGGATCGGGCCTCAAAGAGGCTTAGGGTGTATAAGGTTTGGATGTTGTACCGCGATTTGGTTCCCGACCTGAAGAACGTCTCAAGTTTGGTGAAAGGATTTGGAATTCGGATTGAGATCTTGATAGGGGAGTATGACCGTGTTATTGCACCTTCTATAATGAAGAATTGGAGGGTGGAAGATGAACCATTGATTGAGGTAAATTATCTACCTGTGGGACACGACATGTTTAAAGCCGAGGTGGAAGACTTTTTAATGGCCCGCATAAAAAAAGGAGCGACCAGCGCTCCTTCCAAAGATTCCGAATGATCTTATCTCTTGTGTCTTGATTCGTCAGACACAGAAAGTTTCTTTCTACCTTTCTTTCTACGTGCAGCTAATACCTTTCTGCCGTTCTTGGTTGCCATTCGGCTTCGGAAGCCGTGCTTGTTACGCCTTTTGCGTCTTGATGGTTGAAACGTCCTTTTCATAACTCTATACTATTCCCTTAGCGGGTCGCAAAAATAGGGCATTTTTCTATCAAAACAAGCCCCGAAGCATTTTTTCGTAGACCCGTAATTAGTATACCTTTGCGAACTTCAAAGGTAGTTAATCAGTTGGCACGCGGTAGAAGAGCATCATCAGATTCGGAAGAGATCACCAGAAAAGGGTCCTGGAAAAGCGCCAGGAAGCTCTTCAAATTCATGAAACCCTACGTTGGGTATTTGGTTGCTGGGTCGCTGTTTTTGCTGCTTTCCACCGCAACTTCTTTGATCTTTCCCAAACTCATGGGAGATTTGTTTGACGCTTCAGATCTTTCGCGCGAGGAGCAATTTGAATTACTAAATACGCAGAACATTCTTTCTGTGGCCTTGCTGCTGATGCTTGTATTCTTCGGTCAGGCAATTTTCTCTTTCCTCAGAATACTTTGTTATACCCTACTTACTGAAGGATTTTTAAAGGATGTTCGCCAGGCGGCTTACACACATTTGATCAAGCTCCCGTTAACTTTTTATAACAAAAGAAGGGTGGGGGAGTTAAGTAGCAGAATTCAGGCAGATATTTCTACTATACAAGAATCTTTGATGACCAGTATTGCAGAGTTTGTGCGTGGGGTACTCACCATTGTTGTTGGTTTGATTCTGGTTAGTGTTATATCTATTGAGCTTACGCTATATGTACTTGCATGTGTGCCGCCTATTGTAGTGATCGCAGTCTTGTTTGGTAGGTTTATCAAGAAATTATCTAAAAGAACTCAGGATGCTATAGCAGATTCAAATGTGATACTTGAGGAGACGTTCACAGGTATTACCAATGTGAAGGCTTTTTCCAACGAGGGCTTTGAAACAGCGCGCTACAATACGAAAACCTCTCTGGCCAGGGCTATTGCAGTTAAGGGCGGTATCTGGAGGGGCGGATTTATCAGCATGATGATCATGCTGTTTAGTGGGGTCCTTGTGTTCTTTGTATGGCAGGCAGTTGAGATGAAGGAGGCGGGTGATATAGAGCTCAGCACGTTCGTTTCATTTGTTCTGTACGCCATTTTGATAGGGGCCTCTTTTGGAGGCATTCCCACTACCTACTCTCAAATTCAGAAGGCGCTGGGTGCTACGGAGGAATTAATGGAAGTGTTTGATGAGCAAACAGAGGACCTGGATAAACACGAGGAGGTGTCGTTGTCTGGAGATGTTGAATTTGATCATGTGAAATTCCATTATGAGTCCAGGCCTGATGTGGAGGTACTTTCTGACGTTTCTTTTGTGGCAAAACCTGGCGAGCATGTTGCGATAGTTGGTCCTTCAGGTTCTGGAAAAACCACTATCACAGCGCTCATTTATCGGTTCTACAATCCAGTATCCGGCTCCATCAAGTTTGATGGTAAGGAAGCAGCGGATTACGATCTGGTTAATGTGCGAGAGCAAATGGCCATTGTTCCTCAGGAGGTCATTCTGTTTGGAGGAACGATTAGGGATAACATACTCTATGGGAATCCTGAAGCTGATGAAGAAATGGTGCTTGATGCAGCGCGCAAGGCCAACGCGCTGGAGTTCATTGAATCCTTCCCGGACGGACTTGACACTGTTGTGGGTGAGCGTGGTATTCAACTCTCCGGTGGACAGCGTCAAAGAATCGCAATTGCCCGCGCTATTTTAAAGGATCCGGTTATTCTTATACTAGATGAAGCTACTTCGGCACTGGATTCTGAAAGTGAGCATCTGGTGCAGGAGGCGTTAGATCGCTTAATGGAAGGAAGGACAACCTTTGTAGTAGCCCATAGGTTGTCGACCATTCGCAATGCAGATAAGATCATTGTTCTTCAAAAGGGAACTGTTGTAGAAAATGGGGGGCATGACGAATTGATGGCAAAAGAGGATGGTGTGTTCAGAAAGATGAATGAATACCAGTTGGAGTTTAACTAGCCACCATTACTACCTTCTTTGTTTCGAAAAATGATTCCTGAAACCAATTGGAAATGGGAATAGCATCGTGCGCTTTGCCTACTTCTCCCAGCTCTTCCTTTAAATCGCCTCCTTTTAGAAGGTAGTATCTATAGAGATCACCTCCTTTCGGCTTAAGTAATCCTCTGGTAAGCGAAAGCAATTTCTTGGTTCTTGCCACTGCGCGTGCGGTAATGAAATCAAATTGATCCTTGACCTTTTCCATTCGCTCGTTGATCACAGTAACATTGTCAAGCTTTAGTTCTGTTGCAACTTCCTGGATCACTTCGGTTTTCTTTCTAATGGAATCTACCAACGTGAAATGAACGTTTGGGAAATAGATGGCCAATGGAATTCCTGGAAATCCTCCACCGCTGCCAACATCAAGCACTGTTTGGTTGTCGGTTAGGTCCATTGCCATTGCCAAGGCCAGAGAATGTAACACATGGCGCTCGTAGAGCTCATCTATGTCTTTCCTTGAGATTACGTTTACCCCTTCGTTTAAACGTTTGTACAAGGCGCCAAGTTGGTCGAACTTGTTCCTTTGTTCTTCGTTAAGTTGAGGGAAATAATGATACAGGATATTGCTATCCATATCTAGATCTTATCCTTGGAATCTTTGATCAGGTTGTAAAGTGCCTCCCTGGCTCTGTAAAGCTGGGCCTTAACAGTTCCCAGTGGGATATCAAGTTCCTTTGCAATCTCCTCGTAAGAGTACTCCTTGAAGTACCGAAGCACAACGAGTTCCTTATAACGAGGTTTCAGCTTATCCACGAGTTTACGCATCAGGCGAATTTTCTGCTTGCGGATCACTTTCTCTTCTGGATCGAGCTGTTGCGATTTTACGTCAATTCTCATTTCACCACCATCGTCATCCGATACAGGTTGATCGATGGACATGGTACTCATCTTCTTCTTTCTGATGAAGTCGATGCAGTTGTTACTTGCAATCTTGAACAACCACGTTGAGAACGCATAGTTAGGTGTGTACTGGTGTAGTCGGTTAAATGCCTTTCCAAATGCTTCGATGGTGAGATCATCAGCATCATCCGTGTTGTTTACCATCTTAACCATCATAAAATAAATGGAATCGCGGTACTTCTTCATGAGCTTGGCATAAGCGAGTTGATCGCCTTTAAGTGCGGAATTCACCAATTCCAGATCCTCTTTTCCCTTATTCGAAAGGTTGTCGCCTACCGCCATGATTTGTCTTTGACCAACGTATTTGAGAGAACGATGACCGGGTTGAATATAATGAAAAATATCTCCAGCAATGGGGCCAGAAGAACCAGGTCACGCCCACCGATTTTACGTGTAGCTAGCGTGAAAGTTACCAGTTGTAGAAGGCATCTGGTACCCAGTATGATAGCAACCAATTCAAGCCTGTGTTGAACGACCAACAGTGCGATACCCAATATCCAGAACATGATTTGTGAAGTGATCCAGCTGCCTAATACAAATTTATCTCTGGCTTTGTAATGTGGACCAGTGGTTAGGTGTCTTCTCTTCTGTCTGAACCACGAGCGAAAACTCTGGTGCGGAATGGAAATGGTTCTTGCCTCATCCGAGATCTCTATAGTAGTGTTCTTTTTATCCGCCACTTCATTGATGAACAGATCATCATCTCCGGACTGAATGTGTTGGTGCGATGCAAACCCCGAGTTCTCGAAGAACAATTCCTTACGATAGGCGAGGTTGCGTCCAACCCCCATGTACGGTAGTCCGCTTTTGCAAAGCGAAAGGTATTGTACGCCCGTATAGAATGTGTCGTAACGGATGATCTTGTTCAGCAAGCCTTTGGTCTTCATGTGCGCACCATAACCTAACACTATGCTCTTTCCTTGATGAAGAGACGCCACCATTTCCCTGATCCATTGTGGGGAAGACGGCTTGCAATCGGCATCGGTAAGCAATACAATATCGTTTTTGGCCGCTTTGATACCGATGGTAAGGGCATATTTCTTCGAATAGTAAAAACGCTCATTTTCTTTGATGTGCTTTACGCTCAGATGGGGGTACTGATGTTCATATGCCCTCAACACATCAATGGTGTCGTCTGAGGAAGCATCATTTACAACAACGACTTCGAAATCCGGGTAATCCTGATGCAGCACAGCAGGAAGAAACTCCAGGAGGTTTGCTCTTTCGTTTCGTGCACAGATTACCACGGAAACCGGTTCATGGACCGCATGACTGGTTGGTTTTCCATTTTTCCTTTTATGAAAACCCACCCTGGTGAAAATGAAAATGATGAAGATGAGTTGTACAAGAGCGGCAAAACAGAAAGCATAGAAAACGACTTCCCATCCGTCAATTGGCGGTATATCAAACAAGTAGTTTGGTACGCGCATACTCAAATCTACCATTCTTTTGGGGGGCAATTGGCTATATTTAGCCGTTTTATGAACACGCTGTGTTGATGAAGTTTAGCCTGTTACATGTGGATAAGGGCAGCAAAGCAAGAGCTGGAACCCTTGAAACCGATCACGGAACCATAGAGACGCCCATCTTTATGCCGGTTGGTACAGCGGGTACTGTAAAGGGAGTACACCAAAGGGAGATAGAAGAGGACATCAAGGCTCAAATCATTTTAGGCAATACTTACCATTTGTTTCTGCGGCCCGGTTTGGATCTGATCGAGAAAGCAGGAGGGCTGCATCAGTTCATCAATTGGAAGAGGCCCATCCTTACAGATAGTGGTGGCTACCAGGTGTACAGTCTGGCTGACAGAAGGAAGATTACCGAAGAAGGTGTGAAGTTCTCTTCGCATATCGATGGATCCAAGCTGTTCTTCACTCCTGAGTATGCTATTGATATTCAAAGAAGCATTGGAGCGGATATCATCATGGCCTTTGATGAGTGTACGCCTTATCCTTGTGAGAAAGACTATGCGCAGCGATCTATGCAGATGACCCATCGATGGTTAGATCGTTGTATAGCTCAAATGGATGCTACCGGGGGCAAGTACGGCTACGAGCAGGTCTTATTTCCAATTGTGCAGGGGAGCACCTATACCGACTTAAGAAAGGAAAGCGCAGAAGTGATCGCCTCTAAAGATTGTTTCGGAAATGCAATAGGTGGTCTGTCAGTAGGTGAGCCGGATGAGGAGATGTATGAGATGTGTGAGGTGGTTTGCGATATACTTCCACACGATAAACCACGTTATCTGATGGGTGTTGGAACGCCTGCAAATATCCTCGAAAACATCAGTTTGGGTATAGATATGTTCGATTGCGTGATGCCAACAAGAAATGGGCGCAACGGCATGATCTTCACCATGGAAGGAATTGTCAATATCAGAAATGAGAAGTGGAAGGATGACCTTTCACCACTAGACCCTTCGGGAACAAGTTATGTGGATCAGGCATATTCTAAGGCGTATGTACGGCATCTGACGATTTCCAAAGAGATGCTTGCTGCTCAGATTTGTAGTATTCATAACCTGGCGTTCTACCTTGAGCTGGTGAGGCAAGCTCGGGTTCACATCATCGATGGAGATTTCTCAGAGTGGAAATCACAGATGATTCCAAAGCTTACCAATAGGTTGTAATGTTTAGAAAGCTGGATATCTATATCGCCAGAAAGTTCCTTGGAACTTTTTTCTTCATGATACTGATCCTTTCAGCTATCACCATAGTTTTTGACATATCTGAAAAGATTGATGATTTCCTTGAAAAGGACGCGCCCTTTAGTGCTGTGGTGCTGGATTACTATGTAAACTTCGTTCCACACCTGATGATCTTACTCAGTCCCCTGATCATCTTTATTAGTGTTCTGTACTTCACAAGCAGGATGGCCTTTCGTACCGAGATTGTAGCTATTCTGGCATCTGGTGTGAGCTTCTGGAGAATGCTTGTGCCTTATTTGGCGTGCGCTACGTTGCTTACGATCGGATCTTTCATCCTGATGAATTTTACCATTCCCGAAGGGAACAAAACCCGACTGGAGTTTGAGGATAAGTATATCTGGGGAAGGAAGTTCAGAAACATGGACAAGAACATTCACCTCAAGCTGGATGGGCACACTTACATCTATTTTTCAGAACTGAATAACCACACAGGTATTGGATATAAATTCTCAATTGAGGATATCCGGGATGGAGAGTTGAGGTCAAAAATTACATCCGACTTTGCCAGGTACGATAGTGTAACTGGTGTTTGGCATGTACAGAATTACGTAATGCGAACAATCAAAGACAGCGGTGAGGTGATCGTGAGAGGCAATGAAATGGATACTGTGATTAACTTCCGACCAGACGATCTGGGTAAACGACAGAACGTGGTGGAGTCTATGAATTACTTTGAGTTGCGACAGCACATTCGTGACCTGAAGGCTAAGGGATCAACTTTTGTTGTTCATCACGAATTGGAGATGTGGAACAGGATTGCGATGCCGTTTAGTGCATTCATTCTCACGCTTATCGGTGTAGCTATTGCCAGTAGAAAGGTGAGGGGAGGGATTGGGCTTCACATATTTTTGGGACTGGCGATTTGCGGATGTTTTATCCTGTTTCAGAAAATCGCTTTTACCTTTTCTACAAATGCAGGTTGGCCAGCGGCCATATCTGTATGGCTACCCAACGTGATCTTTGGAATTCTGGGGGTGATTCTACTCCGTTTTACACCGAAGTAACTAGTTTTTCTTGAACGCGTTGATTGCGTTCTTGGTGAAATCAGATAGGACCAGTTGCCCACTCATTGCCGCGCGTTCTGACAGCAAGTCATCCCAGTGTTCTGTTCCTTCCCAGAAGATCTTCTTGAGCAATCTCATGGCTTCCGGATTCGATTTGGAAAGCTTTTCTGCCAGGGTTGCAATGGCTTCATCCATTTCTTCAGCGGAATCGTAAACACCGGCATAGAGGCCTTTCTCCTGTGCCCATTCAGCGGAACGCCACTCGGTAGCGTCAATGGCCAATTGAGACATGGCTGAGGTTCCGATCTTTCTTTCTACAGCGGGACCCACAACGAACGGGCCTATTCCCACGGCCAGTTCGCTCAATTTAACGGCAGCGAATTTGGTAGCAAAGCAGTAATCTACCGCACTTGCCATACCAACACCCCCGCCAACAGCTTTTCCTTGCACACGGCCTATGATCAGTTTCGGACATTTTCGGCACGCGTTGATCACATTGGCAAAACCTGAGAAGAACTTCTTACCTGTGTCTAAGTCGTTAATGGAGATCAACTCATCAAAACTGGCTCCTGCACAGAAGGCTCTTTCACCTGCGGATCGCATGATGATCAATATTACATCCTGGTTTTCTCCCAATTCTGTAATCGTGTTGGCCAGTTTGGTGAGTACCCTTCCCGGCAGGGAATTACTCAAAGGATGTGAGAACTCTACCGTAGCTACTCCACGGTCATCAATTTCAAAAACTACATCACCCTGATCTACTGCGTTGCTTGCTTCCATAATTATCTTTCAAACTTGCGATCTGATTCCACCTTACAGATCTTGATTCCATACGATTTGTACCAGTTCTCGATTCCCATACGCTGCGCTTCTTTATGGAGCACATTTTCTCGCCACTCTTTGATGGCTTCCTCATCACGCCAATAGGAAATATTGAAACCGAAGCCATCCTCATCGCTCCCGGCATCGTAGCCAAGGAACCCATCAATCTTTTCCACTTCTTCAAAAGTCCGATCGTTCATCAGGTTGTATTCTTCAGGGACTGGCTCCTGTTTGTAGCTAGTGAAGATAACTGCGTAGTAAGGAGGCTCAAACGACTTTATCATTGCGACTGATCTATTTTCCTGACCATCGTAAGGATTGTAGCCAGCGCGACCGTTTCGCCTTCTTCATCATAGACATCCACGAGGAATTTTACAATGCCTTTTGCAATGTCTTCTTCGTCCCTCTTTTCCTGATCCATTTTCTCCTTCACGGTGAATCTCACTCCAATTGTTGCTCCCGGATATACTGGTTTCGTAAAGCGTGCTTCGTCAATTCCATAGTTGAGCAGTACCGGCCCTTTGATTGGATCAACAAATAGTCCAGCTGCTTTTGAAAGAACAAAGTATCCATGTGCTACCCTTTGCTCGAATATTGTCCCATCCAGGCTGGTCACATCCATGTGTGCGTAGAAGTTGTCTCCAGATACATTCGCGAAGTTCACGATATCTGCTTCGGTCACGGTGTGCTTATGCGTGAATACGGTCTCGCCAATCTCCAATTCCTCGAAGTGCTTTCTAAATACATGAGGATTGGCCTCAGGTTGTTCAGCACCATATTGGTATTGTCTGGTGATCTTGGTAAGCGTTGTTGGGTGACCCTGGATCGCTGTGCGCTGCATGTAATGAAGCACACCTCGCATTCCACCCATTTCTTCACCACCTCCAGCACGACCAGGTCCGCCATGTGTAAGCAATGGCATCGGTGATCCGTGCCCTGTACTTTCTTTTGCACAGTCTTTGTTCAACACAAGTATCCTACCGTGCATGCTTGCAGCACCCATCACATATTCCGTGGCAATATTGTTGTCAGCTGTTACGATAGAACTTACCAACGAACCCTTACCCATCTTCGCCAGTTCAATGGCTTCGTTGATGTCTTTGTAAGGCATGATGGTTGATACTGGACCAAATGCTTCCACATTATGACAATCCGTATTCTCAAATGGGTTATCGTTTCTGAACAGGATTGGTGACATAAATGCACCTTTCTCCTTATCTGCGCCAGTTACCTCGAAATTCTCCAGGTCGCCATAAACGATTTCCTGCGAGCCTGCCAACTGCTGAACTTTCTCAACTACCTCATCACGTTGTGAAGTGCCAGCAAGGGCCCCCATGCGCACACCCTCAACCGAAGGATCGCCTACAACCGTTTTATCCAGCGCTTTACCTAATGCAATCTGAACGTCTTCGAGAAGATCTTCAGGAACAATTATGCGCCTTACAGCCGTACACTTTTGACCAGCTTTGACGGTTATCTCTTTTCGTACTTCTTTGATGAACAGATCAAATTCTTCGGTTCCAGGCTTGGCATCTGCGCCAAGAATTGAAGCGTTCAATGAGTCGGCTTCCATATTGAAAGGGACTGCTTCGTCTAAAATTCTTTCATGCCCTTTCAGCATTCTTCCAGTATGGGCTGAACCTGTGAACGTAACCACGTCCTGACTGGTAACGTGATCGAGAATTCCCCTTGCAGAGCCACAGATCACTTGTAGTGCTCCCTCAGGTAGTATTCCGGAATCAATGATTTCTTTGACCATGAGTTCCGTTAGGAAACTCGTAACGGTTGCGGGCTTTACTATAGCAGGAACTCCCGCCATCCAGTTTACCGCCACCTTTTCCAACATTCCCCAGATGGGAAAATTGTACGCATTGATGTGAATGGCAACACCCTCTTTAGGAACCATGATGTGGTGCCCAATGAAGGATCCTTCTCTTGAAAGCGGAGCTGCAACACCATCTACGTGAAAGGGAGAATCTGGGAATTGTCTTCTCAGACTTGCGTTGGCGAACAGGTTTCCAATTCCCCCTTCGATGTCGATCCAGGAATCTGCCTTCGTTGCACCGGTTGCTGCACTGAGTTGATAGAAAACTTCCTTCTTGCTCATCAGATGTAAGGCAAGTGCTTTCAGCATCCGGCCTCGTTCAGGGAAGGTCATTTTAGCCAGTGGGGGTCCACCTACTTCGCGTGCATATTTCATCATCGCATCGAAGTCCAGCCCATCACTTGAGGCTACCCCGATCTGTTCACCTGTGATGGCATTGAACAAAGCTTGTCCATCTCCATCACCTTCAATCCAACTTCCTTGTGCGTAATTCTTGATTTTCATGCTATCTCCTTATTAGAGGCTCATTGCGGTCTGTTCGAGCTCTTCGATCAAACCTAGTAAATGTTCTTCGTTTGTAAAAGGGTTCATCATCGTGTTCCGCAACCATATATCGCCATCTATTGTGGTTTGAACAATGTAGAAATTGTTGTTGTGTAACACAGCTTTCCTAAGTGCCGCGTTGCGCTCGTTGAGGTCTGAATCAAACTTGTAGCGGTAACAAATGATGTTGCACTGTGGTTTGCTATGAACCTCGAAGTTGTCGTTCCCCTCCAGTATTGTGGCCAGGTTATCTGTAATTCCGTATGTCTGGCTTATGTAGTCTTTATAGGTATTTGGGTGGTAATGATGCATGCCTATAAAGGCTGGTAAGCACATCATTTTTTTTGTGCATTCCACAGTTCGTTTCCCAATATTGAACCAATCCAGGCTGTCGTCATCGTCCCAAAGGTAGCTGGCTTCCTGTGCAAATGGGAGGTAAGAGTCACGCTCCTCTTTATATAGAATGGCTGTGTTGATCGCTGGAGTCAACATCATCTTGTGCAGGTCCAATACCAGTGAATCTGCCCGCTCAATGCCGCTTAGTAAATGTTTGTAGTCGTCATGGAAAATGGAGGCACCACCGTGTGCAGCATCAACGTGTAGCCATAGTTCGTTAGCAGCAGCGAAATCTGCCATTGCACTTAAATCATCAAACGCACCTGTGCCGGTAGAGCACGAACACCCAACAATTGCAATGGGAGTTATTCCATTGCTAAGGGCTTGGTCAAAAGCTTGCTGAAGTTTTGTGACATCCGCTTTACGGTCCTGGTCTACATCAAGTTTGATGATTCCTTTATCTCCCCAGCCCATGATCTTTACCGCACGTTCTACACAGTAATGCGCATCCTTGGATACCATTACTGCATATTGACCGCTTGTTCCCTGGTCCCAAGATTCGAGTTTCTTTTGTCGTGCTGCCAACAAAGCAGTAAGATTTCCTAGGCTTCCGCCTGAAGAGAGCACCCCACTGCCTTGTTTGAAACCAAACAATCTACAAAGCCAATCGGTTACTACTTTCTCCATGGCAGAAGAAGCCATACCCATTTCGTAGATCGCCATTCCATTGTTGAGGTAGGCGCTCAGCCATTCACCTATAACCATGGCGGGGGCTGGTATGCCTACCTGATGGCCCATGCAGTGGGGGTGATGCAGTTTGATTGAACGATCTATTACCTCACTTAGAATCGTCTGTATGTCTTTGTTTCCTTCTGACCAGAACTTTAGGGATTCGTCAGGTGTTTGCCAGTTGTTGAGGGTATGCGTGCCTGTTATGGAGGCTTCATGAGCGGCACTGATCAATGAGAGTAGTTGGTCAGCGAGTGACTTGAATTCTTCTGAACGATATGCTTCTATTAAGGTTGGTTGCATGCTTGCAGAACTGGAACGTTAAAGGTAAATTTCGTTTACTGAAAAACGAATCAAAGACATTAAGATATGAGCCATTTTACGAAAGACTATGTGAAGTTTCTGAAGGACCTGGCAGGTAACAATAACAGAGACTGGTTTCAAGCCAACAAAAAGCGATATGAGGAATCTGTTAAGAATCCGTTCAATGGATTTGTTCAGGAACTTATTGATCGGTTGGCCAAGCACGATAAATCATTGAAAGGACTGGAGCCGAAACAGTGCATATTTAGGATTAACAGGGACATCCGATTCTCAAAGGATAAGACACCTTACAAGACCAGTATGTCGGCAGTGATAGCAGATGGAGGTAGAAAGGGCATGCTCAACACAGGAATTTATGTTGAATTAACTCCCGAACACGTGCGTGTGTACTCTGGATTGTATCAGTTGGATGCCAAGGGCAAAGACAGGGTTCGGGAACAGATAGCTGGTGATATGAAGGGCTTTGACAAAACTATTTCTGCCAAGAAATTCAAAGACCTTTTTGGA
This sequence comes from Vicingaceae bacterium, assembly GCA_965267605.1. Lineage (GTDB taxonomy): Bacteria > Bacteroidota > Bacteroidia > Flavobacteriales_E > Vicingaceae. Next base: position 2,035,139 of record OZ254088.1, on the reverse strand, counting down.
GAGGTGCGAGGTGAGAAAACCAAGACGGTTCCGAAAGACTTGAAGGAAGCTGCAGAAAAGCAACCGTTGTTATTCAATAAGTCATGGTACTTCTTTAGTCAGATGCCAACCAAGGAGATTACGAATCCAAAACTGATCGACATGATTGAGGAGCGGTACAAAGTTGCAAGACCTGTTGCCGACTACCTTACGACTGCCTTACGGTAGTTAGTAAATGACGAAATCGTTGACCAGGTTTAGACTTCTCGTAGTGGGTAGCTGCTTGCCTCGTGTAAGTGTGTAGACTTGGTGTTTAACAGATTCTGACAATTCGGAAATCTGGATGCGGTAGTCTCTATTGACGTCTATTTCTCTCGATTTCAGTGCGTTAAGTAATGCGTAAGTGAAAACCCCATTGTTCCACTTTGGAGATTCATAAGCAAACTGATATCCACCAGAAGCCGATAGCACCGTTACACCTGCTTCTCCGGATATGTCTGTAAACAAAGTTTGCATGTAGGAGAAGGCGTTGTTCAAACCCGTTCGTGGAATCAAACCCTTAGTCCCTTTGTGTTTGGCGGATATATTATCTGCCAGGCTTTCTTTCAGGTCCAGTTCCTCCTTATCCACTTCGCCACTATGGCACGCATCTATAAGCAGTAAACGATTTCTACAGGGAGAATTGGCGATAATGGATTCTAATTGTTCGTAAGGCATGCCTTTCAACTCTGGCTTTGCGAAATCCATATCGGTAGTGGCAAGAAAGTAGTTCAGGTTTTCATCTAACACGCCATGAGAGGAGTAAAAGACAATAATCTGGTCGTCTACCCCGGCCTGGGCTACCGCTTCGCTAAGCATTTTTTCAATACCATTTCGATTGGCCTTTTCGTTCATTAGCTGATGAACGTGCACATTTGCGAAGTTCTTTCTTCTACTTTCCTGATAGAATGTTGCAATATCCCCGGCATCTTTGCTAGCGTAATCAAGATTGAAGTTTTGATCTGTAAACTTTGAAACACCAATTAGTATTAAGTGTAGATCTGGTTTGCTTTCGATCTTTGGAGTATAGTTAATGGTCATTACGTCAGCTCTGCTTCTGACCCCTTTATCGTTCATGGCTACAACTTCGATAACGTTGGTTCCGCGGGAAAGAAGAATGCTCACATGCTTTTCCACATTGGCCTTTCCTTTTGTCTGAATTTTTGCGGTCTTAACCCCATTGACGTAGAGCAAAAGATGGCTTAACGGGTATTTTTCATCCCAGCCCTTTACTTTGAATTCGAATTGTTGCTCTGTTGTGCCAATGTCAATAATATCCTTATTCAGAATTCTTGCCTGAGGGAGGTGAAAATCCTCATTCAGCATGTCTTCGGTGAATCCAAGCTTCCTTAGCCGTTTTTCATATGCTTTCTTGTACATTTTGACCAATATGGGGTTGGCGTATCCCAGGCGCTCAACCACAAGGTCGGGTCGGTTGTATTTCAGGTCGAATTGCTTGAAAGGATAGATGGTTGCACCTTTTCTAAATGCTACCATGTTCAATGCCCCCTTCTCTGCAGCATAATAACCATCGTTCATGGAAATAACGAAGTCGTAGTCGGAGATGGTAACGATGGTTCCCAGTTGCTTCATGGTACCCGTTTCCCAAATGATCACTTTACCATCATCTCCACCAGTAAACATCAGCTTGGAGTTGTTGGAAAAAGTAACAGTATTGGTTCGGTCGCTGTGTGGACGAATGGATCCCAGGGTCTTCCATGTGCCAACCTCACAATGCACTACATGTCCTTCATCAAGCGCAATACCCAGCGATTTGCCATCAGGGCTAAATTCAACATCGTTGAATCCTTCATTGAATTTTAATGGGATGTGTTTTATCAGATTGAAATCAAAATCGTAGAAACGCAGGTCGTAGCCGTATGCAGCCGCGATCAGTCCCTTTTCCAGGCTTGTAGCGAAATACCTATCCTGTTCCAGCTTCGTTTTTCTAACGATCTGTCCTTTACTGCAACTCCAGACGGCAAGGAGGTCATTTCCACCTGCTGCAAGGAATTGATCATTGTCGATGAAAGCGATTTTCCAATACCAATCATCTTTATGGGTAAATATTTTGTGTTTTACTTTTCCGCTATCCACATCTATAATGGTAAGGTGGCCTCTGCTTTCACCAATTACGATATGTTTTCCGTCCGGACTGAAGGTCATATGCTTGAACGAACTAGATTCAACTTCAAAAAGATCTTTTTTCGTATCGTACTCGGATACGCATAGTTTGCCTCTCCGGTAACAGGCCATCATTTTGCCGTCCTTGCTAAAAACGGGACTTGTATAGCTGTGTTTTGAGGATGGTTTGTATCCGCTAACAGAAGAAGCTTTGGACAGGTCTATTAGTGTCCTATTCATACCACCGATGGAAAGGATCGGTTTATTTGGGTGGAAACGGAGGGTGGAAACATCGTCTACAATGCCTCCCATTTCACGAATCAATTTCCCCGTTTCCCTACTCCAGAGGGTGATGCTGCGATCACCGCGCTCACTGGCCACTGCGAAGAATTTTCCATCAGGAGATAGTCTCACCACCCCGCTATTGATGCGTACTCCTTTTGCGCGGTAGAGCCTTATTCTTTTCCCAGTCTTCCCATCGTATTCATACGGCCCGGCAGAACCGACTGTTATGATGCAAGATCCGTCTCCTGTCAGATCATCCCATTCGGGGCCTTCAGGAGCGGACAGAGAATCTATCTTCATGCCCGTATTGGCATCCAATGCTGTTAAACCGGCACTGCGCTCCTTCAGATAAAGGTACTTACCGTTGCTACTGATCCTCATGGACCGACCCCAATAATTCTTGGTATGCTTAAAGTCTTTCTTTTTGGTCAAAGTGGTTAGGTCGTAAACGCGTATAGGGCCATCTTCGAAAAAGGCGTAGAGCGTTTTTCCATTTGGTGAGGTTTCAATAGCGCGAAGAAAGGTTCGCTGCGATCCATCCCATTTGAGCCGCCTAACCAGCTTCCAGTCTGAAGTACGAAATACCAGGATGTCGCCATCGTCAACCAGCATGTACTTTCCATCTTTCGTAAACTCAATTTCCATGGCATACCACCCTATATCGCCACTTCTTAGTACAGTGCCTTTCTCCACATCATAGACATGCAATTGTTTGGCTTCGTCTCCAATGGCCAGGTATTTACCATTGGGGCTAAATGCGATGGCTTCGATCTCGTCCTTGAAGTTGTCAAAGACAAATCGTTGTTTGCCGGTGTTGGTCTCCCAAACGATTACGCGATGATCCTTCCCGCCCGTTGCCAAAAGAGGTTTGGTAGGGTGGAAGTCCATCACCAACATGGTTTCCGTATGTCCGGTTTGCAGAACGGTTTCCATCTGTTGGGTAAAACCGGTGAGTGTTGCAACCAGAGAAAATATGAGGATCGAATTTCTCACGACCCTTAAATTTATGTAGAATCCCGTGAAGGTTTTTGTAGTACGGAGTAGGATAAGGCTAGGAGCTGCTTTGGATGGTCTCCTTCCAACTCTTGAACTCTTCGAGAATCTGTTTCTTCTGTTGCGAAGGGTCTGTGAGAGGTTGTACTTCTTTCAAGGTTTCCCGGTAGTGCTCGGGGAAGGTCTGGTACAATTTGGTGCCTTCGGTTTTCCATTTGATCATTTCATCAGAAACTTCCTTGATGATCTTAGCTGGATTGCCAACGACAAGACTTCGTGGTGGAATTTCCATTCCCTCTTTTACGAAAGCAAGGGCACCAACAATGGATTCGTTTCCAATCTTTGAATGATCCATGAGTACCGCGTTCATTCCAATCAGACAGTTCTTTCCAACATTAGCACCATGAACAACAGCGCCATGTCCAATGTGTGCCATTTCTTCAAGTGTTACTACTTCACCGGGAAACATGTGAACGGTGCAATTTTCCTGCACGTTGCAGCCGTCCTTGATAATGATGGAACCAATGTCTCCACGTAAAACGCATCCGGGACCGATATATACATCCTTACCAATAGTTACTTCTCCCAGAACTGTTGCCTGGGGATGTATGTATGCGGAAGGATGAACAACCGGTATAACACCTCTGTATTCGTAAATGGCCATGTTTAAAGATAGCTATTTGGCAACATCAAAAATCAAACGCGGATTGTTTCCCACGGCTTGCACCAAGATTAATGTGATCTACTTCGATCTTACCAATGCGGTTTAATTCTTCCAGAAGTACTTCCGCCAGGCTACCCAATTCCTGATCATCATGCTGGTGGATGAAGAACCAAATATCTTCAAGCCCTTTATCGCGCCATTCCGATAGCCTTGTTGCCCAATTTGCGGCTCTTTCCTTATCTGTAGGGTGTCCGCTGTTCCCTACAAATCTGATCATGGTTTCGGGCAATGTGCAGTTCATATGTACACAATCTCTTCTCCCTGAACTATCAGTAATCACCCACCCTTTGTCAAGTTCGATCAGTAATTGGGCCAATTCATTTGTGGCCGATCCCTCAAACCATCTCTCGTCTCTTACCTCCACGTAAACCTTAAAATCCTGAGGGAGATTCGAGAGATAGGTATGTAGCCTTTCTAAATCTCCCGGGCCAAAGGTGTGATGCATTTGCAGAAATGCTGGTCCAAGTTTGTCCTCAAGTAGGGCACAAGATGCAATGAAGCGATCGGTCATAAGTTCAACATCGTCCAACCGTTTGATATGGCTGATGAACTGTGGAAATTTGGGGCAGTACCGGAATCCAGGTGCAGCTTTATCTTTCCAACCCAATACCGTTTTATCAGGGAATATCCTGTAGTGCGTAGCGTTGAGTTCTACCGTATTGAAATGCTGGGAATATGTTTCCAATAAGGCGTTCTTCTTCGTGTTCGGAGGAAGCACGGTTCCAATTAGTCCTTCGTTCGTCCATTTTGAGCAACCAACGAAAAGACCTCCTTTACCAGTATTCTCGTTGGAAAGGTTGAGAATACCGTCTTCAGGCATTGTGAAATCAATAGCTTCTGGGTTGTTTACCTGTCCGAACTTCATAGCTGAAAAATAAAAAGCCCTCCCGAATATTCAGGAGGGCTTTCTTATGAATGTCTAAAAGCTTACTGCTTAACAACCTTCAATACTTCATTTACTCCTTCAGCTTTAACTGAAACGAAGTAGATGCCGCTTGGTCTGTCAATCAAATCAATGTTGATGTAATGACCACCAGGCTGAATGTTGGTTGTAAATGATTCAACAATTTGACCAGCTACATTTCGAAGCGCAACCTCAGCACCAATCACTGGGCTCTTGGCATTGATTCTAACGCTTGTGTTACCCACAGTTGGGTTTGGCCAAACCTGAACACCTCTGATGTTACTGTTTTCTTCAACGGTAGTAGGGAACATGTTTCTTTTAAGAACTACACCTCCTGTACCACAAGTCCACATCATATTGGCACTGCTTGTGATTTCGTTAAGACTTTCAGCAGTTCCCGAAGTTTCAGCAGTCCAGGTGTTACCTCTGTCCCAACTTACCATGATGGCTCCTGATGCTCCAACAGCCCATGCTTTCGCGTGATCCGGGAAATGCAATGCTTTAACACCACCAACAACAGCAAGTGGAGCACCGAAAGTGTTACCCTGATTGGTTGACTTAACGATACTAGCACTTCCAAGTCCAACAAGACCATAAACGGTATCAGGACCAACAGTAGACACGTCAGCACACCAAGGACCAGAATAAGTGAATAGCCAGCTGCTACCACCATCTGATGTCTTCTGGATTGTACCTGAACTTGATGTAACGCCCGTACAGATGAATCCTACAGTAGTGTTAAGGAATTCCATCCCTGTTCCCAATGAAGGGATTGAACCTGCGTTTGTCCAAGTAGCTCCACCGTCAGTTGTTTTATAGCAACCCGCTGAAGTACCAAACGTTGTGGCATAACCAGACGCGAATCCGTTGTTTGCATCAACGAACTGCATGTGCTCTATACCCAGGTAACTTCCTGAAGTAGCCTGCTGCGTCCATGTTCCACCTGCATCAGTAGATCTGAAGATTCTTAATGCAGTCGCTGGAATTGCATCGTAACCACCAATGTTACCATTGCTATTGCTGGAAAAAGCAACCGCTCTGAAGAATTGGTTTGCAAATGAATCAGCACTCCAGGTAGCACCACCATCAGTGGTCTTAAAAACATAACCCATAGAAGAGTTGTGATTACGACCTACAACATATCCTGTCTGATCGTCAAGGAACTTAACGTCAAACAATTCAACAGCTGCAGCACCAGTAGAAACATCTGTCCACTGCGCCATTGAAGGGACGCTAAGCGCCAATAATGCGATAGATAGAGAGAAAGTAAAAATTCGTTTCATAGTATGGTTTTATGAGTTTGGTAATAAAGGTAAGATAAATGGATGTAATTGCCTGGTAGCATGGAGACAATACGGGTGTTGTGTGCATATCATCTAACCAACTGAGGGATGTCATAATAACAGACAGTTGCTTCGGATACTTTAGTTCCATCAAAAACAAAAAGTATGAAACGACTACTACTCATCATTTCACTTTCTATTTCAGGATTGGTGGCAGGACAAGGTATGCCTTATGGACTTTGGACCAACTCTTCTACACAGCAAGTTTGGTTTGTACAGTTCAACCCATCCAACGGATTGAAAAACGACATAGCAATTGTAACAGGTCTCGCGAATTTGCACAATGGCAGTGCACACACGTTCAACACAGATCTCAACCAATATGTATGCTGGGGATATGATGGTCAATGGGATCGTTTGTGGACTATAAACGCAACCAATGGGGCCATCGTTAGTAACCCACTGTTTCCCGACAATCTCACTGGGATGGAATACAACTGTAATGATTCCATGATCTATGCTATAAGGGGAACAGGGGCGAACAGAACGCTCGTTAAAATTCATCCAACCAATGCGCAGGTTGATTCTATAGTCGGCTTGTCGAACGTATCCGGTTTCATTGATGGAGGGTTTTCACTGGATACCAAGAAAGGCTGGTACAATTGTGTAGTTCTTAATGGTTCTGCCTATCAGCTACGATCTTATGATATTTTCTCAGGGGCCTTGATTAACAACAATGCCTTCCCGGATCAGGTTACGCATCATGAATATAATTGCGAGGATTCTACTATATACGGTCTTTGGAATGATAACGGAACGATGAAACTTGAAGCGGTAGACCTAGTGGCCGGAACGCACAGTACATCGACAGTTTTGACCGGTGTTTCTCCAGGAACACAATCTGACATGGCAACGATCAACGCATCAGGAGAATATAGCTTTTCAGGCTTTGTCGGCACAACCCCAACTGTTCACGTTTGGGATGTTTCGGCATCTACCTCTCTTGCATCTACAACGTTCAGTGAGGCGGTTCGCGGATGGGAAGAGCCAAATTGTTGTCCCGGAAGATTGGCTGGAGTAAAAAGGCGATTTAAAGAGGTTAATCTTTTCTTGTCGCCTAATCCTGCGGTAACCAGCATCACTCTCGAGAGCAGTGAAGTTATTACAGGTTATCGGGTTGTAGATTTTGGTGGTAAGGAGGTGTTAAAGGGTAGTGCCCACGGATCCAAAGTAACTGTTGGAATTGATGCTCTTTCATCCGGAATCTATTTTATACAAATAGAAGGGGATCAATTTAGGGCTGTGAAGAAATTTGTGGTGACAGATTGACCTGAAAGTAAGGCACCAGAAAAGGCACCTCACAGGTGCCTTTTTCATTTTGTGTGTATTTGGTCAATAAGTTTTTATGGTTTATCGAATCATTTTGCCGGTTAATCCGTAAGTAAGATCAATTAATCTACAAAGTATTGATTATCAGAATAAAGAATCGTTACTTGTATATGTAATTCACGCGCGCATTATCATGAAGTATTTTATTACCATTTTGGCATTAGGCTTGTGCTTTGGACTTAACGCTCAGTCCATCGAGCCACAGGTTGTTGGTTCAACAGGAGCACACTACACAAGTACTGGTGCTCAGTTAAGCTTCACAGCAGGTGAGGTGATGATAGAAACTGTTACTGCTACCAACAGCATGATTACCCAGGGTTTTCATCAACCAGAGAGTTCTGGTGTAGGTATAGCGGACAATGGTGCCGGGAAGATCAAGGTGAATGTATTCCCTAACCCTACGTTCGATCAGTTGAACATCCGTTTGGAAGATCACAGTCAGAATTTCGAAGTAATGATCTTTGATGTTCAGGGAAAGCAGGTACACAAGAGTACCTACAAGGAGAACGACTCTCAGAAGCAGATCAATGTACAGGAGTGGGCTGCAGGCAGCTACGTTCTAAAGTTGATCAGTAAAGACAATAAACATACAGCCAGCTACAAGCTTCAGAAAATGAAGTAGTAGAAATTCCACGATTTACTATGAAGAAGTTACTACTCGGATTTCTTGGATTGATGGTTGGTGCAGGGTTGATGGCTCAGGCACCAGACTTGATCAATTACCAAGGTATAGCACGAGATGCACTAGGAAACGCACTGAACGCGCAGGCCATAGGTTTACAGCTTACGGTACACGCGGATTCAGCCAACGGTGCGATTGTGTATCAGGAAACACATACGCCAACGACCAATCAATTTGGACTGTTTACAGTACAGATTGGAGCAGGTACTCCGGTACAGGGTACAATGGCGGGAATAGCCTGGGGAACAACCAGTCATTGGTTACAAGTTGAGATGGATGAGAATGGAGGTACAGCATATTCAGATATGGGTACCAGCCAACTTGTTTCAGTTCCTTATGCGCTATATGCAAAGAACTCAGGTAGCTCAACACCAGGACCAACAGGTCCGGCAGGAGCTACTGGACCAACAGGACCGGCAGGCCCAACTGGTCCTTCAGGTGGCCCACAAGGTCCAACCGGTCCAACCGGTGCAGTTGGTGCTACTGGCCCAATAGGTGCTACTGGACCGACAGGTGCTGCATCTACCGTTCCTGGTCCAACTGGTGCAACAGGTCCTACCGGCCCGACTGGTCCTACAGGACCAACTGGTGCAGCTTCGACTGTTCCAGGTCCAACAGGTCCACAGGGTCCAACAGGCCCAGCAGGACCCACCGGTCCAACAGGTGCTGCCTCAACGGTACCAGGACCGACAGGTCCACAAGGTGCTACAGGCCCGGCAGGACCAACCGGTCCAACGGGTGCTGCGTCAACAGTTCCTGGTCCAACTGGCCCACAAGGTCCAGCGGGTCCAACAGGCCCAACAGGCGCTGCCTCAACGGTTCCAGGTCCAACAGGACCACAAGGAGCAACCGGTCCAGCAGGACCAACCGGTCCAACGGGTGCTGCGTCAACAGTTCCAGGTCCTACAGGTCCACAAGGTGCTACAGGCCCGGCAGGTCCAACTGGCGCAACGGGAGCAGCTTCAACGGTACCAGGTCCAACCGGTCCAGCAGGACCAACAGGACCAGCAGGTCCAACGGGTGCAGCTTCAACGGTTCCTGGCCCAACAGGCCCAGTAGGTCCAGCAGGTCCAACTGGTCCAGCAGGCCCAACAGGTGCGGCTTCAACAGTGCCAGGTCCAACTGGTCCGGCAGGCCCAACAGGAGCACAAGGTGTAACTGGTCCGACTGGTCCGCAAGGTCCAACAGGACCGTCAGGAGGTCCTCCGGGGCCAACAGGTCCAGCAGGTCCAACGGGTCCGGCAGGTGCTAACGGTGCAACCGGTCCGGCAGGTTCCACGGGACCAGCAGGTCCAGCAGGAGCGAATGGCGCAACTGGTGCGACAGGTCCAGCGGGTGCAACGGGTCCGGCAGGTGCAACGGGTGCTACTGGTCCAGCAGGTCCAGGTGGCTCAGGATCTGATGGTTTTGCAGCTTATAAATCAAATTTCCAGGTAACATCTGCGGGTGTGGTAACCTTCGATCAGGAGCGATTCGATGATGGAAACGTATGGAACACGGGTACGTCAAGATTTGTTGCCCCTGTAACAGGTGTTTATCAGTTCAACCTAGGATTGTTGTCACGCGCAACTTCCACAGGAACGCATTCATGTTATCTGAGATTAGGTGGAACGACCATGATTGCTCGTCTGTCTTATCAGGAGAATGTGCCTTCGAACAGGTATTACTTCAATACAGGTTCGTGTGTCTTGAAGATGACGGCAGGTCAGTTTGTAGATCTGTACTTCCAAGGCCCTGCTGGTGCTTCGCTGTATGGAAACGGTGCTACTGGTGCAGCGAACTGCCTGTTCTCAGGCTTTAGAGTGTACTAAACCTAACCTTATATACATTGAGAAGGGTGTCCGATTGGGCACCCTTTTTTTGTGTTCATCAAATGCTTAATTTGGATACACAACCTATTCTTATGAAACGTATATGTACGCTCGCACTAGGATTGGTAACCTGTCTACTTTCATTTGCACAGGCACCTGAACTAGTTAATTACCAAGGTATTGCACGAAACAGTGCAGGTGCCAGTCTCAATAGCCAGGCTATTGGACTTAGGCTAAGCATTAGGCAAACCACATCCACTGGAACGGTGGTTTACCAGGAAACCCATAATCCAACTACGAATCAGTTTGGACTGTTCACGGTTCAGATTGGAGGAGGAACAGTTGTGAGTGGGGCATTTAGCTCGATTTCCTGGGGAACTGATGCATTCTACCTTGAAGTTGAAATGGATGAAAATGGTGGAACTGCATATAGCCAAATGGGGACGAGTCAGTTGGTGTCTGTTCCCTATGCACTTTATGCGAAGACCGCAGGAAACGGTCCAGCCGGACCAACAGGTCCTACCGGTCCTACTGGTCCAGCCGGTGCTAATGGTGTGACTGGTCCTCAAGGGCCTTCTGGTGTAACCGGAGCCACAGGTGCTACAGGTGCCACGGGTGCACAAGGTAACCAGGGCCCCACAGGAGCAACCGGTCCTGCAGGCGCAAATGGAGCAACTGGACCAGCCGGTCCTGCCGGACCAACGGGAGCAAACGGTACTAATGGTGCTACCGGACCCACTGGTCCAGCAGGTGCTAATGGTGCGACTGGGCCAGCCGGCCCAACAGGTCCCGCAGGTGTTGCAGGCCCTACGGGTCCAGCCGGAGCAACCGGTGCAGTTGGCCCAACAGGCCCACAGGGTCCCATAGGTGTTGCAGGTCCTACCGGTCCAGCCGGAGCTAACGGTGCAACGGGCCCCGTAGGAGCGAATGGAGCCACTGGCCCAGCCGGTCCAGCTGGACCAACAGGTGCAGCGGGTGCCAATGGCGCTACGGGACCAACCGGACCCACAGGACCTGGGGTTGCTGGAACCAATGGACAAACACTTCGTCATAATGGATCCGGATGGGTGGCCAGCAGTACGTTGTTCAATAGTGGTACACAGATAGGAATTGGAACCACAAGCCCTTCTGCATCTCTGGATGTTGTGGGTTCGATGCAGTATGTGGACGGCAATCAGGCTACAGGAAGAGTACTTACGTCAGACGCTTCCGGTAATGCCACATGGCAAACGCCAACAACCCTTGCTTCCGGAACGTATACGCCCACATTGGCTAATGTGTCCAACTATTCATCGGCATCGAATGTTGCTGGAACATGGATGCGTGTGGGCAATGTGGTAAGCGTTTCCTTTACAGCGCAGATTACTGTAGCGGCATCGGGAGCACCAACACAATTTACCTTGACGTTACCGATTGGATCGAATTTCACATCGGTGATTGCCGATCTTCAAGGAACCGCAACAGGTGAGGGCGTTCAAACGGCAGGTACGATTGAGGCACGGGTGCCCGCTAACACTGCATTTGTTCAGCTGATTCCTCAGGTGATAACCAGTCAAACCACATACCCACTCAAGGGTACGTTTCACTATACCGTGAAATAGGTCGTGTTGAGAAATTAATTGCAAAGGCGGCCATTGGCCGCCTTTCTTTATGCCTTCTCTAGAATTGTTGCGTAACCCTGACCAACGCCAATGCACATTGAAACAAGCGCATACTTCTTGTCTTGCTTATGAAGCTCAATGGCTGCAGTTTGCAGTATGCGTGAACCCGTCATGCCTAAAGGGTGTCCAATAGCAATGGCTCCACCATTGGGATTTATTCTTGGATCATCGTCAGCGAGCCCCCATTGCCGGGTACACGCAAGCGCTTGCGCAGCAAACGCTTCATTGAGCTCTATGATGCCCATATCATCCATAGTCAGCCCTGCCCGCTTTAAAGCCAACTCCGCAGCTTTTACGGGACCAATTCCCATGATACGTGGTTCAACGCCAGCCACACCGGAAGCTACAATTCTGGCTTTTGGCGTCAGGTTGTGTGTCTTTAATCCTTCTTCCGAGGCAATTAGTAAAGCCCCGGCTCCGTCATTTAAGCCAGAAGCATTCCCGGCTGTAACGCTGCCCCCTTCTTTTCTAAAAGCAGTTCGGAGTTTTCCCAGCACCTCTAAGCTTGTGTTGTCCTTGATGAATTCATCGTGTTCGAAAATGATGGGATCCTTCTTGCGTTGCGGAATTTCTACTTTAACGATCTCCTCGCCAAGCCTTCCAGAATTTCGCGCTTCTGTTGCTTTCATTTGAGACCAGTAAGCAAACTTATCCTGATCTTCTCTGGAGATATCATACAGATCAACAAGGTTCTCTGCAGTTTGCCCCATACCATCAGTCCCGTAGAGCTCTTTCATCTTCGGGTTGATGAATCTCCAGCCAAAGCTTGAGTCATGCATTTCTGCATCTCTGCCAAAGGGCTTGGATACTTTAGAGATCACCCAGGGTCCTCTTGTCATATTCTCAACACCACCCGATATAAAGAGGTCTCCTTCTCCGGTCTTGATGGCCCGGTATGCATGAATAGCAGCACTCATCCCAGATGAGCATAAGCGGTTAACCGTTTCACCTGGCACTTGCCATGGAAGACCAGCAAGGAGTAACGACATTCGCGCCACATTTCTGTTGTCTTCACCTGCTTGGTTTGCGCAACCCATGATCACATCATCAATCCTTTCAAGGTCAAGATCAGGATGTCTTTCTATCAACGCTTTGATCGCATGTGCACCGAGGTCATCCGTTCTAATAGTGCTTAATGCACCACAGAAATTACCGATAGGGGTTCTTATACCATCTACTATATATGCTTCACTCATGATGTCAAATTGAATGCTGAAGATAGTGATTGGGCAGGAATCAGATGAATCCAATGCCCAGTAGAACAGATAGCAGGATCAACATTACAGTAACCGTCCATTGAATAAGACCATACGTCACTTTCTTCAGCAGTAGTTTTCCCGCCACTGCACCCACGAAGGCGGCTCCAATAGCTGTACAGAGAACATCCAAATTCTCCATAATGTTCACACTGGTCAGTCGTGTGAGATAGACCGAAATTCTACCCACATCCACCACACAGGCAATGACAATTCCGGTGGCAAGAAATGCCTCCTTTGATAGACCAACACGCATAAGGAAAGCACTTCTAAGTGCTCCTTGATGACCGGATAGCCCTCCGAAGAAACCACTGATTATTCCACCCAGAATGATATTGTTTGAAGCAAACTTCGAATCGCGCAGAGACGGAATCTGATCGTACAACGCGAAAACAAACATCAGTACGGCTATTATGATCTTGAATGTACTCACCTCACAGGTATGTCCCCAAAGTTCGTAGGTATATAAAGGATTGGCATTAGCGAAGTATACCAATACCGCAGCACCACCCAAGGCAGCGATGATTGCAGGTAGACCAAATTTCAGAGCGATCTTCCAGTTTGCTTTGTTGCCTAGCAGGGAGATTTTGAAAATGTTGTTGAGCAAATGCACGATCCCTGTAAGTGCAATTGCTGCATCCAATGGAAAGAAGATCATGAATACTGGAGTGAGGATTGTTCCAACCCCGAAACCGGAGAAAAATGTAAGCAGCGAGGTAAGTAAGGCGGCCCCACCTATGACGATTAGCTCTTCCATCAGATTTCAAATCCAATTACTGTTACATCGTCCAGTTGCATTATCTGGTCCTTCCATTCCGTAAAGAATTCCTCTACGCGCTTCCCCTGCTCTTCGATGCTCAGGTTAGATGTGGATGTAAGTAAATCTTCCAATCCCGATCGTTTCAACTTTTTGCCTTTTGGCCCACCAAACTGGTCTATATATCCATCCGAATGTAGGAAAATCCGATCTCCTTTCTTGAGTTCAACCTCATGTCTTATGAAAGGCTTTACCTGATCTTCATACAGGGATGCCCCAATGTGCATTTTGTTGGGTTCATATCTGTGAAGCTTTCCATCCCTGATCAGCAACATCGGGCTATTGGCTCCGGCATATTCCAGTCGTTTACGATCCCTACTCAATTTGAGCAATGCCACATCCATCCCATCCATGGTAAGTGCGTCTGTGTTCATTGAGTTAAGTCGCTTGGTCATACTCATCTTGGCGTACTCCAGGATCGTATCCGGGCCAGCATTAGATTCGAGGTTCATTCTTGCGTTGAAAAGAATATTATTGGAAAGCACGCTCATCATAGCACCGGGAACACCATGTCCGGTGCAATCTCCAAGGGCAAGGTATACATATTCAGGACTGGAGTCTACCCAAATGAAATCTCCACTGACAATATCCCTTGGCTGGTAAAAAATGGTGCTTTTAGGTATTTCTGCCTGTATCTTCTCATAACTGGGAAGAATAGCAGATTGCAAGTTTCGCGCATATAGAATACTATCCGTAATGTCCTTGTTCTTTTCCTCAATAACCCCTTTCTGACTTATCACTTCCCGATGGGCTTCTGCGAGGTCATTCATAGCTCTTTTCCTTGCTCTGTTACTTCTGAGGATCAAGAAGAAGGAGATGATCAACAGTCCAAGCACACCGAGTAAACCATAAATTCTTTGCTGTTGACGCTCTTCAACGATCTTATCCAATTGCTTTTCATGCTCCAACCGTTGAATCTCGAGGTCTTGTTCCATCAATTGAAACTCTGACCCTTTCTTCGCCAGTTTCTGAGCGGTTCTCATGCTTTCCAAAGAATCTTTAATGGCCACGTACCTGTCTATCGCTTTGAGCGCTTCGTCAAATTGCTTCAGCCTTCGGTGCGCTACAGACAGCGTTAGCCAAGCGTTTCTTTCTGCTTGTATGGCTCCCGCATTCTTGGCGAACTTCAGGGCCTGATATGCGAAGGCCAGGGCTTCCTTGTACCTTCCCTTGGCATTGTAACAAGCTGCAGTTCCATTGATTCCCAGTGATTGAATGTTGGGGTTAGAGGTAGTCTTTCCAATCTGCCTTGCTTTGTTGAAATGCTTGAGTGCATCATCAATTTTATCCTGTCGTATATAGATCTCACCGAAGTTATAATGCACCAGTCCGCTGGTATACAGGTCTCCTGTAGACTGCGACAATTTCTCAGCGATTGCTAAATGGTGTAGCGCCCGATCCAGAGAATCGATCTCCATGTAATTGGTGGCTAAGTTGTTGTGTATCAGGTCAGGAATTTCCTCAAGTTCCTTGGCGATACGCAGTGAGCGTTTCAAATATTGGATAGCGGTTATGTAATCGCTTTGCTGATACAAGACCAGAGCAATGTTTACACAAGCTGTATGCTCAGCACCGAGGTGTCCGGATTTATGTGCGGTTTCAAGGGCGGTGTAGAGGTAGTCGATGGCGCCATCGAAATCTCCTGTTTCGTAGAGAAGCAAACCAAGATTCCCGGAGCACTGTCCGATCAATCTGTCGTCTTTATTCTCCTCCGCAATTGCTAGCGCTTGTTGAAAGAAGGTTACAGATTTATCAAAATCGCCCAGTTGCCAATAACTGGCGGCTATGGCATTGTTCCTCTCTACGCCTCGCTTGTAGTTCATCTTACTGATGTCAATGTCCTGTAGTGCGAGACTGTGTTTTAAGGCAAGTGGTGGGTCAGCGTACAAAGAACTGATCGCAATTTGAAAATGGGTGGCAAATGCGATAGAATCACTGGGTTTTCCAGCCAGTACTTTTTCCATACTGTCAATCTTAGCTGGATCATATTGTGCCAGCATTGGGATCGAGATCAACACGAAGCAGATATGGATGAGGTGCCGCACCTAGTAAATATAGGTACTTAAATGGGGCTAATCCAGCAGACGATCGCGTTCCTCCCTGGTAGGCATTCTACACGCATCCAGCTTACCAAACCAACGGTATCGATTCTTTGCGATGTAGTTGTAGATCGCGTTTCGGATGAACGAAGGAATAATGAAAAGAACAACGGCTAGTTTCCAGAAACCGCCTATATCTCTGCAAATTCTAAGCACAGCACCTGACTGGTCATAGACTTTACTCCCATCGAAGTAGTGGATACTGGTCAAACCACCAGCTTTTTCTTCTCCCAGAATTTCCTTTGCATGTGCTCCTTGCAATGGCGCGAACTGTAGAACGAAATTTTGATCTTCTTTCATTAACAGATCTACTGATGTATTGCATAAGCCGCATACACCATCGAAGAACACAATCCTTTTCTGCCCAGTATTGCTGGCCGGTTTTAACCAGATCGGATCGAACGTGAAGATGTGGATCATCAGCATTCCCGTAGTCAGATCTGCGAAGTCGACCAGGGAAAGAATTCCGAAATGCATAATTACCATCGATAGCCAAGCAAATCCGCGAATTCTCTTTAGTAATGCCATCGGGAGGAATGCGATCTCAAGGCCGAGAATAGACCAAGTCATTGCCTTGATGGCATCCTTCGGCAGTTGCAAGCAGACTTCTCTTAACCACCAATCTCTGGCCAATGGATTTTCCAGTAGATGGTAAATAGCTGTACCATCCCGCCAGCTGGGAGCTGCAAACTTATCTATACCACTAATGGTATAGCCAACTGACATGATGATCCATGCGCCTACAAACAAGATACCTGGCATCACCCAGTCTACATCTGGATACTTCTTCAGGGATGGTTTTTCACCCTTGGGAATGAAAACACTGATCAATAACAACCACCCTATAAATGGAATACCTGGATTGCTTATCAGGTTGTTCCGATCGAACAGAGAAACCCACCCAAACCAGAGCAAGAGGGCCATGAGTTGTCTCCTCCATCCAAGGGCAAACAGTAGGGCAAACACGGCCAGACATCCAAGTACAACTTGCACGATCAATGTATCATCATTGAAATCAAACACTCCGGGAAATACACCATAGGTGAAATTCAGTGCGTTGTTTGCCAGTGTTCCTTCGTTACTGAAAACCTCCATTGCGTATGGGATCAGCATAATGAAGTGAATGGTCAGATAGAGGCCAAGAATGATCCTGAACGCACCGAACTGATATGGTGAATAACGCCTCATTCTTCGTTACAATCCACCTGATAGATCCACTCCTGATTTCTTCCAGCCGTTCTGGTGCGGATGATGATCGATACGTTTTTAGCATCACTCGGAATGCCCAATTCCTCGAGCAGTGTGCCTTCACATAACCCAAATTGCAGAACCGAGGTTCTCAAACTGTCAGGAAGTACTGGAGCGTATGAAATGGCTGCTCCGTAGACGTTCCTTCTGTTGTAAGGGCCATTTAATTGGGAATAGATGGTGGGTGTGATCTGAACAGTGTCAGCCTCCCCCGTTGAGGTATTGTAGCTTACATAAAAATTACTTGCGAAGGTTTCTACGCCCTTCACTTCGGTGAAGACAATCGGAAGGGGGGAAGACGCGCTGGCCATGCCAAGCCCTCGGACTTCCTTTGACTTAATGATAAAGCCAATAGACTGCAATAATCCAACCAGTACAAGTAAGGTGTATATGAATTTCTTAAACACGCTTTCTGCGCTTAAAAGGGTTGTTGACATTCTTGAAGAACATCATCTCCAGTAACTTGTGTTCTCTGTCTTCCTTGAATCCACATGCCATGTCTCTGTTCTTTGGATTTTCGAACGTGCCAAAGAGCATGTCCCACAATGGTAGGTCAGAGAAGTTGTTGTAGTGTTTTCCAAGTTGGTGATGGATACGGTGCATTTCCGGACGCTGAAAGAAAAACCCCATCACATAGGGTGTCTTGATGTTCATGTGGTAGATGTACTCGCCAAGCGACATGAACAGCAAGTTCCATGCTGCTGCTTCCAGATTTAGTCCAAGCAATACATAATTCACACATCCAATGATGATGGAATTAGTGATGATCTCGAGCGGGTGTTTATAGAATGAAGTGATTGTTTCAATTCTCTTAGGGCTGTGATGTACCTGGTGAAAAGCGAGCCAAAGGAAATTGACATCATGGCGCCATCTGTGCCACCAATAGAAAACGAATGTGATGATAAGGTATGCGATGGCCCCACCGGCAATAGGAGGGATGCTATCCTTTAATTGCCAAAGACTGACTTCCTTCAGCCAAATATCCCAGCTAATGGCTCCCAGCCACAGAACACCTAACTGCAGAAGATTGATGATGATTACCCTGGTCCACCAACCTTTTACGTGTGGAAGTTTTTGATCGGGAATGATCCTTTCAAGGATCATGAGGGAGATTCCAATCCCAATGACGATCCATATCATATGAGTAAGTTACGGATTCCTAGTTGAGCTTGTCGTCAACATAGTCCAATACCTTTTGCATCAAATGAACGCGATCTTTGCCACGAACATTGTGTGGATGTTCAGGATACATGAAGTAATCCAACTGTACACCCTCATCAACACATTTCTTCACAAAGTCCAGACTATGCTGCCAAACCACTACATCATCCACTGCTCCGTGGATCACCAAAAGGTTGCCTTTCAGGTTTCCAACTTTGTCTAAAAGACTGGTGTTTTTGTATCCTTCAGGGTTGGTCTGTGGAGTATCCATGTAACGCTCCGTGTACATTACCTCATAGTACTTCCAGTCAATTACCGGTCCACCGGCAACCCCAACTTTGAAGGCGCCAGGATGCTTAAGCATTAGTGAGGTGGTCATAAATCCGCCATAACTCCATCCATGTACGGCCATGCGGTTGGTATCCACGAACTGAAGCGACTTCAGATACATTGCACCCATCAGTTGATCTTCCATTTCTACTGTACCCACATCCCTGAAGATGGCCTGCTCGAATTCAATACCTCGGTGGTTTGAACCTCTCCCGTCCAGGGTAAATATGATGTAGCCACGGTTGGCCATATGGTACATCCATAGAGGGGCACCACCCAGGTAGGAGTTGGTAATCATTTGTGCCATGGGGCCATTGTACAGGTATACCAACACTGGGTATTTCTTGTTCTGATCGAAATTGTGTGGTTTGATCATCCTACAGTGCAGGTCAACCTTTGCTTTCCCATTCGTGATCTTGAAAAGATTCAATTCTCCCATTTGGTAGTCATCCATAGGATTGGCCGCTGTTAAGAGATTTCGTCTTGCGCCAGTTGCGGTATTGATTATGCCAATACTGCGTGGAACTTTGGTATTGGAATAGTTATCTATCAGTTGCGCACCATCAGCGGATAGCTGAACGCGATGTACTCCTGCCTCCTTCGTTAGTCGGGTGACCTTGCCAGTTTTTATAACTACGCTGAACGCGTTGGTTTCCTTGGGGTCCTCACCCGTGCCTGTGAAGTAGAGCACTTTTTTGTCAGCACTCAAGCCAAGGATGGACTTTACCACCCACGAGCCTGTGGTTAGTTTTCTTTTCACCTTCCCATTTAGGCCGTAATGGTAGAGTTGCCAGTAGCCTTCCCGCTGACTCATCCAAACAAATTCCTTGTCGTTAAGGAAGTACATGCCATGAAGTGGCTGCACATATTTCTTGTCTTTCTCTTCAAAGAGGGTCTTTACAAACGCACCTGTTGACGCATTGTAAGCGTTAAGTTTCAGGTGGTTCTGATCACGATTCAACACCGCGATGTAAATGAATTCTTCGCCAGGGCCCCACACAATGTTTGTGAGGTACTGCTCCTTAGGTTCTCCTGTTTTGATGGTCACGTCTTTGTCCATTGCAATGTCATACACATGCAGGGTCACTTCCTCGCTTTTATCTCCTGCCATCGGGTAGCGGATGTTTTCAAGAGAAGCCGGTTTGGTATTGATGTGTACAATCGGGTACTCGGTGACCATGGATTGGTCATTTCTGTAATAGGCAATTTTCTTTCCGGAGGGAGCCCAGAACAAACCTTTGCTGATGCCAAATTCGTGCCTGTGCACAGCACTACCGCTTGTAATACCATCACCACCATCCTTGGTTACTTGGATGTGGATACCATCGTTGGTTGTTACGTATACATTATCCTCAAAGGTGTAAGCCATTTGTTTACTCTGAGGATGGTAGAATTGATTGGCACTTCCCTTTACAGCCGAAACCATAACACCACAAGACATGGTAGTGATGTCTGTATTGTAAATGCTCAATCCATGTCTAAAGTAGAACTCGGTTTCGCTGTTCCAGAAGATCATTGGAAACCGCTTCAGCGTCTTGGTGCCATTCAATCCTTTATTCAAATCAGCCAGGGAACTAACGCGCATCTTCTTTCCTTCAGGGGCAATGGATTGCTTCCATAAGGTGTCATTCTCAACAAAGCAATAGTGCTTTCCATCTGGCATCCATTTTAGCCCTTTAATAGTTGCAGGGTTGAAAGTGCTGCCACGCTTCAGCACGGCATCGCTAAGCGTTAATTCTTTCTTCTGCGCCTGAACGAAGAATACACTAAGGTATAGTGCGACTGCAATTAGATATCTCATAACATCGATGTGAACGGTAAATCTATGAATTCCGTTGGCCCTACGCACCCCGCTTATGGATTAGCGGGTGTTGGTGCATCTTTATGGTGGTAATTCAGGAGAGTGATGGGAGTCCTCCTGGGAATTAATTTGCTATGACGAACGAAAGCAAGCAAGGCATTTGCGAGCAATGCCAAAAACCCATCGTAGACCTCTCTGAGATGTCAGGTGAGGAGATCAAAGCATACTTGAAAAAACACCCAAACACTTACTGTTACCGCTATTCCGTTGCGCAGATCAGGACGCTTGAACGGATAGATCAGTTGGAGCATTGCAGTGAGGCGGTTCCTGCCATGTTGATCTAGTTTATGGAATTTCAGGAAGTGTGTGTTCAATGGAAAAAGAACACATGGTCAGATTTACAGATTACGGAAGGTTGGGTTGGAGCGCGATCGTATTGATCACTTTGTGCTCTTTATGTCTAATCGCACAAAGTTGTTCCCATGCACATCATCCGTCAAAGCCGAAATTCGAAAAGGTCGCAAGTATCGAAAAGTGTAATTGTTAGTCTGTTATTGCTGAGCTGTATTGCAAGTACAGCGCGGACAGATAAGCGCAAGACCTCAAAGAAGACCAAGGTTAAGAAGGTCACAACACTTAAGTTGACTGGTCCCGTTAGCAAGGATGGGCTTCACGTCCAAATTCATGATTACATGTTTGAGTTTGATCGGGATATCATTCGAAAGCTATACAAGAATCAAGATATGGGATTGGTTGAATCCATGATGGATGAGTTAGAAGGGCAGCCGTTACAGGAGGTAACCAATTACTTCCGCTACATGCCTACGAAATGGGGGTTGAGGAATGTGAACGTCAACAACTATTTCATGACAGAGCTTCGAGCTGGGAGGGTATATGCGAGTCATACGCATAAGGATGAGTCTTACCAGGCATTCCTTGTTACGCGAACCCGATCGTCTCGTGGATCACAATACCTCACCTATACCATTGGCAAAGACAATAGGGTGATTACCACCCAATCTTTGAGGTACTCC
This sequence comes from Vicingaceae bacterium, assembly GCA_965267605.1. Classification (GTDB taxonomy): domain Bacteria; phylum Bacteroidota; class Bacteroidia; order Flavobacteriales_E; family Vicingaceae. The sequence continues at coordinate 2,013,519 of OZ254088.1, read as the reverse complement.
TCAAGGCGATATAAGCGCAGGTACAAAAAACGCAAATACCCTTACCGGCCTTACACGCATTTCTGACAGCATTATGGATTACATGGCAGTAATCCATCATAATTCCGAAAGACAATCGTTAAATTGTTTAAGTGAAACGCTTGCTGCCAGCCCTGCTATTGGTGCTCTCAGGATTCTATCTGAAAGCACAGGATACGATTTCCGTGAAGGAGGCGCTGGATCGTGGTTTGGTTGAATTAGAGATCGAGGGGCATCATGGCTACGGTTCTAAGTTCAAATCAACAAAACCTTCTTCCTCTCACTATGGGGAGTGCATAGCCCTGGGCGCTAAGGGGAAAGGCGATTCCACGTTGGTGCTCAGGATGCCTGTCGGGTCTGTTCTCATTCCAGGTGATTCTTCTTACCAGAATATGATCATTACAAGAACGGCATACATTGATCTGAACCGGGAAGATGACATGGAGCGTTTCCTCAAGTTATTTGCCATGTGTGGTGAGATTCAGGACAAGAGTCCACACCGTGGAATTTTCTTTGAATATGGCGGCTTGGCAGATTCTCTTACCGTGGAAATGGCCAAGACCATTGAAGCGGAAGACCAGCAGGATCGCTTTGGACAGGTGGCCCTATGGTCTGTAACGGACCACGATAAGGTTAACCGAATTGCCAAACTCATGCGCGATTCTTCCATCAATAGGGTAGCTACTGCGCTGATGCAAAAAACGGGTTTGGTGGTAGATACCAGTAGTGGTGAGATCACCCAATATGTAAGAGAAGAGGCTAAGCCTGTGATCGAGGAACCTAAGGAACCCATTAAAGAAGACAATGGTTGGTTGCGTGAAGCATTGTTGCTGATTGGTGGGGTGTTGATTGGTGTGATTGCTTCCAATTTCGTGAGGAGAAGAAACAGAAATCGGTATGAATAGCAACGGGGCTTTCTTCAAGACGGTATTGATCTTTGCGGGAATACCCACTTTGCTATGGTCTTCATTGCTGTGGATGGCACACGAGAATCTTCTTGAAATGGCATTCGATTGGATGGAATGGTTCATTGCTGGTCTGCAATTTCTAAATCTGGTGATCATGATCGCAGCACTGCGCTATTACAGTGCGGTTTTGAAAGCACCCATTCGTTACGGAAGAGCATTTCTGGTGGAACTTACTTTGAGTGGATGTTTCTTCTGGGGATTCATCGTTAGTGCGAGTTTGGCTATTGGAGAATTTCCCAGAGTAGAAGAGCTTTTATTTGAGTTGATTCCGGTAGTGTGGTTGCCACTGATAGGCGTAGGACTGATCATAGCAGCCGTGCGAAAACATATCATGGTAAGGAATGAGGAAATGGAACCAGTAGTGGAAGGTGATATTCTGGATCAACACATGGTAGGGGATGAATAAGTATTCGACCTGGACGGTAGCAGCGATTGGCTGCGGAATTAGTGGAGGCCTGGCACTTGGCCTCTTGTTGTTTCTTGACGAGGAGGGGGTCGTTCACATGAAATCATTACCGGAGTTCCTAAGGATGTTCATTGTGTATCTGATTGGATTCTTTGCACAGTTGATGGCCCAATTGTGGATGCTCAATAAGGATCCAAGTTTCAAATATTGGCCAACACTTTGGATGATGGTCTTAGGGTCTGTCATCATGTTCATACTGTTCGTTCTAGGCTCAATGCTGATAACGGAGTTCCCATTGCATTTTGAGTATCTACCCCTAATTACGGCTCTGTTTCTGTTCCCTTGGATCATAACCTCATTCATAGCTTCCGGATTCAGAAAGGTTATGATCCGCAGAGTAAGCGGACAGGAACGTGTTTTGACCAATCAGGAGGATATTCTTGATGAACACCTCGTAGAAGATGAGTAAAAGTGAAAGGCAGTGGCGGGTCCGTTTGATACTGGGTTGCAGTACAGGTGTAGCCATGGTTGTCGTTCATCTTCTTTCCATGTTGGATATCATCTCACTTGATGACAACTATGCAGCATTTGCATGGTTCATATATGTAATTGCGATGACCTGTATTCAGGCCATGGTTATTACCTACTACGTAAGAGGATTTCAGCAATTGCCTTCGTGGTGGGAAGTTGCTGAATTGATGACCAGTGCTGCTTGCATTCATTTCGTGATCTTCTGCGTTGGGTTTTCGGTTCTCGAGGAAGAGATCCCGCACTATGAATTGCTGGAGTTCCTGGTTGTATTTTGGCTTGTACCTATCATAGTGATGGGGTGGATTGGTGCAGGTTTGAGAGGAAGTCTCAAAGGAGAAATGAATGTTCCGGAAGCTGAGCCAGTCAGTGATTTACTGGATGATCATATGTTACGTGGTACCAATAAAGTAGAAGATGCGTAGCTCCAGGTCTATCTCATTTCTGAAGGCAACATTGTTGTTTGGAAGCATAGCAGGTGCATTGTGGGTGCTGCTCGTATTCGTGAAGAAGGAGATACATCCTGATGTGATGCGGGGTGAAGACATGTTCTGGTTGTGGATACCGATAACCCATGCGCTGTCTTTGTTTGTTATGATGTTCATGGTGAGGATGGCCAGCGTTTGGTACAACGAGGTTATCAAGTTTGGTAAATCACTCTGGCTCACCAGTGTGTTCAGTATAGTGGCTTACTTCGTGTTTATCGCTGGCGTTTTTACGTTGCTGGATACTCCCGGAAGTTTGGAGCGTGCCTTGGAAGAAACGCTATTGGTGGTACTGGTACCGTTTGTTGCCTTCGCAGTTTTCACCTCATTACTTGCTAAAAAGTTGAGTCGAAATCCGGCTCCGCCTAACCGTTCAGGGGATATCCTTGATGAGGATTTGTTATGATGCAGAATGGCTGAGTGTTAGGCTCCATCTTCTCTATCTAGAAGACTAGACTTTCTTTCTTTGAATTGATCCATATACTTCTTGCCCACGTTTACTGTAAGTCCATGAATCATGAGGTGGTCTGAGTGGACCTGCTCTACTTTGGTCCAATTAACGATGATGGAACGGTGAACACGTACCAGGTCTGGATAGGCCAATAACCGCTGCTCGATCTTACTGATGTTGTCGCGAACGGTGATCCTTCCTTTTTCCGTTTCGATCTCAATGTAATTCCTTGCAGCACGGATCCAAATAATCTCGGCAACCGGAACAATAACATTGGAGCCATCTAACACTGATTTAACTGTTATGATATCCGTTCTTCTACTCTGCGGAGTGATCCTTCTAAGGAGCCGAACGTAGTAACTGACAAATGCTTCTTTATCTAACCTTACAGCGCCTGTGATTAGTAAGCCAGATGAGCCTATCAGCAAAACACCCAATATGGAGTACCAAAACCAGGGATACTCCCAGAATCTGGTATCAATTTCAAACGTACGTGTGCTTTCCTCATTCAGATCGGACCACATTCCTTTACCCACCCGTGCCTGTAGTTCAAACCTATACGCACCTCCAGATAATTGCTTGAACAAAGCTGAGGTGTTATTGGTAATATGCCAGGTGCTGTCCAGGCCGATCAATCTATATCGGTACTCCACGTTGTCCTGGTCAGCGTAGTAGATGCCCTGATAGCTGATGAGTACATCATGCGTTCCAGCACTGATCTGACTTGAGTTCCGCTCCAAAGGCTCTCCGTTTACTTCCACGTTGCTGATCGAAGTGATAGGTGAAGGCATTGGGCTTTCAAAGGCATCAAGTGGAACAGTTGAAATGCCGCGGGCAGATGAAATGTAGACAAGGTCGCCCAGGACTTTTGCGTCAAAAACATCTTTCGATACCAATCCATCCGCACGATCAAGCTTCGAATACTTAATGTCTTCTCCCTCAATTGTACAATAAAGCAACCCCTGATCAGTCATGCATAGGAAATGGTCGTTAACGACCGTGAGATTGTGAATGATCTTACAGGACAATGCATTACATGGATAGTGCTTCACCTTTCGATCTGAGGAAACATGAAATACGCCTGTATTGTGTGTGGACATTAAGGTTCCATCCCTATAAGATGCAAATTCGCTGATGATGCCTTCTACCGATCTGGTTAGCCAGTTCTCTGTAATGCGCCCATTCACAAAAGAATAAGGTCCTCCGTTGGTGGCGATCATAACTTCATTGGCTACCTTACCAATGGCGTTGATCCGGGTGGGTTGCTGAAGGGAATCCGATCTTCCGATTAATCGCCCTTTTCTAAAATGGTATACACCTCGGTGGTTACCTATCCAGACTACGTCTCCCGTATCAGGGTAGATACAGATTGCATTTTGCACATGTTTGTTCTCAGCGTAATCGGAGATCAGTTTACCCGAGCAGTCCAGCTTAGAGATGTATCTTCCATCCACGTATATTTCATCGCTGCCAGGTACCTTGGCAATATCCGAGACTGACATCCCTTTTTGATCCACTACTGCTTCAAATATGCCATCTGCGGTGAATCGTATGGTTCTTCCATCAGTAATACCTACAAAGATGGAAGCGTTGCAATGTTCCATGGCTGTGAATTGTTCCACCGGGTAGGAGGCTGGAGGATTCAACTTCATGACATGTTGGGATGGAGAATAGTACAATCCGGTAACCAGCGTTGACACCCATATTCCCTGGTGCTGATCCTCCATTACATTGCTTACTGAAGCGTTTCTTAGATAATGCCCTACAGCCTTATAGGTGTTGTTGGTTTCCTCATAAACCTCTACACCCCTTCTGTACAGACCAATCCATAGTCTCTTTCCTATGGCGTTTACAGAAATGATCGTACCCTTTGTTCGGATATGTTGAACCACTGAATCACCATTCACAATGAAGAGGTTCTGGTTTCCACCAATGGCGTAAGTCTTTTCTCCACAGAAGTCTGCTCGCAGGGTGCCACTTACCGGAACGGGTGTTTTCAGTATGCTCCCTTTTCCGAATGATCCTCTGCGGTATATGCGCAGATCTTTGGACGCTGCGCCAGACTGCATACCCTGGACTACAAATCCCTTTCCAACTACTGCCTTCCATCCAACAACACCTTTCTCATACCATTGAGCATCGCCTTTATCATTGATCTGCAGAATACCCTTTCGCATGGTGCCGATGATCACAGCATTGTCGTCCGTTACATGAAAACCTGTAATAATTGCTTCCCCCAGGTATTTATAGATGGTGTCATTCCACTGATAGTGAACGATGTCTTCGTTTTCTTTGTAGCACAACTTGCCACTCATGCCTACACACCAAACACGGTGTTTATCATCCTCGTGCAGATCAAAAAGGGTGTAATCCAGAAATCCATCGTCCTCACCGAATTCCTTAAATGAATACCCTTTGTATTCGAATAGGTAACGGTCACCAGAGATCCAGATCGTCCCATCTTCGAACTGATGCAGGTCGAACAATTGAGAGACCCGTAATCCGTTCCTGTCATCAAATACCCGCCAGTTCAAATCAAGGTGGAATTTCTCCTGCGCAAAAACAGAAGAAGCTGTAAATAACCAGATAGGTATGGTTATGATCAAAAGTTTTAACGCACGCATCCTACAAAATTCCATCATCCGAAAATTCCTTCCTACAGCTCCCTCATAATTTGGTACCTAAGATCATGCTTTTCGTACCAAACCTCCTAAACATAGGTTTAATAAACGAATGGTGTTGCGATTTTGGATTCTGAAAAACAGTCAGAATAACGTGAAGAATATGTGCAGTTGGTACCAAATAAAAAGGGGAATGCTGGCCCTTTCCTTGGCTTTTATAGCCCTTGCGCTCAGCGCTCAATCAACCATCACTTTACCCAAAGGGCACGCGCCCTTTTTCTTTGATCAGAATGGCTCTGGAACCTTCATCGCCACCGCACCCAATAAGGCGGGCAATGCCAGTAAAGGCACATGGAGTTTTATCAAGGTGGATCCTTCGGGTAAAAAGAAGTGGGAAACCAAATTGGATATCCGAGATCCCCGTGCCTACGATCTCGGTGACGCGTATCGATACATGACCATTAGCTCTCCGGATGGCAAATACCATTACCTGGTCTTGACAGGGTTGCGGGATTACTATGCCCATCAATTTGATGCGAATGGCAAGCACAAGGTGGTAGAACCATTGAAAGCACTTTCGTCCAATCAGTTTTCGGTTGAAGGATTATATGCTACCAGTGAAGAGCTTATTTACTTGATTAGGCCCTTGTCTAGCTACCAGAAAGTGTTCCTGTTTAGAATGAACCACAAAACTGGAGAAAGCAAGGTTGGAAAGATCGAACTGTCTGGCCCCAATTTTCTGGTAGGCATCAACACGGGGGCCAGTTGGTCTGCAAGTGATCAGTTGTTAGGAGACCATATCCTCTTGTATAAATACAGGCGTAAGAACAAGGAAACCAAGGTGGAGATGTGCAAGATCGACCTTGGAGCAATGAGTGCGAACGCCAGTTCCATTACCATAGGGACCTTTGGTGACAATCAACCCATTCTAACCGCTACTCCTCACGGATTAACCGTATTGGAGTACGACAAGGCATCCGTTCGTTATACCCTGTTATCTGCGGAAGGGAAAAAACTGGTGTCTAAGGAGATTCCTGCTGAGGGACTCAGGAAGCTATCGGAGAAGTACAATTCACCCAATGCCCGAGGTTTCCTGTTAGATGACAACACAGTAGCCTTTGTGCTTGAGCATACCATGAATGTGTATTCGGTGGTGGTGGATATCCGATCAGGAAAGTCGCTTTCCGATGGTTATTCAAACACGAAACCAAGTAAGATCAGAACCTACCGGTGGAAGCATGGAGTGAAATTGGGATTGGCAACCCATTTGAACGCTACTGAACACAGCAGAAGGGTGCGCGAGGTTGTAGTCAACAAGTCGGATAAGTCGATCCCCTTCTACTTTCTGTATCAGAATAACGAGAACTCCATTATTTGGAATCCAAAAATTAATGCGTTGAAAATAAGCGCGATAACACCATTTAAACAACCCTGGAAATGATGAAGAGTAGGTATTTGAAAATGACCGTATGCGCCCTTTGTTTGTGCGGTGGATTACAAGTTTCGGCACAGGAATTTATTGTTGGACTGGGTGGAGGTCTCGCGCATTCCAACTTCGATTGGACCATTGGTGCCAATAAGAAATTAGGTTTCTCAATAGGTGTAGAAGGAGAGCAGGAGTTCAATGATCTGTTTACCCTTTCGGTTGAGAATTCGATCATCTTCACACCGGGTGGTGTGTTGAGTGGAAGGATGTACGATCCAACCAATGTTGCTTACCTCCCTGCAGAGGATTACAAGATTGGGTGGATAGGTGGAAACCTTGATTTCATAGGGAATTTCTCAGCCGGGCCGCTGCAGTTTGGGGGCGGACTAGGTATTAACTCTGTTATTCCTACGGGCGATTTCAAGGAGGAGGACCTTGGATTTACCACTGTTGGACCCTATTTCGGTACGGGCTACGATGCAAGTCTGGCCCAGGCGGATGTAATTACGGGTTCGGATGTAGCGGGTGCGCAGGCAGGCATTTTCTTCGAGGGCGTGGCTTCCCTTACATTCAAGCACGAGGATATCCGTTTGCGTCTTCAGTACCATCACATGTTAGGCGATTACTTCAAGAACAACGAAGCCATGACGCACCTGGATTACACCGGGGGCTGGAACTATGTGCAGTTGAAGTTTACCTATTTCTTCCTGGTGGCGGTGAGTAGGTAGTCTTTTATTGGATGACCACGACCTTCACTGTTCTGGTAGCTTCCTTTGCACGGGCAACGATGAAGTAAAGACCGCTTGTTGGATGGCCAAGTCTATACGGGATAGTTAGATTGGAGTTGGATATATGCTGTTTGTGAATAAGTCGTCCAGTTTGCTCAAAGAGCATTAAATCAAATTCTTCAATTCCAGTAGAAGAAATGTGTAGGTTGAACTTTCCGAAGCTAGGATTTGGCCAAACCAGCATCTCATCGAAGCTTTCTGCGTACACACGAATTTCTTTCTGTGTTGAAGTATCTCTTTTTTGCGCCACAACGTGAATTGATTTGGTTGCGGTGTCAGTACAATACTGATTAAATGCAATAAGCTCCGCTGTAAATGATCCGGTCAGATAATAGATGTGCGTTGGGTGTTTATCAATACTCGTAATACCGTCACCGAAAGTCCAATGGTATTTTGTCGCGTGATCCTCTGTTGCGGATACGTTCACAAACTGGAGGGTATCGCCAATGGTAGACTGCGAGTTTACCAGGAAGTTGGCGTTGATGCCGTAGCCCCTTTCTTGAACCGTGATGGTGTCCTGGTAGATGCAGCCCGGCAGGTCGGTTTGTGTAAGTACGTACACACCGGTATCAGTAACAGTAAGTCTTGATGTGGTGCCAACCAGTGTATTCTGTTTGGTCCATTGCCACGATTGCGATGTGGTATCTCCGTAAAGCTCTGTGGAGGCGGCCCCGCACATTTCCAGCCACCTAGGTAGTGTAGGTGAGGGCCTTGTTCCAAAGCTTACCAAAATGGAATCTGTTCCAGTACAAAGATTCGAATCGCTCACACTACAGTAGTGAACCCCTGAGGAGTTGAAGGTTGTTGATTCGGTGGTATCCCCGTTAGACCATAAATGATCCAACCAACTTCCGCTGGTTGCAATAGTGAGAGATGTATGTTCGCAGAGTGTTGTGTCGGAGGGAAGAAATCCAGCGGGTACAGCGTTGATGGTAATCAGGATCGTATCGGACCCCACACAAGCATTGGGGTCGGTGACTGTAACAATGTATTGCCCCGTTTGTGTGATGTTCTTGTAGCGAACGCTGTCGTTGTCAGACCAGAGATAAGTGCTTCCAGGAAACCCTGCATCCAGAAGTAATGACCCGCAGACAATAGTGTCTGAGCCCAAGTCGGGTTGGAACAGTGCATTAAGTGTGACCAGTATGGAGTCACTTGTGGTACATCCGTTCGAATACTGTACGGCAAGGTTTGTCCATCCGGTTGTTGTAATGAGCGACTGTTGCGTAGTATCACCAGTTGACCAGCTATACGTTGCCCCTGGAATACCGCAATCCAACTGAAGTGTGGTTCCACACGTTGTGGTGCTTCCCCCGTTCCACGGCCTTGGTGGTATAGAGTCAATCGAAATAATTTGATTAATAGTGTCTGTACAGCCGTGTGGATTGGTACCTCGGAGAGCAATCAAGTGTTGCCCTTGTGAATGAAACAGAAACCATGGGTTCAACAGCTGACTTGAATCGGTGGCGGTGAACTGCCATGTTACATTTGTTATACTATCTCCCGTGTAGTTGAATTGGATTGTATCGCTAGCACAACCTTGACCAGGTGAGAATGAAAGATTTGGTAAAGGCCAGATGCGAACGCTTGAGCTTGCGGAGTCTATGCATCCTGTGTTGGCTGTAACTTTTAGCTTAACAATATAAGTGCCAGTGTCAGCGTAAACGTGGCCCGGATTCTGAACCGTGGCCGTATTTGTGTCTCCAAATTGCCATACATACTGTGTAATTGCCCCCACCGCTATACTAGAAGTATCAATGAACTGAGTGAGATCATGCTTACAGATGTCGGAAGTGGAGAATCCTGCAATTGGGGATGGAAAAACCGTAACAGGATTTGTTGTTGTGTCCGAACAACCATGAGGGCTACTGGCAATCAAAGAACCTTGCCATGTCCCATGGTTTTGATAAAGGTGTCTGGGCGAACCAAGAAGCGAAGTATCTCCTAAATCCAGAGTGTCGCCAAAGTCCCAGAAGAAGTTCGGTGTTCCGTTCCAATAGTAAGAGGTATTGTTAAAGATAACCGAGTCACTCTGACATTGAGGACTGGTAGTGAACATGGCATTGGGAATTGAATCAATGACCACCGTGAACGTATCTATGGTTTCGCAACCAGCAGAGTCATACCCTGTTACCCAGTATGTGCCTGGTACATTTAGATGGACGGAATCTGAAGTAGCACCGTTCGACCAATCATGAAAGATGGATAATCCAGTTGTAACCAGGGCAGAATCTCCTTCACAAAACCAGACTGTGTCAGATATATCAAAGGAAGGAGGATTGGCACAATGGGCATTTGCTAAGGTCAGTATGCATGTGTCCAGCCATACATTCAAAGCTGTTGATCTGTTTAGTATAGTGTCAGTTATAGATGGAAGTTTTCTCCAGGTAATCCCCTTGTTGGTGGATATATACACACTGAGGTTATGCTCTGGAAGCCCGTTTAGTTCCCATTGATCCAGATACTCTAGCGTGATTGAGGTAGCATTTCCACCAAATGCGGATATCCACTTGTAGCTTCGCATAGCTGAGGAATCAGCTACGTTCAGAATCTCAGAGTGGTGTCTTTCCAGTAATGTGTGTCCAAAGTTGATTAGAGGTGCTTGAACAACTAATCCCACGCCTTGGAGGTTCAAAGCACTTGGGCCTGCTAAAGCTGGATCCATGTAGAAGACGTGCCCCGAATCCCCTATGATATTAGAAAAGTTGCTTTCGTTGTGTATAGATCCCTGTTCGTTTAGTCTCAGAGTATATCCGTTCAGTTGAAATTGACCTGTGTTAAGAACCAAGGAACCGGTCACATTCGGGTTTTGATTCTGAATGACGGCACCCGAGCTAGCCAGGAAGATATCGTGGAATTTAATCGAGCTATCTCCTGAAATAAATTGAAGGTTTCCCTGAAACGTGATACTGCCAGTTGAGTCTGAGCCAAACAAGGTGGTTGGGGAATTGTTGGTCAGGTCTCCATTCAGGAGGATCAGACCCTGAGAATACACTTTATCGGTGGTAGTAGAGTCACCATGTGTCCAATTGCCATTGATGAAAAGTGTTCCGGAGCGGATTGTTAGATCTGTATAGCTAAACAAGTTGCCTTGACTGTTGGCGACTAGGAAAGCTAGGATGCAACCAAGGCTGAGGACAACTCGCATTAGGGAAGCTTCATTATGTATGCAAGTGCGAAGAACCGTGGCCTATTCTCATGTGCCTGACCTGTCAAACCTATACCACCATCTGTGGTGCCAGAGAACGCATGACTGTGTTGTCCTTGAGTTCCCGCAACATCCGCTGTGAATGTCCAGTTACCTTGTGCTCTGGCCACACCATTGAAGGAGTTTGTTGGAATGTCGTTACCCCGGAATGAGTGCGTATGCGCCCCATCGAAATTGGTGTTACCAGAGAAATTGTGGTTGTGAGCTGGCAATTGATTGGGAGATAATGCCACTTGATCCGCCCCTCCAATGGTCTTGGCAGCATACATACCTGCGGGTACAAATGAACCTGAATCACAGCAGGCTCCAACGATGAATCTTGATTGAAGATCGGGAGTTCCATTACTTCCATCACACAAACCCCAGCCCAATGGAATATTGCTTGGGTTTCCGCTCCACATAACTATTATCCCTGCGGGAACAAGGGCATTGCTTGGAAACCCAGGAACGGAAATTTGGGTAGTTTGAATAGCGTTGACTTTTACGGTGTCAGCTTTGATGTTACCTACCACCTCGAGCTTTTCTGAAGGGACGTTAGTACCAATTCCAACGTTTCGTGTTTGGACGTAAATAGAAGGCTTGCTATCGGGTTGGAAATCCCATGGATTGATTGCCTTCCACTGTGTAATAGTTTGGTCGTAGAAAAAGAACTGCCGGTATTGAGTGTCAAATACCAGCAGTCCATTTCCGGGATTTGTAATGCTTTGTCTTTGTAAACTGTCCATCCTGGGAACAAGTACTCCCTTAGGGTTTCCGATGTACTTCATATCCAACACGGAGGTAGTGTCTGGATTGGGGTTATTAATTCCAATCTGGGCGTGTGACGTTAATCCCAAGACAAGAATTAGTACCGTTATTGTTGATCTCATAGGCGTCCAAAAAGGGAGCCTAAATTATCTGTTCATTGAGGGCAAGAACAGCGTGTTTGTTGCAAGTTCAGAGGCTGAAAGCAATTAGGTATTAATGCGGGTTAACGATCATCTCCCTCACCGGGTCTGTACTTTCAAGCAGCCGGAACCACTCAAGGTTTGACAGGTATTTTTTACTGATCTCGAAATCGAACTGTTTATGCATGCGTCCTTGTTCCACTCGAATAGCCGTTCGAGCCAAAGGATTTTCTTTACCGGAAGAAGAGTAACTAAGTGCAAAGAAATATCTGTAGGGCGCGAAACCTGTATCCTCGAAAGGTCTGAATTCAAGGATTCTTTTTAATCTGGAGTAATCTGAGGTTTCAATGCCGAATTTCAATTCAAGTTCTTGACCTGCAATAGTATGTCGAATAGTGGATGAGTAAATTCCCTCTGCTTTGGAAACGCTCAGCAATTCGATCATATGGTCGCGGTTGTCACTCAAACCGATCAATTTATTCTAATCCTTGAATAAACCGTCTTTACCACCCACTTTTTTGACCTTGCCCGTTCGGGACTTTAGAACGTAGTATGTACCATCCCTTGTCGAAAGGAAAGCGTCATAGTTCTTGTAATACTCCCAGGCGCGAAGTTCCATGATGTATTTAGAACTCAATTTGTGTGTATCGATCTTCCATTTTTCCTTACCCTTCTTGTTCTTGCCTATCAACGTACTGTTGAAACAGTAGTAGATCACTTCCATATCGTTCACCCGTATGTCTCCAGCAGTATACCCAAGGTCGCAGAAACTGAAGTACATGGCAGGTGGGAGGGTGAGCGGTTTAACCTTGGGCGTAGTTTGTGTGAATGCCGCTGCACCCAACAGTAGAAATGAAATGAGCCATAAGGATCTCATGTCTCATAAACGTAGCGGGAAGTGGGATATTACGCTTGCTGGAGGGGATCAGTATCCTTATACCGAGTACACCACATCTGATCAATACTGCTCATACCAGGCAAATGTTTCATGTGCAATATGTTCTTTATTCTCACGCAAGTATTCAAGGAATGCTTCGGCAACAGGTGACATGTTCTTGGCCTTTAGCCATACCAGATTCCATTGTGTGGTAATGGGTAATCCCTTATAAGGGATGATCTCGATCTCTCTATTGTGCAATTCGTTCTTGATCCCAATGAGTGGCATGATCGAAACACCAAGTCCTGCAATTACTGCCTGCTTCAGGGCCTCGTTCGAGGTCAGTTCTATTTTTCTTACGGGTACCAGATTCTTGCTTTCAATGAACTGTTCCATGGCCTTCCGGGTAGCTGATCCACTTTCTCTGAACAGTAAAGGGTGATCTGCGAACGCTCCGGATTTATGTTTCTTGATCCGTGCTGCCAGCTTCTTGTTGGCCACGAGGTAGAGTTTGTTTTGCAGGAGAGCCTCATTGTCTACCTCCAGTTCATGAGGGATAACACTTACAAGGGAAAAGTCTACCTCATTGTTCTGCATGCTCCGAACCACAAGTGTCTTATTGGTAACATCCATTACAAGGTCCACACCCGGATGCTCATCCATAAAGCCGCTCAAAAAGTATGGCATAACATATTTACCGGTGGACGCTATTGAGAGCTTTAACCGACCAGCAAGCTTGTTCTGATAGGTCAATGTTTTGTAGTTGATCTTGTCAACCTCACTTAGGATTCGGTCCGCTGCTTCCGATATTTCATGACCAAAATCTGTCACAAATAACTGGCGCCCGACTACCTCAGTTAGGGGAACCGTGAACTGATCTTGTAGTTTTTTTAGCTGAATGGAGACTGCGGGTTGGGTCAAATGCAGTTCTTCCGCAGCCTTTGTAATGCTCTGTAATTCAACAACTTTCTGAAATATTTGCAGTTGGTGCAATGTGTAATGCATAACAAAAGATTATGTATAACATCAAAAATATAAATAAAAATATATAAACATTAATATCGTGTTTTGTGTTGTAATCAATCGTAAATAGCACATCTGTGAGAAGCAAGTCGTTCCAAAGTAAATTGATCCAAACAGTGCCGTGTCAGCTGGTAGGTTTCCATGTGCGTTATGGTCAATGTACACCAAGCTTTGTTTGCTTTCCTAAGCATAGAATGCCGACACTTTCTAAAAAGACGGTTCAATGAAGCTTTGGCGGCTTGCTTCCCGGATAAACCAGATCAAATCAATCACAATATGATTATAGCGAACCAGGTAAAAGACCATTTGTTGTTATCGGATCAGATGTCACCCAACATGGCAAAGGAAGTTGTAGGGTCCATTATTGATCGGGAGATCAACTTCTACAAAATTCAAATGCTAAAGCATTGGGTTCATAACCACAATACAGATGAAGCTCCTTATCAAAGGAAGCTTAAAGCATTGTATGAACTGAAATCAGAGTTAGCCCAGATAACTGAAAAAGCCAATGCAGGCCAATACCAGCTGAAGGTTGATACAACACTGGATATTGAGCTTGTTAAGTAAGACCACTATTACAGATCCCAAAGTTTTATAGCAATGAAAACAGTAAACACCAATTTGTGGAACATCAGTAAGACTGCTTTTTTGATAGTGCTTGCTGCCCTGTCCATTGAGTTGGTGTTTACACCCATTTTGGTTTCAGAGAGCCAATGGGATCTGATTGAATTACTCGGAGAAGAGGAGTCTGCAAAAGAGGAGACAGAAAAAGAGAAGGAAAAAGAAGAAGACATCAAAGTTCGTGATGGTTTTGTTCTAACCACATTGCATGTTCCTCAACTCTTATCAATGATGCACGCATTAACTGATCATGTAGAACATCTTCACTTCGAATCAGTTCCTACCCCACCTCCCGAATGTGTTTAAGCGCAGGGAGAATCAATCATTGACATACTGTCGCTCCTGCGCTTTCAATTGTTGAACCGTTCAAATTGAAACCGTATGAGTCAAGAAACATTGTCTCCAACAAAACGATTCTGGAGGCTGTTACAACCGGATATCCGGGAAGTGAGGAACGTATACGTTTACGCCATTTTCTCGGGAATCATGAGCTTGAGTTTACCTCTGGGTATACAAGCCATTCTTAACCTGATACAGGGAGGACAGGTAAGCACCTCCTGGATCGTATTGCTTATTGTGGTATTGATGGGCGTGGCCGCCAGTGGCATCCTCCAGATATACCAGTTGCGAATTACTGAGAACCTTCAGCAGAAGATATTCACGAGGGCTTCCCTGGAATTTGCATACAGGATTCCTCGCATTCGTATGAAGGAATTGTATCGTCAGTATGCTCCGGAACTGATGAACAGATTCTTTGATATCATGTCCGTGCAGAAGGGATTGTCGAAGGTATTGATCGAATTCTCTACCGCAACACTTCATATTTTCTTTGGATTGCTCTTGTTGTCACTTTATCACCCCTTTTTCATCCTACTGAGCGTAGGTATGGTCATCATTGTGTATTTGATCTTCAGATGGACTGCAAGGAGCGGTTTGAGAACCAGTCTCAAGGAATCCAATTACAAATACATCGTGGCGCATTGGCTGGAGGAAGTAGCACGTACCGTAACCACTTTCAAATTGGCAGGTAATACTGACCTCCCGGTGAAGCGTGCGGATAAACATGTGGGAGATTATCTCAGGGCAAGAGAGGATCACTTTGATGTATTGGTGAAACAGTACAGCATGTTAGTGGTATTCAAGGTTATTGTTGTTGCAGCGCTACTGGCCATTGGTGGTGTTCTAGTCATGAACCAACACATGAACATCGGTCAGTTTGTTGCAGCAGAGATCATTATCATCCTTGTGATCGGCTCTGTGGAGAAATTGATCCTTAGTCTGGAGACCATTTACGATGTGCTCACCGCTTTGGAGAAGATAGGTCAGGTTACTGACCTTGAATTGGAACCAACCAACGGTCTTGACGTGGAACCCACTTGTGGTGAACATGGCATGACCATTCAGTTGGAGCATGTTGAGTTTACTTTTCCGGAGGGAGAAAATCCCGTGATCAGGGATCTTACCCTTGAAGTACTTGCTGGCGATCGGCTACTGGTAACAGGTGAGAATGGTTCCGGTAAAAGCACTTTGCTTCATCTGTTAGGTGCATTGTACCATCCCCAAAAAGGTGGATTGAGTTTCAATGACCTCCCCGTGAGAAGCCTTGATCCGGATTCCCTTCGTGCAATGATTGGCGACTACTTTGGCCGAGAACTCTTGTTCGAAGGAACACTGCTGGAGAACATCACTATGGGCCGTGAGAATGCCTCGTTTGAAAATGTACAGTGGGCTGTAAAGCACCTTGGTTTGGAACCATTGGTCAGGAGCCTGGCTGATGGATATGAAACCAAATTAGAACCCAGGGGACAAAAGCTGCCTGGCAGTACCGTTCAGAAACTCTTGTTGGCAAGGGTTATCGTTGACATGCCAAAATTGATCCTTTTAGAAGATGCCTTCACTAAAATACATCCTGAAGAGAAGGAGTCCATCATTGATTTCATCCTTGACAAGGATCAACCCTGGACTGCGGTAGTCATTTCATCTGACGCGTGGGTCATGGAGAGGTGCACCAAGAGGATCTACATGAGGAACGGAACGATTGCGGAAACGGGTTTGAGTCCGAAGTCTAACGCTTAAAACGAAAAGTTATGCTAAACATTTCGAGAAACAGGGTTTTAGGTAAACTGGAAAGAAGTAAGTACAGTTCCCTAAGTAGAGTTGAAGCAAAGGTATCACCCAATGTGATGAGACGATTACTGGTGGTGTTCTCTGGTGTGTTTTTGATCATGATGTTTGTGCCCTGGACGCAGAATATCAATGCCAGGGGCAATGTAACCACCCTTCGTCCGGATCAACGCCCGCAGACCATCCATTCAATAATTGCCGGAAGGATTGAGCGATGGTACGTTCAGGAAGGTGACGTTGTTCAACGTGGAGACACCATTGTTTTTATATCAGAGATCAAGGATGAGTACTTTGATCCTGAGTTGCTCGATCGTACACAACAGCAAATACGGTCGAAAGAATTGAGTGTGTCTTCTTACATGGAAAAGGTGAAGGCATTGGACAATCAGATCGATGGTCTGGCGGTGAAGAATAAGCTGGAACAGGAGAAAGCCGTTAACAAATTGGAGCAGGCAAGACTCAAGGTGGTCTCGGATAGCATTGATCTGAAAGCAGCCAACATCAAACATCAAACAGCAAAACAGCAATACAATCGATACAAGAAACTACATGCTGATGGTTTAAAGTCGACCACTGAATTGGAGAATCGAGAGCTCACGATGCAAAAGGCATTGGCGGAGAAGATCTCAGCAGAGAACAAATTACTGTCCTCCCGTAACGGTGCCATTAATGCAAGTATTGAATTAGGAGCGATTGCTACCCAGTATCGAAACGAGATAGCAAAAGCAGAATCCCAGAAGTTTACAGCGATGTCGAATATGTACGATGCTGAGGCAGTGGTAACCAAGATGCAGAATCAGTACACCAACTATTCTGTGCGTACGGGAATGTATTACATCACGGCACCTCAGAATGGATATATCACGCGAACGATCTCAACAGGGCTGGGAGAAACCATTAAGGAAGGTGAAGAGATCGTCAGTATTATGCCTACAGGCTATGATCTGGCCATTGAGATGTACATAGATCCGGTTGACCTCCCACTTCTTGAAAAAGACCAGCAGGTCCGGATCCAATTCGATGGTTGGCCGGCCATTGTCTTCTCAGGTTGGCCGAATACCAGTTACGGGACCTATGGCGGATTGGTGTACGCGGTGGATAACTACATCAGCGAGAATGGGAAATACAGAATACTTGTGAGTCCGGATCCTAATGATCATTCATGGCCAGATGCACTTCGAGTGGGTGCGGGCACGTCCAATATGTTGCTCTTAAAGGACGTACCGATCTGGTATGAACTATGGCGGAAGATCAATGGATTCCCACCTGACTACTACAAGAAGAACGCTGCAAAGACCTTAAAATCAGAATCATGAACAGGTGGATGATTACGGTGTTGTTGTTCCTGGGCTGGGCTTCTGTACGTGCAGATACGCTGCGGACCTTAAAGTATGCGGACTTCATGTATCAGGTTAAGCAGCACCATCCAATGGCCCAGCGAGCCCGGGTCGTATTGGGTAAAGCAGAGGCTGAGGTCCAAGCTGCCAGAGGAGCATTTGATCCCAGTACAAACCTGGACGTGGCCCAGAAGTACTTTACCGATCAGCAATACTACAGCGTAGTAGACGCAGCGATTAAAGTACCAACCTGGTATGGAGTGGATGTAGAATTAGGATGGACACAAAATCAGGGTGTATTCCTAAACCCTGAACATACTGTCCCTAATCAGGGTTTGCTTCGTGCTACCTTGAATGTTCCCATTGGAAAGGGTCTTTTCATTGATAAGAGGAGAGCGATGCTTCGGAAGGCACAGGTTCATCAGGAGATAGGAGAGAATGAAGCCAAAGCATTGCTGAATGATCTGTTGTTGGAGGCTGGACTTGCTTATTGGGACTGGGTAGAGGCGAATGCATTGGTCGATATCTATACGAATGGCGTAAAGGTTGCCCAGGATAGATTCCTCGCAGTTAGAAGGATGGCCTTGTTGGGTGACCGTCCACCTATTGATACCGTGGAAGCTCAAATCCAGGTCCAGAACCGGGCGTTTGCTCTACAAGAGGCTACATTAAAAAGTCAAAATGCAGCGGCCATGCTCTCTGTTTACCTCTGGGCTAATGGAGTAGTGCCCCTGGAGTTGAGAACAGGCACCCGACCACAAGTGGATATTCTGGAGACACAAATTGGCAGTGTAGTAGATAAGACCTTGCGGGATTCTCTGATCAGGCAACATCCGGATTGGCGACAAGCTCAATTGAAGGTGAAGGTCAGCAAAATTGAACAGCGTTTCAGACGTGAAATGCTCAAGCCGGCTTTCAATTTGAAGTATAACCCGATAGCTGATGCTGGCGCTGTTGATCCAATTCGGGCGTTCACAATGACCAACTATACGTGGGGATTAGGTTTCAGGATGCCCATTCTTCTTCGTGAAGAGAGGGGACGATTGAAGCAAGCCAATCTAGTTGTGCAGGAAGCACAGTGGGTACGAGACAACAAGTTCGAAATGCTCGAAGCCAAGGTTCAGATCGCTTCCAACAAACTGAATACCTATGAACAGCAACGTGAACTGCTTCGAAAGACAACGCTGAATAGAGAGAAATTGTTGGTGGGTGAAAAGCGATTGTTTGCTGGCGGTGAGAGTTCACTCTTTATGGTCAATTCAAGAGAAGTGAATTACATCAAAGCACAAATTAATTGGCTGCACGCCAGAGTAGAACGTCAAAAGGCGGCTCTTGGTGTTCAGTATGCATTGGCATTATTACCATAAACAAAAAATATGATACAGCTTAGAATCGAATCAAGCAGCAAGCAAGAGCTGGCAAGGATAGCCAAGTATCTTTTGGAGAACAAATTAGTTATCGATGTTGATTTGGAAGGTCCGATTATCAGGATGCTTGGTGATGAACAATTAGGAACGGAGAGAGAAATATATCGTGTAACAGCAAAGACCAAGGCGCTTTTGTTCCCACATATTGATGATCACGTACGGAAGCTTTGTCCGAAGGATGTGCCAGAGCTGTTCTCCTTACCTATAGTCCATATGGATTGGGAACAAGCAGCATGGCTGGTTAACGAAGTGGTGAATGTTTGATCACGTTGTGGCCATATGGTACAGATAGAATGCCGAGAATCCTCCCAGAAAAAGAATGCCGGTTACACTGAGAATGCGCATCCACATGGGCGGTTTATGTGTTTCGGGAAACTTCTTGCCAAGCACCAGCTTGAAGTTGATGAAGGCAATAACAGGCGCAATGAGGAACGACATGGTGGTGGCGAGATCTACCAATTGTTTGAGAGATTTCCCAAAAAACCAGATGATCAAAAAACCACCTATACCCACCGTAAGAATGGTAATCGTGTAATACCGTTTGTTATCATCTTCCGCATCTTTCCCTTTGAACAAAAGAATAGAAGACCTTTCTAAGGCACGGGCATAACCATCCATTACGGCAATGCATGTTCCAAACATGATAGAGAATGCAGCAACCGCAATAATAATGTAGCTCCATTCTCCAATGGAACTGGTGTACAGTTTCACTACTTCGTTCGCGAACAGGTGACTTTTATCCGGCATCACCGTTCCCGTGCCATAGATGAGGTATGCACCCATGGTTATGAAACAGAAAGCGAGTATTGCGGATACGATATAACCCAGATTGAACTCGAACAGGGTTTCTTTCAACGTGGGTTTGTATCCACTGTCCTTGATCCTGGCAACGGTCCATAGACTATTCCATGCGCTTAGGTCTACGGCCGTAGGCATCCAACCCATAAGGGCAATCAGGAATACGATACCTGTTCCTTCAGCATCAAAAATTTCCGGAGCCTGAAAATCAACAAGCTTCTCACTGGGGCCATTGTATAGGGTGAGAAAGAAGGCCGCCAGTGTTGAGATCAGCAACAGTGAGCCAATCACTTTGATGGTGGAGTCTAGAATCTTGTACCTGCCCAGTAGAAGGACGAACATGCAAAAGACGAACAGTGTGATCAGTGTGATCGTGTTGCCATTGGGTCCCAGTTTTGCGGAAATGCCAAACAGATTGTCCAGAAAACCTCCTGTAACAGCACCAACAGCTGCTGTTACAAAGAACATAGAACCGATGGTAATGATGTAGTACAGGATGAGCATCCACTTACCCAGGCTGTTGTATCCATCAATGATACTCTTGCCGGTAGCGTTCGCATACCTTGATCCGTATTCAAAGAAAGGGTACTTGAACAGGTTAGCCAGTATCACTGCCCATGCCAACGCAAAGCCATAATCTGCACCTGCTCTGGTTGATTGCACCAGATGTGAAACGCCAATGGCTGTGCTGGCAAATAGGATGCCAGGTCCAAGGGTTTTGACAAGGTTGCTCACCTTCATAGACATCGAAATTCTCTAACTTGGCTTGATACTTGGTAACTAGTGAGTGTGTCTAAATATATAACAATTCTAACCCTGCTTCTCGGTACGCTTGATGCTGTTTCGCAGAAGGTTCCAGACTGTATAGACCCTTACGAGATCAAGGTTCCTAACGTTTGTGGAGAGCCAGCAGAACAGTTCTATTTTACGGAAGATGACAGGTTCACATATTGGTACAAGATCAGGATGGAACAAGCGGCTAAATTCACTATGCAGCTGTCACCCATCGATTCTACAGACGTATTCGACATGTTGCTTTACAAGCATGATGGAAAAGGGAGCTTTTGCAACGATCTCGTTGGTGGAAAGGTCAAGCCTATTTCCGTCCGTGATCAGGAAATCGAAGGGCAAAAGGGAGATGTTTTCTATGTAGGGGTATTCCATTTAAATGGTTGGGGATGTGGTCATTCACTGGTAGTAAACAGTGCTGGGGCGTGTGAATACTTGGCGATTCATCAGAATTGTATCGAATTGGTAGCTGCAAAAAAAGTGGTGCAGGAAGAAGCGTTTCAGAAGATCGAAGTGAAAGCTCCGGACCTGAAGGTTACAGATGAAGTGGTACACGGAAAGGTGGTAAATGCCAAAACCAGGAAACAAATCAACGGGAGGGTTTGGTTTACAGAGAAAAAGTCTGGCGATAGGTACCCTGTTCTTTCAACAGCCGAAAATGGATTCACTTTCGAGGCTGACCTGTTCAAGAAATATGATGTGAAATGTGAGCTCTTTGGCTACAAGGTATTTGAAGACGAAGCCTATTGGTCGGAGTTTAAGCCCTATGAAGTGAAAATGGTTCCCTTGGAAGTGGGAGACAAAGTAGTGATGCGAAGCATATACTTTCATCCGAATACCTACGCCTTGAAAGAGGGTGCGGATAAGGACCTGAATTTCCTGGCGGAGTTTCTTAAAGACAACGAGTTCGTGCGTATCGAGATTCAGGGACATACCAATGGCAATCGTTTTATCAGGAAGAATAAGAAGTATGCCAACAGGGGAGAGGAGTGGAAATTTTCAGGTACTGCTAAGAAATTATCCAAGTACCGGGCTGAATCCCTTAAGAAATACCTGGTGACCAAAGGCATCAAATCCGATCGGATTGAGGCGGCTGGCTATGGTGGCGATCGAATGATCGTGCCAAATGCACGGACCATGGAACAGGCCATGAAAAACATCCGTGTAGAGGTTCACGTCATCGAATAAGCCTGTATTTCCTATTTTTGTAGGAACCACGCCTCATGCAGGAAGAAGACAAGGAATTCTTAGAAGAGGACGATTTTGACATTCGTCAGTTCCTCTTCCGATTCATCCGATACTGGTTTGTTTATGCAATATGCATCGTAGCAGCCCTTGTTGGCGCTTATTACTATACCTGGTATCAAACCCCGGTGTACCGTGTTAGCTCTAAAGTGCTGATCAAAGATGAGAGCAACAATGCCGTGAGCAAGGAAGATGTACTCAAGGAATTGAACCTCGCCAAATCACAGAAGAACATTGAGAATGAGATCGAAATTCTCAGGAGCTACAGTCTTCTGAAGAGGGTGGTAGATCAGATCGAGGCAGATGTTAGTTATTCATTGGTGGGAGATATCAAGGTGAGCGAAGTATACACACAATCTCCCTTCCGGGTGGAGTACGATACCCTTGAGTTCTTTGCCTACGTTAACATCTTTGATGTAGAGATACTGTCTGCTGATGAATTCACACTGTCTTATACAACTGAGGCTACGGAAGAAACTTATGAGAGTACTTCCAGGTTTGGAGAATGGTTAAAAACCCCTCTCGGTAATCTCAAGTTTGTGAAGCGGGAGTCGTTCGAGGATGACAAATTCAATAACCCGGATTTTGAGAAGCGTGATTACCAGGTACAGTTCCACGACAAGGAGAATCTGATCAAGTATTACAGTTCAGGTTTGCAGATAGAACTCATTGGTTCTGAGAGCAGTATCATACAATTATCTATCAATGATGAAGTGCCTCAGAAAGGAGTGGATTTCATCAATGCGCTGATCAAAGTTTACCTGGAAAGCGACATTGAAGAGAAGAATAAGATTGCCAGTAGCACGGCTTCATTTATAGACGATAGGCTAAAGGAAATCTCCAGAGACCTGAACGAGATCGAGAACAGTGAAGAGACTTACAAAACGGATAAAGGTATCGTCAACATCTCTGAGGAATCCAGAATTGTGCTTGAGAAGATCAAAGAAATCGATAGGGAGATATCCGAGTACAGATTACAGTTGGGTTTTATAGACTACCTGGAGAAGTACGTGGAGGATAACAAGGACCTGTCAGAAATGGCACCTTCCTCGTTAGATATCAAAGATCCTTTGCTCGTGAAATTGATCGCGAAGATCAACACCTTGGAGATTGACAAGAAGCGGGCGGAATTGGAATCTTCTGCCGACAATCCTGTTGTTCAGGCTATCCAAAAGGAGATCAATCATACCCGTACGGCATTGTTAGAGAACATAGGCACCATCAGGGCTGGAATCAAGTCGTCATTGGACAAAGTGCTGGTAGAACAAGGCAAGCTGGAGAGTGAGATCCGAACCATTCCGAAAACAGAGCGTGAGCTCGTTAGCATAGAGCGAAGACACCGCATCAAAGAAAGCCTCTACCTATACCTGCTGGAAAAGAAGGAAGAAACAGCCATTGCACTGGCTGCTAGTATCTCTGATAACAGGATTATTGATCCGGCAAGGGCTACCGGTGCACCCATCAGTCCTGTGCCAATGAAGAACTATGCCATCGCACTGCTTCTTGCACTTTTACTCCCCACGGCCATTATCTTCCTTAGAGATTACCTTGATACTAAGGTGAGGGATCAATCGAGCATAGCGAAGTATACCAAGGTCCCAATCCTCGGAGTGGTAGGTATGTCGAAGTCAGCCAACGCGCTGGTGGTATTGGAGAAACCTAAAGCACTTATTTCAGAGGCGTTTAGAACCATACGTACCAATATCAACTATCTGGTTCCAGACAAAGAACAGAAGACCATTATGGTTACTTCATCGGTGGGAAGTGAGGGTAAGACC
This sequence comes from Vicingaceae bacterium, assembly GCA_965267605.1. Taxonomy (GTDB): domain Bacteria; phylum Bacteroidota; class Bacteroidia; order Flavobacteriales_E; family Vicingaceae. Next base: position 1,989,714 of record OZ254088.1, on the reverse strand, counting down.
TTTACTGCCATGAACCTTGCGTCCATTATGGCATTGTCGGGAAAGAAAACCATCCTTATAGGTTGCGATCTTAGAAAACCGAAGATCGTTGACGACTTTGGAATCAATTCGGAGAAAGGGATTAGTACACTTCTTTCGGGTGGAGCCACTTTGGAGGAAGTTATTCAGGCCTCAGGTTTAAATGAAAACCTGTCCATTATTGCATCAGGACCTGTACCTCCAAATCCAGCTGAGCTTTTGATGACCGCCAAGATGGATGAAGTAATGACCCAACTCAAAGAAGAATTTGACGTGGTGATCGTAGATACTCCTCCTATTGGTTTGGTGACTGATGGTATGCTGCTTTCGAAATATGCTGATGCTACATTGTACATTGTTCGACAGGACTACACCCGTAAACAGAACATCACCAACTTACAACGTGTTGTTTCAGAAGGAGGATTGAACAACGTAGCAATCATCTTCAATGGCGTAACATTCAAGAAGGGCATCTATGGTTACGGACGCGGCTATGGCTACGGATACGGCTACGGTTATGGCTATGGATATGGCTACGGTTATGGCTATTACGAAGAAGACAATAAGAAGAAAGGCCTCTTCGGAAAGCGTGCTACGAGTTGAGCCAGCTGATCTCTAAAATCATTTCTATTGTTCTGGGTTCAGATGAACGAACCAAATCCGTGGGTACAAACACCTTTTGGATGTTCATTATCAAAATCGTCAACACAGGATTGGGCTATCTCACCATTCCGCTGATGATCGGATACCTTGGAAAATACGAGTACGGAGTTTGGATCACGATTTATTCTACTGTTGGTTGGTTCGCATTCTTTGATCTTGGTATTGGCAATGGAATGCGAAACAAGCTGGCAGAATCTATCGCCAAAGGTGAGGCTGATAAGGCAAGAACGTTCGTGTCTACCAGCTATGTGATCACCCTCATCATAGCGCTGGTTCTTTTGCTGCTGTACTTTGCAATATCACCATTTGTGGATGCAACACAGGTCTTCAATACTGAAGGAGTTGACCCTGAAATGCTGGCCAGTGTACTTACGATTACTTTCACCTTCTTCTGTTTACAGTTTCTGTTGAAGCAGATCACCTTTGTGGCCTACGGTATGCAGAAGCCGGTGATCAATAGTGTTGCCAATCTGTTTACATCGGTGCTTACGCTGGTTGCCGTGTTTGCTTTGACCAAGCTTACCGAGGGTTCGATGATCTACCTGGCAATGGCTGCGATGGGTGTGCTTTGGGTGGTACCTTTTTTGTTCAATGTTGTGTTACTCGGGGGTAAGTTTTCGGATGTTCGCCCATCATTCAAATTCTTTAACAAAGAGATTGCGGGTAGCTTGATGAAACTGGGTGGGGGATTTCTTGTGCTCCAGCTGGCTTCATTGGTGGTATTTACTACCGACCATCTTTTGATTGCTCATTTGTTTGAGCCCGGAGAGGTGACGGGATACCACGTGGCCTTTAAATACTTCAGTTTGTTGAGTTTTGGATTTACCGTTCTGTTCACTCCACTTTGGTCTGCATATACCAAGGCCTTCGCTGAAGGCGACCATGGGTGGATCAGAAAGATCGTAGGGCGACTTTCCAAGCTTTGGATGCTGGGGGTTGTGATGGGGGGGCTGCTACTTTGGGCAAGTCCATATATCTACGGTTGGTGGGTAGGAGAAGATGTGGAGATATCTTTTACCCTGAGCGCAATGATGTTGGCGTATGTCATGATATCTACATGGTCTGGTATCTACGGTCACTTTCTTTTTGGTGTAAGTAAGATTCGGCTGCAGGTATGGATCGCAGTGTTGGCCGGACTGGCTAACATTCCTTTGAGCATTGTTCTCGCTAAGTACACGGAGCTTGGCACGGCAGCTATCATGCTTGCCACCTGCATTTGTCTTTTCCCGGATGTAATCCTGGCACCCATGCAATACCGCAAGATCATGTCAGGGTCCGCTAAGGGTATCTGGAATAAATAATATCTTCAACTTATGGTGGAAGAGATCAAGGAAGGAGAGCTGTTGCTGGCCATTATTTTGCGCAATGATTTCAATGAGCCCGGTGTTCATTTTGTCACTCCGGGAGAGTTAAGTCAGCAACTTGCGTACATGAAACACCCAGCGGGAAAGAAGATTGAAGCACATGTGCATAAGAAGGTAAGTAGGGAGGTAGACTACACACAAGAGGTATTGATGATCAAGAAGGGAAAGCTGAAGGTGTATCTGTACGACAATGATCAAAAGTTCATAACAGACCGTGTGCTCAATGCGGGTGACGTGATTCTTTTGGCACATGGTGGTCATGGTTTTGAGGTGATGGAAGAAGTAGAAATGATCGAGGTGAAGCAAGGGCCTTTTGTGGCCGAGGAAGACAAGCAAAGATTTGATGCTCCTGAGTTATGATCCCAGTTAATCAACCCAGATTTATCGGTAACGAGAAGAAGTACCTTAACGAGTGCATCGATACCGGTTGGATAAGCTCTGAAGGACCTTTCGTTGAGAAGTTTGAGCAGAAGATGTGCGAGATAACCGGACAGGAATTCGGGGTAGCGGTTACCAATGGTACTGATGCTCTTGAATTGGCAGTAAGGTCTCTGGGGCTAGGTGAGGGCGATGAGGTTATATTGCCAACATTCTCTATCATATCATGTGCCCAGGCGCTTGTTCAGAATGGGGTGAAACCGGTGTTAGTTGATGTTGATCCTGATACCTGGAACATGAACATGGATCAGGTAGAAGAAAAGATCACGAAGCGTACCGCGGCTATTATGGTGGTGCACACGTATGGTTTGCCAGCGGATATGGACAGGGTTATTTCGTTAGCTGATAAGCACGACCTTTTTATCATAGAGGATGCAGCTGAGGCACATGGATTGGAGTATAAAGGAGATCAGTGTGGAGGCTTTGGAGATGTAAGCGTGTTTAGCTTCTACCCAAATAAACACATTACCACGGGAGAAGGAGGAATGGTACTCACCCACGATGGGGAGATCAATAAGCGCCTGAGGTACTACAGAAATCTGTGCTTCCAAAGAGATCGGAGGTTCGTTCATGAAGACCTTGGTTACAACATGAGGATGACCAATTTGCAGGCATCATTGGGATTAGCCCAGGCTGAAATACTTGAGGATACGATTGTTCGCAAGAGAGAGGTGGGTGCCAGATATTACGAAGCATTCAAGGATCTACCGAAATTCGATATTCAGGTGCCTTCTACGGCATATGCAGACAACATATGGTGGGTATTCGGATTGCTGCTTAAACAGGGTGGTCGTGAAGATGTTTCCCGCATGACCAAATGGCTTGGCAAGCAAGGAATAGGTACCAGGCCGTTCTTCTGGCCTGTACATGAGCAACCTGTGTTTAAACGCATGGGACTTTTTGCCAATGAGCGTTACCCCGTGAGTGAGAAGCTGGCAAGGAATGGGTTCTATATACCTTCCGGAACAGGCCTTTCAGATGAGGATCAGAAGAAGGTAATCGAAGCTGTTCGAAGTTTGAGATAGTGTTGTTAACAGACGTTTTCTGGTAACTTGAAGAATCATTGGTTGCGTTCAACCATGTTCAAAGTATCATTGTGTATGGAGGCTTTCGGGCGATATGCAGCTTTCTACGATCTACTAAATAAGGGAAAGGATTACCGTGGTGAAGTGGATTATATCGATCACCTGATCAGGGAATATGGTTCGGATGTAAAAACCATACTTGAACTAGGCTGTGGTACCGGAGGGCATATTGGATGGCTTGCAGACCTTGGATACAAATGCACCGGGATTGACCTCAACGATACCATGCTTGAAGTGGCAAGATCAAAGTATCCCAGGATAACTTTCGCTGCTCAGGACATCCGTAACCTAAGTCTCAAACAAGATTTTGATGTAGTGCTGGCCCTGTATCATGTGGTTAATTACCTATCAACCGATGAGGAACTCTTTGCACTCATCCGCAAGATATCCGAACAGTTGAGCCCTGGTGGGCTGTTCATTTTCGATAGTTGGCATGCTCCGGCAGTATTGGCTGACCCACCGGTTTCCCGCTCCAGGGAGTTTCGCTCTGACACAATGAGCATCAAAAGGGTATCCACACCTCTACACCACGAGGATACAAGAGTAGTAGATGTGACTTTTAACTTTGAAGTTGATGATATGGGTGAACGCCACACTTTTGAAGAGGTACATCGCATGCACTACTATTCAACGGAAACGGTCAGAAGGGCCGCCATGATCAACACGATGGAGGTGTGTGTGGAAGAGCAGTGGATAACAAAAGACCCACTTTCTGAATCCACATGGTATGCCACCTACGTATTAAGGAAGACATGAAGTATTACGGTAGATATCCAGTGTTCAATATGCTGGCCAGCAAGTTCTTCTTCTGGTCGTTGAAGAGAAGAAGAAGAAAGCTTGCAAGTAAGAATGCTGCGAAGTACCGCAATACATCACAGTTTACTTGGGAAAACAATGACCAGGCGGCCGAACGCTTTAAGGAATTTTTAAGTGCAGGACTGACCAAGGCCAGTATTGGTGGTGGCTTTAAAAACCTGGAGGGTTATGTTAATGTTGATTTCGAAACCCACGAAGGTGTGGAGCATGAGGTGGTAGCAAATATCAACGACCTCTCCTTTATTCCTGACAGCTCACTTACCCACATTCATTCGAATCATGTGGTTGAGCACATTACCAAAGAGGAGTTTGCTAACCTTCTCAATTCAGCGAAAAGAATCCTCAAACAAGATGGTGTGATGACCTTGAGATGTCCTAATGTGTTGGGGGTTAGCTATGGTTTCTTTCATGGAGCTGTAGCTGAATCAGACCACGATGAATTTGTTAGACTTGGATTTCCCAGCGATGAGGAATTTGCCAATCCACTTGACAATTGGTACGAAGAGGATCTGTATGCCTATGTACATTGGGTCTGGGGAGATGCGGGTAATCCGGCCAACCAACATTTGTCTTACTGGACACCAACCGCCATGCGCGCGGTCTTGGATGAAAATGGTTTTGAGGTGCTTAAGATGAGTGCCCCTGAGTGTAGTAACCTGGTAGTTGTGGCCAAACCCCATCCATGATGTCAAACAAGCTTTCAAGATTCATTGATAGGAAGAGAAGCGCTGCCCATTGGGCTAGCGTAGAAAGCGAATGGGAGAAGAGGAAGCTGGTATGCGCAGATGCAGTATCTGATCAGGAATTGACAATCATTGTGAGTACCTACCATGAAAGGTTTGACACTTGCTTAAAGAGAATTGTAAAGCAGCTGGCAATTCTTTTCCATGGTACAAGAATCATTGTCGTTGCCAACGGGTGTAAGGATGGTGTGAAGCAGGCTGAGTACTTGTCCAGGTTGGAAACCTATCTGGCTGAACTTCCTTGCGCAAAGCTGATCAAGCACAACGAACCGGTTGGCTTGTCACAAATGTGGAATGAAGCAATTGAACAAAGCAACACACACAACCTGCTTATACTCAACGATGATCTTGTGCTGGAAGATGGATTCGAAAAGGAAGTCAAATCTATGTTGAACCAAGCACCTTTGCAGATTATCAATCGCAGCTGGAGCCATTTCATGATATCGAAATCCACTATTGAGCAGGTAGGTTGGTTCGATGAACGATTCAAAGGGATTGGCAATGAAGACTGGGATTATGAGGCAAGACTGGCTTTAGCCGAACTTGAGATGAGATACGCAGATGCTGTGCACGTCCTCAATGAAGTATTGAAACCTAAAGACTACAGCTACGGTGCCGATATGGAGGTAGCGAATCAGAAGTATTCTCAGATGAACCTGGACTTCTTTCAGGAAAAATGGGAACGGTCTGACCACCAAAAAGAAGGATTTGTTTTTGTTCCAGGAGCAGGATACTACGTTCGCCCGAAGATGGAGGAGCTTTCCTTTCGATTCCAATGAAAAAGGCACTGATCATATTTCCGGATGAATGGCTGCGGTACAGTCCCACAGTCTTAAATCTTCGCACGTGCTTGCAAGACACATACACTATAGATGTTATTGCAGGGGATAACGACTACTTCGGGAATGAGGGCTTGATTGAAGGGGTTACACTTGTAAGCTACGAGTCCAAAACAATGCGATTGCAACGAAAGTTGGGCAAATACCAGCAGGCGAAAAGAAAGCTATTTGCCAAAGCGCTAAAAGAACACGCGAAGCGCAATCCGCTGTATGATCTGGTAATTGCTGCGGATAACGCTGGCTTCTTGATGGCGTCCGAGTTCTACGAGGAAGTAATATATCTGTCCTTGGAAATTGCTCCGGGGCCTGAATTTGACCAATGTGTTGAACGGGGTATCAAGCATTTGATCATTCAATCAAAAGAGCGATTAAATCATCTGATTGGCAGTAAGGACATCCCATATACGTTCATTCAAAATGCCCCTATTCTTGAGCAGGAGTATCCGCCCAAAGAAGAAGGCAGGCATATACTGTACATGGGCAATGTGGATTATAGATACGGACTTGAGGCCATGATGGAGGCCGTAGCTGGTAGTGAGGGCTACAAGCTTACACTGAAGGGGTTTTGTTCTCCCAAGTTCAAAGCATGGATGGATGAAGCCTTCAAAGATCAGTTTGCAAGTGGAAAGTTCACCTTGGATGTGGACTATACAGCTCAGGAGGACCTATTGAATTACATGGCGGGCTTCGATATTGGTGTAACCGGGTATGATCTTGAACAAGCAAAACTGGATTACAACTATTATTCATCACCCGCAGGTAAACTGTTCAATTACTATGCTGTGGGTCTGCCTGTGATTGGTATCAGCATAGATGGTCTGAAAAGTGTCAGAGATTATGGTGCAGGGGTGTTGGTAGAGGAAATGAATGAAACAACCATGACGAATGCGTTAAATATCGTGGCGGATAACTACACAAGCATGTCTGCAGCAAGTTTGAAGGCTGGAATTCACTTCAACTTTAAAAAGGGATTCGATCAGTTCATGAACGATATTGATGCCTAGGTTCACAATCATAACACCCCTCCTCAACGGTATGCCATGGTTACCCGCGGTGGCAACCAGTCTTGAGAAACAGGATGTAGATTTTGAGTGGATCGTGGTGGATGCTGGTTCCACTGATGGATCGCTTGAGTTTCTCGTTAGCACCTACGCAAATGTTGTGTCCAGCCCTGACTCTACCATCTATGAAGCTATCAATATTGGTTTGCAGGAGGCAAAGGGAGATTTTGTTGGCATCCTGAACGCTGACGATAGATACTTGTCCAAAAGTTTGGGTTTGGTAGCGGAGGCTTTTGAGCAATCCAACGCTGAGATCGTTTGTGGTGATGTCCTGCGCGCCCGTATGGTGTTGGCTAGGGAAAGATACACATACGGTCCCGCAAGGGTTGACGAGCTTTGGCAAACCATGAGCATCAATCATCCAGCCATGTTTGCAAGAAGAGAAGTATATGAGCAGATTGGGAATTACGATGAGCAATACAAAGTATCAGCAGATTACGATTGGATGCTACGCGCTGTCAAGTCAGACATTAAAATGCATCACCTTCCGAAGGCCCTATCGGTGTTTCGTCTAGGTGGTACGAGCAGTCAGGATTGTACCTCGTATGAGGAAGGAGTGCGCATTCATGAAGCTCATGAATCACCTTATCTGCCACAGATGAAGGAAATGCTGGAAAGATGTCGTAAGGGAAAGAGTTCAATTTTCAATATCTTGGAATATGTGCCATTCAGGTGGTTCTACCACCTTTGGCTTCTGCGGAAATGGAAGGCAATGGACATTGATTGATTATGAGAAACGCCAGAAGGAAATGGAAGGGGTTTTGGTTGAGCACCTACCTCAGAATGAAAGGCTGTAAAGTGGGTAAAGGACTGAAATGTGATTCATGGCCTAAGTTCGCGTATAAGCCTAAAGGTAATATCACTATTGGTGATCATGTGGATTTGGGCTGGAACAACTCATTTGAAATTACCCCGCAGGGTGAATTGGTGCTTGGAGATCACGTGCTATTTGGTCATCATATTTGGATTACCTGTGCCGAAAAGATCACCATCGGGAATTACAGTGCCGTTGCAGAATCAGCAAGTATCAGGGATGCGTTTCACGAAATGGGTAAGGATACCTACTACAGGAAACAACCCATTAAAAAGAAAGCAATACACATCGGAGAGGATTGCGGTGTAGGGGCTGGAGCAAGGGTTTTACTGGGTTCTAAACTACCAGATGGGGTATTCGTTGGTGCAAATGCAGTTGTGACTGAACATGATGATCTTCAACCATACGGTATTTATGCCGGAAGTCCATTAAAACTCGTCAAGGAGAGAACCTGATGGAAGAAAGACAGTCTCAGGTTCAGGAGTTCTTCGAGCAGCCGGAAGTCTATCGGTATTACGATTATAACCTTCGTATCAGGCATGAGACCTTGAGTCACTATCTCCAGGATCTTAAGGTGACTTCTATCCTTGATGCACCCTGTGGCACAGGAGAGATTACTTTGCCATTTTGTAAGGTAGTAGACCAGATTACCCAGGTAGATTTTGCTGAGGCCATGGTAAATGTGGCAAGCGAGAATGCAGAGCAAATGTCCAATGTTAAGGTCAGACGGGCTGATATTTTCGACCTTGAGCCAGCGCAGTTCGACCTTGTGGTTTCATTGGGGATCTTGTCACACGTTGAAGATTATGAAGCATTTATCAAGCACATCAACAGGTTTGTGAAGCGAGGAGGATACTTGTGTATTCAAAACACAGACTGTGAGCATTATTACTACAGATGGATCCGATGGTACCGCGGATTGCGAGGGGTGTTTAAGAAACAGTATAAATTAACCGAAGTACCCCACCAAGGTGTGGTTGATGTGTTGAGATCACTGGGATATGTACCCAAAATGGACTACAGGTACAATCAATCATTTCTAGGTTTTTCCCATTTCTTTAGCAATAAGAAGAAATACCGATTGACTCGAAAATGGTTTGGCAGTGCCGCTATTCCAAAGAATCAAGCCAAAGGCAGCGATCATATCATGTTGTGGCAGAAATCATGAGGGAACTGCTGATCATAACAGACCTCTACCCGAGATTCGATGGCGACATAAGAGGTATTTTCATCAGATCCTGGGCGCGAGCTTTGAGCAACCACTTCAATGTAACCGTACTGAACATCAACTTTTATGGTCCTGAAGCAGGTACCAGATATTTTGCAGAACCACACCACGTGGTGCAGCACAACCTGGCTGATCATCCTACCAGTGGCGTAACCCGGAAGCTGGATCAGGTCAAGTACTTTTCAGTAGGGAAGGCACTTATTAAGGAGTTAGACAAACAATTTGATGTTGTGCATGCCCACGGTAGCGTTTTCGCAGGAGGTTTGGCGTTGAAGAATAAGGGCACTGCTAAAGTCGTTATCACTGAACACGCTGGACCTGTGGAAAGCTTCCTGTCATCTTCATTACGGGCTAAATCGGCCGCTAAGCATTTTCGTTCCGCTAACGGTGCCGTTTTTGTAAGTACATATTCGCAAAGGGCATTCAACGATGGAGGTGTTCATCAAGCGCAATCATTGGTAATTGGAAATCCGATTGATGAATCCACTTTCCATTACTCAGAAGGAGATAGAACCAAAACATTGGTGTTCGTTGGAAGACTGGATCCGTTCAAAGGTGGCTTGAGGGTAGCAAGGCTGTTTCAGGAATTGGGTTTGGGACAAGCAGGTTGGAAGTTAATCGTAGTTGGCAATGGAGATGAGGGAAAAGCCATTGATGGTCTGAACGATCAACAGATTCAGCGCCACAACTTTTTACCTCCTGAGCAACTGGCTGAACTCTACAGAACAAGTCATGCCATGCTTGCGCCCTCCTTACATGAATCCTTTGGACTGGTGAGCGTAGAAGCAATTGCCTGTGGTTGTCCGGTGATTGGACCAAAGATCACTGGGCCTGCTGATTACATGACACCTGAGAATGGACTGTGGATTGATCCCTCTTCTGATGATGAGCTAAGGGATGCCTTAACCACCATGTGTGTTTCAGATATGCCCTGGGATAGGGCAGGAATGAGCCGATCCATGATCGAAAAGTATGGGCTTGCTAACTTTGGCGAACGCCTAACGAATTTTTATAGCAGTCTGAAGTAGTATGTGTGGCATTTGTGGCATAATTAGAACAAGTGGAGTACAGGGTAGCGAGATCGTTGCCATGAACACTATTATTAGGCACAGAGGTCCGGATGATGAGGGATTCCTGTTTGCGGATGAGAACGTTACATTGGCCAGGGGAAATGACACACATCCTGAATTCACAGATCTACCGCATGCGGAAACTCTGGATAACCAAAAGTTGGCATTAGGGCATAGAAGACTTTCGATCATCGACCTTTCTCCAGGTGGTCATCAACCCATGAGAGATCAGCATGGGTACCTCTCATTTAACGGAGAGATATACAATTACCAGGAGCTCAAAAAGGGACTGGAGAGTGCAGGTGAATCGTTCGCGAGCTCTTCAGATTCGGAGATCCTTCTAAGAAAGCTTTTGCGTCAGGGAGAGAGTGCTGTTCCCGATCTACGGGGAATGTGGGGATTTTCTTACTATGACTCTTCAGAGAGATCCTTATTGGTTTCCCGGGATAGATTTGGTATCAAACCGATCTACTATGTAAGTAAACCTGGATTCTTCGCTTTTGCTTCGGAAATGAAGGCGTTGTTGCTACTAGCTGAAGTAACGCCTGAACTTGATCAGAAAGCAGCGCTTGAATTTCTCGTATACGGTGAGATCACAAATCCGGAGGATACACTTTATAAAGACATCAAGCGCCTCGCACCGGGTCACAATCTGAGTCTTTCTGTAGATGATCCGAATCCCAGGATAACGCAGTATTATGACCTGGTCTCATCTTCGAACGGTAAGCAGATTCGCTCGCAAGAAGAAGCCAATGAAATGTTCGCGGAAGTATTCGATGCTTCGATCAGGGAACACTGCATAGCAGATGTTGAAGTGGGTGCTTGTCTTTCAGGTGGGCTTGATTCATCGGCAGTATGTTTATCGGGTGCGCGCAATCTTTCTCTGCTGAAATCATTCACAGCTATCTTTCCAGGAACTGATGTGAATGAGGAAGGATACGCCAGACAAGTAACAGATACCATTTCTAATGCTGAGGCGTATTACGTGCAGCCAGAACCAGAACACTTTATGACGGAAGTGGATGCCTTCATGGGAGCCCAGGAGTATCCCGTAAATTCTTTGTCGCCCTACGCACAGTTCAAGGTAATGGACCTGGCCGCGCAGCAACGTGTGAAGGTCCTGTTGGACGGTCAAGGGGCAGATGAAATCCTGGGGGGGTACTACCACTTCGTAGGCATCTACCTTATCGAATACCTGAAGCGAATGAGGTTGGGAGCGTTTAGTAAGAACTACCGACTACTTAAACAGAATTTCACCGACAATATGGGGCAGGCGCTCATGCGCAGTGCGTTCTTCTTTATGCCCTCTTTCATAAGAACAGCCGGTAGGAAGAAACTCAGGTTAAGCGCGCAGGTCCTTGCAGACGATTTTATGCGCGGCATGCGGATGACCGAAAGCCCCGATCGAAGTGGCAAGAACTACCGTGATACTTCTCTCGCGGCAATTAAGTACGGCCTTCAAACACTGTTGCGTTATGAAGACCTAAACTCTATGCACTATTCCATTGAATCGAGGGTGCCCTTTTTGGATCACAGACTCGTGGAATTGGCAATCAACATGCCATCGGAGTACAAGGTGTCAGGCGGATACACCAAGTATGTGCTAAGAAAGTACATGGATAAGAAACTGCCAGACCCGGTTGTTTGGCGAAAAGATAAGATCGGATTTGTTGTTCCGCAGAATGATTGGAAATCAGCATTACTCGATCGCGTGAAGGAACAGTTCCACAGTGCCGATCTGCCACCAATTTTCGAGAGGAAACGGTTGATAGATATCGCAGACGCGAACCTGAACAACAAAGCTGTCCAAAGTGAGTTCTGGAGAATTTACTCCTTCATCAACTGGTGGAACAAATACCACGTACACTGATGGGGAAAGCAGCATTGGTTTGCGGGCATTTCTATCCCGAGCTGGGATACCTTGAATCACAACTGGCTGATGCTATGGTGAGAATGGGATATACCGTTAAGGTCTTTTCTAGTGACCATGTACCAACTTACCTGGCATCTGCAGCGAAAAGAGATCGGACTGGCATGGATCCCTTTGATGTGGAGCGTATTCCGCACACGTGGTCCAAAGGGCAGATGGTGGAGGTGAAGGGACTAACAGAGCGTATCAATGAATTTGACCCGGAACTTGTGGTAACCATAGGAGTGGGTAAATTATTTCCTAGACCAGTGTATGCGGATTGGGAGCGGAACTACCGCGTGATCACCTTTTTTGGAGATAACTCAGACAATGCTGCAACCGCTGGGAGCAAGGCCAACGGTTTAACCAGATGGCTCAATAAGAGGAAATGGAAGACACTGCGAACCCTGTATAAGAACCCGGCTTACAAGTTGGCGGTGATGGGCTCAGATCAGTTGGTTGGTTATACACCGGAAACACTGGGAATACTTGAAGAGTATATGCCTGAACTGAAGAAAAAGATCAGAAGTAAATACACCGAGATCTCCCTGGGCTTCAGTCCGGATGACTTCTCATTCAATGCGGAACTGCGTCAAAAGAAAAGAGCATTGTTGGGTATAAAACCCAATGAGAAGTTGGTGGTTACTGCAACCAGAATTGTACCTCACAAGAAATTGGAACACATCCTTTACACGTGCGAAGATTTGGAGGCAGATTCTTGGAAATACGCCATTTGCGGTATGGATGATGGTGAGTACAGTCAATGGTTGCGTGCACGTGTCAAGGAGTACGAGCTAGAAGACAAGGTTATTTTCCTGCCCTTTCTATCTAATCAGGAACTGAACGATATTTACAATGCCGCTGACATTGGTGTGTGGTACCATCCGACCATTGCGGCATTGTCTGCGATGGGAACTGGTCTTCCGGTTGTGTTGCAGGAGCGAAAGAAGATCAGTCACTTAACCGATGAGGAACTGGTCACCGTTTTTAATAATGATCTACTCGGAGCTATCCAGAAGTTAGTGGCGACTAAACTTGATGACACCGAGCGGATGGTACTGGCGAATCAAGTGAAGGCAAAGTACAGCTATGAAGCAATTCTTTCTGACGTGTTTGAATCTGTAAGCGCTTGACCTGGAAAGAGTGGAAAATATGGTTCAAAGGTTTACCGGGTGCCTCCAAGTGGTTTGTGATACTGGTATTGATCAGGCCTCTGGCTGACAATTTCTACTTCCTGAAAAATTATTCTGCTATCCTGTCGCCTCTGTACTTAATAGGTGTGTTAACACCTGTCTTATGCCTGTACGGTATGTCACGAATGCCGAGGAATGGAAGAAGCAGGACAGATAGGGTATTTGGGTTTCTGAGCTTTCTGATACTACTTTCTACACTTTTTCTGATCCTTGCTGATCCTTTGAACCTTCGTTCGTATGAGTACCTTCTGAAACTGGGAATGCCGGTTTATCTCTTCTACTTCCTTCGAAAGATGCTACGTGGCAAAAGAGACATGGATGGAATCCTTCAGGCCTTCCTCTATTCGGGATTGTTTGTAGTTGGGATTTTCATGTATGAGGTACTGGTCAACCCTATTTCGGTACAAGTGTCTCGCGGATTGGAAAGGGTACAAGGAGGTTTCGGTGATGTAATGAACTATGCCATTTATATCACGTTTGGCATGCTGGTGATGGCTTACAGGTACATGCAGACCACAGATAAGAAAATGCGAAAACGAAGAATGATTGAGTTCATCCTTGTCGGCTTGCTCTGTTTATTTGCGCTGTTCCGAATTAATCATACAGCTACGGTGGGTATTTTCGGGCTGATAACGATCCTGTCTGTTGTCTACATTGCCAGAGCCAATAAAGGGGCAACTTTCCTGATCCTTGGTCTAGCCATAGTAGGAATGGTCTTCTTTGGCTGGGACATTTTTGCGGAGAAGATAAACCCACTTGTAGAAACAGATATTGCTGTTTACGAAGGTGAATTGGAAACTTCCAAGCTTCTGCATGGTAGGGTGGGGCGATGGCAGTACTGCATGGAAGTATTTTCGGAAATGCCGATTTATGCGCAGTTCCTGGGTATGCCTTTGAGTATGGATTATGCGGCACCTTTCGTAGGTGTTGGTGTGCACAATGATTACCTAAGGATGTTATTCCTAACCGGATTTGTTGGTTTGATCACTTACGTGATGTTGCTCTTTAACCTGGTGAACAGGGTAAGGGGAAGAGTACCCGCACTGAAGTTTCTGTGCTATGGATCATTCGTGATCTTACTGCTTTACTCGATTACAACAACCCCAACGTTCTATCCTCCTTTCATGTATATTCAACTGTCCATATTTGCTTACCTCTCTATTCCCAAAAAGAAAATCACCTGAGCACGAAGGCCAAAATAGTATTGTTGGGTAAGCTGCCACCGCCATATATCGGACCGGCAGTAGCTACTGAAGTGCTGCTCAATTCATCCCTGGCAGATCATTACGAGCTGATTCATTTTGACACTTCTCTTAACAGAAAGTTGAGTGGGTTTGGCAAAAAGAGCCCAAAAAAGGTCGTTCATGTTTGGCGCCAGCAAAAGCTGCTGAAGAAGCTCTTGAAGCAAGAAGATCCCGACCTGATTATTGTTCCGATCAGTCAGACAACTCCAGGCTTCTACAAGGATTCAATGTTTGTAAAGATTGCCTCGCATTTTCGCACAAAGTGTATTGTCCATTTGCGAGGTAGCAATTTCAAAAACTGGTATGACCAGTCATCCAAAAGGGTAAAAGGACTGGTTGATGAAACCTTGGGTGATACCGCTGGTGTAATCGTTTTGGGTGACAATCTAAAGTATCTGTTTGAGCACCATTACGAAGAAAATAAGATTCATGTGGTACCCAATGGTTGTGATATTGACAGGAGAGAACGAACAACAGTAGGCGATAGAACAAGGTTATTGTATCTATCGAACTTTGTAAGAGGCAAAGGATTTCTTGAGCTACTTCATGGCCTGAATGAAATAAAGGAATTGGATTGGGAACTCCATGCCTATGGTGCCTGGCACGAGAAAGATTATGAAACTGAATGTAAGTCGTTCATTGAAGAAAAGGGCTTGACAGAAAAGGTAAACACACATTCACCCGTAAGCGGTGAAGAGAAATGGAATGCGTTTGCGAATGCTGATTGCTTCATTTTTACACCTGTAGATCCGGAGGGTCATCCTTGGGTAACTGTTGAGGCAAGTGCCATGGGGCTTCCGATTATTGCGACAGACCGTGGGGCGATGCGCAATTGCGTTCATGACCAGATCAACGGTTTCTTATTGGGGGATCCTGAACCTGGAGCAATTGCTAAAGCGGTTGAACAAGTTATTCAAGCTAGAGACCAGAGAGAACAAATGGGGTTGGAAAGCCGTAAGATCTACGAACAGGGATATACCTCAGAACACATGGTTGCGGCTTTTAAGGAAGCCATCGACAAAACCTTGCAGGGATAATGTGCGGCATTTGTGGTTACGTTGGGATTCATGAACTTCCACTGGAGAGAATGATGCAAACCCTGGACCATCGTGGTCCAGACAACAGGTATGGCATTACCCTTGAATCCAGAAATGCCATTGTTGGCCTGGGGCACACCAGGTTAAAGATTCTCGACCTGAGTGATAGAGCGAACCAACCAATGATGATCAGTTACGATCGCTACACGCTCATATACAATGGCGAGATATACAATTACAAAGAACTGCATCGGGAGTTGATCCCTGAAGTGGAGCTGAATACGACCTCAGATACAGAGGTTTTGATGCAGCTGTTATTGAAGTACGGTATGAAAGTTCTTGACAGGTTGAATGGAGCTTTTGCATTTGTCTGGTACGATCATGAAGATCAACGAATGTGGATCGTTCGGGACCGGATGGGAATCAAACCACTGTACTATCATGCCAGCAAGGAGCAGCTCGTTTTTGCATCAGAGATCAAGGCCATACTGGCATCTGGAGTTCATCCCAGACTTAATCATGATGCCATTACGGATTACTTCGTTTTCAAGTACACACCTGAAGATGAAACATTAATCTCAGGTGTGAAGCGTGTGCCGCCAGGGGCATATATCGAGGTGGACATTAAAGAGAATACGCTGGAGGTGTTCCACTGGTATGACCTGGAAAATGCTGTTGAACGCTTAAAGGGAATAGGATACAGTGATGCAAGAGACCAGATATTTCACCTTGTCGGCAATGCTACCGAAGCACGGCTGATTTCAGACGTACCAGTAGGTACCTTTTTCTCGGGTGGTGTTGATTCCAGTATCATCGCTTGGCACATCAAGGATCATCAGGAATTGAAGCACTACTGCGCATCTAAATCCAAAAGGGATGTCCAGAAAGAAGGTACTACCGCAGATAGTGAATACGCCAGGCAACTTGCCACCCAATGGGGAATGGATCTCACCCTGGTGCCTATTGGTGATAGTGAATTAAGTAAAGATCATCTGAATACGGTGGTGCACTATGGTGACGATCTGATAGCTGACGCATCACAGATTCCAGCTTATTTGATCACGCAAAGGGCCAGTGCGCAGTCGAAAGTAATTCTGACAGGTATGGGGGCTGATGAGTTGTTCCTTGGTTATGCAGGCCACCAACTCACAAGATTAAGCAGATACCTCGAGTGGATGCCCAGAGGAGTCCGAAAACAGGTGCTCAAACGCATGGCCAGCATGAATGCTGGAACGGGAAGATTCAAGGCGTACAAGCGATACTTTAAGAAGCTGGGTGAATACGGTGATGATCCATTGAAGTACGGCAAGTTTGGAGTTGTTGGTAGTTTCAATAGGGCCACGGAGTTGTTGCGAAGACCGGGAAACAACCACGAACGGATCCTGACCAAATATTTCGGTTCAGGTAGAGATGTGTGGTCGGGCATTCGGGATTTCGAGCGCAACAACTTCCTTCAGAAGAACCTCTTGTACATGGACCGCATGTGCATGGCGAATAGTGTTGAGAACCGTGTGCCGTTCCTGGATCACCGTATCGTTGAACTGGCATTTGCAATTGACCCCTCCCACAAAATTGACGGTAGAATGGGCACCAAGAAGATCTTGAAAGATGCTTACCGAAAAGTATTGCCCAAACAGATCATTTCAAGAAGGAAGGCGGGATTTGGCATGCCTTTGCGTAGCATATTCAGTGAACCTGGCCGCTTTAGCACCATCGTTGATCAGGAATGGTTGAACGAGGTAGGGCTCTTCAAACCACAGGAGGTACAGCGTGCGGTTGATCTTCATGTTAGCGGTAAAGAAGACAATTCAGCGCTTCTATTTGCCATTGCCGCGCTGGAACGATGGATGTACGAGCATGAAGTAGACGTGTGAGGGAGACCTCTTTTTGTATCTTAGCTTCAGCTATTCCAATCTAATTTGAAGCAGTTATTCCAGAATCTTAAAGACGGGAAGATGTTTGTGGAGGATGTGCCATTTCCTATGCTTAGGGAAGGCTATGTGCTCGTTCGCAACCATTATTCGGTAATCTCTGCTGGCACCGAAGGTAAAACGGTGAAAGATGCACGTGCTGGCTATATAGAAAAAGCCAAGTCGCGTAAGGAAGAGGTGAAGAAGGTGATCAAATCTGTAAAAACCCATGGTCTTAAGGAAACTTATAGCTTGGTAAAGGATAGATTGGAGTCGCCATCACCCTTAGGTTATAGCTGTGCAGGTGAGGTGCTTGAGGTGGGGCCCGGTGTGCAGCATTTGAAAAAGGGAGATTTTGTTGCATGTGGAGGAAGCTCCGCCAATCATGCAGAGGTGGTCGCGGTTCCTGCCAATTTGTGTGCTAAACTTCCATCAGGAGTAGATCCTAAGTATGCTGCTTTTACCACCATTGGGGCAATAGCGATGCAGGGTGTAAGACAGGCAGATCTCAGATTAGGAGAGAATTGTGTTGTGATAGGGGTAGGACTCATCGGTCAACTTACGCTCAATCTGTTGGAAGTAGCTGGGGTTAAAGCCATCGGTGTGGATATTGATAGCGCTGCTGTTGAGCGTGTGAAGGAACTTGGATTTGATGCCTTCCTTCGGGCAGATGAGCAGTTGTTCGAAAAGGTAAATACAATTACCAACGGATATGGAACGGATGCCGTCATCATAACTGCTGGTTCGTCATCTACTGATCCGGTGGATCTTGCCGGTGAGCTGTGTAGGGTAAAAGGTAAGGTAGTTATCGTAGGCGCGGTGAATACGGGTTTTAAGAGAAAACCTTATTACCGAAAGGAGTTGGATTTAAGAATGTCGAGCAGCTATGGCCCTGGTAGGCACAATCCAGCATACGAGGAGCATGGGATGGATTATCCGATCGGATATGTGAGATGGACGGAAGAACGTAACATGGATGCGTTCGTGGACCTTCTGGCTCAGGACAAATTGAATATTGCACCACTGATTGCCGATACATACAGTATTGCAAACGCAGTTGAGGCTTACGATAAAGTAGTTGGAGAGGAATCACTTCAGGGAGCGCTGGTTTTCGAATACATAGGAGACCATGAACTGGACCGCAGTGTAACCTACAAGGAGTTTGCTGGTACCGGAAAACCTGTGGTTGGATTTCTGGGTGCAGGTAAATTCGCAAGATCTTTTCTTTTACCTAACCTGCAAGGACACGTAGACCTCAAGGTGGTGTGTAACAATTCACCTGCCAGCGCCCTCAATTCTCATGAGAAATTTGGCTTTGCTGGTGCAACTGATAACCCAGAGGAAGTTTGGTCTGATAAAGACGTGAACACGGTATTCATTACTTCACGCCATCAATCTCATGCCGCATTTGTAATGGAAGCTTTAAAGCAGGATAAGCAGGTATTTGTTGAGAAGCCGTTGTGCATGAACAGGGAGGAACTCGATGAGATCGTCAAGGTCTATGGCACGTCCAAAGGCGATGTGATGGTAGGCTTTAATAGAAGGTTTGCTCCGTTTACAGAACGCATAAGAGAGGCCATGTCTGAAGACCTGCCTAAGGCGATGATGTACCGTGTGAATGCGGGTCAATTACCTCCGGATCATTGGGTGCACGATATCAAGCTTGGTGGTGGAAGAATCATTGGAGAAGCTTGCCATTTCATTGACTATTGCATTTTCATGTCTGGTAGTAAAGTGAAGTCGGTAAGTGCCATCAGTGCCGGGCCAGGGAGTGAAACGCCAGCCGATACCATTACCGCTAATCTTTACTTTGAAGATGGCAGTATTGCCAGTATCAACTACTTCTCTAATGGCAACGCACAGCTGCCGAAAGAGTATTTCGAAATTTCCAGTGGAAGCGTGTCTGCGTCTATAGATGACTTTAGAACAATTGCGATTTACGGAAACAGTGTTCAGAAGGAAAAAGCAGGTAAGCAGGATAAAGGGTTCAAGAACGAGGTGGAGCGTTACGTAGATTACCTGAAGGGAGGAGTGATTCCCATTCCTTTTGAACAAAGCGTCCATACAATGGACGTGACGTTCGCTTGCATCGAATCCATTCAGAAAGGGGGAGACAAAATCGTGATCCAGTAATGGATGACGCTCGTATAGAAAAGGTCAAGTCACAACTGGGGCAGTTTATTGAAGATGCCGACTATATCGGTTGGGATCCTTATGATACCCTGAATACCAGTTGGAAAGTACTAAAGAAGGGAAAGTGGCCACCCGTGCTTGCGATACAACTTCAGAAACGTTCACCCATCGACTTGAGAAAGACGTTGAGGATCAAACCTGGTTTGAATCCCAAAACATTGGCACTCATGCTCCAGGCTTATGCAATTGAGGGTAAAACGGATAAGTTCAAGCCGCTTCTTACTTCACTGAAGGAGGTTGCTACTTCTGGTTTTAGGGGTTATGGATGGGGATACCATTTTGACTGGGCTAGCCCCGTAAAATTCTTGCCAGCATACTCTCCAACAATTGTGGTTACAGGATTTGTAAGCCAAGCCTTGGTTAGGTGCTATGATGTTCAACCTTCAGACGAACTAAAGTCGCTGCTTGAAGGTATATCAACCTTCATGAGAGAGGAGCTGGCCTGGACTGATCATGAGATAGGAAGGAGTGTGAGTTACTCGACCGTTGCTGAGGACGTATGCTATAATGCCAGTTTGTTGGGGGCTCAGCATTTTGGGAGTACGTACAGGCTGTTTGGAAGTGAACAGGATGCGGCAGATGCTAAATCTCTGGTGGATTTTGTGGTATCCAAACAACAACCCAATGGGTGTTGGAACTATAGCATGGATATAGAAACCGGGAAGGAGCGTAAGCAAGTAGATTTCCATCAGGGCTATGTGATAGATTCGATCAATAGTGTTGTTGACGAGACAGGTTACAAAAGTGCTGAGGTCTTGATGGCTATTGAGAAGGGACTTGACTTTTATGCGACAATGCAATTCGATGGCAATGGACTGTGCCTGTACAGGTGGCCGAAGCGTTGGCCGCTTGATATCCATAACCAGAGTCAGGGTGTCATCACTTTTGCCAGAGGTAAACGGTGGAATGAAAGGTACCTGGACCTCTCACGCAAGATTCTTGATGCTACCATAGATCAGCTTTGGAATGAGAAGGGTTATTTTGAATACAGAAAATACCCTATGTATAAGATGCGTACGCCAATGATGAGGTGGGCGCAAGCTTGGATGTACCTTGCTATAACTGAATACGAAAAAGCTCGTGGATAAAGATTTTACTTTGGTCGTGTACCAGCAGTGGATGCAAGCTGTGAAGGATGCGGGGTATGTGGGAATAGCTGTTCAGGACTATGATTCGGAAATGTCGCAAGTTTTGGTTCTTAGACAGGATGTGGACAAAAAACCTGAGAATTCTGTTCGGACAGCGTTGATTCAAGCTGACACAGGATTTCGTGCTACCTATTATTTCAGGATGGTGAAGGAAAGCTACAATGAAGAGATGATCCGTGAGATCTCTGAGATGGGACATGAGATTGGTTACCATTACGAAGATCTGGCTATGAACAACGGAGATTTAGACAAGGCATGGGAGTCATTTCAGCGAAACCTTGATCAATTGCGGGAGTTATATCCGGTAAACACCATCACAATGCATGGGAGTCCAATGTCTAAATGGGACAATCGCGATCTATGGAAAACTCACGATTACAAATCGTTGGGATTGACATGCGAACCTTACATGGATTTCGATTTTTCAAAATTGTTCTACCTGACAGATACCGGAGGCCGATGGAATGATACAAGCGTAAGTGTACGTGACTACGTTGAGCAAGGTATCCAGGTTGATGTTGATTCTACCCATGATCTGATCTCGAAGTTCAGGGAAGCAAAAATGCCCGAGCGCATCATGCAGAATATCCATCCTCAGAGGTGGACTGATAGCAATACGGAGTGGTATACAGAAAGGGCAAAGCAGGGAGTGAAGAACGTGGTTAAGAAGTGGTTGAAATGAAGTACGTCATTATTACACAGCAGGAACCGTTCTTTATCTACAAGGTAGTTCGAGCTCTGCTGAGCAACAAACAACATGAGGTTGTTGGCGTATGTGTGCTGGAGGCGAAGAGAAAGGAAAAGTCCAGGTGGGCTTATCTGAAGGAGCGATTGAGAATTTATACACTGTGGGAAAAGTACTGCGTGGTTTGGGCGTATGGGATGACCAGCTTGATGGGTAGACAGATTGTGGAACTTGCTACAGCAAAGAAGATTCCAGTGCTCCAAACCGAGGATATCAATGCAGTGTCCTTTGTAGAAGAAGTGAGAAGATTAACACCTGATGTGATTGTGAGCATTTCACCTCCACAATTATTCCAACGCCCTTTACTTGATAGTGCCAAATACTGCATCAATCTTCATGCTTCGCTGTTGCCCAGGCATCGTGGTGTTTTTGGCACATGGTGGACGCTGTTTGAAGGAGACCAGCAAGGAGGTATTACGGTACATGAGATGGTAGAGAAGATAGATGCGGGGCAAATACTGTTTCAGGATATGGTTGAAATTGCTCCTGATGAAACCCAGTTTTCATTGGCATGGAAGACCAAGAAGTTGATGCCCGGTGCTATCATACACTGTCTCGATCGGCTTTCCGTTGGGCCAATGGCGCCTATGAACCCGGAGTGGCCAACCAGCTACAATTATGCACCTACAAGGGCTCAGGCCAGGCAATTCCGCAAGAAAGGTAAGAAGGTCTTCAGGTTGAGAGATCTAAAGGCGATGCTGGCCGAAACGTTCTAGCTATTAAACCTCCACTGTTCAGAAGTTTGCAAATCCCATCTGTTCCTTAGCAAGGAGTCAAGGTATCTTGCATTATGAGGCTGCTCGCTTACATGGGGCATCCGGCCCACTATCACAATGTCAAGTTCCTTATTGCCAGGTTATTGGAATTGGGACACGAGGTGAAGGTGGTTGCCAGGGGAAAGGATGTGTTGTTTGATTTGCTGGAGAACGAACCCTGGGATATCGAACGCTTGGCTCCCCGAAGCAAGGGAGGAATGTCCGGACTTATCAAGGAGGTAATGAAGCGCGAAAAGGAGTTGTGGCGTATTTCCAAGGAGTTCAAACCAGATGTGCTCATTGGTACAGATATCGTCATCACCCATGTCGGGAATCTGATGGGCAAGAAGTCGTTCATTCTAAATGAGGATGATTCGGAAGCCGTTCCAATGTTGTCACGATTTGGCTTTAGATACGCTACAAAGGTGTTTGCACCTAATTGCTGTGATATTTCACCTTACAACACTAAGAAAATAGGGTACGAAGGATATCATGAACTGGCATACTTACATCCCGATTATTTCACCCCAGACCACTCAAGGGTGGCTCAATTGGGAGATTCGTACAGTATTCTTCGATTTAGTGCCCTAGACGCCCATCATGACGGGGGAATTGAGGGTATTGACAACGTTATTGCCACCCAACTGGTCGAACAATTAAAGGAATTCGGGGAGGTATACATCACAACTGAGCGAAAACTTGAACCTGAGTTGGAGCCTTACCGTATAAACATTGAACCAAACCTGATTCATCACGCTTTGGCGTTTGCCAACATACTCGTATCAGATAGTCAAACCATGACCGCTGAAGCTGCGGTATTGGGTACTCCCTCTGTAAGGTGTAACGACTTTGTGGGTCGACTAGGATATCTGGAGGAACTTCAGCACAAATACCTACTTACTTTGGGGGTAATTCCGTCTGAAGTCCACACTATTGGCGAGAAAGTGAATGAAATTTTAGACCTTAGTGATCGCAGTATCTGGGAGGAACGGAGACAGAAGATGCTGAAGGATAAGGTAGATGTAACGGCTTTTTGGCTGGATAAACTGTTGAGTGAGGTATGACTAGTGCGGATATCATAGCCCGGTATGTAGGTCTGGATGTAAGTAATTACATCGGACAAAAGGTGAACCTTCATCACGGTGAGGTTGAGGTGCAGATGACCAATGAGGTCTTCAACATCGATAGGTTAAAAGACCACCATTTCGATACGTTGATCAATCTGCAGCGCATCAATGACATTCGAGACATCAATAGCTTTCTTCAATGCGCCAATTCCAAGCTGAAGGACAACGGTATTTTTGTGGGATGTGTGGAGACCAAGTTGCTGCGTAGGAAGCGACTTTTCAGGAAATTTCCACCTGTTATAGGCCAGATCTACTTCGGATTTGATTTCATCTTCAAGCGTGTGTTCCCTAAACTCTTCTTTACAAGGTGGTTCTACATGTTGCTTACTGCTGGCAGGAACCAGGTTTTGAGCAAAACAGAATCGCTGGGAAGGTTCGTCTACAATGGTTTTAGGATCCTCGATGTGGAGGAAGTGAACAACATGCTCTATTTCACTGGAAAGAAAGTGAGCGAAGGACCCATCAAAAGAAAACCGAATTTGGGTCCCTTTTTCCGAATGAAGCGAATGGGGGCAAAAGGCAAGGAGATATTCGTGTATAAGATCAGGACAATGCATCCCTATGCCGAATTTCTGCAGGATTATGTGTATGAAACCAATAGCCTTGAAAAGGGAGGTAAGTTCAAAAATGACTTCCGGGTAACTACTTGGGGAAAGGTCCTTCGTAAACTGTGGATTGATGAGATTCCCATGATCCTGAATTTCCTGAAAGGAGAGATCAAATTGGTAGGGGTAAGGCCATTAAGTTCACACTACCTGAGTCTGTATACTGACTCGCACAAGCGGAAACGGTCACTGGTGAAACCTGGATTGGTTCCTCCTTACTACGCAGACATGCCTGATACCTTACCTGAGATTATGGAGAGTGAAGCCAGGTATATTCGGGAGTACAAGGAATCTCCATTTAAAACGGATTTGTCGTATTTTATCAAAGCAACCACCAACATCCTGTTCAGAAATGCAAGGAGTAGTTAAGCGTTCCCTACTTTTTCTATTAGTTTTCGTATCGTCTTTCTCATTCTCTCAAGTAGTCAATGCGCCTATTGAAGGCTCCATTTATCTTTTCCTGGACGAGGTGGCCAATGAGGGTCATATTCAACTCAATTCCGTTGTGAAGCCATACAGCAGGAAGTTTATTTCTGAGAAGCTTCAGGAATTGCGGGAAAAGAGAAACGAGCTTACCACCAGGCAATCGGGTGAACTTGACTTTTACCTGCGAGATTACAATAAGGAGGTTGAGCCTGGGAAGGATTGGGACAAAAGACTGGACCTATTCTACTATAAGGATTCACTTTTTACCATTACGGTTAATCCAATTTTTGGTGGTCAGGGATGGTCTAACGACAGTGGTATTGTGTTTCATCGATGGAATGGGGCGGAAGCCTGGGGTTCGGTGGGCAAGAACTTTGGCTTTTGGGCAAGTTTACGTGACAATGGTGTAAATGAGATTCTTGCGCATGAAGATTTCCTTACACCTGATCAGGGTGCAAACTATAAGTTGAACCAGGGAGCCAACAGAGGTCGTAGCGATTGGTCTGAAATGAGAGGCGGTATAACATGGGGTTGTGATTGGGGAAGTATTGGTATCGTGAAGGATAGATTCACCTGGGGAAACAATTACGCAGGCGCCAACATTTTTGGTGCAAGAAATCCAACGTTCGCATATGTTAACATGAAGCTTCATCCGGTTGAATGGATTGAGTTCAGCTATGTGCACGGTTTCCTTGCGTCCGAGGTTTTAGACAGCGTAAAGACGTTCGTTCATTCCAATGGAACACGTGAAGTGTATCGCAATAAGTTTCTGGCAGCCAATATGATATCATTCCGACCCTTTAAGCGAACGTGGGTGTCTATGGGTAACTCGGTGGTATATGCGGATGGTGGTGCACAGCTGGGATACATGGTACCTTTCATGTTCTTCAAATCTGTGGATCATACTTATAATGGTGCAGGATCCAATAGAGTAGGGCAGAATTCTCAGATGTTCTTCGATATAAGTTCAAGGATATTTAAGCACTTCCACTTATACACTTCGATGTATATCGATGAGATGAGCATATCCAATATGTTAGATGCCAATAAACACACCAACCTTTGGAGCAACAAATTCGGGGTTAAGATGAACAATCTCGGGCTTAAGGACAGCTACGTAACTTTCGAGTACACCCGCACAAATCCTTGGGCATTTGTCCACGAGATCCCCACGCTAACCTTCGAATCCAACGATTACACGCTGGGGCATTACCTTGGTGAAAACGCGGAAGAAGTATATCTCGAGTTGGGGTACAAGCCGATTCCTCGAATGGACGTGCAATTATCGTATAGAAGAGCGCTGAAAGGCCCTCAGAGCGTGTGGCAATTGGTTAATGGAATTCCTAACATCCCAGGTTCTGTGTGGATAGAAGCTGTGCAGTGGTACGGAGAATGGGTGCATTTTCAAACGCGCTACGAGATCTTCAACGATATTCACGCACGTGTAGGGGTAATGTATACAGACCACAGGGGACTAAAAGATCAGTACACACCAACGTATTTCCACAATGCCAAAATGAGTATTACCGGGGGGCTTACCTGGGGATTCTGATCTGTAACTGATCTATTACTGCTTCACGAATTTTGTGGTTAGCACACCCTCGGGTGTATACACCTTCATTATGTACAATCCTGTAGGTAGATTGCTGACCTCAATCTCTCGATTAGGTTGATTTATACTTCTAATCCTTTTGCCAGCGTAATCGTACACGTCAATTTGGTGAACTGTGGATCGCACGTCCACTACCATCCTGTCTGATGTGGGATTCGGATATACCATCACACCTTTGCCCATCAATTCATCGTTAGCGGTTGTGTATATAAAGTTGCAATCACTTTGTGTACCATGGTCTGACAGTCTTGACAAGAACATAGTGATGTCGTTGCCTGCCGCATAACCTGTGTCAGTGCCAACAACCATAGAGTTTCGGAAGTTTGCCGCCATATAAATATGTCCTGCCGAATTCATTGCAATATCACCTCCTAAATAGGCTTCCGTAACGCCATCTGCATTTACAGTTTGATTGAGCCAGATCAGGGTTCCTTGTTGGTCATATTTACACACATAGAAATCTTGCAATCCATTAACCACAACAGAGTCATTGGAGAAAATGGCATTGTCATCAACGTACCCACTTAGTACTACCTGGTTGCATTTTGGATCCACACAAATGTTGTAGCCTATATCATTCAGTTTGCCACCGGCCTGTCGAACCCATTGCGTATTGCCGTTCACATCGAACTTTACAAGCAGTATGTCAGAGAAATTAGGGCTAAGTTGCTGATTAGGAATATGTTTTATTCCATCAATATCGAACGTGTCGGAGATTGATGTAGCATAATAGATATTCCTTAACGAATCAACGGCTATGGCCGGACGTGGTAGATTTTGCGTACCTCCCATTTCTCTCATCCAGTGGAAGTTACCGTTGAGATCGTACTTTGATACAAAAGCACTACCTATGTTCCCCTGGGCATAGATGGTGTCGTTTGGAAAATAGATATCCCCATATCCGGTTGCGGAAAGAACTATGCTGTCCTTCACGTCAATTACCGGCCACAAGATCCCGTTAGGTCCCTTGACACTGGTTGTCCATTGCAAAACACCGTTCGTGTTGTACTTAGCAAGGAAGACATCTTTGTTCCCAACCGCGATTAGAGAGTCGTTTCCAAAATACGCGGTGCTTTCAAAGTGTCCGGTAATGTATACATCATTGTTGGCATCAACACCAACGCTGGTACCCATATCTCCCTGATACACATCGGTAGTGCAACCCGCGGTTCTGAGCCAAAGCAGGTTTCCATTGCTGTCATATTTAATCAGGAAAATATCGCTGTCACCATTCGCGGTAGCACTATCGTTACCGAAGTAGGCTTTCCTGCTGAAATAACCTGTGACATAAACATTGTTGTTGGCATCTGTTGCAATGGACTTACCACCTGAATGATTTGTTCCCCCTTCAACATTGGCCCATATTATGTTTCCGGAAGGATCGGTCTTAAGTATGAAAACACTGTAAAACCCATTCGTCTTGGAGTTTATAGTGGTGCCGTTAATTGTTATAGTCCGTATGATCTCACCCGTGATACACACATTACCATTAGTGTCTATCGCTATGTCATGAGGTTGATCCACCCCATTGCCGGTGGCAAAATGAGTCCAATCCCACGAAGGATTCTGAGAGTAGGCAAAACTATTGTAGAACAGTATGCTCAGGATAAGCAGAGTGTACCGTTGCATTCGGGTCTTACAAATGGATTTCATCGTGATCTTACTGTAACCCTGTTCCGGACAAATGTTAGGTCAGCGAAAACGTTGCCCAGGGTTTCTTTCCGAAGCGGTTGATTGAGATAATGTTACGATTGATATCTTAAACGGACGTGCCACCCACGAATCAAGGAGAAAAAGCTTATTTCTCATCTTCACCTTCCTGCATCAAGTACTGCATTTCAAACAGCTTGAGTTGCGTCTCAAACATCTTCAAACGAAGGTCAAGCAACTTGTCCTCTTCTTTGGGCTTCACATTGCCCTTGCCACCAAACAGGCCTTTAAGGATTCCACCACGGTCAGGTGTACCAGAAGAATCATCTGCTTCACCATTTTCATCTTCCTTTTCCTTTTTAGGCTTCTTGTTCACCTTGTAAGGACCTTCAGGATCTCTATTGAAGTTATAGCGGATACCTATCACCAAAGAACTGTACTTGTCTCTTGCAGTCCAATCTCTAAACCATCCATCCATGTAATCAGTAGATGTACTGGTAAATGTGTAAGATGCGGTAAGGTCTGTTTTGTAATTCAATCTCCAACCCATGTTCACTCCTACAGGGAATGTCCATGTTCTGAGGCGGGGATCTTTTTGACCTAGTTGCTTCTGTGCTGTGGCTTGTGTGCCATTATACTCTTGATATCCGTAGAAATTGCGGATGTTGCCTGTTTTGTCCCATACCTGGTAGGTTCTGTACCAGGCAGCACCCCACCCAAAGAATCCCTGAAACCAGAGCCTTCTGTACTTACGTTTCTTGAACGCCACTTCATTCAAATCGATAGTTCCCACAAGAGCGATGTCGTAGAAATTGGTTTGAAATGAAACGGGCTCCGCGTATTTACCGTTTTGGCGACCACTTCTGAAGTTTCCTTTTTGAAACTGGAACCCCGCTCCCAGGCCGTAAGCAATCTCTCTTTGAAGGCTGGCCTTCATCGCATCATGGAAATGCTCTCTGTACGGTTTTGTTTCCTCGTTATCGTAATCGTATTTCGTTCTCCACCATTTAGGGAAGACCAGGTACGGAGCGAGATCACCATGATACCATGTGAAACCCATTCCCGCCTGAATGGAAGCACCATCAAACGGTACACCCCAGCTTGTGCTGGCCTTGTCGCCTCCACCACCTTCTTCGGTAGCTTCTGCTTCAGCTTTAGCAGCTTCTTCTTTGGCAGTTTTCGCTTGTTCCTTTTCGAAAGCCTTTTTGTCCTTCTCCGCTTTTTTTGCCTCTTCTTTGGCTTGTTTTTCAGCTTCCTTCTGTGCTTGCTTCTCTTCCTTGGTAGGTTCTTGAGCGTACACAGATCCACTGAAACAGATCAGTGCAATAAGGATGGCAACAATGCTATGTTGACGAATACGTCCCATCTAACCCTTCGTTTAACCCATAAATTTACGAATTTTAGGTCAGTGAGGCGAATTTTCATCATATCACACCTTGTAATGTTTTGTTTTACAGTGTCTTATGGTCAGATTAAGCTAAATCCAATCGATCCTGCGGAGTATGAAAACAGGGCGCAGGCTTATGCTATTCTGAGCGCGCAGTTTTCCAATTATAGCTACGAGTACGTACGCAGAAGTTACTTCAGCAATAACAACACGGGAGATATAGATACAGCTTATGTGCTGGCCGAAGTTGCTTTGGATTATGCAGACAGTGCTTTGCAGGCCTGCCACGATAGCATTGTTGTTGCTGAGGCGCACATGAAGAAAACCGAACAATTGCTTTACGGAAGCAGGGAGCGGCTAATGAAGAGCAAGAAGAGTCCGAAGAGTAAGTACTGCTCGATTTGGATGCAAAAAACCATCCTGGATCTCGGTTACGCTACCAATTATGCCTACTACGCTTCCTTGTTTATAGCAGGAGAATTGAACAATAGAGATGTGAAGCGCCTGGAGGTAGATGAGTATTCATACAGTACCATAAAGGACCTTTATAAGATCAGATTGGTAGACGTGAAACAGGAAATCGCGCGGATCGAGAGTGGGAAACAGGGCACTGTTGACAAAGAGTTATTGGCCAATCTTAAAAAAGAAGAGAAGCAACTTGAGGAAAGGATCAAGATGAGCGGTGAGCAGTTATTGGCAATTCGTCAGGCGTGGAGTAAAGAAGTGTTCAAAGAGGTAGACAACCAGGTTTTCACCACGATGAAGAATGACTTCTACTCCGAAGACAATCCTATTCCCGCAGATGTTACTTTACCCAAAGGATTGGTCTATAGGGTTCAGCTGGGTTTTTTCTCCAATAAAAAACCTGAAGAGGCATTTGGAGGCGTCTTCCCTTTATCGCTGGAGCAGGAAAAGAAGGTTGATAAGATTTACCTGAGATACATAGCGGGATTGTTTGATAATTACTCTTCTGCCCGAAAGGCCAAAGAAACCTTGAAGGGACAGGCGCAGTTCAATGATGTGTTTGTGATCGCTTATCTGGATGGGAAGCGCATACCTGTTTCTGAAGCAGTAAAGATTGAGCAGAAAAAGTAGGAAGCAAGGATTCATTTCCGATTGACATCTATCCTACATGCGTCCATTCTACCTCGTACTAATGGCACTGGTGTCGCTGTCTTGTTCCAAACCTCCTCCGGGGAGATACGCCATTGAACATTACGATGCGATGCGCTCCGTTTATCCGGTAAAGGATAGTTGTAATGGAACGGAGTTCATCGCAGATGTTATTGAGATTAGAATTCCAGAGTGGAATGAACGGCCGTATGCTGATACCGTCCGCTCTTTGCTTTCGCAAGCACATGTGGATGACCGTGGAATTACCATGCACAAGTACACAGACCGACTTAGTTACCATCCTGTTGCCATGTGCACACGCGCGTTGGCACTTATAGATCTCTACAACAGATTGAAAAATCCAGAGGATCTTGAATTAGCGAGAGCACATGCAGACAAGCTCATTGGATTGGGGTATGAGATAGACTACTGTTTGCTCTTTCCATACAACTACAAATACACTCTCTACGAGCGTGATCATATGAAGGCGCCATGGTTTTCGGCAATGGCGCAGGGTCAGGCATTGTCAGTCTTCAGTCGATTGTACGAGGTAGCAGGTGAAGAGAAATATAGAGTGGCTGCCGCCCAGGTATATCGCTCGCTTTACCGGATGAAATCACAGCACGAACCGTGGGTGTCTTGTGTGGATGAGAAGGGAAACTTATGGTTTGAGGAATACCCACACGAGCGTCCGAGCCATGTGCTGAACGGAATGATATGGGCTATCTATGGCGTGCATGATTACTACGTTGTAGAGCGCACATCGGAAGTGAAAGAACTGCTTCAGGCCTCGCTAAGTACCATTATCAAGCATGGTGATCAGTTTCGGGATACCCTGTCAGATAGTTTCTACTGCCTCAAGTACGATGTGAAGAATCCTTATTACCATGAGGTTCACATACGGCAATTGCGAACCCTTTACAGATTAACCGGTGATGTCAGGTTCGATCAAATGGCTGATCGGTTTCGAGAAGATAAATAAGGCTATTGCGGTGGTGCGCCTTGAATGGCTCCCGGAGGAGGTCCCATCTTGGCCATGATCATCATCTGTATCTTTTGAGCCAACGGTGGGTTCTGCTGCGCATCCATGTTGATTTGCTGGTATTTGCCCACATCCATTCCAGTTTCCTTAACAGCAGCTTCATAAGAAGGTTCCATGGCCTTCTGCATTTCATTGAACTTCTGTGTAATGGTTTGAAACGCCTGTTGTTCTTCAGGAGTACCTTCAGCCTTGCCGGTCTGTTGCATCTGCTGGGCGAGCATATTGAATCTATCTACGGTGAGCCCATGTTCCTCAATAACGGCAAGCATTTTTGGTTGTTCCGCTTGCTGAAGCTCCTGAATCTTGATCAGGGCGTCAACGAAAAGGCCAAGTTCATCGTCCGTGTATTCTGCACTTGGAAGAACACCTTCCGGAATACCTGGTTGAACATTGGCTGGCGGTTGAGTAGGGGGCTGTTCAGAAGCTGCCGCCCCATCAGTTCCATCCGCAGGTGTTTCCTCAGAATCTCCACATCCAGTGAAGATCAAAGCGAGGATAAGAAAAGGGTAGATCAAATATTTCATGCTGTCAGTTTTGCCAACTGACCACAGAATGCTCAATCGGAGCCGTGAAGTTAACAATTGTATTGAACGATGTGATGTGTTTTACTCTGAGACCACCAATCTGCTTCTATGCGTAGCCGCACCATCCTCCGAAAGAATTACCATATAGGTTCCGACCGCAATAGTGGAAACATCAATGTAATTGATCCTATTGCCAAAGACAGTGCTCATTTTTACAGTCTGACCAGCCAGGTTCATTACAGTTACAGACATGTTGGTAGCTGTTACGTCTGTTAAATCTACACTCAGCATTTTGTTCGCTGGGTTAGGGTATATGTCCAGATTGCCAAGATTGTGCTCTCCAATTCCCGCACATGAAACCACCTCTATATTGCTAACAATAGAGTCCAGACATCCGGCATTGGAAGTTACCCGCAGCTCAATGGGGTAATTACCTGCCGTTCCGAAGGAGTGTGTGGTGTTCTGCGAAGTGTACTCAATGCTATTGTCGTTATTGATGTCCCAGTCCCAGCTGGCAATTGATCCCGAAGAAATAGAACTCGCATCAGTTAAATTGAATATCCCACCCAGGCATACGGTATCACTGTGCGTAAATGCTGCAACAGGAAGAGGGTCAACCGTAATTTGTGTCACGCTGCTACCTGTACAGCCATTGCTGTCAACAGCTTCAATTCGGACGTTGTGGGTGCCAGGGCCAGGGAACAGATAACCCGTATTCACCACTGAATCGTTTATCGTAGCGTTATTCTCGAAATCCCAGTAGCGTTTCGTTACGTTGGGAGCACTGAGATCCTGAAAGAACATTGTATCTCCGTCACAGGCTTGAGTACTGCTGTAGTTCGCTGTTGGTCCATCGTATACAGTCAAGTTAAATGTTGTGTCTGCACAACCGCGTGTAACGCTTACCACCGCTGTTCTCGTACTTGCAACCTGACTTGAAATGAATCCTGAAATACTTCCTGAACCACTAGCTGCTAGTCCAATGGTTGGATCAGAATTCGTCCAGTTATAAGAATAACCAGGGAAAGGAGGGAAGTTGATCGCATTGAACGGATCCCCTTCACATACTGCCTGATCACTTACCGGAATTGGGGTAACACTGGTATCACAAGGAACCATAAACGCTGGAGTAGAGATCGGATACATTCCTCCGCAATCTGTAATAATAATGCTGTTTCCCTGTATCACATTTATTGCGATCAGTTGACCACAACCGACACCCGGCATCGTATATACATTCCAATCGTTATAGGTGTTAGCCTGTGGCGTACAACTACCTATGGTTGTTGGCGGTCCACCAGGGCAAGGCAGACTACCCAGCGGTGTGTTGTTAATGTATGATGAGGGCGGTATTGTGTAATTGAATGTGCCGGTTGCAGTAAGAATCTGGATGGTAACTGTACCGGTATCCATCGCTGTTCCATGCCAGTGCTCAATGTAGATCGTCAGGTCCTTACAACTCGCACAATAGGCGACTTGCACACCATGTGCTTCGGTCTTCTGATAGAAGAAAATGCTTAGAAATAGAGCTAGGAATAGGCGGATAGTAGTTTTCATAACGTGACGGAGTTACGTTAAGATACGAATCAATAACGAAATGGTTATGCTAAATCGCTAAAGACCAGATCAATTGGTCTCTGGCATCGTTGTCCAACGGATGTTGTTGATCACCAAAACGGTATCAGACTTACCCGCTGTTTGCCTCAAGGTCATCACATTGGTGAAGTCCGTTAGTTTCCTTCCGTGGAAGTCATTCAATGGAATTACAACCTTAGTCATTAAAGTGTCCAACTGATAAGTTGTAATGGTTACGCCACCACTCTGGCAGATGTGCAGACAGTTGTTGATGTCAAAACAGTTGTTGCCTTCCATCAATATGTCGAAGTATTGAAGAGGGCTGTTTTTTGGTAGCATGGCATCAAACACCAGGTAGCCATTCTTGAAATTCTCTGCAGATTTCTTGTTGGCAATAGATAGGTTGAATCCAAAGTCTCCCATTGTGTCGGAAACGATCATCAAATCCAATGAAGTAGAGTCGATGAACGCTCTTGAAGTATCCGCCACACCGGCACACGTAGAAAGAATAAGTCCACCAGTGCTTTGATCTCCGAAGAATCCAAACTGGCCATCATTCCATAGTTGTATAGTGGTGTCTGTATAAATACATGAACCATCATCTTCCACTGCGAGGTAATTGAAATTCTCTGCAACACGATCCGTGCATCCTTTAACTGGATCCGGATTCTTACATCCAATCAGCCCTAAACCAATGGCAAGAGCACCTATCAAAAGATTACGCATGTATCAAATTTACGGCTTTATTTTGAGAGCTTTTTAGATATTGCATTTTCTAACGCCAAAACAGCGCTATGTCAGACGATAAGAAGATCATATTTTCAATGGTGGGAGTGGGTAAGAACACCCCACAAGGCAAGCAAATCCTGAAGGATATATACCTGTCGTTCTTCTATGGAGCCAAGATTGGAATCCTGGGTATGAACGGGTCTGGTAAGTCCACCTTACTGAAGATCATTGCTGGAGAAGACAAATCCCATACGGGGGAAGTACATTTCAGTGATGGTTACAGCATCGGATACCTTCCACAGGAACCTACGTTTGACCCTAATGTAACAGTCAAGGAGATTGTTGAAGAAGGGATGGGAGAAGCTTCAGAAGCTTTAAAGGCGTACGAGGAGGTGAACAACAAGTTTGCCGATCCGGCAGTACTGGAGGATCCCAATGCCATGGAGAAGCTGATCGAGGAACAATCGAAACTTCAGGAAAAGATCGATCAATTGGATGCATGGGATCTGGATTCCAAATTGGAAAGGGCGATGACCGCTCTGCACTGTCCGGAAGGTGATCGAAAGATTGAAAACCTCTCTGGTGGTGAAAAGAGAAGGGTGGCGTTAACGAGGCTATTGCTTCAGGAGCCAGACATTCTATTGCTGGATGAGCCAACTAACCACCTGGATGCACAGTCTGTGTATTGGTTGGAACAGCACCTTCAGCAGTATAAAGGAACCGTGATAGCGGTGACACACGATCGTTATTTCCTTGATAATGTTGCTGGTTGGATTCTTGAACTGGATAGAGGAGAGGGCATTCCCTGGGAAGGCAATTACTCTACCTGGTTGGATCAGAAATCCAAGCGTCTGGCGCAGGAAGAGAAACAAGAGAGCAAAAGACAGAAGATGCTGGAGCGTGAATTGGAGTGGTCAAGAATGAACCCCAAGGGGAGACAGACCAAGTCGAAAGCACGTTTGAAAAACTACGACCTGCTACTTAGTCAATCACCTAAAGAGAAAGAAGCTAAGCTTGAGATTTTCATTCCTGATGGTCCAAGACTGGGTAACGATGTAATAGAAGCAACGAGTGTGAACAAAGGATTTGATCATCTACTTATTGATGATCTGAGTTTTACGCTACCTCCCAATGGCATTGTTGGCGTTATCGGACCGAATGGTTCTGGTAAATCAACATTGTTTAGAATGATCATGGGAGAAGAGCAACCTGATTCAGGAACGTTTACTGTGGGTGACACAGTTCAACTTGGATATGTGGATCAAAGTCACAAAGACATCGACCCGGAGAAGACCGTGTGGGAAGTGATTTCTGGCGGCAATGAAGTCATTGAATTGGCAGGTGTTGCTGTTAATTCAAGAGCTTATGTAAGCCGTTTCAACTTTAATGGTTCAGATCAGAACAAGAAAGTTGGAGTCCTATCGGGTGGAGAGAGAAACAGACTTCATCTGGCGATGACATTAAAATCTGAAGCAAACGTTCTCCTGCTGGATGAACCGGATAACGACCTTGATGTAGCTACGCTTCGTGCACTGGAAGAAGGATTGGAGAACTTTGCCGGATGTGCTGTGGTCATCTCTCACGATAGATGGTTCCTCGATAGAATATGTACACACATGTTGGCCTTTGAAGGTGACGGTGTGGTGTATCCTTTTGAAGGAGGTTATTCAGATTACCTGGAAAACAGAATGAAACGCCTGGGAACGGAACCACAAAAGTTCAGGTATCGAAAGTTAGTAAAGGACTAAAAAGACAGAAGGTCCCGAGAGGGACCTTTCTGCCTTTGGATTCATAAAACACTAACCAACCTACTATGAAAATCCAAGAGCTTCAAAAGTAGGGAAGGTTAGTATAGGAACAAGACAAAAAGGGTGCTCAAAAAGTTCGAATATTTGATTCTTAAGTTGAGACTCCAGTAATTTCTATTTTCGCTTTATGAGCATGAAGCCATCCCTTCCACAAGGAACCAGAGACTTTTCTCCAATTGAAATGGAGCGAAGGAACTTCATCATGGATACACTCAAAGGTGTGTTCAGGAAGTATGGCTATCAGCAGATCGAGACGCCTTCTATGGAGAAGCTTGAAACACTGACGGGAAAGTACGGTGAGGAGGGGGATCGATTGATTTTCAAAATCCTGAATTCAGGAGATTACCTGTCTAAAGTATCAGGCGAGCTGAAGGACTACACTTCTTCCAGCTTGGTTTCGCAAATCTCGGAGCGGGCCCTTCGTTATGACCTTACCGTACCGTTTGCACGTTATGTAGTTCAGCACCAGAACGATATCACATTCCCCTTCAAGCGGTTTCAAATACAACCGGTCTGGAGAGCAGATAGACCTCAAAAAGGTCGATACAGGGAATTCTATCAGTGCGATTGCGATGCTATCGGAACAGAATCTTTGTTGAACGAAGTTGAATTGGTACAGATCTACGATGAAGGTTTGTCAAAACTTGGCCTTCCCGCCTTTGATATTCAGATCAACAACCGGAAGGTACTAATAGGAATCGCTGAGTTGCTAGGAATGGGTGATCAGCTTACGGAGATGACGATCATCATCGATAAGTTAGATAAGATAGGCTCTGAGAAGGTGGAGGAGGAGCTAAAGGCGAAAGGACTGAATGAATCAGGTGTGAGCAACTTACGCTCATTGCTTGCGGTTGAAGGAACCAATGAAGAGAAGATCGATGCACTTCGTAAGATGATTGGAAGCTCTGAAAAAGGAGCTGAAGGTTTGGATGAAGTGGCATACGTTGTAAATCACACGTCCAACCTTGGCTTGCGAAATGGAACATTGGTCTTCAATGCCCTGTTGGCCAGAGGACTCGATTACTATACAGGTACCATCTTTGAGGTAAAGGAAACCGCAGTGAACATTGGTAGCATTGGCGGTGGTGGTCGTTACGATGATCTTACCGGTATCTTCGGATTGAATGGTATGTCTGGTGTAGGCATCTCCTTTGGAGCCGAGCGCATTTACGATATCCTCCTGGAATTGGATGCCTTCCCTGATTTGACATCAGCCGGTACGCAAATACTGTTCACTCACTTTGAGCAGGAGGATCAGGATTTTTGTATTCCCATTGTCATGCAACTGCGAAAGCAAGGAATCAATGCAGAGGTATATCCAGATATGGCGAAGATGAAGAAGCAAATGAAGTATGCCAATGGAAAAGGCATTCCGTTCGTGGTAGTTGTAGGAAGTGAAGAAAGGGAGAGTGGAATGCTGGCGCTTAAGGACATGGGAACCGGAGAGCAAACGAAATTATCAGCTGACGAATTGATGAGCAGATTTACAAATGGCTAGTATAGATCAATCATATTGGACTATTGAGGATATTGCTGGCCTTTCAGGCAATCTTGAATTGGATGAAGCTACACGCACATTGGTTCAAAAGAACAGGGATTTCCTGGAGCAGGAAATGCAGACCAGGGAAGCTCCGATCTATGGAGTAAACACCGGCTTCGGATCTTTGTGTGATACGTTCATTGATGACGACAATGTTGGGAAGCTACAGCTGAATCTGGTAAGATCACATGCAGCAGGAATGGGCGATACCGTGGATCCTGAGATCTGCAGGTTGATGATGATCCTGAAGGCCAAAGGACTTGCACTAGGTAAATCTGGAGTCAAACCTGCGTTGATTGATCAATTAGTTGCTTTCGTAAATGCAGGATTACTTCCTGTAGTATATGAACAAGGTTCGCTGGGCGCTTCAGGAGATCTCGCACCATTGGCGCATCTGGCGATGACGTTGATTGGAGAAGGCGAATTATGGAATGGACTTGATATTCAAAGTAGCAAAGAAGCCATTTTATCCGCTGGAATCTCCCCATACGTATTGGGGGCCAAGGAAGGATTGGCGTTGTTGAACGGCACGCAGTTCATGACGGCTCATGGGGTTTGGGCTTTAACGAGGCTTGAGCAATTGGGCTGCTGGGCGGATCTTATTGCTGCACTTAGTGCTGAAGCATTTACTTGTAGATTGGACGCTTTCGATGCTGGGATCAATCAGGTCCGTGGACACAAGGGCCAGGGCCTCACATCAGAGAACATGAGGAACATTCTTCAGGGAACCTCACTTCACCAAAACTCCCAATATACACAGGACCCCTATTCATTCAGATGTCTGCCACAAGTACACGGTGCAAGTAAGGACACGGCAAGTTATGTGAAGGGCGTCATAGAAACAGAGATCAATTCTGTTACGGATAATCCATTGGTTCTTGACGATCAGGGAAAGATCATTTCCGGAGGTAATTTCCATGGCCAACCGCTCGCATTGGCATTTGACCACTTGGCATTGGCCATTGCTGAGCTTGGAAGCATTTCCGAAAGAAGAGGGTACAAGCTGCTATCAGGTACCAGAGGATTGAACCCTTTCCTCGCTGATGATCCAGGACTGGAAAGTGGATATATGATTGCGCAGTACAGCGCTGCAAGTATTGTTAGTCAGAACAAACAGTTGGCCAGTCCGGCAAGCATAGATTCTGTTGATTCTTCTAACGGACAGGAGGATCATGTGAGCATGGGCGCCAATGGAGCAACCAGATTGGTGCGTATGATCGATAACCTCCAATCAATTCTTGCAGTTGAGTTATTGATAGCCTGTAAGGCTTGTGAGCAAAGTGAACGTTCAAGCGCTCCTGCTACAACAACATTAAGGAAGGCGTTCAGAGAAGCAGTTCCATCTGTACAGGGAGATGGTTTCCTTCATGCACAGATGACCGGTGCTGCCACTTTTATTCAGGAACACGATCCAACAACATTTGCGAAGGATATCAGGTTCTTCGTTTAGACATGCAGCGCACAAAGAGGATAGCGCTCTGGTCTGGCCCCAGAAATGTTTCAACTGCGTTGATGTATGCTTTTGCACAGCGTGAGGATACTACTGTTGTTGACGAACCACTGTTCGGTTACTTCCTTCAACACACAGGTGTTTGGAGACCGTCAAGAGAGGAAGCACTTGCTGCCATGGAACTCGACCCGGAAGTCATCATCTCAGATTTGCTGGCAGGTGCGGAAACTTCCACAGTGTTTCATAAACACATGGCCAATCACCTGGTGGGATTAGACTGGGGATTTCTTGATCAGTGCGTTAACGTTATCCTTACCCGCGACCCAGGTCAGATGCTGACCTCGTATGCAGTTAACATGGAGCAGCCAACCATGCTCGATGTATGCTACCAGATGCAGGTAGAACTTCTTGATCACCTGACCCAAAGGAATCTTCCCGTCATGGTACTTGATTCGAAGGATATCCTACTGGACCCGGAAGAGAAATTAACCGAGCTGTGCACTTTCTGCAATATTCCATTTGATCCTTCGATGCTTCATTGGGAGGCGGGAGCCAGACCAGAGGACGGAGTTTGGGCCAAGTATTGGTACCACTCCGTACACAAAAGCACCGGGTTTGCGCCTTACCGCGAAAAGGATGAAAGAGTGCCTGAGCACCTGATTCCTCTTTTGAATGAAAGTGTTCCTTTATATCAGCAATTGATTAACAGCTAAGCGTATGGCAAAGTATAATGTTCCAGACCCCAGAAATGAGAATACCCAGGTATGGGTGAATGGGTTGGTCAACAGATCAGAAGCTAAGGTTTCGGTATTGGATAGCCTTGTTCAAGGTGGAGATGGTGTGTGGGAGGGATTGCGATTGTACAATGGAAAGATCTTTAAACTGGATGCGCACCTGGAACGAATGATCGCTTCAGCAAAAGCGTTGAATTTTAAGGAGATTCCATCGAAAGATGAGATCAAAGATGCTATTCAGCAAACCCTGGATGCTAACGGAATGGATGATGGTGTGCATATCAGGCTTACTTTGTCGAGAGGAAGAAAGGGAACGTCTGGCATGAATCCTGAACTCAACACGCACGGACCAACATTGATCGTATTGGCTGAGTGGAAAGGTATGGTGTATGGAGATGAAGGTATCTCACTGATCACTGCTTCTACAAGAAGAAACCCACCACAGTGCCTGGATTCCAAGATCCATCACAACAATCTATTGAATAACATCCTGGCAAAGATTGAAGCCAATGTGGCTGGTGCGGATGATGCTGTTATGCTGGATGTGCATGGTTTTCTGGCAGAAACCAATGCTACCAACATCTTCCTGGTGATGAATGAGGCTTTGGTAACACCAACTACAGACAGTTGTGTGGAGGGTATTACACGTGCAACGGTGTTAGAGTGTGCACAAGAGGCAGGGATGCATATTGAAGAAAGAAATATATCCCCATCGGAAATGTATGCGGCAGATGAAATGTTTACTACAGGAACAATGGGCGAATTGGCCTTTGTCAAGCTAGTTGACGGACGAACCATCGGCTCAGGTCAAAAGGGGACAGTCACTCAACGGTTACAGGAAATATACAGTACCAAGACCACCTCCTAGATTATTTGAGGATCGTGATGTTGCCCGAGAAATTGAACTCATCACCATTTTCAGTGGTACCCTTGATCATCCAGACATAAACCCCTTCCGTAAGATCTTTTAGTTCAGTAGGACTGTTTACATTTTTTATAACACTTGCCTTGGAACCCCATCGGTTGAACATCGTGAACTGGAATTCCTTCATTTCACAATTTGACCTCACCTCTAACATGTCCGAGGTTCCGTCATCTTTAACAAGTTTGAATGCTGAAGGAACCTCAAGTGTGCAATCTCCCGCTTTCAACTCGTTCTGAGCCTGTAGTGAGCCAATAATTGTACACGTGAGCATGAATGTGAATAGTGCTTTCATAGTGATTTGGTTTAATGGGGGCCGTCAGGAACGACAATAAATCCTTCACCTTTGTTCTTGCTTAATTCCTCTCGTTCTTTCTTCTTCTTGATCTTGATCTCCTCCAGTTCCTTTCGTGTGATCTTCTTACCGAAATCTGGTTTCCTGGTTTCTCCGGTGGGAAATGGTTTTAGGTCAATACTTCTTGCAACGTAAGTGTATCTGCCCACTTTGAGTTTAAGAATGGCACCCGGCAAACCGCCATATCGGACAGGTCCCACAGCTGAAGGAATTTGAGGCGCAAACCATGCCTTTACAATAGATGTGTCATTTTCCTTGTACTTGGCCATGTAACATGGGTAGCCCATGATCTCTTCCATTTCCTTGGTGATCTCCCATGTGGGTTTCTTCCACGATTCGTTGAGCAGAAAGTCCTTGCCGTAAACCGTGGCTACTTGCGTGAGCTTGCTCTGATTGTAGTTCACATGACTTCGAGACGATGGATAGCATGTTCCAATGGTACAGTATCCTTTAGGCGCTTCATACCTATTGTCATAATCTTCATCCTCACCTTTGATGTAAGCCCTAAAAAGAGAGCAGCTATCATTGAAGAAGAGCACTTCTTTTTTCGCGGACCAGCCACCAAGGATCAATCTCTTTCTCACCTCTGGAGGAATGGCTGGGTCGTCTTTTAATTCAAAGTACAATGACGAATCCAGTTCATCATAGTACAGCATGTCGTAGATGATCCTTCCCTGCTTCTGTGCTCGCATTTGCATTACACTGCACAGAGCGAATACAAGGAAACTGATCGTGATCTTTGAACGACTGCTCATGGTTTATTTAACTAAAACGACAAAGCCTTTGTCAAATCGCCTCTCTTCTCCTATCACCGCTTTCAGTATCCAGTAGTAAGTTCCCGCGGCTAGTTCTGAAGCGTCCCACAACTCGGTTTGTTCGTGTAAAGTAGACAGTTTTTGTCCCCACCTGTTATATACTATGAACTCAAAGCTGTCCATAGCACAGGTGGTCTGGATCTGAAGCATGTAATTGTTATCCTGTCCAACAGTATTAGGTACAAGAATTTCGCAGGGCTCAATGGGAGCAACTGTTCCGCTACTTTGTGCAGATAAAGATCCGGTCCAAAGAAGAACTATGATCAAGGATGTGAAACGGAGAAATTTCATGCTTCGACTTGAAATGAAAAGTTACCAATTTCTGGATAAAAAAAGTCCGGCCAATGGCCGGACTTGCGAAAACTATATAACTAAGGAATTGTATTTACTTCTTGGCAGCAAGTTGAAGCTTCAGCTCAATGTCATCGGAGATGGCTTTGTCGCCAAGTCCCTCAAAGAA
This sequence comes from Vicingaceae bacterium, assembly GCA_965267605.1. GTDB lineage: Bacteria > Bacteroidota > Bacteroidia > Flavobacteriales_E > Vicingaceae. Next base: position 1,947,567 of record OZ254088.1, on the reverse strand, counting down.
CTTACCCGAACCATACTTGATGTCCCAATCTGTTCTGTCAATCTTGAATGCTGCAACGGCTGCAAGTTTGCCGTCTGTAACCTCCACCTTTGCGGGGAATGAGATGTCCTTTGAAATACCTTTCAATGTCAGCTTTCCGGAAATGGTGTGTGTGTTACCTGCTTCCGGCTTTTCCATTGCTTCAACCTTTGCAATGGTGAACGTACCGGTTTTGTGCTTTGCTACATCAAAAAAGTCTGGTGAGCTCAGGTGACCTTCAAGGTTAGATTTCATTTTGCCTTCCAGGTCGGTAACATTGATCGAGGTCATGTCCAAAGTGAACATTCCGTCTACCAACTTGCCTTTGTCAAGGTCTACCCATCCCTCTTTTAAGGAGATGGTACCCATATGTTGTCCAGTAACTTTCTTTCCGGTCCATTCAATGGAACTCGCTTTTGAGCTTACAGTAAGTTTCTCCTGTTGGCCAAAAGATGCCCCGCTAATGCTTACTGCAAGAACGGTGGCGATGATCAAATTCTTCTTCATAGTCAGTTTGTTTAATACTAGGGTAACTAATTGCGTTTGTTCCATAACAATAACCGTACAAATTTGTTCGTGCAGTAATTACTATCTTCGTCACATAGCAATTTCAACATGTCAGTAGAAATCAGGAAAGTTACATCCAGTGCGGATCGCAAGGCATTTGTCAAATTTCAGTTCGACCTGTATGCGGGCGATGAAAATTGGGTGCCACCGATCACGGATGACGAGTTGAAATCTATCGATCCGGATAAGAATCCCGCCTATGATTTCTGCGAGGCTGAGTTTTGGATGGCTTTCAAGGATGGGAAACCAGTAGGCAGGATAGGGGCTATTGTGAACAATGCTTACATCGAGAAGATGGGCGAGAAGGTGGGAAGAATTTCCAGGTTGGAATTTGTTGAGGAAGCCGATGTGCTTCGATTGTTACTTGGTACAGCCGAAGACTGGTTGAAAGACAAAGGCATGACCAGGGTACATGGCCCGTTGGGTTTCTCGAATCTGGATACCCAGGGAATGTTGATCGAGGGCTTTGATCATCTGCAGTCAATAGCTTCTGTCTACCATAAGCCATATTATCTAGGTATGGTAGAGGCTTTAGGCTATGAGAAAGAGATTGATTGGGTGGAGTTCAGACTTACTGTTGGCGAACAAGCTGTGGAGAAAGCGAGTAGGGGAGCTAAGCTGATTGCCAGGAGATACGGAATTGAAGTGTGTCATTTCAAGTCTGAGGATGAGTTGAAGCCTTACACCAGAAGGATATTTGAAATCTTGAACGATGCGTTCCAGGAACTTCCTTATACAGCGCCTTTCTCAGAAAAGATGATTGATTTCTATGCTTCCAAGTATGTGAAGTTGCTGAACCCCGAGTTCGTAAAGATGGTGAAGCTTGACGGTGAGATGATAGGGTTTGTTGTGGGTATGCCAAGTCTTTCTCATGCCATGCAGAAAGCGAAGGGTAAACTCTTTCCATTTGGCTTTACGCACATTCTAAAAGCGCGTAAAGCCAAAGGTGTAGATACCATGGATCAGCTGCTGACCGGTGTGTTGCAGGAGCATCAATCCACTGGTGCAGGTGTAATCCTGATGGCTGAGATACAGAATGTGATGCAGCAGAAAGGATTGAAATACATAGAGACCACAGGTATCTTCGAAACGAACACGAACGCAATTTCCAATTGGAAGAACTACGAGCACATACAGCACAAGCGAAGAAGGTGCTTCAGCAAGTCTTTGGCTTAATTCTCATCCTTTCAGTTTTAGGATGTCAAACTGTTCCTCCTCCTGAAGGCGAATCTTCAGAAGCATTGATCAGAGGAAACATGGCCGAACAGGTTGAAGCATGGAATGCTGGTGATCTTGAGGGATTCATGAAACATTATTGGAAATCAGACTCATTGAAGTTCATTGGTAAGTCTGGTCTTAAGATGGGCTGGCAGACCACTTTAGATAACTACAAATCGTCATACCCAGACCTTGATGCTATGGGTACGCTTTCCTTCGATATCCTGGAAGTGGAAATACTAGGCAACAGCAATGCATTTGTGATTGGAAAGTGGAGATTGGACCGCAGTGAAGATGTATTGCAAGGACATTACACGTTACTCTGGAAGAAGATAGATGGCGCCTGGGTAATCGTAGCCGACCACTCCAGTTGATATGATCAGGAAAGTCTGGAACCAGGTTTTTACAGATACCCGCACCAGTTGGGAGGGGGAAGAAAGTACTTGGGACAAAAAGACCATCTGGGTGATGGTGACATCTGCAGTTTGTCTTATGGCCATCAACTACCTTGGTAAACTTGATGTGCTTGATCAAACGCTTAGGGCACTTGGAATGAACAAGGCAGCAGGGTGGGTTATGTACCAATACCGAAATGCGGCTGATCCTCAACTGTTCCGCCTGGGTTACTGGGCTTGTTGCTCATTCCTATTCTATGCGATTGTTCCGGCAATCATCGTTCGATTGATTATCAAGGAAAAGCTCAAAGAGTATGGTGCCAGATTGGGAGGCGCGATCAGGGGGTACAAAATCTATATCCTGTTCTTTCTTATCATGTTGCCGTTGATTTGGTGGATGTCGCACAACCAAGCATTTCAGAGCAAGTATCCTTTTTACGATATGGAAACGCTGCACCCCAACTGGAATTCATTCATTAAGTGGGAGGGCTTTTATTTGCTGCAGTTTGTGGGATTGGAGTTCTTTTTCAGAGGATTTATGGTTCATGGCACTAAGCATCGTTTCGGCTTTTACTCCGTGTTTGTGATGATGGTGCCTTATTGCATGATCCATTTCGGAAAACCATGGCAGGAAACCACCGGTGCTATCATGGCCGGTATCGCCCTTGGGGCGCTAAGTTTGAAGTCAAAATCTGTTTGGCTTGGTGTGGCTATCCACTTTTCGGTGGCCATTACCATGGATTTGTGTGCTTTACACCAACAAGGCATTTTCCCTTAAATGGAACATACCTATTGCAATTCCGTACTAAACATTTAAATTCACCTGTGTTTTTGGGGCAATGAAGAAACTACTCACCATCGGTTCATGTTTGCTGCTCTTCGCTTGCGGAGCTCCTAAGGAAGATGAGGGTCCAAAGGAAAGTGCATTCAAGAATGTGAAGGTTTACGATTACGTAACCGACATGCCTGAATTTGATGGCGGGGAAGAAGGCCTTAGAAAATACATCATCGAAAACATGCAATTCCCGGAAGAAGCCAAAGACAAGGGTCTTGAGGGGGTAGCACTCGTAGGCTTTATCATTGATAGTACTGGTGTTGTTCACGAAGCTAAAGTTGAGAACAAGGTTGAAGAGTGTTTCGAAGAAGAAGCGTTAAGGCTTGTGAATGAAATGCCAGGCTGGCAGGCAGGTTTGAACAACGGTAAGCCGGCTAACGTACGGTATGTACTTCCAATTGAATTTGGGCTGGACAATTAGGCTTTCGCCCTAATTGCTGCAATCAACATCCATAACCAGGCAACGATCATTAGTAATCCCCCGAGCGGAGTTACGGGTCCCATCCATTTGATGCCTTCCATCCCATGCCATGGAATAGTTGCCAGACAGAAGATTGATCCGCTGAACATTACAACACCGGCAATGAAAAGTAAGCCGATCCAGAATCTGACCTTCTGGTCGATCGTTCCCAATTTCGTTCCTAGAATCAGCAGTACCAGGGCGTGAAACATTTGATACCGTACACCGGTATTAAACGATGCCAGTTGGTCGGCATTAAGGAAAGCCTTCAATGCGTGGGCCCCAAGTGCTCCGAAAATTACTCCTGTGAGACCAAACATTGCACCCCATATAATTAGGCTTCGAACCATGTTATTTTTTTAGAAATCGTTCTTCTGTGTTGTCATAACGAAGGTAATATTCCCCCCTTTTCAGCCTACTCAAATCTATTTCGTTTCCGTAACCCTTGAGAAGCACGTTTTTGCTACTATCCTCTACTTCGTAGCGTGTTACTGCATTGAAGCGAATGATACGGAACTTTCGCGCCAAGGGATCGATATAGATCACGTCAAGGCTAGGGTCAACTTCTAAATGCTTTGATAACCTTGGTTTCATCCGGTATCCGGTCTGACTTATGCGGAACTTGTTGGTACCTGAATGAAGATGTTGTTGAACATCAAATGTGTAATTGTTTAGCACGGGAACTCCTTTTCCTGGAACGGTTCCCAGATTAATCCACTTGCCCCATCGGAATTGCTCCACTCCAAATGGCAGTTTACCCGTTTCTCCTTTGGTTGACCATTTCAATATCCCTTCTTTGGATACAGAGATATCAACCACCTTGTAAGTGCTCATAGGAAGCATTACTTCTGGGTTCAGGCATTTGGGTTTGCTACCCGGATAATATGCCACCTGAACGGTTACGGAATCTCCAATTCTTAGCAAGGTTTTGTCAAATTCTACTTCAAAAGCAGAAGACCATTTACAAGTGCGTTCCCTCTTTTGGAAGTTGCACATGAGCTCCCCATTGATCCAGTATTTCTGCGCACCTACAGGATTTGGATGATTTGGATTAGTAGGGTGGAAAGGATTTTGAATGAAGAGGTTTCGCCCCTGATACAGCCCTTTGAGCGTGAGCGTTTCCAGTTGTGTATTGGGGCTTGAAACTTTCTGTGCGTCTTTGCATGCACAGAAACCAATGACTGAGATCAAGCCTATCATCACTGTGTAGACCTTCATGAAACCTGTTGATAATTAACCCGATTAAAGATAGCCACAATTTAAAGGGTTAAGTACATTCATCATCTGAACACAAACGGGCTAGACATTGAAGAAGATACTTGTATTGGGAGCTGGTCGTTCGGCATCCTACCTTATCAAATACTTGTCAGACAATGCTGAGCAAGAAGGTTGGACCACCGTAATTGCCGATCGATCTCAGGCGATGGCTGAAGAGGCTTGCGGTGGAATGCCAGCTTTGGAGGCGCTGGAGTTAGATGTAACAAATCAAGGGAGTCTAAGTGATCAAATCTCCAACGCAGACCTGGTAGTTTCTATGCTTCCGGCAAGAATGCACCCGAACGTTGCCAAAATGTGTGTAGAACTGAATACCCACATGGTAACAGCCTCGTATGTTTCTGAAGAGATGAAGGTACTCGACCAGGAGGCTAAAGGCAAAGGACTCGTTTTCATGAATGAGATGGGTGTTGATCCTGGTATCGATCACATGTCCGCAATGGCAGTGATTGATCACATCCGTGAAGAGGGTTCTGAACTCACTGACTTCGAAAGCTTTACAGGAGGATTGGTAGCTCCTGAATCAGATAACAACCCTTGGAACTACAAATTCACGTGGAATCCCAGGAACGTGGTTCTTGCAGGTCAGGGTGGTGCTGTGAAGTTCATTCAAGAGGGTAAATACAAATACATTCCATACCATAAGCTGTTCAGAAGAACGGAGATCATTGATATTGAGGGACACGGGAAATTCGAAGGTTATGCGAACCGAGATAGCCTCAAGTACAGAGAGATTTATGGCCTGGAAGACATCCAGACGATGTTCAGAGGAACATTGAGGAAGCCAGGTTTTTGTCGTGCATGGAACTTATTCATTCAACTTGGTGCTACAGACGATTCGTACGTGCTGGAGGATTCTGAGAACATGACGTATCGGGAGTTTATCAATACTTTCCTTGCTTACAATCCGCACGATTCAGTTGAACTGAAGTTGAGACAATATCTAAAGATTGATCAGGACAATGTGGACCTTTGGGAGAAGCTGGAGTATCTGGAGATATTTTCAGATAAGAAGGTCGGTCTGAAGAATGCTACTCCTGCCCAAATTCTACAGCATATCTTGGAACAGAAATGGACCCTCAGTCCGGAAGACAAAGATATGATAGTGATGTGGCACAAGTTCGTCTATCGGGCAAATGGAGAGCGTAGGGAGCGGCACTCTAGCATGGTATGCATTGGTGAAGACGATACGTACACTGCTATGGCCAAGACGGTTGGATTGCCTGTCGCCATTGCGGTTAAATTGATCCTTGATGGTACCATTGCCACTTATGGTGTTCAACGACCAACCATACCGGCCATCTATAAGCCCGTGTTAAAGGAACTCGAAGGTTTTGGAATCACCTTCACAGAGAAAGAGGTAGAATACGCCTAGTGATTGCCTTGCGCAGCAAGGTATCTTTCCGCATCCAAAGCAGCCATACATCCTGTCCCAGCAGCCGTAACAGCTTGTCTGTAGACTTTGTCTGCGGCATCACCTGAAACGAAAACACCTGGAATGTTGGTTTTGGACGTTCCTGGTTCATTGATCAGGTATCCTTGCTCATCCATGTCCAACCATCCTTTGAAGATGTCTGTATTTGGCTTGTGCCCAATAGCTACAAAGAAGCCTGTTACGTCCAGTTCCTTTTCTTCCTTGGTTTGATGGTTGAATACCTTAACACCGGTTACTGCCTCGTCACCCAGTACCTCAACAGTCTCAGTATTCCAAAGAATTTCAATGTTTTCCAGATTCTCTACACGATGCTGCATTGCTTTAGAAGCACGCATCTCATCTCTACGGATAAGCATGTACACTTTGTTGCAAAGCTTTGCCAGGTAACTGGCCTCCTCACAAGCAGAATCGCCTGCGCCTACAATCGCAACATCCTGACCTCTGTAGAAGAATCCATCACACACGGCACAAGCCGAAACACCTCCACCTGCATCACGAAGACGAATTTCAGACTCGAGGCCCAGCCATTTCGCAGAAGCACCTGTAGAAATGATAATGGTGTCTGCGTGAATTTCAGTCCCATCGTCTACCCATACCTTGTGAACAGGTCCTGCGAAGTCTACTTTATTGATGAAGCCAGAACGAACATCCGTCTCGAACCTTTCCGCCTGCGCTTGAAGTTCCATCATCATTTGGGGGCCGTTGATGCCTTCCGGATAGCCAGGGAAATTGTCAACGTCCGTGGTTTCAGTCAGCTGACCACCAGGTTGAAGTCCCTGGTACATAACCGGTTTCATATCAGCTCTTGCAGCATAAATAGCTGCTGTATATCCCGCTGGTCCGGAGCCAATGATCAGGCATTTTACGTGTTCGATCTCTTCTGCCATAATGTGCTTTTGTAGGGGGACAAATGTAGAACAATTTCGGTTCGAAAGAATGTCAGATTCATCACATTGAAATCAAAAAAGCCTTCCAATATTGAAAGGCTTAAAGGATTATTTTATAATTCTAAATTTGTGCCCTTATCGGGGTGTAGCTTAGTCCGGTTAAAGCGCACGTCTGGGGGGCGTGAGATCGGAGGTTCAAATCCTCTCACCCCGACAAACGGGAAGCCTTCCACACAGTGGTGGGCTTTTTTGTTCATGTGGCAAGATAGAGTATGACTATGGGTAATACATGATTTCACGCTTCGCTATTTTCGAAGCCTTCCCATTGAAAAACTCAATGAACTGTACCCAGTTGCCTTGTTCATCATACTTATAGTGTCTTCCTGTGGTCCGTTTGATGTTGTTGGATTCATCGATTTTGGTGATAAGGCTTCCCTGCTCATTGTAGACAAACTTGTGTGAGCTTTTCAGTTTGCCATCAATGGTATACGTTGAGTGCTCAACAATTTTGTCTTCTTTGAATTTGTAGCGATCAATTGAACCGGGTCCGAATGCACTGGTGTTCCTTGATTCTATTCGGTTTCCTTTATCATCGTACTTATATAAGTGCAGTGAACTCATATCACGACCACCGTACTGACCTTTAACCTGAATTCTTGTACAGTTGCCTTTGGCATCATGTGTGTAGTTTGAAGTTGATGTGAGCGTAGTTCCTTCCCAGCTTTCTTTTTCCAAAAGATTGCCGCTGTCATCGTATGTATAGTTGTACACATACCTGATCAGTCCATTTGACTTCTTAACTAACTCTTGCTTGACTTTACCTGTTTTTTCATCATAGGTGTACGTGGTAACGTATTTAAGTGTGCTATCCTTCTTATATCGCCTGCGCGTGATCCGCTTGGTTCCGTCCACTCCGTATTCATATTTAATGTGAAAGCTCAGCCGAGGTTGCTGCGGGTTTGGCACAAAGCGTTTCTTCCATGTTTCAGTCTGGTAGCCCTGCGGATTGAACGTGATATACTCCTCCTCAATCTTTCTTCGGGGCTCGTCTTTATTCTTGGGGTAGTGCATAGTAGTGTGGACTGACTTAACCTTGCCGTTTAACCAATTCTTAGCTTCGAGACTCTTGCTTTGAGCCAGCACCGGGGAAGACACGCTCAACATCACAATGTAGATTACCCACCTCATCTCTTCGCAAATTTCATCGCTTTGTTACCATAATTCACGTAATAGAACCCTTTTCTCATTTGCGACAAGTCAATCTCCGAACCAAACCCTTTTTTTACATAGTTTCCATAGGTATCGTAGACCTCATATCGGGTCTCTGCTGTAAAATAGAGTTTCCCTATTTTCCTTTGCTTCTTCAAGACGCTTATCTCCTGGATACCAAAGTCGACTTCTACGGATTCCGACAACCGTGGTTTACCGCTGAAGCCTATTTGTTTTACCCTGAACTTATTGAGATCTGCATGCAAATTGCCTTGAATGTTAAAGGAATACTCATGCATGTTGCCAGTACCCACACCATCTACCTCTCCAAGTTTGACCCACTTACCCCAACGGAATTGCTCTATGATGAAAGGGAGCGAGCCGCTTTCCATCATAGTAGTCCATTTCAGTACGCCACTCGTAGAAATATCTATATCCACTATTTCAAAGGTGCTTTCCGGAAGAAGTACTTCAGGATTGAGGATCTTGGGTTTGCACCCCTTCGCGTGTTCGATGACCACTATCACAGAATCTCCAAGTTTTAATTTGTGGCAGTACAGGTCCAGTTCGAATGCAGATTTGTTCTCACAAGGGGCCTCACCATTTACCGTACATCTGGTAATGCAGAATCCAGGTCCACTGAAAGAGGGGTTTTGAATGTATAGGTTCTTTCCTTGAAATATGCCGGTCAAAACCATCCTATTGGTTTGGGAAGTGGACTGAGAGTAGCATCCAATACCAAATAGGAATACCATGGATATGAGGAACATGCCCTTCATACCTACAAGTTAACCCTAATAGCTGTTACTTAGAAATGCCCTTTTTGGATCTGCGCTCGTACCTGATGAATAGGTTGAGCCAAAAGGGTTTAGACCACCAATAGGTAAGGGGAGAAACGATAACCATACTCCCGCCAACGGTTAAGATCTGTACCAGAATGGTCATATCGGGCCAGAGGTATTCGGTAAGGATCCAGAACAAGATGAACCAGGCAACATTGATCGTGTAAGTAACGAACATGGCACCCTGAAAGAAATGAGGTTCAATCTCATATTTCAATCCACAGGTATCACAATGCTCGTGAAAATCTCCAGCATTTTTCCATTGAAATGGATGGCGATTGACGTAGAAAGAGCCCTGCAGGCAACGTGGACATCGGTTACCGAAAATGCTCTTGATCTTGGATTGTAATGGTCCCATAGAAAAGGACGATAAAGATACTTTATCGCCCGTTCACTTGTATATATGTAGGATGAATTGTCGCCTAGTTGATATTTGTGTGCGCTGAGTTGGCACCTAGCATTGGCCATCCCGTAATACTCTCCGCTCCCGTGTTAATCGCGATCAGTTTGCCATTCGTGGATGTACAGTAGATCCAACCTTCATGACATACAGGCTGTGAACGGATAGGGTGCTTTACATCGTATTCGCGCTTGACTTTCCCGTTCTTTGGATCCATGATCTTCACCTTACCGTTGATGGTAGCTACAATCACCCACTTGCCCGCCTTGATCGGAGCCGTTCCAAGGAAACCTCCGGTTTTGGCAAGATCTCCATCGATCTTTGCTGCCCATCTCACTTTTCCATCTTTCGCATCAGTGCAAATGATAGAGTCTCCCTGGGTGGTGTAATTGTCGTTGTTGATGTTCAGTACCCTGGAGCCATTGAATGCCTGGAGAGAAGAAACATTAGATGCCCCAACATTGTAGGAAGCTGCTTGTGCTCCAGATGTTGCTGGTGCTCCACCTGAAAATCCATTGCCAGCATCATCAGACATAGAAGATTCCTTGTACGCTGATTGATTCTGTACGGTTGCGTCCAGGTACACAGCCTTTTTCTTGCCCCACACACCGTTCATTTTTCGGTCTTTTGTTCCAAGAACCGCCAATGCTTCGGAAGCTGATTCACCTTCCTCATCAGCACGCATACTGAGGTAAATCCCGTCATCTGTAATTACTGGAGCAGAAGTGGCACGGGCACGCTTGGCCTCTTCGATTTTTCCAGTTTTTTGATCAAACACGAAGTATGTTCCAGGGAATGTTACCACGTGTAGCTCATTCTTCATGGCAACTGGGGCGGTCATAACATCACCATCAATCCATTTTTGCCAAAGGATCTTTCCTGACTGCAGATCGAAAGCCGCAAGTACGTGGGTTGGTGTTAAACCTTTCTTGGCCAGTTCTTCTCTTGCTCTTCCATGTGCCCCGCTTTGCCATTTTCCACTTGCCGGATATGCAGTAAATACCATGTCATTTGCGATGGTTGGTGTAGACATCAAAGGATCACCCAGCCAGTAAGACCAAAGGTGTTTTCCAGTTTTTTGATCCACAGCGAAGATCGTACACGATTCAGTATTGAATACCACTATACTGTCTTCGGCAACAGCGCTTGAAGGCCCATCATCATCAAGATTAATGGCCCATTTCACGCTTCCCGATTTTGCGTCAAACGAAAAGAACTGCTTACTGCCGAATCCTCCGCTTACCAGCAAATCGTTACCCTTCACGGATGGAGAAGGTGTGTTGTTATTGGCGGGCAGGTCAATTTCGTACCCGTAATCAGTCTTCTTGTGTCTTGCAGAAAGCTTGAAATTGGTTACGTGTCCTTCCTTGAATGAAGTAGGTGGTTTAGGCTTATCGCCAGCATTTAACCAATTGAAGTCTTCAATCACTGAAATGGAATCATTTGCTGCTTGTGAAGTATCAAGAGTTAGCTCCAGATCATTGGGTTGTAATCCATTCGCAGCTATCAGGCTTCCACCTGCATCTTCCATGATTACAGGTTTGCCTCCATAGTGTTTAGCGGCAAGTGTCATGCCGATTACACCTCCCACAAGAAGGAGGCCTGCTAGAATGGCTACACTTACTCTCTTAGTCGTACGGTTCATGGCTCTTTATTTATCTCTAAGATGTTGTACGTCAAAGTTTCCATACAAATTTTGTGGTAGTCAATTCATTTAACATTAATTATGAAAAAAGGCGCTCTATTCAGAGCGCCTTTGTTAGCTGAGAAGCTAAACCTAAACCTAATGTATGATGAGTTTTTCTGTTACCATGCTTGAGCCCGATCGTATACTGAGCATGTAAATGCCGTGGTTGTAGTCATGGACCGGAATTGTATGTCGAATGTTGTGTGATGCCTTAATGTTAGTATAGTATACACGTCTTCCACTAACATCGGTCAACATTACCTCCACATCAGATGTGCCGCCATTGATCGCCTCGATCGTTACTATATCGTCAGCTGGGTTAGGGTACACATTCACTTTGCTTATAGCAATGCTTTCTGAAATTCCAGTTGGACAGTTAACCGTAACCGACATGCACGTTGAGTCGCACCATTGTTGGGTTGAATCATACAGATACAGACAAACGTTATACGTTCCGCTTCCAGGGAAGGTGTGCGTCTGACCACTAGAGCTGTGAGGTACTATCGGTTGAGTGGACGAGCCATCGTTCCACCACCACTGCATATGTGATGCTCCAGTAGATTGACTCCAGAAATATACAGTACATGGATTGGCGGTATCAGGGTACGATTGAAACTGTGCTACGCAAGGGCCGGAGGATCCCTGACAATTTACCACAACAGTCATGCATGTTGAATCACACCACTGCTGGGTTGAATCGTATAGGTACAGGCATACATTGTATGTTCCGCTTCCTGGGAAAGTATGAGATACCGTGTTGTTGTGATGCGCAACAATAGGTTGTGTGGGAGATCCATCGTTCCACCACCATTGCATATAATTTGCGTTCTGTGATGTGCTTTGGAAATTCCAGGTACATCCTTGCGAAGTGGCATTACCCGTGAAGCTTGCACTACATGGCCCACTGCTGCCTGGACAGTTTACAGTAACGGTATCACAGTAAACATTGTAGCAGTTGTTGATGCTATCCGTCAGATGAAGACATACGGTGTACGTCCCTGAGCTTGCATAGGTATGCGTGGGAGCAATGGATGAACCTTGATTGCTATACCCAGCCAGGGTTGTGCCATCTCCGAATTGCCAATACATGTGGATTGGAGGATTGGATCCGGGTGCTCCGTAACTGTAGAACTGAATGGTACAGCCATTTCTAATGGTGTCAGTCCAAACAGCATTACAGTTTTGCGCCATACCCGATGCTGCCATGGCGAGAAGCAGTGTGAGAACAGAGAGTAATTTTTTCATCGTTTAAAAGTTTAATTTCATTCAGGTTATGAACCAAAAGTCTCGATGATGGGTTATTTATTAAAGAGGTATTTGGTCGAATCTTACGGATTCAATTAATCTTTTTAGATTAAAATTCACTGAAAAACAGATAGTTATATGAATAATTTCTTATCCGTGTTTGTAAAGAAATCTATGTCAGTCTTTGTATTGGCACTGCTTATATCAGGTGCCTCCTGTTCTCAGAATACCACAAAGTCTAATCCAGAAAAGACTGCAAAGTCGAAAGTGGTTAAGAGTGATGAAGAATGGAAAAAACTGTTAAGCCCTGAGGCATACGAAGTAACCCGCAAGCATGGAACTGAAGCTCCTTTCTCAGGTAAGTACAACAAGCATTATGAGAAGGGGACGTATCATTGCATTTGCTGTGCAACACCTTTGTTTGATTCAGAAACCAAGTTCAACTCCGGAACCGGGTGGCCCAGCTACTTTGGTGTTCACTCTAAAAAGAACATCAAGGAGATTACAGATAAAAGTTATGGGATGTTAAGGGTGGAGGTCCGTTGTTCTGTTTGCGATGCGCATTTGGGACATGTGTTTGATGATGGCCCCAAACCAACTGGGCTTCGGTACTGTATCAATTCTGTAGCATTGGACTTTAAGCCGAAGAAGTAATTCCTAATGTGAAATATAGAAGTGTATGCGTCTCTATAGTATATGGGCGCGTATCGTGTATGTCTGATAGTAATGCTGACCCTGTGGTCGGTACATGGATCATGTCAAAAGGATCCCCGCAGATTGGTTTTCAAACAATCAATCAGGGTTGGTGTTCTCAAAGGAATTAAAACATACAGGACAAAACTCATTGTAGATTTCAGGAATGGTGAACTGCATTGGCATGATTCGAAAATGCCAAGGCACTTCCAGTGGTCGAAAATGAAGGTGCATGATCTTGATGTAAAACTGGAAGATCTGGAGTTAGATACGTTGGTGGATGCACTTCCCTTTCCTCGCAAACCTTACCGCAGGTGCAGCAGGTATTTCGCATCGAGGAGGGATTACAAAAGGAAACTCACCTTTGGGTTAAGAAAGATCGTAGCTGTACTTCCAAGTAGAAAGACGGCTATCAACGAGAAGGAGTTTCATCAGATGAACGAATTTATCCGTGCCGCAAACCGGGTGTACGACCGGTACAAGTCGCGTGTCAACCAGCCTCAATACAAAGCACCTTTGCGGAAGGAGCGAAGAACATTGAAAATTGCCGATAAAACCTATTGGATGAAAGGCTAGAAGGGAGCGATCTACTCTTCCTGTATCTCTTTTTCGGGTGCTTTTTGCATCTTTTCGAAAGGTCTTTCGAATATTTCCAGCATTGCCAACGGTCGGATATCTCCCAGCCATCTGAATCCATCCAGCCGATCCATCTTCGCTTCAGGCGCACTTAGGGGATGTAATTTCGCCTCAGGGTCTATCTGAAAGGAGATCTTGTTGATCTTGTTGTCCTTCATTCTGATAAGAATATTACTACTTGTGGCCTGGTTCAATCCGATATACTTCTTCTTGTCGTCCTGAGCATAGTAGAGTGACTCACCATTGCCGATGATTTGCACCTTATAGAGCTTATTCTTTGCAAAGCTGCCTACCAGTGATCTACCTTTTATCTGATTATACCTGGCCGAATCTACCCGGCTTGCAATGAAACTATTGTTGTCAATCGTTAGTGAGTGGATTTGTCCCTTGCTCATTTGGATCACCATCATATCACCGGTAATCTGACTTTCATCCGACCAAAGGACAGGCTCGTAGTATAGCTGAAGAATTGAGTCATGAAGAGAGTAATAGAATGAGTCACACTTCCCCTGCATATCATTCTTGAAGAACCTTACGTGGTGAAACCCAAATAGCTGCCGATGCCCAGCGGTGTCTGGATAGATCTTGAAGGTATCAGCATGCATGAACAGCGTGTCTTCCTCGTCCTGTTGTTCTATGTACGCAAACTCTGTAGCTAATGCACTGTCCTGTTTTTCATAAAGCTCAATGTAATCCCCATGTACTACAATTCTTTCTGAAGTGTCGGTGATTGCACCATAACACTTTACGAGTCCATAACCCGTGGCCCTGTTGTAGAAAATGCTATCGCCTGTAAGTGCCTGATCCTTAGAAAAGATCTGAGCATTGTCGTATAACTCCGAATAGTCATCCTGTGTGCTGTAATATCCTTTCTCGCAAGTGATCAGTGTGCTGTCTTTCGTTTCGATTGTGGTTGGTCCATGAAACCTTACAACCTCTGTGCTGGAATGATATTCCAAAGTGTCTGAGGTCATTTTGTAATCCGGATTGGTTAGTACCACGCTGTCTTTAAAGAAGAACGACTTCGAATCTGTATAGTAGTACCCCTTCTTACTCACCAGGCGGTTGTTTTCCTTGGTATTCACCATTTCACCACCATCGCTGTAGAAGGCAACTTTCTTATCCCGATTATAGATCAGGTAGTTGGTGGTGAGTGTTGTTTCCTTATTGATAAGCCTGACATTATTCTTGATTTCAGCTTCACGTGTGTTTCCATCATAAAACAGTGTGTCGCCAAACATCTGGAGCGAATCTCCCTGTGTAATTCGAACGTTTGAGTACGCATCAATGCTATTGGACTCCTCGTAGAGATATGCGCTATCACAGAAAAGGAGGGCGTTCTCGTGCTTGAACTGAACGTTTCCGATCAGCCGCTTGGCATTTACTCTTTTGGAGTCGTATTCCAGTGAATTGGCGAATACCAGTTCAATCTTGACAGGTTTTTTCTTCTCATCCTGGGCAAGACAGGTGATGTGGAGTACGATCAATGATATGACGATTAGGTATCTCACTCCACGCAAACGTAAAAGTGCGGTAAGAATTATGCCAGCACCTGGTCTCTAATGATCGTTTGTGTACGATCAGGACCAAGGGATACTATGCTCAAAGGCCTATCCAATTTCTGCTCCAGGAAGTCGATATAGGAGTGCAGGGTAGATGGAAGGTCGTTCCAATTCCCTATTGCAGTTACATCTTCTTGCCATCCAGCTACCTCTTCATAAACAGGAGTAACAGAGTCGTCTGTATACTCGTAAGGTATATGCTCTATGTTGCCTTCGTCTGTGGCATACTGTGTACAAACCTTCACCGGATCAAAGCCAGACAATACATCCGCTTTCATCATGATCAGCTTGGTAACGCCATTTACATCTATCGCATATTTCAATGCAGGTAGATCGATCCATCCACATCTTCTTGCTCTTCCAGTAGTGGATCCGAACTCATTACCATTCTTTCTAAGGCGTTCGCCATCATCATCATGAAGCTCAGTAGGGAAGGGGCCGCTTCCAACCCTTGTGCAGTAAGCTTTGAAGATGCCAAATACGTCACCAATGTTGTTGGGAGCAATTCCAAGTCCCGTGCATGCTCCAGCAGCAATTGTATTGGATGACGTGACGAATGGATATGTACCGAAGTCTACATCAAGTAGAGTTCCCTGTGCGCCTTCAGCTAGAATTCTTTTGTTGTTCTTAAGGGCATTATTGAGATAGTACTCACTATCAATGAGCTGAAGCGATTTCAACATTTCAACACCTTCCATGAAAGCATCTTCATGCTCATCCAGATTGTAGTCAAAATCATGGTGTGAAAGCAATTGCTTGTGCTTCGCTACCAACTTCTGATACCTTGTTTCAAACTGTCCACTGATGAGGTCGCCTACGCGCATTCCATTTCTTCCGGTCTTGTCCATATAGGTAGGACCAATTCCTTTCAAAGTGGACCCGATCTTCTCTTTGCCTTTGGCTTGCTCTGAAGCTGCATCCAACAACCTGTGGGTGGGGAGAATTACATGTGCGCGCTTAGAGACCAACAAGTTCTTCGTTACATCCACTCCCGCTTCCTTCAGCGCATCAATCTCCTTCTTCAAAACAACAGGATCGATTACCACTCCGTTACCAATAACGTTAATTGTATTCTCTCTGAATATGCCGCTAGGTATTGTGTGAAGCACGAACTTCTTACCATCGAACTCAAGGGTGTGACCAGCGTTGGGCCCGCCTTGAAACCTTGCAATGATGTCGTAATTAGGAGTTAGGACGTCAACAACTTTGCCTTTGCCTTCATCGCCCCATTGAAGGCCCAGTAGTACATCAACTTTCATCTGGACTTGTTAAGGTGTAAAGGTAGAAATTACCTTGATTATTCCGTGGTGGAATCTATCCTTGCCACGTTAATAACCCCATCAATTTTCCGAAGTTTTTCACTAAGTCGCTTCAAATGCTTGGTGTCATGAACAAATACCATGATCTGACCTTCGAAAATACCATCGTGCGATTCGAATTTGATGGACTTCATGTTTACATGAAGTTCCTGCGAGATGATTTTCGTGATGGCGTTAACAATACCTACATCGTCAATTCCTGTGATCTTGATACCTGATAGGAACGCGATACTTTCTTGTCCCATCCATCGTGCCTTAACAATTCGGTAAGCATAGTTAGACATCAATTGCATGGCGTTCGGGCAATTCGTCTTGTGGATCTTGATTCCGTCATTGATGGTAATAAATCCAAACACCTCATCTCCTGGAATAGGATTACAGCAGGGGGAGAGGGTATAGTCGAATTTTTCCATCTCCTCACCGATAACCACCGTGTCATCTCCCTTTTGCCTAATCTGAAGCATCTCTTGCAATGCCTCCGAATCCGTAAGTTCGGTTTGCACCAAACTTGGGGCCTCCAGTTTACCATTCTTGTATCCGAAGTCCTTCAATTCATTCAGATCAAACCGGTCCAGTGCGATCATATAGTAAAGGTCCAGCTCTGAGGTTACCTTGTAGTGCTTGATGATCTCCTTTAGATTATAGGAAGAGGTCCGGTATTTCAAAGACTTGAGCTTCTTCTCAAGCATTTGTTTTCCGTTCTCCGCAATGGTTCTTTTCTGATCCTTCAATGAGGATTTGATCTTGGATCTCGCTTTGGCAGTTACTACGAACTTTAACCAGTCTTCTTTTGGCGACTGTTTCGAAGAGGTGATGATTTCCACCTGATCACCACTTTTCAGCTGATAACTCAGGGGTACAAGTTTGTGATTCACCTTCGCACCAATGCAATGTGCGCCTACCTGTGTGTGAATTTCAAAGGCAAAATCCAATGCGCTGGCTCCCTGGGGTAGGTTCCGTAAATCACCTTGGGGGGTAAAAACGAAGATCTCATCCGAAAACAGGTTGAGCTTGAAATCATCCACAAACTCAAGTGCACTTCCAGCTGGATCTTGCAGGTAGTCTCGTATTCTGTTGAGCCAATCATCGTACGCACTTTCACTATTGTCGCCCTTATACTTCCAATGCGCGGCATATCCTTTCTCCGCTATCTCGTCCATTCTATTCGAGCGGATTTGTACTTCTACCCACTTACCACTTGGGCTCATTACTGTGGTATGCAACGATTCATATCCATTACCCTTCGGAGTTGATATCCAATCGCGCAACCTGTCAGGATTCGGTTGGTAAAAATCTGTGACGATAGAATACACCTGCCAGCAATCGGCTTTTTCTCTTTCCGGTCTACTTCTCGTTACAATCCTTATGGCAAACAGGTCGTAGATCTCTTCAAACGGTACATTCTTGTTCTTCATCTTGGTGTAGATGGAGAATATGGATTTAGGCCTGCCCTGGATGATGTATTTGATTCCGGCTAGATCAAGGTTCCTTTTGATGGGTGAACTGAACGATCTGATGAACCGTGTTCGCACATCGCTGGTCTTCTTCAGCTTGCTTTCAATCTCATTGTAGATCTCTGGTTCACTGTATTTCAAGGAAAGGTCTTCCAATTCCGTTTTGATATTGTAAAGTCCAAGTCTGTGTGCCAGCGGAGCATAGAGGAATAACGTTTCACTGGCGATCTTCAATTGCTTATCCCTGCGCATGGATTCGAGGGTACGCATGTTATGAAGTCGATCCGCAAGTTTGATCAGTATCACCCTCACATCCTCAGACATCGTAACCAGTACCTTTCTGAAATTCTCTGCCTGAATAGAATTGGTATGGTCTATTACTTCGGAGATCTTGGTAAGCCCATCAATGATCTTGGCTACCTTCTTACCGAACATGCTCTGGATATCCTCAAGTGTAAGGTTGGTGTCTTCAACGGTATCATGAAGCAGGGCAGCAACAATGGAAGTGGTACCCAGATTGATTTCTTCCGCGCAGATACGCGCAACAGCAATAGGGTGGAAGATGTACGGCTCACCGGACTTTCTCCGCATGTCCTTATGGGCTTCCAGCGCTACGTCAAAAGCTTTGCGAATAAGTTTGGTATCTGTCTTGTTTCGCTTTTTAGCAGCACGAAGCAGTCCGGCATAGGAATTTCTAACCGCTTTCTTTTCCGCTTCTTCTCTTTCTGCTGCTTTTGTAGACATTAATTAGCCGGTAAAACTTTTGTTGATACTTCCCCAAAACCAACCCTAACCTCTCCATTGCTGCACCATCCACGCATTGTAACGGTGTCCAGATCAGCAATGAATTTGCGTTCGGTTCCATCGTTCATGCTCAATGGTTTCGTTCCCTTCCATGCGAGTTCAAGCATAGATCCATAAGCCGATTCATCTTTCCCGGAAATGGTGCCTGAAGCCATCATATCGCCCGCTCGAACATTACACCCATTTACGGTGTGATGCGCCAGTTGCTGGTTCATATTCCAGTACATGTACTTATAGTTGGATTTGCATACAACGTTCTCGGTTCCATTGTCTGGTGTTATACTAACTTCCAGAGCGATGTCAATGTTCTTATCCCCACTGTATTCTAAGTAAGGAAGAACCTTCGGATCCTGCGTTGGACCTGCTACTCTAAAAGGTTCTAACGCATCAAGTGTAACGATCCACGGTGAAATAGAGGACGCAAAATTCTTAGCAAGAAATGGTCCTAGAGGGATATACTCCCACTTTTGAATATCTCTCGCAGACCAATCGTTGAACAAGCACATTCCGAATATATAGTCATCCGCTTCGGCAGTGCTAATGGAATCACCCATTGGCTTACCAGGATAAGTAACAAAGGCCATTTCGAGTTCAAAATCCAGCAACCTGCATGGGCCATATACAGGTGGTTCATCCTCATTGGGTTTGGTCTGACCTTTAGGTCTTCTGATCTCCTCTCCGGATAATATGATGGAGCTTGCTCTTCCATGATATCCTACGGGAATATGTTTCCAATTGGGAAGCAGTGCATTGTCAGGATCCCTGAACATCGTACCCACGTTTGTCGCATGCTCGACACTGCTATAGAAATCCGTGTAATCGCCTATCTCAAGAGGAAACTGCTGTGTTACATCGGCCAGATTGTAACATACACTGGATACATGATCCTGATTGTCAGACAGTTTATTGTTAGATGCATCAAAGACCTCAGCTATTTGATTTCTAACATCCCTGGTTGTTTGTTTTCCACATTCAATGAATGGGTTCAGGATCCGTTGTGAAAAAACGCCTTCGGGAGCACTGATATAGCCCAATTCATGGAGTTTGGACAGGTTAATGACCATATCTCCAATACGTGTACTTACAGCAATTTCACCATTGCCAAATTGCGTAACTCCAAACGGTATATTTTGAATAGGAAAGTCCGAATTCTCAGGTATTTTAATCCAAGATTTTCTGGAACTGTCGTTTGCCGAAATATTCATTGCTTACTGCTCTATTATTGATTTTCTAACCCTTCTTAATTGCCTAATGGAAATGCAAAAAAAGCTCATTTTTTTGGTAATTTTACGTCTTAATGTAACCAATATTCAGTTCTAGGTCTCTACCGGGTTGACGCACATCATAGTAGGGATAAAGTATACTTGACATGAAAAAACTCTTAACCGTTGCTTTCAGTCTCCTGGCACTTTGCCAACTAAACGCACAAACAGTTGTTTATAGTGAGGGATTTGAAGGTGTTTCTCCAGCAGTTACAGCCACTCCTGCTTTATCGTGGGATGTTACAACAACTGTAGCTTCAAATGGTAACAGGTCTGATACGAGTACTGTGGTACTCAACGACACCACGTTTCTGACGACAAACACGTTCAGTACAGTGGGTAACACCTTCATTACACTTGAGTTCGATCACATTTGTTTGATTGAATTTTTCGATGAGGCGATTCTTCAGGTATCTACCAATGGTGGCTCATCATGGACAACGGTAACAAATTCAAACTCCATCTATCAGTCGGTACCTCCAGGTTCCAGTGGATGGGTGGGTACTGGTAAATGGAACTTTACATCTTACGGAAACTGGTCGTCAGCACCCACGCATAGCAATGCATTGTGGCAACACGAGTGGTTTGACGTTTCAGGATTGTTGTCAAACCAAGCCAACTGTCAGGTTCGTTTTATGCTATCGGATCAGAATGGTAATGGTCCGGGAACAGCACAGTATACAGGTTGGTTCATTGATAGCATTGTAGTTACAGCGGCACCTTGTGAGCTTGTGCCTCCAACAATGGTGCAGGTTGCGGATCCCGTTATTTTCTCTGGAAACGTGTACTACACTGGCCCTTACAACATTTCGGCTAAGATTAACGATGCGTCAGGCCTGGATACGGTTGCAATTAAATGGACAGTTAATGGTGGCCCACAGCAGTTTGCTTTCATGACGCCATGGTCTCCGGGATCTGATACATTCAGAGCTACGATTCCAGCACTGACTATTGGCGATACGGTCTGTTACTCGATATGTGCGCAAGATTCATCTCCATGCGGAAACTGGAATTATTTGCCAGGTCCTGGAGCTACGAATTGTATTGGTTATAAAGTTTTCAAAACCGCTCCGGCAAGTTGTCAGGGTACGCCTGTTCAGGTATTAACCTCACATCTCGAAACTTTCGACACCTGGACAGCAGGTAACGGAACCACAGGTAATCCGGGCACGTTTGTGCCGGATTGGTATAAACCGACAAATTATGGGCAACCCGCCTTCTCGTGGTTTGTCCATACAGGGAGTTCACCCCAATGGACTACCACCGGAGCTCCCGGTGACCATACGGGTGGGGGTAATTACCTCTACATGGAGTCCAGTTATACCAACCCATTCGCATTTGACACGGTGATTATTGTTTCCCCCTGTTTCGATATAGATTCCATAAGTAATCCAGCTCTGGAATTCTGGTACATGGCGAACACAAGGTATTTGAGCTATTCTGAAATTCGCTTGGATGTTCACAACGGACTGGTATGGGTGAACGATGTAGATACCATCATTAATCACCATGATGACCAGAACTGGTTAAGAAGAGAAGTTGACCTTTCAGCCTTCGGTGGCATCATTCAGTTCCGGTTCAGAGGAATTGAGGTCTCTTCTACCTCCTGGGGTGATGTTTGTATTGATGACTTCTATATCTATGACAAACAACCTTGGGATGCGGCAGCTACGCAGATTGTCAATCCAGGGTATTTCGCTCCTATTGGGCTGCAGGATTCTGTGATCGTAAGAATGTTCAACTACGGGTTCAATACTATCACGAATATGAATGTGTCATATTCGATCAATGGCGGTGCTCCTGTAACGGAAGCGTATTCGGGTACTTTCCCAACCAATACGTTCCAGAACTATAAGTTCAATACGAAGTATACTGTTCCATCAGGACCGTATTCAATCTGTGCATGGGTATCGCTTGCCAATGATGCTGATTTCACAAACGATACTACTTGCTTCAATGCAACAGGACTACCAACAGATACAACTACCTATGCATCGAACTTCGATAACGATACCATTTGGGTATCAGTTCCAGGAACCCTCGATAAATGGGAATTGGGTATGCCGAACTTCGGAGCAACAAACTCAACGTATTCTGGTATTAACGCATGGGATGTTAACCTGAACACAGGTACCAATGCGGCTCAAAAGACGTACCTGTACACGCAGTACTACGATCTTACGAATGCGAATAATTCGAGAATGATTTTCCATCACAACTACAACACTTATCCATTCGGTGATGGAATGTATATAGAGTATTCTACCAACGGTGGTCAAACCTGGTTAAGGCTTGGTAACCAAGGAGATCCACTAGGTGTTAACTGGTATAACTACACTGCCGTAGGTACTTCACCAAACTTCAACCACGGTTGGGTGGGTAACTCAGGTGGATGGGTAACATCAGAATATGACTGTAGCGCTTTTGATGGTACACCGAACATTCAGTTCAGATTTGTTTACGAAGGTGAATCAGTTATTGGTGCAACACCAAGGGAAGGTTATTCCGTAGATAACTTCCAGTTGATTGACCCACTGGCAGACGATGTGCAGATGGTGGCAATTGAGAATCCTGCGAAGAATGGATGTTTACTTTCTAATAATGAAAACATAACGGTAAGGGTTAGAAACCTGGGTACTAATACTGCCACAAACATTCCTGTATACTTTGAATTCAATGGAGTGACTTATGGGCCGGATACGGTGCCTGGTCCGCTGGCAACTTATCAGGACACCACTTACACGTTCAACCAGCAAGTGGATATGTCTAACCTGGGATGCTATGCACTTAGAGCTTGGACGGCTTATTCTCCAGACAGAGACTTGAGTAATGATACCCTACCTGTGGATAGCTTCTGTCACTTCTCGGGATGTGAGCTTACCATTGAGTATAGAACAGGTAGCAACTTTACCTCAAGTACATCATACTGGTGGGAACTAAGAGATCAATCGAATGCTGTGATCAAGAGACAGCCATTAGGTGGTCTTCCAATAAATAGCACATTTATTGACAAGGTGTGTGTGTTGGATGGTATGACTTATACCTTCCAGATGCAGGCGAACTCAACGTTCCATCCTTTCATTAAGGTATCTGCGTACGATTCAACGTACTATCAGAGTAGTGGGGCCTATACATCTGTGTTGGCACCGATCAAGTGTCCACCATTACTAACGGCTACAACGGATGATGTGCAGAAAGCTGCACCTTCTCCGCTACCATTACCGCAGTTGTATGACATCAGATCTACGGTGAGATGCGATGGTCTGACGGATATTGATACGCTATTGATCTATTGTGACATTAACGGGTTGCCTTTTGATCAGGATACAATCGTGATGGGTGCACCGCTTACTTATGGGCAAACGATACTACACACATTTGGTCAGAAATGGGCTGCCCCTGCAGGATGTCACAACATTAAAGTATGGACAGATCAACCGAACTTCGGTGTGGATATGGTTCCAGCTACCGATACATCGTACCTGTCTATCTGTATTTTTGATTCAACAACTATTCAGCAATCGGGCAGCTACTGTAACAACTTTGAAACCAGTCAGGCTCCTTGGGTTGCTCTAAATGCACTCAATCACAAGTCTTCAACAGGATGGGCTTCGGGTACACCGAACCAAACGATCATCAACGCTGCCTTTAGTGGCGCTAATGCGTGGATGACCAGACTTGATACGAACTATCATATTCTGGATAGTTCTGCGGTCTACACACCAATGTTTGTTGTGGATTCCGGAAGATGCTATAAAGTAGAGTTTGAGCACAAGTTTGAATCAGAAATGCAGCAGGATGGAGGCCACGTTGAATACTCAACTGACAAGGGTAACACTTGGAAGCTTCTTGGCCACCTCGGTGATACGCTAGGAACTGATTGGTATAACGTTCCTAACGTTGTAGGAATCAATGCACCTCCGTTCCTTGATGGGTTCTCCGGCTCGTCATCTAGTATGCCGAATACCAATGGTTGGGTGCATTCAGAGTATAAGCTGGTGTTGCCATTGCCGAGTTCATTGGTGTTGCGTTTCCGTTGGACTTCGGATGCGAGTAGCACGTTCGATAGTGAAGGATGGGCTATTGATGACTTCTGTTTCACGGAGATTGGACCATGTAAGGTGAACACTACTGGTATTGATAACAATCAGGTGCCTGGGTTAACGCTTGGACAGAACGTTCCAAACCCAGCCAATGACCTTACAACGATCAACTTCACCATTCCAAACAGCGCTGAAGTTAAATTCGCTGTTACGAATGCGCTTGGAGAGGTGATCTACAACGAAATGAACACTAGAACGGCCGGTGCGCATAAAATTGATCTAGACGTCAAGAATTGGGCTGGTGGGGTATACTACTACTACATCGAGTATGACAACAATGTCCTTGCACGTAAGATGATCATTGCGAAGTAAATCATACATGCAGTATATAGGAAAGCCCCGGAGAAATCCGGGGCTTTCTTTTATACCATATATGTTTTTCTACTAAGCTGGCATTAGGATGTAGTCACACTTGGTAAGGTCTCCATGGATTCCAAAAGAGTCAATAGGAGACAGACCGGCAAATGTTCCTTCGGATTTATCTATTCGATGGATGGAATAGTTCAAATCCGCGATGATCTGCTCAATGGATTGTTGCTTGTTCAATCTTTCCGTGTTCTCCTCATTATAGACCGGAAGTATTTCAATGATCACTGGAATTCTTTGCCTGCTTAAATAGTCTTTCATGCTGGAAAGCACCAATGATTCTGCACCCTCAACATCGATCTTTACTGCACCGGCATTTGAGGGCAACGAACATTCTTTCTCTATTTGAGAAAACGTGGATACGCGGATCAATTCCGACCTGGCAATCTTATTGTCTGGACGGTAACCTTCTACGATACTGGCAGAGGGGTCAGAGAGTTCGTCACTGTAATAGTGGATCTTCACATATCCCGAATCATCAGAAATACCGGTGGGGTACACATCGGCCTGAGCAATGTTGTTAGCAGCGATCAGCTTGTTAGTATAATGAACACACAAGGGATTTGGTTCAAATCCAACGTATGGGGCACTATCATATACGCTTCTGAATTTTAGCAGCGTTTGGCCAACATTCACCCCAACATCAATGAGTCCACCCTCAAGATCAAGTGACTTGAGAACATCAACCATCCAGGGTTCAGCATCCTGAACGTTTGCCTTACCCACGGTTTCTAAAATCGGAATACGAAAAGAGCGTCCATTTATGACGTGATCTACTGCGGTCCAACCAGAACCACCGCTTCGAAGCTTATTTAATACACGGCTTTTTAATCCACTCAAATCCAGTTGACTTGCTAAGCGAACAAAGGAAGGTGCTCCATCATACCGTTCACGTCACCGCGAACTTCCTTCAGAGCAGCATCATTGTCATGTTGTTGAATCGACTTATCGATCATATCTGCAAGCGCCTCCATGTGGTCTTCCTTTAGTCCACGTGTAGTAACCGCAGCTGTACCTATTCTAATACCAGAGGTTACCATCGGTGATTCTGTATCGAATGGAACCATATTCTTGTTTACCGTAATGTCAGCTTTGATAAGTGCGTCTTCTGCTACTTTTCCGGTTACACCCTTGTTGCGAAGGTCGATCAGCATACAGTGGTTATCTGTACCATTTGAAACGATGTCATAACCCCTTGCAATCATCGCATCAGCCAAGGTTGAAGCGTTCTTAACTACCTGTAGCGTGTAGTGCATGAATTCATCCGAAAGTGCTTCTCCGAATGCTACAGCTTTTGCTGCGATACAATGCTCAAGGGGCCCACCTTGGGTTCCCGGGAACACCGCAGAATCAAGTAGGGTAGACCAACGTCTCTTCTTACCGTCACGTGTTAATTTACCTATCGTGTTGCCACCATCCTTGCCAAGCATAATGATGCCACCACGCGGCCCTCTCAAGGTCTTATGGGTTGTTGTTGTAACTACATGACAGTGAGGAAGCGGATCTTTAAGAATGCCTTTAGCGATCAACCCCGCAGGATGTGATATATCAGCCATTAGAACAGCACCCACTTCATCAGCAACAGCTCGGAATCTTTCATAGTCCCAATCTCTGGAATAGGCAGAGGCGCCCACTATAATAAGCTTCGGTTTTACATCTTTGGCCGTGGTCTCCAGAGCATCATAATCTACAGTTCCAGTTTCTCTATTCACACCGTAGAAGTGTGGCTCATAAAGTTTACCAGAAAAGTTCACAGCGGAGCCATGGGTAAGATGGCCTCCGTGACTCAGGTCAAACCCCAATATTCTGTCTCCAGGATTGATGAGTGCCAGCATTACTGCAGCATTCGCTTGAGATCCTGAGTGCGGTTGCACGTTAGCCCATTCAGCATTGAACAATTCCTTGGCCCTATCTCTTGCAACGTTCTCAATTACGTCTACCACTTCGCACCCACCGTAGTAACGTTTACCTGGTAGGCCCTCGGCATACTTATTGGTTAAAATTGATCCTAAAGCAGCTAGAACCTGATCGCTCACGTAATTCTCTGAGGCAATCAATTCCATGCCGTGAGTCTGTCGAGCTCTTTCCTGCTCGATAAGGTCAAATATTTCTTTCTCTTCCATAATTGAATAGGCTTATTACACTAAAATAAAAAAGGTTAGCGATTAGCTAACCTTTCTATTATCAGATGTCCTTTTTTCGTAGGCTTTCTTCATTCCGTAGAGTGCCCCACCAACAGCCAGGTAAATTAACCCGCCATCAATTGGTACACACGGTGGTGGCCAACATGGAGGTCCCCCGCCACCTCCTCCGGGAGGTCCAGGGGGCTGGGCGAAGAGCTCATTCGATAGTGCAACACCCACAAGGATGATTGCGAGAACCAAGAGTTTTCTCAATGTCTTCATACATGTAGTAGCCCGCAAATTTAAACATAATTTTTATCGTCTATAACCGGTACTTCGCTCACCAGGATTAAATTGCTAAAAATGAGCAAGATATCATTGGTTTAAGTTGAATGAATCTGCATCTAAATCGAAGCTATCCGGCCATTCGTAACTTATTTAAAGTGTTTGATCGGGTTTTTTAACCCGTTCGTACTAGTGATACGATTTACATATCTGAATGTTTCAGTTCCGTAAACATTCATGCAATAAAAATCCCGCAATGGTTTGATCGAGTGGATAGAAACTAAGTAAGGCCGTTATTTTATCGCCTTTATACTATCCTTTTTACGCAACAGAAAAAGCACTGTTGCCACTGAAAATGCCAATAAAACAATAACATGGCTATCTATTGGTACACATGGGGGAGGCCAACAAGGTGGACCGCCACCGCCACCTCCCGGAGGTCCAGGAGGCTGCGCAAAAATAGACTGGCTAAGTAGTGATTGCATGGCAACCACTACTAGCGCTAATATTTTAATCCAGTGATTCTTCACGAGACCTACAGTTTTTCTTGAACTAAAATATTCTACTGTAGAACTGTGAATTTCTGACTTACTGACTTGTTGCCAAGCTTCGATACGAGTACGTACATTCCGCTTGAAAGTCCGGCCTTCTCAACGCGAACGTAATTTCCGCGAATCTCAACATTGGAAGAGATCATCTGTCCAGCTGAGTTGAAGAGCACAGCCTCCAAAGGTAGGCTCTCTTCGTTCTTAAGCTGAATCTCGAAACGCTCATTCGTATTGGTTGAAGAGATAACGTTCACCTCGGAAGCAGACGCATCAAATGTTGTTACCTCACAATTCGCTTTGTTGCTCAGTAGCAATTCGAAATCATGCTTGCCAGCAACTAGCGGCAGTTCCACAGTGCCTAAGTAACCAAGGTTGTGAATTACACCAGTTGCAACGTTTCTAAGCTGGATGCAAGAGTATTGTGATGAACCTATTTCATTAGGATCAGACAGTTCGATGAAGTAGTCTCCTGACATCGCAACTTCGATTTTCACAGGAATCTTAACGTCATCACTGGAGAAGCTATTCAACATTAGCTCTTCGGTACCTGCTATCGTGTAGATAACCGGAGCCCACTTGTTTCTTGTTCTTAGCAACCTGGTATCGTAAACCGCATTGTAGAACTCATCATCCGCAGTAAATCCTCTGAAGTATGTATAACCCTGCATATCAGAAGTGTGAGATGATATGTGCAATGCGAACAGGTTGTTACTGATTGTGCCTTCAGCATCTTCATAAATCTGCGAAGAAACATCCGTTGTCTTACAGCTTTCTGTAAACGTTAATGAGTTTGTAGCCGATGTACTTTCAACGTAGAAACCTTGATGAGGTGGCACTTTAATCGGGCTACCGCCTTTTAGAACGTAGTTACTGATTGTTGCATCGTAGAACCAGATTTCATTTTTCACCCCACTTCGGGTTGTAGACAACCAATTGATCCACGCTGGATAAGGGTTGGCCAACAACGTCCATGAGCCAGCGCCATTCTTGTTAAGGTTGGCACTTACATCGAAGCTTCCAAAGTTTGGAATACCTCGTGTATCAAAAACGAAGTTCGTTAGTGTTCCAGGTGCCGGTCCATCTGCCATCCACATCTCAAATCCTTTTG
The DNA here is from genome assembly GCA_965267605.1 of Vicingaceae bacterium. GTDB lineage: Bacteria > Bacteroidota > Bacteroidia > Flavobacteriales_E > Vicingaceae. The sequence goes on along the minus strand of OZ254088.1, from coordinate 1,918,831 downwards.
CAGGTGACAACGCTTCTGATGTTGTTGTTACAGCAGTATAAGTTTGTGATGACACATTATATGTGTAAACCGAGTTCCAGATCGGGCAACAAGCATCGCCATCAACACCACCAACACCACTCATGTAGATCTCGGTTCCTCCACCCAAAGCGGCAGGCCTTTGATCCCACTCTGCAAGTGTGCTGATAACCGGACTTCCAAGATCCATCCAATCGTACGAACGAGAACCAATTACTCTTTGGAATGTGAACGATCCAGTAATAGAGCTACCAGCTGCAACAGCAGAAATATAACCTGTTTCTCCTCCGGAGGTTGAAGTGAAGATCACTTCAGAGTTCGAAGTTGAAGTTTTATTTAAGTCACCCGCTGTGATATCCATTCTCACCAACTCAACATAACCGCTATCAAAACTTACTGTTGCTCCAGCGTTATTGATAACAACTTTGTAAATGTTAACAGTATCAGAATTGTGGTAATCGAATTCCTGATTGCTCGATCCAGCGAATTCAAGCACACCATTTGCAGGAATTACGCTTCCTGAAATGTCTACATCACCATATACGTCCAGTGTATAGTTGGTTCCTGAAGCAAACCGAAGTGTACCTCCAGTGTTCACTGTAACGCTTTGTGCTTCATTACCTGTTGCTGACCCAACGGTAACTGTATGTCCACTTTGAATGGTAACATCGTTTGTAGAAGATGGGATACATCCACAGCTCCATGTGCTTGTATTTCTCCATCCACCAGTAGCAATACTAATGATGCCATCTGATACTACCCCTAGCGTAAAGTAGTTGCCGTCAGCAATAGGAGCATTTGTGAACGAAACTACGTTGGTTGGAATACTAAAACTCAAACCGGTTGTGTGTAATGTTGTTCCACCGTTACTAAAATCACCATCGTCATCGATCAGAAGAACGTAGTCAGTTCCAGATGCGTTTCCAAAGTGAAATCCTGTAACATCAATATCTATATCTGGTGTATTGGCGGTACCAGTAACATCTGCACGCCAAACACGATTCATCATTTCTTTTGTACCAGCAGGAACACCCGTGGTGGTTGTAGTTGTAGCAGCACCGTTATGTCCGGCCATTAGAAAACTTGCTGATCCCAATCCAGCAGATGAAATCCTAAGGATTCCGGATCCACGTGAATCATTGTGCACACCGCCATTGTATTTACCCACACCAATCAAATCTTCACCATGGGTGCCATCATGAGCGTAGTAGTCATTTTGTGCCAGCGTTATTCCATATTTCGTTGAGAAGTGGTTTTGGATGATTACATCACCTGCATTGTCCAGGTCGCCAGAGAACACTACCATCTCAGCAATAATTCCATTGAAATAATCACCAAGAGTTGCAGAATTTGCACCTACTCTTGTGTGCTGATGTCCGGTAGGTGTTGCATTAAGACCATTAAGGAACTTGTACGTTCCTCCATTCAGATATGTACCATACAATCCTGATGACCTAACAAATCCGTCCAGTATTGCTGCTGATGCACCGTACGTTTGACCTTTACCCGCTTCGTTGTTGTTTTTTGTACCCCAAGCTTTGAAGCTATTCCAGGCACCGTTTACCCTTGATCCCCAAAGTTGACCAGAGTTTCCTCCTCCACCGGAAGAATAGCTACTTGAAATAAAGTAACCGTTGTGCAGTGTTGGAGATTGGAAAACAACAATCCAATGAAGGTTTTGGGTATTCAGCGCAGCAAGTGTGCCGCCTTCAAGGTAATCATCCGTACCATCAAAGCTTACGGCCGGCTTACCATTTAGTTGGCCGGTAAGGAAGGTTGGTTGTAGGCTGCCGGTGGCTTGTGTAATGTTGTTTCCATTACCGGACATGTCAGTCCAGGTAGCAACGGGGTTTCCATTACTCAGTCCCAATTGGTTTGCATCAAACCAATAAACCATGTTACCGGAGGTGCCAACGCCACCTGGGCCGTCCTGGCAAAATCCAACAGTAACAAACAAAGTAGCAGCTAAGGCAGATAGTAGTCTTTTCATCATCAAGATTTATTGAAACGGTCCCCGCAACCGTAATACGCTAAATTACACATATTACCCATACGAAGCAATCTGGCTGAAGAGGGTAAAAAGCGTAGGTTCATAATAGGGTTGTTCTGTTATCGATTACGGCAATTTATACCATATGTTTCGATATTATGTAATTAGTTTCCCAACGTAGCAGTTCGCTTACCGAATGTGAAGGACAAAGCACCAAGAATTAGTGTTAAAATAGGCCCTTGGGTGAGGGAAAAAAAGGTGCGAAACATAGCTTCGAATACTTTCCATTGCGTTACAGATTCAAGCAGGAAGAACAATGTTGCAACCATTACAATTCCCGCGTACCCTAAGGTCACTAGCCGGAGAGATAGGCGCGATAATCCAAACCTTACGATGGTTATGCTAAGCAAGAAGTTGATGACAAGGAATACCCCTGAAAGTATCCATTTCAGGTTCTTCAACTCGCTTGCTTCCATTTCAAGAAGCCACTGCGGTGGAGCAGTATTCGCATAATTGTGATTGTATCCTATCAGCCGGTAATTGATGATCTCGAAACTGGTCTCGCGGAGGTAACTTGACGCCAACGCGAGAATCATCGCACCAATAACGATCATGAGTGTTTTGAACTTCACCGCCTGTTTACTTTTCTAATCCAGAATATCAGGCACGCAAATATGGAAGCGTAGATGATCAGGGTGAATGTGTAGCTATGGTGGAATTCAAAACTCTCTGGTTTGTATTTTACAAGCAGTGCAAGAACCAATAGTCGCACGAAATTCAAGATGTAGATGCCTAAATTTCCAATTGCCAAAACCAGCCATTTAGATCTAACAGGAGCTGGAAATGCAATGATCAGACCCGTAAATAAAGCGTACAGCGGAATCCCATTACAAGGAGGTCCTATAATAATACCGGAAGTACCAGTGATGCCCACATTAGGGCCATCAATAAAGGCAACCTCATTAAAAATGCCCAGTAGAAATGCCGTTCCCTTCACCAGGTGATCTACAAGTAAACCATCTACTTCTCCCGATTCTACAAGCCATAATTCGTAAATCAGCAGATACCCCAAGTAAAGAACAGACAAGCGCCACAGGAATTTGCCTTGTGGTTGTTTTAGCCATGATTTGAACTTGGATAAATCCATTTTCTTGGGGATGATCCTATGTGCAAAGGTACGATAAGCATCATTTAGCTTAAATTTGCATTCATGGTCCAATCGGATTCTAAACCTGGAACGGGTTCCTTATCCCCGAATAAGAAACTCGACATCACGCGATATCTGTTCAGAGCCATTCGGTATTGGTACTTGATTGTAATTGCCGTGGTGATCGCTGGAGGGTACAGCTATTATAAGATCAGATACAACATTCCGCAGTACGAAGTTCAGGCTAGAATACTGATTAAAGACGAATACAGTGGCTGGGGACAAGAGTATTTCCTGCCAGGCATGGAGTTGGTGAGCAATAGGAATCGGTTGGTCAACGAAGTGGGGATGATGCGTAGTTGGCGATTGATGAAGAAGACCGTCACCTCGCTGCCTCAATTCAAAGTGTTCTACTACAAACACGGTGACATCAAGACCACACAAATGTACCCGGGAGGACCCTTTGTTTTGACCGTGGACACGATGTCAGATGAATCCTTGATTCATAACAGGCGATTGTTTGTCCGGGTGCTTGGCGAAAACAGCTTCAAACTATTCTATAACATTGATCAGGAGAATCTGGCCACTGAATACTCATTTGACGAATGGGTAAATATCAATGGGGTCAAGATCAAGCTGATTCCTAAACCTTACCTGGTTGGCAACATTGAGAACTACACCACGGATGTTTACAGTTTCGTTGTTAACGATGTAGACTATCTGGCGAACGTGTATCGGAATTCTGTTGGGATTAGAGTTGAGCAGAAGGAGGGGTCTATTCTGCTGGTATCCTCCAGAGGCCCCAATCTTGAAAAGGAGCACGACTTTCTTACCCGGTTTATTGAAGTCTATATAGAAGATGGACTGGAACAGAGCAACGAAGTAGCCAACAATACCATTGATTTTGTGAATGAGCAGCTCCGGATCATGCTGGATAGCTTCCTGGTTTCGGATAACCGCTTGAAGGACTTTAAGTTCGGTGCCAATCTGGATAAGATTGATCTTGAGGGGGAACCTCTGATCGCAACACTTACTCAGCTCGAAAAGGACAAGATTGAACTGAAGTTTCGAATTAAGTACTACGAGCAGATGGGGGAGTACATTCAGAAGTACAACGATGCCAAAGGAATTATTGTCCCCGATTTTGTCAACAGAAATAGTGTGTTGTTTGAATTGCTGGTAGAATTGATTCGTTCATACCAGAATCGCAATGCGCTCGCAAATAAAGCAACACAGAACAACATAAAGCTCAATGAGCTTGATTCAGCAATTGCGGTATCAAAAGGGGTGATTCTTCAGAACCTTGGTGCCAACGTAGACAAAACGGAGATTGCACTCGGGCAGGTGCACGATCAAATAAAATTCATTGAGAATAAACTTGCGAAGCTTCCAGTAAAGGAGAGTCAACACCTGAAACTTCAACGAGATTACCAGTTGAACTCGGAACTGTATACATTCTTATTGAAGAAGCGTTCGGAAGCTGCCATTGCAGAGGGGTCCAATATTTCTCACGTGAAGGTCCTCGATTGGCCCTCCATGTATAACATGACCTACATAGGCATAAACCCAAAGAAAGAATATGTCACCAATATTGGGATAGCGCTGGTTATTACCATTCTGGTCATAGTTGCACTGGAATACTTCAACAACAAAGTAGACTCTATTGATACACTCAAGTCTATTACCTCACTTCCGCTACTAGGTATTATTGGACACAGCGAGGCGGAGAGCCCGCTTGTTATGCTGAACAAGCCGAAATCGGTAATATCTGAATCCTTCAGAGCTATACGAACTGCCCTGGGTTTTATGACAGGGAACAAGGACAAATCAATATTTCTGACTACATCCTCGGTGAGTGGGGAAGGAAAAACTTTTTGTTCAATAAACCTTGCCCTGTCGTTTGCTTTGATGGGGCAGAAGACGGTATTGATTGGTGCGGATCTGAGAAAGCCGAAGATCTATATGGACTTTGATTTGACCAATGATGTAGGTCTTTCCAATTACCTGGTAAATATGGCTTCACTAGACGAAGCGATCCAAAAAACGAAGTACGAGAATATTGATTTGATCTCTGCAGGACCAGTTCCACCTAACCCTTCGGAGCTATTGGGTAGTGCTAAAATGAACCAACTACTCACGGAAGAACTGCATAAGATCTACGATGTAATCATTATTGATACACCTCCAATTGGACTCGTAACCGATGCATTATTACTTGCTGAAAAGGCGGATGCTGTATTGTATGTGGTGCGACAGAACTACACCAAGAAAGCAGCGATTCGGGAACTAGATCAACTTGCCGATAACAGAGCCCTTTCAAATATGGGAGTGGTAGTGAATGACCTTACCAAAGGGAAATTCGGTTCCGGTTATGGATACGGTTACGGCTATGGCTACGGTTATGGCTATGGGTACGGTTACGGCTACGGTTATTACAGTGAGGATAGGATTAAGAATGTTCCTTGGTACAAGCGGGTATTACGGAAAATTGGAAAGTAGGAATGGCTAAGGAAACAGTAATTCGTGCCAATTCCGGCTTTCAGCTGGGACGCGCCATTAAGGATGTATTCCGTTACAAGGACCTCCTGCTTATTCTGGCAGGAAGGGATTTCAAAGTTCGTTATGCGCAGACGTTTCTAGGATTGATTTGGGGTGCCGTTAAGCCAGCAATCACGCTGGGCATCTTTATCATAGTATTTAACCGTGTGGCAAAGGTGGAAAGCGGAGACATACCATATCCGCTATTTGCGATGAGTGGACTTGTGGCATGGTCTTATTTCTCTTTTGTTATAGGACAGTCGGGATCATCCCTTATCAACTCTGCCAATCTGATCAAGAAGGTTTACTTCCCTCGGTTGGTTATTCCAATATCTAAGGCATTACTTGGGCTGATCGACTTCGGTATCTCTTTCGTTCTTCTGCTTATCCTCTTCTTTGTATTTGGTATCATTCCTGAAGGCCCGATCTATTGGTTGCCGGTATTTATAATCTTCACACTGATTTCAGGGCTGGGAATTGGTTTGTGGGTGAGTGCGCTGTCCATCCGTTATCGTGATTTCGTTCACATAGTTCCGTTCATGGTACAGATCGGTCAGTATGCTTCACCAATAGCATATCCATCTGAGCTTCTGGGAGAGAAAATGGGGTGGATTCTTTACGCAAACCCTATGGCTGGGATCATTGACGGTTTCAGATGGTCGATCCTGGGAGGCGATTTTCCAGGAAACCATGTATATAGCTCAATGGGTATTGCCTGTGTGATATTGCTAACAGGCATTTTGTACTTCGGTTATTCAGAACGTAAAGTCGCAGATATACTATAAAGATGAAGGTTGTATCGGTCAACAACGTAGGGAAGTCCTACATTCTCGGAAGAGCCAACGTTCAGAGCTTAAGCGATATCGCGCGTAACATTCGTTCCAGAAAGAACATAAGTGAGCACGAGTTCTGGGCACTTCGTGATGTGAGCTTTGATGTGAACGAAGGTGAAGTGCTTGGTATCATTGGAAAGAATGGAGCAGGTAAGAGCACGCTGCTCAAGGTATTGTCGCAGATTACCCAACCCACCAATGGTGAAGTGAAACTTCAAGGAAGAGTTGCTTCGCTCTTGGAGGTGGGAACGGGTTTTCACCCCGAATTATCAGGCAAGGAGAACGTATTTCTGAATGGAGCGATACTCGGCATGTCCAAAAAAGAGATACGGGCGAAGTACGACCAGATTGTGGAATTTTCAGGTGTAGAGAAGTTTTTGGATACCCCAGTTAAGCACTACAGTAGTGGTATGTACGTGCGTTTGGCCTTTGCTGTTGCAGCGCACCTTGAGCCGGAAATATTGATCATTGACGAGGTGCTGGCAGTTGGAGACATGGAGTTTCAGCAGAAGTGTCTGGGCAAAATGAAAGAAGTAGCCGGAGGTGGCAGAACGGTACTGTTTGTCAGCCACAACATGAGTGCGATTCGCGATCTCTGTTCCAGATGTATTCTTCTTGAAAGCGGGCAGGTTGCATTTGAAGGATCGCCCGAAGCGGCTGTGGAAAGGTACTTATTTGGTGATGGTGGAGTTCAGTTGGTGGTCGAAGCCGATACGAACAAAGGTGTTAAAGTGAGCCAGAAGATTGAATCGAATGGGGATGCTGCTGGCTTAACGATGGATGATGAATTCAACGTTGTGGTGAGCTATGAAAACCTTGAGGACGACCAGTTACTCGACTGTCATTGCACGATCATTGATGAAGCGGGAAACATTGTTTATGTAATGTTCACGAATAATCGTCAGAACGAAGGGAATGGGAATACGTATACATCTAAGTTCACTGTTCCTGGTGGCTTCATGAACGAAGGACGCTACCATGTGGAGTGCAGAATACTGAAGGAATACAGACCTTATTTGGAATGTGATTCACAATTGACATTTGAACTTGCGGGGACACAAACCGGGCGTGGGGGTTGGCACAGGAAGCTGAAAGGAATTGTACGCCCAACGTTTATTGAATGGGAGACGCAAAGATCATAGAACACCCTTGTCTTTTCATTATTGGTACACAAAAGGGAGGTACAACTTCCATGTACAGATACCTAAGCAATGATTCACGGTTCAGCCTTGGTGCCCAAAAGGAAATGGGGTTCCTTTCTATTGATGCACTTTGGAACAAAGGTGGAGGCTGGTACCTGAAGCAATTTTCGAAGAAGGGACTTCTTAAAAAGAAGGTGCTGATGGATGCCACTCCGGAGTATCTCTATAGTGAAAAAGCGCCTCAAAGATGTAAGCAACTGTTCCCAGGTGCAAAGATTGTTGTGCTGGTGAGAAATCCCGTAGACAGGGCGGTATCAGCCTATAAGATGTTTCAATGGTTCAATGAAATGAACCAGGACTATGTTTGGAAGCTCTTTGATAAATACGGTCCAGAGGTAGCATCTGCGTACAAAGGACTCTATACAGATGGCGTCTTGAAATCCTTTGATGATTGCGTAAAAGATGAATTGGAAAGGATTGCCAATAAAGGGTTTGAATTTGATGTTGAGCCATCATTTGTTTCACGCGGAATGTATACTCCGCAGCTAAAGAATTGGCTGTTACATATTGATGCGGAAAACGTATTGATAATGCACAATGATGAGTTGCGGAACGATACGGTCCAAAGCCTTTGCAAGGTCTACGATCATTTGGATTTATCCGTTCCGGAGTTTGGAGGTATTGATTTAAAAGAACAACATAACAAGGGAAAGATGGAAGTTTCGCCTAAAATTGAAACCTTGGACCTGCTAAATCAGTTCTATGAACAACACAATAAAGAATTTGAAGCCACTTGGGGTATTCGTTTGAATTAGATCGAAGAGAAAATGAAGGACATATACGATAATCGGTTTTACAACATACTTCACAACACATCTGAGGAATCTGCTCAAATGGTGGTGCCGTTGGTGATGGATTTATTGAAGCCTGGATCCGTTCTGGATGTTGGATGTGGTGAGGGCTCATGGTTGAATACTTTCCAAACCCACGGTGTAACGGATGTGTATGGTGTTGACGGAGACTGGGTTGAGCTGGATAAACTCAAGATAGATGGGGCTTTATTCAAAACGCAGGACCTCAATTTGCCTTTGAACCTCGATAGGAAATTCGATCTGGCTATGTCTGTTGAGGTGGCTGAACACCTGGAGGAAACATCCGCGGAAACATTTGTTGATACACTTACAGGTCACAGTAACACGATTTTATTCAGCGCAGCGATTCCCTTTCAGATGGGCTTTAACCACATAAATGAGCAGTGGCAAGATTACTGGGTGGAGAAATTCGAAGCACGTGGATACAAGACCATCGACTATTTACGCTGGCAGATCTGGCACATGGATAATGTAAGTACATGGTATAAGCAGAACATCCTTCTGTTTGTATCGGAGGAAGTGTTAAATGCCAATGCACAGCTAAAAACATTACAGGAAGCACACAAGAAGGAGTCATACTCTGTAGTGCATCCAACCTATTATTTAAAACGAATCGAGTGGTACTCAGACCTTTCTAAGTACAGAAGGTCTGAGCTATGGCGGGCACTACGAAGGAAGCTATTCCGCATATGATCGGCATTCTTGGAACTGGTTTAATTGGTTCAGCATTGGAGCAGGCATTGCGTGGGGAGGGAATTCCCTTGCGCGTGCTATCCAAAAGCCGACCGCACGATCCTGAGTCGGGCGTGTTCCAAGGAAACGTAACTAACCCCGATTCACTCTCAGCATTTTTCGAAGAAATAGATACACTGGTTATCACCTTTCACGAGGGGGTGCCGAAAACCAAAGAAAGTGTTGCACGCAATGAGGTTAAGCAGAATGTGATCGGCAACCTCAACGTATTGGAAAAGTGCAGCGATTATGGTATTAGCAAAATTCTGTACTTGTCCTCGGGTGGTGCCGTGTATGGTGTGCCGCAAGCTGAGGTAGTTGATGAAAATCATCCTACTGAACCAGTATCTCCTTATGGGATCAGCAAGATGATGATCGAACAGTTTATGAAACACCACCACCGTGTACATGGAACAGACGTATTGATTGTGAGGCCGTCCAATGTGGTAGCCGACCAGTTTATACCCAACGGATTTGGGGTCATCAATAAGATATTTGAGTGCCTCAAGAATGAAAGCACATTCAACGTTTGGGGTGATGGCAAAGGACGAAAGGATTACGTAAGCCTTGCAGATACAGTTGTAGCCTTAAGTGCTATCCTGACCAAGGGCTTTGATGGATTCTCTGTGTACAACCTGGCATCTGGTGATGCTCGGTCTGTGAATGCACTGATCGCACGTTGTGAGACCATCAGTGCTAAAAAATTAAATGTGGAGTACAGTGACGTGGCTACTCAGGATGTTCCTGAGATCATTATCGCTGGTGATAAGCTAAGCAATGATTTCGCACCAGGGTCTGTCATGTCGGTAGATCAATGTCTGGAGTCCATCTGGACCTCAATGGGGTAATGTCTGATGAAACAACATATCAGAAGGACCTTGTTACGGTTCTTATTCCAACCTACAATCAGGAGAACTACATTGGGCCAACCATTCAAAGTGTTTTAGATCAAACCTACCGGAACCTTCAAATAATAGTATTGGATGATGGTTCCGCGGATGCAACGGGCAAGGTTGCATTGCAATACCAGGAAAAGGACTCCAGAGTGAGGGTTATCACCGGAGAACCGAATGTTGGCTTCTCAGCCAATATGAATAAAGGATTTAAGCTAACCCAGGGTGAGTTTGTAGCAAAGTTGGATGGAGATGACATTATGCTTCCCGAGCGGATCGAGGAGCAGGTACACTTTCTCCGTCAAAACCCGGATGTAGGACTATGTCATACAGATATGATGGTTTTCGATAGCGACACTGGGAAGGACATGCATCAACTATCGAGTAAATCAGAAATGGTGAAGCACCCTGATGATTTTACATTCCATACCAATTGGTTCTTCGTGCGACCTAATCCGAATATGGTATTGTCCTCAGCGTTGTCACAATCTGTATACTTCCTTAGTCACCATTGGGATGAAAGGGTACCCTACAAGAATGAATTGGTGCATTCTACCTTGATCGCAGCTGAACGTCCGGACCTGAAATGGGCGTATATCCCTAAAGTTCTCAGTCGCTATAGGTTCATTCCAGACAGCATGTCGCGTTCCAAGAGGGCAGATGATTTCCTTATCAATGAAACGGAAAAGGCGTTGGAAGTCATCCTGGAAAAGCAACCATCATTGGAGGAGAAAGTCAATAGGTACAGGTCGTTCTTTTACTTCAGACAATTTGTTTTCGACTGGTTGCCCAAAGATTCCGGACCAGAATATATCCAACGGTTTCGCTCTACAAATGGCTTTTTTGTTCGTTTGTATGCGCATTTCTGTAGAATGCTGGCCAGGGTTAATCTGTTGAACTTGTTTTTTTACCCATGGAAAAAACTTAGAAGGGTTTGGGCATGAGCAACGGAAAAAACACCCTTTTCTTTAATGAATCCTTCTTTCCCATTTCAGAGAAGTTCATTTATAATCAGTACCGAATGCTGCTGGAAACCGGTCCGGTTTCTCTGGTTGGATTCCGAATAGACAATCAAGAACTTTTTGAATTTGATCCACCACTTTTAATGGAGCAGATTCCATCTGGGATTACGGACAGAACAAAGTCCTACCTGACGAGAAGAAGCTCGGAGTGGCCCGATTATCATTTTCCAAGCTCCACATTGGAAGAGCTTCGTTCCATTATCCAGGACCAACAGGTAGGTTGCCTTTTCGTGAACTATGGCCCCAATGCGATTAGATTCCTACCGCTCTTCAAGGAATTTCACGGCAGAAAGGTAGTGAGCTTTCATGGCTACGATGCTTCACAACTGCTCAATGACGAGCATTATGTGAAAGGGCTGAAAGCCGTTTCGGAAGTTGTTGATGCGATGGTGATTTGCACGATGGATATGAAGACACGATTGCTTGCGGCTGAATTGGATGCCAGCAAGATATTCCATGTCCCGTACAGTATTGATGCAAGCAAGTACCAATGGAGCAACGAGCGATCTGCTGGAGACCTTGTTAAGTTTCTACATGTTGGCAGGTTCACACCTAAGAAAGGCGTCTTGGATCTTCTTCGCGCTGTAGGGGGAGTAGAAACAGATATTCCATTTCACCTTGATCTGATAGGAGATGGGGAGCAGTTTGAAGAGGCAGTCAAACTTGCTGAAGAACTGGGGATAAACGATCGGGTTACATTTCTTGGTAGTCTTCCCCACGAGAAGGTCCGGGCGCACATGGCTCAGGCAGACATTTTTGTATTGAACAGTCGGGTGAGTGAAACTGGAGACATGGAAGGTTTCCCGAATGTTATCATTGAAGCAATGGCACAGGGATGCTGCGTAATATCCACCCATCATGCTGGAATTCCTGATGCGATCCAAGATCAGCTGAATGGCTTACTGGTTGCTGAAAGAGATACCACAGGGTTAAAAGATGCGATGCTTCAAATGATCAAAGATCCGGCAAGAAGAATGGAGCTTTCCGCACGCGGTGTGGAGGATGCAAAAATGTACACCAACGATGCAGTGCGAAATGATTTAAACTCAATAGTAAAGGGTGATTAGAAGAAGGACTGAAATAAGCATGCATGCGCTGCAAACCTTTGTCGAGGCCGTTGGGTACTCTTTGATTTTGGTCATTTTCGCTAGTGGTTCTTATCTTATGCTAGAGAAGCCAATAGTGAAGTTGAAAACGAAATTTCAATATTGATGCTACGTAAACTATTTAAGGGAACAGAAGAAGAGCAGAAAATCGGAAGGTCTTTTGTGCACCATCCCTCAGACTTCTATCTCGTATCGTATCCGAAAAGTGGCAATACCTGGATTCGATTTTTGTTGGGGAACTACTGGTACCCCGATAATGATTTTGGATATGGAAGCATCTTCGAAGTGTTGCCTGATGTTTACAATGAGCGACCGGAACATTTAAATACGCTGAGTCATCCCGCTGTTATTAAAAGTCATGAGTACTACCACCCGGAGTACAGAAAAGTGGTGTTGGTGGTACGTGATCCAAGAAGTGTGATTGTTTCCTGGTTTCATTACGGTAAACGGAGAGGAGAAATTCCTGAAGACCTGACTTTTAACGATTACTTTATTGGTTTTATGGATGGCCGTTACGCGCCACAGGAAATTGGTAATTGGGCAGAAAATGTAGGTAGTTGGATGGGAGCGAGAGATCAGACTGATGATTTCCTACTTATAAAATATGAGCAGCTATTAGCTGAGACCACTACTGAATTTAAACGTGTATTAGAGTTCATAGGGGTGGAGGTTGATGATGAGAAGGTGAACCGCGCGGTTGAATCGTCAAGTCTCAAGAAAATGCAGGGCATTGAAAAGCCTTCAACAGAGAACCACACCTTCTTCGCCAGAAAAGGAATGGCAGATGAATGGAGAGAGGTGCTCTCTGCAGATCAGATTCAAATTGTTGCAGATAGGTTTGGTTACCAAATGCGGGAGTTGGGCTATCATAATTTGTAACTCCGGTGGATAAGCAATTGCGAGACAACCAAGATCATGATAGAAAGCAGGCGCAAGCTGCCTTCAAGGAGTTGGCGTCATTCTATTCCCCCTCTCGTGTTTTCCGGAGGTTTATCAGAACATGCCTGCTTAGAGTAAAGGTGGCATTGGGCCTTCACTCTTCGGGTAGCATGGCGTATGATGTGCACTATGGTGAATCTGCACCAAGGAAGGTGGTAGCGAAACTTGCAGAACGCCCCAGAATTCTCCACGTTATCGGAAATTTGAAAACTGGTGGCAGCGCGCAGTTGGTGGTGGACCTGATTGAGGGAATTCCTGGAGATCATACAGTGGCGGCCAACTATATACCCGATCCACCTCGTTATACAGGTGTGGAAGCAGTTGAAGTTGGCCACGTTCCTACTAAGGGAAAAGTTGAACGATTGCTGAACAGGCTGAAGCCGGATTTGCTTCACGTGCACTACTGGAGTACGTTCGATATTGACGATTTTTCGATGTGGAGATGGTACCATCAGTTCATTTCCGTAGCACTTGATAAAGGCTACAAGGTTTGTCTGAACATCAATACTCCTGTAGAACCTTACTGGGACCAACGCATAGCTAGATACGTTTTTGTAAGTGAGTTCGTGCAACAGAACTTCGGTTACAAGGATGCCAGCAATTGCGTCATTTATCCAGGGTCTGACTTGAAGTCTTTTGCACCGCAACCAAAAGAGCCGGGTGTTGAAACCTTAACCGTTGGCATGGTGTACAGATTAGATGAACACAAGCTCTCAGAAGTAAGTATTCAGTTCCTTGTGGACTTGGCGAAGACCACTTTGTGCAGGTTTAAAATAGTTGGAGATGGGCCCATGCGACAAAAGTTCGAAGAGAGAGCGGCAGAGCACGGTGTGCGAGAGCAGTTTGATTTCATCGGCTATGTGGCATATGATCAGTTAAATGAGGTGTACGCGGGCTTCGATGTTTTTCTTGCTCCGGTGGTGGAAGAAAGTTTCGGACAGGTGGTGCCATTTGCTATGGGTAAACGTATTCCGGTTCTGGCTTTCAATACAGGTGCTTTGCCCGAAATGGTTCATCCGGATTGTATTATTGAGGAGAATGATGTTGGAAGTGCGGTTGAGAAACTGGAACAAATTAAGCGAGGAGAATGGACTTCCATTGTTGAAGCCAATTACCAGAATGCAACTGAAAAATTCACACTTGAACAAATGGTTGCCAGTTACAGCCAACTCTACAAAGACCTGATCAAGTAAACCAACGGTTTGAATGATTCTGTTTCAATATTGATTCCAAACAGGAATGGTGAAGCATATCTGAACGAGTGTATTCAGAGCTGTTTTGCCCAAACGCTCCAAGGAGACTTGGAGGTGATTGTCATAGATGACCATTCTACGGATGGGAGCATGGCCATACTTGAGGGGTTGAAGAATCGGTTCGGTGATCGTTTGAAGGTAGCTGTTAACGAGGGACAGGGGGGTAATTCTGCGCGAAATCAAGCTTTTAAACTTTCTACAGGAAGCTATGTGCAATGGCTGGATTCGGATGATACGATTGCACCTGGGAAGTTGGAAACGCAGATTGAGTGTTTGAAATCCACGGGAGCAGATATCGTATACTCAGATTGGGAACTGGCATTCTTTGAGGGTTCTGAAAGGATAAGGACTGAACTCAAGCAGGGTTCTCCCAAGCAGGATTATTTATACGAGTTGTTGATAGACAATTGGCAGCCGTGTCACAGCTACCTAATGACTCGCGGGATGGTAGAAAGGCTGAAGGAGATTGGCGGCTGGAACGAACGGACGAAAGTTTCACAGGACCGGGAATACTTTACGAAGGCTGCGATTTTGGACGCTGAATTCACGTATTGCGAAGGAAATTTTGCCTCCTATAGAAGATACAGTTCGGGAACGGTGTCTGGAATTACACATAAAGAAAGATTGAAACTGAACCTGATCATTGACAAAGGACTGCTTGAACTAATGAGAAGTATGGAGCTATCCAACTTTAGAAAATATGCCAATGTGTTGAGAACCAATAGCCTTATCGCCTCGTATTATGACATGACGAATCCTCTGATCGATAAGTTTGGACCCTGGAATGTTCGGTGGTTTAGGATACATTGGAAAATGAGGCTCGTTGCGCCATTTATATACCTTTACCAAATCTTCAGATCATTCATCCTTGGTGAGAAAGTTGCTCTTCATCTCGACCATTAACCTAACAACCAACCCCAGGTTACTTAAGGAAATTAAGCTTGCTGCCGAAGACGGTCGCTTCGATGTCTCTTTCATCGGATTTAAGCTTGGTGATTGGAGCGATGCCCTGGAAGAGAAGAACCTGGCTTCTCTACCGCAGAACGTCAAATGTGTTTATATGGATGCAAGCCGACAGCGAAAGGGAACATGGCTTAAGTATGGGATGCTTGAGCGTTTGTACCGTGGTCTTTACGCTTGTGGTTTCAGGAGCACGAAGGTTTCGGCTTGGGCTTCCAACAGGAGGTCAATACAATTGAACGACTACCTGAACAAGCATAAACCTAAGACGGACTATGTGATCGCACATACGCTTGGAACTTTGTATCCTGCCTGGCGGTATACACGCAATGCAAAGGTGAAGCTGGGTTTTGATCTTGAGGATTACCATCCGGATGAGGTTTATGCACTTGAAACGAAAGGAGAGCGAACCAGGAGGTTGGAGATCTTGAGGAAAACCTTACCAGATGCGGAGTATATTTCGTTGGCATCCCCCTTGTTCGAATCTGCTATGGTAAAGGATGGGTTGGTATTCGACAATGTTGTTCCCGTGCACAATTGTTTTGATGGTGATGAGTTTGTTGCTCCAAGTGGTGGGGATAGTGGAAAGTTGCGACTGGCGTGGTTTTCACAGAATGTCACCTTTGGTAGGGGATTAGAAGAGCTAATGCCCGTACTGCGCGATTTCGAAGAGGACGTAATGCTCACATTGTATGGCAATATGGATCCGCATTTCGCAGAGCACTTCGCTATTCACTCAGCCCCAAATGTTGAGACCATGGATCCGTTGCCGCAATCTCAGTTACACGCGGAACTTTCAAAACATCACGTGGGCATATCTTTTGACACGGCATCTTCAGACCCCAATCGAGACATCGCATTCACAAATAAGATGTGGGCGTATTTTCAGGCAGGCTTGTTCCTCTGGTTGTCTCCTTCAACAGCGCATTCATATTTTCTTGATGCGTATCCGGCAAGAGGTGCTACAACAGCCTTGAAGCCAAACGAAATGAAGAAATCCCTGGAATCAATGGTTAACAACAGAATGAAATTAGGTGATGAGGTTCACGAATCGTGGACGAACGCGAAACCGTTTGGATGGGAAACCGAATCAATGAAGTTAGTGAACATGTGGTTAAACCTTGAGTGAAAGTGAAGCTGTTGATAGTCGCACCATATTTTCCTCCTTCCGCAATGCCTCCTTCCCAGAGGATGCGCTTGATGGCCCCATATTTTACTGCTTTGGGTGTTGAGGCCACCATTCTTACAGTCAAGAGGGAATGTCGAGATGATCTTGAAGATCCATGGATGCTGGATCTGGCGGGGGATGATTATAAGCTGGTAGAGATTGATGCCTGGGACAGCAAGAAGGCGCGAAAGTTTGGGATAGGTGACCTTGGCTTGCGAATGTTACGTCCGTTGTACAAAGAACTGAAGCGAATAACGAAGCAGGAGCAGTTCGATTGCATCTTGTTTCCCGTTCCTCCGTGGTATGTTATGGTGGTAGCTCCCCTGATCAAAAAGAAAAGAAAGATTCCTTACGCCATAGACTTCATAGATCCATGGGTAGAGGGAGGTGAACTCCCGAAGGAAGCTACCTGGAAGAGGAGATTATCTCAGTGGATTGCGAGAAAGCTGGAAGGTTGGGTTACCCGAAATGCGAGTGCAATTTTTGCTGTTTCTCAGGGTATCATTGACGATCTGGTGAAGAGAGTTCCACAGTGCGGCAATATCCCTTCGGCCGCTATTGCCTACGCAACAGATCCAAAAGACTTCGAATTACCCATTCAACAAAACACTTTAGATGAGGTATTGGTAAGATACATTGGCGCTGTGTGGGATGATGCATATCCGGTGCTTGATGGATTGTTTGCAGGTGTTGCCGATCTGCAAAACGTCAAATTCGAGTTCTATGGTACTTCATATGCAGCCGGAGCGCTGGTTCAACCTCAGTTACATCGATGGACGGAACCCCTGAACATTCAGGAGATGGTGGAAGAACATCCGCACAGGATTCCCTATCGGCAGGCGGTAGAATTCATGCTCGAGGCTGACATGCTTATTATTTTTGGCGGAATGCAACCCTACTATGCTGCTTCCAAACTGCATGGAATGATAGCGTCAGGTAAGCCGTTTTTCGCGATGGTACACAGAGATTCATATCCTGCAGAAATACTAGAACAGATTGGTTATGAGTACGTTGTGTTGTATTCAGAGAGAAATGGAGACCTGCCTGTGGATAAGAAAGAGGAGGTAGCCGCTGTAATGACCAATTTAATAGCGAACCTTAATGGCTTTAAGGGCGTAGACAACAACCAACCAGTTGTACTGGAAAACCAAGCTAGATCAATGACAGGGAAGTTCATTGATCTAATAAATGAAGCTATATGCTAGACCATCTGGACAAATACAAAGGAGCGAAAGTCCTTGTAACAGGAGGATTGGGATTTGTGGGACACAACCTCGTTAAGTACTTGCTTGACAATTACCAGGCGCATGTGGAAATCGTAGACGATTGCTCCAATGCCAGTGAAAAGATTCTGGAGCGATTTTCCGGATCGTTCAATTTCCATAAGAAGTCCGTTATGGACCCAGAGGTGATGGATCTTTTTCAAGAAGTGGATTACATTTTCCATTTGGCTTGTAAGCAGATTTCCGCTGCCGGCTTGAATCCGGAAGACGACCTGGAGGTAAATGCATTGAGCACACTGAAGTTTCTTGAATACATCAGACACAACGATTTACCCAACCTGAAGAGATTTGTGTACACTTCGTCCTGTTCTGTATATGGTGCAGCGTCTCGACTTCCACTTCGTGAGGAGGATGCAACTGATGTTATGAGTCATTACGCGTCTACCAAGCTACTTGGAGAAAACTACACGCTCATTTATAGCAGACAGTATGGAGTCAATACCTCAAGTGTCAGGTATTCCAACGTGTATGGTTACGGACAAACGCCCGTTAATCCTTACTGTGGAGTTTTGGGCATTTTCATTCATAATGCCCTTACCGGTAAACCACTTACCGTGATTGGTGATGGTGAGCAAACCAGGGATTATACATTCGTAGACGATGCCGTTATTGCTACGCTGCTCTCAGGTGTTCATCCTAAGGCCGAAGGAGAGGTTTACAATGTTGGTACAGCCGTTGAAACATCAGTGAACGACCTTGCTTCGATCATCAAACAGAACGTTGGGGATATCCATATTGAAAGCATCAAGGAGCGCGATATTGATAATATCCGGAGGCGATCTGTGGACATTGAAAAGATCCACAAGCACCTGGGATGGGCTCCATTGACCAATATCCATGATGGTATAGCGGAGACACTTACCTGGTACAAAGACTTTCTAAATGCGAACTGATGGGATTAGGAAGAATCCTGTCAGGCATTGTTAATCACCCCCTTAACCGCAAACGTAAAGTTGCAGCGGTGAGTAGGTTTGTGGGTTGGCAGTTGGCCTCCCGGCTGAAATCTGGTAAACATATAAAGGAGTTTGCAGCTGGATTGAAGCTTGGTGTTGCCCGGGGCATGACCGGAGCAACAGGTAATATCTACACGGGATTACTCGAATTTGAAGACATGGCGTTCACCTGCCACTTGCTACGGGAGGGTGATCTCTTTGTTGACGTTGGGGCAAACGTAGGTGTTTACAGTTTGCTTGCGGGAGGTTTCGCAAAGAGTCAGGTCATAGGTTTTGAGCCGATTCCTCAAACCTTCGAGCACTTTAAGTTCAATGTGGATCTGAACGAGCTTGGAATGCGCATAGAACCAAGAAATAAGGGACTGGGAATAGAACGAGGAGAACTTCATTTTACTGCTGATTATGATACGGTTAATCACGTGGTAACTGATGTGGAGAACGATTCAAGATCATTAACAAAAGTAGAAGTGTCCACACTTGATGAGGAGTTGGATGTAACACCGGTTCTTATAAAAATTGATGTGGAAGGATTCGAGAAACAAGTGTTGGATGGAGGGCAAAGGGTACTTTCCCACCAGGACCAACAAGCGGTAATCCTGGAATTGAATGGAAGCGGGTTAAAGTATGGCGTTGCAGATCAGGAGATCGTTGATCTAATGATAGGCTTGAACTATAAACCTTGTAAGTATGATCCTTTTGAACGCAAAGTCACAGAATTGGAAGCGCTCACATTTCATGGCAACATTGTTTTTGTAAAAGACCTTGATTTTGTTCGCAAGCGAGTAAAAGAATCCGAACCCATTGAAGTTTTGGGTCAACACGTATAATGAAACACGAAGATTGAATTGAGATTTCCTGATTTCATATGTCTGGGCGCCCAAAAGGCCGGTACCACTCAGTTGTTCGATCTATTGAAGGAACATCCTGATATTTTCCTTCCACAAGGAAAGGAGATCCATTATTACGATAGAGACGATAACTATGAGCAGGGACTCTCCTGGTATGATGCTTTCTTCGATGGAGCGGAAGAAGGACAGAAACTCGGTGATTTAAGTCCGGACTACATGTTCCACCCAAAAGTGGTAGATAGGATCCAGAAAGATTGTCCGTTTACACCGAAGTTTATTTTCATGTTGCGAAATCCTATTGGGAGATCTTACTCTCAATACAACATGTACCGGAGTAGGGGAATATCAGTGGAGAGCTTCGAAAAAGAAGTGGAAGCCGAGGATATCAATGTGCTGAATCCGGAATACCGCACAACGGCACGCCCACCTTACTTTATATCCAAAAGCATGTACTACCATCAAGTGGAACGGTACCTAAACGCATTTGGTGAAGAGAATGTGATGGTGGTTATTTTTGAGGACTTCGTGGGTGAGAATAAAAGCAAGGTGATACGTGATATTCAGTCGTTTATAGGTGTAGAGCCGAAAGATTTGGAAATGGGGATCAATACGAATCCTACTTATTTGTACAAGGGAAGGTGGTTCGAATTTGTACGAAAGAACAGAGAAGCCATACTCAAAATTGAGCGGTTATTTCCGGAGAAAAGTGTACACAGGTGGAAGGACAATTTGAAGAAGAAATTAGGTAAGAAGCCTGACCGTCTGGAGGGAGAGTACAAAAAGGAATTGTGGGCAAAGTACTTTGAGGAAGACGTTAAAAAACTAGAATCATTAATTGGGCGGGACCTGAAAATATGGTATGAGTCCTAGGTTAGCAGTTATACTTAGCCATCCGATACAGTACCATTCGCCTATGTTCAAATACTTGGCGAAGCACATGGATATGCATGTGTTTTATTTCATGAATCCGAATGAAGATCAGGTTGGGCAACAGGGCTTTGGCCAGTCGTTTAGTTGGGATATTGACCTCCTTGATGGATATGAGTATACCTTCCTGAACAACCGCTCTCAAACGCCATCCGTTTCAGATTACAGTGGCTGTGATGTGCCAGATATTGGGCAGGCATTGCTGAAGGAGAATATAACGCATGCCATCATATATGGCTGGTACCTGAAAGCACATTGGCAGGCCTTTCATTTCTGTAGAAAAAACGGGATCAAGGTAGCCGTTCGGGGCGATAGCCAAATTGATCCGCGTGAGGGCTTGGTAAAAGGAATAGCCAAGAAGATATATTATCCTCGCTTCATCAAAAAGTATGACGCTTATATGGTAGTTGGCAAAAGAAATGCCCGTTACCTTAAGAAGTTTGGAGCCAAGGATGAACAGATCATACATTCACCACATGCCATAGACCAAGAGTTCTGGAGATCAGATTCGCAACGAAACCCTGCCAATGAAGGCAAGGTAAAATTCCTGTGGGTAGCGAAGTTTATTGAAAAGAAACGCCCAATAGACACCATCAAGGCGTTTATCATGGCAGCTGAGAATGATAGCGATATTGAACTTACAATGGTGGGTTCGGGTATGCTATTGGAAGAATGTAAAGCTGTGGCAAGAGATCACCCGCGTATTGAATTTCCTGGATTTAAGAACCAAACTGAGCTTAGGAATTTCTATCATCAAAGTGATTGTCTTATCTTATCAAGTGACTACGGAGAAACTTGGGGACTGGTTGTGAATGAAGCATTTGCAAGTGGGATGCCCGCAATAGTTTCGGATGCGTGCGGGTGTGTAGAAGATATGATTGATAACCATACTGGTAGAAGTTACCCATTAGGAGATACAAACGCACTGGCACATGCGATGGGTGAGTTGGCTGCAACACTAAGACGTGATCCTTCGTTCTTCAAAGAAGGAATAGCCAGCAAGAACAAGATATATTCATACGAAAAGAACGCACTAGCATTTAAGAAGTTCCTATCCGGAAATGGAAGCGAATAGATTAAATATCATCTCCATCTTGGTTGGGGTTCTCACCTACGTGGGCGTAAAATTTAGCTTTCCACAGCTGAGCTTCGAGGCTGCCGTTTCGTGCGCGGGATTCAGTTTCTTTCTTACACGTTTTGTACTTGAATTGGGAACATCCGTTCCGATCAAGAACCTGATCATGATCATTGCCATACTTCAATGGTTGATCGGCCCTGTACTCTCGTATTATTTCTACCCAGACAGTGAGTTCTACTATATGGTGGTAGATGAATACCTCTACATGGGGTACGTATTGCCAGCTATATTCACCTTTGGTATAGGGCTATTCCTTCCTGGCCGCCAGGACAAATTACGCGTAGAGCGAGCCCTGGATTACCTGGGAAGTGTTCCACAAGGAAACTTTAGGAAGGGTTTGGTTTTATTGGGATTGGGGTTGGTAGCAGGTGTTGTAAAGCAGTTCATGCCGGGATCTTTACGTTACATGTTCCTGCTGCTGTCTTACGCCAAAATCATCGGGGCATTCTACATCTTTATGTCCAACGCGAAATTCAAGTGGATATGGATATTTGTCGCGTTTTCCTTCGAAGTCGTCACAGCTTTCGGTGAAGCGATGTTTCACGATATGCTGCTGTGGGCGGGCTATTTATTCATCCTGTATTGTTTCGTTTCCAAGATATCGCTCCTCCCAAGGCTCGCGTTGTTATTGGTACTTGGCGCCTCAATTTTTGTAATACAGTCTATCAAACAGGATTACCGAGAGGTAGTCTGGGAGAACCGGTCTTTAGAGCAATCGCAAAAGTTCAGCACCGCACTTGATCTTGCAGTAGAGGGTAGTGAAAATGAGATGTTCGCTGAGGAGGATAACGTTCAGAAGTTCGTTGATAGGATTAATCAGGGTTGGATCATCGCCCGTATCATTTACATGGTGCCTTCTTACGAACCGTATGCACGGGGGGAGACAGTGAAAAACGCAGCCGTTGCTTCTGTGATTCCAAGATTTCTAAATCCCAACAAGGCGAAGTCTGGTGGTAAAGAAAACTTCACCCGTTTTACAGGAATTATTATTGATGAGTCTACCAGTATGGATGTGAGTATTATCGGAGAAGCCTACGCTAATTTTGGGGAAACAGGTGGTATGATAATGATGCTGATCGTAGGATTGTTCTTTGGACTGGCTTTCCGTATCGTGGTATACTACTCCATCAAATACCCGGAACTGGTGTTGTGGCTGCCCTTCGCATTCTTCTATGCTGTTAAGGCAGAGAATGACCTGGCAACTGCATTGAACCAGGTAGTGAAGTCTGTTATCCTTCTTGTGGGAATCATTTGGGCACTCAATAAAAGTGCCCTAACCGCTCAACGTCAAAGTGCATAAAGTATTCTTTGCATACTTAACCGCTTTCAATGGCGGAGGCGGAATTGAAAAATTCAACCGAGCGCTGATGAGGGCTTTGGATTTGCAACAGAATGTGAACTTTCAGGCTCTGAGCCTACACGACAGTGTTCAAGACGATAACTACTTACCCAGAGAGCGATTTAGATCATGGCATTCCAACGCACGTAAGTTTGTGGTGGGTGTACTTGGCTTGATCGCCTCAGGAGACACCCTGATTATTGGCCACATCAATCTGGCTGTTATAGGAAGAATGGCCCGCACACTAAAGCCAAAAGTAAAGCTGACCCTTATATGTCATGGTATTGAGGTTTGGAGGCCGCTATCCGGCTCGAAGAAGCGCATCCTCAAACTGGTTGATGAGATCTGGGTGGTTAGCAATCATACGAAACAGGAACTCGTCCGTATGCACAATGTTCCGGAAGACAAGATCCAGGTACTTCATAACACCATTGATCCTTATTTCGATTACCCAACCACCTTTCGAAGAGCTGATTATCTGCAGAAAAGGTATGGCATTGAAAAAGACGATAAGGTATTGTTTACGCTCGCCCGCTTGTCTTCCAGTGAGGGATACAAAGGTTACGATCGTGTAACAGAAGCTTTGGTGGGTATGAAAGGGAAAGTGAAATATCTCATTGCCGGAAAGGCAGATGAAGAAGAAAAACAGCGAATGGAGAAGTTGATAACGGATCTCCAACTGGAACAACAGGTTTCGCTTATAGGGTTTGTGCCTGATGAGGAACTGGTAGATCATTACCAACTCGCAGATTATTTCGTGATGCCATCAACAGATGAAGGATTTGGTATTGTGTTTATCGAAGCAATGGCATGCGGTACCGTTCCCATAGCAGGTAATGCCGATGGAAGTGTGGATGCTGTAGCCAATGGTAAGTTGGGTGTTATGGTTGATCCTTTGAATGTTGATGCAATCCGCGAGGCTATTGACTCCGACCATGGAGACCTGAAACGAGGGATGGATCTGAGACAGGCAGTGGAGGCTACTTTTGGTTTTGAGGTGTTTCAGAATAGAGTTAAGCAACTAATCGAAGGAGTATGTGTGGGATAGCAGGAGCAATTGGCGGGGCAGAATCTCTTGAGGAAAAGGTGCTTCAACTGCGGTCGGGCATTACCCATCGTGGGCCTGATGGTGACGGTGTTTGGAGCAGTGATGCTCTGGTGCTCGCGCATACCAGACTCGCAATTCTTGACCTGTCAGAAGCTGCCAATCAACCCATGATCTCCAATGATGGAAAGTTGGTTATTGCTTTTAATGGAGAAGTGTATAATCATCTGGAGCTGCGCATTGAGTTAAAGGAATACGACTTCAAAACCACATCAGATACGGAAACCATTGTTGCTGGTTGGCAGAAATGGGGCCCAGCGATTCTCGATAAGCTAAATGGCATGTTTGCTTTCTGTGTGCATGACATCGGTACAGGAGACAGTTGGTTGGTTCGAGATAGAATGGGTATAAAGCCTGTTTACTACACAATGGAAGGCGATACGACATACTTCTGTAGTGAAATCAAACCACTGATCGAACATGTGGTTTCCAATCCGCAGTTGGATCAACACTCCGTTGCAGAGTTTCTGAGAATGCAAACCGTGCGAGAGCCCAATACGCTCATTCAGCAAATTTCGATGCTGGAAGCAGGATCCTATCTCCACTTTCATAGCAGTGGCAATATTGATCGCAGGGAGTATTGGTCCTTGGCTGGACAAGAGGAGGATTTGTCTCAGGAGCAAACCATCAGCAACATTAGAAATAAAGTGGTGGCATCTATAGAGCGAAGATTGATCTCTGATGTTCCACTTGGCGCTTTTCTCTCTGGTGGAGTTGATTCCTCCATTGTTACTGCTGTTGTGTCGAGAATATTGGGTAAACCGCTGAGCACATACTCGGTGGTCTTCGAAGAGTCTGAATACAATGAGGCCGCTTTTTCGGATCAGGTGGCCAAAGAGAGTGGTACCGATCACCACCAATTGCTTGTTAAGGCAAGTGAGTTGGTAGAGGAACTACCTGGCATCGTGAACGGTATGGATTTCCCATCTGGCGATGGGATCAATACGTATACCATTTCAAGAGCTGTGAAAGACGCGGGTATCAGCGTGGCGCTTTCCGGCCTGGGTGCAGATGAACTCTTTCAGGGTTACTCTTTGTACCATTCTGGTAGAAAAATGATGGCAGGGCACGTCAAGGGACTAGCGAAGGCCATATCAGTACCACTGTCACTTTCAGGTAATACGGTTAAGAAAAACAAGCTGAAAGAAGCATTGAAAAGCGGCTACCGCAATACAGCAGATCTATATCCATACCTCAGGAAGCTGTACAGCGAAAAAGAAATAGACAATCTTCTTTCAGGTCCAGGTACTGTGCGGGCTTTCACACCGAGAGAGGGGCTTGGAACGTTGGGGCAGCTATCGGATCTTGATATTCAAGGTTACATGAGGCCTGTATTATTGCGAGATGCCGATCAGATGGGGATGGCGCATGCGTTGGAGATTCGTGTGCCGTTCCTGGATCATGAACTCGTGGAACTGGCTTTCAACATTCCGGAAGCGCATAGGGCATCGGTACGACCAAAGGGATTGCTTATCGAAGCTTTCACAGATGTGCTACCTGAAGCGGTATGGAACCGTTCCAAAATGGGATTTGTGTTTCCATGGGATGTATGGCTAAAGAATGAGCTCCGCACGTTTGTGGAACAGGGACTCACCAGAGTTCGTCAGCTAAACTGCATCAATGAGCAAGAGATTGATAGGGTATGGGATGGATTCCTTAATGGAGACCCTACTGTAAACTGGAGCAGAGTATGGCTGCTCGTAGTATTGGGCATTTGGTGCAATCAAAACAATGTGGATGGGTAAGAAGGTTCTGATATGTATGGATTGGTATCTTCCTGGCTATAGGTCTGGCGGCCCGGTAACCTCTGTAAAGAATATGGTTGCGGCCCTGCAAGGAGATTACGACTTCTACGTGTTGACCACGAATCAAGATTACAAGGATGATCAGCCTTACGAACTTCCTGTCAATAGTTGGATCCAGCGCGAAGACTGTCAGGTAAAATATTGTGATCATCAGGCGCTGATGAATGGGGCAGTTAAGCAGACTATAGCCGAATTATCGCCAGATGCGGTAATGGTCAATGGTATCTACTCCAAATACTTCTGTAGGGATGTCATCAAGCACGCGAAGAAGCAAGGTGTACGAAAGATCATCGTTTCACCGCGAGGAATGCTCTCACCTGGATCCTTAAGTGTGAAAGGGTTTAAGAAGAAGCAATACCTGCGTCTGGTAAAGGCAACTGGAATGTTCGAGGATGTGTATTTCCATGCTACAGGAGAAATGGAACGTGAGGATATTCGCAAACACTTTCCCGATGCCCGAATAGCTGTTGCCCCAAATCTTCCGGCTGTTCTGCCGTCAGAGAAGCCAGTTTACACTGGATTAGAGGGAGGACTTCGTTTCGTGACGATAGCAAGAGTGGCAAAAGAAAAGAATACGCTATTGGCAGTGGAGGCAATGCAGGAAATGCGGGGCCCTGTTGCACTGAATTGGTATGGTCCAACTTATGATGAGCCTTACTTGAATGATTGCAGAAAGGTTGTTAATGAACTTAAACATGTAGAAGTGAATTTTGCAGGATCAATATCTCCTGAGGAGATTCCTGCCAGGTTTGCGGAAGCACACGTGTTCTATCTTCCTACAACCGGTGAGAATTTCGGACACAGTATTCTGGAAGCTCTTATGCACGGATTACCAGTTTTGATTTCAAACAAAACGCCTTGGAACGCGGTGCAGGATGCTGGTGCAGGATGGGTAGTGGAGCCTGGCCACGAGGAACTTTCACGAGTGTTGAAAGACATAGAGGCTATGTCATACGAAGAATTGAAAGAAATGAGTGAGAATGCGTACAACTTTGCCAGTGAATATCTTGCATCTAGTAAGGCTGAAGAGGCCAGCAAGGCAATGTTTGACGCTTAGGAAATTGTAAATTAGCACGCTATGTACATTCTGGGAATCAACGCTTATCATGGAGACTCATCCGCCAGTATCCACAAGGATGGAATCCTTATTGCAGCAACAGAAGAAGAGCGATTCAGGCGCGTAAAGCATTGGGCTGGGTTTCCTACGCAATCCATTGCGTTCTGCCTTGAGCAAGCAGGGATTACGATCAAGGAGGTTGATTACATTGCTATTTCCCGAGATCCTTCGGCCAACCTTTACAAGAAGGTGATGCATTCCGTAAAGAAGCTGGTATCTGTGAAGGCATTGGTAGATCGATTTGCCAATTCCAGAAAGGTGGTGAATGTGAAGACGGAATTAGGCAACTACTTCGGGTTAAACGAGGATGATATTCCCGGTGAGGTGATCAATGTTGAGCACCACAGAAGTCACATGGCAAGTGCGTTCTATCCTTCTCCGTTTGAGGAGGCGGCCATTCTGTCAATTGACGGATTCGGAGACTTCACCTCAACCATGATTGGTGTAGGTAAGGGTACAAACATGGAGGTGTTGGATACGGTAATATACCCGCATTCCTGCGGGGTGTTCTATACTACGTTTACGCAATACCTCGGATTTCCCAAGTATGGGGATGAGTACAAGGTTATGGGATTGGCACCGTACGGTGAACCTAAATATGTAGAACAGCTTAGAGATGTTTTGATCTTCAAAGACAACGGATTATTTGAATTGAACCCAAAGTACTTCCGTCATGTGCGAGAAGGAGTTTCAATGAGTTGGGAAGGAGGGGAGCCAGCCATCGAGCCGATTTTTAGCGAAGCGGTTGAAGAATTGTTTGGCCCAGCCAGGAAAAAAGAAGACAAGCTTGAACAACACCATATTGATCTTGCAACATCTATACAAAGGATCACCGAAGAGCTGATCTTTCACATCCTTAATCATTTACAGAAGCGCACCGGACTTAAGAAAGTGTGTATCGCTGGAGGCGTTGCACAGAACTCAGTTGCCAATGGAAAGGTAATTGAGAACACGGATTTCGAAGAAGTTTACATTCCTTCGGCAGGACATGATGCCGGAACCTGTTTAGGTGCAGCTTTATTTCATTACCATCAGACGCTGGGCAAGCCAAGAACGGAACCAGTATTCCACGCCTATTCGGGTACACACTTCTCCAATGATGAGGTAGAGGCATACCTGAAAATGGAAGGGATAACTTACACAAGCTACGAAAATGATGAACTGCTGGATGTAGTGACGGATTGCCTGATCGGAGGTGGAGTAGTGGGTTGGTTCCATGGCAGATCTGAGTTTGGTCCCCGAGCACTTGGCCATCGCTCAATTCTTGTTGATCCCAGAAGGGAAGACGCAAAAGAGCTACTCAATGAAAAGATTAAGCGCAGAGAAAGCTTCAGGCCTTTCGCGCCATCGATCCTCGCAGAGTTTGTTGCTGAGTACTTCACGAAAGAGGATCGCGTGCCATTCATGGAGAAGGTCTTTCCAATAAAGCCAGAAAAACACGCGGAGATTCCAGCTGTCACTCATGTTGACGGTACCGGTAGGTTGCAAACAGTGGAGAAGGGAGATCGGTATTACGATCTGATATCTCGCTTTCAACAGAAAACTGGCACGCCTATTCTTTTGAATACCTCGTTCAATGAGAATGAACCTATTGTGAATTCGCCAAGTGAAGCATACGCGTGTTATGCCAGGACCAAGATGGATATGCTTGTATTGGAAAACTGCGTAATTCAAAGAACTTGAAAGTCTCGGTAATCACCGTTTGTATAGATGCGAAGGATACTATCGCAGATGCCATTCAATCGGTTAATGATCAATCTTACACCGAAATTGAACACGTAATCGTTGACGGAGGATCTACAGATGGAACTTTAGATATCATTAGAGATAATGCCACACGCGATGTTCAGTTGATCAGTGAGCCAGACGATGGATTATACTACGCGTTGAACAAAGGGCTTCTAAAGGCCTCAGGCGATATTGTTGGTATCGTTCATGCAGACGACTTTCTGGCCGATCCTGATGTGATTCGAGATGTAGTGGATCGTATGAAGTCTACTGAAGCCCAACTGGTCTATTCCGATCTTGATTACGTAAAAAGAGAGGATCCTTCTAAAGTGGTTCGGCATTGGGTTGCAGGTGAATTTGAAAAGCCACGGTTTCTTCAAGGGTGGATGCCACCTCATCCAACCGTTTGGGCTAGCAAAGATGTGTATGAACAGTACGGCACTTTCGATACTACTTTCACTTCTGCGGCCGATTATGAATGGCTGCTAAGAACAATGTATAAGCATGACACTTCATGTGCTTACCTGAATCGGGTAACGGTTAAGATGCGCGTTGGGGGTAAAAGCAATGCATCCCTTGTCAACCGCTTAAAGGCCAATCAGGAGGACCGAAAGGCCTGGGCTAAGAATGACCTGCAACCAAAAGCCTATACGCTATTGTTCAAGCCTCTATCGAAGCTGAGCCAATTCATCAAGAATAAGTAGGGGAGTTCTTAGAACTTCGCTCTAGACCTTCTACGCACACCTTTCCTTCGCTTGTTGGCGAATCCGTAGCGTTTTCTGTAGAAGTTACTCTTTCCACGAATCACCTTAGCGTAAGTAATCGATAGCGTGATGTAGTGATCATCGTTATCCGGTTCTCCGCGCTTACTGCCCGGGATGTAGTTGAACCGCTCAGGTAAACCGGCACCACCTGTTTCCGCATAAACTGCGTCACTCTTGTTTGCAACGGCAGCAGCAGTTGGATCACTAAGGTTTGCGTAGGTAGTACTGATGTCATCAATGTAATCAGTCCAGGTCATTCTCCAGTTGAAATCCAATCCAAGCCGGTGCTTCTCATTTGTTCTAGTTCTGAATGTCCAGAACAACTCACCACCAATAGGTACGATGAACTGTAGTCTCTTGTAAGGCTTATCCTGTCCTTCGGTCATTAGTGGTTGTAACTTGATCCACTTACCATTAAGCTCACCCTTCGGATTGTGGTACAATCCACCAAGTCCACCATAGGCCATCACATCGAATTCCACAGAATACCTTCCAGTGTTTCCAAAGTCGGCATCATGGTGAAGTACCCTTTCAACCGTACCGAACAACTCAAACATGTCATTTCTGAAACTTAGGTTTCTACCACGCCTTCCAGCATTGGTAGAGAACTTATCATGACCATAAAGTCGTAGGTAGTTTAGCGTAACCTTCCCGTACCACTGTGGGTGAATCTTGTAACGCCCGAATGCGCCAACAGACCAACGGGTAGCCGGAAGTTTCATATCCAACAACCAGTCCCTACGGGTCTTCTCTTTACCGCCAGTCTCTCCAAGGGAGCTGCTTCCACCAGCGACAACACCGTAATCCCATACATATTGGGAAAAAGTGACAGAGGGAAGTAGTAGAAGTATTAGTAGATACTTACGCATATTGCAGCAAATATACTTTTTTATCAAATGCAAGTCCAGTCTTCCCGCTCTGAATCTTTTTATACTTTAAACGGGAATTTTTCAATAAGGTTATCATATGAATAGGGTATGTGAACTGTTGGGTATTCAAGTGCCTGTTATTCAGGCTGGTATGATATGGTGTAGTGGCTGGAAATTGGCCTCCGCAGTGAGTAATTACGGTGGATTAGGCATCATCGGTTCAGGGTCTATGTACCCCGATGTTCTGGATCAGCATCTGGAGAAGATCAATGCCGCTACGGATCGTCCGTTTGCGGTCAATCTACCGTTGATATATCCGCAAATTGATGACCACATTGAATTGATCATAAAACACAAAGTCCCCATCGTCTTTTCTTCCGCTGGAAACCCAGCAAAATGGACCTCAACATTGAAGGAGCATGGCATAAAGGTGGTACACGTGGTGTCCAGTGCGCGTTTTGCGGTAAAGGCAGAAAGTGCGGGTGTAGATGCAGTGGTTGCTGAAGGTTTCGAGGCGGGAGGCCACAATGGCCGGGAAGAGACCACAACTATGTGTCTTATCCCTCAGGTAAGTGAAGCAGTCTCCATTCCAGTTATCGCTGCCGGAGGAATTGGTACCGGAAGGGCGATGTTGGCAGCATTTAACCTGGGCGCAGAGGCTGTCCAGGTGGGAAGTAGGTTTGTAGCTTCAGAAGAATCTTCAGCCCATGACGCGTTTAAGAATGCTGTAATACAGGCTAAGGAAGGAGACACATTGTTGACGTTAAAAGAACTTACTCCCGTCAGGTTACTTAGAAATCCGTTCTTTGACCAGGTAATGAGCGCGTATCAAAATGACGCGAGCGTGGAAGAGTTACGGAACCTGTTGGGAAGAGGAAGAGCAAAAAAGGGAATGTTTGAAGGCGATATGAGTGAGGGCGAATTGGAAATAGGGCAGGTGTCAGGTCTCATCAATGAGATTAAACCAGCGGCAGTCATTATGGACGAAATACTTGATGAGTTCAAGGCTGCTGTTAAAGAAGTTAGTTCTGAAAAGTTTCAGTTTTGAGGGTCGATTACGAGAGATTTACACTAGATAACGGATTAACCGTATTGATCCATCAGGATCAGGATACTGACCTGGTCGCAGTAAATACCATTTACAATGTTGGAGCTAGAGACGAAGATCCGTCACGAACCGGGTTCGCTCATCTGTTTGAACATCTCATGTTTGGTGGATCGAAGAACATCCCTGATTTTGATACACCGCTGCAGAAAGTAGGGGGCGACAACAACGCATTCACCTCAAACGACATAACCAATTACTATGTGACCTTGCCAGCAGCAAACCTTGAAACAGCACTGTGGTTGGAATCGGACAGGATGAATGAATTGGCGTTCACACCAAAGAGTTTAGAGGTGCAGCAAAGTGTTGTAATCGAGGAATTTAGGCAGCGTTATCTCAATCAGCCTTATGGGGATGTGTGGCTGCTGCTACGCCCGTTGGTTTACAAGGCCCATCCTTATATGTGGCCAACGATCGGAAAGGAGATCAGTCACATTGAAGATGCCACCATGAATGATGTGAAGGGATTCTTTTACAGTCATTACCGTCCCAACAATGCGGTACTTACGATTGCGGGGAATGTGAATGTTGATGATACAATGCAACTGGTACGGAAATGGTACGATGATATCCAGCCTGGAGAACGTTCTGAAAGAAATCTACCTATAGAACCTCTGCAAGATGAGGTGAGGGAAGAAAGCGTTGAGCGGGATGTTCCAACAGATGCCCTATACATGGTGTACAAGATGGAAGGGCGCACCGAGGACTCATATTTTGCAACAGACTTGCTTTCAGATGTGCTTGGAAGGGGTGAGTCATCCCGTCTGTTCCGTTCACTCGTTAAGGATAATCCGATGTTCGGTCAGTTGGATTGTTTTGTTTCCGCTGACCTCGATCCAGGTATGTTCATTGTTTCCGGAAAGCTCGCGGACGGAGTTCAAATGGATGAAGCAGTGGAAGCGGTACAGAACGAGCTTGGAAAAGTAGACAGTACGGTTACGGAGTCTGAACTCTCGAAGGTTGTAAACAAGGCTGAATCCACGGTTCGGTTCGGATTGATGAGTGTACTCGACAAGGCAATGGGACTGTCAATTGCAGAGAACATGGGTAATGCAGATCTGTTAAATGAAGAATTGGATATGTACCGCAAGGTAACGGTTGATCATGTACACCAACGGGCCCAGGAAGTGCTTCGTCCGGAAAACGCTTGTATCCTTAAATACCACGCAAGAAAATGACAGCAGCGGAAAGAGCACAGGCCCCTGCGTTTCATACCATCGATAGTATTTCGTGGGTATCGCCAGAACATTACCAGATAGCCGGTCTGGATGTGTATGGATATAAATCTCCGGGAGATGGTGTAGTGAAGGCTGAATTGGTCGTGGAGGCAGGGTCAGCAAGTGAAGAACAGGCGCTATCCGCAAAACTTTCAGCGGCATTGTTGCTTTCTGGTACAGATAAGTTTTCGGCTCACGAGATCGCAGAAAAAATTGATGCCTTAGGTGCGTTCATTGAAGTATCACAAAACAAGGATTTCTTTACGATACAGCTCTACAGTTTGAGCAGGAATTTTTCGGAACTGCTGGACATTGTGGCCCACGTTGTAGATCATGCAATATTCCCGCAAAGGGAGTTTGATATTATCAGGAACAACGAACGAATGAAGTTCAAGGTCCAACTTGAGAAAGTTGATGTGCTGGCGCGCAGAGCTTTCGCGAACACGTTGTTCCCGGAGGGACATCCATATACCACGAAGGTTCATTTAGCGTCATTCGATGAGTTGAACATAGAAGATGTCGTTAGATTTCATGATTCGCACGTGAAGCAATCCGGTTGGACCGTATTTCTGGCTGGAGATTACACGGACACTGATGTTAATCTCTTGGGAAAATTGTTTGCTGGTTCTGGTGAGCGTACCGCTGGGGAAAGTTCTCAGATGCCGCTGAATGGTGGTAAAATCGAAGTAGTTAGCAAGGCGGGAACAGTGCAGTCCGCCATTCGTATGGGCAAAGAAATGCCGGGCAGAATGCATCCCGATTATGCCAGCTTGCAAGTGGCCAATACCATTATTGGCGGATACTTCGGGAGTAGGTTAATGGATAATATCCGCGAAGACAAAGGATACACCTATGGTATTGGGTCGCGGATATACGCACAAACGCACGGGTCATATTTCATGATAGGCACGGAAGTGGGAACGGACGTAACGCAATCTGCCATTGATGAGATCGTCAAAGAATTGAATGAAATGATCAATGTGGAGGTGGGTGCCGATGAGTTGGAAGTGGTGAAGAATTACATGAATGGACAACTGCTCAAAGCTACCGATGGAATTTTTGCCAGAATGGAGCTTTACAAGCAGGTGCATTACTTCAATTTACCGGATCGCTATTTTGAAGATTTCTTTACCCAGATTAACGAATGTAATTCGCAGAAGATCAAGGAATTGTGTGCGCAATATTTCCAACCTTCGGATATGTGTTTGGTGGTAGCAGGCGATCTTGATCACGTTACGGTATAACATTCCAATAGCATTGCCGTTATCCTATCGGTTACCGCACAATTTTTTACGCTGAAAAAAATCCCTTCCGTAGCGCAACTTTTTAGGGGGTTCGACCGTCTAACAGGTGTGTTGAAGACAAAAACACATAGCTATCGTATTATCCTAACACTACTACTTACAGTAGTAGGGATCTTTGGATTGGTCGCTCAGCCACTGCTTCCGGGCCCCTCTGTTAGGTGCGTTGATGTTGATGCTACAGGGCAGCCAACTTTGACCTGGATTGCAGTAGCTGATCCGTTGGGAGATTTCGTTGCGTATGAGGTTTACTACTCAACGAATTATGGCGGTCCTTATGCATTGCTTGCTACTATTCCTGCAATTGGAACTGTAACATACACTGATGGATTGCCAGCCAATAATGTTTATACAGCAGGAGCTGGATATTACTATGTGGCTACCAGGTCTGTATCTGTGCCAAGCCCAAGAGCGTACTCAGATACCGTTAGACCTATGGTGGTAACCGTTGCACAAAACGATGGTTATTCTGCTACGATTACCTGGAATCAAATAAAGAATCCAAATATTCCAACATCTGTTGGATCGTATGATGTGTATAGAGAATTCCCAAAGGGCAGTGGCAACATTGTGCAGATAGGTGCAACACCTTACGGAACAGAAACGTGGTTGGATACCATCCACATTTGTAACGACTCTGCATCGTACTATGTGCAAATTGCTGATGGTTCCGGATGTCAGTCCAACTCGTCTCGTGGAACAGCATACTACATAGATAGCATTCCCCCCTCCGTTATGGATTTGGACAGCGTTAGTGTTGGACCGGGAGGGCTTGGGCAGATGGGATGGCAACCTCACCCTGATGGAGACGTGGCTGGATACTACATCGTTAAACTAAACCCGAACAATTCGAATTCTATTATCGACACGGTTTGGGGGCGTAACAATACATGGTACCAATATCCGGCATCTAATGCGGCCAATGAATCTGAAACTTTTGCTATTACCGCATTCGATTCTTGTGGTAATGCGATAACCTTCAATTACTCATTCCACTCAACCGTGTTTGCGCAAAGCCAGACCGATGTTTGTATGCCTGGCCTTGTAACATCGTGGAACGCTTATTCAGGTTGGGGAGCGGCTACAGTTAACTACGAAGTGTGGTATAGAGAGCTTCCTGCGGGCCCTTGGATTCAGTTTGGAACTACTTCGGGGCTTTCAATGACCATTACTCCAATAGCAGTGGATAAAAGCTATGAGGTAATGATCAGGGCGCAGAATGCTTCTACTGGTGAGACATCCACTTCCAATTATGTTACCAGCGCTGTAACAGCTTATCAGGCTTCACAGTTCCTGTATCTGCAGACAGCTACGGTTAAAGATTCTGATTTAGTTGAGGTAAGAGGATTTGTAGACCAAAACGCGTCCATATCAAAATATGTACTTAAGAGAGCTACTTCTGCAGCTGGCCCATTTGCCACTGTTTCTTCGGTGCTACCAGGAGGGGAATTTATCACTTTCTCTGATGATGGGGTTTCTGTTGGAAAGCAAAGCTATTTCTATACCATCGAAGCGGTGGATGTATGTGACAATACGGTAATGACCTCGAATATTGGTAGAACCATATTGCTTTCTGTTAAGGCTAATGAGGCTTCTGCCACCAATACGCTGAAATGGAATCAATACGAAGATTGGGCTGGAGGGGTAGATTATTATTCAATTTATAGAAAGGTTGGAGATAATGGCGCCTGGGAGCTCGCGACTACGATTAACATGTCTGGCCCGGAAAATATGTACGTTGATGAACTGGCGCCTGATTTAAGTGGACCAGGAAGCTTCTGTTACCAGATTGTAGCTGCTGAGGCGGCACCGTCATTTAGCACTGTGGTGAATATTGGAAATGTGGCTACTGTGAAGTCAGTAGAACCAGACATCAGCAGTTCTAATGTAGCGTGCGTCTACCACGAACCTATTGTGTACATGCCGAATGCTTTTGTGCCCACAGGTCTATACAACAACGTAATAAAGCCTTCACTTCGCTTTGTGGATGTAGAAGGGTACACATATAGCATTTACAACAAATGGGGTGAAGTGGTTTTCACCACGAATGACTTGTCACAAGGGTGGGATGGTACATATAAAGGTGTGATGGCAAAGACGGATGCGTACGTTTATCTGATCAGTTTCAAAAGTGCATTAGGTGAGGAAGTTACCCGAAGAGGTAGCCTCACGCTGTTGAAGTAATTTCCTTGACTTTGACTTCATTGTAAAACAGCTTCCATTTAACAAGTTTTAACCGTTGTTGAAGGCTATTATTTCTTAGATTTGCCTGCAATTTATCTGAATTGCACATGAGCTCTTCCTCCAAAATTCTCGACCTCGGTTTAACGTTTGATGACGTACTTCTGGTACCGGATTATTCCGAGATTCTACCGCGCGATGTTACAACCGCAACGCGTTTTTCAAGAAACATTCATCTCAATGCACCCATCGTTTCTGCGGCCATGGATACGGTTACAGAAGCCAACCTTGCTATTGCCATTGCTCAGGAAGGTGGCATCGGAGTGCTGCACAAGAATATGTCCATTGAAGCACAGGCGGCTGAGGTTCGCAAAGTGAAACGATCAGAAAGTGGCATGATTTTAGACCCGGTTACCCTGTCTGAGTCTGCCATTGTACAGGATGCGTTGAATTTGATGAAGGAGTATAAGATTGGTGGAATACCTGTAGTGGATGATAATCATAAGCTTAAGGGCATTGTAACCAACCGTGATCTTAGGTTCGAAAAGAACATGGATCGTCCGGTGGTTGAAGTAATGACCAGTGAGAACATCATCACAACTGCAGAAGGCACAGAATTGAAGGACGCGCAAGACATTCTCCAGAAATATCGCATTGAGAAACTCCCTGTTGTAGATGAGAATAACCAATTGATCGGTCTGATCACCTACAAAGACATTATTAAGCTGAAAGTCAAACCGCAATCGTGTAAAGACAGTCTTGGAAGATTGCGCGTAGCTGCAGCGGTTGGCGTTACAGCTGATCAGCAAGAAAGAATTTCAGCACTTGTTGAGGCTGGAGTGGATGCTGTAATCATTGATACGGCACACGGTCATTCAAAAGGTGTTATTGAGTCGTTAAAGGCTGCAAAAGCTGCTTTCCCTGACTTGGACATTGTTGTAGGAAATGTTGCAACAAGAGAGGCTGCACGTGCGTTGGCCGATGCCGGAGCAGATGCTATCAAAGTTGGAATCGGTCCAGGGTCTATTTGTACTACACGCGTTATTGCGGGTGTTGGGGTTCCTCAGTTAAGTGCAGTGATGTTTGTCGCTGACGAGTTGAAGAATGACGATGTTCCGGTAATTGCTGATGGAGGAATAAGGTTCACAGGAGACATCGTAAAGGCCATCGTAGCAGGTGCAGATTCCGTAATGTTGGGATCTATGTTTGCCGGAGTGGCAGAATCACCTGGTGAGACCATCATTTATGAGGGGAGGAAGTTTAAGATGTATCGTGGAATGGGATCGCTTGAGGCGATGCAAAAGGGATCGAAAGACCGTTACTTCCAGGATGCTGAAGAAGACATTAAAAAATTGGTACCTGAGGGTATTTCAGGAAGGGTTCCTTTTAAAGGAACGCTAGCTGAAGTGATGTACCAGATGATTGGCGGTTTAAGAGCAGGAATGGGTTATTGCGGAGCAGCCAATATAGAATCGCTCAAAAAGGCGAAATTTATCAGAATTACAAATGCAGGTATAATTGAGAGTCATCCGCACGATGTAAGTATCACGCGCGAGGCACCTAATTATTCCAGATAATATACAGTACCATGCACAGAGCAGTTTTTGTTGTATTTCTATTGATTGCTTGCTCCACAGCTTGGGCACAGAAAGATCCAGTGCTGTTGGAAGTTGGCGGCAACAAAGTGAAGTTGTCGGAATTCGAAGCGATTTATAAAAAGAACAATCAGAGTTCAACGGTTGATCGTAAAGACCTTGAAGAATACCTTGACTTGTTCGTCAATTTCAAATTGAAGGTAAGAGAAGCCGAAGAGCTTGGAATGGACACAATCAAGAAGTTCAAAGATGAGCTTGCAGGATATAGAAGAGAGCTTGCAGCGCCTTACCTGACTGATAAGAGCGTGACAGATGATCTTATCAAGGAAGGGTACGACCGATTGGGCTGGGAAATCCGCGCTAGCCACATTCTACTAAAGTGTGGTGCTGATGCGTTACCGAAAGACACGCTGAAGATCTATAACAAAATGATGGAGTTTCGTAAGCAGATCATGCAGGGATCAGATTTCAATTTGATTGCGGCAGAATCTTCGCAAGACCCTTCCGCTACTAAGAACAAAGGTGATCTGGGTTGGTTCAGTGCGTTTTACATGGTGTATCCATTTGAAAATGCGGCATACAATACCAAACCAGGTGAAGTGTCAATGCCTGTTCGTACCAGATTCGGATATCACCTGGTAAAAGTTGTAGATAAAAGGAAAGCCAGAGGTCAGATGCGTGCAGCACATATCATGGTTCGAACCAAGCCAGAGGGTACAGAAGAGGATATGAAGCAGGCGGAAACAAAGATCAATGAGATTTACACTGAACTCATGCAAGATCCATCCAAGTTCGGAGACCTTGCCATGAAGTATTCAGACGATAAGGGCTCAGCAAGAAGAGGTGGAGAATTGCAAACGTTTGGTACTGGAAGAATGGTGCCTGAGTTTGAAGACGCTGCTTTTGGTATTACCAAAGACGGAGATATTGCGAAGCCGATCCAAACGCAATTCGGATGGCACATTATCAAGCGATTGGAGCAGATTACGCTGAAATCATTCGATGAAGAAAAGAAGCGTATCAAGCTACGCGTGCAAAGAGATACGAGATCAAATCGAAGTAGAGAGGCCTTTGTTAACAAGGTGAAGAAGGAGTATGGCTTCGAAGAGATTACCAAAGAGAAGAATGATTTCTACAAGGTTATTGATAACACCTTCTTCCAGGGTACATGGGAGATTAGCAAAGCGGGAAGATTGAAGTCTAAACTTCTTGTGATTGGAAACCAGAGCTACAACCAGCAGGATTTTGCAGAGTACATTGCTTCACACCAGATCAAAAGTCCAAATGAGGACGCACGCGGAGCTGTAGATAAGCTGTACGGAGATTTCGTGAATCAGGTGTGTGTGGACTATGAGGATGCGAGATTGTCAGAAAAATACCAGGAGTTCAGATTGCTCATGAAAGAATATCGGGATGGTATCCTTTTGTTCGAGCTTACTGATCAGAAGGTTTGGAGCAAAGCAGTTAAGGATACACTTGGATTGACAGAGTTCTACGAAGCCAACAAGAACAATTACATGTGGGACCAGCGTATTCAGGCCATCGTGTATAAATGTAACGATGAGAAAACTGCCAAGAAGGTAAGGAAGCTGGTCAAGAAGAAGCCTAAAAAGAGCTACACAAACGCGGATATCCTTAAGATGATCAACACGGACTCACAACTTAACCTCACCATTGAGGAGAATAAGTATCTGAAAGGAGACAATGCCATTGTGGATGCAGTGGAGTGGAAGGTGGGACCTTCTGATGTTGTGGCCGTTAGCGATCAGTTCTGTGTGGTAGAAGGTGTTGAGTTGCTGGAGAAGCAGCCCAAGAAAATTGTTGAGGCCAAAGGTGTGATCACTTCTGATTTCCAGACATATCTGGAAAAAGAGTGGGTAGCTGAGCTGAAAGCCAAATACAAAGTGATTGTCAATAAGGAAGTTCTCGACCAGGTTAAATAACCATGAGATACCTCCTGTTGTCCTGTTTGCTGGGCCTTGCTGCCCTTTCTTTCACTTCTTGTGGTGGCGAGCAGCAGGATAAACCCGAAGACGCAATTGCTCGGGTTGGAGACAAATACCTGAGCAAAACGGAATTGGGAGGATTGATTCCCGATGGTACTTCCGCTGAAGACAGTACGCAACTTGTTGAGAATTTCGTTCAGAATTGGGTCCGGGAGCAACTTATTCTTGCACGTGCCGATCGGAATCTTCCCGAGTCAGAAAAGGATTTTAACGAGCAACTGGAGCATTACCAGAATTCGCTGCTGATTTATAAATACGAGCAGTTGTTGATCCGTCAGCGCTTGGATACCCTGGTATCTGATGATGCCGTTGCAGAGTACTACAGTGAGAATAAGGAGAACTTTACACTTCGTGATGCGATTGGAAGGGTTGATTACATCAAGGTATTGAATGGATCTCCTAAACTGAACAAGGTTGGAAAGTGGTTTTCATCAGGTAAGGAAGAAGATGCAGAGGAGCTGCAGGAGTACTGTTTGTCCTACGCCAAGAACTTCTCTCTGAAAAGTATGACTTGGGTTCGCTTACAGGACGTGCAATCTGAATTTCCTGAAGAAGTCAATTGGGAAGATAGCAGGCTTATTGGTGGATCACCGCAAACTGTTGAAGATTCGCTGTTCACGTATTTGATTAAAATTCGCGACTATCAAAAGAAAAACGGAACAGCACCGTTAAGTTATGTACGAAAGGATATAGAGAACATTATCATCAACAAAAGAAAGCTAGACCTCATCCATCGAATGAAAAAAGACATCTATCTTGATGCAGAAGCGAAGGGTGACTTCGAGGTGTACTCAGAATGAGACTTGTAACATTCATATTAGCAGCATTATTGTTTACTGCGGGATACGCGCAGAACAAAGAGAAAGTGCTGGATAGGGTCATTGCAGTGGTGGGTAAGAACGTGGTCTTGCACTCTGACCTTGAGGCGCAATATACCCAGTACTTGAACTCTGGACTTCCTGTATCAGATGATACCCGTTGTTTGATCATTCAGGACTTGCTATTCCAAAAGCTGTTGCTGAATCAGGCGCAGGTGGATAGCCTCGAGATAACAGATCAACAGGTAGAAGCGGAGATGGATCGCAGGCTTAGGTTCTTTATTCAGCAGATAGGATCTGAAAGGGCGTTGGAAGAATATTACAAGAAGTCCATTATCGAGATTAAGGAAGAATTCAGAGGATTGATCAAGGAACAGTTGCTGATTCAGCAGATGCAGGGTAAAATCTCCAGTGGCCTGGCTGTTACCCCAAGAGAGGTTAGGGAGTATTTCAACTCCATTCCTAAAGACAGCCTTCCGTTTATTGATTCTGAGGTAGAAGTTGCACACCTCGTGGTTTATGCAGCGTTAAGTGAAGCGGCTAAAAAGAAAGCCAGGGACAAGATCAATAGCCTTAGGGAGCGTATCCTGAATGGTGAGGATTTTGCAACGCTGGCCATTCTTTATTCAGAAGACCCTGGTTCTGCATCTAAAGGTGGAGAGCTTGGATTTATGGGTAGAGCGGAGCTTGTGCCTGAGTTTGCTGCAGTAGCATTCAAACTGAAGAATGACCAGGTTTCCAAGATCGTAGAAACAAAGTTTGGTTACCACATCATGCAGCTGATATCAAGGAAAGGAGAGAAAGTAAACGTAAGACACATCCTTATCAGACCTAAGTTTGATGGAACTGGAATGGATAAAGCAAAGCATTTGATTGATAGTGCGAAGAACCTGATTGATATTGACAGTCTTACATTCGAGCAGGCAGCCCAAAAGTTTAGTGATGATGAAGCAACCGCTAACAGTGGGGGTAATATGGTCAGCTTTCAAACCGGTGAGACACGAATGGCTGTTGATGAATTGAGTAAAGAGTTGTTCTTTGTGATCGATAAGATGAAAGTGGGGGAGATCTCAGAACCAATCGCGTATGAATCGCTCGATGGGAAGAATGGACTAAGAATGGTGCTCCTGAAAATGAGGTCGGAACCGCATAAGGCGAACCTGAACGATGACTATCAAAGACTCTCTCAGGCTGCGTTACAGGTGAAACAACAAAGGGCAATGGATGAATGGGTAACGGATAAAATTCGAACTACATTCATTGAGGTGAAGGATGGATTTGAAGATTGTGAATTTGACCAGGACTGGCGAAAAACAAAGAATAAGATCAAGTGAATTTTGGATCAGACAAGGAAGCCGTAGATGCTTTTGTATCAAAGTATCAGGGATTAAAGGCTGAAATCGGGAAAGTAATAGTTGGACAAGAGCAGGTGGTGAAAGACGTGCTTATCTCCATATTTAGTGGCGGCCATTGCTTGCTTGTTGGTGTTCCTGGGCTAGCAAAGACACTTTTGGTGAACACGATAGCTGATTCACTTGGATTGTCGTTTAACAGAATTCAGTTTACGCCCGACTTGATGCCTTCGGATATCATAGGCTCTGAGATACTTGATGAGCAGCGTCAGTTCAGGTTTGTGAAGGGTCCCATCTTTGCGAACATCATTTTGGCAGATGAGATCAACCGTACACCTC
Source organism: Vicingaceae bacterium (assembly GCA_965267605.1). Lineage (GTDB taxonomy): Bacteria > Bacteroidota > Bacteroidia > Flavobacteriales_E > Vicingaceae. The sequence continues at coordinate 1,876,428 of OZ254088.1, read as the reverse complement.
CAAAAACCCAGGCAGCCCTACTCGAAGCAATGCAGGAGAAAGCTGTAACAGCTTCAGGAAAAAGATACAAGTTGGATCAACCTTTCTTTGTTCTTGCAACACAGAACCCCATTGACCAGGAAGGAACATATCCGCTGCCGGAAGCACAATTGGATAGGTTCATGTTCAATATCTGGGTAGACTATCCTACAATGCAGGAGGAGTTGGATATTGTGAAGGCTACTACTGCGGATAAGGAAGTAACCCTCAACAATGTGATGACAGGTGAAGAGATCTTGTATTATCAGCAATTGGTAAGAAGGGTGCCTGTGGCGGACAATGTTATTGAATATGCTGTGGCATTGAGTGCTTCAACCAGACCGCATACGGAACATGCCCATGAATTGGTGAACGATTTCCTTTCATGGGGAGCTGGCCCAAGAGCTTCACAATACCTGCTGATTGGTGCCAAGTGCCATGCCCTGTTGCAGGGTAAGTACTCTCCGGATATTGAGGACGTAAAGGCAGTTGCTACTCCAATACTACGTCACAGAATCGTTAGGAACTATAAGGCAGAAGCGGAAGGCTTCACCATCGAAAAGATCATTAACGAGCTCCTTGCTCGTTGATCGCTTCCTTGTTTTTAGGTTTCCGGATCTTCTTGGTAGGATCGTTGTAATGCTTATCCTTCTTGGACTTCGGATTCCTCGCTTCGTAGTGTGCAGTGAAATACCACTTTCCTTTTTTCAGTAGCAGTGCATCTTGAGTGCCACCAGGCCCGTAGTATTCCGGAATTCCCTTCAATTTGTCAGATGGAACATCCAGGTAATCGAAGATGATGGCCTTCCCCGAAGGCGCTATCTGCATAGACATGGTGTATTCTGCTGAGTATTCAAATACAACCCTGTACTTAGATTTCTTACCCATCCTGAAGATCGGGTGCCCAAAGGCGATATCTCCATTTCGTGATACCGTAAATGCATCTACCATTTTCTTGTGAGTGAGCTTATCAACCCCATCCCACCCAACGAGCGTGTAATAGCGTTTGCCGCGTTTCTTCGCTACAGCTATTCCGTAATACAATGCACCATACCATCTGCTAAGTCCCACGCGAGCAAATTCAGGATTCTTCAGTGGCTGTCCGGTATGCTTCAAAGGAAAAACATGCATTTTACCTTTCTTGCCTTTGGCTGCCACATATCCGTAATACTGATTGGTTCCATCGTTTAAGGGTAAATTCCAGTTAATGACCCTCACCTTTCCATCCGGTGATTTGAGATCAGCCAGGCTAGGAACCTTTCCGAAATCGTAGTTGAATCCTCCATCCATTTGTAACGCTTTACCAAATGCTTCAAATACGGTGGTGTTCAGCGCAGCACGGCCTGTGTCTGTTTTGGCCTCCAACATCTCCTGTTTAGCAGAGCGGATTTCGTTGGCGAGGTCATCAAGAGATTGACCTTGTGCGCATGCACAAAGCAGGACCATTGCAGATATGATCAAAGATTCCCTCATATAGATAAAACGGAATATCCGTTGGATTATTTCCAGTCTAAAGGTGCAGGTTGGCCTTCTTGGTTAAGAGTTCCTCCTCACTTTCAACCACATCTTCATTTGGTACACAGCAATCAACTGGACAAACAGCCGCACATTGTGGTTCTTCGTGGAATCCCTTACACTCCGTACACTTATCCGGTACGATGTAATAGTAGTCCAGTGAAACCGGTTCATTGCTTGCCTCTGCATCAATAGCTTCTCCAGACATTAAGGTGAATGGTCCCTTCACTGAAGTTCCGTCCGCGATCTTCCACCGCTCACTTCCCTCATATATCGCGTTGTTTGGGCACTCAGGTTCGCAAGCCCCACAATTGATACATTCATCTGTAATGATAATGGCCATATTTCCTCTACTTCTTAGCTTTGACGCACAAATATAGCTAGCACATTGGAAATTATAACGACAGATCAACGGATTGAGGCATTCGAAACGCTGGGCGCTTATCTCCATCAATTCAGTACTGGAGATAGATCCTCTGGTCTTGATGGTCTGAATCAAGCATTCTTTGATCAAACGAATGAACTGTTTGATCGAGCGCAAAGCCTGAACGGTTGGTACACGCGCGTGGAGATTATCAGGGCTATTGATGCCATCACACCTTGGCTTACAAATGGTGAGTTAAAGGTGTGGTTGGATAGTTATAAAGCACCGACCGAGGAAAAGACCGTGGGGTTAATACTCGCGGGGAATATTCCTTTCGTAGGTTTCCACGATTTGCTTTCCGTTTTAGCTATAGGGCATAAGGCAATTGTGAAACCTTCTTCCGAAGATGCAATGCTTACCACGCATGTGCTAGAGGTATTGAAGACCATTCAACCCGGTTTTTCGGAAAGAGTGAAACTGGTAGAAAGACTCAATGATGCTGATGCTGTAATAGCAACGGGTAGTAACAATGCCCACCGCTATTTTGAATACTATTTTGGTTCCTTGCCGCATCTCTTCAGAAAGAGCCGCACTTCTGTTGCTGTGCTCGATGGTGATGAAACAGATGAGGAGCTTGCGGGATTAGGGCAAGATATCTTCTCGTACTATGGATTGGGTTGTAGAAGCGTATCCAAGTTGTATGTACCGGAGGAATATGATCTGGACCGTTTCTTCGGAGCGATATTCTCCCACAAGGAGACTATAGATCATAACAAGTATGCCAACAATTACGATTACTACCGGGCCATTTATTTACTCAATGAGGAACAGGTCGTTGAGAATGGCTTTCTACTCCTTAAAGAAGATGAAGGGTTGTTCTCTCCTGTGGGCACATTGTACTACGAGCGTTATTCCTCTTCCGAGGATCTGTCTTCGAAATTACAGACCATGAAAGACGATCTGCAATGTATCGTGTCGCACAATGATATTCCCTTTGGTGCATCCCAGCGGCCTGCACTAACGGATTATGCAGATAATGCGGATACAATGCTATTTCTCAGTCAGCTGTAAGCGCTGTTCGATCAATACATCTTTCAACGATCTCTTGCTCAGTTTAGAAGCACACCAGGCGGTAATATTTAGGAACTGAAGAAGGGTAAATGCTTCAGATTGCAACTTGATCAGGCTGTCGTGTAACTCTGCAATATGCGCACTCGATACTCCTGATTTCACTGTTTTTTTGAAGAATTGGATAAGCGCAAGATCCGCACCACTTAGCTTACGGGATTGGCGCATGTACTTAACCGTATCGTCCAGGAGATACTTAATGGTATCCAGTCGGCCCATGTCGTAAAGGAGCAGAAGACGGAACAGAAGACCATAATAGAAGATCTGTGACCGCACTTTCTTTCGCCTGCTACTGTTGGCATTAACCAGGTTGGTGATCCATTCCATAGCGTTGGATGGTTTGTCGAATAGATGGTAGAACAGGGCGATATTGTAAGCGTAGTAATCGTAGTTTACAGGGTTGATTTCCGTAAGGTAGTTGTTGAGCCTGCGTTCGAGTGTAGGAATCGACTTCATACCCCTGTCGTATTCGCCCAATTCGTAGAAAATAGCCAGCTTATACAGTTCTGTCGTGTTGAACCAACTCCTCTCAAATTTGGGGAGTGAAGCGAATTGCTTTTCGAGAATATCCATGTACGACATAGCGTCATCGTATTTCTGCAGTGTTGAACTAACCGCTACAAGGTTGTTCAGGGCAATGAAGTGCTCCCTTTGAAAAAGCTGCATCTGCGGATCGAATTTGCAAAGACTGGCATAAGCTTGCGTGAAATGCTGGAGGGACTCATCGAAGGTCCCTTTTCCGAAGTGGAACATGCCTTGCAGATTAGCGCGATAAATCTGGTCTGTCATAGGTGCATTTCCCTTGTTCCACGTTGCATCAGAAAGAATCTCCTCATACTGTTCCAGCTCCTCTTTCAACTCCGGTCCAATCTTGTTTCGCGAAAGGATGAGGAAGTCCAATAGATGATACTGCAACTCCGTTGATTGAGCAATGCGGTTCAGTACTTCCTTACTATGTGTATGTATACTGCTCAGTTCAGCCCGCGATTGGTCAAGAAATTTACCCTCTTCCCGATACAGTAATTGTTCCCATTGAATGGCAATCAGCAATAGGTTCCATAGTTCGAACTCATTGGCAAGCTTCTTCGCCTTGTTGATGAATTTCCTGCACAACTTGAACTCCCCATGGTCGTACAGCAGTTCAATATCTATCAACAGATTCATCATTCTGATTCTGGGGGATCGTTTTCTGTGGTAAAACCTAAGTGATTCTAGTACTTTGTTGATGAGGCGTGATCTGCGCACACCAAGGCCTTTGTCTTCCTTTTTTTTGACAGAAGGCTGACCATTCTTGTCGGATAGTAGTGTTAATAGTTCCCTGCTTCTTCGATCTAGTTTTACCGGGGCATTGTTGGAAAGGATGAAACGTTTCTCCGCAATATTGAGACTTTGGAAGAGTATCATTATTAGGTATATAAATTATTGAAAAACAGATAAATATAACTAATAATGAGCTTTGATAATTGAAAAAATAAACGAAAAACGGGTTGAATTGATGAAGTATCGCGCTTAACTTTAAGTTGAAATCAAACGTCCGTTATGCGATTCATTTTGAGATTCTCCTGTGTTGCCCTGATGATTATAGCTGGATTATCGGCATCCGCTCAAACCTATTTCTGGACTGAGACATTCGGTACCGGATGTAACCAAAATCAACTTGCTACTAGTTACACCGGATCGAATGGCTCATGGACTATGACGAGTACCGGACCGCATACTTCTGGAGCAAATAACTGGTTTGTAAGTGCAACAGAGAACGGGATGACTCCAGGGCAATGTGGTGCAGGTTGTGGTTCTGACAGATCACTTCATATTGCCAACACCCCTGACGCAAATTGGGCGTGTTTCTTTTGTCCTACTGGCGATTGCGGTGCGGCATACGCAGACGCTTCAGCTCCCTCCGGGTTTTGTACTACCGAATTGAGTCCGCGCACAAATCGAAGAGTGGAATCTCCTACGATTAATTGCACGGGAAGATCAAACATTACGCTGTCCTTCAATTACATAGAGGGTGGTGATGGAGCAAATGATAATGCAACAGTAGAATGGTTCAATGGCTCCACTTGGGCTCCGTTAACTGATCCTGCTAAAACGACTACCTGTCCTGGTGGCCAGGGAAGGTGGATAAAATTTACGTTTGCACTACCTGCCGGGGCCAACAACAATGCCAATGTCAAGATCGGTTTCCGATGGGTTAACAATGCAGATGACGTTGGTACGGATCCATCCATTGCAATAGACAGTGTGCAACTATCTGAACCTTCTTCCGGACCTCCACCAACGGCAGCTTGGTCTTCGAGCGATTCTACATTTTGCGCTGGAACTTGTATAAACTTTACTGACCTATCAACCAACACCCCAACGAACTGGACATGGTATTTCCCAGGTGGCACCCCCAATACCTCAACATCTCAAAACCCGAGCAACATATGCTACAATACACCGGGTACCTATCCAGTTACGTTGGTCGTCTCCAATGCCAACGGGCAGGATTCCGTTACGATGAACAATTTCATCACGGTTCAAAACTGTCCACCTCCGTCTGCAGATTTTTCTGCAAGCGATAGTACGCTTTGCGAAGGCCAGTGTATCAATTTCTTTGATCTCTCTACTGGGACACCAACGAATTGGACCTGGTACTTCCCAGGCGCTACGCCAACTACTTCTAATGCACAGAATCCAACGGGTGTCTGTTATGCTGTAGCCGGAACGTATACGGTACATCTGGTGGCCAGCAATGGTAACGGGCAGGATTCTATAGCGAAAACGGCATTCATTACTGTTCAGCCGTGCGGACCACCCATTGCAGGTATCACACAATCGGCAACTGAAATATGCGAGGATAACTGTATCACTTATTCAGATAACAGTACCGATGCGGCCAGTTACCAGTGGACTTTCCAGGGTGGTAGTCCGGGTGTATCCAACTCTCAGAATCCAGGTCAGGTGTGCTATGCCACTCCCGGGGTATTCACTACCACACTGGTGGTATTTAATCCTAATGGATCAGATACAACCACTACAACCATTACTGTGAATGCGGCCCCAGTGGTTAATGGAGGGGCTGATCAGACAATATTGGGAGGTGCTACTGCTACCCTTTCCGCAAATGGAAATCCTCCAGGTGGAACTTATGCATGGAGTCCAAGTTCATTGGTTGATTGTCCAACCTGTGCAACTACGGATGCGAATCCCCCTGATTCTACAGCGTTCATTGTTACTTACACTGACCTCAACGGTTGTGTTGATACAGATACAGTTTGGGTCTTTGTGGATGTGAACTTCGACTGGGGAATTCCTAATGCTTTCTCACCTAATGGTGATGGAGAGAACGATATACTGTTCGTGCGTGGCTCTGGTTTCAGGTCATTGAACCTCAGGGTTTTCAATCGATACGGACAGGTTGTGTTTGAGACCATAGATCAGCAGCTGGGCTGGAATGGTAAGCACAAAGGGAAGGATGTAAATCCTGGAGTATTCGTATATTACTTCACAGCAACGTTTACCAATGGTACTACCGTTGATGCGAAGGGTAATGTCACTTTAATCCGATGATCATGAAAAGACTACTCGTTGTTTGTTTTGCATTAGGTACGCTATTCGCTAGCGGTCAGGGTGATATTCACTTTTCTCAGTTCTATTCTTCGCCATTAAACATCAATCCGGGTATGACAGGTGTTATTCCGGGGAGTGTTCGCGCTATTGCACAGTATCGAAACCAGTGGGGTAGTATTACTGTTCCATATACTACGATGGCAGCAAGCGCAGACTTTAAGATATTTGACGATAAGATTGATAATGGTGCAGTTGGGGTAGGCGTGAATTTCTATAAGGATGATGCTGGAGATTCGAAGTTCTCAACGCTGAAGTACAATGTTTCTGCTGCATACTCTCTGTATTTGAATGGTAAACCAACGAACTCCCTGACACTAGGATTTCAGGCAGGGCAGATTCAAAGAACGATGAGCTTTGCTGATTTGTATTGGGATAACCAATACACAGGAGGAGGTTTCGATACGAACATTCCCTCAGGAGAGAATGAAGGAGGAACCAGCGTTAGCAAGCTTGATGTTTCAACAGGACTGTACTGGAATTACATAAAAAATGATCAGTTCCGTTCTTTCTTGGGATTGGGATTGTTTCACTTGAATTCCCCGGATGTATCATTTGCCGGAGCTAAAGAAAAGCTCTTGATGAAGTATGTGGTACACGGAGGGTTTGAATACTTGCCAGACAAGAATTCTAATTACTCGTTCATCCCGAACATGGTGATTGTTTCTCAAGGCCCGAACAGCATTGTGAACATCGGTTCTGATTTCAAGTACATGCTACAGGGTAAATCGAGGTATACCGGTTTCAAAGATGAAGTTTCGTTGAGTGTAGGTGGATACTACAGGTTCAAAGATGCCTTCTTTGGGGTGTTAAGATTCAACTACTCGAACTTCACGGTTGGGGCCAGCTACGATTTCACATTGTCTGACCTTACCAATGCTGCCAAAGGTCTTGGTGGTATGGAATTCATGGTGATGTACCGTGCAGGATTTGGTAACAGTACTGCTTCCATCAAAATGTACTAGTACTCGATCGCTCCAAGATCGGGCGAGGATGCATTCCTGGGAAGGAACAGGTAATCATTAGATAGTACTCCTGGATTAATTGAGATTACTGCAGGATCACCAGCATCCAATGCCGGTGACGTAGAGGTTAGCTTATAATCCAGAGAGTCTTCGAAGATCTTCACGGATGGGTTTTTGATCAGCGAAATGTATTTGCTGCCATCAGAGGTATTGGTATCTGTACGAAGAATGCAGTGATCGAATTTGTATCCAATGCTTCCCGGAGCCTTCTCTTCGATCTTTAACTCAAAGTTGTCCTCATTGTTTCCTTCAATGATACAGTTATTGAAGTGAGCCTTAACGATGTCTCTGATTTGCAGTGTGCCGTTGATGTCCTCATAAGAATTCTGCATCAGCAAGGATGGAGTTTCCCGCGTTGATTCAGTCCAGAAGTTAGCCATGGTACAATGGTTGAACTCATATTCTCCACCACCGGAAAGGGCAACACTGTACTGCCCGCAATTGGTTACCAACATGTTGTTCGCCTGTACCTTGTAATTGCGCCCTAGCATACCAATGCCTGAGCAATTCCTTAAGAACACATTATTCAAATCCAACTGATTGCCTGTGGTAGGAAGCAACGGAGAGAACGGAAGTGTCTCTACCTGAAGGCCAATAAATGCATTCTTAATGATTGCATAGTTGAAGACGTTGTCTTTTCCCGGGGGTCCATCGTTGATCCAAATTCTATCCCATTGTCCAGGTTGTTCATCATAGGCATGTTCAAGCCTATCGCCCTGGAATACAACCGGTGCCCCTGGTGCTCCATTTACGATCAATTGACCGTAACGGTAAACCCATATGCCAGAATTCCTGTGTAAATGAACCTGCGTACCCGCATTGATTTGAAGTACATCAAGTGAGTCTACCACCAGGTAGCCGTAAATCACAATTGGTTTGGTGTTGTTCCAAACCGTGGTAACCTGATTGGCACCACTACAATTGCCATCTGTGCATGAATAGGGTGGGAGCCCATTTACAAAATTGGATGGCGTATAGTAAATGGCATCCTGTCCCCAGGCTACGAGGTCAATGTCTTGTTGAAGTCCATTTGTTTCGAATATGATCGAATCTGTTACAATCAGCGGATTGTTTCCATTGTTAGGATCTACGGTAACTTCCACAAAGATGTACAAGCTGTCTTTCGCACGAATCTCAATATCCTTTGCAGCGCCAGGTATCCCATCAACGTTGATTCTGAACATCGACTGATTTCCTTTGGCCAGACGAATTGAGCTGATCCTAATACTCGCATTGTGTGGGTTTCGCACTTTCACTGATTTCGTCACAGAGCCAATGGTGGTAAAGACAGTATCGAAAATGATAGTGTCCTGTGAGAAACTCACACCAGCGCCATTGTCAACAATAAATTTGTCTCTCCGGCAACTACAGAATATGACAACAAGGACCAGAAGTCCCCAGAATGTGCGATGCATAGGCAAATATAGGCAAATCAAGTACGGAAGATTTCCCTGTTTATTGCATCAGTAAGATAGAATTACAGCATATCCGCTAGTTCTTTCTGCAGTGTACGGGTTTTGTCATCCCTATACCACACCTGCATTCTTTTGTAGACTTCTTTCATGGAAGAACCAGGATTTGCTTTGTGATCAATGATCATTTGTTGGGCAGGAGCAGGACGCGGCCCCCATGTGCCAATAACATTGAGTTCTTCGTCCAATCTAATGAGCTTTGGAATAGCCTTGCCACCGTTCGTGAGAAATGCGTCCATGATTTCCGGGTGCTCATCACGGTAAATGAGTTTGAGTTGGATGGAAGGCGCCAACCCGGCAGCTTCTGCCAGAATGGGGATGTTCTGTGCGGCATCACCACACCATCCCTCCGTAAGTACCAGCCATGTCTCGGGTGTAGACTTATCCCGCAACCGTTGAGCCAGGTCTTTCTGGATTTCCACAGTCTGATCCAGTCGATCCATTCGTTTATCATTCAGTTGGGTATATCCCATCATTTGTTCACTGTAGCTATCCCCATCAGGATTAGCAATCCTTTCCTTCAGTCGGTTCCGGTAATCCTCATAGCTTAAACCGGCATCGATTACCTCCTTCGTAATCAGTTTTTTGCCCATATCATTAGAATTAGTGTGGCTATATTCATCCACAGATCGCATGGGTGACAATGGTGATATAAGAATTGTTCGAACGAACGATGGATCAAGTACGCTTCAGATTGACGCATTGAATGAGACCTATCATTCTACCCATGGCGCAGTTCAAGAGTCTGTGTATGTCTTTGTAGATCAAGGATTTAAGTGTGTTAATATAGATGGTTTACACATACTCGAAGTGGGATTTGGTACAGGCTTGAATGCGCTTCTAACACTGCTGAATAGGGGCAACAGGAAGATATCTTATGTCGGCCTTGAGACCAATCCGCTGGCGTGGGAGGTAGTGACGGAATTGACTTATCAGGATACGTTGCACCTTAGTGATGAGCAGGTGGATCAATTTGAGAAAATGCACACAAGTGGATGGAATGAACCAGTGACCATTGCCGATGAATTTCAGCTTGAAAAGAGGGCTTTGGCTGTTCAGGATCTGAAAGAGGAGGCTGTCTATGATCTTGTGTACTATGACGCATTTGGACCACGGGCGCAATCAGAAATGTGGGAAATACCAGCACTTGAACCTGTTGTTACTTCGATGCGTAGTGGAGGTATGTTGGTTACGTACTGTGCTCAGGGGGCTTTTAAGCGAAACCTGAAGCAACTGAGGATGGAAGTGGAGGAATTACCAGGACCGCCCGGAAAACGGCAAATGACGCGGGCTTCAAAGCCTTAGTCTTCGGGCTGTTAATGCAGAATAAAATATTTAACTTTAAGCTATTCGCACAATCGAAATTGGGATGCGTAAACTTCTCTCTGTTCTGCTCTTGCTACTGACCTTTTCATGGTCGTATGCGCAACGTGGTATCCATGGTGCTAAAACCATTGTCGGTACCGAGATCGTAAATGAATACACAAGTTTAACAGCTAATGCCAGTATTGGTGCTACATCTGTAACGGTAGCAGCCAACACACTGAATGGCAACGGTCGCTTTAGTGGCAACCTGGCTGGTGGTGATCTGATAATGATCATTCAAATGCAGGGTGCGTCTGTGAACGTGAGTACGCATGGCAGTATACCAACCACTACAGCCCAGCAAGATTCTACACATGGTAGAGTCACGAATTACAACAACTGCGGGAACTGGGAAGTGGTGCAAGTAGCTTCCGTTGCAGGTGCTAATACCATTAATCTCGATTGTGCCTTAAGAAATAACTATACAGCCAACGGGCGTGTTCAGGTGGTGCGTATTCCGCGTTATACCTCATTGAACGTACCTGCTTCCACTACTTTGACATGTGATGCGTGGAATGGTACGATGGGAGGCGTGTTGGCGGTTGAGGTCATTAACAACACCACAGTCAATGGAACCATTGACGCAGAGGCGGTTGGTTTCAGAGGTGGTAATCCTGATAACTCAACAAGGAATGGTGCGGGCTTTTTCAGTTCAACTGATGCTACTGAGGGAGCCGAGAAAGGAGAGAGTATTGGAGGTAACGTAACGGATTACACAGCTGTATCTGCCAGATACTGTAGAGGAAGTATTGCGAACGGTGGTGGTGGAGGTAACGCTCACAACTCCGGTGGAGGTGGGGGTGCCAATGCAGGAAACCCGGCACTGTGGAATGGGATGGGAAATCCAGATCCGTTCTATAATGCGGCATGGGCGCTTGAGGTGCCAAGCATTGCCGGATCTACGTCTAGTGGCGGTGGACGTGGCGGTTATACGTTCTCTCAGAATGATAGAAACCCTAATGCAGAAGGTGGTAACCCGCCATTTGGTCCGTTCCCTTATCCTAACTGGGGTGGTGACAACCGCAGACAAGTTGGTGGATGGGGTGGTAGACCTTTGGTCTATGCTACTGGAAGGGTATTCCTCGGAGGAGGAGGAGGAGCCGGAGAGGGTAACCTTGAAAGTGGACAGAACTGGTCGTCTCGTGGTGGTCACGGTGGAGGTATTGTGCTTATGCAGAACTACGGAACTATTTCCGGGTCAGGTAACATTAGTGCGAATGGAGAAATTGGTCTAACTGCCGGTAACGGTGGTTCATCAGGTATATTCCTTCCTGCACATGGCATTGATGGTGCCGGTGGTGGCGGTGGTGGAGGCGTTGTCCTTGCTCAATCTATCGGTGCCGTTTCAGGTGTTACAATCAGTGTAGATGGTGGTAGAGGTGGAAACCAGTGGATCACTGGTGGAACTGCTTCAAGCCGTGATCAGGCAGAAGGACCCGGTGGCGGTGGCGGTGGAGGATACATTGCCGTATCCAACGGTGCCCCTACCCGTACTGCTAACGGTGGTGCAAACGGTAATACAAACTCTATAGACATGCGTTGGCCGCAGCCAAACCCAACAGATAGCTTCCCGCCTAACGGAGCTACTTCGGGTGGAGCTGGAATCAACAATGCTACCATTAATGCATGGCAAGTGATTGCCGCAAATGATACGATCTGTGTAGGTCAGTCAGCGTCATTGACTGCAACTATTAACGGAACGGCACCAGGAGGTACCAATCTGTTCTGGAATGATTCTCCGTTTGCGGGTACACAACTAGGGGCAGGTGGAACATACAATACGCCTGTGTTAACGCAAACAGATACATTCTACGTGGGTACTTGCCCAGGTACCTATAGACAGATGGTGATCGTGGTGGTACAAACCGCCCCAACTGCTAATGCAGGTAACGATACCACCATTTGTTCGGGCCAAAGCGCTTCGCTCAATGCAAGCGGTGGAGTAACATATACCTGGGATGCTGATCCTGATTTGAGCACCACTACAGGGCCTAACCCACTTGCTTCACCAACAGTTACAAAGTACTTCTATGTTACCGTGGGTAATTCGATTGGTTGTACATCGCGAGACTCAGTGCTGGTAACAGTGATCAACTGTCCGGTACCGGTAGCTGCGTGGTCATCATCAGATAGTACATTATGCGCGGGAGACTGCATTAACTTCACAGACCTCTCAACCAACACACCAACGAGTTGGACGTGGTATTTCCCTGGTGGAACACCTGCTACGTCAACCGCACAGAACCCAACGAATATCTGCTACAATACGGCTGGAAACTATGCAGTAACATTGGTTGCCCGAAATGCCTTTGGGCAAGATTCGGTAACCATTACGAATTTTATTAGTGTGGTTAACTGTCCACCTCCCGTGGCTGCGTTTATGTCGAGTGATAGTACCATTTGCGAGGGACAGTGTATCAACTTTACAGATCTTTCTACCAATACGCCAACTGGTTGGACATGGTATTTCCCTGGATCGAGTACCCCAACGAGTACAGTACAGAACCCAACCAATATCTGTTACCCGAACGCAGGTACCTACCTCGTAGCACTAGTGGCTACGAATGCAAATGGTTCGGATTCACTGGCCATGAGTTCATTTATTACCGTTGTATCTTGTCCTAATCCTATCGCGGCATTTTCTGCTAGTGATAGCACGCTTTGTGAGGGACAGTGCATCAACTTTACGGATCTTTCAACTAGCAGTCCTACTGGCTGGACATGGACCTTTACTGGCGCTACACCAACATCCAGTACGGCTCAGAATCCAACGAACATTTGCTATGCCGCAGCAGGTACTTATTCGGTTAAACTGGTCGTAAGCAATGCCAACGGCACGGATTCAACTACCTATACGAATTTCATTACTGTCGTCTCCTGTCCACCACCGGTGGGTGGAATTACAGCGAATGACACAGTAGGATGTGAACCGCTCTGTATAGATTATTCTGATGGAAGTACGAATGGTATACAATGGGATTGGTCGTTCCCGGGTGGAACTCCGGCCTCTTCCAACGTTCAGAACCCAGGTACGGTTTGTTATACCACAGCTGGTACCTATACAACAAGGTTGATCGTTTCCAACGGAGCCGGTGTAGATACTGTTTACCAGACAGTTTATGTCTATGCCAGTCCATCAGTTACCACTTCGGGTACAAGCCCGATCAATGGTGGGGATACCACCTCTGTAATGGCCAATGGTACGCCTACAGGTGGATCGTATACCTGGAGTCCATCGGCATTGGTTACGTGTGATACATGCCCAACAACAGGGACCGTTCCGTTGAACCAGGATACTTGTTTGATGGTGGTTTACGAAACGGCCAATAGTTGTCGAGATACAGGATTGATCTGTATTATTGTAAATGATGTTATACACTTCGGTGTGCCGAATGCCTTCTCACCTAATGGTGATGGCGAAAATGATGTATTGTACGTTAGAGGAGCGGGTATCAAAGAACTGAGTTTCTTCGTGTACAACAGATACGGTCAGAAGGTCTTTGAATCATTTGACCCGGCAAATGGTTGGAATGGTAACCACAAAGGCAAGCCTGTAAACCCAGGAGTCTTCGTATACTACGTGGATATTATCTTCATTGATAACTCTACCGCAAGTGAGAAGGGTAATGTGACCCTGATTCGCTAGAAGTCCATGTTTCGGACCCAGGTAACCATAGTGGTGCTATTTCTGATTCCTTTCAGCGTTTCAGCGCAGTCGGGTATTTCTATTATAGAAGAGAACAAAGCCTATCGGGAAAAACTTAATGAAGAGTACCGGTCAGAGAAATCTCCGCTGAAGGAGAAAGACAAAGCTGAATTCAAGACGCTGCCTTTCTTTCCCATAGACACGAATTTCCATGTGGTCGCAAGATTTGAGAGGGTTAAGAATAGCAAACCGTTCAAAATGAAGACCTCTACCTCAAGCAAGCCTACCTATGAGCTGTATGGTAAGGTACATTTTGCCATCAACGGAAAGGAACTTTCACTGAACGTCTATCAGAGCCACAGACTGCGTGCAATGAAGATGTATAAGGATTTCCTGTTTCTACCTTTTACAGATCGAACCACAGGCAATGAATCGTACGGTGGAGGGAGGTATATAGATATGAGGATACCCAAGAAGAAACGTGTGGTAATAGATTTTAACAAGGCTTACAATCCATATTGTGCTTATAGCAGTGGATATTCCTGTCCGATACCGCCCAAGGAGAATTTTCTTGACGTGCGGGTAACCGCTGGTGTAAAGCATGAAGGGCATTAAAAAAGGGAGCCAATTGGCTCCCTTTTCTATATAATTACTTGTGACTAGTTCTTAATGATGAACCCATTTCCACCTGTTGGCTGCTTAGGTTTCGGCTTAGGTTTGGTTTCACCAGTCTTCGCGGGTGTAGTGGTTCCACCACCACCTTCGGTTTTCTTCTCAGTTCCACCGCCTTCACCTTCTTTCTTCTCTCCTTCACCTTCGCCTTCTTTCTTTTCACCCTCCTTGTTAGGATCATCGATGTGCTGATCAGCATCTGGTAATCCAAGGGTAGGCCTGGTCTCTGGAGTTGCATCTTCATCTGGTTCATCTTCCTTAGCTTTTCCAAGTTGATAGATCACCATGATCTCATGGCTACCTGAAGACATTGCATTGACCTGCGTTCTACCCGACAGGTTGTAATCGTATGAATACCCCACTTTGAGATCTTCCATCACCATGTAGTTCATCATGAACAGAATCTCATTACTGGTTCTGTAGCCCAAGCCGATACCGAATTTCTTCTTGTACAGCGCATTGAGGTTTGCATCAATGTTAATTGGACTACCGGAAGCTTGCTTGATAAGAACTGACGGATTCAATTCCCAGTTAGGGTTCTTCAGTTCTTTTCTGAAGCCAGCAACAATGTAGTAATGCATGTTTCTCATTCGGAATGATGTATTCGAAATTGCATTTCCTGACTGGTTTACAATCTTGTTCTCAAGAATGTTAGGAATCGCAAAACCTACGTATACATCCTTCTGCTTATAGAATACACCGAACTTGAAGTTAGGCATAGCGAACGTCTTTGTCTTTACTTCTGCAAACAAAGGATCGTCTGAAATGGTAGTAGAGATATTGGAGTAATCACTGCTCATCAGGTTCACGGTACCGGTAAGACTGAAGCCAATAGACCTGTCGAAATCGATCTTCAATCTATATCCATATGTACCGTTGATTGTCGTGGATGTATTAACTCCGATCTGATCATTAATGATCGAGAAGCTACCAACACTTGATTCGCTGAAAGGATACAATGCATGAATTCCAAACATTGTAGGAGCACCGTCCAGACCGAGCCATTGGTTCTTGTATATGGCCGAACCAGCCCAACTGTTGTACTCCATCATAGAAGCCTCATTCACCCAAGGGCGATATTGCATGTACTGGTTAAAGTGATACTGATTCTGCGCTACGGCACTGTATCCAATGCCTGCTAGCAATATGAATAATAATCCCCTTCTCATCACTTCTTGGTTTTAAGTTCAATGCTTCCTCTAAGTGGATCAGAGTCAGTCGTTTGTTTAAATAAGTAGAAGTAAGTACCATCAACAGCCCGTTTTCCTGCAAGACGCATTGTGCCGTTGTTGGTAGTGCCATCCCAATCGTTCTGGTAAGGCTGAGCTTCGTAAATAACGCTACCCCATCTGTTGAAGATCACAAGCGAATTCAAATCATCGTCTTTCAATCCCTGAATCACGAACAGATCGTTCCAGCCATCACCGTTAGGTGTAAAGGCATTAGGTATATCCAATGGTATAGGCGCAACGACCTCCCAAAGCACCAGAGCTGAATCACATATGAATGGACAATTAGCGTTACATATCCTGTACCAACAGGTATCAAATCCACTAAAGTCGAGATCAGGCGTGTACTGTATGGAAGCACCACTTACCGATACCGAACCATTTGCCGTAGGCACAATGATCTGTGGATTCGTTGGCGTACCTATGTCGTTGAACAGTACATTAACGCTTGTAGGTACATTTTGGTCCGTAATCTGGTAATCCCAATTCGCTATCAATGTGTCCAAAGGTGTTCTGTTCACCAACACGGTGTCCGTGCTGATACAACCTATGGAGTCAGTCACAATGAAGACATAGTAACCAGTATCCAGGTCCATTAGATTAAGCGAGTCTGAGAATATGGTGTCATTAAACCACCATTGGTAAGTGAGAGGCCCATTGCCCCCTCCGAAGGCCATTCCAGCAATTGCCCCATTGTTCAACCCACAGGACGCATTTGTAACACCAACACCAGAACCGTTGGCACTTGGTCCTGTAAGTTGTGGAATCACGATAGGTCCAATCTGGGAAGAACAGTTGTTCCCATCTCTGGCCCCAAACCAGTACTGACCACCCATGTAGCCAACCAAATTCGGGTTAGGATCAATGATCGTTCCTGAAGTATCTCTCCACTCATAGAAGAAAGTAGGCGTTCCGGAAATGTTGATGTTCATGATCGCACCATTTGCAGAGTCGCAGGTGGCAGGTATGATCACCATGTTAGAAGTATCGAATCTAGGAGCGATGTTCACGTTAATGAAGATCGAATCCATATCCGAACACCCGATGGAATCTGTAATTGTTAAGTAGTACGTGAATGTTGTATCCGGGCTTGCATACGTATTACCCAGCAGTGGATTTGTAACATTCGTAGTCGGAGACCAGCTGTAGCTTAACGGTCCTAAACCTCCTGTTCCCGGTGGACTTCCACCGAGAAGTATCGAGTCATTAGAACAAATGGTACTTCCCGACAAGCCCGCATTTGCAGTAGGCGGTGCCGAAACCGTAACAACAACTGTATCATGATTGCTACAATTCAATACATCTGTTACCCGAACGATATACTGAATAGTAGACAGTGGTCCCGCTTTCGGATTAGGTATTGTTGTTGCCGCCAAGCCTCCAGGAGGATTCCACAAGTACGTGTAAGGTCCGCCAGATCCACCTGATCCTGTTGGCGCACCTCCAAGGATGGCAGAATCTCCCAGACACAGTGCAGTGTCATTTCCGGCAACAGCATTTGGAACGGGATTAACTCCAACAAATACTGAAGACGTATCAGAACATCCATTTGTATCGCTTACTGTAACTGTTAACAACGTGCTAACCAGTGGTTTGGCAAATGGGTTTGACACAGCAGTATCCGAAACAGCACTTGGGCTCCATGAGAATGATAACTGTCCCTGGCCACCAATACCGGTAGGGGAACCACCAATAATTGTTGAATCACCTGCACAGATGAATGAAGGTGCTGGTCCGGCATTCGCAGTAGGCTTAAGCCAACTGGTTACGAATACTGAAGCAGTGCTTGAACACCCAACGGAATCTGTTACAACCAACGTATAAGTGGTTGGTGCAGCAGGTCGGGCATTTGGGTTTGCAATGGCAGGATTGTTCAATCCAGCAGCTGGAGACCAAGCGTATCCCAAAGGTCCTGTGCCACTTGTTGCAGTTGGGTTACCACCAATGTCAACGGAGTCAGGGCCGCAATATCCGGTTGAACTCGTAACGGATAGTATAGGATTAGGGAATACCGTCATTACGATAGAATCACGCCCAATACAACCGTAAGCATCAGTAACCTGAAGTTGTATAGTAGTTGTTGTTGCGGGCATCGCATAAGGATTTGCGATGCTATCGTTGTTTACTGCTGCAGAGGGTAGCCATTGTATCGACAGTGGGGCTGTACCTCCGGAGGCTGTGGGAGAACCACCAATTTGCACGGAATCGCCAAAGCATATACTTCCTGTGGCTGCCCCCGCATCAGCGGTTGGTGCTGTAGAAAGCCTTACCCTCACCGTATCGGAGTCGTCACAACCGTTCTGGTCGACTACAGTGATGTTGTATGTAGTGTTACCGGCTGGCCTTGCATTCGGGTTAGGAATTGAAGCGTTGTTCAATCCTGCTGCCGGGGTCCACGTATAGTTGAGCGTTCCTACCCCTCCTGAGGCGGTGGGGGAGCCCCCCAATTGCACACTATCGTTGTTGCATATCGTTGTATCATTGAAATTCAATGCCAGCGTAGGTGCTGGATTTACAGTAACCAGTATGGAGTCTTCATCCGCACATCCCAGATTAGATACGTTTACCTTAATGTATCCTGTAGATGTAGGCTGTGCGTATGGATTGGCTATAGTATCGTTGTTAACAGAGGCAATGGGTGTCCACCTTATTACGTAAGGCCCACCGGTTCCTCCGGATGCCGTAGGAGATCCTCCAATTTGCACGGAGTCATCATCACACATAGTGAATCCCGATCCTGCGCTGGCTACAGGGTAGGGCACCACAGTAATGTCTATCGTATCATACCGCGTACAAACACTGTCGTTTACTGCACATATGTATTGAGTGGTAATATTGGGCCAGGCACTTGGATTGGGTGCAGTAGTACTGGATATATTAAAGTTGGGCGTCCAATTGATTGTAAGCGGTCCGCTACCCTGCGAAGCTGTAGGTGCTCCACCAAGTGTCATGGTATCACCCAGACAAAGCACAGTTGTTCTTGGCCCCGCATCTACCAAAGGCATAGGTAGCACATTGATAAAGATGGAGTCAATATCATTCTGAGATCCGTTAGAAACGTTTACATAGTACCATCGGGCACCATTCGCAAAGATTGTAGGGTTGGCTACCGTTGTATCACTGATGGCAACGTTTGGCCACCAGGCGTAAGTAAAAGGCCCAACACCCGAACCAGTGGGCGAACCACCGATTACTACACAGTCAAGTTCACAGACATGGATTTTCGCTGGTCCAGCATCTGCAGTTACTTGAGCTTTGGTAGTTAGGGCAAAAGAAAAGAGTAATGCCAAAAGGCATGCAATACGATTCCCAAGTTTCATAGCAATTGGCTTTGTTCCAATTCTCTAAGATACTCCTGTTTTTTCTGCGTTGCAAATAAAAAAAGGGTGGCTCAGCCACCCTTTTTCCCTGTTAGACTAAGCTAACAAGCTTATGTCTTAAGGACAAATTGTATCGTGTAGGTTGTTACCCCAGCAATGCCAGTTTGTATCACCAAACTTCACGTTGTCTTTTACATGTCCGTACTTAGACGCGAAGTTCCACTCGATGTCAATCAATCTGCTCTCACTTTGATCGTTGATTCTGTAGAATCTATCGTAGTTACCAGCCTGGATACCGTAGTGGATGTAATCATCTTTAGCAGCTCCGGTTGTAACGTTCGTATACTTCACATCAGCATTACCATCAGCATCTCTACTCCAATCCATCTGAAGGAATTGAGCAGGATCATTAGGATTGCTGTACATGATCCACTGACCAGCGTTATTCGCAAGGTCTGAAGTCCCTTTATACCAAAGGAAGTTCTTATAGTGACCAGCTTTCGTTAGGTACATTTCCCAGTTCACGTTGTCGCCAGAAACCTTACCGTAAAGCTTACAAGTATGATCAATGCCAAGAACGTTAACAGTATACTTCCATCTCCAACCTTTCTTATCGCTTACATACTTAGGTGTATGGTTGAAAGATTCCCAGTATGCCGCAACAGGTACGATCAACGTAATGGTAAGTACGATGTTCCAAACACCAACGTGCCACGCAGAATGCGTCCAGTTGGTTGCTGTTGCTGTACCATCCAATCTCTGAGGACCCGTTTTGGAGTCGTCAAAGTCAGCAGTTTCCATTTGAAAAGTCTCAGCTGGAGGAATGGTAGGCTGTGTTCCTTTGTTCTTCTTACAGCTAGTAGTAGCTACTAAAACTGCTCCTGCCAAGAACACAGATAGTGTCTTTTTAATTCCTTTCATAGCGTTTTGTGGATTTGTTCAAAATTAACCCGTAATAATTCAATTATGCAAGGGTTTTAGATCGTTTTTTTCACCAAGTTGAACACATACTATGCCATGTTCAGCGAATTCCTCTGGGCACCCCCTGAATTATTCCTATTTTGGTAATACAAGCTACGATTACACGCATGAATCGCTTCATTCATGTTTTCATTCTTCTTTTTGTTGTGTTCTTGTCCAAAGGTCAGAGTACCAGGGAGATATTGCTTGAAATGAAAGGAAAAAGTGACACCGCGAAGATGCGGTTGTATACGGAATTGGCCAATACCTACTCTAAACAGGAAACAGATTCAGCCATACTTTTCTATAGTGTTGCCGTGGATTACGCTCAGCGTGCAGGCAATAAGGATAAACAGGTGGAATACCTGCGAAAGATCGGAGACCTTCACATGCGTAAAGGAAGCTATGAAACGGCTGTTTCGTTCTATGATAAAACCATCGATTTAGCGGGGCAGTTGAGCTCTTCGGTTACTTATCTGGCAGAAGCTTATCAGGGTAAAGGAATGAGCTTCAGTCATTTAAGTAGACATCAGGAAGCATCAGGGGCCTTTTTCACTGCGCTGAACCTGTATGAACATCTGGAAGATTCGGTACACATAGCTGATCTTATGGATCTGGTGGGTACTTCGATGCTTAGCAGGGGAGATCATGAGCAGGCTATGCAATACTACAGGAGATCGTTGGCGGTGCGGGAGCTTAACAACGATGGGTTGGGCCGTGCGAAGTCTATGATCCGGTTTGGAGACATTCATACACGGGCCGGGGAGTTGGATTCAGCCTATACTGCTTATAAAGATGCCTTCAACATTGCACTTTTGCTCAAGGATTCAGGCGTTGTTCAGCAGGGATTGGTTGGAATGGCGGCTATTCAGCTGGAGAAGGAGCAATGGAACCAGGCTTACAACAGTCTTGTTCAGGCGAAGGATTATGCGCAGGCACACGGAGCAAGAAGCGATTTGCTAAGCGTCAAGCTACTGTTGGGAAAGGTCCATTACAAGAGAAAGGAATTGAGCAAGGCCATTCAGGAATTGCAGGATGTATATGTTCAGGCGTCATCTTTGGGTAATCACAGTTTGGCATTGGAGGCAGCTGGCTTGATGTCCTGGGTACATTATGACAATGGTAATTTCCAGAAGTCGGCCGATCTGCTTAGGCTGCACAATGCACATCTGGATACGATCAATAGAGCAACATTTACAGAGCAAAAGGATGATGCTCAGGTAGCGTACGAGCACGATAATCAAAAACGCCATGAGGAGATTGCCCAGGAGGCGATGGACTTACAGCAGGCAAACGAGAGGCAAGTTGTTGCGATATGGTGGATTGTAGGATTGAGTTTGCTGGGAGCCTCCACAACCATTCTGTTCCTCGTTGTTATTAACCGAAGAAGAAGGAGGGTGAATCGATTGCTCAAGCATAGCCTTCGAAGGAGAGAGCATTTGCTGAAGGAATTCCATTATCGCGTGAAGAATAACCTGCAACTGGTATACAGTTTGCTCAATCTTCAGAAGTCAGGTATTAAGGATAAACAGGCAGCATTTGCATTGAGTGAAGCTCAGAACAGGATTCGCTCGATGGGCCTCGTGCACGAGCACCTGTATACCGGAACACAACTGGGACATGTAGACTTTCAGCAATACCTGGTTTCCTTATTGGGTAACTTAAAGCATGAGTACTTGGATGATCGATTTGAGGTAGAGATCGATGTTCATGCTGAAGAAATTGCCATGAGCAGCGATAAGGCTATTCCTGTAGGTTTGATCATTAACGAGTTGGCTTCCAATGCCTTTAAGTTTGCTTATGGTGAGGACAAACAAGGAATCCTGGATGTTACATTGGAAAGATCAGGCAATAAGGAATTCTCCTTGATCGTTCGTGATAATGGACCTGGGATGGGTGATGATTTTTCCATCGATTCAGTGCAAACGCTTGGATTGGAGCTTGTTCAAATCCTGGCACTTCAACTCGGTGGTGAGGTCAGCTATAAGTATGACAATGGAGCAGTGTTTAAAATACTAATAGCCGGAAGTGAAGCACCGGATTCAGAATAGTATAGCCCTGCTGGCTATTGGTCTTTTGGTACTCACGGGATGTGAGCGTATCAGTAATCTGTACAAGGAATTTCAGAACAAGGGGTATCGGTTCAAAACCCTTTTTGGAGAGCAAATCTCACCCAAAGATTACCTGGGAGCTTACGTGTACAATGATGAGATGTGCTTTGTGTTAAAGGAAGACTCCGGACAACTCAACGTGCATTTTCTGGAGAATGGTTTGGACGAAACAGATCGTCAGCAGCCATGTCAGATAAGATCACTTGGAAGATCAGATTGGCTTTTTTTCCAACATAAGAACAACAAGGAATGGGTGGCAGTTAAACTGGATCAGAAATCGTCCAATCGGTTGGAGGTTTCGCTTCCACGCATTAGTCTGCGGTCGTATGTAGAGTCTCCTCAATTTGTAGCGTGGCTTAAAGACAACCCTAAAAGAAATATCTATAAGGTGAATGTGATGCAAGGTGATTCTATTGTGAGGTATACCAGGCGAATTCCGGTTTACCTGGGTTATCAGTTTGCACGCATTTCGGAAGAACGGGCGTATGCAATTCGAGATAGTCTAAAGCGCAGGGCGATGAAAAAGCTGTTCGCAGAGAAGAACAGCATTGAAGATTATGAAGCGTGCAGCAAGCGCTTTCCGAATGATCCGTTATTGAGCATTATTGAGAAGAACATTTATAACCAGTGCGGCACTTCCAAATGCTATGAAAGATTTATTGCCAGGTTTCCCAATAGCAGGTATGTGAGATTAGCGTTGCAGAACATGACGGATCTGGAGCGGGAAAAGATTGAACGAAATGAATTTCGCAGAGCCCGCGCTTCGGGTAAAATGGAAGATGTGGACCGCTACATCACATCATATCCGGAGGGTAGGTATGTAGATTCTGCGTACGTGCTGATCAAGACCAAGGCACATGATATAGCTTATGCCTTTATTGACAACAAATGGTCAACGGGGAATCATGAGCAGGCTTACCGGTATGCCGTGTACAAATTGAAGTACGACCCGAAAGTAGAAGCGGACTGGTGTATAAGGAAACTGGCGTTCTTCGGCATGCAGGAGAAAGGGGCGGTTCACGCCAGGGAAACTGAAGAGCTATTTGCAGGATTAACCTTGTCGCAGGTTGATGATGATGCTCGCTTATGCGCGCAAACGTATTGGGCTTTCATGGCCTGGTATCGGGGAGATAAAAACGCCTGCATAATGCGGTTGGATGCGAAGATTGATGAGGTATACGTAAAACCAAAAAGAACACCTTTTAGAAAGCGCCTTAAAGATGAATATGGGATCGTGAAGGATTGGAAGGTGGAGTTTCCAGCAGAGAAAAAAACCTGGAAACAAATCAAGAGGTTATAAGAAACCCCTCCGGAGCCATCCAGAGGGGCCTCAAAGTCATCAACGCTCAAGGCACGCGATCATGTGCACCTGGCGAATACCGTTAGCTACAAGTCTTAACCTTAGGTCAAGTGCTTCTTCAGGTTCACTGAAGTTTCCTAAGATGAAGATGGAAGCTTTATTGTTGAGTTTTTGAACTTTCAGGTTGACGTTAAGGTCAAGGATCTTATCTACATCGTGTACGTTTCTAACGGGAATCACAATACCGTATTTGTATTTTTTTCCTGTCTTCTGAACCTCAATCATGTGATTGACTTCTTCTGTGGAGATGCTGGATGTAGTGTTTACTTTTAGGTTAGGATTCATGGCCATTTCTCGCATTCGGTCTAGAATCTGCGCATAAGGAATACTGATACGTGAGCGGTTAAAGAATGCTGCCATGCTCATATTGGCGAATTGAACTGAGAGTTTTCTATGCTCCGTTTTGGCTTCGGCATAAGTGTCATAGTTTCCGAACTGGTACCATACGTAATGAAGGTGGTGAATCTTGTCGGGATGATACGTTCTGCTGAAGGCTTCAGGATCCGATAGATGCTTGCTGTTGATTTCCATTTGGAATACAAGTCCGTCCTGTAGGTTTGATTTATAGTAATAGGCGTCCGCTTTGCAATGGATTACTGCAAAAGTGAGTACTACTGAAGTTAGGATGGCTACCAAAGTTTTCATGACGAAAGGTTTTAAGTTTTAACATTGCCAGGGTGGGGGAGTGCAAGTTAAAGCTCAAGGCTCTAGAATAATATACTGAATTATAACAATAAAGGTTACAATTATTGCTATAATAATAGACTAATCGGTATAAAATACCGATAAAATAGCATATTTATTATGCAAGAATACTAATTGATTCTGGAAGAATCCTTGAACTGAACCACGAATGCTCCAGTAAATCCGTGTTGGATACAAACCAATCTGTATTCTCTGGCCGCAGCTTTGGTGCTGAACGCACCTGAGACGTATTTATACCATCCTTTGTGTTCGTACACTTTTACCTCTTCAGACAGTTTCTTGAACCTTCGGTCAGATTTAGATTTAGGCTTGTTAGACATGAGGATCTGTACCATGTATGATATCCCAGCCCCATCCTTAGGAGTACTACTGTGGTTAATTCCTGAGATTCTACTCCATGATGTATTACCACCAACACCACCTTGCCCGTTGGCGGGTGGGGCTGAAGCCAGGAATTCTGGTGAATGCTCAGTTACGATGTTAAACGCAACTCTCCGGTTCTTATGATGTTGTTCTTCTGAACACTCAACACCATCATTACATCCATTCACATGCTGCGTTTCTCCGTACCCAACAGATTGCATACGGTTATCGTCAATACCCTTACTGGTGAGATACTTTACTACGGAGTTGGCTCTTCTTTGCGACAACTTGATGTTGTAGTTGTAGCTACCTCTTGAATCGGTGTGTGCGCCCATTTCAATTTTCATTGCTGGTCTTTCCTGCAGAATGGCAGCCAATTCATCTAATTGTTTTTTCGCTTTGTCAGTAAGCTTAGCCTGTCGATAATCAAACAGGACATCCTCAAGACGGATACCCTCTTGCTTCAATTCAATGGTTTTGTTGACAATGTCAGGTAGCGAACTGTCCGCTGCAACGCTGGCACTGCCCGCCAGGTAACCATCTTTTTCAACTTCAATGCTATAGCTGTTCTCTTTCTTGAGTGTAATCGAGAGATCAGATTTCAAGGAATCGGTTAGATCAACCTTGCCAGCAGTAACATCATAAATTCTGACTTTCGGGTTGTCAATTTCCTTTCCCGTTGTTGCATCCTTGACCAGGCAAGTAAGCAGATACCTCAGGTCTGGTTCAGGTACCGGTTGTGCAATGTTTACGTGATAAATATCATCGTCACCAGCACCTCCGTCTCTTCGCGAAGCAAAGTAGGCGTTGAATTGATCTATGGCGGCCCACCCGAAGTCATCAAACCTGGTGTTAACAGGGTAACCCATATTTACCGGTGCCTGTAAACTCTTTCCGTCTCTGTAAGCTACAAAAATGTCCAGGCCACCAAGGCCCACATGACCATCACTGGCGAAGAACAGATTGCCTTTTGCATCTACATAAGGAAACATATCCTTTCCCTCTGTGTTGATCAATTTGCCAGGGTTCTGAGGCTTCGTCCACATGTTGTTCTGATATACAGAGAACCATATGTCTGTTTCACCCATGCCTCCTGGCATATCGGAAGTGAAATACATGGTATCTCCCTTGGCGTTGAGAGATGGATTTCCGACAGAGTATTCCAGACTGTTGTATGGGAAGGGTTCCCCTTTTTCCCATCCTTTCTCCGTTAGATTGAGTTCATATATCTGGAGATATACCTTTCTCGTTTCCACCTCTTTGTCTTTTTTAACCTTCTCCTGACTTACCGTCATGAAGGCTTTCTTACCATCCTTGCTAACCCATACCGGTGCGTGGTGTGATTTGGAAAACATCTCCTTCTTGAGAAACGGAGTAGCCTCTGAACTTTCCTTCTTGATAGAGGCTTTAAAACTTGACAGAAAGAATTCTGGCTTTTTCTTTTTGGATTCACTCCTGTTAGAAGCGAAAACAATTTCATCCTTACCAAGCAGGTGAGGGGCGAAATCTGTTGCTGGAGAATTGAAGGGGGCTAGTGTGATGGTATACTTATCGGCATTCTCTTTGAGTTTTTCATAATACCTCTTGTCCTTCAGGTGATTGTCAAATACCTCGCTTTTTCCACCTTTCGAGATGAACAGTGCCATTTCCTTATTTGACTCCTCGTACTTGCCATTGCTTTTCAACACCTGGGCATAGTAATAGTGGTCGTTAAGTTCAGGAGAACCTGCTATTAGTTTACCGTACCATTCTTCGGCATTGACGTAAGATTCCAGCAACCTATAACAACTGGCTATTTTCCTTGTGAGGCCAACATTATCAGGTTCTTTCTTGTAAGCGCTTTCGTAAACCTCAACAGCATCTACATAAAGCATTTGATCGAAGTATTTGTCTCCAATCTGTTCCTTAAGAGATTGAGATTGTGCGCTTACGCTAATTAGAAATACGACTGCGGCAAGCGCAGTTCTGATCTTTCCTATTCCCATCATAGTCAATTAGAAGAATCGAGGAGAAGTATATGCTCTGTTTTTTGGAGTGATGTCAAATCCAATCATAAGCTCATGTGAGCCGTAATTGTAAGTGCGAATGGCAGACATGGTATACTCGAAGTTATAGCCAATGTAGAACTGCTGGTTTACATAGAATACAAAGTTGGTCCCAACGGTGCCATCCGTCCTGAATGCCGCCCCAACCCAAATTTTCTCGTTGAAAAGAAAGTTTGCATTGATATCTGCATTGATAGGAGATCCTGTAGCGGCCTTTACCACAGCTGCGGGTTTGAAGTGAACGTCCTTGTTCAGTTTAAATACGTATCCACCCATCACATAATAATGGCGCTTGAGGGTAGAGGTTAAGTCGCCAGATTGATCGAGCTTGCTCTCCAATATTTTGGGTACACTAAGTCCTACAAAGTGCTTCTTACCATGGTAATACATACCGAAGCCAACATTGGGTTGCACGGTACTGCTAATGTTGCTTAGGTATGTGGCATCTGTTACATCGTTCACCTGCAGGCCATTAAAATCTGCGCTGAAGAGATCAATACCACCCTTTAAGCCAAATGCCAGCTTATCATTTCTAATGTTCAGAGGTATGCTGTAAGAGAAATCCGCGTATATCCAGGTCGTATTGCTACTGCCAATTTTATCGTTTGCAGCTGATAGTCCAAGCCCAATCGATTTCTTTTGGATAGGGGCGTGAACAGTCATTGTCTGCGTCATCGGGGCGCCCTTGAATCCAACCCATTGACTGCGATGCAAGAAAACCGAACTAATCGCTTTTCTTGACCCCGCGTAGGCTGGGTTAATGGACAATGGATTGAATTGATAGAATCCGAACTGCGGTGTATGCTGTGCAGATACATCTGATACGTTACCCACCAACAGCGTAACCAGTACCAATCCCAAAAGTCTTCCTTTGTTTGTCATAATCATCGCTTTAGAGGTTACCGTTGTATTTCAACATATCCCCTAACGGGTTTACTGCCATCCCCCAGATCGAGGATGTAGAAATATGCACCAGAAGGGAGTTTACCACTACCAATGGTCATTCCATGCTGTGAAGTTCCATCCCATGAATTGTCATACTGTGCCATCTTGAACACCACGTTACCCCACCGGTTGAAGATTTGGATATTGTTGTTCGGATAAGCTTCCAGTCCGGATATTACAAATGCATCGTTCTTTCCGTCATTGTTTGGAGAGATGAACTCGGGGACAAACAATGGAGCAATACAATCAACGAATACCACAAAATCACAGGAATCTCTGCTGATACCGTCATCGATGAATAACCAGACGGTAAATTGACCGTTGGCTGCGGTAACCGTTGTACCCGGGGCAGGTGTCTGCGTAATAACCGGATTACTTCCTGCACAATTATCACCATTGGAGGTAGCCAGACTGCGATAATCCTCTACCGTAACTACACAAGATGGATCTGTTTGTACATTTTGGTCTACAGGACATATGATGTTCGGACTTATGGAGTCAAGTACTGTAACCGTAGCTGTGCACGAGTCTGCATTTCCACTTGGGTCGGTTACCACCAGCGTTACGTTTTGTACACCTATATCATTACAGTTAAAGGCTGTTCTTGAAAGCGTTATACTGGCAACGCTACAGTTATCTGTTGAACCAGCGTCAATTTGTGTGGTCGTAATGGTGGCATTGCCATTGATATCCAGATTCACACTAACGTTCTGGCAAAGTGCAACTGGCACAATTGTATCTGATACGGTAACCACCGCGGTGCAGGAATCCAGATTTCCGTAGTCGTCTCTTACCGTAAGTTGGACGTTCACTGTACCAATGTCATTACAAGTGAATGCCGTTTGCGACAACATGATCGTATCTACGTTACAGTTATCGGATGATCCGGCATCAATGTCCGGAACTGTAATGGTAGCCGTTCCCGTAGCACCTAAGTATACCGTAAAGTTCTGGCAGGCCGCAACAGGAGGGACGGTATCAGCAATAGTTACAATTGCCACGCACGAATCGACATTTCCGTTAACATCCGTTGCTATCAGCGTAACGTTGTTAGGTCCAACATGGGTACAGTTGAATGCAGTTTGAGAGGCTGTTAGCGTAGCGATCCCACATGCATCAGTTGTACCTCCGTCAATATCGTTGGCGGTTATGGTAGCCGTTCCACCTCCATTTAAGTAGGCAGTAAAGTTCTGACATACCATCGTAGGTCTAATGGTATCTACAACCGTAACCGTGGTGTTGCATGAACTGGTGTTCGAGCTACTATCGGTAATGGCCAGCGTAACTGTATTGGCTCCAATGTTGGTGCAATTGAACGCGTTAGGTGTTACCGTGAAGCTCTGAATACCACATGATGCAGTAGAACCTCCATCCACATCAAACGGTGTAATTGTAACTGTACCACCCGCGTTTAGATAAGCCGTGAATGGTTGACAAACTGCGTTCGGACTAATTGTATCCAATACCGTAACTGTTGAGGTACATGAATCTGCATTCCCGTACTGGTCTTTCACAATAAGCCATACCGTATTTGGTCCGCGATTGCTGCAGTTGAAGAAGTCAGGTGAGGCATACATGGTATCAATCGCACAGTTATCGGATGATCCGCCATCAATTTGCGTTCCTGCAAGATTTGCGACTCCAAGTCCCGTCAGGTAAAGGTTGATGTTCTGACAAACGGCATTTGGATTCACCGTGTCAACAACTGTTACTACGCCAGTACATGTGGACGAGTTACCATTAACATCCGTAACGGTAAGGACCACATTGTTCGCACCAACATCGTTACAATTAAAGTTCAATTGTGAAGCACTTAAGGTTGCTATACCACATGCATCCGTTGAACCACCATCGATGTCAGCAGGTACCATTGATCCCGTTCCACCGGGGTTCAGGTATACTGTATGGTTCTTGCATATTGCGGTTGGACTGATCGTATCTACAACGGTCACAGTGGCAACACAAGAACTGGTGTTGCTATTGTTGTCGGTAACCGTTAGCGTTACGTTGTTGGCTCCCACATTCGTACAATTGAAGTTCAGTGGTGAAGCTGAAACCGAAGCTACCCCACAAGCATCAGAAGAGCCACCATCAACATTCGTAGCAGTGATCGTAACATTTCCTGCCGGATTCAGATATGCAGTGTAAGGTTGACAGGTAGCTACAGGGCTGATGGTATCAACAACTGTAACCGTAGCTTGACATGTACTCGTGTTACTACTTCCATCCGTAACCGTAAGCGTAACTGTATTGGCCCCGATATTGGTACAGTTGAAGGTGTTAGGTGCTACGCTCAGCGTAACACCACCACATGGATCATTAGAGCCACCGTCAACATTGGCACCTGTGATGGTAACCGTTCCCGCACCGTTTAGATACGCGGTATAATTCTGACATGTGGCAACAGGACTGATGGTATCCAATACCGTTACTGTTGATTGACATGTCCTCGAATTTCCGTTTACATCGGTTACAGTTAAAACAACCGTATTTGCACCAAGATGTGTGCAATTAAAATTCGTTTGAGAAGGTGTTCTTGAAGCGATGCCGCATGCATCACTCGAGCCACCGTCAAGATCATTTCCGGTGATGGTTGCTGTTCCACCAGCGTTAAGGTATACCGTATGGTTTTGACAGATTACGGTTGGTGACACCGTATCAACCACAGTTACCGTAGCATTACATGTAGCAGTATTTCCAGTAGGATCAGTAACTGTAAGCGTTACCCCGTTAGGACCTACATTGGTGCAGTTGAATGCATTTGGAGCAAGAGACATGCTGGCAATTGCACAGTTATCAGTACTACCGTTGTTTACTGCCGAGGCAGGGACTGTTACGTTTCCTGCAGGGTTCAGGTAAGCATTGATGTTTTGGCAAATCGCGTTTGGATTCTCGTTGTCCACTACCGTTACAGTAAACGAACAACTAACAGTTATACCTGAATTCGTAGCCTGATAGGTGTTCGTTGTGGTTCCAACGGGGAAAGTACCACCCGAAGGTAAACCTGCAATTTGGGTAACAGGTATACCGATTCCAGACCATGAAATGATGACCTGTCCGTTACCCGTTCTTGAATTCTGTGTTGTTGATCCACCTGTAAGTGCTGTAATATAACTGGATCCACCGGCACCACTTTGTCCAGTCCAGTTGTTGGCAGAATTGTAAAGTCCGTTTTGACCAGTGAGGCCACCGCCAAATCCACCTGGTTGTGCCGTAGCACTTCCGAATTGGTTAGAGCTCACTTCGTCACCTCCTTTACCACCAAAACCTAAGCCTCCTGGTAAACCATTGTTGCCTGGGTTCAGTGCGGCCCACGTAGAAATACCACCTGCACCACCTGCAACTTGCGATCCACCTGTTGGTACTGGTCCTCCTGGAGGAATACCTGGCCATGCGGCACCGCCACCACCACCATAGTAGCCGCCACCACCGCCACCGCCTGATCCGCGTCCACAAGCTTGAAGTCTCTGCCCACCAGCACCGCCACCGCCACCGGCAACGATTACTCTATTTCCTAATGCCACACCATTTAACCTAACATCCGAAGCACCACCTCCATTTCCAGCACGAGCCGCCACACAAACTTGATTTCCTCTGGCACCACCGCCATTATATCCGTTCTGACCTCCCACATATATATTGAGAACGTCACCTGGTGTAACAGTTAGCGTTCCTGTTGCATATCCGCCACGGCCACCTACAATACCACCCTGGTTGCTAGCACCTTGTGCCCCCCAAGCCTGGATGGTTACTGCTGTAACTCCCGCAGGAACGGTAAACGACTGCATTCCGCCTGTGAAGTTGTAAGTATTGGATCCTGTACCACAGGGATCCGTTGCAACAGGCAATGTATAGTTAACTACAGCGCTACAGTTTCCAGGGTCATTGTTAACAGTAATATTTGCAGGACAGTTAATTTGAGGGCATTGTGCCATTAGCATTGCAGGCATGGCTACGCCAAGCGCCAATGCACTTATAATCCTTTTCATAGGAGAGGTTTGGTTGGTGGTAATAGCGGTCCCAATAACCGAGACTGCACGTATTTTTCCCGACATAAATACGGAGAGTGGTGGTTAGGTAGGGCAAATCTACTGAATTGAACCTATACGAGTCAATTATTATGTTGTAAGTAAAACCAACAGTCAAATGTTAGACTACACAACACAGAACAGTGTTATGCTTGCATAATAGTATTGTCCTCGGCCAACGTGATGCGATCGGAGGATTGGAGTCCTGTTGCATCGGTTATGTGCGTTAGAATCAGCTTTTTGGCAGTGATCCTATCCAGGTTCTCCTGCAGGGTTTCAAAATTCAAATGTCTGGGTGAGGAGGAATCCAGTCCGGCACACTCCGTTATGAGCACATCGGCTTGATCAGACAACGGAATGATTTCTTCAGTCCAGCCCGTATCTCCAGTAAAGGCAACAATTTTATCTCCTTGCTCAATACGTAGTCCATGAGGAAGGCTGGGTGCCGAATGTAGCATTGGGAAACTGCTGATCTTCAGGTCGAACAATTCAAAAGTTGCACCAGTCCTGTATTCTACAAATTCAAGAGGGTAGTACATGTCTTCCAAAGCAATGGAAGGGTAGGTGACTTCCATAAGTTTTCTAACCTTTTCCTCCACACCAACAGGACCTACAATAGTAAGCGCGTCATCGCGTTTCGAGTTCCACTGAGCGTCCAGCAGGAAGTAAGGAATGCCACCAAAGTGATCACCGTGAAAGTGTGTGAGTATAATGGCTTTGATCGAATTCAGGTTTACTTTGTTTCGATGCAAGGCCACGTTCGTGGTGCTACCACAGTCGAGTAGGATGGAGTTACCCGCCCAGCCTAACCTGATTGAGGTTTGAAACTTGCCATCATTTCCGAAGGCGTCACCGGTTCCAAGAAAATGAATCTCCATTTTAAGGATTGCTGCTAAAACGATTGGACGTAAATTTGCGACAAATTCGTGAGATGAAATACTTACTCTTTGTTCCTGCACTTTTGCTTTTCATAGCAGGTTGTTCGCAACCAGAACCGTCAAGCACTTCGTTTAAGGATGTTGATGTTGCTGAGTTCAAGCAATTGATCGCAAACCATACTGATGAGATCATTGTGGATGTGAGAACACCGGAGGAGACAAAAAATGGTATGATCGAAGGTGCTATTCACATCGATTACCATGGTGCCAACTTTAAAGACGAAATCGGGAAGCTGGATAAATCTAAGCCGATCCTCGTATACTGTGCTTCTGGTGGACGTAGCAAGAGAACCCAGGAGTTGATGGAGGAGCTTGGATTCAAGGAAGTGTACAATCTGAGCGGTGGGTATTCGGCATGGAGTGGCGAGTAATCTTATTGCTCATGGCCCTCCCGTTTACGCTCAGTGCTCAACCCAAAGTTGAGAACAAGAAATATGGCTTCATGTTGAAGCGAATGCTTTCGCATTCTGTTTCTGAAATTTCACCGGAACAGGTTCAACGATTCAACGGATGGTACATCCTGGACACAAGAACCAGGAAGGAGTTTGAGGTAAGTAAGATCAATGGCGCCCATTGGGTAGGCTACGAGGATTTCAAACTTTCGCAAACGAGCCACCTCAACAAAGACCAACCCATTCTTTTGTACTGCTCAGTTGGTTATCGAAGTGAAAAAGTGGGAGAGAAGCTACAGGCTGACGGCTTCAAATACGTGTTCAATTTATACGGAGGGATCTTCGAATGGAAGAACCAGGGGTATCCTGTTTACCACAAGGAGAAAGAAACGGAAAAGGTCCACGGCTTCAGCAGAATGTGGGGCATGTGGCTTACCAAAGGAGAAAAGGTCTTCTGATTATACGTACACACCATCTCTTACGGAAATCTCCGAACCCTCAGCCAGTAGCACAGATCGGGGAGCATTGTTTTCAAGTTCTTTGAAGGAATCACCGTATACATCGCCAAACTTCACATCTATTTGGTAGGAGCGGATAGGATAATGCTCCCACCTTGGATGCTCAACCTCGTATTCTTTTGTTTCCTTCTCGTTCATCTTGGTATATCCCCAGAAATGCTGGGTGATAAAATCTTCTTCCGTTTCTGGTGCAATCAGCCGCGATTGTTTTTCAGCAACCACGTGAAACCTGTTCCAGAACTCTTTGCATTCCCATTCGTACCCCACTTCCAAATGTGTGTTTTCACGTAAGTGATGCCTCATGGGCATGGTTTGATACGGTTCCTTGTAAACAAGGTTTGCCACAAAGCTGATCATCATTTTCGGTACGATCTCTTTGATGAAAACAACACCGCGCTTCCAGATGTCTCCATCCTTATACCTGACGTAAAAGCGAAGATTCACTTCTTCAAAGTCTTCGTGCGCTGGAATGGCCATACCCTTAACTCGGGTATGCTGGAAAAGGAAGCCTACGAGACTCACATAGCATATCCCGTTGTACAAATCCAGTTCCGTTCTTTTCGGAACAAACGGTTTCAATATTTGGGGATCCACCGCGTAATTGGCCATGGCTAGCTTGCGCCATTCGGCTGTCAGGAATATGGATTCTTTGTCTTCATTCATGCGTAAGTACCTTATACTTAGAAGATGCAATGGGAGTGTTGTCTTCATACTTCGACCTCACCGTTCTTCTTCCATCTTGTTCCTCTCTATCAAAGAGGATCTTCTTTTCAGTCAATGCATTGTCACTTTGTAAATGAGCTGTTACCGAATCCTGCTGTACAACATAGCGGAACACAAGATTGGAGGAAGTATTGTTGCGCAGCCTGAGGTCTTTGTATCCGTAGACTACTGCTGCATCTGCACCTAACGGGGTGAACCTCTCATCCTCATTGTACAGATCAACGGAGTGGTTATGGCGCTCCAGTATCTCGATACCTGCCATAATCGCTAAGTGGTATGTGATGCTGGCCAGCTGACATAACCCACCACCGTAATCTTCTTTCAGCTCACCATCAATAAGGTTTCTTCCCAGCTTAAAGCCATTTTGGGCATTCGGCTTACCCACACATTCCCAGAACGAAAAGGTTTGACCTGGTTTGATCACCATGGCTTCAATTCTTCCCTTGGCAAGAATGATGTTGTCTACTTTATTTACCGAACGACTGGTAACGAATACGGGTTGTTCTACCTTGATGTCTCCCTGAACATCTTTTAGTTCACCTTTACCACACAGCTCATCTGTGAATCCGGATTTGCGATCGGCAGTGCGCCTTTGCTTTGCGCGAATGGCCGTCTTCCAGCTTTGCGGTATGAGTTTGCGTAACATCTTACTTTTTTAGAATAACGATGTTATAAGAAGCATAAGATGCCAGGCCCGTTTTGCATATCAAACTGTCTAGCCACGTGAACCACGATCTTATTGCTGAAGGCAAACGGTGGATAGGAAAGAATAGGATGCCTACCCGTTTGCGAACGGTCCATTTGTCTGGTAACGTGTTTCTCAATTCTTTCAGGTCGAACGATGTTGCCGCGTGCCAATTTTCGGCAACGTAATTCACAGACTTTCTTCTTTTAGCCACAGGGAAATCAAAAATCAACTCGCCACCGGGTTTCAAAATTCGGTAGCACTCCTCAATGATTTCATGGCATTTCTCTTTTGGTAAGTGCATGAAAACATGAAACGAATATATCGAGTCGAACTGGTCGTCAGGATGGGGTAGTGTATTCGCATCAGCCAGATCGAATTGTTTTCCCGGATATTTTTCGGATGCAACTTTCAGCATTTCACTACTGATGTCAGATCCATGTGTGGCAAATTCCATGAAACGTCCTGTTCCACATCCAAGATCAAGAACCTGTCGCCCTGATGTTTGTGGTAGGACCTTCCGGAGAAACTTCCGCTCCTGACGATCTATATATGCACCGTAGGAATTTGCAAATCGATCCTGATCATACTCCTCGGCCAGGTTATCGTAGTATGCCGTTACTTCTTGCTGAGACACGGCTCAATTTAAACATTTGGCAGGGTCTATTCCTGAACGATTGGGATATCAATAAGAATCTTGGTCCCTAAAGCGCTACCATCCTTATCTTCAAGGTCAACAACTTTGATGTTGTAATCATCCTCAGAAACAGAATTGAGCAGGTCGAATCGGGTTCTTGTAATGCTCATTCCCAGTGAGCGATGATCAGAACCTGTTCTTAGGAATTTCATTTTCATAGCCAGGTCACGACCAACACCATTGTCCTCAATGGTGCATCGAATTCTTTCTTTCTTGGTTCGTTCAAAGGAAATCCAGATATCACCTTTCGAATCTTTGTTATTCAAACCGTGAACCACTGTATTCTCCACGTATGGTTGTAAGAGCATGGGAGGGATCATGTATTGATCGGGATCCAAGCCTTTCAGGTTAAAGTGGTATTCAAACTTGTCTGAGAATCGCTTCTGTTCCAGTTCCAGGTACATGGTAAGGAAACTGATCTCGTCTTCAATGGTAATGAACTCCTGGGTTGAATTCTCCAATACGCTTCGCATAAGTACAGAGAAGTCCGAAATGTAGTTCAATGCAGGTTCCACGTCTTTATTGATGATATAGAACTGCACGGAATTCAATGAATTAAAGATGAAGTGTGGATTGATCTGTGAGCTTAGCAACATGCTTTGGTAACGCAATCCTTGTTGTTGTTCCGCATGCAATTTCATTTGCGCACTTCGTGAGTCCGTAATATCTGTTGCCTGAAGGATAACACCTTCCACTTTATCCCCGGAGAGCCATGAAGTGATGGTACAGTCGTAGTAGGCTCCTGTCATCTTCCCTCTTATCTCGCAATGAACAGAAGACCGTTCATCCATGGCCTGCTCTATGGCATCACTCAACACCTGGTGATCTTCCATCCGTATCAACTCCAAAAGAGACACGTTCAATACATCTTCTACAGTTCTACCAATACGTTCCAGGGCGGCTGGTGTCCTGTTCTGGAAAATGATTTTATAATCTTTGTCCAGGATGGCAATAATGTCCTTTGAATTCTTGGTTAAAGAATTCCAGCGTTGTTCACTATCCTGGGCAATTTTTTGCGCTTCCAGACGGGCCGAGATATTTCTTGCGAAGCATTGCACAACTTCACGCCCCCCATAATTGACAAGATTCGCGCTGATCTCCACAGGAACTGCTGAGCCATCCTGGTGCTTGTGAATATGCTCAAAAACTACATGGCCCTTCCTTCTTAGTTTTTTACCTATCCTGTCCAGATCTGTTGCACAATCGGGGTGGTCAATAAAGTCAAATTGTTTACCAACCAGGTCCGACTTGTTATATCCAAGTGCCTCCGCAGCCGTATTGTTTAGATCAACAATTTGTAGCGTCAGTGTATCGATGATAAAGATGGAATCGGTAGCATTTTCGAACAATTGCTTGAAACGCCTTTCACTTATAAGAAGTTGTTTATCGGCATCTTCCGATGTGGCCAACTGTCTATTACGATCGTTAATCTCGTTGATGGCCTTGGCCAGCATGTCCAGGTCTGACTGTGTCCCATTGGATTCCACCCCTTTACTAAAGTCAAGGTCGGCAATGCGTTCAATCGCCTCAATGATCTCCTTTAACCTATTGTGATCATCCAATCTTACAAGGGGTTTAATAAATCGGCTTGTCGAAGATACCAATCGTAGTTCATTTTGGTTCTTCAAGGAAGAATGGCCCCTTAAGAAGGGCGAACGCCCACCAGCAGGATATCATCAACCTGCGCGAGCTGACCTTGCCACAGTTGAAGGGATTCCCGAATGATGTCTTGTTGATCATCCAGGTGTAACTGGCTCACAGTATCCAGTAATTGAACGAGTTTTCTAAGCTTGAATTTCTTGCCATGCTCACCACCGAACTGGTCTGGGTATCCATCGGTAAACATGTAGATCATAGCATTCTCCTCAAATTCAATTTCCTGCGATTCAAAGCAATGTGATGAAGGTGTTCCATTACCAACGGATTTCTTGTCGCCCCGGATAAGTCTGCACCCGTTGGAGTCTGCGAGCACCATTGGTCTATGAGCACCTGCGAAGTACAACTTTCGATCGTACCTGTTGTAGGCACAAATAGCCATGTCAATGCCGTCATGACCTAAGTTGTTTTTCTTGGTTTCGTTAAATGTTCTTTTCAGTTCTGTATTAACCACTTGCAATATCCTTGCGGGGTCCTGGATCCTTAGGTGTTGGACGGCATAATTGATGAGATTGGATCCGAGCATGGCCAACAATGCACCAGGTACTCCGTGACCAACACAGTCTCCAATGATCATCAATTTTGTGTCGTTTACCTCTTCTACCATATAGAAGTCACCACCTACGGTGTCTTTTGGTTTATGGATCAAGAAGTAATCCTCAAAGATGGATTTGATCTTATCATTCCCGGGTAGGATGCCTTCAAGGATATGCTTGGCATATTCAATGCTCGATTGTGTTTCACTGAAACTGTTCTCCAGCGATTTGTTGGTGACAGATAGATGATCGTTAAGGGCCTTTAGGCGCATGCCCTCATCGTTGAGTTTGAGAATATTTCGAAGTTTGAGCTGTAGCAATTCCAGCTCTATGGGTAATCTGAGATAGTCAATGGCTCCGGCACGTAAACACTCTCTTTCAAGTTTGTCGTTGGCAGCTTCCGTGGATGACAACATCATAGGTACAGTACGTGTATTTGCCCGGTTCTTGAACGATTCAATAAGCTGAATGCCTCTTGAGTCCGGTAGTTGATCTGCCACAACGATAAGTGAGTAATCATAGTTGGCAGAGTACATGTACGCTTCTGAGGCGGAATCTGCAGTGATCAGATGAACAGGATCCTGATGAAGCGCATTGCGAAATAGCGTGTGATGCTGCTTATCGGGGTCGATTAAAAGTAGACGGGTGTTCATGATCTCTAACTTGGGCGTGCCGGGTCTCTTAGTGAATTTCGGTTAGGCCTGCAGTTGGATTGAAGTTCCAGGATCTCAACTCCTCGTAGTCTTTGCCCACCTTAACCAGTACGTACTCTGCGTTGGTTTCGCTAAGCTTATCTACTTTGAAACTGTAGAGTAGAG
Organism: Vicingaceae bacterium; assembly: GCA_965267605.1. Taxonomy (GTDB): domain Bacteria; phylum Bacteroidota; class Bacteroidia; order Flavobacteriales_E; family Vicingaceae. The sequence goes on along the minus strand of OZ254088.1, from coordinate 1,837,582 downwards.
GCTGACCCAAAGTATTCGGAACACCATCTTTCGTAGCAATCACTTCAAGTTGCTCATCGAACGTCTTGCGAAGAAGCATATACATAGCCGCCTCAGATTCGTTTTGCATCCTCAGGTTGAAGTAAGCAGTGTTTTGTAGAACAGTGGCTTTGATCTCAACAACCACATCTCTTTTCTTTTTCTCATCACCATCTCGCTTTGTAGCGGATGCGTTAAGTGTGCTTAGAGAAAAAAGACCAATGAAAAAGACGATGAAAGTGTTTCTGATTGATGTTGTCATGTTTGTTCGTTTTATCATGACTCAAACATACACCACCTTTTTGGGGCCTAACAGGGGTTATTTCCCAACGTACGCTTTCAATTATCCAACGTACCTATTTGATCTGAAATTCAGTGAAATTGGGGCTTACCGAGTGGAAAGGATGTTCATCAAATCATCCTTTTTTCGGTGAGAAACACCCACATGAGATCCATCTGTGAGTACAACATACCCACCCTTGCCTTTGACATATTTCGTCACGTGACCCAGGTTGACCATGTTCGACTTATGGATCCTGAAGAAGTTACATTCTGACAAAAGATCTTCGTACTCCTTCAAAGGTTTTGAAACCACAATACTCTTACCATCATTCAGGTAGAATTTGCAGTACGAGCGATCAGCTTCACATCTGAGAATATCATCCACCTTGTAGAACTCAATTCCATCAATGGTAGGCAAAGCAATCTTGCTAAAGTCGAAGCTCTCCTTGGTTCTATTGTCCCTCAATACTTCGATCTTTCTGGCTTTGTCGCCTTCACTCTGACCGTTATTGATTGATTTGATGGCTTTCTCAGTGGCAACCTTCAGTTCATTGAGATTAATGGGTTTGAGCAAATAGTCTAATGCCGCAAACTTGATGGCCTTAACCGCGTATGCAGCATGGGCTGTTGTGAAGATCACATGAAAGTTTGGATTATCAATCTGCTCTAGCAACGTGAATCCGTTACCTCCAGGCATTTCCACATCAAGAAACACAATCTTCGGATCGTGATTCCCAATGGATTCAATTGCTTCTGCAACAGATCCTACCTTATCTACTACGTGAACATCCGGGCAAAATTGGTCCAGCATTTTCGCGAGGGCCTCTCGGTTGTTCTGTTCATCATCAACAATCAGTGCATTTACCATGTGCGGTTAAGTAAAATTTGCCGGTGAAAGTAAAAAACCTTTGGAATTACGTGTTTATACGGAGGCAACGAAATTTGGTTATACTAGTAAGGTGAATAAGGAATAATTATTTCGGTTTCTCCTTCATTGCTAGAATTAATAGTCTCCCATTCCCCATTCGGCTTAAGTTCTTGGAGTTCGTAATGATCCACACCTGTATCCCATTGCTTATAAGGGTTCCAACGGAAGTGAACTTCTTTATCCTGGTGTTTGATAGCTTTTAGGAGAATAGACGACCCAAGATTGGAAGTGCTCTCCACACCACAAGGTGATGTGGTGGTAATACTATACGTGTATTGCATGGAATCAACCTGGGTATGATGATCTACAAAGCTGGTTACGTGTGCAGGGAAAACACCAACCACCTGTGAACTTCCACCGTTCATCTGCCTGTGCAACGTGTATTGCAGAGAAGCATTGTAAGGGGTGTAAGGGTTCCTCCATTCTGTGTAAACCACACTGTCATTCAATACCGTGGTTCTGATGATTTCCGACTGCTGTAAGGCGGCTGTAACACCATTATGGAACACTGTAGTAGTATCGCTCAATGAGGTTAGTGTATTGCCATACAATCCCCGGGTTTGAATCATGTAGGTATAGAATCCCGCACAGTATCCACTTGAATCCACGTAGGATGTTGTACCGGATGCAACCTTGGCAATGACTGTGTACAGTGTGTCATAGCTCGACTTTCTGAGCACCTGGTAGCCTGTGATCTGATCTCCACCATACGGTGTCCAGTCAATTTTAACCGCCATGGATTGCGTTGCAGCGGATACGTTGACAACCGTATGCGCATTGGATTTGAACTCACTTCGAAGTTCACAGCTGTCAATAAGCACAAGCTTATAGCTATGGATGTTTTTCAATGTGTTCAAACCGTTATCCTTAAAATCAATAGCGTTAGGGGGTAGGGTAGCTGCCAATTGGTACGGGGCAGAATTGATGGAACGGTAAACGAGAATGTCTTTGATTCTTCCAGCGGAAATGGCTTCCCATTCTACCAATACACTCACATCGTCTTCTACAGTTGCGCGCTTGATCTTGGGTGCAACAGGAGGAACGGTATCGTGTACAGTGATCAGGTTTGTTCGAACAATCGTATCTGCGCAACCAGACCCGTTGGTGGCAATTAGCTGAACAGAATATGCACCCGGACCGGGTTTAACGGAGATGCGCATTCCGGTGTCCACAGGTGAACCGTTCAGACTCCAGATATACTTGTATTGCTTGCCACCTGAAGCAATAAGATCAAAGGAATTGCCAAAGCAATTGAGCTGCGTATCTACCTGGAAGCTAGCCTGAGGCTTACTTTCCACAACCACGTATTTGAACACGGTGGAATCCATACAACCCAGCTTGTTCCAACCTTTCAATGTTACAGGGTAAGAGCCTGGTTGTGTGTAGGTTACCATGCCTGAATCGTTGTTGGAGGTCAGGCCATTTCCGAAATTCCACTGAATGGAATCTGCTGAATAGGTTGCTTTAAATGTCGTTTGTAGGGGCAAACACCCTGATGTGCCAATCAAGGATGCTGATACCGTTGGGGATGCGATTACATGAATGTTAGCAGGTAGGTTGTGTAGCGAAGTGCACCCATTGGAATCAGTAACCACCAGGGTTGAAGTGTAGATCCCAGGATTATTAAAAGTGATGCCGGGATGCTGTGTGCTGGAAGTTTGTCCATTGCCAAAATACCACGACCAGGATTGAGCGCGTTGCGAGGCGTCAGTGAATTGGATTGTTGCTCCTGCGCAGATGGCCGTATCGGAGGCCGTGAAACTGGCTACGGGTCCATCTACGATTACAGGTGTTGTGGCAGTAACTGAATCCGTGCAACCAATGCTGTCACTTACCACTTGGGTGATCCAATACGTACCTGGTTGGAAGTATTGAATGTTAGGGTGCTGTACCGTAGATGTACCTCCGTTGCCAAATCGATAAATCCAACTTGAGACATGACTGGAGCTATCGGTTACTGCTACAGCAACTGGTGCACACCCACTCGGACTGGTAAAGGAGAAACCTGCCTTAGGATTTCCTATACGTACATTTTGAGCTAAGCTCAATGTATCCACACAATGTCCGGGTGTAGTGAGTACCATTTTTACCTGGTAGGTTCCAGCGCTGCTGTACTGGTGATTTGGATTTTTGTTGAAGCTTGTAGTTCCGTCACCAAACAACCATAGGATGTTGGTGATGGTGGTATCTATTCCGGTACTGTTAAACTGGATGGCTGATGGTAAACAACCAGTATAAGTGTTGGCTGAAATGTTGGGCGCTGCAGGTTGAGCAACGATCACCTGCGTACTGTCTATACATCCAAAGCTATCGGTAACGAGCAATTGTGCAGTCGCAGGGAAGTTTGTGAAACTTTGAATGGTATTCATTCCTGCGAATGAGCCGCCATTGCTGAACTTCCATTGACAACTGGCAACGTTGGTACTGGAGTCAAGGAACGCTATCGATACCGGATTACAGGGAGCGATGGCTGCAACCTTAATACCAGCCGTTGGCTTATGCACGTGAATTACGTTGGTGTAAATCTTTCTGGTCATGCACCCACGATGGTAATTCTCAAACCAAACCGTGTATGATCCTACTTTATTGGGAGTAAAGAATACACTGTCGTTGGATGTTCTCCTGCCCTGACCAACAAGATCCCAAACGTGCGTTCCCGAACCAGGAAACTGAGACTTGAATTTGATCCTGTCTCCGAGGCAGTAATCACTTCCACCTGGTAAGAACATACCAGCTGGTGGCGACCATACCTCAACAGCACCAAAGACCATGTTGGTTGTACACCCCACACTGTCCACAAGTGTAGCGGAAAGGGCATAGTTCCCCACTCCAGTGTACAAATGCTTAGATGATGCACCCTGCGTACCATCTCCGTAATTCCATGTGATAGCATAGTAACCTGGGATATTATGAGTGATCGTCATCGAGTCAGAAGCACAGATAGAATCTGGCATACTAACATTGAATGTTTTTGGCCAATTGATCAACACCTTACCCGTTGATCCAGTACAACCCATCGTGTCAGCCACGTTAAGTGTGATGCTATAAGGTCCTTGCACAGGTGGCATAACGTGAGTAGGTGCAGATACGGTGGAGCTGTCTCCGTTGTCAAAACGCCAGTCGAACATGTTTACGGTTGAGGCACTTTGATTTACCAACGCCATTGAATCTCTTCTACATTTCGCAGGAAATGCCACAGAGAAATTAGGTCTTGCATCTCCAACAAGAATGGCGTTGAGGTAGGTGATCGTGTCGATTGCGTTTGTGCTGTCCGTGTTGATCAATGTTACTGTGAAAAGGCCACCCGTATTGAATGTATGACCAGGGTGTATTGTCGTTGAGCTTGTGCCATCACCAAAACTCCATAAACAAGATTTAGATGTTTTGAAGGGATTTGTAAACCCAAGCGTAAAGGGGGCACACCCTTTGGCAATTACGTTCTGGCCTTTGTTTGCGCCTCCGGCTGCGCCACTTCCCCCAGGAGGTGAGTGAAGCGGACAACTGCTGGGTGAAACACCGTTCACCTCAGTTCTGGTGTACGTGCATCCACCTAGCGTTGTAATGGTGAGTTTAACGGTATATGTACCCAGAGATCCATATGCATGCGTAGGATGCTGTGATGTAGAGGTAGAACCATCACCGAATTCCCAGAACCAACTTGCTGCATTGCTGGAAGTATCTGTAAACTGTACAACCAATGGACTACAACTATTGATGTGCCTTGTAAATCCAACAGTTGAACCGTTGATCTGTACGTTGGCCCATGGAACCTGAATGAGACAGCTATCCAATGTATATGTGGATAGCATAACCACGTAGCTTCCCGCTTTGGTGGTGTAGTTGTGTTGAATGTTTTGTCCGTTGTAGGTGCTGCCATCTCCCATGTTCCAACTCCAGGAATGATGACCGAAACTTGTACACGAAAGGGCAAGGTTATAAGGTGCGCATTCAGCGATGTTGATGGTATTGCTCCAATTGGCAATAGGGTTCACCACGTTGATGTAGTTGGATAGACATAACGTATCTGTACATCCTGCAGCGTTGCCTACGATCAGGCATACATCGTAGCTACCCACCTGGTTGTAGGTATGCACTGGATTCATCGCGTTGCTGGTTGTGCCATCCCCAAAAAGCCATTGCGCATTCGTGGCTCCGGGTGTGGATATCTGAAAATGAACCGTCAGCGGACCACAACCTGTGGTCTTGTCAGTAGAAAAGCTAACCTGCGATGAAACGCAATACAGAGTGTCAAAAGCTTTGGCCTTACACCCGCCAGCTGATTGTGCTTCTACGCTTACAATGAAGTTTTGAGGCAGACCGCTGTATTGATGTGCAGGATTGGTTTGTGTACTGGCAATACCATCTCCGAACCGCCAGTAGTAAGACGTAGCGTTGACGCTTAGATTAGTGAATTGAACCGTCTCCCGAAGGCAGATGGTATCCTTAGACATGGTGAATGCCGGTGTAGGTACCTGGTGAACAGTTACGTTTCCGAAGCTCGAATCCGTCACCATGCAGCCATTGTTGTCGATGAACTGAACAACAGGCGTGTAATTTCCTGAGCTACTGTAGGTGTGGGCAGACGCAGTACCTGAAAACCCATCACCATACCACCATTGTATACCCGAAACACCTGGATTGACCAGTGATAAGGTGGTGTTCACGGGAGGACATCCCACAGCATTCGTTAGTTGTACTGCCGCTGTAGCAGGGCGAATGATTGATACCGCCTGTGTGGTTATTGTAGAATCTTTACAACCCTGAGCGCTTGTAGCAATGAGTTCAACTGTAAAGTTCCCGGTTTGGTTGTACACATGTGATGGACTTGCAATCGCTGATGTATTGCCATCACCGAATTTCCATTGGTACTGTGTAGCTCCAGAACTGGTATTGGTGAAGCTGATGGCTTGTAAAGAATCACACGTAGTGGCTGTTCCAACCGTGAAAGATGGAACGGGTAAGGCATCCACAACAATAGGTGCGGACAGCTGGTAGCTGCCCTGGCATCCAAAACTGTTTTGTACCGTGAGCGATGGAAGGAAGCTTCCTGCGTTGCTATAAGCGTGAACGGGATGTTGCACATTTGAAACGTTCCCATCTCCGAAGTTCCAACTGTAAGAAACAGCGCCTGAAGTGGTATTCGTAAAACTCACTGATGTTGCACCTTCACAATTTCCTGTTTGATTGAAGGTGAACGAAGGCGTAATGCCCGGATGTACCGTAACAAGGTTCATTTGAACGATGCTGTCTGCCTGTCCCTGATGGTAGGCTACCAGCTTAACGCTATAGGTTCCTGCCGTCTGGTAAAGTACCGCTGGATTGGCCAGCGTGGAGGTTTGTCCATTCCCGAAATCCCACAGATAACTGGAGCTACCGGTGGAAGTATTGGTAAACGTCACTGCATGTGGAGCACAACCGTTGGGTGTTGAACTGGTAAAACCAGCATTCGGCTGGGCCCAAACGATGGCAACAGAAAGTAATGCTATGCAGGTCAGTATGTTCTTCATCTAAGCAGGGTTACAGATCCTGTCTTCTTGATCCAATCGCTGGAGTCTTCGTTCTTCACCAACAGGTCGTACACGTATGCATCCTCCTTCGCATTCTGACCGGCATAGGTGCCGTCCCACTGGTTGTCGATTGATTCACTTTCGAAAAGCAGCTCTCCCCACTTGTTGTAGATCGCGAGTTTGTACTCTTCGATCCCTACACCTTTTGCACCGAACGAGTCGTTTACTCCATCACCGTTAGGCGTAAAAGCATTCGGGATGTATACTTCCATAGGCTGAAGCACTTGAACATGGTTGGAAACACTTTCCACCTGGGCATCGCCTTTCTTTATGGCCACCACCCTGTAAGTCTTCTTGTTTTCTCCATTGCCACCATTGTTTGCGATAACCGCAGTGGCGAGAAGAACAAGAATCAGTGTGTGCAGAACGTGTTTCATGTTTTCGAAGTTTGATCAATTTTACTCCTCACACGCGCATACTATTCTATAGAACTTCCCTTCGCTGGTTCCCAACTTTCAGAAAATGTCCCTTCGTCTTTCGAACGTACCAAAGGGACATCCCAACGTTTGGGGAAGCCAAAATGGAACGTTGGGAAATCAGAACACCATTCTAGATAGCCGGAAGTATTGCTGAGGCAATCCCTGCCTTTAGACAGGCGGATTACAGCGTAATGTTGAAGAGGAAAAAACAAAACGCAATGAAAAATTTATCAGCACTTATGCTCGCAATCCTCACAATTGGAACATTGACCGCCCAGGTACCAGATGCCATTAGATTCAGATTACACGACCTGAACGGAAGTGGATACAAAGACGAATGTGTAGTAAGGTTCTTACCAGGGGCTACGGTAAGCTTCGATGGTTCTTATGACGCCTACGAGATGTTCAGCCCGAATCCCAACGTACCTATCGTATTTACGAGAACGCAGGATCAGGCACATACGCCTTTGGCGATCAACAGTCATCCTTCGTTACTGGCTACCAGCAACATTGAACTGTACACGTTTACACCCACCGTAGGAAACTATAAACTGGAAAGTGAGCTGTTGGGCCCCTTCAACTCGAATGTGTCCATTACGCTGATAGATCAGAACACGGGTCACCGATTGTGTCTGGATGCAGATACTTCGGTTCAGTTTAGTGTTACAGCAAACGACACAACCAACAGCCGTTACATGATCGAGTTCAAATATGGAACATTGGTATCAGTACAAGAAAACCACGCGGGTGAACTGCGTGCATGGATTGGTGATGGCTCATTGCAACTTGCCGATATGCCGGCTGGCGAAATAAAGCAGGTTACTTTGACCAGCTTAAGCGGTCAGCAGGTTGTCAATGGCATCATCGGATCTACCACCAAGGGAAGTTTACGTCTACCGTCATTGGCGAACGGCATTTACCTCGTATCTGTCAAAACATCCAGTGGTGTCGAAACCCGGAAGATCAAGATTTAGCGTTTTATTTCTTCCCGATCAATCCTCTTCGTATGAAAGGATTGACCAAGGCCCGGCATAAGTCGGGCTTTTTTATGCCCTATTCTTTGGGGAGGCGCTTGGTGAGCTCTGCGATTATTTTGTTGAGGTGATCGTTAGACGTCTTGAACATCTTTCGGGCCTTTTCATCATTGGGTATCACCGTTTCGTTTTTTACGTCTGAAAGGTTGAATTTCTCCACCATATCGAATGTTCCATTCTTGGCGGTGAATTCCTTGTCCTTCACCAGCGTTTTGAAAACAGTTGATTCCCATACATACCACCGATGTTCAAAAGCATTGAGTGTCTTGGCTTCTCCTCCCGATTGCCACAGTTCCTCTTCCGTCATGTTCAGCTCTTTGGCCGTATACATGGTTCCTGGCGTATAACCTTTGGAGAATATAAAGAACAGTTTACCCTTGTTCAGGTGATAAGAGGTGGTGGTTTCGTGCCAATCTCCACCGCCCGTTTCACTGATCTTTACAAAGGTCTTGGTGTTCTTGTCGTACCAGGCCGTATACTCCGGTGAGTATCCCTCGTACTGATCAGGGTCAGCCCAGTCGTTCATTTTAACGATTGTACAACTGGAAGCCAGTTTCTCTGATTCAGCATACCAGGTTCTGATCTGTTTGACCTTCTCTGATGAGGTCTGCCCAAAGGCCACCAACGGGCCCATAAATAGGAGTAGGATGAGGGTGCGCATAGTGATGTTAAAGTTGAGCAATTAATCCCAACTGACCACTTCCTGTAACGTGTGCTTGGCGCGATTCGTTGACGATTCTTATTTTTGTGCACTGCCAATGTAGGATGTGATGCTAGAGAGATATTCGTTAGAGGCGACAAAAATGCAACCGGGAGTGGACTTTAATGCCGAAACCGGAGTGCTCTGTTTGGAGGGACGATCGATTCCTGAGAATTCAACAGAATTATATGGACCCATGCGTGAATGGATCCAACAGTACAAGGAAAATCCACAGCCTATCACGGTATTCAAGCTTTACATGCATTACTTCAACACCAGCTCTTCTTCTGGTATCCTGAGCTTGTTTCAGGAATTGGTTCCCCTACACGAGAGTGGTGTAAGTGAGGTTTCTGTAGAATGGTACTTCGATGAAGATGATGACGACCTCAAGGAATCAGGAGAGGCGTATCAGACCATTGTTAAGCTGCCATGGGAGTTGAAACCGATCAATGAGCCCATCTCTTTTTCTGACAATTGATTGATCTCTGGCAAATGCCGGAAATCTACACCCCAAAGTTTGCGTAAATCACCGTTCAGATCACTTCTGATCATGCCTATTTGTGATTTCTGCAAGTAGGAAATCCACCACTTTTCTGTAGTTGCATATTTCGCAACTCTGGTAAATCGACCTGCGGAAACCCTTTTCAATAGGGCTTTCCAGGGATATAGTTTTGGCTTAACAAACTAATTCAATAAGCCATGACTGATCCAAAAATGATCCAATTGTACCTGAGCATTTCGGTAGCCATTGTAATGCTAGGTATGGGGTTGTCACTAACCCTCGATGATTTCAAAAGAATCATCAGAAAGCCAGGAAGCATACTTCTTGGGTTGTTCAATCAACTTGTACTCCTTCCAATCATCGGATTTGCCATTGTAACTGCTTTAGGCGTTCAGGGCGAATTGGCAGTTGGCGTAATGCTGATCGCAGCGTGCCCGGGAGGAGCCACATCTAACCTCATCAGCAACCTGGGCAGGGGAGATGTAGGGCTGAGCGTTAGCCTTACCGCTTTCTCCAGTACCATTACGGTATTCAGTATCCCGTTCCTAGTGAACCTTGCTGCTGCAAGATTCATGGGAAGCGGTGCTGAGATCTCGCTGGATTTCTGGGAGACCTTTTTCAAGATGGTGATGATCACCATTCTACCGGTAAGCACCGGAATGATCATCAGAAACTACGCCCTGAACTTCGCAAACAAGATGGAGCGACCGGTAAAGATTGCTTCAGTGGTGCTCATGAGTATCGTCATTATCGGAGCCGTGCTGGCCAACAAAGCCAAACTAGGTGCAGCACTTCCGGAAGTGGGGCCAGCAGTCATCATTCTAAACATCGCTACGATGCTGTTGGGCTTCTTTTCTGCCCGCATGTTCAGATTGAGCCTGAAGCAACGGGTTTCCATCTCTATTGAGTGTGGCATCCAGAATGCATCCCTTGCACTGTTTATCGGTTCGTTAGGTGCGTTGGCTGCATTCCCAGGTGTGCTTTTAGCACCAGCTATCTATGGCGTCCTCATGTTCATCACAGGAGGCGTATTCGCAACTATTTATTCACGCATGGTACTCAAGTCTGAGCGCCAGTCAATCTCTCAGAAATAATGAAAAAGATCATTGGCATTATATGCATGTTCGTTGCTGTAGCAGCAAGCGCACAAGACCACGTAGACCTGGCCAAAGCACTTTGGAGGTATGCTCCAAACGCTGAGATGAAGAACGATCCGTCAAGATCAAGAACATTACAGCACCAGGGTTTCCAGGCATTGGTTCCGGTACAGTTGAATGACAACAACATCGTTCTGATCGGAACCAACACAGAGCAGCTCATCATTGATACCAAAGCGGAACTACCAACAGAAACCATCGATACCAGAAGGAAGTATTTGCTATCGAATGTTCAGCTGGGTTACCAGAAAAAGTGGAGTCCAAAGTTCAAGACCACAGCTGTTGTGGTGGGTAAGATGATCAGTGATCAGCCAAAGTTCTGGAACGATGACCATCTGCAGATTGGGGCGGTACTTCAAACGGCCTATAAGAAGAGCGACAAGTTCACTTTCAAGGCTGGGTTGTACGTGAATGATGACTTCTTTGGGCCCTTCGTGAATCCATTGCTAGGATTTTACTGGAAGCCAACCGAGAAGCTTCATGTAGATGTACTGATGCTTCAGAAAGCCAACATCACGTACCGCGCGAACGACAAGATCTGGTTTGGGACCGGGTTCCAGGGTGGAATCAATTCTTACGGTCACACAGATGAAGATCAATACCTGGAGAAGGTAGACAACAACCTGTTCGCGTTCACGGAGATCTTCCTTCAGAAGAATACGGTATTGCATCTGAGAGCTGGTCACAGCCTGCTGAGAACTTACAGGTATTACCCGACATCCGAGCGGTTGAAAATGAAGGTAGCCGTTGCCGGGATCGGGGATGACAGACCAGAATACCAGGAAGACATCAAGAATGGATTGATGTGTGAGGCCAGGTTGATTTTCAGACTGTGGCTTCCAAAAGACAATGAACAAGACAACTAATTAATAACCGACTAAAACCAATAATCATGAAGAAGTTAATTGACTACACAGCAAAAGTTATCATCGTTGTTTCACTACTGGCCCTTGCGGGAAATGTCTTCGGACAGTCTATTGCGGGCAAATGGATGACCATTGATGACGAAACCGGAAAGGTGAAAAGCATCGTTAAGATCTACACAGGGCAAGAACGGAAAGTACTACGGGAAGATCCTGAAGTTGTACCGCAAGCCAGAGCAGGACCCGAATCCAAAATGTACGGATTGCGATACCAAGGATGACCGTTACAACAAGCCGTTGTTGGGCATGCAGATCGTAAGGGGATTGAAGAAGGATGGTTCTGAGTTTACAGGTGGAACCATACTGGACCCGAAGAAAGGAACGGTGTATAAGTGTAAGATGTGGGTAGAAGACGGCCAGCTCCAGGTACGCGGTTATGTAGGCATCTTCTACCGCACCCAAACCTGGAAACCTATCAAATCATAATGTCAGACCCTGCCTTGTGCGGGTTTTTTCTTTTTCCCATGGTTGGGCAAATGGGGTATTTATACCCTATGTAATTCATCCAATAAATATGAGATTGCTTTTGACTAGTTAGCATTTGATCACGAGTAAATAGTGCAAGTTGAGTCAAGAAAGAGTCAATCCTACAGAGAATACTAAGCTCTTGCTGTTTTCTGAAGTTGGGGGTGTTTGCCCGCGGTGCCCAAATGGATTGATGTATAAAAAGAATGGAAGAGACCATAAAAGATTTGAAGTTGCTCACATCTATCCAATTAATCCTACAAAGGCGGAAGAGTTGCTACTTAGGTCTGAGGAGAAACTAAATGAGGATTTGAATCATATAGACAACCTTATCTGTCTATGTGTTGATTGTCATACAAAATTCGATAAGCCTAGAACGGTTGAGGATTACCAATTACTGGTAGAAACGAAGAAAAGACTTATTCAGCAGTTTGAGCAAAAGAGGATTTGGGGTAAGTCTTCCCTTGAAGAGGAGATTCTTGAAATCATCAAAAAACTTGCTGACGAAGACTTTGTTCTTGACGTTGATGATACTCTTAATTATGACCCAAAATCGCTTGATCAGAAGTTAGATAGTTCAGTAACGATGCTAACCAAGCGAAAAGTTCATCACAACGTCCAAGATTATTACTTCGCGATAAGGGAGCAGTTTAAGGAGCTAGACCGTGTGGAGCCCACTACTTCAGAAATAATATCTAATCAAATTAAAGGACATTATCTACAGTTGACCAAACTAGATTCTTCATATACCCAAAAAGAAGTGTTTGACGCTATGGTCAACTGGTTAGCTAAGCATGCTAATCAGTGTAGTGGTGACGCTTGTGAAATAGTGATAAGCTATTTCATACAGAACTGCGAAATATTCGAATGATATATCCAAACAAGCATATCCGCTTTGAAGAATCAATTATCTACAAGATGCTATTCTTGCTCGAGGCGAGTAAGGAGCCTGAAGTAAGTATTCGTAGGCTGTATGAGGAAACCAAACATCAATTTGACGGCATTGATGAATTTATCTATTCGTTAGACGTCTTATATGTCCTAGACATGATAACTGTGAATTTCGAAACAGAAAACGTTCGTTATGTTAAAAGAACTTAGATGTGATCAATTCATTCAGAGTCGGATCAATTTTGAACCTGGACTTAATGTAATTCTTGGAGACATGCACTCGACCAATTCGATTGGGAAGTCTACCATTTTGATGATTCTCGATTTTGTCTTTGGTGGTGATACTTATATTGAAAAGAATTCGGGGGCCATCAGGGAGGTAGGACATCATACTTTCAATTTTGAATTCGTGTTTGGTGGTGTTAAACACAACTTTAGTCGAAAGACTGAAAATCCAGGAGAAGTTTGCGTAACCGATAAGAAATACAACGCACTTTCAGAGATAAGTATTTATGAATACAGAAAGTTTCTGAAGAACAGCTACTCGATTCCAGGTGAACGTATCAGTTTTCGAGAGGCGGTTAACGTTTATTCTCGAATTTGGGGTAAAGACAATTTCAAAGTTGACAAGCCGCTGAGAAGTGTTGCAGTGCAAAAGGAATCTGATGCCATTAAAACCCTTATCAAGCTTTTCAATTCGTATAGCGAAATTGCCCAGGTAGAGATTTCCATCAGAGATCAAGAAGAAAGGAAGAAAGTTATTGCTGACGTCCACCGAAAGAATTTTGTTGAACGATTAACAAAGACTGGTTACAAACAGAACCAACTTCAATTGGAGTTGATTGATACCGAGGTAGTGGATATAAAGGAAAATCTCTTAGAATATACCTTGAATGTTGAAGAACTGGTAGACAAAGAAGTGATAGAGCTAAAAACTGAGAAGTCACGACTACTAAAGACAATCGGTAATTTGAAAAACAAAATTGGCAGAATTGAATTGAACCTGGGTGAGAAGCGGGTCAAGAGCAGATATCTCAAGAAGCTTTCAACATTTTTCGAGAATCCGAATGAAGAAAAAATCGAGGAGATTGAAGCATTTCATAGCAAGATTGGTTCTATTCTTGAAAGGGAACTAAAATCAGCACAGAAAACACTGCAACTAGAAGTTGATGGGCTACAGGAAAAGGTTGACCTGATAGACTTACGAATTGCAATCCTACTTAAGGATGTTAATAGTCCCAAATATATAGTCGATAGGATATATGATTTGACTATTGAGGCAAACAGAATTAGATCCGTTAATAGATTTTATGAGGAGAAGGCCGAAGTAGTTGAGAAACTAGATGAACTTAAAGAAGGCATCGAAGAAAAACTTTCTACCATTCTTAAATGGATTGAAACGGAGATTAACCAAGAATTGGTTCTATTCAATCAAGAAATACACAATGAGTTGAAGAAGGTTCCTAGTATCCATCTAAATCGCTCATCTTATCATTATGATCATTCCTTGAACACTGGAACCGGAAAATCGTATTCAGATTTGATTGAGTTTGATTTGTCAATTCTGAAGTTGACCAGTTTGCCATTTCTAATTCATGATTCTGTGTTGTTCAAGAACATAGAGGATATAACAATGGATAGGATTGTAGCTCAATACGAACAAGTAACTAAACAAGTTTTCATAGCTATTGACGGTATAAGTACGTTCTCAAGTTCAACGCAAAATGCTTTGAACAATAATTGTAGGTTAAGTTTATCGGAAGGAAGGATGCTTTTTGATAAAGACTGGCGTTAAAAGGGTTAGGTGCTTCAACACGTCCGAAACACCATATTCACAAAATCCCCCTACAACTTCACCACAGTCGATTTGTGACAAACCGGAATGCAGATCGGGCAGCCGTTGGCGCGGTATCCTCGGTATTTGGCTTCAGTGATGGCTGCGGCACATGAACTGAAAGAACCCAGGACCTCGTAGTCATGAATGGTGGGGTAGTGCACACACCCTTCTTTGTGGACCTCGTTGTACCCTTTGCTGTTGTGCCTCCCGTTCTTGTTAACAAGGTATTCGAACATGACGTGACGTTTCACGCAAAATTAGCGCACGTCCTAACGGAGGGATAGGGTAATAATACCCTATTTGGTAAAATAGCAGGAGAGGTCTACCAGTCCGTTCTTGATGGCATAAAGCACAATGCCTACCACATTTCGCGCACCGGTTTTTTGTTTGATGCGCTCCCTATGACCGTGAACGGTCCGCACATTGATGTACATCTTCTCCGCAATTTCATCGCTGGTCAGCTCATCACATATAAACTTGATCACCTCAATTTCCCGCTCGGTAAGTTCCGTTTTGTGAAAGGTAGGTTTGAACTGGTCGCTTTGCACAATCTTGCCAATCATGGCCCGCGAGGCGGTGTCGTTGAAGTAGTAACCGGTATCGTGTACCGAGTAAATGGCATCGGCCAAACAACTCGGATCGGAGTCTTTGAGGATATACCCGCGTGCGCCCAGCTCCATCAAATGGACGATCAACGATTCGGTATCGTACATGGTAAGGATGATCACACGCACGTCCGGATAGTTCTTCTGCATATACTTCATTACCTGGATGCCATCCATTTCCGGCATTTCAAGATCCAGCAGAATCACATCGGGAACACGCTTCTCCAGATTGTCGATTAACTCCTTGCCATTGAAAGCCGTATGCAGCAATTTGAATTCCGTGTACTGACCGATCAGGGCGGCAAGGCCCTCAACAAACATGCGTTGGTCGTCTGCAACCGCTACTTTAATTCTTGCCATGCTTCCTAGAGATTATTTGTGTTCCCACCTTTTCGTGTGTGCAGGTGTAGTGGACTTCAGCACCTACCGCACTGCATCTGCTTGCAATGCTCTTGAGTCCGAAACTACCCGGTGCACCCAGTTTGGATTCAAATGCTTCCTGACTAAGTCCATGACCATTATGCGTGATCTCGAAACCAAATGCATCCGGTGTGGAGATCAGTTCAAGGGTACACTCAGAGATCTGGTCGTGCTTGATCGCATTGTTGAGAACCTCCAATGCCAGTCGGTACCACTGCTTGTCCAATTCTGTGGATGGGGATGTCCACGTGTCCGGACCGTCCACCCGGTAATCTAATGTGCGTTGCGTTTCCAGAAACTCGATGACTGCGGCCCGCAATCCCAGTTTCTCCAAAGTAGGAGGTAAGAGGTTTCTTGAGATCTGCCGCACGCGTTCCGATGTGGCTCGGGTCAGGTCCAACAGATCGTGCAGCTTCTCTCGCTGTGCGGGCTCCTTGATCTCATTGGCCAATACCTGGTTCTGTAGCAGCATGGTGCCCAGTTTGGATCCCAGTTCATCGTGGAGGTCGCGCGCAATTCTTTCCTGTTCAATGATCTGCGATTCCAGGGTGGCGTTAAGCAATGTCTTCTGGTGATCGAGTTCCAGTGCAGCCAATTTCTCTCTTTGTTGCAGCATCCGTTTCTGGTAGCCTACTACAAAGAGGATCAGGGTAAGTACGAGGATCAACAGTACCATCGATCCTGCTACCACCATCAATGGTATTCCAATTTCCGTTGATTCAACCATAGGCCTAAGCCGTAAATTACGTTACATATTATATTGATCACAGAATGAACCATCCATGTTTCTACAAACTCTGTAGGATCAGTCTGTAGCAAGTACCCTACTACAGCAAACACAAGGATGTTGCCACAAAAGTAAATCAGGAATCCAGCACTTAACACGAATGTTGGAGAGCGTAGCAGGTGCGGTTCGGTCTGATCTCTGAATACCATAATGAGATAACCTATTGCATAGGTAATGAGTGCGATGAACTTGCCCGCCTTAGCTATAGAGCTGAATGTCAGGTTGATGTTGCCATTCAACTCGGTTGCAAACAACGCAAGTACAAAGACGCTCGTGATAAGAATGTAATAGCGTATCCACTGGTTCGGTGTGTTGGCATAGAAGAACCACGCTACCAGGATGAATTCAACGATTGAGAAGATAAAGTAGACCAACAGATTAGGGATATAATTGATGGCCATGATGTGTGCAATGGCCTCTGTTGGTGCTGCCAGTATGAAAAGAACCCCTACTGGCCAAATCGATTTAGGCAGACGGAATTTGACTAAAGCAATAGCCAATAGGGGGATAAAGCATGAAAATGTAGAAACTCTAGTTAATACTTCTTCAAGTGGCATTGCCATTTAGATCATTGTCTTCGCCACACCTTGCAGGGCAAGGTACCGCGTGATTTATGATCAAGTTAGTCATATCATCTTCATTTGCATCGGCACCTACCGCGATCAGATCCATGGTTGCTCCCGCTGAATCCATACCATAATAGAACCTGATGCCTTTGCATCCTGTCTGATTAATGAGGTCCCTGAGCTTCTTTTTGCCAATGAAATGACCTTTGGCAAGGGTTGAATGATTGTCTCTCCAGTTTTCTGTAGCATCGGCAGCATCAGTGAGAGAGATCGTGCTGCCTTCGTTTCCATCGAACGACATATTAATAGATTTATCGGTTTCCATTCAAGCTAATTGGCAGTAGGTCGTGTCTGATATAGCTTATAAGACAGGTAGATTTACGGAAGTACTTATCCTATTGATTTTGAGGCAGTAATACCCAACGCTTTGCACTTCAAAAGGGGTAGTTCTACGTGCAGAATGGGGTATAAATACCCCACACTGATTTTGGTTGAAATGGCGCTTTATCTTGTACTGATAGTTGGATGAGAGAAAAAAATAGGGAGGCATCATGCCTCCCTATCGGTAATCCATTCTATGTAATACTGCGTTACTTTCTAATGCTACATTGTTCCAGCGTAATAACCACTGGCGCAACCGCAGGATCACACGAACCATCGCAATTACCTGATGGACCTCGCGTGTCCGGACACTCTCCTATAGGAGAAGGGTGATCGAATTCGCAAAACGGAACCGGTGGATCATCACATGTATTACAGCAACGACAGTCCACTTCTTGCTGGAATATGCCCTGAATGGCATCGATTGGCCTTCCTGTTTCATCGAGGAAGTTGATGTTATGCTTGAAGCTGATGTGCCAGGTCGGTCTCTTTTCTTGTTCCAGATGTACCACTTTGTTTTGGACGATCGAATTGGTTCTGTTGTCGATCGTGTACACCGGAATCTTACGTGCGGGCATATAGAACAGTGAGATCGCAACACCACAAGGTGTCAAACCATCCCAACCGTTGCGAATGAACTTTGATTTTTTCAACGCTGGGAAGACTATTCTCGGAAGGAAATCAAACTGTCCCACCTTTCTACCGCGTAGAATCGCTGCAACTCTGGCCTTGTCACTTTGTGATGCTCCGGCCATGTCAAGAGAACGGTTCAATTCCGTACGCAAGTTTCTTTGATTTCTGGTATAGAAATCTTCGAGATCTGCGAACGTCACACTTAGACTGCTTTTGTTGACAAGACATCCCTGAACAACCGCCTGTTTGAAGAATTGATCTTCCGCCAGTGCGGTCACCGCCTTGGCGAATAGATCCATGTCATCCTTAAGCTCGTTCTTGTGACTGTTCACGAGACCAATCACATTTTGAGGATTCATTTTTTTCAGATTGCCGTTTTCAACCGGCTGCGAAGTGTCAAGGATGGTCGGAGATTTCTTTTCACAAGAAACGAACGCCACCATGCAAAACAATCCGATAAGAAGTTTAGTTGTGTTTTTCATTGTGCTTATAATTATCTGTTTACGTGCAACTTACAGTGCAAGAGAAGGCAGCGAATCAGTATAAATACATAGGTATGGAATCGCCATGGCTAGTAATGGCCTTATCTTGCTGATTATCAATAGATAACAAGCATTTGTTTAAATCCAAATGGGGTATTTTTCAGATCATTTAAGGTATTTATACCCTATTGGGATTTCGAGTGAAAAGGGTGATTCAAAGAGGCTTGATGCGAAACGGAAATAGCCTCACGTTCATTCTCCAACGTGGGAAGAGGAGTTGGTTCTGCCTGGATGTTGTCCTGGCTAGAAACAGAAGCGTTTTGCCAGACTAAAGGGTATTAGTCATCACCGCCTTGAAATGGGAGGGTGAGCGTTACCCTGGTTCCCTGGCATGCACCGTCCATTGTGTTAAGGTCCTCAACTTCACATTTGTACCTCTGGTCTTTAGTGGATCGGTAAACACTGTTGAGCAGCTCAATCCTGCTGTTGTTGATCTTCATACTGTGTGACTTGTGCAGCACCCTTCTGGTTTCCTGCGCTTCCTTCCGACCAATGCCATTGTCCGTCAGTTCACAGATGAGGTTGTCGCCTTCGGCCCGTATGCGGATATCGATCTTGCCGTCCGGAGAACCTCCGATTCCGTGAACGATAGAATTCTCTATATAAGGTTGTAGCAGCATCGGAGGGACCACCTCAAGATTTACGTCCACATCGTCATCGATCTCTACTTCATACATAAAGGTATTGGCTGTGCGTAGCTGTTCAAGTTCCA
This sequence comes from Vicingaceae bacterium, assembly GCA_965267605.1. GTDB lineage: Bacteria > Bacteroidota > Bacteroidia > Flavobacteriales_E > Vicingaceae. Next base: position 1,818,213 of record OZ254088.1, on the reverse strand, counting down.
GGTACAGTCTGAGGAATTCAACTTCCTGCTCCACTGATATCAGAGGCTTCATGGAATTGTTCAAAACCGTTCTCATTAGCTGAGAGAAATCGGAAATGAAATTCAGTGCCGGTTCAATTTCCCTTCCCAGTACGTAGTACTGAACGGAATTCAAAGCATTGAATATGAAGTGTGGATTGAGCTGTGAACTCAGCAACATAAGTTGAGCCAGTTTGGCCTGGCGGTGTTCTTCAGCCAACGCTTTCTCCTTTTCCTTTCTGGGACCAATATCCCTTAGGGCGCATACTACAAAGTCCTGACCTTCACTTGTAAGCGGACTCAATGTGATGTCAACGCTCAATTCTTCTCCGGCCTTATTTCTGGCGTAGAGTCCGGAACAATTTCCCATTAACCGGGTGGTGGGGGCCTTTGCATATTGTTCTCGGTGCTGCACGTGGTTTCCGTGAAACTTCTCAGGAATAAGGGTTTCCACCGGCTGATCGATCAGCTCTCCAGTGCTGTAGCCAAACAATTTGTCTGATCCTCGATTTGCAAATACGATAATGCCCTGCCGGTTCGTGATGATAATAGCATCTGGCATCATGTTCAGAATCTCGTAATGCGATTCTAACTCAGTCTTGAATTCCATGCGGTCAAATTATTTCCTGGCGATCGAAGTAATTTGGTCACATTGCCTCAAAGGTAAGCTATTCCTGTCATTGGTGCTGTCTGTATATGTAGTGTTCAGCGATATGCACTAACTTTAGTTGATTATGCGAAAGTGCTTAACCATCATTCTTGCAGTTGCCGTTCTGGGTTGTACAAACCAGTCAGCGGATCAGTGTAACTGTGTAGGAGCCAGTGAGGAGGATAGTCCGCTGGAGGGTATTGCGGTCCATACTGATTTTGAAAGTGCGGTGAGCTGCGCTCAGAAATGTTCGAAGCCCATCTTCCTTTGGTTTACGGGATGGGCGGTAATATCTACACGTACAATGGAAGAGGAAACCTTTCAGGATTCAAGGTTGAATGCCAAACTGAGAGATCAATTTGTGATTGCATGCCTGTATGTAGATGATAAGCGCGAATTGCTCCTTGAAGAGCAGAAGGTTGTGGAGGTGAACGGAAAACAAAAGGAACTGAAGAACATTGGCCACAAGAACACGTTTTTTCAGATATCCAGATTTGGCAGCAATGCACAGCCACACTTCATTGTTTTATCCAGCGATGGAGAACAGATCCTGGCAGAGTTCTTCTACAATCCGGATGCCAACGAGATCAATCAAATACTGGATGAGGCGTTGGATCGATTTGGTGAAGAAGCGGTTGGATCCTGAATTGTCAGGTGTCGTTCTAGATTAGTCTATTTTAGAGCCTTTGCAGGATGTTCAAATGGATTAAGAATATTGGCCCAGGCACTTTGGTTGCGGCAGCATTTATTGGACCCGGAACGGTCACCGTCTGCACGTTAGCTGGTGCCCGATTCGGATTCACTTTGCTGTGGGCTATGTTACTCTCCATCATTGCAACCATTGTGCTCCAGGAAATGGCAGCCAGGGTTGGCATCATTACGCAACGGGGATTGGCGGCAAGCATCAGGCAGCAAATTCAATCACCTGTACTTAAGTATGCATCAATCACCTTGATTCTTGGTGCGGTGGTTATTGGAAATGCCGCCTACGAGGCAGGCAACATTAGCGGATCGTCTCTGGGACTAACAGCAGTATTCGGAGAACAATGGGCCTCTTACTTCCCCTTACTGATTGGGTTGGTGGCATTTTCGTTATTGAGTATCGGAAGCTATAAAGTACTGGAGCGAAGCCTAATTGCACTGGTGCTGCTCATGAGCATCTCCTTTTTGGTTACCGCGATCATCACCCAACCAGATATATCTTCCTTGTTCAAGGGAATGTTCACTCCACGGATTCCAGACAAGGGTGCCCTTGTAGTGCTGGGAATAGTGGGAACAACAATTGTCCCGTACAATCTTTTCCTGCATTCTTCCCTGGTTAAAGAGAAATGGACCAGTGCCGACTTGAGGCCTGCAAGAAGGGATGTTGTGATTTCCATTGGAACTGGGGGATTGGTTTCAATGGCGATCATCGTATCTGCAGCTTCAATGAAAGGAAGGAATGTGGAGAACATCATAGACCTTGCTCAAGCTTTGCAACCGCTGTACGGTGAAGCCGCGAAGTACTTTCTGGGTGTGGGATTGTGTGCGGCAGGCATTACCTCCGCAATTACCGCCCCGCTTGCGGCAGCCTACGTTGCCAGAAGTTGTTTTGGTTGGGAAGAATCTCTCAAGGATATCAAGTTCAAATTGGTGTGGGCGGTAATCCTGGGGCTTGGCGTGCTATTCTCTTCTCTCGATTTCAAACCTTTGGAAATCATCACCTTTGCACAGATAGCTAATGGACTTCTTTTGCCTGTAGTTGTGGTCTTCCTTATTTGGATTGTTAACAGCTCTTCCTTGATGGGAGTCCACAAAAACTCATTATTGCAAAACGTGATTTCGATCTTGACAGTTCTTATCACAATTGCTTTGGGGGTCAAAGGAATCTTAAGTGCGCTAGGATGATTGATGTCAATTGCGATTTAGGTGAAGGATTGAATAATGATGGCGAGCTCATGCCATACATTACCTCATGCAATATTGCATGCGGAGGCCATGCTGGAGATGAAGAATCGATGAGCCATGTGATTACCCTGGCAAAAACACACAATGTTAAAATAGGAGCACACCCTTCCTATCCGGACAAGGTCAACTTTGGTCGAAAGTCTTTATCTCTGGGTACTGAAGAATTTCAAGCGTCTATTGTGCAGCAAATCTCAATCCTGAAGGAACTTGCTTCACAACAGGTTACAAGCATTCATTACATTAAACCGCATGGGGCGTTGTACAACGACCTGGTCAAGAACGAAGTTCTGGCCGATAGTTTTCTAACTGCAATTGAACCCTTTCGAACCGAATGTCAACTCTACGTTCCAAGGGAATCGATCATATATACCGAGGCAATGAAAAGAGGGTTCAATCCGGTATGCGAAGCATTTGCAGATAGGAATTACAACGATGATTTGAGCCTGGTATCGAGGCAGCAACCCAACGCGATGATTACAGACATCGAATTGGTTATAGAGCATCTAAGTGCCATGGTTCACGAGCATCAAGTGAAGACGATCACCGGAAAAAGGGTTCCCATTGTTGCTTCAACCTACTGCATTCATTCAGATACAGCAAATGCCGTAGACATCGCCCGAAGAGTTAAAGAGGAATTCCAGGAGGTTTAGCATGAGCTATCCGATCACATACAGGGCATTTGGAGAAGAAGCTTTGCTTATTGAATGGCCCAGCAAGCTGGATGACGAGATGCTTGGCGATATACTCTCACTCGATCATGCACTGCAGGAACAACAGGTAATTATCGAAACCATTCAATCCGTTAACTCGATCACTGTCTTGTATGATGCTAAAGGCACCTCGTACCAGGAACTTGTAACTGTTGTAAAAGAAGTCTACGTAAATCTACCATCTTCACGGGTTGGTGATGCTACCTTATGGAAACTCCCCGTATGTTACGAGGCTAGCTTTGGTCTGGACCTTGAAGAGCTTTTCAGGGCCACCGGACTTTCAAATGCTGAAATTTCTCGCATTCATTCGGAACCTAAGTACCTTATTTACTCCATTGGTTTTCTACCCGGCTTCCTCTACCTGGGAGGACTAGACCAACGATTGCACATGGACCGGAAAGCGCAACCAAGACTGGATGTTGTGAAAGGTGCAGTTGGAATAGGTGGTTCACAAACAGGAATCTATCCCTCTGCCAGTCCTGGTGGGTGGCAGATTATTGGCAACTGTCCAGTTCCATTATTTGACCCTGGCAAGGAGGTTCCGTGTTTTGCAAAACCGGGTGATCGCATTCAATTTGTTCCGGTTTCATTAGAGGAACACCAGCGCATTCTCGCTCAGATTGAAGAAGGCATTTACGAACTGGAAAAGGAGGTGCTGAATGATTAAAGTGCTAAAGAAGGGATTGTATACCTCCATCCAGGATCTGGGTAGAACCGGCTATAGAAAGTATGGAGTTCCGGTTTCCGGAGCGATGGATCTTGCCTCCGCTAAGCTTGCAAATTCTGTTCTGGGTAATGATTCAGGTGAAGCTGTAATGGAAATCACGCTTCAAGGTCCAGAGCTGGAATTCACCGCAGTTACCTCCATCTCAATTACGGGGGCTGACCTAAGTCCTGCACTGAATGGTGAGGCTGTAGAACACTGCTCTGTCATTGAAGTTCAAGAGAATGACGTGCTAACATTTGGCAGGAGAACCTACGGTGCTAGGAGCTACCTGGCCGTTGCTGGTGGGTTTCAAACAGAGCAGAGCCTCAACAGCCGAAGCTACTTCCAGGGAATCATGGAAAAAGCTATGATCCAGTCTGGAGATGAGCTAACGATTGGAGTAAGATCCAACGACTTGCCCGTAACGGGAGGTTCAATTGATCGGAATACCACACACATTCATCAGACGGAGTTACAAGTAAACAAGGGACCAGAATATGAACTGCTTAATGCAACCCAGCAAGCAGCATTAACCGCGCAGACATTTACCATTAGAATGAACAACCGCATGGGGTATCAGCTTGAGCAGCCCATTGAGAATCAGTTGGCATCAATACTAAGCTCTGCGGTGTTACCAGGCACCGTGCAACTTACACCATCGGGGAAATTGATTGTGCTTATGCGCGATTGTCAGACTACGGGCGGTTATCCCCGAGTGCTCCAGCTTACCAATGATTCGATTGATACGCTATCCCAAAAGGTGAGTAAGGATCAGATCAAGTTTGTCTTTTCCCATTAGGCCATTCTCCTGATTCACACCGGACTCCGTTAAACAATCAATATGTGCTACCAGATATTAAATAGACACCCCATGTTTTCAGTACTTCTGGAAATTGAACTATGTTCAATGGGTAATGATGTATAAAGAAGCACAGTTAGAAGGTTGTTTGAATTGGGGGTGGGCGAAGCTGGTGCTATTGGCATTTTTGCTGTTCGGTAATGTTTCCTCAGTTGATGCGCAGTCACTCAAAGATGAGCTTACCAAGAACTGCCCGGAGCAAGCTGACACTTCGCGATTGTCATGTATATACAAGCAATGGAGGTCCAGGCGGTTTGATGGACAGAAGGTGCCGTTGATCCTCAGTCAAATAGGAATTGATGAAAGTAAAACCCAGGATGAATTGCACTGGCTGGCAAAGTTCATTCGATGCAAGGTCACGTCTCTGATCGATGCGAACGATTCGAAAAGGGCTGTTGGGCTGGGCAGAAAGAACATTAGGTTTTGTAAGCAGATCAACGAGGATTATGAACTCACCCGAACGTTATTGGAGGTGGCGGAGGCGTTCAATGAAATGGGACTCTGTGACAGCACCATCCGGTATTCTAAGATGGCATATGCCATGTCAGACAGCATCGATCACAAGAATGGGAAAGCCCGAAGTGCTAACGTACAAGCCATCTGTGCATCGTATCGGGGTGATTTTGAAGAATCGTACAAGCAGTACGAGGAAGCTTACAATTGGTTTATTGAGCTGAACGATTCGAGTTCAGCCTTTTCCGTAAGACGATCCATGGCCCTGATCTTTCAGACGCAGGGTGACTACGAACGGGTCATTGAGATCATGGAGGAGCTCCTGGAGGTAGGCAAGAGATGGGATGATCACCGCATCATCGTTACATCATATGAAACATTGGCCATTTGCCACACCCATCTCGGTCGATATGAGAAGGGGGAAGAGATCATGCTCAAGGCAGTGAAGATGTATCGTGAGGTTAACAATAAACATGGGCTTTCCGGTTGTTTAGGTAACCTAGGATTCATCTATCTCAATGCGGGTAAATTCAAACAAGCCGAAAAGGTTCAGCTCGAATCAGTAGCGCTACGAATTGAGATCAACGACCAGGAAGGCCTGGCCGCTGGCTACGTCAACCTGGCTGAATCTGTCATGAAACAGGATGCAACTGGTAAAGATCCTGCGGTACGAAGGAAGGCGTTGGAATACTGCTACCAGGGCATTGAGATTATGAAGCGTATCAAGCTTTATGATTACCTCCGTTACACATATCTGATCACATCGGATTGTTATGCGGCACTGGGCGAAACAGAGAAGGCACTGGAGCACTACAAACTTCATGTGGCCTACAAAGACAGTATTATTGACCAGGGCAAGACCGCTACCCTTGCGGAACTGGAGACCAAATACAATGTAAAGGAAAAGGAACATCAGGTACAGATGAAGACGGCTCTGCTCGCTCAAGCCAATGCCGAAAGCAGAAGAAAATCCTTTCAGCGCAATGCTTCTTTTGCAGGTATTGGACTGCTGGTAATCATTGCCCTGATGTTGTGGAGAGGTGTTGTCCAGAAGCGAAAAAGCAATGCTGTACTTCATACCAAGAACGAGGAGTTGGAGCAGGCGTTTGACGAGATCTCCATCCAGAAAGCGGTGATTGAAGACAAAAACGCGGAAATACTGGATTCGATAGATTACGCGAAAAGACTTCAGGAAGCTATACTACCGCCCACTAAGATCATCAAGCAGTACATGGAAGAATCCTTTGTACTGTATAAACCCAAATCGGTGGTCAGCGGTGATTTCTATTGGATGTATCCCATGGCAGACAAGGTACTCTTTGCGGCTGTAGATTGCACGGGACATGGAGTGCCGGGAGCTTTTGTATCTATCGTTGGACATACAGGGTTGAACCGTGCCGTTCAGGAATTTGGATTAACACGCCCGGGAGAAATCCTCAACAAGCTCAGCGAGCTGGTTGAAGAAACGTTCAATAGAGAGGGGAGTGACCAGGTGAAAGATGGAATGGATATCGCGCTGTGTGCTATTGACTTTGATACAAGGAAACTGGAATATGCCGGTGCAAACAATCCATTGTATGTGGTAAACAGGGATGGGGAAGCCCCAGAGGGATTTGATGATCTACTCAATGGAAATAGGATAGTGGAACTTGAAGGCAGTAAAGCCAAACTGTTTGAAGTAAAGGCCGATAAGCAACCGATTGGGTTGTATGCAGACCGTAAAGAATTTGAGAATGTAGCGTTGCAATTACGACCAGGCGATTCCATCTATGTTTTCTCTGATGGATTCGCAGATCAGTTCGGTGGACCGCATGGAAAGAAGTTCAAGTACAAGCCATTCAAGGAAATGCTTATCAGCATTGCCGATAAACCCGCCTCCGATCAGAAACAAATGCTCAATGATGCGCTTGAAGACTGGAAAGGTGAGCTGGAGCAAATAGACGATATATGTATTATAGGACTGCGTTGTAGTTAAAATCGTCTATTCGCGAGTTCCTCTTGCATTGGCACCTACGAGCAAATCGATGACACCCGCCTGCCGGATGGACAGGTCTGCATCATTGGGTTGAGGTGTCAATAGAGATTCCGTCAGTTATTCGAAATTTCATACCATGAAATAAATTCCGCTTGTGGGCGGATAGGTGTAGTTCTACATTGGCGTCAAACAGAAATTATGAGAACCTATACACTTATCACCCTGCTGCTATCCAGCGTAGTATTCTTTGGATTTACCCCTGTTCCTTCTACCACATTCACTGTAGACAAAATCGAGGCAACAGGATCTCACATTAAGATCAAAATCCGAAACAACTGTGGTCACGAGGTTAAGTATGAGTATAATGGACTGCATGGCTCGCTGTCGAAGAATTACTATCGCGAGCTGACCATTAAGCCAGGGCATACACTAATTATTGACGGTAAGGATTTCGCGGACATTAAAGAAGCGGATGACAAGAAGGAATTTATCGTCTGCAAATAGAAAATCAACTTACGATGAAGAAGTTATTGATGTTGCTGGCAGGATCAGCAGGTTTCCTGCTGGTTAACGGCCAAAGTATAGAACCGCAGGTGGTTGCTTCAACGGGTGGTTACTTCACATCTGCCACTGCCACGTTGAGTGCCACAGGCGGGGAGACAGTTATTGAAACGGTTACCAGCGCTAATTCCATCATTACCCAGGGATTTCAGCAGCCAGACAATGAAGGTGTCGGAATCGTTGAGAAAGGAGCTGGGATTGATGTAAGCATTTACCCTAATCCAACTTTCGACCAGGTATCGGTTTCAATCAACAATTCTCAAGGCAATTACGATGTCGCGTTATTCGATATAACCGGGAAACAGTTGGTCAGACATACATACGGTAGCAATCAGCAAAAGCTGAACGTTGATCTATCCGCGTTGGCTGCTGGGAATTATATCCTTCAGGTGACTGACAACCGCCATTCTCACATGTCGTACCGTGTTCAGAAACTAAAATAGATGAAACGACTACTAACCATAACCCTTGTATGCCTGGCTGCGTTGAGCTTTGGTCAGGCACCAGACTTGATCAATTACCAGGGAATAGCAAGGAACAATTCCGGTGCTGCCTTGAATGCCCAAAGCATCGGACTTAGGTTAACCATTCGCCAAACCAGTGCCACTGGAACTACAGTCTATCAGGAAACCCATAATCCGACCACCAACCAGTTTGGGCTGTTCACAGTCCAGATTGGTGGTGGCACGGTCGTTAGCGGAACGTTTGGTTCTATCTCCTGGGGAACAGATGCTTACTACCTGGAAGTTGAAATGGATGAGAATGGTGGAACGGCATACAGCCAAATGGGTACTTCTCAATTGGTATCAGTTCCTTATGCGCTGTATGCAAAGACTTCGGGTAGCTCAACACCTGGCCCAACTGGTCCAACCGGACCACAGGGAGTAACCGGGGCAGTGGGCGCCACTGGACCACAGGGTACAACTGGAGCAACAGGACCAACGGGCACAACACCATCGGTTTCGTTTCGGGCATTTAATTCTACAACGGATGTTGCTGTACCCTCAGGTTGGAATACTGTGGAACTAGATTCCGAAATGCATGATGATGGAAATAACTTCAATACCACAACTGATCAGTTTGTAGCACCTGTGAACGGGGTATATCATTTCTCAGCTTCCACGTTGGTATACTCGGTTTCAGCAGGAACTACAATTTCCATTCGACTTCGTTATGGCTCCAACACGCAGAGACTTGCGAATGTGATCACTGCAGGTGGTTCCGGAACCGTTGGTGGTTCTGTTACGATTAAGCTTACTGCGGGACAAGTAGTTTCAGTAGAAGTCTATAGCAATCAAGTTTGTGATCACTCTGGGACATGGGCAACAAATGATAGTTATACATATCTATCCGGTCACCTTGTTCATCAGTAGAATGGCGTTTAAAAAATTAAGCAGTTGAAAAACACGTAGAAGATGAAACGATTATTAACTATAGCAATGATTTGTGTTGGCCTGGGCGCACTTGCGCAAGCGCCAGATCTGATCAATTACCAGGGTATTGCGCGGAACAGTGCAGGTGCAGCTCTGAATTCGCAAGCCATTGGATTGAGATTAACAATCCATCAGACCTCTGCAACGGGAACTACAGTCTATCAAGAGACCCATAATCCGACCACCAACCAGTTTGGGCTGTTCACAGTCCAGATTGGTGGTGGCACGGTCGTTAGCGGAACGTTTGGTTCTATCTCCTGGGGAACAGATGCTTACTACCTGGAAGTTGAAATGGATGAGAATGGTGGAACGGCATACAGCCAAATGGGCACTTCTCAATTGGTATCTGTGCCTTATGCATTGTATGCCAAAACATCGGGTAGCTCAACACCTGGTCCAACCGGCCCAACGGGAGCAGCATCTACAGTTCCTGGCCCTACCGGACCTCAGGGTCCCGCGGGTGCTAATGGCGCAACTGGACCCCAAGGACCAACGGGGCCTCAGGGTGTTGCCGGAGCGAATGGTGCTACTGGTCCACAAGGACCAACAGGACCGCAAGGAGTTGCCGGTGCAAATGGTGCTACCGGACCAGCGGGTCCAACAGGAGCAACAGGCCCACTGGTATCAGGAACTTCAGGACAAACACTAAGGCACAATGGCACCACCTGGGTTGCCAATAGCAACGTATTTAATAATGGTACCAATGTGGGAATAGGGACCACTGCCCCGGCTGAAGAATTCCATGTTAGCACAGGCCGTATAATGATAGATGGAACCGATGGGAATGATAACAATAGAATCATTTTCAAGGAAAACGGAAGTAACAAGCAGTTCGACATTCAAGGGCACGCTGGGTACCTTGAGATTGGTGAGCGAACGGTTAGCAATGACCTGTTTCGAATCGATGCTGGTGCTGGCGCCAATGCACTTCGTATAGTGTCGGGAGGAAACGTTGGAATCGGAACGGCATCGCCTTCGAAAAAATTAGATGTAAATGGCGATGCCAATGTTGCTCAAGTGCTCACAGCTGGTAACCTGGCAAGTGGCCGCTATGGAATTCCAGGAACACCAACGGTTCCTGCTGGAGGAAGTATTGGTCCCTTCACCGTGTCCTATGGTAAGACCATGACCTGCGTTCAGCCGCATGTGGTGGCTACTTTCTGGAACAACCAAATTGATGGCTTCCTTACAATTCAAATCATGTATGAAGCCTCGAATCCAAACTCATTTAGTTTCTACGTACTTAACAACGGCACTTCCAACAGAACCCTTTCAACAATGGGAATCAATTGGATAGCCATGTGTAACTAAACAACTATGAAAAGACTACTAACCATAACCCTTATATGTCTGTCTGCGTTGAGCTTTGGTCAGGCACCAGATCTGATCAATTACCAGGGTATTGCGCGGAACAGTTCTGGTGCAACCTTGAATTCACAAGCCGTTGCATTGAGACTAACGATCCACCAAACTACGGCAACAGGAACCACAGTCTATCAGGAAACTCATAACCCTACTACTAACCAGTTTGGGCTGTTCACAGTCCAGATTGGTGGTGGCACGGTCGTTACCGGAACGTTCGGCTCCATTTCGTGGGGAACAGATGCTTACTACCTGGAAGTTGAAATGGACGAGAATGGTGGAACAGCATACAGCCCAATGGGAACCAGTCAACTGGTTTCTGTTCCCTACGCCTTATACGCCAAAACATCGGGTAGCTCAACGCCAGGCCCAACTGGCCCAACCGGACCGCAAGGAGTAACTGGTGCGGCTGGAGCAGTCGGCCCCACTGGACCAACAGGTCTAGCAGGTGCTATTGGTGCAACAGGTCCACAAGGGCCAACTGGAACAAATGGCCCTACAGGAGTTCAGGGCGTAACTGGTCCTCAAGGTCCTGTAGGACCGACAGGAGCAAATGGTGTTACAGGTGCGACTGGACCTACCGGAGGGCCGGATACAGATTGGACTGTAAGTGGTGCGAATATGATCACTCATTCTTCCATTACTGGGAATGTTGGAGTGGGTATTACTGGCACGCCTCTAGCAAAACTGGATGTAAGGGGAGGACCAGTCTTGTTAAGGAATGGTAGTGATGGTGGAGGAGGAAACTTACCTTACCAAATGAGGTTTGGTTGGTCTTGGAGCGATAGCTACCAACATTACCTCAGGACCAGACATGCGGCCGGAACCACGTCACTCAATGCATTTGACTTTTATACTAGTGATGGCACAGCATCCGGAACATTTCCAACTAATGCCGTACATGGAATGACAATCGCTGGTGGTAGGGTTGGAATCGGCACAACTTCTCCAAATGCACCTTTGCATGTCGTAGGGAATGCCGGTACAATGAGCCTTGTGGGAACGGATCACTGCTATATTCAATTCTACCCAGATGGGCCCGCGACTAGGAAAGCGTACATGGGATTCAGATCTGGCGTGCCGAATGAGTTCAGCATTAGAAACGAGATTGCCGGTGCTGCCTTGGCGCTCCAACATGGGGGTTCTGATGGAAATGTGGGTATTGGTACCACCGGTCCGACAGCGAAATTGTCAGTAAACGGTACTGCCAATAAACCGGGTGGAGGTACCTGGGCTGTATTCAGTGACAGACGTTTAAAGAAGAACGTAAACACGTACTCAGAAGGTTTGGAAGTACTGAACAAGATCAAGCCAGTGACCTTCCAGTACAACGGCAAAGCAGATATTGCTGATACAGACTCAAGATACGTTGGAGTCATTGCGCAAGACATACAGGAGATTGCACCACATACGGTGAGAACAGTTGATTACAACAATACCGAAACGGGTGAGAGAGGGCAATACCTGGAGTTTGATCCTAATGCGCTGACGTATATGACCATTAATGCGGTCAAGGAACTGGCAGCGGAGAATGCTGTACTTAAGGACGAATTACGTCAATTAAGAAAGGATATGGAGGAATTAAAGAGAATGATCCGATAGAATGGATTTAAAGAATGGAAACGATGAAACGACTACTAACCATAACCCTTGTATGTCTGGCTGCATTGAGCTTTGGTCAGGTACCAGATCTGATCAATTATCAAGGTATTGCCAGGAATAGCTCCGGTGCAACCCTGAATTCACAAGCTGTTGGATTGAGACTAACGATCCACCAAACTACTGCAACAGGAACCACAGTCTATCAGGAGACCCATAATCCGACTACCAACCAGTTTGGGCTTTTTACGGTCCAGATTGGTGGTGGTACGGTCGTTAGCGGAACGTTTGGTTCTATCTCCTGGGGAACGGATGCCTACTACCTGGAAGTTGAAATGGATGAGAACGGTGGAACGGCCTACTCTCAAATGGGTACTTCTCAATTGGTATCTGTGCCTTATGCTTTGTATGCAAAGACATCAGGAAGTTCTACTCCCGGACCAACTGGAGCCACAGGTGCAGCGGGTGCAAACGGTGCTACGGGTCCCCAGGGACCGACTGGACCAACCGGAGCGGCTGGTGCCAATGGCGCAACAGGCCCGCAAGGGCCAACCGGTGCAGCCGGAGCGAATGGAGCTACTGGCCCACAGGGTCCCACGGGCCCTCAAGGTGTTGCTGGAGCAAACGGAGCTACAGGTCCTCAAGGTCCAACGGGAGCAAATGGTGCTACCGGAGCCACAGGTCCGGCAGGTGGTCCTGATAACGATTGGACGGTGAATGGTGCCAACATGTACACCCATTCATCCATTACGGGTAACGTAGGTATTGGCACAAGTTCACCGACAAAACCACTGCACATTGTGAGCAACAACACAACGATTCCCAAGTTATGGATGCAGTCGGACAATACACCTGTGATGAACTACATCGGGATCCAGAATTCCGTTACATCCGCAGACTTGTCGTTAGGTATCGTCAATAATTTCCCAACATATGGCGATCCTGGAGAAACGTTTATCCGTGCTTCAGGAAATTCAATGGGACTGAATCTGATTGGATCCAGTGCGGCCAACGGTCACATTACTTTCTATACTGGTGGTAATGCGACCACAACACCCACCATGCACATGGCTCCCAACGATATGATCGGTATCGGTACGAGCACACCAACGAACCCGCTTAACATTCATGCAGGACCTACAACCGGGACCGGACAACTGGCAATTCAGGGTACCGCTGATGGGAATGCGGGTCTCGCATACATGTCATTCTTGAGTGACAATGGAACGCGAATGGGATGGATTGGTGATGGGAGTACGCTTAATCAGGACCTGACCTTTTCCGCGAATGTTGGTAAGTTGAGATTCTTCACAGGTGGTGCCTATAGGATGGATATCAATACGAACGGAAACGTGGGTATTGGAACCTCTAATCCTTTGTCTACAGTTCATATTGCACAGGCAGGCACCTCACCAATTTTACGGTACGAGGATTTAGACCCGGGTGGAAAAACTTGGCATACCGGTGTTTCCAGTGATGGTTCTTTTAGGATCGCTGAGACCGGATTGAATGATCGAATCTCAATTCTTCCAACAACTGCATCTGGATTCGTAGGCATTTCCACAAATGCTCCTACCGCAGCATTATCCGTAAACGGTACCGCCAACAAACCCGGTGGAGGCACCTGGGCTGTATTCAGCGACAGACGTTTGAAGAAAAATGTGAACAGTTATTCAGAAGGTTTGGAAGTATTGAACAAGATCAAGCCAGTAACCTTCCAGTACAATGGTAAGGCAGATATTGCCGATACAGACTCAAGATACGTTGGAGTCATTGCGCAAGACATGCAGGAGATTGCGCCACACACGGTGAGAGCAGTTGATTACAACAATACTGAAACGGGTGAGAGAGGGCAATACCTGGAGTTTGACCCCAATGCCTTAACATACATGTTGATCAACTCTGTTAAGGAACTGAACGAGAAGGTTGAGCAACTCGCAAAGGAGAATGAGGAGCTCAAGCGAAAGATAAACGCTAGATAGTAATGTTGATAGCGACCGATGACTACCCTGGCATATTGCTGGGGTAGTTTTTTTACAAACACCGGGATCAGATGATATCTTAGGGAAATGATTCGAACAGCGCTCATCGGTTTTATGCTCTTATCCATAGTCTTCGCAAATGCGCAAAACGAAGCGATTGTTGACAGCTTGAACGAGAAGGCGGTAAGTCTTGCCAGGAAAGGTAAGATGAAGGAAGCTTCCGTCATATTCCTGCAATGTTACGATGAAGCAGTTAAGATTGGAAACGATACGCTTACGTCTCGCATGAGCCATAATCTGGGCAACGTTTTTGCGCTGATCAAAGACTACGATAATGCAGAAAAGTACTACAACATTTCCCTGTCTAAGAAGCGACAGTTGGCGGATACAGGTGGCATTATCAATCTGTACATTAACCTGGCTGCTATGTACCAGGATCAGGTCAGGTTAGAGGAAGCCATCGATTACGATCGGAAAGCCCTGGCACTTTCGCAGCAAATGGCGGATTCAGCACGATCTGCACTCATCTTTCACAACATTGGTTCTATTTATGGTAGAAGAGGAGAGCCAGACAAAGCACTGGAATACTACCTTTTGTCTTATGCAATGCAGTATGTTAAAGCCACAGACCGTTTGGCGGTTAGGACCCTATCTAACATTGGCAACAGTTATTGTGACATGGGTAAACCATCTTCCGGTCTCCCATACTTAAGAAGAGCCATAGTGCTTTCGGAAGAGCAGGGCTATTTAGACCTCAACAAGGAAATATATTGGGGATTGGCGCAAGCCTTTCGTTTGTTGGCCATACATGACAGTGCATGGACGTACACAGAGTTGTGGGCCGCGGCAAAAGACAGTTTGTACAATCAATCGATGGTTGCCAGTGTGGAGGAGATGGAGGCGAAGTTCGAATCTGCTCGAAAGGAGAATGAGAACAACCGCTTAAAGGTAGAGACCGCAGAGCAGGCGCTCGAGATTGAGCGGGGCAGGCAGAAAATGTGGTACGCGATTGGTGGAGCTGTTATCTTGATCTTATTGGTGATAGTGCTGGTGGTTCGTCAGAAAGCGGTTAATCAGAGAAAGGAAACGGAATTTACCCGAAGGCAGGCAGATTTGGAGCAAAGGGCTTTAAGAGCCAGAATGAATCCACACTTTCTTTTCAATGCGCTAAGCACGATGCAGCATATGTATGTGAATGGCAAAACCAGGGAAGCCAATGAATTCATGGCAGATTTTAGCCATCTCCTGAGAAACATTTTAGATAATACTGGCAAGAAACTCATCACAATAAGAGAAGAGTTGAATACGCTCGATATGTACGTTGCACTCGAGAAGGAAAGATTTGAGAACGAATTGACTTACCATTTGGATGTTGATGAGGAAGTAGATACAGATGGGATCCTGGTTCCTCCCATGATCATTCAACCGTTTGTGGAGAACGCCATCTGGCATGGAATAGCACCTAAACAGAGCGGACGAATAGATGTGAAGATCTTCATGGATGGTGCAGATATTCTGGAGGTGGAGGTAGTGGATGATGGCGTGGGATTGAACAACGGTAATGGAAATGGAAGGCCTTCACATAAGAGTCAGGGTATTTCACTAACAGCAGAGAGATTGGGTGAAAAAGGAGGGGTAGAGGTGTTACCTGCGAAGAATGGAGGTACGCACGTGAACATTAGAATTCCTGTAACATATGGCACTTAGGGCAGTTATAGTTGATGATGAAAGAACGGTAAGGGAATTGCTTCGGGGTACCCTGGAGCAAGAATTCTCGGATCACATCGAAGTAGTAGGTGAAGCCGATGATGTGCAACCCGCTGTAGATACGATTATTGAAAAGAAGCCAGATGTCATATTCCTGGATATCAGGATGCGAACAGGTACAGGATTCGATGTTCTTGACAAAATTGAGGATCAGGATTTTGAGGTCATTTTTGTTACAGCATATGATGAGTATGCAGTGGAAGCCTTCAAATTCAGTGCGTTTGGCTATCTATTGAAGCCCATCAAGTTGAGTGAGTTGGAGGTGGTGATTACGAAACTGGTTGATCACATCGAAGAACAGAAAGAAGGGAAAGGGAAGCGCTTGAAAGTATTGGTCGAGAACTACTCGGGTGACAAGGTCGAAAAGCTTGTCATCAAGAACATGAAGGGTTTTCAGGTCATAGAGTTGAAGAAGATACTAAGGCTACAAAGTGAAGCCAATTACACACATTTCATCATGATAGATGGAACCAGGTATACAAGTAGCAGGACCATCAAACAGTATGATGAATTGCTTGGTCCCCATGGGTTTTTCCGAATCCATCAGCAGCACGTGGTCAATTTGGCGCATGTGGTGAGTTATGAAAAGGGAGAAGGAGGTACAGTTACTATGAAGGATGGCAATTCCATTCCTGTATCCCGGAAGAGAAAACCCGCTTTGATGCAGAAATTCTTATAAACTAAAAGGAATATGAAAACACTACTTATCTCATTTCTGACGCTTGCAGTTGTGTCAGTGGTAGCACAGGAAACAGCACAACCCAGTCTTACGATTACTGCAGAAGCTCAGGTGAAGCTTGTGCCTAACGTGGTAACCGCGCGATTGAAGGTTGAGGCAGGAATCTATGCCAAAGAACCTGATGCCGAATTCAAATCAATGATGGATAAAGCGATGAAGGAACTGAAGATCGATGGAAAGGCAAAAGAGTTCAATGATCCTGCGGCTTATCGATATACCTCCAACAATGGAGCCGGGTGTAACAACATCATGAAGAACTACGATGTTTCATTTGGTTCTATTGAAGAGTATGAATCATTCGTAAAACAGATCGGAGATTATAAGCATGCGGTGTTGCGATTAACGCCATCGTTATTCTTTCTGGGTGTTTCCGTAGATAACTTTCATGGGGTAAAGACCAAGGCGTACCAGGCTGCTTTGGAAAATGCGAAAGCCAAGGCAGAAATATGCGTAAAGGTACTAGGGGGTGAGGTAGGCAAACCTATTTCTGTAAGAGAAACAAGTAGGTACAGCCAGTACAATGCTTCCACCAATTACACCAGCACCTATAACCAGCATAAATCAGTAGATGCAATCACTTATACCAGTAGCATGAGTGTTGTATTTGAGTTGAAGTAAGTAAA
The DNA here is from genome assembly GCA_965267605.1 of Vicingaceae bacterium. Lineage (GTDB taxonomy): Bacteria > Bacteroidota > Bacteroidia > Flavobacteriales_E > Vicingaceae. Next base: position 1,800,830 of record OZ254088.1, on the reverse strand, counting down.
GTGCGGCTTTGTATTCTCATGATCTGGTCCCTTTTACTTACGAACTGTACGAGGATTCGCACAAAAGTCGAAACACTCACAGTAGATGGAGAATCTCTGATTATAGCTGAACATTATCGATGGGGAAGGAAAATTTATCAGGAGCATCGAGATCATGAAACTCCTGGGTATTATAGCAAGTTTGGTAGCGTAAAAACGTACCAATATGACACGCTTGGTAGATTAAGGTGCAGGCAAATTTCGATCTCCAAAAGAAAAGGTCGTTTGAGTAACGCTTGGAGAAGATATGATCGAAGAGTGTATGAAGAACCTGTGATTATAAAGGAGAGGTCAAAATGTTTCGAACGGTAGTTACTTGTATTTGCCTGATATCTGGATTGATAAGCGTCAATATGACGTTCGCGCAGGCATGTGGAGAAGGCGAGTTCAGAATAGAGTTTTTCACAAAGAATGGGCTTGAGTTGGAGCCAATCAAATACAAGATATATCCGACAAGTGCAGCCAAGCTGGCACCGTTCTATGCCAATAGTGCATATGGAGAGCGGTTGAGTTTGAATCTGTATCACGGTACTTTAATCAATCCGACCCATGCGGTTCAGATGATCGACTCGGTCGGTGAAGAAGGGTTAAAGGATTTGAAGAGATATGGAAAGGAGTCGAAAAGGAAAACGGAGGGCGTGGTCCGCAACGGTGAGATCACTTTCCATACCTGGGAAACTTACTCAAAGCCATATATCCTAAAGCTGTGGTCTAAGCAGAAGGTGATTTACGTTTACGCGACTGTATTTGGCGGGTGCAATAGAACCTCTTTTGTGCTCTGGAATGAGAGGCCACAAATTGTTAGAAGAGATTAACACTTATGATCAAGAGCGCACTGCAAATCATTCCTTTGGCCGCTGTTGTTGTCTTAACAGCTTCTTGCCAAAGTCTTACTAAGGAGGAACGAGCTGCGATGGAGCAGAATGCTTCTGTACAATATGAAAACCTGGGTAAGGTCTACAAATCAGCGAATAAACTCATCAAAGACTTGCATGCGGGCGAAGTTCAAATGGAACTGGGTTGTGACGCAAATCAGGATCCTAAATCTGATCCGAAGAGTTTGAATGTCTTTCATATTGAGGAACTCAAGAAATTTACTGCTACAACTCCTGAAGCGTTCGATCAACTCCAAGATGAGTGGCTCGATTCGGAATGGAAATGGCTAAGTACCTCGAGGTACATGTTGGACGACCATATGCATGCATTGCCTACCGACCTTTCGGATAAAGATCTGGGAAGCCTGGATTATTGGATGAATGCGGATAGCTGGGGAACGATATTCTATGATACAGAGTTTGCGGTGATCGTTCCAGACCCTATGGATTCACTAGAGTTCGTGATGCCTGAACTGCTGGATGATGAAAGATATGCGTCTGGTTACTTCAACGGTTGGGCCATTATTTATGCGCGTGACAATTTCGAGCCGGTTTGTGTGAGACCATTTGTGGTGGAAAGTTCTGAGCAACTTTCTTATAAGGAATACAGAGGCAGGCGCGGAGGCTTGATCAACACATTAACCGGTAGTGGAAACCCGGAGAAGACCCTTCGAGATGACTTCAAAGACCGGTTTAAGCGTACGTTGAAAATAGCCTTGAAGGATTACGAAACAAGGTATTTTGATGGCTTCTAGATCGCTTGTCCGTTTGTTCATGCTTGCTGTACTGCTTATAGTTTGCAGTATGCATCTGGTTGCCCAGGAAGTGATGCCTGAGGTGAGGGTAAATCCCGATTATCTGAAGAAGCAACAGGAGATCCAGGATTCTCTGGATATGCTATTTCAGAAGAAGAACCACAGACGACTCAAACCGTGTGTTAAACTGGAGAAGAAAGAGCGCCTCGACAGCGCATGTGTTTGTTACAAGAGATTACTTAACGTATTTCCCGGTGAACATTATCTGGTCCAGAAAAGCAAGAAGCTGTCGTTGGACTATAGATGGGAACAATGGATCATTAAAGGGGATACCGCCTTTAATAAAAGGGACTGGGAAGAGGCCATGAAGTACTACCAGTATGCTTTAGCCTTAAAGCCATATGAAGTTTATCCTTCTGATCGGATAAAGGATCTTCAAAAGATATTAAACAAGCGATGAAAACCTCTTGGTTAATCTGTACTGCAATCAATGTACTCCTCACTACGTGTAACCTTCTTAGATCCGTAATACCTGACTGAATTCGAGTATTTAACCCCATCGAATTCTTGCCAGAAATAGTATTCATCTACGTAGCAGGATCCACTTTCATTTACGAAATAGCAATAGCAGCTAATTCTACGGCCAAGAACTCTTGCGTTGTATCTATCTCGGACCAGGGTCCAGTCTTTTTCTGAGATCTTAGCTGCTTTGCAGACCCGTGTTCCTTTGCGCTCCTTGATACGTTCATTCATTGCTTCAACCACTTTCTGCTCTAAACCAACATCGCTCATCGCTGCATTGTAATCCGCTTCAAACGTTCTTCCGAGTTGGATCTTTTGGTCTTTGATCAGGGTAATCTTCCCTTTGAGCCACTTTCTCCTTGGTTGAAGGTAATGGGCCTGGTACATATGCACAGTGACTTCCAGCGAATTAGATCCTTTTGGAAGGTTAGCATAGAATTCATGAAAGCTCCTTGCACAGTTCATACATGCTTTGGATGTTGAAAGCAGAGGAAGGACAATTTTGTTACCAGTGAAATCAACTTTGCCCTTGATCTGTTCGTATCTGGCGCTACCCCCAGTGGCGGTCGTATTGCTTCCTTCAGCACTGATTGTGACTGAGAAGCCGCATTCCTCACATTTCCTTGTCTTTGGAATGTATCCAGGGGTATAGGTTACGGTTGTCTTGTTGATAGGTTGCTCGGTTGATATGTGTAGGTAGACCTTATCGTTAACATGAAAACTCTTAACGGTCTTTGACTTGTCGATCGAGTCTGAGGAAAATACAATGGATTGGCTGTAAGATGAAATAGTCAGGGCGCTAAGAAAACAACCTAGGCATATGTTCAACAGGTTTGGTAATATGAAAGCTTTCATGTCTTGAGTTTGCAACCGTGATTACTGGATTATATGCTTGGTGAACATAGCCGAATTCATACGGTTTCAAAAGAACCTGGCTACCTATTGAATTTACGGTAGGGTACTTTGAATATCCTGTGGCATGGATGCCGATACTTGACGTTTTGCTGATGCTTAACATTATCAATTTCTGTCGCTTTCCGAGATTATACGCGCATTACACGCTATTAAATGTTAATTTGAAGGAGATATTCTTGAATGCGTACCATACCTGTTTGGCAAGTGATTTTCTACTCCTTTATCATAATGCAGACCTAAATGGCGTCACCCACCAGGATTATTATTCACTTGTTCGCACTTGTTGCATTCCTGTCGCTTTATGGTGTTACGCAGGCACAGCGGGATACGATCAAAGTATATTTCGCATTTGGAAGCTCCAAGCTTCCACCAAAGGCTTTGCCGAAACTGGAGCGTATCGCTGTTGATTATGACCTTTCTCAAGTTGATTCTATCCAATTCATTGGCTTCGCAGATTCTGTTGGACGGGTAAATGCCAATATCAAACTATCCAGGAAGCGAGCGAGGAACGTGTACAAAGCGTGTAAACGATTCATTGGAAAAACAGTGCCAATTAATATCATGGCCAGGGGTGAAGGTCAACGGTCGGATGACAGCCAGAACAGAAGGGTAGAGGTGATCATTCATGTAGCCAAGGAGTCGGAACAGGTGCCAGATTCAATCCCCAATGTCGATCCCGGATGCTTTTTCGTTGATTTTGAGGCGCTGGAAATATGTAACCTCCGGACGATAACAAAGAGAAAAAAGGAGGTCGTCCACATCGAAGCGACTCCTCATCCATACCTGAAGAAAACGAGTCATTACTATGTCCACAGATCTAAAGAAGGACAGCATACCGTTCGAAAGGTGAAATGGAGGGAACGGGTGACCGGAAAACTTTGGTGGAAGAAGAGAAGGCTTGTTACTACCATTCCGAAGTTCGGATTCGACCGATACCAGTTCTTCACGTTGGATAAGGCTCCTTGCGATGGATGTAAAGAAAACCTGCTGAAGAAGGATACGTTGATCATGAATGTCAGAAAGTACTATCCTGATTTTTTCCTCATGCGGAACATGCAGGCGCGGGTGCGATTCTTCAAGCGGGAGCTCAAGATCCGTGCCCCTAAGGAGTATGTTAATCCAATGGATAAGTATTACTACTGTAGCAAGCCCCGCTCTTCAACGTTTAATCGACAGATTCTCTGGCAGGAAAAGAAAAGGAAACGAAAACGACTCTACTATTACACCAGAGTGCCAATCGTAGACAATAGAGCACCCTACATCCAGAAGGATCGATTAACCACTATCTGTGTAAATCCCAGCAAAGGTAATTGGGAGTGGCGTGATATGGGGTGTGGTGGTCTCCGATACCCAAGAATCGAATTTCAACTGAATGTGGAGCCTGGTGCATATTATCATAACGATTCGCTGACAGGTTATTTGGGAGCAGGGATATCGCATACTACGTATCGTGGCTATGCCTCATTCATCGGAGGCGTTAATTCGAGATTAGGGATATACTTCAATTTGGGCTATCAACATCATTTCTTTGATTTTCCATTTTCGGCCATCAGCCCAACCAATGTGTGGAAACCGTTTGAGCCAGGTAAGGAGATTACCGCTTACGGAAGGTTATTTGTTGGGGCGGATATGAGTACAAGTTTTCACGGTTCACGCCAGGCTTTTTTGGACCTGCGGGCGTACCTGGGACTAACCGTGGTCAATACCGAACATGGACATTATCTGCCCAGGATATTCCTGAAGGGTGGATTCGCAAAAGATGTGCTGGATAGGATCAATACGAATCCTTACCCGTTTGTTCAAGTAGGTGCTACGTTCAGCTTGAACTCGCTGTTCATGGACTTTAATTAAGAGAGATCTTACTACTTCCCAATGCAGAAATTGGAGAAGATGTTATCGAGGAGATCGTCCGTAGAAATCTCGCCAGTGATCAAGCCCAAATGATGAACTGCCTGGCGGATATCCATGGCAATCAAGTCTGACGATATACCGGTGTCCATACCGTGAATCACCCTGTCTAAAGCGGCATTGGTCTGCTCAAATTCCTGCACATGCCGGGCATTCGTTACAATGATGTCATCGCTTACACCCTGATTCACAAACTGCGAGAGGTACGTTTCAATGGCGTTCGTGTTTTGTTGGTCTCTCGCGCTGATTTGGAAAGGATCCGAATTGGCCATCCACTCAGGAATTTGAGGGTTGGCTTCATCAATCTTGTTGACGATGAGCTTCAAATGCTGGTCTTTTGAAAGGGCGCTGGCAATAACCTCCACTTCGGATTGCAGGGTCTCATCACCAAGGTCGTGTACATCGATCACCATAAATACGATCCTCGCTTCGGTAATCTTCTGTCGTGTACGCTGGATTCCTTCTTCCTCTATCACGTCCCCGCCTTCACGAAGTCCAGCTGTATCAATGAAACGGTAAGTAATGCCATTGATTACGAGCGTATCTTCAATCACATCTCTTGTGGTTCCGGCAATGTCTGAAACAATCGCACGGTCCTCCTTTAGCAAGGTGTTGAGAAGTGTAGACTTACCAGCGTTAGGTCTTCCAACGATGGCCACAGGGATTCCTTTCTTCAATGCATTTCCCAACCGGAAAGATTGGATCAGCTCTGCCAGGGTTCCCTGTAGATCAAGGATCAATCCTCTCAATTCATCACGACTGGCAAACTCTACATCTTCTTCCGAGAAGTCGAGTTCCAGCTCAATCATGGACGCGAAATGAATCAGCCGCTCGCGTAAATCTTTGATCTTTCCAGAGAAACCTCCGCGCATTTGCTTGAGTGCCAGTTCGTGTGATGCAGGTGAATCAGATGAGATGAGATCGGCTACTGCTTCGGCTTGTGATAGATCAAGCTTGCCATTGAGGAACGCACGCTGCGTGAATTCTCCTGGTTCTGCATAGGTAGCTCCGGCATCGATAAGCGCTTCTACTATAGCCTTTTGAATATACGTGGAGCCGTGACAAGAGATTTCTACAAGGTCTTCTCCTGTATATGTTTTTGGCGCTTTAAACACTGTTGCCACCACTTCGTCTATGAAGATTCCCTGGGATTCCAGCCTACAGAAATGGGCGGTGTGACTTTCTACCGCCTGGAGGTTCAATGTCTTCGTTAAGGAGTCAGCAATTGCTATTGCTTGCTCACCACTCATTCTAATGACAGCGATGGCACCCATTCCTGGGGCGGTGCTAATGGCGCATATGGTAGAATTGGAACTCATTTCTAACTGCAAATATCACAAATGCATTTTCATGATTTATAGAGCTCTTTAAAAAGCTTGTTCATCCAACGACAAGCTCAGGATGACAAGCTTTTTTTCTCTTTCTACTTTCCACTTGATAACATATATTCGCGTAAACAATCACGAGGCCAAATGAGCGTACTTGTCAATAAGGATTCCAGAATAATAGTCCAAGGATTTACAGGGGGGGAAGGAACATTCCACTCGGAGCAGATGATCGAATATGGAACGAATGTCGTTGGTGGCGTTACTCCTGGTAAAGGAGGTGGTTCTCACCTGGACCGCCCGGTATTCAATACAGTTTCTGAGGCAGTAGATAAGACGGGTGCGGATGTTTCTATCGTTTTTGTACCACCGGCATTTGCAGCTGATGCCATCATGGAAAGTGCTGATGCTGGTATCAAAGTTATTGTTGCAATTACAGAAGGTATTCCAACCAAAGACATGATCAAGGTGAAGGAATTCCTTTCAGAAAAAGATTGTCGCATGGTAGGTCCAAACTGTCCGGGTGTGATCACTCCGGGAGAGGCCAAAGTAGGTATCATGCCAGGCTTCATTCATACGCCAGGTACCATTGGAATTGTTTCAAGGTCAGGTACACTTACGTATGAGGCCGTTGATCAGGTGACCAAAGCTGGTCTTGGACAAAGCACTTGCATTGGAATTGGTGGTGATCCAATCATTGGGACTACCACAAAGGATGCGGTTGAACTGTTGATGAATGATCCTGATACCGAAGGAATCGTAATGATCGGAGAGATTGGTGGAAGCATGGAAGCTGATGCCGCAAGATGGGTGAAGGACAATGCTACCAAGCCCGTTGTTGGATTCATTGCCGGCCAAACAGCACCTCCTGGAAGAAGAATGGGACACGCTGGTGCCATTATTGGCGGGGCGGATGATACCGCAGCTGCTAAAATGAAGATTATGGCAGAGTGTGGGATCACCGTTGTTGAATCTCCTGCAGTTATTGGTCAGACGATTGCTGATCTCGTATCCGTTAAAGCTTAAGAAATCATGAAACTATTGGAAGGAAAGGTCGCAGTTATCACTGGGGCTACTCGAGGAATTGGAAAGGGTATCGCAGAAGTATTCGCTGATCACGGTGCAAACATTGCGTTCACGTATGTGAGTTCAGAAGATGCAGCGAAGGCGGTGGAAGGCGATCTTCAGTCGAGAGGCGTAAAAGCAATCGGTGTGAAGTCTGACGCTGCAGATTACGCTCAGGCAGAAGCTTTCATCAACCAGGTGGTTGAAGAGTTTGGTCAGATCGATGCCATCGTGAACAATGCAGGAATCACGCGTGATGGCTTGTTGATGAGGATGTCTGAAGAGAACTGGGACGATGTGATCAATGTGAACCTGAAGTCGGTGTTCAACATTACCAAGTGCTCATTGAGAACATTACTGAAGCAGCGTTCAGGTTCTATCATCAACATGAGTTCTGTGGTAGGCGTTGAAGGAAATCCTGGACAGTCGAACTATGCGGCTTCTAAAGCTGGTATCATCGGTTTCACGAAATCTGTAGCACAGGAATTGGGTTCCAGAAACATTCGTTGTAATGCGATTACGCCAGGCTTCATTGAGACAGAAATGACAGCGAAGCTGGATGAAGATATCGTGAAAGGATGGCTGGAAGATATCCCACTTGGAAGACCAGGTACAACGGATGATGTAGCGAATGCTGCTTTGTTCCTTGCATCTGATCTTTCAACTTACGTTTCAGGACAGAGTCTTTCTGTCTGTGGGTCCATGATGACCTAGCCAATATCACTACCTTTATTCCGTTAGTAGGTAAACCATTTTGGCATTTTATTTAATCTTCAAATAATTACTGAAGCTCCACTGTGGTGGATTATTTTTTGTGCCATTGTGGGTTTCATCTACGCTTTCGCCATGTATTGGCGAGAGAAGCGATTTGAGAATGTGGCCAAATGGAAGAAACGTACCATGGCCACGTTGCGTTTCCTGAGTGTATTCATCATTGTTTTCCTGTTGCTCAACCCAATGCTGCGCACCATGGTAACGCGATTGGAGAAACCCGTGTTCATTGTTGCGATGGATGAATCAGAATCAATTTATATGACTTCTGATTCTGCTTTCATTCAATCTAAGTTCAAGCCAGAACTGGCACAAACCATTGAGCGACTCGAAGAAGAATACGAAGTAAGGGCTTACGCATTTGGCGATAGAGTGGAAGAGGGCATCGCCCATGGGTATGATCACAAGCAAACAAATATGTCTCAACTGCTGGAGGAGTTGGGTACGAGATTTACCAACAGGAATGTAGGTGGCGTTTTGTTTGCCACAGATGGGCAGTACAACCGTGGAAGCAATCCGGCATATGAGGTGAAATCTTTGGGTTTCCCCATCTATCCGGTGGCCCTGGGTGATACCACATTGCAAAAGGACCTGGTATTGGATAAGGTGGCGCACAACGAGGTGGCTTACCTGGGCAATCAGTTTCCGTTGGAAGCAGTGTATCATGGTATCCGCATTCCCGGTGCTTCATTTGAGTTAAGTGTTACTCACAAGGGAAAAAAGGTGTATGCCAAGCAACTGAGCATTAACAATACTGGATATGGAACACATGATTTCACGCTTGAAGCAGATGAAGTAGGCTTGCAACACTACATTGTTCGCCTTTCAGCCGTAAAGGATGAAGTAACACTCATCAATAATGTCAATCATGTATATGTAGATGTACTGGATGGACGACAGAAGGTCTTGATTTTGGCGGAGGCGCCTCATCCGGATATAGCGGCATTCCGTTACGCGATCCAGACCAGGGAAGAGTATGAGGTGGATGTGGAGCTGGCCGCAGATTTCACGGGGAAGGTGGATGAGTACAACCTTGCAATTCTGCACGGTATGCCGTCCAAACGAAACCGGGGTGATAAAGTAATTCAGCAATTGCGGGATGCACGCGTTCCGGTCATGTTTGTATTGGCAAAATCTACACTGGTGGGCCAGTTCAATAACATGAACGACATGGTAAAGGTGAATGGAAGTGGTGGTAGAACCAACGATGTTACAGCAGTGAACGTTGAGAATTTCCCGCTTTTTCAGTTGGATAGGGAACACTGGCAGAGGTTTGAACGATTCCCTCCACTACAGGCTCCATTTGGGCAGTTTCAGCCTGCCAAGGATATGATTGTAGCGTTCCGTCAAAAGATCGGCCTGGTGAAAACAAAGTCGCCATTGATTGGATTCAAGCGGAGAAATGGAGTGAAAGAAGGTTATGTGCTGGGTGAAGGAATGTGGCGATGGCGTCTGGCTGAGTACAAGATGCATGGAAACCATGATGCGTTTGACGGTTTTGCAACGAAGATGGTGCAATTCCTTTCGTTGAAGGTAGATAAGTCATCCTTCCGTGTACGTTGCGACAACAAGGTGTTCGAGAATGAATCCGTGGTATTTGACGCTCAGTTGTATGACGATAGTTATGAGTTGATCAATGAGCCTGAGGTGGATCTGATCATTACGGACGCGGCTGATAAGAAGTACGAATACAAACTGGCCAGAAGTGGTAAGGTGTATTACCTCGATATTGGAAGGCTACCTGTGGGAGAATACAAATACCTGGCAAAGACGAGTCATGGTGGCAACGACCATAAGGAACGCGGGTCCTTCACTGTTCAGCAGTTGAATATAGAGCAATTGAACGCTTCTGCCGATCATCGCGTGCTTTACCAGATGGCAGAGAATTCTGGCGGTGAAGTCTTGTATGCTGGTGGATTGTCGGCTTGGGTAGACGCCCTGGCAGAGAATGAGAACGTAGTTACAGTTCAGCATTCCAATGAGGAACTATTTGAGCTCATCAACTGGAAATGGATCTTTTTTGTGATTGTTGCGTTACTTGGAGCTGAATGGTTCATGCGCAAGCGAAACGGAGCATATTAGGTCTGATTTGAACCTAATTCTACCTCTTTTATGGAATTTGCACGGTTCTTGTGTTAAAACAATTGAATACCAAAATCGTTAGATAGTTAGGTGTCCTCTACCAATTGAAGCAGGAATTCTTAACTTTATTGGAGATTTTGGACCAGATTGGGAAGTTTTAAATTAACGGTTATGAAGTCTAAAGCAATAAGAGTCTTACTTGTATCAGGTGTTGTTTTTGGCGCTGCATTCTTATTCCATTCATGCAAGAAGTCGCTTTCTACGACTAAAGGAAACAGAGCGAAGGTGAAGTCTTCCGGAAGAATTGGTGCGAGAAAAGATCAGAACAGACACGTTTGGGGTAAGTAATATTACCTCACTACTATCTTGAAGTGTCGCTTTTCGCGGCCCATACTTACTTGTAGTATTACCAGTTGCGTATCTAACGACTGTAAGTCAATCATTTTTCTATTGCCTGGAGTTAAGGCCATTTGCTGTTGAATAACCACACGTCCAGTCATATCATAAACTGTGACCATACCATCTACATCCACTTCGTGATCATTTTGAATGTACAGCAATCCCTCGGTTGGATTGGGGTAGACCGAGAATTGCAATTCCTGGGCATCATCAATGCCCACAGAAGAGCCAATGGTAAAGGCTAAAGTATCGCTACATCCCATGCTGTCTGTTACAAGCACACTGTACGTGCCCGGATTCAATCCGCTTAGGTCTTGAGTGGTTTGTCCACCAGGACTCCATTGGTAAGTATACGGTGGGTGCATGCCCGTTACGAATAGGTCTACACTGCCATCCGCGCTTGTTCCGTTGGTCGCATCTGTTACCTTCCCGAACAGGTAGATGTTACATGTATCTCCCGGACAGAATGCTATGCTATCTACGGCCCCCGTGAAATTGGTGTCCAGCCCCAGGGTATCTCCTATGGCATTGGTAATGAGGTGATAACCTTTACCGAAGGTGCAGCATGTACCGTCTGCAAATTGATCCCGTACCACAAGCAGGAAGCAATCATCCCACAGGCACAGAGGAGTAGTATACACAACACCACCCACTACATCGGGATAGGGCCCATCACTATACAATACGGTGCCGGTAGGATCGAGGATCTTCCATGTACTCTCGGATCCAAAGTTGTCTGTTTTGAACGTCATGGTCGCTGCCACGTTCGTATCGTTGGTTGTAAACGTCTTCGTGAGCGTATCGTTTAGCAGATACATATCGCTCAAACCATTGGGCGAGGAGCAATAGATTTTTATGGTGTGTTTTCCCTGGCTCAGAGGCATAGGATTTAACCACAGCTTTCTGGTATCGTAAGAAGTGAGGTTTCCAGACCAGTTGGTTGTCACTACTGTGCCCCCATCCACTGAATAATGGATATTGAGTGACGTAAGCGGATCAGAACCGTGGTTGCGGAAGATCACACCTGGTACGAGCGTATCCAGACACGAGTAATGTTGTATGCCAACGATCTTCAATAGCATGGCATCCCTTTGATCTACAGGTCCACTGGGGTCATACCCTGGAAGGTATTGACCTGAGAGTATGCCATCGGGGTCAAGCCAATATTCAAGCTGCCTGGCTGAGTCACTGTATGTATCCCATGCCACTGCAAACTGACCATAGTAATCCTGCGCATCGTTACTACAAGAAGCCGCTCCGCCATGCAATTGTCCAATTACGCGATGATGTGCATCATATAAAGGCGAGCCACTACTTACAGGTTCTGTGGTACCTGTATTCCAGTCTCTTACCTGCCAGTGATCGGTTCCAGCGGAGTAGTATCCTGAAATGGTAACGGAATCAAAATCGTGAGATATCTTCTGTACATCACCTTGTGGATGATGTATACCGGTTGCGCATTCTGGTGGGATAGTGTCTTTGGACCAACCGCTATAGAATACATTGTACGATCCAGGTGGAATGGTATCCAGTCTTACCAGGTTAAAGTCGAATGGACCATCTACTGCCAAAGGTGTACATCCTGCCACGGTCATACCCGTTGGGCCATCTGATTGGTTGGTACAACTTGGAGACCTGTAATTGAACATGAAAATGGCATTCGGTGGAACTCCACAATGTGCAGCCGACAGTACGTACGGTGTACCGTCCTGGCGTGTATTGTTCAATAGGGCCCCTGAACACACACGGTTGTTTGCGCCCGTAACAATCAATACCCCGCTTCGTGCTTCATCCCACCAACGGATTGAATCACAGATCATATCTATGTTACATCCACCGGAGGCGCCAAAATTTTCTGTACTGCTAAAGAATCCACGGTAACCGTGAACGATACTCTGTACTTTGATAACACCCTTTCCCATTTGAGCGGTAGGTTCGAAATACTCGAGTACGCATTTATCACCTGGGAGTAAAGTGGTAGCAAATGCACCACCGTTCTTGTTGTTGCTGGGTGTAAACCTCCCCAATACGTTCTTTCGGTCTGGCGTATAAATGAAAAGATCTGATCCGGGTGGCAAACTGAAATCACTATAGTTCAGATTGAGGGAGTTGGCCCCTGGAGAGTATACAGTAAGCAAACAAATACGTCCACCAGTTACCTGATGCCATTGACCAGATGTTCGAAGATCAAACGATTGGTTAATAACGCCTCCAAATCTCCAAGCAACGTCCTTGCGCTGGTCGTTGATGGCATCCTCGGCCGTTAATTTTGTCATGTTCACACCCTCAGTATTGAACTGTGCAGTGCTCAACGTAGATGCACTTCCCCATGCACGTGGTGTGCCTCCACGTTGAATCTGGGCAAACAGGCAGCCAGCCCATAGTAAGATTACTGTAGTGATTAGGGGTTTTCGCATGCTATTGCAATATACGATTGAAATAGGGAAGGGTTGGAGTGTAGACCATTTACGGTTGTACAGCACAATGAATGGTGTTACAGGTGTGCACCACAGAATTTACAGTGTTCTGCATCGCTGTCGTGCCCTTCCTTGCTGCAGTTAGGGCAAGATTGCGTTGTAAGCTCTTTTGAGGAGGCTCTCGATATCTCCGCACCCATAATACCCGTTGGTACCGCGATTATGCCATAACCAAGGATCATGACAATAGATGCAATGAACTGTCCCAGAGCCGTTTGAGGCGCGATGTCGCCATAGCCCACAGTGGTTAGTGTAACGATAGCCCAGTAAATACTGCGTGGAATGCTTGTAAATCCGGCCTCGGGGCTTTCAATCAGGTACATCAGGGTTCCAAGTACACAAACCATGCATAATACGCTGATAATGAATACAATGATCTTCGCTCTTGATGCCTTCAATGCGGTAAGCAGTACATTTGCTTCTCCTACGAAACGTACCAGTTTGAGCACCCTGAAAACCCGCAACAGTCGCAATGTTCGGATGATCATCAGTGATTGTACACCTCCCACAAACAATCCGAGGTAGGTGGGAAGTATGGATAACAGATCTATCAAGCCAAAAAACGAGAAGATGTACCGCCATGACTGCTTGATTACCAGTATTCGGGCGATGTATTCGATAGTAAACAGGATTGTAAAAATCCACTCCATCAGCCAGATAAGCTCACCATACTTGGTGGCGATGGATTCCACGCTCTCCAGCATCACCAGGGCCACACTAAGTACAATTGCTATGAACAGCCCAATATCAAAGGCCTTTCCAGCGGTGGTGTCTGCTTCAAAGATGATCTCGTGAAGCTTTGATTGCCAGGGTTTGAGTTCAGAATCGTGGGTCAAGCCTGCTTCCTTTTTCGATAGAATTGTCAAGATAGAAAAAGGAAGCAGGGATTCCGCCCAGAAGTACTACCTTTGATTAGATTATTGCGATGAGGATCGTTATTGCAGGTGCCGGAGAAGTAGGCTTTCATTTAGCTAAACTCCTGTCCAGGAAATCACACGACATCATTCTTATTGATGCCAGTAACTCACGACTACAACATTGTGAGGCGCATCTTGATGTAATGACCCTAAAAGGGAATGCAACATCCATTGAGCTGCTTCAGGATGCTGAGGTCAGCCAGGCGGATATGCTCATTGCGGCTACCTCATCGGAGACTACGAATCTTACCATCGCGATGCTTGGTAAACGGTTGGGTGTTAAGCAGACTATTTCACGAGTGCGGAACACTGAATTTATTACCCACGGAAGTAGCATTGATTTCAAAAGTATTGGCATTGATGTGATGATTTCACCCCAGGATTTGGCGGCCAAGGAAATCGAAAGATTAATCCAGAAATCGGCCTTCAATGACGTACACGAATTTGAGGGTGGTGCGTTGTATCTGGTGGGTATGAGCATGAAGGAGTGCAAAGACGAAGAGGCCTTCGAAAAACCACTTTCTGTATACGGTTCTACACTAAGAGAATTGAGTTGTATTCCGGTGGCAATTCAACGTGATTCTCACACCATCATTCCTCGTGGAGACACCGTTATGCAGCGTTCAGATCAGGTGTATTTCATCACCCATCCTGGAAGTTTAGATAAACTAAGGCAACTATCTGGTAAAGAATCACTTGAGATTGATAATGTTATGATCCTCGGAGGTAGCCAAATCGGTATAAATACCACCGAAATTCTTGAGGAGAACTACAACGTCAAGCTGATAGAAATTGATCCGGATAAATCGTTTGAATTGGCCGATCAATTTCCGGATATCATGGTGATCAATGGAGATGGCCGCGATGTGGATTTATTGCAGCAGGAACGACTCGAGGAGATGGATGTTTTTGTGGCCGTAACAGGTAATTCAGAGACCAATATCATGTCGTCTTTGGTGGCCAAGAATCACGGTGTGAAAAAGACCATTGCTCTGGTGGAAAACATTAATTACATCGGCTTATCACAGAGCATTGGAATTGATGCACTTCTGAACAAGAAGATCATTGCTGCGAATACCATTTTCAAGTACATCCGAAAGGCGGATATTGTGTCGATCAAAAACCTTCAGGGAACAGAGGCAGAGGTAATGGAATTCCATGTGAAGGAAGGCCAACCTGTCACCAAGGCACCTATCAAGGATCTGAACCTTCCAAAGGATTGCTTCGTGGGAGGTGTGGTTCGAAATGGCTTTGGAATGATCTCCCTCGGAGATTTCCAGATACAGGCAGACGACAGGGTAGTGGTATTCTGTATGCCTGACGCCATTTCTAAGATCGAATCATTCTTTACCTGATGGGCTTCAACCTCAGAGGTATATTTAATATCTGTGCCCTCCTGGTCATTGTGAATGGGCTGTTCATGCTTTTGTGTCTACCGTTCAGCTTGTACTACGGAGAGGGCGATCACATTTCCATTCTAATATCAGCTGGAATCTGCTTGGTGGTGGGCTTACTGGTGTGGATCGCTACCAAGAGAAAGGCGCATTTCGATATTTCAAAGAGAGATGGATACCTGATCGTGACTATGAGCTGGTTAACGCTCTCACTTACGGGTGCCCTTCCTTATTACATCAGTGGGATGATCCCTGACTATACCTCAGCGTTCTTCGAAACGATGAGTGGCTATACAACCACAGGAGCCAGCGTGTTGAATGACATCGAGGCTTGTCCAAAGGGGTTGTTGTTCTGGCGAAGCCTTACCCACTGGATTGGTGGGATGGGTATTATCGTACTAACGTTAGCTATACTACCGATACTTGGAATTGGTGGTATGCAGTTGTTTGCGGCTGAATCACCCGGGCCTTCAGCACAAAAGCTACATCCAAGGATCCGTGAAACCGCCAAACGCCTTTGGTTGATCTACGTGATTCTTACGCTGGTGGAAACTGTGCTACTGATGTTTGGTGACATGGGTTTCTACGATGCGTTGAACCATTCCATGTCAACCATGTCAACAGGCGGGTTCTCCACCAAGAATGCCAGCATGGCAGCGTTTAATGCCTACGATCAGTATATCGTGATTCTCTTCATGTTCATTGCGGGTACGAACTTCATTGTTACGTATTACGCATTGAAATTTAATTGGAGCAAGGTCTGGGAGAACGAAGAATTCAAAACCTACGCTTTAATCACGCTGATCTTTATGGCGGTAGTAGGAACCGTTGTGGTGTTGGTTCAGGATACCAGCGTTGAACAATCGATACGGGATGCGATGTTCCAGGTAGTCGCCATTCTGACCACTACTGGGTTCGTTACGGCAGATTATACAGCGTGGACACCATTTGTGACGGTTCTGTTCCTGTGTCTGATGTTCTTTGGTGGATCAGCGGGATCTACTTCTGGTGCGGTGAAAGTGGTTCGCCAGATCGTACTCTTCAAGAACAGTGCAATGGAATTCAAGCGGTTACTTCATCCAAAGGCGATATTCCCGGTAAGGCTTAATGGAAAGGCCATACAGCAAGACATCGTCTTTAATGTTTTGGCTTTCTTCCTGACCTATCTGCTTCTTTTTGTACTGGGAGCGGTGATCATGGCGTTCCTGGGGATGGATTTCGATTCGGCCATAGGTGCCTCCGCTGCTTCTATAGGTAACATCGGACCAGGATTGGGTTCAGTAGGACCGGTGTCCAACTTTGCAGACGTACCTCAGATAGGTAAGTGGGTATTATCTGTATTGATGTTGATGGGTAGACTTGAGATCTTCACAGTTCTTATCCTATTCACGCCATACTTCTGGAGGAATCGTTAATGGGTATTGAGTAGTTAGTACGCCTTCGGCTTTTAGTATTGAGTTGGATAGAACCAATCTCAATACTCCTTACTAACTACTCAATACTAAAATCAGGGACAGGTCTGTTCTGAGATGAGCTCACCATTCGTATCAAAGTAGTTCCACATCCCATCCTTCCTTCCGTTAAGGAAGCTTCCACTGCTTTCGATGGCGCTACCGGATTGGTCGTAGTAGAAATTCCAATGTCCGGTCTTCACACAGGCATGGTAATTCCCTTCTTCTTTCAAATTCCCTGATTCGTAATAAAGCTTCCAGAAACCATCCAGTTTTTTGTCAACGAAATTTCCCTCCTTTTTCAAGGTTTCATCGGGATAGTAGAACTTCCAGAAACCAACAGGGACACCGTCCTCGTAGTTGCCTTCACTTTCCTTGGTAATACCATCTGAGTAATAGTTCACGATGAAACCATCCACGGAAGAAGCTACCTCAATAGCATCACATTCGATGGCATTATCCACATTGGCATTGCAGTCAACAGTGGAGTTGTCATCCTTTCTGCAACCCAGGAGTAGGATAATGAATGAAGTAGCGACCAAATACCTCATGGTTACAAAATTAAGAATACTTAAGTAACCAGGGTTCTTAATCGTCTGATTGTCAGGTAACCGCTAAAAAGACGGACACGAAATCGTTCTGAACTTACGCAGTTTAGGTGCATAATGCCCACTGCCTGACTTGGGTTCCTTGATGTCGTACTTGTAAGCCAGTTCCCTTGAATCGTTGGGTTGCAACTGGAATTTCCAACGGATCAATCCTTCGGTATCAATGTACTGGTTGTCAGGAATTCCGTGTAGGTTAAACTTCACATCAGATTTATTACTGAACACGGGAACCTGGTCAAGAACTTCCACCGGTAAGCTCACATTCGAGTTGTTGTTAATCTTGATCTTGATATCCGCCTTTTCCACATAATAGTTACCGATCAGGTTGTTCTTATTGGTTTTGATGATCTCCTTCTTCGAGGTCTTTATATTGGCGTCTTTTCCAAGGTAGATGCTTAACGTGTCGTTGTCAGAGTAAGTGTTAAGGAATGTCTTTCCCATATAGGAACCCTGATTATAAACTTTGGTATTACCGGGAATAAGGTTGTACTTGTTCCAGTCCGCTACCTTTGCCATCAGGAACCCGTTAGGATCTAGTTTAGGGATCAGCAGGTAGTTGAAACTGGCTTTCATCTCATACGATTCTACATCTACCAAATATGGCTTGGAGTCCGAAGGGATGGTTTGTGTCTGTTTGATATCGTAGGTAGCGATGGCATTGGCCACCTGGATTTGTTTGAAGGTTACCTTGCCATCGTTGGAAGCAACGGTTCTTCCACCTTTATCGTTGATTGAAGGCGCATTGAAGCCCATCATTGGATTAGCAGTGGATAGCTTGATTTTTACGTTCTCCCATGGAGTGCCACTTGCATTGAAAACGTTGGCTCTGAAAACAAACTTGATCGGCTTGTTGGGGCCTTGGTACCTGCAATCATAGCTGGGTGCCCATCCCCCTTTGGAGGTCAGGAATTGGAAATCCACATTAACCGTTTGTCTCCGCTCACTGTTTACAGTGATCTCAATTTCAGATCCAGGCTTTGCGGTATTTACCGAAAGTGTCTTGATATGCTGATCATATTTTGAAGCGCGATCGGCAAGTTTCTGCATGTCATTCTTAGAATGATAAATGTCCGTTGTGAGTTGGTAGTACCGGTTCGAAAAGAAGTTAGCAGCTTTCTCGATCTCAGTTACTGAAACCCCCTGGGCAACTCCCCCAATGGCTTCACCGCGAAACAGTAGTTCTTTCTCACGTTCCCACGCCTTTACTCTACAGTCAATGAGGAAACGTTCATGATTCAACCGCTTCACGCTGTCTTTGTAAGCAGCAATGCGCTCACTTTTAAGCTTGCGGGCCCGGATGTGGTTGATCTTATCTGAAACGTTAACGATTTCAACACCCTGATCTTTGATCGATACGTTGAGCGTATTGTCAACGATGTAAGGGGTAAGTTGCGTAAATACGATCGTGCTTTTACCCTTCGGGATGAGCACGTCCTTGGTATAGTGCATCTCCGCTGAAGAATTGTAGATCATCACAGATTGCAAATTTCCTTGAGATTCAATGGTTTGTCCGATTGCAGATATTGAAGCAACAATCAAAGAGATGGTAACGAATCGTATCATTTGTAGAAGATATAAGTTAGACTTGTCTGAATTGATGAAGGAGGCGCTGTTGCGCTACCTGTGGACAAATGCTGGTTATATGCAATTGTCCACGCGAATCTTTCTGTGAAGAGGGTGAATGCCGGTGCGATGTGTACGTAATCATCCTGTGACCATCCCACACGACCCCCAATTAACGTAGAGACTTTTCTGCTCAAATGCAGGAATGCTGTTCGCAGGTTAACGTAATGCTCGAAGACTTCTCTGTCAGGCATTACTCTTCTGCGCCCTGAGTAGGTTAATCTGTTGTGTGCCTGTCCGCCCAAAGCAGGTATCAGGTTACCTGCTTCCCATGTTTGTTGAAGCCCGAATTGGTGAACTGTATCTCTGTCAGACCACGGGAGTGCCAGGTTTTGCATTCCGAAGAAAGCGTAATTGGAACTCTTTGGATCACCTACCATCACTGACCAGTTGACCATCTGCTGGTTTCTTGAAAAGGGGCTACCTGGATGCAGGTCAATCTCGTAGTAATCAAACGTATTCTCGTTACTGTAGGTGTTGACGTATCTGAAGAATCCACCGAAGCGAATGGGGATATCTTTGGCAATCATGTTGCGATAACCAACGGCTATACCACCACTGTGAATGACATTGTTCTTCCCATAGGAAATACGGTTAAGGGCTACTCCGAGGCCTGTAAAGGCTGATTTGAAGTAATGACTGTAGTGCAATTGATCACATATGGTTGAAGTGTTGAAACCATGCGTATGTGAAAAAGCTATTCGGTCGTTGAATGACCTTTTGGCAACGATTCCGGGGTTCACCTCCAGGTTCTCGAATGTGAGAGGGACGTAGTTGTAGAGCTGGGCTTTGGTGGTTAAACAGCAGATCAACCAGCAGAGGACAGGTAGTATTGTTTTCGTGCGAACTCCCAAAACATTGGCTTTGGGGGTTTAACACGTTGGATGTAATTATTCCATAATCGCCCCATCTACACAGGTGGAGATCTACGTGATATTATCGTACCTGGACTGAAGCGATTGAAGCAAGAGCTTTTCGAATGTTGTCTGCGGCAGGCTGAACAATTCTCGTAGTGTCAAACCCTCACCAATATTCTCTATGGCCCGCATTCCAAGCCAATATCCGGCACGTGAATAAAGAGGGGCTTCAGATTGCGAATGGTGCCAAAACAGCTCACCTTTTTTAAGTGGTTCATGGAACGCGTCCATGGCAAATCGTAACAACTCGGGTTCGCTGGCCAACCACGTTTGGAGCATGTCCTCTATTTGGTGATCGGTAAAATAATCTGCAAAGAGTGCTTCTTTTGAACTCAGACCCGCGAATTTGCACGTTGCTAACGTGGCCAACCCCTCTGTGATTAAAAGGCGTGAGCATAGGTTATGATCTTCCCAGGTTCGGGAGAATAAGTCCTTACAGTGTTGATAATGGATTGCGTGAGTGAGCTCATGAGTAACGAATGTCTGGCAGTAGGGCAGTGTAGTGTAATGTTCGAGAGCAAGGTACGCAACCCCCTGATCGCCATTCAAACATGCATGCCCATTGCTGTCGCCCCTGCCGATGAAAAGAACGACCTCCACGCCATCTGTTAGTTCATTCCATTCTGGATTGTTTCTAAGCTCATCAATACATTGAACCACAAGTGCGCGATTATGACCCAGTTGTTCCTCGGAGATATTGGCCCATTGATCGTTTGTCTGGAACTTGAGGGCGTAGTCTTCGAATACCACGGGATGTGATGCCAGATAAGCCTGTTCATCAAATGGATGAGCAAGAAAGTCATCACAGAGATCGGTGATCAGCATTTACCGACCGTACTTGGGTTGGTATAGCTGTACATAAAAATCTCCCGGTACCTTCATCTGGGTCACAAACCCCCAGCCAAGGTCTTCGATCTCACCTTTGAACTCAACATCTTTGGATCGTAGCTCTGCTACGGTTTCTTCTATGTTCTCACAGTAGAACGATAAATGTGCTGTACCTGAGGGAGTTACTGCTTCATGTTCATGCTCTGTAGGATGCACGCCCATGTCGGCCTCTGGCAGGTCAAAAATCATCCAACCTTCACCAATGTCGACACCACTCAATCCCAACTTTTCGCTTAAGAATTCCCTCAGACCCTCCGGGTCCGAAGAATAGAACATGGTGTGAACTCCTTTGATCATATTTCCGGATTTTCAGTCATCGCAATCATGTGGCGCATGGTCTTCAAATTACGAGTTGTAGCATCGACCCGCAAAATTCGCTCGAAAAAATTATTACTCAATTTGGCCTTTGCGAAACCATTAGGAGAATGACCATAAACATGTGTGTTCTTGCAGATCCACTCCTCCGGGGGATACTCATAGGTATTCAGTTTCTCCAGATTCGCATCTTCAGGTGCATGCTTTAATAGCGTAAAGAATAATCGATGCTCCTCACGATCAGTATTCAGATAGGGACATTCAACGAGGATCTGTTTTAATTGCCCCCTCGTTCTCGCAATGGTAGGGACATCAAAACCAAACCTATCCTTTATCACCTCTGTTACCCGGGTTTCAACTTCGGAATAAAGGCCGTCATATTCTACAATGAGGTTTCCACTTTGGATATACGATTGAACACCAGCAAAGCCTGCGCCACTCAAGGCCTCACGTAATTCGGCCATTTTGATCTTTTTCTGGCCGCTTACATTGATACCTCTCAGAAAGACAATGAATTGCATTAGTCGGCTTTTTCCAGTAGTTGCTGCAGCTCGTACATTTCATCCCGGTAGCGTGCTGCTTCAATGAAGTCCAATTCTTTGGCTGCCTGTTCCATTGATTTTCTCGTCTTGGCGATCGCCTTTTGCAGCTGCTCCTTGTCCATGTATTTCACAACAGGATCAGCCGCCACTTGATAATCGTCAGCACCTGCGTAGTATTTACCACCATTTGCACCGGCTACCGTACTCTGACCAAGAATCTGCTCCTTCGTTTTCTGAATGGCCTGTGGAGTGATTTGATGTTCTTCGTTGTAAGCCATTTGCTTCTCCCTTCTGCGGTTGGTTTCGCTGATGGTTTGCTCCATTGAGCGTGTCATCTTATCTGCATACATGATGGCTTTACCTTCCACGTTTCTCGCTGCACGACCGATGGTCTGCGTCAGTGATTTCACATTTCTAAGAAAACCTTCCTTGTCTGCGTCCAGAATGGCAACCAGACTTACCTCCGGTAGATCCAATCCTTCCCGTAGGAGGTTCACGCCTACCAATACATCGAACATTCCCAATCTCAGATCCCGAAGAATTTCAACCCGTTCAAGTGTATCTACATCGGAATGGATATACCTCACCCGAACACCTGCTTTTTCAAGGTATTTGGTAAGCTCTTCCGCCATTCTCTTGGTAAGTGTAGTAACGAGAACCCGCTCGTCCTTTTCAGCCCTTACCTGAATCTCTTCCAGTAAATCATCTATCTGATTTTGTGTAGGTCGAACCTCGATAACCGGGTCCAACAGACCTGTCGGTCGAATGATCTGCTCCACAAAGACGCCAGCACTTTGCTCGAGTTCGTAATCCGAAGGAGTGGCACTAACGTACAGAACGTTGTTCAATAGGCCGTCAAACTCCTCAAACTTCAAAGGCCTATTGTCGAGTGCGGCAGGCAAACGGAATCCATGCTCTACCAGGTTTTCTTTCCTTGATCTATCTCCACCGTACATGGCACGTATCTGAGGAATAGTCACGTGACTTTCATCAACAACAAGCATGTAGTCGTCTGGGAAGTAATCCAGCAAGCAGAATGGACGGGTTCCGGCATCACGACCATCGAAGTACCTTGAATAATTCTCGATGCCGGAGCAGTACCCCAACTCACGCATCATTTCTAGGTCGAGTTCTGTACGCTCCAGTAACCGTTTTGCCTCCTGGTGTTTCCCCACTTCCTTGTAATAATCAACCTGCTTCATCAGGTCGTCCTGAATAGCATGGATCGCACCTTGCATGCGCGATTGTGTGGTTACGAAAATGTTGGCAGGGTATACTGTAAGCGCTTCGAATGATTCAAGCTTGTTCCCATTGATCGGGTCAAAGCTCTCAATAAGTTCAATCTCATCACCCCAGAATATGATCCTGTATGCAATGTCTGTGTAAGCAGGGTATACGTCTACCGTGTCACCCGTAACCCTGAAGTTGCCACGGCCAAGTTCCCGGGTTGTTCTTGAATACAATCCCTGTACCAACCAGTGAAGGAATTTGTTTCTGGCCAGCACTTCGCCCACCCTTACACGGACCGTATTCTCACCAAAGTCGTCTGGATTTCCAATGCCGTAAAGGCACGAAACAGATGAGACAACGATAATGTCTCTTCTTCCCGATAGGAGAGAAGTAGTGGTGCTGAGCCTCAGTTTCTCAATCTCATCATTGATAGAAAGATCCTTCTCAATGTAGGTGTCAGAAACGGGCAGGTAAGCTTCGGGCTGGTAGTAGTCGTAGTAGGAAACGAAGTACTCCACCGCATTTTCAGGAAAGAACTGTTTGAACTCCCCGTACAGCTGCGCAGCCAGTGTTTTGTTATGGCTGAGTACCAATGTTGGTGTATTTAACTCGGTAATGACATTCGCCATGGTGAACGTCTTTCCCGAGCCTGTAACACCGAGCAACGTCTGTCTTTTTTGATCCTGATTGAAACCATCCACCAGTTGCGAGATGGCTTCTGGTTGATCGCCAGTCGGGCTAAATTCTGCGTTGAGGTTGAATTCTGACATTACTGAGCGGTAAACGATTTTTCAATGACCTGGTTTACCCAGTTGTCCTGACTTACAGCCATCATTGTAAATCCATACATATTCCCAACGGATAGGGTAGGTGCTGGATTGACGTCCCGAACATTCAATACCACATTAGAAAGATTATAGAAAGTCCATGTGGTATCATACGTATAGGTTCCCGAGAGTAAATCCCCACTCGCGTTGGATACTACCTGGAAGTAGATCGCATTGTCGGTGATGCCTTCGTTTCCCCATGTAAATTTTGGGGAAAGGCTGGTGGTTTGATCAATGGTAACGCTAGACGATTTCAATGTTGGTTTGGTATGTTGCTTAATTCTAATAGGCTGACAAATGTTGAGGCTGGTATCGTTCTTGTAAGTCACAATACACCAAAACTCTGCTTGTTCGGGCGCGGTATGCTCAAACCTTCTTAAGTAACCATTGAAGACGTCTTTGAGTTCAAATTTTCGTTCAACATAAAGGCTGAAGTCGCCTTCATCTATGCTGGTTCCCTTGGCCTCAAAGTACCGGAACTCTTTGGCTCCTGTAGTGGGATAGAAGAATATGTCAATGCCAGCTGAAGAACCAGCACTGCATGCAATAATAGACGAATCATTGATCAGCAAATCCTGCTGAAGATCAATGTAATTGGAAAGTGTAGGGTTAATATCGAAGTCAGAGCTCTGGTCGTTAGTGCATCCCGTAAGGATCAATACCGCTAAGCCTGCGGCCGCTAATGAGCTCTTCATGATCTATTTCAGTAGGTCTACGTACTTTCTGATCTCTTCTCTATTGAACTTATTGTCGCTTTGCTTCACAAGCTCCATTAGGTAAACGAAGCTGTCCTGATCTTCCTCAATGTACTCTCCATCCTCCTCTTCATCATAAGTTTCAGCGAAGTAATCCAAATCAAACCCTTCGTTGTCTGTGATGAAATCTGAAGTATGTCTAAGAACCCTGATCACAAGTGGGTCCTGGCTGTCTTTAGCGATCTGACGAAGGTCTTTGATCATCGGTACAGTAACATCTGCTGTAGCTCCATTCTTCTCGTAGTCAGCAAGAATCTTATCAATCAACGCATTTGCCTTGTCATCTATCATGTTGGTACGTTTTGCGCGAAATTAATGAATTACCCTTTCCCAGCGCAACACTGCACGAATTAAAAACCAAGCGCACAGAATACCCAGGCATATTTAATATCTCCCTGGATTGTTCCAACCAGGTTGAATGTGGAATTACTGTCACCCCGGTAGATTCTTCCGCCAGCAATAGTATACACGCAATCAAAGGTGAAAGTAGAACTGCCCATGTACACTTTGTTGTCTTCAATAGTGTACAACAGATCAAACACAGATTTGCTGGCCCCTCTGTAGATCTTTCCATCGTGCAGAGAATAGATGCAATCAAAATCAGAAATGGAGGTGCCCAGGTAAATCCTGTTGTCACGTATGGTATAAACCCTGCATCTGGAATCGTTACAGTCTCCGCGGAACACTTCATTATTGGATACGGAATAGATACAATCCGTTTTCATTGTATTGGAGCCCCGATAGAGCTTGGTTTGTGCCATACAGGTGCTTGCACCTAGTATAAGAACAGCAGTGAAGAGTCTAATTAGGTTCATAGAGATTAAATACTAACCCAAAACTAGGCACAATAGTCATGCCACTAAAGCTATACGTACGGTCAGCGAAAAGATTGTATGTGCCATAATCTGTATAGAAGAAGGCAACAGCAGAGTAGAAGTAGACGTATTTGTAGCCTACCTTGAAATTGATATACCCCCCGAAGCCTCCGAAATTCGTCTTATGGTTAGGAAAGGTGTTTAGCAGATTAACGTTGTTTAGAGCACCAACCACTGCGAAGGCAGTTTTAGGTTTGAAGCCATAACTAACGAAGGCATGGCTGTAGCTTAGTCCGAAACCGATGTGTCCATATTCTTCGTTTTCTCCGAGGGAAATACTGTTCATCAGTTTGAAGGTCAATTCACTTCTTCTTATACCGTAATCGAAGATCAATCCCAGAACATTATCAGCAAAGGAGGGAAGCTTATGTTTCTTAGTTGTACCAAGCAGTCCCAGACTAGCATTGTAGCGACCACTGTTCTGTACCGCTGTGCCTGCTCTTCCGCCTACCAATTGGTATCTGAAATCAATACCGTGTGTGCCCCCCATGAACTTGTAACCGATATCAAAATTCCTTGCCGCACCGATGCGAAGACCAAAGTCAACGGAAGAAGCCACAGGATCTACCGCCTGTGCAATGAGAGCTTCAGTAACCTGATGAAATGTTTCGTCAACGATGAAAGTGTCGGTAGCTACATTGCCCACACCGTTGGTGATCACTTCAACCACTTTTGCTGGCGCAGCGGTGGGGATGTTGGTGGATTGACCAACATGTGCGCGCATTTTTCCCTGATCCAGGGTTTGTGCCGTTTCCGTAATCGTCTTGGGAACACTGCATGCTGAAAGCAGTGCGATGAAAAGTCCGCCAAGTAAAAAGGGTCGCATGAAACAAATGTAAAAAGGAAAGGCGACCCGCAGGTCGCCTTTCACTTTTAGTAACTACAGTATTATCTAATAACCAGTTTCTTGGTCTGGCTTCTGTTTCCATTGCTGATCCTCACGAGGTATACACCTGAAGTGAGTACTTCGTTAAATCGGAACGTCTGTATCGCGTGACCGTCCGCATGGGATAGTCTCTTGGCAACGATCTGTCTTCCTGAAAGGTCAAAGATCGCCACATTCGCTTCCTCATTGCTCAATCCTCTTACATCAAGTGTTACTTCGTAACCGTCATTCGGGTTAGGATATAGACTTGATTCAAGCAAGATGTACCCCATTTCATACATATCCTCCTCATCGTCAGATGAAGCAAGTCTGCTCATGTTTGGAGGACCCTGCATTGGTGGAGTAGAGGGTGTTGTCAACAGACAAGTGTCTCCATACGATCCAGTTGTTGGGCCAATAATTGGTCTAACGATTACAGCGTACGTGGTACTTGGTTGAATACCAGTTACTGTGGATGGCCAAAGTTTATGCGATCCGGTTCCACTCGTTGAATGATTCAGTGGTGTACCAGATGGCTGAGGCATAAGTATCCAGTCATAACCTGTTGCACCTACTGGTGTCTTACATCTCACATGTGCACTCCAACTTCCTAGTGTTATACCACAGTATGCAGGTCTCAAGGCAGATGTAATTACAGGACCTCCTGGAGTATTGATGCTGCATACCGTTCCGTAAACACCCCAAACACCAAGCACCTGAGCTCTTACACGGATGTCGTAGGTTTTACCCATCAAAACACCTGGAACCCAGCCCACTTTGAACCTGTGATTTCCATTACGCGTGTAGTAAAGTGTTGGACCACCACCTACTGGCTTAAGTTCATACTGGTAAGCTGTTGCTCCTGATACCGGATAAGATCTAAGATCATTATCCAGATTCTGGTTAAGTGTAATTCCACAATGTGGCGTTCTCAGAGAGGTCAGTTGTACACATGTATCGGCCGCTACCACCACGGGTACAATTGTGATGCATCCAGGGGCATTGGTTACAGTACAGTTATAAGTACCTGCCGCCAGGCCAGTTGCTGTAGGTGTTGTTTGTGCCAGCGGGTCATCCCATAGGTAAGAAACGCCACCATTAGCTGTAGCCGTTCCATCATTACCAGCACATGTCTCATTCGTTGAGCTTGTTGATGGTGTTGGAGCTGCATTAACTGTGATGTAGTTTGTTTGGATCAATGTGTCACTACCAGAAGCATTTGTAGCTATCAACTGCACCGTGTAATTACCGGCAGTGTTATAGGTTACCGTTGGGTTCTGGCTTGAACTAGCAGAAGGTGTTCCACCCGCAAACGTCCAGGTCCAACCTGTAGGGCTATTCGTACTCTGATCTGTGAAGTTCACGTTACCACCTTCACACACTGTAGTTGGTGTTCCTGTGAACGCTGCGACCGGCTTCACACCAGTTGCTGGGATCGTTGCAGTGAACACGCCTCTACCGTGAGTGGCAGCCATTACTGTATTGTCCGACCCACGCAATTGAAGCATGTCTGTACGAACGTTAGCAAGACCGGTGTTCGTAGGATCCCAGTCAACGCTCCCTGCAGAAAGGTCGTCTGTAGACCATACACCAACTTCCGTGGCGATTAACGCCTGGTTATAATCGTTAGGATTGTAGAGTGCCCAACGTACCGGCATGTCAGGCAGGTTACCTTCCTTGTTGGTCCAAGAGCCACCACCATTCATACTTTCCCAGATGGAGGTAACACCATAGTTGGATAGGGTAACCAGCAATTGTTGCTCTGAAGCACCAATGGCAATACAGGAAATGTTACCTGCTGGGAGGCCAGTGCTGATGTTAGAAATTCCCGGTGATCCGGATTGAGCGTTGGTCACCTTGTATACAGCACCGGCATCTGTTCCTACAAACAGTGTGGAGTTTCCACCTGATGCGTAAGGCGATGCACTGATGTGTGATACATCTGCACTACCTGATGCAATTGTAACTGTACCAACTGTCGCAGAGCCAAATGGACTTGTCACTCGCTTCAGGCGAATACTGCTACCATTGGCAAATCCAGAATAGAAAATGTCTTCTTTGTCATCGTAATCCGAAGGGTTGATGAATAGCCCGGTACTTTGATCAGGCGTGAACAGGTTCGAGGAACTACCCCAGTTGTTTGTAGTTCGGTACACCACGTTTCTCACGTACTGACTGATCTGGTTGTTACCATTGCTCTGGTCAATGTGACAGAATGCTCCATCGCCACCAGTAACCTCGGAAGTTGAGTTAACCCCAGGTGTGGTGTACTTATGCGTTCCATTATCCTGTGCACCAGCGATCATATTGTTTGATCCTGTTGTACCATTGATAGCACCAGCAT
Organism: Vicingaceae bacterium; assembly: GCA_965267605.1. Classification (GTDB taxonomy): domain Bacteria; phylum Bacteroidota; class Bacteroidia; order Flavobacteriales_E; family Vicingaceae. The sequence goes on along the minus strand of OZ254088.1, from coordinate 1,772,146 downwards.
AGAACTGCGTTACATTGTAGCCGTTATTGCGGACACCAATTGTTGGTGTAGTGGCAGATCCGTTGGAACTGTAACCCACACCACCATCGTGCCCGAAAATGATCTCTGTACTTGATCCAGGCTTATATACTACAGCATGCTGATCCGCGTGCACTTCCTGGAAACCACAGCACCCATACCAGTGTGAGATCTGCGTCCAGCTTGTACCACCATTGGTAGATTTAAACAGGTCGATGCCACCCACTATAAGCGTATTCGAATTGTTCGGATCCACTGCGATAGAAAGATCATACCATGCCTGACCTCTGGTGAAGTCACTTGCAGGGATACCTCCATCGGCATCGTTTGGTTTGGCGCAAGTCGACCAGGTTGAACCCTTGTTGGTTGATTTGTAAATGTCATCCAATGCTGAACCACCATCCTGAACAATACAGTAGATCACGTTCGCATTGTTTGGTGCGCAGGCAATTTCAATTCTTCTGATTCCACTGGTTGGAAATCCGTTACCACCTGTGTTCAGTTTGGTCCATGTACCAGCATTTCCGTTGGCTGAGCTATAGATTCCATCTGTAGAGAACATGCCCATTCCCGCATAAATGGTTCCATCAGCTCCTATCTCAATGTCTGCTGCACGGTTGGTTGAGGCACCTGTTCCACTTCCCAGAACTTTGGTCCATGAAGTACCACCATTCTGGGAACGTTGAACTCCACCATCCCTTGTGGCAACATAAACATCACCAGTTGTTGGATGAACGATTACTTTCTGGATGTACCTGAATGTTGAGCCAGTTGTACTACTTACCCGTGTCCATGACGTTCCCCCGTTGGTTGACTTCCAAAGTCCGCCACCAACAACAGCATCGATGTTGAAGAATCCTTCACCGGTTCCCGCATACATGGTCTGCGTAGCAGAGGGATCGTAAGCAATTGAGGTTACGGCAAGGTTGTCCCAGAAATCGTTGATAGGAGTCCACTGTGTTGACGAGCTTGTAATATTGGTGTTCTTCCAAAGTCCACCTGCCACGCCACCAGCGAAAACGGTTCTTCCGGTTCCATCATTAGGATCAAACATCAAAGCACGTGTACGCCCTCCAACGTTATCCGGACCTCTTTCCGTCCAACTGATACCTGAGATGGCTGTCTTCAACCCCATTTTCTGCTTCGTGATTTTATCCGTTAGCAAATGGGCATTGATCAAACCATTTGGCGGGGGATACCCTAGATTCGGATCCATCGTTTGGATGAAGTTCTGCTGATTGGCAAGATCCGGGCGATCCTTTTTAGGAATGGCCTTCAGCTGCTTTTCAGTATAATGCGGAGTGTTTTTGTATGGATGGAGTCTCAGAAACTGTTCGAACTGTTGCTTTCGTTCGTTTTCCGTTTGATCGGTGTACTGAGCAAATCCATTAAATGTGAACCCAGCAAGGCCCACCCAGAGTAGTAGCTTTTTCATATTGGCATTTAATCTTCTTGAAGATAACCATACCCGCCATGAGGTCATCAGGATATTAGATGAATACTTTTTAACTATCGACCGATGCCATTAATTAACAGATGTACGGAAGAGAGTTCAAAAGTGGATACGGGCTACCTGAAATTAGGTTACGTGCGTCAGGCCTATAATTAAGGACAATTTAGGAGTCCTTTCTGATCTGAATCAGCAATTCCAGTATTTGACCCGCAGCCACAGGGATTTTGGTGCCAGGTCCAAATACACCGGCAACACCAGCATCATACAGGAATTGATAGTCCTGTTCAGGGATTACGCCACCAGCAATTACCACAATGTCTGGACGATTTAGTTTCCTGAGCTCTTCAATCACCTGAGGGATCAAAGTCTTATGACCAGCGGCAAGTGACGAAACGCCAAGAAGATGTACGTCATTCTCCACTGCTTGTTTGGCTACTTCTGCTGGTGTTTGAAACAATGGGCCAATGTCTACATCAAAGCCAATATCCGCGAACGAAGTTGCAATGATCTTTGCACCACGATCGTGTCCGTCCTGACCCATTTTGGCCACAAGGATTCGTGGACGTCTTCCATCTAGCTTCGCAAACTGATCGCTTAAATCCTGCGCTTTAATGAAGTCTTCGTCTTTCATGGCTACGGACGAATATACGCCAGATACCGATTGGATATTCGCCTGGTAACGACCAAACTTCTTCTCCATGGCGTAGGAAATTTCACCCAATGTAGCTCTCGCCAACGCGGCATCTACCGCTACCTCAAGTAGGTTGACGGATTCATCTTCCGTGGCTCTTTCGATAGCCTGTAGTTTGAATTGAACTTCATCTTCATTACGGGCCGCCTTGATCTCTTCCAGTCTTTTGACCTGGTTGTTGAGAACGGCAGTGTTATCTACTTCCAGTATATCGAACTCAGTCTTCTCGTCCGTCCTGAAAGCATTTACACCAACAATAATGTCTTCTCCAGCGTCTATTCTTGCCTGGCGTTTCGTGGCGGCTTCCTCAATCTTCAACTTGGGAATACCTGCTTCAATGGCTTTGGTCATTCCTCCTGCTTCCACAATCTCTTCAATGTGGCCCCAGGCTTTCTCGATCAATTCGTTGGTAAGACTTTCTATATACCAGGAGCCTGCCCATGGATCGATCGCTTTTGTAATACCTGTTTCCTTCTGAATGTACAGCTGTGTATTTCTTGCGATCGCAGCAGAAAAATCAGTAGGCAATGCAATGGCTTCATCGAAGGAGTTGGTATGCAAACTCTGTGTTCCACCCATTACGGCTCCTAACGCTTCAACCGTGGTTCGTGCAATGTTGTTGTATGGATCTTGTTCTGTAAGACTCCACCCGGAAGTTTGACAGTGGGTTCGAAGCGCCAGAGATTTTGGATTCTTGGGATTGAATTGTTTCACAATTCTTGCCCACAACACGCGGCCTGCCCTCATCTTGGCGATTTCCATGTAGAGGTTCATACCAATAGCCCAAAAGAACGACAGTCTTGGTGCGAACTCATCAATATCAAGACCAGAGTAGACACCTGTACGTAGATACTCCAATCCGTCTGCGAGCGTATAACCTAACTCCAGGTCTGCTGGTGCACCGGCTTCGTGCATATGATACCCCGAAATAGAGATGGAGTTGAATTTCGGCATGTGCTGACTGGTATACTTGAAGATATCTGAGATGATCCTTACCGAGGGCAGTGGTGGATAAATGAACGTATTTCGCACCATGAACTCCTTCAGAATATCGTTCTGGATGGTCCCCTTCAGTTGGTCTTTGTCAACTCCTTGTTCCAGTGCTGCTCCGATGTAGAATGCCATGATAGGGATAACTGCGCCATTCATGGTCATGGAAACAGACATTTCACCCAATGGAATGCCATCAAAAAGGATCTTCATGTCCTCAATGGTGTCAATGGCCACACCGGCTTTTCCAACATCTCCACGAACACGTTCGTGATCACTGTCATATCCTCGATGCGTAGCAAGATCAAATGCTACAGACAGTCCTTTCTGTCCTGCTGCAAGGTTTCTGCGATAGAAGGCATTTGAATCTTCTGCGGTGGAGAAGCCTGCGTATTGCCGAATGGTCCAAGGGCGGTTGAGGTACATAGTGCCATACGGGCCTCCCAGATACGGAGCAATACCCGAGGTGTACCTCTTGTGCGAGGTCCTTGCTGCTTCCGCATTTTGGTGAGTGTCAACTACTGAAATACCTTCTGAAAAAGTGAAGTCCTTGCGTTCAGTCGCTAGCTCGAACGGTTGCCATATGTCCAGTGTATCAATCGACATCAAGCTCCTTTATTAATGTGTATTCACCGCTCAGGATTCTTTCGCCTTTGCCATTAGCATTCATGGCCAATAGCCAATTCCATGATTTCTCGATCAGTGCTGTAGTAAGACCATCAATGAACCAGGAGCCGCTGGCAGCCTCCGCGTGTTGATCAAGCAGTGATTCAACGCGAAGCAAATTGAAGATGTTGATACTCAGGCGGTAACCTGATATGGAGTCTTCGTTCTTAAACAAGGGCAATTGTACGCCATCAGCCTTTCCTGCAATAGCAGAAACAGCTTGGCAAGTGTATCCAATCAATGCGTCTTCAGCACTTGCAGATTCGTCATGTTTGGCCTGCGCGTGCAGGTACAATTCACAATTGTGATCAAAATGCCTTTGGAGTTGCGTGAAAAGCCATCGAAACGCCCTTAAAGCGGCAATGTTCATGTAAAATTGAGAGGAAAGCGGTATCACCACATTGATTCTCTTGAATTCCTTTGATTGTAAGGCTTTGGACGCATTTAGCAATCCGATTGCAATAGATTCTGAAGTTGTAAGTGATATACCGTTAAATTGCCTTATGTCAATGTTATGTTGCTCATTATCAAATATATGTATTCTCTCTGAATCTAATACTGCTGTTGCGCCCAAGTTTAGCAGTTCTTCTTCAGAAAATTGCCCTGAAGCAGGTACCAGAATATCCCAATTGGAGGAGAGGTTATCAAATAGTGTTCTAAGCGCCTCTGAGCGTGGATTATCGCGGGTAGGCCCAGCGCTAATGGTAAGGTCTTCAAGTTGATAACTCAGCCCTTCTTCAGGCATTTCTGTTTTCAGCTCTTTCGCTACTTGTTGAAGCCACTGCTCCCTTGATATTTCATCAAATGGAATCTCCATGGGTGGCCAAAGATAAAAAATGGATTCGGGCCCGACCGTAAGAGACCAATTGGGTAAATTCGAAACGTGAGATTCACCTTTATCTGCTTTCTGCTATTAACCTTGACTGGATTCGGACAAGATCCGGCACTTGACTCTTTGCAATCAGCTTTGAGTGAAGTGAGTACATCCAAGGAACGCGTAAGTATCCTGCACGAGATTCACGTTAGATCACAGGGGAAAATTGATGATGACCAGCGCTTCATGAATCTTCAGTCCGCGCTTCAGATGACGATCGATGACAATCTGGATAGTCTAAGAGCAGAGACATTGTACATGTTGTCTTCACATGGTCTAATGAAGGGGGATATCAGAATGGCAGAAAAGTACCTGAAGTACCTCCTGGCTTGTTGCAAACAGGGTGGAATCAGGAAGAAGGTTTGCGTTTTAGGGCACTTACAGATGTGTAGTGCATTAAGGAAGCAGGGCAAAGTAAATGACGCTACACAGTTCGCTTACGATGGCCTTGCAATGGCCAAAGAGATTCAGGATTCATCTGTTTGGGCTTCTGCAGAGAATCTCATAGGAATTCTATTCTATATCCGAGACGACACTGCCAACGCTTTTGTACACATGCGGGAGGCTTTGAGCTTGTCACAAGGCTCATCTGAAAAAAGGCGATCAGAATTAAAGGCCAATCTGGCTATTATGTACAAGAGGGCAGGTGATTTCGACAATTCCCTGAAGCTGTTCCGAGAGGCTATGGTATTCATGCAGCAGAACCAGAACGATTACCAGCTGGCGGTTACCTATCTCAATGTGGCAGACCTGTACCTTAAAATGGAGGACAGGCCCAAGGCGGAGAACTTTTACCAGAAGTCAATCATGCACGCCAAGGACGGAGGCTTCTTATTGCAGTTAGCGGAAACGTACGTGAACTACGCGAACTTCCTTTCGATGGAAGGAAAGATCAAAGAAGCAGAAGAACTTGTACTGGCTGCGGAGGAAATATGTACGCAGGCAGCTTACAACGAGATTTTGGTCACGGTGTACGATGTGCTTAAAGCGATTTATCAGCAACAGGGAAAATGGCAGAAGGCATATGAGTATGGAGAGAAGCATGCGAAGTTGGCGACAGAGATCAATAAGCAAAAGTTTGAGGACAAGCTGAGTAAGATTGAATTGGAGACCAACAACCAAATTCAGGAGGAGAAAATACGCGCGCTGAATAGAGGAAAGGAACTGGATGCAGTGAAGATTGCGAAGCAAGATCAATTGATCTTACTCGGAACCATTGGTGGACTTGTGGTGACGGTTCTTCTGGTGCTGGTATTGGTTGGGTTCTGGAACAAGCGTAAAACCAATAAACTACTTGCGGTTAAGAACCGTGAAGTGGAAGCTAAGAACAAAGAAATACTGGATAGCATTCAGTACGCAAGAAATATTCAGGAGTCGCTCTTGCCAGGGGAAGATCTTGCCGCTGGAATTGGAATTAACGGTATGGTGTTCTATAAGCCCAGGGATATTGTAAGTGGCGACTTCTATTGGTACCATAAAGTTGCGGGTGGTGTTGTGGTTGCGGTTGTAGATTGTACGGGACATGGTGTTCCAGGGGCTTTGATGAGTATGTTGGGCCATTCAGGTTTGAGCGCTGCGGTTACCGATGGTGGATTAAGCGAGCCAGGGGCTATCTTGGAATTCCTGTCCAACTATGTGGTATCTGCTCTTGATCAGGAACAGGGAGGTGCTTTGTCAAAAGACGGAATGGACATGTCGCTTTGCTTCATTAGCGATGACAAGCGTAAACTCAAATTTGCCGGAGCTAATAACAGTGGGTTATTAATCAAAGATGACGAGCTCATCATTTTACCTCCAACCAAAAGGCCAATCGGTTACTACATCAATTCTGATCCGTTCCAAACACTGGAATACGACCTTTCACCAGGTGATAAGGTATACATGTTCTCGGATGGATTCCCGGATCAGTTTGGCGGTGCCAAGGGCAAGAAATTGAAACTGGCCAACTTCCGTACAATGATCAAAGAGGTTGCGGGTAGGCCTTTGTCAGAACAGGCTTCCGCACTGGGTCAAAATTTCGATGAGTGGAAAGGTGCACTGGAACAACTGGACGATGTGTGCGTGCTAGGGCTGGCGGTTTAACGATCTGCAATAACGAATATATCCTCGTTATCCTTCTTCATTAGATACCTTTCACGAGCGAACCGCTCCAAGACTTTAGGGTCATCCAACAACCCATCCAGCTCGGCTTTGGTGTCTTCGATTTGTTGTTGATAGTAAGCTTTGTCCGCCTCAAGTGCTTTTACCTCCCCGCTGAAATCCAACTGGCGGAACAAATGGTATTGATCGAATAGTGCCATCCATACTCCAAATGCCATTAGGGTGAGCAGGTATTTGTTCTTGATAAACTTGGGTACACGCTTCAACATACCACGAAGCTAGAGCTCATTGCTTTTCCAAGTCGAGCTGGCATCGTAGAACTACTAACAGTGAACTGTTATTATCCAAGGAATGGGTACCTGTAATCCTTTGGTGGAACGAAGGTTTCCTTGATTGTTCTTGGAGAAACCCACCGGATAAGATTCAGATATGATCCCGCCTTATCATTGGTTCCAGATCCGCGTGCGCCACCAAATGGTTGCTGCCCAACAACTGCACCCGTTGGTTTATCGTTGATGTAGAAGTTGCCTGCAGCATTCACCAGTGCTTTTGCTGCCTTGTCTATGGCGTAGCGATCTCTGGAGATAATAGCTCCGGTAAGTGCATAATCTGATGTTTCATCAACCAGTTTAAGTGTAGCATCGAAGTCCTTAGGGTCGTATGTGTAAATGGTAATCACAGGACCAAAGATCTCCTCACACATGGTGCGGAACTTTGGATTGGTGGTGTGAACAACCGTTGGGCTTATGAAATATCCTTTCGACTTGTCATATGTCCCACCCACAATGATCTCAGCATCATCTTGCTCTTTGATGTAATCAATGTATCCTGCGATCTTATCAAAGGCACGCTCATCGATTACAGCATTGATGAAATTTCCAAAGTCTTCCGGGCTGCCCATCTTGAAGGAATTGACATCCTCTACTATTCGCGTCTTCACACCTTCCCATAAGTTCGAAGGAATGTAAGCCCTGGAAGCCGCTGAGCATTTCTGTCCCTGGTATTCAAAAGCACCCCTTGTTATAGCGGTTGCTACTTCGTCAATATCAGATGACTCATGAACTACAATGAAGTCTTTGCCACCGGTTTCACCAACGATTCGTGGGTAGCTTCTGTAAAGATCAATGTTGGCTCCAATTTCTTTCCACAAATGCTTGAATACTGCTGTGGATCCTGTGAAGTGTAATCCAGCGAAATCGGGATGCTTAAATACCACATCTCCGGCCACCGGACCTTCTACACTTACCAGATTAATTACGCCATCAGGCACGCCAGCTTCCTTAAAGAGTTCCATGATCACCTGTGCTGAGTACATTTGAGACTCCGCTGGTTTCCAAACTACAACGTTGCCCATCATCGCAGGAGCTGCGCAAAGGTTTGCACATATCGAGGTGAAGTTGAATGGTGTGATCGCGAACACAAACCCTTCCAGGGGTCGATATTCCAACCTGTTCCACATGCCGTCATTTGATCCAGGCTGGTCTTCATACACCTGTTGCATGTATGCCACATTGAACTTGAAGAAATCGATCAGCTCGCAAGCTGCATCAATCTCTGCCTGAAAAGCATTCTTTGATTGAGCCAACATTGTAGAAGCATTCATTCTGTCGCGAAATGGCCCCGCCAGAAGATCTGCCGCTTTAAGAAAAATACTTGCCCTGTGTTCCCACGGTAGGGCCGCCCATTCTTCTCTTGCTGCCAACGCTGCATCTATAGCAGCTGTTACATGTGAAGCATCACCGTAATTGAAATGACCCAGTACCTTCTGATGATCGTGAGGTGGTGCCATGGGCATTTTGTTATCCGTTCGGACCTCCTCCCCTCCAATGTACATAGGTACATCGATAGGCTCCTGGTTCAACATTCTTTGGTATTCTGCCAACAGACTTGCTTGTTCAGCACTTCCCGGTGCGTATGCACCTACAGGTTCGTTGGCTGGAAATGGTACGCTGTATACTCCTTTAGGCATGTGAAAATATTTGAAGCGAAAATATAAAAATGCCCATTGATATGTGTGGTTAAACGGGGTCGGACAGGTGTTTAAGTACCTTTATGTCGTTGAGAGCGCTCTTGTTCATAGTGGTAATGATGATCTCCGGTCTTTCGGTGGCCCAGAAAGCATGTGAGCTAAAACCCGAAGCCTTCAAGAAAGGAGAGCGCCTTTCATATATCATTTACTACAATTGGCAGGCGGTTTGGGTGAAGGCTGGTGTTGTGACCTTCTCTGTTAAGGATACAACTTACAAGGGCAAGTCTCATTATTTCTTCGATAGCTATGGGAAAACCCTGAAAAAGTGGGATTGGTTCTACAAAGTGCGAGATCGGTATCAGTCTATTACCTCAATGAATCCTATGAAGACGAAATACTTCTACAGGGATGTGAAAGAGGGAGGATTTACACTAACGGAGAAGTACAAGTTTGATCATAAACGCGGAAAGGTATATACTGAGATCAAACCCAAGAAAAAGGCCTGGAAGAAAGACACGGTGAAGATCAACAGGTGCACGATGGATCCTTTAGCCATGATTTATCATGCGCGCTGTATTGATTTCTCGAAGTACAAGGTGGATGATAAAATCCCAATCTCCATCATTGTGGACAACAAAGAATTTCCGTCATATATCAGGTACCTGGGAAAGGAGGAACACTACGTGAAAGGCTTGGGACGTGTACCTACCATCAAGTTCAAACCTTTGCTAATAGAAGGAACGATCTTTAATGGGGGAGAGGAGATGACCGTATGGGTAACCGATGACAAGAACAAGGTGCCCGTGCATATCGATACCAAGATACTTGTAGGCTCAATAAAGGTCTACTTGATAGATCACAAGGGGTTGGTTTCTAAATTCCCCGAGGTGAAGCCTGGCAAGAAAGACAAAAAGAAATAGTCTGGCATGGTTTTCGATTCATAGTCTGAAAACGGATTTATGAAAACCAGAACTAACAGAATTACTTTGATTGGAACGCAGCTAACGATGCTTATGCTACTCGCTAATCTTGCGCTTATGGTTTGGGTGGTCTTGTTCTAGGATTACTCTACTTCCTCTTCTTCCTCACCTTCGTCCTGATCCAGATTAGACGAATTCGCTTCCCATTCAATCTTTACAGGGAGCCTCTGAACTTCAATTTTATCCAAAGAGTTGTCGCCTACCTTGGTTGTAATGAACACCAGGTAAACCTCGCGAATAATCTCACTTACATCAATTTCTTCCTTTGAATCATTTACCGTGAAGTGAGTTACAGTACGCGTGCACGTTACTTTTGTGCTGTACTCATCTTCCACAACCTTATCGAACCGATTTGATTTGGCAGTTGAGAAATACCAGTAATTAGGTTGCTTATCACTCAGTAGTACATTCTTCTCAGGATTGAATTTCGCTTCGATCATTCCCTTCTCAGCGAAAATGGACATTTCATGAATGTGCTCATTCTTCATTGCGGTCTTGTAAACCTTTGATTTCTGAGAAGCGGCTACCATGAGGTGCATCTTCTTGGACATCTCGATTTCGATGGCGAAAGGCTGTTTCTTGAGTTTTATAACCCCGTGATTTACAGTTGTTTTCTTTCCGTTTTGAACGAAGCTGATCTTAAATTTTGGATCCTCAGTTGCATGCACTGCAGCGCTAAGTCCCACAACCATCAATAGCGCAAGTATGAATTTTGACTTCATGTCTGCTCGTTTAGCTTAAAATTACTCAATTTGATTCACTTACTGTTCTACAGGAAGCGTGCCAATTATTTCCTGGATCACCAAAAGCATGTTTCCATGTTGCTCGTCTTCAACCATTCCCAGTTCCACGGAAAGCACACCAACACACTCATCCAGGTCTGAACTGTTGAACGGTCCTTCAAGGTTATCCATCACCGTCATCAGTTCAATCAATTCATTGTATGTCATTGATGGCACCACACCAATAAGGTCCATCAAATAATCAGAAGCATCCAGGTTGGATTGCCATAAGGCTTCCAACAACTCCTTTCTAATATGGTCGAAGGCTTCGTCCGTTATACAATCTACCAATGGTTCCAGGGCCTCCTCCTGACGTAGATCACATAGAAACTTCATGGCGTGACTGCGCACCTCCTCATCCTTTGTATCTGCAAGTAGTTCAACAACAGGTCTTATAGAGCCGTGCTTACCATGCTTGCGCAAGTCCGTAAGACCTTTGATGATCTCTGCGGATTTCTCGCTCTGCAAGCGCTTCAACGCCTTCTGTTCCTGGGTTTCCTTCTTGCTCATCAATTGTAATTTCTTGGTCCAAATATGGTGCTTCCGATGCGTACCATGGTAGAACCTTCCTCAATAGCGATTTCGTAATCATTGCTCATACCCATCGAAATAGTATTGAATACAGAGGTGTCAATGACCTTATCTGCAAGCGACTGCTTGAAATCACGCAGTTTTTCGAATTGATTTCTCAACAGCGTTTCATCATCTACAAAACTGGCCATTCCCATTACTCCTCGCCAGCGAATTCCGGGAAGATCTGCACTTAAGAGGTCCGCTGCATCTTCTATGGTCATCCCGAATTTGTTCTCATCTCCCGAAATGTCGAATTGGAGTAGGCAATCTATTTGACGCTCGTGCTGCAGCGACCGCTTGTTAATCTCATTCGCAAGTTTCAAGCTATCCACGCTATGGATCATGGATACAAATGGTGCGATGTATTTAACCTTATTGGATTGCAGATGACCAATGAGATGCCACTGAATGTCCTTGGGAAGTGCTTCATACTTACCTTGAAGCTCCTGTACCTTGTTTTCTCCGAAGATCCTTTCACCTTCGTTATAGAGTTCCATGATTTCTTCATTGGAGCGCGTTTTCGAGACGGTTACCAATGTAACGTGCTCCGGTAGTTCATTCTTAACATGGCGGTATTTGTCAATCAGTGTGCTCACGGGGCGAAGATACAAACCGGCAATGGAAAGTAGAACCCCTTGGGGTTGAAGGAATTTCCCTATTTTCGATGCCCTTTGCAGAGCATCATGCGGAAAGTCTTTTACATAGCGGCAGCAATAACGGTAATGGGTTGTACAACCAAACCCGAATATCCTAAGCTGGATGAAGCGTTTCCCTTAATTGATCAGGAGGTATTGAACAATTCCAGGGCCTATCCATTGCTGGAACAGGCCACTACTGATATTGGTCACAGGTTGACGGGAACGGCTAATGGAGCGAAGGCGGAACAGTTTACCTATGCGCTTTTAAAGGAATGGCAATTGGAGAACGTTCACTTCTTCGAGTTTGAGGCTGTGAGCTGGATGAGAGAATCTGTTTCGCTAGATGCATTAGTAGGTGATGAAGCAAGAAATATTGATGTTGTAAGTCTGGCGCATTCTCCAGTATCGGCTGATGTGAAGGCCCCATTAATAGATGTTGGTAATGGACTGAAGGCAGATTTCGAAAGATTAAAGGATTCGATCCCGGGCAAAGTGGTTTTGATGAACCTTGGATTGGAGCCGAAGGGGACCAAAGGAAACCTGCATCGGTCTGAGAAATCACTATTGGCAATTGAGCATGGCGCAGCCGGCATCATTTTCAAGAATGGCGTTCAGGGACAGATACTCCTAACGGGAACAGCTTCTGTAACAGGTGATTTGATTCCAATCCCTGCGGTATGCGCTTCATTTGAAAATGGAGATTCTTTGCGCACCTGGTTGAAGGAAGCACCTTTCGAGGTGCAGATCAAAATGGAGAACCACAGCGACAAGATCAAGGCACGCAATGTCATTGCAGAGATCAAGGGAAGTGAACTTCCTGACGAGTATATCTGTGTGGGTGGCCATTTGGATTCGTGGGATCTTGCGACAGGTGCGATTGATAACGGCATAGGGTCTTTTAGTGTGCTGGATATCGCTAGAACTATGCAAGCGCTGAAATTGAAACTTCCATTGAAGCGTAGTCTTCGCTTCATAATGTTCATGGGAGAGGAAGAGGGACTCCTAGGTTCTAAGGCTTACGTAGAGCATTTGGTAGAAACGGGCGAAATCAAGAATGTGGTTACCTATATCAATCTTGATATGGCTGGCAATCCGGTAGGGTTCAATGCCAGCGGTCGCGATGAACTGGTTCCATTACTGGATACCATAGGTACCCACATAGCGCGTGTAGATACTGTGTTTAAGAACAAGTTGCCGAACCGTGCTGGATTGCATAGCGATCATCAACCGTTTATGGAAGAGGGTGTACCCGTTATCGCTCCAGCGAGCAATATGAAAAGCAGTATTTATGGCTGTTACCACTCGAGTTGTGATGATTTTGGATTGGTAGACAAAACTGCAATGGTCAACAATGTACGCTTCGTTTCTATGTTGATGTACGGTGTAGCCAATTGCGAGGATTTTCCAGCTAAACACATGACTTCCGAACAGGTCGGCAAGTTTCTTGAAAAACAAGGACTTCGGGAGAAGCTTGAGTTAGGTAAAGACTGGCGTTGGGGCTTATAACAGTTTGATGTAAAGCATCATTCCGCAATTACATCCACTTCCACAAACAGGGCAATCGTATTCTTTTTCTTTGGCGTCCTCAGTCCAATAGTTATCGAATCGGGCAACAGGAAAATATCCCATTGATTCCAATAGTGTTTTAACACCTCTTTCTGAGCCATTCATCCACACGGGTGTAACGATGGCCTTGCATCCCCTGGTAGACAATATTTGCTGGGTCTTCGTAAAGAGTTGCTTTCCAATTCCTTTGCCCTGGTAATTCTCTTGTACCACTGTGCCTTTTCGAATAGCCAGGGGTAGGTGGGGTTTAAGTTTCGAACGGATCCAGGTCTTGTCCATTTTGAATTCATCCTCCATTTCTTCCAGACTCGTGAGGATCAGAGAGTTTGCGAAGCCAACCACTTCCTGGCCTTCACGTGCTATAATGGAAACGCCACTGGGTTTGTCCAGCAATCGCTGTAGTTCCTGAATAGATCTGTAGCCACTTCCAAATGCAATGTCAGATATCTCTGCAATGGCCCGGGCATCCTCTAGAACACCAACGGCATAGGAGATGCTACTTTTTCTTTTTGAAGTCTCCACGCTTCCAGGCCTCAATGAATTTGGCCCATGCAATTGGGTTAAGCAGATTATTGGGAGGCAATTGGCCCGCGTAATATAGCCTTGCGTTTTGTTTTTTGAGCGTGAGTCTGAAGGCCATATTCGGATCTGCAGGCATGTTCTGCTCCAGGTTGGCTAGATACTCTTTAGATAAGTTTCTCCGAGCCCGCTCAAGGTCATCGTCAGGAATGTCCATATAGAGGAACGCCTGTTTGAATTGTTCAGGAGTAGGATAGGGGTAGACGATCTGAGCGTTCAGTTGGAACGTATCTGCCACCATCATTTGAATCAATGAATACCTACTCTCCGTTAGATCAGTGGGAATAACAAATTGAGCTTTCTTGAAACTGATATTTGAAAACTCGATTGTGTCTCCAGCCTGCGCAACAAAAGAGAAGAAACCATAGTAATCACTTACGGTTCCTCGGTAAGTATTGCGAACGATTACGCTAGTGTATGGAATGGGAGTAAGGCTATCTGCTGTAACGATTACACCAGAAAACTGGATGACCTTTCTGGCACTGTCTTTCTTCGTTGTTTGAGCAGAAGAACTTAAAGTCAATACTGTTAACAAGCAGATTAACAGTATTTTATGGTGTTTTTTCCATTCCATCATTTCCAGTACAAAGTTAACAAACTTTAACAGCGTGGTGTTCGTTGCTGCTATAACTTTACGGTACTAAACCAGTGTCAATGAAACGTCTAATCCTATCACTAATTGTTCTCGCTCCAATAGCCATGTTTGGTCAGACCAAGCTTGATTCAATTTCCAACTTTCGTGCCGATTCATCCTTCTCTGATACCGTGCTGATCGGTAAGCAGTTCGGTAAGGATACTGTTCAGAACACGCCAGAGGTTTTTACAGTGAATGTAGCGTTGGACGATAAAGCCGATGTAAAGGTGAAGCTGTTTGATCTGGTAGGCAATGAAGTCTACAGTCAGAACGCTGGTACCCACGGAAAAGGACATATGAATTGGGTGGTTTCAACCACAGAACTCAACCTTACACCAAATATGTATTTCCTCAAGGTAGAGGTGGATAAGCAAGTTCACTCAAGAAGAGTACTTCTGGGCTATTGAGATTGAGTACCTTTAGCCTCAAAGGTATCTCATGAAGCAAATTACTTTCGCATTTATGCTGATGACGGCTGCGGCCAGTGCTCAGATCACCATTGATAATACGGATATGCCCGCGCTGAATGATTCATTTAGAATCAGCCTTTCAGCCACTATAGGAACCCAGGACCCAACCGTTACAGACACCAACTACTTCTGGGATTTTTCCGACCTAAGTGCTACATCACAAAGAGTAGACCGGTATGTTGGTGTTGCAACTACACCCATAGGCTACCAGTTGTTCTTTAACAATGGTATAACCTATCCGGCACATTTTTCAAGCTATGCGGTGGCTGGCCAAGACTTTAGTCTGGGTACGGTTGCAGTTGAGAAGGTATTCAACTTCTATAAGAACAGCAGTGCAGAGTATAGCCATACTGGTTTTGGAGCGGAGATTCAAGGGTTACCGGCCTCGGTACGAAATGTGCCTGTGGATCGCCTTTATGCGTTTCCGCTGAACTATTTGAATACAGATTCTGGCTACACCGAATATGGGATAACCGTGCCCGGGCTGGGGTATTATGGTCAGAGTTATTACCGCATTGATACCGTAGATGGTTGGGGAACTGTAAAAACACCTTTCGGCACGTACACAGCGCTGAGGGTGAAATCTACAGTTACGAGAACTGATACCACTTACATTACAACATTGGGCAATGGCTTTTCGGTTGCGCGTCAACCGGAGGTAGAGTACAAATGGTTGGCCAAGGGAATGGGAATTCCTGTCATGACGATCATCGATCGTCAGGGTGCTTACGAGATAGCGTATCTGGACAGTGTAAGAGCAGTGCCTCAAGTGGCGATTGAAGAACAGGTAAATCCAATTCAGGAGTTCAAAGTGTATCCGAATCCAGCCAAAGACATGGTAATGGCGCAATTCAAATTATCCAACAGAGTGCCGATAAGTATTCGCATGTATGACATTCTGGGCAAGACCATCCTTGATAGAAACCTGAACAGCGAACATGGATTGAATATTCATAGACTGAGCCTGGATAGAGAGGTGTTGAAATCTGGGGTATACATCATGGAGTTGAGAACGGGCAGAACCGTTGAGCGTCTCAAACTACAGCTGACGCGTTAGCGCCTGAATTTGGCTTCGTAAGTAGATTCGTTGCCAACCGCGTCTTTTACAACCATTTTGAATGTATGGTCTCCGGGTTTGATCTCCGGACCGAATCGATAGATCATTTGCGCTTTTCTGGGCTTGTATTCCATGATTACGAACTTGCCATCGATGTAGCCCTTATAAGAAACAATACCTGCTAGGTTATCTGCTGCACGCACGATCAATGTCTTGTTCTTACCCATGTATTTGCCCTCGGAGATATTGACGGGAGTAATAACGGGCGCCTTGGTGTCTGTCATCAGACAGAAGTCACCAAAGTACTTGGTTTGTATGTGAAATACGTCACCCCTCCATTCGCCTTTATGGCCGTAGTATCTCCCTTTAGAGTCAAACCTGGAAATCACACACTTATCCTTAAGAGCCTTGGAAACGTTGGCCTTGATGCCAATATCAATATAGGCGTGAACAGGAGTGCGGTCGTTGTTAAACCTGTACGTAGGCGAAATGGCACCACGGAACGTATCTCTTTTGGCATAAGATACCTGAAGGTCTTTGTACAGCGCAGTGTCGGAAATTTCCACGAAGAAGCCGTCTTTACTGAAACTACCTCCACTTTTGCAGGGAATGGTTTGACCTAACCTTACACCACCATGATCATTGGTTGGATCATACTTCTGAGCTTGCAGGTCGAAGTTGAGCTCACTTTGATTGCCATAGACATCCTTTGTAACGATGCGCACCTTGTGCAATTTGTCATCATCAAACCTAATGACTCCGTTGTTTTCAAGGGTCTGATAAACGCTTAGCCTATTGTTCGGATCGGGAAAGCACTTCTGAATGCGTTTGTTTTTATCCAATTTATAAGTGAAGTCCATGTGGGAGTTACTGTACCTGGATTCATTGAACGCGAATTTTTCCATTTCGTGGCTGAAGTACAATTGGTCATCCACATACAGTTTGATGCTGTAAATGCCATTCCTGTTGCCGCTGCCATTGATGCGATCTTCTACTTCAACGCCAATTCCAATATCACCTGAGACCTTGATGGGTATTTGGTAGGCTCGTTTATATACACCGGCTTTTCCGGTTACCGATACAGGATACTTTGTATTCCATTTACCATTGATGCTTCCACCGCGAACGGTATAGATCATTGCTGATTTGAAGATAGGCTTGATGTTATCCTTGATGTCCATGCCGAACAACAGGGGGTTGATTACACGTTCACTAACAGTTTCTCGGATCTCAAAGTGCAAATGCGGAGCAAGAGAGCTGCCACTGCTACCTGATTTGGCGATTATTTCTCCCTTGGTAACCGGAATGGCAATACTATCGGGATACACATCCACTTCCCAGCTTTCATTTTCAAGTTGGCGTTGATGGATATACTTTTCGATCTTATCTGAGAACTTACTCAAGTGCGCGTAAACGGTTGTAAATCCATTGGGATGATCGATGTAGACTACCTTACCGTAACCCCATGGGGAGATCTTGATGCGGGAAACGTATCCATCCGCGCAAGCGTAAATATTCTTTCCTATAACACCTTGCGTTTTGATATCCAATCCTGCGTGGAAGTGATTAGGACGAATCTCTCCAAAGTTGCCGGAGAGATACATGGGTATATCAACGGGTGATCTGAAATACTTTTGTGGGTATTTGAATTGGGCGGCTGCACAAAGTGTAACCAGGAATAAAGCACATGTAATCAGCGATCTCATCATCATTTCAACGTAAATATCATGCCGGAATTACAAGATAGATCGAGTGTATACTCAGAAGTAAGAGTGGTCGCCTAAGTTTTCACAAGGCCGCGTTTAAAAAATGCTAAATTTGTTTGAAGAGGAAGAATGAGCTGAAATTGATTGTTCCTTGCTATGGCCGACCTCAAACAAGTTGTTAGTGAACTCGAGAGCAATACAGGTAGATTGCTTGAGCAGTATCGCGTATCTCGAAATGAGAATGCACAATTGAAATCTGAGGTGGCTGCTTTACGTCAAGAGTTGAACGATACGAAAACCGATATCGAGCAACTTTCAGAGGGCAATAAGGTGAAGAAACTCGCTGGTGTTGTTAAGGACGTAGACAACAAGGATATCAAGCTCAGAATTAATGAGTTGGTACGGGAAATTGATAAGTGCATAGCTCAATTGAATCGTTAACGAATGGGTGACTTCAACATAAAGGTGACAATTGGTAACCGTGTTTACCCATTAACTATAGATCCACAAGAAGAGGAAAGGGTAAGAAAGGCTGCGAATATGATTAACGAGATCGTTAAAGAATATGAACAGCAATATGCCGTTAAAGACAAGCAGGATTTACTTGCGATGGTCGCTCTGCGGTTCGCCAATGAAATATTGGATGAGAAAGCAGGGAAGGTAATGGCAGATGAAGAAGTGGTTGCGGATCTGGAAGCGATCAATCGGCAGTTAGCCGAACAGTTATAGCATACGTTCTTTAAAATATTTCCTGTCTGTAATAAGACATCCCGTATTGATTCCACTGTTTGATAAACTAACGTTTTTATCAATTGGAGCATAAATGCTCATAAGTTTCGAAGACAGGCCTAGGTGACCCCGCAAGGGGGATTCTTCGGCTTACGAAGGACGTTGGAAGTCTGACGAACTTGGCGGCTCCATCCATTTTTGTTTAGAGTTTATCTAAACCTCAGGAATTGATACGGGTTTTTTATTGATTAAAAAGAACTGAACATGGATTTGATTAGTGTACTGATCGGTGTTGCTGGTGGCTTGCTTGTTGGGATTGTTGTGGTGATGGTCATCATGAAAAAAGCAACGGAGAAGAAGAGTAACCATATTCTGGATGAGGCCAAGCAGGAAGCTGAGGTAATCAAGAAAGAAAAGATTCTACAAGCCAAAGAGAAATTCCTTCAGCTGAAGGAAGAACACGAGAAGACAATCAATAAGCGCGAGCGCAAGATGAGTGAGGCGGAGAACCGCATCAAGCAAAAGGAGGGCTCGCTCAACAAGAAGCTTGAGGAGGTCAATAGAAAAGACAAGAACCTCAAATCAGTCAAGGGTAATCTTGACAAACAGATTGAGGGCGTAGAGAAGCGGCAGCAGGATCTGGAGAAGATGCATCATGAGCATGTTAGAAAGCTGGAAGATATGACCGGGCTTTCCAAGGAAGATGCGAAGTCGGAACTCATGGAAGCATTGAAAGCTGAGGCGAAGACTGAGGCCATGGCTTACATCAAGGACATTACGGAAGAAGCAAAGTTGACGGCTGATCAGGAAGCCAGAAAGGTGGTGATACAAAGTATCCAACGCGTGGCTACAGAACAGGCGATCGAAAATTCCGTTTCCGTCTTCAACATCGAGAGCGATGATATGAAGGGCCGCATCATTGGTCGTGAGGGAAGGAATATCAGGGCCATTGAGGCGGCTACCGGAGTAGAGGTAGTGGTAGACGATACTCCTGAAGCTATCATTCTATCTTGCTTTGATCCGGTCAGAAGGGAGATCGCGAGATTGGCGTTACATCAATTGGTGCAGGATGGGAGAATACATCCTGCAAGAATTGAGGAAGTGGTTGGCAAGGTGCGAAAACAGATCAAAGCCGAGATTGTTGAAACAGGCAAGAGAACCTGCATAGATCTTGGCATTCATGGATTGCATCCTGAGCTGGTGCGTATGGTTGGAAGGATGAAATACAGATCATCTTACGGTCAGAACCTGTTGCAACACTCCAGAGAAGTGGCCAACCTATGTGCAACAATGGCGTCTGAACTTGGCTTGAATCCAAAGCACGCCAAGCGAGCGGGGTTGTTGCACGACATCGGAAAAGTTCCAGACGATGAGCCAGAAGTTCCGCACGCGATTCTTGGAATGAAGCTGGCTGAGAAGCACGGTGAAAAGGGTGATGTGTGTAACGCAATTGGAGCACACCATGACGAGATTGAGATGACCTCACTTATTTCACCTCTGGTTCAGGTTTGTGATGCCATTTCAGGAGCACGACCGGGAGCAAGGAGGGAAGTAGTAGAAGCATACATTAACCGGCTCAAGGATCTTGAAGCCATGGGAATGTCTTATCCTGGAGTGGAGAAGGCGTATGCCATTCAGGCTGGTCGTGAGCTACGTGTGATCGTTGCTAGTGAGAAGGTAACGGATGCAGAAGCGGATGTACTTTCTTTCGATATCGCTCAACGTATCCAAACAGAAATGACCTATCCCGGGCAGGTTAGGGTTACTGTTATTCGTGAGAAAAGAGCTGTCAACGTGGCGAAGTAAATCAGATCCTACCCAGTAACTTATCGCGCTGTTTCAGAATCTTGGAATTGTACTTCCGGGCTTCTGTGTATTGAATCGGACTGCTACCGAATCCTCTAAAGAATTTCTCCACGGCAGGTATCATTGATCCCTCGAAGTTGAAGAAATCTACATGTTCTGAAGCTACTTTGATTGCCTCAAACATCAGCATACTAAGCGCTCCTGAGTTCCGGTATTCCATTAAAGTAGAACCCATAAGATAGTATGCGGATCGATCGTCCCACACCACTAGAACGGAGCCCGCGGCCTGACCACCTTCGGCAACAGCATTCAGTATCGTGCCAGCCCTATTCTTGATGATTACATCTGCAATGGTATTCCACTCGTTTACCGTGCCCTGTACTTTTTCTCCTGTACTGGATTCTGATTCCACCTTTGCCTGAAAGAGTGTATCAAGCGTATCCGCCCTTTCAACATGCAAGGATTTTTCAGCCTTTCGGATTTGTCTCCGGGTACTGTCTGTAAACCCTGAGAACAACGCTTCATGATCCTGAATTCCATCTAACACGTAGGTGTATCGCGTTAATAGCTCAAATCCTGACCAATGCAGTGTTAGCAGATTGTTTTGCGTGGGATGAAATCTGAAATTGAATTGATCCGCTTTGGGAAGGTCTTCCAAGATCCCATTTAATACTTCCTTTTCAAAGGAGAGTTTGGTCGCCTCCTTCTGCTCCTCCGGATATTTTACGAGAACAGATTGATAGGGCGTGTAGTCGGGATTGCCAATCGCTTGAAATCCAGCTTTAGAGCGCAATAAGTAAGGGAACATCGCATGCACGGTGTCGCCTTTGACGTGAGCCGCAACATCCCATCCATCTTTTCCACAGCAAGCATCCAGCCACTCGGGTCGTGAGAAAAGAGGTGCATAACCAAACTCCTGGTAATGCTCTCTATAGTACGCACTGTTAATCTTCATAAGTCTGTTCAAAGCTTCCCGCTTGGCAGATGCGCTTCAGGACGTATTGTTCTAATTTAGCAACATTAGGAAGATACAACGGACATCGTTTGAAGTCATTGTATAAGAACATAGCCACTATGGTGGCAGGAACGGGGCTTTCTCAGTTGCTGGCAATTGCAGTGGCGCCTATTCTCACGCGCGTTTTTACACCAGAGGACTTTGGTTTGCTGGCGGTGTACAGTGCAATTGTGAGCATCATTTCCATCATCGCCTCCGGTCGTTATGAAATGGCAGTGATGATTCCAGATTCCGAAGCTAAAGCGTGGGACCTTATCAAGGCAGCACTTTTCATCACTGCATGCTCAACGGTGTTAGTGGCCCTGGGCATCGCGGTTATTCACTTTGCAGGATTCAGAATAAGTTTCGTAGACCGCCTGGGGCACATGAAGTTCCTTATACCCATTGGTGTTTTTCTTACTGCCGCCTTCAACGTGCTTACCATTTGGGGTACCAGGGTCACAAAGTACAAGATGTTGGCAGGCTCAAAGTTGATTCAGACCACCACCAATTCAGGAACAGCAATTGCAACCGGGTTCGGTAGTATTAGCGGGGGGCTTATCCTTGGTCAGGTATTCGGCTTGTTTGCTGCTATTCTAACCCTGATTGGTACAAGATTCAAAGGAGAGAGCACGGGAACATCATTACGGGAAACGTTCAAAGCATACCAGGATTACCCTGTTAAGAGTGGGGCCAGCGGTGTGTTCGGATTATTGGGCCATCAGGTTCCAGTTATACTGCTAGGCGAATTCTTCATGGATAGCGTATTGGGTCTGTATTCATTAGTGATGAAGGTCATGAACCTTCCTCTGAATATGCTCGGTAAGTCCATTTCGCAGGTGTACTTTCAGGAAGTCAGCGACAGGATACGAGCGGGGAACGATGTCAAGAGCTACGTTTACAAGTTTACAGGTCAGCTGTTTCTCATCATTACACCACCCATGGCAGTGGTTTTTATATGGGGACCTGAATTGTTTTCATTCGTATTTGGAGAAGAGTGGAAAGAGGCTGGAACTATTGCAGGTTATTTCTCTGTGTACTACATGTTCCGGTTCGTATACTTTTCACAAAGCACCATATTCTCAGCTATGCGTAGGTTGGGTGTGGAGATATACATGAATGCAGTTTTTGTTGTTCTCCAAATCGTATCGGTACTTACCGGTCACTTCATTCTGGAAAGTTACGAGTGGGCATTTTTAATGATGGCAGTTTCTGGATTTGGTGTGTACTTTGTATATCTGTACCTGGTACTAAGGGCAGCTAACACGGTTAAATGATTCCCGCATACGCCATACTATCCATTTCATTTGTTTGCCTGGTGTTCTCCTTTCTGCTGTTTCAGAGGGCCGCTGGGTCTATGTCGGTACTTCGTTTAAACACAATCTCTTATATATTCTACTTCCAGATTCTAACTACTGGTTTCGTAGGCTCGGTTTTGCTTGCACTGGGTAAAATTGATTGGCATTACCTGGCTGAGCCACTATCGGATGGCACGAAGACCAGGGCATGGGCATGGGTCATGTATAGCATCATCGCGTTGCCAATTGCCATGAATATGGTTAACGCTGCTTTCAAAGTAAATGCCCGTAAAGAGTTTGCGACTTACATTAAGAAACCATTGACCTTCAATGTGGGCAACAAGCAACTGCTAATCATACTGGGCGCTATGACACTGGTAGCAATGGTGTTGATTGCCTACGTAGTGTACTACACCGATAATATTCCATTAATGACATTGCTCAAGGGTAACCTGGAGCAGGCGCGGGCCGATCGGGTCCACTCAGGGTCTGGCTTCCGGGGCTCCGATTACATCAAAGGATTGTTCACCCAGATGCTTGTCCCCGTGTTCAGCTACTTCTCGATGATCGTGGCCCTGAACAGGAAGAAGCTGGTGTTTTGGTTGTTTGCAGGGGTACTTTTTGCGTTGGCTGTTTTCATCACTATTTATGATACCCAGAAAGCACCGCTTGCCTTCTTCCTTCTGGGTGTGCTTATTGTGTACACTATGGTCAAAGGAGGAATATCACCAATGTTATTTGCAGTGATTGTTGGAAGTGGCATTGCAGCCATAGTACTGGGATACGTGTTTACAGCTGATGCCAACTTCTTTGATCAGATTACTCGGTACAAATCAGGTTTTTATGGCCGCCTCTTTATCTCAGGGTACATGGCTTTTCCACTTTCACTTGAGTTTTTCCCAAGTGTATTCAACGACACGACTGTTCACCTCAGCGGAATCCCACTTCCGATATTGAGGCATTTCGGAATCCATCACGTGGAATCAGCACGTTTGCTAATGACCCAGATCAACCCTGAAGGAGTGGCAGACGGCACGGCCAATTTGGTTTCCGGTTATTACATGGGAGAGGCATGGGCCAATTATGGTTATGCAGGATTAATCGTTGCTCCGTTCGTGGTAGGAGTGGTGGTTCAACTCGTACATGTATATCTGCTGCGTAACGCCAAACATCCTTTACTCATAGCCTTCTACGCGTATGTTACTGTAAAGTGGTTGCTTGGAGCAGGATTTGTGACTTTTCTCTATTTAAAGATCATCATGTTCCCGTTCATCATGTACCTGCTTGTTCGGGGAGCCCTGTATTTATTCCGGAGGCAAACAGCATGAAAAGGATCCTCTTTATAGCATACCATTTTGATCCGTTTCCAGGAGTTGGTTCCAAGCGAATTTCTTACTGGGCAAGAGGCATAACAGCATATGGTTATGAGCCCATTGTAATTACCGCTACCGAAAATCCCTCGGGAATTGAAGGAGGGAAGGTCATTCATGTTGCCGATCCCGGGAATGCTTCGGGCATCATCAAAGATCAGGGGAGATCGTGGTATCCTGCTTTGAAGGAGGCCATTGTTGGTTTGGAGACGGAAGTGGATGCTACAATCATAACCGGTGGTCCTTTCATGCACATGAAGATTGCTGGCGATTGCAGAAGCATTTTAAAGAGTAAGGTTTACCTGGATTTCAGAGATCCGTTCGCTATCAATCCACGGTTCAATCAGCCGGGATTGAAGGTGTGGACCAAGAAGAAACTTGAGGGTTCCTATTGCAAGGAAGCGGATGGAGTGATTACTGTAAGTCAGTATTGCGCAGACCTTATCAATACCGGAAATACACCCGTTCACATCATCGATAACGGATATGATGAACGGAATATGCCGGAAGTGCAAGAGGTTGATTCCGGGGCATTTGTATATGCAGGCAGCTTTTACGAAGACAGGGATCCATCACCGCTTTTAGATGCTTTGGTAAAAAGAGATGAAGAGGTAAGCTTTCGGCATGTGGGACAGCCTTATGCACCCAATGAGAAATACCATGGTTGGTCGCGCTTTACAGAGCATGGCTTACTTCCATACGATGAGGCCATGCAATATGTGGCTAGCGCAGAAGTGGCTACCATGATCGTAAGTGGTGACCCTTTTGAATCTACGACCAAGGTCTTCGACTACATGGCGCTCAACAAGAAGATACTCGTAGTTTCCAATAAGCCTCTCGCCAGTGGCGCACTTACGGAGATATTGGATGATTATCCAAACAAAGTGATATGTGAGAATGCTCCTGTGAGCATTCGGGCAGGCCTTGATGAGGTCTTGAAAATGGAGCCAGAACCTTATGATTCTGCAAAGTGGTCCAGGGCAGCTGGGCTGAAGGCATTGATTAACTTGCTGAAATCAGACGGATGAAGATCTTGATGCTTTCAGATATCGATTCTGCACACAGTGCCAATTGGGCCAATGGGCTGGCAGCTTCTGGTGTAGAAGTTTCTCTTTGCGGATTCTACTCCAAACCAGAGAGCCTGCAACGCTATAATTTGAACGTGGAGTTGTTTGCTGCAAGTCGAAAGGCAGGTGTTTGGAGTAAAACGGATTTCGTTGCTATCGTACCCTGGGTAAAGAAAATTTACGATCGCGTTAAGCCTGACGTGGTCCATGCACATTATGCCAGTAGTTACGGATTGCTGGCCAGGAAATTAGAGCACCCAAAGAGTATTGTTTCAGTATGGGGTTCAGATGTATATAGTTTCCCGAACAGTGGCAACATCGCGAAGAATGTGTTATCAAGCAATCTCAATTTTGCGAGTCTTGTATTGTCTACCAGTAACGATATGGCTACGCGTACCAGGGAGCTAACTTCCTCTACAGTTCATGTTGTTCCTTTTGGAGTAGATACAACACTCTTTTTCCCAAAGAGAGAAGAAGTAACTGAAATGCGCATCGGTACGGTTAAGGCGTTGGAGGATACGTACGGTATAGATAGGTTGATTGAGGTGTTTGCGATCCTGAAGAAAAGCATCCCTCAAGCCACATTGCATATCGCTGGCGAAGGATCGCAGGAGGGAGCGTTGCGTGATTTGACATCAAGTCTTGGAGTAACGGAGCACGTTTCATTCTATGGTGCGATAGCGAACGATGAAGTGCCGGCATTTCTGAATAAACTGAATCTCTTCATGGCTTTGTCCCGCGCGGAGAGCTTTGGTGTCTCCGTAATCGAAGCTGCGGCCTGTGGAGTGCCCGCCATTGTGTCGAATGTCGGAGGTTTGCCAGAAACAGTGGTAGAGGGGAAAACAGGGCACGTGATGTCGATGGACGATCTCGATGAAGTTGCCGCCAGGGCAGTAGAGTTATTGAGCAACAACGATCAACTTCACTTGTACAGTGAACATGCTGTTCAGATGGTGAATGATAAATTCAGCCGGCAGGCGTGTGTGAATCAATTAATAGGATACTATCGTGGATTGGCAGGATAGTTAACTTGCCCGCACTCTTCTCAGTACGCTTACGTAAGCACAGAGCAGAAGTCCAATGAAGAAGCCTGAGATGGTTCCGAAGACGAGCTCTTGAAT
The DNA here is from genome assembly GCA_965267605.1 of Vicingaceae bacterium. Classification (GTDB taxonomy): domain Bacteria; phylum Bacteroidota; class Bacteroidia; order Flavobacteriales_E; family Vicingaceae. The sequence continues at coordinate 1,746,015 of OZ254088.1, read as the reverse complement.
CACAGAATTCTTAAGGTTCTCTACGCGCCCTAGCGGTCGAACGACTTCATAGTTTCCTGTTCGCTTCAATTGTCTTTCCAGCTTGGCGATTTCACGATTTAGTTTCACCATATCCTGGCCCAGGGAATGCATACCCATCAATGAACCTTCATCTCCAGTCGCATTCAATATCTTTTGCTGGATCTGCTTTGTAGTGGTTTGCTCATTGACCATGCGCTTAAGTTGTGCGTCAAGCGCGCCTCTTTCTTCCTGCATGATGCCACTCAATGTCTTGTTGTGAACCAGCAAGCCCGCAATGGCAGATTCAAGTTCCAGGTGTGGCAACGAATCTTCAGTAACCAGAACCGTAATCTTTACAGCTTCAAGGAAATTGGTATCCATTTTGACTTCTACCACCTCACTTAGAATCGCAGGTACATTATCCTCATTACTCTCGTTGATTGCATATTCAACACTTTCGAGAGATTCTTTCAAAAGATACTTTGGGCAGTTGCCGTCCAACACAACGAAATCACCCCTATAAACATCCTCTACAACCTTGTGTCTGATCAGTCCAACTCCTGCGCCCACAACGCAGAAGATGATGATGGGTACCGCATTTCTGAATACGAACCGGTGAAATCGAATGAATCCACCTAGAAAGTCAATATCGTTGTTGTCCGTCAAATCCTAGATTCTGGCCGCAATTTAGTGATATTTTATGAAGGCTTTTCGTACGAGGAATGGCGTTCCAAATTCCTAAATTCGTTGATCGCAGGATGAGGGTACTTCTCGTTACACAATATTATCCACCAGAAATTGGCGCGCCTCAAAACCGTTTGCATGAACTTGCAGTTAGAATGCAATCCGCAGGAATTGAAGTCAAGGTACTCACTGCGATGCCCAATTACCCTGCAATGGAGATACATGCAGCCTACAAGAGTCGCTGGTACGTAAAGGAGGAAATAGAAGGCGTTACGGTATACAGAAGTTCCATTTTTGTTTCAAAAAGTAAGGGAATTTTCAAGCGACTACTGAATTACTTCTCATTCGTTCACTCCTCAATGTTCACTGGCTTGTTCCGTACAGGAGGTTGCGATGTGGTAATTTGCGAATCACCGCCACTTTTTTTGGGCATCAGTGCGTGGTGGCTCTCAGTTTTTAAAGGTGCCAGATTTGTGTTCAATGTGTCTGACCTTTGGCCAGAATCGGCTGAAAAACTGGGATTGGTATCCAATAAACTGATGTTGAAACTTGCGTATTGGTTGGAGGCTTTCCTCTACAAGCGAGCCAAACTAGTTTCCGGACAAACACAGGGCATTGTGGCAAGCATCAATGAAAGGTTCCCAGGAAAGAAAACCTACTGGCTTCCGAACGGAGTAGACCCCGACATTTACGCATTGGATAGTGTGGCGAAGCCGAGAGCTGAATTGGGGATTCCTGAAGAAGCTGTTGCGTTGCTGTATGCGGGTATCATTGGTCATGCGCAAGGGTTGGAGGTGATACTTCGTGCCGCCAAAGAATTGACGGAAAGCGATGTGTGTTTTGTCTTGCTAGGCGCAGGACCCGTAAAAGAAGAGCTCCTTAACCTGCGTTCCGAACTCGAATTGAAGAACGTCCACTTCCTTGATCCTGTACCCAAGACGGAGATGCCATCTATTGTTGCAGCAATGGATGCGGCCGTAATTCCATTGAGAAAATTACCACTGTTTGAGGGAGCGATTCCTTCCAAGATATTTGAGAATATGGCGTTAAAGAAGCCACTGGTCTTGGGCGTTGATGGAGAAGCTAAAACGTTGTTCATTGATGAAGGGCAAGCTGGGGTACACTTTGAGCCTGAGAATGCGGACGCTTTAGCTGAGGCGGTAAGGAAGTTGATCGCAAATCGCGATCAGATGAAACAACTAGGTGAAAACGGAAGAAGGTTAGTCGAGAATCGCTTTAACAGGAATAAGATTGCGAATGAATTCACTACAAAACTGAAGGATGAATTCGGTAGCTAAAGAGCAGAGCAGCTGGCAAAGGATATCTGAGGTAGGTCATGCCTGGGCCATACCGTTGATATTGTTCGTCCTTCCGCTGCACAAGCACATTGTACCACCAGTTATTGTGGCTGTCTTTCTGTTTCATTGTTTCTTCAGCCGCAAGAAAGATATAATGGCCAATCTTCGAACGTACAGATGGTTGGCACTTCCGGTGCTGTTCTTTTTAGCGCATGTGGTCGGAATGATCCACACAGAGAACGTTGAAGTGGGGTGGTTCAAGGTTCAGGTAAAATTGTCGTTTCTGCTGTTTCCGGTGCTAATGATACTTAGACCACAGGTGAATAGAGCATTTCTTGTGCGGTGTATGAAGGCTTTCATTCTGGGCTGCATTGCAACGATCGCAGCCAGTCTGGTTGTATCAGGGATCGACTATCTGGAGACCAAAAGCCTATCCGCATTTACCTACGTGAATGCCACCTATTTTATCCACACGAGCTATCTGGCAATGTATCTCAACTTATGCCTGCTGATGCTGGTATATTCTATTGTTCGCTCCAATTTGCTGGGGTGGAGCAGGTGGATATTGGCTGCGATCTCTGCACTTTTCATCTTTTATATCATGTTGCTGGTATCAAAGACGGGGCTGTTGATGCTGGGTCTTACATTCATGGCAGTTATTGCGCTTTCTGTGGTCAGATCTGCCAGACCTTGGGCAGCGGTAATGATCTTTGTTTTGTTCACCGGATTGATCATTGGTGCTTATTACAGTTTTGATTTCATACGTCTTAGGGTAGATAACTTCATCTGGTATTTTGAAAGAGAAGATTGGCTGGATAATTCCTCTATGGCCGTAAGAGCATGGACCTGGGTAACGGGGTGGGAACTGCTTCAATCGTCTTTCTGGATAGGATATGGTACCGGAGATGTGCAAGCAATGCTTACGGAAGGGTACACAGCCAGAGATCTTCAATACCACTTGGACTACAATCTGAACGCGCACAACCAGTTTCTGGAAACTGGATTGGCGATGGGTATTGTGGTTCCTGTTTGTATGATCCTGGGTGGCTTGGCTCTAACCCTTCGGTGGCTCAAACGCAGGATGTGGTTTGGCGCAGGGTTTCTGCTCATGGTAGGGATCAATTTCATTACTGAGTCAATGCTCGAGACGCAAGCCGGAAATGTATTTATTGGATTATTCCTGGCGTTGTTCATTGCCATTTCTGCTGCATACAAGCCTGACGCAAATGCAACGTCATGAGTGAAGAATTGAATCTGCTCTCGGTGGAAGGGCTTTCCAAAAGGTATGGCCCACGAGTACTGTTTGAGGACCTCACCTTTGGCCTTGCGAAAGGTGAGAAGGTGGCGCTGATTGCGCGCAACGGAGCAGGCAAGACATCCATACTTGATATTCTAGCAGGTAAGGAATCACCGGACGCTGGACTCGTTACCTACAGGAAGGGAACCAGTGTTGGTTTCTTAACCCAGGAGCCTGAGTTTCCGAGAGGTGTTACCATTCTTGATGCATTGTTGAGTGCAGATAGTGAAGTGACTCGTGTGATCAGGGAGTACGAGCTGGCTGTTCTTGACACCAATGATCAGGATCGGATGGAACGTGCCATCCAACAGATGGAACGGCTGCAGGCCTGGGATGCTGAGAATGAGTTCAAACAGATCCTCAGTAAATTATCTCTTGATGATTTTGAACTGAAGACAGATCATTTGTCGGGTGGACAGCTGAAGCGACTTGCGTTGGCGCAGGTGCTGGTTCAACAACCTGATATGTTGATTCTTGATGAACCCACCAACCATCTCGATATGGAAATGATCGAATGGCTGGAGAACTTCCTTCAGAAGACTACCGCTACCGTGTTAATGGTAACACACGATCGGTACTTCCTTGAGAGTGTATGCGGCACCATCTATGAGTTGGACGATCAAACACTTTACAAGTACGAAGGGAACTATTCCTACTACCTGGAGAAGAAGGAACAACGCATGGAAGTCCAGCGTGCCAATCTGGCTAAAGCGAAGAATTTGTTCACCCGGGAATTGGCATGGATGCGTACCACTCCACAGGCAAGAACAGGGAAGGCCAAGTATCGAATAGATGCTTTCCATGAGTTAAAGAAGAAGGCGAAACAACGGATCAGTGAAGATGCAGTTCAATTGGATATGCAAATGGAGCGGTTGGGAACAAAGGTCATAGAGCTCCACAAAATTCGAAAGGCGTACGATACTTTGAACATTGTTGATGGTTTTAGTTACAATTTCCAGCGCTTTGACCGCATAGGAGTTGTAGGTAAGAATGGGGTGGGAAAATCTACTTTCCTGAATATGATCACGGGCAAGGAACCTGTTGATGGCGGTAAAATCGTAATCGGAGATACAATCAAGTTCGGATACTTCGGACAAAAGAGCCTCTCTTTTGATGATGACAAACGTGTGATAGAGGTCGTGAAGGATTACGGTGAATACATCCCATTAACGAAAGGACAAAAGCTAAGCGCCAGTCAGCTTTTGGAAAGATTCCTTTTTGAGGCTGATGCACAATATACCTTTGTGTCGAAGCTCAGTGGCGGTGAAAAGAGAAGGTTGCAGTTGTTAACTGTGCTGATTCAAAACCCGAATTTCCTCATACTGGATGAACCCACTAACGATCTGGATCTAATGACCTTGAATGTATTGGAGGAGTTTCTGATGGACTATCCGGGTTGTTTAGTCATTGTTAGCCACGACCGCTTTCTATTGGATAAACTAACCGATCACATTTTTGTGTTTGAGGGTGACGGAAAGATCAAGGACTTTCCCGGTACCTATCTGGAATATAAACTCAAGCAGTCTACAGTTTCTACCAGTAAGGAGAAGGTGAAGAAAGAGGTGAACAAGGGTGACCAACCTAAGGAGCGTAGAACTTTCAAGGAAGAACGCGAGTTCAAGGAGCTCACAAATCGCATTGCGTGGATTGAAAACAGGAAGAAGGAGATCACCGCGGAGTTTGAATCATCCGGCACTGACCCCGAAACGATTCAGGAGCTTTCTGCCGAAATGGTTGAAATCTCCAACGAACTTGAGGAAAAGGAAATGCGTTGGCTTGAATTGGATGAATTGAAGGAGAATTAACCAAACGTTATCTTTACCGCTAAATCAGAGTCATGATCCAAAGAATTCAATCGTTGTTCATATTGGTTTCCATTGGAGCTAATTTGGCTTTATTCTTCTTGCCTTTGCTGTTTGTGCATGAAGCAATGACGGTTACGCCATTTGATGTTCATCTATGTGCAACGAAGGATCCTTTAGGTATTTATAGGGTGAATTATGCGCTGATCATTACCACCTCGGCTAACGTAATCCTTCTGTTTGCCGCACTGTTTCTTTTTAAGAAGCGGCATGCACAAATTAGGATGACACAGTTCTCTCTGATCTTGCAAATACTGATTATTGCTGGCATATTCTTTTATGCCGATCTGTTTTTGGAGCCGTTCAAGATGAAGACCACAATAAACTTTCATTGGGGGGCTTACATTTCGCTCATTCCTTTACTAACCAATTTTCTGGCTGTAAGGGCTATTAAAAAAGATGAGGCGCTTATCCGCGCTGCAGATAGGTTGAGATGATCAGGTTACTCACAGTCGTTGGGGCAAGACCTCAATTCGTGAAAGCTGCAGCGTTGAGTCGGGTATTGGCCAATGATGCTAATTTTCAGGAGGTATTGGTGCATACCGGGCAGCATTTCGATGAAAACATGTCTGAAGTGTTTTTTGACGAGATGGAGATTCCAAGGCCTGATTACCATATGGAGATCAACCGGCTGGGTCATGGTGCCATGACTGGAAGAATGCTCGAGGAGATTGAGAAAGTTCTTTTGAAGGAGCAGCCTAACTGTGTACTCGTTTACGGTGATACCAATAGCACATTGGCCGGAGCGTTGGCCGCCAGGAAACTTCAGATTCCTGTGGCGCATGTGGAAGCAGGATTGCGCAGCTTCAACATGGAAATGCCAGAGGAGGTCAATAGGATTTTGACAGACAGGATATCAAGTTTTCTTTTTTGTCCAACGGAAGCAGCGATGACCAACCTAAAGTCAGAGGGCTACGATAATTTCGATATAGAAGTGTCCAACGTTGGAGATGTAATGCAAGATGCAGCTTTGTTTTATGCATCAAGATCTTCGGAGCGAAGCGATGTACTTGCGGATATTCCGCACGATCGATTCGCGGTAACAACGATTCACCGTCAGGAGAATACGGATGATAGAGAAACGTTGGCCCGCATTGTGGAAGGTTTGAATACTATCCACCGGGATGTGATTCCTGTAGTCTTCCCAATTCATCCGAGGACAAAGAAGATGTTGGCTGACCATGGGTTAGCGTTGGACGTCCATCAATTAGATCCAGTTGGCTATTTCGATATGATTGAGTTATTGAAGAAGGCCGATCTTGTATTGACCGACAGTGGCGGCCTGCAGAAGGAAGCTTATTTCTTTGGTAACGCTTGTGTCACCATTAGAGAGCAGACTGAGTGGGTAGAGCTTGTGGAGGGAGGATTCAATGAACTTGTAGGCAGTGACACGGACAAAATGGTGGCGGCTGCATCACGCATGCTAAACGAAGAACTTGACTTTTCAGGTGACCTCTATGGAGGAGGCAAGGCTTGTGACAATATCAAGGCGGCCCTTGCAGCTGCATTCTAGCGTTTACCTAGTTCTACTACTTCGAGGTCTTCAATCTTCCCGTCTTTCAGAGAAAACCTTACCATCGTTCGCATTTTATGGAAGCCATGTTTTCCAGCTGCTCCTGGGTTGATGTGCAGCAATCCAAGTTGTTTGTCTGGCAGCACCTTAAGGATATGGGAGTGCCCGCTAATGAATAGCTTGGGCGGATTCGCAAACATCTCTTCGCGTATGCGTGGCTCATACCTGGGTGGATAGCCTCCAATGTGTGTCATCCAAACATCTACACCCTCCAGAATGAATCTCTGGTGCAGTGGCGCCACTTTACGGATGTCTTGTCCATCGATATTGCCATATACTACTTTGGTTGTTTTGACCTGCTCTAACGCTTCTATTACGTCCAGTGTTCCTACATCACCTGCGTGCCATATCTCATCTGCGGACTCGCAATGGTGAAGAATGCGGTCATCCATGTACCCGTGTGTATCTGATAGCAGAGCAATCCTCATGGAGCAAAAGTAGTGCTTGTAGATGATTAGCTACCTTTAGGCGATGCAGCGGTATTTCATTCAGCTTTCATACGATGGAGGTAATTACCATGGGTGGCAGATTCAACAGAATGCCAATACTGTTCAGGCGGAGTTGGAGAAGGCGCTGCACACCATTCTTCGGATGGAGGTGTCGGTCACTGGAGCAGGACGTACAGATACAGGTGTACATGCCAAACACATGATTGCTCATTTTGAAGTGCCAGACGATATTGACGCAGTGGAGTTGAAGGGTAAGCTGAATGGATTACTTCCCAATGATATTGTAGTGCATGGCCTGAGATCAGTTAAGAAGGATGGTCACGCAAGGTTTAGTGCAATCTCCAGATCTTATGAATATGTGATCAGCATGGAGCGAGATCCCTTTCTTATTGGGAAGGCGCATTTTGATGGACGGGAGTTTGATATTGACGCTATGAATGAGGCGTGTAGGGAATTGATGCAGCATTCAGACTTTGAAAGTTTCTCTAAGGTGCACACGGATGTCCACACGTTCGATTGTGATATAACCAGTGTACATTGGGTGAAAGAGGGGAGTAGACTTATTTTCCGGATCACGGCAAACCGTTTTCTACGGAACATGGTGCGTGCGGTTGTGGGAACGATGTGTGAAGTGGGGTTAGGTAAAATGAACCTTTCAGAGTTTCGGGAGGTTATCCTGTCTAAGGATCGAGGCAGGGCAGGAAGTTCTGTTCCGGCACAGGGCCTTTATCTGATCGATGTTACGTACCCTGATGATATCTACGTATGAGTGAAGTAACTGGAAGAGCGTTTGACGTGGGGATATTTAGACGGCTGCTTCGTTATGCAGGACCGTATAAGGGATTGTTTGCATTCACGGCATCGCTTACCATTATTCTTGGGGTATCCGCCATTATTCGGCCCACGATCATTAGGATCACTGTTGATGAACATATCAAGAGGTACGATTACCAGGGACTCCTTGAAATGAGCATGTTGTTGATCGGTGTGCTTATTGCGGAGTCCATCTTTCAGTACCTGCAGTCGTATTATTCAAGTGTTCTGGGGCAGAATGTAATTCGCGACATCCGGCAGAAGATCAGTAAGAAAATCCTTCAGTTCAGGCTGACCTACTTTGATCGCACTCCCATTGGTCAACTTGTAACCCGTGTGGTATCCGATATTGAAACCATTGCCGATGTTTTCTCTCAAGGCATTATTGTTATTCTGGGAGACATCTTCAAGTTGGTGGTGGTTATCAGCTACATGTTCTATGTGAACTGGCGATTAACACTGATTGTGTTGATACCGATTCCTGTGCTGTTGGTGGCCACATATATTTTCAAGAGGGTCATCAAAGCCGCATTTCAGCAGGTACGCACCCAGGTGTCGGTGCTGAATTCCTTTGTTCAGGAACATATTGTGGGAATGAGTGTGGTGCAGGTTTTCAATCGGGAAAGGGAAGAGCAGAAGAAGTTTGAGACGATCAATGAGAAGCACAAACAAGCGCATATCAAAACAGTTTGGGCTTACTCCGTTTACCTGCCTGTGGTGGAAATGTTGTCTGCCAGTTCTATCGGATTGATGGTATGGTGGGGATGTCAGGATGCCTTGAAAGGCTTAACTACGTTAGGTGTATTGTTCGAGTTTATCCTTTATATCCACATGTTATACCGGCCGATCAGGCAGCTTGCTGATCGATTCAATGTACTACAAATGGGGATGGTGAGTTCCGAGCGCGTTTTCAAGATTCTGGATACAGACAGCACCATTTCAGATGAGGGTACATCTAATGCTGAAGGCCTAGTTGGAGAGATCGAGTTCAAGAATGTGTGGTTTGCGTATGAAGACGAAAACTGGGTGATCCGGGATGTGTCATTCAAAGTGAGCGCTGGGGAAACACTTGCATTGGTGGGTGCTACGGGTGCTGGCAAATCAACCATCATCAATCTGTTGGGGCGTTATTATGAGTTCCAGAAAGGAGAAATTTTGATTGATGGTAAGGACATTCGTTCTTACGATCTGGATTCTTTGCGTAAGCAAATGGCTGTAGTGTTGCAGGATGTGTTCCTTTTCTCCGACAATATTTACAATAACATTACACTGAATGATGAGTCGATTTCGGAAGAGGCGGTGGTTGATGCCTCCAAACGTGTTGGCGCACATGGATTCATTGAGAAATTACCTGAGGCGTATCGTTTTGATGTGAGAGAAAGAGGAAGTATGCTTTCCGTGGGTCAACGTCAATTGATATCCTTCATTAGGGCTTATGTGAACAATCCACGTATCCTGATCCTGGATGAGGCGACTTCCTCGATTGATACAGAATCCGAATTGCTTATCCAGCGGGCCACAGAAGTGCTAACAGAGGGCCGGACATCCATTATCGTGGCGCACCGGTTGTCAACCATTCGTAATGCCACGAAGATACTTGTGTTTGATAGCGGTAAGATCGTAGAAATGGGCAATCACGATGAATTACTTGCCAAACAGGGGAGATACAAGGAGCTCTACGAGATTCAATTTGCTAAGGAAGAGCTGACTAGCTAACGGTTTTCAGCAGTTTTTCAATGTCGATGAGACCACACTTGAAATGTCCTTCAGGACATGCTTTGTGCCCATGCAGTCCACATGGTTTACAATCCAATCCATCTACCTGAACAATATGGGATTGCGTTGAGAGTGGACCGAATCCAAATTCCGGAACAGTGGAGCAATAGATAGCGCATGTGGGTGCATTTACCGCACTGGCAAGGTGCATGGGAGCTGAATCATTCACAAAGTTCTGCTTCGCATGAGACATCAAAGCAGCGCTTTGAAGTAAGCTAAGTTTACCCGCCAGGTTGATCACATCTGCATGCGAACATTTGGAAATGATATCGTTTAAGAGCGTAACATCTTCAGGGCCTCCCAACAGGTAAATGCGCGTTCCCTCCAGCTGATTGATAAGTTCAATCCACTGTTCTTTTGGCATCGCTTTGGTATGCCAAACAGATGCAGGCGACATGGTAATGAACGCATCTTGGTTCAGATCAGATATGTGTGCCTGATCAGTTTCAGAAGGGTAGAGTCGGGGCTTTTGAGATTGCTTGATACCTATAACTGAGAGCAATTCAGCATTTCGCTCTATTTCATGAGGTGGAGTTTGATCATCAGTTTTTCCAATGCGGTGCTCAATTTTGTGCGTGTAACTCCAGGAAAAAGGGTTCTGTTTAAAACCAACCTTAACCTGTGCCCTTGACCTCCACGCCAGGTATCCCGATGAGCCGAACCGATGAAGATTGATACAGTAATCATAGCCTTGTTTTCGAATCTTTCTAACGATTCCATTCAGGCTTTTGACCTTACCGTTCTTCTTATCAAACGGTATGACCTCATTGACAAAAGGGTGATCTTTTAGCAGTGTTTCATTTCCACGCTTGACGATGACATCAATCAAGCCATCCCTATCATGCGCGTGAATGGCTTCCAATACTGCAGTTGCGAGAATAACATCTCCAATAAATGCAGTTTGTATGACCAGATACTTGTTCAGCGAATGTGTTTATACTGCTACGTCATATTCGCGTAGCGCATTGTTTAAGGAAGTCTTCTTGTCTGTGCTCTCTTTCCTTGTTCCTATGATAAGTGCACACGGCACATTGAATTTTCCAGCCTTGAACTCCTTTTCATACGAACCCGGTATTACAACAGACCTTGGCGGTACGTAACCGGAGTAGGTCACTGGCTCATCTCCGGACACATCAATGATCTTCGTAGACTTGGTTAGTACCACGTTCGCGCCCAATACAGCTTCCGTGCCCACGCGCACACCCTCTACAACGATACATCTGGATCCGATAAAACAATTGTCTTCAATGATTACTGGAGCAGCTTGTAGCGGCTCAAGTACACCGCCAATGCCAACGCCACCTGAAAGGTGTACATTCTTTCCGATCTGACCGCAGGACCCAACTGTTGCCCATGTATCCACCATGGTGCCAGCATCTACATATGCACCGATGTTCACGTAAGAAGGCATCATGATCACACCCTTTGACAAATACGCACCGTATCGTGCTATCGCGTGAGGTACCACCCGCACACCGAGTTCATCGTAGTTGCTTTTGAGGGCCATCTTATCGTGAAACTCCATGGGGCCCACCTCAATACGCTCCATTTTCCGAATAGGGAAATACAATACAACTGCCTTCTTCACCCATTCGTTAACCTGCCAGTCATCACCATTTGGTTCTGCAACCCTCAAACGGCCTTTGTCTAATTCTTCAATTACCGCTTCGATGGCCTGTACGGTTGAAGCCTCGTTCAGCAATTCCCGGTTATCCCAGGCTGCTTCAATTGTTTCACGCAATTCAGTCATATCGGATTTTTGGTGAAAATAGTAACTAATGTCCCTTTTGCATAAGGGCTTCCAGTTTTCTCGTGGTCGCAGTCCAATCAAACGTATTGTGAACGAACACATTGCCCGCTGCGCCAATTTCTGTTGACAGTTTCTTGTCCTCCAACAGTTTCAGGATACATGATGCGTATTCCCTTGGCTCATCTGCAATAAGGATGTTCTCCATGTGCGTTGCTCCAAGGGCATTATTGGCGAGAGTGGAGGTGATGCAGGGTAGTTTGATGGCCATGGCTTCCAGTAGCTTGTTTTGAAGACCGGTACCAATCTGCATAGGCGCAATGAATATTCTCGCACTGGAGTAGTACTCCTTGATGTCTTTAACGAATCCTGTTACCGTTACTCGCTCTCTTGCCAATACCTTTACCCGGTTGGAAGGTGTTGCACCTACCAATGCTACATTGATATTGGGCTCCTCTTTCCACACCAGTGGCATAATCTCTTTCACAAGGAACTCGGCAGCCATGACGTTCGGTGGATAGCTCATATTACCGGTGAAGACAAGATCGTATCGTGTAGGTAATTCGATCCTGTAGAATTGCTCGAAGTCAACACCGTTTGGAATCACCTCGATCTCATCATTCCTGATATGCACGATAAGTTTCCTATCCTGATCAGAAATGATCGTTTTGTAATCAAAGCGATCGAAGACTTCATGTTCGAATGTTTTTAATCGCTTGGTTTCAATCTTCAGGAATGGTTTAAGATACATGGGCGCACGTTCGATCCTTCTTTCCATACCACGGGCCAGGGCATCCATATAGTCCAGTGTTTTGGGTATATCTGAATCCATAACATAGCTGGCCACACGGATAAGCTGGCAGTAAATGTGATCAGGTTGGTACTTCTCTAACAGCTTATTGATTTTTCGCTGGGCGCGCTGATTATAGAAATACGCTACCTGCAACGATGTCTTTGAGAAAAGGAGCTGCCAGATCAGGTTGAAGTATATCCTTGATTTGGGAAGATCGATGATTTCAATAGCAGAGCAGTAAGGCTTCAGTTGTTTAATCGCCTGAGGATAAATGGGCGTGTCATTCAGTGCACAGAGAATAATCTCGTTGTCCTTAGAGAGTTCTTTGATCTGGTTAAACGCACGAAGTTTATCTCCTTTCTGCAAAGGATAAGGGAAACGTGAAACCAGGACGAAGATCTTCATCGCCCTAAAGTTCGCAGAATTCTGTTAATCAGCTTATAAGTCCGCTCCGGTAGCGTTGAGAACTGTGATGATGGTGTCACCATCCATTTGCTGAAGTACACCAACCAGTGATAGGTCTTCCCTTTTCCAACTGGGGTCAACGTACATACTGAAGCTTTGATCGAAAACCTGTCCATCTTTGATGGTGCCTGAGGCCACTTGTTTGCCTCGACCATACCAAACGGCATTTCGCATCACATCCTTGTGCGGGAAGGGGTCAACAATTTCAGTGGGAGAAATATACTGACCATGGAATAGGTTCTGCTCGATCAGGAATACCTCTACATTGAATGTTCCAGAAGTATCCATAAAGAACACGGTTTTCGCATTGATTTTCAGAGAATCACCTTCAAAGCTTCCAACAACTCTCAATCCACCTGCAGCGGGAGTTTCATATGCATCCGCTACCACCTGTCCAAGTACGAGGCTATCCCTTGAAGTGATCACATTGTTCATCCAGAATGAAGGAACACCGATACTCGAGGTGCCTAATCGTGCCGCAGCATCAATCAACATCCAGTTTGAAACAGAGTTGGCATAAGGATCTGGATAGAAATCGCTACCACGTGTGTGCACTTCAATGCCGTATACCTTACCTGGGTATTTTCTCATTACCGCTGCATAGGATGGGGAACCATACTTGCCGCATTTGTCACACCATACACCAGTCATCTCCTGCATAAATGTGTTATGCTGTGTACTGATAGGGTATTTATAACTGGGAATAGATGGTTTATCCAGAGGAGTAGTCTCCTTCTTGCATGCGGCAAGGCTCACCAATAGAAGGGCAGCCAATATTAATCGAAATCTTTTCACGGTTAGTGTAGATTACGCAAGCAAGCAAATTAAAGTTACGCTTAAACAGGTTAATTATCAAGCGTTTATACCCCCTGCGTTTTGGTATTGGTCATGAGCTTGTCTACAAAGGCGGTGTAGCGTTGGTACACAGCATTCCGCTCATAAAATTGGATTGCTAGCTTCTTACCCTGTTCCGCAATTCGTGCAGCTTCATCCGGATTGGCCATAGTCCAACGGATCTTCTCCTGAAAAGATGAGGCGTCATCCGCTACAAGTAAGTGTTCCTCTGGTTGTGCTTGTATACCCCTAATGCCAATGCTTGTAGAAATTACGAGCTTCCCCAGCGCCATGGCCTCAATGATCTTGATGCGAAGCCCACTTCCACTGAATAAAGGAACCACCATGATTTCATATGCATCAATGAATCCGGTAGCATCCTTTACTTCTCCATGGTTATGTACGCCCTTGTATGCAACACCCACGTCACTGGCTAAGGATTTTCCTGCCAGGTGCAGTTCCATTGCATCTTCATTCGCAGCAAAGCTATCCCAGACTTCATCCAGGAACCACTTGATGCCATGCATATTAGGTTCCCAATCCATGGCTCCGATATGAAACAGCCTTGGTGTGCGATTCCATTTGGTTGAAGAGCTTGCAAACTCCAGTCCAACAGGATGAATGTGTACCATTCCCGGGAAACCAGACTCCACAAAGTATTGCGCATCGTTAGGCGTAATGGCTACAATGGCGTCTGGCTTAATGAGCTCCTTGTTTTCGTATGCCTCCAGGTCTTTGGATAGTTTCTTAAGGTAGGTTCTCTTTAATCCACTGGAACCTTCCTCGGCCTTTTCCTGCCAAATCCTATGTTCAATGTTATGCGCCCTGTATATGCACGGAGCTGAGGTTTGAGCCTTAATTCCTTCGAGATAAGGCAGGGTATATAAACTATCAAAGTGAATGATGGCGTAAGCCGTATTCTTCAGTTTACTGTTGATGAGATCTACCATTCGCTGGTCCAGAAATCGGGCTACGTTGTATGAACCAGATTTGAAGAGGTAGGCGAAGGCCTCGAACGGATTGATCGAGGTGTCTAATTCGATGTGCTCTATGTTCAGCTTCTCCAACAGGGGTGGGGGGAAGTTAGATTCATCAAACGGGTGCTTACGGGTAGAAATCGTAATGAGATCAACTGCATGCCCAGCTGAAACATAATAGGAGAGCATATCTGCAATTGCAACGCACCCACCATCAAGCTTAGGGAAAGGGGGTTTATTGGATAAGAACAGTATCCTCATTGTTGACGCCTGAAGATTTTGTTCCACACCCTGCTATAGCTTTCAGCATCAAAAAGCGGACTGTCAGATGTGGCTTTCGCTGTAATGTAAATTCCCAATGGCAGTAGGATCACCGATGCCATCCACATTCCAACAATAGGGTGTACGGCTTCATTGATCGCCATTTTTTCTCCGGTGATGCTTAGTACATAGTACAACACAAAGAAGACTACGGAAACAACTGCTGGCATTCCCAGACCACCCTTTCTTATGATCGCGCCTAAAGGCGCTCCAATGAAGAAGAGAACAAGGCAACCCAACGAGAGCGTAAATTTCCTGTGCCACTCAATAAGGTGTTTCAGAATAAATGTTTCGTTGTTGCTCGATTCGATTTGAACAGAATGCACCCTTGTTTTGATGGTTCGGGCCATGTTGATGGCCGTCCCTAGCGTTCTTAGTTTCAAGCCATTGTCCAGTCCCGCCAGGTATTCTTCATTGTTAACGGTTTTCGCGAACCTGTCGTAGTTCCGTTTGATTTTATCGCCCTGCTGGTTCATCTGCGATGGATCTGAGCTATTAATCGCCTTCGCAACTTTATTCACACCACTTATCGAGTCGTAAACCTGATATTCCTGAAGAACCCGGAACCGAAGATTGTTCAGCGTTCGCTTCGAATCAACCCTGTAAGTGTCAATAGCCGATTCCAACTGTTGGATGTTCAGCATCTTGTAGTTTTCTCTGAACAAGTCCTCATCCGTCTTTTCAAATGCAAAGGCCGATAGATCAAACCTTACCATGTCGCGCCTGAACTTCTTTCTAACAAAGGGACGGGTCATATGATAGTTGGAAGAAGTGTTATCATCTTCATAGGTGCATCCATTTTGTAATTCTATGAAGAGATTCTGCTTATCGGGTGACATGATCATGACTCCCTTTTCCGCCAACGTAACGCTTCTGTTGCCTGCTGCGTTGTCTGTATGGTTATAGATGGTAATGCCCTCAAGCTGCTCCTGGTCTCCGACTTTAGATTTCTTATCGATGCGTATGGTGAAGCCATCTATCTCACTGTAGAAGATATTTGGTTTGATGTTGATGGCAGGTTTCTTTCGGGTTACATCCCACAGAAGTCTGGCACTTTTCAGGTTAGTGATAGGTAAAACATAATTGGAAAATAGAAACGCCCCAACGCTGATGCAGATCATACCATAGATCAAAGGGCGCATTACCCGTTGTAATGAGGTGCCTGAAGCCTTGAACGCTACCAACTCATAGTGTTCCCCCAGATTGCCGAAGGTCATGAGCGATGCAAACAAAATAGATAGGGGAAGCGCAAGAGGAACCAACGTGGCGGCTGTATACACCAATAACTCCGCAATAACGGTCCATTCCAACCCCTTGCCGATCATGTCATCAATGTACTTCCAAACGAACTGAAGCAGAAGAATAAACACAGAAAGCGTGAAACAGACCACAAACGGTCCGAAAAAGGATTTAAGGATGAATTTGGTTGAGGTTTTCACTTCAGGTAATTGCTCAGCGGACGCGGCCCCGGCAATTTATTACTTTTACGCCCAAATATACGGAACCGAATGCTACAGCATTTAACGCAAACGGGCCGTTTTATTGTGATTGCTCTTGATCGGTGATAAGAAGATAGTAGTTGTACTTCCCGCTTACAATGCGGCAGAAACCCTTGAAATGACGTATCGGGAGATCCCGTTCGACATTGTGGATGAGGTAGTATTGGTGGATGACAAGAGTAGTGACAACACCGTTGAGGTAGGAAAACAACTGGGTATCCAACACATCGTGGTCCACGAAAGGAACAAGGGATATGGAGGAAACCAGAAGAGTTGTTACAACAAAGCCATGGAGCTGGGTTGTGATATGGTAGTGATGCTGCACCCCGACTATCAGTATACACCTAAGCTTATTCAATCCATGTGTTACCTAATGGCCAATGAAGTTTATCCCGTAGTACTTGGAAGTAGGATTCTGGGCAAGGGTGCCTTGAAAGGTGGCATGCCTTGGTACAAATACGTTGCAAACCGGCTGCTTACGTTTGGTCAGAACGTGCTCATTAATCAGAAGCTATCTGAATACCATACGGGCTTCCGCGCTTTTTCCAGAGAAGTGCTGGACACCATTGATTTCGACAACAATTCTGATGATTTCATTTTTGACAATGAAATGTTGTCGCAGATCGTTTACCATGGATTTGAGATTGCTGAAATCACTTGTCCAACGAAGTACTTCGAAGAAGCTTCGTCCATCAATTTCAGAAGGAGTTCCATTTATGGCTTGGGTGTGATCCGCGTTTCCTGGGTTCACTTCTTCAATAGAATTGGACTGGCGAAATCCAGACTGTACCGGGGCAAGCCTAAGGGCTAATTTATAATCGGTAACTTTCTTTTCATTGAACATTATGGGTTACCGCAAACCATTTTTACTGCTTACGTTTTTTGGCTTAACAACTGTGATCTCTGTACATGCACAGAAAGGATCATCTGTGATTCCTTCCTATGTATGCACACTGGATCAGTTGCAGGATCAATTAGTTGTGCGAAACAAGGTTAGCATGAGAACCGATAGCAGTAAAACAAGCACCACGGTTTATAGAAATGAGTATGATGATATGGGTAGCCTTGTGAAACGTGAGCGTATTGATCAGGCAACAGGACGGACATTCATTTATGAATACACGTACGATAAGAAAACCAGACATCCGGTGAAGAGAATTGATAGTTATACCTGGCGCGGCAAAGAGGGAGTTAATGGTAAGACGAAGTTCGTATACAAGAACGGACTGCAACAATCCAAAACTTTCGTTTCAGAGAAGTCGAAATCCACGAGTAGCACGTCCATTACCTACGATGAGAAGAACCGCCCGGTAGTTGTTGAAATGACCGGTCTGGAACAGGTCTTCAGGTACCGGTACTATCTTGAGAAGGGATATTACATTCGCGAACGTAGCTCAAACGGGCAGGTAGAAACAAGGGATACTTTATTTCTGGATGATAAGCTGCGTGTGACCAGGGAGGTCATTACTTTCATGGTATCACCTTCGAAAGGCAGCAGGCACATTCATGAATTCCAATATGATGGTAGAGGAAATCAAATCGTAGATAAGTATTATCAGGGAGAAGAATTGTCTTCCGTTACTACAAGAACCTTTTATGATAATGGTTTGCTGAGATCAGAAAAGGTTGACGACAAGTCTTCACCTTCTATGAGCAGTGCTTATAGTTATGCATACGAGTATTACTGATCGAAAAACGTCAATGCCTGGTCGGGAACATCACTGAATACTCCATCTACCTTTCGATCTTTTGCCTTATTCCACCCGCGTTCAGAGTTACAGGTGAATGTGTAGATTTTCATTCCATGCTTGTGTACGGCTTTGGTCAAAGAATGACTGCAAGCCCTGTGATGAACATGAATGCTGTATAATGGAAGCTCATCGTTTTGTTTAAGTCCCACCGGAAAGATCCTATAGAGCTTCGCCAGACGGCACTTTGGGAGCACCTGATGGAATGCCTGAAGTTCCTTGCTATGGAAACTTGATATCAGAACTTGCTCAGGGCGTACCTGCATTTCTAGTAGGGTTTCAGCAGTAATTCCTCCCGTATTTGGTCCTTTTAGTTCAATATTCACCTCACAACGTTGGTTGATGTGTCGCAATGCTTCAACAAGCGTTGGAATTTGATTTCCACCTTTTGTAAGTTTTTTCTGGATCTGTTCCAGTGTGGAACTGCCCACATCCATATCAATACCGGTCATCCTTTTCAAACTATCATCGTGATGAACGACCGGCTTGTGGTCTTGCGTAGAAAGGACATCAAATTCGATCATCCGGCATCCCTGGGAGATGGCCAACTCAAATGAGGGTAGTGTATTTTCCTCAACATATCCACAGGCACCTCGGTGACCAATAACCAGCATCACTGATTAGGATTGTGATATACCAATAGACCACCGCAGTCTTTGAGCAGTATGAAATCTGGGTACTTCTCCTCGAATCCGGTTTGTTGATTCCGTCTAAGCACGAAGTATACAGGCTCCTTTACCGGCATGGTTTTGATCTCTTGCTCATTAGGCGGCAGGATAACCTCTTCAGGTCCCTTGCGGGAATAGAACAGGTGTGCGTAGGTTTTGAAGCCGTACGGAATGATAATATCGTCTTGTCCTTGGACCGATTCGTAGAATTCAATGACCTTCTTTTGGGTGTGCGCTTCAATCTTAGGTGCAAGCATTACTGCGCCAATGTTGGTGAACAAAGCAACACTGATTAGCAGTACGAATACACCTCTGAAATTGTTGTGTCGGAAGAACATCATCCAGGTAAGCAGTCCCAGAACCAGAATTGCTGCAGGAGTGTAGTGCCAATAACAGAAGCTAACATTCTGCAGCCATGCGTAGCGCGTGTAGAGGTCAACGATTGATTCAGGATCAATGGCGTCCTTATTGAACCCAATGTATACCAGTCCTGCAGTGGCTACGGCCAGTATCAATCCTGAAACAAGTTGGAAAGACGTGATCCAGCCTGGGAGTTTCTTTTTACTATCAATCAATCCGTAAACAGCGTACGCAGCTAAAAATGTTAGTGGGAAATAACACATAGAGGAGTAGTGGACGATCTTCGTTTTTACGATGGAGAAGATGATGAGCACAAGCCAGAACAGTATTACCATCCACAATTGCGTATGTTGCATGCCAACACCTGCCGTGGGGAATCTTCGATGTCCATATATAGCAAAGGCGCTTGCGGGGAAACAACCTATTAGCAGTACGAAGAAATGGTAGTAGAATGGGCGTCCATGCCCTGCATCACCTGTATTGGAAAGCCGGACCTGGTAGTCTATGAAATCATGGATCACATCCTGATGCCCTGTGGCAAGCAGGAACATAAACCAGCTGCCTCCGATCACACCCAATCCCACCAGCGCGTAAAGGATGTGGTGGATCTTCATGAAGCCTTTGAATTTTTTCAATACAAGGAATATGAAGTATGCACCTCCCATTAACAGGAGGGCAACGGGACCTTTGGTGAGTACCGCTGCTCCAATGTAGACACCTGCCAGTAGGGCATATCGGCTCTTGCGTTTGCTTCGATGTCTGGGTAGGGTATACAGCACCAATTGCCAAACCGCCATGATGATAAAGAAGTTGAACCACGGATCAATGATGCCTGTTTTGAAGTAGAAGTGGGGCAGAACTGAACCGCCATAGAATGCCGCCCAAAGTAGTCCCAATTTCTTGTCGCGAATGGTTTTACCGATAGTGAATAAAGACACCAGCGTAATGATGCCACAAATTGCGTTGGGAAAGCGGGCTGCGTATTCTCCAACTCCGAACAACCACATGGATACCGCTTGCATCCAAATAAACAAAGGAGGTTTTTCCCAGAAGGGGAGGTAGTTGATCTGTACCACGCCAATGTCACCTGTTTCCAACATCTCCCTTGCACATTCCGCGAAGTTGATCTCATCCCAATCGAACAGATGGACAGATCCAAGGAAGGGCAGAAACAGCAACGCAGCTATTCCCACAAGTATCCACATGATATGACCTGCTCTAAGCGACATCTTTTCTCAACCAATTACGTTTGAGGCTTAGCCAAATGACGGCCAATCCAACGATCAGACTTATGAAGGTACCTGCCAGAATATCTTCTGTGAAATGTTGGGAAAGGTAAACCCTGGAGAATGCCGTAGCACAAACCAGTAGTGCCAGTGCAACCTGCAGCAAGTTGTTTTTGCTCCACAGAAGAAATCCCATGGCTAATGACATTATACAACCTGAGTGACCTGATGGAAAGGTATATGACATGTGCATTTTCACACCTTCTACGAACCGTAACGCGCCTTCATCAAATCTAAGTATGGGGCGATGAAGTTCAGGAAACACCAATTGTTTCATAACAGCAATGATGAGGCCTGCAACTGCCATCATTGCAAGGGCGATTAGGAATTTTCTCCAATCGTTGATGAGAAGCAACAAGAGAAGGAAGGGTGCAAACCTCCCATCACCGAGGTAGGTAATGTATTTGGCAATAAGGTCTGTTGATTCAGGTAATGCCCGATTGATGGCCAGATGAAGCTCAAGTTGTTCTGTGGTAAGGATAAATACAAATGCTACCACTGCACTGAGCAGGTAGACGATGAAGAACAGCTTGCGGTCACTTATAAACTGCTTGAGCGACAATGTTCTCTTCTAACCTCCTATGACTGATTTCAACTTGTTGACCTGACTTTCCCAGAGGAGCATGGCTTCGTCCATTTCATCCTCTTCGGCAAAGTCTGTGATGATGAGAGAAAGATCAGACGTCAGATCATCGATCTGCATTCTCATTTCAAAGAATGAATCATCGTCTTCATCATCATCCCACTTGAACTTAACGTGGCTTCCTGGCTTTTTTGATAAAAGTGTTGCAGTTTCTTCACTTCCATCCCACATGAATGTGAACTCTTCACCTCGGGAATTTACGTTATCGGCAAACCAATCGGATAAACCGCTGGGAGTTGCCAGAAAATTGTAAAGCAACTTGGGAGATGCATTAACTACGAACTCAAGTTGAAATTTTTCTTTATCCGCCATTATAGAAGGGTAGCCACTATCTGCAATATAGTAAAATTTTGGTCAGAGAATTGGTCGTGCTGAATGCCTTTCAGTGCTTGACAATACGGAAGATTGAATTATATTTGCCGGCCTATGGCGAGGTAGCTCAGTTGGTTAGAGCGCAGGATTCATAACCCTGAGGTCGGGAGTTCAAATCTCCCCCTCGCTACAAACAAACCCACACGTGAAACGTGTGGGTTTTTTATTTGACCTGCCGTGAGCTTGCTCACTGGGCAACG
The DNA here is from genome assembly GCA_965267605.1 of Vicingaceae bacterium. GTDB lineage: Bacteria > Bacteroidota > Bacteroidia > Flavobacteriales_E > Vicingaceae. The sequence goes on along the minus strand of OZ254088.1, from coordinate 1,724,350 downwards.
GTCAAATAAAAAGCCCATGTGCCTGCGGCACGGGTTTACTTGATAAGCCACCCACGCAGATCAGCGAGTTCGCTTTGCGAACGAGCTAATCGACAGCAATACTTGTTTGTCTTGCTCACTGGGCAACGGTCAAATAAAAAGCCCATGTGCCTGCAGCACGGGTTTGCTTGTTAAGCCACCACTCAGATCAGCGAGTTCGCATTGCGAACGAGCTAATCGACATAAAGAGAGCTTTTCGGGTATTGTTAGAGGTTATTGTTTGATTGAGAGGATCTCTTTCTTCATCCTCATTGCGCAATCTTGCAATTGCTTTACTCTATTGTCATTTACCGAATTTACCTTCATACCTTGTTTTGTAATTGTACTTCTTTCAATAGGATTGGTATAAAGCAAGACATATGTAGAATCTGTACTTGTACTGTCATTAACGGGAAAAAACTCCCTCATTTTGATCTTAACAATGGAAGTATCTCGAAAGTAAACATCAGTAAACCCTGCATAATCAGCCACACCTAGGCTCGAATTGATGTATACTAATTTGTTATCTAGAAAGTAACCTCTTATTGCTCCTCCGCAATAGCTTCTGTCTGGATACTCCTTAATTGTAAGTTTATCTTCCTTGATAAGATCGTCTATGTATTTGGTATAACTCTCAATGTCTTGCTTTGATGCGAACCCAAATAAGACCATAGAGAGAATGATTAGGAATGATATTTTATAATGTCCTTTCATGCAATTCCGAACTCCATCATAACTCCAATCAAGTTACCACTTATCTGCTAAGCTCAGGTTTGGTAATGTTCTTAATGACCAATGTCAATGCGTTGTTATACCCGGATTCTGTTGATATACTTAAATTTGCGCCATGATACTGCACAACAAATACGATCGGGATACGCTTCAGCGGATGTTGGATGAAGATCCAAGACCAAGGACCACAATTTCCTTCTACAGGTATGTGGTACTTGAAAATGTAGAGGAGCTGCGGGATGAACTGTACGAGGAGTGGAATGCTTTAGGCATGTTGGGCCGTATTTACATTGCTGAAGAAGGTGTAAACGCACAGATCAGTATTCCGTCTGAGAATGTCGATAAGCTACGTGTAGCTTTGGATGCAAGACCATATTTCCAAGACATCCCTTTTAAGATTGCCGTAGAAGATGATGGCAGGTCTTTTCTGAAACTTGCTATTAAGATCAAAGATCAGATTGTTGCAGATGGATTGACACCTGAAGAGTACGATGTAACCAACGTAGGCAATCATCTGAGTGCCGAGGAGTTTAACGAGGCCCTGGATCAGGATGGTACGATCGTGATCGATATGCGTAACCACTATGAAAGTGAAGTAGGTCATTTTGAAGGTGCTATGCTTCCGGAGGCGGAAACGTTCAAGGAAGAGCTGCCGATGGTGTTGGATAAGCTCAAAGGCAAGGAGGATGCTAAGGTATTGATGTACTGCACCGGAGGAATTCGATGCGAGAAGGCCAGCGCATACCTTAAACATCACGGATTTAAGGATGTGAACCAGTTACATGGTGGTATCATCGACTACGCAAGACAGATCAAGGCGGAAGGATTAGAGAGTAAGTACGTAGGTAAGAACTTTGTTTTTGACGAGCGTTTAGGTGAACGCATCACGGAAGACGTGATCGCTGAATGTCACCAATGTGGTGAACCGTGCGATGTTCATGTGAACTGCAAGAACGTTGGGTGTAACCTCTTGTTCATCCAGTGCGAAGCTTGTGCCGGGAAGTACGATGGATGCTGTACTCCTGATTGTAAGGACGTAGCTGCAATGAGCGAGGAAGATCAGAAGAAACTTCGTCAGAACACCAAGCAAAAGAAACGCTTCAGTAAAGGGGTGTTTGATGCTTTCACACTCCGAGACGAAATCAGGAAACAGGAAGAAGCGAGGAAGTAAATTCCCCTACTATTCTATCGTGGCATATTTATTGAATTGCCATTAAATGTTCTACTTTTGCCGGATATTTAGATACTCATAATATGTTGAAAATTAGATTGTTGATTGCTGCCCTATCTGTCTGCATTTTAAGTGTGGCACAAAACGGTGATCCCAAGCTGGGAAATCAGTTTTTTGAAGCACAGAATTTCACAGATGCGCTGGAGGAGTACAAAGACCTGGTTCAACAAGAACCCAAGAATCTTAAGTACAAGTACCGACTTGCAGTCTGCTATCTGAATTCAAACATTGACAAGGCGGCTGCCATTCCTTTGCTGGAAGAGATCGTGAAAGATCCTAAGGCAGAAGCCAACTCGTGGTACCTGCTTGGAAGGGCATACCATTTCGCTTATCGTTTTGATGATGCGATCAAGACCTTTGAGAAATTCAAGTCAAGCGGTAAGGGTAGTCCAGATAACGTAAAGGATGCTGACGTGCAGATAGAGCATTGTCAGAACGCGAAGGAGATCATCAAGTTTCCATTGAACGTTTCATTTGAGAACCTTGGGAGTACCGTGAACGGTTCTTATTCAGATTACTATCCGTTTGTTACTGCGAATGAAGAGTTCCTTGTGTTTACAACCAGAAGAGATGACGGGGCTTCAGTTAGAAAACCTGATGGTTCGTTCTATTCTCAGGTTTACTTCTCTAAAGTGAAGAATGGAAAGTACAGCAAGGCGAAGGGAATAGGAGAGAAGATCAACACAGGAGATGGTGACGAGGAGATCATTGGTCTTTCAGCTGATGGCAAGTTCATGCTGTTCTACTTTGACAATAAGGATGGTTATGGTGACCTGTTCATTGCTCAGTTTGATGGCAAGGAGGTAAGCAGGGTTAAGAAACTTGACAAGACAGTGAACTCAAAGTACACGGAGATCGCAGCTTCATTGTCGGCAGATGGTCAAACGATGTACTTCGCATCTGATCGTCCGGGCGGTTATGGTGGAGTTGATATCTACTCCTCTGTACGTCTGCCTAATGGTAAGTGGGGACCTGCTCAAAACCTTGGGCCCATCATTAACACAGAAAGAGATGAGGATTTTCCTAACATCTCTCCAGATGGCAAATACCTGTACTTTTCTTCGAAGGGGCATACCAGTATGGGTGGATATGACATTTTCAAGGCTGAATTCGACAAGGTGAAAAGAAACTGGGGTGATGTACAGAATGTAGGGTACCCGATCAATACGCCAGAAGACAACATGAACTTCAGGGTTTCGGAAACTGGACGTTACGGCTACATTTCAGCGGTAAGAGAAGGTGGGAAAGGTGAGTTGGATATCTACCGTGTTGTGTTCAATGAGGTAGAACCTAAGTACACGGTATTGAAGGGGTATGTGATGAACCAGGATTCCATTCGCGTGAAGGATGTATTCATTTCGGTGTTCGATAACGAGACACAGGAAACGTATGGTGACTATTCACCTAACCCAAGAACGGGTAGGTATATCATCATTCTTCCTCCGGGTAAATTCAACATTGTTGTGGAAGGAACCGGCTACAAGATCGTTAGCGAGAACGTAGAGATCCTGGATAAGGCTTCTTACCGTAGCGAGATCCGTAAGGATTACATTCTAAAAAAGTAGCTAGAAGCTGGTTTTACCCTCGGCTACTGTTTTCTTGAGTAAATAACTAGGTCTGTACCGGTCTTCACCGTAGTCTGATTGAAGCTTACTGAGCTCACCTAGGAGTTTTTCCAATCCGTATTCTTCTGCCCATGCCAAAAGGCCTTTTGGATAGTTTACGCCTTTTGTCATGGCCAGATCAATGTCTTCTTTGTTGGCAATGTTCAGGTAAAGCGCATCAATAGCCTCATTCATGAGCATGATAAGAACCCGGTTCTTGATGTATTCACCAAGCGTAGCATCGGTATTGGGAGCAGGGTTATTCGCACCTTCAGCATAATCGTGGTAACCTCTGCCAGATTTTCTACCCAGCCATCCCGCCTCTGAATGCCGTTTCTGTGTAAACGAAGGCTTGTATCGCGGATCATAGTAGAATGCAGCGAATACAGTTTCGGTTACAACGTAGTTGACATCATTTCCTATGTAATCCATGAGCTCGAAGGGTCCCATGCGGAAACCACCCAGCTCTTTCATGGCCCAATCAATAGTTGCAAAGTCAGCAAGACCTTCTTCGTAGATCCTTAGTGCTTCTCCGTAGAATGGGCGTGCCACACGGTTCACAATGAATCCAGGTGTATCCTTTGTTAGTACAGTTACCTTACCCCAACTATCGATCAGATCTCTGGACGCCTTTAACACTGCATCAGAAGTTTGAATGGCGGGGATGATCTCAACCAATGGCATCAGTGGAGCAGGATTAAAGAAGTGAATACCAATCACGCGATCCGCTTTACTACACGCACCAGCTATAGAGGCTACAGATAAGGAAGAGGTATTGGTGGCCAGGATGCAGTCATCACCGCATATGTTCTCCAGTTCTCCAAAGACCTTCTTCTTGATATCCAGGTTCTCTATGATCGCTTCGATGACGATCCCGGATCCGGCAATATCACTCATACTGGTAGAGTAGGAGATGCGTTGCTGGATATCGTTGGATTGCTCTTCTGTGAATTTCTCTTTTTCAACCAGCCTTGCGAAGATCTTGGCGAGTTTCGCTTTTGCCTTATCCATTGCTTCTTGTGAGGTGTCAAATACAATTACCTCGTGTCCGTTTGTGGCAGCGATCTGGGCAATACCACTACCCATCGAACCTGCGCCTAGTATTCCAACTTTCATAGTTCCGAAAATAAAAAAAGGGAAGCGTGTGCTTCCCTTTCCTTTCAAATAATCTGAGTTACTTCACCGTATCGATCACAGCTTTGAACGCATCAGGATGGTTCATTGCCAGATCGGCAAGTACTTTTCTGTTAAGCTTGATGCCTTTCTTGTTCATGTTACCCATGAACACAGAGTAAGACATTCCGTGCTCTCTTGCACCTGCGTTAATCCTCTGGATCCACAGTTTACGGAAATCTCTTTTCTTAAGCTTTCTGCCTACATAAGAGTATTGCCAGCCTCTTTCAACGGCATTTTTGGCAACTGTGTAGACATTCTTTCTTCTTCCGAAGTAGCCTTTCGCTGACTTCAGAACCTTTTTTCTTCGCTTTCTTGAAGCTACGCTATTTACTGAACGTGGCATGGCATTTTGTTTTGGATCGTCAAGCGGCTATACAGCTCTTAGGGGCTTGATGGATCTGGTTTATACTATTTCTTGCCTGGTAATTGAATCTTGATATTGTTCTCATCCGACTTGTGAACCAATGTTGCGTTAGTCAGCTTGAGCTTACGCTTCTTAGATTTCTTCGTAAGAATGTGACTCTTAAAAGCGTGTTTTCTCTTGATCTTTCCACTGCCGGTGAATTTAAACCGTTTCTTGGCACTGGAAGTTGTTTTCATCTTAGGCATAACCTAAAGTTTTAATCTTTCTACTTCTTCTTAGGCGCAAGGAACATAATCATCCTTTTGCCCTCCATTTTTGGCAACTGCTCAACAGCTGCTATTTCTTCCAAAGCTGTCGCCAGCTTCAACAGGAGTATTTCACCTCTGTCCTTGAATACAATCGTTCTTCCTTTGAAGAATACATAGGCTTTCACCTTTGCGCCTTCGTTGATGAACTTTTCAGCGTGCTTCAGCTTAAAGTTGAAGTCGTGCTCATCGGTATTCGGACCAAACCTGATCTCCTTCACAACCACCTTGGATTGCTTGGATTTCAGCTCTTTCTGCTTCTTCTTCTGGTTGTAAAGAAACTTCTTGTAGTCAATAATCTTACAAACCGGTGGATCAGCTTTAGGAGAAATCTCAACCAGATCTAACTCCTGATCCTCCGCTAATCTTAACGCTTGTTGCAGTGAATAAACACCAACGTCTACGTTATCTCCTACCAATCTAACCTCTCTAGCGGTTATCTTATCATTGATCTTATGTGGGTCTTCTTTCTTAACGAAACGTCCACGTGATCTTCGATGCGGTCTTTTTGCTATTGCTCTACAGTTTTGTTAATACTTCCGTTAATCGATCGGGTGATGGTGTCGGTAAAATCTTCAACAGACATCGCTCCTAAATCTCCTTCTCCATGTTTCCTTACTGCCACAACAGATTCAGAAACTTCCTTGTCGCCAACGATCAGCATAAATGGTACTTTTTCAACCTCTGCGTCACGTATCTTTTTGCCTACACTTTCGGCCCTTTCGTCAACGAGGGCACGAATATCGCAATTATTTAGTGATTTTGAAACACTCTGAGCGTATTCGTGGTAGTTTTCCCCAACGGGTAGAATCCTTACCTGCTCTGGGGTTAACCACAATGGGAACCTTCCTGCGCAGTGTTCAATAAGCACAGCTACAAATCGTTCCATGGAGCCAAATGGTGCTCTGTGGATCATAACGGGCCTATGCTTTTGATTATCGGCCCCAACATACTCAAGTTCAAAGCGTTCCGGTAGGTTGTAATCTACTTGTATCGTTCCTAGCTGCCATTTCCTTCCCAGAGCATCTTTTACCATGAAATCCAGCTTTGGACCATAGAAAGCTGCTTCATCGTACTCGACTACGGTGTTCAGCCCTTTCTCTTCAACGGCTTCGAGGATCGCTTTCTCTGCCTTTTCCCAGTTTTCGTCAGAGCCGATATACTTCGAACGATCGGTCTCGTGTCTGAGGGATACCTGAGCGATGAAGTCTTCGAAATCAAGCGTTTTGAAGATGTACAGTACCAGGTCGATTACGTCCTGAAATTCCTTCTTCACCTGATCTGGTGTACAGAAGATATGGGCATCGTCTTGCGTAAAGCCGCGAACCCGTGTCAAGCCATGAAGCTCGCCACTTTGCTCATATCTGTATACGGTGCCAAATTCTGCCATTCGGATGGGTAGATCCTTATAGGATCTGGGTTTGGCGGCATAAATCTCGCAGTGGTGGGGGCAATTCATAGGCTTCAACAGGAATTCCTCATCTTCATCGGGCGTACTTATGGGTTGAAATGAATCCTTCCCGTATTTAGCGTAGTGTCCTGAGGTTTCATAAAGCTCCTTGCTGCCAATGTGCGGTGTCATCACCTGTACATAACCGGCCTCCAATTGTGCTCGCTTAAGGAATGCCTCCAATCGGCCTCTTAGGTCAGCCCCTTTGGGCAACCACAGTGGTAATCCCTGCCCAACACGTTGTGAAAACGTGAAAAGCTCAAGTTCTTTCCCAATCTTCCTGTGATCCCTCTTCTTGGCTTCTTCCAGGAGTTCCAGGTATTGTGTGAGTTCCTTTTGCTTAGGGAACGTAATACCGTAAATCCTTGTTAGCTGCTGCCTGTTCTCATCTCCACGCCAGTATGCTCCGGCAATAGCCATCAATTTGATAGCCTTGATATAGCCAGTATGGGGGATATGAGGGCCTCTGCACAAATCTGTGAACTCCCCTTGCGTATAGAAGGTGATGGTACCGTCTTCAAGATCTTCAAGGAGTTCTAGTTTGTACTCATCGTCCTTGTCTTTGAAGTATGCGATCGCATCAGCTTTACTGATATCCTTTCGGATGTATTCATTCTTTTGGGAAGCCAGTTCTTTCATTTTGGTTTCAATCCGGCCTAGGTCGTGTTCCGAAATGTCGTGCTCTCCGAAATCTACATCGTAGTAGAACCCGTTATCGATTGGAGGTCCAATAGCGAATTTGGAGCCTGGGTATTCAGCTTCCAGGGCTTCGGCCATCAGGTGCGCTGAAGAATGCCACATGGCCATCTTTCCACCATCGTCATTCCAGGTCAGAAGTTTGAGGGAACAGTCAGTGTCCAGACCACGGGTGGCGTCAATAACCTCACCGTTGACTTCTGCCGCCAACACGTTTCTAGCAAGTCCCTCGGAAATACCAAGGGCTATATCCATGGCTGTAGTTCCTTGCGGAACTTCCTTTACTGCGCCATCAGGAAGGGTTACATTGATGTTCATACTACCTCAAAATCAGGGCAGCAAAGATAATAACTATGCTCCACCAAAGAGGGTGGAAGGGGAATTATAGTTTGTAACCCAACAAGAAAACAACACAACCACGCTGGTCTGCGGCAGAACCTGCAGGTACTTTGTAGTTGATGTACATCTTACGAGACTTCTCAGGCTCCCAAACAAAGATGTTGTCGGTATCCTTTTCTTTACTGCTAGAGTAAAGCAGCTTACGCTTCTTTGTACCGGCTTTCTTATTGTAAACGTTAATCACTACCTGTTTCGGTAATGATTTCGTGTTGAATACAAATCTGTATTTCTCTCCGATAAATAGTGGTACTTCAACTTCCTTCAACTGCTCCTTGTCTTTGTACACAATTCGCGTGATTTTGGATGAGTCGTACTTATAATCGGGCTTAAGCTCTCCTTTGATCTCACCTTTCAGCTTCTTAGCGTCACAAGAAAGGTCTGCTTGCGCCATCGTAATAGCGCTAGTTAATAGTGCGATTCCAAACAGTGAAATAAACAATCGTGATCTCATAGTTCCTCTATTTAGCCATTAACCATTTTCGTTCTTATCTCTTCCACATCCTGTGCCAAACTTTTAATCTCCTCCTTGCTAAGCACTACCACTACATCTTCATCCGAGTCTTCAGCGCTTTCTTCAGCGGCTCTGAATTTGTCAAGATGTGCACTTAGCTTCTTTAGATCAGCAGTTAGCTCAGGATCAATATCCTCCTGATTCTGATCACAAAGGCCAAGAAGGTTATCTACTACACTTACTTGTTCCGATAAAAGTTGACTTAGTTTTTCTGGATCCTCTTCTCCTAATACGTTAGAACCTAGGTACATTGTTTCAATCCATGCCCCAGCGAAGATGATGATACCGTTATGGCTCATTCCGTTTTCTTCCAGGTAGTCGTCCAGTTCCATCTGAAGATCAGCTATCACAAACGCAATTGAGTCTTCGTTTCCGATGTTCTTCTCAAAACGCTCTAACACCTCAACATTGCTGAAAATGTTAGTCATCCAAAGCTTTGATGACAATTCACCTAACGTCTTCATGTAGGTGATTGCATCCTGGTTCTGATCGTTCAATGAGCAGTAGGCCAGATCAGCTGAGTACGCACCGAAGTTTAATTTCTGTGTAGACTTGGTGTTGTACTTTGAAATATTGTCTGGTGTGTTGGTCAATCCACTTTTGTAGGTTAACCCTGATCTCTTGAACATGTTGGCCACTCTTAAAGGAGAGGGTAGCGTATATTGAACATCGTCTTCAATGTCTTCTACAACGTCTTCAACTACGTCATCGGTGATTGGATCTTCAATCGCATCTGGATCTTCAGAACTTCCACATGCTGTCATGCCACACACTAGTGCGGTTAGGAAAATCGAATAGCAAAACTTTTTTAACATCGCTGTTGATTAAATGTTAATAACAAATATAAAAGAATTCATTGTTAGGTCTGCAGAACACCCACATTATACCGCTCTTTAATGGGTTTTAGGTTGGCCGCGGAAATACCTGTTGATATCCATTTTCTGGTATCCACAGGGTCAATAATCGCGTCCACCCAAAGTCGGGATGCTGCATAGTAAGGTGACATCTGCTCGTTGTACCGGTTGGTAATCTTATCGAGCAGTTCCTTTTCTTTTTCTGGGTCGATTTCTTCTCCCTTAGCCTTCAGAGACGAAACCTGTATCTGCAATAGCACTTTGGCGGCTTGTGCGCCTCCCATAACGGCTAACTGTGCAGTTGGCCAGGCCAATATGAGCCTGGGGTCGTATGCCTTGCCACACATCGCGTAATTGCCCGCACCAAAGGAATTACCAGTAATGATGGTAAACTTCGGAACCACGCTGTTAGACATAGCGTTTACCATTTTAGCGCCATCCTTGATAATGCCTCCGTGTTCGGACCGTGATCCCACCATAAAACCAGTAACATCCTGTAGGAATACCAGGGGTATGTTTTTCTGGTTGCAGTTCATGATAAACCTCGCGGCTTTATCAGCCGAATCGGAATAGATCACACCACCAAACTGCATTTCACCCTTCTTGCTCTTAACGAGCTCACGCTGATTGGCTACGATACCAACAGACCAGCCATCAATTCGCGCATATCCGCAAACAATGGACTTGCCATAAAGTTTCTTGTATTCCTCGAACTCACCATTATCTACCAGGGCATTGATGATATCTCTGGTCTGGTAAGGTTTGGATCTTTCTTCAGGCATGATGCCGTATACACTTTCCGGATCAACTGCTGGCGCGGCTGGTTCAATGCGATCGAACCCGGCAGTTGGTTTGGCGCCAACACCCGCAACCAACGTCCGAATTTTGTCCAGACAGTCCTGGTCGTTCTCACACTTGTAATCCGTTACACCGGATATCTCGCAATGTGTTGTTGCTCCACCAAGTTCTTCGTTACCAATGTCTTCTCCGATGGCTGCTTTTACCAGGTACGATCCTGCTAAGAAGATGGTCCCAGTTTTGTTTACAATGAGTGCTTCATCAGACATGATAGGTAGATATGCTCCACCTGCCACACAACTTCCCATGATGGCAGAAATCTGAAGAATGCCGCGAGACGACATCACTGCATTGTTTCTAAATATTCTACCGAAATGTTCTTTGTCCGGAAAGACTTCATCTTGCATAGGCAGGTAAACACCTGCGCTGTCTACCAGGTAGATAATGGGAACCTCATTCTCCATTGCAATCTCCTGAAACCGAAGGTTCTTCTTGGCCGTGATAGGGAACCAGGCACCAGCCTTAACTGTTGCATCATTGGCTACTACCAGGCATAGTCGACCTTCCACGTAAACAAAGCCTCCAACAACACCTCCACTCGGACAGCCACCTACGTCTTCATACATGCCGTCACCTACAAATGCGCCAATTTCCAGGAAGTCCGTACCCTCATCCTTTAGATAGTCGATACGTTCCCGTGCAGTTAGCTTCCCCTTTGAATGATGCTTGTCGATACGTTTCTGACCACCACCCAGTGCGGTCTCCTCGAACTTTCGCTTCATGTCAGAAATCAACAGCTTCATGCTGTCTTCATTCTTATTGAATTCTATGTCCTCCTTCTTCGCCATCCGTCAGAGATTTCGCGAAAAATACAGATTATGATTTACTAATTTCCTTTAGTCCCTTGACAAGTTGATCGAGGTCGCTTTCAAGCGTGTAGACATTGGGTGAGACTCGAACGCCTTGAATGTCAAGATGGTCCATTACCGTGGTACCTACCTTGTATCCTTTAAACAAGTCTCTTGCTACATCTCGACCCTCTTTTCCATCAATCTTCACTACTGCAATGGCACCAGAAAACTCGGGATCATCCGGTGTTAAGATGTGAATCGACTTCTCATCTTTGAGTTGTGAGGTCCAGTATTTCTTCAATTCAAACAACCTTTTGGCTTTGCGTGCACTGCCTATTTCCTCGTGAAACTCAATGGCTTCCAGAATTGTCATTTCAGCGCAATTGTTTCGGGTACCTACATGTTCGAACTTGGTGATCTTGCCTTCGTCATGTTTTTCGCCTGGGAATGGAACAAGGATCTTAGAAATATGTTCCTCCTTGATCCATAAGAACCCCGTGCCGAATGGCGCTCCTAACCACTTGTGCAGACTGGTTCCCAGATAGTCAATCGGCCAATCCTTGATGTCAAAGTCCAGGTGAGCAAAACTTTGAGCCGCATCAACAAGTACCTCAATTCCCATATTGTGGGCTGCTTGAGCAATTTCCTTTACAGGAACTACCTGCCCACACCAGTTCACCAAATGGGTGATGTGTACCAGCTTGGTTTTCTTGGTAAATTGATCAGTGTAGGCTTTGACCATTGCAGCCTTGTCCTGCGATGGCAGTTGAAGTTCGGCCACTTTAACCACAACTCCTTCGGTCTGCTCTCTTTGTCTGAAAGCGTTTCGCATGTGTGGATAATCGTAGTTGCCAATCACAACTTCATCCTTTCGAGACAGGGGAAGTCCTTGTATGATCGTGTTCAATGATTCCGTAGAGTTTCGCGTGATGGCTATTTCTTCGGGTTTGCCGCCCAGCATTCTGGCGAGCTCTTCGCGCACCTTTGTACGTTGTTTATCCACTTTCCTCCACATGTAGTAAGAAGGAGCCTGGTTGGCGTATCTATGGCGTTTGAAGAATGCATTGGCAACTTTAATCGGGTGAGGAGAAACACCGGCATTGTTCATATTGATAATCTCATCGGGAATATCGTACGATGCGCGAACGATATTCCATATATCATCCGTTTCCTCTGGTGGTGGAATCGCTGGTAAACCCACTGGTATTGTTGCCAGGGCTCCCAGTCCAATAGACTTTCCAGTGAGGTCAAGAAAATCTCTTCGGTTAAACTTCTTGCTCATCTCTCAGTTTGATGTTTTCAGAAATGGACTTCAAATGCTCTTCAGCTGCAGGACCCATGTTGAACATCAGATCCAGTATGCTAACGTTGTAATTCGGTGGATTTATCTGGAACGTTTGATAGTAGGGGAGCGGGTCCGAAAAGGGGCTATACCGTTTAGGATTGAATCGATCACGCAGATCCATCATTCCTTCAGGTTCCTTTTCATACACCTGGGTTTGCCCTACAGGAAGAGGTTTACCCAACCAGGCAAGAACGGTTTTCATCAGTTCCAGATTGAAGCGCATAAGTGAATCCCATCGCTCCATATAGAATTTTCGAATGTCGTCTTCGTAGTACTCGAAATAAGGGGATGACCTATAGGCAGATTCAAGAGACTTCCAATGTAGTTTCTGCCATTGGTCTGCGTTGGAGATTTGCAGATCTCTCACCTTCGTTCTTTCCCCAGTATGCAGAATAGGAATGATGAGGTTCAACTCCCCGTTGGCTCCGACAATGGTGGCCCGGCTGCGATACGTTTGTTTCACATGGTGCTCCTGTGTTTCCAGAACCGCCTCATTGCCCATCAAAAGAGCCATATATTCCACAGGAGGAGCATAGCATATAGGTAACAGCAATCGCATAATGAAAGGTAGTAATTGCATGATAAAAGGCCATAAAGAACAAAAGCCCCCTGAAACAGGGGGCTTTCGTTTCTATCCGTCTGCCAATGCCTTCAATATTGAGGAGAGTTGAAGGCGATTATGAAAAGAGTTTTTAATTCTTTCTTCGACAAATGTATTACTTTATTCGACAAACCACCAAATTATTTCGATTAATTTATTGATTTAAACCATCTAGCGCTTCTGTAACTACCTTCACTATCTCTAGACATGAGTATAAATGAGGCTTTCCCAACGATATGATCCTCTGGTAAGAGGCCCCAAAATCTTGAATCTGAGGAGTTACTTCTATTGTCTCCCAGGGTATAGTAGTAGTTCTTGGTGAAGGTATATTCACTCATTCCGTTAATGTCTTCCTCTACACCTTCGTGCTCTCGTATCAGTTTGGCGTATAAAGACCGCGTTCCTTCCTGCATTTGAATGGTCATACCCTCTTTCGGTACTACGATAGGGCCGAGGTTGTTGGCATCCCAATCGAAGTAATGAAATGGGAATACGTTGGTTTTCAAATAATCGGGGTCTTCCTCGGCCAATTTGATCTTGGCCACTTCAGGCCAATCCTCAATGCTGTCTGCTTGCGCTGCAGTAAGATTGAGCATCCATGTATGAGCCATTCCCATTTTGCCTCCATCTGTGATGTTCATTTTCATCAGCTTATCCCAAGAGAGATCAGTGTTGGTCTTGATTTTGTAGAGTCTTGCAATGGTTGAGCTATCTACACACGGACTCCCATTTAACGATACATTTCCATGATCGATGGAAATGGTATCACCCGGACCGGCAGCAATTCGTTTGATGTAGTAAGTTCTATGATCAATAGGATGGTAATCTTCACCAGGGTAATTGAATACAATTACATCTCCTACCTGTATGTCATCGTACCCGGGAATCCTTCCAAAGGGTAAAGCGATCCAATCCAGGTAAGATTGTAATTCCGGGTATCCCGGCCAATTCTGATGCGTGAAGGGAATCGTTAGCGGAGTGATAGGCGTCCTGGCCCCATAAGCAAGTTTGTTAACTACTACCATGTCGCCCGGTAGCAATGCATACTGCATGGAAGAGGACGGAATCGTGTACCGTTCAAAAACGAAGAGATGGAGCAGTAGAAGTACAAGGAAAGCATAGAAGAACGCCTTTCCCCATTCCTTCAGTTTCTGCTTCATTTACTTGCCGTTATTCTTAACGAAAGAGAACATTCTTGACCAACGCGGTTTGTCCCAAAGCTTACGCTGCGTATAATCCAGTGATAACCAGATGAACACAGCCTTACCTACAATGTGGTCTTCCGGAACAAAACCCCAGTACCTGGAATCCTGAGAGTTGTGCCTGTTATCTCCCATCATCCAATAATAGTTCTGCTTGAATGTGTACTCAGTAACCACATCACCGTTGATGTAAACCTTATCATCTACTACAGATACATTGTTACCCTCATAAGTACCAATGGCACGTCTGTACAACGGTAGATTTCCTGGAGTTAGCTGAACTGTAGTGCCTGCCTTCGGTAAAGTAATGGGCCCGAAGTTGTCCTGTGTCCACTGATAATTTGGATGGTTCGGGAAGATGGGTGAATTCTGGTTGTATACTGCTTTAAAGTTAAAGCCAGCCGGTCTTATGATCGGGCGGATATCTCGAATATAAGCTTGAGACCTGATCTGCTTAATCTGCTCCGCTGTTAAAGGTGCTTCAAATGCCACTTCACCAGGCTTAATGTAGCCAAGGTCTGCCTGTGCTGCGCCCATTGGATTCCAACGATCCGTAATTCCAAACTGTGAGAAGAACCGATCATTCAGGACGGTACCATCCGTAACAATAGCATAGTTATACTGAATACCGCCAGGTATGTAAGCTTGCTCATCGTTCACATGAAGAACACCATCCTTGATCTCAATCTTATCTCCAGGCAATCCAACACACCGCTTAATGTAGTTCTCCTTCTTGTCAAGTGGCCGAACCGTAATGTCACCAAAGAAAGGTACGCCATTCGCATTGGTAAGCTGGTTATCCCAAACCGTTTTACGGCCGTAATCTCTGCATAGCTGGTAGTAGCTGGCATCTTGTCGGTTCAAACAGACTGTGTCTCCTTCAGGAAAGTTGAAAACCACAGCATCGTACCGCTCTACATCACCAAATCCCGGCAATCTATAGTATTCGAAATCAATAATCTCTGAGTAAGATTGCTTCCCACCAAATGCCGGAAACCAAGGGGGGAAGCTATGGTGTGTGAAAGGTACAGCAACGGGTGTCTTTGGAAATCTTGCGCCATAGCTTGTCTTACTAACAAAGAGAAAGTCACCTACCATCAACGACTTCTCCATCGAAGAAGTAGGGATCGTGAAAGCCTCTATATAGAACATTCTAATGATGGATGCTGCAATAACTGCGAATGAAATCGCATCCAGCCATTCTCGTTTTCTAGACTTCTTGAACTTGGCTACTTTCTCGTGACCGATGAAAGCAGCTTGTTCCTTGTAAGCGACATATGGCAAGTAGATGCCTCCGAAAACTATTCCCAGGGCCTGTTCCCAAAAGAGGAACTTACCGTGTAGTTTCAGGAGCTCTACTATAATGCCCATCCAAACGATAAAACCAACGAATGGGATGTAATACACTGCGATCCACCAAATGGGTTTCTTGATCAGCTTAACGGCAAGGTAGGTGCTTAGGAATGGCACAAGTGCTTTCCAGCCTTCGATGCCTGCGTTTTGGAAGAAACGGTACAATCCGATGTGAGCGCACAGGAAGTAAATAATGGATCCAATTACAAAAACGGAAATAGGCATCGGTTAGCTTTTAAGTATTGAGTACATCCTTCATCGTAAACACCCCGCTCTTTCCCATGGCCCATTCAGCGGCCACGATAGAACCCAGGGCGAATCCTTCTCTGGACTTTGCCTCGTGTTTGATTTCAATATTGTCAATGTCTGAACTGTAAGTGATCACGTGAGTTCCGGGGACTTCTTCGATCCTATGTGCACGCACAACAAGATCATTTTCAGTGCTGCCTGAGTCGAGCGCCCACTGTTCTTTACGATCCAACTCCTCGATAACACCTTCTGCCAGCGTAATGGCTGTGCCACTGGGGGCATCCAGTTTATGGATGTGATGAGTTTCATCTATTTCTACCATATACTCTTCTCTTGGGTTCATGAGCTGCGCGAGTTTTCTGTTCAACTCAAAAAACAGGTTAACCCCCACGCTGAAGTTGCTTGCCCAAACCACACATCCACCGTTGTTGGCAACGCGATCTTTGATCTCATCCAACTGATCCAGCCAACCCGTAGTGCCAACAATAATTGGAACGCCAACATTCAATGCAAGATCAATGTTTTCATAAGCTGTTTCAGGTGTGCTGAATTCGATGATCACATCTGCTACGTTCGCAACATTCTTGCGTTCATCCAGATTGGAAGAGGTAATTCGCTGTGTGACCTGATGTCCACGCCTACCGCAAAGGCCCTCAATAGCCTTTCCCATTTTACCGTATCCGAAGAGAGAAATATTCATTGCTCAATGCCCGTAAAGATAACATTTGCAGTTCAACGAATTAACCGTGAACAGCCTAACATATTCTGTAAGAGCGAAGGAATAAGCAGAAAAAATACATGGCCGGAAATTCTTGCTGACCAGCGGTTAAAATTTGAGGGTTAGTCTCAGCCCTGAATCCGCTCTGGTGCCATTGTATTGGAACTGAGGCTCCACACGGAGCGATAAGTTATCGCTTACGTCAAAATGAAAGAAATGGGCATCTACTGCGGCATCTACGATATTCAGGAGGTAAACTCCTGCTGTGAGTATGTAGAAGAAATCCCTGCTTCTTCTGAACTCATCCGTTTTTGTGAGTAGTTGTCCATCGCTGAATGTGCCTGCAAACTCGTCAATAGTGGAGCTGTCACCATCCACACGCATGATATAGGCGTTTTTGTATCGCTTGAATTCTCTGTGATTGTTTACAGCGAAATAGCCTGTGGTAGCAAGTCCGGCATAAACAATAGGAATCTTCCAGAACTTCTTGTTGTATGCCTGTCCAAGACCTGGTAGAATGGCGGAATACATAGAGGCTTTCTTCGGTGAATGTCTATTGATGGAGTCCATGAACAGGGAATCCGCCTTGGATTGTCCAAAGCAGTTGCATGAGATCAGCACGATGATTACAAGGAGACTCCGCCTAATCCCGAAGAAGATTGGCAATTCTTTCAAGATCCTCTTTCGATTTGTAAGGGATAACGATCTTCCCTTTACCCTTATTGCTCTTTTGCAGCTCGACCTTGGTCTGAAACAATTCCGACAGGTCTGATTTCAACTTCAATTCTGAGAACGACAGCTGTGGCTTTTCTTTTTCTGATTTACCCGAAGTAACGTTCTTGATCTTTCTGGTAAGCCCTTCCAATTCGCGCACACTTACATCTGATTCGAGAATGGAGCGATAAACAGCAATTTGCTCATCCTCATCTTCGATGGATAGTAAAGCCCGTGCATGCCCCATACTGAGTTTCTTCTCCTGAATACCTTTTTGTATTTCTGCAGGAAGGTTAAGGAGCCTGATATAATTGGCAATCGTTGAACGGTTCTTGCCAACACGGTCGCTAAGCTCATCCTGAGTGAGGTTGCACTCATTCATCAGGCGCTCATAAGACAGCCCTATTTCAATAGCATTTAGGTCTTCACGTTGAATGTTCTCAACGAGTGCCATTTCCAGCATTTCCTGATCGTTGGCAATACGGATGAACGCTGGAATGCGATCCAGTCCTGCCAATTGAGAAGCCCTGAATCTTCTTTCACCTGAGATGATCTGGAACTTATCGTTCCCCATCTTCCTAACGGTAATGGGCTGGATTACTCCCAGTTCTTTGATGGAAGCACTTAGTTCATTCAGGCGCTCCTGCTCAAACTCGGTACGTGGCTGGAAAGGATTGGCATCAATTTGATCAATACCAATAGAGCTGATGGAACCAACAATATCTGTGTTGGAATCACCAATACTTCTTGACGTTACATCAGTGTCTGTGTCTGATAGCAACGCGCTAAGTCCCTTACCCAATGCCGGCTTCTTAGCCATGAATATCTATTAGTTTTTCCTCCTCACTGATCTTGGTAAGATCATTCTTCTGAAGGATCTCTCTAGCAAGATTAAGATAATTTACAGCACCACGTGAGCTTGCATCGTGCATAATGATGGTCTTACCATGCGATGGAGCTTCACCCAAGGTAGTGTTACGCTGAACGATTGTATCGAAAACCAAATCCTGGAAATGTGTTTTTACTTCTTCCACAACCTGATTGGAAAGCCTCAGCCTTACATCGTACATTGTTAGAAGCAGTCCTTCTATCAACAGATCAGAATTCAATCTGCTTTGAACGATCTTGATAGTGTTCAACAGTTTGCCTAAACCTTCAAGCGCGAAGTATTCACACTGAATAGGTACGATTACCGCGTCTGCTGCTGTAAGTGCGTTAACAGTGATCAAGCCCAGAGATGGAGAGCAATCAATGAAAATGAAATCGTACTTCTCACGCAACGGTTGCAATGCGTTTCTCAGTCGCTTCTCCCTGTTAGGTAGATTGATCATTTCAATCTCTGCACCAACCAGATCAATGTGCGCGGGAAGAATGTCCAGGTTTGGAGAATCAGTGTGAAGAATGATGTTGGTTGGATCAACGTCATTGATCAGCGATTCATAAATGCTGGTTTTCACATTGCGTGGATCGAAGCCAACACCAGATGTTGAATTGGCTTGTGGATCCGCATCAACGATGAGTACTTTGTGTTCAAGTACACCAAGGCTTGCAGCCAGATTGATTGCTGTGGTGGTTTTTCCAACTCCACCTTTCTGATTCGCAATTGCAATGATCTTTCCCATTATAAATCGATCGTTTCGCCTATAGCAGGCAGTGTTAATGATTTTCCTTTATCGTTAAACGCAGCTTTTGCCGCTGCGTGATCTATCTCAATAAATCCAAACGTGTCATAGTGCACACCAATAACACGGTCACACTTGACAAATTCTGCAGCCATCACCGCATCTCTGTATCCCATGGTGAAGTTGTCACCCACAGGTAAAACGGCTACATCGATATTGTGCTGCTCACCGAACAGTTTCATATCCATGGTCAGCGCAGTATCTCCAGCGTAGTAGATGCATTTGCCGTTGGTCTCAATGATAAACCCACCGGGATTTCCACCATATGCACCATCTGGCATTACGCTTGAGTGAACCGCTTGAACGTACTTCACAATTCCAAAGTCGAATTGCCACGAACCACCGAAATTCATCGGGTGGCCATTTTCAAGTCCTTTGCCACCAAACCAGGAAACGATCTCAAAATTTGAGATCACCTTTGCACCAGTTCTTTTGAGTATGGCTTCCGCATCTGCAACGTGATCTTCGTGGCCGTGACTGATGAGTACATAGTCAGCCGGAATCTCATCTACATTAATGCCAGAGGCCTGTTCGTTAGGCGAAATAAAAGGATCAAACAACAGGTTGATTCCATTTGTTTCAATACCGAAACTAGCGTGTCCGTAGTACGTAAATCTCACCTTCGAATAACAAAAAAAGCCTGATTTTTCGGGCCGTTCAACTGGCGCTAAAGTACATCAAATATGCCCGCCAGTAGGGGCGCAGGGCGAACTAGTTTTGAACAAAATTTTGTTAATTTGACCATCCATGACAACGGTTATTTGCGCCACCAACAGACCCGATAATCTCAGTCAGATTATCGCAAGAAACTACCTGCAAGCTGTAAACGATTCAGGCACAGAATGCAAGTATTTCTCTTTGCAGGATCTTCCCGAATTTAATCCTCATGGTGTTTACAGAAAAGGGGAGGAGCTCTTTTCAGATTTTGTTGATAATTACCTGAAACCGTCCGATCGCCTGATCATTGTGTTGCCTGAATACAATGGTAGTTATCCCGGTATTGCAAAATTGCTGATCGATTCAATCAGTCCAAGACTTTGGAGAGGTAAACGCATTGCGTTGGCTGGCGTATCGGCTGGACGTGCGGGCAATCTTCGCGGTATGGATCACTTCGCCTCGGTACTCAACTACGTTGGTGCTGAAGTGTTCAGCTTCAAGAATGCGGTTGCGCATGTGGAAGAGATGATCGAGGATGGAGAAGTCTCAAATGAAAAGACTCGATCAATGATCGAGTCTCATACCAATAACTTTATGTCGTTCTAAGATCTATAGATCTGCCTCTTCTCCCTGGCCGTTTTCCTTGTTTCCACCCAGATCTTCAAAGTTCACATCTGTATACTCAGAAGGAGTTTTTTCAACTATTTCTTCACCTTGCTCACGCTTCAGATCCCGGATCTTCTCGATCGCCTCCTGTAGTCCTGCTCCGAATTTCTCAAAGTCCTCTTTGTACAGGAACAGTTTATGCTTCTCGAAGAAGAACTTACCGTTATCTGTGTTAAAACGTCTTTTGCTTTCAGTGATTGTTAGGTAGTAATCGTTCGATCGTGTTGCCTTCACATCAAAGAAGTACGTCCTTTTTCCAGCTCTGACCGCTTTCGAATATACTTCGTTTTCACGACCTGAATTCTCTGTTCCAGTCACATCATTAGCCGACTCTTCCATACCTATATAGTCTTGGTGTTACTTATCAATATTACGAATCATTACATATAATTCCTAATGTTAAATCCACGAAATATATCGGTTAAACGCCCTTTTTAGACGATCAATTGGATTTTCACGCAGATTTGAGCCTCCGTTTACTGAGAAAGTTCCTTCAGCTGTTTTTCGTAGAGCGATCTGTATAATCCTCCCTGGGATAATAGATCTTGATGTGTACCGGATTCTACGATCTCTCCCTGATCCAAAACCAAAATCTTGTCAGCACCCTGAACCGCAGAGATTCGATGACTCATGATCACACTGGTTTTGCCCTTCATTAACATATAAAGGTTGTGAAGAATGGCTTCCTCGGTTTCAGTGTCTACTGCACTCAAACAGTCATCAAATATGAGGATCTGAGGATTCTTAATAATTGCCCGGGCTATGGAAAGCCTTTGCTTTTGTCCACCAGATAAGGTAACACCTCGTTCACCCAGGATTGTCTCGAACTGATCTGGAAACTCCTTAATGTTAGCCAGGACCTGTGCCTTTTCTGCTGCTTCTTCAACAGCTTTGGGATCAGCCGAAGAAACGCCAAATCC
The DNA here is from genome assembly GCA_965267605.1 of Vicingaceae bacterium. GTDB lineage: Bacteria > Bacteroidota > Bacteroidia > Flavobacteriales_E > Vicingaceae. The sequence continues at coordinate 1,703,254 of OZ254088.1, read as the reverse complement.
AATGTTTTCAGCAATCGTATCAGAAAACAGAAATACTTCTTGTGGTACATACCCTGTGTGTTCTCTCAGCAAATCAAGGTTATGGTCTCTTAGATCTTTCCCATCCAACAAAACCGAGCCTTGGGTAGGATCGTACATACGCGTCATCAGCTGTGCAATGGTGGACTTACCACAACCTGTCTTGCCAATAATACCAAGTACCTCACCTTGCTCCACCTTAAAGTTCACGTGTTTAAGCGCCTCTACACCGCTGTGATCGAAAGTGAAGGAAACGTCTTTGAATTCTATCGTTCCATCAATGTTGTAGGTATCCTGGTTTTCGTTCACAATGTGTGGCTCTTGTTTGAGAAACTCATTGATCCTTTCCTGCGATGCTGCCGCACGTTGAATCAACGAGGTAACCCAACCCAACGAAGCCACGGGCCAGGTAAGTTGATTTACATAGAATACGAATTCCGCAATGTTACCCATGCTGATCTCACCCTTCATGGCCTCATTGCCACCAATGTAAATGGTGATGATCGTGCTCAGTCCAATAAGCAACATCATCACAGGCATGAAGAAGGCCGTAGTTCTTGCGAGCTGTAAAGCCTTGCCTCGGTATGTTTCGCTCTGCTCTGCAAAGCGCTGTTGCATAAATGCAGTTCTCACATAACTTTTAATGATGCGAATACCAGAGAATGATTCCTGGCTTAGTGTTGAGAGGTCTGAAAGCTGGGCCTGGACTTGCTCACTTTCTCGGTTAAGCTTGGAACTCACCTTGTAGATCAGGAATGAAAGCAACGGTAACGGAATCAGTACCAACACTGTAAGCTTGACATTGATGGTCAGCATGGTTCCGATCACTAATGAGAACAACACCACCAGGTTCAAAGTGTACATGATGCCAGGTCCGAGGTACATCCTCACCCGACTAACGTCTTCCGATATTCGGTTCATGAGATCGCCAGTATTGTTGGCCTTGTAGAAGTCTCTGTCTAGTTTCTGGTAGTGATCGAATACCTCATTCTTAAGATCATATTCCACCAGTCTGGACATGATGATGATGGTCTGTCTTGTGAAGAACGTGAACAATCCCTTCATCAGATACATCAGCAATACGATCAGTCCAAACATGAGTAGGGCGCTGGTCAGTTTGGCCGTCATTGGATCTTCCAAAGGAGTTCCTTCCAGAAATTTCAGATCAAACACCGCATTTGAAACCAGATCAAACGCGCGTCTGATCATCTGTGCTGGGATGATTCCAAAAACATTCGAGATGATAATGAAGATCGTGCCAAGTAGAATTCGGTACTTGTACTTCAGGAGGTATTTATTCAGATATGCTAAGGCTTTCATGCGATCCTACCGTAATTCTGAATAAACAATTATTTGGCTATTTTTGATCGCCCTCAACACGGGATAAAATTAACTTTTCTTTGAATGCCTTGAATAAACTAGAATGCCATGTCTGAAGTATTGACTCAAAACGACACATCACTCGAGAATCCAGTCATTGAAAATATGACTACTTACGACCATGAGCAGATCCTTTTCTGTCAGGATAATAGAACAGGACTCAAGGCGATTATTGCGATACATGATACCACATTAGGTCCGGCTTTGGGTGGAACGAGAATGTGGAACTACAATAACGAATTGGAGGCCATCAATGATGTGCTCCGACTTTCCCGAGGGATGACTTACAAAGCTGCTATTACAGGATTGAACCTTGGTGGTGGTAAGGCGGTGATCATCGGTGATTCTTACACGCAGAAGAATGAGGCATTGTTCAGAATGTTTGGAAAATATGTGAACAGCTTGGGCGGCAAGTACATTACCGCGGAAGATGTGGGTATCAGTCCGAAGGACATGGAATATGTCTTCATGGAGACCGATCATGTTACCGGTTTACCTCAATCTATGGGCGGTAGTGGAGATCCTTCACCGGTTACTGCTTATGGCGTGTACATGGGTATCAAAGCGAGTCTGAAAGAATTGACCGGTAATGATTCATGTACTGGTAAAACAGTTGCAGTGCAAGGTATTGGACATGTGGGTGAGGCTTTGGTTGATTTTCTTAGAAAGGAAGACGCCAGGGTGTTGATCAGTGATATCAATGAAGACAGATTGAAGCACGTTGCGGAAACTTATGGGGCAACAGTAGTAGGTAGTGATGAAATCTACGATGCGGATATGGACGTCTACGCGCCATGTGCTTTGGGAGCTACTGTGAATGACGACACATTGGACAGATTGAAGTGTAGCATCATCGCTGGAGCGGCCAACAACCAGCTGGCAAAGGAAGATGTGCATGGAAAAGTTGTTATGGAAAAGGGCTTGCTGTATGCTCCCGACTTCCTTATCAACGCTGGAGGATTGATCAATGTAAACTCTGAGGTAGAAGGCTATGGTCGCGACCGGGCCATGGAGCTTACAGAGAACATTTACAACACGACACTTAATATTTACAAGATCTCCAAAGAGGAGAATACACCAACTTATGCTGCGGCCAACAAGTTGGCTGAGCAACGAATTGCTGACGTTGGACACGTTAAGCTTTCGTACTAGGTTCTTATTGACATGTTGAGTAGGAGAGTTCTGAGGTTGAAAGTAGTGCAGGCATTGTATGCCTTCCAGAATTCTGGTGAAACCAGCGTGCCCAAATCCCAAAAGGAACTTTTTTTAAGTATTGACCGACTGTATGAACTGTACGTCATGTTTCTGTTGCTTCCTGCAGAGCTCATCTCAATTGCGGAGGAAAGAATAGAGGGCAATAAGGCCAAGCAAATACGCACAGAGGAGGATCTAAATCCCAACCTTAGGTTTGTTGAGAACGGGGTATTCAAAAAGCTCTCAGAATCGTCTCAGGTAAAAAGTGTTGTTAAGAAGCACGGATTGGGCTGGGCTCTGGATAGAGATGATCTGAAAAGCTTGTACAATGTTCTTGTTGAGCAGGATTTCTACGTGGAGTACATGGATGCGGATGAGCACGACTTCAAAGAGGATGCGCAATTTGCTGTCAGGTTCTTCAAACGTTTCGTTGCAGAACAAGAGTTGTTAATCTCCATTATCCAGGAACGAAGCATTTACTGGGATTACGATGACATTGACATTGCCTTGTCGTTGGTACTGAAGAATCTGAAGGATGTGGATTCTGGTAAGGATTGGAAAGTACTTCAGAAATACAAAGACGAGAAAGAAGACACCAAATTTGCTAAAGATCTGTTCGCATTATGCGTGAAGCACGATAAAGAATATGAAGAGCTGATCGCGGGACAAACCAAGAATTGGGAAGTGGAAAGAATTGCGCACATGGATATGCTGTTCATGAAGATGGCGCTGACCGAAGTTTTGAACTTTCAGACGATTCCAGTCAAAGTTTCGTTGAATGAATACATCGAGCTTTCCAAGTGGTTCAGTTCACCGAAGAGCAGTATGTTTATTAATGGAATTCTTGATAAACTTGTAGCCGCCCTGAGAGAAGAGAACAAGATTCAAAAAGTAGGCCGGGGGCTAATTGAAACCTGATATCATGTTGAAGAAATCTATAGCAGCAATACTCATCGCAACTGCCTTGATCTCATGTAGTGAGGATGGTGGTGAAACACAAGACCCAATATCTACAGATATGGTCACCAAGCAAACTTCAATCGAATTTCCGAATGAGGTTTACGAGTTTGGTGAGATATCTCAGGGAGAAAAGGTGGAGCACTCTTTTGTGTTTAAGAATACTGGCGATAATCCACTATTGATATCTGAAGCAAAAGGCAGCTGTGGATGTACTGTGCCAGAATGGCCAAAGGATCCAATCATGCCTGGTAAAGAGGGTAAGATTGATGTGGTATTTGACAGCAATGGAAAGCAAGGAAAACAAAACGTAACGGTAACTGTTGTAGCTAACACAGTACCGAACGTTTCGATATTGGCATTAAAAGGAACGGTTCTCGTTCCTGTAGAATAGATTATGACAACATTACAGACAATCATATTGATGGCTTCCCAGGATGGGAAGGGTGGAGGAAGCAGCATGATTATCATGCTCGCATTGATGGTAGTAGTATTCTACTTCTTCATGATTCGTCCACAACAGAAAAAACAAAAGGCGCTTGCAAAGTTTAGAGAAGAGCTGAAGAAAGGAGATGAAGTGGTTACCATCGGGGGAATCCACGGAAAGATTGCTGAGGTGCGCGAGCACACTATTGTACTGAACGTACATGGAGGCAATCAACTTGAGTTTGAAAAGGCTGCCATCTCCCAGGATTTCGCTACCAACGCGAAGTAAGTATCTTTAAGGGAAGCCATGCGCGCTGACCTTCTCAAATACATGCGGGGCTCTAAGCTCAACCAGACCTTCCGGGCCAGGTCCGGAGTAATACTGGTATGCTTGCTGCTGTCTACCATTTTCTGGTTTCTGAACGTACTTTCTGAGAAGTACACGATGAAGATTCCTTTTAAGGTGGTTTATGAGGATGCACCCGGAGCAGCGGTTATTGAGGAGGCCCCTGAGAACATCATTATTGTTGCCGAAGGTTATGGTTTCAACCTGATCCGCTATTATTTCAGGTTTAGTGAGCCAGAAGTGCACGTGCACCTTGATCGATTGAAACTATCGGGTGCCCGAAAGGCTACCAAGAAGATATCCAGTAAGCAGCTGCTCGCAGATTTTGCCATGCAGTTTGGATCTGATCTTAACGTAAAGCAGCTACTTCCTGATACGCTGATCCTTAAACTTAACCGAAAGAATATCAGAAACCTACCTGTTGAACTAAGAAGTAGACTGGCGTTCAGAAAACAGCACACACTTTTCGATAAAGTAACCATTCGTCCGGCCACGGTAACCATATCCGGTGCCGACTACGCGGTGGATACCTTACATCGACTGTTTACTGATTCATTGGTGTTAGAAGACTTGTTTCAAACCACAACATCTTCCATTGCACTTGATCTGCCTGAAGGGGTTTCAGCCGAGCCTGATGTGGTCTTGGTTTCCATTCCTGTGGAAGAGTATACGGAGCAGCTGATTGATGTGAGGGTTCGGGCGATCAATCTTCCAGATTCGTTGGATGTCCGAATATTCCCCGAGCAGGTGCAAGTTTCTATGATTGTTCCGGTAAGTAAGTTTAACCGTATGATCTCTGAGGAGTTTGATGCCACGGTAGACATAAAGGAAGCGTTGAACGGGAAGGAGAAACTGCGCGTAGACATTGTTCGTGCTCCGGACTTTGGGGAGGTCCGAAAAGTTGAACCCTCCCGCATCGAATATATTTTCAGAAAGAAATGATGAAAATTGGCCTTACCGGTGGCATCGGAAGTGGTAAGTCAACGGTTGCTGCCATTTTCGAGGAGCTGGGTATTCCCGTTTTCTATGCTGACGAAGAAGCCAAGAAATTGTATGCTGAAGCGGAAGTTAGACGTGAGGTTATTGAACTCCTGGGAAATGAGGCTTATACCGAAGAAGGGTTGAACAAGGGCTTTGTTGCGGATAGGGTCTTTCAGGATGCATCCCTATTGGAGCAGTTGAACAACATTATTCACCCAAAGGTCGGCCAACGTTGGAGAGATTGGTGTGCTGCACATGATTCAGAGACGTACGTAATCAAGGAAGCGGCCATAATGATTGAAGCTGGAGCTCATGATGGACTAGACAGAATCATCGTTGTGGAAGCTCCGGAAGAAACACGAATTCAAAGAGTAATGGAACGGGATGGTGTTGAAAGGGCTGAGGTTCAACAACGCGTTCGCAATCAATGGACCGAGGACCAGAGAAGGGAGTTCGCCACAGATGTTATCAATAATGATGGCACTGAATCCCTGATACATCAGGTAAGGGGAATGCACCAACAGTTCTTAGCATTAATTAACAGGGCTTAACAGATATTGATATTCTGTTCGATTAAATTCGTTGTATGGGATTGATCTCATGGCTGGAGTCACATATGGGTGCTTGTCCGTACAAATCAAACCTGGGCGTTGAATGTCCAGGATGTGGCTTGCAACGTAGCTTTATTGAATTGCTGAAAGGTAATATCTGGGAAAGCATTCAATTGTATCCTGCACTGCTTCCAATGATCTTCATGTTCACATTCCTTGTAGCGCACATCAAGTTTCAGTTCAAACACGGTGCAGCCATTTTGAAGTGGACGTTCATTTCCTGTTGGATCATCATTCTTGGTAATTACTTCCTTAAAATGTTTGTTTATGGAACAGCTTGATAGAGGAGCCGAACGGCTTCCCAATAGCACGGGTGTGCTTGTAGTGGGTATTCTTTCGTTGGTATTCTGCTGTTGCTATGGGATCGGATTCATCTTTGGGATCCTTGCGGTCTATATGTCGAACCAGGCACTGAAGGAGTACAACAAAGACCCTATGCGTTATGACCCAGGATCGCTGAGAAACTTAAAGGCGGGAAGGGTATGCGGTATCATTGGCTTGATTGGGTCAGCGATTCTGATCGGTATGATGATCATGGGACAACTGGAAAGGTTGGTGAGCTGGTCGCTTATAGAAGAGTTTCTTACGATCTAAAGATATCGGCATCTCCGATGCCTTCCCTGATGATTTCCGGTTCGGAGCCGGTGAGATCAACAACTGTAGATGCTTCATTGTTACCATAGCCCCCGTTAACCACGATGTCTACTTTGTCTCTGAATCTTTCGTAGATGAGTTCAGGATCAGTAGTATACTCTATGATCTCGTCTTCATCCCGAATGGAAGTACTCATGATCGGATTCCCCAATGCCTCTACCAAAGCAATAGCGATGTTGTTTTTGGGAACACGGATACCTACGTTCTTCTTGTTGGATTGAATGTGTTTAGGTACAATGCTTGCTGCGGGTAGAATGAACGTGTATGGTCCTGGTAAAGCCTTTCGCATAAGCTTAAATGTGGAAGTATTGATTTGTCTTGAATACTCAGCTACTTCGCTGAGATCAGAACAGATGAAAGAGAACTTGGCTTTGTTGGGTTTGATACCCTTCAATTGAGCCACCTTTTCCATGGCCCTTTTGTTGTAGATGTCGCATCCCAAACCGTAGACCGTGTCGGTAGGATAAATGATAACGCCACCCTTTTTCAGGCAGTCAGCAACCTCTGCAATTCTTGAGGGATCTGGATTCTCCTCGTAAATACGAAGAAAGGACACTACGCGAATTTCTTGGCATCAGCCAGGAACTTCTCCAATCCAATATCCGTTAGTGGATGATTGAGTAGTCCGGTAATAGCATTGAGTGGACACGTAGCCACATCAGCCCCGATCTCAGCACAGTGAATAATGTGCATGGTGTGTCTAACAGAGGCTGCCAGAATCTGCGTGTCGTACATATAGTTATCGTAAATCTGTCGGATCTGGGCAATCAGGTCTAATCCATCTGTAGAATTGTCGTCCAGTCTTCCAATAAATGGAGAAACGTAAGTTGCTCCAGCTTTGGCAGCAAGCAAAGCTTGTCCTGCGGAGAAGATCAATGTGCAATTCGTTTTGATGCCTTTGGATGAGAAGTGTTTCAAGGCCTTCACACCATCCTTGATCATCGGAACCTTAACTGTGATTTGAGGGTGAAGTGCCGCTAGGGCCTCACCTTCGCTTACAATTCCATTGAAGTCTGTGGCGATAACTTCCGCACTTACATCACCGTCAACAATCTCACAGATGTCAACGTAGTGCTTCATTACAGCATCGTGCCCCGATATTCCAACCTTCGCCATAAGGGAAGGATTGGTGGTTACTCCGTCAAGAACACCTAGTTCCTGCGCTTCTTTGATTTGATCAAGGTCTGCTGTGTCTATAAAAAACTTCATGGGATTGTGGATTTGCGCCAAAAATAGAAAGGGACTTCGGGCCGTTCAAAAAAAGATATGAACACGTGTTGAAAGACGCTGGTCTACAATAATTTGATGTTTGTCGAAGGATGGCCAGAAATTCGATCAGATATACTAATTTTACAGCACTTCTCGTTAGCCAGAACATATGAATTCACTATTCGTTGAAGGAAGAAAATACTTGCCGACCATTGATTTTAAAGTTGATGGTTCATTGGAGCTACGCGGCAAGTCCGTTCCTGAAGATGCGAATGCTTATTATAAGCAAGCTAACATGTGGTTGGCCGAATATCTGGAAAGCCCGGCCGCAGCTACAACTTTCTCGATCAAACTTGAATACTACAATACCATCACTGCAAGGTGTTTATTGGAGATGTTTCACTTGATGCGTGAGGCACAGAATGCTGGTAAAACAGAAGTAGGTGTAGAGTGGTATTACGAAGAGGGAGACGAGGAAATGATGGAGGCAGGGCACGATTTCGAGGACATGGCGAAACTCGCCTTCAAGGTCATTGAACTCCGAATGGAGGAGTAAAATTGCTTAATTTTAGTGGTCAACCGTTACTCCGATATAATGAGGCTCTGGATACTCTTGCCAAGCTTGGCGTTCACCTTATTTTTCTGTTTTTGCGGTATTGCCCCTGCACAGTCAACGTTTGTGAAAACATTTGGATTGTCCGGTGAAGATCAAGGACACAGTGTTATTAGATGTACTAATGGTGATTTGCTGGTTTCGGGATTAACAAAAAGTATTGGGGCCGGTGACTTCGATTTGTACGTTATGCGTTTGGACCCTGTAGGTAATCAGATATGGGCTCGTGTATTAGGAAGTTCATCGCTTGAAGAAGGATATGGAGTGGATGTTCATGAGAATATCGATGGTACAATAATAGTTGGTGCAGGAACTTTAGGCTTAGGTGCAGCCGGAAGAGATAACTTACTGGTCAAATTAAGCGCTGTGGGAGCCGTTGTTTGGGAACGAAGAGTTGGAGCAGCGAATGCTCAACAGTGTATGGATGTTGAACAGTTAATGGATGGCAATTACTTGATGACCGGTAGCGATGCGAATGGTGGAAATGCCATCGATTATTGGATTGGTAAATTCGATCCATCAGGCAATGCAATCTGGGGTACGGCATTTTATGGTGGAGCGCATGAGTTTGCTTTTGAGAGCGTAGAGTTGTCTGATAGCTCAATTATTGTTGTTGGGGGTACTCAAAGTTTTGGTGCTGGAGGAGGGGCGTTTGGAGTGGTTAGGGTAAATAGCTCTGGAAATGCGATCTGGTCACGAATATGGGATAGTCCAGGAAGGGAAGGATATTACCACGTGAAGTTGGCTGCCGATGGAAACTTGCTGATCACAGGAAGGACTACTGGGTTTGGTGCTGGGTTGACTGATGGAGTCATTACTAAAGCAGATATTAATGGGAACATTGTCTGGACAAAAGCCTATGGAACAACCGCTGATGATCACATCATTGCCATTCAACCCTTGGCTGACTCGGGTATGGTTGTGCTTGGTCAAACAAATTCGACCATTGGGTTTGGGAATGATGATGTTTACTTAATGCGTCTCGACAAAAGCGGCAATATTGTTTGGTGTAATGCCTTTGGTAATTCCTCCTACCAAGGAGGTGTTCAGACAAATTACTACCCTCCTGATGGACAAACATTGATAGTTTCACCCGGAGAGTCAGGTTTTACCTTCGTTTGCTCTTCAGATACTACGGCTGGTGGCCGCGAAATTCTCTTGGTTCGGACCGATGCGTTGGGTACCACGGATTGTTACACTAAGCCAATTAGTTTGACTGTTACGAATTATTCATTGAATGTTTTAGGTTCAACGTTTCAGCAACGATCTGAAATAGTGGTCAATAGTGTGACGTCAACCACGCAAACTTTTTCATTCAACAGCGAAACAAAATGTAGCGGTGGACCCTGCATTGACTCAGCGGTAGTAATTCCAAGCACGAACCTGGTATGTGGTAATGACTCTATCTTCCTGGGCAACTTCAGTGTAGGCTTTGGTCCCTGGCAATGGTTTGATAACGGAGTACCATTTAGCACGCAGGTAAACCCATACTGGTCTACCACGGTAAACGGCACGCATATCATAAGACTTATAGCAGGAGTGGGCCTTTGTGCAGACACGATGGATATTGTAGTAGAACGCTTTGATTCCATTGTAGCAGATGCGGGTATAGGTCCGCTACTTATGTGTCCGGGCGACTCAGTACAGATAGGAGGCTCCCCAACGGTAAGCGGAGGAACCGGTCCGATCAATATCAGCTGGACCCCGGGAGCAACAGTAGACAACCCTGTAGGAGCGAACCCAATGGCCTTCCCAGCCAACACAACATGGTACTGGTTACAGGTAGTAGACTCGGTAGGCTGCCAGGATGATGACTCGATACAGGTAGTGGTCACCAGTCCACCTGCTGCAGATGCGGGGGGAGGGGCAGGAGCAACGTACTCGTTCTGTATAGAAGACTCAGCACAGCTTGGTGGAGCACCCACAGGATCAGGAGGAACAGGAACCCTGGCCTATCAGTGGACCCCAGCATCAGGCTTGTCAGGTACAACGATCACCAACCCATGGGCCTCACCGTCAACCACTACTACTTACTACCTAACGGTAACAGACTCCCTGGGGTGTATAGGAACAGACAGTGTAAGGGTGAACATATGGCAAAAGCCAGTGATCGATACTACATCACTGCAGTGGGCATCAGCCACCTGTGACAGCATCAATGGTTTTATACAGGGTATAACAGCTACGGGCACCCCAACGCTTGGATACCAATGGTACCTTGGTTCAAGTGCGTACAGTACGACACAGAACATAACAGGCCTTAATGTAGGGACCTATAAGCTTGTGGTAACCGATGGCAATGGCTGTGCAGACAGCGTACAGTTTACCATAGGTCAGTTAGGTAAACCACAACTGGGAACATTAAGCACACTACCAAACACCTGTGACTCAGTAAACGGATCAGCATGGATAAGTGGAGTGAATGGAGGTTCCCCACCTTACACCTATCAGTGGACAGATGGTAGCAATAACCTAGGTACAGATACGGTGATTATACCAGTAGACTCAGGACTGTACTATGTAACAGCATCCGATACCAATGGTTGTACCCTGGATACCAGTGTGCTTGTTGGAAGGATGCCACTTCCTTATGTAGCTGCCAACTTCGACTCGGCAAGTACCTGGGTAAACACACCTGTAAGCAAGAACCTCTATCCCAATGATACGGGTCTTGTAAGTACAATCACGATAGTGATCCCACCGATAAGTGGAACAGCTACTGTAGACAATGCAGGTAACATGACCTATACTCCTAACCAGAACTATGTAGGTTATGATTACTTCTATTACATCATATGCGATCCTACGTGTCCCTATGAGTGTGATACAGCACAAGTGTTGATCCATGTAAAGGATCAGATCCCGTTGTATATCCCCAATGGTTTTTCACCCAATGGAGATGGTTACAATGATCAGTTTGTGATAATAGGCCTGGCGTTCTATCCAGAGAACACGATAGCTATTTACAACCGCTGGGGCGATAAGGTATATGAGGCTAACCCTTACAAGAGTGATTGGGATGGGATGAATAGCAAATCGGGTAAGGCAGTTACAGACGGAACGTATTACTACATACTAAAACTTACACCTTCATCAGAAACGATGAAAGGACCTATTGAACTTAGAAGGTAATGAAAAGGATAATTGCATTTATACTCTTTCTGCTACCATTTATGATGGTAGGGCAGACTCCTACATTCATTAAAACCTACGGGGGAGCAAATGAGGATCAAGGCCATAGTGTTACCAGGTGTGCCAACGGTGACCTATTGGTTGCAGGACTTTCGTCAACCTACTCATCGGGGCAGTTTGATGTAAATGTGATGCGACTTGATCTGAATGGGAACTTTCTCTGGGGACGTTCCTTTGGTAGCTCATCGCGAGAGGAGCGATCTATTGACGTACATGAAAACTCGGATGGAACGATCCTGGTTTCAGCAGCAACATTTGGATTAGGTGCTTCCGGACGTGATGCTTTGATAATCAAACTTAATCCCGGAGGGACCGTAATCTGGGAGCGCAGATTAGGGGCGTCAAACATGCAAAGATCCACTAGAATACTAGAACGTCTGAACGGTACTTATTTGATGGGAGGAGTATATGATGCACTAGGTAACAATCTTGATATGTACCTGGCTAACCTGGATCAGGCAGGAAACATAATATGGGGTACCGCATACGGAAATTCGGGACATGGCTATGTGCAAGATGTGATAGAGTTGAGTGACAGTTCTCTTGTGGCAGTAGGAACCTCTGAAACAGGAAACCAACCAACACCACAAAACCTTTCATTCTCCATCATGAAAACGGATAAGAACGGTAACATGCTTTGGCATAGAGAATGGGGAGGAAGTGGCTTTGATCGAGGGCATACGCTTTGTCCAACGTTGGACGGGAACTTCATGGTTTCCGGTGCCACTACTTCATGGGGTACAGGTGGCTGGGATGCATGTTTGATTAAAGTAGATTCCCTGGGTAATCCAATATGGGGAAGGGCCTACGGAAGTGCGCTTGATGAAATGTTTGCCGAGGTGCAACCAACTGCTGACTCAGGATTTGTTATCACCGGTGAAACACAATCACCGCAGGGGTTTGGAGACTTTGATCTTTTCATCATGAAGGTTGACAAGAATGGGAATGTTGTCTGGTCAAATGCAATAGGAAATGCAAGAGAGCAAAGATATAGACTAGAGGCTGTTGTAGGTCCTCATGGAAATGAGTTTGTTACACTTCCCGGTGAGCGAGGATTTGTAATCGCAGCATCATCAGATACAGTCGTGGGAGGAAAAGAAGTGCTCGTGTGTCAACTAGACAGTATGGGGACCGCTAAGTGCAATACAAAACCAATTACTTTCACGGTTACCAATTTCACACCGCCTAACACGCCCAGGGTGTTTGTAGTTACAAATGTAACTCCGATAAACAGTGTTGTTTCTACTTCAAGCGCTTATACGCCAAATGTTCATACTGTTTGTTCGGATCCTGGCATTTGCATCGACTCAGCGGTAGTGATCCCGAGCACGAACCTGGTATGTGGTAATGACTCGATCTTCCTGGGCAACTTCAGTGTAGGCTTTGGTCCGTGGCAATGGTTTGATAATGGAGTACCATTTAGCACGCAAGTAAACCCATACTGGTCCACCACGGTAAACGGTACGCATATCATAAGACTTATAGCAGGAGTGGGCCCTTGTGCAGACACGATGGATATTGTAGTAGAACGCTTTGATTCCATTGTAGCAGATGCGGGTATAGGTCCGCTACTTATGTGTCCGGGCGACTCAGTACAGATAGGAGGCTCCCCAACGGTAAGCGGAGGAACCGGTCCGATCAATATCAGCTGGACCCCGGGAGCAACAGTAGACAACCCTGTAGGAGCGAACCCAATGGCCTTCCCAGCCAACACAACATGGTACTGGTTACAGGTAGTAGACTCGGTAGGCTGCCAGGATGATGACTCGATACAGGTAGTGGTCACCAGTCCACCTGCTGCAGATGCGGGGGGAGGGGCAGGAGCAACGTACTCGTTCTGTATAGAAGACTCAGCACAGCTTGGTGGAGCACCCACAGGATCAGGAGGAACAGGAACCCTGGCCTATCAGTGGACCCCAGCATCAGGCTTGTCAGGTACAACGATCACCAACCCATGGGCCTCACCGTCAACCACTACTACTTACTACCTAACGGTAACAGACTCCCTGGGGTGTATAGGAACAGACAGTGTAAGGGTGAACATATGGCAAAAGCCAGTGATCGATACTACATCACTGCAGTGGGCATCAGCCACCTGTGACAGCATCAATGGTTTTATACAGGGTATAACAGCTACGGGCACCCCAACGCTTGGATACCAATGGTACCTTGGTTCAAGTGCGTACAGTACGACACAGAACATAACAGGCCTTAATGTAGGGACCTATAAGCTTGTGGTAACCGATGGCAATGGCTGTGCAGACAGCGTACAGTTTACCATAGGTCAGTTAGGTAAACCACAACTGGGAACATTAAGCACACTACCAAACACCTGTGACTCAGTAAACGGATCAGCATGGATAAGTGGAGTGAATGGAGGTTCCCCACCTTACACCTATCAGTGGACAGATGGTAGCAATAACCTAGGTACAGATACGGTGATTATACCAGTAGACTCAGGACTGTACTATGTAACAGCATCCGATACCAATGGTTGTACCCTGGATACCAGTGTGCTTGTTGGAAGGATGCCACTTCCTTATGTAGCTGCCAACTTCGACTCGGCAAGTACCTGGGTAAACACACCTGTAAGCAAGAACCTCTATCCCAATGATACGGGTCTTGTAAGTACAATCACGATAGTGATCCCACCGATAAGTGGAACAGCTACTGTAGACAATGCAGGTAACATGACCTATACTCCTAACCAGAACTATGTAGGTTATGATTACTTCTATTACATCATATGCGATCCTACGTGTCCCTATGAGTGTGATACAGCACAAGTGTTGATCCATGTAAAGGATCAGATCCCGTTGTATATCCCCAATGGTTTTTCACCCAATGGAGATGGTTACAATGATCAGTTTGTGATAATAGGCCTGGCGTTCTATCCAGAGAACACGATAGCTATTTACAACCGCTGGGGCGATAAGGTATATGAGGCTAACCCTTACAAGAGTGATTGGGATGGGATGAATAGCAAATCGGGTAAGGCAGTTACAGACGGAACGTATTACTACATACTAAAACTTACACCTTCATCAGAAACGATGAAAGGACCTATTGAACTTAGAAGGTAATGAAAAGGATAATTCAAATACTATTACTGGTGGTGGTTGCAGGACCACTTTGGTCGCAGAACCAATTTCACCATGGTTTGTATATGATGCACCAACCGTACATCAATACTGCCTCAATGGGAAGCTATGAGCACTTAACCGTAAGTGCCATGTACAAAGCGCAATGGACGGGTATTGAAGGGGCTCCAAGGATTGGTGCTTTCAACCTGGTAAAACCGTTCGCAAATAACGCCATTGGCTTAACTGTTCAGAACGACCAGGTTTATATCAACAACCACACACAGATTGCTGGTTCCTATTCGCACACGTTTACATTGGCGGAAGGCCATAAACTGGCAATGGGTATAAGCGGTGTTTTGAACCTGATGAGTGCTGACCTTTCAAGGGTTGGATTGGTCCAGCAGGGTGACCCAACCTTTACGTTCAACACCCAGCAGTTCCTGGTGCCGAATGGAAGGTTTGGTGCATACTATTTTAAGAACAACTTTTATGCCGGTTTTGCACTTCCAAACCTATTGCAGAACAGGGTTGTTTTTGACAATGTGCTCCAGGGTTCAGCGCAGTTCAATTCAAAAGATGTGCATTGGTATGCACACTCCGGGTTGAGCCACCCCATTGATGAGAAGACAATGTTTAATGGGTCAATCCTGCTGAAGAATGTGCATGGCGCGCCAATGCAGTTGGATGTGAATGCCCGGGTTGAATTCAATAAGGTGTTTGGAGTAGGTGCTTCCTACCGAACCAGTAATGAGCTACTCGGTATTCTTACTTGTAGAATTACTCCGGACTTGCAATTGGGATATGCATACGAGTATAACAACGGAGCTTTAGGGACGGTATCTTCGGGTAGCCATGAGATTATGGTGATCTATAGAATTCTACCACCCGTTGAACCTGTAATTTCTGTACCAAGATTCTAGAGCCATGAGAAAGATTTGTTTGACACTGGTAGTAACGGCTTATGCTTTGATGGGTATGGGCCAGACACAGGCATTTGACAATGCAAGGGAGTTGTTCCGCAAGCGAATGTACCGTGAAGTAGTAAGTGAGTTCGAAGCTAAGAAAGCCGAAGGTGTAGAGCCAATGTTGTATGGTGAGGTTAAAATACTTGCTGAATCCTATAGGAAATTGTTCAAGTATCAATTGGCACTGCAGTGGTATAATAAAACAACTGCCTATGCAGACGAGGTAGTACCTGAGGATATGCTTAACAAAGGATTTATTCTTGCACATCTTGAGAAGTATGACGAGGCGAAACAAGCGTTCCTGAAATTCAAAGACCTTGGCGGAGATCCCGTCTTGTCTGAGAAGATGGTGAACAGCGTAAAGTGGGCCGCTGCTAGTCAGAATTACACCACCGATCGTTACTTAATGTATGATTCCAGGATTGAGCTTGGGGGCAGAAGCATGGGAATTTCCTATGCTGATGGTGGTTTGGTTGTATCGGTTCCTAAGGAGCAGGAATACAAGGTCAAGACTGTGTTCTACGATTTGGCGTTTGCCCGGAAGTCTGATACTGCCACTTACGAAGACCCACTTACACTTCCTGGTGACGTTCAGCACATGTACTACGAAGGCACACCGAATGTATCTCGAGACGGCAGGATACTTTACTATGCCACCAATGGTAGTATTGTTGAGAAGTACAGAAACTTTAAGTTGAAGCAAGGGAAAGTAGACCTTAGTCCGGAAGGTGTGAACGTGTTGAAAATCTACAAAGCATCTAAGGTTGCTGGAAAGTGGATGGAAGTGCGGTCGATGCCGTTCAATAGTAAGGAATACGACTGCGCGTTCCCGTTTCTTTCTGATGATGGAATGGTGCTGTACTTTGCTTCAAACATGCCAGGCGGAGAAGGAGGTTTTGATCTGTATAAAGTCAAGAAGCTAACAGACACAACCTGGTCGAAGCCAAGGAACTTAGGTCCAACGGTTAATGGTCCATTGGATGAAATGTATCCATATATCCAGAATGATACCTTGTACTTTAGCTCAAAGGGCCACGAAGGATTTGGAGGAACGGATATTTTCAAAACCTGGAAATCTAGAAGGGAATACGTTAAGCCTGTTAACCTGGGAAAACCATTCAATTCTTCGGGGGATGATTTTAGCTTCATCGTAAACAGGGATGGAAGCAGTGGATATTTATCATCCAACAGAAATGATGGTTATGACCGCATTTTTGAATTCTATAAGCTTCCGCTTCCACCGGACACCATTTCCGGAATTGCGTTGAATAAAGTCAACATGAAGCCGATAGCGGACATCAATGTGGTGTTAACAACAACTTCAGGTAAGGATAGTGGTAATGTGTTGAAATTCAACACTGTGAAGGATGGCTGGGTTCAGCTTATATTGGAAAGGAACACCACGTATACTGTGGAGTTCTCACATGAGGACTATCAGCCACAGAAGTTTGATATTCCTGCAAAAGACCGTGACGATGTCAGGGCATTGTTTGAGAAACTTAGATTATCTCCTGCGATTAAGAAAGATGCGGTAGTGAAGATCGACAACATCTACTTTGACCTGGCCAAGGCCACGATGCAGGAAACGTCATTGCCAATGGTAGAGAACATTTACAATTACCTGAATGACAACAAAACTGTGATCGTTGAGCTTAGTGCACATACTGACAGCAGAGGTAGCGATAGATCTAATCTTAAACTATCGGATGCACGAGCCAAGACGGTGGTTGATTACTTGATTGCCAAAGGAATAGCATCAGAACGACTTGTTCCAAAAGGATATGGTGAGACCAAACTTCTGAATGAATGTGCCAACAATGTGGAGTGCACAGAAGAAAAACATCAGGAGAACAGGAGAGTGGAGATGAAGATCCTAGGCGAGCTGCAGGCTGCGCCTACACCATAACAGATGTATTTGTTTAAGGAGAAAATCCCGGTAACCGCGTTGTTGCTTATCGTGGTTCCGGCATGTATCTCCGTTCTTATATACATTACGGGTGTTTCCAACGCTTTTGGTTACGATTATCCCGGAACGCATTACTTTCAATTTACCTTTGGTGGTGTGCTGATAGGCGCACATTGTATCGTTGGTATTCTTGCGATTCTTCTTGGATTATATATGAAGCATCTCGAAAAACGTGGTGACAGTCCTAGCCCTATTACCTACACCGGAGGTAACGAGGCAGATCCGATTGATCTTGAGGAAATAAAAAAAGGGTAAGCTACTCACATCGCACCGCTACAACCGCCTACCCTTGCTATCTTCCGATCCTGGGGGATTCAGCAGGAGCTGGTCGTATGAGACTTACCCCGGACGGCAAATTTAATAGATTTCCTTAATTGATTAGGCTTTCACGCCAATAACACAGATATCGTCTACCTGTTCCATGCCTCCTTGCCACTGAACGAACTTCTCGTTTAGGATGCTCAGCTGCTCGTCCATAGGTTTGTCGAAGTACTCCAAAAGCAGCTCTCTGAATTGCTTGTAGCGGAATTTCTTCCCACGTGGGCCGCCAAATTGATCTGCATACCCATCTGAGAATATATAGAAGGCATCACCTTTTTCAACCTTGATAGTGTTGAGCTCAAACGGCATCTTATCTGCATAGGCACCAATGGGCTGACGCGTTGCCTTTACTTCATAGAAGTGCATGTTGCCCTCAGTCATTCGTGGTATTGCAGCTTCCCCATTCACCATCAAGGGGTTGTCATTGCTCCTGATCACATACAGCGGGTTATTTGCACCACTGTAATCCAACACTCCATTTTCAGTATTAAATGCGCACATCGCGATGTCCATACCATCCTGAGCACCCCCTTCAGATTTCTGCAATGCCTGTTGCAATTTCACATCAAGCTGATTCAATGCTTCTGAGGGACTGGTTACCTGCGAATCATTTACAATTTGATTCAGAAGATTATTCCCTACCATACTCATCATTGCACCTGGTACACCATGGCCAGTACAATCGGCAGCTACGATAACCCGCATAGGGCCGTTGGATTCAAACCAGAAGAAATCACCCGATACAATGTCTTTTGGTTTGAAGAGAACGAACGCATCCGCAAAGCTCTTCCTGATCTCAGCGGGAGAGGGGAGGAATGCTTCTTGCAGACGCTTAGCGTATTCGATCGAATCTGTAATGTCTTTGTTCTTCTCTTCAATGATGGTGGCCTGGTTCAGGATCTTTTCATTCGCCACAAGAATCTTCTTGTTAGCCGCACGGATCTTCAGGTAAGAGTACACACCACTCACAAATATGATGAAGCAAATACCGTAGAACCACCAGGTCTGCCAGAAGGGTGGATTGATGGTGAAGGTAAAGGTCACAGGTTCTTCTGTCCATACTCCGGCACTGTTGGCCGCCATTACCTTGAAGGTGTAGGTGCCTGGTTTTAATCCCGTGTAAGTGGCTTCCCTTTTCGATGTACTGGCACTCCAACCTTTGTCAAGACCTTCCAGCATGTACTTGTAGCGCACCCTGTTAGAAGCCACCATCGTAATACCAATGAAATTGAAGGAAAGATAGTTCTGGTGGTACGGTAGGTCAGGATTTATAGGAATGTTGTCAATGTTCACGCTATCGGCAAATAGCTTCCAGTCGGTAGCCTGTCCGAAAAGATTCACACTGTTGATCTCAAGGTTAGGGGATTGGTCGTTTTTACGGTACAGCTGTGGACTGAATTTGGTAACACCTGCAACCGTACCAATCCAGATATTCCCTTTCGAATCCTTGGATATCGCATTCATCATGCACTGCTTACCCACAAATCCATCTGAAGCACTGAAATGTTGGACGCCAATTACCTCTCCATCCTTAATCTTGATTCTGTCAACGCCCTTGGCCAAACCAGCCCATAGGTAACCTTCGTCATCAAGCAACAAGGAGAATATGGCATTTGCAGTTAACTTGTTCTTGATCGTAAACGCTTTGAACTGGTCGCCATTCTTTCTATACACACCCTCATTGGTACCGATCCAGACATTGCCATCCTTGTCTTCGGCTATACAACGTACCCTGTCATCCACCAAGCCTTCAAGGCGCCTGTAGTGTTTGGATTCTTCGCCATCATATTCAATCAGTCCAGCATCAGTAGCAAATAACAGGTTGCCTTTGGAATCCTTGTGAATGGCGTATATGCTTTGAGAAGTTGGAATGATCGCAGACGCACCAATGATTGCATCTCCTTTGTACCAAGCGGCCCCACCTCGTGTTCCAAGCCAAATGGTTCCGTCCGAATCTTCATAAATGCAATAGAGATACAGGGTCATGTCTTTATCGCCATTGATGACGCGATCTCCCATAGGTAGATCTACCGGATCAATTCTGTTGAACCCTTCTTCACTGGCTCCAACGATCTCGCCTGTGGATAGTTCCGAGAAGCCAAAATGTTCAATATGAGCCAGAGAGCCGTCCTTAAAGGCTTTACTCACAAACTGCAATTTGAACACTCCCTTATCCAAAACAGAATATCCGTTCTCAACAGCGATCCAAACGCGGTCTTTTGAATCAACCATCAATCCCTGAACAGTACTTGCGTTGATGTATGGTTGATTCTCCACACCCTTGTAGTAAGGATAATGTGTGAACGCTCTGTGTGAGAGCTTAGATACTCCATTTTGCCGGGACACGAACCAAAGATTGTGTTCCCGGTCTTCGAATATCTTCCAGATCTCATTATTGACCAGACCATTGAACGTTGTGATCTTCTGCGTTCCGTTCTCATCAATCCGCATTAACCCTGCATCTGTAGCAATCCAGATAACATCTCGATCATCGATCCATCCTCCTGTAAATGCCGGATTCGTTAATCCTTCAAGACGGACAACCCTTTTCTTTCCGTTGGAAAGCGATACGATTCGATCGAAGCACAAGAACCAAATGGCGGTGTCACCCATTTCCAAAGCATCAAACACGAAGTTGTATCCGTCTTCCATGTCGTAGCGCTTACTGCTACCATTGGGTTGGACGATGAAAGCACCAGCCCCTCCAGAACAGTAGAGCATATCACCGCCCTTCATCTGCATGGATTTAAAGACGATGACTGAGTCGAGCAGCGGATCAATCTTCTCATGAATGATCGTGTCTTTCTTCATTCTGCATACCCCTAATGCAGTTGACAACAATAGGTCATTTCCATCGGGCAGTACATGGTATATCCTGTTATGTGAAAGCCCGTTATCCGTACTGTAGTTGGTAAATTGACCGTGCGAGTATATCGACAATCCATTGTTGGTCCCGCAGGCGATGTGGTTATCACCGAAACCTACAACATCGTACACGATGTTATTGGCAAGACCTAACTCCTCATTGAAGGATTTGAACTGAACTCCATCATAAATACTGAACCCGCCATTTTGTGTACCAATGATGATGCGCCCATCAGGAAGTTGATCTACATCCAGTATCTGTGCCGCAGGCAATCCGTTGTCAACCGTATAGTTCTCGAACGTATATTCCTGAGACCATGCTGGTATGCAACAGGTTACGGCAAGGATAGTAAGTATAATTGTAGTACGTAGCACGGCCCACAAAGATAAGGTTGTAAACAAAAAAAGGCCTTCAAACGAAGGCCTTTTAAACGACTATTATTGGATTTATTCCTTAACGATTCTTAGCGTTTGTGAATGCTGATTGTCGATCATCAACTTCACAAGGTATACACCAGCGCTGTTCATGCCTTCCGCAAGATCCCACTGATTAACACCCTTGTTACGCTTAACATTGTTGGTGCTATATACTTGAACACCAAGCAAGTTGTAAACTTCCAGTCTTACATCGGCATCATTTTCAAGATTCACTTGAATGGATGTTGCTTCATTGAATGGATTCGGAACAGCTCTCATGCTGGAACTGCCAGCTCCATCAGTTTCCCCCATATAGGTTGGGAAACATGTGGTGTATATACTGTCCAAACTCACCTGGAAGTCCAAACATCCTATGACCTGTCCACCTGAAACGGTGACGGTATAGGTGGAGGAGTGATAACACCCAGGTACATCCACGAAGACATCATATGTGCCATCAGGTATGTTTGGTATGTTATAGTGTCCTGTTGGCCCTCCCGTTATTGCTCCATTTACCGGTTTATCCCCGGGCTTTCTCTTGATGAGAATATCAACACCAGGTAGTGGGTCACCAGTTGCTTTAGGTCCGGATTTTGTCCAGTTCCAGCTGAGGTTACCATTGATGGAATTACTTCCGCCTGTGTTTGGTCCATAGACCAGTGTGATATTCACATTGTTAGTGTCAACCCCATTGGTATCACCCCACTGACCAGCCAGTGTGATTAGCTCATCCGCCTGGATCCAGTCCGTTGTATCACCATAGTAGGTTGTCATAGCATTGTTTCCGCTGTAAAGTGCTGAAGGTCGCGCAGCAATTCTATAGACACCATAAGGAATCGAATCGAATGCATAGTTACCTGCGTTGTCAATGTTAACACTGTCCAATACATCATCTCTTGAGAATAGCGAGTGCTCCCTGTAGAGTAGAGCTGTACCACCGTTTACCGCTGCTCCGGTTGTATCGAACACGGTTCCAGCGATCGAGCCATAGCTGACGGGTTTTACATAGAAGCCGTAGTGGAAGGTTCTACCTGCATCGTTGTACTTCAACAATTGAAGGTGAGAGGTTCCGAACGTATTATTCCTTAAGAAATGATACCGCACAATGGTGTCTTCCGGGAAGTAAGAAGGACTCCAGATCCCTCCAGGGATAATGGTATCAGTCTTCATTTCAGTTTCCTGGATCACCAATACATTGCTCCATGTGCCCTCCGGTGTAGTAAGCGTTCCATAGGAGTAGCCTTTGAATGTCTTTCTGATGTTTGAAATGATTTTGGAATTGTTAAGACCCAAAGCCGGCACATTGGCATGTGTGATCTCTCTTGCTCTATCCTGAATATTGGTAGCCATAGAAACGATTGACGGCATAACCAATTCATCTCCCAAATACTCAATAGAGTCAACCGTAAAGTTAAAGGCAGAAGCACCGAAATACAGCGTACCCATTCCTTCCTTCATGGCACCTACATAGTGAATACCGTTGGTATCCGCCTTGATGTATACCCATGTTGAATCCTCGATAGCACCACGCAGATAAGAAGCGTGTGTTGCTCTGGGAAATAGCGTAGCATGACCCGGTGTCATCCTGGCAGTATCGCCATAGTACGTGGTGTATGGGAACATCATCGTAGGATTCTGGAATATGGTGTCATATCGCCAGTGTGTTCCAGGTGTGCTGCTTGGCAGTGTGTTGAATTGTGTTGACATAGTGTCGTACGCGTGCTTAAAACGTGTACCCGGCACGGGGAAATAAGTAGCCTCAACTACAGGTCCCTGCGCAAAAGCGCTAGCGGTCAACATGACAATAGAAAGTAGCGTAAAGATTCTTTTCATAGAACAGAATTTGGTCGATCAAATTTAGCATAAATTATTGCTCGGTGCAATGTATCCAACATCAAATAATGTTGTTGAAAATCAAGGCCTTGAGCTTGCTTACATTCGCTTTAAAGATAGGGTGTACTCATTATTTCTATTTTTGTTTCAAACATCCTTGAAAAGTGAAGCCGTACGTTATTAAGAACGGTGTGATCCTGGGTCTCACGTTCATCATATTCAAGTATATAGGGTTTATGGCGGGCCTCAATACACCCACCTATTACGTGCTCTATATGGGAACCGTAGTTGCGCTTCCGATCATTTTGGTATACGGTATCAAACGTTACCGTGAAGAGGTGAATGCTGGACTGATTTCGTTCAAAGAGGCATTCGGATTGGGGCTACTTATTATTATCCTGGGGCAAGGCATTGGCACATTGGGTGATTTCATCTACATGCAATTTATCGACCCAGAGTTCGTTGAAAAGGCAATCGCTCTGCAGATTGAGGGAATGGAAGATTGGGGAATGACGGAGGAGCAAATTGCAGAAGCGTTACCAAGAATTGAGAAATTCAGTAAACCATATATCAGTGCACCTATCAACTTCTTTCAGAAGGTGGTAGGGAATTCACTCCTGTTACTCATTATCGCAGCAGTTCTGAAGCGAAATCCTTCTTTCGAATAGTTTGGAAAGACATTATAACAAAGACGTAAGTATCGTTGTACCGCTCTTCAATGAGGAAGAGTCGCTACCTGAGCTGACAGAATGGATCAGGAAGGTCTGTAACAAGGAGGGTATTTCGTACGAAGTGGTCATGATAGATGATGGAAGTAAGGATGATTCCTGGGAAGTAATTGAAAAACTCTCTAAGGAAGACCCCAATATTCGTGGCATCAAGTTCAGAAGGAACTATGGTAAATCTGCAGCATTGAATACCGGATTTGAAGCTGTAGAGGGTCGCGTGGTGATAACCATGGATGCGGATTTACAGGACAGTCCCGATGAAATTCCCGGATTGTATGAAATGATTGTAGATGAAGGATATGATCTGGTATCGGGATGGAAGAAGAAGAGATACGATCCGATTACAAAGACTGTACCCACCAAGTTCTTCAATGCAGCTACCCGCGCGATGAGTGGGATTTACCTGCACGATTTTAATTGTGGACTGAAAGCGTACAAGCACGAGGTAGTAAAGTCCATTGAGGTATACGGTGAAATGCACAGATACATTCCTGTGATTGCCAAGTGGACCGGTTTCTCTGAAATTGGAGAGAAGGTTGTAACCCATCAGGAACGTAAGCATGGAAAGACCAAGTTTGGTCTTGAGCGCTTCGTGAATGGTTTTCTCGACCTGATTTCAATCACGTTTGTATCCAAATTCGGAAAGCGCCCAATGCATCTATTTGGGTTTGTGGGTACGATCATGTTCTTTATTGGATTTCTTGCCGCACTTTGGTTGGGAATCGACAAGCTGTTTATTGACACCAAAGCGAGATTGGTTACATCATCGCCCTTCTTCTACCTGTCGTTAACGTGTATGATTATTGGCTCTCAACTGTTCCTGGCAGGATTCATAGCGGAAATGGTAGCACGTAACAACCCACAACGGAACAATTATCAGATTGAGAAGACCATTTAACTGGTCATTCACAATTATCGGCTAAATTGGTATCAGGTTTGCATGTAACCTAATATGACTATCACAGTTGTATGGTTATGAAGACGGTTTTCAGACACATATTACTTGCGTTTTTAGCGCTTTCAACGGTTGCAATTTATGCTCAGGACGATAAAGATAAATTCAACCAAAAAGATGCGCAGGGCAGAAAGCAAGGCAAATGGAGAAAATTCCATCGCAATGGAAACCTGCGCTATATAGGTCAGTTTAAAGACGATAAGCCCGTTGGTAAGTTTATGTATTACTACGAGGATGGCCGACCTTTTACCATCATTGAACATCGTGCGAAGGGAGTCTCTTACGCTACTTCATTCCATGCCAATGAGAAGCCTATGGCATTTGGGAAATATGTTAACCAGAAGCGAGACAGCATTTGGACGTTCTATAACTACAAACACGGGATCAAGATTGCAACTGAATCTTATATCGTTGGAAAGAAATATGGAATACATAAAGTGTTCTATCCTGCGACCGGGAAGTTGGCCGAGACGAAAACGTACGAGAATGATGTTGCCACTGGTATCTGGACTACGTATTACGAGAATGGTAACAAGAAGCGTGAATGCACGTTAAACAATGGTATTCTGGAAGGAAAGGCTTATTACTATTATACCAATGGTAAGAAGCAGATAGACGGACGATACAAGAAGGATGTAAAACATGGATTGTGGACGTTCTTCAAGCAGAGCGGAGGAGTTGAGAAGCAGGTTAAGTACGTCAACGGTAAACCTGAAGGGCAGAAAGATGATCCTTTGCTTCCAGAACCGGAAATGAAATTGAAGCAAGACCGACTTTCACCTAATGAAGTCCGCCCTGGATTCGACCCATACGATCAATAGGTACACAGCAATTCTGTTGTGTGCACTTGCATTGTTCAGCTGTAAGAAAAAAACCATCGAAGGATTCGATGATGGTCGCAAGTACTTTCCATTGACTTCAGGGAACTGGGTGATTTATGAAGTGGACTCTATTGTTTACGATGGGTTTACTCAATCTGTGGATACCATTGAATTTGAATTGAGGGTAAGGGTTGGAAAGGAGTTCACCGATGGTGAAGGGAGCCAGGCTTTCGAAATTGAACGTGCCTACAAGTTAACCGACTCATCTTTGTTTGTTGTTGCTGATATCTGGCATGCCAATTATACAACTGGTGGAATAGAACAAGTGGAGGAGAACAAGAGGATCGTTAAAATGGCCTTGCCACCATTGTTGAGTAGCACATGGGATGGCAATGCGAAAAACACAGATGCGTCCTGGGTATATCATTACCGCTTTATTCATGACCAGCAAACGGTAAATGGGCTTAACTTTGATTCTGTTTGTTCAGTGATCCAATTCGATGATGAAGACATTATTCTTACCCAAAGACAGTACAGCGAGGAACAGTACGCAGCTGGCGTGGGATTGGTCTATCACCGTAAGATCTGGCTGGATAAGAAATTCAATAGTAGCACAGGGCTCTACGAGCCAGATGATGGGTACGATGTAAGATGGGTTGTCAAAAGCTATTCTATACAGTAATTCTTGGATTGGTGTTGGCTGGTGGCTGCCTCGCTCAGCCGGAACATTGCTATTGGGTAAAATTCAAAGACAAGACGGGAACGCCCTATACAATTTCCAATCCTTCGGCCTTTCTCAGTCAGCGCGCTATAGATAGAAGGAATAAGGCCGGCATATCCATTGATCAGACTGACCTTCCGGTTAACCCGGCATACGTTCAGGCAGTAAAAGGAGTTGGTGTTACCGTGCGTAGCAAGAGCAAATGGCTGAATGGGATAACGGTTTCCACAGCAGATTCTTCCCATGTAGATTCCATGTTGCAAATGCCGTTTATCCAATCTGTGGAGCGAACATATATATACAAGACCAACAAGAAGGCTGAGGTTGATAAGAAATTTGGAACGGTAGGAGCGAAGTTGAATGAATTCGACCATGGAGTTGCTTCAGATCAGATCGAAATGGTTGGTGGAGAGTTCCTCCATGAATCCGGACATACGGGCAAGGGGATCTGGGTAGGTGTTTTTGATTCAGGTTTCAATAGTGTTGATCAATTGGATTTCTTCGATCATTTGCGAAATGAAAATCGTATTCTACACACCTGGGATTTCGTGAACCTGGATAACTCCGTATATGACGAGCATTCCCACGGCTTGAACGTTTTATCGGTAATGGCAGCCCGCAAGGATGGTCGATATGTGGGCGCTGCTCCTGACGCGAGTTATGTTTTGATTCGAACGGAAAACGTGGGTTCGGAGTACGTAATTGAAGAGGACAATTGGGTGGCTGCAGCTGAACTTGCAGATTCTATGGGTATAGACGTGATCAACTCCAGTCTTGGCTATACAGATTACGATGATACACTGACCAGCCATATTTACGATCACATGGATGGCAATACAGCCAGAATCACCAAGGGGGCGGATTTTGCGGCTGCCAAGGGCATGTTGGTGGTGAATAGTGCCGGTAATTCAGGTGGAAACAGTTGGTATTTTATTGGTGCTCCCGCAGATGGTGATTCTGTGTTGGCCGTGGGTGCGGTAGGATTGAATGAGAATGTAGCACCTTTCTCTTCGCGTGGACCAACCTTCGATAGCAGAATCAAACCTAACGTTTGTGGCCTGGGCTGGGGGACAGCTATCATTGCTCCGGCAGGTGATATCTTCTATGGCAATGGTACTTCATTCAGCTCACCTTTGATTGCCGGATTGGCAGCTTCATTGTGGTCTGCATTTCCTAATAAGTCAGGAATGGAAATCAAGAAAGCGATCGAAGAATCTGCACACAAATACAAGAACCCCGACTTTGATTTCGGATACGGCATCCCCAACTTCATCAATGCCTTTCTTTCCCTCAACGGAACGTCAATTACAGATACTACGCAGAACCATATTCTCAGTGCGTTCCCCAATCCGTTTAACAATAAGGTTCAGTTTGTCTATTACTCCGCAGCAGATCAAATTGTGAATGTAGAGCTGATAGATGCCATGGGAAAACGTGTGTATATGCACAACGAGATCATGAAGAAAGGGGAGTACAAGAACTTTAAGATCGAAGAGTTGATCACCAATCGTTCGGGTATCTACGTGTTGAGAATTGTTGCCCCTTCGGGCAATGTAACTCACAAGTTATCCAAGTGGTAGCCGGTCGAGCTGCTGCATTAGAATACCACAACCCTTATCAATATCTGCATCTGCAATATTTAGCGGAGGAGATATCCTGAAACTCGCAGGACAAGAAAGGAATCTGAAAAGGATCAATCCGTTTTCGAGACAGCCATTTATGACTTGATTCACGTGTTCTTCACTTTTCAGGTCGATGGCCAACATCAAGCCATGTCTTCTTATCTCCCTAATAGCTTTGTGCTGGAGGGCTGTTTCCAGTCTTTGGCCCTTGGATTCCACGTGCTTAAGAACGCCCTGATAATCCATTTCATGCAGAAATGCTCCTGCAGCTGCACAGACTACAGGGTTGCCACCAAATGTGGTGATATGTCCCAGCATAGGATTTGAATGGAATTGATCCAGTTCACTTTTGGGTGCTGCCAATGCACCAATTGGAAGTCCTCCTCCCAGCGCTTTGCCGAGCGTCAAATAATCCGGTTCAACGTCAAATTGTTCAAAGGCGAACATCGTTCCGGTGCGGCCCATGCCTACCTGGATTTCATCCAAAATCAGTTTAGCACCAACTGCAGTACACCTTTCCCGAAGTGCTTTGATGAACTCCATCGAAGGCGCTCGAACTCCAGCATCACCCTGAATGGTTTCCATTACTACTCCAGCCACACGCTCATCAATTTGTTGGATAGCATCCATGTCGTTCAACGCGATCTGCACACAGTCTGGAAGTAATGGTCGGAACGCAGCCTTTTTGGTTTCGTTGCCGCTGATCGACAAAGAGCCCAGGGTGCTGCCATGATAAGCACCTATTAGAGAAATGATTCTGCTTCTTCCTGTTGTCCTTCGGGCAAGCTTGATCGCTGCTTCATTGGCTTCAGTTCCGGAGTTGGTGAAGTATACAGCATCAAGCTGTTGTGGACATCTCTTCGAAATGTTAAGCGCCAATGCTATGGTGGTATCTTCAACGAACTCACCATATACCATGGAGTGCATGTTCCGATCCAGCTGAATCTTAATCGACTCTTTGATTACCTCATTGCCATGTCCCAGGTTGTTGACTGCGATGCCGGCCACGAAGTCCAGGTAACGTTTGCCGTCCTTGTCCACAATGTAACTTCCTTCACCGTGGCTAACTGACAACCCGATCGGGGTGGCACACGTTACCGCTTGTCGTCCGAATTTCAAAGTGCTCATGATGCAGAAACAAAAATAGGGTATCATTCGATACCCTATTCTCAAAAACCTTAAATCGCACTAATACCGCTTTTGTTTCTCTTTGATCTTGTAAAGCAGTTCCTTCTTCCATTGCTTCTCCACGCCATACAACATGGCGACTTTTCGCACGGAAATAACCTCTTTGTATTTTACGTTGAAGTGCTTGAGCAGGTCCAATTGCTTTTGCTTGATTGTGATCTGCTCATTCAACAGTTTGTCCAATTCCGCTTCCGACATGGTATGGAAATTGGCCCTGATGTTTTTGGTGATCTTGCGTTCTTGTTTCTTCAACTCAAATGATCTTCGTTCCCAATCGTTATACAAAGGCCAGAATCCCTGTGCCTCAGCACTGCTGAGTTGGAGCTTCTCGGTTATGTACGCGACCTTCATGGCGCGAATGCGCTCGTGCTGTGTTTGCGGCTGCTGTGCCAGCAACACGGTGGGGGCAAACAAGATGGCGAGTATTACTACTATTCTTCTCATGGCAACGAATTTATAAGTCAAAAAGTTCCTCGTCAATCTCAACGTCCTCATCGATCAGGTAGTTAATGATCTCCTCATCTTCAAGGTCGTCTGCAGATTCAACATCATCATCCAACGCTACCGCATACACATCAACGATGGCATCCTCATCAAATTCAAGGGTGCCATCTTCAACAAGCTCCAGGAGCTCATCTGCGGTAATGTCTGCCTCAAGACTCCGATTGATATCCAGCAGATAGGGCACACCAAATACCAGTCCGGCTACTACCAGCCCGGCAATGGCAACCTTCCTTACTGTAAACATCTTAAGAACGACCTCCCAGAAAACGTTCTTTTCACTGTCCAATACCCGCTTCTGAACCTCATAAGGGAATTCCTCAAAATACCCGTCTGGTACCTTGAAGTGCTCTTCCTTCTTCAGCTTGGCGAGTTCCGGACTTAGTTCCTGAAGCTCATCTTTTACAGAGATATGTTGCTGATCCTTTTGCATCTCGGTTCTTTGACTACATTAATATTAAAAGGTTTAATCTGATTTAAGTTCTTCTTCTATTTTTTTCACCGCGTGATGGTATGAGGCCTTCAGTGCGCCCACACTAGTGCCCAGCGCTTCGGATATTTCCTCGTACTTCATTTCCTGGCAATACCTCATGGTAAACACGGTTTTCTGTTTTTCGGGAAGGGTGGCAATGGCCTTCTGAAGCTTACGGTCGATCTCGTCCCCATCGTAGTGTACATCGCTTTCCAATGTGTCGCCAAGCTTGTACATCATGTCTTCCATGCTGATCTTGTTCATCTTGCTCTTCTTCGTGAGAAAGGTTGAACACTCATTTGCAGCAATCCGGTACATCCAGGTATACATCTGAGATTGGGCGTTGAATTTATCTAACCCCTTCCATACCTTGATGAAAACATTTTGGAGGACATCATCGGCATCGTCATGATCAATGACCATTTTCCGAATCATCCAATACAGACGTTCCTGATGTTTTCTAACGATCAGGTTGAAGGCGTAGCTACGCGAATCTTCCTCGCGGAACATCGCCAGTAACTCTTCATCTGAATATTGGGATTGTTCTTCCAGAAACTCTAGTCGTTACCTAAATATGACTAGAATATGCAAGAATGGTTTAAGCCCCTACGAAGATTTTCTCGCAACTACCTTGTTTACAGCCTCTATGATGTGGTTGTCAGTAAGTCCGTATTTTTCCATCAACTGACGTGGTGTTCCACTTTCACCGAAAGTGTCATTCACACCCACCATTTCAAGTGGAGTAGGGAGCTTACGTGATAGAAGTTGAGCAACGCTGTCGCCCAATCCACCATTGAGCATATGTTCTTCTGCTGTAACCACACATTGTGTTTTCAATGCTGATTGTAGAATCGCATCATCGTCCAGTGGTTTGATTGTGTGAATGTTGATCACTTCGGCTTCGATACCTTGCTCAGCCAATTTCTCAGCTGCCTGTACAGCCTCCCACACAAGGTGACCCGTAGCTACAATTGTTACGTCAGAACCTTCAGTAAGCGTAACTGCTTTGCCAATCTCAAAAGTTTGATCTGGATCTGTGAACACAGGTACCTTGGGTCTTCCAAACCTTAGGTAGACCGGCCCCTCATACTCCGCGATGGCTTTCGTAGCCGCCTTGGTCTGGTTGTAATCACAAGGATTGATCACGACCATGTGTGGTAACATTTTCATCAATCCAATGTCTTCAAGTATCTGGTGCGTAGCACCATCTTCTCCCAACGTAACTCCGGCATGTGAAGCACAGATCTTCACGTTCTTTCCAGAGTAGGCGATCGACTGTCTGATCTGATCGTAAACCCTTCCAGTTGAGAAGTTAGCAAACGTTCCTGTGAATGGAATTTTACCTCCAACAGTTAAACCAGCAGCAACGCCCATCATATTCGCTTCTGCAATTCCTACCTGGAAGAACCTTTCAGGGAATTCCTTCTCAAAAGCATCCATTTTAAGAGAACCGGTAAGATCTGCGCAGAGCGCTACTACGTTCTCATTTTCTTGTCCTAATTCCAGTAAGCCGGCACCAAATCCCGATCGGGTGTCTTTGTGGTCAGTGGCTTCGTATTTCTTCATGGGCAGGGTTTTTTCTAATTGCATGGCTAAAGTCTAATTTGGGTAGATGATCCTGAGGTTATAGTAAACTCTTTTTGTCTCGTAAGTATACTCTCGCGCGCATTCTGGGCACGGTGTATAAACATGTAGCTTCCTGGTTGAAGTACCACGGTCTCGCGCGTGGCATCGTCCTTCAGATCACAAACCCAACTAATCTCATCCCCATCGCGAAGGAAAATACTGCTTATACCCGGATTGGACAATACAAACGTGGCGATACCCGCCTGCGGAATTTCCACCTTCGTTAAATGACTTTGTGAAATGTCTACATCCTTCACATAAGTCCGGGGAACAGTCAATACCTCGAGGTCGTATTTTCCTACGATGTACTTCTGCTTTTGTCCGTTGTCCTGTACGTTGATCGTCTCCGGTGAACCGGCTTTCTTGATCAGGTACTTCAATGTTTCATATTCGTTGTGCCCATTCACTTTCAGGATCAGCTCTCCCTGCGGTGCATCCAGCGCAATGATGTTGTGCTTTCCTGGCGTGATGGTAATGTTGTCCTTACTCACAGGTGGGATGGTATGTACCACCAATCTGTACTTACCAAGTGGATTGATCGGTAAAGTATCCGGCACACCGCGATCGTTCATCGTATGAACGAAGTTGTACAGGATCTGACCAGAGTGCTGATCGTAGAAGGTCATGGTGGCATTCGTCTCATTGGCCTTGCCGTTAATATCCAACAGGTTCACCTGAACTGTGGTGTTGTTCAGTGCTTGTGATATCACAATACCTAATACGTTCGTGAAGGTTTCTTCATCCTTAGTGTTGTAAAAGTTCCCCACGCACTCAAATGCCTTGGCGATTTCTACATCCAGACTCATTCCAATAACGAAGGGCTTAAGTGTCACTCCATTCTTCTGGAGCGCTCTTGCAACTGCACAGGGATCACCATCGCATTCCTCAATTCCATCGGTGATAAGTATGATCACGTTTCTGCAATTTCCACATGAAGGGAAATCATTCTTGGTCTGTTCAAGCGAATAGGCGATAGGGGTAGTTCCTTGAGGTCTGATCTCATCCAACTTCTTGTGGATCATCTTGTGGTTGTTGCCTGCAAAGGGAACTTCCAGTTTAGAATCCTCACAACTTCTGTTTCCAGCAGCTACGGAGAACTGGTGACCGTAAACACGAAGTGCTACTTCTACATGATCGAAACGAGCAAGGCTATCCACCGTCTGCTTGAGCAGTCGGTTGGCTACCATAATCTTTTGTTTGTTGTTCCAACGACCTAGCATGGACTGCGAGCCATCCAATACAAAGAGAATCCTTGTTTTGGTTTGTGACTGCGCAACTACCTCGTTAAAGGGTAGAAACAAGCAAAAGAGTAAGTAAATCCAGTATTTCCGCGTCCGCTTCTTATCGTTCATTAATAGTCCCCAATAGTTTCTTCCAATTGGGCCAAAGCGGATTCAAGTTGTTCGTCATTGGGAGCCACACCATGCCATTTGTGCGTTCCCATCATGAAATCAACGCCCTGTCCCATTTCGGTGGTCATTAATATAACGACTGGTTTGCCCTTTCCAGTATGCGTTTGCGCTTCCTGGAGGCCAGCAACAACTGATGCCATATTGTTGCCTTCCATGGTCATTACGTGCCATCCGAAGGATGACCATTTCTCTGCTAGGCTGCCGAGGCTCATCACATCTTCCACATCTCCATCAATCTGTCTGCCATTGTAATCAATAGTGGCAATCATATTGTCGATGTTGTGATGCGCACCAAACATGGCTGCTTCCCAGATCTGGCCTTCCTGCATCTCTCCATCTCCATGCAAGGAGTATACCAAAGTGTCTTCTCCATTGAGTTTTTTGGTGAGGGCAGCGCCCAGCGCAACAGACAGACCTTGACCCAGAGATCCGCTGGCAACGCGAATTCCAGGAAGTCCTTCTTCCGTTGCGGGGTGTCCCTGAAGACGACTATTAAGCTTTCTGAATGTGTTAAGTTCATCTGCTTCGAAATACCCAACCCGTGCCAAAGTGCTGTACCACACCGGAGAGATATGACCATTGGAAAGGAAGAAAACATCATCTCCTTTTCCATTCATATTCCAGGCATCTGGATTGTGTTTTAATACTTCGAAATAAAGGGCTACGAAATACTCTACGCAACCTAGTGAACCGCCCGGGTGACCAGAGTTCACAGCATGTACCATACGTACGATGTCTCGCCTCACCTGCGAGGCAATTTGTTCTAATTTTTGGATGTCAGCCATTGAGAAATGCGTTGAATTCGGGATCAAAAATAGATGATTAGCAAGGTGGTGGCCGGTGATGTTGAAAACTTTTGAAAATTGCGAACTGCGGGGGATAGCGAACGCTTATCCTCTTATATTTGCGCACTAAATCTGCAGAGAATGGCTTTGAAATGTGGTATAGTCGGACTGCCCAATGTTGGCAAATCAACACTCTTCAATTGTTTGTCGAACGCCAAGGCGCAATCGGCCAATTTTCCTTTTTGCACCATTGAACCAAATGTGGGAACCATTACCGTTCCAGACGCTCGTTTGGAGAAGTTGGAATCATTGGTCAACCCTGAAAAGGTGATCCCAACAACTGTGGAGATCGTGGACATTGCTGGATTGGTTAAAGGCGCGAGCAAAGGAGAAGGATTGGGAAATCAATTCCTGGGAAACATCCGCGAAACAGATGCTATTCTTCACGTCCTGAGGTGCTTCGATGATGGTAATGTTGTACATGTTGATGGAAGCGTAGACCCGATCAGAGATAAGGAGATTATCGACATCGAGTTACAATTGAAGGATTTGGAAACCGTGGAGAAGAGACTTGAAGGTGTGACGCGGGCAGCTAAGACAGGAGATAAGGATGCCCAGAAACAAGTAGATATCCTTCGGAAATTGAAAGCTGGTTTCGAGGAAGGTAAGTCGGCCAGGGTCCATGAATGGGAAGATGCCGAACAGCCTTTCGTTAAGGAACTTCAGCTGATTACCGCTAAGCCGGTTCTATATGTCTGCAATGTGGATGAAGGTTCAGTAGTCTCGGGTAACGCGTATGTGGAGAAAGTGAAATCTGCCGTTGCTGATGAGAATGCCGAGGTATTGATCATTGGTGCCAAGATCGAATCTGATATTGCGGAACTGGAGACATACGAGGAACGTCAGATGTTTCTTGAGGACCTTGGATTAGAAGAACCCGGTGTGGTGAAGTTGATCAAATCCGCCTATAAGCTACTTGGTCTAAAGACCTATTTCACGGCAGGAGAGAAGGAAGTTCGCGCGTGGACATTTAAAGATGGAATGAAGGCCCCACAGTGTGCGGGTATTATCCATACAGATTTTGAAGCAGGTTTTATTCGAGCCGAGGTGATCAAATACAATGACTATATCGAGCTTGGTTCAGAGCAAGCCGTAAAGGAAGCCGGCAAGATGGGCATCGAAGGGAAAGAATACGTGGTGGAGGATGGTGATGTGATGCATTTCCGCTTTAACGTGTAGTCGTTTTACAGTTCATGCAACCTTTCTGGGTATTGTTGTCTTTTGGGTGAACGGATGGTACGGTATTTGTAAGTACTGAAGTAACCAAAACGCACAATATGAAAAGGATTCTGCTTATTTCATTATTGATTTCCAGTGCTGGCTTGTTCGCTCAGAAAGCTGGGCCTATGCCTGGTGCTTCCGTAACGTGGAAGAATGACGTAGGATATGAAAATGAAATACTGCTTGGAACAGCCTACAATTTCACCTACAAGCATAAGATCAACTTCGATCAATATTGGGTTAGAGCTGGTGCTGGTTTTGGTTGGTCTGGCGGACCAAAATATAAACTAAGACTGGGGCTGGAAATGAAGGAAAGGTTTAAACGTAATCCAAGATGGGGCTACTTCTACGGAGTGGATCTGCTGCACCAGGTGAGACGCAAACGAGAGGTGCGCACGATAGGATCTGTGCAAAGAACAACAAACTCCAAAGGAGTGGAAGCCGGTATTGGTGTTGGTGTAGGCATCGAATTCCATTGGGGAGAAAGGGTTTCCACAGGTTTCGAAATGATTCCCGCGTTTGTTGTTGGAAGTGTTGAAACCAATGAAGTTTCTGAGAATATGGATACGGGTGATGTTACAACAGATCATACAAAGACACCATACCTTGGCATGTCAAGATCTTTTGATCGATCAGGTGTTTACATTGCGATAAAGTTTTGATCGATAAAGTAATCTGGTATAAGGAGGCTTTTAGGCCTCCTTTTTCTTTAAATGGGTGTAAGGTTTGCATAGCTTTGTATGCTCGATTACCTCATTTTGAAGATTCTCAATACCCTCGAAACCAATACGGAAATCATCTCGTTACGTGAGGATGGCATTGTTACATCTGTTGCTAAACCAAGCTCGAAATCTTACGATGACGTTTATGAACTTCTCAGTGCGTATGAAGAGATAACAGAGGGAAGAAAGCACCCGTTCCTTATTGACCCAACAGAGATTATAGGATTACCGAGTAGAGATGCACGAAAGCTCGCAAAGCCAGTCGCGGAGAAATGCATGAGTGCATTCGCTCCAATTTCGAAGAATGCGATTGCTATCCCGATGATGAATTTTATGCTGCGGGTAGATGGTATGCGTGTCCGGGCACGTGCATTTAAGGAGTGGGAAGATGCAATCGCGTGGCTCCTTCAGTTCCGTTAGCTGAAACTCAGATTGTTGAAAAGTTGAAAACTATGTTGAAAATCCCTGTCGTACCAAGGGTTTCAGCGCATTTATTATATGTAATATTGCCTCGGTTTTTCACGAATTCATGGCGGAAGTAAAGTACACGGAAGAAAATATTCGGTCGCTCGATTGGAAGGAGCATATCCGATTGCGGCCGGGAATGTACATCGGTAAGCTGGGTGACGGCTCATCATACGATGATGGTATCTACATTCTCCTAAAGGAGGTTATCGATAATTGTATCGATGAGTTCGTGATGGGTAATGGTAAGACCATTGAAGTGACCATCAAAGACAAAGTCGTTAAGGTTAGAGACTACGGTCGTGGCATCCCACTTGGAAAAGTAGTGGACGTTGTTTCCAAAATGAACACTGGTGGTAAGTACGATTCTAAAGCCTTTAAGAAATCGGTTGGATTGAACGGTGTTGGAACCAAAGCGGTTAACGCGTTGTCTTCCAGCTTTACTGTAGAGTCTATTCGCGATGGAGA
Organism: Vicingaceae bacterium; assembly: GCA_965267605.1. Taxonomy (GTDB): domain Bacteria; phylum Bacteroidota; class Bacteroidia; order Flavobacteriales_E; family Vicingaceae. The sequence goes on along the minus strand of OZ254088.1, from coordinate 1,666,456 downwards.
GATGAAACGCGCTTCGTTTGAACGCGGAGAACTCATTGATGATCCGAAGAAAGAGAAGTCCAGCGGTCGTAAAGGAACCAAGATTGTTTTCGAGCCGGACCCAACGGTCTTCACCAACTTCAAGTATAAAACACAGCATGTTGAGCGACTGCTCTGGAACTATGTTTACCTGAACCGTGGGTTGACGATTGTATTCAACGGTGAAAAGTATCATTCTGAGAATGGACTGAAGGATCTGTTGGAGCAAAACATGACCAGTAAGCCCTTGTATCCGGTTATTCATTTGGAGGATGAAGACATTGAGGTAGCCATTACCACCACACAGGCTTATGGCGAAGAGTATTATTCGTTCGTTAACGGACAACACACTACACAGGGTGGAACGCATCAAGGTGCATTCAGAGAGGCTTACGTTAAGACCATCAGAGAATTCTTTCAGAAGGATTATGATGCACAGGATATCCGTTCTGGAATTGTAGCTGCCGTGAGTGTGAAGGTTATGGAGCCGGTTTTCGAATCGCAAACGAAGACCAAGCTAGGTTCACAAGAGATTGGACCAGATGGACCATCCATGAGAGCGTTTGTGAGTGACTTTATGAAGAAGCACCTCGATAACTTCTTGCATAAGAACTCAGATGTTGCAGAAGCACTTCAACGAAGGATCATTCAGGCGGAGAAAGAACGCAAAGACATGGCGGGCATTCGAAAGCTTGCGAGGGAGCGTGCAAAGAAAGCCAGCCTTCACAACAAGAAGCTTAGAGATTGCAGGATCCATTTAGGTGGAGGTAAGGAAAGGGAAAATGAGACTACGCTCTTTATTACTGAGGGTGATTCAGCTTCAGGTTCTATTACCAAAGCTCGAGACGTAAATACGCAAGCAGTATTTAGCTTAAAAGGAAAGCCGTTGAATTCGTTTGGTCTTACCAAGAAGGTGGTCTATGAGAACGAAGAATTCAATTTGCTTCAAGCTGCACTGAACATTGAAGATGGTTTGGATGGATTGAGATACAACAACGTGGTTCTGGCTACGGATGCGGATGTAGATGGGATGCACATCCGATTGCTGTTGATCACGTTCTTCCTTCAATTTTTCCCGGAATTGGTGAAGTCAAGGCATTTGTATGTGTTGGAGACGCCTTTGTTCCGTGTAAGAAATAAGAAAGAAACCCGCTATTGTTACTCTGAAGAGGAGAAGCAGAATGCCATAGCAGAACTAACCGGCAAGCCTGAGATAACGCGCTTCAAAGGACTCGGTGAGATATCTCCGGAAGAGTTCAAAGCGTTTATTGGTGAGCATATGCGACTGGAACCTGTGCTTTTGGATCAGGCTACTGAGGTAGAGAAAATGTTGGAATTCTACATGGGTAAGAATACACCAGATCGCCAGAAATTCATCATTGAAAGATTACGAGTAGAGAAAGACCTTGTGGAGGAAGATCTATGAATAAAGTGATTGCTGTCACATTATCATTCTTATTGTGTTGTAATCTCTTTGCGCAAAAGAGTTCTTCTCTCTATGACTATATCAGAACGGAGGATAGCCTGCAGATTTCGTATCTGAACAGGGCGAAACCATTTCTCGATAAAGGTTATCCCTATACCGCGTTAAAGATTTTGAAAAAGGGGATCAGGAAATCACCTGATTTCTATGAAGCGCATCTATTCGTAGGAACCATCTATGGCGCACTAGGCAAGAAAGAGAAGGCTATTAATTACCTGACCCTCGCAATTCAACTGGATCCCTCGCAAGCCGTTACGTATTTCATAAGGGGTAACCTGCATCTGAATCAAGATCTGTACAGGTCTGCTTTGGCAGATTATCAGCGTTGCATCAGAAGAGATTCTACTTTCTATATGGCCTACAATAACATGGCGATGATTCGTCTGTTCAACCAGGGCGGTTCTGGCAACGTGCATCTGAACGATTTCAAATTGGCGCAACGCGATCTAATGGACATGATGCGCAGAACGAAGTTTGCAGATGAAGATGTGTTCTTTAACATCGCACTGGTTCATCTGGAACTGGATGATTATTACATTGCGGGCAAGTTCTTCGATAAGTGCTTGAACCTGGATTCAACCTATGCTAAGGCTTACTTTTACAGGGGTATTACCAAGTTTAAGCAACAGCGTTTCGAGGGCGCTATCGTTGATTTTCAGAGGGCTGAAAGGATGGGATACGAGAAACGACAGTCGCAAGAGTATTTGAGTTTTATTGATATTATTTTGAAGCAATGAGTGAGGAATCACAGGAACCGGAACTACCTGAAGAGGAAGCTGAGGGCGGATCATTGGAAAATGTGATCCAGATCTCCGGTCTGTATGAAGACTGGTTTCTCGACTATGCCTCCTACGTTATTCTGGAGCGGGCAGTGCCTCATGTGAATGACGGACTGAAGCCAGTACAGCGTAGAATTCTTCATTCCATGCGTGAAATGGAGGATGGCCGATACCACAAGGTGGCCAACATCATTGGTAATACAATGAAGTACCACCCCCACGGTGATGCTTCAATTGGTGATGCGTTGGTACAGCTAGGGCAGAAAGATCTTCTGATCGACTGTCAGGGTAACTGGGGTAATATCTACACGGGCGATCGTGCTGCAGCTTCCAGATACATCGAGGCTAGACTCACCAAGTTTGCATTAGAAGTAGCATTCAATGCGAAGACCACAGAGTGGTTGGCTTCCTACGATGGAAGAAACAAAGAGCCGGTCACACTCCCAATGAAGTTTCCTTTGCTGTTGGCTCAGGGAGTCGAAGGTATCGCTGTTGGTCTGGCCTGTAAGATTCTACCGCACAATTTCAATGAACTTATAGATAACTCCATCAAGGTCTTGAAAGGACGCAAAGCCAATATCCTACCTGATTTCCCAACAGGTGGTATGGCGGATATGTCCAATTATAATGGTGGACTTCGGGGAGGGAAAATAAAGTGTAGGGCCAGGATCAGCGCTCCAGACAAGAAGAGCCTGATGATCACGGAGATACCTTTCGGTACAACCACCAACTCTTTGATCGAGTCCATCCTTAAGGCAAACGACAGAGGAAAGATCAAGATCAAGAAGATCGAGGACAACACCGCTGAGAACGTAGAGATCATGATCTACCTGCCGGCAAATGTTTCTCCGGACAAGACGATCGATGCGCTTTATGCCTTTACCGATTGTGAAGTGTCTATCTCACCTAATTCATGTGTGATCGAGAACGATAAACCGATCTTCATGAATGTGAATGAGATCCTACGTGTATGTACAGAGCATACCAAGGAACTGCTGAGGTTGGAGCTGGAGATCAAGAAGGGAGAGCTTGAGGAGCAATGGCACTTCGCTTCATTAGAGAAGATATTTATAGAGAACCGCATCTATCGGGATATAGAGGAGTGTGAGACATGGGAGGCGGTGATCGAAGCCATTGATAAGGGTATTCACAAGTTTATCAGTACGCCTTCTCGAAAAAACGCGAAGAAGACTGCGCTGAAGCTCATTCGCGACATCACGGAGGAGGATATCGTTAAGCTTACTGAAATTAAGATCAAGCGTATTTCCAAGTTTGATAGCAACAAGGCTGATGATCACATTGCCAAGCTGGAAGAAGACCTTAAGGAAGTAAAAAATTACCTGGCCAATCTTACCGAGTACGCCATCGATTACTTCAAGGAATTGAAGAAGAAGTACGGTGACAAGTGGCCAAGAAAGACTGAGATCAGAACGTTTGAGAGCATTGATGCTACCAAGGTAGCTGTTAGCAATGTGAAGCTGTACATGAATGCAGCGGAAGGATTCATCGGCTACGGATTGAAGAAATCAGAGTCGGAATTCGTTTGTGATTGTGCCGATATCGACAACATCGTTGTATTCCGTGATGACGGTAAAATGGTCGTGACCAAGATCGATCGAAAGACCTTCGTTGGTAAAGGTATCCTCCATGCGGGTGTATGGAAGAAAGGCGATGCACGAACCGTCTACAACATGATCTACAAAGACGGGAAGGGTGGCAACACCATGATCAAACGATTCAGTGTTACCGGTGTAACACGAGACAAGGAGTATGATCTGACGAAGGGAAAACCACAGTCAAAGGTGATCTACTTTACTGCCAATCCTAATGGTGAGGCAGAAGTCGTTAAGGTGGTACTCAAACCAAAACCTAATATCCGAAAGCAGAAGTTTGAGGTTGATTTCTCTGAACTTGGAATCAAAGGCCGAGGAGCAGGAGGTAACATCGTTACCAAATTCCCGGTACACAAAATTGAGCTTAAAGAGAAAGGTGTTTCAACACTTGGTGCGAGAAAGATATGGTACGATGATACCGTGCGCAGATTGAACTCTGATGAGCGTGGAGAACTACTCGGTGAATTTCATCCAGAGGATAAGATCCTTACGATCACGCAGTCCGGTCATTACAAGCTCACTGGATTTGATCTATCTACCAAGTTTGATGAAGATGTGATCATTCTTGAGAAGTGGTTGCCAAGAAAGCCTATTTCTCTGGTTTATTATGATGGTGACAAAAAGAACTTCTTTGTAAAACGCTTCCTTATTGAGGAAACGGACCGAAAGGTGCCAATCATTACCGAGCATGAGGAATCTTACCTGGAGATCGTTTCTTCTGATCCGGTTCCTCAAATTCAAGTGAATTTCTCTAAGGTCAAAGGAAATCAGCGGAATCCTGAAGTGATCAACATGGTTGAATTTATCTCAGTCAAAGGGCTGAAGGCACTTGGAAACCGTTTAAGCCAGCACAAGGTGAAAGGTATCGATTTATTGGACCCATTGCCTTCAGATGAAACCTACGAAGATGAGCCTGCTCTTGTGGAGCAGGAGAGTGAGGAGGTGGATCACGAAGTAGTGTCCGATGATACTGAGGCTGCTGACGATGTAGTAGTGGATGAGACACCTGAAGTTGAGGAGCCGGCCAAAGAGAAAAAGACGAAAGCGAAAGAAGACAAACCCAAGGATGAAGTTCCTCCGGAAGAAGAGAAACCTGCAGCCAAGAAGAAATCATCAGCGAAAGACAAGTCAAAACCGAAGCAGGATGATGGTGGAGAGGATCAAATGTCATTGTTCTAATGACGTTTAGCGTCACGTTAGTTATCATAATCGTAACCGTAGTGATCTCGTTTATAGCGAATCGCAACGATGAACTGTATTCCAAAATGTTGTTCTCACCGTACATGGTGATCCATAAAAAGGAATGGTATCGGTTATTGACGCATGGATTTATCCATTCACGTTCCAACATTTTTCATCTGATCTTTAACATGCTTGTCCTATATGTGATGAGCATGGTAGAGGGGGTGTATACAGGTGCATGGCCGAAGGCGGGCATCGCGTTTTATCTTGGCCTTTACCTGGGAGGAATGATCTTCGCCAGCTTGCCCTCACTGCAAAAACACAAAGACAATTATAGTTATGCAGCGGTAGGTGCTTCCGGAGCTGTGGCCGCAGTGATGTTTGGAGCTGTTGTGGCATACCCGGATATGACCATTCGGCTAATGTTACTTCCTATTCCTATGCCGATGATCGTATTTGCTGTCTTTTATCTTGCGGTAGAATGGTGGCTTGGGAAGAGAGGTGGTACTGGAATCGCGCACGATGCGCACTTCTATGGAGCCCTCTTTGGCTTCCTTTATACCCTTGCCGTGATTCCTGGTAGTTTTCAGAATTTCATCCAGAGAGTGCTAGGTATATTTGCCTGATAAGCAGGAACTTGTGACGCCTATTTGAATTTACAATGGGTATTCTATAACTTGAAATAAATTTCTACCCTCTTGTCAGAGTCTCAGAACTTCGTGAACCTTGATGGAGCCATTCTTCCATCCTCCGAACCGGTACTTACTGTACACAACCGTGGGTTTCGGTATGGTGATCATGTCTTTGAATCCATTAAGGTGATCAATGGAAAACCGTGCTTTCTAAATGAGCACTTTGTTCGATTGAAGGACGCAATGCATGCATTGAAATTTGATGTGTCCGAGGGTTTCTCTTATGCTGACTTGAACAACCAGATCGTGGAGCTGATCAACAAAAATGGGATTGATCAGGGAGGAAAGGTTCGCATTACCGTTTTTAGAAACAGTGACGGCACCTATAAACCAGCAAACAACGCCAAGTCCTTCCTTATTGAGGCGCATGCAACAGAGGGCAACGGTTATATCCTAAATGAAACAGGTATTAAAATTGGGCTCTACACTGAGTTGAAGAAACGTAAGAATCGCTTCTCACCATTCAAAACAGGCAACGCGTTGCTTTACGTAATGGCTGGTGTGTACGCGCAGGAGGAAGGGGTAGATGATGTTTTCATCGTGAACGGCTTCGATCGGATCATTGAAGCAACCAGCTCCAACATCTTTCTGTACAAGAACGGGAGTCTGTACACGCCTCCAGTTGAAGATGGTTGTGTGAATGGCATTATTAGAAGTCAGGTGATGAAACTCGCAGAGAAACTCGGTATCAACGTGTTTGAAGGTATGTTGAACATGGGTAATATCCTTTACGCAGACGAGTTGTTTCTAACCAATGCAATCAGTGGTATCCGTTGGGCAAAGCAGTTCAAGGATAAAGAGTTCACGAATGAAGTGGCAGCTCAGCTTATCAGCGAGCTCAATTCTCGTGCACTTAGTTAAATGATGGATCCTCTGGGAAATTGGCGAGGATTCCATGTTTGTTCCCCATCTTTCTTAATGAGTGCTGCCAGAGATCTTCACTGGGTACATTGAAGATATCCTTTACGTTAGGTTCACTGATCAACCAGGATTCTTCACGAATTTCATTGGCCAACTGGTCTTCACCCCAACCGGCATATCCTACGAAGAACCTGATCTGATGGGGCTCCAGGGTTCCGGCAATGATCTTTGATTTTAGTTTGTCAAAGTCGCCTCCCCACCACATGCCGGGTGCTATAAGCTCAACATCGCCTAACTCTTCGCCCAGCGTATGTAGAAAGAACAAGTTCTCAGGTTGCACCGGACCGCCCATGAACACATCTACCTCAAATTCCGGAAAATCAATGAGCGTATCGTTGATAGAGAGGTTCATCGGTTTGTTCAGAATGAAGCCAAAAGTGCCCTCATTGTTGTGGTCTACCATCAACACAACTGACCGCTTGAAATAAGGGTCTGGCATGAACGGTTCAGCGATCAAAATTCGTCCCTTACTGGGCTTCAGCATGTTGAGCTCCGATATCTTATAATCAAGAGGATTCAGGTGATCCACAGCTTTGGTCTTTGATTAAATTTACCCAATTTTGATCACTTCCAAAAGCAGGCCGAACGAATGAACGAGCTCATAAGTAAACTCTCAAACCTTACTCCCGAAGATCTTACTTATGAACGCGTTGGTGATATTCTTAGAGAAACAGATTTGCTTTCTCTGGATTATTCGGAATACCTGAAGAACCTTGAACCTTCGCAGAATTACATTCGCGTTCCCGTCTTAACGGATCCTATAGAAGTTACTTTACTGGTATGGCCTGGAAACGCTGCAAGCGCTATTCATCACCATCAAGGATTCTGGGGATACGTAGGTGTGCTTGAGGGATGTTGCGACAATACCGAATTCAACTTTGAGAACCACCGGCTGATTGAACATCGGACTGTACGTGCTTTCAGGGGAGGACTTTTGGAGGAGCCAGATGGTGTAATCCATGAGTTGAAAAACCCGAATGGGAAGGATGTTACGGTAACAATGCACGTCTACTATCCGCACCTGGCATCATTTGCCGGCATGCGAATCTTTGAAAAGGAAACCGGGAGAATAGGCCTATTGGGGGAAGGTGCGAAATCAGCCTCATGGAACCAGCCTGAAGAAGCCTTCGATTCCATTGAAACAGATGCGTTTGAGTTTGTGCCTTACATGAAGCATAAGCCCAACAATACGCATCGCATCATGCCTGTTGTTCCGAAACCGGATAAAGAACGGATCGAGCAGATGCTAAGTTCCTACTATGCAGAACAGGCAGAAAGCTATGATCACTTCGATACGAAGCATCCTTCCAGAAGTGCTTATAACGATCGTATCAATCGAATGATAGCGACCGATTTAAAGGAATTGGACGAGGTGAGCAATGTGCTAACGCTGGCTTGCGGTACAGGTAGGCGGGCATTGGAAATACGTACTCATGCCGGTTTGGACTACCGATTGATAGGCGTGGACCTAAGCTCTGAAATGGTGCAAAAGGCTCAGTCTAGAGGTATCAATGCGATCAGTGGTTCATGGAACGATATCAACTTACCGGAAGGTGAGCATTACGATGCAGCCACTTTCCTTTATGCGTTTGGCCACGTAGCCAATGCGGTTGAAAGAAGAAAAGCACTATCGAAAGTGAATTCATATTTGCGCTTGGGAGGAAGGTTGTATTTCGATGTTTTCAATGTGAATGATGAGTTGGAGTGGGGTATAAGCGCGGTAAATACGTATCACGAACTTTCACTGGATAAGGCATCCTACGAGAAGGGAGATGTATTTTATCAGAAGGCTGGTGGGGAATCGATCGCTTTTTTACACTATTTTTCAGAGAGCGAGATTGAGCAGCTTCTTCATGAAACGGGGTTCGAGGTTCTGGATATCAGACATGTGGGTTACGTTAAGAAGGCGGGAGAAATATTGGATGATACTGAAGGAACGCTGTTCGTAATTGCCGAAAAAACCAAAGATCTTCATGACTGAATTCGAACGTACCAATTTTGCCAAAATGGAGCTCCAAAAGGAGGAGTTGATGGCAGATCCATTTATGCAATTCTCCCAATGGCTGCAAGTTGCAGAAGATGATTCGGAAGTACATGATGCGACCGCTTGCAATTTGTCGACCGTTTCAGAAACACTTCGCCCTAATGGAAGGATTGTGTATTTGAGAGATGTTACCGACAATGGTTATGTGATCTATACAAACTATTTGAGTCAGAAGGGAAAGGATTTGAGAAACAACCCCTTCGGATGTCTTACCTTCTTTTGGATGAAACTGGAACGTCAGGTTAGAATTACCGGTCGTATGGACAAGGTGAGTATAGAGATGTCTGATGCATATTTCGCGGGTAGGCCTCGGGAAAGCCAATTGGGCGCATGGGCTTCTGAACAAAGCTCAAGTATTGACGGAAGAGAAACGCTCGAAGAGCGCCTCAAGTACTACGAAGAGAAGTTTTTGGGCCTGGATGTTCCTCGTCCGGAGAATTGGGGAGGATACGAGCTCGTTCCTGATACCTTCGAATTCTGGCAGGGAAGACCACACCGTTTGCACGATCGTTTTCGTTATGAGAAATCAGGTGACTTGTGGAAGCTGGATAGACTAGCGCCTTAGCGTATCACTACCTTCTTAACCGCAGGTGCAAAACCTGACGATTCTATTTTTATCAGATACATTCCTGAAGTGAGTGTATTGCTTAGATTAAGCACCTTATTCTGAGGCTTATTCACCGTATGCGTTTGGATCAGCTTGCCATTGAGATCAAGTACTTTCACCACCACAGTATTCCTGGAGTTCTTTACGGAAAGCGTAAAGTAACCATCACCTGGGTTAGGATAAATATCAAAATCAATTGGCAAGAGCTGTTCCCGCAAACCTGTTGAGGTTACCTGCGCACAAACACCCGTGCTCATGTTGTAGTAATGGCCAGACGGAGAGAACTCCGATCGAACAGCCCTAACCATGAAATCATAATTTCCAGGGTCGCTTAGCCAAGCCTGATCGTTAAACGTAGTGCCAGTTACCCAAGAAGTATTGGCCTTCGCAAAGTGCTGCATAGAATCACTCTTGTAGTAAACATTGTAGCCAACAATATTAGTATCAGAGGAGGCAGTCCATGTTAACTGCGCCTTTCCGCTCACATTATTCACCACAACATTAGAAACCATCTTTACAGGATAAGCACGCAATGATGGATCACCCATCAAGGCCACGTGTACATGACGGGCATGGTTATTTGCTGAGTACACATTGCTGTTGTTGATCGAAGCCCTCCAGCAATAGCCAATGTTCTCTCCAATGCCCAAGCCGTGAAGGAAGTGATTGGGTCGGCCTGCCCAAATATTGCTGAGAACGGTTCCGGAACCAACCACCGCCCGCAGCAAGTTGTTAGACTTGTTGTAATCACCGAAGTAACTACCGAAGACCATGGTAAAGATCGTTTGTAGAGAATCAGTGGCACATTGATTCGTAGTGATAATGCCACTGCATGACGAGTTGCTTCCTGCACCACAACCATAGGAGAAGTAATACGGACCATTGCCAAGGTCGTTCCTGTAATTCCCCGTTGTGATGTTTCTTCTTCCAACCAACGGACCAAAGTTCCTGTATCCGTTTTGGGCAAATCCTTCCGGGTAGCTTTGAAAATTGTCATCTACCAATGAATTCATAGAGATATCAATCTGGGCATTTCTATAGCGATGGTTCCGATCCAAATACGCCTTTAACAGGTCGTATTCCGAAGCTGTGAACGCGGGAAGATCGTACATGTCTACACGTCCAACATAAAGCTCAATGTCAGATGGAATGGTACTTTGATCATACTTTCCATCTCCTGGAGTATTGTCGTTGATTGTTCCGGCAGCGGATGTGTTGTTCACCGTAGCATCCGTCCACGTGCTTGTCATTTCACCGTAAAAGCAATCTGCCGCCCATGCACCTACATGATTACCATGTCCGTCTGGCGCAATATTACCTGAATAGGGGACGGGCACATGGCCAAGCAAGAAGACAGCCTTCACTTCCTGCGGATCATTATCATAATGGCCTTTAATCAATGCCTTGACAGACGTAACGGGGTCAGAGGGATCTACGTACTCCTTGATCACCGTCCATCCATCAGCGGTTATGTCTTTCTCTAACCTGTCTATTTCCGTTGCCAGAGAAGTTTTGTGTGTGCTGTCGATTACCAGAATTAACGTACCAAAATGGTCTACTTCCGGAATATTGAATCCAGAAAACACATAGGTCTGGCCATTCACACCAGAACGCTCAACCTTGTACTCATATACTTTTCCTGGAACCACATTCGTATCTGTGAAAACGGTATCTGTTGAAGGAATCAGGTTGGCGTAAGGAAATCCCCACGAGCCAGTTGTGTCTTTCGTTCTCCTCCAAATTCTATAAATACTTGCTCCCGAATGGTAATTCCAATTAAGCTCAATATTTCCAGTGGAAGGAATTCCCTTCCCCTGAAGAGGCACCGCCTTGTCCTGAGAATAAGTTTGAGAATGACTGTTCTCAGCAAATAAAATTAGGCCAGTGAAAGCGAGAAGAATATATTTATACATCATAGCAGGTTGGTTATGATAAGGTAGAATATTTTTCCGAAAATCGCTGTATACTAAGGGATTAGAAGATGAAGGAAGCACTAGAAGAAAGAAGAAATTGGCTCAGATCAAGAATGGAGGATGTTCAATCCATGAAGGCCAACACAGAAGTAGTGAATGATTATGCATTCAGCTTTTTGGAATCAGTTACGGACATCGCGCAGGATCAGGTCTATTACAAGAATTACAAGAAAGGAACCTTTGAACTTGAAGAAGAACCTGCCAACCTGAGTGACCTGCTTCAACATTACCAGACCTATGTTGCGGAAGCAGGTCTTAATCCAGCCTCTGGCAGCCACCTTGGGTATATACCGGGTTGTGGACTTTATCCGTCTGCATTGGGCGATTACATCGCAGCGGTTACCAATGAATATGCAGGTATCAATTTCGCCTCTCCAGGAGCCGTACGGATGGAGAACGCCATGTGTAGCTGGATGTGCGATCTGATAGGATACAATGAAAAATCGTACGGTGTACTGACGGAGGGCGGTTCGGCTGCCAATATGATGGCTATTGTGGTAGCACGGGAAGCCATTGACCTTGATCCGGCTGATTACACCAAACAGGTCTTTTACCTGACGAGACAAACACATCACTGTCTTTACAAGGGTATCAAAACTGCAGGATTGGCAAAAGCCCATTTCCGTTTTATTGGGATGGATAGCAGCTATAGAATGGATGTGGATGAATTGAAAAAAGCCATTACCGAGGATGTTGATGCTGGTTTGAGCCCCTTCATGCTGATCGGCAACGCTGGGTCAACGGATGTTGGTGTTATTGACCCGCTTGATGAATTAGCCTCCATTGCAGAAGAAAACAATTGCTGGTTTCATGTGGATGGGGCTTATGGTGGCGGGTTTCTGCTTGTAGATGAACTTAAGAAGAAGTTTAAGGGAATAGAAAGAGCTGATTCCGTAGTGATTGATCCTCACAAGGGATTTTTCCTGCCCTATGGTACTGGCACTTTGTTGGTGAAGGATGGAAAGAAAATCATTGGCGCATTTCATTTCGAAGCCAATTACATGCAGGATACCCTGGATTCCAGAGAGGAAATTTCCTCAGCTGATGCATCCTTTGAATTGAGCAGACACTACCGTGGACTTAGAATGTGGCTTCCATTTCGCCTATATGGGATAGATGTTATCAGGAAGGCGTTAGAGGAAAAGGTGATGTTAACCCATTATTTTCTTGATCAAATTAACCAATGGGAGAGCGTTGAGATAGGTAATGAACCCGACCTTTCCGTGGCCATCTTCAGATTGTTCAAAGATCACCCGGATAGGAATGAGTTGAACGAAAGGGTAGTGAAGGAGCTGCATCTTCGGGGAAAGTCGTTCTTTTCATCAACCACCATCAATGGAGAATTCTGGATACGCGTGGCTGTACTTGGCTTTAGAACGCACATAGATCATGTAGAGCAAGGACTTTCTGAGATCAAACGAGCGGTTGAACTAGTTACTTAGCATCCTTTCTCAATTGAATGGCCCTTTCATTGCCTTTTTTAAAAGGGTGCCTTACGGCATGCCTTATTACCCATTTGCGCTCCTTGGAAGCACCATCCAACCACTTTTCACATAAATCCAGAGCAAGGTCAAGATGGTCTTTGGCGATATCTCCTACGTGATTGGCAACGCTTCTTCTTACGTAAAGATTGGGATCATCCTTAAGCACTTCCAGGATCGGAATACTTGGAGCGGGATCCTTGATTAGTGAAGGAATCTGCGGTGCCCAAGGAAGCCTGGGTCGGGGACCCTCTGTACACAACCTTCGTACATGTGGATCGGGATCTTTCATCCAATCGTAAAGTAGCTTAAATGTTCTGTCCTCTTGTTGAATGATGAAGTTGCGAATGGAGAATTCTGAAGTGAAACGTTTTGTGAGTTCGTAGTTCGCTTTCATCGATACATCGTAAGGATCTTTTCCGTTGTTGTAATCCTGATCCAGTCCGTACTCACCAATGAATGAAGCATGTGGCATATAGAACATAGATGCCAGGCCATTGTCTTCTGTTTTGGTTAATGGGGGCGTAAAGGAATCCAGGATTACCTCAACAGCATCCGAATAAATCGGGGGTAAGAATTCCTTCATTACCTCAGCAATCCGGTTGGCGCGATCTTTTAAGGCCAGAGGTTCCAGGTCGTTCATGCAAGTTTGGATGAACCCACCCTTATCGAAGGAAGCGTATGCGTAATGTAGATTGTGTGCCAGTTGTTCAACGGCAGGCCTGTCGAGAAGTACCTTCAGTGGTACGCCTTTTTGAATGGAATTAGGTGCTTCAGGTAACGATAAACTCATAGGTGCTCCGTTGTCTTTGGGTACAATACTTACAGGTCAAAGCCTGTGAAACGAACCTACGAAAGGAATTGGAATTGATCAATGGGTAACCTTCAGCACGATCTTTCCCGTATGTCGTCCATCTCCGAATCTTTGGATAGCCCATGCCGCATCTTCCAGTGGGTAGGGTCCGTCAACAACTGCCTTGAGTTTACCTTCTTTGAAGAGTTGGTTTACAATTTTCAAATCCTTGTTGGCCTTCAACATTAAAATTCTTAGCTCCTTACCCGTGATCCACTGAATAAGTTTTCGGAACATAGCTATCTGTAGAAGCTTGCCGGACCTTCCGCCTACTGTTACGTACATGCCACCCTTCTTAAGAACTTTGGTGTGACGCAGAGCATTTCTGCTGGTTCTGCAATCAATAATGAGGTCGTATTCTTTTTTGCTTCCGGTGAAATCTTCAAGCTTGTAGTCTATAACCTCATCGAAGCCAAGATTGAGCATTTTGCGCAACTTCTCTCCGGTATCTACCCCTGTCACCTTGCACCCATGTAGCTTGGCAAACTGAAGGGCAAAGGAACCGACCCCACCGCCACCACCATTGATCAAGACATCATGCCCGGGCTGCAGATGTGCAACATCAAACATACTTTGGTACGCCAACATGGAGGCGTGGGAAATGGAGCAGGCCTGTTCAAAAGACATGCCTGAGGGTTTGAGCGACAAAGCATCCTCATGAACTGCCATGTACTCAGCCATTGTTCCGAACCCATGGTCAGACGTATCTCCGTAAACCTCATCACCAACCTTGAATTTGGATGTTTCCTGGCCCAATTCGGTTATTACTCCTGCGAGTTCCATTCCGAGAACGGGTCTTTTGGGCTTGAAAAGACCAAAGAAAAGTCTGTACGCGTGGGGTTTGCCACGGACCATGCTCCAGTCGTAATCGTTAACCGCTGTTGCTTGGATTTGAACCAGAACTTCTCCTTTGCCTGGAGAAGGAATATCGCAGTCTACAATTTGAACTACATCTCCAGGCTTCCCATATCTTTCACATCTCACCGCCTTCATCACATACAAAACTAGGGCGTGAAGTATGGACGATCGCTACCGCTCGTGTAAAAATGGTAAATGGATGCTACTGTTTGTAGACTTTGCTGGTGTGGGTTTTAGATCGGATCAGATACAATCCACTGCTAAGTTCAGATAGATCTACCATGGTCTTACCAAGGCCTAGCTTCTTCAGCTGCACCTGGTCAGTTACGGATTGACCAATGCTATTCATTACCTGTAAGTTGGAGATATCAAACTCATCTCCTGAAACCACCAGGATATCCCTCGTTGGGTTAGGATAAATACTCATGGCAGGTGCTTCTCCAATATTCACTGGAACGATATCCGCATACTTAAACTTGCCATCGTGATCCGTTTGCTTCAATCGGTAGTAGTTCACACCTTGGTGCGGTTGAAGGTCTTTAGAATTGTAGCTCTGAACCGTTCTGGAATTTCCTTTGCCATCTACCTGTGCCACTTCATGCCAGTTTCTTCCATCTGTTGAACGCTCAACGGTGAAGTAATCGTTGTTCACCTCAGAAGCCGTCTGCCATCCTAAATCTACTGTCACATTGTCTTCAGTATGAGCGGTAAAGGTCAACAGGTCAACTGGCAGTGCCACACCGCCCGTTGCTCCAAGAATGAACTCTGTACTTTGAGCAGTAGCGGTTAATGTATTGGCCGTTGTGTTTTGAGCCGCCAGTGTATTAGACCAGGTAGTAACCGTGTTGTCTGATCTGTTATACAATGCCAGGTCATTTTCGTTCAGCGTAATATTGGACGCCTGGTACGCATCATTATCGTTGTAGTAATACGTTGCTGTGTAGGTAGTGGGTGTATTTACCCCTGCTTTGAAAACACCGTAGTAATGATCATTGCCGCCCAATCCTGCAACCCCTGTTGTGCTATTTGGAACCGCCTCCACATGGTATATGTGGAATCCTTGCGTAAATCCTGCTATGCTGCTCACTCCCAGACTGTCATTTTCAGGAGATGCGTGAACCAAAGATCCTGAAACGCAGGCACCAGCTCCTGTTGTCACCCAGTCAGTAACTGTGTTCATATTCGTGAGTGTGCCATTTCTGGTTCCAGTGCCATCTGTAGCCGTTCCACCACTACCATCATTAAAATTGTAGTAGCGAATCAAGCCAGTCTCAGAACCCGTAAGCTCAGCACACATATTGCTGGCAATTTGGTTCGCTGTTCTGGAGTGATTCCAAACCCTGTAATCATCTATTTGCCCGAGGAAGAACCCATATATAATACCTCCAACGTGAGCCCCGGGGAAAACAGCAGTTCTTGCGCTGGTCAAACCGGTGTGTACAGCTACACCATTGATATATATCGTTGGTTGTTTTGACGTATAAACAACTGCGATATGGGTCCACCCTGAAATCGTAGTTGAATAGCTTGCCAAACAAGGAAGATAGCTTGCAGCATGTTCGAAAACCTGAACTCCATTTGTTCCAACAGACACTCCTGCTCCTGCGATTCCTGGTGAAGCACCACCGTGTTGTGGATAGCACGCGTAACGTTGTCCTGTTGTTCCCGTAATGCCTGAGGTTGCTTGAGCTCTAACCGTATGGGTACCGGTAGGATTTACCCACATTTCCATCGTGAAATTGTCGGTGACAGCTTGCAAATCAGCTGCGTAACCATTGACATAATCATTGGTTCCGTCAAAATCCAAGGCTGTTCCACTCCACGCTGAAGCGTAATCGTGCGTACTTGTGTTACCAATAGAAGCTCCGGATGTTACCCAATCCGATGCGGGAGCCATATTGGTCATTGTCCCGTTTCTGGTGCCGGTTACGTCAGTTACGGTCGTGCCGGTGCCATTGTCAACACGATAATAGCGTTCCAATCCGGTCTCGCTCCCCAACAGTTTCTTACACATATTATCCCTGATCTGAGCCTGTGTTCTTGAAGTACTCCAAATCCTGAATTCATCAATATCGCCTGAGTACCAACCATAGGTGTGACCACCCAAACGGGCAGAAGGGTATACTGCCGTTCTTACGCTGGTCAGTCCTGTACGAACCAAAATACCGTTGATGTACAGGCTTGGTTGCTTCGCTGTGTATACCACCGCAATGTGGTTCCATCCCGTAAGCGTACCATCCCATACCAATAGTGCAGGCATGTAGCCGGAACCGTGCTCGTAAACACTTACACCATTTGTACCTACAGAAACACCAACGCCTCCATTACTGGCACCACCGTGAGATGGGAAAACCGCATACCGTTGTCCATGACCTGTTGTGCCTGTAATGCCTGATGTAGCTTCCGTTTTTGTAGTTCGCGTAGCAGAGGCTTCTACCCAGAACTCAATCGTGAAACTGTTCGTGTAACCTGTGAGATCAGCCGCATTTCCATTAACGAAATCATTTGTCCCGTCAAAGTTCAGCGAGTATCCTGCGCCAGGTTGTTGCGCACTGCTGTTGCCATAGAAAAGGCAAGTCAATGCCAGAAAAAGCAGGGTTGGAAATCTCATTTGGTTAGTAGTGTTGGCAAACTCAGCTAAAGTTAAGGAATTCTTGCAGAGAAAAACGTCACTTGGCCAACCGTTCCCTTAAGCGGAGGAAAGGCGTTTCTATGAAATGGAATGATAGAATGCTCGTGACGATCCCCAGGCCAAGTGTGGTTATTGTGAAGAGCGCGATGGTCCACCAACTGTTCATTGCAATACTATGGTTCTGACAGTACTGCAGACTGCAATGAATAAAGAGAATATGGTAGATGTACAACCCATAACTCCTGACACCCAGAAACGCCAGCAACTTACTTCTAATTCTCACAGACGATTGCTGTGGTAAGAACATGGCGATCACGGCTGTAAAACAGATAGCGATGATGCTGGATCCTATTACTTGCCACCATATTTGATCTGTGGGTAGGATGGTAGGTTGGACGATAACCGCCAGCAAAACTACTACGATAACACACCATCGCACAGCTATCGGGATCTTCAGAATGCTGCTGCTTACCCCTTCGAAGTTCTTAGCCGTCCAATAACCAAGTAAACCTGCAATGGCGAAGAAGTCCATATTGGTAAGTAAATCATTGGCCACGATATGTTCATTGTTGAATATGGACGGTTCAACATATCGTGCGATCCATGAAACGCCAATACAGGCGATCAGGAACTTTGGTATATGCCGGAAGGGTATAACCGCCAGCGCAAGCACCCAAATGATATAGAAATGTTCCTCAATACATAGCGACCAGAAAACGGACAGGGGAGTGGTTTTCGGGAAGTTATCTTCGATCAGCATCTTGTAATTCTCCAGGAAAGTGAAAGAGTATCGCCAGTCAAATTCGTACCCGCCTCCAACCATATGAAACCCTAGCTGATCTTTCAAGTCATACGGTAGTGTTGCAGCGATGATCACCAGCAGAAAGAACAATGGCCAGATCCGAAGCGTCCTTCTGATCAGGAATTTCTTGACATCAATGCGACTTGTGTCTGCTTTTTCTTTGGCGAGGAGATAGGTGATTAGAAAACCACTTAAAACAAAGAAGAATGAAACGCCAATACCACCACCACTTTTCAAATAGCGGAAAATGGGAAAATCACCTTGCACAGGAAGGTGTAAAAGAAACACTTTTAAAAACGCGAAGAACCTCAGCGCGTCTAAGGAGTGGAAGTGTAGTTTGCTCATACCTACTTGCCAGAAGTAGCGCAATGCTTTTTAAGCAATTCATCCACCTCCGTTCTTCAAACCGGTCATCTGGTTAATCAAAACTAACTATTTGACCCAGTTTTGTTTGAATACAATCGTGCGATTCATTACCACTTAACAAGGGTGAGATACTCTGTGGTCAAAACGATGACTTTGTAATTCTGAGCGATGCACTTTTCCTTATTCAGTAAGGTCAATACTTTTCCATTGGAGGAAAGTTTCCAAATTCTCGGATCTAATTTAGCTCCACTAAGGAGTGCGGGAGGCAGCACCATCTTGGCCAACGTATCACCATCAACAATCTCTATGGTGGAACTACCTTGGGGTTGTTCTTTGTCTACAATTCCATTTGTTGTCTTGGCATTCGAGAAAGTATGATAGTACATTGCCTCATGGTTGGGATACACATACAATATGATATCTGGATTGAAAGCAGGCTTCTTCTCTAGTAGGGCTGTAGGATCGTATTTTCTGAATTTCAGGGTATCCGAAATATATGGAGCGCTCAATCGCCATTCCCCCTCTAATTGCTTTTTGGTTTGACCGAAAAGGTGCATTGAAAACATGATAAGAGTAAGACAAACAAATGTTCTCATGGTAATTGCATTCCTGGTTAGGACATAATAATAACTGGGGGATATGAGAAAGTTACGATTTCGGTCTCTTGCAATGCTTCTTCAGTAATTTATCCACCTCAGTTCCGAAAATGTATTTGAAGTCTAATTTCTCCGCTCGTTTCCACGCTTCGCAAGCCTCACTTTTGTTTCCATTTTTTAAGTGGATGTGGCCAAGGTTTCTGTAGGCGTATGCATTGGATGAATTGAGTTGAATGCTCTTGTTGACATATTTCAGGGCTTTTTTGGTGTTGCCCATTTCCAGGTAGGCTTGCCCCATATTATTCCACCCTACAGCATTCTTCTTATCCAGTTTCAGACCCTTCTTGGTGATTGTGACAGACATTTTGTAATCCTTCAGAACGATCCACTCGTATCCCTGATTGAAGTACGCATTTGCATACTTTTTATCCATGGCGATAATCTCGTTGTACATCTTAATAGCCTCTTTATGCTTGCCTAAACTGCTCAGGGTAGCGGCTTTGTTGTTTCGATAAGAAATGCGGGCTGGGTCAATGGAAATCAAAGTATCGAAGTCGTGCAGTGCTTTCTCCTTGTTTCCACTCATATAATGTGCATTTCCACGATTTAGAATCGCTGCCTTCACCAGGGTGTCTTCCTTGGAAAGCACTAGTACATCATTAAAATCCATGATAGCAAGTTGAGGTTCTCCTACGCGATAGAAGAATATCCCCCGTTGGAAGTACCCTTCCGCATATTCTCCATTGATCTTCAATGCGAGATTGAAACTCTCGTAAGCTGCTTTGTGATCTTTATTTTCTAATTGCAATTGGCCTCTTAGACAGAACAATTCTGCACTTGTGGAGTCCTTTAATATGGCGGATTGTGTCAATGTCAAAGCCTCTGATACCTTGTCTTCATTCAGAAGGGTACGAATAACCTTGATCGCCTTAAGGGTACTATCGCCAGGCTGCGCCTTGGCATATGTAGATGCGATTAGCAGAAGTGATATGACAAGAATTCTCTTCATCTGGTAATCAATGGCAATAAATATACCAAGGTCAGTGACACTGTCTGTTCATTTTCTTTGGAAGGGCTCAAAGAAAACGAACCAAAAGAAACGCCCTCCTTTATCCAAGGCGCTTTGCACTGCAAACCGTATCGGCTCGCTAAATTTTCTCCAGGGCTTCGAAAATTATAAACGCTCGCCTCTCCTGCGCTGCGGATAAAGGCTAACCCTTTACCCAGCGAACTTGCTAACCGGCCAAGGGCCGGTGAGGGTGTTGATCGTGTGGAGCGCCTTCGCGATAAAGTGCTTGAGATTGAAATGACACATTAGAGAGACCGCTTAGCTGCTAGCAGATCCAGCGGCCGAACTTATGTGTTATGAAAAGTGAAAGTGCGCAGGAGCGGCAGCGCCAAAGAGCGGCTTTCTTTGCTCCTTTCTTTTCCGCTCGGGAAAAAGAAAGGAGAGAAAGAACAGTTTCGTGCCTACAACAAGCTCAGCATGACAGTTCCTTCTCGTGGCCCCTTAATCTTTACCATACCCCGGATGTTTCTTTGGATAATCTACCCACTGAAGGGTGGCTATTTCAGGGCCGAAATCCGCCCAATCTCCTTTTACAAGGAATTTGGCGATGCCACAGGTAGGAACCTCATGTGTTTCACCACTGAGTTCCAATAGCAGATCATCTATTGAAGGATTATGTCCACATATCAAGGCAGATCCAGCAGCAGTAGGGAAGCCTTTGATGGCGGCAATCAGATCAGATGCATCACAATGGTAAATACGCTTGTTTTTAATGACTTCCCGATCTCCCAACCATTCCCTCATGTACTTGAGTGTTTGCTTGGTACGCTTGCTGTGAGAAGACTGAATGTAGTCCGGTCTTCGTTCGTCAGCCTTCAGTATTTCCGCCATGAACGGAGCATCACGCTTACCCCGCTTATTCAGTGGTCGGTCAACATCAGCCAAAGAATCATCCTTCCAGCTCGACTTAGCGTGCCGGAGAACATATAGAACTCGAAGTACCAAGGAGAATTAAGCTACTGTCTCGAAAGTCGCCACAATCTTCGAAGCGATCTCCGTTCCAATTCTATCCTGAGCTTCGCCCGTTGCTGCGCCAATATGCGGGCTCAGCGATACGTTCGGGTGCGCCAATAGATCTTCTCTTGGAGTTGGCTCGTTCTCGAATACATCAAGACAGGCAACGCCCACCTTTCCAGAATTCAAAGCGTCAAGAAGTGCATCTTCGTCAATCACACCACCTCGGGCAAGATTCACAAGTACAACACCATCTTTCATTTGGGCGAGCTCGGCAGCGTTGATTACTGCGCCATCTGCTGGTTTAGGAACGTGAAGCGAGATTACATCACTCTGTGCGATCACTTCTTCCATAGAAGAACCTGTAAGGTCGGTAACAACGTCCTTGCCACCAACCTGAATATCAACTGAGGCATTGCTTACCATAGGATCGTAGAACTTCACGTTCATTCCGCATCCAAGCGCGTATTTGGCAACGTGCTGTCCGATTCGGCCGAAACCGATGATACCCATCGTACGGCCATATAACTCAATGCCCTTTCCGTATTTCTTTTTCAGTGTCTTGAACTCGGTAGCACCATTCGTTGGCATTTGACGGTTAGAGTCGTGCATAAATCGCACAGCGCCAAACAGATGAGCAAACACCATTTCAGCAACCGATCTTGAAGATGCTGCTGGTGTGTTCTCAACAGTAACGCCTTTGTTTCTTCCGTACTCCACATCGATGTTGTCCATTCCAACACCACCCCGGCCTACAAACTTCAAGCCTGGACACGCGTCAAAAACTTCCTGTCTCACTGTAGTTGCACTTCGCACAAGCAGTGCTACAACGTTTTCGTTATTGATGTAATCGATAAGCTGATCCTGTTCAACTTTATCCGTGATTACTGTAAATCCTGCGGCCTCCAATGCGCTAACTCCCGCGCCTGATAGACCATCGTTTGCCAATACTTTCATACTTATGTCTTTATCCAAATTTAGATTCGAATTCCTTCATTACGTCTACCAATGCCTGAACGCTCTCAATTTCAAGTGCGTTGTACATGGATGCACGGTAGCCACCAACTGAGCGGTGACCTTTGATACCAACGATGCCTGCATCATTCCACATTTTGTCGAATTCGTCTTTGTTGTCTTCGTTGGTCATTACAAAACACGCGTTCATATTCGAACGATCCGCTCCTGCGGCTGTGCCTTCAAACAGACCGTTCCGCTCGATCTCACCATATAGAAGATCAGCCTTTGCCTGGTTTCTTTCAGCCATGGCGCTAACACCACCAAGTCCTTTAACCCATCTAAGCGTCAACATAGAAACATAGAAGGCGAACACTGGGGGTGTGTTAAACATAGAGTCTTTCGACAAGTGAATCTGCAAATCCAGCATGCTTGGGATCTCCCTTCCTGATTTACCCAATGCGTCTTCCTTTACAATGTATAGTGTAGTTCCTGCTGGTCCCAGGTTCTTCTGTGCACCTGCGTAGATCAAATCAAATGCTGAAACATCTACAGGCTTGGAGAAGATGTCAGAAGACATGTCACACACCATTGGAATGGTGCTCACAGGAAATTGCTTGATCTGTGTTCCGAAGATCGTATTGTTTGAAGTAAGGTGCAGGTAGCTGGCATCTCTCTTGATCGGATAGTTCTTAGGTATGTAGTTGTAATTCTTATCCTCCGAACTACCTACAACTTCTACATCACCTAAACGCCTTGCCTCCTTGATCGCTTTTGAAGACCACGCTCCCGTGTCCAGATAACACGCACTGCCACCATCCTTCATAAGGTTATACGCTGAAGTAAGGAATCCGGTGCTTGCTCCTCCTTGCAGAAACAACACTCCGTATCCTTCTGGAACGTTCAGAACTTCCTTCACCAGTGATCTGGCTTCTTCCATGATCTCTACAATAGGTGCAGATCTGTGCGACATTTCTATCACTGATAATCCGCTGCCATTGTAATCAACTACTGCTTCTGAGGCTTCCTTCATTACCGATTTTGGTAATACACATGGGCCCGCTGTGAAATTATGCTTCATATGCTACTACAATTCTAGTTTTGTAAAACAGGGAAGGCAAGGTATACAAACTTCGCTTTGGATGCCAGTGGTAGTGTAGATTTAAGTTAAAGAAGATATTGCATATTTAAATTATTAATACATATCTTTGCCGCTTCGTTATAACAACGATCATGCAAGAAGACATACATCCAGAGAATTACAGATTTGTGGTGTTCAAAGACATGAGCAACGACTATTCGTTTTTGTGTAAATCATGCGCACCATCAAAGGAAACGATCAAGTGGGAGGATGGAAATGAATATCCTCTGGTGAAGTTGGAAATTTCGCATACTTCGCACCCTTTCTACACAGGTAAGATGAAGCTTGTAGATACTGCCGGACGTGTAGACAAGTTCAAGAAGCGTTACGGACAGCATCTTGACAAAGGCGCAGAAAAGAAAGAAGAGGCCTCGGCCGAAGAATAATATTGGTTTAACACCGTTTACAAAGTCCTCCCGATTTCGGGGGGACTTTTTTTATTATCATTAGCCTATGAATGTAGTGCTGTTCGATACGGAAGACGCCTGGAAAGACCTCAATCCGCTCACACTCACAAGACCTATTGCCGAATTGCGCGTTGGCATCCATTCAATTACGCAGAAATGGAACCATACGTTGGATACTGTTTGTTCATGGGCAACTCAGGAGTATCTGCAGCATAAATATGAGCTTAGGGTGGAGCCCGATACCTTGTTCATCAAATCCAACATCATTCCAACATCAGAACTCGCTGGTTTATTCACCGGACTTGAAGACAGGCAGGGTATAGAGTGGAACGGTGAAGTGATAGCTTTCCGCTCGGATGTGTATGATCCGTTGAGTCTCAATACTACGCTGGGATGTGAATGGGAAATCAATATGATCCGCCATCCATGGGATGTGTTTGTCCACACTGCAGATCAGATCAAGGCAGATATTGATTTGTTCCAGTACGAGAAGATCACGGGACTGCATCCATCCAACACCATTATCGGGAATGAGATATATGGTAGTCCTGATGTGGACGTAAAAGCCTCGATCATTAATAGTGAAGATGGTCCTGTCTTCTTTGGGAAGGGTGTAAAAGTCCTGGAAGGAAGCATGATCAAGGGAACCACTTCATTTGGAGATGGAGTAGTGGTCAAGATGGGAGCGAAGATTTACGGAGGTACTTCTATAGGTCCCTACTCTAAAGTTGGAGGTGAAGTGGGCAATAGTGTTATTCAAGGCTATAGCAACAAAGGACATGATGGCTTCCTTGGTAATTCCGTTCTGGGAGAATGGTGTAACCTGGGTGCTGATACCAATACTTCTAATCTCAAGAACAATTATAGTGAGGTGAGGCTGCATAGTTACAGGACCAGGGAAATGGAAGGTTCAGGGCAGCAATTCTGTGGTGTAATCATGGGTGACCACTCCAAATGTGGAATCAATACCATGTTCAATACAGGTACGGTTGTAGGGGTGAGTGCCAACATCTTTGGGGCAGGCTTTCCACCTAAATACATACCATCTTACGCGTGGGGCCACGATGATGCAACCAGGTATGAGCTTGATAGGGCACTTGATGTTGCCAAAAAGGTGATGGCCAGACGCGAGATAGAATTGTCAGAGAAAGATGTTCAAATCCTGTCTTTCTTGCATCAGTAATTAAACAATTTAAGGTTTAACCTGTCAATATTGCAGTCAATACCGTTTGGCACGAGACTTGACTATACACGAATACAGCATGAAATGCTGGTTATTTATTAAACAACTGTCATATTGACGTTATGAGTGACGGATTTGATTTTGGGCAGATAGCCATCAGTAACATACTTGACGAAGACACAGAGTTGATTCCTTTGGTAGCTCCAGAGGATGAAGATGTATATAATGAGGAGCCAGAAGAGCAGGAGCTTGCGATTCTTCCGTTAAGAAATACAGTACTTTTTCCGGGTGTTGTTATTCCCATTACTGCGGGAAGAGACAAGTCTATTCAATTATTAAAAGAAGCATACGAATCTTCCAAACGTATTGGTGTTGTATCGCAGAAGGATGGAGAAGTTGAAAATCCTGGTGAACAGGATATCAATTCAATTGGGGCGGTAGCCGAAATCCTTAAACTGCTCAAGATGCCGGATGGTAGTACTACAGTAATTATTCAAGGGAAAAGGAGATTCGAGATGGTGGAGATGGTTGAAACCACCCCTTATTTTAAGGCAAGGGTAAGAACCATTCCGCAGTTGCCCCCGCCTGATAGTGAGTCATTCAACGCACTTGTGGATTCCATCAAAGACCTCGCGTTGAACATCATCAGAGAAAGCCCAACCATCCCATCGGAGGCATCCTTTGCCATTAAGAACATTGAGAGTCCATCCTTCTTGATCAATTTCATTGCATCCAATATGAACGCGGATGTTGATATGAAACAGGAGTTACTGGAAGAGAATGATATCAATACACGAGCTACTATCCTGTTGGGGCACCTTACCAAGGAACTACAGCTGCTTGAATTGAAGAATGACATTCAATCCAAAGTAAGAGACGACCTGGATCAACAGCAGCGAGAATACTTCCTGAATCAGCAGATGAAGCAAATACAGGAAGAATTGGGTGGTAATCCAGTTGAACAGGAGATTGACGATTTTAAGAAACGGGCGAAGGACAAGAAGTGGTCGAAAGAAGTGCAGGAACGCTTTGACAAGGAGCTACAGAGATTGGATCGTATCAACCCCGCAGCAGCCGAGTATTCAGTTCATCTGAACTATATCGAAACATTGCTTGATCTCCCATGGGAAGATCTTACGGTAGATGATTTCAACCTGAAGAAGGCCAAGAAAGTTCTGAATAGAGACCATCATGGTCTGGAAAAGGTGAAGGACAGAATTTTGGAATACCTCGCTGTTCTGAAGCTCAAAGGTGATATGAAATCACCTATACTTTGTCTTTATGGCCCTCCGGGAGTGGGTAAAACTTCCCTGGGAAAGAGTGTGGCTGAAGCATTGGGCAGGAAATATGTTCGTATGTCGTTGGGTGGCGTAAGAGATGAAGCTGAGATCCGGGGACATAGAAAGACCTACATCGGTGCAATGCCGGGACGGGTTATCCAGAACATCAAGAAAGCTGGTAGCTCTAACCCGGTGTTTGTGTTGGATGAGATTGATAAAGTGGGAAGAGACCATCAGGGAGACCCATCTTCGGCCTTGCTTGAGGTATTGGACCCTGAACAGAACGCAACATTTTACGACAATTTTCTGGAAATGGACTATGACCTCAGTAATGTCATGTTCATCGCCACCGCAAACAGTCTTGCTACCATTCAGCCCGCTTTGCTGGACAGAATGGAAGTTATCGAGATCAACGGCTATACGGTAGAGGAGAAGGTGGAGATTGCCAAAAGACACTTGCTACCTAAACAGCTGGAGGGCCATGGCATTACTAAAGATCACATAGATGTTGGCAACAAGGTGCTCGAATCGATCATTATCGGATATACAAGAGAATCTGGTGTGCGGCAGCTAGACAAGAAGATTGCCAAATTGGTGCGGCATGTGGCCAAATCCGTGGCCATGGAAGAGGAATACAACAAGACTGTTGATGTGGCCGATCTCGATGAGATCTTTGGTCCGGGAAGAGATTTGGATGAGTACGAGAACAACGATGTTGCGGGTGTGGTAACAGGTTTGGCCTGGACCGCTGTTGGAGGAGATATTCTGTTTATTGAGAGCAGCCTTAGTAAAGGCAAGGGTAAGCTTACCATCACAGGTAACCTGGGAGATGTAATGAAGGAATCGGCAACGCTGGCCATGCAATACCTGAAATCGAATTGTGAGGAGCTGGGAATTCCGGTTGAAGCTTTTGATCTGTGGGACGTGCATATCCATGTTCCTGAAGGGGCAACTCCAAAGGATGGTCCTTCCGCAGGAATTACAATGTTGACTTCGCTCGCCTCCCTTTTCACACAGAGAAAGGTAAAGGGCAGGCTCGCAATGACAGGAGAGATCACCCTGAGAGGTAAGGTGCTACCCGTTGGGGGCATCAAAGAGAAGATTCTTGCTGCCAGAAGAGCCAATATCAAGGATATAATCCTCTCTGCGGATAATGAGAAAGACATCAAAGACATCAATGCGAAATACCTGAAGGGGTTAAAGTTCCATTACGTTAAAACCATGGGTGAGGTATTGGAAGCAGCATTGTTGCGTCAGAAAGTCGACAACCCTAAGAAAATCGTGTAGACAGAACAATATCCACGAGCCTTTAACGTATTTTAGCCATAATGCTACGGCTCGCATTTATTCTGTTACTTCTTAGCACTTCTCCCGTCTGGTCACAAGTTGGCGGTAGAGGCACTTATGCATTTCTGGAAATGCCTGTAGCGGCCCGTGTGGGTTCGATGGCAGGGATAGGTATCGCAACTCCGGATTTCAAGGATGTAAATCTTACCATGGACAATCCCGCCTTGTTGAACCCTGAGGTTAGCAATCACCTTTCGCTGAACTTCATTGATTATATAGGAGACGTGAAGTATGGGCAGATCGGGTACGCAAGATCTTTCAAAAAACTGGGTAACCTTTCGGCTGGACTGAAGTACATCAGTTATGGCAGATTTGATGAAACCGATATTGGTGGAAATCCACTGGGACAGTTCTCTCCAGGGGAATATGCGATGAACTTTGGGTGGGGAACGAGTTACGATTCTTCACTGCATTTCGGTGCGAATTTGAAGTTCATTTATTCTGACTTCTATCAATACAATTCGTTTGGGATAGCAGCAGATATTGTGGCAATGAAGTACTGGGAAGCGAAACAAACGGTGCTATCTGCAAGGATTTCCAATGTAGGTGCACAATTGTTGACCTATAACCGCGATGTGAATGGAGTGCGGGAGCAGCTTCCTTACGATCTTCAGATAGGGTTTTCTAAGCGCTTTGAGCACGTTCCTTTCAGATTCATGGTGCTGGCCCACGATCTAACCACATGGGATTTGACGTATATAGACAGCACGGAGATTGTTCCAACACTGGATCCTAACCAGGAAGACCAGAATCCTGGTCCGGGTATAGGCGAGAAGATATTTAGACATCTAACTTTTGGCGGTGAGTTCTATCTGTCGGAAACCTTCCACATCAGGCTTGGATACGATTACCAGCGCAGGAAGGAAATGGTGGTTCAGGCACGCCCGGGATTCGTGGGATTCAACTTTGGTGTAGGTTTCCGTGTATCCAAGTTCCATGTCAGCTATGGAAGATCCAATTATCATTTGGCCGGTGGTTCCAATCAATTCTCAATAACCACTAACTTGTCGTCATTCTTCAACAAGAGTGGCGGGTAACATCAACATTGCAATAGACGGTTTCTCTTCTTGTGGCAAAAGCACCATTGCTAAGGGGCTTGCTGCAGAGCTAGAGTATATCTATGTGGATTCTGGCGCCATGTACCGGGCGATCACTTTATACGCCATGCGGAAGGGTTTGGTGAGGGATGGTGAGTTAGATGTAGCAGGATTGATTGCGGAACTTCCCAATATTTCGGTCGGGTTTAAACGGATGGAGGGACAAAGTGCTGCCAATACATTGCTGAATGGTGAAGATGTAGAGGTGGAGATCAGAACCCTTGACGTTTCGGGCAATGTTAGCGTTGTGAGTGCTGTAAAGGAAGTTCGACACAAACTGGTGGAATTGCAGCAAGAATTGGCGTCACACAAAGGTGTGGTAATGGATGGTAGAGACATTGGTACTACGGTGTTGCCAAATGCTGAAGTAAAAGTCTTTGTAACCGCAGATGTGGATGTTCGAGCCGAAAGAAGGCATAAAGAGCTGAGGGAGAAAGGCTTTGATGTTACCATAGAAGATGTAAAACACAACCTTCAGGAACGCGATCACATAGACCAGAGCAGAGAGGAGAGTCCGCTGCGGATGGCAGATGGAGCCTTTGTTCTAGATAATACCCACCTGAATTTGGATCAACAGCTGGAGGTGATTCTTAATCTGTGCAGGCAAGAAATGGCGCATTAGAACGCGCAATCCTTTGTCAATTCAACAAATCCGTATACTTTTGCTGCCCCGAGTTCAAAACTCGTTAATCGTGGCGCAAGGCACCGCCCGAAGTTAAACCCTCTTTCGCCAGTGCCAATAGGCGGAATACAAAGTTTGAGTCATGGCTAAAAAAGAAGAAGCCGAAGACATCAAGTCAGAGGAAACAGTAGAAGCGACCGCTGCTACTGAGGAAACACAAGAAAACAACGCTGAAGAAACTGCTGAAGCACCTGCTGAAGAGGAAGTTGCTGCAGAAGAAGTAGCTGAAGAGGCGCCAGCAGAAGAAGCACCGGCTGAAGAGCCTGTTGCAGAAGCAGAGGCTGAGCCGGTAGCAGAAGCTGAAGAAGCACCAGCGGAAGAACCCGTTGCTGAAGATTCATCTGCGGAAGCGGAAGCGAAGGAGGAGCCTAAGAAGGCTAAGGCAGCGCCAAAGAAGAAATCAACACCTTCAGTTGATCCATTGAAAGATTTCGATTGGGATCGCATTGGTAAGTACGAAGAGACTTACTCAGCTTCCGAGAAAGAAGATCTTGAAAAGATGTACAACGAAACGATTACCACTATCGGTGATCAGGATGTTGTAGATGGTACTGTGGTAGGTATCACAGATCGTGAAGTAGTGATCAATATCAACTATAAGAGTGAGGGAATCATCCCTATCTCTGAGGTGAAATACAACACCGATCTTAAAATTGGTGATACAGTTGAAGTTTTCATAGAAAGTCAGGAGGATAAGAACGGTCAGTTGATCCTTTCGCACAAAAAGGCAAGAGCTTTAAATGCCTGGGATCGAGTAAATGATGCACTTTCAACTGAAGAAGTAATTAAAGGATACGTTAAATGCCGTACAAAAGGTGGGTTGATCGTGGATGTGTTTGGAATCGAAGCATTTCTTCCAGGTTCTCAGATCGATGTGAAGCCTATCCGTGATTACGATGTTTACGTTGACAAAACGATGGAATTCAAGGTTGTTAAGATCAATAAGGAATTCAAGAACGTTGTTGTTTCACACAAAGCACTTATCGAAGCTGAACTTGAACAGCAGAAGAAAGAGATCATCTCGAAACTGGAGAAAGGTCAGGTACTGGAAGGTGTTGTGAAGAACGTTACATCTTACGGTGTATTCGTAGACCTTGGTGGTGTAGACGGACTGGTTCACATCACAGACCTCTCTTGGGGACGTATCAACCACCCAGAGGAGATCGTCAAGCTGGATGAGAAGATCAATGTTGTAATTCTTGACTTTGATGATGATAAGAAGAGAATTGCATTGGGTCTTAAGCAACTTCAGGAACATCCATGGGATAACCTTGATACCAAACTTGCCGTTGGCGATCAGGTGAAAGGTAAAGTTGTGGTTGTAGCTGATTACGGTGCGTTCGTAGAAATTCAACCAGGTGTTGAAGGCCTTGTACACGTATCAGAGATCACTTGGTCAAACCACTTGAAGCCTGCACAAGAGTTCTTCAAAGTAGGTGACGAAGTAGATGCGAAGATACTTACACTTGATAGAGAGGAGCGCAAGATGTCGCTTGGTGTTAAGCAACTTACTCCAGATCCATGGGAAGAAGTGGCTGCTAAGTACAGCGTTGATTCCAAGCATACTGGTAAAGTGACTAACATTTCAGACTTCGGTGTATTTGTTGAGCTTGAGGAAGGTGTTGACGGATTGATCCACATTTCTGATCTAAGCTGGTCTAAGAAGATCAATCACCCTTCTGAGGTAACCAAGGTTGGAGAGGATATCGAGATCGTTATCCTTGAGATCGATACAGAAAACAGAAGGTTGAGTCTTGGTCACAAACAGCTAGAAGAGAACCCATGGGATACTTTCGAATCCGTATTTGAAGTTGGAAGTAACCATGAGGGTACCATCATTGATATGAAAGGTAAGTCGGCTATCGTTGCTCTTCCTTATGGAGTAGAGGGTATTGCGATGAAGAGAAACCTTGCAAAGGAAGATGGCTCTCAAGCGAAAGTGGAAGAGAAGCTTCAGTTCCAGGTTGTGGAATTCAACAAGGACGCGAAGAAGATCGTTGTTTCTCACACACATACCTTCAAAGCTGTTGAAGAGGAAGTGAAAGAGAGAAAGACGAAGTCTAAGAAGTCTACTTCCAGAGCGGTGAAACAAGTACAGGATAACCTGGAGAAAACTACCCTGGGTGATCTTGATGCACTTTCATCACTTAAAGCAGATCTTGAAAAGGGCGAGAATCCGCCTGAAGAGGATAAATAATGATAAAGGGCCCCGCATTTATGCGGGGCTTTTTTTTGGAATATGATGATTAAACCAGATTTCGTACCTATCTTTGAACTTTAATGGAAGAGCCGAGGGTAATTCTGGACTCAAATGCACTCAACCTGACCATTAAAAGGCTCTGTCACGAGCTGGTTGAGAACCACAACGATTTTTCTGATTCTGTAATTATTGGCCTTCAGCCACGCGGCATCTATTTAGCTGATAGGATCACTCGTACCCTGAAGGAGCTAGAGAAAGAGCTGCCAGTTGAATCCGGAAAGATGGATATCACCTTCTACCGCGATGATTTCAGGAGAAGAGAGAATCCACTGATTCCAAGCGTAACAGATATCGAATTCACCATTGAGAACAAGAAAGTAATCCTGGTGGATGATGTGTTGTACACAGGTAGGACCATTCGTGCTGGTTTGGACGCAATGCTGGCATTTGGAAGACCACAACTCGTAGAGCTTGTAGTGCTGATAGACAGAAGATTCAGCAGGCACTTGCCCATACAACCCAATTACGTAGGAAAACGAATCGACTCCATTGATGCTGAACGTGTGGATGTTCAGTGGGTTGAAACGGATGATATAGATCAGGTACTACTCTTTAGAAACGAATGAGCAAAGAACTACAGGCAGAGCATCTCTTGGGCATTAGAAACCTCTCGTTGGAGGATATTCAACTGATATTCCAGACAGCGCAAGGATTCAAGGATGTGATCAACCGCCCGATCAAGAAGGTGCCTACCCTGAGAGATGTAACTGTAGCGAACCTGTTCTTCGAGAACTCCACCCGAACCAAGTTATCTTTTGAACTGGCTGAAAAGCGACTTTCAGCGGATGTAGTCAACTTCTCTTCAGGTCAATCATCTGTAAAGAAGGGCGAAACCCTCATTGATACGGTGAATAACATTCTTGCGATGAAGGTAGACCTCGTGGTGATGAGGCACCCTAATCCTGGCGCTGCGCAGTTCTTGTCGGAGCACACGGATACGAGAGTGGTCAATGCTGGTGACGGTGCGCACGAGCACCCAACACAGGCGTTGTTAGATGCTTTCTCAATGCTTGAGCGTCATGAAGACCTTGCAGGCAAAAAAGTGGCCATTATCGGAGATATTAGGCATTCAAGGGTAGCCTTGTCCAATATTCACTGCCTGAAGAAACTTGGGGCTGAGGTAACCGTATGTGGACCCGCTACACTGATCCCTAAATACATCGGTGCTTTGGGTGTGAATGTGGAATATGACCTGAAGAAGGTGCTCGCTTGGTGTGACATCGCGATGATGCTGCGGATTCAATTGGAAAGGCAGGACATAGCATATTTCCCTTCGCTGAGGGAGTACTCCATGCAATATGGTTTGAATAAGGCCCTGTTGGATTCGCTGGATAAGGAGATCACCGTAATGCACCCTGGTCCCATAAATAGAGGGGTAGAGATCACCACGGACGTGGCAGATAGCGATCACTCGATCATTCTTGATCAGGTAGAAAATGGTGTAGCCATCCGAATGGCAGTACTATATCTGATAGCTGCGCAACTCGATCGCTAATACCTTTGCCCGGCAACTTATTTGGTTATATTTGTTTCAAACGTAACCCCATGAGCTACGCAACACAGAAGGAAGACAAATACACCGTATTTAAGGTAACTGCGGAGAAGCTAGATACGCATGTGGCGCCATCTATCAAATCAGAATTGGTGGTGATCAACACAAATGGTGAGAAGAACCTGATCATGGATCTTAGCGATACGCGTTACTGTGATTCTTCTGGGTTGAGTGCTATCCTTATTGGCAACCGGATGTGTAAGGAAAGTGGTGGTACGTTTGTTCTTTGTGGATTGCAGCCAGCAGTTAAGAAGCTTATTGAGATATCTCAACTGGATACGATCCTCAACATCACTCCAAGTCAGTCAGAGGCTGTTGATCTTCTTTTCATCGAAGAGATCGAGAAAGGCCTGGGCGAAGACGAGTAATCCGTTATGTTTTCAGTCAAAGTTCTCGGGTGTGGTTCTGCAGCTCCCGCGAAATCCCGTTGGCCATCCTCTCAAGTAGTAACGATTGGCAACACCTTGCTTATGCTAGATTGTGGCGAAGGTGCACAGTTCTTGCTTCGTAGACACAAGGTTAAGTTTCAACGTATAGAAGCCATCTTGATCACCCATCTGCACGGTGACCATTTCTTTGGTTTACCTGGCTTGTTAAGTACAATGGGGCTTCTGGGTAGGGTTAAGAAGTTGTCTATATATGGTCCTCCGGGCCTTGAGCAGCGTTTGTACAATTTCTTGGGGGACGAACACCGCATTCACGCGTATCCCCTTGAATTCAAAGAATTAGAGGATGGGGCGGAGTATGAGATTGGTGATGCACGTATTCGGTGTTTTCTATTGGAACATAGAATCACAGCGTTCGGATTCCGGATTACGGAAAAGCCCAAACTGCGAAACCTGATCCCGGAGAAGATAGCCGAGGTGAACATCCCAAAATTTGCCTATTTGCCTTTGAAGCGTGGAGAAGATGTTGAAACGGAGGGCGGATTACTAAAAAGCGATGAACTCACCGAACCTCCGCCACCAGTTAAATCCTATGCCTACTGCACAGATACGATGTATTCCAAATCTGTAGAGCAACAGGTGCTGGAAGTGGATTTTCTGTACCACGAAGCCACATTTCTGGATGAATTGAGGGAAACTGCTCATGCTACAGGGCATGCAACTGCATTTGAGGCTGCCCAGCTTGCCAGCAATGCAAACGTGGGTAAACTTATGATTGGACATTACTCGGCCCGATATGTAGATCTTGAACCATTGTTAACGGAGGCACAGAGCGTTTTTCCTGACAGTATTTTGGCGGAAGAAGGGTTGGAAATTACCCTATAAGTATCTAATATTATAAGATTAAGCTCTAGGCATCTAATCAACCGCGCTTAAGTATTTGGACGTAAGGACTTTATATCAGGATTTTCACGCTGTGTACCAGCAGATGAAGTCGCAACGCCTTCATTATGTGTACCATGGAGTGTTCTCTGAGCAGTTGAACGATCTCATTCTATCATTTTCCGAATCCAGATTGGAGCCTGCAGCACGTTCTTCGAAGATCAAGAAGAAGGTTTATCACATTATGGTAGAGAGTTTGCAGAACATTACCAGACACCGGGATGAAAAGGCAATGGATATGTACTCTGGCTTCATGATTCAGAGGATGAACGGAGGGTTTTACGTTACTACTGCCAATATGGTAGAGAATGAAAACGTATCTGCACTGCGCGAAAAACTTGAAAAGGTAAATAGCCTTGATAGGGACGAGTTGAAAGCATACTACAAGGAATTGCTAACCAAAGGAGACTTTTCAGAGAAGGGTGGTGCCGGACTGGGTCTGATTGATATAGCTCGAAAGTCTGGCAACAAGCTGGAGTTTCGCTTTATTCCCTACAACGACCAGTGGCAGGAGTTCTATATGCAATCTCGTATTTCTCCTTCTGAGGAGGAGGTTCAGGAAGTAGAGCCACCGGTTGAGTTCCACCAGAACCTCAAAGGAAGCGGTATCCGTTTTATTCACCAGGGAGCATTCAATCAGGAGAGCCTGGATGAGGTTGTGAAACTGGCACAGGATGACCTGGAAGCCATGGGGCAGTCTGATGTTTCAGGTCGGGCGTTCTATATTTTGGCGGAAATGGTTGAAAACATCAGCCTCCACGCTTCAAATGGTGAAGATGAAGGCATGAACCATCCGGGTATGCTCTGCCTGGGTAGACTAGACGATGATTACTGTATCGTATCAGGTAATCTGGTTGAAAAGCAGGATGCGGAAACGCTAGCGCAAACAATCGATACCATCAACGGTTATACTGATGAAGAAAGGGAGGAGCTATCCAATGGCGATGGCAAAGTGGGATTGGTGAACATGCGTACAAGGTGTGGCAAGGACATCATGTATCATATGCACGATATCAGCGACCAGCACGTCTTTTTCTCGATTCAGGCCAATCTGGCCCTTAGCTAAGTTATTATGGAAGAGAATCCAATTGACAAGGATAAGATCACTGAGAATCCTTCAACGCTGCCGTATGCCCATACCATAGGTGGCGTAGAGATCCGCCCGGAAGACATGGGCAAAGTCAAGGGGCGTGCCATGACTGCTATGGTAGAGCAAACGAATCGGCAGCTCAATCAGATCAAGGAGCAGATAGAATTACTGGCCAAGCAGGCAAAGGGTATTCATGACAGGGTAGAGGTGAGCAAGGAGATCTATGCAGCTGAAATGCGTTTTGAGCCTTTGGTTGGGCATGCGTACTACCTCTACCGCAAAGCTGAACATCAGTACGTATTGTCTATGGTTGGTCCCAACTCTTGGGGTAAGAAAAAGATGCCTTACGAGGAGTTTAGGGCCAAGGTGGTTTTGTTAGCAGATCATACATGGGAAATACAATGAGATTAGCTTGTTTGACCTTGTTAGCTGCTCTTCTTGCAGGTTGTGGGCAAACACCAGAACCTGTTACAGAAGGACGACAGGATGTGAAGGCGGTGATGAAATTGGCAGGAGAGGCACAGGGCACCACCTATTCCATTCTGTATACTGGTGATAAAGAAGTGAGGAAGGAGGGTATAGATTCTTTGCTTGCCGCGCTTGACATGTCTTTGTCTACTTATGTAGATAATTCCACCATATCGAAATTCAATCGGGGAGAAATCGATCCTGATTCTGCGGCTGGAGATCGGCATTTTCAGTTCATGGTGATGTACTCAGATCAGTTGCATGGACAAACCAAGGGAGCTTTCGATCCAACGGTAAGTAGGCTGGTCAATTACTGGGGTTGGGGTCCGGGAGAGAAGTTCGTGAGGGAGGAATATGATAGCACAACAGTGGACTCCTTGTTGCAATTTGTGGGGATGAATAAGTACTCGGATAAAATTGCAAGAATCTATTTAGATAGTGTGTCAGAATATGCTGAAGATAAGTCAATTAAATCATTGATGAAATTGGACTTTAATGCGGTCGCTCAAGGATATTCGGTGGACAGAATAGCATATTACATTCGAGGTTGTGGCATTGAGAATTACCTGGTTGAATTGGGTGGAGAAGTTCGGGCGCGAGGAGATAAACATGGTACACCCTGGACGGTCGGAATTGACAAACCGATACCTGTGGAAGAAGGGAGAGAATTACAAGCAGTGGTGGAGTTGGGAGATTCCGCTATGGCAACTTCAGGTAATTACAGAAAGGTGTATGAAGTGGATGGCCGAAAGTTCCCACACACGATCGATCCTCGAACGGGATATCCGGTTCAGCACAATTTGTTAAGTGCCACAGTTATTTCTAATACCTGTGCCAGCGCAGATGCGTATGCCACAACTTTTATGGTTGTTGGAAGGGACAAGACCATAGAATGGGTAAAGGAGAAACGATTCGGATTGATCAAAGTTTACCTGATCTATGAGGAAAACGGTGAGTTGAAGACCTGGAAATCAGAGGGGATGGAGATCAAAGACCCGCCTAAGCAGTAGCAGGAGCATCCTCGTTTTTGCACTGTTCTTCAGGCATTGCACCGCAAATTCCACAAGCTGCGCCTTCTTCTTGAAGCAACGGGTTGTTGCTTGCACATGTACCTGCAAACTTGCCGTTCTTCTTTACGAGAATCTTAATAGCGATACCGGCAAAAGCCAGCGCCAGTAATCCTATGGCAAGCAATATGAGTTTCAGTGTTCCCACAGGCTAAAGGTAAAAGAAACCACGCAAATTGTCATACCAAGCTTGTCGAAGTACGACAATTTGCAATACAGCGGTAATCTAACAAGCTAATACAGGAGAAGGTTCAATGCTGGGGTACGCTGTCGTTTTCCAGCTTCGCTTTTAATTGCTCAATTGCTTGAAATACCATTGTAGCATCGAAACTCTTAACGGTGTAAACCGGGAGGTTACAACCACAACCAGGGCCGTTTTTGCGGGTCGCTTCACTTTCCTGATGTAAGATTCTTCTTTTGTAGAAGTAAGCACTTTTGGTTACTACTGTAGGATCACACATGGCGCTTACCCTATTGCTTCTACAAATGTCTTTTCTGAATATCAATTGGTTCTTAAGGAAGTAGAATGTTGAGCCCGCTGTCCCAAACGAAAATGGGACACCAGTTACCATTTTTACCAATGTGTCATTTTGATAAAACCCCCAAATTGAAGCAGCGGAGTCCTTGCATATGCGGACCTCCATCGAATCTGCATCAATACGATCTACAATCTCCTGGATCCGCTCAATTTTAATGGAGTCTGTTTCATGTTCCGGAATGATACTGGTAAAAAGAACAGAGTCAGGAAGTATCTCTTCCGCTTTGTTGTCCAGTATATGTGCTTCCGTATCCAACTCGTTTTTACTATCGGTACATGAAGCAAGCAGAATGATAGAAAACAGTAGATAAATTCTTCTCATAACCTCACCGAAACAAAATTGGTTAGGATAACGTTGTCCACGATATACTACGAAACGGCCGAATTATTATGCAGAACGGGCTAATCTCAGAACTTGATCAGCTTCCCATCGTGCAAGAGGTTGGAAGTGATCTTCGGATCTCCTTTGTAGTAAACATCACCAATGTAGTGAATGGTGACCTCTAGAATGCTATCTGTAGCAACCGTACAGTTGCCAGTTCCACGCCAATCTATGTTTACAATGTCCACATCAAGGGAGTCAGCCTCCATAAATCCATTTCCATCGCTGTACAATCTCGCGTACTTCGCTGTACCGTGCATCTTTACATCTCCTGGTCCTACATGGTTGAAGCAGTTGATGGTATCCACATCCAGACACAGACGCAAATCCCTGCTACCGTCCCACATATCACACGTGAAAGTTGTCGTGTTGATCATGTTGGTAGTGGTCACCTTTCCAGCACCCTCATAACGCAGGTATTGAGGGTCTTTGATGTGCAGGAACGCGATGATGTCTTTTCTGTAGCTCCGCACAAAATTGCACGTATTGTCATTCCTGATCTCCAACTCGTTTCCATTCACAATGGTCTTCACCAGTTTCAACACGTTGGCGCCACCCGTAAGCTTCAGTGATTCTACACTGTCTTGTGTGATTACCAGGTGCACATTATCCTTCAGGATGATACGCTGAATACCAGGGGGAATCTCACGGACGACTTCAACCTCTTTTCCGGTTCCCTTGAAGCAATCACCCATATTCTCCGATTTACATCCCCAGAACAAGACAATGATCAATACACTATATGTGAGCTTCCACTTCATTAGAATCTATAACCTAATCCCCATTCAAAGTAATCCGCAACCGCAAAGTGCGACTTCAACAACAGGTTGATACGTAAATGATCATTGATTTGAATCCTCGAACCCACACGATGATAGAACATCCCATCTTCTGTATAAGGGCTGCGGGCGTAAACCCCAAATTGTCCAACCAATACGAAATTCCCCAGCACCAGCTCATATCCGGGTGCAATACCAATGCGGAATGCTTGTGCATCAGAACTCAAAGTGTCTCCCAGGCCTTGCATCTTCACATGGTTGGAAGGGTCCAGCATATAATCCACTCCCAATGTAAGTCTGCTCTTGGGTGTCATCTGACGTTCCATAAGGGCAGTTAGTCCTACCACATTATAGGTTGTGCCACCAGCTGGTACGATCTGCCTAAAGGCATACATGGCGTTCACCGAGAATCTGATGCGCTGATCCAAAGAGTCTGGAGCGCTTCCTGACGGTGTCTTTGTCTCGCCAAACTGGCGGGTAATACCCACCGATAGCGATGGAAGATTGATCCCCAGGTTTGGTGTTTTGGCAGATGCATTTGAGAAATGGGTGAGGCCCAGCGCAACATCCAGCGCAAAACCGTCAGCTATAGCATATTCAACGTTCGTACCCAATTGTACTGCCCCGTTGAGATGACTACCTATCGCAATGTTCTTGTGATTTTCGGTACGGTCAAATCGCTGCGTGACGTATCCCAGTCCATAACCCGTGTTAATGTTCCAGGAAAATCCATCTCTTTCGATTAGCGGAAAGTGGATATGCGGCAGAATACCGATGGCACTTCCCAACTGGTTAGCGTTGTTGAGATTCCAGTAGATCAACGATATTCCCGGCTTCGGGTAATTGTAGTAATGATGCCATGCTTTGTCTCCGAAGGTGTTCATGTGCAGGCTAAGTTCTACACCACCTGTGTGTCCTTCTACGAGATGTGTCATCGAATTTCTGTGCGCCCACAGAAAACCGCCATGAAACATGATCTCGGCTTCGTGCACAGGTTTTTGCGCTGTAGCAATCAGTGTCCACAATCCCATTACCGTTAGAAGTGCTGCACGCATGGCGTAAAAATATCAATAATCTACTCGTGTGGGTCGGTGACCCTTGAGTAATTGGATGTTTCGAGTTCTTCCTTTTTCCGCAGTGCAGGAGAGGTGAGCGTTCAGAATTTTCGAAGCCTTGGAGAAAATTTAGCGAGCCGAGCCGGTTTTGCGGTGCAAAAGCACCTTGGAAAAAGCGTGTTTTCTTTTGGTTCGTTTTCTTTGCGCGAACAAAGAAAATGAACGAATAACATTATAGTTTAGCTGCATGAATAATAACGCTTTGGAACAATTCGCAAGACTCATTACCATTATGGATGAGCTTCGGGAGAAATGTCCATGGGACCGGAAACAGACCATGCAAACCCTTAGGCACTTAACCATCGAGGAAACCTATGAACTTGCTGATGCCATTATGGAAGACGACCTGGAAGAAGTCAAGAAGGAACTGGGAGATTTGTTATTGCACATCGTCTTCTATGCCAAAATTGGTAAGGAGCGTGATGCCTTTACACTTGAAGAGGTGATAGATGGTATTTGCGAGAAGTTGATTGCACGCCATCCGCACATCTACGGAGATGTAGAAGTTGCAGATGAGAACGAGGTTAAAGAGAATTGGGAGAAGATCAAACTAAAAGAGGGTAAGAAATCTTTGTTTGAAGGCGTACCCGTTAGCTTGCCAGCTTTGGTGAAGGCCATCCGCATTCAGGATAAAGCGAGGGGAGTGGGCTTTGATTGGGAGCACCGCGACCAGGTGTGGGATAAGGTCAAGGAAGAGATGGAAGAATTGCAGGAAGAAGTGGTAGCAGATAGTCCTAAGAAGGAAGAGGAGTTAGGTGACCTATTGTTTGCAGT
The DNA here is from genome assembly GCA_965267605.1 of Vicingaceae bacterium. Taxonomy (GTDB): domain Bacteria; phylum Bacteroidota; class Bacteroidia; order Flavobacteriales_E; family Vicingaceae. The sequence goes on along the minus strand of OZ254088.1, from coordinate 1,626,089 downwards.
CGTAAACTACGCCAGATTCATCGATGTGAATCCTGAAGATGCATTGGAGAAGACCAATAGGAAGTTTATCAAACGGTTCAACGCCATGGAATCTGCCGTGAAGACGGAGGGAAAGGATCTTGCTTCAATGTCGTTGGAGGAAATGGATGTTTATTGGGACAAAGCCAAAGAAAGTGAGTAGCTATTTCTTGGCTGGAAAGTAATCGAACATCCGCTTGCCTGTATTCAGGTCAAACAACTGGAGGTAAGAACCGTAAGCCTCCTGTCCTTCCATAATTACGGTGAGTTCAAAAGCGGACAGGTAAACCTTGTTGTAGTACTTGGAATGTTCTGCCATCACTTGTTTCACATCCGCTTGCCACGCTACTTTCTTTGTTTTCAGGTCATAGCAAACCAAATCTGAACCTGTGGCAATGTCGTGATAGTAGGCGTACACGATCTTGTCATTCAATAGCATGGGTCTCACCGCGTTGGCATGTGCAAGGTTTTTGGCCTTGAAGCTAAAGTTGCTTTTTCCGAAGACTGTATGGATGACGCCTTTCTTTCGATCGATCGAGACATAACCCACGATACCTGTTTGTTCATGATCCAACAACACTGCATCGGTTGGAAAATCCAATTCGCGCACTACACCACCCAGCAGGTCAACTAATAAAGTATGCTTTCCATCCTCGCACGAGAACACAATGTGATTTAACTTCTGCTTCAGGAAGCCCAATCGACCATACTTTTCCCTCCAACCTGTAAGATCGAAATGCTTTTGCTTTGTGAGTTTCTCATCGGTAAGGACCACGTGCTGTACATCCCATTTGCCACCATACAGCCAACCCAATTGCTTGCCGCAGCCAAACCCATCAATACGTCCGGATGGTTTGTTAGGTAAATCGGATAGCTTATAGTACTTGTTGATGTTGTTCTCGTGAATTGTGATGCGTTCCGCTTCAATTTTCACTGCTATACCCTCTACTTTGAAAACATTGTCCGGTTCCTGATCGAACAGGTGGCTGTACACGCTAATCTCCTTGAACATCTTCCGTTTGTCCTTTTTAAGGATGTCAACAATGTGAGGATCTTCCAATGATATCACCTCTCCATTGAACCTGTACAGCGCATGTGGTCTATACGCAGGCGTTATCTGTGCTGAGGCCAGAAAGGGTAGGAGTAGTGCTATGAAAATCAAAATGCGCACGCTATAGTGATGCAAGATTCATTCCAACATAACAAAAAGACACTACAATGGATCAAAGCTATCCGAAGGAATCGGATGAGTTGACTGCTTGCTAAGGCAATCCGCTGAGTTCCTTATACACTTTCTTTGTTACAGTAGCAGAATGTGATGTAAACAGAATTTCGAATCCTCCGGATTTCTTCTGCTCATCCTCACTTAGGTATTTCACAGTGAACCTGGGGAGCTCTCCTTTCACCGTATACGGAGTAATGAACTGTTCAAAAAACTCCGTTTTGCTGATTACTCTGGTTTTAGAATCTCCAGCCAGGAACGAAATTCTTTGATTCTTCCGGATTGTAGGTATGTCGAAACTTGTAAAAAGTGAGTTTAGATAATCGAGTTCTTGTTGATTGAAATAATCGCTTGAGCCCGATACGAAGGAATCCTTTTGTTGTGCCATCAACTGAAAACTACAGGATAAAAGGAAGGCAATGGTGAGTGATCTCATGAAGCTGGATTTAGCTGGTTTCATTTATAAGGGCGCTAGAATATGATATTCCACAATGTGAACCTCCACTTTAAAGCAGTAAAACAAAAACGCCCCTGAACTTAGGGGCGTTTCCACAGTCTTTTCAGACACCATTTAGGTGCCTTTCAAGTCAAAAATCATCGAATTAGTGAGCAGCCAGGTATTCAGCTACACCTTCATGTGTGTCTTTCAGACCTTCTTTGCCTTTGCTCCAGTTAGCCGGACAAACCTCACCGTGCTCTTCATTGAACTGAAGGGCATCTACCATTCTTAACGCTTCATCAACGTTTCTTCCCAATGGGAGGTCGTTCACCAACTGGTGACGAACAGTTCCTTCCTTGTCGATAAGGAAAAGGCCTCTGTACGCGATCAACTCACCATGCGCAACCATGTAGCCATCTTCATCTACATCCCAATCTCCAGCAAGCACATCGTAATTGGCAGAGATGGTCTTATTGGTATCAGCTACAAGCGGGTACGTTACGCCATTGATGCCCCCGGCATCTTTAGCCATTTGTAACCACCCCCAGTGAGATTGCTCGGTGTCTGTTGAAACACCAACAACCGCTACATTTCTTGATTCAAATTCTGCAAGCTTCTCTTGAAAAGCGAAAAGCTCTGTTGGACAAACGAAAGTGAAATCCTTTGGATAGAAGAAAAGTACAACGTATTTGCTGCCCTTAAACTGTTCCAAAGTGAAGTTGTCTACAATATCGTTTCCGTTAATTACAGCCTGGGCCGAAAACCCTGGCGCTTTTTGTCCTACAAGCACTGCCATATCTATAGATAATTATCTGTTTAACATTATTGAGTAAAGGTATAAAACAGTTGTTCAGACGCAATGTTCGATGTGCAGATTAATGCACGTGCAGCAACGTAAGTAATGCAAGCCCAAAGCCGATGACAATACTCACGATTTTACTCCAGTCAAAACGGTGTCCTTCTTCACTTTCGAAAAGGATAACTGTTGAAACATGAAGGAATACCCCAACGGCCACAGCTAGCAGATAGTAATGCGTTTCTATCTCTGAGATCGTTGCCAGGTAGGGCCCAATGAAATAACCTGCTGGGGTGGCAAGGCTGAACATGATCAGAAGCAGAATTGCTTTCGGTTTAGTAGTAGTGGCATGAAGCAGTCCTGCCAACGCAATGGCAACCGGAGTTTTGTGAATGATAATGCCCAATGTCAGTTGCTCAGAAAGATGGTGATGGTGATCTGTATCGGTGATGGCCATACCTTCAATAATTGCGTGAATCATGATACTGATGTAAACGGTCCACCCGATTTTTTCATGAGGATGTACATGACCATGTTCGAGACCACCTGAAAGGCTGCCCAGTATGATCTGAATGAAAAAACCAATCAATATAAAGAGTGGGAGGTAGGGCTGGTCTGAACTGAATACATCCGGTAGGATGTGTAGTACCGTAATACTGAGAAGGAACGATCCACTGAACGTAAGCAGGTATTTATTGATCTTGCTTACCTGCTGAAAGAACATCAATCCTGCGAATCCCGCCACCAAAGGGATAAAGAGTAATATAGATACCGTAGTAAGATCGCTCATTCGGGCTTCGAAAATACGAGAATCAATCTATCTGATGTTTCAGGTGCAAATCCCTCCAATTCATAATTACCGTAAACGGCCAAATTTTGCATTCCTTCGCCTTCGGCAAACTTAAGGAAGTCTTCAAGCTCAAGTAAACGCACATGTTCTTCATAATGTTCATCTACTTGTTCACCCTTAATATCAATGGTCTTTCTGATGTAACCATCTTCCAACCAGCGTTTGGATATGAACCGCACTCCATTTGTTTCCTTGATGGATTCGGGTTCATAGGTATTGGCCACCTTCACACTGTTCATGAAGTCAATGACCAGGAGTCCACCCGGTTTAACTACCTCTGAAAGTGCGTTGAACGCTTTTGCATCGTCCTGCGGGTCTTCGAAATAACCAAAGCTGGTGAACAGGTTAAGCACGTAGTCAAATTCCCTAAGCGGTAGAGGTTCGCGCAGATCGTGCACAAGAAAGTTGATGCCAGGATAGGATGCTTTTGCTTCTTCAATACTTTGAGCTGAAAGGTCGAATCCGGTAACATTGAAGCCTAACTCATGCAGTTTTCCGGAATGTCTGCCACGGCCACAACAGGCATCTAGAACGGTGCTGTCGCGCTCGGTGAGGTGTGTGGCGGTAAGCTTTGATAGAAAGTGTTTCGCATCTTCTTCATTGCGATGATCATACAGCAATGGGTAATACCTGCTGTCGAACCATGATTCAAACCAGGCCATTAGTCCAGGAACCTTTCCTTGTCAATGTTGAGCCACTCCAGTGTGGAGTTGCAGAAAATATCTTCTACCGTAGATTCTGGTAGATCGCTATCAGTAATGTACTTTCCAATTTCCAGGTCTCCAAGTGGGAAAGGATAATCGGAACCCAGACAAATCTTCTTGGGATCCAGTGTTTGCAGTATAAATTTCAATGCGGAGATATCATGTGTAATGCAGTCGATCCAAAATTTACCCACATATTCTCTGGGATTGACGGGGTTGTCAACTGCCACAAGATCTGGCCTGCAATTGTATCCGTGCTCAACCCTGCCAATAGTTCCAAAAAATGACCCTCCCGCATGTGAGAAGCAAACCCTTAGGTTGGGGAACTTATCAAAGATGCCTCCGAAGATCATTGAGCATATGGCACGTGAAGTTTCACCTGGCATTCCCACAAGCCATGGCAGCCAGTACCTTTCCATTTGAGCTTTACCCATCATGTTCCAGGGGTGAATCATAATGGCCATGTCCAATTCCTGGCAAGCTTCATATATAGGGTGGAACTGCTCTTCATTCAGATTAAGGTCGTTGATGTTGGAGCCAATCTGAATTCCATGCATGCCAATCTCCTTGCATCTTTCAAGCTCCTTGATAGCAAGATCCGTATCCTGCATCGGTATGGTGCCAAGGCCCACGTAGTTCTTTGGATGCTTGTTGTAGATCTCCGCAACATCATCGTTCAGGAACATGCTGATATCGAGGCAGTCTTGCGGTTTTGCCCAATAAGAGAACAACACTGGAATGGTGCAAATCACCTGTACCTGCGTGTCAAATTCTTCGTAATCCTTTATTCGGATATCTGCGTCCCAGCAATTGGCTTCAATCTCCCGGAAGAACTTCTGATCCTGCATCATGCGGGCATATCCTTCTCTGTGGTGATCTAGAAATATGAATCCTCCGTACCCAAATTTATCCGCCCACCGGGGAAGGTGCTTGGGAATAATATGGGTATGCATATCGATCTTCAACAAGGCCGGACGCTTCAGGGATTCAAATATAGCATCTTGTGTTGAACAGCCCTGATTCTATCGGATATTCAATAGGCTTCGCATCGTGTATTTGTTACTTTTACCGTGAAACGCGAACGCATTGAGAACCCGACTTCTATTTCTTTCATTGAGTCTGCTTCTGATTGTCCCATTTGCCAATGGGCAGAAGCTGAAATTTTCGCGTTTAACCAGTGAGGATGGGCTCTCCCAAAGCAGCGTTAATTGCGTAATTGAAGACGATGCTGGATATATCTGGTTCGGCACGCAGGATGGCCTGAACAGATACGATGGGTATAAGTTCACAGTCTACCGAAACACTCCCGGAGATCCCACAACGATCAACGATAAGTACATCAGATGCTTGCTGTTGGGTAAGAACAACGAGCTCTGGGTTGGGTCCAATAAAGGATTGAATAAGTACAACAAACTGAAGGATGCTTGGGAAAGCTATCGTTTCGTTGATGGACAGGATCGCGAGGTGCTTGCCATTCACCAATTGCAGGATGGTACGATGTGGATCGGTACCAACAATGGTCTTTTCTCGTACAAACCCGGTGATGAGCAGGCTTCCTATGTCAGGGCCAAAGATGAGTTGAAGGAGTTCTTCAAAACCGCACGTGTCACTAGCTTTCTGCAAGACAAGAGCGGTAAAACGTGGGTTGGTACCAATAGCGGCCTTTATTGGTGGAACCAGAAGGGCGGAAATTTTGTGTTGCACAACATTGATTTTCAAGCGGATGCTGATAACCCAATAGTTCAGTCGAAGGATAAGATCAGAAAGCTATACCAGGATGAGAAAGGAGATATATGGATTGGTACGCTGGGTGCCGGACTGTTAAAATTGGATCCCGCTTCCAATAACATTCAGGTTTACAACCATGTAGACGATGACTCCAAGTCCATTAGTTATAACGCTGTAACGGCTTTACTGGAAAGAAGGCCCGGTGAACTCTGGGTGGGCACGAGTGATCAGCTTAATGTATACAGGAGCGATATGCCCGGGGTCTTCAACAGGTATTCTGCAGATACGGATGGGGATTACGTGATCGCCAACAACGAGATCAATTGCATATACAAAGACCGTTCAGGCATCATCTGGATTGGTACCAATGGTGGTGGAGTGAGTGTCTTCAAGGAGTTGAGTAACCAATTCCAGCATTTCAACAAAGACAACTTCGCTATTGGTTGCATGCGCACCAATGCGATCATGGGTTTTTCGGAAGATAAGAACGGTAAACTCTGGTTTGCTACTTACGGTGAAGGATTGATCTCGTACGATCCGAGAACAGAAGAGTGCACAAGGTATCCTTTCCCAACCAACAAGATCCATAGAAAGATACTTTGCCTGTATTGCGCCTCAGACGGAAGGGTTTGGATTGGTTCACACGGAGGAGGTGTGAATTACTTTGATCCCGCAACTGGCGAGTTTAGCAATCCTTACACCAATGATCATCCTGATTCAACAAAGCGCATTACGTCTAACGACATATTGTGTATCACTGAAGATGGAAGCAAGAATATCTGGATTGGAACTTTGCGTGGGCTCAATAAACTGGATCGGTCAACAGGAGTATTTGCACATTACTATACAGAGAATGGTCTGGCGGGGAATTTTGTGAACGACCTGTATTACTATGAGGCGAAGAAACAACTATGGATAGGTACTACCAGGGGACTGTCTTTGATGGATCTCCCGGGAGAATCCGTATCCAACTATACCCACGATCCGGAGAATGTTAACTCCATTTCCAATAACTATGTTTTCTGTATTCACAACAGTGGCAATGGAACCATTTGGTTGGGTACTGCAGCTGGATTGAATGCGTTCAACGTATCCAACAGCTCGGTAACATCATATACCAGAGCGGAAGGCCTACCAAACGACAATGTTTACGGTATACTCGAGGATAAAACCGGGGCACTTTGGTTAAGCACCAACAAAGGGCTTATCAAATTGAATCCGCCTGCCAATACCGAGCAGTCTCTTGATTACAAACACTATGTGGAGCAAGATGGAATGCAATCGAATGAGTTCAATCAGGGGGCATTCCTTAAAACGAGTGCAGGGCAGATGTTCTTTGGTGGAATGGAAGGTTTCAATGCCTTCTTCCCCGATAAGATCAAAACAAACAACCAGCCCCCAAAGATTCACTTCACCAGCTTCAAGCTGTTTGACAAAGAGGTGGCGCTGGATACAGTGATCGGTAGAAAGCGGTTTATCGAATTGAGCTACAAAGACCGCTTTTTCAGTTTTGAGTTTGTGGCATTGGACTACAATCAGCCCAGTAAGGTATTGTACAGCTGGAAACTTGAGGGATTGGAGGACGAGTGGAAAGTGCCTACAACCAGGCGTTATGCAACCTACAACAACCTTAAGGGCGGTGATTATATCTTCAGGGTGAGAGCGTGTAACAGCGATGGATTGTGGAATGATGAGGGTATTGAAGTGCACATTAGGGTCATTCCTCCGTTCTGGGAAACCACATGGTTCAGGATACTTGCAGTTCTGGTAATTGCAGCGGGTGTATTCATTTTCATCCGAGTGCGAACTGAGAAGATCAAAAGAGAGAACAAGATCCTCGAAGAGAAGGTGGAGGAGCGGACAAGAGAACTAAATGAGAAGAACGAGGAGATCATAGCTAGTATCATGTACGCGAAGCGTATCCAGGAAGCTATTCTACCTCCTAAAGAATTGATCTATAAGCACTTTCCCAATGCATTTGTATTGTACGAGCCGAAGGATATTGTTTCAGGGGATTTCTATTGGTTCGGTGTTAAAGACAACAAGGAGATCATTGCGGCAGTGGATTGTACAGGACATGGTGTGCCTGGTGCGTTCATGAGCATGATTGGAAGTAACCTGTTACAACAGGTTATTGTTGAGAACAACATTACTGATCCGGGCAAGATCCTTACGGAGCTGAATGCACGGGTGAAATCAGCGCTGAAACAGGATGACGAATCGGGAGTGGAAACCGCTGACGGAATGGACCTGGCACTGTGTACCATTGACAAGAGCAAGAACCTGATCGAATACGCTGGCGCGTTCAGACCACTCTACATGGTAAGGAACGGAGAAGTACTTGCATTCAAGGCAGACAAGGCTCCAATTGGTGGTGGGAGATATATTGACGCGATAGAGTTTACTAACAATCAAATAGAATACCAGCCTGGAGATGCCATTTACATGTTCTCAGATGGCTATGCAGACCAGTTTGGGGGTGAACGGGGTAAGAAATTTATGGCCAAGCGGTTCCGAGACCTGCTATTGGATGTGAACAACAAAAGTATGGAGGAGCAGGGGGCTGAGTTAAAAGCCGCTTTCACAGAGTGGCAGGGCGTTTACGAGCAAGTTGATGATGTTCTGGTAATAGGCATCCAGCTATAGAATAAATCAGTAATTTTGATCGCATAACTGAACTACATGTACAAGAAACTACTAACCCTTAGCGCTATTGCAGGAGTTTTTGCATTGACCTCCTGTAAAAAGGAAATTGATTCTGATACGCAAACTTCCGTAGATAACAGCATCTCGGAGAATGCTTACTCCAGGGTGGCCCCAACGGTTCATAGAATAGCTATTGGAGAGCCTGGTGTTAAAGAACACGTGAGTAACCTGAGAATCAACGGTGTTGTTACATGTGCTTCTGTTAGCGTTAGTGATACGAATGCCAGCGTGTGGCCTAAGACCGTTACTATCGATTATGGCAATGGTTGCATCGATCCATCAGACCTGAAGCTTAAAGCAGGTATTGTTAGGGCGGTAATCGATCGTTATTGGGATGATAGCGGAGCAAAGTTTACGATCGCTTTTGATAATTATAAGGAAGCTGGGATGGAGATCGGTGGTGCGATTACGCTTACGAACAATGGGGCACAGGGAACAGCGAAGAATATCTCTATGGACGTTGTGGGTGGATTCTGTAAAACAGCTAACTGGGACATTGATTATGATTGTAGCAGAAACTACAACTTCATTGATTTGAACAATACCCCAGGCGACCTGTTGGATGATATAGTTGAAATCACAGGTGATGCTTCAGGTGTGAACAGGAAGGAGAGAAGTTACACAATGACTGTTACAGAGAAGTTGGTGAAGAACCCTGATTGCGAGTTTATTGCTAAGGGAATTGTGGAAGTTACTCCCGATGGACTTGCCACCAGAACCATTGATTTTGGTGACGGAACATGTGACAATAAAGCTACTGTTACTATTAACGGAAACAGCTTTGAATTCCAGCTTAAATAAGGTCTTTGGGATAGTGGTATATGTATCCAAATTTTTATATTTGAAAATCCCGTATCACGGCAGGTAGGATGACTCTGGATATCTATGATTTTTACGATAAGATGGAGAAGAGCAATATTATGCTCTCCTTCAAGGGGGATATTACATCAGAGCTTCTGACGTCTATCCTTCAGATCATGGAATCCCGCATGGAATCTATGGACGAGCCTCCAAAGGTTAGGAGGAAAGTCTACAACATTCTTGTTGAATGCCTGCAGAACCTTTACCACCATATTGATGAAGTTCCGGAAATGGATGCTTCTATTGCTGAGAAGTCGGCAATTTTCATGATTGGTAAGGTAGACGGTGAGTACTCGATCCTTACTGGTAACTATATTGCTGGTGAGCAGGTGGAGCATCTAAAAGGAAAGCTCGATAAGATCAATCAGATGTCTAAAGACGAGCTTAAAACGTATTACAAAGAAGTGCTGAACAATGGTGAAATGTCTGCCAAAGGTGGAGGAGGCCTAGGTATGATTGATATTGCCAGGAAGTCTGGTCACAAGTTGGATTACAATTTCCTTCCTGTGGACAACAATTTCTCTTTCTTCAGCCTTAGAATTAAAGTGGCACAAAAAACTGAAAAAGTATAAAGTATGGAAGCTTTGATAATTGAAGGAACACCCAAAACCCCAACGATCAAATTTGATCCGTCTACTGGTAACCTATTGATTAAAGGACGTTCGATTCCTGAGAACTCTATTGAGTTTTATAAGCCTTTGGTAGATAGCCTTGAAAACTATGGCTCATCTCCACAGGGAAACACGAATGTGGACATCCAATTAGAGTATTTCAACACAAGCTCTTCTAAATGTATTCTTGATGTATTCAAGAAACTTGAAACCATCAACGCTGGTGCTAGCGAGGTGATTATTAACTGGCACTACGAAGAGGACGATGAAGATATGCTTGAAGCTGGTGAAGACTATCAGGCAATTATCAATGTTCCGTTCAAGATGATTGAAGTAGAAGAAGAGTAAAGACCAACAACTCCATACTTAGGAAAGGCTTCACTGATGTGAGGCCTTTTTTATTGCTTGGAAGGGCACTTGTGATCTCCGTACGTGCAAAACACACAACAATCGTTTCCCTTAGGAGTAAGCTCCTTTTTACAGTTGGAGCATGTATACCGTATTAGGCAATGATCGGTAGGAAGCTTTTCCAATTTAGAGTACTTGCAATGCGGGCAGGTAATGGTACTGGTAGTGCTGGTTGAATGTTTGCCGGCACCGCATGACATGAAAGCAATACATGTAGCCATGATCAGTGCAATACTGAAACATCTTTTTGTTATTGTCGAGCTTAATTGCATCTCCATTTTCTTAATCGCGTGATAACACGTATATCTTGAAGTACGTAGAGAAATGCTTAGCAGTTCTGATGGATCGGGATTGGTCCCCAACACACCAATGGGAAAGCTTCAATTAATACTTCTTACTACCCTTGAATCGCTCACCGATCTTCTCAAGAGCGGTAATACACTTCTTCATTACATCGAAGTACAGGGTAATAGCCAGCAACAGGCTCATTGCCCAAATCACACCCTGGTTGGCCCAGAATGTATCGTAGGAGCGACCGAATAGGCGCTTGGTTGGTGTGAAGAAGTGTCCCCGGAACGTTTTCGAATCCAGGTAGATAGGATCAGCCTTTTGATACAACCTTCCGTTGAGCTCCAGGATCTTATTGAATTCTGTCTTGTCGGTTACAAGATCACTAAGCGCATCGTTAGTGTAACTGTTCTTCTCTTCAATGAACTTTTCCTTGGCTTCCTCATTTTCATTGAGGGAAACGATCAGCTTATCTCTGGCATTGTTCGCTTCATTGTACTTCTTGATGTAGTACTTCTGAATATCAGCCAGGAACTGCCTTGTGGCCTCAATTACCTCAGGAGTTACTTTATCCATTTCCAGCTCCGATACGTAATCGAACGTATAGTGAGGATTTCGCTTCAGCTCGATCTGTATCTCATTTCTGAGAACGGTAAGGTCGTTAAGCACCTTATCCTTCTTTTCAGGATCGTCCATATTGTTCTGAACGCTGGAGATCTTGTCTTTTAGTTTACTTACCCAGAAGTTCTTTCTGAATTCAGCAATCTTCAACTTCTTGTCATACTTGTAGACTCTGCTCTCGAACTTGTTGCTTACGAACTGGTTAACCGCTAAAGCTTCAAACGCCCATCTGGAGGCCATAACCTCACCAACCATAGGCACAGAATTCTGCACCGTAACTACGGGGTTCAGTTTATCGAACTTCACGATTACCCCACTCAGGATCAATTGAGGAATGATCAGGAATGGAATCAAGATATATATCGTTACAGCAGAGTTGAAGCTTGCCGATATGTTCAATCCGAGCATATTCGCAAAACAGGCAGTACTGAATAGCACTATCCAGTAATCAAAGTACATGCCCTGAATACCTAGGATCATATTACCTACAACAATGAACGTAAGACTCTGAATCGCAGACAATACGAACATGATTGTGATCTTCGACATCAGGTAACTACCCTTGCTCAGGTTGAGGAACTTCTCCCGTTTACGAATCTTCTGATCGCGAATGATCTCTTCCGCACTTACAGTAAGCCCTACGAACAGTGAAACGATCACCGCCATGAAAATATATGCGGGAACGTTTTCATTCTCTCTATAGATATAACCCAACTCATTCGAAGCATCTGAGTTGTAATACCTTACCAGGAACGCCAGAATGAAAGCGAGTAGAGGAGATTCCAGAAGATTGATCGCCAGGTACTGCGTATTGGTCAGCTTAGACAATACGTCCCTGGTGATGAATACTTTGAACTGCTTGAACACATTGGGTACCGTAAACGTAGAAGTAGGAGCCGCATCCTGATCTGCTTCAATCTTGTCCTTCTCAATACGCTCCTTATAGAACTTGTACCATTCCTTTGGAGTGATCTTACGGTTCAGCGTAGTGTTACCGTATTCATCAACTACCTTGGATTCAATGATGTTGAATATCTGTTCGGGATTCACGTTACCACAGGTCGGACACTCACTTTCCTGTGCATTTACGTGATTCACCATTTCCTTGAAATAGATTACAGCATCTACAGGGTTGCCGTTGTAGATCGGATAACCACCGGTATCAAGGATCAATAGGGTGTCAAACATCTTAAAGATGTCTGAAGAAGGCTGGTGAATTACAACGAAGATCAACTTACCCTTCAGTGCCAGCTCTTTCAAAAGGTCCATGATGTTCTCAGAATCCCTTGAAGAAAGTCCAGAAGTTGGCTCATCAACAAACAGCACTGATGGCTCACGAATAAGCTCAAGTGCAATATTCAATCGCTTACGCTGTCCACCCGAGATTGTTTTTTCAAGAGGACTACCAACCTTAAGATCCTTGGCTTCCTGAAGGCCAATACTGATCAGTACATCCAGAACTAGTTTCTTGAGTTCGTTGTCGCTCTTTTTGGAGAAACACAACTTCGCATTGTAGTAAAGGTTCTGGAATACCGTAAGTTCTTCAATCAAAAGGTCGTCCTGGGAAACATATCCGATCACACCCTCTATAGCATCTTTGTCCTCGTAGATGTCAACATTGTTGATCAGTACGCGCCCTTCTGTGGGCTTATAAGTACCATTCAGGATGTTCAGTAAGGTAGACTTACCAGCACCTGATGCACCCATGATTCCAATCAAGCTTCCTGATTCCTCACTGAAGCTGAAATCATGCATACCAATGTTGCCACCCTTGAATCGGTAAGTGATCTTCTCACACGTAAATGTGATCTTCTCAGCATCACTGTCACTCAGGAACGTGGCAATGATGTCTGAATAGTAGATCGGTTTAACCTTACTACTTCTGATAGAAGATCCAGGGGTAAGTAGGTAAGTTCTGCCCTGGTTAATGATCTGACCGTTCAGGAATATTTCTTCCTGGCCGTAGTAGCGCAATACCACCATGTTTACACTGGTAATGCGCAATACTTTAATTACTCCCTTCAGATCTTGGGAGTAGATATGTCTTGTTTGCAGCGATTCGTAAGCACCCTCGTTGTGCGTAACCACAAGAAGGTTAGGGTTGTCCTCAACATCTTCGGCTGCCTTGCTTACAAAGTTGCTGCAGTCTTTGTATTCCTCCGGACTGATGTTAAAGGTATCGGCCACAGTAGAGATGAATTCCTCTTCCTGCTCGGTTACTTCTCCAATGTAGATGAACTCAAGTAGACGGATCAGTACAACGATCTTCTGTTTCTGTGCCAGCTCTTCATTGATCTGCGTACAGATCTTAAGAACCTTCACTGAGTTTACAGAGGTTCGCTTACGCTTCTTTTTACCGTCTTTGGATCGGGTCTTCTCTTCAATGAACTGGTCGTACAATTTCAGGTACTCATCAACCAATTCCTGGTTAAGTTGAGACTTCAGGAACGAGATTACAACATTCCGCGAACGATCGGAGTCTTCATCCGATACGATCGAGAAAAGCTGCATTAACGCTTTGAGTATCCGTTCACTCATTTACCTGAGGTTCAAAAACAAAAAGACATTACGTGGTATCACATAATGTCTATTCGCATACACTTACCACGTGTATTTATTGCTTAAATGCGATTAACAGTACGGCACAGCCCGAGGCCAGTTGGTCTGGATTCAGGTGTGCTTCTATAATACAATCAACAGTTGATGTGATCTTGAAATCCCAATGTGAAGAGTTCTGGAACTCAGCGTTTGAGAAAAGTAGGTTACGGTCTTTGTCGTAAACAGAGAAGATCAGATTGCCATCTGACAATCCACTACAAGCTGCAATTCTGTAAGTACTTCCTCCGTAGAACGTAACATGGAACTCAGCAACCTCTTCATTTAACAGAAGTGCTCTGTATGCCTGTCCGTCTGAGATAAAGCCATCACCGATATGCTTATTACATATGGAGGCAATCGTGTCACATTGTGCATTGCTCACCTGGAACAAGCCCAAGCCACATACCAACACGATGATTCTAAGAAAAGTCTTCATTTTCATAAGTTCCTGTGTTATCCTACCACGTCATTTCTGATCGCAGTGATCTTTTCGGTGATCTCTTTAAGTTGTTCTGGTGATACTTTTACTTCTGATGTGCTGTTGATCGTGGTGATCTTGTTTTCAGCATCGTGTGTTGGTTGTACAAACGAATAAGACGTTTCAATGCCGTTGTATACGTTGCTTAGGTCATTAAGCTTGTCAATAAACTCGGTGTATCCTGGCTTGTCGTAGTATGGTGTAAGCAGTTGGATCAGGTTATCTATAGTTGACTTCTGCTCGCCAACCCTTCTGATAACCGCTGCATCATTGGTCTCGTTTGCTACATTCACAGCAAGGTAAAGTCCCTCAACCCATCCACCAGCAAGGATCAGGCTACCTACTTCATTCTGCTCATTGTTACGCAGGTAAGCATCCGCTGATCTGTATGCGTCAGTGGTAAGTCTAAGAAGTGAATCCTTGTTGCCAATGTTCTTTTGGAAACGCTCCATGAGCGCCATGTCAAACGCGCTTGTAACACCAAGCTCATCAGCCAATGACTTTACCGCAGTCAGGTAGGAAATAGCTTCCTGTGTCTGCTCATAGATGGTTACATATCCAAGGTCCGTTCCGTAAACTCCAACATTCATAGCCTTCTTGAAGTTGGTAGAATAGTTGGTAGCCGTCTTTGGATCATTCATTAACTCTCCATTGAATGTAGCTCCAACTTCCTTGATCAAAAGGGCAGTTTGAACAGGGGATGGCACGCTGAATACTTTACCATCAATTTTGATGATAGTGCCATTGTCGCCATCAGGGTCATTGGTTGGATCGTTCAGAGGATCGTTATTCGGATCTTCATCTGGACCACAACCTACCGCTAGCGCCATTGTCATTCCTAACACGAACGTCTTGGAAATGAGCTGTTTAAATCGATTGGTCATTGTTCCGATTTTCTCGTTTGAATTAAGGGTGCAATTAATAAAAAAAATATCAAACATCAAAGAAGTTTGAACGCAGTGTTGACGGGCATTTACGAAGAAAATGAACGCCCGATTCCCCACCTGCAAATTAGGCCTGAAATCGCCATGATAATTGCACAGTAAATTGTGCTGTTCCACTCCCTCAAAAGAAGGTTACCCAAAAGGAATAATGTACTGTAGCAGAGCGCTACGGCAGCCAACCACGAAATCACCATAGCAAACATACTGGCTGTTCCATTGGCGTTCATGCCTTGCCAGTTACCGGGAGGGTTGACTCTTGATGCGAATTCTTGAAGTGTTTTTTGATCTGTTGGTTTAGTAATGAATGTGGTGATTAGAATGGCAATAACCGTGAACCCCACCGTAAAGAAGAAAGTGCCTCGTTGCAATGCGAAAGCCTCATTCATTGCGGGCTCCAGATAATAGTGTCCAATCGCGTACCCAATGAAAGGTGCAATGGTTGCCACAATCTCGCTCCACGCATTCATTCTCCACCAAAACCACCTTAATATCAGCACAAACCCTACGCCAGCACCGCATTCCAGAATAAACTCCCACACCCCGGAAATACTGTTGATTACGGTGGTGACATACATGCCCACACCCAGTAACAACACCGTAGACAGACGACTTATGAGAATGGGACGTTTAAGCTCTCCCTTCATTGGTTTTACAAAGTCATTAACGATGTAACTCGCTCCCCAATTGAGTTGTGTAGAAATGGTGCTCAGATACGCTGCAAGAAATGCAACCAGTAGCAACCCTCTAAGTCCGTTGGGTAAGAAGTCTTTCATCGCAAAGGCAAAACCACTTCTTTCTTGGAACCTGAACACTACCGATTCCTGCTGTAATTCAGATAAGGCAGCCCACTTAGGATTGGCCTGGATTGCAGCAAGGAGGTCTTTGTCAGCAATATCTTTTCCATCAATCTTTAGCTCCTCAATCCGGTCGAATACACCAACTTGCTCATGTGTGAAACTGTCGTTCAGGTTCATGTTGTACAGTAGTACCGCACACAAACCCACGAGTATCCATGGCCATGGGCGCAGGCAGTAATGTGCAATTTGAAAGAAGAGCGTAGCATACTGTGCATCCTTTTCACTTCTGGTGCTCATCATCCTTTGGGCGATATACCCACCACCACCTGGCTCTGCTCCAGGATACCAACTGGCCCACCATTGAATACCAATAAAGGAAATGAAAGCTCCAATTGACAAGGTGATAAGTGAAGAGCCGCCTTCTTCTGCACCCACTTCAGGTAGGAAATTTAAGTACCCGTCCGGTAGTTTTTCCTTCATGGAAAGAACCCCACCAATTTCATCTGAACCAATGACCATCACCGCTAGAATAATGCACCCTATGATGGCAATCACGAATTGTATAGCATCTGTGTAGACAACGCCCTTCAATCCAGATAGCGCAGTGTATATGGAGGCCAGTACCATGAACCCAAATACCAGCGCGTAAACCTGAAATTGAGTTAGATCAAAGAAAGCTTCAAGTAACGAGGCCAGCGCCAGGTTCACCCAACCGATCACAAGCACATTCATAAATACACCGAGATACACAGCCTTGAAGTATCTCAGATAGCGTGCAGGCTTTCCCGAGTATCTTATACTGATCAACTCCACTTCAGTTAACACATTAGCGCGTTGCCACAACCGTGAGAAGAAGATCGCAGTCAACATTCCGCCAATTACAGCGTTCCACCAAAGCCAGTTGCCCGCAATGCCTTGTTTGGCAACCAATTCTGTTACGGCAAGCGGAGTGTCGGCAGCAAAAGTGGTGGCTACCATCGACATCCCCGCCAGGTACCACGGTAGGCTCCTTCCTCCCAGAAAGAAGGAAGTCAATCCGCCCTCAGACTGCTTTTTAAAGTATATGCCAATACCCAGCGATAGAAGCAGGAAAGCACCAATGATCAGAAAGTCCAGCCAGCTGAGAAGCATGTTGAATATTTCTTACAATTCTACCAACTTGCTCCCCTCGTAGATGTTAGCTTTGCCGATAGTTGTAAACAAAGGGACTTGGAAAAGGATTCGACTTTCAGAATGGCTGCCACCTGTATTCAGGGTGCAGAGAGAGCGTTGAGCAGGGAGCTTAAGGCCATTGGTGCTAGCAACATACGACTGGCCAAACGAGCGATGACTTTCGAGGGAGACCAGGAGGTAATGTACAAGGCCAACCTTTGGCTGCGTACTGCTACCAGGGTTTTGGTTCCAATCAAGAAATTCAAAGCACCAAATCCAAACGCACTTTACGGACGGGTAAAGAAGATGAATTGGGGAAGGTTCTTTGACGTTGATAAAACCTTCAAGATTGTTGGAACTGTTAACTCGGACAAGTTTGACCATTCGCAGTTCGCAATGCTAAAAGTGAAGGATGCGGTAGCAGATTGGTTCATGGAGCGCTACAAGAAGCGACCTTCTGTTGATAAAGACAACCCAGACATTGTAATCCATGTTCGAATCTTCGATAACGAGGTGGAGATCAGTTTGGATAGCTCTGGAGAGCCACTGTTCAAGCGAGGCTACAGACGCGGTACCGTAAATGCACCAATCAAGGAAGATCTGGCCGCCCTGCTGTTGTTGACCGTTGGATTCGATGGTTCCAAACCACTGCATGATGTTTTCTGTGGTTCAGCAACCATACTCATTGAAGGTGCCATGATTGCCACGAAAACACCCCCCGCTATTGACCGAAAAGATTTCTGTTTTAAGAATTGGAAGGATTTCGATTATCAGCTTTGGGGCAAAGTGAAGGATGAGGCGATTAATGGAATTGTGCCGCTTCAACATACTATTTCGGGTTGCGATTACAGTGATGAAGCTTGTGAGATTGCAGCTAAGAATATCGCTGCATCAGGCTTTGAGGATAAGATTGAGGTTATCCAGGAAACCTTTAGCGAATACCTGGAAACGCCAAGAGAAGGTGTGATGGTTTCGAACCCGCCTTATGGTGAGAGACTCAAAGTTGTTGATCTTGGAGTGCTGTTCAGACATCTTCAGTCAGCATTTAAAGATCAACCCGAACTGGATGCGTACATGATTGTTGGAATAGGCGAAGGTACGAGACAACTCAAAAGAAGTAAGCCTATCAAAAAGCGTATCTTAAATGGTAACATCGAGTGTAACCTGATACAATGTAAAACTGGTGGATAGAGTAGGATTAATGACATCGGGGGGAGACGCCCCAGGAATGAACGCAGCAATTCGTGGTGTGTTCAGTGCTGCATTCAAAAAGGGTGTGGAAGTCGTAGGTATACGAAGAGGCTACCAGGGCATGATCGAGAACGATATGTTCGTAATGCAACGAGAAGATGTAGCAGGAATCATTCATCGTGGAGGCACCATCCTGAAAAGTGCCCGTTCAGCGGATTTTAGAACTACTGAAGGACGAACGAAGGCGGCAGAGAACCTGAAGGCAATGAATGTAAGCCACCTGGTGGTTATTGGTGGTGATGGCACGTTCACTGGGGCCAAAATCTTTGGAGAAGAGTACGATTTCAAGATTGTGGGATTGCCTGGCACCATCGACAATGACCTTTTCGGAACAGATTACACCATTGGCTACGATACAGCATTGAATACTGTGGTAGAGGCAGTTGATCGCATACGAGACACCGCTTCAGCCCACGATCGTTTGTTCTTCGTTGAGGTAATGGGTAAGGATGCCGGATTCATTGCACTTCGAAGTGGCATAGCTAGCGCAGCTGATGCGATACTTATTCCTGAAACACCTACTGATGCGGATGCCCTCATCGCAATGGTGAAGAACTGGAGCTCAAACAGGGAGCATGGGATTGTAATTGTTGCTGAAGGAGATGATGCCGGTGGTGCACTTAAAATTGCAGAGAAAGTAAGTGGTCAATTACCAGATGTGGAATGCAAGGTTACCATTCTTGGACATATCCAACGCGGTGGAGCCCCTAGTGCTTGGGACAGGATACTTGCAACAAGTCTTGGCGTTGCGTCTATCGATTATCTGCTGCAGGGCTCAACTGGCATAATGTTGGGAATGGTCAACCGCGAGGTGAAGCCCACGGATTTTGCGGAATCTATTAAACACCATTCAGAGATCAGTAAACCTTTGTTGGATCTCGCTGAAACCCTTTCCTGCTAATGGCGCACTCCGGATTGTTTGCGGAAGTGATCATGCCACTTGCGGTCCCCAAGACCTATACGTATGCCGTGCCGGAAGATTTAGCAGATGCCTTGCAGGTAGGTCAGCGTGTAATCGCGCAATTCGGCCGTGGAGGTAAAATGTATTCAGGTGTTGTAGACAAGATTCACAGCAATGCCCCTAAAGGTTACCATGCGAAGTTTATCGATGCACTGGTAGACTATGAGCCCATTGTTACTTCACAGCAATTGGATCTCTGGCGGTGGATGGCTGATTACTATATGTGCGGTCTGGGTGAGATCATGATCGCTTCACTACCGGGCGTATTGCGACTAACAAGTGAAACGAGAATTCTTGCAAATCCAGAGTTCAATGAGTCTGAATTTGACATAACCCCTGAAGAGCAATTGCTATTAGATGTTCTCGAAAGCAGAACAGTACTGTCCTTGCACGATATCGCAGTATTGTTCGATAAGAAGAACATTCAGCCGCTGGTACGTGGACTGATCGAACAGGGTGCGGTGGTGGTTGAAGAGGAGATCAAGGAAGCTTATAAGCCTAAGAAGCGAACGTTCATTCGTCTCGCGGAAGCGTATGAGAAAGAAGATAAACTCCATGAGGTTTTTGATCAACTGGAGAAGCGGGCACCGAAGCAATTGGAGTTACTCATGAAGTATATGCAGATGAGCGATTGGTATGGGAGTCGACAGGAAGTGGATAAAGTGGTGTTACAGAATGAAGTTGGTGCAACAGCTTCAACCGTCAACTCGATGGTGAAGAAGGGAATCGTTGAGGTATATGAGAAGAAGGTCGGGAGGATTGGAGGCTATGATGGCGAGGAAAAGGAAATTTCCTCGTTGAGCAAGGAACAGAAGGGCGGACTCAAGGAGATTCAGCAATATTTTGACGATGAGAAGGTGGTTTTGCTGCATGGTGTGACTGCATCAGGTAAGACAGAGATCTATGTGCAACTCATCGAGAAAGCCATTAAGGAAGATAAGCAAGTGCTATACCTGGTGCCCGAGATTGCGCTGACAACCCAATTGATAGAGCGTTTGCGCAAGTACTTCGGAGATCAGGTAGGTGTGTATCACTCTAGATACAACCAAAATGAGCGCGTGGAGATATGGAAAGAACTATTGAAGGGCGAAAAGAGCCGTTTCAAAGTGGTGTTGGGTGCAAGGTCTGCTGTGCTTCTTCCATTCTCGAATCTCGGATTGATCATTGTAGATGAAGAGCACGAGAACAGCTTTAAGCAGTACGATCCCGCACCAAGGTACAATGCGAGAGACAGCGCCATTCTGTTAGCCCAATTGCATAAGGGTAATTGTCTGCTGGGGTCTGCAACGCCTAGTATCGAGTCATTCGAGAATGCCAGGGCCGGAAAGTTTGGTTATGTGGAACTCAGGAAGCGATATGGCGGTGTGCAGTTACCCGAAATCCAGATTGCGGATATCAAACAAGAACGCAGGAAGAAAACCATGACGGAGCATTTCAGCAGTTTGTTGCTGACTGAAATGGAAGAAGCACTTAGAAATGGTGAGCAGATCATTCTGTTCCAAAACAGGAGGGGATATGCGCCTTACCTGATCTGTACAACTTGTGGAACGGTTCCTCAGTGCATCCGGTGCGATATCAGTGTTACGTATCACAAGCTGTTCAAACACATGAATTGCCACTACTGCGGTTATACAGAGCCTGTTCCCAATACATGTGCGGCCTGTGGAAGCAGTACATTGGAGTTCAAGGGATTCGGAACTGAACAGATTGAGGAATCACTAATGACCCATTTTCCCGGAAGAGTGGTGGCGCGAATGGATCTGGATACCACACGTTCAAGAAGCTCGTATGGACACATTCTCGAACAGTTTGAACTCGGAATGATTGATATCCTCGTTGGTACCCAGATGGTGACCAAAGGACTGGATTTCGATAATGTTGGATTGGTAGGCGTTCTGAATGCAGATAGTTTGCTGAACTACCCAGATTTCAGAGCATTTGAGAGGGCGTACCAGTTGATGGCTCAGGTTTCAGGCCGGGCAGGTAGAAAGGCAAAGCGTGGAAAGGTGATCATTCAGACCATGAATCCTGAACACCCCGTTATTCTTGATGTAATGGATAACAAGTACGAACACATGGTTGAAGAGGAGCTAAAGGAGCGCAAAGATTTTAATTACCCACCTTACTCCAGATTGGTTGCGCTAACCTTCAGACACTCTGATATCAAGAAAGTAACGCAAGGAGCCAAAGAGTACACCAATGCGATACGAAAGAAATTGGGTGGACTCGTTCTTGGACCTGAGTTTCCTTTGATTCCTCGGGTAAGAAATCAGTATATCCAAAGAACTTTATTGAAAGTGGGGAAGGAGTACTCTTTCTCTAAGGTGAAGAAGGTTTTGAATGATGAGTTGAGAAAGTTCTCGGCTTCCAGTGCCAATAGGGCAATTCGCATTCAAATTGACGTAGATCCTCAGTAGATGGGTTTGGCGATGGCCACCCTTCGCTGGTCATTCGTATCCTTAAAGGCTATCAACGTTAACGTTCCACCTTCTTTTAGTTTAAACTGCTGAGCAACTTCCGCGGGTTTCAGCCCTACGTTTTTGGTTATGATATTGAACTGCTTGCCGTATTGCTCGATCAGCGGTGCAATTTCATTGGTCTTGAGGTTGGCCTGATCTAGAATCTGATAACAACGACCCGGAGCTATTCTTCGCTCAGAGGAAGTGTATAAATGGGTATGTGCGTGGAGTTTGGTAAGTCCGTGTCGGATTCCGAAGAGTTTGAATGCTCCAGCTTTCATCAGTCCTGCAGGTGGGATATAGAGAAATGCATCCAACGGTCCGAACTCACATTCGGCTTCAGTTTCTTCTGACTGTGTAAAAGAGAAGTTCCACATTTGATCAACCAGCTCACATGCGTGGATTGCCGGTTCACCAATGAACCCTGGTGCAGCGTAAAGCAAGAGTTCTTTCACCTCTTTGTTCACAGAAACCACATGCACTTCAACGATATTGTCTAACTGAGCAATACAGGAGGAAATATCCACCAGCGGGCTCACTTTTATCAAAAACTCCTTTCCTGAATCCATCCAGGACTCCCAGTTGCCTACTACATCTGGCGTTGAGTCTTCCAGAGCGGCACTGCGTTGATTGGTAGCTCTTCTGTCTGGATCGAGGTATACAATATTGGTCTCCTCAGGAATGCCATTTATATCGAAGTTCCCTTGCAGTACCTCGTGGTTGGTGAGTCCTAAAACAGATGAATTGTACTTTAATAGTTCTACCAGCGTCTCTGAACTTTCTACACTTAGGACTTGCTGGGCATGTTGAGCTGCGACAAGACTATCAATTCCAAAGCCAGCCGTCCCATCAACTACATTCTTGCCTTGAAAGAACCGTTGTGCTTTAAATCTTGCCGTCTGCTCTGAGGACGATTGCTCTAGATTTACCTTAAGCGGAAAGCCTATACGTCCGTAATTGAGCAGAAAAGGAAACTTCCTTTGCGCTACCTGCAATCCCTGGATCTGGTTAACAATAAATGATCGGGGTAAGTCGGTTCCGGATAGCTTCAACGCAACCTCAGAGGGAGGGAGGCTGGCCATTTCCTCCAGTGCATTCACTATTTCAGGATCGTCAAATAAGGTAGCGTTACTGGACTCCCAGAAGGACATATTGTAGAATGTTTGCACCCATCTGCAGTGCTTTGATACGCGTTGCTTCAGAATCACCGTGTACCTCCATGTCTTCCCATCCATCACCAAGATCACACTCTACGGTATAGTAGCATACCATTCTTCCTTTGTGCATAAGTGCAAATCCTTGAGGTGCCTTATTGTCGTGTTCATGGATCTTTGGTAGGCCTTTCGGAAACTTGTATTTCTGATGGTATATCGGATGATTGAAAGGAACTTCAACCCAGTCCGTTTCGGGGAAGACCTTTCTCATTTCTCGCCTGATGAACTTGTCCATTCCGTAGTTGTCATCGATGTGCAGAAATCCACCACCTTCCAGGTACTTTCGAAGGTTTTTGGCTTCCTGATCGTTAAGCACGATGTTACCGTGGCCCGTCAGGTGTAAGAATGGATAGTTGAACAGTTCTTTGCTTCCAATGTCTACCTCCGCCTGCTGTGGATCAATCTTGGTGTGTAAATTCTTGTTACAGAAGTTCACCAGATTGCGAAGTGAGGTTTCACGGTTGGCATACCAATCACCACCCCCTCTGTATTTCACCAATCCAATTTGGTACGTGTAATTCTGACCAACAACTGTAAGCCCTGTACAAATCAATATGGTCAGAAAAATGCCTCTCATGGATTATTTAAACGTTGAATCTATAATTGGATTGCATTTCAGGTTATCGTTCCAATAAAAGTGAATGTGCGGCAACAACAGCTGCGGTTTCAGCTCTCAAAGTATATGCACCTAAGTTAGCGAATTGAAACCCATTTTTACTTGCCTGCCGTTCCTCTTCTTCCGAGAATCCACCTTCTGGACCAATCAATACAACACCAGTACCTGCACTCTGATGGTAATTGTTGATAGATTGGGCTGAAGGAGACAGGGCACCGATCAGTTTAAGCTCAGCATCCAGGGCAATGGCTTCGGACCAGGATATTTGATTTACAACGGGCAGCCACGGGTTGCTTGATTGTTTGATTGCAGCGATGGCTTTGTTTTCCAATCGGGGTATACGAACGTTTGATTTCTCTGACCGGTTTGCTTGAAAGAAGGAGATATTCTGAACACCCAGTTCTACGGCTTTTTCAACCAACCATTCCATTCGGCCATGGTCTTTGATGGTTGCAATACATAGATGAACATTCATTCTTGGCTTGTCCTTTCTCTCCGTTTCTTCAATGGTAAATCGCACCTGCTTGTCAGAGTTATCTCCAATGGTACAAGTATGTATTGCTCCCTTGCCATCAAGTATTTCAAAACGATCGCCAGGGCCTAATCGGAGTACCTTACGAATGTGTTTTGATTCTTCCGGACTTAGGGAACCTTCTTCGGGGTTGGGATGATAGAATCTGCGCATAAAAAAAGGGAAACGGATCGTTTCCCTTGAAATTTAATGTCTGTGAGCTTACTTAGGATTGGAGCCTGATGTGCCCTTAATGGTTCTCTCTTTAGAACCAGAGCTTACAGGAACGCCTTCTTCCGTAATTGCAATTCTCCTGGTAGGACCGCCCTTAGGGCTAAGTTCCTCATCAGGATTAACCGCTTCCTTCTTGTCAACTTGCTTTTCAGTAGTTGTCTTTGTAGGAACTACAGTGTCGTCCTTAGCAGCAGAGGTCGTGCTCTTGCTCGTACATTCTTTTGAAGCAGAAGCATGTTCACACTTCTTACCTTTCTTAGCCTTCTTGCAGCAAGCTTTACCTTTCTTGCCTTTGCAAGCAGTTTTCTCACCAGCCTTACAGCATGCTTTCTTCTCGGTGGTAGTAGCCTTTGCCTCAGTTTGTGCATTGGCAGTAGTTACAACGAAAAGACCAAAAGCTAAAGTGGTGAAAATCAGTTTAATAGTTCTCATGGTCAGTTTTTAAATAATCAATACAAAAGTAATACCAAATATTATGATTCACAATTACGCATTTTGCACAACTTTTGGTGCAGCTTCCAGAATTTCCTGGCTTGCATTGCTTGCGTAAGTAGCAAAATTACTGTTGAATGCTTCTGCCAATTCATTTGCCTTGGCATCGTATGCTTCCTTATCCTCCCAGGTATTCTTAGGATTAAGAATCTCGGTTGGAACGTCCGGACATTCATCAGGCATCTGTAAACCAAACACAGGATGCGTGGAATAGTTCACGTTGTCCAACTGTCCGGTAAGCGCTGCTGTGATCATTGCCCGCGTATACTTCAGGCTAATTCGTGATCCTGCGCCATACGATCCGCCAGACCAACCTGTATTGATCAGCCAAACATTTACGTTACCCGCTTTCATCTTCTCACCAAGCATGTCAGCATACTTTGTTGGGTGAAGAGGAAGGAACGGTGCTCCAAAACAAGCACTGAACGCTGTTACTGGCTCAGTAATTCCAGCTTCAGTTCCGGCAACTTTCGCAGTATATCCGGAAATGAACTGATACATAGCCTGTCCAGGGGTAAGCCTTGAGATTGGAGGCAATACTCCAAAGGCATCACACGTAAGGAAGAATATGTTGTTTGGAGCACTACCCGCAGAAGGCTCCATGATATTGTCTATGTGATAGATAGGGTAACTAACACGGGTGTTTTCCGTTTTCGTTCCATCCTCAAAATCCACCTCATTGGTACCTTCCTTGTACATGATGTTTTCCAAAAGGGCGCCTGGCTTAATCGCATCGTAAATCTGAGGTTCCTTTTCTCTTGTAAGGTCAATACATTTCGCATAGCACCCACCTTCAAAGTTGAATACGGAGTTCTCAGACCATCCGTGTTCATCATCACCAATCAATCTTCTGTTAGGGTCCGAGGAAAGCGTAGTCTTTCCTGTCCCAGACAATCCAAAGAAAACAGCAGTATCGCCTTGCTCACCAACATTGGCAGAACAGTGCATGGATAGTACGTTTCTTTCATGTGGAAGAATGAAATTCAGCGCAGAGAAGATTCCTTTCTTCATTTCACCGGTATAACCTGTACCTCCGATCAGTAAAATCTTCTTTGTGAAGTTCATGATCGCGAAGTTGTGCTGCCTTGTTCCATCCACAGCTGGATCAGCCATGAACCCGGGGGCACAGATAATCGTCCAGTCCGGTTCGAAATCCGCTACCTCTGATTCCTCAAGCCTGAGGAACATATTGTAAGTAAAGATGCTTGACCAAGGTCTTTCTGTAATGGACCGTACATTCAATCTGTACGAAGGGTCAGCGCATACATAACTGTCACGTGCGTAAACCGTCTTGCCATTGAGGTAGTTCGTTACCTTGTTATAAAGCCGGTCAAACTTGTCCGCATCAAACTTAATGTTGATGTCGCCCCACCACACTGTATCTCGTGTGATGTCATCTTCTACAACAAATCTGTCTTTGGGAGACCTACCGGTAAATTCTCCGGTGTCGATCGCTAACGCTCCAGAGCTCGCAATAGAGCCCTCGTTTAATTCAACTGTCTTTTGTGCTAATTCTGCAGGGGATAGATTCCAGAATACTTCATTTACGCCTCCGAGACCTAAAGCCTCAAGATTGGCGTTGTTTGCTTTCACACCATGCTCCGTCATAAGTATCTAATTGGTTAAACATAGAATAGCCTTGTGCGTTCAGCAAAGGTTCTCTTTTTTTTGAAATGACAATGCCTTCAATGTTAATATTTATCCACATTAAAACACGCACCACGACTGCTTTTACCTCGAATTCGGTAAAATGTAAAGTGAATTGAAATACGCACTGAATAAATTTGTAATATTGCACCACCAAGTTCTGGTAGATTTTACGTTTTCCGATTATTTCTTGATCAAATTTCCCCCCTTATAATTCTATAATTCAGTCTAATAACTATTGTATATGTACGACATTCTAGAGCTTAACAAGAAGAAAGTAGAAGAGCTTAGAGAGATCGCAGAAAAAATGAATCTGGAAGGTTTCGATAAGCTTAAAAAACAAGAGCTCGTGTACAAAATCCTTGACGAACAGGCTGTTCAGCCAAAGTCTGAAGGAGATGATGGCGAAAAGCCAAAGAGAAAAAGAATTCAGCGCGATGCTGAACCTGTTCAACGAGAGAAGAAAGTTGAACGAAAAGAAAACAACGAAGCTGCAAGCGAAGAAGCTCCTAAGTCCGATAAGTCGGAGAAGCCGGAAAAGTCTGAAGCAAAAGAAGACAACAACAAAGGCAATGGAGATAAACGAAAAGATGATAACGGTAAAGGTCGAAATAATGGCAAGCGAGAGCACCGTCAAAGAAGAGACGACCACGTTAACAAAGGAGAGCAAACAGCGAAGGAGATTGGCTACAACTTCGATGGAATTATTGTTTCCGAAGGTGTGCTTGAGATCATGCCAGATGGCTATGGGTTCTTGAGGTCTTCGGATTACAACTACCTGAACTCTCCAGATGATATCTATGTCAGCCAGTCTCAAATCAAGTTGTTTGGTCTTAAGACAGGGGATACAGTGAGAGGAAGTGTGCGCCCTCCAAAGGAAGGAGAGAAGTACTTCCCGCTGATCAAAGTAGACCTTATCAATAACAGACAGCCGGACTTTGTAAGAGATCGGGTTCCGTTCGAATACCTTACTCCGCTGTTTCCAGATGAGAAATTCAAGCTTACTGACCATCCCAAAGCGACATTGTCTTCAAGGGTAATAGACCTGTTTACGCCTATTGGTAAAGGACAAAGAGGACTTATCGTTGCCCAGCCAAAAACGGGTAAGACAATGCTCCTTAAGGAGGTGGCCAACGCGATTGCGCACAACCACCCTGAGGCCTACATGATCATCCTTTTGATCGATGAGCGTCCGGAGGAAGTAACAGACATGGCGAGAAGTGTAGATGCTGAAGTTGTAGCTTCTACGTTTGATGAGCCAGCTGAGAAACACGTAAAACTTGCCAACATCGTTCTTGAGAAAGCCAAGAGAATGGTTGAATGTGGACATGATGTGGTGATCCTCTTGGATTCTATTACGCGTCTTGCTAGAGCTTACAATACCGTTTCACCGGCATCCGGTAAGGTTCTTTCAGGTGGTGTAGATGCAAACGCACTTCACAAGCCTAAGAGATTCTTCGGTGCTGCAAGAAAGATTGAGAATGGCGGTTCACTTACCATTCTGGCAACTGCACTTACGGAAACAGGTTCCAAGATGGATGAGGTGATCTTTGAAGAATTCAAGGGTACGGGTAACATGGAACTGCAACTTGATCGCAAGATCTCTAACAGAAGGATTTATCCTGCTGTTGATGTGGTTGCATCCAGTACACGTAGAGAAGACCTTCTTATGCCGAAGGATGTTACTCAGTTGATGTGGATCATGAGAAACCACATTGCTGACATGAATCCGGTTGAGGCAATGGAATTCCTTAAGGATCGTATGGGTAAAACCATGGACAATACGGAGTTCCTGGCTTCTATGAACTCGTAGTGAGGGTTGTTTAAGAAACCACTTTCCATAGCTATTTTCTGTGCGTTGCTTGGCATCATTTTCAAGCTTGCCGTTTATGTAAATGATGCGCAACATGGACAGATGGAGATGACCATTGTATTTGTTTACATGGCCATCCTGATGGTGGTAACCGTACTTAGCGCACGTTCCGCGCAATTATCCGCCCCGCCTGTTGTTCAGCAAGATTCTAAAAAGAAGAAAAAGGAACCAACAGTTCCAATGAAGGAGGTTCGCTTTGCAGATTATTTCAAGACCGCGCTAAGGGGAGGAGTTTTCTTCTCCCTGCTTATGGGGTTGTTCACTTTTTACTACTACGCGAGGGTTGACGTTGACTTCTTCGATGTGAAATTTGACGAAACGGTGTCATCATACGAAGAGTACTTCATTGAAGAGCGTGATAAGTACGAAAGCAATCCTACAGAAGAAGCTGAGCAGACCTTCGCCCAGGTAAAGGAGAACTACAAGAATATGGTTGTCCTTGCGAGGTTTATGTATACGTCTAAGCAGCAAGCTTTCTACACTTTCCTTGGTCTGATCTGTCTGAGTTTGTTGTACGCAAGTGTTGTGGCAGTGGTGTACCGCAAGGTGATATCAAGAAAGAAGTTCGTTCCCCAATAGATTGATATCTATTCCAGCAAAGCCTCCGCTGGTCATGATGAGGTAAACTGTATTGTCCCCCTGATTTTCCTTGAGCTGGTTTACCATGGGTTGAACGCCCTGGAATACCTGGACACTTTTATTCGCAAAACCGCTGGCCACGTCTTCAATACTGATCTCTGGCAGTTTCTTGTGCGCCACAACAGCTGGATCGTAACTTACCATGGCAATATCTGCAGCATCCAAAGCACCCGCATATTGTGGAAGAAATGCTTTGTTCAAGCTAGAGAACGTGTGAAGTTCGAATACAGCAACCACACGCTTATCAGGATACTTTTCCCTTACACCATTTACCGTAGCCTTCACTTTGGACGGGGCGTGCGCGAAATCTTTGATCACCACCGAATGAGCATTTTCAGCGACAAATTCCATTCTCTTTGCTGCACCGGTGAACGAACCCATACTGCTGTAGAAATCATGACCACTTATACCGATGGTCGCACACATTTCTCTTGCGGCTTCCAGGTTTTGGAGATTATGCGCACCAAAAACCTGGAGATGGTAGTCGACTCCATTGAATGATACGACCGTGGATTCATCGGTAGTCACATAAGTAGGGCTGTCATATGCTATTACTTTAAGGTTCTGGGTGGATGTCTCACCGGCCAGTGCAGGAAGTTCCTCATCACCTTTGTAATAGATCAAATGTCCGCCTGGTTCAATGGATTGAATGAGCTTCCTGAACTGGTCCACATATCCATCATATTCCGGGAATACGTTAATGTGATCCCACGCAATACCACTAATGATAGTAGCATGTGGCCTATAGTGTAGGAACTTGGATCTTCGATCAATAGGGGAGGATAGGTACTCATCACCTTCCAGCACCATGATGGGCGCATCGGTAATCCCTACCATGGTGTCGAAGCCTTCGAGTTGCGCACCTACCATATAATCAAAATCCAGGCGTTGGGCCTTTAATGCGTGAAGAATCATGCTGGTAATCGTAGTCTTCCCATGACTACCGGCAATAACCAGTCTTTTCTTATCCTTTGAAACGGAATACAGATATTCAGGATAAGAGTATACATGTACACCCAATTCCTGCGCTCTCGCCAATTCTGGATTGTCCTCCCTGGCGTGCATACCCAGGATTACCGCATCAAGCTCATTACTGATCCTTTCGGGGTTCCAGCCTTCGGTTGCTGGTAGAAGCCCATGTTGATCTAGTCTCGATCTTGAGGGGTCTCTGATCTCATCGTCAGATCCAGTTACGGTAAATCCTTTCTTGTGAAGTGCAATGGCAAGATTGTGCATCGCGCTGCCACCAATGGCTATGAAGTGTACACGCATACCGCAATTTACATGTAGTGTGTTCTGAGTAGAATGGCAACCAAGAATCTTTTAAATAGCCCGCTGTTTATTGCCGGCTTCCTTTATCTTCGTTCAAAACGCAGGAAATGAAGCTATACCCGGTGAACAATGGTTATTTCAAGCTCGATGGGGGCGCCATGTTTGGAGTTGTTCCTAAGTCAATTTGGAGTAGAACCAATCCACCAGATGAGAACAACATGTGTAGTTGGGCCATGCGTTCGCTGTTGGTGGAAGATGGCGACCGGTTGATCCTTATTGACAATGGAATAGGAGAGAAGCAATCAGAGAAGTTCTTTAGCTACTATTACCTGCATGGAGATGATTCATTGGAAAAATCTCTGGCAGCGCATGGATTTGGATTCGATGACATCACTGATGTGTTTCTCACCCACTTGCACTTTGATCATTGCGGAGGTGGTGTGAAATGGAATAGAGATCGAACAGCTTATGAGGCTACCTTCAGGAATGCTACCTATTGGTCACACTCCAGTCATTGGGAATGGGCTACAAATCCGAATTCACGTGAAAAGGCATCCTTTCTGAAGGAGAACCTAATTCCTATGCAGGAATTTGGACAATTGAAGTTTGCTGACAAAGATGGATGGGATGGCTTTGATTACATCACAGTGAATGGACATACCGAAGCGCAGATGCTGCCAAAGATCAACTACAATGGTAAAACGGTGGTATTCATGGCAGATTTGATCCCATCGGTGGGCCACATTCCGTTAGCGTATGTTATGGGTTACGATACCCGACCTTTGCTCACCATGGAAGAGAAGGGGAGGTTCCTACAAGAGGCTTTGGAGAACGATTACGTTCTATTCCTGGAACACGATTCTGTAAATGAGTGCTGCATTCTTAAGGATACCGAGAAGGGTGCAAGACTTGGAGAGGCCATGCCTTTCTCAAACATCGGGTAGCTCTATCCCCTCACAATATGCATTGGCACAAGAATCTGCTTGTTGAAAGCTGTTAAGGTAGGTAGTGTCTGAACCTTCTACGTAACAGGTTACATGCTTGGCCATGGAATCACCAATGTAAGTATCAAACCCCCAGTGTCCATTCAAATTGAAAATTGTGTAAGAACACTTGGGAGGTTCTTTTTCGATCACTGGACTTTCGGTTGGATCTTGCTCAATCCCGCTACAAGACACAAGTGCCAGCATCAGTCCTGAGGCAATCCAACGTAGCATGAAATGGCTTTATGATCGGATAGTACTTCATCGTGCGTAACGAAGTTGTTTGTACTGTATCCTTCTGGAACGAAAATGTAATCTATCCTGAAAGAAGGGAACTTTCCAACGTACGTTCTTCCGCTTCCTGAGCCAGATTGAATGAAGGCATCTTCCATGACGCCAGCAATTTCGTTGTATGCGTACGAAGATGGAGTGTCATTGAAGTCGCCACAAAGAATGGCGGGATACTTAGAGGAAGTAAGATTGCCTTTGAGTTGCGCAATTTGCGTTGACCTCTTCATAAACGCTCTTTTGAGCAGTTTAGTGAGATTAATGCCTTGATCCAGTTGTTCTTCCTGGTCTTTCTCAGTTGGATTTTCAATGAAGGCATATTCCTGTTTACCAATGTGCAGACTTGCAAGGTGAGCGTTAAACACCCGCAATGTGTCTTTTTCAATTACGATATCTGACGCAATGCACACATTGTTCTTACTGTTGTCAAATGCGATGGTTTGCTCGCCAATAATGGGATATTTAGACAAGGTGATAATGCCCCAATTGTGGCGCTTTTCGTACTGAGTAGTTGTATAGTGAACGTGGTACTCCTGTGCTTGAAGGAACGTAAGCATGGTATCCAGCGTTTTGAAATGCTCGCGCTTGTCATTGGTTTGGTAAAACTCCTGAATACATAGTATGTCTGGTTGTTCCTTACTGAGTAAATCGAAGATTCGGTCTCTGGTTTCTCTGTTTCCCGACCAGTTGTACAGATCGAACAAACGAACGTTGAACGACATGATCTTTACACCGCTAGCTTCTTCTTTACTGCCAAATTGGAAGAACCTCGGGAAACACCAGGATGAGGCCAATAGGCAGATCAACGGAATAAGTGCAAGCTTTTTTTTGATGAAGAGCCAAACAAGTGCTATGACCACATTTGCTATGATGAGAAAAGGGAAGCCAATAGCTACAATAGCCGCAGGCCAAAACGAGATGGGGTCAAAGAATTGTCCTAGACTGGAACAAATAAGCAGTATGCCGGCCACCAGGCTGACAAATACAAATGCGCGGAACGATAAATGCTTGAGTTTCTTCAATGGTTGTTATTCACTCAGCTTCAATGAGTGTCCCATCTTATCTCTTTTGGTCTCAAGATACTTGTGGTTGTGCTCGTTGGGCTGAACTTCCAGTCCTATATTCTCCACAATTTCCAGGCCATATCCGATCAAGCCGGTTCTTTTCTTTGGATTGTTGGAGATCAAACGCATTTTGGTGATGTTCAGATGTCTTAGTATCTGAGCACCAATACCGTAATCTCTTTCATCCATATTGAAACCAAGCTCAAGGTTAGCCTCTACAGTATCCCGCCCTTCTTCCTGAAGCTTGTACGCTTTTAGTTTATTGATCAGCCCAATACCTCTGCCTTCTTGCATCATATAGATCAATGCACCTTTTCCTTCCTGGTTGATCATTTCCATGGCCTTATGCAACTGTGTACCACAATCGCAGCGTAATGAGTCCAATAGATCTCCAGTAAAGCATGAAGAGTGCACCCTGACCATAACAGGTTCATTCTTTTCCCATGTGCCTTTAGTCAGCGCGAGGTGCTCCTCACCGGTAGTGGTCTGTTTGAAGGCGGTTAGTTGAAAATCGCCCCACAGGGTAGGCATATTCACGGAAACGATTTCTTCGATCAAAGACTCGTGTTCCATCCTGTAAGCCACAAGGTCTTCTATGGAAATGACTTTCAGGTCATGCTGTTTCGCGATCTCGAACAGCTGAGGAAGTCTCGCCATCGTACCGTCTTCATTCATGATCTCAACGAGCACACCAGCAGGTTCGAATCCTGCCAGTCGCGCCAGGTCTATAGTGGCTTCCGTATGTCCGGTTCTTCTCAGTACACCTCCGGCTTTTGCCTTCAATGGGAAGATGTGTCCGGGCTTTCCAAGCTCCTCGGGCTTTGTGTCAGGATTGATAAGCGCCTGTACAGTCTTCGCTCTGTCTGAAGCAGAGATACCCGTTGTACATCCATGTCCCAATAAATCAACAGATACAGTGAATGGAGTTTCATGTAACGCTGTATTGTCGCTTACCATGAGCTCAAGACCAAGTTCATCGCAACGGCTCTCGATAAGAGGAGCACAGATCAGTCCGCGACCATGTGTTGCCATGAAATTGATAATCTCAGGTGTTACGTTGGCAGCTGCGGTGATAAAGTCCCCCTCATTCTCCCTGTTCTCATCATCAACAACGATAACAACTTTACCATTCTTGATGTCCTCAATCGCTTCCTCTATGCTATTCAATTCTGACATACCAGATGTTTGTGCAAAAGTAACTAAAATTGCGTCCTGCAAGGCTCAGTCAATGGGAAGAATCATGGCGATAGACTTTGGTCTGAAACGGTGTGGAATCGCAGTTTCAGATCCAACCCAGATGATAGCATCTGGATTAAAGACTGTTCCTACACATGAACTTTTCCCATTTCTACAGAGTTATCTGAATGAACAATCAGTGGATGAGATAGTTCTTGGATATCCCAGAAACACCGATAATACTCCATCGGAGATCGTTCCTGAAATCGAAAAAGTTTCGAAGCAGATTCAGTCTAAATTTAATGGAGTAGCAGTAGCGTTTGAAGATGAAAGGTTTACTTCCAAGATGGCGGTACAGGCAATGGTAAGCGGAGGGCTCCCCAAGCAAAAACGAAAAGATAAGGGCATGATTGATCAGGTGAGTGCTACAATTATTCTTCAGGGGTACCTGGACAAGCTAAACCGGTCAAAAAGTTAATTTTGGCGCATGATTAGGCCTATTGTAGCATATGGAGATCCGGTTCTAAAAAAGGAAGCTGAGGAAATTGATCTGAATGATCCGGAGTTGAAGAAGATACTGGAAGACATGTATGAGACCATGTACAATGCTGAAGGAGTAGGATTGGCGGCTCCGCAGGTTGGACTTGGTTACAGAATATTTATTGTTGACGCCTCACCCTTTGCGGAGGATGAACCTTCATTGGAAGGCTTCAAGCGCACCTTCATTAATCCAATCATTGTTGAGGAAGAAGGAAAGGAGTGGAAGTTCAATGAGGGATGCCTTAGTATTCCAGGCATTCGAGAAGATGTTGCAAGACAGCCAGACATCGTTGTGGAATATTATAATGAAGATTTGGAGTTGGTGGAAGAAAATTTCACAGGTATTGCAGCGCGCATTGTCCAGCATGAATACGACCACATAGAAGGTGTGTTGTTTACAGATAGATTAAGTCCCTTGAAAAAGCGCCTGCTAAAGTCAAGGCTAAATGATATTTCAAAAGGAAACGTAGCGGTCAAGTACAAGATGCGTTTCCCAGGTGTAAAGAGATAACCATGAAAAGACTGGTATTAGCACTTCCAATTGCATTGTTGATGGCGTGTTCCGGAGGAACGGAGGAGACAACGGTAGAACAAACCGATACGAATGCTCCACCAACCAAAGAAGAGCGGTTGAAAGACATTAATGCTCTGGAGGAGAAGTTATTTCGCAATGTTGAACACTATGATGAAGGTGCTGCGCATGCCATCGTTAGAGAATACTCCGAGTTTGTAGACAACTATCCAGACGATCCCAAGAGTCCTGAGTATCTGTTCAGGGCAGGAGAGGTGAGCTCCAGCCTGAAGCGCAGCATTGAATCTGTGAAGTACTATCAGAAGTTGGAGAAAGAATATCCGGAATACGAGAAGCTAGCCGATGCCTTGTTTCTACAGGGATATGTTTTTGAAAACCAGCTTCAGGATTATGATAGGGCCAGGGAGTGCTACGAGCGTTTTATGAAAGAATACCCAAGTCATCACATGGTGGAACAAACCAAAGTGATTCTTGATCAATTGGGCAAAACTCCGGAAGAACTCATTAAGGAAATAGAAGCGAAGCAGGAGTCTTAGCTCATGAACTGCTCGATCCTGTCTCGGATCTCATCTTCGTGAATACCCAGGTCAATTTTACCGTTGTGCGCGAGCGCAAGCTTGCCTGACTCTTCAGATACGATAAGCGCCATAGCGGCAGAGCGTTCCGTTATGCCAATTCCTGCGCGGTGACGCAAACCCAGGTTGTCGGGTATGTCTGTTGTATCGGATACTGGAAGTACACATTTCGCAGAAATGATCTTGTTGTTATTGGAGACGATGATGGCCCCATCGTGCATGGGATTGTTCTTGAAGAAAATGGTTTTCACCATATTGGAGGAAAGTTGCGCATCGATCTGTTCTCCGAGGTTGTTATAGAGATTCAGGTCATTGCTCCTTACCAATACGATCAGGGCCCCTGTTTTGGTCTTTGCCATATCTCTCGCAGCATCCATGATGGCATCTATATTGAACACTTTCGAACTTCTGGCACCCTTTCGCACATTTCGAAGAAATTGCTTGTCACCAATTTTACCCAACACACCTGTGGTGCCAATCATCAATAGGAAGCGCCTTATCTCCTGTTGGAATACAATGATTAAGGCGATCACACCAACCCCGATAAACTGGCCGAGAATCTGACTAAGCAGCGCCATCTTTAGTGCCTTCACAAGTTGCCAAACCAGATAAATGGCAAGAATTCCAAAGAATATCCTGATCGCAACCGTTCCCCGAACAAGTTTGTACAACTGGTAAATGAGGATCGCTACGAGAATAATGTCAACAACATCGATCAGGCGAACTGGTAGAAAATCGAACAACTCAAAACAGAATATCGCTTTCATCAGCTATTGGCTTTGAGTTTTTGGAACAATTGAACGGTCTCTCTTGCTTCTTTTACATCATGAACACGCAAGATGGAAGCACCCTTCATTAAGGCAACCATATTGAGCGCTGTTGTGCCGTTTAAGGCATCTTTCGGACTGATACTCAGTACTTTGTTTATCATCGACTTGCGAGAAACCCCTACCAGTATTGGTATTCCGAAGATAAGAAAGTCATCCAGACTGGACATGAGTTGGTAATTATGGTCTACGGTCTTCCCGAATCCAAAGCAGGGGTCTATTACCAGTTCATTAACGCCAGCATCCTGGAAATGTTGGATGCGCTCTGCGAAATAGGATTTGAGTTCTTTCACCACATCCGCATATTGAGGATTGTTTTGCATTGTTTCTGGTCTCGAAGGAGCATGACCAATAATGAAGGGTACGTTAGTTTCTGCCGCCACAGCAACAATGGATGGGTCGAATGTGCCTCCCGATATGTCGTTAACAATATCTGCACCAGAGGAAATGGCCTGTCTGGCCACTTCTGCATTGTATGTATCAATAGATATAACAAGGTCTGGAAATGCTGTCCTGATCTTTTCAATGACCGGAGATACGCGTGAAACTTCTTCATGCGTGCCTACCTGTTCGGCCCCGGGCCTGGTGCTCTGCCCACCAATATCAACGATATCCACCCCGGCTTCTAGCATGGCTTCAACGTGGCTGGTAATGCTTGCTTCAGAAGAACGGCTGTCCGCGAAGAAGGAATCTGGGGTAATGTTTACAATACCCATTACGAGTGGGCGCGGAAATTCGAACGTATTGGTGCCGTTTTCAGAAAGGCTTTTCCTTGAAAAAATTTTATCTTTCGACCCCCTTAAATCAACCTCTTCGGACATAGGTTTGAGCACTTCAATTCAATACGATTCAATAATAGAAAAATGCAGGGAAATCTTCTCTAAGAAGATGCAGGACTATGGTGCTTCGTGGAGAATATTGAGGGCAAGCTCGCTCACCGATCAGATATACATCAAGGCGAAAAGGATCAGGTCTATTGAAGAAACAGGTGAGAACAAGGTTGGAGAGGGCATAGAGGATGAGTTCCGTGCTATCATTAATTACTGTGTGATTGCGATTATCCAGTTAGAGCTGGGGGTAGCAGATGAACCAGATTTGTTACCAGAAGATACCATTGCCAGGTATGATAAGATTGTTGCAGACACCAAACAATTGATGGAAGATAAGAACCACGATTATGGAGAAGCCTGGCGTGAGATGCGGGTAAGCAGCCTTACAGATATGATACTTCAGAAATTACACCGGGTGAAGCAGATTGAGGACAATGAGGGGAAGACGGTAATATCAGAGGGGATTGATGCGAATTACCAGGACATGTTGAATTATGCAGTCTTCGCACTAATTAGAATGTCAGAAGGCTCATAAAATTTGTTAATCATCCTTAAGAAGTTGTTAACGCAAAAAATTGAAGAGATCGAAAGCCTAACTTGAGTGAAAACAGAAACATGAAGTACTTAATACACATCTGTAGGATTTTGGTTGGCTCAACGTTCGTGGTGTCTGGAATCATCAAAGCCAATGATCCACTAGGTTTTTCCTATAAGCTCGAGGAGTACTTTGCTGAAAGCGCATTGAACCTTCCTTTTCTTGAGCCATATGCACTGGCACTGGCTATCGCAGCCTGCGCGGCAGAGGTCATACTGGGTTTCGCAGTGCTGTTTGGAGGTAAAATGAAACTGGCATCCTGGTCCTTACTTGCACTTACCATTTTCTTCGCATGGCTGACGGCCTATACCGCAACATGTGATCCGAGTGGAACTTACGAAGTGATGGTTGATGGGGTTGCTGTAGAGAAAAGGGTGACCTGTGTTACAGATTGTGGGTGTTTTGGAGATGCAATGAAGGGTAGTCTGGGTAGAAGTCTTACACCGTGGGAATCGTTCTGGAAAGACATCATTCTGTTTGTTTTGTTGATTCCCATCTTCTTCATGCGCAAAAAGATCGAACTGAACGACTGGAAAGCAGACCGCTTCATTCTGATCGGTGCGTTGGCAGTAACTGGTTTCTATAGTTGGGTGTTTGATTGGCCTTTCTTTATCACCGCGTTGTGTGTGGGTGTAATCGGTCACTTTGCGATCAAACTGTTCGTTAAAAAAGGAACTGAATGGACCATCGCGGGATTGATGGCTGTACTCACTGGCGTCTTTATCTGGAGCAATATCAACGGTCTGCCAGCAAGAGATTACAGGCCATACGCTGTAGGTAACAATATGCCGGAACTCATGACGCTTCCACCAGATGCACCGCAAGATATCTACGAATCGGTACTTACTTATAAGAATTCAGAAACAGGTGAAGTGAAGGATTTCAACCAGGAGAATTATCCCTGGGACGACTCCACCTGGGTATGGGTAAATACTGAATCAAGATTGGTTCAGAAGGGTGCTGAGGCACCAATTTCAGATTTCGTCATCATGGATGTTGACGGGAATGAGGTGACCATGGACTTTATGGAGGACCCGGGTAACCTGTTCATTGTCATATCAAAGAATGTAAACGATTTTCCCCCGGAAGCTGGAGAAGCAATTCGCAAACTGGGAGAGGAAGCCTTCAGCGGTGGTGCATACATAGTTGGCTTAACGGCATCACCCTATAACCAAACAGATCAATTGCGACACGATCACCAGTTGGGATTTGATTTCTACTACGGTGATGAAACCGTACTGAAAACGGTGGTGAGGTCCAATCCTGGTGTCTTGTTATTGCGGAAAGGTACTATCTTAGGCAAATGGCATTGGAAGAATCTTCCGCCATATGAGGAAATTGTGAAGTCGGGTTTGTTAAAAATTGAGGAGAGTTGATTCAGTTTATCGTCAGAAGGATAATCTATGGATTTCTAGTGCTTGCAGGGGTTGTAAGCGTTGTTTTCCTACTCTTTAACGTACTTCCGGGAGATCCTGCCCGGATGATGATGGGACAGCGTGCCGATGAGGAATCCATCAAGATTATTAATAAGGACTTAGGACTTGATCAGCCGCTTACCGTACAGTTTGCGATGTATGTGAACGACATCAGCCCGGTATCTGTGCATTCACTCGATCAGGAAAGCCATTTCTATCTTGATACTTCCAAATACGAGTTCACACCGTTGCTTACCATGGGTGAGAAGAAGTTGGTAAGCAAGGTGCCCTATCTTAGAAGGTCTTACCAAACAAAGAGAAAAGTATCTGAGATTCTTGAGGATTCTATGCCTGAGACAGCCGTGCTGGCTTTGACCTCTATATTGGTTGCAACGCTGTTGGGTGTATTGTTGGGCGTGATCTCAGCTATTCGAAAGTCTACGTGGATGGATAGATCGATTCTGTTCACGTCCATTCTTGGACTTTCTGGACCCTCCTTCTTTGTAGGGATCATCTTCGCATGGTTATTTGGTTTCGTGTGGGGTGACTGGACAGGCTTGGGAACTCACGGTAGTTTATATTCCATTGATGACTTCACGGGTGAAGAGTACCTGGATTTAAAGAATTTGATCCTTCCTGGGTTTACGCTTGCGATCAGGCCACTGGCTGTGATCGTGCAGCTAACACGAAACTCAATGCTGGAAGTGCTGTCGCAGGATTACATCCGAACCGCAAAGGCGAAAGGGCTGGGTCAGCGCATCGTTATCATCAAACACGCGTTGAAGAATGCACTAAATCCAGTTATTACTGCGGTTTCCGGTATGTTCGCTAGCCTTCTTGCAGGAGCACTGTTTGTAGAGATGGTGTTTTCCTGGAAGGGAATAGGATGGCAGATTTACCAGGCGCTGATCAAATATGACCTACCGGTGGTAATGGGTGGCGTACTTACATTCTCCATCATCTTTGTATTCATCAATGTGCTTGTGGATATCACTTACGGTATCCTCGACCCTAGAGTTAGAATTCAGTAATGCCAAAGAAGATTGTAGCAGGTAACTGGAAGATGAATCCTCTACCTGAGGATGCGGTCCGGTTGGTGGATGATTTGCAAAACGGTGCAAGTCAGATTCCTGACAACGTAGAAGCCTGGATTGCGCCACCGAGCCTATATCTAGATCACTGCCTACAGCATTTGAAAGGTCATTTTAGCTGTGGCGCTCAGAATTGCCACACCAAGGGAACAGGTGCTTATACAGGCGAGATATCAGCGGATATGCTTGCAGAGATGGGGGCCAGGTTTGTACTGATAGGACACAGTGAAAGGCGGGCGTATTTCAATGAATCAAGCGAGTTTCTGGGAGAGAAGCTAATGGCAGCTCAAGCCGCATCTATCACTGCAGTGCTTTGTTGCGGAGAGACCATCGAAGAAAGGAATGCCGGGGAGCACAAGACTACGGTGTCTGATCAACTTAAAGAGGTGCTTTCCAGTGATGTAAACCCTGAAGCACTCGTGGTGGCCTATGAGCCTGTTTGGGCTATAGGCACCGGACATACCGCAACACCCGAACAAGCACAGGAAATGCACGCATTCATTCGTGAGGAACTGAAATCTATTTTCGGTGCAGCGGGAGCGGACATATCATTGCTTTATGGCGGTAGCTGTAAGCCTTCAAACGCTAAAGAGCTCTTTGCGCAGTTAGACATTGACGGTGGATTGATCGGTGGAGCTTCGTTAACTGCTGCTGACTTCTTTGGTATCATTCAGTCCTTCTAAGTGGAAGGATTTAAGTTAACCATAACCGTTCCTCAGGGGTTCGAGGATGAGATTATCGTGGCTGAGCTGGGTGAGTATCCCTTCCATACGTTCCAGACAATTGATCGGACCGTTGAAGCGTTCATTCAAAAGGAGGATGTTTCAGATCAACTGAAGAATGAAGTTCAGGAAATCTCAGAACGCTACCAATGTCAAACGGAGTGGGAGTCCTACGAGGATCAGAATTGGAATGCGAACTGGGAATCAAACTTCGAACCTGTTGATATTACGGACGACTGTAGGATCGTTGCCGAGTTCCATAATATGGAATTGAGGCCCAACGATGTCCTAATTAATCCCAAGATGTCCTTTGGTACAGGTCATCATGCAACTACTGCCTTAATGGTTTGTCAGTTATTACTGGAGGATGTTGCAGGTAAGCATGTGCTGGATATGGGCAGTGGAACAGGAGTTTTGGCAATTCTGGCATCAAAGCGTGGAGCAGAACAGGTGGTAGCCATCGATAACCACGATTTCTCATATGAGAATGCCACAGAAAACTGTGCGCTGAATGGTGTGCGGAATGTGGATGTAAGGCTTGGCAGCATTCTTGATGTAGATAAAGGCAGTCGGTTTGATCTGATCCTGGCCAATATCAATAGGAATGTACTCCTGGCACAACTACCGGCTTATGCCAGTTTGCTTAATGATAATGGAAGTATTATGCTGAGTGGCTTTTATAAACAGGATGTTGAAAAAATGAATGCGCTTGCGGTTGATTTAGGACTATCTTTAGTTGCCACTGAATCGAAGAACGACTGGTGCATGTTGAAGTATGAGAAAGCTTAGTGTCATCATATGTTTACTGATCGCGGGTAGTACGTTTGCCCAGACTTCGATCAAGAGTTTTACACCTGATTCTATCAAGTTCTTTGAGGAAATGAAGGTGTTCCTTACCAATGCGCGTCCGAAAGAGGCCAAGTTCTTTATGAAGGAGTTTGAATTGGCCTGGTACGGGGGTAAGTTCTCAGTGGCTGAAAGGAAAGGTGTATATCAAATTTGTAATAAGATGATCAAGAAACGCGCGATCAAGCCGTTTCCTGATTTTAAGAACTATCTATTTACTGTTCAGGCATTTGTGGAGTCTGAAACGCAGTCCGGAGAAAGTTTTGGAGCGTGGCAGAGCAGTGTAAATAAGCTTCTGGACTTCCGGAAGGCTACCAAGTTTAGGGACTATATTCAGATGAGCTATAACCTGTTTGAGTTCAACCTGATCTATAAATCACCGTCAACGGAATGGGAGAGTAGCAATCTCGATTTCAAATTTGATTTTGACAGTCTTCCAAAACTGGTATTCGAATCTCTCCATTTGAAGTGTTTCGCAAAGCGTGATAGCGCTGTGATCTACGATACCAAAGGCGTCTACTATCCAACAGAGAAGATGTGGTATGGTCGTGGTGGTAAGGTTTACTGGGAGCGTGCCGGTTTTGCAAAGGATGAGATTTTTGCTGAACTCAAAGGTTATAAGATCAAGATGAAATCGCCCACGTATGAGGCAGATTCAGTGATGTTTACGAACAAGGTTTACCTCGAGAAACCATTGATGGGTAAACTGAAGGAGAAGATTCTCGCTAACGTAAAACCTAAATCAGCTACCTATCCGCGGTTTGACTCCTATAACAAGCGAATTGTAATTAAGAACATCACTCCGAATGTGGACTATGATGGTGGGTTTTCTATGTATGGCGCGAAATTCCTCGGTTCAGGTAGTGCGGAGGCGGACGCTTATGTAATCTTTTACCGGGAATCAGCTCCTTTCCTGATCGTTTCTTCCAAGCGGTTTGCGATTCGAAAGGACAGAATTACCTCCACCTCCGCCAAGGTTACGTTTAGACTGGATAAGGATAGTTTGGTGCATCCAGGGTTATCATTCAAGTGTTTCTTTGATAAACGAGAGGTAAACCTGATCAGGGATTACAAGGGATTGGCCAAGAGTAATTACTACAGTTCTTTCCATAAGATGGATATAGATGTTGAGGTGATCAACTGGAACATCGATGAAACCACTGTTCATATGGGCAATCTCGTTGGTGGTACCAAGAAGGATGCACACTTTGAATCAACGGATCTGTTCCAGAAGGCTCGGTTCGATAGGATGCAAGCCAACGCAATGGTTCATCCTTTCTATGAGATCATGAAGTTGAAGGAAAAGCTGGATACGAACGTGGCCTATGAAAGAGATTTGGCTGAACACATGCGGCTTTCGAAGGAACAGGTTCAGTCTTTGTTGATGCAGCTGTCTATTGCCGGTTTCGTTTTCTATGATTACGACAATGCCAAATTCGTTATTCGGGATAAGTTGATTCATTACTATTATTCAAGATCTGGAAAGGTTGACTATGATGCCATTGCAGTTCATTCTGAGGTTTCTGGCAAGGACAATGCATCTCTGAACCTGATCAACTATGACCTGCGTATTTCTGGTGTAAGAGCCGTGCTTTTAAGTGATTCCCAGCAGGTATTCATCATTCCGCAACATGGGGAATTATTGGTGAAGAAGAATCGGGATATGTTGTTTTCCGGTATCGTAAGGGCAGGTAAATTTGATTTCTACGGTAAGGAGTTTGCATTTGATTACGACCAATTCAAGATCGACCTGAACAATGTGGATTCGCTTAGAATGCGGGCGGATGGAAAGAAAGTGGATGAATATGGCAATGTTGAGCAGATTCCTGTTAAGTCTGTAATTGAAGACATGAAGGGAGAGCTGTTCATTGACAATGGCCTCAATAAATCAGGGGTCAAACCCTTTCCCGAATACCCCATATTCAAGAGTTACAAGAAATCCTTCGTTTACTACGATAAGAAGAGCATTTTCGGTGGGGTGTATAAACGAAACGACTTCTACTTTCAGGTAGAACCTTTCGAGATTGACAGTTTGGATAACTTCTCAAATGAGGGTATCAATTTCGCTGGAACATTTGTGTCCGCAGGCATACTCCCAGACATTC
This sequence comes from Vicingaceae bacterium, assembly GCA_965267605.1. GTDB lineage: Bacteria > Bacteroidota > Bacteroidia > Flavobacteriales_E > Vicingaceae. The sequence continues at coordinate 1,582,110 of OZ254088.1, read as the reverse complement.
AGGAGAACCTGAAATTGCAGGCAGATTATTCCCTTGGTTTTGAGCGTGAGGCCCCTCCGGGTGGATATTCATCTTATGCCGGAAAAGGACAGCAGTTTAATAAAATCAGGCTAAGTAATAGAGGTTTGAGAGGTGAAGGTAAGTTTGAATACATTACCTCAACAGGAACTTCTAATGATATTCTGTATTTCCCTGATTCTATGTCATGTGTGGCTCAAACATATGATATTGAGGAGAAGCCAACTGATGTGCAATTTCCGCCAGTTACTTCCGAAAATGTGAAGGTGAGGTGGCTCACCAAAAAGGACGTTATGGTGGTGAAGCATATTGATAAACCATTCAAGATGTATGATGGTTCTGAGCACTACGGAACATTGGCTTTGAGACCACAAGGATTGACCGGATCGGGAAGGTTTAAATTCGATAAGGCTGACCTTACTGCAGACCGTTATAAGTTCAAGTTTGATGAGTTTAGATCGGATACCGCAAACTTCAATCTTCATGACGAAGTTGGTTCAGATGCACTTGCCTTTAAAACCAATAACGTAAACGCCTACATCACCTTCAAAGGAAGGTATGGTGAGTTTAAGTCCAATGGTGGTGGTTCCTTTATTGAATTCCCACAGAACCAGTACATCTGCTTCATGGAGGAATTCAAGTGGTTCATGGATAATGACGACATCGAGATGACTGCGAATGAAGATGGTGGAAAGGTGGATGACCTAACAGGGGTGAAGCTGGATGGTTCGCAATTTATATCGGTTCATGAGAAGCAGGATTCCCTGAGTTTCTATGTTCCAAAGGCCACGTATGACCTGAAAAAGAAGATCATCGACTGTAAGGGAGTGAAGTTTATCAATTCAGCGGATGCGATGATTTATCCTGATAGTGGGCATGTGATCATTCAGAAGCAGGCCAAGATCGAAACCTTGAACAATGCGAGGATCGTAGCGAACTACGTTACCCAGAACCATAAGATTTACAATGCCAGTGTGAATATTCGAGGTAAGAAGGACTACGGGGCCACCGGGTACGTGGATTATGTGGATGAACAGGAGAAGATACAACCAATCTACCTGGAGAACATTGGGGTGGATACAACCTTGCAGACCTACGCTTCGGGTGTAATTGAAGATTCCGCACAGTTTAAGTTGAGTCCACAGTATGATTTCAATGGAAGGGTCTTCCTGGAAGCGAATAACGAGAACCTGACGTTCAAGGGTAATTGTAAGATTGCCCACGAATGTGCTGGTCTTCCAAGAGATTTCTTCCAGATCCATGCTGAGATAGATCCATTGGAGATATTCATTCCAATCGATTCCAGCCTGACGAATGAATTTGACGATAACCTTTCTGCGGCCGTTAACATGGGTAATGATTCGTTGGGTATCTACACTACGTGGCTGTCCAAGCGGCATAGACGTACGCAAGACCATAGTGTGATCCAATCAGTTGGTGTGCTGTATTATGACAAGACCACTGGTGAGTATAGGGTTTCATCAAAAAACAAAGTGAAAGAACCCAAAACGTTCCAGGGTAATTACCTGAGTTTGAATACAAAGACTTGTAAGCTATACGGTGAGGGTAAACTGGACCTTGGTATGAAATCCGGAAGCTTTAAAATCAATTCGGCAGGTACTGTGGTCCACAACCAGGTGGATGATGATGCCATTTTTGATATGATGATGATCCTTGACTTCTTCTTCGATCAAGGTGTGATCGAAAAGATGGCCAAAGATTTTGCGGGCAATGCCACGCTAGACCCAATATCCTTTGAAGGTGAAGTATTTGAGAAGAGTTTGCGTGAGTTAGTAGGTCAAACGGAGGCGGATAAGCTGATTGCACAGATCAACCTGAACGGTGGGTACAAGAAGATCCCTCAGGTGTTAAATAAAGCGTTAGTTATCAATGAATTGAGGATGAAGTGGAACGATAAGGCCAACGCCTATAGATCATTTGGAAGAATAGGGATCGGAAACATCTTCAAAACCCAGGTGAACCGCTATGTGAATGGAAAGGTGGAGATGCAACGCAAGCGCTCCGGAGACAGGGTGAGAATCTATCTGGAGATTGACGCCAACAACTGGTATTACTTCGAATATTTAAGAGGCGTAATGTATGTATCATCCTCCAATGACGAGTTCAATGGCCCGCTTTCTGAGTTGAAGTCTGACAAACGGAAGTACAAGCACCAGAAAGGAGAGACGCCATTCACGTATATGTACTATTCCAGCGATAAGAAGAAGCGTGATTTCATTCGCGACTTTGACCTAGACTAATATTATTTTTACCTTACAAAGTAAGGTATGGCGTCATATTCCCACTTAATCGCTCTGCTCATTGCTTATCTTTTGGGGTCCATACCTAGCTCTGTTTGGGTCGGCAAGATTTTCTATGGAATAGATGTTCGTGAGTATGGCAGCGGAAATGCCGGTGCAACCAACACGTTTCGTGTTTTGGGTGCCAGGGCTGGTGTTCCGGTGTTAATCCTGGATATTTTGAAGGGTTGGGCGGCATGTTCAATACCTTATGTTTATGGAGATTACGTAGTTGGAACATCTCTATTTGTGAACATGCAGCTTGTTTTAGGGCTTGCAGCGTTACTCGGGCATATTTTTCCCGTATACGTAGGCTTTAGAGGTGGTAAAGGCATTGCTACGTTACTTGGCGTGGTAGTGGCCATGCACTACGAAGCAGCCCTTGCCAGCATAGGAGTTTTCATACTTATCGTGTTGATAACTCGTTATGTTTCACTGGGTTCTATGGTCGGAGCTTCGTTTTTTGCAGTATATGTTACAGTCATTGCTGCAACCGAACATCGAAGTTTGGTCATTTTCGCAGTGTTTATGGCTGTTTTAGTGGTGGTTACCCACCACAGGAACATTAAGCGCCTGTTGCGGGGGGAAGAATCAAAGATCTTCTCCAAGAACCAGGAGCTTGAGGATGATGAGTGATGTAGAGGATTGGTGTTAAATTTGTAGAAGCAATAACTGAATGAAGGGGAATCATCATTTTGCGAGTCAGTTGCTATTGCTAATCTTCCTATGTTGGAGCGGGTTGTCAGTTGCCCAGCTTGAATACAAATCGGAAGATGAGCTCAAAAAAGCAGCAGACGAGTTCTTTGTATCCAGGCAATGGAACGAAGCCAAGCCCCTTTACGCTCAACTTCTCGCTAACTATTCAAAAGACCCTAAATACAACTACCGTTTCGGTGCTTGTGTACTCTATGTAGATAAGAACATGGATGAGGCGCAGAAATTTCTGCGCATGGCCTGTCGAAGACCCAATGTGGACGCAGATGCCTACTTCTTTCTGGCTCAGACCTACCATTTGAACTATCAGTTCAATGAGGCCATTAGCAATTACAACAAGTTTTTAAGTAAGGCCGAGAAACCACCAGCGGACCTGGATGCGGTAAGGCAAATCCAGATGTGTAAAAACGGTATAACCCTTTTGGGAGATATCAAAGACATTGCAGTTGTTGGAAAGCAGAGCATTGGGGATCGGGATTTCTTCAGGGTATATGATCTGAAAGGAATCGGAGGAAAGGTTGTTGTGAAACCGGATGACTTCAAGACCAAAATGGATAAGAAGAAAGGGGAGACGTCCATCATGTATATCCCCAAAAACCCGGATGTGGTCTACTTTTCAAGTTATGGAGCCAAGGGTTCCAGTGGTAAGGATATCTTTTACGCCAGAAAACTTCCTTCAGGTGAATGGGGCTCACCGCAGCGCTTGCCTTCAGAGATCAATACAAAGTTCGATGAAGATTACCCCTTCATGCATCCGGACGGTAAAACGCTTTATTTCTGTTCGAAAGGACACAACAGTATGGGTGGATTTGATGTGTTCAAATCTGAGTATGATGAGAATACTGGCAGATGGGGTCGCCCTACCAACCTGGATTTCGCCTTTAGTTCTCCTGACGATGACATCTTGTTCATCTCAGATGCTGACAACACCTTTGCTTACTTCGCTTCTAAACGTACAACAGGTCACGGTAAGATCAGTGTGTACAAAGTTCGCGTAGCGCAAAGGCCGGCTAATTACAGTGTGATCAAAGGCGACTTTATCGCTGAAGCAAGACCGGATTTGAAGGATGCGGTCATCAAGGTGATTCACGAAGGATCAGGAGATGTGTTGGGAGAATTCAAGACCGATGGAAAGAACGGTAACTACGTTCTCTCGTTCCCAGGCAACGGTGGTAAGTTCAAGATAACGGTTGAGACTACAGATGATGCGCCTGTGCATTCAGGTATTGTTGAATTACCAATGCTTACCGAGTTCCGTCCATTGAAACAGGAACTGAGACTGGTAGGTGCGGGTGATGATGAGAAACTGGTGATCAAGAACATGTTTGATGACGTATTAGCTTCCAATACAGACCGAATGGAGCTGATGCGTGATTTGATCAAGAAACAATCCGCACTTGATATCAACTCAACCGAGAGTGAAGCGCTTGCCTCAGAAATCGCCAACGAGGACTCTGTGAAGCTGAGTGTATCTGACTACCAGTATAAGAACATGTCTAACGAGGAGCTACTTGCAAGTGGTGAGGGGCAAGCCAAGAAGTTGGAGGATGATACCAAGCTCTTGAAGCAGGAGATGAATTATACGTACAACCAGGCAAAGGTTAAGAGTAAAGAGGCATCGAAAGAATTTGCGGAGTACGATAGACTTATGGCAACCATCAAGGATGGAATGTCTGACGAGGATAAATTGGAGATCGAGCAGGAAGCCCTGGATCACAAGAAGAAGGGAGGCCAGCTTGCAGCAGAAGCTACAATGGCTAACAACCTTGCCAGGAGTATTGAATCTGAGCACACGGAGAGAAGCCTGGATGCCAAGAATGCCCGAACCCTGGTCAATGCAATGAAGAACGCGCTGGCATCAGGTAACAGAGATGAGGCCATCAAGTTTTACAACGAGTTGCAGCAGCGACTTGAGGAAATCAGACTTGCCGAATCTGCCACGGAGCAGGAGAAGCAATTGGCTTTGGATAGGGCTACCGCAGATAGAACAAAGTCCAACAAAGCGTACGAATACCTGGATGGTCTAAAGGAAAGAGAGACCAGCTTGCGCAACAAACAACGAAGGTTGCAGCTGGAACTTGAGCAAGCCAAGAAGAAGAAGGACATTGAGCGTATTCAGGAAGAACTCAATTCTGTACAGATTGACCTGGAGGACATTCAACTAGACGTTGAACGGGCGGAGGCCAATGCTATTGATCTGAAGAAGAAATCTCAGACTTCCGAAGGGGAGAACAAGTACACAGAAGAACTGTTTCAGGAGATTGCACAGAAAGCACCGGGTTACACTGGAACCGTTTCTGAAACAGATAAGCAGAACCTGATCAGGCAGCTAGACTACTATGAGCGCAACGAACTTGTTGGAACCTTTGATCAGACCCTTGCCTCTGAGTTCCGCCTGGATGATTCGAAATACGGCCTCAAGGAGTATAACATCTCAAGAAAAAAACAGCTTGACAACCTGGCATCGATCAATGATCCCGAAGAATTGACCTCAAAACGTTTGGGTATCAATAAGCAATGGTTGAACGATATAGATAATGATATCTCGGCCAAACAGCTGGAACTGAACGATGCCACCTCTTTGGACGAGAAAGCGAAGTTGCAAGAGGAAATCAATGTCTTAAAGAACCAACGTGACGAGAAAGAAGATGAAATTGCTTCGGATGAACAAGCGTTAGCAGATTACCAGTTGGCGTCCAATGAAACAGGAAATGAATCTACCGGAGGCAATGAAACTTCTGGTGGCAGTGAGAATAGTGGAGGGAACGAGACAACGGGTGGAAACGAAACTGCTAGCAACGAGGGCAACGAGACCACTTCAGGGGGTAATGAAACATCGGGTGGCAATGAGACAGCTTCCAGCGGGGGTAACGAAACCACTGGCGGGAATGAAAGTACCGGGGGTAATGAAATGGCATCCAACGAAGGCAATGAAACAGGCACCTCAGATAGTGGCGTTGGTTCGGAGGTAAAGAGTTTCATTGCAAGCACAGAGAACAAGTACAACGGTCAACTTACAGGTACTTCAAACATATCTGACCCAACCAAGAAGGCACAATCCGAAGCGGCCATTTACCAGGAGTGGAGCGAGAAGCTTAAGGAGGAAGCATTGGTGAAGAAACTGGAAATGATCGAAACGCAGGATCAGAATGACAGAGATGTACTGAAGAGCGAAATTGCTTTGCTGGAGCAGGAAGCAGGGGAGAAAGCCGCCATGAGTGACAATCTTATTGCGCAGTATGGATCACCAGACGAGAATACCGCGAGCAACGCTACTATGACCAAGCAACAACGCATTCAGCAGAAGGTAGATGAGTTACCGGTAATTGCAGCGGTTGAGAATGGCGAGCTGAAAGATTATGACAAAGAGTACGAAGCGCTAGTGAGCCAGGCCAATAATGAAACGGATAACGATACGAAGGAAACGCTCCTGAACCATATCTATGAAAATTGGGCGGCTACAAAACAGCAGGAGATAGATTACCGCAAGTCTAACCTTGACGGTATGAAGAAGAAAGATCGCAAAAAAGAAGAGGAGTTAATTGCCACGCTGGAGACAGATCAAAATGAGAAACGAACGCAAGCCAATGGGTATACCGATCAGTTGGCATTGGGGGGCAATGAAAGCAATACGTCTAATATCAATAGCCCCGTTGTTGATGACAAAGGCAACATTCGCGATTACGGTGCTGATTATGAGAATAAGCTGGAGGAGGCAGACAATATTGCCAGCGATTTAGGGAAGAACGAGGCCAAGGGTGATATCGCATATGCGTGGTATAAAGACATTAAAGAGGAGATTGAGATTCGCAAGGGCCAGTTGGGCAATTACAGCGGAAGTCGCAGATTAAAAGAAGAAGAGAAGATCGAGGATCTGCAATCTCAGGCGGATGCGAAACTATCTGAAGCCAATTACTACCAGGGTATAGCTGCACAAATCAAGAAACGCAACGAGCAGAACCTTGCCAATGCCAATGAGAACACTGGTAGCTCTACGGATAGTTATACATCACCGGAGGCCAGAGCGAAGATTGATGAATTGGGAAGGGTGAACAATGAGATCACTGCGCTTGAATTCCAGGTGAACGAGAAGGAGAAAGAATTGAATGCTGCAGAAACCGTTGAAGCCAGGGCCACACTTCAGGATGAGATTGGCGATCTGGAGACTAAGATTGAGCAGAAAGAACTGGACAAGAAGCAACTGATCTCTGAAGCGAACACCGCGGAGCTAAACAAGAACAATCCAATCGTAGGGGCGCTGGCATCTAATAGTAATGAAGACAACGAGGATGTGGCCATAGCTAACCTATTGGTTAACGAGAGTACGTTCTACCAGGATGAGGCCAAAAAGCTTAGAACAGAGGCGGGAGAGACGGATGATGTAAACAAGAAGAACAGACTGCTTGCGGATGCGAATGAGAAGGAGCAACTGGCATTGAATAAGCAGCGTGAAGCATTGAAGACTTATATCAAGGCGGGTGGCCCAGAGCTTGCAGCCAAAATTGAAAGTGGCGAGCTCGAGGGGCTGGGTGTTGCCTCTGCTGGAAATGAAGGTACACTGGCCAGCAATGAGAGTACAGGTGGCAACGAGACAACATCAGGTGGTAATGAGTCAACCGGAGGCAATGAGACCGCCAGCAATGAAGGCAGTGAAACAACATCAACTGGGGGGAATGAGACAACGGGTGGCAACGAAACTGCTAGCAACGAGGGCAACGAAACCAACGCTGGCGGAAACGAAACTTCTGGTGGAAATGAGACTGCGTCTAATGAAGGCAATCAAAATACTGGTGGAAACGAGAGTACAGGTGGCAACGAAACAGCTAGCAACGAAGGAAATGAGACCACTTCAGGAGGTAATGAAACGACTGGCGGTAATGAGTCGGCCGGAGGTAACGAAACCGCGAGCAGTGGTGGCAATGAATCCACAGGAGGAAGTCAGAGTGGTGAGACTGAAACCGCTTCGTTGGAGAATATCATGAAAACAGCTGATGGAACTACGGAGGTGCCGTATGACGACCCTTCAGAGTTCCTTGAGTACAAAGGAGATTTGATTACAGCGCAGGCTTCTGATTTGCAATCTCAGGCATCAGCTAAACGAACACAGGCGGAATCAGCCAAGAAGAAGGAAAAGAAAGCACTGATTCTGGAAGCTGAACAACTTGAAGCCGAGGCAGCCAGGTTGATCAAGGATGCGGAAGTAGTTTATGATCAGGCGGACTCAGCTAAAGTAGTAGAAGCTCAATTGGCCAGTGCCTCGGAGACAGATGCCAATGATCCTGAGTTGACTACAGGGGAGCAGCAAACGCTTGCTTCGATGGGGCAGCAAGATGTCCAGAACGTTAAGAACTCTGTAGATTACAATGAGTACAAGTTCAATCAGCAGAAGAAGAGAAGAATCATCAAGGAAGCTGATGTGTTGTATGACAGAAAGCAGGAGATTAAAGATGAAAAGAAACAGCAGGAAGCCATCCTCAATGATCTTAACCAGTTGGCTGGTAACCCTGACCTTAGTGATACACAGAGAGAGGATCTGAACGATCAGATTGCGGCCGTTGAAAAGCGCATCACAGCGCTGGATAATGCATATAGCAGTGCAGAAGTAGCCAGCGCGCAGAAGCAGGATGAACTTGCTGCAATTGATGAAAAGCTGAACAAGATTACGGGCAGATTGAGCGATAATCTTGCTGGCCAAATCGTGGCTGTTGAGAAGCAAGATTACATCAATGGAGATAGCGAAGTGGCGGCCTATAGTGGAAATCAGAATACTGGTGGAAACGAGACTGCTTCCAGCGGAGGCAATGAAACGACAGGTGGTAACGAGTCAACCGGAGGCAATGAGACCGCTAGCAATGAGGGCAATGAAACGACATCAACTGGGGGTAATGAGACCACTGGTGGAAACGAAACAGCCAGCAACGAAGGCAACGAAACCACTTCTGGAGGTAATGAAACCACTGGGGGCAATGAGTCGACCGGAGGTAACGAAACAGCAAGTACCGGTGGTAATGAGACTACCACAAGCGGGGGTAACGAAACTTCTGGAGGTAACACAGGAAGCCAGGGTAGCCTCAACAATGACGGACTTCCAACCGTGTTGCTGGGAGACTTCTTCGTGTTAGGCACAAGGGGAACTTCATCTTACAGTTCTAACAATCCAATGAAAGTAAACCCACAGATGCCGGATGGCGTAATCTGGTCGGTGCAGGTGGGTGCCTTTAGAAGGCCTATTTCACAGGATGTATTCAAAGGATTCTCTCCGGTGTTTGCCAATACTAAAGGTGATGGTATCACAAGATATACCGCAGGTTTGTTCCCTGGATTTGCTGCTGCTGATAAAGCAAAAGATCAAATCAGAAGATTAGGTTACCGTGATGCTTTCGTTGTGGCTTACAGAGATGGCAAACGTATTTCTGTAGCTGAAGCTAGAAATGCTTCTACGGAGGGGTCGCTTGCAAACAATACTTCCAGTGGAAATGAGACAACCGGTGGAAACGAAACCACAGGGGGCAATGAAAGTACGGGCGGTAATGAATCCAATGGTGGCAATGCGTTTGCTGGTAATCTTCCTACAGAGAATGATGGCTCAACACCGGTAAATCGTATTACCGGGGTGTTCTTCACTGTTCAGGTAGGCGTATACTCAAGACCTGCACGCTCCAGTACATTTGGTGGGTTGAGACCACTTAACAGAGAAACAACGTCTGGTGGGCTTTATCGATACACCTACGGTAGGTATGATAACCTGGATGAAGCCAGAAGGGCTAAACAACGCGCTGTTAACTCAGGTGTTTCGGATGCCTTTATCGTAGCTTATAACAATGGCTCTCGTGTTCCCGTGTCCACTGCCGTGGCTTCGCTGGGGTCATCTACTGGGGGTAATAATACGCCTGTAGACAATACACCACCTGATAACGGGAACGATACGCCTGTGGACAACACGCCACCTGATAATGGAAATGACACTCCGGTCAACAATAACCCACCAACAAATGAGCAGCCACTCGGTAAGCTGAATTTCTATGTGAACATTGGTGAGTACGAAGATGAAGTACCGGTAGATGTTGCTGCAGCGTATCTGAGATTGACCAAACGAGGCATTCAAGCTACTGATAAGGGTAGCTACACACGTTATACAATTGGCTCAGCCGACAACTATGGTGAGGCTTCCACTTTGAAAGATGAAATGGTATCTTTGGGTATCAGTGACGCTAAAGTGATGGTGACAGAAGATGGGAGCGAGCGTGATCTGAATGAGATACTGAAAAGGCTTGAAAAGTAGAATGGGTAACAATTACGATTATCAGGAAGAGTTCGAGGTTCTTGAGGTTGTCGATAAGGAGAAGGAGTTGATCCTTCATAACGATGACGTGAATACCTTCGAATTTGTTATCGAAACCTTGGTGGAGTTGTGTAATCATTCACCTGTTCAGGCCGAACAGTGTACATTCCTGGTACATTATACTGGGAAGTGCAGTGTTAAGAATGGTTCATTCGATAAGCTGGAACCGATCTGCACCGCTATGCTTGATCGAGGTCTTTCAGCAGAAATCAAATAATAAGTATTGACATGAGGAAGATCCTCTTTTTTGTGTTGTTGATTACCGCTGGGGTAATTGCCGACAGTTGTTCACGAGTGCCAATTTCGCACAGGCGCCAGGTACATCTGATGCCTGAATCAGAACTCATTACGATGAGTAACCAACAATATGCGGAGGTGTTAAGGAAAGGTAAAGTGGTTCCAGCCAGTGATCCTCGTACACAAATGGTAAAGAGGGTAGGGAAACGCATCCAGGATGCGGTGATGAACTATATGAATTCCCATAAGAAGTATCAGAAGCGTGTGAGAGGGTTTGATTGGCAGTTCAACCTGATTGATGATAAAGTGGCCAATGCATGGTGTATGCCAGGAGGTAAGGTGGCTTTCTATACAGGCATCCTCCCGATTACGAAGGATGAAACGGGTATGGCTGTTGTAATGGGACATGAAATTGCCCATGCCATTGCCAAACACGGTAACGAACGGGTCAGCAAACAAATGGCACTTCAGTTTGGAGGTCAGGCGTTCGGAGGACTTGCTGGGCCAGAGAAGGCAAAAGTATTCCAACAGGTATATGGTGTAAGTGCAGGACTTGCTGCTTTAAAGTTTTCCAGAGCAAATGAATCTGAGGCAGATCACCTGGGACTTGTCTTCATGGCAATGGCGGGCTACGATCCTAAGGAAGCACCAAAATTCTGGGAAAGAATGAAGTCCATGGCAGGCAACAATGTTCCTCAGTTTTTAAGCACGCATCCAAGTCACGATAGCCGTATCGAGGATATCAAGAGCCATCTTCCCGAAGCACTTACTTATTACAGCCCTAAGTAGTGGAAAAGCTTCCGTTAATCTTACTACACGGTGCGCTGGGAAGTGCAGCGCTGTATGAACCTTTAACTGCCCTTACAGAACGGGAAACGCATGCTATTGACTTCTCTGGTCATGGTCATGCTCCGTTTAGCGAGGAAGGTTTTAACATGAATGTATTTGCCGATGAGGTGATCGCCTACATGGATAAGAAAAACCTTGATAAGGCGGATATATTTGGTTTCAGCATGGGTGGCTACGTAGGTTACCATGTTTGTAAGAATTATCCCGATAGGGTGGGGAGATTGACTACGCTGGGCACCAAGATCGATTGGAACCCTGAAACCGCAGGTCGCGAGGTCCGGTTTTTGGATCCCGTGAAGATCAGTGAGAAAGTACCAGCGTTTGCTCAAGTACTTCTTGACCGACATGGGGTAGGCTGGTCAGATCTATGCAAGAAAATGGGAACACTTCTGCTGGAATTGGGTGATGGAGCCGGTTTACAGGCGGGGGATTTTCAAGAGATCTCAACGCCAGTGACTATTGTTCGCGGTAGCGAAGATGAAATGGTAACTGAAGAAGAATGCAATTGGACTGTGACGCAACTTTCCAATGCTTCCTTCGTGATGTTGGATGGAGAACCCCACCTCATAGAGAAGTGCACTCCAAATACAGTGGCTGGATTGTTCTAGTGAGGGGTCTTACTCTTTCGCTTTTTTCCTTTCTTCTGCTTCTTGGTCTTCTGACCTTTGATTTGACTGGTATCCGGAGCCCCTGATGATTTTAACTCAAGGATTGCAGCATACAAGCCCGTTCTGCTCTGTGCGTACGCAGGATTGGGGTCGCAATGATCCCACATACCTTCACGTATTTCAACATGTACCGTTACGCCCTTGTCCAGATGCTTCATCAGTTCCTCTTTGGAGACTTTACTCTCGCATAGTTTGATGAAGTAGTCCTGGACGGAGCAACGTAAGTACAATTCCTTGTAGTCGGTGATCTTACCTCCCTTATTAACAAAAGTCTTTTCTACGATCTCAGCGCCTACGGTCATTTCCTGAACGTTGCTCTTGTTCTGTGCGGCTACTCCGGCACTTATTGTAATGGCCAATAATAGGATAAGTGATCTCATACACTCAATTTACCAATTCACATGCAAATATGACGCCAGGTAATATTTATTTAATGATGGATCACATACCGATACCTTGAGTGAAGCTAGCTCTGGGTAGGCTCTTGTTTTAGTGCCAGTGCACTGATAAGGTTGACCACAGCGCCAATTAAGAAAACCATCAGGAACATAACTATACCCTGAAACCAAGGTGAATAGGCAAATTCTGGCATTTGCGCTAACTGTTCGTTAAAGGCCGCGAGTTCTGCTTCGCTAAGGTCATTCTTTTGCCATTCGAGAAATTCCTCCTTTTGAAAAGCAAAGAAGAGAATACTCTGTATGGCCATTACAATGCCAGCAACACAGGTAATGCCTAATCCGATTTTAAAAGCCTGAGTGAAACTCACAAAACCTTGATTGAGCTTGTCCCGGAAATACCTTACACCAAAAGGAATACACAATAGAGACAATGTAATGGAAATATAACCTACGGCCTGAGAGGCTGAAACACCAATTGGTTTAGCAATTAAGAACCAATTAAGGGTTCCGAGTATACTGGAGGTTAGTCCACCAATAACCCCGTATTTTAAGATGTACTTTTTCATAGTTTGGATATTAAAGAATGAGATCCAAACATAGATTTCACAAAGATCTTAGGCATCCTACTAAAGTAGGATTATGGCCTTCTGTGTAAAAATCATTCTAAAGTAGGAGGCAGGAACATGTACCGTTTAAATGATATCGAGGTTTTGCCCGATCATTACCGCTTCGGTTCTTCGTTTTGCACCCAACTTGTTCAATATTTTAGATACGTGGGATTTCACTGTAGTTTCTGCGATATACAGTTGATCCGCTATTTCCTTATTGGAAAGTCCCTTTGACATCAATTGAAGTACCTGCACTTCACGCTTGCTTAGACTTGATCTTTTTGATTCCTGATGACCACTTTCAACTCTTACATAAAAGTATCTGCTTATAACAATGCCAATGAAGAGGAATAAGATTCCAGAAATGGTCATCAACAGATTTTCAGAACCACCTAATGTAAATAGTGACCATTTTTCCAGTTGCAGCAGTAGGAGGACCACTGCACAAAGACCTCCAAATATGGAAATGGTCTTTTTCATTTCTCGTTGTACCAGTTTTTCCTTGTTATCCGATATCTCTTTCAAAATGTGCAGCTTAGGTGTAAAAGAAAAGGAGGCCGAAGCCTCCTTTCAAATGTTAGTTGATTACAAGTTGTTGTGTCAGTTCTACATTGGTAGATGTCCTTACTTGTAATATGTATGTTCCAGAACTAATGCTGGACACATCAAGTGTATTTGGCAACCTCGCGCCTTCCTCTTGTACAACAACCTTTCCGGTAATGTCCATGATCTTCACTTGTGTAAGTTGAACACCTTGCTTGATCGACATAGTAATGCGATCATTGGCTGGGTTCGGGAATACATTGAAGTTCAATTCGGCCATAAGCTCGGCCATACCTACGGTCGTTACACCAGAACACGCTGAAGTGTCCGTGCAACTTCCAACCGTAACAGCCACAGCGTAGTTGCCATTTGTGGTTGGATTATACGTTTGGGCTGTTGCACCAGGAATTGCAGCCATATTATTGTCACAATCTAACCACTGGTAAGTAGCACCCGTTTCACCCGAAGTAAGTTGGGGAGGGAAAGGAACGTTGGTTACGTTCATATTAATAGGAGCTGATACCGTAAGGTTGGTTGTTACGATACTGTCGCATGTTGATCCTGGAATGGTATCCACGAAAGTGCCTGTGGAAGCATGACCATTGTTGCCTACCCATACTGTATCGCCATGGCAGATGGATAATGTCTGGCTTCCTGATAGTGGCGTACAAAGCAACGTGAATACAACGCTTCCATGCCCGGTATTCCAACCCTGGTTGGCTTGATTCGCACCAGTGATGTAGGAACCACCACCGCCACCGCACTGACCGTCTGAGCTACCTCCGTTATGGCCTGCGCCACCACCAGAGTATCCTCCACCGCCACCAGAGAAGTTAGCGTTGTAGGTGTTGTTATCTCCTGAAGCACCTCCACCTCCAAAGCCGCCATCACGACCATTTTGGTTGGGGATGCCACCTTGGAAACGATCTCCTCCGATGTAAGCATTTGATCCCGCGTAGGTATTGTCAGCATCAGAGAACCACCCTGCTCCCGGGCCACCTGATAGGATAGGACGATCAGAGAACCATCCACCATTTCCGTTTATACCCCCGGCAGCCATATTATTGGTCCAGTCAAGAATAGTATCACCGCGTGTGTGATAATTGGCGTCAGGATCGTTTGATGTTACTGCATTGTTAGTTGTGGCAATTGCTCCACCGCCACCTCCAGCGGCAACGATCAATCCTGTTCCACCCTTGGTTCCAGTAAATACAAAGGAACCGCCACCACCGGAGCCACCATTTCTAAAAGTGTTGGTAATACCGTTCCATTGTCCCTGTTGCCCAACAACCACATTATAGGTAGTGCTGGAGGACAGATTTACTTCTGTGTATATCACCACACCGCGACCACCAGGTCCCGCTTGAGTAGTACCACCTGAGGCACCGGAAATAGTGATGCTGTATGTTCCACCAATTGGAGGAGTCCATTGTTGCACACCACTATCCACAACAGTTACCAACCCGTTAAGGGTAGTGGAAGTATAAGCCGTATTTGCCTGTGCCTGTGTAGGGCCAACCCTTCCTGTTGCATTGCAATTTGTGAAAGTATAGGTCTGTGCAAAAGCCACAGTGCCTACAGCGCATGTAAGCGCCAAAGCGTAAAGTCTTTTCATAGATAAGTTGAATTAGTCGAATGTAAGTTCGGACTTTTTTCACTGAGAAGAAAGAATGCTGGGGGGATTCTAATTGCCGGCCAACGGAGTTCCAAAGATGCCCACCGCTAGCTCCGCCCATGTAAGGATCAGCAAGGCGAATATGCCAATAACAATGGGGATTCGGTATTTACTTTTACGAAGCTTTCGGATCACAAAGTCAATGGTAAAGGCGAAAGCAGATAGCAACAAGAAGCCGATTAGAAAGTCACCTATACTCCAGTCAACCTCCTTTGTAAATACCATTGAAACAAGCGGAATCAGAAGAATTCCAGAAACAATACCTAGTATGATCAGTAAACGTTTCCGTGTCATATCTATAAAGTTAGTCCAAAATTTAACGCAATACATTGATGTGGATTGTGGTAGCACACTTAATGTCCAATTCCTTGGGATAGCATCAACGAACAAGGAGTTAGTTCAGTCGGCTACAGGATCCACGTTGGAGGGAAGTATTCTCTGTTCGAAATCCTGCCCGGCATAAATATCGTTCAGGTCTGCTATCGCATCGAGATACGTAGCTTCGAACTCTGCATAGGCCATTTCCGTCATGAAATAATGAGAGGTAACTTCATCGATGGTGATCTCGGTACCTTCATTCATAGCAAGGAATACGGTGGTCTCTAAATCGAACAAGCGAAGTCCGGCCTCCGCATCAAACATGATTTGGTCACCATTATCCATGGCGCCTACCACTTGCATCGGTTCTACATTATTGATCTTGATGACACCCTCTGGAATGATCACACCAGGTCCACTAAAGGATGGTAGATTAAATGATTCTTCTTCGTATCCGTATGAAATTAAAGTTTCGAGGATCTCTGCATTTTCACCATAACCGTTCATCCAGTAGTTAATGTGCGCATGGTAGGTAAGCACTAGTGTTTCCAGGTCACCTGAGATCTTTCCCGTACGCAGGTTCTCTTCTAGGTGGCCTTCGAAGTCTTCCACCCAGTCTTGGTGCTTTTCGGAAAAGGCAAAGTGAAACTGAGTGTTGTTACTTAGAATCTTGGCAATCACGGGGTGAAGTTACTTAGTGAGCAAGTTAAGCCAAGATGCGAAGAAAAGGGTTATCAACAGTGAGCGACTAATTTCCCGACCAAATAATCGTAAATGAAAAGTGTGGCCGGGTAGTAGGGAAACACTTTATGCTGATATTTATGGTCTGAAATTTGATAAGAAGAGTTCCATAAACCAAATCAATCAAAATGAGAAAAGCAGTTTTTATGATCATGGTAGGCGCACTTGCGTTTTCCATGACTTCCTGTAAGAAGGGAGCCAATGACCCTGCGCTTTCATTGAAGTCTAGAAAAGCCAGGCTCGCTGGAGAGTGGACTTTAAAGGAAGGTGAAGTGGTGAATATCTACACTTCCAGTGGCACATCCACTACATACACTACTACGTTTACAGGCTCAAACCAGACGTACAGCGATGGTTCCAGCTCTACAACAACACCATACACGCTAACGTGGGAGTTTGATAAGAAAGGAAAGTACAATTCTACGGAAGTGGATGACGGAGATACCTACACTGAAGAGGGTTTCTGGCAGTTCCTTGGCAAGAGCAAGAGCGCTGAGAAGAAGAACAAGGAAGCGATTAGCATCTATGCCAGAACCACCGTGAGTGGAGGTACTACCAGTAACTATGAAGGAAAGTCGAACCTAAGTGATGTAGTATACACATTGGATAAGCTTTCAAGCAAAGAACTGGTAATCCTTTACGACTTCAAGATCATTGACTCTAGCGGTGATACTGATGATTACAAGGGTACCATGACGTTTGAGAAGAAGTAATAACACACAACATTTAGCAAGATGAAAACATTCAAGATATATGCCTTAGCGTTGTTGACGATTGCTTCGGTAACAGCATGTAAGAAAGGCGAAAATGATCCAGCACTTTCTTTGAAGTCTCGTAAAGGGAGACTGGCTGGTGATTGGAAATTGAGTTCTGGAGATCAAACCAGTTCTACGACTTTTAGTGGTACTACCAATACAACTACGTACAGTTTTGACGGTACGAATAGGACGGTGACTGCAGGTGGCGCAGCAAATACAACACCTTACACTGAAGAGATGACCTTCGAAAAGGACGGATCTTACAAGTTGGCAGTAGTTGATGATGGTAACACTACTACGCAGGAAGGTTATTGGCAGTTCATGGGTAAGAGCAAAGAAGCTGATATTAAAGGCAAGGAAGCAATTACTATGACAGTAACCAAGATTGTAGATGCAAGTGGTACTACAACTGTTGAGGGCAAAACTTTGTGGCAGGCGAGCACCGTTCGTTTCGACAAGTTGTCAAGCAAGGAGATTGTTGTTGTGATTGACACAAAAACAACATCAACCGGCTACTCATCAACAACTACAGGTACTATGACGTATACTGCAGACTAATACTGCAACAAACTATATTGAAACCCCGGTCTGATGGCCGGGGTTTTATTGTGGCTTCTTATTTCGGTAAACCACAAGATCATCCCAGAAAATCTCAAGCCCATACCCTCCAGATTTCATATGATCTACCACTTCCTTTGAAGTGTACCATTTCAATGGGTGAATGTGGGTAAATCCGTCAGGACATTTCTCCTTCGGATGTTGGGTGTAGTTATGAATATCGAATAGAACCGTTTTTGATCCACCTTCAGGGATGATAGCCAGGTAAAACCGCCCGTTGTTTGCATCTCCCTCTTGCAAATACATTTCAAGTTCAAACCACTTACCAAATGGTACGGGGTAGTTGTCAGTCTTTTCATGCCAGAGGTCCTCAAAACCACCTAGCTTTTTGTCTTTCTCACCCTTTACCTGAAATACTATATCCGCACCGCTTCCTTGATCTTTCCACAAGCCTACAGTAATTCTGAAAGGGTATTTTTCCCCGGTCCAGTTACCGTTATTCCAGAATTCGAATATCGATAGCCAGTAGATCAGATCGTCATCTTGCCGAAGATGCTCCATGTTGGATTTTGGTAAGAATATCCGACAACTTTGGTAGTACTCCTTTACGCACTGAGTGTTGTGGTATTGGAGCTGAATCCGTGCTTTTTCGGGTTTCTTGCCTTTATATACATTGGGACTTGTAATGTTAAAGTGCAATACGCTGTTCGTGGGATCTTGCGGATCACGTACAATTTCAGCGATTCGTTCTGAAATACTCCCATCTTCGTAATTGATGTTTAGATTGCCTTGGTCATTATCAATATAATCACCCCAATTATTGTTGGAGGTGAAGGCGGTGTCAACTCCTGTGATATGCGCGTTATTTCCCGTTTGAACAAGCGAAACATTTTCAAAACCGAAGTTAAAGGCCAGATCGTTGGGTTGATAGATACATTCCAATCCGCAGTTAGTACTACGCTTTTTACATGAAATGGTAAGAACAACGAACAGGATCATCGCCAACGAGACTGAATAATCTTTGTACGATCTATCGCTTGATGATCTTTCCATAGCCCATAATCTTATCATCCGAGATTACTTCCGCATAGTACAATCCCATTGGGAAACCGCTTAAGTCTATCAGTATTTCCCTGGAGCTGATTCCCGTACTGCTCAACACATTTCGCCCCAGGACATCGTATACGTTAAGAGTGGGGCCATCATCCGCTATTGATCCAATGTCTACATGTGCAGTCCCATTGGTTGGGTTCGGGTAAATACGAAGAGCGGTTGGGTGTGATCGTGGAGTAATAGAGGTGGGAACTATACTGTCCGACCATACCATGTAGTCGTCCCAATAAACATGGGTCAATTTACCCCAGTTTCTCAGACTGTCGATCAACGCCCCTGAAGTGTACATTTTAACAGGATTATGGTGTGTTAAACCATCGGGAGTTGAATCCCCTGGATGGTGTGTCCAATTGTTGAGATTGAAGAGAACGGTTTCCGGGTCGCCATCAGGCTGAATGGTCATGTAAAACTTACCTGTTGTGTTGTTACCCTCGATGTAGTTGATCTTTATGGTCATCCACTTGTTGGTTGGAATTGCGAAGCTCATATTGGTAATTTCCCATATCGTTGAATCAAATTCCGTTGAAACAGTATCATATATCTGCCCGTGAACACCAAATCGCAACGGATCCGGGGTTGTTCCGTTTCCTCCGTCAATCATTTGAAGATTTAGACTCACACGGAATCCATTGGCTGGGTCGATCCAATTAGAATTGTTCCAAAACTCCATGAGGGTAAACCATTTAATATCTTTTGGCACGTACTTTAATGTGTCAAGATCTGACGGAAGAAAAAGCCGAATGGAATAGAACAAATTGTCAAACCCCGTAGAGCAGTTATACAAATTACCCTGCACCCTTCCTTTACGCGTAACTGAGTCAACGGGCACGTTGGGATAATCGATCCAGAAATGAAGGACATTATTAAGCGGGTTCAATGGATCTTTGGCTATTTCAGCTAACCGCATCGTATCATCTCCACCCTGATATTGAAGAGTAAAAGAGCAATTGTTTGGTGCCCCTTCAAGATCAGACTGCCAATCGTTATCTGATGCGAAACTATTGTCCACACCATGTATATCAGCACCGCTTGGGCCTTGCAAGGTAGTATCGGTTGTTGGCTCAAAGCCAGATCGAAAAAGCAAGCTTCCTGTTTGCGAATAGGTAGCTCCGCACAGTGTTGTTAACAGTAGAAAAGTTAGGATTTGTTTCATATTCATCAAGTTCTGAAAACATAAAACTACTGTCCAGGTCAATGCTTACTTCACAGTAGATCCTTTCTGTGTCCTAATTGAACATTTTGTGCCGTTCTTGAATGGAGCTTCTCCTGAACAGAAGTGAAATAAGTAGCAGATATGGGAATGTTCAGGTCTTTGTTCGCCTTTATCTTGGCCGTGTAGCCCCTTTTGTTGCCCTTTATATGATCTATTTTCAGAATGTTAATGAAATACGATTTATGACATCTCTGTATCCATTTTGTAGAGAGCACATCGTTGAATCCCTTCATAGTGGAGCGAACCAGAATTTTCTTGAGCTCTCCATCCTTCAGTATTGTAAGTTCAATGTAGTTCTTTGCAGAGTGTGCAAATAGAAAATCTCTTATCAGGAGTGGGTCGAGTTGAAGATCATTGTCTGCTATAAAAACAGATGACCTAGGATCAAAATGTTTGTCTACCGATCCGTCCAGATTTTCGAGCCTTCTTAAATAGATGTGTCTTAGAATGAAGGGGGCAGAGAACGTAATGAGGGTGCCGTATACCCAATAAGAAAAAGCCCCAAGACTCATGCCTGACAGCGTAAATTGCCAATGCAAAAACTTGGATGTAACGGCCGTTGCAATTAAAATGAATACAGTCTGGAAGACGCTTCTGGGGTTACCGAATTTTGATATGATCAAATAGAGGAAAGTAAATGTGCCACAAATGACCCCCAGAGATTTGATCAAATGAATGCTTCCACTATGGTGGGTGTTGAACGGTTTGAGTAGTAAGATGAATGCAACAACCCATGTACAGCATAACGCTGCAAACCTCCAATCTGTATTTAGCCATTGGTGGGCCTTACCGTTCATTGATTTTTGTGTAATGATCATGTTTTAAAGAGATTGATGTTAGTGGATAAAATAGATTTGATCGAACCTAAACGTACGCCTTCAATATATCGATTAATAGCTTTTTTATTTCTTGCTCTTTAACTCGTCTCTGCCCTTGAACACCCAGTACACATTGAACCAATAAGTACGTTTATCACCTTTCACATTTACATTCATTCGGTCACAACTCCCAACCAAGCTCTGCTTCGTGAGCATTGCTCCGATCATTCTTAGAATGAAGTATTCTTCCTCGACCTGTGTAACCGACCAAGCTGTTGAACATGAGGCCCCATCACCTTGCTTTACAATAGACCGAAGCAATCCGAATTCAATATCGTGGTGTTTGTGATACAGTCCTGAGTCACCGAGAATCTTGTAGGTCTGCTGAAGATACTTGTGAGCAAACATGCTGGTATAATCGCTCTTCAGCATCTCATTACACGCAGCAATAATCTTCTGAAACTTCCGCTTCTTGATGTATTTGTATACAAGCTGCTTTTGTTCATCGTAGTTGGAACTCCACTTGGTCTTGAACGGAGTGGAGTAGAGGTAACTGATTCTGAAATCTTTGTAATCAATGTCAGTTTCATTTTTATCCAGCTTTGCCATGTACTGCTCATAACTGGGCAATGAATCTGGTCGTTGTGCTAGTATTGTGGTTGTGTTGAAAATTAATCCCAGTGTGCAAATAATTAATGTAATGCTCTTCATATCGACCTAATCTGAAATCGCCAAAAGGTTACGTTGGTGAATATTTAATATACACTTTTCACCAGGTACTAGTTTTGGCGCAGATGTTGTTTAAATTCGTGGGTAGTGAAAGCAGGTCTGTTTAAATCAAAGAAATTCTGGAAGCGTGTAGCCATCATCGGGATCGGTGTGCCGCTGATCTTCTTTAGTGCTGTGTTGTTGGTCATTTATGCCAAGCAGGACGCGATAGTTCAGAGTTCCATTGAATCTATGAACCAGCATCATAAAGGGCTGCTGGCAGTTGGTGATGTTCACCTGGCACCTTTCGAGAATTTTCCGGACATGTCACTGAAAATTGATGATGTACATGTTTACGAGGAAAAGGCTGCTGAGCACCCCATTCTTGAGGTGAAGGATATTTATCTGGGATTCAATTTATGGGATCTGCTGTCGGGTAATTACGACATCCATTCGCTTTTAATTGAAGATGGCTTCTTCAATATTGTGATCCATGAAGATGGGAGTACAAACCTTGCGAATGCCCTGGCTACTCCAGATGATCAGGAGGAAGAGGCTGATCCAATTTCTGTGCACTTGCAGAGTATTGAACTCAGAAATCTTGATATCCACAAGTTGAGCGAGGCCACCAAGATCGATATCGAGACATACATCCACGAAGCAGATGGCGGGTTCAAAACCAACGAAGACGAGTTGGCTATGCATATCGATACGCGATTTGAGTTAAACGTGATGGATGATGGCGATACCACATTTATCAAACACAAGCACTTTGAATTCCATACAGACATTGCGCTGAATGAGGAAACTGGAATGATGGTGATTGCACCGTCAGGTATCGTTATGGAGCATGGTGATTTTGAAATTGCAGGTGCTGTTGATACCAAGAATGACATGGAGGTTGACCTGAATGTAAAGGGGACCAAGCCAAACTTTGACATGCTAATCGCTTTTGCACCAGAAGACATTATTCCGATTCTGGAACAGTACAAGAATGCTGGCAAGATCTATTTCAACTGTAAAATTAAGGGCAAGACTTCCGGTGAGAACATGCCGTTGATTCATGCGGAATTCGGAGCAAGTGAGGCTTACTTGGAGAATACCGGGAAGAAACGCGTGCTGGATGATATGGGCTTCAAGGGACACTTCAGCAATGGTGTGAAGCGAGATTTAAGCACGATGGAATTCTCTATGTCAGACATCAGGGCAAGACCGGAGAAAGGATTGATTAAAGGGAACGTCTTTGTGAAGAACTTCAATGAGCCCGATGTTGATATGTCCTTCAATGCGGACTTCGATCTTGATTTTGTTTCTGAGTTCCTGAATCTAGATGACTTGAAGAATGCTTCTGGTCACCTTCACCTGGAAATGAAATTCCATGACATCATTGATCTGAACAACCCTGAGCATGCCTTGAAGGACTTGAATCAGGCGTACTTTGCCAAATTGGCGATTGATAATCTTAGAATGGAGTCAAAGGACCTTCCAGCACCAATTCGCAATATGGATTTGCATTTGGAGATGAACGGGAAGGCTGCCACTCTGGACAAATGTCAGATTGTACTTGGGAACTCGGACATCAGTATGAAGGGATATGTGACCGACCTGCCGGCTATCGTACATCACACGAATATCCCTGTAAAGACCCACTTGGAAATTGCGTCTAAGAAAATGGACCTAACCGAATTGACACATTACAAGGGAACTGACAGTTCAGCTATAGATGAGCAGATCACTGATTTAAACATGTCATTCTCGTTTGTTAGCTCCGCCAAGGCGATGACAGAATCTAAGCATCTACCTGTGGGAGAATTCTTTATTGATGATCTGCATGCGCAGCTGAAGCATTACCCGCATGAACTGCATGATTTCCATGCCGATATCCTGGTAGACGATGACGACTTGAGAATCAAGGATTTCACAGGGTACATTGATGTTTCAGATTTCCATTTCAATGGATTGATTCATGATTACGGTTTCTGGATGGAGGATGAATTGAATGGTGATATAGATCTTGATATCACATTGAACTGTGATGCATTACACCTGGACGATGTGTTTGCATATAAAGGCGAGAACTACGTTCCTGAGGATTACCGGCACGAGGAGTTTGATAAGCTAGCGTTGCACATTAACACCGCCATGCACTTCAAGAACCATGAGTTGCATTCGATCGACATGGATCTTGATAAGCTGGATTGTAAAATGAAGTTACATCCAATGCGGTTTGAGAATTTCCACGGCAGGATCCACTACGAAGACGAACACATCGTTATTGAGAATTTACATGGTAAAATGGGAAGATCAGTATTTGATGTGGATCTCAATTATTACCTGGGGGACGATGAGAAGATCAAGAAACGGGATAACCATTTAGGGTTCAAAGCCAATTACATCGATTATGATCAATTGTCGAATTATAACCTCGGAGCGGAAGAGCAGGTAGTTTATCACAACGATGCCACCCATAAGAAGACGGATGATATTGAAGAACACGCAGAAGCATTCAACCTGTATGAACTCCCGTTCACGGATATGACGTTTGACGTGGATATTGGTCATTTCATTTATCACCGCATTGATCTACAGAAGATTCACACGAGAATGCGAACGACCAAGAATCACTACCTGTACATGGATACCCTTAAGCTAAAGGCCGCAGGCGGGTGGTTCTATATGAATGGATACTTCAATGGAAGTGACCCAAAGCATATCTACTTGAAGCCAAATCTTCATGTGAAGAATGCAGACATCGATAAGCTATTCTTCAAATTCGAGAATTTCGGACAAGATGAACTGGTATCTGAAAACGTACATGGAAAGCTCTCAGCCAAGATTACCGGAAAGGTGAGGATGTACCCGGATATGGTTCCTGACCTTGATCAATCGGAGGTACATATGGATGTTGATGTTACCAACGGCCGCCTGGTGAAGTATGAGCCGATGTTGCTGCTAGCTGACTACATGGGAGATAAGAATCTGAACAACATCCATTTCGACACCCTAAAGAACCACATGGATATCACCAATGGTATCATGACCATTCCGAACATGACCATTGAATCAAGCATTGGTCACTACGAGTTGTCGGGTACCCAGGATATGGAGTTGAACTTCGATTATTATCTGAGAATTCCATGGTCTACAGTAAAAGAAGCGGCACGCTATAGGCTTTTTGGCGACAAGAAGACAGCAGGAGGGGAGACAGGAGATGAAACAATTATTGAAAAGGACCCTAATCGAAAAACACGATTCCTAAACGTGAGGATGGAAGGGAACATTGATGATTATGACATCTCGTTGAAGAAGCCGAAGAAGTAGTAGACTTCGCTTAACTCCGGAGTGAATTACCTATATTTCAATCTAGAATCTAACCGTTAAAGCTTATGAGGAGAAGTTTCAATTCCGCAGTGGGATGTTTGTTGGCACTCATGCTCTGTATACCAGTGTTTGTGAGTGCGCAGGCTCCGGAGCTTATCAATTATCAGGGTATTGCCAGAAATAGCAGTGGAACTGCGTTAAACAATCAAAACGTAGGTTTGCGGTTTACGATCCACAGTACATCGCCAACAGGACCAACCGTTTATCAGGAGACACAGAGTATTACTACCAATCAATTTGGACTCTTCTCGGTTCAAATTGGAGCTGGAACAGTAGTGTCTGGAACGTTCTCTTCTATTTCCTGGGGCACCAATGCATTCTACCTTGAAGTGGAAATGGATGAGAATGGTGGTACTACTTATGCCATCATGGGCACATCCCAGCTCGTTTCTGTTCCTTACGCGTTGTACGCGAAAACTGCAGGCAATGGTCCGGCAGGACCAACGGGACCACAGGGCGCTCAAGGTCCAACTGGCCCAGCGGGAGCGACTGGTCCAACGGGTGCAGCCTCCACAGTGCCAGGTCCTACGGGGCCAACAGGGCCCACTGGTCCTACAGGGCCAACCGGAGCAGCGTCAACCATTCCTGGTCCAACCGGCCCACAAGGTGCTACAGGATCCGCGGGCGCTCAAGGCCCAACCGGTCCAACTGGAGCAACGGGTGCCAATGGTGCGCAGGGACCAACAGGTCCTGCAGGCCCAACTGGTGCAGCGTCAACAGTTCCTGGCCCAACG
Source organism: Vicingaceae bacterium (assembly GCA_965267605.1). GTDB lineage: Bacteria > Bacteroidota > Bacteroidia > Flavobacteriales_E > Vicingaceae. The sequence goes on along the minus strand of OZ254088.1, from coordinate 1,556,416 downwards.
GGACCACAAGGTCCTACTGGTCCAGTCGGACCTACGGGAGCTGCATCAACCGTTCCGGGCCCTACGGGGGCTACTGGTGCAACCGGAGCTACCGGACCTCAAGGATTATCAGGATTGTCTGACTACGCTGTTTACGAAGAAAGACAAACCTCAGGAACGCAAGGAGGAACTTTTACCAGTGGGTCGTGGGTCACCAGAACACTTAACAACACACAGGCCAGTCAGGGTAGTGGGATTACACGCTCTGGAAACGTTGTGACATTCGTGAATCCGGGTACCTACTATGTTGAGGTAAGGGTTCCAGCGTACAATGTGAATCAGCATCAAGCCAGATTGTACAATACGGCTGCAGGAGCAACGGCCCTACTGGGAGGGTCCTCGTTCGAATCAACCAGTCACATTAGAGGCTTTATTACAACCACTGTTGCAAACCAGACCTTTGAAATTCAGCACAGATGCAACACAACGCGTGCCACCGATGGGTTAGGGGTAGCCGCTGGTTTCGGAGAAGATGAAATTTATTCAAGAATATATATCCAGTTGATCAATACGTCAGCCAGTGGTGGCTCCGGCAGCGGTGATGCTCCTTGCTACACGTGTGACGGATATTAATATGAAAGACATGAAGACTACATTGTTATCCATCCTGTTCGCTTTATTTGTTTTCGCTTCGGTTGAAAGTAAGGCACAGGGAAATCTACAGTTCAATCGGGTATTGAACATTGAGATCAACGGCTCTACGCCATATACATTTACTGTACCAGCCAACAAGGTTTGGAAGATAGAGAGTGCAGGATCAGGGTATTACAGCTCTACAGTTTTTCTACGGAATGCTGGCGGTGATATACTTGGATACCTGTATTCGAGTAGTTCCAATTACCGTGTGGAAATGCCATATTGGTTATCCAGTGGCTTTTCCGGAGACTTTTACAGAACTGGTAATATTCCCAGTGGTCCAAAGGCGTCTGTAAGTATTATTGAATTTAATGTAGTGCCGTAGGTATAACGGATCTACCGGTAAAGCCATTCTTCGAAGATTTGCATTAGGTCGCTCATGCCCAATGTGAACCAAAGAATGAGCACGCCAAGGACTGTTTTCATCCAAACCGGAATCTTCCTTTTGAGCTTTTTCTGAAGGAAATCGTTAGTAGAAGGGTAGAAAACCGCTGAAAGCGCCATGTATATCAGTCCAGGCACAGGGTGAACCAGTATCATGTTCAGTATCCCCAGTGTGAAGATGAGCAGCCAAAACATCCATCCAAGAATGTACAATACGAGCGAAGAGGGTTGCATTACATCATTTAGTACGTGGAACCCACGGTTTTATTGTGAGTTTTATTCCTTACTTAATTAACTGTAAAACAATTGATTAAGATTTATCGTAAAGGCCTTGAACAATTTTTTTTGTCAATATGTTTGGATTATATGACGACCGGTCATTATATTTGTACCGATGAAACGAAAGATCTACAGAGAAGATATTCTTGATGCGGGGCAGGAGCTCATGTTTCTTAACGGCTATGGGTCCACTGGAATCAAGGACATCACGGATGAGGTGGACATACCCAAGGGATCTTTCTACAATCATTTCAGCAGTAAGGAGGAGTTCGGATTAGAGATGTTACAAAGGTATTGCGATAGGGGGCTTGCCTGGCATCGAAGAACATTGCTTGAGAACAAAGAAGGCACACCGCTGGAGAGGCTAGAAACGCTGTATGCCAGTTCTATTGAGGGATACGAAGCTCGAATGGAGCACAAGTATGGATGCATCATGAGTAACTTTTCAGCTGAGATGGCAGATGTGAACGAGGCGTTTCGAGAAGTGCTGGATAAAGAGTTCAATGAGATACAATCAATTATTGAGGAGTGCCTCAACCAGGCGATAGAGGAGGGGGAACTCAATATAAAAACAGATACGAAGGAAATGGCTCATTTTATTTTGAACAGTTGGCATGGAGCGCTGGTTAGAATGAAGTCGACAGGTGATATTGCTCCCCTGAATACTTTCAAGGACAACATTTTTTCAATGCTTAAACGCTAATTCTATATTTTTTTAATCATAATATGACGAACGGTCATCATAATTTCTTAAAACTATCAATCATGAAGAATTCAATTAAAACAAGTTTAGCGGCAATGCTATTAATAATCAGCGTTGCGGCCCTAGGGCAAAAAACAAAGAAGGCACGCAGTTTCACAGTAGAAAGGGTTATTCCAGCCTCGGTTGACAAAATTTGGGCTGTAGTTGGTGAAGATTACGGAGCCATCTCGAAATCTCATCCACAAGTGGTCAGCTCTAGCTATGTAGATGGAACTTTGAAGTCTGGAGAAGGCGCTGTGCGTCAATGCAACTTAAATGAGAAAGGAACAAAGTATATCAAGGAAACACAGAAGCACTACGATCCAACCAACTACTCATTTACAGCAGAGATCAACCATGTGAGCGGACTTCCTTTATCGGAAGCACCTGGTACCAATTTCGGTAAATACCAGGTTGTGAAGGTAGATGACAACACCAGCAAGTTGGTAATGACATTGAGCTTTAGAACTGCCCCTGCGTTCATGGGTGCCATGGCTAAGGGAAAGTTCAAAAAGACTATAGCAGACTACCTGTTGGCTGTACACCATCATGTAGTTACAGGTGAAACGGTGAACAAAGACAACTTCAAGCAGATCAAAAAGAAGTACAAGGGTTAATCTCTTGTACTTCTCTAAATCCACACATCATGTCTAAATCCACACATCATGCAAACTGAAATCACAACAACGAATGGCAAGCCTGGCGTTTTAAGGGCTGTATTCATTATGAATGCCATCAAGATCCTTATATCTCTCACGTTCTTTACCATCTTCACGTTGAACGACATCCAGGTGGGTAAGGTGGGGCCAATGATGGTGTTGTACACAGCATTTGGCTACATGGCCATGTTCGCGGGAATCGTTTTCTCCATTCTTAGGAAGAATCTGATAGCGCTGAGAATCTTTATTGCATTGGACTTCCTGGTCTCTATTCCTGCCACGGCAGTTATTGGATTGGTCATCTCGGGAGTTTCCTTCGGACTGACCTACAACAAGAAACTAAGATCCTATTTCCGTCAGTAGGTCTGGTTATGGTTACACGGAAGGCGTTCTCTGGGCGCCTTTTTGCATTAAGCGTCTATTGAACAGCAATCTTTCCGACCGCCATACGGCCATTTTCTCCCTCAATCTTGAATAGGTAAATCCCAGGCGGCAGATTGTCTTTGTTTAGCTGGTATGTGCGTCTGCTGATTCCATTTTCCTGCATCAGCACTTGTCCGCTTAAGCTCGACAGCGTGAAACTATAAGCTCCCATAGAAGGAGGAATAAGGAAGTTGGAGTACGCACTGAACGGATTTGGATACGGAGTGATCGCAACAAGAGAAGGATTTCCCTTCATACCAACGCTCCAGTTGCCATACAGTTTGAGCAAAATCAACTCAACATCATCCCCATTCGTAGCCCACCCGCACGCGATTCCACCACCATCTGGTGTTCCTTCTAATCCAATAAGCTTTGAGTAAAGATCTCCCGGGCCTTGTATTGGCGGCACTACATCCCAGGTCTGTCCCCATGTTCTGTTGCCATTGCTGTCAAAGTGTGCAGCAAGGCAAATGCTCTTACTTATCGAGAGGTTCGCCTGTTCACCAGTGGCATAATACCCACCATCGTAAGTTTTGCAAACTCCTGTATACTGAAGTTGCTGTCCTGGGACAGCTTCCTTTGAGGTCCACACTGTATCTCCAAGCGCATTGATTTTCCAGATCAGGGCCTCAAAATCAGTTCCATTGTATGACCCACCAACAAGCACAACACTGCCGTCAGATTCCTGGTAGCATTTCATCGCCCCCTGGTCATTTAGGTCTCCGTAGTATTTGGTCCAAACTGTATCTCCATTCTTATTGGTTCGAATAATGGCGATATCATTGTCCCAGCTAACGGGCCTGGCAACTGCTCCAATACCCAAATAGCCCGAATCCTGCGTTTGAACAACATAATTGAATTGTCCTTGAGTGCCTCGCTCGTAGTTTCTTGTCCACATTGTATCACCCGTAGCATTGGTTTTCATGAGGTACGGGTTGACAAATTGCGCCTGTTGATCGCTCCAGCCCCCAATCATATACCCGCCATCGTAAGTATGTACAATGCTATTGATGGCAATTCGCCCTCCGGTGGTATACGTTTTAGACCAGTTAATACCACCTGCATCATCAATATTTGTAATGCTTACCTCATTGTAATCGCCATAGATGAGCCCGTATCCGGTTGTTAAGAAAGTATAGGTGGAATCATCGTTTGCGATAATGCCCCAACTGTATTCCAACGAGTCGCCATGGTAGTCCTTTTGCCAGATTAGGTTGCCCAAACTATCTGTGCGTGTTATGGTAACATCAAAGTCTCCCGCAGTTGCAAACCATGTTTGACCACAACTGATGTAACCACCGTCAAATGTTGGAATGGCACGTTGTCCCCAGCTAGACTGTGAACCGTAAACCCGTAGGAACGTCTGCTGTGCTTGTGTTGCTGCCGTTACCAGTGAGAGTGCAAGTGTAGAGAGTAGAATCAGTCGTTGATACATACTGTTGTTGGTTGCGGTTGTATATCAAAGTTAGGAATTGCAGAGGTTAAACGGGTCAATCAAAAAGGTAAGGCTCTTTATCATAGGCCATCTGCCTGATGTTATCGCGTACCTGTCGCATATAAACAGGCCATATTGTTTTTGCGATGAGCCAATTGAGCGGGTAAAAGAACCAATGACCTGTATGCATGGTGTAGGTATATTCTACTAGAATCTCATTGGGTAGCTGTTGGGTGGTCTTCCATTCACCAACGAACTTCTCGAAACCAAACATCCATGATTGGAAGTTTCCGACTTCGATTTTCCAGTATTCATTTTCGATGCGCTCAATTACGGTATCCGTACTCTGGAAACCTCCCTTCTGAAAGAATGTCTTGGAGACATGAACCTTCTTGCTGTGCCCTGGTTTCCCCCAATGCGCATCATCACTGGTGTGCGTAACCCTTGGCATAGGACCATACCCGGTATGAACCTTGGTGATGTCGCATAGCATAGGAGTTTTGAAAGCCCGTTCCAGTGAGCATCGGAATATGCCGTGTATGGTCACCCGGGTTGTCATTCATCAACGTTGATATGCATTCCCTGCGATCTTCTTTCATAAAGCTGAGGAAGGAAATTTTCGAAACACCCCACTTCTTCTATGTTATGCTGAAACCAGGCAGTCATTTTGTCTTCGCCAAAACGTTTAGGTATCAGAACATTGTTTACAAGTGATCTCAATAAACCTTTCTCAAGACCGAAGACCATTTTCGAATCATATTGAACTCCATCTGGAGTATCCGTGAATCTGTGAAGCAATTCCATAACCTTTAATCCTCCCTTGTACGATCTCAATCCGAACCCATCCTTCTTGAAGTACCAAATCTTGCCCTTTACTTTTAGGCAGTATTCAGGATTGCGCTGAAAACACTCTCGAATGTGCAATGTGTCTCCAACTTTGTTGATTCCATCTTTCGATGTAGAGGATACTTCGATATGATCTCTAGTGTGCCAGAGATGATACGCAGGGTACTTCTTCCCCTGAAATTGCACTGTAATACTGGTAAAGTGTTGAAACCACCACACCAACATATCCCTGGTTACCCCTTTGATAACCTCGTGTTCAATAATGAGCACCACCTGTCCATTGTCAAGTTTGATCATTTGTGTACCGCCAGTAATAACAGGCTTTAGGGTCCAACCAAATTGTCTTTCTGCGGGCAGATTCATAGTAGTAATTTACATAAATCCACTCGAGTCGCTGTTGGGAAATCTTTCACAAATCAGGAAATGTGAACGATGTTGATTGCTGTTTCAATTCAATAGTTATTTTCGCTACCGATCTGCTGCTTTATGTTGAGGAAATTCTGTTTTCTGTCAATTACCCTAATTATCCTATCGATGCCGTCCAATGCGCAGGATAATATTCGGGATTCGCTTGTAAATGTTATCATTCAGGGCAAGCATGACACTTTGGTAGTTGACGCGTTGCTATCCCTGGGGAACGAGATGGTCACCATAGACTACGACAGTGCCCTGGCCTGTACCCAGCAAGCGAAGGAAATTACCCTTAGGAATCTCAGGAAGAAAGATCTACCCGAAATAGTGGTCCATGAGTTCAAAGATGCGTTGGCTAGTATATACAACAACCTTGGATACCTCAAGCAGTTGAAGGACGATCACGAAGCTGCAAGGGCTTACTATAGAAAAGGCTTTGAAATAAGGAAGGCAGAGGGGAGTACGGAACGCGCATTAAGGACATTGACCAGTATATGTTCTGGATATGAAGATCAGGGAGACATAATGCGGGCGTTGGAAGTGGCTTATGAGGGTTTGGGTTATGCGGAACAATGGAAAGACTCTTCTGCTATGTCGAAGTTTTACACTACGATTTCCTACTTACAGTTTTCACAGAAAGAGTACAAAGCCATGATCAAGACGCTAACCAAGGTGGTCGATCTGGAAAAGAAAATTGGTGACCCTATTAGCATTTCGAAGGTTTACAATAACATGGCGGTTGCTTACAGCAGTCTTGACCGTTGGGACGAAGCCTTGGTATTTCACAAGCGAAGTCTGGCCTTAAGGAAACAGGTCGGATTTGAAGCGGGAGTAGCGAGCTCCATGGGCAACATCGGTAGGGCCTATGAGGATTTAGGTGATACAGTGGAAGCCATGAAGTATTACATGGAAGCATTGCGTATCAACGAGTCTATTGGTGCGGTAACCTCCACAGCACGGGTTTACAAGCGACTTGCAGATTTGAAGTTGAAGCAGGGGGATGTCAGAAGTGCCAAGAAGTATGGAGAAAAGGGATTGAAGCTGACAAGAATGAGGAACCACGCGCGAGCGTTAAGGGACATGGCCTACACAATGGCCAAAGTCTACCGCGCCTCCGGTGATTACAAGGAAGCGGTAGAAATGTACGATACTTACGTGACCTTGAAAGACACGCTCTTCAATCAGGAGAACCAGCGGGCAATACTTCAGTCTGGGTTTAAGTACGACTTTGAGAAGCAGCACCTTGCCGATAGTGTGGACTTTGCAAAAAAGGAAGAGATCGCTAAGATCAATCATGCAAATGAACTCCAACAGGAAGCGAATCAGCGATATGCTTTGTATGGCGGTTTGGGTTTTCTTCTGTTGCTCGGAGGAGTTGCGTTTAGGGGGTATCAACGAAAGAAGAAGGATAATAAACTGATCGTTGAGCAAAAGCAGGAGGTGGAACATCAGAAGGAGTTGGTGGAAGAGAAGAACCAGGAGATCATGGATTCTATCACCTACGCGCAGAGAATCCAGGAAGCCATTCTGCCTCCGGATAGACTGGTGCAACAATGGCTTTCAAATTCATTCGTGTTGTACAAACCGAAGGATATTGTGGCGGGAGATTTCTATTGGATGGAGGTCGTAGGCGACCTGATCATCTTCTCCGTAGCCGATTGTACCGGTCATGGTGTTCCGGGAGCCATGGTGTCTGTAGTGTGTCACAATGCTTTGAACAGGGCTGTGAGAGAATTTGGACTTACCGCACCCGGAGAGATATTAGATAAGACCCGAGAGATCGTGGTAGAGCAATTCAGTAAGAGCGACAAGGATGTGAAAGATGGGATGGATGTGGCGCTCTGTGCGTTGAACAACAAAACAGGTGAGCTCCAATATGCGGGCGCCAATAATCCCCTGTGGATCATTACCTCGAATAGAGTACATCACAGTGAAACGATTGATTCGCTTGGACCAAGGGAGATGTATGAATTGGAAGAGAGGAGTGAGACGCTGTTATTTGAGTTGAAGGCTACGAAGGAACCTATTGGGAAAACCGACAATCCCGGGAAGTTTGGAACACATAGTATTCAGCTGGTACAAGGTGATTGCTTATACATTTTCTCTGATGGTTTTGCAGACCAATTTGGTGGTGCAAAAGGCAAGAAGTTCAAGTACAAACCATTCAAGAAGCTATTGCTCAACAATCACCAGAAACCACTGATGGAGCAGCGTAACATTATCGATACTGAGTTCGAAACCTGGCGGGGAGACCTGGAACAGATCGATGATGTATGTGTAATAGGTGTGAGAGTTTAGGTTATCCATCTATCGTTCAAGATTTCAGTAGCTTACCAGCATTACAGCTTAATTGGAGAAGCCCGTTTGGTTGGTTTCTGTACGCTGAAGTGCGGAACTTTTTCCATCCCATGGCACTTGTTGCAACCTAAAGTAAATTCAACAAATGCTTGCTGGAATTTTGCAGAGTCCTTGGTAGTAATAGCTGCCTCCATGGCTGGAAGAGTTGTAGACATGAAGTCCTTCGCAGATGCTGCTCTCTTAGGTCTTCGCTCAAGCCCATTAGTTATAGCTTTCTTGATCTTAGCAACCTGATACTCCGCATATGGCCAATTACCATCCGATCCAGCCCAGAACAACTCCTGGTAGCGGTACCCAGTTTCCACCATCGCCATGTCGAATCCACGGAACTGCTTTTCAATGAGATCCAATTGCTCTTGAGATGATCCCTTAATCCACGATCCTTCGGGTTGTTTGGTTGCTTCGTTCGCGCAACTATGTATCAATACCACAGTAAGCAGTCCAACGAGGATAGTTTGCAATTTTCTCATCTGATAAAGTTAGAGGCAAGAGGACAATTTCAATCATTAAAAAGCCTACCCCTAGGAGGTAGGCTCATTTTCTCTTGTGAACCTGCAGGGATTCGAACCCCGAACCTCCGCATCCGTAGTGCGGTGCTCTATCCAGTTAAGCTACAGGTCCAGATAGGAGGGCAAATATAGCTGATTTCTTGATTTACACTATGACTTAGGTCGCTGGATCTCTTACTCAGCATCAATCACATCACCTGGTGTTTCGGTTCGTTTCCTTTTTCGTTCAGACCCATATTGGATGAGCGCAATGATCAGGGAAATGATCAACCCTCCGAAAAGGTTGAACCAGGCAAACAACAAAGGAATGAACCCCCCATAATTGCCAGAACCTGAAAAGGGGTGAGTGTTGGAAGGGAAGAAGTCTAGTACATAAATACAGATCGCGGCCCAACCATTGAGAATACCCCACATACCTAATGCTCCTGCAATAAGCCTGAAAGCAGATTTCCTATCGGATAGGGGAGTTTTGGATCTTATGTAAATCCGATAAATGAACCATGGGATGAAACCGAAGATCTGGATGAAAAAACCATACGTAAGCATGGTATTGGCCAATACATGGCGGTCACCTTGCGTGAAAAATACTACAAGATAAGCGGCAAGATATATTCCCAGAAAGGTGATCAGAAACCATATCCAGAAGGCTCTCTGCTTCATAGTATCTGGTCAAAGGCCTTGATCAAACGCTCCACTTCTTCCAAACTGCTGTAATGGGTCATGCTGGTACGTACCACCCCATCACGATCCTGTAATTCGAGTTTTTCAGCAATGCTTTTTGAATAGAAGTCGCCATAGCGGATACCAATGCCATGCCGATCGACAGCTTCCACAATCTCCTTGCTGGAACGCGTATCATGCACAAATGCAATGGTGGGCACGAAATCCAACCCCTCACCTTGAGGTCTTACCAAAGACAATCCTTCCTTTTCATTGATGTAGTCGATCAGCACATTGCCGATCATCGCCTCATGGTTTTCTATCAATTGATAAGCTCCAGACAAACCATCAACACCATGATGCTCTGCGAGTCTGTTTAGATACCTGGGAACCCCCGCACTTCCATACGTTAGCTCGAAGTTATAATTGCCCGGAAGGAATTTGTAAGGAATGGCATCCTCTGGAAGGAACCAATGGTTCACGCCAGGAAGAGATACTAAATGGTCATAGTCGGCCCACAGAATAGCTTGATGAGGTCCATATGCCTTGTATACACTGAAGATGTAGTAATCCGCTCCGAAGGCCTGTACGTCCACCTGACGATGTGGAGCAAAGGCCACGCCATCTACACAAAGCTTAACATCTTTGCTATGAACGAAGTCAGCAAACTGTTTTACAGGGTTAACCATCCCGAAGATGTTGCTGGTTTGTGTTACCGCAACCAACTGCGTGTTGTCGGTAATCAATGCTTCAAGATCTGATAATTCAAATTGCAGGGAGTCCCTATTAAGGCTCCATTCCTTTATTACGATCCCTTGATCGGCAAGTCTTCTCCAATAACCAACATTAGACTCGTGCTCACCATCTGTAACAATGATCTCATCGCCCTCCTTCCATGTTTTTACCAAAACTTCCGAGAGCATTTTGATCAATGCTGTAGTGGATCCACCAATAACAACTTCCTCGAAGCGTTTGGCATTGATCCAACCCGCCAATTCTTTACGGGCTTCCTCAAGATTTTCAAGTGCGTCTGCAGAACGCTTGTAGGAGGCGCCAACTTGTACGCCATACCCACTCATGAATTCGGCAACCCTTTCAATTACATCAATACAGGCTACGGAGCCTCCTGCATTGTCGAACAACACAAGGTCATCCGTCAATGCAGGAAACTGAGCCCTTACAAAATCTATATCAAGGTTTTGCTCCATTACTTAGGCAGTTGCTTTAGGTCACCATTAGGTGTAACAAGCATGTAATTTGGTTTGTCATCCTTATTGGCCTGAGGCAGGGTATACTTGCACTGAAGTGTGTACACGTACTGCACAACAGGCTCCAGGATGTCAGGATACATTACGATGTCAAATTCGCTATATGGAATCTGATCGTAAGCCACGGTCTTTGGCTTTCTAACCCTGGTTACTTCTTTCTTGCCTTTGGCAGCTTCTAGTGATTGGGTAACGAACGCATCATAATTGGAATATTGAGACTCCGGATATATGGTTCGCGCAGCTTCTCTGACTACCTGGTATTTGCCGGTCATATCGATATTCAATTTTTTGAAGGACGCCAGTTTTTTGTTGACCAGTTTCACTGATTGATCCCTCAGTGTATCATAGATGCCTTGTGTGTTATCCACGAAGAAATCCAGTTTTACCATATCATAGATCTCACTTTTGGCAGCTGAGGTTACGAGCTCATCGATGATGTTGATGTCCGTAAACTTGATGTGTACATTCTTCTGCATCTCGAAGCCAGTAGGTTTCTCATTATATGTCTTTGAGAAGATCTTGTTGGTTACCTCAAACTCGAAAGTGGGAACTAAGTAGATCATATCGATGTAAATGTCATCCTTGTTGATTCCCAGTTTCTGTAATCTCTTCATGAAGGAGTTTACTCGAATGCTCATAAGAGAATCGGCTTCCGAGGTTGTTTTTCCTACCTGCGTGAGGTTGAATTCTGCGAGAAAGCGATCTGCCTTGGCGTTATACAGGGAGCGTATTTCCAGGATGATCTCATTGTCTTTCATATAGGTTCGGATTCCTCCGGTATTGCCCTGGTAATATCCATTGGCAGTATTACGGCCAAAACCATCCATTTGCTTTTCCTGTTCCAGTAGCTTCATGGTGCCCATGTAGTTCATAGAACTCGTCTTTTTGAAGGACTTCTGATTCATATTACGTTGTGCCGAAACAGCGGTACAGAGCGAGAGTAATAAAGTTGCAGTTAGTAATCGTTTCATGTTTTTGATCTGAATGGTGACTAAAATACATTTTCGCCTGTTATGATGCGGATTCGTAACCATTCCATATCACTCTTCGTTATTTAATAAGGAACCAAGGTATTGATGAAGTTGAAGCGTTGTCTGCACGTTTTCTTGTGCGTTGGATTTCTTGTAATTCATTTGAAGGGACATTGTAACCATGATTCCCTCTGGACGGTCTATAACCAAACTCAGGATCCTGAAGTGAAGGCGGCCACTCTTATTCAATTGGGGCGTCACTGGATGCGTGAGCAGCCGGAGAAGGCTCTAGACTATTTGGCCAGGGCCGAGGTTGTGATCAAGGAGAATAAGTTGGAGGATCGCTTGTTTCTGGATTGCAAGCTGCGCACTGCAGATGCATATAAGGTGCTTCGTGACAAGAAGAAAGAGCTTGAGCAATTGGAATTGGCTGCTGAAGTGGCCAAGAAGATCAAGTCGAAGAATCTTACCATGATTCATGGCATGTTAACTACGGGTTACAGGGATGTGGGAAGATTCGAAGATGCTGACAAGGCCGCGCACGCCATGATCTATTACGCGGAGCGAGATCCCAACCTGCCGAATAGATTGAATGCGTATTCTGTGATGGGTTCCATCTTCCGGAAGAAGAACATGTACGATAGCAGTATCACCATTTACAGCAAGGCCCTGGATATTGCGAAGAAGGAGGGGTTGTACGAGCATATGGGCGGGCTTGAATTCAACCTGGGAAATCTCACCATGGAAATGGAGGACCCCCGGCCCGCTAAAGAGCATTACCTGAGGGCTAAAGAATACTTTGATAAGGAAGGCAATGAAATGCAGAGAGCCGGAGTACTCATCGCTCTAGGATCTTATACAATGATCGTAGACTCTAACTACACAAAGGCAATTGATTATTTCGAGCAGTATGCCGAGTTCGCCCGCAAATTTGATCGCCCGCGTGCACTGTATAACGCCTATGCCAGTTTGGGCAAAGCGTACCGGTTTATGGGAGACTACAATCAGTCATTACATTACCATGAGCTGAGCAGAAAGTACATTAAGGTTGTAGGGAAGATCAATGACGTTTTGGAAAGTTGCCGTGACATCGCGCAGGTGCATAGCGATCTTGGTAATAATGGGAAGGCTATCGAATACCTGGAAGAGTGTTTGGATACACTGCAATCGCTCAACGATTTTGGCCAGTTTGAACGGCATTACGAAATACTGTATAAGGTGCATGCAAAGGCTGGAAACACAGAGCAGGCGCTTAAGTACGTGCAGCTCATGATTGCCTATCAGGATTCTCTTGAGCAGCAGATCAATAAGGATAGGTTTATGGAGTTGCAAACCCAGTTTGAATCCAAGCAGAAAGAACTTCAGATCGATCTCCTGGAGCAACAAAACCAGTTGGAGAAGGCGGAAACCAAAGAACTGAGGTCGCAACGACTTATCATTTTCGGTGGATTAGGGTTGGTAGGAGCGCTGGTAATAGTCCTGTCTATCAGCTATGCCGGCAAGCGAAGCGCCAATAAAGACCTTGCGGCTAAGAATGATATCATTAACGAGCAGAACCAGAAGATCGTGGAGAGTATCGGTTATGCGAAGCAGATTCAGCAATCCATTAGTCCAACACAGGAAGAGTTCAGTGCGGTATTCCCGGTTAATTTTATTTATAACCTTCCGAAGGATATTGTTAGCGGTGATTTTTATTGGGTGGGAGAGTCCAATGGTGTTAAGATTGCAGCACTTGCGGATTGTACCGGACACGGTGTTCCTGGAGGCTTTATGAGCATGATCGGTCACATGTTGCTCAATGAAATTATCCTGAGCGAGGGAATTACATCCCCATCGGAGATACTAACCCGAATGGATGCACGTGTGATAGATACACTAAGACAGCACAGAGCTAACAAACAAGCTGTCGATGGCATGGATATGATCATCTGTGCTTACGATGAGGTGAAGAACGAACTGAAATTTGGAGGCGCCTTAGCGAGTCTTTTCTACGAACAGGGAGGGAAGTTGGATCTTGCACATGGTACGATACGCGAAATAGGGGGGAACATGAAGCGAAGGCGCACACCTGATTTTGGTGAGATCACTATTCCAATTAAAGAAAGAACCAGGCTATATCTTATGACCGATGGAATTCTGGACCAGTTTGGAGGCCCCGAGGGCAAGAAACTCAATATTGGCGGTGTTCGGAAACTGCTGGAGGGTATTGCAGACAAGCCTTTCAATACGTTACAGGCATCGTTCCAGAATTTGTACGAAAACTGGAAGCAATCGGAACCTCAATTGGATGATATATGCATTGTAGGGATTGAGCTGAATCCGCCTACTTGATCTTTCTGTAAACGGAGATCATTCCGTAAACGAACAGGGAGGGAAGACCTACCCATTTCGCTTCACTTACAAGTACACGCCAACCCCATTCAGAAAAGAAATTCTCTACTCCAATGGGAGAGACTTGTATTGGTCTGAAGGCAAAGAAGTAGCGTTCATCGCTAAACGGAGCAAACAACGCAATGCCATGACCCCCATTGGTTGTCATGTCGAGCAGTCCATGAGAAAGGGTGCAAAGGATGAAGCAGCAAAGTATGGGAATATGGTCTTTCTGGAAGATTTTGAACCCATACATGATCATACCCATCAACAATCCGAAACCAAATGAGAAGGGAATAGAGTGGAGGAAGCCCCGATGTCCTAACCAATGTTCGTACGGAATGCCAAAGCTGAACATTGCCACATCAATGTCAGGGATAGCCGAACAGATGATACTGCCTAGCCAGAACTTCCAGTTGTAATGTTCTTCCTGAAATGCTTTACCGATCGCCAGTGCCGATACAGCATGTGCAAAGGCGGACGGCATTATTTCTTTTCGAATTTCACGTCCATTCTTCGCTTAGAACTTGCTGCTTAGTAATAGATAAGCCTGCGAACCTTAGCTACGTATTTAGCCAGACGCATTACCTGACGCGTATAGCCATACTCGTTATCGTACCAAACGTACAGGACCATGTTCTTGCCGTCTTTCGATACGATTGTGGCATTGCTGTCATACACTGCACAGCAAGAATTGCCAATAATGTCGTTAGATACAAGTTCCTCTTCGATCTGGTAGTTGATCTGGTTTACCAGGGAACCTTCCAGTGCAGCGGATTTGATCAGTTGATTCACATCCTCGATACTGGTTTCCTTTTCAACATTCAGACTTAGAATAGCCAGCGAGCCATTTGGAGTTGGAACACGTACCGCATTTGCTGTCAGCTTTCCTTCTAACGTTGGGATCACTTTTACCACTGCATTACCAGCGCCAGTAGAAGTGATTACCATATTGATCGCAGCAGAACGACCTCTTCTTGGCTTCTTGTGCATATTGTCAAGAAGGTTCTGGTCATTCGTGTAAGCATGAACAGTTTCAATGTGACCCTTCTCAACACCATAAGCATCCTCAATTACTTTAAGGATAGGGGAGATAGCATTGGTTGTGCATGAAGCTGCGGAGAAAATATTCTCACCTTCAATGTCAAGATCTTTGTGGTTGATTCCATATACGATGTTAGGAATACCTTTTCCAGGAGCGGTCAAAAGTACTTTGCTCACACCTCCTGATTTCAGATGTCTGCCTAGTGCCTCACGGTCCTTGAATACACCGGTGTTGTCGATTACAAGGGCATCTTTGATGCCGTAGTCTTCGTAATTGATGTCTTCAGGACTGTTGGCTTCGATCATCTTTACAATCTGACCGTTAATGATCAGTTGCTGCTTTTCAGCATCAACTTCAACACTTCCAGGGAACGCTCCGTGAACAGAGTCATTGCTCAGAAGTGCGGCTCTTTTCTTGATCTCTTCCGGACCAGCCTTTCTTGTTACAATGGCTTTAAGTCTAAGTTGCTGACCCTTTCCCGCCTTGCGAATCAACTCTCTTGCGGCAAGTCGACCAATTCGCCCGAAACCGTAAAGCACTACATCTCTCGGTACCAGGTTGAAATCTTCGTTACCAATGAAGTCACCAATCTTACTTACGATGAAGTCTTTGATACTGGCGTGAGATGCACCTTCTTCTTTCCATTCATAGGCGAGCTTACCAACGTCAATCTTAGAAGGAGCAAGATCAAGTTCCATTAGCTCCTGAGCCACTTTGGCCGTTTCCTGTACTTCAACCGGTTTACCAACAACATCACGCGCGTATTTGTGGTATTCCAGTATTTGAGATATGCTTGAGTCTACCAGGTGATTCCTGAAGAACACCAGTTCTACCGATTTCTCAAATAAGAGCTTTCCAATTACAGTTAGCAGGTCTACAGCGGCCTGCTCTTTAGAGATCCAATCCTTTAATTCTTCGTTGTAGGCAATACGATCCGCGTGAACAACTTTTTTGTCCATAGTAACATCCATCAATTCAATAGCATTAGAATTTAGCCTAGATATGCTTTCAGAAGCTTGCTTCGTGAAGTGTGACGAAGTCTTCTGATTGCTTTTTCCTTGATCTGTCTTACACGCTCTCTTGTAAGATCGAACTTAGCTCCAATCTCTTCTAGGGTAAGACCGTGGTTCATGCCAATGCCGAAGAACAACTTGATCACATCCCTTTCTCTTTCAGTAAGCGTAGATAATGATCTTTCGATCTCACGCTGAAGCGACTCTGTCATTAAAGTCTTATCAGCTCTTGGAGAGTCATTGTTCTGTAGCACGTCAAGCAGAGTACCGTCTTCACCTTCCTGGAAAGGTGCGTCAACAGACACATGGCGGCCAGAAACTTTGATAGTATCAGCAATCTTTTCTTCTGGAAGGTCAAGCATTTCTGCAAGCTCATCAGATGATGGCTCGCGCTCATACTCTTGCTCTAGTTTAGAGAATGCTTTGTTGATTTTATTTAGAGAACCAACCTGGTTCAATGGAAGTCGAACGATTCTTGACTGCTCAGCGAGCGCCTGAAGAATCGATTGACGAATCCACCAAACTGCGTACGAGATGAATTTGAAACCTCTTGTTTCATCAAAACGCTGCGCAGCTTTGATCAGTCCTAAATTTCCTTCATTGATCAGGTCAGGTAGAGTAAGACCTTGATTCTGGTATTGTTTAGCAACGGATACTACAAAACGGAGGTTAGCCCTAACCAGCTTCTCAAGTGCAAGCTGGTCTCCCTGCTTGATTCTCTTTGCCAATTCCACTTCATCCTCAGCCGTAATAAGCTCCTCGCGGCCAATTTCCTGAAGGTATTTGTCAAGGGATGCACTTTCCCGGTTAGTTATCGATTTAGTGATCTTGAGCTGCCTCATGTAAAAGGGTTTTGTTAATGCGGCAAATGTACTCCCTTTATGAAGACAAGACAAGCTAATTGACCAAGTGTTTTCATACTTTTTTATTAGTCGGTGGAAACATTCAATTAATGGTCACTTAACACATCTTTGCCGAAGTAAATTCTGCCAATTGTTGATAAACTTTAATTCATTTTTAAAAAGAAAGGCCCTTATAAAAAGAGCCTTTCGGATGGGATATCATATTTGGAACTAAACCTAATACGAAACTATAAACCAAAACCATAGTATGCCGTCTTCCCGTTGGGATAGACGCCTTCGATGAGTATCCCACCATTCTTCTTGCTCACAGTCTCATTAAACTCCTTCACACTATACACCCTCTTGTGGTCTACCTTGGTAATGATGAATCCTTCTTTGATTCCTACACTCTTAAACTTACCTGATAGTACTTCAGTAACCTTTATACCACCCTTAATGTTCAATGTGTGCATATCTTCATCGTCTATGTCGCTCAATCTTGCGCCAAGCACCTTCCTCGTTTCCGAAGATGATTCTTTACTTAACTCAGTGCTTCCCTTAAGGTCCTTAAGTGTTACAGGAATTACCATACTCTTTCCAGCTCTGAACAGGGTAACCTCTACTTTGTCTCCTGGGCGGAATTGGGCCACCTGCTCCTGAAGCTCAGTTACATTGGTTACCCTAACCTTTCCAACCTTGGTAATTACATCGCCATACTTGATGCCTGCCTGTGCAGCCGCACCATTGGCCATTGTAGATTGAACGAACGCACCTTTAAGTGTTGGAATGTCTTCTTTCTTAGCCAGACTCTCATCAATGTTTCTGATAGACACCCCAATATACCCGCGCTGCACTTTACCATACTCTACAAGGTCCTTCATTACTTTCTTCACAATGTTCACAGGCACAGCAAATGAGTATCCTGTATAAGAACCCGTATTAGATTTGATGGCGGTATTGATCCCTACCAGGTCTCCTTTTGCATTAACCAATGCACCACCACTATTACCAGGGTTTACCGCAGCATCAGTCTGAATGAACGATTCCAGTGCGCCACCTGAAGTGTTGTTGCCAATGATGTTAATGTCGCGCCCCTTAGCACTTACAATACCAGCGGTAACCGTACTCGTAAGATTGAACGGGTTTCCAACTGCAAGCACCCATTCTCCAACTGCAAGTTCGTCTGAGTTGCCATAGCTAATGTGAGGAAGGTTCTCTGCATCTACCTTGATCAATGCAAGATCGGTTGCAGGGTCCGTACCCACCACTGTGGCTTTAAATGTTCTTTTATCGTTAAGCGAAATCTCAATTTCATCCGCGTCTTTAATCACATGGTTGTTCGTTACGATATATCCAGTTGGGTTTACAATCACACCAGAACCAGAGGCCTGAAGTGTTTGTTTGCCACCCCCATATCCAAAGAACAACTCGTGAAATGGATCGTTGTACGTTACCGTTGTATTGGTTTTGATGTGTACTACTGCATCAATAGACTTCTCTACTGCAGGCTTGAAATCAACCATTCCCTCTACGACTGGTTTGTCGTGTACCAGACTGTAAGCAGGTTCATTCTCATGGTGTACCACCGTTACTGCATCGTCCTTGTCGATCGCTTTGACCAAACCCACTGCTACAAGCCCTCCGGCCAGCGCAAACATGAATCCAAACATCCATTTCTTAATCATAACTACTATAGTTTTTTCGTTCCCTTAATAAACGCAATCGGCCTACTATTGTTTACCTCAGCGCTGTTAATTTTTGTTAAGCATTCTCCGGTTCTTCAAGCTACCCCATTTACCCAAGTTTGTTGCTATTTTTGATCCGTGGAATTATCGTTCTATAAATATCACGGTGCGGGCAACGACTTTATTATGTTGGATGACCGAGAAAATGCATTTGATGTCAACAACCTCGACCTTGTTAGCCGCATGTGTTCAAGGCGTTTCGGCATTGGTGCTGACGGTCTTATACTTATTAGGGTTCATGAAACGCTTGATTTCCATATGATATATTTCAACGCGGATGGCTCTCAGAGTTTTTGTGGCAATGGGAGTCGGTGCGCTGTAGTATTTGCCAAATTCCTCGGAATGATTGGCTCTACGTGCAGGTTCTTATCTACCGATGGCGAGCATGAAGCTGAGATTATTGGCGATGAGGTGAAATTGAAAATGCACGATGTTGCTGGCGTAGAGGTGGGAAACGATCATTATTTCCTGAATACAGGCTCTCCACATTGGATTGAGGTAGTAGACGAAATAGAGAACATTGATGTGTTCGTTGAGGCACGTAAGATCAGGTATAACGACCGATTCAAATCGGAAGGAACAAATGTGAATTATCTGCAATACCAGAATGGAGGGATCAAGATCAGAACCTATGAAAGGGGAGTTGAGAACATCACATTGGCTTGTGGTACTGGTGTTACAGCGTGTGCGCTGGTAGCCAGTGAGTCTCTGTCTTCTCCTGTAATGGTGGAGGCCGATGGAGGAGCACTTAGCGTATCCTTTCAGGGTGGATTAAACGAAGGATTTACGGACATTTGGTTGACTGGGCCAGCGGAATTTGTTTACCAGGGAGTGTGGAAGGAGTAATCACATATACCACAGAGGGCGATCTCTCAGCGAACGAGTACCGTTCCGGTTTGATGATCGTTAGCCTTAATGATAGTCTGCCCCATATTGGACTGGTGCACGAGGGATTGCTTTGGCACCTCACTACCGAAGGTGCCCGGTCAGACGATTTTGCAGGGTTCCTTCGCCAATCGAGGAGAATTGGTACAAGAAGCTTGTTTATTCCATTGAAGCTTCAGTTGAATACCATGGATGTGATCAATGCTTTTGAGAAGCATGAACAGGCGGCTGGAACCATATCCTGCCTGGTTCCGATATATGAATCTCTCAGCAAGTGGGTGCAACACCAACCGGAAATGGTTGTTTTCGACCTGATCGAAATGTTGGAGGAGAAAGATCTTATGGATCCCATGCTGGGTGTCAATCTACTGGATGGGAAGGCAGAGATTCGTGCATATACTTTTGAAGATGTGAAAAGGCATCTCATCGACAAGAACAAGATGGAAGATGCAGTTGGGGTGTGACGATATCGTTCTACGCGCCCTCGAGCCGGCTGACGTTAACGTTCTTTACAATTGGGAGAACGATGTGGCCTGGTGGGGTGTAAGCCAAACCAATATTCCGTTCAGTAAGCACATGCTGGAACAGTACGTAGAGAATGTACATGATGTCTATACGGATAAGCAGCTGAGGCTAATGATTCAACACAGCGATGGAAACACGATCGGATGTGTTGATCTCTTCGATTTCGATGCGCGCAATGGCCGCGCAGGACTGGGTATTTTGATTGGAGATAGGGAATATCAAAAAAACGGTCATGCGAGCAGTGCGTTGAAAGCAGTGGTACAGTATGGTTTTGAAGTTTTGCGTTTGCATCAGCTCTACGCGAACGTTTTGTCTGACAATGAGGCAAGCCTGAAATTGTTCAAGTCTGTTGGCTTCGAGGAGATGGGCACCAGACCGGATTGGGTTCGGGATGGAGAACGCTGGGTGGATGAGGTCTCATTGCATCTAATCAACCCTAATGGGTAAGGGTAAGTTTATCCGAAAGTTTCTAATTGCTCTGTTATCACTGGCTTTGCTGGTAGGTTTGACCTTTGGATACTTCGCTTATGAAGGTGTCTATTCTTCGAATGTGAGCCTTGGAGGAGAGAAGGAATCATACTTCTACATCCATACGGGAGCCGATGTACAGGATGTGATCGATAGCTTATACCATAAAGGGTACATTTTGAATAGAAACACTTTCGAGTGGGTGTTGAAACAGAAGAATTATACCAACCATGTAAAGGCGGGAAGGTATCCTATCAAGACCGGCATGAGCAATAACGACCTAATCAATATGTTGCGGTCTGGCGATCAGGAACCGGTTAAGCTCACCATCAATAATATTCGTACACCCGAAGAATTGGCATCGCTGGTTGGAAAAAAGCTGGAGTGCAATGGTGATGAACTTTACGCCAAAATGATGTCTCAAGATATCGCAGAGGAGTATGGGTATGACCTGGAATCTTTTAGAACGATGTTCCTTCCTAATACCTATGAGTTCTATTGGAATACTTCAGCGGATGAGTTCATTGACGCTATGGCCAGAGCAAGTAATGAGTTTTGGTCTGGGGATAGATTGGAACGTGCTTCTCGTGCAGGACTGAGTAAAGAAGAGGTGATTGTTCTTGCATCAATCGTAGAGTCTGAGCAGAATCAGAAGTACGAAGAGCAGCCGAAGATTGCAGGCGTATATATCAACCGACTTGAAGAGGGAATGACGCTTGGGTGTGATCCTACGATTATCTGGGCACATCAGGATTTCACAATTCAACGGGTAACAGCAGAAATGCTTCAGATTGAATCCCCTTATAATACCTACAAATACACGGGTTTGCCACCTGGTCCCATCCGGTATCCCAGCACGCGAACGGTAGAAGCAGTGCTGAACTTCGAAGAGCACGATTATCTTTTCTTCTGTGCCCGTGAAGATTTTTCAGGATATCATAACTTCGCCAAATCCTTCGAGCAGCATCAGGTTTACGCGAGGAGGTATCAAAACGAACTGACCAAAAGAAGAATATTCAGATAGGTATGACCAAGATTAGATTTGGAACTGACGGCTGGAGAGCCATTATCGCAAAGGAATACACCGTAGACAATGTAATTCGGGTAACGCTGGGTGTAAGTTCATGGTTAAAAAAGAACCATGATGACGCTACTGTAGTTGTGGGCTACGATTGTCGATTTGGAGGTGAGATGTTTGCAGATTACGTGGCCAAGGCACTATCTGAAGAGGGAATCAATGTAATTCTGGCAAATGGCATTGTAACTACACCGATGGTATCGTTGGCAACCACCAAATTAGGTGCCGCCATGGGAGTGGTGTTAACAGCATCCCATAATCCGCCTTCATACAATGGCTATAAGCTGAAAGGTAGCTTTGGCGGTCCTTTGCTTCCACAGCACATTCAGGAGGTTGAAGACCTGATTCCGGACGGGCATCACTTTGACCTAATGGAGCTGGATCAGAAATCTGTTGAAGATTTCAAAAACGTGGAGCGTCAGGATCTGGAGCAGATGTATGTAGACCATGTAGAGGGTGCGTTTGATATGGAGGCTATCAGATCGGGCAAGATGAAATTTGCTTACGATGCCATGTATGGCGCAGGTTTCAAGGTGATGCAGAGACTCGTTCCTGACAGTACCTTCCTACACTGTGATCACAATCCGAGTTTCTATGGTGTTGCTCCTGAGCCTATTCACAAGAATCTAGGAGAATTCTCAGCTTTGATTAACGAGGCCAAGGGTGATATTGCTTGTGGACTGGCTACTGATGGAGATGCGGACAGAATAGGTTTGTATGATAGTGAAGGGAATTTCGTGGACTCTCATCACATTATCCTTCTCTTAATCAAGTACCTCGTAGAAGAGAAAGGTTTTAAAGGCAAGGTGATCACTGCATTCTCAGTTACACCCAAGGTTAAGAAGATGTGTGAGATGCTAGGTCTCGAGCAGGAAACCACGAAGATTGGATTCAAGTACATTGCTGGCCATATGGTAAATGGTGGCGTGTTGTTGGGAGGCGAAGAATCTGGGGGAATTGCCATCGATGGGCATATCCCGGAGCGTGATGGTATTTGGATGGGGCTAACCATATGGGAGTATATGGTGAAGTCCGGAAAATCCCTTTCTGAGCTAATCTCAGAGGTGTACGAAATGGTGGGCTCCTTCAAATTTGAGCGAATTGATCTGCACATCCCAGAGGCGGAAAAAGTGAGGATCATGGCGAACTGCGAGAAGGGCAACTATAGCAAGTTTGGAAGTTACAAGGTCCAGAATGTGGAGACTACAGATGGATTCAAGTATTTCCTTGATAATGAGCAGTGGGTAATGATTCGCCCATCTGGTACCGAACCCGTGCTTAGAACATACGCGGAAGGACCAGATACTCCAGGCGCACTAAAGATCCTGGAAGATACCCACAAGACCTTGCTGGGGTAAGGTTCTTTAGCGGAATAATGGTTACTTTGAGTCGACCAACACATGTTACGACTCCTTCTTATATGGTGCGCATTGGCGAGCGCTATGCTGGGATTTTCACAGCTACCCACAAAGCCGTCCATTACCAACTTTTCTTCCAAAGTATATAATGGAGAGCCCCAGGTTTTTGATGCTGTTCAAGATCAGCGAGGGGTTATGTACTTCGCTAATTCATCGGGAGTAATTGAATTTGACGGAAAGCACTGGAACATTATCTCTGGTGGGGGCTCAGTACTCTCCCTGGATATTGACAAAAGTGGACGCATTTACTATGGTGGTATTGGTGTAGTTGGTTATTTGGACCATAACAAGAAAGGTAGGCTGCATGCGGTAGAGCTTACAGATGAAATACCCAAGGAACATCAGGGCTTTGACAAAGCGTGGAGTACAATATGTAAGGACGGGAAGGTGTATTTCAATGTGCTCACCAAGATGTTTGTGTACGATGGCAAGAAGATCGAGGTGATCAATCCTAAGGAAGAATTCCATCTGGCCTTTAATGTGCACAAGGAAATATGGGTAGTAGAGAAGGCTAGTGGGATATATAAGGTGGTAGGAAGCAGTACTTCATTTATACCTAATAGCGATTTCTTTATTGGCATGTCTATCTTCTCCATTCTTCCTTACGATGGAGAACGGTACTTGGTCGCCACCAGAGCTAATGGGGTGTTCATATTCGATCCGAATAATGTCAATGCGATCAAACCATTCAACGAAAAGGCCAACGCAATTTTCAAAGAGGCGTGGATATACGGAGGAACAAGACTTTCTGATGGAAACTTCCTCTACCATACCATTCAGGATGGGGTGCACGTGCTGAATCCGCAAGGGAATCCGATCAAGAGCTTCAGCAGGAGAGAAGGGTTGAACAGTTCCCTGGTTATCAATGCGTACCAAGACAAGTTTGGACAGGTATGGTGTGGCCTGGATAATGGGATAGCATTGGTGGCCTATAATTCGCCCTACACCTTCATGAAGGAGGGACGGGAGTATGTGGGCGCTATCAATGATCTGGTGCGCAAGGGTGACCGCATTTATATGGCTACTGATCAGGGATTGTACTACTTCAAAGCTGGCTTCGCTGATACTGTGGCCGCTGAAGGCTCTGTGGTGCCAATTCCACAAGTCAATTCTCAAAGCCTGGACCTGACGCTTATGGATGACAAGCTCTTTGTGGCAACAGACGGTCTATTCATAGTGGATGGTGATGAGGTAACCAAAGTGTCAGATATTGATTGTCGGAATTTATGTCCGGTCAACAATGTAACACCACCAGCAATCCTTGCAGGTGGAAATGGGGGGATTGCAGTGCTTCAACGAACCAATGACGGGTGGAAGGAGATCCAGCGCATTACTGACTTTACGGAGGAGGTGGATCACATTGTACACGATGCTGAATTCGAAGGTGACTCCTTCAATTTTTGGGTAGGAACCATTACCTACAAACTGGAGCGGATCGCATTTGACCATGAGTTTCAAGGTTATCATCGCACACCAATGTTGGATACTGCCGGTAAACCAATGTCCGTGGTTGCGAGAAGAATTGGCGAGCAGGTAGTATTCAATGGTAACAGTCTCAAAGGCTTAGGCGTGATGGATTACGAAGTGAAGACCATCAAGGAGCCTGTAAACAAGTACCTGAGGAAGATACATGACCTTAAAACCACCATTCAAAGGCTGGATTACAAAGATGATGAATGCTGGCTTTGGGATAGCAAGAAAGTCTACCACTTCGTGAAGACCATGGAGAATGAGATCGAGGTAGATAGCATATCCTTTATTAAGTCAGATATCGCTTCTATTGATGCGATTTACGTGGAAGGTGAGGGAGTAAGCTGGATTGGAGGTACAGAGGGATTGGTAAGGTATGACCGAAATGCTGTGCGAAAGGAGATAGGTTATTACGATTGTATCATCCGTGGAATTGTTGTTGGCAAGGATTCGGTCATCTACGAAGGGTTCTATGATCGGTACGTCAAGAAGGATATCCCTGAGTTCTCGTATGAGTTCAACGCCATTGCAATTGAGTATTCTGCTCCCTTTTACGAGCATCTTGATGAAATGACCTACAGTTATATGCTTGAAGGTTATGACAAGCAGTTCCGGGCCTGGGCTTCCAAAAACAGGGCTGAGTATACCAACCTCCCGGAAGGGGAATACAGGTTCGTAGTGAAGGCCAAGAATATCTACGGACAGGAAAGTGAATTGGCGCAGTACGAATTTGTTATCCTTCCTCCGTGGTATAGAACCTGGTGGGCTTATCTCCTCTATGTTTTTGGTTTTGTAGCCTTGGTATACACGGCAATTCGTTTGAATGCGGTGCGACTGCAACGAGAAAAGGCTCAGTTGGAGAACCTTGTGGAGCTTCGTACTTCCGAATTAGCTGAGAAGAACCAGGCGTTGCGTTCTTCTAATCTGGAACTTGCTGAACAGAAGGAGATTGTAGAGCAAAAGAACAAGGACATAACGGATAGCATTGTGTACGCTGAAAAAATCCAACGTGCACTTTTGTCGTCTATGACTGAGTGGAACGCTACGTTTAGTGATTGTTTCGTGCTGTACAAACCTAAGTCTATTCTCAGTGGTGACTTCTACTGGTGTCATGAGGACAAGGCAAGGGGTAAGAAGGTATTTGCTTGTGTAGATTGCACAGGTCATGGTGTTCCAGGTGCCCTAATGAGTATGATAGGGCATTCATTCCTGAACAAGATCATAGTTGAGAATGGAGTGCTGGATCCCGGTCAGGCACTGGACCAATTAAGAGATCACATCATTGAGGCTTTGGAGACAGATGGTGAAGAAACCACAAGAGATGGTATGGATATGAGCCTTTGTGTGTTTGACCCACATACAATGGAGGTTGAATATGCCGGTGCCAACAATCCCTTATGGTTGATATCAGAACGAACGGAGATGGATTGCGATGGGGCTACACTTAAAGCTGACATCACAGACGGTTCGTCTTCCTTGTTCGAGATAAAAGGCGATAAACAACCCGTTGGTGCATATGTAGGCGATAAGAAGTCGTTTAATACCCGCAAGGTTACTCTCCAAAAAGGCGATTACGTGTATGCTTCCACTGATGGTTACCCGGATCAGTTTGGCGGGAAGGATGGCAAGAAGATGAAGTACAAGAGATTACGTCAACTATTATTGGATAATGCCACACTCACTATGCCCGATCAAAAGACTGCGCTCAGCGATCACTTCAGCAATTGGATGGGGGATATGGAGCAAATAGACGATGTATGTGTTATAGGTATCAGGGTGTAGTCTGGTATCGTCTATTCGCGAGTTCTTTCTTATAATTCACTATTGACGAGCAAATCGATGACGTATGTGTCATCGGAATTAAAGTATAATCTGTAAGACCGCCTATGTATCTCGGGTGGGTGACTTTCGTAGAAGATTTCGATATCAATTAGAGTAGGGTACAACAAAAAAGCCGCACAGTTTTCACTGCGCGGCTTTTTTATGTTGCAACGATTAGTGCTGCACCAATACCTTAAAGGTCTTTGCAATACCAGATTCCGTGTAGAATTGAACTAAGTATAGACCATTCTCAAGTTCGCTTGTGCTCAACTGTTTCCTCTGAGGGGCACTCTGCAGCACTTGCTGTCCAATAGCATTGAAAAGCCTAACGTCTGTAATACTACCGTCATACTCCCAATTCAATACGTCTTGAGCTGGATTAGGGTATACTTTTGTTCGGCTCAACGTTTCATCATCCATACCCACAAGAATTGGGGCCATGTCGAACTTCCACATGTCGTTATGAAGAATTGTTGTGAATCGATCGTATCCTGTAAGGAAGTAAACCACATTTCCTATCACGAAGCTTCCTGGAGCCCACCTGCTTTTCCCTGGGTGTGCTTGTAGCTGCAACCATGTGTCGTTGTAGTGATTATAGCGCCACATCTCGCCAGTATTCATCCAGCTGTGGTTGTCTCCATCTCCACTCAATACATAACCATATCCTCCTAGCTCAAACTGAGTTCCAGCCACCCGGGCTTCGCCAGGAAAAGGATTCATTGTCGTCCATGTATTTGTTGCAGTGTCCAGTTTATACCAATCCTTATAGATACTGGCTCCGTGTCCCATTCCTGCGTAAACATCTCCACCTGCTTTGAACATGAATGGGTGGTGGCGTACTACTCCAGGTAAATCCTGAATCTGCGTCCATTGGTTCGTGTTGATGTCATACATCCACCAATCCTTACGGTTTCCAGAAGCACCATCTCCGAGTCCAACGTATATCCTGTCACCGATAGCAACCATTGCAGGGTGTCTTCGACCAGTACAGCCACAGTTTGCCAGCTGAGTCCAAGAACTATCCGTAGGATCGTATCGCCATAAATCATTTAGGTATTGCGTGGCTGACCTACCAAATCCTAGATAGGCTTTTCCATTGGTAACTGCACCAATTGCGAATCCTCGCGATGGCCCTGGAAAACTGGCAAGTGTTCTCCAAGAATTACCTACTGGATCGTATTGGTAAGAATCATTCGTGTATCCATTTGCATCAGAACCTGTTACAGAGTAGCCTTTGCCATTAATTGCAAAAGTAACGGTATGATGCCTTGCGTTAGGAGCATTGGCTTGCTGTATCCACGTTTGCGCGAAAGAAAAATGACTGGTGATAATACACGTCAATAATGCTAGTCTCTTCATAGTAATCTTCATGGCGATGAATTTAGATTCGTACAACTCCTTTAAAATTAACGATTTCGATAGATGCATTGTAATAATCGGGGAAGCAAACTATTTACGGGAAATGTTGCGATTCCAATATTATAAACAAAAGAGGAGGGTAGGTTGTGGTTGAATAACCGTGCTAGTTCAGCTTGTAAGGTGTATGAAGTGTAAATCGGGGAATCTCTACTTCAAAAAGTTCACCTGTTTCAAGGTTTCTCATTTGATAAGAGCCCCACATCGCACCATAGTCAGAGCTTAGGTCGCACGCAGATTCATAATCGAAGCTTTCGCCAATATCAATGATGGGTTGTTTTCCAACAACACCTTCACCAATAACCTCCCTTGGCTCACCATTGGAGTCAAAAATGTTCCAGGAACGTGCGAGAAGCTTCACCGGGCAATCACCTGTATTGTCAATATAGATCTTGTATCCGAACAGGTAATAATTCTTGTTCGGTTCAGAGTATTGGTCCTGATAAAAACTCTCTACTCTAATCTTAATGCCATGTTTGACTTCCAGGGACATGTAGCAATTTTATTAATTTTTTGATACCAGCAGTTTTTTTAGCCAAATATCAATCAACAATGTATCGTGAATTACCTCTTAATTACCTATGGCGCCTGGCCTCATGAGGTAGTAGATGCCTGAGAAAGAGAACACCGCCCGCACGATAAAAAAGAGCAAACTGAGTGTAATTCCAACTTCCGGATCGATCAATAGGAAAACACTCAACTCGCTAAAAACGAGCTCGCGGGAACCGGCACCACCAAGAAATATAGGTATCATGAAAGCGATTCCTGAAACCATAAACAGTGCCCAGTAGTTCAGGATATCATCAGTAACGCCCATGGCCAGAAGAATGCAGTGCGCAGTCAACATAATCGTACCCTGGGAGAGAATAGAGTAAATCGTAGTGATCAACCACTTACCTTTGAATGCTTTGAAAAGTGTTCGAACAATCAACTCATAGGTAAGAATACCGACTGGAATCAGCAATGGAAGCCATGATTGGTATTTGAATAACTTGGGTATAAAGGGACTGAGACTCAAAATGATGATGAGCAATCCCATTATTCCAGCCCCCCTGTTCACTAGCGAGAGCCATATCATGTCCTTGATCGGAGCGTCCAGGTTACGTTTAAGCCAATAGACCTTGTATCCATCGCCTCCAATGCCACCAGGCAAGAACAGGTTGTAGAACATGCCGAGCAGATACAGCTTGAAGTTTGCTTTTTCACTAAGCTGAACCTCTTTGCATCGAAAGAAGATGTTTAATCGCAGGGATTCAAAGACTTTGCTTAAAGCAAATGGAATAAAGGCAAGAATAAGATATCCCCAGTGCAGTGATTGGAGGAGCCCTCCAACTTTATCAAGATCAACTTTTCGGTAAACAAGGAAGAAAGCCAGGGCGGTTAACCCGATCTTAAACAACAGTGAGAGGATCTTTTTACCGCGTTCTTCAGCCAAAATTTAACTCTTCTGGTATCGCTCCAAAGTACTCATTATTTCAGCCCTTTCAGCCTCACTGGTCTTTCTCGTCTTGCGAAATGCTTTGGAGGAGAGGCTAATCTTCTGAATGGCACTTTCTTTCATGCCCGACTTTCTTGCAACGCGTTGCACAGCGGAAAGAGGGTCCGCGCAGAAATCTTCATATTGAACCATTACAATTCGTTCCTTGGGAACTTCTGCCAACTGCTTTCTCATCATTTGATCTACTTTGATGTATTGATCACTGGCCGCTTCCATCAGATTGCTATAATCCAGATGATCGTAATCATTCCTCATCAATCCCCAAAGACTTTTACCATTAAAGAAATCCTCGCTTGCACGTATTGTTGATCGTACCACATCAGCAGCATCACGCTCAACCATAACGAAGGTGGCATCCGGAAAGCATTGATGGAAATAGTCTATCAGCAGAGAGTTCCTGTTGTTCTTGCAAATGATGGGTTGTCCGTAAGCTTTTTCAAGGCACGCAAAGTTTGCGCGAAGGGCGTCCATCTTTTCGTAAGGCAACTGCTTCGGACGGAAATAATGAATTGGTCCAAACCATTGATCCCAGTACTCGTAACAATCACCAATAGCAAAGAAGCCCTTTGAAATACCGTAATAGTTCTTCATGATATTGGATTTCCTTCCTGATCTGAAGATGTTCAGGAACTTATGCGCGTAGTAACAGGATCTGCTGAAAATGGCGTTAACGTTACCAATGGGCACGTACGGAAGTGCATCTGCCAAAACCTGGGAAACAAAGGTAGATCCGGTTCTGTGAATGCCCACCACCATAATAGGGGGTGAGCCGGTGTTCGCATACTTTCTGCGCTTACCGCTTTCCAAAGCAGACCAACACCTGTCGTTCAGAAAGTAGATGATCTGAAGGAACTTGTTCCAAACCGCGTAATATGCCGCTGATTGCCCACTGCGAAGAATGGTTCCGAAGATGATTCGGTACTTCTTAAATCCGGACGGAAGCGGTTCTAATGGGTGTGACTTCACACTTACTGATTAGCTTCTGCAGCTAATCTCTCCTGCACGATCTTCACGCGCTCGGGCGGATAATTCATTTTGAACAGGTATGCAGGCTCGCTCTGACCTACCTGATGAACTTGCTGCGCAATTTGTGGATACTTCTGTGACATATAATACAGCCAACGCTGGATTGTGTTGACCGTGTACTGAGTTTTCTTGGTCGGAATCTTTCGGAGAGAAGCCATGATGATATAATCAACTTCCCTTTCAATTAGCTTGTCTACCAACGAATCAGGGTCCTGCGTTTCTATTCTGAATATTCCATAGAACTCCCTTCCACCTCCGTAAATGATGCTCATGGTCGGTTTTCTGGAGGCTACAAGGTTCTCTTCTGGAATATTCTTGGATACCCATTCACTCATTCGAAGAAAGTTCTCCCAATCTGGAGTGTACCCTGCATATACATCACCTCTCATATTCTTTCTGAAATCCTTGAACTGATCCTTGGAATGCGACCATGTTCGACCAATGGACCCAAAGAAGAATATCGCAATCAGAATTACCGAGACAAATTGCAATCCTTTGCGCTTTTCCGTTTTGAGGAAGTAGTACATAAGCGCCACTACAAGCATTACAAAATAGGGTAGGTAGATCAGCATCATTCTTTCCTGATTCCAACGCGCGTGGATAAGCAGGAATGTTATTCCCGCCATCACAAACACATAGAATGAAGTGAACAATAAGTGCTTGTTCCTCTTAAAAACCACTACCAGCGCTAATACCATCAACCCGACTGTAAGTATGGTCAGGAAGGGTAGGTCTTTTTCTTCCTGCGTAACCACATCAGGCCGGAATCCCATGAATTTGTAGAGGTGATAGGATATGAACTGATTTGCGTTGTCCACAAACCTCCCGATGAATCCCCAAAAGTCTTCTTTCCCTTTACCGAAATTGTACGGATCCTTATGCAGTAATCTTTCTTGCTGCACGGCCAACTTCTCGGGGTCCAGCCCTAGAATAGAGAACTGAACAATTTTGGAATAAAAGCCATACCACAACCCTGAAGAGACCACCGTGGCTAACATCTGCTTCCATTGCTTTTGAGTTAGGAAATAGAGTGCACATACGATCACCATGAATATGCCCAGCTTACGGGTTAGTGTCATGATCAGGATCATGAACCCAAGTACCAGGTATTTCCACCAGTCTTTCTTTATGTCAAATACAGGTTCTGCAGGATTAATAAAGTACTTGAAGAAAAAAGCGAACAGTAAAATCTGCAGGAACATATAGATAGGTTCCGAGTATGTCAGGCTGCCATAAGAGAGCAGGTAGCAGTTCGTAGCTGTAAAAAGCAATGCGATGTACAGAATGAACTTCGGAATGTGATTACGGTAGATCCGATGCATGAAAAACAGATTCCCCAACATGAAGAGGAATGAGGTCATTTTCACTACGAACAGGTTCAACCCGAACATCTTTACCGGAATGCAAAGAAACAGCGGATACAAAGGACCCTGGAAAGTAGGGTAGGTGCCATCCCTTAGTAATCTCAAAGCCCTAACAACATATGAGGAGTCGTCACCGCCCTCGCTTACTTTAAGATCAAACAGAAGCAGGCCGAAAACTAAATTGAAGACAAAAAAGGTCCAGAATAAAGCTTTTTCATTCTTGGAAATGAACGCATTAGCACGTTCGAACAAATCATTGGTAGAAGCTACTCTTTTGGTCTTTTTGGAAGCTTTTTCCGATTTTGCCATGGCCCTAAATATAGGCTCGGAAGATACAATTAATTGGTCGATTTCACCTGTTCCATACCTACGAGTCGGTGGCTTCCTTTTAATTTATCCAGGAAGTAAACCCATACTGTATAGAGTTGAGTAGCATCGGAGTGATTTCCCTCCATGGTTTCGAAATCCACGCTGTTCTTTCCGGGATATTTTACCGCATAATGGTAGTCATAATACCCCTGCTTCAGAAGTGCCGTTAGTTTGTAGGCACTCAGCATGGAATCATAACGCATGCAGAAGTTTTCACGAATATCCCAATCGGAGAGTTCCCCCATGATGTAAACACTTGCGCCTTTGACCTCCGGTGCGGTCAGGTGAAAATCTACATAGCAGTAGTCCGCTTCAACACTTGGACTTGTTGCGTGCTCCTTGAAAGGAAGGTATTGCCCGTTGATGTCACCATAAGTCTTGTACTTAAGGAATTGCCTGCTCCTTTCCGGGAGCATATACACGAGCGGAGTTCCGTCTTTCTTTCGCTTAATGGTCTTGATTTTGATGTCCTGGTACCTAACGCTTTTGATGTTTAATGGTCTGAACTCATTGAGTGCATTGAACGTGTTCTCTTTGAAATAGTCAAAATCAAGCACCGACCCTCGTACAAAGACGGGTTTTAGTCCCATGATGGCATTGTCCCATCGTCCATTTTGTTGAACCACCACCTTTACTTCAGCGAAAGGATCCACCGTTGTCCCGAGACGGGTAATATCCAGTTTGAAATCAACTTCGTGCTTCGTGAACCTATCTGTGGCCGTGGATGCTGACTTTGCCTTTATCTCAGGCTTCACAAGCGATTCGGTGACTGCAAACCTCTTTCTGGCAATGATCTCTTTGTATTGATCGTCTGCGTAGACCTCCAACAGATAGTTTCCAGACATGATGAACTTGGTTCCTTCTTCAGGAAAATTCTTGTAGAACCTCACGTACGGTATGGCTGTGTTCACCGAAGTACTGCTTTCGTCAATATAGCCGTACTCCGCACCTTCCAGGTATTCGTTGGTATTGAGCTCATCAATCTTCCAATTCCAGTCGCAATGAAGGATGCGGTAATAGTAGTACGAATTCTGGCTACCGTTGAGTACATCGAATGAGATCTGCAGTTGTTGCTTAGACCCCAATCCGATTGCTGGAAAACCAAGATCAAATCCTACGGGTTTAAGTCTAACCGTTTTGATGTTCTTGTTGTAAGTGTGGTCTCCATTGCGGAATAGGGAGCTCGGATAGTAATCTTCTACCTCCTTTTTAGTCGTATCCTTTTGCGCATACAATGAGCCCTGAATAAGGAGCAAAAGGATGATATATGTAGAGGTTCTGATCATAGGTGTTGGTCTGTCTAAATTAGCATTTCATCGATCATTAATAACGGTTGATATATGCCCCGTGGTATCTGCGTTTTCGTTTTCTATTTAGAATCATTCTAAATAGAAAACATAGATTTTGTCCAACTGGGCAAAAATGATGTTTCTTCTATTTTTGTCTTCAATAATTTCCTAACAAAAATCATGTCAAAAGACGTCAAGATTCGTAAGGGCGTGAACATCAAGCTCCAAGGGGAGGCAGAAAAAGTTCATGCAACCTTTCCGACATCCAGTACGGTCGCACTACGTCCCATAGATTTTGCTGGAATGACTCCGAAAATGATCCTCAAGCAAGGTGCTGAGGTGAAGGCGGGCACACCAGTGTTTTACAACAAGGCTGACGAGCGCGTACTTTTTACTTCACCTGTGAGTGGGGAAGTAACGGAGATCAGAAGAGGGGAGAAAAGAAAGATCCTTGAAGTAGTGATCCTTGCAGATAAGGAAACACGTTATGAGGATTTCGGTGCTGGGGATCCTTCCAGCATGTCTAGAGAAGAAGTGATTGATAAGATCCTGAAAAGTGGATGCTGGCCATTTATCCGCCAACGTCCTTACGATGTGATCGCTAGTCCAGATGAAGAGCCAAAGGCAATTTTCATTTCAGCTTTTGATAGCGCACCATTAGGTCCGGATAACGATTTTATCCTTCATGGCGAAGGAGAAGCATTTCAGACCGGATTGGATGCATTATCCAAGTTGACCAAAGGAAAGGTTCACGTTGGGGTGAATGGTAAGGACAAAGCCGCAGATGAGTTCCTTAATGCCAAGGGAGTTCAAGTCAACAAGTTCAGCGGGCCTCACCCGGCAGGATTGGTTGGTGTACAGATTCATCATATTGACCCGATCAACAAGGGCGAGCGCGTATGGGTGCTGAGTCCACAAGATGTGTTAACCATTGGAAGACTGTTTAAGACCGGTAAGTATGATGCTACGCGAGTAGTGGCATTGGCTGGCTCTAAAGCTGAGAATAGAAAGTATTACAAGACAGTGTTGGGCGTTAACATCGGTGAATTTGTTCAGGGTAACGTTGGCGAAGAAGGTGCCCGCTTGATCTCTGGTAATCCTTTAACGGGTACACAGGTAGAGCGAAAAGAACATCTTGGCTACTACGATTACCAGGTAACAGCTCTTCCGGAAGGTGGCAATATGCAGTTCTTCGGATGGATCGCACCTGGATTCAAGAAATTCAGCTTGTCGCGAACTTTCTTCTCCTGGTTGATGCCAGGAAAGTCTTACGACTTAAGCACAAATCTGAACGGTGAGCATAGAGCATTTGTGGTATCGGGTGAATATGATAAAGTATTCCCATTTGACATTTATCCGGTACAGTTGCTCAAATCAATGATCACGAAAGACATTGATGGTATGGAGAATCTTGGTGTTTACGAAGTTGCTCCGGAAGACTTTGCACTGTGTGAGTTCGCCTGTACTTCAAAAATTGAAGTGCAGAGAATAGTTAGGGAAGGGTTGGATCTTGTGCAGGAAGAATGCGGATAAAACTGAGGTAGGATGAAGTTTTTAGAAAACATATTACATAAGATCAAGCCTCATTTCGAGGAGGGTGGCAAGCTCGAGAAGCTTTACCCGGTGTATGATGGCTTTGAAACGTTCCTTTTTGTGCCCGGTATTACCGCTGGCAAGAAGGGAGCGCATATCCGTGATGGTATTGACCTGAAGAGAACCATGATCATGGTGGTATTGGCACTTGTGCCATGCTTGCTATTCGGTATATGGAACACGGGGCACCAGCACTATATTTTAAATGGACTTATTGATGCCAGTGAGCCTTGGAGTGCAATGTTCTGGGAAAAGGTTGGTTTCGGTGCAATGCTTGTGCTGCCAATCGTAGTGGTATCGTATGGTGTTGGTTTGGGTGTTGAATTCGCATTCTGTGTGATCAAGAAACACTCTATCAATGAAGGATTTCTGGTTTCAGGTATGCTTATTCCGCTGTGTCTTCCAGTTGAAATTCCACTCTGGATGGTAGCGGTAGCCACCATTTTTGCTGTGGTTATTGGTAAGGAAGTATTTGGTGGAACAGGCATGAACATCGTAAACGTAGCGCTTACAGCTCGTGCATTCCTGTTCTTTGCTTATCCCACTATGATGTCGGGTAACAAGGTTTGGGTTGCGGATACTCCTGAGACAATTCCTGCAGGAGTTCCTGATACCTTCACAGGTGAAACACAGCTTGGAATGTGGGCACAAACGATCAAGTTCAAGGATGATCCTGAAAAGGTGCAGAGCATCCTTGACAACTCATTTGATAGAATGGAGATGTTGATCGGTAACATGCCTGGTTCCATTGGGGAAACATCTGCCATTGCTTGTATCATAGGAGCGCTAATCCTCTTATTTACTGGTATTGCAAGTTGGAGAGTTATGTTGTCGGGAATTGCTGGTGGGCTTGCAATGGGTTGGTTGTTCAATGTAGTGGACATGAATCCATTCATGCAACAAAGCCCAATCGACCAGATTCTTGCGGGTGGCTTTATGTTCGGTATAGTCTTTATGGCAACTGACCCTGTAACCGCTGCACAAACCAATGTAGGTAAGATCATCTATGGTTTCCTCATCGGATTCCTTGCAATCATGATACGGGTGTTCAATCCGGCATACCCTGAGGGTGTAATGCTGGCGATTCTGTTCATGAATGTGATGGCGCCACTGATTGATCACTATGTGATTCAGGCAAATGTTAAACGTAGATTGAAACGTGCTAAGCTCAGCGCTGCTTAAATAGATAGACATGGCATTAGATACTAACAGTAACGGTTACACTTTCATCTTCTCAGTAGGGATGGTGATTGTTGTAGGTGCGCTTCTCGCATTTACGGCTGAGCAGTTAAAACCACTGCAGAAGGCCAATGTGAAGAAGGAGAAGATGCAGAACATCCTTGCTTCCGTAGGTATGGAAGTTACCAGGGATGAGGCTTCAACAGCTTTTGAGCAGTACATCACAGAGCAGTATGCACTGGATGGAAATGGTGCTGTAAAAGAAGTAGAGGGCACACCCTTCGATATTGATGTGTTGAAGGACTATAAGTCAGGACTTGCAACCATTTATACTACACATGCGAAAGACGAGGCTGCGATGCGTAAAGCGCTTATCGATGCGAACGCTACGTTTCCTTTATTCAAATGTGAAGCAGAGGGCAAGATCAGTTACATAGTTCCTCTTGTAGGTAAAGGCCTGTGGGGCCCAATTTGGGGATACATCGCTATTGCGGAAGACGGTAATACATGTATTGGAGCAACGTTTGATCACAAATCTGAGACTCCGGGTCTTGGTGCTGAGATCAATACCGGTTGGTTCCAGGCACCCTTTGAAGGCAAAACGATTTTCGATGAGAACGGAACGTATGTTTCCATCAAAGTATTGAAAGGTGGAGCACCTGAAGGTGATATGCATGGTGTTGATGCCATTAGCGGAGGTACCATTACCTCTAATGGTGTAACGGAAATGGTGTACCGTACACTGCAGATTTATGCACCTTATTTTAAAGAACTAAACAAGTAATCTACTCGATATGGCCGAAACAGCAGAAGTAGAAGTAGTTGAAAAGGAGCCCAGGGAGCCATTGTTCTCCAAGAAGAACAGAAAGCTTCTTTCGGATCCTTTGAACGATGACAACCCGATTACCATTCAGGTATTGGGAATTTGTTCAGCACTGGCAATTACAGTGAAGGTGGAAACCGCCTTTGTAATGTCGGTATCTGTACTATTTGTAATGATATTCTCCAGTTTGGTGATCTCTCTGATGAGGAACATGGTTCCTTCCAGGGTAAGGATCATCGTTCAGTTGGTAGTGGTAGCAACCATGGTAATTTTGGTTGACCAGATACTGAAGGCGTATGTCTACGATGTAAGTAAACAGCTTTCAGTATTCGTGGGACTGATCATTACCAACTGTATCATTATGGGACGACTGGAGGCGTTTGCCCTGGGCAACAAGCCGTGGCCATCTGTGCTTGATGCTGTAGGTAACGCTGCAGGCTATGGTCTCATTCTGATCGTGGTAGCCATCTTCCGTGAACTGCTGGGTTCAGGAACGCTTACACTACCTGGGGTTGGACAAATAAATATTCTAACATCTCTTGCAGAGAACACCGGTTATCAGCACAACGGTCTGATGATCTTGCCTCCTATGGCACTGGTAACGGTAGGAATCTACATCTGGATCCAAAGGGCCAGAAACAGAGATCTAATAGAAGAACATTAATAGAGAGGAGGACTGAATATGGAAAATCTGGCAAGCATATTTGTAAAAGGAATCTTCATCGAGAATATGATTTTCGCATACTTCTTGGGTATGTGTTCGTATCTCGCGGTTTCTAAGACAGTTAAGACCGGAGTTGGCCTTGGTGCAGCGGTAATCTTTGTATTAGGTATTACTGTTCCAATCAACTACCTCCTGGAGAATTATGTATTGAAAGAAGGTGCACTTGCCTGGCTTGACCCTTCTTTTGCTGAATACGATCTAAGCTTCCTTAGCTTCATCATGTTTATTGCGGTAATCGCATCCATGGTACAGCTGGTGGAAATGTTGGTAGAGAAGTTTGCACCTGCACTGTATGGTGCACTGGGTATCTTCCTTCCGCTGATTGCTGTAAACTGTTCCATCCTCGGTGGTGCACTCTTCATGCAGGAAAGACAGTACGCCAACATTGGTGAAGCCACAGTATTCGGAATTGGTTCTGGTATAGGATGGTTCCTTGCTATTGTAGCGATTGCTGCAATTCGTGAGAAGATCCGTTACTCTAACGTTCCAGGACCGCTTAGAGGACTGGGTATTACATTCATTATCACTGGCTTGATGGGTATCGCATTCATGAGCTTTATGGGAATTGAACTTTAAAAGAGATTAGCAGATGTTATTAGCTGTAAATACAGGATTAGTTATAGGAATTACCATTGCGGTGTTCCTGATCGTAATTCTTCTACTGGTAACCATACTTCTATGGGCTAAGGCGAAGCTGACTTCTTCTGGGCCTGTAAAGATTACCATCAACGGAGAGCACGAAATTGAAGTAGGTGGTGGTGGTACACTGTTGAACACGTTGGGCGATGCTGGCATCTTCCTTCCATCTGCTTGCGGTGGTGGAGGAACATGTGTACAGTGTATTTGCCAGGTTCACAGTGGTGGAGGAACCATTCTTCCAACTGAAGTGCCTCATTTTACCCGAAAGGAAATTGCTTCCAATCACAGGCTGGGATGCCAGGTGAAGGTAAAGGAGGACATGGAGATCGAAGTGGAAGAGGAGATCATGGGTATCAAAGAGTGGGAAGCCGTTGTTTCTTCTAACTACAATGTTGCCACGTTCATTAAGGAGTTCATTGTTGAGATTCCAGAGGACATGGACTACAAGGCTGGTGGATATATCCAGATCAAAGTTCCAAAGATCGAGATCAAGTATACGGATATGGATATCACAGCTCATCCCCAGGATCACCCCGGTGAGCCAAACAAATTCCAGGAAGATTGGGACAAGTTTGGTCTGTGGGATTTGGTGATGAAGAACGATGAAGAAGTCGTTCGGGCATATTCTATGGCTTCTTACCCAGCTGAAGGAAGAAAGATCATGTTGAATGTTCGAATTGCTACCCCACCATGGGATAGAGCTAAGAATAAATGGATGGACGTAAATCCAGGTGTGGCCTCTACTTACATCTTCAATCTTAAGGAAGGTGACAAGTGTACGATCTCTGGACCTTACGGAGAATTCTTCATCAATGAGTCTGATGCCGAAATGCTTTACATTGGTGGTGGTGCCGGTATGGCACCAATGAGATCTCACCTGTATGAGCTATTCAAAACATTGAAGACTGGTAGAAAAGTAACCTATTGGTACGGTGGTAGATCTAGAGCGGAATTGTTCTACATTCACTACTTCCGTGATCTGGAAAAAGACTTCCCGAACTTTAAGTTCTACATGGTATTGTCTGAACCTTTGGAGTCTGATAACTGGACTGAGAAGAAGAGCATGGATGATCCGGAAGGCGATGGCTTTTTAGGTTTCGTCCACCAGGCAGTTATTGACCATCAGCTTAACCACCATGAAGCACCAGAAGACATTGAAGTGTATTTCTGTGGTCCTCCACTGATGAACCAGGCTGTTATCAAAATGTGTGACGACTGGGGTATTCCAGATGAGAACGTAAGGTTCGATGACTTCGGAGGATAACCCGATGATATGAAACGCAAAAGCCCGCTATTCAGCGGGCTTTTTTATCGGCAGAGACACTTCTCTGAACACTATTGCATCTCTGCCTTCATATGTTTGACCTGTAGGTCAACCTTTCTCTTCAAGTATGCTATGGCGTATTCCTTGAATTTGGATTCATCGGCTTTCGCCACCACATGCCCATCTTCCGCTTCATTGGTGAATGTTAGAAAGTCGTTCTTCTCGTACCGATAGTTACCCTGGGTTGCAACACTACCAACTTTGTACTTAGGTGTGCTGAACGAAGTGCTAATGTTACCGTGAACAGCAGCTTCGTAAAGTAGTGCCCATTCAACGTGCGTAGAAGTACTTCCCACTTTCTGGCCGAAGTTCATGAAGCTCACATTTGCACCAAAGTCGATGAAGGTCTTTTTGGTTTCTTTCATCATTTTGTACCAGGCCATTGAAGAAGGAGCTCCATAGTAAGGCCGACCACCACCCGAGAAGGACTTCTGATAAATACCTCCTTGCTTGTACTCATTGTGTGAAGCATCCGTATTCATCGGTGATACCTTGTCAGATACTTTCCCATATGCTTTGGTAGATTGGATCATCTTGTGATCCGCAAGGGTGTATCCCATTTCCTTGAGTTTGCTGCAGTAATAATCGTAAACCGCATCTGTAATCTCCTGATAAGTCTTATTGGAGATACCCTTAACAATGAACTTACTCTTCTTTTCCTTCACCTTGTAGCCAGCCGCGCTTCCCTGTACCTGATATACCGCTCGAGTATGGAAGTTAATAGTGAAGTTTCTGATCAGCGCATCTTTATCCTTCATTGTGGTCTTATACTTGAGGTCCAGGATGTGCTTTTTTAGTTTCTCCGGATTCTCTGGTAGATCGGGTAGGGTAGAAGACTTGTTGTTTTGCTTGAACGCCTGACCAAAGCTCAGCACTGGAACCAAAGCAAGCGCGGTTAGAATTGATGTTGTTTTCATGATTTCTAATTAGTGTTCAGTGATTATTTAGAGTTGATTACAAATCCCAGATAGGCAAGGAAGAAGGCAGAGTGCTTTTGCATAGCCGGTCTCACTCCAGTTTCTATTTTGAAGTAGAGCCCATTTGGTTTTTTAGCACTTGCGCTAATGGTATTCCACAGCAACCCTATACGCGCACCTACATTTTGTGCCTTAGCGTCAGAATCTTTATTGATGTCATAGGTCGTGCCACTAGGACCTACACTCCCTGTTTCATCTGTCCATTCTCCAAGGTTCACCGATGGAGCAAAAAGTACATCCAGGTACCATTGGATGAATAGAGAGCTTCGTCTCTGGCCATATTGTTCAGTATTGATGACGAGGTCATTTCGCCTTTGTGCACCAATCCCGGCATAGAGGCCGGTCGCGAAACTGTTTCCATTCATAAGAGGTGTTCCACCGTTCACAGTTATTTGAACATCGTCCGTTATACCACCAGCAGACCAATTGTTTCTGTGCATGAACAAGCCACCGCGTAATAGCTTCCTCTTGTTAAGCGTGCCATCAACATTGATGTAGGTGATATGTGTGGTTGTGGTGTATGCTCCTCGAGATTCGCTGGATTTAAGAACCACTCTCAGTGGTTTTTTTGGATTGGTATTGGCGAAGGCAAAAGCGGCCCCTGCTTCCAAACCCATGAGAGGCTTGTTGAGTGCATTGATATTCTGACTTCCAATAAAGTTTTGGTGCCATGAGGCCCTGAACTGTATGGGTAGATTGTCATTGACATATCGCGCGTCAACTCCAAGACCAGCACCCCAGCCTTCCGCAAAACCCATATCCACAGCTATCGCGGGTCGTATAGAAAGATTGTTGAAGGCAGGATCATCGCTAACCGGGGTGTGTTTAACTTGCTCTTGTGCGGTTACTGCTATTGCAGCCAGAACACAAATTAGTGTTGTTAACTTTTTCATTTTTCGAACATTGGATCGCGGCCCACATGGATACCAATACCGAAGCGCAGTTGCCATGTTAGGATGCTACCGGTATTACCATTCGCAAGGCGTTGATGGTTATTGATTTGATAGTATTGCATGTTGAAGTACCCATTAGCCGAAAGTCTCGGTGTAAGTGGATAAGTGGCGTTGGTTAGCCAGAAGTAGTAGCGACCGTACCAGTTTGGGTCGTTCTGAGCGTTGCCAAGTGAAGCAATGCCTACGTTGTGATTTAGGATCAACCCATTGTCTATTTGGTGCACCGCAGCCAAACCAATTCCGAAATTGAGTCCGCTGGCAGCAGCGAGGATCTTTGGACCCGTTACTGGCCCTGTGTGTCCATCTTCAGTTCCGAAAGCGGCTTCTTTCAAACTCCAGTCAATTACCCCAACCCCACCAAGCTTGAACTTCTTTACACCCCTTGAATAGAAGGCGAGATAGGTTCGCATGAGCTGAAAATTGTTGGTGACAATGGTGTCGTTGGAGGAGGCAGAGAACTTGGATTGCCTGTTCCATGCTGGCAGGAAGTCCATTTCTGCCAAACAGTACGCATTGTTGTTGTTCACCGTGAGGTATGCGATCTGTCCATTGTCGCTGTTGTTGAACTTCATTCCATTATTCAGGCTGAAAGCATCGTTTTGGATATTCAACCCTAGAACCAGAGGCATGTAGTTGTACACTCCGTCATCATCCTGACTGAATGATAGAGTGGAAACCAGAATGAGCAGGAACGCCCCAATTCGTTGCATGTGTTCAGAGTTTGAATGTTGAGGTCAAAACTATCTGGGGTGAGGTAGGGCATCAATACGGCATTTGCCCTATTTTGACCTAGGGCATACGATATCCAGAACGCTTTTTCTATGTTTGAGATATGCGCGGATTCGCTCTGATACTGGTA
Source organism: Vicingaceae bacterium (assembly GCA_965267605.1). Taxonomy (GTDB): domain Bacteria; phylum Bacteroidota; class Bacteroidia; order Flavobacteriales_E; family Vicingaceae. The sequence goes on along the minus strand of OZ254088.1, from coordinate 1,514,083 downwards.
ATTTCACTTTCCACGAGTCTGGTTGGGCAACCGATTCTCAGGCTAAAGAGTTTAACCACCAAGGAGGGCCTTTCTCAGAACTCTATCAATGACCTGCTTCAAGCTTCAGATGGCCGACTTTGGATAGCTACGCAAGACGGACTAAACAGTTTTGACGGTCGGTCCTTTAAGCTATATGGTGCAGGTTCGGATGCCGGTGTCGATCTTTCGGACAACTTCGTCTGGGGACTATATGAAGATCCCTCGGGAAACATCTGGGCAGCAAGTAGAAATGGGATCAACCGGGTGAACACGTCAACCGGACTGGTGACCACGTTTATTCAGCAATATGATGTGGATGATATGGCCAGCATGTGGGGCAACAACGGTCGGTTTACTGTAGTTCACAATGGGTATGTCCACATTGGCTTTGTAGATCATATGTACAGGTTTAAGGTAGGTGCATACGCAACGGATACCGTGGTGGCTTTGAAGGAAAACCAAGTGTGGCTACCAGAATTGGATTCCTTCTACGTGGTAGATGCATTGGTTTACCATGAGGAGCTATACCTGAGAACTTCTACCGGAGTGGTGAGGGTAACTTCAACAGGCATTGAGACCTTAAGCTTACCCATGCCCGTCACCTGTGTTTCACAACCCAATGCATTCTATGTAGATAATGATGATCGCCTGTGGCTGGGAGGAGAGAATGGGGTCCTTTGGTACCATGGAACGGAATGGAATCAACTACGAATAAATGGTGAATCGATACGAAGTGTTCACAGTGTGGTTCAGGATTTGGATGGAAATATATGGATAGGCACCACCAATGGCGTTCATGTATTTGACAAAGAACTGCGATACAAATTTCACTCAAGGACCAATGTGGATAAGGGTGAAGAGGAGACCTATGATCTCGTTCATTCGATGGAGGTTTGTAGTGATGGAACCGTTTGGTTGGGTACGGCAAACACCGGTCTGAAATCGCACCACTGGAGTAAAGAGCAGTTCAAGTTCCTAAGAAGCCCTGTCCTCAGGTCATCTAACCTGGTTTGGAGCTCGGAGATCGTTTATGGTAACAAGCTCATCGTAGGTACCAATAACGGGGTAGAGTTTTTCAGCATTGATACAACAGGATTAGTTGAGCACGCTTATAAAAACGCGGTGCTATCTGAGAATCTACAACCATGGGTAGAACCCTGGATGGGATCCATCCCAAAGACACGTGTTTTGTCAATCGCGACCGATAACTCAATTCTTTATCTGGGAACGGCCGGAGACGGTCTCATCAGGATCAATAGAAACACTAACAATGTTGAGCAAAAGCGGTTTGGTACGTCTTACCAAAATACCATTTCAGAGGTAGTGGTTGATAAGGGAAAGGTATGGTGTGCCACACAGGCAGGGTTATACACTTTGGACTCGAATGGTGAAGTGCAGGAAGAGTATTTGTTGAATAGGACTAATTGGGATGGCCCGGCTGTGTATTTCATTTCTGCTTATAACGATCAAAAGGGAAACATCTGGTTAGGTACCAATTATGGATTTAGCCGGTTTATATCGGAAACGGAAAAATTTGAGCATTACCTGCATGTCAAAGAAGAATTGGAGAATGGTCCCGCATTCAACTTTGTATCCGGTTTTGCACGTTCCGGTAATGATCTGTGGATAGCTACATACGGTGGTGGGTTGAGCCACATGGACATAAACTCTGGCAAGTTCACTCATTATGGGAGGAAGGAAGGGTTGGCAAACAATGTATGTTCGGGGATTCAAATGGACAAGAAAGGCAGGTTGTGGTTATTCAATAACGGAGGAATTTCTCGGTTTGATCCTGCTACTGAGAAATTCAGGAACTACGATATTGGCGAAGGGCTTATTGATAATGAGTTCACCCTTAATTCACCCTCAATGGCGCCAAACGGATTGATCTATGCGGGTACTCCTTCTGGCCTGGTTCTGTTTAACCCTTTGAACATTCAAACTCAAGAAACGGTTGGGAAAGTTCAATTAACCGGATTGCAGGTCAACTATGAAAGCATAGATGTGTCCAATACTATTGATCTATACCGAGGAGATAAGTCTATCACTCTTGATATCTCGGTACTTCAATTCTTCAATCGGGAAGGGGTTGCTATCAAGTACCGATTGGTGGGGTATGATGATGATTGGATCGAGAGCGGAAAGGATCATGTTCGGGCAACCTATACCTCGCTTGGGGCTGGAACGTACATATTAGAAGCGGTTGCCTTCAACAAGGATCACGTGAATGGTGAACGGACGGTTCTTGCTACTATTGAGGTCCATCCTCCGTTCTGGCAAACCTGGTGGTTTATATTGTTGGTAGCTCTGGGAGCACTTGTTACCGTGATCCTTACGGTGAGATATTTCGCACAAAGGAAACTTCAGGCAAAGCTGGATGAGATCAGGGTGCAGAAAAAGTTGCAGGAGGAACGTAATAGGATCAGTAGAGATTTGCACGATAATGTTGGTGCTCAATTAACGTATATCATTTCTTCTCTGGACAATGCGGCTGTTGTAACTGGAAGGAACGATCAGGAAACTGGTCAAAAGTTAGATGCACTGAGTGATTTTTCGAGGAATACCATGCAGCAACTCCGTGAATCGATTTGGGTCATTAACAGTGAGACCATCACAATTAAGGAGTTTTCTCAACGCATTACCGGTCTGGGAGCCAAATTGATTCCTGAGGGAAGTGATATTCAGTTTTCTGTCAATGCAGAATCTATCGATGGGACGTTGAATCCTAGCAAGGCGATCCATTTGCTGCGCATTGTTCAGGAAAGCGTGAACAATGCGGTTAAACACAGTCAATGTCAATATATCAGCATCCATATCCAACTTAATGGAGGCGGTTTGGATCTGTCTATTACAGATGATGGAGTAGGAACCGATGAAGTGGATGGCAAGGAAGGCCATTATGGATTGCCAAATATCCGTGAACGGGCTGTGTTAATTGATGCAACTGCTGAAATAATATCCTCAAAGGATCGGGGTCTGGAAGTGAGGGTTTCAGGTGTTGCCTTGGATAAAGGAAATACGGCAAATGACCTATAGCAAGGGTTTAATTTTGTGGCTAGTTTTGGAATATGCCTGCTAAGATTCAAATAGGACTTGTAGAAGATAACCCAAGATTGGTTACTTCTCTGAGTACAAACCTTGGAATGTTTGACGAAGTGAATCTTGTGTTTATTGCGAACAATGGGGAAGAGGCGGTTGCAAAGGTCCAGAAGTTTGACGTGGATGCGATACTTATGGATATCAACATGCCAGTAATGGATGGGATCGAAGCTACACGTTTAATAAATGATCTGAAACCTGATGTTAAGATCATCATGCTAACTGTATTCGATGAGAATGACAAAATCTTTGATAGCATATTGGCAGGGGCCACAGGGTATATGTTGAAGGATGAAAAGACGGGACGTATAGTAGAAGCCCTGATGGATGCAATGGATGGTGGTGCTCCAATGAGCCCCGTGATTGCAAGTAAAGCTTTGGGGTTGCTTCGGGGAAGTACAGGAAGCCAGTCAAAGGAAGAGGGTGCCAGGAAGTTCAATCTTTCCCCACGGGAGTTGGAAATACTGGTTGAAATTTCCGGTGGTTTGAACTATCAGCAAATTGCTGATAAGCTCTTTATTGCACCAAAGACTGTTCGAAAACATATAGAAAATATTTATCGTAAGCTGCAGGTTCACAGCAAGTTGGAGGCGGTACAGCTTGCTGCCAAACACAAAATGATATAATTCCTCTGCAAAAGGTGTAACCAAACAATCGTTTCTAGTTATAGATGAAACGAACGTCACGATAAATTCAGGAATTCCCCTCATCTGCAAAGGTGAGGGGTTTCTTTTTATCTGGTTATAACCAGCTTCTTCGTGGAGTAACCATCACCATGGAATATGGTTGCGAAGTATACTCCGGCAGGGAACGTTGTTAAATCAATCTCTCCACGGCCTACCGCCCGCTGGCTTAGCACCACACGGCCTGCAACATTACCAATCACAATAATTCCGGGATTACCGGTGTATGTGTACTTAAATAAGCCACTACTAGGAACTGGATAGACATTGAAATTGTTTTCGATCGAATTCTTTTCAATTCCTACCAGATCAGCAGTGTCCATCAACATGACCACTTGATTGTTTGTCGTGATAGGATCGTAATCTCCCCGGGTAGCTAGCCCCGGAAGTCCATCAACTTGAAACGTCACCACCATTGTTGTGTCTGCATACTTGGTAACGGAAGGGAAGACAGCTTCAATGTTTGTTGCCATGCCAGACAAATCCTTTGGGGAGGACCATGTGCTTCCCCCATCTTCAGAGTTCGTTACAAACACGTGTCTGTATTGTTGACTATTCCATTGCTCATCTTCTACCAATGCGGAATAGAATACATGGATAGAACCACTGGACGCAATGGCGGAAGTAGGGAAGGAGGTAAGCGAAGTCTGGTAGTCTGCAAGTCCACTTGCGAAATCAAACGTTCCTGAAGTATCTGCATCATGCAGGTCAGCAATTACAATAGAAGAATCTGCACCAAAGCTTTCCTTCCAATACCTTAAACCAGACGATGTAGGCAGGTAGGTTACCACCCCATCAGAAAAATCCTTGTCCAACACCTGTAGAGCGCCCCACCATGCGTGCACATTTCCAGTACCATCGATCAATAGGGATCCAGCGCCATCTGTAGTCCAAAGTGTATCTGCTATTGAATCCCCATTGATGTCAGTACCAAACATCTGGTCCGCAACGTACTTGTCAAGCGGGAAGTCATTAACGATTGTTTTCGTCCACGTATTTCCATTGTCTGTAGACTTGAGCACCACAGCGTCTTCTACAACGCCAAACAAACCGATGGCTACTATACTGTCTCGGGCTGTGATGGAATACATGTCGGCATTGAATCCAAGGAAAGTAGATGAGTCAAGGCCCGTCAAAACGCTATCCGTTATGTTCCATGTATTACCTCCATCTTCAGATCGGTAATAAACCAATGCGCCATCGAGTCCCTTGTAGGGGTTGCCATTGTGGTCAGATGGAGTAGTGAGGCCGATCACGTGTATCGACATACCGTTATTTCCTCCAGAGACTGCAATTGGCCAAAGAATCCCGCCTGATTGGGTGTTGTCCGCAATAGTGCCGCCCACCCATGGAGTTATGCTGTAAGCATGGCGCTTCCACATTCTTAATCCAAGTGTATCCGCGTGGTTGATCACTACCTCGTTGCTGTCGGCCAGCAACAAAATGTTAGGATATCCTGTCCTGATGCCTGTTTCAAGGGTCCCATCAGTTACCTGAGAGACAGGCCCGCCAAGGTATCTTTCAAAACCGGTTCCCCTGCCTGAGAATTTGTAATCCGTGGTAAGGTCTTCGTTCCATACCACATCCCAACCCGCACCAGGAACAGTAACAATACGGTTGCGCTCTGCACCATGTGTTTGAAGGTCGAAATGTGTTTTACCAACAGCACTATAGATAAAGGTTTTAGCTGTGGGCCCAACGTCTTTGTTCCTGAGGAGGGTCGACTGAAAATCATAGTCGCTATTCAAACGTAGGGGGCGCGGTGCAAACTGACCAAATGATTGGCTTGCAAACACCGTAACGGCAATGAACAAAATACTCCTGATCCCCTTCATAGCATGCAAAGAAACGATTTTAATACAGACTTATTTTATCCTCTTCGTAACTGGTTGGTCCATAAACGTAAATCCGACCATCTGGGTATGAGGTTCGTGATTTTCGGTTTGGCAATGCGTAAAAAGGAGGTGAACATGAAGAGGAAGGTGAAAGTGTACGATATGGAAGCTGTAATCAATGCTCCCTTCGCACCATATTTTCCAATCAGAAAATATCCTGCACCAAGCGTTACTATTAAACCTGTAATGGAACCCAATGCATTAACACGGTACCGACCTGTTCCAGAGAAATAGTTCACCAGGATAGTCGACAAACTCAGTAAGAGCACACCAGGTAAAAGAAAGTCTATGTAAGAGGAAAGCACATCGAATTCTTCTCCCAGTACCCAAACAAAAAGAGACTTTGGTAGAAAGAAGATAATCGTAACCAACGGGACAATGACCCATAAGATCATTCGGTAGATCTGGCAGGTGTATTCAACCCGTTCTTCTTCCAGTTCCATGTTACTAATCTCACCAGTCTGGACCACTGAGATCCCTTTAGGTACGTACCATACGGATTCAGCAATGTTGTTAGATGCGCTAACCCAACCTACCTGTACACGCGCTGTAAAGCCACACAGCAGCTCAATCAGATAGTAACTCACACGGTAATTCAGCAATTGCGCAATGTTGGCCATCTGTACATAGAAGCCTTGTCCAAGAAGTGTTTTGAAGGCAGAGTCGCTTTGGTTAGTGGCTACGCCTTTTGTCCGAATGACGAAGGTGGCGGATAGGATCAATTGGACCAGTTGCGAAATCAGCATTGCAATGAGGAATTCCAGGATTCCTGGACTTTTCAGTACGTAATAGAAGATGACCACTAGCCCAAGTAATACCACCAGTTGGATAAGTACGATGCTGTTGAATACCTTAACCTGCTTTGAGCCAATAATCACGTTCAGGTGAATTGCGTTTGTGCATTGCAGCAGTGCAATTCCAGTAATGGTGTAGCATATCAGCTCGGTAAAGGGTAGCATCATAAGAAGGGGAAGAGCTACCAGATTAACAGCCATGGCCCACAGGTATGCTGGTTTAAGCAGAGCCTGCTTGGTGTATCGCGGAGTAAAGTAGATCAACGCTGAACCTCCAACCAAATCATTTGCCATTACTACCAGGGATATCGACAGTACTGCAATGGCGATTGTTCCAACACCCATTGGTCCTAGTTCATTGGAGTTGATGATCAGCAAGGCCAGGGAGATAAGTCCCCCAAGCACCTTAACTCCTATACTTTGTACAACACCCTTCAATTCACGACAGATTTATAAAGTTCTGAGAACTGCTGTCCTATGGAGGATGGGCTATACTGTGTGAGAATTGCCTCTCGATTCGAATGGGTGAATTTCGAAGGATCTTCTATGATTCGCTGAATAGCCTTCGACAATCCACTGGGGTCATTCTTCTCTATGAATATGGCGTTCGAATCCTTGGCTATTTCTTCAGGTCCACCGCAACGTGTGGCTATTAGTGGAGTATTGGCGGCTATTGCTTCTAGTGTTACGACCGAGAATGTTTCTACGTTGGAATTGATAACAACCGCACTTGCCTTTGAATAATGTTGAAGCACCTCATTATTGGTCATTCGGCCGAGAAAGGAAACACGATTGCTAATGTTTAGTGCTTCAGCCTTTTTCTGAAGTGTTTCACTATCGCTCCCATCTCCGATGATGTTTAGTGGAATATTCGGTAAGGTTGCCACTACTTCTAGAACCCCTGAAACATTCTTCTTATCGTCCTCAAGGTCACATACCATTAATAAGCCGTTGCGTATGTCGTTAGAAGATTGCACCGCAAGTTCAACCGAGTTTGGAATCACGTTGTAATTATCATGAGGAAGCCGATGCTGCATTTCTTTCTGCAGATGATGAGAAACACACGTGATGGCTGAAGCATCTTTCACAACAGACTTGTTGATGGTTTTCTGCCATCCGGGAAGTTCATCGTAAAGCCCGGATACAAAACCAGACCAATGCTCTGTAAGTATGTATGGAATGTCGTGGTCTTTCTTGTATTGCTGGGCGATGTATCCTGCACGAGTTAGAATGTTGGCGTGTACCACATCGAAATCGTTGATGTTGATTCCAGCATTGGATTCAAGGTGCTTGTACTGCTTTAGAAATTTCAGAGCGTTACTGAGTTTATTGGAAGAAGGATAGTACGATACTATTTCAGTGAAGTTGTTGGATTTATGTACTTCAGTTTCCCATTGTTTCTCTGCTGGCTGCGCATGAAAAACGGTGACGTCATGGAAGCGTGCAACTGCCTGCGCGTGCTTTCTTACAAATACACCGTTCTGTGGATCAACCCTTGACGGATACCAGCTAGAGAGAAAGAGGACCTTCAAAACCTCGTGTTGTGCGATGATTCTAGTTAACGTCTTCTAAGGTAGTTTATTGGCTGTGTGCTGCATCATGTTGTGAATGGAATGTTAGAAAATCAGGGAATTCAATATATTTGTCGCCCCTACGGTGGTTGTACCTGCCTGCCGGCAGGCAGGGTTCAGTTGGTTCACTCGCTTGTAGATATGGTGGTTGTAGTTCAGTTGGTTAGAACGCCTGATTGTGGTTCAGGAGGTCGTGGGTTCGAGTCCCATCTTCCACCCAGCACTGAAAAGCCTTGCTTTCGCAAGGCTTTTTTTGTGGGCGACAGCAGAGGAAGCTTGCTTCCGGATGCCGGAGTACACAAAACAAGTGCAGCGTAGCTGCAAGCTTTTCAGTGCTGTAGGCTCCCCCAGCGGGACGGCCGCAGCTTGCCTGCGGCAATCCCATTGATAAGTTTGTTGATGTCTTGAAAAGCTCGACATGACAAACTCTTGTAGCTGCAAGCTTTTCAGTGCTGTAGGCTCCCCCAGCGGGACGGCCGCAGCTTGCCTGCGGCAATCCCACGAGGGCGTTTGTTCATGCAGCGACAAGCTCATTATGGAATCTGTAACGTTCCCGTGTTTAAGTATTATAACAAGTGTAAAGCGGGAGTAACATGAAACGATTATTTGCAATGGCGGTTGCAGCGCTACCAGCGTTCGCTATGGCCCAATTGGGGATGAACCTCAATCTCAACAAACAAAACCTTCAGGTATTCAATGCGGCTTCAGTGGGTCTGGATGATCAGCTGAATACTGGCCTTTTCTATAAGAACCATTGGCCGGGAATAAGTGGAAAATTTCTGAGCACAGGAGTATTTGGTAGCTACAGAATAAAATCCATCACCTCTGGTGTTGGATTACACTATACTTATAATACCCTCAATGACTTCATTGACGAGCATCGTTTGGCTGGCTCGTTTGCGAAACACCTTAAGGTAGGTTCTGGAACCTTAAGTGCTGGAATGGATGCAACTTTTATTCGTCACGATGTGGATCTCGCCAAGGTCACATGGCATCAGTTTCACGATTTATCCAATTATAGAGATGGCTCTACCATAGACGTAGGTGCGGGCTTGATCTACCAGACAGACAAGTTTGAAACGGGGCTATCGGTGAAGAACATCCTGGAGGCAAACCTGTTTGACCATAAGTCTACGCGTGAGGTCTTTGGCCATATGTTGTACCACGCTAGAATTGGTGAGAAACTAAAAGTGTCGCCAATGGCTGTTGTTTCCCACGTGGAAGGGTTTAACAGCATTCAGCTCAATACTACGGTAACGTTGAACGAGAGGATATGGATCATGGGTGGATACAAAAACAGGGATGCTTGGGTAGCAGGGCTCGGAATTGACCTTCCAAAAGGAATCAGATTAGCTTATAGCTACGATCAATCTTTTCCCCGGTTAACCAGAGCTACTCGTGGTAGTCACGAATTCCTGGTTGGATTCCGTATTCCTGATAAGCCGATCAAATAGACCACCGTTCCTCGTTTCTTGCCTTAGTGAAGGGTAGTTTTTCGTAAATTATTAACTGTCATGAGCTTAGCCAGGCCAATATGTCTTATAGTTACCGGTGTCTTAGTTGCATGTTTCACACCTAAGATAGTTGCGCAACAGAATCCGGACTGGATGCATTTCGATGTTCCCGAAATACAGATCGATCCTTACAATACGCAGAACAAGTGCTGGTACGTTGAAATAAACAAGGACGGATATCCGGTGTGTTGGAACGGTTGGAGTCCTTCAGGCCCAATTGGTGGTACCATTTATTCCTTTGATTGGAGTAACTGGACTATGGAATATGATTGTGCTACATGGAATTTTGTTGATGATCAACGCGGGACGAAATGGATAAAACAGACCGACTATTTGGTGAAAAAAACAGCCACTGGCTATGACAGCATTCATCATTGGATCAGTCCTCCGAATAGCACGTTTACTGACCTGGCTGAAATGGAAATTAATCAGCAGGGTGATGTTTGGATGGATGGCTATGGTTACTTAATCGTTGATTCATCGTGGTCAGTCACTTTTTTTGAGGGAATCATTCGATACCACAATGGTTCATTTACGGTGTATAATCAGAACGATTCTACCATTCAGGGGACCAATTTCAAACACATGGTCTTAGACCATCAGGGTCATCCATATGTGTGGTCCAACGCTGGCATACAAAGATTTGATGGCAGTAAATGGGAGCTGGTGCCTGGAGCACTTTCGGGTTGGGTTAGAGATATGGAATTCGATAAGTCGGGTCAGCTGTATGCAGCGGTCCACCATCATTTGTATAAACATGATGGTGCTTCTTGGAGCAAAGTTGCAGCCCCGGATTCAATGTGGTGCTCTAAACTGGCAGTCGCGCCTGATTCAGCATTGTGGGTTGTATTCAGAGAAGGCGTTTACACGTACAAGAATCAACAATGGCAGCTTATTATCGATAGTAGTTTTACAGCCCCCTGGGTGTTAGATGCCGGAATACATGATATCGACTTCGACCCATTTGGCAACACGTGGATAGCTACGATGACGGGTTTATTTGTCTATAATCCGAATGGGGTGGCGAAAGTGGTGGCAGGCAGTCCGCCTCCGGAGACTGATTATATGGGGAACCCCTTTCCCAATCCTTCTGTAGAAACAATCCAGTTAAATTATGGACTGGGGGAAATAGGGCCTGCTAAAGTGAGGCTCTTTGATATCAATGGCAAACTACTCGATGAACTGGTCAATTCAGTTTATCCCGCTGGGAATTACGGATTACAAGTTGATGTGTCATCCTTGGCTGCTGGAACATACATATTGCAAATGTCCACAAGGAACATACAAAGCACCAAAAGAATAGTGTGTCGTTAGTACCCTGAGTACTTGTTAGGTAGTTCATACTGAGCTACCTTAGTACGGTATGAAAAAGTACGCTATCGTTTCCCTGTTTGTTATTGCCCTGGTTGGTTGCGCACCTTCCGATCTTTCTACGGATGAAAATGCCATGAAATTCTACTGTTACGAAACAGACATGGTATACGAGGAAGCGAAAGATTGGATTTGCGTTGAGCGGGTTGATCAGCATGAAGACATTATCATCATTGGTGCTTTTGCACACGATCGTGGTTGTATGCTCAGATCACTTATCGTGAATAAAGAAGTAGGGGATTGGACCGAAATGATTCCAGCAGCAGTTGAAGAAATGGGGTGGTCGATCGAAGCGAAGAGAGAAGATATCCTCATGAAATTGATTCACGAATTGTCAATGGGTTGGGGTGGTGTAATGGACCAACCTTCAAAAGAGTTTGAAATGGGACCTCTCAACAAGTTTTTCGCTCCCAATGTTACCAAACTGGAAGATGGCTATAGTGCGGATTTCTGGGTACTTGAACCTGGCGGAATGCTTCCGCAGAATGTGTATAGCCTATATCATGTGGAGTTTAGCTCGACTGGCGAAATGAACAGCGCAGAGTTAACGGATGGGTTTACGGTTGACCTGAAGTAGTTTTTTTCAAGGCGAATGTCACAGGAAGCTTAAGCCGCACATCTACTTTCTTTCCGTATTCTTCGCCAGGAAGCCACTTGAAATCTCCCAACGTTTTGACCATTTTCAGGGCGGCCTCATCCAGCAATGGATTCACTGATCGTTCCACTTTAACATTCGCGAACTTGCCTTTTCTGGTAATTGTAAATGCTACGTGAACCGTACCTGCAATCTTGTTCACTTTGCAGTAAATGGGATAGTCATAAACCGATTCCAAATGCTTATACATCTTTTCGTTTGTGCACACATCTTTACCTCCAATGTCCGCTTCGTTCTTGCAATCTTTTAAGTACGGTCGTTTCTGAACCAACTTTGGATGATCCCTTTTCTTAGGCTTCTGGGCATTGGCCACAACAGCTAAACCCATTGTAAACGCTAAAAACATTATTGTTCTACCTGCTAAAAGCTTCATCAAACGCCTGTTTTGATAACTTATCATTTAACCTCACCAAGCGAAACGCAGTTATGGGGTCATTTCGCACAAACAAGGTATATCCGTCTCCAAGCTCATAAGCGTACGAATTGTCTTCGATCATGGCGGGAGCATGGAAATCTGCCTTAATCTCATCAAGATGCTTGCCAACTATGTCCAACTTTCCCAAATCTGGATCTTTCAGGTGGCTATATACCTCAATTAACACCTCATTGGTATCGGAATAGAATCCTGGTTTACCAGTGAGTTTGTATACTACCACTTCAAGACCTTCCATGGCCATATCACTCATACGCTTATTACCCAGGCGCGCGTCCTTTGCATTGAAAAGGTGATAGGTGAAATAAATCCCTGTATCACCGGGTTCTTCCCAGTACTTGTATTTGTTAGTACCGCTGCTGTGCGATCCACCTTTGGCCTTCTTGTAAGCGATATGATCAAAGAACTTGGAACGTTTTTGTATTGGCAATTCCTCAAGCTTTTCCACAGTATCCTCACTATCACCACTGGAGGCTGTTTCTGTTGAGTCAACCATGGCTGAAGTGTCAGGCAGTGGATAGTAAATGTAATCTCCCTCCTCAGTGGAATTGGAACAACCGAACATCATCCAAAACATCGGCAAGGCCAGTAGATAGCGTCTTTTCGATACCATGCGATTAAAGGTAGCAATTCCCTATTTTAGCCTTCTATGAAGAAGATACTTGTTGCCAATAGAGGAGAGATCGCATTGCGAGTGATGCGCTCTGCCAAGGAAATGGGAATTCAAACCGTTGCGGTTTATAGCGAAGCTGATCGTACAGCACCGTTCGTAAGATATGCTGATGAAGCGGTCTGTATCGGTCCACCTCCTTCGGCTGAGAGTTACCTGCAAGGCGACAAGATCATTGAAGTGTGTAAAGAACTGGGCGTTGACGGTATTCATCCAGGTTATGGGTTCTTATCAGAGAATGCTGACTTCACACGAAAGGTAACTGATGCAGGCATCACTTTCATTGGTCCTAAGCCAGAGGCGATGGAATTGATGGGAGATAAACTGACTTCAAAGGAAACCGTGAAGAAGTATGATATACCAATGGTTCCGGGAACGGAGGAAGCTGTTGAGGATCTTGAGCACGGTTTGAACATAGCCAAAGAGATTGGTTTCCCCGTAATGATCAAGGCTTCCGCAGGTGGTGGAGGTAAAGGGATGCGAATTGTGGAACAGGAAGGAGAATTCAAGGAAGCGATGGAACGTGCCATCTCTGAAGCTGTCTCTGCATTTGGTAATGGAGCAGTCTTTATTGAGAAATTCGTTACATCTCCCAGGCACATTGAAGTGCAGGTTCTTGCAGATACCCATGGTAATGTAGTTCACCTGCATGAGCGAGAATGCTCCATTCAAAGAAGACATCAAAAGGTAATTGAAGAAGCACCGTCAGCTGTTCTAACCCCGGAACTTCGTGCGGAAATGGGTAAGTGTGCTTGTGATGTTGCAAGGTCTTGTGATTACGTTGGGGCTGGAACTGTTGAGTTCTTGTTAGACGACAAGCTTAATTTCTACTTCCTGGAGATGAACACCAGGCTCCAGGTGGAACATCCCGTAACGGAGTTCATTACCGGACTGGATCTGGTTAAAGAGCAGATTAGAGTTGCACGTGGTGAGGAACTGGGCTACAGCCAGGATGAAATTGAGCTTGAGGGGCACGCTATCGAAGTAAGGGTTTACGCAGAAGATGCTACCAATAACTTCCTTCCAGACATTGGTACATTAATCAAGTATTCCGTACCAAAGGGTCCTTGGGTGAGGGTAGATGATGGCTATGAGGAAGGAATGGATATTCCGATCTATTACGATCCGATGATTGCTAAGTTGATTACTTACGGGGCGAACAGGGAGGAAGCACGGAAGCACATGCTGCGCGCCATTGAGGATTTTCACATTGCAGGTGTTGCAACCACGTTGGACTTCTGCACGTTCACGCTTGATCATGAAGCCTTCGTCTCTGGAAAATTTGATACCAACTTTGTTAAGGATCATTTTACCCCTGAAGTGCTGAAGCAATCCAATACTGATGAGGAAGCAGCTGGCGCTTTAGTGGCAGCGAGCTTGTTTGAGGGAGTCACTTCAGCGAATGGACAGGATGATGAGGCCCAAGGGGTTAGTCCCTGGAAGCACAATCGTCAGGAGTGGTAGTTAAGGCAATCCAGCCATTGCTACCATCACTTTCGTAAATTTTCGTTTGATCTCACTATTTGAGCAGGTGTAGTTGTTAGCCATGAGTACGAAAGAGTACATCTTGCCTGAAGTTCCGGTAACATAGCCTACGTAGGCCCTACAACCGTTGATGTAGCCGCTTTTGGCCATCACCTTTCCCTGCGCCTTGGTGCCTTTGCACATGTTCCTCATTGTTCCTCGTTCTCCTGCCACCGGGAGCGACTTGAGAAATTCTGATCGTGCATCAGCCTTGTACATGTAACGAAGAACATGGTTCATCTGTCTGGGGGTGATGCCATTGTTTCTCGATAAACCACTGCCATCGTTCATTTTCCATCCTATGATGGGAATACCTTTACCAGACCAGTATCCTACCACGGATTTCGCGGCAGCCTCAGTTGTTGGGCCGGAAACACCTCTTTTCACCGCAACCTCTTTCGCCAAACACTCAGCATACAAGTTCATGCTGATCAAATTGGTCATTTCAACAATCGTTTTAAGCGGAGGAGATTTGAATGCACCCAATTTGGAGGTAACCTCAACGCGTGTTGGCGAGGTTAGATGATTCTCCCCGATCACGGTTATACCTTGTTCTTTAAGCCTTGCGAGCAGTGTTGTTGTAAACCATTTACCCGGATCTGTCATACTTCCGCGCACGCGAAACTCTTTTCTGTTCTGAGGAATTCTGCCTGTAATGTAGAGTTGATCGCCTTTCGGATATATGTAAGCCTGATCCGAACTGATAGCTGCAGCTACAACTGCATTGTCAAAATTTACTAAATCAAGGTCGGGGTCAACACGAACAACCCTTGTTTGAGAGCCGGCACCTCCTGATTTTAGATACACCCGATAGGTGTTGTCCATGAAGTTGAAACCGAAGGATCCGGCACCGTAATAGTTGCCCACATCTCCCCAAATCCAATTGTGGGGCAGGTTTCGGTCATACCTGCTTGCGTCAACAATAATGGAACCCTCAATTTTCTTCACGCCCTTTTCTCTGAGCTTATCCGACACCCAACTTACAAAGGAGGGGTGCATGAAGCGGTCTGAATCGAGGGTAGGATCACCACCGCCAGTTATAATAAGATTACCCTTGATCGTGGAGTCAACAAGCTCTCCTGTATGACCCAGTTTGGTAATGAAACAGTAATCCGCTCCAAGTACATCAAGTGCAGCTGCGGTGGTCGGGACCTTCAAAGTGGATGCAGGGATGAACGACTTAAGGCCATTCACCGTATAAATTGCTGCTGCAGAATCCAGGTCGTACAGGTAAAAGCCCAAATGTCCCTGCTGTAAATCCTTGTGCGCTGCAATGGCTTTAACGTTACTCTTAACACCAGAGAGCTGCCCAAATACTAGGGCGGGAGAGAGGGTCAATATGAATGTGAGCTTCTTTAGCATTACAAAAAAGGAGCGCAAAGCGCTCCTTCAATATTACATTTTTGGAAGATCATTTACCCGGCATGGGCTTCATGTCTTCTTCATTCAGTTTAATGTCTCCCAAGTCACTATTGATCAATTGCTCGTCAGTTGCAGTTGACGCTCCCATCTCCTTATTCAGTTCAAGGTCAAGTTCAGTGTCTGCAGGAATGCCATCATACAGTTCCTCATCGCCTGTTTCATCTGCTATGTCCGTGCCTACTTTACCCTTGTTGGCTCTGATAGCAGCGTAAGCGAACAATCTCGATCTTCTTGAATAGAACACAGCCTTTCGGTACATACCTCTTCTAAATAACCTTCTGGCGTACCGCTGATTTCTTACCGATCTTGAGAAGTCACCTGTGTAGTTCTTTCCTCGCTTTACGTGTCGCTGCGCAGAAATAACCGCAAGGTTGGTTCTTCTAAGGTATCTTCTTGATCGTTCTCTTGTAACGGCTCTTCTTTTCACCGCTCTGTTGGCTACGACTGCTCGTTTTACCGCCCTCTTCTTCCTGGGTTGTTGTGCTGAGGCATCCGTTGAGAACAGTACTCCTGACATAAGTATAATCAAGGAGAGCGCTTTCAGGTATAGTTTCATATGTACGTTTTTGTTTTGTGTTACAATTATTAGACCGTAACCTCCTTCAAAGGTTTAATCTATTAAACGTAAGAAAAATGCCAATACGAATGTGGGGAGCCATTCTGCTCATTCTAAGGCCTATTTCTTTTCGTCTGTTGCAACATCCATTATAAACGGAGTGTTACCACTTGTGATGATTACCTTGGTGTTTGGTGAGTTGGACAACTCCTTATACACCTCAAGGCTCTTCCACTGAATGTTTTGATCTGTGATACCTTCCTTAATAATCTTCTGAGCAGTTCTTATACCTTCTGCCTCGATCTTCTTTCTCTCCGCTTCCTGGCGTTCTCTGTCAAGAATAAACTTCATTTGTTGCGCCTGTTGTTCGGCCTTCAGTTTAGCCTCAATGGCCTGGTACAGTCCTTCAGGTAAGGAGATGCTCTTCATTAGAATGGCCTCGATCACAAGTCCCCTTTGGCCAAGGAGCTTGGTCATTTGTTCCTTGATTTCTGCTTCAATTTCGGCTCGTTTGCCTGAGTGCATGTCTTTGGCGTAGAACCTTGCACATACATCAGCAGCTGTTGATCTGAATGCACTGAGAATAAGTATGCGTTCGTAATCAAGCCCAACCTCCTGGATGATTGGAATCACCTTGGCAGGTTCCACATGGTATAGGATGGAGATTTCCGCATTTACGTTCAATCCTTCTTTTGATGGAAGGTTAAGTCTTACTTCACGGTTAACGGTACTTGTCTTAACTCTAACCACTTTAGTGAAGAAAGGATTGATGGTTAATATGCCTTCCGTTTTGGGAATTCCGTGAAGCTTACCGAAGCTTCGTTTAACGCCAACCTCTCCAGGCCTTACAATGGCACACGATGAAAGAATGGTAGTGACAATTGATAGTGCAATGATTTTCCTCATGATTGAATGTTTCTCTCATGAGCGCAAAAATCGTGCCCAGGTTCTGGGTTGACTTTCTTTGGTAAGTAAATCTCTAATCAGGCCATTACACTTAGCTGATGTTGTATCTAGTTGGGCCTATTTAACAACCAATAATTCGACCCGCCTGTTTTTCGCGCGTCCTTCTTCCGTGTCATTAGGAGCTATTGGTTTACTAGAACCATAGCCTTTGTGCGAAAGTCTCTTTGGATCAATTCCGTTGTTCACAAAGTACTGGTATACAGATTTTGCCCTGCATCCAGTGTAACGTGTGGATGTGCTTGGAGGGACTGGGTCAGAGTGGCATCCAACTTCAATTTTTAGTTCAGGGTGTCTTCTCAACCAATACAATGCCTCAACAAGGTTCTTGTTGATAGTATCGGAAAGCAATTCACAACTATGATATTCGAACAGGATTGGACGAAGTAAAACAGGAGCGCGGGAGTTCGCGGCATATGTGCTGTCATTTTGCGCAATCAACTCGAAAGTCGAGAGCATAAGAATCAATATAATTATGATAGGCCTCATTACGTACAACGACCCCAGCTGAGCCAAGCGGTCTCTAGTTTGACTATTGAAGATACGCAATGTACAACGTACGGATACCTAATGCATCCAATCCACCATATCTTCTATGGGTTTCCTTGGACTTTCGAGTTGGATATCGGAAGGCTCTCCAATGATCATGAATCCCATACACTTGGAGTGTTCATTGAGTCCAAGGTACTCCTTCATTTCATCTGTAAAGGTGTACAACCCTGTGCTCCAGTAACCACCAATGCCGTAGGCGGACATTGATAGGTATAGGTTTTGAACCGCGCAGGAAACTGCCGCAACCTCTTCCATTTCAGGAATATCTACTTTGGGATTGAGCTCCATGACTATACCAATGATATGGGAAACCTTGTGTTCCAAGAGGTCTAGTTTTCCCAGCTTCTTTTGAAGCTTGGCATGGTCGCTGATCTTATGTAAATGCTGCTCACGGATGAAATCGCAGAAGCCTTGCTTGGCATCTCCGGCAAAGACCTTGAATCTCCAGGGCTCGGTAAGTTTGTGCGTTGGTGCCCATCTGGCATTTTGCAACCAACTCCAAACCTTTTCGTCTTCTAGAACTTTTCCGGTAAGCTGCGCAGGGAAGAATGACCTGCGCGATTTGATGAGCGCTTCAACTTCAGCAGCAGTCATCGCATATATGTATCAATAAATTCTCTAACACATCCAGCACCACCGCGCTTTTGCAGAATGACCTGACACACCTTACGTACCTCTAAGACCGCATCCGAAGGGCATGCGGCCACTTCGGCAAGCTTCATCACCTTGAGGTCATTGACGTCATCACCAATGATGGCTACGTTGCTCATGCTGATCTCAAGTTCTTCAACCCACGTTTGCAGTATCTTCTCCTTGGGTTCTGCGCCTGCATAGACCCTTTGAATTCCTAGAAGGTGGGCCCTGCTTTCTATAAGGCTACTGTTGAAGCCGGACGAAATGATCCCAACCTGAACACCTTCTTTGGTGAGGTGTTTGATGGCCATGCCATCTTTCGCATTGAACTTCTTGAATTCATCTCCCTGCTCGGTGTAGTACATTCCTCCATCAGTAAGTACGCCATCCACATCAAGAATGAGCAGCTTAATGCTTTTAGATCTGATGCCGGCCACAGCGCTGAGGTCTTTGTTGACCATGTCGTCAATAGATAGATCAAAGTACCGCGCAAGTCCTTGAAGTACATCCACTTCAACGGTGCTGCGATCGCTAAGCATCTCGTAGATCTTGTCTGCACTGATGTTTAGCCGATCAGCCAACTCTACAAGTTGGATTTTCTCCTTCTTGATGTAATAGTTCAGGTTTTTGATGAAATAGTTCATGCTAAACAATCTGTCTGCCTACCGCAGTTGCAATTTTACGAAGTGAATCTAACAGTTCTTCAAATTCCTCGTGATTCAATTGTTGTGCAGCGTCCGATAGTGCTTGCTTTGGCGTTGGATGAACCTCTACTAATAATCCATCACAACCTACTGCAACACAAGCGCGAGCCAGGTTCGGAACGCCATACGCGTATCCCATGGCATGACTAGGATCCAGTACTACCGGGAGATTAGTGTGCTCCTTAATGAATTCAACACCACACAAATCCAGTGTAAATCTGGTCTTCGTTTCAAAGGTCCGGATGCCGCGTTCGCAAAGCATTACGTTGGGGTTTCCACCAGATAAGATGAATTCTGAGGCTTGCACAAACTCTTGAAGGGTGGTTCCAAATCCACGCTTGAGCAGTACTGGTTTTTGCGTCTTTCCACATCTGCGGAGAATGCCATGATCGTACATTGATTTCGCACCAATCTGAATGATGTCCGCATGTTCGATTACGTCATCTACATGTGAGGCATCCCGTACCTCAGTAATGATAGCCAAACCGTACTCCTCACGCATCTTAGCCAGCAATTGGAGCCCTTCAAGTCCCATTCCCTGGAAACTGTAAGGTGAGGTTCTTGGCTTATAGCTGCCCGCTCGAAGGATTTTGACCCCAAGTCTTTTCATCAATTCTGCTGATGATCTGATCTGGTCTTCGTTCTCTACAGAACACGGGCCACCGATCATAACTGTGTTGTTGGTGTTGCCACCAATCGTTACATCCCCAAGTTTTACTTCTCTTAGGCCCTGTCTGTATTCCTTGCCCGCCAACTGAATGTCTGAAGAAGTGACAAACACTTCATCTGAGATGTCCTCCATGTCGCTGGGCAATTCCTTCAATTTGGATGGGAGTACAAGTAGCGTACTGCCATTCTCCTGAACGCGAATACCCATGTGGGCATCAGCTGCCTGATTGATCAACGCTTCCGCTGCATTCTCCTTCAACTTAACTATCATAATTCTCCTTTTATCAGGTTCAGGAACGTGATTGCTCCTTTGATCTTATTCTGTGAATCTACTACCGGCAGGTACATAATAGGGAAGGGATACGATTTTAGGAGCCTAAGCATTTCCCTTACGTTTGCTCCTTCACCTACGGTTATGGGATCGGTATTCACCATTTCTTCCACATTAACTGCAGTTAGGTCGTCCACGTGATTCAGTAGTGATTTCCGTAAGTCAGCATTGCTGACGATCCCTTCCAGTTCTCCGTCTTTTTCCAACATGGTGAATCCAAGCTTGTGTTCATCGATGGATGCCAATACTTCTTTGAATGAAGCGCCTAACGGTACTACTGGACAGGCATCTTTGTGGATCATGAAATCGGAAACCTTGAAATGTGAATCACTATCACTCAGCTTCAAATTTAACATGGCAGCGCCTACTGTCTTCTCCTTGAAGAGGTAGCTCCCGCTTACTGAGGCGTAAACACCCATATTTCTCAGAATGAAGGACACCTCTGCATTTACGCCTCCATCAACATGTACACGTTTGTTTGGATACTTCTTTCTGAAAGCCCTGATCTTCTGAAAATTTCTGGGATCGAATGTTCCTCCCGACTGACCCGGTACTGTTGCCATGAACAGTACAAAATCTGCCATGTCCTTGTATTGTTCAAATACTGAAATGTCCGTTTCTGATGTAAAAGCAATACCGACCTTTCCTTTAAAATCTTCTGGAAGCTCAATTTGCTCCTCGAGATCTTCGTGTTGATAGGTTACATATTCTACAGGATGAGTTTCCAGTAGAGCTCTGTACTTACCCGGTGAAGGGGTAATGATGTGAAGATCAATTGGAGTGCCGCTGTAATTTCTAATGGCAGCGATGTCATCAAAGACAGCGGTATCATCATTGCAATCAACATGCAGAAGATCAACATGATGCGCATCCAGATCGGTTACTACATCTTCCAACGTTCTGTTGCTGCTAGAGTATATGGATGCGGAAATCTTCATTGGGACGTGCAAATTAAACGTTTCCCGCGAATAACGTAGGCTGCAAGGCTTTATAAATCATTTTTCCCCATTATACAGATCTGGCTACCGGAAATGTGTAGAAAGGACCGTTTATGAAGAGGTGAAGCTTGATTGAAGTCTAACTTATTTGATCATAAATACCACGTATACAGTTTATTGCAGAATAAATGTTGGTTTAGAGTTCTAATAATGAAGCGCATGTGTGTTTACACGCCCTTATACCGTAGATACCTTTGCCTCAGTAGAAATGAATTCTTTGTAATTTGAAATACTGGATAAAACACAACTGCATGAAAAAATTTTACTCTCTTCTTGTCGCCACTATGATTACAGGCGGCATTATCGCTCAAAATGGTCTTATGACCACGTTCCAAACGGGAGATCCGATTGGTTCTAAAAGCATTAATGATTTTGATTTCGCGTACGATGCCGCAACTGGTGATTTGGTATTGGTAGCTGCAACAGGATCGAATGGCACATTTTACTTTATAGACATGAACCACCTCTCTTCAACAGGTGTTCATGATCTTACGCAAAGCCAGATTTCTGGAGCACTTGGTCAAATTGCATCCGCATTGGGTACTGGTATTGGAAGTGTTCGTGTTTGGAACATGGAGAACAACCCAAAAACCAGGTCAACATTCATCTTGGCATCAAATGGTGTATCCGGAGCACGTATCCTGTTCGAGGTTAAGTCCGCAACCAGTGTAGCACAAGTGAACTTCTCCAGTGTGAATTGGTGTTCAACGGTATTTAATGCATCAAAACCTATTCTTGATATCACCTGGGGTAACGATACACTTTACTATACAGTGGGTAGCTTCTCCCTTGCGGGTGAAATTGCAGCTGTTCCAAAGCCATTTACGCAAGGCATGGCAACGATCAATAGAAACACCACATCCTACAAAACCAATTGGGGTGGTAACTACTTTACTACTGCGCCACTAGAGAAATTGGATTATGTGAGAATTAACGGAGAACACAGATTGATAGGTGTTACTACATGTGCACCAGGGTTCTCTATCCCAACAAGTGATGTAAAAAGTGCTGGATTGCTTCAGGTAAAAGAAGATTTCAATGTTCGCTTCAATCAACCTACAAAGGTGTTTGGGGTAACGAAGACGTATCATTCGTACCTGTTCAATTTTCACTCGAATGTTGAGACGCAAAGAATTGGTGAGCGTTTTATCGATGGTGCAACGCCAGCCGCCAACAATGAACAGAACAACAACGTTATTCACCTAAGAACTTCTGGAGGTGCTGTAACGCCTGGACTTCAGGCCAACGAAATGGCCATCATTAACAATGGCGACAAGATGATCTGCTACTATAGCGAGGATGCATTCCTTCGACTGACTTCATTGGGTGATCTTGTAATCCATAATATTGATTGGGCTACAGTAACAGGTGTAGAAGAGCAAGAGCCATTCACTGGACTTGTCTTTACGCCAAATCCTGTTCAAAATGAAATCACACTGCACAAAGAGTTGATGGATCAGAATCCAACGATTACCATCACTTCTATGGAAGGTAAGAAGGTGTTTGAGGTTGAGAACGCTCAGCACAATACAATCGATCTAACCAGACTGCAGACAGGTAACTACCTGATAGCGGTTAGGGTGAAGGGACGAATTATCGCTTCAGAGAAGATCGTTAAACTATAATCTCTTTTCTTTATAGCCCTCCGGATAACCGGAGGGCTTTTTTATACCCTAAAGTGAAGAAGAACATCATCATACCGTGCCTTGCTTGTGCCTTGCTTGGACACGCACAGAAATTCAAGGTGGAAGAGAATACTGTTAAGCCAGAAATCACCTTTACCTTGAAGAAGGGCGGTTTGACCTCAAGCGCCAGGCTTTCGTTGCACGTGGAGGAGGGGAAGGAGTTCTCTAAAACGGGGGTTCTAGCTAATGTTAAAAGCGAAGCAGGCAAAACACTAACCCTTGAGCCAAAAATCAACCTCGCGTTTGGAACAAAGTATAAGGTTGTTGTTAATGGGTTGGGCAAGCCATATTCTAAGGTGTTTACAACTCCGGAGGTGATCAAAGTTGACAGAGAACTTACCATGGAGTTCGTATTTCCTCTGGCAATCAAAGACACGGTTCCCGCTAATAATATGCTCTATTACATTTCTTTCAATACACCCATGCAGCAAGATCAGCTGGCATATCAGCACATCGAATTGATTGACGATAAAGGCAAGGTGATTGATCGTCCATGGCGTGAACGCACGTTCTGGATGGATGAAGGGAAAATGATGACAGTGATGGTACACCCGGCCAAGTTGAAGAGGGGAATCATGGAGCGTGTTGGTGTTGCCATTGAAGAGAATAGATCTTATACCATTCGTATTGGTGATGGAATTCGGGATATCTACAACAGAACGGTGAATGGGAATCGTGAGGTGAAGTTACATGCCATAACAAGAGATACACTCATGCCCAAGCTTCTGGATGTCAACGCCACTCCGGTAGCAAGATCTTTTTCAGACATCAAAATTCGGTTCTCTGAAATGATGGATTACGGCAGCGTGCTGTCCTATGTTCGCATTAAAGGTGAGGATGATAAACTGGTGCCAGTAAAAGTGTCATACGTGGACAAATCAAAGGAGTGGATCCTTCGTCCGGAAAAAGAGTGGAAGCCAGGTGTCTATCGATTGGAGTTTGTGAACGCTCTTATGGATGTTGCAGGTAACCAACTCAATCGGCCTTTCGAAACGGAGGAGCCACCGTTTGGACAGAACGATGTTTTTCAACGCTTTTCTTTCAGGGTGCAATAGGTCAAGGCTCCTGGAAGTCAGGATTCGTTACCATGCTGGAATCTGTAAGGGCTAACAGAAAAGCCTTTAGGTCAGCTTTCTCCGTAGCTGTCAAACCAACACCACCATATTGAACGCTCTTCATAAGTGGATCAATAGTAGGTGAGTTAACCAACCCTTCACTGTAATGATCTAGAACTTGGTCTAACGTTTGGAAGCGTCCATCGTGCATATAAGGTGCTGTGAAAGCTAGCTGTCTTAGTGTTGGGGTTTTGAATTTCCCCCTGTCTGCAGGATTACCTGTAACATCTTCCAGGCCTTTATCTGCAAATACAGCGTCTAGCCCATTGTTGTGAAAGTCGTTGTCCGTCCAAAGCGGATTTCCAGGTGCACCATGGCAGTGAAAGCAATCACCTTTTTGCTCATCCATGAACAATAAATACCCTCTCATTTCAGCATCATTAAGTGTGATCTCGTATCGCAGATAGCGATCCATCTTTGAGTTACCTGCAATGAGTGTTCTTTCAAATTGGGCAATGGCCTTCGACACCAGCACCGAATCAATCGTGCTCGTGCCAAATGCTTTATAGAATAGGTTCGGATAATCTGGGTGTCCCTGCAATGCTGCAACGGCATTCGGCCAGGTATTGTGCATTTCGATCGGGTTCACCACTGGTCCAAAGGCCTGCTCCTCCAAGCTGCTAGCTCTTCCATCCCAGAAGAATTTCTCGTTAAAGTTCCAGGCGGCATTGATAATTGGCATTGAGTTTCGCCCGCCTTTGATGTTATCGATGCCTGTGCTAAACCTTGCCGAGTCTGTGAATGAAAATGCTTGTGCATGGCAATCAGCGCACGCTTGAGTTCCATTCGCGGATAGGATGGGGTCATAAAACAACCGCTTTCCTAATGCAATTCCTTCCACCGTTTGTGGGTTGTCAGCAGGTATTACGGGTGCAGGCAGGTATTGTGCAAATAGGGTCGGAATGTCAAGATCTGCAGGGGTAGGATCGGGGGGAGTGTTCCCCCCGTTATCATCATACACGCAGTTTCCATCATCTCGCTTAGCTTCCGGATTGTAGTTGTTGGCCATCGGGTCCGTACAGCCCTTCTTCTTACATGCGGTAAGAGATCCGATTACGCAAAGACCAAGTATGATGTGTTGTAACTTCATTTTATTGTAAGATCGTTCCTACGCTGAAGACACTTCTGCCATTCTGATTCATCAGAATCTGAGCGTTGTAGTTAGGCATCAGCATCATGTGGTATTGATTCAGGTCCCAGGTATTCGGGTTCTTGAACCACTCAGCCAGGTTCATTTTTATTTCGATGGTTGCATTGTTGCTCAACGTGAAGTTTGAATTGGCAAGTTCTGCTCTGAAGTGATTGTTCTCGTAAGTAGTGTCGTTGCCAGCTATCTTGCGGGCAGTACCCTGATGGTACGCGAAACCTATCGTGTCTGTATTGGTGTCGATGAACTTGCCTTCGAACTGCATGTGGTGGTATCCTCCACCCAACATCATCGGCCAGTTCCAGCTGGCAGCGTTTAAATCGGGATAAGCGTTGCTGGTATTGTCGGCAGCTGAAAATCCAAAATTGAACGCTATACCGGTATATGCGCCTTCAGGAATCTCCATGGTAGGTACATACGTGTCTGTGCCAGGTGTTGCCAGATCAATAAAGTGATAACCATCTATTAACACGCTATCTCCACCAGGTGTATATAGCCTCACATCGGAGATCATGTATCTCAGACGCGTAATGCTATGTTGGTTGCCAAACTGATTTGTGTACTTGATGTCATCAAAATCACCCGAGGTGACTGTGGCACCATCGTAATTATGCGTGAAGTTGAATGTGATGCCGTGGTTTGATGGAGCCTGCTCGTATTGGCACGTGCCATTGTCCTTCTTTGCATCTGGATTGTAATTAACGGCAGCCGGATCCGTACAGCCTTCCTTTTTACATGAGGTGAGTGACAATGCTGCCACACCTGTGATAAGTCCTAGTTTAAAGAGAGTTTTCATAATGTCTGTTTTAAAATTAGTAATCGTCAGACCCTAATTTATTGGCAGACATCACCTCGTAAAGTGACACTTATCACATAAAATGGTTACATGATATATCTCAGTTACTCTTCGGTCGAGTAGATGACTTTGTTGTTGAATACCAGTACCCGACCTGTTATCCTTTTCAAGGGGATCTTGTAAGTCAATGCTGCTACGGTTTCTAGGGCACATCCTTGCGTTAGAATAGCCGGCCCGTCTTCTTCAATTTCAACAGTTGCACTGAGTACTTCTGGTGTATACAATGTTGTTACATCATCTTTGATCTCCAGGTAAGGAAGCATATGAACACAACTCCCGCTTACATGGAACATGTGTACAACTTGCAGTGTGTCGTCATTTATCCACGATCTAACAGAATCGATCGTAGTAGGGTCCAGCCCTTCAACTTCATATAGA
Organism: Vicingaceae bacterium; assembly: GCA_965267605.1. Lineage (GTDB taxonomy): Bacteria > Bacteroidota > Bacteroidia > Flavobacteriales_E > Vicingaceae. The sequence goes on along the minus strand of OZ254088.1, from coordinate 1,487,844 downwards.
TCTGATCTTGACTCAAAAGTTTTTGAAATTGGTTCAAGGGCAGACAAGCGTTTGTGGGTCTCGGTTCCTTCATATATCTGGAGCCTTGAATTGAGTTTTTCAAGGTAAGCTGATTCATCCATCTGGCCCTGGATATTTTCCACAATTGATTTGACCCTTTGCTCGCCTTCACCACAGCCGATAATGATCGTACTGAACATAAGAATCCAGATAAAGTGCCTATACATAGTCAGAATGGTAGATTATAAAGGTCGACATTTCCACCTGAAATAATGACACCAATCCGGTCACCATTGAAACTTGCCTTCTCATTCATTAATGCTGCAATAGGAACTGCTGATGAAGGTTCAATAATGATCTTCATGCGTTCCCAAATAAATTTCATTGCTTCAATGATCTCTTCATCTGTAACCAGAAATATATCCGATACCAGTTCTTTAATGATCGGAAAATTGACTTCTCCAAGATAAGTTCTCAGACCATCTGCGATGGTTTGCGCATTCTTAATGGGAATAACGTGTCCGGCATCTAATGAACGTTTGGCATCATCAGCACCTTCTGGTTCACCTCCGAAAACCTTTGTTTGTTCTCCAAAATGATGAGCGGCAAGAGCAGTGCCTGCTATCAATCCACCACCACCAACGGGAGTCAGGATGGCGTCCAGGTTGCCCACTTCCTCCATGAGCTCAATTGCTGCAGTGGCATTGCCGTTGATTACTTCTATTTGATCAGAAGGGTGAAGAAAGGTAGCTCCTGTCTCTTCTTTAACCTTTTCAGCCATTGCTTCACGCGCCTGTGCTGTCGATTCACATTCAATGATGGTGGCACCATAGCTGATAACAGCATTCTTCTTAACGGGTGGAGCATTTTCGGGCATCACAATTGTGGCTTCTGTTCCTGTTAGCTTTCCAGCCAGCGCTACCGCTTGTGCAAAATTCCCCGAACTGTGTGTTACCACACCCTTTTTGCGTTCTTCATCGGTCAGGCTCAGAATAGCGTTTGTTGCACCTCGCATTTTGAAGGCACCCATACGTTGGAAGTTCTCGCATTTAAGAAATACGTCCGCACCCACCAATTCGTTGAGGGTGGTAGAAGTCATCACCGGAGTACGGTGTATATAGTCTCTTATCCTGTCGTGGGTGGTTTCAAGCTCTTCTCGCGTAGTCATGGATTGAAAGTAAGAAAAGATGTTGGTGTACCTTTATGTTATGCACAGCGTAGCATTGGTCTGGTTCGGAGCTTATTTTGTTGCCCGCTATCTTTTCAGGGGTTCTGTGCCCAAGGCGAAGAAGATCATTCCACCAGGGTTCCTGAAGCTTAAATCATTGTTTGGGCTCCTATCTGATGATTTGAGTAGAGGGCAGAAGTGGCAGGTGATGGTAGCGATCGTTATTGATGTGCTCTTTTTTGCCGTGGTTGTGATAGTTGGAGAATACTACTATTCACTCCTGTACTAGCTAAGGAGTTACACATACAGCGTCAGGTTGTCCATGTATGATTTTAGGATGTCTACTCCTTTGAATTTGCTGTAGAACCAGTTTCGGAATCTCACATATTTATCTGTATGTAAAGGATCCTGGTCGCTTTCTGTGATGGTGGTGAGCTTATCATGACATTCCTGAAATGCCCTTCTGGGAACATTAACAGTCATCTTATCAACCTTCTCGAAGAATTCGAGTATGGTTTCTTCGTATGGGTTCAAGCGATTCGTGTCTTCTATATACTCTCTTGCGTGCTTTATGGCGTGAGACAGGTGACCAGGGCCGCGAAGGTCATATTGACAGAAGATGATAGTGAGGTACGATACAGCTTTGATGTCGTATCTGAATTCAGGCGTGGTGTCATGAATGGTGCGGTTGCAATGTCTGATGCACTTTCGGTACTTCCCTGTCATGAAATATGCCCGGATCGCTTCCATGTCGTGAACACTGGAGTCATCGGCAGATAATTTCGAGAAGAATGTGCCAGAAGGACCCTGGATCTGTTCAATAGCTTTGAACGGCTTAAGGCTCATGAAGTAATAGGCAAGTCTGGATAGATATATCGCCCGGTATGCCCTGTTAAGAAATGCTCTTGGTTTCTTCGATTTCGGGAGTGTGTCGATTTCATCTTCAAGTTCATAGGTTAACTGATACGCCTTCTCCATGTCTGCGATCAAATAGGCTTGTATCAGGTTATACTGAACGCTGAGATACTGCATGGGGAACATGCGATGAAATCCAGCTTCAATAAGCGCTTCTTTCGCCTGTTGCAGGTGATTCAGGAAGGAGTTGTTCTTTCCAACAATCCTGCTGTGTATAGAATGTATTTCATGATAAAGCACCATGTTACCAGTCGAAACGCCCTCAGGTTTTTGGGGAAGGATGTTCATGAATTCACCGTCAGTGCTATCTGCAATGAATTGCCTTCTTTGCTTGATGAACACCTGTAGTTTGGCTGCTACCAGTTCTTGCTTTTCTCTTGTAATGACGCTTAGTTCTTTTTCCCTGGGTACGACCTCAGTGAGCAGTTGATCTAACTGATCTATGTTGGTGTCTGTGTAAGCAGCATTGCGAAGGAGTTGGTACGCGTATAGTTCGATTTCCGGTAATTCATACTTCACTGCCATTTTGATCGACTTTCGGATCAGCTTGATGGCCTGTACGGTGAGCCCGCGATTAAGCAATAGTTGTGCATGTGAGAGGTGGTCAGTGGCGACACGTGCCGGAGGGGCGTGTGGTGTGTCAAATTGGCGAAGGGACTCCAGTATCTGCTGGTACAGTTGGTGTTTTAATACTGCAAATTGTTTAACGATCTGCTTGTTGCCGATGGTCAGCTTAAGCTTGGCCTCATCGTATTCTGTTTGTTTTTCGATGGCATTGAATAACTGCTCCAGGTGTTTACCACCTTTCTTTGAATGCACATTGCTGAAGAGGCGGAAGTATCGTTTTTCCGGACCAGAAAGCCTGTGAATAAGCGTATGTAGGTCATTATTCGGAGTCACAGAATATATATAATGATTTTCTCAAAAGACCTTAATTATGAAGCTAAAAACATAATAATGAATATAAAAGAAAATAAATAATAATTCCATTTTACCAAAGAGCTGATAGGCGAGCGCAGTACTTTTATCTCGCAATCAAAATGAAACACAATGCAATTTGAAAATCCCGAATGTGCGAAGCCGGTAAATCCGGAATGCGCACCAGAATGCTAGATTTCTGAATATACGTTGCGCCTTTGAGAACACATGTAGTAGTTTCTCATCAAGATTTTAAAGGTCGTAACTCAAAGGAGAGTAACGTAGGTTGGTTGTATAAGCCGGAAGATTCGTCTGCCGGCTTTTCTTTTTTACACTTTTAACGGTTCTGCACGTTGATCCCACCACCGCAAAACATCCCTTGCATTGGTAACCCACAATCCCTCTTGTTCGGCCAGATACTCAAGAATGCGTAAATAGCCCTCTCCCCACGAATGATAGCTATTGGTTCCTGGAAAGGATGTGCGCACATGCCAATCGAAGGTTCCCAATCCGCCCTCAGTAATCACCGCATCTATGTACGGTTTAGCCTTGTTGAAAGCTTCCTCAACTGTTACCCCTTCTTTATAAAACAAACTACCATCCATCAGAAAGGAGGGAAGCTGCAGCGTGGCAATTTCCTCGCCATTGCGATGATCAAAAGGGTAGAAGGGTAATGCAATGTCGAAGCGGTACCCAGGATCATCGTTAAAGGCTACAGAGGTATCGTACCTGAAACCAGCAGTATGGTGGTGTTTCAATGTTCTGAAGATGTCTGTACCCATGTGCCAGTAATGGTGTCTCAGACCCAGAACGTCTGATTTCGCCAGATCTTCCAGTTTGCTTCGTTCCTCTTGAAACATGTCAGCCTCCTGGTATGCGTTGTAACTGGCATGAAGACCAACCTCGAATCCCGATGTATTCAGTTCTCGAAACACCTCTCTGAAATTGTTCTTCTCAATATTGTAAGGCACATCTCTTGGGTCGGCCTTCTTGTCGAAGAATGGCCTTGATGCGAAGAAGAAGGTAGAAGAGAAGCCGTGCTTTCCTTCTGCTTCCATGATGTTTCTGAACAACCAGTTTTCATCCCTGTTCTTATCCCTGGTGTACCAAACGCGATTACGCAGCATATGTTTATTGTATGCGAGAAAGCTGGAATCAAGGTTGTGCGGTGTGGCCAACTTGTAATTCTTCAATAAGGTGTATTTATCAGGGTCATCTACATCGTGCGAGAGTATGAAGCATGCACGTTTCCCATCTGGCCATAACGGAATGCCTTTCAATTGGAATCGCTTCTCGAAGATGCGCTTCAGCGTGTTCAAACATCTATTGATGACTGGAAGGGCTGGGTTTGAATACCGACTTTGCAGGGCATCTTTGTACTGAAGCCTTTCAAACTCATCGTATTCGCTTTCGTCAACATTGGCGTACACCTGATCCGTCAACAGTTGACCAAGCACATGGATCAGGTCATTTTCAATAGTGCCATCGTCCGTCACCTCAACTGTTGTGAGGGTATTCCAAACCGTTTCAGAATTGACGGTGGGATTTGATTTTCCGATGAACAGTCTGGCGTTTTCTGGTTTTTGACGGGCATAACAGAAATCCGCAGCACTCGGATCCTTGCTAGGTGCCATCCTTACACCAAGAATCAGCCCAATGGTTCTGAAAACGTAGTGGTCCAATGCATGGTCACCCTCTGCGTAGTATGTAAGAGTAGGGGCTTCAGTCATTCTTCAGTTTCTGCTCTACCTGTTTTCTGAGGTCGATGGGCATTGCGTAATACTGTTTGCCCTGGCTTTTAGGATTGGGAAGTGTTTCTACACGTCCATGTTCTGCCAGATTCCTGACTACTTCTGCGGTCATCTCTCCCGCCAATTCAATAGCTCTATCCTCTAAATCCTGAATGGAATCTCCATGCATGACCGCCATTTCAGTGATTTGGATAATGTCGCCAGTATCTACTCCCGCATTTACGAAATGAACGGTTACGCCAACGGTGTCATTGTTGTGTATAGCCCAGGGTATTACATCAACACCCCGATATCCCGGCAAGATGCCAGGGTGTGCATTGATAACACCTATCGATGGGATCTCAAGTGCCGATGATTTAAGGATTCTGGAACCTCCGAGAACGATAAGATCAGGATTGATGCCTCTCAATATTTCAATGCAATCCTCGCCATTAAAGTTAGATACTGGAATTACGTTGTCCGTATACCGATTATAGTAACCATTGAGTTTCCACTCGGGAGGTGTGGGAAGCCCTCTTAGTTTACGGGTTAAGTTCAATAGCGACTTAGGAACGCGTTCTCTTTGTGCTTTTCGCTTAAGCTCTTCTTCGTTCAGTTGATCTGTGCCTTCATCAATAAGAATTGCTGCAATATCTACTCCGGCTATCCTAAGGTGATTAAGCAGCGATACACCATGGGTGCACTTGTTAGTGAGGAAAACCAGCTTCATTAAAGAATGCCTTTCGGTACGATTTTTCTCGTCCAGGATTTTATCTGACGTCCAGCGCCCACAACGGAATCTGGATTGAAATCAGGCGTTGTCTCCCAGGCATTGTCTGAATGGAATTCTTTCTCCATTTCTTTGAGCATACCCTGTGCTACTGTTTGGGAATGAATGATCGCCAGGCACTCAGTGTTAAGATTGGCACTTCTGGGATCAAGATTGAATGTGCCAACAACTGCGATTCGTCCATCCACAACCATACTCTTAGCGTGTAAGCCGAAAATAGGGGTGAAGTCAACAGCTTTCTGTAAGGCTCCGGTCATAACTTCCCTACGGATTGCTGCGTCTGGTTTGTATTCAAAGATGCGAATTCCCGTAGCCAGTAACTCATCACGGTCTCTTTGGTAGCCGCTGAATGCTTCAAGATTGTCAGTAGACGCAAGACTGTTGGTTAGAATGCGAACTTTCACGCCTCTTTTCGCTGCTTCGCGCATGAGGTTCTTCCCCAGGTCAGAGGTTACCAGATAGGGTGTCTGAATGTCAATGGTTTCTCGTGCTTCATTTACCAGGGCGATCAAGGTTTCTGTTGTAATCCCGCCACCTCCAAGGCCATCCTCTTCTTCATTCTTACCGGGTTCATCGGCAACGAATTGTACACTGTCTAGCCATGTAATGCCACCACCTTTAAGCTTCTCGTCCAGTGTTTTCTCATAACCGTTAACCAAAGTCCTAACCTCTGGCCAGTAGTTGTCTGGATTGCAGGCATACTGATGCAGTGCATGGTAAAGTTGTTCCATAGGTGTGTCCTCGGGTTCTTGAATCTCTGCAACGGGCACGGAGTATTCACTTTCCCAGTAAGTATTGAAAGAGGCCTGAAGAGAAGGAACCACCTGTCCCAAAAGGAGGACGTCACGATCTCTGAAATTGTATTCATGATCGTAATCGAAGTACTCGTCAGCGAGATTGCGCCCACCCGTAATGGCAATCTTACCATCAACGATGAAGGTTTTGTTGTGCATTCGCTTATTCGCGGATTTAAAGTCGCTGGCAAACTCAGTGATCTTTCCAATGATGTTCTTGCCAAGGTTTACGCCAGGATTATAAATCCTGATATCGATGTTCTCGTGGCGATCCATTGTAAGAATGTCGTCTATTTCGGCATCTACCAAAAGGTCATCCACGATGATGCGAACCTTTACCCCACGATCTGCAGCCCGCACCAGGTAATCACATGCAATCAATCCAACATTGTCTGTAGAGAAGATGAAGTACTGAATGTCAATTGTCTTTTCGGCTGCTTTGGTGAACCAGGCTCTACTGATCATGGCACCACCACCATCTTCCAACACTTCAACTCCGGTTTGAGACGCCAGTGTTTGCGCATACGGCTTCAATGTTTCGCTTAGTGGCGAAGCTTCTATGATGTTAGCGCTACTGCACAAATCAACATTCGATTGATCCGATACATCTTCTCCGCAGGAGAAGCACAATATCGCTATCGCTATGAAGTAAAGTTGCTTCATGGTCTATGCGGAACAACCGCAGTTGTTTTCAATCCAGTAATACCAGTTTATATCGTGAAAATAGAAGTAGAGGTCCCTTTCAAATGAGTACTCTTCCACCAATCTTACCCTTATCAGTGATTTTGTTCGCATCTGTTTGGGCAATTCAAGTTGAACAAAGCGCCCTTCTCCTGCCATGTCAGCATATCCGGGGATGTCTTTTGCATTGATGAACTCGTAGTAATATCCATCCTTTACGCCTTCATAACCCTCACACATGTGTCCTTTCAATTCTTCAGAAGAGATTGTGTTGAATCCCGGTAGGTTCATCCATCTCGATGAGTCGGGTGACGTAGTGATACAATACACTCCCATCTTACCAAGCGACACCAATGGTTGTTGTCCATGCGTCCATTTATCCATTGAAGGAACTTCCGTATCTGTGTAGGCCTTGATAAAACCGTCCATGAATTTCTCAAATGAGTATGAAGAACGGGTAGGGGTCATGCTTAGAAATTGTTCCTGATAATAAGGTTGATCACCTTCTCCGGCTTCGTAGAACTTTCCAACCTTCCAGGTAACCACATAATTCTTACCAACTACACCCTCAATTGGATCGCTGGTATTCAACCAAACTTCGCTTCCTTCTTTGGTTCTGAATACCCCTGACCAATAATCATAATCGTCATTGAAGACATCAAATTCCAGGGTGTCTGTGTATTCCTCCGTTTCGCTCCATTCGGACTGGTCAGGCCTTAGTTCTGATCTAAAAGCGTTAATGTCTAACACGTGAGGCTCAATGGTTTCTTGAGGCGCTTCCGGGTCTTCATTGGTAGAAGGGCCGCATCCGAAGAGCACTATTGCTGCAACGTATATCCACTTTCCGTAATCCATCCCTGCAAGATAGCTGTTCATGTTAATCAGAACGACAGGTTGGCGTTGTATTTTAAGATCACATATACCAACGATATGATGGCCATGAATGCTGCAAAGGCGAAGCTGGCAATCAGGTATATAAGCAAGCCTTTGAGCAGCTTAATCCAACCCTTTCCTTCAAAAAACTGGTAGATGAATACCATAAAGTAAACGTGGCCGATCCACATGTTCAAGTTGAGGTAGGTTTCAGAACTCATCCAGATGAGTCCAATAGCGAGCAAAGCACTGATCATCAGTCCGTGTCCATTCTGATACAGGGCGTAAACCGAAAACTCTGTTGCGTTGTAGTTCTGCTTTCGGAAGAACAATTTTAGCAGCAACACGAGAATGGGGATCTGCACAAAGATGAACAGCTTGAAGAATTGCTTGTTGAAGGCTTCCATCATCTTCACGATTTCTGCTCGGGAGGCCAGTTTATCCATTTCAGAGGCGTCCTCTCCCTCATACATTATGTCGGAGATATCCTGAAAAAACCCATCACCAAGCAGGAAGAAGAGCGCGTAAAAAACGGTGAGCCAAACCAGGTAGTATTGAAAAGGCTTGTAGTAGGGTTTGCGAATTCCGGAAATGTATTCCCGACACATATGGCCAGGACGGATCGTGAGTTCCTTCATGGTCCTAAGAATGGGCGCTTCTAATGCTAGTAGATTGGAGAAGAAGTCAGACGCAAGATCCTTGAACTTCAGTCGGGCGTACGCTTTCTCTCCACAATTGGGGCAGTAGTTCTGTTCAACGCTGTGACCACAGGATTGGCATTCCATGAGGGAATTTACCAAATACGGAATGAATCCTTACATCTGGATATCGTGCTCCATCGGAATCGGATCTGGAATATCCTCCTCATCGATCATTTCAAGTAAATCAATCTCAATGCCCCTGCTCATGGTGGTAATAGGAATATCATTCGCAGTTCCTTCGAATGGGTTTTCGGTCACTTCTGCCACACGTTCCATGGCATTGAATACCCAGGAAAGAATGGTGCAAAAGGGAATAGTGAACCAAACAAAGTGCTTTGCTATGGTTTCAGAGAAGGGTTTTACCCATGCAACACACTCCATATAGGTGAATTCCAATAGCTTTTGCCCCATCTCGTCAAAGGCACTCAAAACACCCAAAGGCAGGAGTATGATAAAGATCCAAACGAAGCAGAAGTTAAGGGTGGCAAACTGCCGTGGATAAGGAAAGTTCTTGATCCGTTCGTTCTTTCCCTGCAACGTGTAAAACTCCACCAACATGTTCTCCATTTCCAGACGGGAGAATTCCCAAATGTGGCCTGATTCTTCGAGCTTCTTGATGTGTTTCGATTGAAGAGAGATCAAAGCCGTGGCCTTGTTGCTCTTCTTCATAACGTAGGCCAGGTCCTCTTCACTCAGATTTGGAGCCAGCGCTTCTTCCAGGGGAATCCTTTTCTCTGGAATAGGGTGCCGCTCCATGTATTTCTTATTGGAATGTTTGGCAATTGCGGTTTCCCATGGCTTCGTACTTCGGAGTGCGTACCTGTGTGCAGTCATCCATGCAACGTGCCGCTTGATAATTTGCCTTCTATGTGCCGCCAGCTCTTCTTCAGAGAGTTTCTCGCTTTTGGCGTGTTGGTTGCTGATGTAGTCATTGACCATGATGCCCCACGAGCGCGAAGCATTGACGATGCCTCCCCAGATCTTTCTTGCTTCCCACATTCTATCATAAGAAGCATTGTTCTTAAAACTTACAATGAAGGCCACAGCTGTACCTAGCACAGCAATGGGTAGCCAGGGTAGATGTAAAAATTTGAAGTCAAAGAAGGTGTAGAGAAACACCGGTACGGCTGAAATAAGTGCAAATTTCAATAGATCCCATAGCGACCAAACGAATAGGTCCTTAATGGGGAAGGTTTTCCTAGTATACATCAGCGATCAGTTTCGGGTAGTGAATTTAACCGATGAGAATGAATCATTGTTCAATTTGAACCAAAAAGAAAGCGTCCCCATCAGAGACGCTTCCATTCCGCTTAATGAATGATTACGCAGTCTGGAGTTCCCTCTTTTTTGTCGCTGAGATATCTCCTGTCTCGGCATATATCTTCCAGTCAGTAAAGAATCCGTCAATGGCTTTACTAAATTGTTTGGAAATAACACCTCCTAATAACTTACCCTTGACCCCCAGCAGGTCTGCGGTTAGGTGAGACGTTATCTTGGTCTTTGTCTCAGAGACTTTCTCAAGCGTGATAGAGTTCTGAAGTCTTTTCACGAACCCTGGAATTTTCTCACCATCTGCTGTCCAAGTGATGTTGTAGTTAGTGGAGTCATAATTGAGGATGTCCTCTTGCATCTTACCAAACCCCTTCACATCACAAAACCTACCACCTGCTGGAGCATCATCAAACTCTTTCGGAATGTCTTCGTTTATCCATGAGTTGTTAATGCCCCTGGCCCATTTGGAGATGTCAGCAAAATTGGGTCCGATGATCTCCCAAACTTTATTAATGCTGGCGTTTACTTCAATACTCTTTTTGTTATTCAATTGTCCCATGACTATGTGTTTTAAAATTCAACTTGGCCCTTTTGGGCCTATTCGTTGATTTAGATACACGTAGGGCGGAAGATGTTACAAAAACGGTAGAGAAAAATTGAAAAAAGTCCGGAATCGAAGTGCTGTCAAGGATTAGAAATTGAAAAGTTGTTTCAATCCCTCGTCCTTAATAACCTTATTAATTACCGTTTCTGCATCAAAATCAACTTTTCCAGGTTGGTTTCGGTAGATCTCCAGATACTTGGCGTCAATCTTTTCACGCATTTCCGACTGGTGCTGATGAACGAAATCGCCAATTCGTTTTGTGAAGGACGGTAAAAAGGTAAGGTCATCTTCGTTCAGTAACCCCATCTTGAGAGCACTTTTCGCTTTCTTGGTGCACCTACATGGATTGTTCTTATTCACAAGTCCACAGCGATATTCCATATAGTTGTTTAGGTCTTTCCTGGCCCTGGATAATTTTACACGGAAGTTCTGTGGTGAGATGTCAAATATTTCAGCCCCAACGTTGTGGTCAATACCAAAAAGGTCACCTAGAAGAAGAATCAAACGCTGCTCTCGATCCAAACAGATTAGCATCGCGGAAGTACATCTAAATTTAACTTCCTCGGCATAGTCTGTCAGTTCCAACTCCTCTTCAGGAGTTAACTCAGGATCGGGAGTTGCATTCAATAACCTGTCATGCTCTTCAAAGCTGGTGAACATCTTTTCCTTGTCCTTTCTTTTTGTTTGCAAGAATTCGTTGAACACAATCTTATACAACCACGTTCTAAAGTTGCTTTTGCCCTCGAACGTGGAAAGCTTGGTTACCACTTTGATCAATGTTTCCTGTGTTAGGTCCATTGCGTCTTCCGGACTGTGTGTGAACTTCCACGCAACGTTATAGATAAAGGGTTGATGGATGTGAATCAACTGATTTAAGGCCTTCGAATCGCCCTTTAGAACCTTGCCTACAAGTTCCTTATTCTCGTCCTCAGAGTAATTTGCTGTTAGTGGGTTCATGATGTCATCTTTCGGTGTTAGATGCGCAATTCATCCGGGTGTTACAAATTACAGTTGTGGCTTCATTCGAATGAGCCTCAAACCCAGAAACGATAGCAAAGGACATGACAGGAAGAGTGCTGACCACAGAAAGTCTTCCAGTGTAAATCCCTTGAGCTCAACAAAGAAATGGTTGTAAGCTTCTCCAAGAAACATTATACAAATACCACCTGCTACACCATATCCAGCAAGATGTCCCCACGACTTGTTGAATATGAGTCCTGCCGCAGCAACGAGCCCAGTAATTCCGAAGATCCCAATGGATAGTTGTGCAAGTAAGGGAAAAGGGGAGAGGTGTTCCTGAAACATAGCGCTAACACCAGTTATTCCCATGAATAGGAAGAATATGACGAGTAACCATCTGACAACCTGTTTTCCCAAACTCATACAGGAAAATTACCAAGGAAATAGTTAAGCTCCTTTGTTACGCTTCGACTACTTCTCCAGCTTTGCGGTTTTCTGTCTTACGCGCTTTTCTGATCCTACATGAAACTACCTTGTATTCCGGACAAAGCGCTTCGGTGCAATGCTCATCAGAAGTAATGATGTTGAGCATGATTTCCGGGAAGTGGAAAGTAGAACTAAGAATGCCCTTTTTCATCCCGTCATCAATCTTAGCCTCAATATCGACCTTTCCGCGAGGCGACTCCACACAAACCATATCTCCGTCAGCAATGCCGTTCTCTGCAGCATCCTCTGGATTGATTAACAGCACATCCTTCGTTAAGATCTCAACGTTGGCAGTCCTTCTTGTTTGTGCACCACAATTGTAATGTTCTAACTCACGATTGGTGGTTATGATATAAGGGTAGTCTTTTCCGTGCTTTTGAACCTCTAACGACTCAGTGTAGTTGAAGTGTGTCAGCTTACCAAGGCCACGCTTGAATTCCGTTGCGTGAAGCATTGGGGTATCGGAGCCATCCTTCGTGATAGGCCATTGCTTTCCGTCATCACCAAGTTCTTCCCAGACCGCACCAGCAAAGAATGGAACTATACCAGCGATCTCCGCAAGTACACCAGCGGCTGTATAGTCTTCCTGCTCGTAACCCATTCGGTTCATGATGTCAACGATAATCTGACCATCAACCTTCGTTCCAGGTAGTGGATCCATCACCTTATTCACACGCTGCACTCTTCGTTCTTTGTTTGTGAACGTTCCTTCTTTCTCAAGGAATGATGCACCGGGAAGAATAACTGTTGCGTGCTTAGCAGTTTCCGTCATAAACAGTTCCTGAACGATGAGCATGTCTAAACTGTCCATTGCTTCCATCACTTTCTTGGTGTTTGGATCGGTTTGAACAACATCCTCACCAATGATCCATAGTGCCTTCAGCTTACGATCTATAGCCGCATCAAACATTTCCGGGATCTTGAATCCAATGTGACTTGGAACTCTGTCAACACCGTAGAACGTATTGTAACGATCGTTCACCTCTGGGTCTGTTACATCTAAGTATCCAGCTCCCTGATGAGGTTGTGCTCCCATATCGGCTGCGCCCTGAACGTTGTTCTGTCCTCTCAATGGGTTTACGCCAGCACCTTCTTTACCAACGTTTCCGGTAATCATTGCTAGTGAAGCGATCAATTGGACGGTGAACGTTCCTTGCAGATGCTCTGTAACTCCTAGTCCGTGGAATTCCATTGCGCGCTCAGCATGAGCATATGCGTAAGTAGCTTCGCGTACGAGGTCTTTGTCAACTCCTGTAATCTCAGCTAACTCGTCAATATCCTGCTTAAGCACCTCTTGCCTGAACTCTTCATAACCTTCCGTTCTTTCTGCGATGAATGCCTGATCCTCCCACTCTTCCGAAATGATGTAGTAAAGCATCATGTTCAGCAGGGCAACGTTGGTACCTGGCTTCAACTGAAGGTGGTGCGTAGCGTATTTCGCTAATTCAATTCTTCTTGGGTCAGCAACGATACTTGTTACCCCTTTCATGAATTGTTGCTTGATTCTCGCGCCAGTTACAGGGTGTGCATCTGTTGGATTTGCACCAATCACGAAGAAGCAATCGGTCTTGTAAATGTCTTTTACTGGATTGGTTCCAGCACCAGTTCCGAATGTTCGCTGCATTCCAAGTGCAGTAGGAGAGTGGCAAACTCTTGCACAACAGTCGATGTTGTTCGTTCCTACAACTGCTCTCATGAACTTCTGCATCAAATAGTTTTCCTCATTCGGGGTTCTTGCAGAAGAGATACCGGCAATCGCATCCGGACCGTCTTCTTTTAGGATCCGCTGGAATTCATCAACAATAAACGTATAGGCCTCATCCCAGCTAACTTCTTCAAACTTGCCGTTCTTCTTGATAAGTGGTGAAGTCAGTCTATCCGGATGATCAGCAAATTTGAACGCATATCTACCTTTCAGACAGGTATGTCCGTGATTGGCGGATGCATCATAAGGCGCCTGAATACTCAGGATCTCATTGCCATTGTGGCTTACCTCCAGGTTACAACCTACACCACAGTATGTACAAATCGTTCTGGTCTTCTCAGTAGCTCTGATGGCTTTACTTTGGAATACATCTGAAATTGCTGATGTTGGACACGCTTGAGAACAGGCGCCACAACTCACGCAATCAGAATCAAAGAAGCTATTGTCGCTACCCTTGATAATGTGGCTGTCAAAACCTCTTCCAGCCATCGATAACACCATTTCACCCTGAACTTCGTCACATGCTCTTACGCATCTGTAGCAGTTGATACACTTGCTGAGGTCCGAAGTCATATATGGGTGACTCAAATCCTTTTCACGCCATAGGTGGTTTTCACCTTCAGGGTATCTCACATCCCTAATGCCTACACGGGCTGCAACATCCTGAAGCTCGCAATTGCCATTCACCTCACAGGTAAGGCAATCCAACGGATGGTCCGTTAACACCAGCTCAATGATATTCTTTCTAAGCTTTTGGATTTCCTTCGTATCAGGGTAAATCCACTGATTTTCCATTACAGGTGTATGACATGAAGCAACAGTTCTTGTTGCCCCACCTTCTTCCATGGCTACCTCTACGCTACATACCCTACAAGATCCAAATGGATCGAGGTTAGGCGCGTCACACAGGGTAGGGATGGAGTCTGCTCCAAAATACCGTCTCACAAACGAGATAATGGTTTCCCCGTCCTGAATTTCGAAAGGCTCATTGTTGATGTAGGCGATCTTACTCATAAGCTCAAACGTTTAGGCGTAATATTCTTTTAGTTCGTCCTCGAAGTAGTGAATTGCATTCTTTGCTGGTAGCGGGATTCCACCGCCATGGGCGCAAAGTGATCCTACCTCAAGTGTATTTAATAAATCATCCAATAGTTCGCGATCGATCTTGTATGTTCCTTGTCTGGCCTGAGAGAACATCTCCTCTGCACGCTTAGTTCCCAATCGGCATGGGAAGCACTTGCCGCAGCTTTCATAGCTGGCAAACTCAAACAGGTGTTCAAGGAACTCAAGTATGCTAAACGATTCCGGCACACTAACAACAGAGGCATGCCCCAAGAGGAACCCACCTTCATTGAACGATTCAAAATCCAATGTCAGCTCATCAATCTTATGTGTTGGCACCAATCCTCCAAGTGGTCCGCCAATTTGCATGGCCTTCACAGGTTCTTTGAAGCCGCCACCAAGTTCGTTTACAATTGTAGACATAGGCGCTCCCATCTCCACTTCATACATTCCCGGGTTGTTGAAGAAACTGTCCAGGCAAACCAGCTTAGTGCCAGTTGACTTATCCGTTCCAAGCGCAGCATAAGCTGCACCGCCATTCTTCAGAATCCATGGCACTGCCGCCAGGGTCTCCACGTTGTTCACGATAGTAGGCTTGTTGAATAAGCCCTTCTGCGCAGGGAATGGAGGTCTTACACGCACTTCAGGTCGCTGACCTTCAATGGAGTTGATCAAAGCCGTTTCCTCACCGCAGATATACGCACCTTGCGCTTTGATGATCTTGAAATCAAAGTTGAATCCAGTGCCTTCTATATCCTCACCCAGTAAATTGTTGTCTCTAAGTTCTTGAATGGCTTTATCGATGATCGTTACAGAGTCAGGATACTCAGCTCTGATGTACAATACGCCCCAAGAAGCGCCAATACAATATCCAGCTACCATCATGCCAAGCAGCACGGAATGAGGTCTCTCTTCCAGTAAGTAACGATCTGAATATGCACCCGGGTCTCCCTCATCTGCGTTACACACGATGAATTTCATGTCAGACTCCTCCGCACGGCAGAAGCCCCACTTGATTCCCATGGGAAATCCGGCTCCACCACGGCCACGGATATTAGACGTCTTGATCTCTTCAAGCACCTCTTCAGCCGGACGCTTTAAGGCGTCTTTAAAAATCTGATAATGCGCATCAAAGCCAGGGTACTCTTCAGTTAAAACAGCTGGTCCGTGAACCCCAACATTGTAGGTGTCGTTAGCTTGCTCTTTGTTGGCAATGATGTCTTTGATTTCATCAGCCGATTTGGCTGAATAGTTGTTGCCTTCATAGTGGAATGCACCGTTTTCATGGCACCTTCCCAAACAACACATATGGCCAATTTCCTCTTCTTTGAATTCAGATTTAAGTGACTCAATAACAGATTCTTGTGTACCTGCACATAAACAAGCAGTTCCATTACACACATATACCTTCTTACCCTTGTTTTCGGGCTTGAGGAAATCGTAGAAAGTGGCCGTACCATAGGTGTTCGCCTTCCCAATGAGAAACTCCTCAGCGAGTTCAGTTAGATCTACCGTAGATGGTGATCCGGTTTCCTGTGCTGCCTCTCCCAGCTTCTCAAAAAGGTTCTCATTGAGTCCCTTCCTTCCTGATAATTCACTTAGGTTCTTCGACATAGTCTATCAATCTCTTTTAACCCTTTGGGCATGTGCATAGCATGTGGCCCTGTCTTCCCGGCAAAACCCAAACAAGGTGATGCCTAATTCTTTCGCAAAATCAATTGCCAATGTTGAAGGTGCAGATACAGCTGCAAGGATGGGGATCTTCGCCATAAATACTTTGGTAACAATCTCATATGAAATGCGCCCGCTGACTAGTATGCAGGCGGCTTCCCGCATTCGATTCTCCCTTATTAATGATCCAACAACCTTGTCAACAGCATTGTGCCGTCCAACATCTTCCTTTAAAGTTATCAAATCTCCGTTAATTCCGAATGTCGCGGCAGCGTGACTTCCTCCTGTTTTCCTGAAATTTTCCTGTGCAGTTTCGAAGGTTTGATACATCTTCAGTATGGCATCCGGGTGTATCACACGTGTATCGTCCAGTTGCTCTCCATCAAGATGAAGGTCACCTAGCTCTCGTTTACCGCATATACCGCAGGAGGAAACAGATAGAATGGAGCGACTATTCAGATACCCTTTTCCTAGTTCCTTGTCTGGAATCTCAAGATGCACCTCATTGATGTGCCCGAGTTCACCCTTTTCCACGCTGCTAAAGGAAATCGCGGTTTCTGACCGGTAGATGTCTTCAGTGTAAAGCAATCCCTGAACCAATTCAAGCTCATCGCCTGGAGTGCGCATAAGGATAGTGTAGGGCTCACCGTTGATGTTGATCTGGATAACGTCTTCAACAGGTAGCTCATCGTCCACCTTCTGAAACGTATTATTATGCCATTTTAGCCCTTCGTAGTTAAGGCTATCACTCATTATGACAATCCGGTGATCACTCCATCATTGGAAATATCCATGCCTTCAGCGGCAGGAGTAGCGGGCAATCCTGGCATACGCATCATCTTTCCAGTGATAGGTACAAGGAATCCTGCTCCGGCAGCAATCTCTATCTCTCTAACGGTGATATTAAAACCGGTAGGTCTTCCTACTAGCTTATCGTTGTCTGAGAATGATTTCTGCGTCTTAGCCATACAGATCGGCAGGTTGGTTAAGCCGAGCTTTTCAATGCGTTTGAGATCTGTTTGAGCTTGCTTGCTGTATTCAACATCATCGGCACCATATACTTTGGTACAAATAGCCTTGATCTTGTCTTGTACAGACGTCTCCCAGTCATAGAGCGGAGTAATTTCATTTTCACAACGGTCAACAACTTCTGCCACCGCCCTTGCCAAATCCTGCGTGCCATCACCGCCTTTTGCCCATCCTTCAGAAAGAACGGCAGTTACTCCGATAGCAGCGCAAGCCTCCTTAATGGCCTCTACTTCCTCGGGAGTGTCAGTTACGAAGTTGTTAATGGCAACAACCGGCTCAATACCATATTGCTGAGCATTTTCAACGTGTTTGAGAAGGTTCGGAAGACCAGCCTTCAACGCATCAATATTTGGATCGTTCACTTGCTTCAAATCAGCCCCACCGTGGTATCGCAGTGCTCTGATTGTAGCTACAATTACTATACATTTGGGTGATAGCCCGGCATATCCACACTTGATGTTCAGGAATTTCTCTGCACCCAGATCAGAACCAAATCCTGCTTCCGTTACCACATAGTCAGAAAGCGACAGCCCCATCTTTGTTGCAATGATAGAGTTGGTTCCTTGAGCGATGTTCGCAAATGGTCCACCATGAATAATGGCTGGGTTGCCTTCCAGGGTTTGAACCAGGTTAGGCTTGATAGCATCTTTGAGCATCATCGCCATTGGCCCCTCAGCGTTTAAATCTCTCGCGTAAATGGGCTTCTTATCAAATGTGAAGCCAACAAAGATGTTTCCAATCTTTTTCTTCAAATCCTGCATATCATTAGCCATACAAAGGATTGCCATGATTTCGGAGGCGGCAGTAATATTGAAACCATCTTCCCTTGGAATACCATTTCCAGTACCCCCAAGACCAATAACGATATCTCTTAAAGCACGATCATTCATGTCCATCACGCGCTTCCAGAGCACTGTACGTGGGTCGATTCCGAGACTTCTTGTCTTACTTTGAATGTTGTTATCAATTAATGCTGATAACAGATTGTTGGCCTTCTCGATCGCTGAAAAGTCACCCGTGAAGTGAAGGTTGATGTCCTCCATTGGTACTACCTGGGAGTATCCACCTCCGGCAGCACCTCCTTTAATACCAAATACAGGACCAAGAGATGGCTCACGAAGTACTACGGTCGTCTTCTTGCCAATCTTATTCATTCCTTCGGTCAAACCAATAGAAACAGTAGTTTTTCCTTCTCCGGCAGGCGTTGGAGTAAGGGCTGTAACAAGAATCAAGTTGTTCTTCTTGATATTCTCATTGCTAATCAAATTGTGTGGCAGCTTTGCCTTGTGCTTGCCATACATTTCAATATCATCCTCACTAATGTCAAGCTTCGCAGCAATATCTCTGATATGTTGCATTTCCGCCTTCTGCGCGATTTCCAAATCTGTCGGGTATCCCATGTCTGATAATTTTCTCCAAACTAATAAAAGATGCCAAATAAAAAAAGGCGGGAAACACCTGATAAATTAGGGTAGACAGAATATTTAAGGTGGGGTTATATTTACCTAACTATAAGCTTGGTGGAATTGATGGATTGGCCATCATCCCATCTTACAACGTAGAGTCCAGAATTAATTCCTGATAGATCAATCTGTGACCTTGATCCCTGCGAGACGGTACGGGTCAACACGAGCTGCCCAAATTGGTTATAAATTTCTACTTGAGCATGACCAACACCTCGAGGAAGTTCAAGAAAAACTGAACCATTTGCAGGGTTAGGATAAACTTTCAGCGGCATGTCTTGGGATGATTTAACAGATGTGGGATATCCACAGTAATATTTAGCAAGATATGGCGTATGCCCGTACGTAGAAACTAACTTGTACGATGCTGGACCAGGATCGAAATCCACGGTATCTGCAAACCATCCGGTTAAATAAATGGTATCGTGGTATAAGTACATGTCAATACCGTAATCCGCCCCTTGACCGGGTCCCGTGCTTGTATTGGTGAATGCCCATGCGAGGGCACCATTTCCACTGTATTTAGCCAGAAACATACGGAGCCCATTGCCTAAAATTAAATATTGGTTGTTGGTAGGGTCCATGTCCAATGTATCCTTGAAACCTCCTGTTATATATACGTTACCTTGATGATCAGCGGCCAGCCCCATAGTGTGTGTGCCAATACTATTGGCCGAAGGAATTGTTTCGAAAGCATTGCCCCATAGGTAATTTCCGTTTGGGTCGTATTTCGATAAAAATGCTCCCTTGGATCGGATTGAATCTATGCCTGAGGTGGGGTTCATATCCATAGGGGAGGCAGTTTGTGCAAACACGTAGACATTTCCTGATGGATCAAAACAAGCATTGGTAAAATGTTGCTGATGGACTGAATCGCCAATGTTATGCTTCCATTGCAAAACGCCTGAACTGTTATAAAGTGCAAGAAAAATGCTGCTGTAAATACTTCCGGAATTAACTGTATCCAATGCTGGCGAAGGGTCAAGATCAAGGTTTTGCGCATATCTTCCGGTTGCGATTAGGTTATTATTTAACCCAATACTGATCTTGGTTGAGAAAACATTTCCAGTGCCACCTAATTGCTTTACCCACAAGAATTGACCATTGGGTGTGTATCTCACGATAAAGCCATCCCAAGTTAAATTTACGGTGCTTACCGTGGTGTTGGTCGCACCAGGATCGAAATTTACGGTGGATCGAAAATGCCCTGAAACATATACGTCTCCAAGGTCGCTTATGGCAATTTCGTAGGCTTTGTCTGATAGACTTCCTCCGAACGTATGCCCCCACAAAAGCTGGCCAGAAGTGCTACTGTATTTAGCGATAAAGCAATCTTCAAAACCATTGCCGTAACGTACATCACGGCTACCCAATGGGTTTAGGTCCATGGAATCTCTGAAGTAACCAACAAGAATAACGTTTCCCTGGTTATCTACTTCTACTGCAGTTCCGCCATCATGTTGGGTAGCACCCATCGAGAAACCCCACAAAAACTGCCCACTGGCTGTGTACTTCGCCAGATAGCAATCCGTTCTGCCCGATACCGAGTTAAGGGTTGTACTGTTCGTTCCTGTTCCCAGTGTCATGGTACCACTAAACTCACCGGTTACATAGGATTCATTATATAAATTGCGAGCCACGCCATTACCGTAACCCTGGACCCCATTGCAAGTTTGATCAACTGCCCACTCAAGAGTTTGGGCTTTTACGGATATAGAAGTGATGTGCAAGGATAGCGCCACTATCATTGCCGGAAAGAGCATCTTTTTCATGAATAAAATTTCCCTCATGTGAGGATGTGCGATGATATGAAAACGGGGAAGTCGTTTTCGAATTGCCTTGATTCGATGAAATAAAAAAGGCGGGAATTTCCCGCCTTTTTTGCAATTGATGCGTTTGACTAATGTGTTATCTGAATTTTCACCGTGCGTGAATCTCTAGCGCTCGTAAGTTGCACCAAATAAGAACCAGCAGCCCATTCAGAAGTATTGATGTTGGTCGTCTTTTCGGTAGGCCTCAGGCGACTTACCACGTTGCCAACAATATCGTAGATGGTTACCTCGTAATCTTCCGGCTCTTCCATCTTTATGCTCAACTGGTTATTGGCTGGATTAGGGAACAGGACTACCTTGTCTAGAATAGACACTTTGTCTACACCAACCCATGTCATGTTAGCTGTTGCAACAAAAGTTCCACAGGCCCCAGTTACGAACTGTTGCACGAGGTACGTACCAGAACTCGCATAGATGTGCGTTGGATTCTGTTGTGTGGAGGTATTTCCATCACCAAAGTTCCATAACCAGGCATAACCTCCCGTAGACGTATCCGTGAACTGTACGAGAAGGTTGACCTGGTTGTAGGTAAATCCAGGAATGGCAGGATCATCATTTACCAGGTTGGTATCAGTAGCTCCACAAACATTTCCATACCACCCTGTGATTGTATCATAAAGGATAGGGTAGTAGTCGTTCACTACGGTATATTGATGGGTGGTATCGCCATCGCTGTCATATACCACAGGAGATCCATCTCCAAAGTTCCAGTCGCTATTCATTCTTCCTGTATTGTAAAAAGAAGCGTTGTAGGTACGTTTGGAGATAAGTGGTGAATTAGACTGGAACAGCTCTGGTGTCTGTGTATTCACACAGATAGAGTCTGTGATAAACGAAGCTACAGGTGTATAATCGATATAAGGTTCAACAATGAGATCCGCATCCATGTCTGCTGTACCAATATTCACATTGTAGCCGCGAACCCAATTGCTGAATCTGCAAGAAGCCCTGTACTCACCCTGGCCATCATTGTTATTGTAGTTATTGAAGTATGCAGTAATGTCGCTCGCAGAGTTGTTTTGAATTACCAGTGTGAATGGCCCTGTAATGGTTAACACAGAGTCAAAGAAATCTCTGTGTCTGTTCGCCAGAATAGTATAACTGGTTACAGGTGGAATCCACATGGTGTCTCCATAGATCAAAGTTCCGGGTGCAGAATCCGGTTTAGCCGAATATACCCTACAAAGCAGGGGCATCGCAGCATTGGAGTCGTTGTAGCAGTAGAACGAGAAACCACTTAATCTTATGGTCTGATCGTTCTCAAAGTACTGTGCTACACCACGGGCAGAACCCCAGTTGTTCAATCGAATGGCTGGATAACTGGTTCCTTTGGTATACGTGTAAAGTACTGTGTCACTGCAGGAAGCTGCCTTGTGACCATTTGGTTTGATCTTTCTGATCTCTTTTTGCGCAACCACCCCCGATTCTTGGACCTGGTATTGTTGTGCAAAGGAAACGCTGCACGCAGCGATAAAAAGAGTGAGTAGTAGATTTCTCATACGCGGATTTTAAGTTGTGGCGAAAGATACTCCTAATAGGCCTCGCCATCAACCTGTTAACAGAAATAATTTTCCACACGCGAAATCATATTTGGGTGAATACCACTATTCGTTGCAAGAATTCTGCGCCCAAACAGGTAGTCATTTCCGCCCTGAAAGTCGCTTACCGTGCCGCCCGCTTCTTGCACAATAAGTGATCCAGCAGCCACATCCCAAGGGTTAAGGCTGTATTCAAAGAAAGCGTCAAAACGTCCGCAGGCGACATAAGCAAGATCTACAGCAGCTGATCCAAATCTTCTGATACCCCTCGAGTCTTGCATTAGTCCTTTCAGAACTTCCAGGTAGTCTGTATTGTACTGGTAGTCATAGTAGGGGAAACCTGTGGCAACAAGCGATTCTTCAATGGTAGTATGCGTACTTACGTTAATAGGTACGCCATTGCAGGTTGCGCCTCCTTCACGAAAGGCCAGAAAGCTTTCATCAGTAACAACCTCGTGCACACATCCAACAACAATTTCCCCATCCTTTACTAATGCGATGCTCACCGAATAGCAGGGTAGGTTGTGAATAAAGTTGGTAGTGCCATCCAAAGGGTCAATGATCCACATTGTTGGTCCCATGGTCGATTCACTGGCTGATTCTTCAGCCATAATTCCAGCTTCTGGTAATAGGTCGGTGAGGCGCTCAATAATTAGCTTTTCGGTTTGCTCATCAACGAACGTAACAAGACTGTTCTTGCTCTTTGTCTGAATGTCTTCCTGGACGATGGTCTGCGATCGGATAAATTTAGCTGCCTCATCAGCAACCTGAGCCACAGATTTTGATATGGAATGGAGGTCCATTATGCGGGCTGCGCAACGCAGTCGATGTTGATATCGCCCACTGTTACTTCTTCAAATTCGTTGGCTCTCGCCTGATCGAATGGTCGGGTGAACTTCAGGTAGTTTTCTGAGAAGCCGAACATCATCCCATCGCGGTTCTCATGTTCCCATAGTACGTTAACCTGCTTATCCTTTTGGGACCGATAGAAGGCATTCTTCTTCTTGTGGGAAAGTTGTTGAAGTATCTTTCTCCTTTCCATACGTTTTTCAGGTGGTACAACCTCATCCATTCTAACTGCTGTGGTATTTGGCCTTTCCGAGTATGTGAAGACGTGGAGATAAGAAAAATCAATGCTTTTCAGGAACTCAACAGTCTTTTGAAATTCCTCATCTGTTTCTCCGGGGAAACCAACAATCACATCAATACCAATACAGGCATCTGGCATTAGGTCCTTGATCTGCTTCATTCTACTCGCGTATAGAGCTGTATTGTATCTTCTTCTCATCCTGGACAGGATAAAGTCTGATCCGGACTGCAGCGGAATGTGAAAGTGCGGCACAAACTTTTTTGACTGCGCTACGAATGAGATGATATCGTCATTCAGTAGGTTCGGCTCAATGCTGGAAATCCGATAGCGATCAACGCCATTCAATTCATCTAATGCCTTCACAAGGTCAATCAGTTGCTCATGATTCGCTTTTCCGAAATCTCCAATGTTTACACCGGTGAGCACTGCTTCACGGACTTCAGACCCTTCCAATTGGCTTGCAAATGCAACGGTTTCTGCTATTGTATTGCTTCTGCTACGTCCACGTGCCAGTGGTATAGTGCAAAACGCACAGAAATAGTCACAACCATCCTGCACTTTAAGGAAAGTCCTTGTTCTGTCTCCTTGCGAGAACGATGGAAAGAAGTCTCTGGTTTCCTTTATAGGCTCATTAAACACGGCCTTATCCGTAGTTTCTAATTGTTCTATGTGGTCGCGGATGTTGAACTTTTCGTTAGCGCCAAGTACGAGATTAACACCTTCAATAGCAGAGATCTCTTCCGGTTTCAATTGTGCATAACAACCAATAATAGCAACGAAAGCATCTGGATTAGCTGCTTTTACCTTCCTGATAAGCCGCTTGCACTTATGGTCCGCATGATCGGTCACAGAACAGGTATTGATGACTACGACATCGGGATTGTCATCAAGTTCCACTCGGGCATATCCGTGCTCTACGAATGATTTTGCCAGTTCGGAACTTTCCGAAAAGTTGAGTTTGCAACCAAACGTGTGAAATGCTATTCGACCACCGGGTGTCATGCGGCAAAAGTAGTTATGACGCTCAAACAGGGCAAATGAGCTAACGTGTTGTGTAAAAAAGTGTTGATAATAATGGATTGTCTTGCTTAAGCTGGGGTGCCTTATTAACT
Organism: Vicingaceae bacterium; assembly: GCA_965267605.1. Lineage (GTDB taxonomy): Bacteria > Bacteroidota > Bacteroidia > Flavobacteriales_E > Vicingaceae. Next base: position 1,463,450 of record OZ254088.1, on the reverse strand, counting down.
ACTTTTTCCAAACAAAAGGCGTCACATGAAGAGCAGTTGGTTACGTGCAGTAACATTTGGTGTGGTTGCGGCTTTGGCCGTAAGCTGTGGGGAGAAGCCCAAAGAGCACCAACATTCGGGTAAGGTAATATTCAAGTATAACGAGCCTACCGGTATATCTACGTTGGATCCGGCCTTTGCCACATCCCTTGAGTCCATCCGCGTTCTGGATCAGATTTTTAATGGGTTGGTACAGATGGATGAAGACCTCAATGTAGTGCCTTGTATTGCGAAGCGCTGGGAAATATCCGAGGATGGACGTGATTATACTTTTTATCTCCGTGACGATGTGTACTTCCACGACCATGAAGTGTTTGATGGTGGCAAGGGTAGAAAAGTAACAGCCTCTGACTTTGTGAGCAGCTTCTTCAGAATTGTTGATCCAGACCTGGCTTCACGAGGAAGGCAGTGGATCGTTGATTACCTCGATCAATCAGAACGAGGAAAGTTCATTGGTTTTGATGCACCCAATGACACTACGTTCAAGGTTTACCTGAAAGAGCCGTTTATGCCGTTTCTGGGTATACTCACCATGAAGTACTTTTCAGTCACGCCCAGGGAAGTAGTAGAATTCTACGGCCCCGATTTTCGTAAGAACCCTGTGGGAACAGGACCATTCGTTATGAAGGAGTGGATTGAGAGTGGAAAACTGATCCTCGTTAAGAATGGGAATTACTTCGAGAAGGATGCAGAAGGCAATAGTATTCCTTACATCGATGGGGTTTCAATTCAGTTCATCAAGGATGAGGAGATTGCATTCATGGATTTTGTGAAGGGCAAGCTGGATATGATGAATGGCCTTAACGGTGAGTACAGAAACGCACTACTTGATCACCATGGAGAGCTTCGGCCCAAGTACAAGGATCAGGTGAAGATCATTTCTAAACCTTATCTGAACACAGAGTACCTCGGCCTGTTTGTAGATGAGGAACGACTAGCCGCAACAAACAATCCGTTGAAGGATAGGCGGATCAGACAAGCGATCAATTATGGCTTTGATCGCGAACAAATGGTCAAATACATGCGGAACAGTTTAGGTACACCAGCGAGAAGCGGTTTCGTTCCTAAAGGACTGCCGTCCTACAATGAGGAAATAGTGAAAGGATACACCTACGATCCGGAGAAGGCCAGGGCACTTCTGGCAGAAGCTGGATTCCCTAATGGCAAGGATTTGCCTGTAATTACGCTGAGCACAACGGGGCAGTACAGGGATCTTTGTGAGTTTATTCAAAGCCAACTCGGAGAAGTAGGCATCAAGCTTAAAATTGAAGTTAATCCACCTGCAGTGCACAGAGAATGGGTGGCCATGGGCAAAGTGAGCTTCTTCAGGAAGTCCTGGGTAGCCGATTATCCAGATGCCGAGAACTATCTTTCTTTGTTCTACAGTAAGAATTTTGCACCCAAAGGATCCAACTATACACATTTCAGTAATCTAAGGTTTGATGTGCTTTACGAGCAAGCGCAAAAGGAACCGAACGATTCGCTGCGCTATGAAATGTACCAGGCGATGGATCAGATCATTGTTGAAGAAGCTCCGGTTGTGCCGCTGTACTACGATCAGATTACACGTTTCGCCAGGCCTAACATTGAGAACCTGAAGGTTACGCCAACGAACATGCACATGCTTAAATACGTTAGGAAAACAGAGGCTGCAAAATAATACGGCTTCGTAGGCGTATCTTTAGCTAAACTCGGTCAATTTGTTGTCTAAGCGTTCAAGCTGGATCATTATTGCTGTAATAGCTGTGCTCACTGTCCTTATGGGGTGGAGTGCAGCTAATTTGAAGTTCAACTACAACTTCGAGGATTTCTTTCCCAAAGGAGATCCGGAGCTAGAATACTTCCTGAAATTCAGGGAATCCTTTGAAAATGATAATGACTATCTCCTTGTTGGGGTGACTCCTGAGAAAGGCCTGTTCAACGAGGAAACGCAGAAGAAGCTTAAGGAGCTTACTCGTGACCTGCAAGCCCTACCATATGTAGAATACGTTAGCTCACCTGTGACTGAGAAACGGGTGTTGATATCTCCCCTGGGTTTCAGTCAGTTACCTATCATAAGCGATGACCCAACGCAATGGCAAAAGGATTCTATACGTATAAGCCGCTCTCCGGATTTGGTGGGCTCGTACTTCAGTGAGGACATGAGAAGCGTCTGCATTGTTGTGAAGAACACCAACATCATTACGAAGGAAGAGTCTGATACCTTGCTCGCAGCGCTTGATCAGATCATGGATGCCAGGCCCTTTGAGACCATGTATCTAACAGGTAAAGTAGAGGCTCAGCGGGTATATCTGGACACAATGAAGTACCAGCTAATCATTTTCGTAGCCGCGTCACTGGTGCTTGTAGTGCTGTTTCTAGCCATCGCTTTCAAAAAGCTATGGGGAGTGCTCGTACCGATCGTAACCGTGCTCATTACGCTTATTTGGGTGCTTGGGCTGATGGCGCTTACCGGAGGGTCACTCAATATCATGACATCCCTATTGCCCACCATTCTATTTGTTGTCGGGATGTCTGATGCCGTTCATATCATCTGCAGGTACCTGGATGAAACAAGAAATGGAACCAGTAAACTAGAAGCACTAAAAGAGACCATCAGAGATGTAGGATTAGCTACGCTGCTTACGTCCGTAACTACTGCGATTGGGTTTGCTACACTTGTTACTTTGGACATTAAGCCGATCCAGCAATTTGGCCTGTATGTTTCCATGGGCGTGGTCTTGGCATTTGTTATTGCCATTCTTACTCTTCCCTCTTTATTGCTGTTACTCAAAACTCCCAGCAAAGAGTACAAGGGAGGGAGTTTTAGCTTTTGGGATGGTATTCTTCGCAAAGGGTTCTTGTATGCCATGCGAAAGCCTAAGCAGATTGTTATTGGTTATCTGGTAGTTCTTGGATTGGCCATCGGAGGGACCACTATGTTGTATTCAGATTATCACTTATTGGAAGATATAGCCGGGGACACAAGACTCAAACGGAGCGTGGATTTTTTTGCAGGCAATTTTGCAGGAGGGAGGCCAGTGGAGCTGATAGTTACTTTTCCCGAGGGCGAATCAGGTATGGCCTACGAGAATCTCCGGTACCTGGATCGCATTGAGAAGTATCTTTTGACTGAGTACGATGTGGGCTTTCTGGTTTCACCTTTAACCATGGTAAAGGGCTTGAACCGTGGGGTAAATGGGGGGAAAGCCGAGTATTTTAAACTTCCGGTTTCGGCTGGTGAATACAAGAGCATTAATCCTTACGTGAATGAATTAAAGAAGCATCCGGCCTTTTCGAAACTCATGTCAAAGGATGGCAGGGAGATTCGGTTTACCGGGAAGATTGATGACCTGGGTAGCAGGAAGGTGGGGCAGCTTAATGATGCGTTTCATCGCGCAATGGGGCCAGAGGCTGCCAGGAGGGGCGTTACTTTTCATATGACAGGCACTGCAGTCCTGATCGATCAAAACAACAGGACCTTGGCTACCAACATGCTTTCCGGATTGAGTATCGCATTTGCCGTAATCGCCCTCATCATGGGGGTATTGTTCAAATCTGTACGCATGGCATTCATCTCGCTGGTGCCAAACATTATTCCTTTGGTTCTGGTGGCGGGAATCATGGGTTTTTCCGGAACGTACCTGAATTTCAGCACATCGGTGGTATTTACTATTGCCTTTGGAATTGCTGTAGACGATACCATCCACTTCCTTAGCAAGCTAAGGATACAACTGCGGAAGGGGAGATCGTTCCTGTATGCAATGAAATCAGCCTACCTGACCACAGGTAAAGCTATTATCATAACATCACTCATTCTGTGTGGTGGATTTCTCACACTGATGTTCTCTGAGTTTCTAAGCACTTTTCAGATAGGAATATTCGTAACCCTGGTACTTTTCTTCGCAGTGGTTACCGATCTGCTTTTACTGCCTGTGATATTGTTACTATGGAATAAAGGGAGGAAACAGAAGATTTAGAAGACCTACATCTTCTTTTCTTTCTCCATCTTACCGTCTCTCCACATCTGCTCTGCCGTCTGTGAGCCGTCTTTGTTGTAGACCATCCATTTACCAATCTTCTGGTAATCAAATACAGCTGGATTGAACTGGATATTCCCAATCATTTTAACCTGACCGTTCGGGAAGTATTCGGTTTTGATGTAAATCTTCTTCTTCTTGTTGTCGAGCTCCATGATGGATTGCGGCTTGCCATCCTCATAGTAGTTGTTCTTCTTGGTGTAATACTCGTAGGTCTTGTTGTAAGCCTCCTCGTATTCCAACGTGCCGTTCTGGTAATAATCAGACCACTTGATAGGGTTGCTGCCGTAATAGATCACTTCAGATTTCTTCATTCCGTTGCTATAGAACAAAGTCAGTTTCGACTTATTCAAATCTATATGGCGGTAGCTACGCTCGGTCTTGCCATTTGGATAATAGTTCTTGTAACTGGTAAGCTGACCCTCTACATAGTATCCCTTGTGCAACAGCTGGCCATTCGTATAGTAATCTTCTACATAACCTGTACAGGCGTAACCCTTACAGTTGCGAATAGAATCACCACCCAATCTAACATTGAGCTTATCGTATGCCTGGATACCGTAGGTATCGTCTAGTACAGCCGTAGGTTCGTAGACATCGTGGTACAGTTTCAGGTCTTGAAGGTTATTCTGACCACAAACCGTAAAGACGCTTAGGCAGATGGCTAGTGTAGTTGCTACTCGTCTCATCGCTACAAATATATTTAAACTTCAGAGGTAGGGCGGGGCGTTCATATTTTTTTTCTGGAAGTAGCCCTGGTTCTGGTTATCGTTATGCATGCTTAAGAATCAAAACTCATGCCGAAATCTTAGAACTGGCGGATTAGCTGATATGAGGCTGGGTTCAGAAGTTCTTGTAAATTGCGGGCTCCATGGCTGAGCAGAGGAAACCTTCGATCGGATTAGCAATTGTGCCCATCATTGTATTGGTAGGATTGCTATTCTACAACGTATGGTTCGTCTATGGTGACGATGCGTTGAGTGGTTCTAACCAGATGATCTTGCTTCTTTCCGCAGCGGTAGCGGCATTGCTGGGTGGATTTGTATTAAAGATGTCATGGGAGAAACTCCTCAATGGCATTGTGAAGAGTATAACCTCGGCTTTGCCGGCAATGATCATCCTGTTGCTCATAGGTGCACTTGCAGGTACCTGGATGCTTAGCGGAATAGTCCCCGCGATGATCTATTACGGACTAGATATTCTGAATCCAACCATATTCCTTTTCGCAACGTGTTTGATATGCTCTATTGTGTCTTTAGCAACAGGAAGCTCATGGAGTACAGTGGCAACAGTGGGCATTGCCTTGTTGGGTATAGGTAAGGCTCTCGGACTTTCTGAGGGGGTAATTGCCGGTGCGATCATTTCGGGGAGCTACTTCGGTGATAAAATGTCACCATTATCGGATACAACCAATCTGGCACCCGCTATGGCTGGAACAGATCTTATAACCCACATTAAGTATATGGCATGGACCACGGTGCCTTCCATTTCCATTGCGCTCATCATTTTTCTTATTCTGGGCTTTACAGGTTCCGGAGAGGGGAGTATGGAACAGATCAGCGCAATGCAACAAGCCATTAAGGAGAAATTCAATCTGAACCCGGTACTGTTTGTGGTACCTGTAGCAGTGATTGCTTTAATTGTTAAGCGTGTTCCGGCCATTCCTGCTTTGCTGGTTGGAACATTGTTGGGAGGTATAGCTGCTGTTATTTTCCAACCAAATATCATCAATGAGGTGTCAGGTATTTCTGACGATTTCTTCAAGTCTTCGTACGTAGCCGTAATGGATGCAATGACTGTAGATGTGGCTGTTACAACATCCAATGAGATGGTAAATGACCTTTTGGGTACCGGTGGTATGAATGGCATGTTGGGAACCATATGGTTGATCATTTGTGCGATGTGTTTTGGAGGTATAATGGAAGCAACAGGAATGTTATTGGTTATAGCTAACTCGGTACTGCGCCTTGCGAAATCCGTGGGCTCTTTGGTAGCTACAACAACGGGTACATGTATCTTTTTCAATGTTACAGCATCAGATCAATACCTGGCTATTGTGGTTCCCGGAAGGATGTTCTCCAGTGAGTACAAGGATCGCGGTTTGGAACCCAGGTTATTGAGTAGGACTTTGGAAGATTCAGGAACTGTAACTTCTGCGCTGATTCCATGGAATACTTGCGGAGCGTATCATTCTGGAGTATTAGGTGTGGCAACAGGAGAATATTTCATGTACGCATTCTTCAATTTGATCAGTCCGTTGATGACTATGTTGTTTGGATTCCTTGGTTGGAAAATTCCACCACCAACGCCACCCGATAAGTCAGCACAAGAGGAACTTTCTGAGTAGTCATGAACTCTGGATTGCGCGTATTGCTTTTCGAACCATTCTATGGCGGTTCTCATAAAAGGTGGGCCGATGATTACGTTAGCCATTCTTCCCACGATGTTGTGCTTAGAACGTTAAGTGATGCACATTGGAAATGGCGCATGCATGGAGCTGCTGTGTCTTTTGTGAATCAGGTAGAAGAGGTTCAACCAGACGTGGTCTTGTGCAGCAGTATGATGGATGTGGCAACGTTCCGTGGACTTCTTAATAATGAGGCTATTCCTGTGGTTTCGTATTTCCACGAAAATCAATTGGAGTACCCGTTTCAGGGAGGTGATGAACGTGACAGGCATTACGGATTCATTAACTATACCACTGCGTTGGCTTCGGATCTGAATGTCTTCAATTCGAAATACAATAGAGATTCATTTATTGGAGGGCTAACCAAATTTCTAAAGGCTTTTCCTGACCACCAGAATTTAAGGTCTGTGGATGAGATTAAGCAAAAGTCTGAGGTAGTTTACCCTGGATTGGAGAGTGATAAGTTTAATCATGCCACAAAAAAGGTGCCTGGACGCATACTGTGGAATCACCGTTGGGAGCATGATAAAGGACCTGACAGGTTTCTGAACTTATTGAATACACTGAAGGAAAGAAGCCTCAATTTTGAGCTTGTTTTGCTAGGGGAGCAGTATGAAAGAATTCCCGATGCTATGTCTCAGGTGCTTATTCAACATGCCGATCGAATTGTTCATCATGGCTGGCTGGACAATGAGGAGCAATACCTTGAACTGGTCGCTTCGTGCGCGGTGCTGCCTGTTACCTCTATGCACGAGTTTTACGGATACAGTGTCCTGGAGGCGATATTATCTGGCTGCAAGCCAGTATTGCCAAATGCGTTGGTGTATCCTGAGTATGCCAATGCACTTCCTCGGGATTGTTATTATAGCACGGACGATGAGTTGGTGGAAAAGGTTATTGAATGGCTCCATTCAGTGGAGACCATTCCGTTGCAAGATGAATTTGTGCAAACGCACAATGTATCTCAAACCTCGGCCCTTCTGGATGGACTGATTGCAAGGGTCAGACCAACTCATCAATAGCAGCCGCAAGCGCTCTATCCTTATCTGTGACAGTGTTTCCTGCTGAATGCGTACAAAGTTGGAAGCTTACCGTGTTATATACATTCGTCCATTCCGGATGATGGTCCATTTTTTCGGCTACGAATGCTACCTTTGTCATGAACGCAAATGCGGAAACGAAGTCATCAAATTTGAACTCTTTACACAGCTTATTGTTGGTTTCTTGCCACATGGTATGTGTTTATAGGGTTTTCAAGGTATAAATTTGGGGCTGAAACGGAACTGGATGAGTACGATTACATTTAGTAGGGAGGTTAACACAGGGTTTTTCAAAGACGTCCGCAGAAGGGTAGACGAGTATTTTGAAAAGACTGGCAAGAGTAAGAATGCCAACGCAATGATGTATTTCAAGACCGCGCTGTTCTTGACTTGTCTGGTTGGGTTCTATACTTTACTAATAACCAACACAGTTACGGGCTGGTGGGCTTTTCTTACCGCACTTGGTTTGGGGTTCACACAGGCCTTTATTGGTTTCAACATTGGTCATGACGCTATTCATGGTGCCTATTCGGCCAAGAGGAAGATCAATAAGGTCATGACTATTCCGTGGAATGTGATCGGGGCGTCAGCCTATATGTGGGATATTATGCATAACCAGGTGCACCACACGTTCACCAATATTCCCGGAGTTGATGAAGATCTAGATGCTGCTAAAGGTGTTTTGAAGCTTTCTCCGAAAGATGAACGAACAAATGTGATGCGGTTTCAGCACATCTACGCTTTCTTTCTGTATAGCCTCACTACGTTGTCGTGGGTGTTCAAGAAGGATTATGTGAAGTACGCTGCTGACTATATTGGTAATTATGACAACCGAAATCACCCAAAGGGAGCGCTCGCGAAACTGGTTGCCTGGAAGATCATTCATTATACCATCTTCATTGTACTTCCTTTGATTTTCATGGATATTACTTGGTGGCAGTTCCTGATCGGATTCGTTGCCATGCACATGGTGGAAGGCCTGACGTTGGGGCTTGTTTTTCAATTGGCACATGTTGTTGAAGGTGTTGCATACCCCGAGCCGAATGAATCAGGGGGAATAGAAGAAGCCTGGGCTGTGCACCAGATGCAAACTACAGCAAACTTTGCACGTAACAGCTGGTTGGCAACATTCCTCTGCGGTGGACTTAATTTCCAGGTGGAGCACCATCTGTTCCCAAAGGTTTGTCACGTACATTATCCTCATATATCTAAGATCGTTGAGGAAACAGCCAAGGAACACAATGTACCTTACATTGAGAACAAGTCGTTCTTCTCTGCACTTCAATCGCACTCTAGAATGCTCAAGATGTTTGGGTGTCCGCGTGAGCTCGAAATGGGCTAGAAGATCTCTGAAAATATAAGGAGCGGCCGGGCAGTGATTACTGCCCAACCAAACTCCTTACCTCGCTCTCAGATAATGTCTTGATTTCAACCTCTATTCCTTGTGTTGGTTGAAATGAATTACTCGCAGTTAATTCCAACTCATGTACAGATGTAACGGTTTCATTTTCCAGATTGGAAAGAATACCTATACCCAGGAACGCAACAACGCCAATGGCGAAATACGACTGATTGATAATGGATTTACGCGAGTTCAATGCCTTCAGTTCATGTGATTACATCAACATCAACTGAAGTGGTTTTGAGATGCCGAATGGCTTAACTCGCTAGGGTGTTCACTTCAGATGCAGCTAAAGTATGACTTTTCAGGATACGCTGCTTAAAGAAACCGTTAAGAAATACAGGAGTTATTAACTACTGATCAGAGATACGTTAGTAGCCTTTGCGCCTTTCTTGGCTTCAGCCAGCTCAAACGACACGGAATCACCTTCATTGATCTCAGTGTTGCAGTCTTTCTCATTCACATAGTATTCAGCTCCTGAGTCATCATCGCGCACGAAGCCAAAACCATTCTTGTGGTTGAAGAATTTGACTGTTCCCTTGAATGTGCCGTTAGACATATGATTAAAGTTACCGTGAAAAATTCAATTATTCTTCCTCTTCAACGGGTTGCAAGATCTCTATTCCGTGTTGTTCAGCAAAGGCCCTGTGAGCCGCTTCAAAGCGAGCTACGTGTTGCTCTTCACCCTCATATGAAGCCATAAGTAGTCCATGTATAACAGGAAAAGGATTGTCAGGGCGTGGGCCTGTTGTAAGGTCCAGAATCTTATGAAGATCCACCAGCACGTCATCCTTGTAATAGGTGGTGAGTACCAATGCGGCCTTTTGCAATTCCTCGCAACCATTGCACGGAGGAACTTTCTTTAACGTGTCGAGACAATGAAGAACAGCCTCTTCACAGTTGCTATAGCCCAAATTCATGCTGTCTGCCTGGGCGTTGTAAAAACGGAACTCCTGATCCTCCATTACCCTGTTCACCTCATTGAGTTCGTTAACAACGAAGAACTGGTATTCTCTGGGCGACATACCCGTGCAGCCCGTCAATAAGACAAGTGTCAGGACTGACAAATATGTAGTGATTCGCATCATTTTGGCACTGCGAATTTATAAAAGCATCAAGGATTACGACATTCTGTCAGTTAAACGCGCATGGCACACGAATTGACGAGGGATACACAAATTGAAAATAGATGGGTAAAGGAACTATAAACGTCCAGACAGAGAATATTTTCCCAATCATCAAAAAGTTCTTGTATTCAGACAACGAGATCTTTTTAAGAGAGTTGGTGTCCAATGCTGTAGATGCAACGCAGAAGCTGAAGGCACTGTCATCTATGGGGGAAGTAAAGGGAGAGATTGGCGATCCACAAATCGAAATTATCCTGAACAAAGAGGAGAAAACACTCACTGTGAAGGATCAGGGAATTGGAATGACTGCGGATGAGGTAGAAAAGTACATCACGGAAATCGCCTTCTCTGGTGCTGAAGAGTTTGTTCAGAAGTACCAGGATAAGACAGACGCCAACATCATTGGGCACTTTGGTCTTGGCTTCTATTCTGCATTTATGGTAGCAGACAGGGTGGAGATTTTTTCGAAATCGCATACGGATGGAGAGGCCATTCACTGGGAATGCGATGGAAACCCTGAATACAAGTTGGAGAAAGGCGACAAGGAAGAACGTGGAACGGAGATTGTTCTGCACATTGGCGAAGAAGGAGAGGAGTTTCTTGAGGAGGCGCGCATAGGTACAATGCTGAACAAATATTGCAAGTTCATGCCCGTGCCCATCATCTTTGGTACAAGGCAGGAACCTGTTGAAGTAGCAGAAGGCGAAGAGCCTAAGACTGAAGAAATTCCCAACCAGATCAACAATGTAGCACCGGCTTGGACCAAATCACCCAGTGGTTTGTCTGATGAAGACTACCAAAGCTTTTACAGAGAGCTTTACCCAATGAACTTTGAGGAGCCTTTGTTCAATATTCACTTGAACGTAGACTACCCATTTAATCTTACCGGAATCCTGTTCTTCCCTAAGCTCAAGAATACGCTGGAAGTACAGAAAGACAAGATCCAATTGTATAGCAACCAGGTGTTTGTTACTGATTCTGTTGAGGGTATTGTGCCCGACTTCCTGACATTGCTTCATGGAGTGATTGATTCACCCGACATTCCCCTTAATGTCTCCAGGTCTTACCTGCAGAGCGATGGTAACGTGAAGAAGATCTCTTCGCACATCACGAAGAAAGTGGCGGATAAGTTGGAAGAGATGCACAAGAATGAGCTGGAGGATTTCCAGTCGAAATGGGACCATATCAAAGTATTTATTGAGTACGGAATGCTGTCGGAGGAGAAGTTCTTTGAGCGGGCGCAGAAGTTTGCATTGTATAAGAATACAGCTGATGAGTTTGCAACGCTGGAGGATTACAAGGAAAAGATCAAGAAGCTACAAACCAACAAAGATGATAAGGTTGTTGTGCTTTATACATCCGATTCCGAAGGCCAGCATAGCTATATACAGCAGGCTACCGAGCGAGGGTACGATGTCTTGATCCTGGACTCACCGCTAACTGCACATCTGGTTAACAAACTGGAACAACACGATAGCGACTTGTCTTTTGCCCGCGTGGATGGAGATACGGTAGACAACTTGATCAAAAAGGATGAAGAGATTCCCAATAAGCTAACTGAAGAGCAAGTGAATAACGTTCAGGCGCTTTTCCAGGAAACCGTAGACAAGGAGAAATTCATGGTAAAAGTGGAGCCGATGTCAGAAAGTGACGCTCCTGTAACCCTGGTTCAACCTGAATTTATGCGCAGGATGAATGACATGCAAAGGGTAGGAGGTTCTCAGATGGGAATGGGGCAAATGCCTGATATGTATCAGCTCGTAGTGAACGCAAACCACGAAGTGATTGTTGACCTTGTGGGGCGTACCGAACCAAAACAAAAGAAAATGGCCAAGCAGGCAACAGATCTCGCCCTTCTTTCCCAGAACTTGTTGCGTGGCGAAGAGCTAACAGAATTTATTAATCGTAGTTACAACCTTATTAAATAGATCAAATGAAGAAATGGATATTTCCGCTGGCGATCGTTCTATTGCTGGTAATCACGGGCGGTAGTGCTTGCACCTCTTACAACAGCATGGTAGATAAAGATGAGACGGTTTCCAGTCAATGGGCCCAAGTGGAAAATGTATACCAAAGACGTGCCGACCTGATCCCTAACCTGGTGGCAACCGTAAAGGGCTATGCGTCACACGAAAAAGAAACGCTTGAAGGCGTGGTGAATGCCAGAGCTAAAGCTACCAGTACAACCATTGATATTGACAACCTGGATGCAGCAGCGTTGCAGAAGTTCCAGAAGGCACAAGATGGCCTTTCATCCGCACTTTCAAGGTTAATGGTTGTTGTAGAGCGTTATCCGGATTTGAAAGCTAATCAGAACTTCTTGCAGCTTCAATCACAGTTGGAGGGCACGGAAAATAGGATTACAGTAGAGCGACAGAAGTTCAATAACGTTTCCAAGGATTACAATTCATATATCCGCAAGTTTCCCAAGAATGTATGGGCCAATGTGTTTGGCTTTGAGAAGCGAGCGTATTTTGAAGCAATAACCGAAGGAGCTGAAGAAGCACCTACTGTTGAGTTTTAGGATGGCTGCAGATCTATTTACAGCAGAAGAGAAGAAACGAATCACCGATTCGATCAAGGAGGCGGAGTCTCACACTTCTGGAGAAATACGCGTGCATATTGAACGCAAGTGCAAGGAAGAGGTGTTGGACAGGGCAGCATTTGTCTTTGAAACACTGGGTATGCACAAGACGGAGCTTCGCAATGGCGTATTGTTTTATCTCGCCATAGACGATCATCATTTAGCAATTCTGGGTGATGCAGGTATCAACCAGGTGGTGCCTTCAGGTTTTTGGGATGAGATCCGTGATGATATGGTGGCAGCTTTCAAGGCCGGTAATTATGCTGATGGACTCTGCGGAGGGATCGTGAAGGCTGGACATCAACTGAAAGAGCACTTTCCTTATCAGGATGATGACGTAAATGAACTGAGTGATGAGATCTCGTTTGGTGATTAGGATACTGACGATCTTTTTGGCTTTGCTGGCATTTATTCCAATGTCAGCACAGGATGACTGTTTTCCTGAACGACCAGATCTTTTGGTGCTAGATAAGGCCAATGTACTTGATCAGAGTCAGGAAAGTAACCTTCACCAAAAGTTGGTTCGGTTCGATATGGACCACTCTGTGCAAATTATGGTTGTAACCGTTCCATCCTTATGTGGTATGGATCCAGCGCAGTTTACCTACGAGATTGGCGAGCGGTGGGGCGTTGGTCAAGAGGAGTTTGATAATGGTGTGGTGATTATGGTAAAGCCCACCGGAGGGAAAGGAGAGCGACACACTTTTATTGCCACGGGTTATGGAGTGGAAGGCGTGCTTCCGGACGCCACCTGTAAATTGATCGTAGAGAATGAGATGATCCCTCAATTCAAGGATGGAGCGATCGGTGAAGGTATTAACAATGCTGTGACAACGATCATGGAGATTACCTCCAAGGAATATACTTCAACGGAGTACGGTAAGAAAATTGGGCGCAGAAAACACAGGGAGAAATTCATTGGTGGCGGGGTGATATTTCTGATTCTCATGTTCTTCTTTATCAGTCGGTTTGCGCGTGCAAGGAACTACGCATCAGCCAACAATGTAGGATTCTGGGCGGCATGGGCTATTCTCAATTCAACCAACCGCAGACACGGTGGTGGCTGGGATAACTTCTCTGGCGGAGGAGGAAGCTTTGGCGGTGGTGGCGGCTTCGGTGGTTTTGGCGGTGGATCCTTTGGAGGTGGTGGAGCAGGAGGTAGCTGGTGATATTGTTGCTTCTGATAGTTACTCCAATTGCCATATGGCTCTACGGAGTTATTTATACAGCACGGTATTTCAAGCATAGCGCACCAACTGAAGAGGACCTGATCTTTGTCCATGAGGATTACACCTACGAGCATTGCAGAAAACGATTAATCAATCTCCAGAAGTTTGTCGGGAGGCGACTGCCCAAGGCCAATCGAATCCTTGATCGCTATCAGATCAATGCAAAAAAGACCAGACGCAAGTTTAGCTATTACGAAAATTTGATTGAGCCGGGAATGGTTCGCATCTACGTAACAGCAAAGCACTTCACAGGCTTTTCTCAAAAATTTAAAGCCCTGAGTCCACCGTTCAGATTTCAGGTGGTCTATTGCGGAGCATTCTTTGGTTTAGGATTCCTGTTGACTTCACTACTCATGTTGGTGATTTCTCCTATCGGGTTCGTTTTCACCTTTGTCCTGGTGGCTGCCTTGTTTATGTTGCTGTACATCCGCGGGTTGAGGTTCTATGCAACCCTTCTGGAACTGTTTGATAGCGCAATGAAGAAAGGGAACCTGGGAGGCTTCAATCGAAATGTGTTGCTATTGAAGTTGCTCTTCACCGGCTTACCTATCATTGGAAGGTCTAGTACTTACTATTACACTGGTATTGGTTATTACGCAGGTGGTGGAATAGATAGCACTCCTTCAGACTTCGGTGGTTTCGGTGGTGGTTCCTTTGGAGGAGGAGGTGCTGGAGGTAGTTGGTAGCTACACACTGAACCAATACACGAACTTCAATACAAGGGTGCGGTTCTTCTTGCCCAATATCCTGAAGTGCAGGTCGTCAACATCTGTCAGATTAGATTCCGCCAGATAATTATCGGTGTAAACGATAAACAGATCAGACATCGGGGCAAATCGCCACTGCAAACGCGAGTTGATGTTCATGTTGCTGGCCTGGGCATTGAATTGTGTGAACAGGTTGAAGAAAAGACTCTTGGTTAGACTGAGCTCCACCCGCGGCCCGAAGAGTGTCCAGCTCGCATCCGAGAAGCTGTCTGGCAACATGATTTCATTCTGCTCAAAACTCATGCTAAAAATCCCCCATGGCTGGGCACGGTATCCAATACTACCTTCCACCTTGTAGCGCTCCCCATTGAAATAAGTTCCCGCTCTTGCTGCAGCGTACCACGTGAGCCTCTTACGCGGATCTGAGCTATAACCACCATCGATACTCCTGTAGTTGTAGCCCGTACCAGCTGGTAACGCTATACCGCCAGAACCAGAGGGGTCGAAATTGAAGCGCAGCAAGGTGTAGATCTCTCTATAGTTAAACCACCAATTGGCTGTATTGCCCTGCGTTTGATCGTAGGATATCCTTGTTTCTCCATCAATCCATGTCAACGAATCAGCGAAGTAGGAGTCATTGTAAACGGACACCTGACGGGTAATTACTTTGTCAGTTTTCGGGTACCAGGTTCTACTCAAACTAGGCTCCAGTCGGTATACTCCGGTCCTAAGGATGAATCCTACATCAGCCTGGTAGTTACGCCCAATGTATTCGTGGTTCCATACGGCCCGCCAGTTCTGGGTGTTGTACATGTAGAAGCCGGCAGTAGCGCCTTGTCTTCCCGGATTGGTACTTCCCAGGGAATGGTGATAGAACAGAATCCCTCGATGCTTGTTATCGGCAGAGGCAAATTTAAAGTCAGCGCCAACCACACGGTTGAAGTTCGAAGGGTGAACAAATACATCTGAGGTGCTGTCCGTGCCTAAGGCCTGTCTGTTTACAACAAAGGCGCTGATATTGGAGGCTGCGCCTACCTGACGTTGCACGATCGCCATCCCATAGTTTTGTGCCGGTTGATTGAAATCCTGATCTCTTGGGGTAGTTACATTCAGCACACCCAGCCGCCAGTCCTTGTTCAGTTTGCCACTCAACCTTGCTCCTCCAAGTATGGGAAGGGGTTCATTGATACCAGTTGTACTATTGAAACCAATACCAATCTTCCTGGAAAAGAACGGCCGTATCCTGCTAAACCCAAGGAACCCAAACAGATCTTCGTTCTCCAGGAAAAAGGGCCTCCTTTCCGGGAAGAAGATGCTGAAACGGCTTAGGTTGGTTACCTGTCTGTCTACCTCAACCTGAGAGAAATCCGGGTTAATGGTCAGGTCCAGATTCAACGAAGAGGTAATAGCAATTTTGGCATCCAGTCCCGCACTTGCATCGGTTTGAGTGCCTAAAGTGTCTGTGAAATCTTCACCTACTGAGCCTGCCAGGTAAGGGATAAGAGAAACATTGGTTCCTGTCTTCTTTACTGGCTCATCCCACAATAGGTCACCACAAAACGCCAGGGACGCAATGTTTAGGTTTCTTGGCACTCTGGACCAAGCACTCATTTCATTGCGTTTCACATCGTTTCGGCAGAAGTTGATACTCCATTTGGTACTTCCATCCTTGAAGCGAATGGATTTGAACGGAATGGCAACCTCCACAACCCATTTGTCCGGATACTGCTTAACTTTCGAGTACCACTTATTGTCCCAGCTGGTAGTTACTCCAAAGGAACCACCATTACTTAGCGTTCCCTCTCGTTGTGCGCCCAGTGCATGCACGCCAAAGCTGAAACCGTTGGTTTTATCACCAAAGGGATCGATAATGATTTGCAATGCATCATTTCTAGGAAAGGAGAAGTCTCGTTTGAGCGATGTAACCACATATTCGCGGTTTGGAAATGACTTGTAGCACTCTGCAGCAATGTAGAGGTACTGATTGTCGTAAGTAAGTCGAATTACTGTTTTAGTTAGGGCGGCAGACGTATCGTAGGGCTTGGATTGCATGAAATCCTGTGCAACGTCTGCGGATTGCCACGCAGGTTCATCCAATACACCGTCTACATCGATCTTGGCAGAAGAACGCGCAATCTTTACCTGTGGCGGATCTTGTGCCAATACAAGAGTAGAGGTGAGGAACAAAAGAAGTGGCAGGATCAAACGCATGAGCGCAAAAATAACCTTTGGATCATAAAAAATCCCCTCAGACATCTGAGGGGATTCGAAAGTATCAACTTAATAATCTACAAATAGGTTTGCAGATTGTTTGTTCGAGATAAACGTCTAAGTCTCCTCAAGCCACGCTCCTTGATCTGTCTGATCCTTTCACGCGTCAATCCGAACATGTTTCCAATCTCCTCCAGCGTCATTTCGCTCTTGCCGCCAAGGCCGTAGAACAAACGGATCACTTCCGCTTCCATGCCTTTCAGGTAAGTCAGACTTCTTTCGATGTCTGTTGTTAGAGATTCTTTGAGCAATTGCTCATTCGGAGAGGGTGTATCGTCATTTGATAACACCGAGCTCAATGAGTTGTTATCCTCGTCATTGGCCATAGGTGCATCAATAGACACTTGTTTCTTAGCCATTTTAATGGAGTTCTCAACCTTGTTGAGGTCCATTTCCGTGATCTCGCTCAACTCATCCGGAGTTGGCTCACGCTCATTCTTCTGCACAAACGCCAGGCTCGCTTTGTTGATCTTTTGGATCTCGCCAAGTCTGTTGTGAGGCAGTCGAATGGTTCTTGAATTATCCGCAGCTGCCTTGAGGATACTTTGACGGATCCACCAAACCGCATACGAAATGAATTTGAAGCCCTTTGTGTGATCGTAACGCTTGGCGGCTTCAATCAGTCCAAGGTTACCTTCGTTAATCAGGTCCTCTAATGTTAGGCCTGTGTTCTGGTATTGTTTTGCTACAGAAATTACGAACCTGAGGTTGGCTCGTACAAGAGTATTAAGAGCTTCCATATCTCCCTGCTGGATTCTCTCTGCGAGCTCCACTTCCTGCTCAGCATTGATCATCTCCTCTTTGGAAACCTCCTGAAGGTATTTCTCGAGGGAGCGACTTTCTCTTTTAGTAATTTGTTGAGTAATTTTCAGTTGTCTCATAGGCGCTATTTGGTTTGTTTCACGTTGTTTTGGCCTCCCAACCTTACTTTGGATTCGTGTTTAAAACGATATTTCTACCATTTTGTTACATCTGTAAGACGTATTAAATAGGTGTAGGGTTTCACGAAATGCCTAAAAAACACTCCAAAACTTTTTAACGGTAACCTGTTAGGAATAAACGGTCGGTAAAATCACATTACCGGTAAACCGCTTTTTGAGCTTATTTTCGCTTGGAAACAACCACCTTATTTCCGTCAGCGTGGATGTGCCAGGAAGGGTCAAATATTCGGCTTAAGTATCTGATATACATCTTTAAACGTATGGTTGGTTCATTTTCTTCTTCACCTGAAGTTGGCTCTCCGGTAAACTCATACGAATGTATATTCGGGTGTTCCTCCTTATAGATGTTAACGACCTTCACGATGGTGGACATTACACGGAACACTTCACCTCTGTTGGTAACCGCATACTCCTCCCCATCAAACTCATCGTTGAGCACACCAAACACAATGGTGGCACTTAGAATATCCTGCTGCTTCCGACCAAATCTCACTTCATAGTCCACACCACTATCGGTAGTGAAGAAGTATTCATTGCCGCTTCTGATCTTCGGATAGACGATGTCGTATGTTGGAACACTCCCGTCAGACATAGGCTCTCTAAATTTTCAAAAAAAATGTCAAAACAGAAAGGTATGCTCGGTTGTTTCTATTTTCGCAGACCATGGCAAAATTCGCAAAATGGATAGGAGGAGCGTTGGGCTGGGCCGTTGGAGGCCCCATCGGTGCAATGCTGGGTTTCGGTATTGGTTCCTTCATTGACGGTGGGCGTGTGCAGTATACCACTGGCGCCAGACCGCAAACTCAACCTGGTGATTTCAGTGCTTCATTACTGGTTTTGTCAGCGGCTATTATGAAGGCTGATGGCAAGGTGCTTAAATCAGAACTGAATTACGTGAAGTCGTTTTTCGAGCGACAATTTGGTCCAACGGTGGCCCAGGAGCAAATGCTTGTATTACGTGACATCTTGAAAAAGAACATTGATGTTTCGGCTGTTTGCCAGCAGATCAGGCATTATATGGATCCTTCTTCCAGACTGCAATTGCTGCATTACCTCTTCGGTATTGCCCAGGCGGATAGTCATGTTGATCCCAGGGAGATCAAGATCATAGAACGCATTGCCAAAGAGTTGGGAGTAAGAGAGGCTGATTATAACAGTATTGCGGCCATGTTCGGTACTGCTACGAACAAGGATTACGATATTCTTGAGATCTCTCCTGAGGCTTCAGATGAGGAGGTCAAGAAGGCATATCGTAAAATGGCGGTTAAATACCATCCCGATAAGGTGTCACACCTGGGTGAAGAAGTTCAAAAAGCGGCAAAAGAAAAGTTCCAGGCCGTGCAGGAGGCCTACGATAATATTAAACGAAATAGGGGGATGAATTAATCCTCTTTCTTACGCTGGGTCTGTGGGTTCAATCCCAGGGTATCTGACTTTACATAAAACTGCTGAAGGAAATTGAACAGAGTGTAATTTACCTTTGTTGTATCAGTTTTAGGATTGTCTTGTGGTTGGTCTACGTTACTCGCCATGGTAACGTTAGCGATGACACAAAGTGCAATGATGAGTAATCCGCGTAGTACAGTCATTTTTATCGTAAGAGGTTACTGAAAGAACGTATTAAAGATATAATTGTTTCATGAATATGAGCGTGGTTATCGACAGTGAATTGGAATTGAAGAAGCGAAGGAGGCTAGGAGTCTACTTCACCATCATTTTCATTGTGCTCATTTGGTTGGTTAAGCTTATTGAATGGACGTTTGACATTCCGCTTTCTCAATATGGACTCCGTCCAAGGCATTGGGAAGGCCTGTTGGGAGTTTTCACCTCGGGAATGCTACATGCGGATGCTGCACATTTGGTGTCAAACAGTATCGCACTTATTATCGTTGGTCCAATGATGTATTATTTCTACAGACCGGTCGCATTGAAGGTCTTTGGGTATGCATACTTTCTGACCTCCATACTTACATGGATCATCGCACGAGATGGTAACCATATAGGTGCCTCAGGTGTGATTTACGCCATTTTTGGCTTTCTCCTGGTGTCTGGCTTCATTCGAAGACATTATCCGCTCATGGCGGTTGGATTGGTGATGTTGGTGATACACCAGACCTTCACTGGTAGTTTACTTTTCAAGTTTATTCCAGAATACAATCTACCCAATGTGTCCTGGGAGGGCCATTTGGCTGGTTTTCTGATTGGAGTGGTGTTGGCTATAGCTTTCAGAAAGGAAGGGCCACAGCGTAAGGTCTGGGAATGGGATGAAGATGAGGAAGACGAAGATGATCTCAATTCAGATCAGGAGATCCAGATCCAATACCATTACAAGGAATAGAAGGGTATTGAGTAGTTAGTATGCCTGCGGCTTTTAGTATTGAGTTGGATAGCGTCCATCTCAATACTCACATCTAACTACTCAATACTTCTTAGGCTAATTCGAATACCGTGATCTCAGGCTTAATTCCCACACGGCCAGGGTAGCCAATGAATCCAAGTCCCGTATTCACGTATAGTTGCTGGTTGTTGTTGGCATAAAGACCAGACCATTGTTCATACATCCATTGTGACGGACTCCACTGATATCCTGAAGGAAGTTTAATGCCCATTTGCATGCCGTGCGTGTGTCCTGAGAAGGTGGCTGCAATTTCTGGCGCATCTTGTCTGATTTGTGCATCCCAATGAGAAGGATCATGAGACAAGAGCAATTTCGTTTCAATGCCTTCGGTGCCCTGCATAGCGGTAGCTAGTTCCCCATATTTGGCAAAGCGACCGGCACCCCAATTCTCAACACCAATGATTGCCAGTTTTTCTCCCTGGTTCTTGATGACTGCGTGCTCGTTCAAAAGCAGATTCCATCCATTGGCTTTGTGGATGGCTTGCATCAATTCTTTGTTCTGGGCTTTCTGTTCGAACTGATCCCGCTGGTAATAGTAATCGCCATAATCATGATTACCAAGAATAGAATACACACCGTACGGTGCTTCTAATTTCCGGAAAGTATCAACGAAGGGTAGTGCTTCCTCAGCAATTTCATTAACCAGATCACCGGTAAAGAAAATTACATTGGGGCTTTGTTCATTAATGATGCTCACAGCCTTCTCCAGCGGTTCAGGAGACACAAAACTTCCACTGTGAATATCGCTTACCTGAACGATTTTCATTCCCTTGAACGCTAAAGGAAGACCAGGAATCTTCAATGCTACCTTTCTTACTTCGTAGTCGAAGGCAGTCTTGAAGATGCCATATGTGAGACCAACGAAAGGAATACCGGCTGCGATCACTCCGGTCTTCTTCAGGAAATCTCTTCTGGAACCATCAGGAGGAGTGGGTTCGCCTTTCTTTTTGGTAAACATGCGGATGGTCCCTCTAATGCCGAGGAACAATTCATCAATGAGAATAAAGGGAAGTCCTATCATCTTAGAAACAAGGATCACGAAATTCATTCCTCCGAGATAGGTTCTTACAAATCTGGGAACAACCATTTCATTGGCCATGATTACTGCTGTGTAAACGAATACACCGAAAACCCATAGCGTTACCGTCCAATGGGCGATCAATACAATTCTTTGGTACTTCCGGTCGAGCTTTCTAACTGCTGCCTTCAAACCCCTATAGAAAAGGAAGTCGATCAGCAGGATAAGACAGGAGACGAATATGAAGAATCCTAGATACATCAGCCGTTGTTGCTGGCTTTAAAGAGGATCTCTTTCTCTTCCTTGCTCAGACTGTCGTAGCCCGATCGGGCAATCTTGTCAAGTATGGCGTCTATGACCTCCTGGTTTTGCATATCAGACTTAGAACGCTTGGAGGACTGATTTTGTTTTCGGCTATACTCAACCCTCATCTTTGGTTTAGGCTTGAACGCATTTTTAATGCGACTTCCAAGGGTCATTAAACCTAAAGACATGTCCTTTCCTTTTCGGAGGTAGGTGATGTATAGAAAGCCGTACAATGCACCGCCAAAATGTGCAATATGTCCACCAGCATTACCATCTGTAAGCTTTACAAGGTCCATTAGCATGAAGAACAGGGCGATCCATTTCAGTTTCACAGGCCCCAGAAGGATCAGGTTTACCTCCATATTGGGCATATAAACAGCGATTGCAATAAGGATGCCTATAACAGAGGCGGATGCACCCACCAAACCGCTGTTCATGAATTCATTGAATACTGGAAAGATGTTGAATGAAATCACATAGAGAATGGCGCCCGACAAGCCTGCAAGTAGATAGGTGCCCCAAAGTCTCTTCGGTCCAAGTTCAGAAAGGAATATCCTTCCAGAGAAGTAAAGTATAAGCATGTTGAAGAAGATGTGCCACAGACTTTGGTAGTCGTGCACGAACATGTAAGTAAGAAGCGTCCAGGGTTTGTAAGCCAGTTCACCAAGAGCGGCAGGTACTGCCAGCCAGTCGACAAAGCTATTGATCGTGCTGTTGCTCTTGAAAAGGAATCCTCCAGCATTGACTATCAAGGTGATCACAAATACGATCACGTTAATGCCGATCAATTGTATGACTACGTTTCTTGATCGGATCTCATGCCCCAATCGCTCGAAGAACGTACTCATAACTGATCGTAGAATTTATCGAACCTCCATAGTTTAATGAGGATGAACGCGATTACAGCTCCACCCAGGTGGGCAAAGTGTCCAACATTGTCGCCCGGATCAGCTTGAATACCCAGATAGAGCTCAAAACCTATCATCACCAACACCAACCATTTTGCCTTCATTGGAATAGGAGGGAAGAGCAGCATGAGCATAACGTTCGGGAAGATCAAACCAAATCCAGCGAAGATCCCATATATCGCGCCTGAAGCACCTACGCTCACCGTGTTTACGCGTTGTTCGTACCAGGCTTCGCAAAGTGCTACGCTGCTTTCAACTGCTTGTGCATTCGTTGGGTCGTCTTGCAAAGAGTAAAGAATTCGGTTAAAAACCTGTGTAACTGTTTCTCCATTCTCATTGATAATTGGGCAACCAGAAATACCTCCCATGATGCCTTCACAATCCGGAATGTAATCTTTGATAAACATGGCAAATGCCTCTGGCGTTGGGTTTTCGGAATACTCTACAATCACCTGGTGCAATGCATCTAGTCGGAATGTTTCTATACCTAAGGAAATTACCGCAGAGCCCAGTCCACAGGCAAAGTAGAAGATCAGAAACTTCTTCGAGCCAAATTTCACTTCAAGATGACGACCGAACATCCATAGTCCAAACATGTTAAAGAGGATGTGCATGAAGCTTCCCTTCGAATGCATGAACATATGAGTGATCAATTGGTGGGGCAGGAACTCATCAGATGCCCAATGGTGCAGACCTAAGTAACGAATGAAGAAATCCCCACCGATCACAATATCAGCCACCCACACCAAAACGTTGATGATGAGCAGGTTCTTTACAACTGGTGGAATATTCTGAAACATATGCTAAGCAGAAAATAGTTGATCCACGTGCTCCGCATTCAGCACCACGAAAGTGTGTTTGCGGTTGGGCAATACCTGAGGAGTTTCACATTGGAACAGATCGGACAGGAGGTTGTTCATTTCAGGCATCGTTAGGGATTGTCCGTGTGAAATGGATGAAGTTCGGGCAATCCATTCGAATGCCTTATCCAGTTCCTTGATGTCATTACCCTCTGTTCCGGACTTCCCTTGCTCAATAAATTCCTCAATGAGTTCAGCTGCGTTGATGCCTTCCAATCCGCTTGGAATCCCATTCACAACTAACGTGTTCTTTCCGAATTCGTTTACATCCAATCCCACTTCCTGCATCAGTGTTATCATCTCCTTGGCTACCTCAAAATCACCAGCAGTGATCTTAATGGTCTCAGGAAATGCTAACTGTTGAGATGTCTTGTTATTGTTCTGATTTTCCTTCAATCTGTTGTAGATCACCAACTGATGTGCCCTGCTCTGATCTACAATGATGACCTGATCATTTACCCTGGCGAGGATATAATTTCTGTCAATTTGTGCGATGGCCTGCACATCATAGCTGGTTGTTGGCTGTGTCTCAACCTCCATTTCCAACTGTTGTGCGTCCTCTGTAACTGTTTCAAACTCTACCGAAGGCTGAAAATCCTTCAGGGCTGGCTCGTTTGATTCTTTCTTGCTGCTTCCACCTGAACTACCGGTTTTGAACGGATTGTAATCAGGGTTAACCTTGATCTGAGGCTCCGTAATGATTTTGGTTGGTTTGCCCAATGTTTCAAATCCTGTTTCCTGCTCGAAATCCAACGTTGGTGCAATGTTATGCTTACCTATCGCCTGACGTGTAGACGTCCTTAAAATTTGGTAAATGTGCCGCTCATCCTCAAACTTGATTTCCGTTTTTGTAGGATGGATGTTCACATCGATCTTACTTGTGTCCACGTCCAGGTTGATGAAATAACTAGGATAATGCCCATCCGGGATAAGTTCTTCGAAAGCATTGGAAATGGCATGATGGAAGTATGGGCTCTTGAAGAACCTGTGGTTGACAAAGAGGTATTGTTCCCCCCTTGATTTTCGGGCGGCCTCAGGTTTACCAATGAATCCGGTAATCCTTACAATGTCCGTTTCCTCATCTATCGGCACCAACTTGTCGTTGTACTTCTTGCCATAAAGCTGAACCACCCTTTGTCTAAAGTTGCATACATCCAGTTGGTGTACGTCCTCACCATTGTTGGTTAATTTGATAGCAATCTCGGGGTGTGCAAGTGCCACACGATGAATTTCTTCAACGATATGCTTGTACTCAACAGCATCCGACTTGAGGAAATTTCTTCGGGCAGGTACATTAAAGAAGAGGTTCTTTACACTGAACGTGCTTCCGTTATTGCAGCTACAGTAATCAAGATTCTTGATCTCACTTCCTTCAATCATCACATGGGTGCCCAATTCATCTTCTGCTTGCTTCGTCTTTAGTTCAACGTGCGCAATAGCAGCGATGGAAGCAAGTGCTTCTCCTCGAAATCCTTTGGTTGTAATGCTAAAGAGCTCCTTGGCTTCTGAGATTTTCGAAGTAGCGTGTCTTTCAAAGGCCAGCTGTGCATCGTTGTGACTGATGCCAGCCCCATTGTCGATTACCTGAATGAGGGTTTTCCCTGCATCCTTAATAACAACCTTTATCTCAGTAGAACCTGCATCTATAGCATTTTCCAGAAGCTCTTTAACTACGGAGGCAGGACGTTGGATAACCTCACCAGCTGCGATCTGGTTGGCTACTGCATCTGGAAGTAATTTGATAACATCGGACATAGATGGAAGTATGCCCAAAATTAGCAAAATGGACCTGACATCATGCAGGTCAAACGCATTTCATTATAAGCTATTGAAGCAGAAACTTGTAAGTGATAAGCGCCAGCACAGTAATGATGAGAATCAGCCTTAAGGCCACCTTACGACTGTTGCTTTGTTCCTCTCTTGCAAAGGCCTCTCTGATACGTGAAGCGTGTTGAGGGTATTCCTCGCCTTTCGCTTTTGCAAGACGCGCCTCGAAGTCTTCAAGATCCTCTTCCTCGTAGTAACGAGGAACAAAAACAAAGCTACGCGGTTGGTTTGCTTTGTAGAATGAGGTAATGTGTTTACGGAAGCCGTATCGGGGCTTTACCTTCTTTTTGAAATCTGTTTGCAGTCGGGTCATCAGAAGTAATTTATACTTCAACAAGCAAATTAGCCAATTATTACGTTAAGAGTATAATGAACATTCACCTTTTAATAAACGGTCCGGTTCTTGAAACCAAAGGGGTGTGAGATGATATACTTTTAGCATGCAAATGAGGTGGGTTCCAACGACAGTCTTCTTTTTACTCTTCATCGGAGCGTATTCCTTCATTGCTATGGATGAGGAATGGGGCCCGGAAGATCCCAAGGATCCTGCCTTCACAAAGACCAAGGCCAACTGGACTGATTCAGTGTTCAATTCACTTTCTGAAAGAGAGCGCATCGCTCAGTTATTTATGGTTGCTGCTTACTCCAACAAAGGAAAAGAGCATGAGGCCAAGGTTGAGAAACTGATCAAAGAGCAGAAGATTGGTGGGCTGATCTTCTTTCAGGGTGGACCACACAGACAAGCCAAGCTTACCAATAGGTATCAAAAGATGTCGAAAGTACCCCTGATGATTTCCATTGATGGTGAATGGGGGCTTGCCATGCGGTTGGATAGCACGGTTAAGTATCCCTGGCAAATGACCCTGGGCGCTATTCAAGATGATAAGCTTGTATACGAGATGGGAGGCCATATTGCCGAGCAGTGTAAAAGATTGGGAATCCATGTGAACCTTGCGCCTGTGGTGGATGTGAACGTTAATCCAAAGAATCCTGTCATTAATGCACGTTCGTTTGGAGAAGATCGGGAGAATGTTGCGCGAATGGGTATTGCCTATATGAAGGGGATGCAGGATAATGGCGTGATGGCGAATGCCAAACACTTCCCTGGTCATGGAGACACAGATAAAGATTCACACAAGACGCTGCCGATCATCAATCACGATGTACACAGATTAGATAGTATCGAATTGTATCCATTCAAGCGATTGATTGAAGAGGGATTAGGTAGCGTAATGGTTGCACACCTTCACATTCCGGCTTACGAACCCGAGGCCAATACGGCAACGACACTTTCGCCTAAGGTGGTGAATGGATTGCTGAAGGATTCACTTGGATTCAAGGGATTAGCTTTTACTGATGCCCTCAACATGAAAGGTGTGAGCAAGTTCTACGATCCGGGTATGGCAGACCTCAAAGCGCTGCTTGCGGGCAATGACGTGTTGTTGTTTCCTAAGGATGTGCCTCTGGCCATTCAAATGATAGAGCAGGCGGTGGATTCAGGATGGATCAGCCAGGAGGAGATCGACCTGCGATGTAAGAATATTCTTAAGGCCAAAGAGTGGTGTGGGTTAGACAAAAAGAAATTTGTTGATCGTGTGGATTTATATGAAGAATTGAATGCACCCAGATACGAGCATTTGAACCGAAAACTGTCTGAGGCATCGCTTACTTTGCTGGAGAATAAGAAGGAGATATTACCACTTAAAGATCTGACTAAAAAAACATTAGTGATCTCCTTTGGTGCAGATACAGTTACAAGATTTCAAGAACAGCTTGATCTCTACAAGGAGTGTGATAAATTATGGTACCCTAAGTTGGAGCCTACCTCTCAAAAATTGATTTTGGATACCATCGAAAACTATGACCGGGTAATTGTGGGCATCCATCGTTCGAACAAGAGTCCTTGGAGCAAATACGAGATCGAGGTCAGTTTAAAATCCTTTATGAACCTGCTAAGGATCAAGATTCCAACCATCGGTGTGGTCTTCGCAAATGCTTATTCGTTAAGAGGCTTTGAAGGAATGGAGTATTTGAACGCGGGCATCATGGCATATCAAAACAGCCACTACGCGCAGGAGGCAGCGGCACAGGCAATCTACGGTGGACTTTCAATGAACGGTAAACTTCCGGTAAGCGTGTCTGAAAAGTACAAAGTGGGTTATGGATTGGATCAAATGAAGGTTACCCGAATGAAGTACACTGTACCGGAGGATGTAGGCTTGGATTCAAAAACCTTTGAAAGGGTGGATAGCATTGTCAACGGTGGATTGCTGGCAGAGGCTTATCCTGGTTGTCAGGTTCTCATTGCCAAGGAAGGAAAGGTGATTTACCATAAGGCTTTCGGTTACCATACGTACGACAAGCAGCAGCCAGTAAGACTTACGGATGTGTACGACATTGCATCCATTACCAAGATCGCGGCCTCTGCCTCAAGTCTGATGCAACTGCAGGATCAGGGCAAATTCTCTTTAGATTACAATCTGTGCGACTATGTCCCTGAAATGGTGGGGGAGGGCAAGTACATGAACCTCAATATGCGGGAGATACTTTCTCATCAGAGCGGATTGGTATCCTGGATTCCCTTCTATATTAAAACATTGAAGTCAGGAGTTCCTAATCCGAAGTATTACGCAAAAGACAGCTCTGCTACTTATCCTGTAAGGGTGGCTGACAACCTTTTCATTCACAAGGACTATCCGGAACACATCTACGAACGTATTCTCGGAACGCGCTTGTTGAAGAAGGAATATCGCTATAGTGATCTTGGGTACTATTTTGTGAGAAAGATTGTCAATGATGTTTCCGGACAGCCCATCAATGAATTTGCAGACAGCATTTATTATGTTCCATTGGGGATGAGCACAACAACATATCTCCCAAGGAAGAAGCTTCCATTGAGCCGATTGGTACCTACGGAGAACGATATTGCCTTCCGCAAGCAGGTTGTGCATGGTCATGTCCATGATCCAGGGGCCGCAATGCTGGGTGGAGTTGGCGGTCATGCAGGCTTGTTCTCGTCCGCAAACGACTTGGCAAAGCTGATGCAGATGTATCTCAACGGTGGTACGTACGGTGGAAAGCGTTACCTGAAAGATTCAACGATCGCAGAATACACACGTTGTCAGTTTTGTGAAACCAACAGAAGGGCGGCAGCTTTCGATAAACCGGTAGCGGATGGCGGTGGACCAACCTGTGATGGGATATCCTTGGATAGCTATGGCCACTCAGGTTTCACAGGTACCATCACTTGGAATGATCCGGAGCATGATGTTGTGTATGTATTCCTTTCCAATAGGGTGTATCCAACAGCTAAGAACCCGAAGCTGTTGAAGATGAACATCAGAACGGAGATCCAGAAAGTGATCTACGATGCTATCCGCGAGAAGACAGCTCAACCGGAGCAAATTGATTAGCTTCGGGTATTAATCCAACCAAATGAATGTAGGGATCGTATGCTACCCAACTTTTGGGGGTAGTGGTGTAGTAGCAACGGAGCTTGGAATGGCACTTGCCAACAAGGGCCATAAGGTTCATTTTATTACTTACAGAGAGCCATTCAGGCTTAACGCCCTTCATCCAAACATTAAGTACCATGAGGTCCGTGTAAAGGATTATCCTTTGTTTGATTATCCGCCTTACGAGTTGGTGCTTACCAGTAAGCTGGTGGATGTAGCTACATTCGAAAACCTTGATTTGCTTCACGTTCATTATGCTATTCCACACGCGTCAGCTGCGTATATGGCCAAGGAAATACTAAAGACAAGAGGGAGGAATGTACCGTACATTACTACGTTGCATGGTACGGATATTACGCTGGTGGGAAAGGATCCTTCTTTCGAGCCGGTCATTAGCTTCGCAATCAACCAGTCTGATGCAGTTACTGCCGTTTCTGAGAGCCTAAGGCAGGACACACTCAATCACTTCGGTGTAAACCGAGAGATAAGCGTGGTGCCGAATTTCATTTGTGTTGATTTGATTGAGGAAAAACCTGCATCAAAGGAATTCAGGCAAAGCATTGCACCCAATGGGGAGAAGGTGATGATTCATATCTCCAACTTCCGCAAGGTAAAGCGTGTTGATGATGTGGTTCGTGTTTTTGCGAAGGTGAGAGAGCAGGTGCAGTCAAAACTCATTTTTGTGGGAGATGGCCCTGAACGCTCTAGTATTGAAGCGATGTGTAGAGAACTGGGGACATGTAAGGATACGGTCTTCCTTGGAAGGTTCAAGGATACGGGAGCTCTCCTTGGTGCTGCTGACCTTTTTCTACTGCCATCGGAGTTTGAGAGTTTCGGTTTGGCGGCCCTGGAGGCTATGGCACATGGAGTTCCGGTGATTTCCACGAATACGGGAGGTACACCGGAAGTCAACGCAGAAGGAGTTTCGGGCCATTTGTTTGATGTCGGAGATACGCGTGGAATGGCCTCTAAAGCCATTGAATTATTGACCGATGATGAATCGTTAAAGGCGTTGAGCAATAATGCCCTCCAACGCGCGTCTGAATTTGACATCTCCAAGATATTACCGATGTATGAAGACATTTACGCTAGCGTGCTTTAGCTTCTTCTTTGTCTTCGGGGCGTGGGCCCAGAAGGATGAAAAGGCAGCTTGTAACAACCTTAAGCAATTGAAGGATGGAACCTTATTCATCAGGTTGTACGAAGGCGTGAACAAGTATGAGGCTTTAAAGAAGAAGAATCTTATCTACAAGGCCGATGAGTTCAAAAGGCAGCGACACGTTGAGAACCTGCGAATCGTTACCGCCATGAAAAAGAAGTACAAGTACTCCAAGGTGGCGTACTTCTATGGTACGGACACCGAGAAGATCCTCAAGGGTAATTTTGAGGGAGTGTTACTCAACGATTCATTGGAAAGGGGCGGTGTTAAATTCAATGGTGGCTTCTTTATGATTGCAGAAATGGGAGATATTGATGCCGAGGCTTTTGGTGGAAGCGTACAGGGGTTTGCCATTTTTACAGACAAGATGAAGAAACCGGCAAAGCCGTTTCCTCACTTCGTGAGCAGACGAGGAATCATTATGATCAAACGGTCGGACTTCGAATTGGCCGATACGATGCAGTACAAGCTTGAAAAGGCTTCAAAGAGCTGTAAATAGGCTATTCCTCTTTCTCCAGTTCGTCAATCTGCTCTCTTCGTTTTCTGGATTTGGTGATCATCTTTACCAGTAGCCATCCAAGACCAATGATCAGCAGAATGCCAATGATCTCTAGCACCTGAACAAAGAAACCGGCTACCTCCTGGGCGTCCATTACTTCTTTCGGCTGATTTCAAAGGTTTCCAGCAATTGTGATTGGTATTCGAGCCTGTTGATCACCATATGATCTTGTGTAAAGTGCTGGATGTGAAATACAAATGGCTCTATATCCGGATTAAAGATGATATGATCTGCGGATGGATTGAGCTTCCAATCGCCCGCATGACGTGTTTCTCCTTCAATGAACTGGTACTTTCCGAGCGAGTCGAATCGGATTTCAGCATTGGGTACGGAAAAAACACCATGCTCATCCTTGCTTACAATCCAGTCTCCTTGGAGGATGCCGGTTACTGTCTTTTGAAGGCCCATGTCCAGGTCCCGATCCTTTTTGATCGTAGTACTGATAAGCTCAGCGCGCTCTAACGAGTAAGTTTTGAAATCCACGTGCTTCTTAGAACAAGTGGTTAGCATGAACGGCACCTTGCGTTGGTCGTGGATCATCAAAAGGTAAACACCCTCATTGAACTTCTTCACATCCCATTTAAACACGAAATATTGATCGAACAGGTAAGTCCCATCACTCATGAACTCAATGGTATGAATCTCATAAGGATCTGCATTAAAAAATGAATTGTACCTCATTTTACCACCCGAAAGGATGAAATCCATCAGGAAAGCAGAATCGGTAAGGTACTTAGGGCTTCTGTTCTTCACGAAGCCAACATCATACAGTCCATCTTGAAAGCCAAGATTGAGGCTGTCTTTAGAGATATGGTTGAGCACCATTTTATCCTCGGTACCATTGGCGGACTTCATTATGAAATCGCCATCGGCTATACGCCAGGTACCTTCGGTGCCTTCTCCCTGAACATTCATTAGTCGAAAAGTGCTGTCTTCTCGAATGTCTAGAAGATACTGTCTTCCCATTCCG
The DNA here is from genome assembly GCA_965267605.1 of Vicingaceae bacterium. GTDB lineage: Bacteria > Bacteroidota > Bacteroidia > Flavobacteriales_E > Vicingaceae. The sequence goes on along the minus strand of OZ254088.1, from coordinate 1,432,224 downwards.
GAATACGCGCCAGGTTCCAATTGCAACGTGCTACCGGAGCAACCGGCTAGAAACAATCCTATGATCAACCAACTCTTTCTCATGTCAACAATTAATCATCACAATATACGCCAACGATCACAAGCTTATTGCCGTTTACCTGAAACCGATAGGTTGTAGAGTAGGAGATGTCTACTCCATCAAAGGATTGGCCTTGCTCGATCAGTATCAGATCATAAAGCGATCTATTGGCATCGTTTAACTTAAGATCAGTTACGGCAGTATTTTTCACAAGATCCGTAAACGGATCAGTCATCATCTTGGCGCTATGAATAGCCACATCCTGCTTGCTGGTGGGTTTGCCTGTGTTCATAATCTTCAACACCCGTTCCAGGCAATTGCCTTCGGTGGGGAATACGAAAAACTCAGCGAATTCACCCCTGTTTTGGGTAACCACAGCATTCTGAAACCGGGACCATTCGCTTGTTACCCCGCTTAGAATTTGATCTTCACTGTCAATGGTTTCAGTGGACTGATTCTGGATGGTTTGGGTCTCCTCTTTGGTAGCCAAAAAGAGATCGCAGGCTGATACCAATGATATCCCCAATAATAACAGGGTGCATTGGGCTATATGGGTTAACTTTGCCATCTGTGAAAATCAATGCTAAGATAGGGCTTCAACTCATCTCCTGGATATGCTTCATGGGAGCATCGACTTTGACTTTTGCGCAAGGCCAGAAGACAGAATTGTTTGTGCAAACCGGACACGCTGATGAAGTGGTGGATGTAGATGTCTCTCCAGACGGTAAATTTCTGGCCACTGCAAGTGAGGATCAGACAGCCATTATCTGGGATATCGCCAGCGGGAAACAATACTTCGAATTGCAGGGACACACCAGCACAGTGGAGGCTATCAAGTTTACACCGGATAACAAATACGTGGTTACAGGGGGGTATGATGATCTGGTGAAAATTTGGAACCTTAAGACGGGCAAGATGGTCAAGGAATTTAAGGCCTACGGAACCGGTGTTGCTGAAATGGCATTTTCAGCGGATGGTAAGTATTTAGTTACATCGGGTAACGATATCGGAACGTCTACCATTAAGCTGTGGAAGACATCGGATTGGAGCATGGTCTTCAAGAATGACCTGGGCCCGGTGATGCGATGCAACTATATCACTTTCAGTAATGATCAGAAGCAGATCATAGCTTCCATGCCGTTCAATGCCATTTATTACCTCAATGCAACTACTGGTAAGGTGGAGAGGAAAGTGCCAGTGGGTAAGGAGCAAGGTTTGAGCAACATCCACTTCTCTCCAGACCAGAAGTCGTTTTACGCAGTAGAGGACAAGATATCCAAGTTAGATGCAGCCACAGGTAAAGTCATCAAGAGCAGTAATCTTGGTTACGAGTGGTATTGGACCACTATTGATGGAGGTAAGACCGTGGTATATCCTGATGGGAAGAAACTGGTATTCCACGACATGGAAACGGGAGTGGACAAGCTGAAGGTACCCTTTCCGGAATCAGTAACGGAGAGTGCCAGTATGATCGTTCAACACCCACACGATCCTAACAGGCTGATCTCGGTACACGATAAGCAACATGTTGTGCTATGGGATGCCAGATTGAAGGGGCCTGTGAGAATATTTGGTGGTCAATCTTACCAGCTATGGGATCTGTCATACCATCCTAATAAACCTATTCTGGGTATAGGTAGCATGTTTGGTAAGCCGCTTATTCTGGATTTGAGTAGCGCGGAGTTGATCACTAACTACGATAATCACACCTCTATGCTTTGGTCGCTCGATTTCAGACCGAATTCGACACAAATGGTTTCCTGTGGCCAACAAGAAGAACTGCACGTGTATGATTTTGCCAGGTATCAAGACACCAAGATCATCAAAGCGGAAGAAGATTACTTCAAGGTAGCTTATAGCCTGGAAGGCGATTTTATGGTAGGTTGTCGTGAAGATGGTGCTATTGAAATCATTGATCCTGACTCAGGAACTAAAAAGAACGTGCTGAAAAAGCACGAAGATTGGGTCTTGGACATAGCTTTTATGCCAGAAGGCAAGTTTGTAACCACAAGTATGGACTTCCAGGTATTGGTTTGGGATGCGCATAAAGCCAAATCTTTGGCCGTATTGAAAGAACGGCATTCAGGAGGTGGAAGGGTGGCATACGTTGCAGGCAAGAACCTGTTGGCCTTAACCCATGGTTACATGATAGAGATATACGACATGAAGACCTACGCAAAGGTTCGCAGTCTTATGTCCAGTCAGTTTATCAGTGGGTTTATGGATGTCGCTACTTCCCCTGATGGTAAATGGGTGGCTGGTGCGTGTTTGGGTGGAGATATTGTGGTGTACGATACTGAGAAGTGGGAAAAACGGGTGATCAAGAAGGGACATACCAGCGATGTATACGCAATCACGTTCTCAAACGACTCTAAAACCTTTGTTACTGGAGGGATTGACGGAAAAGTTAATATCTGGAATGTGGAAACGCTGGGTAGGCAGTCATCTATAATATGTACAAGCGAGGAAGATTTCGTGATAACAACGCCAGACAATTATTATACAGCCACCAAAGGCGCGCTGGGCTACGTAGGATTTAAGGTAGACGGGAAGATCTATCCGTTCGAGCAATTCGACCTGAAATTCAATAGGCCGGATAAAGTGATTGAAGAACTTTCTTACGCTAATCCTTTCCTGCAGAAGATGTACAACATGGCTTATAAGAAGCGATTGAAAAGAATGGGCTTCACGGAGGAAATGCTGGGTTCGGATTTTAATTTGCCCTCGGTTACGATCAAGGGGCAGGAAATGCTGACAACATCCACTGATCAGAAGATGTTGGAGCTATCCATATCTGCGAAGGACGAGCTTTACAAGATCGACAGGATCAATGTGGCGGTGAATGGGGTTCCTGTTCCCGTTGAGAAGGTTGCTTCAAAGTCAAAAGGCGTAGACAAGAAGGTAACCATTGAACTAAGTGAGGGTCGCAACCTTATTCAGGTATGGGCGATGAATGAAAAGGGTGTAGAGAGCGGTAAAGAAATGCATGAAGTGGCCTACAAACCTGCCAAACCTGAGGGAAAAAAATTACATGTGCTCGCTTTTGGTGTTTCGAAGTACAAGGATTCCCAATGGGATTTAACCTACGCTGCTAAAGACGCCAAGGACTTGAGCGATATGTACCGGAAGTACAATGACGACTACTTCACTGAGGTTTCGGTAACCAGCCTCTCAGACAATGAGGTTAGCACCGATAAGGTGAAGGCACTGGGAGAGAAGCTAAAGAACATTTCTGTGAACGATCACGTGATTCTTTACTACTCGTCTCACGGGCTGCTAGATGAGAAATTCGACTACTACTTAGCTACACCGGGAGTGGATTTCAACAATCCGGTAAATGGGGGGCTGCCTTATGAAGTATTTGAAGACATGATGAAGGAAACACCTGCCAGGAATAAACTGTTGTTGATTGATGCCTGTCATTCAGGAGAAATCGATAAGGAATCTGTTCGATTTGAACCTGTAGCCAGCAATGAAGATGGTGGCCAGGTGAAGGGGGTTCAGGTCAATGCGCAAAAGAAGGGTGGTGGCAGGAGTGGCTTGCAAAACTCTTTTGCCTACATGAAGGCTCTTTTCGCTGACCTTTCTGTAGGTTCAGGCGCCACGATCATCTCAGCTGCAGGTGGCCTGGAATTTGCATATGAATCACCCAGATGGAACAATGGGGTGTTTACCTACTCAATATTGCAAGGTGTGAATGATAAGCTAATGGATAAGAATGAGGATAGATTGATCTCGGTTGGTGAGTTAAGATCTTATGTAACGAAGAGGGTGTCTCAACTTACAAGGGGAAAACAAACGCCTACTACCAGGAATCAAAACCTAATGAACGATTTCATTGTGCACTGATGAGGAATTTAGGATACATAGCACTGTTTATAGCTGGGTTAACGTTAATGTCTTTCGTAGAGGACGGAGGTACACAATGTAAAGCAGTCAAATTCAAAGGTAAGTGGGAGGGCATCTTCTATCAGTTCAGTTATGGGTATAACGAGCGCTACAAGATGGAAGTGCTGGTTGATAATGTTACCAACTGCAAATTAAAGGGTCGATTTGTATGGTATCAGAGTGGTAAAGACATCTCAAGTTTTGAAGGTGCTATGAAACGTGATACCATTTACCTGAGGGAGGGGAACCAGATATCAGGAAGTATGGATCTTGTTACCCATGGTGTTTACGTAATTCCATGGAAGGAGAACGCAAGATTGAAAGGGTATTGGATCACGCCTTCCAAGGATGGTGCCAAGAAAGGAGGTACGTTTTATATTGATAAGAAGAAATGAGGGGAATAGCAGTTGCAATATTGTGTTGTAGTACGCTTTGGTCTTTTGCTCAGAGAGAAATGACCGTGGCGCAAACCAAGAAAGCCCAACGTTGTCAGGGTATCTTCAACCAGATTGCCAAGGTAATGTCTGACAACCGTCAGCCGCCAACGCTGGTATTCAAACCCAATGTAACGGATATGGCCCTTAATGTGGCGCACTTTAATCCAAAGAACAACACTATCAATATTGGAGAAGGCATTTACGATATAACTGCTTCACTGGGAGCTGATTCTACAGATGCGTTGGCATATGCCATAGGACATGAATTGGCTCACTTCTATAAGGACCATAACTGGGGTATGGCATTCGGTACTGCCAATGAGGAACTTGAAATATCCAAGAAGATATATGCCATGGACATTACTTCAGAGCGAAGGGCAGCCATGGAGGCGGAAGCAGATTACTTTGGAGCGGTTTGCGCATATCTGGCTGGTTACAAAGTGTTCTACGTGGCTGAAGATTTCATCAATGCTTATTATAAGCTAGGCGTTCCGGATGAGGTGTTTGGCTATCCAAGTAAGGCAGACAGGATCAAGACCATAAAGGAGGCTCAGGCCAAGATCAGAAATAGTCTTCCTTTACTGGATGCGGCCAGATGTTTGGTCTATCAAGGAAAACACCAGTTAGCAGCGCAATGCTATGACAAGGTTGCCACGGAATTTCCAAATAAAGCACTTTACAATAACGCAGGCGTTAACTATGCGTTGGCGGCAATGGAGATGATGAAAGACTCAGTGAAGTTTCATTATCCGTTTACACAGGATTTAACTCATCTTCAAGACATTGGTCTCTCAAAAGGCAAACGTGCCGTAGAAGGCACACCGGCAAAGCTGTTGGAAATGGCGAGAGAGAAGTTCAATGCTGCACTGCGTATGGACGATAAGTATGTGCCCGCTTTGTTGAACATGGCACTTGCCGAGGATCTTGCAGGAGAAACAGAGAGTGCATGGGCAAGAATCTTGGTGGCTGAACGGCACAAATCCAGGGAAATGGAGTTGTTGGGACACATTTTTGTGGCAAAGGGAATTATTGCGCATCACAATGGTGAAAAGGGCATGACGAAGCGGTATTTCGACCAGGCAATGGACGTGCACTGCGATTATGGAAAGGAGAACATGAATGTGTTAAAATCGGGAGATCCGTATAGAAAAAGAGCTGTGAGTGCAGAAAACAAATCGTACGATGAAAGTGTGAATGGCCTTACGCCTGGTTTGGCTACTGTGCTTAAAGAGGAGGCTGAAGTAACGGAGATCAAAGCGAAAAGCTATGAGATGCCGCGGATCAAGATTTTCTCGGTAGAAGACCTTAAGTACAATGCCGTGATTGTAACCCAGTATGGAGCCAACAGGGGAGATTACCCTTTCATCAGTACACCCGCTGGGTATAAAGGCAAATCAGGAGGTGGAATCGAAATAGGATCCACTGTAGATGATGTATTACAGAAGTACGGACGGCCAGATTTGAAAATCAGTAATTTAGGGGAGAACGTATACGTATACCGCGAAGGTGGCGTTATATTTAAAACCCGGGATAACAAGATATTAGGCTGGACCATTTACCTCAATTGAACCTATGAACAAACTACTCGGAACTTCAATAGCCTGTCTTACTGCGATCATGTCGATGGCGCAAAGTTCAGGTGTAAAGATTCTAAGCCCAAACCTGGATGTGAAGGTCACGCGACTTTCTCAGCTGAACTCTAAGCATGAAGAGACGAACATATCCATTACCCCAAGCGGTAAGGTGATGTATTACATGTCTGACCGGGGTGGCCAGAACTGGTCTCAAGTGTATGGTATGAGAAAGGGGGTGGTTCGCTATGATGGTGACATCTGGTATAGCATTAAAAGAGGCGACACGTGGAGCTCTCCTAAGTGTTTGAACAGCAGTATCAACTCTAGCAAAGGAGAGGACGAGCCTAACGTTGCACCTGACGGCAGAAGGGTTTCTTTCCAAAGCTGGATGGATGGTTGGGAAAACAACGGAGGACCATATTATACATCCAGACTTGCAGGTACGCATTGGAGTCCGCCCAGAGGGCTGGGAGGCGGTGTAACAGCCTTTTTCAAAAGAGAATATGAGAAATACGGTGGATATGGTACAGATGGTATGTCAATTTCACCAGATGGAAAGCGATTTGTTGTAGCCTGCGGGCGCGATTACTATGGGAAGTTAGACCTGTACATGAGTACCAAAACCTCCAGCGGTAGATGGGGGCCCATGAAGCGGTTGTCTATCAGTACCAGAGGAGATGAAAGATCTGTATTCTGGGGAGCCGATAGTAAGACCCTTTACTTCTCCTCAGATGGTTATGCACAGGGAATGGGAGGTCTTGATATTTACAAGACCGTAATCAAGAGTGATGGTTCTCATGGTCAGATCATCAACCTGGGTAAACGTTTCAATACTACTTCAGACGATTATGGATTTATTATCGCTGCCAGTGGGGAAGAGGCGTACTTTGTTAGAAACGGAGACATCTATCAAGCGAAGATCAAAGACCCTCCCCCTGAAATGCTGCCTACAGCCACGGCCTTGGTTCAGGGTAAAGTAAAGCTCAAGGAAGAAGGTAAACCAGACAAGAGTGTGAAAGCACTACTGAAGCTGGTGGATGTGGCAACCGGAAAGGTGATCAATACTGCATATTCCAACGCCATTGACGGTCACTATTCAATCTATATCTCCGATGCCCGTAAGAAGTACAAAATTCAGATGTTCAAGGGTGGTGAGATGAAAGAGGAGAAGGTTGTGAACCTTGTAAAGAACAAGGCCTATCAAGAGGTTGTGGTCAACTTCGACATCGTGATCAAAAAAGATCCACCTGTGGTAGAGCAACCTAAACCGGCAACTGCGAAGCTAACCGGTAAGGTTCAAAAGGAGAAAGATGGTAGGATTGAAGTCTTAGAAACGAAAATCCAGCTTGTTGATGCGAAGACCGGAAAGGTGGTGAAAGAGGTTATGACGAATCCAACCACTGGAAAATATTCCATCAAGATCACTGATGTAAAGAAGAAGTATAAGGTGCAGATGTTCTATTCGGGGGTGATGAAGGAAGAGAAAGCATTTGAATTGGCAGACAAGCAATACCAGGAGGTAAAGGTGGATTTCAAGGTGATCGAGATGACACCTCCAAAGAAGGATACTACCAAGCAGAATGTTGTGGATACACCGCCAGATAATGAGGATGACGAGATTGTTATCGTGAATTACAAAGTGTTCCAATACATTCACTTTGCTTATGAGCACGTTTCGTTAACGTCTAAGGCTAAGTTCAAGCTGATCCAGACGATCCGCTATATGAAGGACAATCCTAAAGCAAAGTTTCTTGTAACGGGTTACGATGACAATAGAGCTCCAAGACACATTGAGAAGAAGATTGCAAAGGACCGGGCACTATCCGTAGCCAGCTTCCTGATTGGTGGAGGCATTGACCAGGATAGATTGGTATTGGAATACTATACCAATGTGTATCATCAGCAGAAATTCGATAAGTATCCATACCCAGCCATCAGGCTTACGGAGCTGAGTTTACTTTCTAAAAACAAAAGAGATTTTTCAACCCATAACCTGATCAATCTTGACAAAGAGGACATGGGTGATGCAGGTCTTGGTGGATTTGGTTTGTTCAACGAACTAGCTATGGAGAAGAAAGAAGTGGAGAAGCAGATCGAGATCTTCAATGACTTCAAGAATGGATACACAGAGCGTGGTATTATCAATTATTTGATGGGCGATTACAAGTCGGCAACGCTTGATTTCAATAAAGCCATTGATCTTGATAAGGTTGAGGGTGTGGTAGACATTGAAACATACTACTTCCGCGCGATGACTCATTTTGAGCAGAAGAAGTATGAAGAAGCGAAGAAAGACCTTGACCTTGCTCTGGGCGAGGAACCAGAGTATGTAGATGCTTTGATGGCAAGAGCAGATGTGTTGTACAATCTGGGAATGGCTGAAATGGCACTTATCGACTGGAAAAGAGCCAACGAAGTTCATCCCGGTATAGCTTCTGAGCACATCGCTAAGCATTCCACCGTGGGCAAACCACTTCCAGCTGCAACGGAAGAGGCTGTTCCGGCCAAGAATTAGGCTGTTATCTTTGCACAAAGACAAGGATGGAGCAGCGGATTAAGGTTGTTGAGCAAGACAAAGAACTTACCATTGAGATAAAGGCATTCAAGGATGCTGGCAAACACGCTTTTCTAAAGGCGTGGCTAGTTATGTGGTCTTTGGCCGGATTGGCCGTCTTGGCTTTTCTTTTTGCATCAGATTTCAGCAAGCAGGAATATGTGTTTATAGCCATCTATATGGCATTCTGGTGTTATTTCGAGTACAAGATCGTTTACGTGTACCGATGGAGAACCTACGGTATAGAGCAGATCAGGGTCAAACCTGGTGAAATAGAGATGACCAGGTTGATCAAGGGCAGAGGGATTCCTCAGGTATTCTTGGAGGATGAGATCGAAGATTTTCAGAAGTACGAAGAGACTTCCAAGGCAGGAAAGGTATTTGGCGACTCATATTGGGTGGTGTCCAATCCGGCCATTGTGTTTGACCATAGGGGTAGAACAGTGAGTCTGGGTATGGAGCTGGATGAGAAAGACGCCTCCAGGCTATACGGAAAGATCAAGAAGTTTCTTAGAGGGTAGGGAACTCACCATTGATTCTGAATATAGATCCCCTGATAGTCTTAGCCCCGTCTTCAAAGGTAAGTTTAAGCTGATCGGCAGCATCAGATTCAACAGCCTCTGAAACCTTCCTGATTTCCCCGAAAGGTACATGCTTGGAGTGAAGCTCTGCAATAATGTTGTGGTCGTGCTGCATGAAACACTCCGCAAGGTGATGTGACAGTGCGTTTCTGTTCTTTACCCTGTCCTGGTTGGTAAGGAACAACGAATTTTCATGTGCATCAGAGTTCAGGCTTTCGCACAGTGTTCTGAACTGACTGTCATTTCCGACCGCCAGAACAACGGTCTTGCCATCTCTGGTTTCAAAAGTGTCTCCATACGGTGCAATGTTGGGGTGCAGGGAGCCCATTCTTTGTGGTTCATGCTGTGCATTTAGCCAGTTGGAGGATTGATTGATCAATGTTGCCAATGCAGCCTCCAGAAGCGATACAGAGACAAGTGATCCTTTCTTGCTGCTGGTTCGCTGCAGCAGGGCAACAAGCAGGCCCTCTTTCAACTGGTGAGCAGCAAGCACATCTATCAATGCAAAGGGAAACTTCACGGGGCCGCCATCAGCGGCTCCATTCATGTACATGATGCCGGACTCAGCTTGAAGTACCACATCGTAGGCAGCGCGTTTACTGTTTTGGCCGTAGCCGGTAATATTTCCTACAATTAACTGCGGGTATTTCTTATGAAGGGTGGGGAAGTCCAATCCTTTGGTCTCGGCCTTTCCTGCTCTGAAATTGGTGATCAGGATGTCAGCATCTGACAACAATTCATCAAGTTGTTGTAGATCATTGTTATCCCTAAGGTCGAGCAGCGTATGCGTTTTACCCCAGTTGATGGAACGGAAATACGCAGAGGTATTGCTGCTTTGATCTTCCTTCGGAAGTTTCCATTGTCGGGTTACGTCCCCATTAGAAAGCTTATTCTCAACTTTTATCACATCCGCGCCCAGTTCGGCAAAGAACATTCCAACTGAGGGACCGGCTAACACTGAAGCTACTTCAACAACCTTCAATCCCCTCATTTCACCATTATTTTATTGCCCATTACCTCTATAATGTCACCCTTGCGGACTTTATACCGCAAACGCTCTTCAACTTTACCATTGCAAAGCACTTCTCCTTCGCGCACCAGAATTTTGGCGTGCCCACCAGTTTCTGCAATGCCGACAAGCTTTAGCAATTGATTCAGTTGGATGAACTCTTCGGTAAGTTGGAATTCTTGTTCCATAGCTCGAAAGTACTGTGTTGACGCGAGAATAACTAAGGCCAGAGTAGCCTATCAACATATCTCTCAGCAAGGACATGAACCACGAAATTTGGCTTTTCCTTTTCTATAATCTCCATGTTGATGTGCGAGTCCCAGATGAAGGTGGTACGCTTGAAATAGGAAGGCAAATAGGGGAAGAGTCCCTTTCCGTATGAATCGTGGAACACCAATACGTTGCTCAGGTATTCACCCGGTTGATAGTACACGTGCTGACCCACGTTCATGTAGGGTTCTACCTTCAATTCCTGAATCTTCATGTGATCATAAGGCACGGTTACTGCCTCACACAGGTGGTCTTTTAGTCCAAGCATCATGGCAAGGTCTCCGGAGTATGTTTCCTTTTTGATACTGAAAGCAACAGGCTTGTATGACTTTACCATTCTACGAGCCATCTCATCTGCCACCTTTCTGGCACCTTGAGGATTCCAATGCGTGTCTGTTTTGTAGTACAGCGGTATGCTGTCTTTCATTACGTCTCTAAGGTCCACATAACGTACGTTAGAGTTGGCGACAAAGAGCTTACGAACCTGTTCCAGTCTGGAGTCCTTGTTCTGTTCTATGTAATGATCAGGGAGGTACTCTTTGAGCGTGGTACTTTTGTTTGGGACGATCACGATTGTATACTCCAATCCACGTTTTCTAAATGCTCTTGCTCTGTTTAACACAAGGGTCTCTATAGAGTCCAATTCCTCTTGGGTAAAGGACCTTCTATGCGTAGCGTCTTCAAGAATGCCTTCGCTTGTATAGAACATCCAATCATCCGTTCCCTTAATGGCCAGTTCAGGCTTGCTTGAGGTATTCAGGTAATTCCAATTGAACAGAGCGGTTGCAGTGTAAGCATGGTCGCGCAACGGTAGATGGTCACTTACATATTCAGTGATCTTCTGAGGAAGAAACCCAAGGCTGTCACCTGTCCATTTAGGTTTGTCCGCAAGAGACCGGTTCTCGATGTTGATCGGATGTATTCCTATCAGCATCAACAGGGCAGGGAGTAGGAGAATGCCTGTGAATACTGCAATAAATATGTATTTACTCACGCGCATTAGAACCTGAAGTATATAAAAGGATCAAAAGTTCCTACTATCATTTCCATACCCGACCAGACAAATAGTAACAAAAGCGCCAGGTAGGTGGCCAGGGATTCCTTTTGTTTAAGCACGGGTACAGCATTCTGAATAGGTAAGCACAGCAGTATTCCGATGCCCATTATGATCAAATCCTTGGGTTGCAAAAACTCAAGGACATGGTAAATACCATCTGTTGGAATGTACATCCGCTGTAAATATTCAAACGCAAGGCTGATGTCTTCAATAGAGAAGAACACCCATGAGGACAGCACCACCAACATCAAATAGATATGTCCAAGAAGAGACCTCGCAGCGTTCGATTTCAGGGATCTGCCTACCAGACGTTCTGCGAGCAAAAAGAATCCGTGAAATGCACCCCAGACAACGAAATTCCAACTTGCACCATGCCACATGCCGGTAACAAGGAACACGATCACCAGGTTGAACAGTGTCCTCGGGTTTCCTTTTCTGCTTCCACCTAGTGGGATGTACAAGTAATCTCTAAACCAGAAAGAAAGCGTCATGTGCCACCTGCGCCAGAATTCGCGTACAGATTTGGCTATATACGGGTAGTTGAAGTTTTCAGGGAACTTGAAGCCCATCATACGACCCATTCCTATGGCCATATCTGAGTACCCCGAGAAGTCAAATAGAATATGAAGGGCATAGGCTATCATTCCGATCCATGCCGTGGCAGTACCGATCTCATCACCAGCATGTGAAATGATCTGTTCCGCCACATAACCCATGGGGTTGGCGATGAGAATCTTTTTGGCAAACCCAGTGATGAACCTTCTGATGCCATAAGTCCAATCCTCCAATTGAACATCCCGGTGGTTAAGGTCCTTCATCACATCAGTGTACCTGACAATTGGTCCCGCAATTAATTGCGGGAAAAGACTGATGTAAACACCCAGGTTCAATGGATTGGATTCTGCCGGAGCGTCTCCCCGGTATACATCCATCAGGTAGGAAATGATCTGAAAAGTGAAGAAAGAGATGCCTATTGGAAGATGTACTTCTTCAAAGGCATAATCGAATCCTGTCCACTGAAGAAAATTGTAGGCAAGAAAGTTGAAGTACTTGAAGTATACCAATATCCCAATATGGGTGATCAATGCTATGCCAAGGGGACCCTTTCGTTTATCCGAGTTTCCAATCCATTGTCCAAAGAAATAAGCGAGAGCAACGGAAACCAGCATTAGCAAAACGTAGTGTAGTTCTCCCCAAGCGTAGAAGAACAGACTGGAGATCAGCAGTACAGTATTCCTTAATGTACCCTTGGTAACACTATGTAGCAAGAGTACAATAGGGAGGAAGAAGAACAGGAATATGGGTGCACTGAATACCACTGGAACTAAAAGTACAGGATAAGAACTAAAGAAAAAGCCCGGTATTGCTACCGGGCTTCCTTTATAGTTGAATCATTCTATTCAAACAAGATCTCCATTTCCACACGTCTGTTCTTCTGACGTCCTTCTTTGGTATCGTTAGACGCGATAGGTCTCATCTCACCGTAGTACTCAACGATTAACCTTGTGTCTTTAACACCTCTCATTCCAAGGTAAACACCTACCGCGGTAGCACGTTTCTTGGAAAGGATCAGGTTATTCTGATCGTTACCTACGTTATCCGTGTGACCTGCCAATCTCAATCTCCACTCAGGACGCTTCTCTGTAAGCAGTTTTGCAAGTGAATCAAGAGATGGTTTCGACTCGTCTTTGATAATGTCCTTACCAGTTTCAAACTCCAGGTTCTCAAAGGCAGTGTTCAGAATTTCCTGCTCTTTCTCTTCGATTTTCGGACAACCTTTGTTCTCAACCGGACCAGGAACGTTCGGACAATCATCGTCTTTGTCAAGTACGCCATCTTTATCAGTATCAGCGTAAGGACAACCGTTGTTCTCTTTTGGTCCTTTGATAGTTGGACACTTGTCTTCTCTGTCAAGGATGCCATCGTCATCAGTATCAGGCCATGGACAACCACTGTTCTCCTTAGGACCTGCTACTTCCGGACAAGCATCAATGTAATCCAGTAGACCATCATCATCAGAATCAGGACAACCTTGAAGGATTCTAGGACCAGGCACTTCAGGACATAGATCCTCTGGATCAATGATGCTATCACCATCCGTATCAGGACATCCATCGTAAAGCTTGATACCTGGAAGCTCAGGACACTTATCTTCTTTGTCCATGATGCCATCTTTATCCTTGTCTGGACAACCTTTGAATTCAGGCAATCCTGGCTCCTCAACACAATCGTCTTCTGGATCTGGAATCTTGTCACCATCCGTGTCAGGACATCCTTCGAACTCAGCAAGACCTGGAGTGGTAGGACATTTATCCTGAGAATCCTGAATGTGGTCACCATCTGTATCAGGACATCCAAGGAATTCCCAAACACCAGGAGTGTCGATACACTTATCCATCTTATCAGACACCTTATCGTTGTCTCTATCCTTCACTGGAATTCTCAGGAATGGAACTTTAACAGCCAGATACCAGTCAGATGAGTAGACAGGTTTTTTGCTGAACACTCCGTTCAAGTTAGAAGTACCCGCAACGAATGGACCAAATCTAAGCCCCATGCCAGCTTCAAAGTTCCCCATCTCGTTATAAGAGAGTGGAAGGAAGGCGCCAACCCATTTCCAATCCCATCTTGGGGTAAGGGTCATTCTTGATAGCCCTGTAACCTTGTGCGGATCTTTCTTGAATTTGAAGGCGTAAACTCCGTTCAAGTTCACATATACGTTCTTCCAAATCTGGTAATCCAGTTGCAGATTGATATTGGTTGGTAACGACATCTTATATGTACTTCCGTCACCGGGAAGACCAAATGTTGCATTCAGAATAGAATCAAAATCCAGAATACCTTTGGCTCCGTCAAACACGTGAAGGTTCCACAGGTTGATATCCGCAGTAAAGTCACCACTCAACTGGCCCTTTTGGTATGTCATTCCACCAATATCGTTGATAGAAAGACCAACTTTCGCTTTATACTTCTTTTCCCAACCTTTCCATAGTCCGGTCTCACCGTCCATGTCGTACTTGAAGTCTTCGTGGTCAGGTCTCCATTCGTATACACCACCAAAATCGAATCCAACACCTGGGTTCGAGATGAACTTGTATTCGAATTTGTCTTGCCCACCTTCCCCAAACGTAAAGTTGGTAGAGTGACCGTAGTTTACTTGCGCATTAAAAAGCGAAAGTGTGGTATCATCTGTAAACTCGTAGTTAAGGTTCTCTATTTGCATGTAAGCAGAACCAAGTCCCTGAAGCAGTTTAAGTCTACCACCAACCTTAAAGAAATGCTCGCCATCATCTTTTACCGTCATAGCGAATGTTGGTCCGTATTCTGCCCAGGTGTTACTCTGTACGCTCAAATAATCGTTTTGCAGCTGTGTAACCCACAAGGAAGGGTATATCAATTCGTTGAACGAAAGACGTGCTAGTTCTTCTTCAACACCCTGAATGTTTGTTATACTTCTAACCTTGGATGTAAAACCAATACCGATTCTGTTCTCTGCGATTGTAAACATGAACGAAGGCCCCATAACCTCGAGGTGCTGATATACACTTCGGGTGTGGTTACCCTCATTGAAGATCAAATACTTATCGTTGAAATCCGGATCGTTATTCCACGAAGGATCGTTAGAAGGATCATCATCGGTTAGTGCGCCAATCCCAAAAAGCGCATCCCTGTACACCTGACCATCCAGCCCGATGAAATTGTTGTCAAGATCAAATTGCAATCCAACAAGATTGATGTCGAAATGGAATCTGCTATCGGCAATTTCTGCTGGGTTCATATCGATACTATGAACTCCGGCATAATTACTCGTGCTATAGCCGAGGTAATTCTGTGCCTTTAGTCCAAAAGCGGGTAGCAAAGCCGCTAGTACTAGTAGTTTCAGGTGTTTCATACGTAAAGGTTTGTGCGGTTCACGTGCGAATCGAAATTACACTCAATTTTGGAAATGTAAAAGCTTTGAAAGGCTAACCTTTCTCCGAACTTTAGAAGGTTTCCGTAACTACCTCAGTATCACCTTGTCAACCTGAAGGTTGTCTTTGAAATAGGTGCGAACAAAATACATACCAGCAGGTAATGTAGTAAGGTCCACGCTTCTTTGGAAAGGCGCTTTCTTCACCGTTTTTCCGGTCCAGTCCATCACCTCAATTCTAATTGGGTTCCCCTTGCTGGCAGAGAAAAAGAGCTTTCCAGTAGTAGGATTTGGACTGATGGTTACCTTGCCATGTGTGTTTTCTTTGCTAGGTGTGGATGTTACGATCACGCAGTTAGTATCGGCTGTAACGTTGGCCGCACCTGGCGAGATACACTTTCTACGGAAATCCTGGTCATTGTTCTGGGTATCTGTTCCATCCGGAATTCTTGATATACCTGACAGCAGATTATTAGGATTATCCAGAAGTAAATTGCCAGACACTTCAACGTGGCCCGTAAGCGAACCCTCATAGCTTACAACATCAAGCCTGGTTTTGTTAGCATTGTGAATCGAAACCGCATCAGGTCCTGTAGTACCGGTCCCACCATTCTGAATAAAGTGCGTGGTTGTACCAGAGAGAAAATCGCAATTTGGAACGTTAGCCGAATCACCGCAAACAACGAAGTATCCACCAGCGGCAACTGTAGTGCCAGGTAGCGCTATTGAATCATAAACTGTTGGAAAGGAGCCACCGCCACTGATTAGCAACAGGTAATGGCCACTCAACGATATTGGACCAGAAGAAATGTTCTTTATTTCTATGAACTCAGCGTTGTCAGTGCCGCTTTGATCGTAGTCGATCTCGTTAATTACAAAGGTTTGTGCAAAAAGACCGGCAATACATACTTGAGTAAGGAGTAGGGTGGCAATACGTTTCATTCCAAAAGTTTTTGGAAAATTACTACTAACATTTCAGTTGTGGGTTAATTCAGTGTGAAATGTCTCCACCTCAGAATTCCATTTCCGTCACCTTGAAATCTGAAGTGAAATGGAAGTTGATTTCTGGATACTCGTCCTGAGCATTTTGAAGTAAGAACTGAGATTCTGCCATGAATACAGGGTTCTCGTCCTTGTCGTAAGCTATGTATTGGGGTTTTCGCGCAATGAACTCCTTTAACTTGTCTTCATCGTCTGTGGTCATCCAACATGCCTTGTGAAATCTCAATGGAGCAAAATCACACTTGGCACCGTATTCATGCTCAAGTCTGTATTTGATCACCTCAAACTGAAGTTCACCAACGGTACCAATGATCTTCTTGTTTCCCGGTTGTTGAATGAATAGCTGGGCAACACCCTCGTCTGTTAGCTGTTCCACACCCTTTTCAAGCTGTTTGGTCTTCATGGGGTCCTTATTCTCAACAGATTTGAATAACTCCGGGGAGAAGGAGGGAATGCCTTTGAACATGAACTTGGCGCCTTCAGTAAGGGTATCTCCAATCTTGAAATTACCAGTATCATAAAGTCCTACCACATCACCCGGGAAAGCCTCATCTACCACGCTTTTGTCAGATGCCATGAATGTAGTAGGGTTAGGGAACTTCATTTTCTTATCGATCCGAACATGTTGGTAGAATTTGTTTCGCTCAAATACACCTGAGCACACCCTTAGGAAAGCAATGCGGTCTCTGTGTCGTGGATCAATGTTCGCGTGTATTTTGAATACGAACCCAGAGAAGTTCTTGTCCTGTGGGTTCACATCTCCAACACTGGTTGGTCTGGATTGAGGTACAGGGGCTATCTCGGTAAAGGAATTTAGCATTTCCTTTACCCCAAAATTGTTGATGGCGCTACCAAAGAAAACCGGGGCCAGTTTGCCATCCAGGTATTGCTGAATGTTGAATTCATCGTACACCCCATCAATAAGCTCTACTTCTTCCTGTAGCAGTGCGGCAAACTCTTCACCTACATACTCTGCAATCTGCGGATCATCAATGTTGTCAATGGAGAGTACTTCATCTTCAATCTTGGTTTTTCCCGCTTGGAAAAGGTTCAGGTTTTGTTTGTGAAGGTTGTAGACGCCTTTGAATCGTTGTCCCATTCCTATGGGCCAACTGAGAGGTCTTACCTTAATGTGAAGAAGGGATTCTAGCTCATCCAGGAGTTCGAAAGGGTCTTTTCCTTCCCGGTCCAACTTGTTGATGAATACGATCACAGGTGTGTCTCGCATTCGGCAAACTTCCATCAAACGCTTGGTCTGTGGCTCAACGCCATTGGCACAGTCAATAACCAAAACAACGCTGTCCACAGCCGTTAGTGTTCTGAAAGTGTCTTCCGCAAAGTCTTTGTGTCCAGGTGTGTCAAGGAGATTGATCTTGAGACCATTGTACTCGAATGCCATAACAGAAGTTGCTACAGAAATACCACGCTGTCGCTCAATTTCCATGAAATCTGACGTTGCGGTCTTCTTAATCTTGTTAGACTTTACAGCACCAGCGGTTTGGATTGCGCCACCGTATAACAGTAGCTTTTCGGTAAGGGTTGTTTTACCGGCATCCGGGTGACTAATGATCGCAAATGTGCGTCTACGTGCTATTTCGCTTTCCTTGCTCATTTTGAGGAAGGCGAAAATACAAAGATTGGCGGACCTGCGTGCCTGCCTTTATTCCGAGATGATCAGCTTGGTTCTTCTAACTGTTCCGTTATCAGAGCGCAAAGTCACGATAAACGTTCCGGCACTCAAATATTGAAGGTTCAACTGCTTGGATCTAAGAGCTTCGTTCATTACCTCACGCCCCATAAGATCTACTATCCTGATTTGTGCAGGTTTTTCTCCTGGTGGGAGAGCAATATTCACCATTCCGGTTGAAGGGTTAGGGTACAGGTGGAGTATTTCCCTTCCTTTCTGCACATGGTTGATGCCACTTACAATACCTAATCCAGTAGTATCTTCAATAAACATGATACCGGTGATCATCATTTCATCGTCTGATGTTGGTCCCCAGTACACCGTTTGTCCACCTGTGTTGTTAAAGGTGGCAACGGATATCAGACCCTCATTCTTCTTTACAGGCATAAAAGGATAATACCAGTATCTGGTTGGAGGGTGTTGGTAGTCATAGCCAATGTACTGACCTCCCGGAACTCCATGCAGACGCTCTGCGTCATAGATCTTGGTGTCAATTTGACCATTGATATCTCTTGTGTTGACCTCGAACGATTTTCCCCATTGATGTGTATGTGAGGACATGGCCCAGATAAACATATCATCATTCACGGCTGAAGCAGCGGTATCAAAGATATTGTGGGTGAACGTCATCGTTTGTCCGTTGTTAGGAATGATAAGGAACACGTAAGGGATTAACTGCGATTTCATTTCATGAACCGCAGTTCCATAGGTCTGCGTGTAAATATTCACGAATGTTTCACACTTCAATACTTTGCTGTTGTCGTAGTTCACATAGTGTGTGTTCAGGTCCAATATGGTATTGGCGCCCCATCGCCAACCTGTTCCGGCAGGAAGTTTCAGGCTGTCTGACTGTCCGTATGCCGCCACGAAATCTGTGTGGTAGTGGGCATTCTTGTGTCGAAGCCCATCGAGATACTGATTTTGATTACTCGTAAAGCGATATACCAGGAAGTGATGCGAGTAGGATGTACCCATTTCATTATCCATCCGCATGACCTCCATGTTCGCAGCGTTTCTTATCGGGTACTTCGTGTAGAATTCGTCTTCTCCAAGTGCTGGAAGGAAGAAAGGCCCCACCTTAATTTGGAATCCTTGTCCAGGCGCTGGTGCGGCAATAGGGTTGGGAACGCCATCGATGCCATTGCCGCCATAATATTGCGCAATGAGGTTTGTGTCTGCAACGTACCCGGTATCTCTTGCGCCAAATACGATCCACTGCCGGATCAGTTCTTTCTCTTCATCAGTCAGCGAAGAACCTTGAGGCATATTGCCACCTTCAGAACCGTTAAGGGTTACATAAGGATCCAGTCCTGCGTTGATCTTTCTAAAAATGCTGCTTCGGTAAGGATCACCGGGAAAAACTACTTCGTATCCCTGCGAAGAAGCGTAAGAATTGGCAGGTGTCCCTCCAACGATAGCGTTATACACGTTCTGTTGGGCTGAAGCACCCGCTCCCTGAAGGTCAAGACCACCGGTCTGCGTTCCATTGTCATGGCACCCAGGAATGGC
Organism: Vicingaceae bacterium; assembly: GCA_965267605.1. Classification (GTDB taxonomy): domain Bacteria; phylum Bacteroidota; class Bacteroidia; order Flavobacteriales_E; family Vicingaceae. The sequence goes on along the minus strand of OZ254088.1, from coordinate 1,412,686 downwards.
ACATTTCGTTTGCATTAAGTTGTAAACCTGGTCCCAGGTGTGGGGTTGCGCGATTCCAACAAATGCAATAAGGCTCAGGAAGATGGTTGAAAGCAGTCTCGTAGGCATGGATAGTAGTTTACGCTAAAATCCGATTAAAACGTGTATTTTCAAAGTACTACAGGGAGGAATGACAGAGATACTGGACAAAGATCTTGCAGAAAAATCGAAGAAGCCAAAGAGAAAGCGTTACTTCCATTTGTTGTGGATACTCGTATTGTTTCTCATCGGAAGAACATTCATGTTGATGCATTGGCCTGGGGCTGGAGTAATGATGTTGGGTTCTATGGGAATCATGGCTGGTTTCTTTTGTGCTGAACTGTTGTCCTGGAAAAGAAATAAGTTTCAGCTTAGCGCTTTATTTGTTCTGTCAACGGGAATGGTGGTCTACTACCTTATTACAAGTTACCCGATCGATAAAATCCTGATTATTTCACTTCCTGCATTCGTTTTGGCATTTGCAGGATTTCTCATTCCGGTGATCAAAGAGATCAGGGATGCCGAACAGATCTGGGAGTAGGTGTTATTGCTTTGGAGCTATCCAAATAGAATAGTAGATGTCTAACGGATCGTAGTTGGACTCAGGCTTGTTCCAGTCGGGCATCTCCTTCAGTTTTTTACTGAACGCGGGGGTTTTGTTCTTGTCAATATCAGTGAACACGGCATCCACCAATTTTGCCTTTTTGGTTACTTTAAAGGTAAGTTTAAATGGTTGATCACCCTCTTTAATTAATTCCGTGTAATTGTCTTCAAACCATTTAATTAAAGCAACGTCACCCCCAGGAAATGAAGGAGATACTTTTCTTCGGTAAGTATTCTTTGAAACACCTACAGTAGACTTAGCAAATGCCCTTGCAGTTTTTGGAACATCAGCAGGCTTGTCTTTCGGGTTGTTGTACTTCTCAATAATCGTATATACAACAGGGGCTTCTGTTTTAACGACCGCGTCTTTCTCCGCGATCTTGTATTTAGCTGCACTTATCGCTTCGGTTTCTTCGGTAAGTGCATCTTCATTATTGTCGGATAACTTCAGGTTGTTCGAGTTATCGGTAGACTTATCCTTCTTACTCTCATTGTCATTTTCGATGTCAGGGTTAACAGCTGGTGTGTGACCTACAACCTCATCTGACTCAATATCTATATTTTCCTGAGGCGCTACGTCTTCTGTGCTCTCTTCCTGGTGATCGCTAACCGTCTCGGTTGGAGATTCTTCTTCTACAACCGCTTCCGTGTGTGTATCGTCCTCCACATCCTTTACAACCTCATCCGTTGCTTCATGCATTACAATGTCATCTCCAGCCAATTTGTCCTGCGTGAGCACGTAGGTAAGTGCCAGGATGCCCACCAGCGCGGCAATGCCAGCAGCAATTCTTAAAGGAGATAATCCACGTTTAGCATTTACTGGTCGCCTTACCTCAACATCCCGAAGTTTTTCGAGATCGTCCAGGCTGATGCCATCCAACAAATCAGCATCGAACTCTGAAAGGAAGAGCTCAACCTTGTGTGCCTCCTGATCAGAAAGCTCACCGCGTTTATACTTGATCAATTGATCAAGATTCGCAGGTTCTATGGTTGGCCAATTGTTATGATTCCCCTCGTTCATCTTGTTTTCGTTCTATGCAAATACGTAGATTTCTTTTACCATTTTGTATGAAGCTCTTTACTTTCTTCATGTTGAAAGTGGTTTTCTCAACAATCTGATTGTAAGATAGTTGCTGAAGAAAAAACAGTTTAATACATGTCTTCTGTTCATCCTTCAGTTGTTCAACACAGTCTTCCAGATCAGTGAGGTTTTCCTCTCTTTCGATGATTTGACCCAAGGCATTCTCATTTTCCATAAAATCCTCACCGGGAATTTTATGATTATCCGGATCAAGCCGAACTTCTTTGTTGCGGGTAACCAGATTTAGGCAATGATTTCGTGCAATGCTGTACACCCACGCACTGAAGTTGGTGACGTTATGGGTGGGTAGTTTATTGATGACGCGCTCGTACACATCCATCATGGCATCCTGCACTTTGTCTGGATCCTTGAGGATCTTCATGCAAAGGACTGAGGTAAGTCCGTGATAGCGAGAGAAAAGCTCCCCCACGCATGCGGGATCGCCAGAAGCTTTGAATTCTGCAACCAACTCGCTATCTGAACGTTCCTTCATCTAGAGATGTTTAAGGATAAGGAATTTTCAACTACTTCAAGTCTTCCACGTAGCGAAGTACTTCACAATTACCGGTAGACTTAGCATTCCTCATTGGGTTGAAATCTGGTTATAATATTCGCACTAACCAAAGTAATTTAGAGGAATCCTTTTATTTAGTGAGCATGAGATATTCCATTGTGAAGACCGGCTACATACGCTCATTAAGTGTTGCAGTGATTGCAATGCTGGTGCTTCCTTTGTCTGGAAACAGTCAGGAACTCTTTGAGTTGATGGAGCAGGATGGAGTGGAACTCAAAAAGGTTCAAGACGCTGCAAAAAAGTATTTCGATAAAGCGGGTAGAGGACCTGGGTCAGGTTATAAGCTATTCAAACGTTGGGAACATGGCGCACAGCTCAAACTTCAGGCTGATGGGACTGTAATGAGTAAGAAGGCGCAGGCAGCGGCTATTAAAGAAGTGCATAGTAACCTTAAATCAGGGAATAAGAGCCTTGGTAACTGGACGGAGCTAGGACCATTGTCTTACGATGTAACATCGGGTTACGCACCGGGCGTTGGTAGGGTTACTGCCTGTTACATTGAGCCCGTTCAGCAACAATTGATGTATGTAGGTTCTCCGGGCGGTGGATTCTGGAAGTCGGCCAACGGGGGTAACTCATGGATGCCTATGGGTGATCAGTTTAACGATATGGAGATCTGGGCGATTGGCGTAGATCCGAATGTGGCTAATAAACTCTATATCGCTAACAATGTAGGATTGATGGTAAGTACGGATGGGGGAAGCACTTTTACGCAGATTCCACAGCTCATCAACACGGGAAAAATTACTACGATCCTGGTGGAGCCTGGAAATCCGAATGTTATCTATGTGGCGATGCGTTACGTTGGTTTGTTCAAAACGACCGATGGTGGAGCTACCTGGAATCAGTTGGTAGTGGGGTCTGTTGAAGATGTCATGTACAAGCCTGGTAACAACAACATTATGTATGCTTGTGGCACCAGATTCTTTAGGTCTGTTGACGGTGGTAATACGTTCAATGTTGTTTCAAACGGCATCGTAGGTTCCAATAGAATGAAGCTTGCCGTAACACCTGCAGATACCAATATGGTGTACATCGTTCAGGACAAGAAAGACAGCACCGGTACCTGGGAGTTTGGTTACCTCTACCGTTCAGTTGACGGGGGATCTAATTTTTCCATCCAAACAGACTACACAGGTGGCAAGGACTATATAGGAAGACAGTCGTACCGGGACATGGCTATTGCAGCTTCAAATACGGACCCCAACGAGGTACACATTGGAGGGCTGCACATGTATAAATCACTCGATGGAGGCGTTTCGTTTACACATCAGTGCCATTGGGTTTGGGGTAAAACGAAGCTCGGAAACCCTTCAGAAACGAGAACGTACGTACATGCGGATATAGAGATTATTAAGTACATCAATGGTGTGATCTACGTAGGTTCAGATGGGGGCTTGTTCAAAAGCATCAATCAAGGAAATGACTTTGTAGATCTTACCAGTGGCATGGGCATTCATCAGCTGTATAGGATTGGGAATTCCCATCTGAATAAAGATTTGATGGCGAGTGGCGCCCAGGATAATGGTTTGAATATGATGGTTGGGTCTCAGCACAAGTGGAGACACTGGTACGGTGCGGATGGAATGGAGTGTTGGATACACCCAAAAAATGATAGCATGCAGATCGCTGCCACTCAGTATGGACATTTGATCAGAACTGATAATGGTGGTTTTTCAAGGTACCGTCCAGAGAAACCCCCTCAGCATGGAGATGGCAACTGGTTAACACCTATGGCCGTTGATGAAAACACTGGAAATCGTGTATTTGTGGGGTACGATACTCTGTATCGCCATGACAGCTTCGGTGATACCAACATCGCATGGGTGAATGTTTCTAAGAACTTCCAGTTTGTGGGGAAGCTCTCGCATATTGAATTGTGTCCATCCAATATCCATTACATATACGTTGCTGCACAAAGCAGGGTGTATAAATCAACCAACGTGTTATCCGGAGCTCCTATTTGGCAGTACCTGCCTGGTACTATAGGTGGTAACATCAATGACATTGCAGTGGACCCCTTTGATGAGAACAGGGTTGCAGTGTGTACCTCCGTTGGCTTTGTTTACATCAGTGAGAATGCTGGACAAACCTGGACCAGGATGGATTCAGCCTTACCTGCAGTACCTCTTAAATCAATTGTATTTGACAGAACGGGGACCAGAGGAATGTACCTGGCAACAGATGGAGCCATATACTATAGGAATGATAACCTGAATGCCTGGACGCTTTACGACAACAATTTACCACACGTGGAGACGCGTGAACTCGAGATCTTCTATGGGAGTCCCGGTGAAAGTAGGCTTCGTGTGGCCACGTACGGTAGAGGAGTGTGGGAAACCCCATTGTATGAAGATCTTGTAAGTGGTATTGAGATCAAGAAACCAAGTCTGGAAAATGTATTGATCTATCCCAATCCAACCAATGATCTGTTCAGGATTGAATTTCACTCGAAGGGCCATGGAGTGCAATTAGATATCCACGATATTGCAGGTAAGCAGGTTAGTTCTACAACGTATCCTACCCATAATGGCTTGAACCATCTGAAGTTGCCTGTTCGTGAATTGCCTTCCGGTACATATCTATTAACCATTACCTCACCTGAAAGAGACAAGGTGGTGAGGAAGATTAGTGTTTCCAGATAGTACAGCCAGTTTGATCAAGTTTTTCTAACCCATTTGTGGAATCCTGAGGGTTTGGTGTTAAAGGGGTATGAAATCTCGAAAAACATCGATTCTAGCGTTAGGTTGGATCCGTGACATTTCTTCATATGCGAGAGCTAAGTCTGGAAAGGTGGACTTGGCTTGTCAGCAGGTAGCGGTTAATAGGTCAACGTCACTGATCCTAAGAAGCGATGTACAACCGGAATGGGCGGACAATCTGGTTATATCAGGCACAGAGAATTACCATGTCCATAGCGAGCGTGCCTTTTCGCCCGTTTCCGGTTCTTCGAGGTATTGTGTAAAGGCTATGCAGCAATTCATTGATGCGCTTGTAGTAGCCTCTAATCCAATGTATTAGAGCAAATAAACCGAGAGGGAATCGGTACACTATACGAAGAGAGTCCCCCCGTGTAACGGGGGGCTTTTTTATTATACTTTTAGGGCAATATTCCTTTTGGCATGATAACTGCTACAGCTAGAGGAAACGTATTGCTTATGAACAGGAAATTACGCTACTTTTTTTCGCTCATTCTCATCGTTTTTCTTCTTCCCAATTCCTTTGGGCAGAATACATTCACTCACACAAACGGTGGTAGATTTCAACTAGGTGCCAGCTTTGGAGGTGCATTTCAAACCAGTGATGTAGATGACAAGGCCGGGTTAGGCGGTGGAGGCCATTTCGGCTTCTCCATTTACAAGAAAAGAGGACGCTTCCTGCACGTTGATATACGAGCACGTTATCTATGTGCCTGGACTCTAGGTGCAGACAGAGATCCCTCGTTCACAGCAAACATTGATCCTTCAGTGAATGGAACATACGATCCTTCACTAAACTTTACGGACTCTCTTGGTGGTAGGTATTTCGCCAATCATTCAACACTGGCGCACGAAGCTTCTGCTGAACTCGTACTTGGTCTTAACAGATTGCGCGAGCAGACTGGCATCGTGCTATATGGATTTGGTGGAGGTGGACTTTATAGCACTAAAGTCAACATTGATCAGAAAGACCGCAACACTCCTTACAACTGGGATAACGTAGCAGATGGACAGGGTAGAGGTGGAATAATCCGAGACCGTGAATACGAATCAGACGGATTTAACAGCCGAAGAAGAAATTCCATCCTTGCACCAACCCTTGGCTATGGTATTGGATACCAACTGGGTCAGGGCTTTGCTATGATCTTTGAGCATAAAATGACGTTCCCACTACACAGTGAGTTGGATGGTCAGGCTTTTGAGGCCCCGAGAACCGGTTTGTTCAAGAATGATGTTCAGCATTTCGTAGGGCTTACGGTTGAATGGCAATTCGGGCGCAAACCTATCGATTGGGATAAGTGGGATGGTTCCGGTGGTGGCGGAGCTGGCGGAGGCATCGGTGGAGGCGGAGGTTCCGGCTCTGGTGGAGGTGGTTCCGGTGGCTCTGGCGGTAGCGGAGGTTCTGGTTCCGGTGGTGTTGGCGGAGGAAAGCTTGCGGACAAGCGCCCACCGATCGTGAACATCATTGTTCCAAATACAAGACCGTACAACACAAGCGTACCAAGCACTACAGTTACAACAGATGTTAAGTACGTGGGGAGTAAGACTGATATCGAGTACTTGTTCAACGGTAAGCGTATTTACGATTTCGTTTACAATGCCAATACCAAAAAGGTAATTGCAACACACCCTCTGGTTCCGGGAGCGAACTCAGTAGTGATCAAGGGTAAGAATCTGGATGGAACAGCCCAGGATCAAATGACGATATTCTATAAGCAGGTACAGGCGAAGAACCCACCATTGGTGAATTTCACAGATCCTGCAACATCACCTGCCACCGTTAAGAACAGTAGTTATCTGGTTAAGGCTCAGGTGAAGAATGTGACCGATGCCAAGAATCTGTACTTCAAGCAGAATGGAAAATCGATTACTGGCTTCAAGTACAATACCACAACGGGCGAATTTGAGTATCAGGCCACATTGATCAAAGGCAACAACGCATTCGAACTGATGGGTAAGAATGCCGATGGAACTGCAAAGGATGCAACTCTGATCGTATATCAGATCGAGGATTCTGGTCCGCCTCCAGTAGTTACCATTTTGCAACCGGCTACATCACCGTACAAGGTGAACGTCAACCAGTTCATGGTAAGTGGTACGGTGCATCATGTGAAGTCTTCCAAAGACATCGTGGTGTCTATCAATGGTTCCATCACATTGAACTTTACATATTCTACCAGTACCAAACAGATCTCAATTCCGGTTAACCTGCTCAAGGGAGCGAATACGGTGAAGATCACAGGTACAAACGCGTATGGAAAGGATAGTAAGTCAACAGTGATTGAATACGCACCCCCGGTGCTTCCGAAGAGACCTCCAATAGTGTCTTTCCAGATTCCAGCGGTGAGTCCAAAAACAGTGTATAGCGCAAACTACAACGCGCTTGCAACTGTGCTGTATGTAACCATGAAGAGCCAGGTAACTGTGAAGGTGAACGGTGCAACAACCACAAACTTCACGTTCATTCCTGGAACCGGGCAGGTACAGTTGCCACTAACACTGGTGCCGGGTAGCAACAACATTACGGTAATTGGAACGAACAAGGATGGAACGGCTCAGGCGTCTACGCAGATTGTTTACAAGCCTAAGTTGGTTAATCCTCCTACAGTGAAGTTTATTGTGCCGTCAGTTTCCCCGGCCCAGTCAGGGGTTGCACAATACACAGCTATCGCCCAGGTAACCAATATCAGCCAGAAGAGTCAGTTGCAACTAACAGTGAATGGCGCTAATCAAAGCAACTTCACGTTTAACGCAAATACGATGCAGGTAACGGTGCCATTGAATTTGATACTGGGATCTAACTCTGTAACGTTAAAGGGTACGAATTCAGCAGGTTCAGCTTCTGACAATGTGGTTATCAACTATGTGAAGCAACCTAAGTTGCTGCCACCAACAGTGGTGATTACGGCTCCTTCACCTAGCCCGAAGACTGTTTATAATGCAGCATACACCTTCAAAGCAGTTGTTACTAACATCACGAACAAGAACCAGTTGGTGGTGCAGCGAAACGGGCAGACGGTAACGAACTATACCTTCAACGCTAACACAGGTGAGGTAACACTTCCTTCAACACTAATTAAGGGAAGCAATATCTTCAAGGTAACGGCTACCAATTCGGTGGGCTCAGCCACAAGATCTGGTACTACGATCCTTGCAGAGAAGGTTCTTCCACCCGTGGTTACGATCACCAACCCTTTGATCTCTCCAATGAGTGTTCAGGGAGCGTCTTTCACATGGACTGCGAAGGTGTTGAACGTTACCAATAAGAATCAGATCGTGGTGAAACTGAATGGCGCGCAGACCAATACCTTCAGCTTTACACCTTCAACGGGAGTTGTTTCACTTCCATCCAACCTGGTGTTAGGAAGCAACCTGTTGCAGGTTACAGCAACCAATAGTGCGGGAACAGATAGTAAGAGCGCAACGGTGATATACCAGAAGCCTAAGCCTAAAGTGGTTCCACCTATTGTTAAGATCACGAATCCGTCAACAAGCCCGAAGAATGTTCAGACGGCACCGTTCACGTGGACAGCAAAGGTGCTCAATGTAAATACGGCATCACAGGTAAAAGTTAGCCTGAACGGTGCGCCTCAAAGCAACTTTGGCTTCAATACACTTACAGGGCAGGTAACCTTAAAGAGTACACTTGCCAAAGGGAACAATGTTCTTACGGTTACGGCAACAAATAGTGCTGGGAGTGATTCGAAGTCAGCTACGGTGATCTACACACCAGTGCCAAAGGTATTGCCTCCAACCGTTAAGATCACCGATCCGGGCACGAATCCATTCTCAACAAACAAGGCTACACATGTTGTAAAGGCAACCACTACTTACATTTCTACCAAGTCACAGATTACAGTGACTTTAAACGGACAAGGTTTAACTGCATTCACATTCAGCAGCGCTACACAAACCATTCAATTCACAGCTAACCTGAAGCCTGGTGGAAATCCTGTTGTTATTACAGTGAACAACGGGGTAGGCGTGGCAAGTGCGACAACAAGCATTTTCTACACTAAGCCTATCAAGGAGCTGCCGCCAACGGTTACGATTACGCAACCGCAGGGACCGGTTTACACGAGTACCACTTGTACAGAAACGGTTAAGGCTATGGTAACCAACGTGAAACTGAAGCAAGGTGTGGTTATCAAAAAGGATGGCGCAGTGTTCCCAGTGAGCAAGTGGACGTACACCAATGGCTTGGTGGTCTTCACGGATCAAATTGCGAAGAATTCAACGTATGTCATCACAGGAACAAATTCGGCAGGTTCGGCCAGTGCCTCTATCACGATCAAGTGTGATAAATTGATTTGGATCTGCTACAAAGCACCAGGTCAGCTTTCACCTAAGGCTGTTCAGATTAAGGAAAGCGAGTGGCCAACCTATCAGTCTAAAGGGGCAACGAAAGGGCCTTGTTCGAATTCAATGACGCCAAGGCCAATTCTTACACTGAAGAAGCCAGCTACGGTTCCGTACATGGATCCAAATTGCAAGGCAGATGTGATTGTTGAGTCGAAGTTCGTGAATAGCCGGAATGAGCTTACGGTAACGAGGAATGGCTCACCATTTACGAACTGGAATTTTGCCAACAACCAGATTACATGGAATGATAATATCACAGGCAAAACAACTTATGTGGTGACAGCAACCACCCCAGGTGGAACTGCAAGCGTAACAGCAATCATTGATTGTGATCCAGATATTACGATCTGCCACAATACGCAGACCAAGACGATTAAGCAAAGCCAATGGGCTTCTTATCAGGCTCAAGGAGCAATTCAAGGTGCATGTCCGCCACCTCCAACTGTGGTGAGGACAAAACCTGGGCAATCTCCTTATACGGACCCTAACTGCGAGGCTGATATGAAGTTCACAACAACGAATATCAGTTCCGCTAACCAAGTAACTGTTACTAAGAATGGGGCTCCGTTCACAGGCTGGTCGTTTGGCAACAATCAGGTGACGTGGAAAGAAACAATTACAGGCACAGTTAATTATACAGTTAGCGTAACAAATGCAGGAGGTAGTGCATCGGCTAGCGGAACAGTAACCTGTGAGGAGAGAATTACTATTTGTCACATTCCACCGGGAAATCATGGTAACCCTCAAACCATTACAATTCCTAAGAGTGCCTGGCCAGCCCACCAGGCCCATGGAGATTACCTGGGGCCTTGTGATCCGCCTCCGGTGGTAACATTGAAGAAGCCGGGCTCTTCACCATTTACTGATGACGATTGTATTGCAGAAGTGGAGTTTGAGGTATTGAACGCTAAGCAGAATGAGATCAAGGTGAAGAAAGATGGTAAAATGTTTAATGGATGGACATTCTCAAACAATCGTGTAAAATGGACTGACAATATCACTGGAACACATACTTATACGGTAACAGCACAGACCAGGGCAGGAATGGCTTCGGGTTCTGTAACCATCAAGTGTGAGCCGTTCGACTTCGATATTGGGGGTGGCGGAGTGAAGCCGAACAAGACCTACTGCGCTGAGGTCAAGGTACTGGGATGTGCGCTTAAGGTAGGCGGTACTGGAGCGAATTACCCGGTTATGGTACAAGTGAACTTTGGTGGCTCCACCGTGGATCCGTTTGGAACCTATGCCGGCTTCAATACTTCCAGCGATGTGAACGATGGATATCAGCACGTGTGGAAATCGCCATCAACATATCCAGCGAATACCAACATCACTGTTAAAGCGAAATCTTACAGTCCGAGCAACCAAAGTTCTCCTGCGTACCAGTATAGCTCAGCTTCGCACCCAGCGTTTGTGAAAGTGTTGCGTCATAACGATCCTGTTCCTAATGTGCCAGGATTTGCAGGACAAAGCAATATTGAAGCTTACCTGACTGGGTATGTTGCGAATGGTAAGATGGTATTGCAACCAAACCAGGCGATCTACCTATTTGAGCTTGGTACGAACAAGACCAATGTTAGCTGGTACGATCTTCAGGATTGCGTTATACTGGTAACATTGAGCGAGGCTAGCTCATGTACTCCGGGCGGAGGAAACCAGAGAAGGATGGCTCCACCGGGCGGTGTAAGGAATGGTCCGGTGAAAAGACCTGTTCCAGCAACTGGAACAGGTGGATTGGAAGGTAAACCTAAGCCAGCTCCAAAGCCGGTTCCTAGGCCAGCCCCGCGTCCTGCTCCTAAGGTAACGAAGCCTGCACCAAGCAAGCCGGCTCCAACGAAGCCAGTGTCGCAACCAAAACCGCAGCCAAAGCCACAGCCGAAACCTACAACACCAAGTGTAATTAAGAATGTAGGTAAGGTGATTAGTAGCGGCAGTTCCAAGCCTGCGAGCAAGCCAGCCACGAAACCTGCAACTACAAAGCCGACCACTCCGGTGAAGACGACAAAGCCAGCCACGCGTCCAACAACGCCTACGAAACCAACTGTGAAACCATCAGCACCTAAGAACAATTCCAATACTATAGGTGTTGGTGGTAGGTAGAGATGAAAACATTGGTACTAGGGGCTTCTTTGAAGTCTGAGCGATATTCAAACAAGGCGATTCGTATGCTTCGGGAAGCCGAGCACGAAACTACTGCTCATGGCCTACGTGAAGGGCAGGTTGCAGATGTAGAGATACAGACGGAACTTCCAGTCGGAGAATTTCATACGGTAACATTGTACCTCAACGCGCAACGTCAAAGCAATTTTGAATCGTATATCCTGGACCTAAGGCCTACGCGCGTAATCTTCAATCCTGGAACGGAGAATCCGGAATTTGAGAAACGCTTGATGGATGCAGGTATTGAGACCGTACGCGCTTGTACGCTCGTTATGTTGCGAACGGATCAGTTCTGATCATCCTGCTCCTTAAGCTCTTCCCATGCTTCTTGTGCTTCTTTGTCTCGTTTTCGCGTGGCGATAATTGACTGAACCGCTGTGTAGAAGTACCTCAGGGTAATGACGATAGCTACAGCTCCTAGAATGTACAGGACAATCATCATAGGCTAGTAGTCCCATCTTTTAGAGAACGAGTTGTAGAAACTCAACCCAATCTTGGTAGTTATACGAGCTTTGGATAGGTTGTTATCCGCTGTAACACCATAAACTCCGAACCTAAAGAGTTGCTCCCGAATTCTGAAGATCTTCTCAACCCCTGCGAAGAGTTCGAAATGATTGAAATCGTCTCTAGGCATAATAATGGTTCCTGCACCTCCGGCCAATCCCAGGCGCATTTTATTGAACAGAGGGACTTTGTTCATGATGGAGCCTTCAAAGTGATGGATATAATTGGCTCGGAAGAATTCGGTAGAGGTAGATAGTGTTGGCCCTAACAACTGAAACGACCTAAGTGGGTCGGAGAAGAACAATTGATCTGAGCCCCTGAAGTAATTCCATTCTACCTGCCTCAGACTTCTCCTGTTTACAAACGATCCTGCTTCCACATTCCACCTGGAGGATCCAAAGCGGGCCAGCTGTAGCTCTTGCTTGGCTCCAATTTCCAGATAATCGAAATCTACCTGACTACCAAGGAAGCCATTGAGTCCTTTTCTATAAGTGAAATGAAATGTAGGCCAGTCACTGCCCTTAAGAATCTTACGCTTCCCGCGTATCTGATACTTCTGAAAGGGAACGTATTTAAGTTCCAGTTGAATCTGCGATTTCGTATAGCGTTGGAAGTCAATCGGTGCATTTAATGTGTCGAAAGCTTCTTGAGACCATTCCGATAGTGTTAGTCCTGTGATAGGGTTCTTGTCTGAATAGTCCAACGTGAGTTCTGCGAATAATCCGTTGACCAGTTCAATTCTTTGTGCAACTTCCAATGAACGTGTACGCAGGTAGTTGCTTCGTGAGAATACTTGAATGAAGGAAGAATAGGGATTGATCATATCGTACCATTCTCCTGCACGAACAAAGGTTCTCACGAACTTCTTAGGAAGGTAGGTGAGTCCAATTCCCATCTTACCCTTCACATCCTTATTCCTAAAACCATAGTCGATGAATCCATCCATCTCGATGGTCATGTCGTTTTTCATTTTGTAACTGAACCATCCTGGCAAGCGGTGTCTGTATCCACCAATTCCCACAGGATTGATCTGTTCGAAGATGCCAGAGATGTACCAGGTATATCCTTTGAAACTGTTTTTGTGCCCAAGGCCATTAAACGGTGTCCAAATGTTGATTCGATTGAACAGGGAGTCTTGCTTTCTTTTGTATTCAGCACTCTCGTAGTATTCTGTAATACTGTCTGATCTATGTACATACTGCAGCTCGGTGGAATCAAGGGTAATAGGCCGTGCATTATCCCAATACTCTGCAGACCGTTCGAATGCGTCATCTTCATACCGTACCAGCTCATTTTTAAAGAAACGGGAGGTATAGGTGGGATTGATGACGTAATCCTTGTGGTTCACCCTCGTGTTCCCAATAACATCGTATCTGCCTTCTTTGATGGTGTAGAACAACTCTCTTCTAACGGGCAGGTAAACGTTAGTGTCAATACGCTCATAGTTCTGAATGATTCGGAAATCAGAACAAAAGAACATGGTCCCCTTGTTAATGCGTAAATCCACAGCGCGTAACGCCCATGTACTATCTTCTATAAATATGGACCCATAGAATAATGGTTCGCCTTTGTAAAGTGGAGTAACCTTGATCTTGTAGATTTTCTGATCTCCCTCGTAGAACGCGGTTTCGTAATCGTACTTGTAACTCAGGTAACCATTGCCTGCAATAGGTGATAGGAGCGGTTTTTGAGTAATGGCCTCAAACTCCATAAGGTTCTTATAGAAGTTGAAATCTGCAGAGGATACGTCCTCGTACAGCAGATATGGATTCGTTGCCATGTACTGCTGAGGTATCATTTCATATTCGCCAAACTCAACACCAATGTTTACTTCGGTTACGTACCCCGTATTTCTGTTGGCGTAATCATGATAGGCGTGTATTACTTCTTTGTATTTACCAGGCTTTGAGAAATAAGTAGTTGAATAAGCTTCTATAAGATTGAGCTTCCGCTTGGTAGAATCTCCTAATTCAAGAGAAGAAGGCTGAGGGTTAGGTCCTTTAATGGAATCCGGTCTACCACCGTTGGCGTAGATTGAATCCGCCATTGCTTTTCTAACAGCCCTGATAGAGTCTTTTCTTGCGCGTATCGAATCTCTTTTGATCTGTCGTGGAGTACGCAGGGTATCCTTTACACTGGTCTTGGAAAGTGAATCGGGTTTGGCTTTTGGCTTTCTAGGCCTGGCCAGGTTCTTTTCCATTGAAGTTTTCAGGTACGTTTCACAGTGATACCCTTCGTAGCTGTTCAGATACATTCTCCTCTTATCACGAACCTTCCTCATGATTTCTTTCCCAAGGTCTCTCGTATTGGCAACGATTTCAAACTCTCTCAGTTGGGTAGATTGCTCTTTGAGTTGAACGTCCATGCGGTGCACTTTTCCAGCAGTGAGCGTTACAACGTGTTCACTGGACTCATACCCCAGGTAGGAAAAGACAAGGGTGTGTTTGCCTGGCTTCATCTCAAGAAAGAAATCTCCCTTCCCGTTGGTTGAAACTCCGTAGGTAGATTGCTTAGTGTAAACACTGGCGTAGGGGAGCGGATTGCCCTTGCGGTCAGTAAGCTTGCCTTTGACTACCTGTGCGTACGAGATAACGCTTAGGAAGCATGCCAATAGCAGATTGATTCCCCTGATCACCTTCATTAGACACAAAATTGAGCAATTCCACACGATCATCGAAGACCGTTCATCACCTTTTGGGAAATATTAACAGGAAAAGTGCACTACTTGTTTTTCAGCAGGTCTCTTATTTCTTTCAAAACCTCAAGCATTTCATCGCCTCCGGCAGATGTGCTAGCCCCAGAATGTCTGTTCACTGTTATGTTTTCACGTTGCTCCAGGATAAGGTCTTTGAATTCAGGTGTGTCCATGATGCCAACCAGGGTAAGGTCCGAAGCCCCCGTTTTGCTCTGTCCACCAGCCGTTTCAACCTTAAGTATTCTAAGATCAAGCCACTTTAGAATAGGGTTTTGGATGAAGGTGATGTCCTGAATGTTCTCTAGCGGAATGGATTTCTCCAGTTTGAACATCACACCTTTTTTGAAGTTGAGGTGGTGCCTGGTGAGCTTACATTCAAGGTTGCTGTAGTACTTCTTGCTAAACGTTTGGCCAACACCTATGAGCCACACCAGTAGAATGGGAATGCCAACAATGGTTACCAATAAGAAAAAGGCCACAACCAGAAACACATAAGTTTTGACCTTCGGACTGAACTCGGCAATTCTTACAACATCTTCTTTCATCTCGCACAGTTAACACACAGCCTGGATTGAGGCCTGAACAATATACGCTGAATTGGAATTTCCTGGCTGCACCTCGCACATTGACCAAATTCCGGATCATCTAGTTGGGTTAGGGCATGTTCCAGTCCTGCGAGTTTCTCCTCCGCATTACGAAGGGCTGCTTCTGTAACGCTTTTATTGTTGATGGCGTCCATTCTTGACAATCGGCCGATGGCATCGTCTGTTTCCACCGGAGCAGACATGTCTTTGTATCCCTGGATGTCTTCCTGTGTCTTTGCGATCGCTTCCTTGAGCAATCTTTTCACTTCTATTTTGTCCTTTTCCGTCATTGATTAATGACCAGCTTCTTCACAATGGCCTTGCGGCTGGTTTTAACCTGAATGAAATATATACCATTCGCAACACGATGGCCTACGCTGTTCTTCAAATTCCATGTTGAATTCACTTTGGTGTCTGAGATGACAGGAATATGCGTAACCACTTGTCCTAACTGATCAAGTACCTGTATCTCATTGACCCTGGATTCCGATGTTATCTGAATGCGCACGTTCTCGTTAGCCGGATTAGGATACAGGTTGACGTGAATATTGGTCTGGTGTTCATTAACGCTGACCCCAACCGTTGGTGCAGCAGCTTTGGTTACCCAATATCCGCGACCATGGGTTCCAGCCCTCAACGTGCTGTCTGCTTCATAATAATGAAGGTCTGCAACAACTGTGTTAGGCAGATTGTCGCTGTACTCTGTCCATGTTAGTCCATGGTCGTCACTGAAATATACGCCAAGATCGCTTCCAACATAGAGGTCATTGGCGTCATGAGGACTTGGTGCTATTGTATTTGCAGGTATGGCTGGAAAATCTCCGGTGATATTAGACCATGTGCTTGCAGAATCAGAGGAATAGAAGATCTGCAATCCACCCGAAAAAGTTCCTCTGGTAGCATACAGGTGACCTGGTCTTCCGGGTTTAGATTCCAAATCTGAAATGTTACCTCCCGGACCAGGCTCAGGAATAACCGACCAGGTATTACCTCCATCCAGAGAACGTAAAAAGCCGCCATTCCAAGTGGATGTAGCATAAACCAGGTTAGGATCCGTACGGTCTACTTCAATGATGGTCATATTGTTGAAACCATTCATCTGTTGCCACGTGGTGCCACCATCTGTAGACTTGTACATGTTATTGGAGCTGGCACTGAACAGGATGTTCGGGTTGTTTCGGTCTAGCTCTATGGGCATGCGCCAAAGTCTTTGCTTGTCCGTTAGAGAGTCAATCACTTCCCACGTACGGCCTCCGGTAGTTGATCGCAGACGTGATCCTGAACTATTGTAGGTAGTGCAGTACCAAATGGAGTCATTGGATGGGTGGAGTTCAACATCGAAACCATCACCGTAAACTTCATGGGTCCAATTGCTATCTGCATGTGCATCCCAGTTGGAGAACACCCCGTTGTCTTGAGTTCCTCCAATGATCAAATCGTTGTGCGCTTCCGTAGGTGTGATGAAATAGAATTGTAACGTATTGAGATTAGTGTTGCGTTCTTCCCAGCTTAGTCCCGCATCTGAGGTATAATTGAATCCTCCATCCGTGAACAGGTATATCTTGTTGGGACTCGTTGGATGCCAATAGATGGAATGATGATCGGGGTGAACACGTCCTCGTTTGTTATTGCAAACGGTATCATGAAGCCCCCAATTAGTGCCACCATCCGTAGATATCCAAAGGCGTGTGCCTCCAGCCAGCACAGTATTCGTGTCTGTTGGTGATACGGTTATCACATTGGCGAACCAGCTCTGACAAACATTCTGGTAAGGAGGTTGATAGCACATCACGTCAACCGATGTGGTTAATTGGCGCCATGTACTGCCGTAATCGGAGCTCTTGAATACCCCTCTGGTCTTACCAATGTTAGGTGAATTCCTTGGCTCACCAATGCAGGCGTAAAGTACGTTGGTGTGTGTAGGGTGAACCGTAAGTGATGTAAAACCTATTTGAGCGTCCGGAGGGAGACCATTGGTGAGTTGGGTCCAGGTGGCTCCCTTATCGGTCGATCGGTACATTCCCCCTAGAAGTGAAGAGTTGTAGTACTGGGCGCATGCGTATAACGTGTCTGGGGCCTGTGGATCTGCTATAATGTCGCAACCAACAAGCGGCAATGCATTGGTCCAGTTCATTCCACCGTCTGTAGAGTGGAAGATTCCACTGTTAGAGGCGAAGTTTACAATATTGGTGTCTTGGGGGTGCCAAACCATCTTATGTGAGCCAAAACCACTGGAAAGTGCTGCTGAGATCGATGTGGGGACCCAAGTTTGTCCGCCATCAAAGGATTTCAGCACACCAACACCAAAAACAAACTCACTTGAAAGTCCGTACCCTTCACCAGTACCAATCAACATCTGATTAGGGTCTTTGGGGTTGATGCCTATAGCACCAATTGCAATTGAAGGAAGGTCATCGGTATAGGGTTCCCAATGCATACCGAGGTCATCTGACCGCCAGAGCCCTCCATTAGCGCTTCCCGCCCATACAATAGAATCATTGTTCGGGTCTAAAGCATGAGAGATGAGTCGTCCTCCGAAATTCTTGGCACCGTAGCTTACCCAATTCGCAGTAGCATTGATCTGGTCATCTTTCAGTGTATTGGCTTTGCTTTTTTTGAACTGTTCCCAGCGCGCAGCATCGGGGTTCAACCCTTCTGGCACTTCACGCTCCAGCGCGTAGTAGTAGGCACGTTTGAATTGCTTCGTTTTCTCCAGATTTGGGTGGTAGTCTGGATTCGTTTTCTTAACGATCTGCTGAGCGCACAAGGTTGTACACATGATTGCAGTGGCGGATACTGTAATGAACCGTTTCATAAGTAGTGGGTTGGCTACAGCCAAGATACAGGTTCATGTATTCAAATCCTACAGCGGCAAGGGAACGGTATTTCCTCCTCAGGAGCGGTAGAAACGACACGGATTTGATTTGTTATTCTCGTGAGGGGATGCAATCTTAGTATAGCTCAATGGGATTTTTCAGTAGAGAAAATACGGTGGCCGGCAAGGGCTTCAATCGCTGGTTGGTTCCAACTTCGGCCTTGTCCATTCATTTGTGCATTGGACAGATATACGCGTTCAGTGTATTCAACGAGCCGCTTACGATGGTTCTTGGTGTTGATCATGTGGCTGAAGACGATTGGAGTTTGACCCAGTTGGGGTGGATATTTTCGATTGCGCTTTTCTGCTTGGGGGCATCGGCCGCAGTATTTGGGAAATGGGTAGAGCGTGTTGGGCCAAGGCTTACCATGTTGGTGGCAGCCATCTGCTTCAGTGGAGGATTCATTGTTTCCGCTGTCGGTATATGGACCCACGTGATTTGGCTGCTTTACCTGGGAACCGGTGTTCTAGGAGGAATTGGACTTGGGTTAGGATATATTTCTCCGGTATCAACGCTCATCAAATGGTTTCCAGATAGACCCGGTATGGCGACAGGTATGGCCATTATGGGTTTTGGAGGTGGTGCTATGATTGCATCACCGCTTTCTGTCTGGTTAATGGATATGTTCCAAAGCGAGACATCTACTGGTGTTGGTGAAACCTTTGTTGTAATGGGATTGGTTTATCTGTGCTTCATGATGTACGGGATGCTCACCGTAAGGGTGCCAGCCGAAGATTGGCAGCCGGAAGGTTATGACCCCTCTCAGGTGAAGAGGTCAAAGATGATCTCGAGTCACAATGTATTGGTGGACGAAGCGATTAAAACACCTCAGTTCTACTTTCTGTTCTTCGTTCTGATGTTGAATGTAAGTGCAGGGATTGGTGTGTTGGGACAGGCATCTGTAATGATCCAGGAAATGTTCTCTATTGAATCCGTAGGAGAATTAAAAGCGATTGATAAAAGTGCTGCGGCTGGATTTGTTGGTTTGTTGAGTCTCTTCAATATGCTGGGTCGGTTTGTCTGGTCATCTTTCTCGGATAAGATAGGACGTAAGATGACCTACAACGTGTTCTTTGTGTTGGGTATGGTATTGTACGTGCTCGTGCCTTGGGCAGGTGGTATGGGAAGTGTTGTTCTGTTTGTTGCATCGTTTGCAGTCATCCTGAGCATGTACGGTGGAGGATTTGCTACCATTCCAGCTTACCTGAGAGATATGTTTGGCACCAAGCAAGTAGGGGCAATACACGGTAGAATCTTATTGGCATGGTCGCTGGCTGCGGTCATTGGCCCATCATTGATCAACTACCTGAGGGAATATCAGATTGAATCTCTTGGGATTGCCAAAGCAGAAGCCTATTCCATTACCATGTATATTATGGCTGGTTTACTGGCCATTGGGCTTCTGTCCAATCTAATGGTGAAACCGGTTAATCCTAAGCACCATGAGCAAGAGTAGTTCAAAAATTGGCTTGGTGATTCTGGGCTGGGTCTTTGTAGGGGTACCGTTGGTGTGGGGTGTTACCCAAACGATCTTGAAGTCATTGGCGCTTTTCAAGTAGCTGTCATTCCGTTCCAAAAACGCTTAGGTACTGATAGGCTGGAGGGCCACCGCAAGCCCAGCGATTGATGTACTTGTAGAGTAGCGCTTTGTGTGGGCTGGATGGTGTAGATATGAAACCAGCTACCTCAAATCCCCACCGGTTTTCTTCATGATATCTAATCGGCTTACCAATAACTGATTGAACCGTACCCACGTCCTGATAAAGCCTCGTGCTGAGCATACCTGCCTTCTTAATCTCCTTGTGACGAAAAACGAATTTTCCAGGCAGTGAGTCTGGTGGAATTAGACTCCAATTATTGTATTTCGAAACGTTATAGGATTTAAGTACTGAATCAATGGTCTTGTAATTCTTGCCCCAATAGGTATCTATCGTATTCTTGATGTCGATATCCGTGTCTTTCGTATACAGCATTGTGTCGAGCTGCAGATCATAGACGTTAAGCACATAGTAAGACCCACGTTCGCCTTGTGGGGGCTGAGTGATAAAGGCAAATTTTCCGTCCTTGGATAAACCAACCGGGAATATATGTCCAATCTCCAGGATGAAGCCGGCTGTATTCATACTTCGTCCTTCAGCGGTAGTGTCGTACAACTCCTGCCCATTCAGAAATTGCCCGTGCTTCAACGTAATTGGAACGTCCAACTTCGCGGGCACGCTAGTTGATTGGCTGTAACCAAGAAAAGTGATCACAGCAAGCATCGGAGTTAGTAAGTGCTTAATTATATGTACCATTCCTTTAAGTATGTAATAACGATGCTCTTAACCATTTAGTGCACAATCAGTTACTCAGTTCAAGAAAGATCCGAAAGCAGCCTATTGTGTGTGGAAGAAAGGGTAATGAGCGCGGTACATGCGCCAACACCTGCAAGGAACATATCCCATTGTGTGTCCCACTCATCGCCCTGGGTTCCAAGAAATTCATCAGCACCCTGTTCCAGAATAACAGCTGCTAGCCATTCGATGATCTCATACGCTGCACTGATACCCAGGCAGGATAGAACTATGATGACAAACAGTAAGCCGCCTTTTCTGAAATTGATCTTTCGAATAAGTACTTCGCGAATAATTATTGCAGGAATGAACCCTTGGACGAAATGACCGATGCGATCGTAAGGGTTTCTTTCCAGTTCAAATGTGGCCTTGAGCCAGTCACCGAAAGGTGTATTGGCATAGGTGTACCACCCGCCATAGATTAAGATCATGCAATGGACGAAAATGAGGATGTACGTGAGCTTTGTTAAGGGAAACTTGTTGCGTGTAAAATAGAGTAGGGCTCCTGCAAAGAACACGGGAAAGGTTTCTAAACCCCAGGTAAGTCGATCGCCTGTAAAGATGCAGCTGACAGTTAGAAACAAGGCCAATATGGCCCAAAGGACCTTATTCATACCATCAAAATACGAGTTGTAATTACAATTTGACTTCTGACACTCTACAAATTGGTACGGTCGCACCTTGCTTGAAAACGACCCGTTGTGGTGTTACAGCCCAGATTGTTGTTTCTACCTCAAAGGTTCTACCTGTGACATCGCGGAAGAACACCCGAACTTTATGTTTGTTGGCATTACCTCCACGCATTCCCTTCTGTAAATGAGCCATTCTGCTCATGATCTGATCTTGGGTCTCGAGCACTTCTTCAGCACTGAATGTAAGGGAAGGGATGTCTTCTTTGCGAATTCTGATCGCAGTTGCGGCAGGATGTGACATGGCGAGAGAGGTTTGGATTCCCTAATAAGATATGGAATTCAGCATTGAAATCCAAATGTTATTAACTAAACACGGGTGTCAACCGGAAATTATACTTTTCTCCCATAATAGAGATGATCGTACTCGATTCCCTTGATTCGGGCGGCTTTCGGAACACGCCCCCATTCTTCGAACCCAAATTTCCTAAGGATGCCAATACTGGCCTTATTGCAATCCAATAAAATTGCGACAAGCGTGGTGAAGCCCAAATCTGCAGCCTGAGATAACCCATATTCCATCAATTTGGTGCCTAATCCTTTACCGAGGTGGTCTTCGTCTAGGTAATAAGTGATCTCCGCTGTTTGATTGAGCGCTTCCCTTCCTTTTCTATAAGGTGCGAAGTAGAAGTACCCTACAGTCTGGTCTTCAATATCAAGAACATATAGTGGGTACATATCTGAATCCCTGTCTTCAAACCACTTCTCATGGTCAGGCAAGGCTATTGGCTTAAGATCAGCGGTTTTGCCAAGGGAGCGTATGGCTTGGTTGTAGATTAGATTAATGGCAGGAACATCATCCAGTGAGGCAAGACGAATCATTCGTTTTTGACTTTGGTAAGTTCTAACATCGTGAAGGAGTCCTTTCCATAATAAACAGTTAGGATAAGGGTTCGTTTACCTTTTTTAACTACATGACCGTTCGAAAAAAAGCACTGTGTGCCCCATTTCTTGCAATCCATGCTAAGGTTGATTTCCATTACTTCAGGCTCGATCTTAGTATTGTAGAACCCCGCGCAGTCCATACACTTGACTTTGCCGTCTTCAAAAGAAACTTCCCAATTTCGGTCCAGTGAAACTGGTATGGGGAGGATGACGCTATCCTTCTTTTGAATCTTTCTGGACTTGTTGCTCTCAATGATCCCCGTCCACTCCCATGTGCCTTGAATGTCTTTTTCTTTTGGAACTTTTTGTGCGGAGACTTGGATGGAAAGACAAGCGATAAATAGAAGCAGAACTCTGGCTGTCATGCCGACATATCTTTATAAATCTTCTTGTTGGCAACGAACGTGCCAAACGGCAGGATGGCCGCAATGAATGCGAAGAAGACGTGTTTGAACTTCCAGTTGAACTTTTCTACCATGGGGTAGAGAAGTGCGCAATAGAGCAGGAATAAAACACCATGCGCCATTCCCACGTACCTCACAGGTTCAGGAATTTCCCAAATGTGTTTTAGTGGCATGCAAATGAACACCAATAGCAGGAATGATAGGCCTTCCAGGAGGGCAACGAGTTTGAATGTCTTCACCATAGGGTGTAAATATAAGGTATGTCGTGAACCATACACCTAGATATGTGTATATACATATATTCAATGTGTATAAATCAAAATCAAAAGCATGAAACAATTGAAAATCGCAGCGATGGCTTTTACAGCAGTTGCTGTTATGACCGCTTGCGGTGGAGGAGAAGAGGAAGCAGATGCAGCTGCAGATGCCCTCATCGAAGAAATGAATGAAGCAATGGACGAAGTTGCTGAGGCCACAACTTACAATGTTGATGTAGCCGGTAGTAAGGTAATGTGGAAAGGTGAAATGTTAGGTGTGTATGCACACGAGGGAACCATTAACATCAAAGAAGGAGCTATCACTACTGAAGGTGGTGCGGTTACCGGAGGAGACATTGTTATCGATATGGGTACCATCACTCCAACAGATGAGAATTACAATCCTGATGAGCAGAAAACACCAGAGAATCTGGTAGGACATTTGTCAAGTCCGGAATTCTTCGCAACTGGTGATAACCCAACCGCCTCATTCAAGGTCAAGAGTATGACCGATGCGGGAATCGTTGGTGATCTGACCATTAAAGGAAAAACCAATGAAGAGACCGTTGTAGTTTCGAATTGGAATGAAGCAGATGGTACATTCTCTGCTACCGGCACACTTACGTTTAACAGACAGAACTACGATGTTTCCTATAGTCCTGGTAAAGACATGGTTCTTTCGGACGACATCGTTCTAAACTTTGAGCTGACTGCCAATAAGTAACGGTTGATACTACTTATTGAGGAGATCCCTTCCCCATCATGGGAAGGGATTTTTTTATTTCTTCTTGCTTGATTTGGCCCTGGGATTGAAATCAAGACATAGTTCCACCCAGTAATCAAGATCATCATCCATGTCGGTTCCCTCGGCTTCTACAAACACGAAGCCTTTCATAGGACGTCCGGTGAAGTTCATTTCCTTACAACCAGGTTTGGAGAGTGCTTCTTCGTAGATATCGGGATCAATTCTTGCCATGAGTTCTTCACCCACAATGCCTACGCACATTTTATCATCTACCATAAAGCACAATCCTCCCATCATCTTCTTTTCTTCGGATGGAATCTTTCGTTCGTTAAGTACTTGTCGTACCCGGTCCGCAAGTAGTTCGCTGTATGCCATATCTGAAGGTTCTTGATTAAATATAAGAAAGTGTTTGCCACCAAAATACGGTGACAAACACTCTCTTGGGATCAATCAGCCCATTTGGCAAGAGACAGGCCCGGAAAGGCGTCAAAGGTCTCGCTCACCACTGTCCGCTTCCTTGATCTCTTCCATTTCTTGATACGCTTATCCAGATCAAGGGCCCAGCCAGGATCATCTGAGCTGGTAAGAAAGACCAATTTTAGGGGCCTTCTGGAGTAGGTCCAGCAGCCCGATTTCTGCCCGAGGCAATGCTCTTTTAATTTCCGATCAATATCGTTGGTGATGCCACTGAAGTATGATCCATCAGCGCATTTCAATAGGTATACGTAGTAAGTATTCATGTAAATTCTCTTTTGCGATGTAGAACTGGGGTCATAAAAAACCCCTACACAAAGTGTAGGGGTTCTGTTCGATGCTGGATTTCTTATTTGCCGCCAAGCATCAGGAAGTCCTTGACAACGACCTCGGTTGTATAGCGTTTATTGCCATCACTGTCTTCCCACATTCTTGTAGTGAGCTTGCCCTCAATACACAGCTCACTTCCTTTCTTCAGGTATTTGGAGGCTATTTCTGCGGGCTTTCCCCATACTACGCAATTGTGCCATTGGGTTTCTTCGATCTTTTCACCTTTGGCGTTTTTGTACGAATCGTTCGTAGCGACTACCAGCTTTGCAAGCATGCTGCCGTTATCGAATTCCTTGATTTCTGGATCTGTACCTAGATTACCGATCAACTGTACCTTGTTTCTTAGACTTTTCATTTAACTAGAATTAATTGTTTACTAAAATTTGATTCGTGAGTCGTTTTCGAAAACTGACAGGACAAAGGTGAGGGGAGTGGCAAGGTAGACTCGTATGATAAACAATTAACTTACATTTGTATTCGTTTGTAAACGTTTGTAAATAGAAAAATCAGCAATGAGTGACGTTATGGAATCCCCGATATGTCTGGAGTGTGGAGATGAATTAAAGGGTCGGGGAGATAAGAAATTTTGTTCTGATCAATGCCGAAATTCATATCACAACAAGAAGAATAGAGACGAGAATAACCTCGTTCGGAACATCAATAATCGGCTTAGAAAGAACCGAACGATACTAAAAGAAATGAATCCCGAGGGAACCACTAAGGTGTCTCGGGATGAATTATTGAAGGCTGGTTTTGATTTCAACTATTTCACAAGCACTTACACAACTTCACAAGGTAAAACCTACCATTACGTTTATGAGCAGGGCTATCTTGAATTAGAAGACGGCAAATATGCGCTTGTGATCAAACAGGATTACGTTGCCTGATCCTCTCCGCTCTCCGGAGCCGGTGGTGGCGTTGGAGGTGTATCTGGATCTTCATCAACAGGCACTACTTCAGGTTTCTGATCTTCCACGGGCTCACCTTTGAGGTAACCTGGTAGTTGCATTCCAGCCATCTTGAACATTTCTTCAAGTGGAGGAACGGAGCCGTAAAGGCCTGAAATGAAGTTGGCAGTAGATGTTTTACCATCCTTACCACCGCTACCGGAATCCCAAACAGTAACCTTATCGATCTGAATGTTCTTGATCGCTTCGGCCTGAAGTTGTACAAGCTGTGGCAGGTTATCCGCGATCATCAGCAAGGCTGCCTTTTCCGGATCATTGTTGGCTGCTTTCACCAACATCTCCATACCCTCCGCCTGCTTGGTTAGAATCTCATAAATACCTTTCGCTTCAGCTTGCTTCTTGAGGAAGATTGCGTCTGCCTCACCTTTAGCAATCCGTCTGATTTGCTCGGCATCAGCTTCTGCATCAATCTCCACCTTCTGCTTGTCGATCTCAGCTGGAATTACAATATCCGCATGTTGAGAGGCCCTTTCACGTTCCGCTCTGACGCTTTCTGCTTCTTTCTCTGCGGCATAAGCTTCTTCGAGCGCTTTTGCCGTCTGTACTTTCTCGGCTGCCGTTGCCAGTCTTTCCGCTTCCGCCTCTTTTTCTCTTCGAGATGCTTCAGAGTTAGCTACCACAATTTTGGCTTCGTTTTCACCTTCAACTGCGCGTGCATTGGCATCGGCAACCTGGACCCTTTGATCCTGAAGTGCTTGTGCCTCACCAATCGAACCATCTCTGTTCTTCTCAGCAACAGACTTCTTCGCATCGTTGATCGCTTTTGCTGCGGCTTCTTTACCCAGAGCTTCAATATACCCTGACTCATCACGGATATCCGTAAGGTTTACGTTGATCAGTTTCAATCCAACCTTCTTCAATTCCGCTTCCACGTTATGCGTTACGTTGGCAAGGAACTTATCCCTGTTGCTGTTGATCTCTTCGATATCCATCGTTGCAACAATCAAACGAAGCTGACCAAAGATGATATCCAGCGCCAGATGACGAACGTCTTCCTGACCTAAGCCAAGCAATCTCTCTGCTGCGTTGGTCATAATACCAGGTTCAGTGGAGATACCGACTGTGAATCGAGAAGGTACATCAACTCGAATGTTTTGCTTTGACAGGGCGTTTGTAAGGTTTACCTCAATGGAGATGGGTGTCAGATCGAGGAATTCATAGTCCTGAATAATCGGGATAATAAATGCGGCACCACCATGGATACACTTCGCAGATCTTCCTCCTGCTTGTCCACCGGAGCCAACCTTACCGTAAACGACCAGAATCCGGTCAGAAGGACACCGTTTGTACCTTCTCGTGAACATCACGAAGAAGACTATAAACGCGAGCGCAATTAGCGCTACCAGTACAACATTTGACGGAATACCGCCTGAAAATTGAAGGAAGATTGTAGTTAGAATACCCATAGATGTAGTTATTTCTCTTTAGTTACTAATAGAATGTTTTCGCTTACAATGTTGGTCACCCGTATCACCATACCACGTTCCAACGCTTCGATGTCGTCTGACAGTGCATCGAGCTCTCTTAAGGAACCCTGGATCTTGATTTGAACTTTACCCATGCCGCCTCGTTCTCCTGGAATTCTAAGGTATACTTCACCAATTCCATCAATCGCATTTCGCATATCGAGCGTTCCGCTATCCTGTAGCTTGGTCATGAAATAGAACATAGTGGCAACCGCGGCCATCATGGCGAGACCAGCAAGTGAGGAAATCGTAATTGTAGTGCCGGTGGAGTATCCTGCATCTATGCAAGACAGACCAGCCCACGAGAACACGGTGAAGAAGCCGAGAAGGGATTTTACTGATATGAACTGAAACCCAACGCCAGCATCCGCTTCAACTTCAACATCTGTTTCCAGACCTGGGTCTGTGTCTCCACCTACAAAGGTGAGCACCATCATAATCAGGAAAATAATTGTTGAAGGAATTGCGAAACACCAGTAAACTTTCTCGATGGTCATTAGACCTTCCCACCATTCTGCCATGTAAATCGGTTTTGGTTGATACTAAACTAATCTAGTCAAAAATGACTAACACTATTTATTCTACATGAACGAAATGCGGAATGTTCGGCTATTAACGATTTTTAACAGCCTGGATGCGGGTTCCAAGAACACATACCTGCCCGTCCGCCAGGCGGGCATAGTCTATATTATTCGCGCAGAATGATCTATATGAGCACATGAATCGATGGCCTCAATATTATACTCTGGCACCTAAGACACAAACGTCATCGATTTGACTCACTGCGAGATTGAATATCAAATGAGTTCGCGAATAGCCGATTTCTGACTTAGACCCTAGCACCCAAAACACATACATCGTCTATTTGATCAAGCTCTCCACGCCATTCTTCGAACTTCTGATGCAGAATGGATTCGAGTTCACCCATCGACTTATTGTTATGCGCTAAAAGGAGTTCCCTCAGTTGACGGTACTTGAATTTCTTACCCTTTGGTCCCCCAAATTGATCGGCATATCCATCGGAAAAAAGGAAGATGCTGTCGCCCGGATTGAGTGCTACCTCATGATTTACAAAGGGTTGTTTCTCGAAGAACCACCCAATGGGTTGCTTATCCGCTTTTGTCTCCTCTACCTCGTTCCCGTTGGAACGAATGATCCAAAGTGGATTGTTGGCACCTGCGTATTCCAGCGTATGCGCATCTCTGTCAAACTTGCACAAGGCAATGTCCATTCCATCCTTAACGCTGGAGGTAGAATCCTTGAATGTTTCTTCAACAAGATCAGACAACCTGTCTAATATTTCAGAAGGCTTAGTCAAACCAAATTCTCTTACACACCTGTTGAGAGCATTGTTGCCCACCATGCTCACCATTGCTCCTGGCACACCATGCCCGGTGCAGTCTACGCAGGCAAAGTAAACAGCGCTGCCGGAGGTGCTCATCCAATAGAAATCACCCGATACGATATCCTTGGGTTTAAAAAGGACGAAACCCTCGCTAAAGTTCTGAATGAACTGTGCAGCAGGTGGAATCACCGCATCCTGCAAACGCTTGGCGTAAGAAATGGAATCAAGAATCTCCCTGTTCTTCTCTTCGGCAATGAGCCGCTGCTCGTTGGCTAATTCTCGTTGCTCTTCCGCTTCCTGTTTCTGTTCGTTAATCAGCACCACTGATCTGCGTTTGTTGTTATAGCCTATCAAAGCAATAATCACTAATACTACGGCCAATCCAAGACATCCGAACAGCGCAATGTTTTGCCAGCGCTGACGTTCGAATTCCTTGTCCCTTGCAACGTTAGCAGCCTGTAGTTTATCAATCATCAGTTGCTTCGTGTCTTCCTTGTGTTCACTTTCCAGCTTGTCAAGTGCCTCTCTATTTGCCAGATCGGCAACGGAATCGTTATAAGTAGAATAGTTCACGTAAGCATCCAATGCCTGCTGGAAGTTTTTCTTTCGATTGTGCACCAGGTACAGGGTCTTGTAACAACTTGCCAATTGCTGATAGTAGCCTTTTTCTGTACAAATTCGGATGGCGTTTTCCAGTATCTGTATGGCTTTGTCGTCTTGCCCGAGTTTGTAGTAGGCAAGACCCAGCACCTCATCTACAGAGGCAACATAAGGTTCCTTCATCCTGTCCACAATCCATATGCTACGCGCCTTCTTTAAATGGAACAGCGCTTTGTTGAATTGCTCCAGTTCGGCATAAGAAGCTCCAATAAGGTTTTGAGACAAGGCAACACCATGGCGTTCTCCACTTGACTGAAAGTGTTGTTCTCCTTTTCGCATGACCTCAATCGACTTCTCAAAGTTCTCTTGCTCGTACATGATGCTGGCGAGACTGTAGTAAGCATATCCGATTCGGATATCATTGCCTGACTTAATGGCCGCGTTCAGTGCTTTACTTGAGTAGTCGATCGCTTTGGTATAATCACCCATGATACGGTATGAGTCCGCAATTCCTGAGCAAATTCGCATGTATTCGAGCTTATAGTCATGCTTCTCTGCATATTTCAGGGCTTTAAGGTGATAAGGAATGGCTTTGCTGATCTGTCCTAAGTGTGTATAGATGTTGCCAATTGCGAAGGCCTTCATCATTGCCAGTGAATCTTTTCCAAGCTGCTCGTAGAGACGCATAGACTCAATGCTCGCCTCAACACTTCCCATCATATCCCTTTGACTAATATGACATAAAGCTATTTGGTGATAGATATGAGCGCGATTGGCTACGTGATCCTCCGGTGTTTCTCTAAGGTTAATGTGTGCGTAAAGCAAACCAGAGTCTATCTCGGTGGGACTATTGCTGTTTGCGTAGTAGGCCGATAGTCTAACAAGTATGCGAAATCGATCTTTTCTGGAAGTAGCATTCTCAAGCAGATTGCGGTACTTAATGATCGAATCACGGTTATACGTGAATGGTGAAGGTTGAAATTGTGCTGTACCGGCAAGCGATAGCAGCGCAAAGAGTATGGAGAGGTAAACGCGCACGGCCCGAATTTAATTATTACACAGACGCAAAAACCTGCGCTTTGGTACATTCTTCAGTAATAATTTTGCCTGAGGCTGTACCAATTAAACCTTTTTGTGGTTTACCAGTCATAAGTGACAATAACCGCTCATAAGTAGCTTAACATTAATTAAGACATTTTGGGTTTGAGCACCACCGAACTAGCCATACATTCGCTTCATCAATTCAATCTGATATGAAGAGATTACTATTGCTGCTAATTATCGCTTTGCCTTTTATTGGCTTCTCTCAAGGGAAGTCTGGAAAGATTACTTATGGGGTACAGGTAGATTTTGAAATGCCTGATATAGAAGGTATACCTGAAGAGCAAATGAAAAAGATCCGCAGACGTATGGAGCGGATGTCCAAACAAAAAAAGGTGTTGTTGTTCAATGAGAAGGAAGCGCTTTTCAGGAACTACGATAAGGAGAAAGATGGGGAGGTTGAAGAAGTGATCAAGACCGATGACGGTGAAATGAGAATGAAGTTTACCATGCACCGACCTGATCAGCGCACCTATTCAGATCTGGGAGCAGGGAAGAGTGTTCAACAAAAGGAGTTCATGGGTAAGAAGTTTCTTATTAACGATGATCAACCAAAAATGGAATGGAAGATTACCGGGGAGCAAGAAATGATCAATAAGTATCCATGTCAGAAAGCAACATGGCAGAAGAACGACTCAACTTTAATAGAGGCCTGGTTTGCACCACAAATTCCGGTTGGCGTTGGTCCCGCTCAGTATCATGGTCTTCCTGGGGCTATTCTTAAAGTGAAAAGGCCAAAGATGTCGCTTGTGGCACAGGAGATTGAGATCAGAGAAATTAAGGAAGGGGAGATAACTATGCCTAAAGAAGGTAAGAAAGTGTCACAGAAGAAATACGATAAGATCGTTGAGGAGAAAAGAAAGGAGATGCAAGAGGTTTATGGGAAGCAGAGTGGGGGTATGAAAATGATGTACAAGCACGAGTGAGAATACTTGCTTCCATACTGTTAGTGGCATTGGCTTCTCTGTCTTTTGGTCAGAACTTCACAGTAAGTGGGGTAATGAAGGATAAGGAAGATCAATTGCTGGGTTACGCGTCCGTTGTACTGTTGAAGAAGAAGGACTCTTCTATGGTTCAGTTCGCTATT
This sequence comes from Vicingaceae bacterium, assembly GCA_965267605.1. Classification (GTDB taxonomy): domain Bacteria; phylum Bacteroidota; class Bacteroidia; order Flavobacteriales_E; family Vicingaceae. The sequence continues at coordinate 1,381,846 of OZ254088.1, read as the reverse complement.
ACAAAGGAGGATGGATCATTTGTGATGAAGGGGATCAAGCCTGGATCCTATGTTTTTCAAAGCACATACATCGGGTATGCTCCTATGAGCAAGGATATTCAGGTTACCGGTGATTTAAAGTTGGGTGGGCTTGTACTTGAAAAAACGTCTGTTAAGCTTGAAGGGCATGAAGTAGTTGAAGATCACATCCCAATTCAGATTAAGGGAGATACAGTCCAATACAATGCGAAGGCCTTCAAGACAGAGCCTAATGCTGATGTGGAAGAGCTGTTGAAGAAATTACCAGGCGTGGAAGTGGATAAGGAGGGCAACATCAAAGCGCATGGGGAGGATGTGCAGAAGGTGCTGGTAGATGGAAAGGAGTTCTTTGGTGACGATCCAAAGATGGCTACCAAAAACCTGCCCGCGGATGCTATTGATAAGATTCAGGTTTTTGACAAGGAGTCAGACCTGGCAGAGTTTACAGGTATTAGCGATGGAGATGAGCAGAAGACCATCAATTTGAAACTCAAGCCAGACAGGAAGAATGGATACTTCGGAGATATTACCGGTGGAGGAGGCTACAGCGAAGCATCTCCTAATGGAAGGTATACCCTCAAAGGAAGTATCAATCAGTTTTCCAAGAAGAAGCAGCTTTCCTTGATTGGAATGGGGAACAACCTCAATGAGCAAGGATTTGGGTTTGAAGACTACGTTAACATGATGGGAGGGTGGCAAGCCATGATGTCTGGAGGTATGAGTTTCAACACAGGTGCAATGCCTATGAACTGGAACCCTAAGAATGGGTTAACCACCACATGGGCTGGAGGTTTTAATCTGAACACGGATCTCAGCAAGAAGACACACCTCTATCTGAGTTACTTCTACAACACAATGGACAACAACCTGGAGAATCTTACCGAGCGGGAGTACTTCAATCCAGAGGGAAATTATGATGCCATTGATCTTGCGAGCAACGGATCAACCGTCAATAGCAACAAGGTGAGTTGGAAATTGAAAACCAAGATTGATTCATCGCAAGACCTAACCTTTAGAGGTAATGCCAGTTACAGTGTTGCCAAGTTAACGGGCAATACCTCACAGATAACCTTCAATACGCTGGGTGATACCCAGAATGGGAGTGCTAATGAAAGCTCATCGTCAGGAAATGAATTGAACGGCACCGGTAGGTTGCAGTGGAGAAAGAGGTTGCGAAAAGTAGGGAGAACCTTGGTGGCTGAAGTAAATGGTACATACGGTGACAATACGCAAGATGGATACGTAAACACCAACAATGTGCTGTATTTGATTGATTCTTTGTCTACCACAGCGTTGTACGATACCATCAATCAGGATCAGGATTACCTGAAGAACAGAATCTCATTTGGAGGAGATTTCCGGTATACCGAACCCATCGGCAAGAAGAAATACCTTGAACTGCGTTACCGAAGGCAAACTACACTTACAGACCTTGATAAGTCCTACTATGATGTGGACCAGGAAAGTGGAGTCGGCACTCTTAATACGTCACTGAGCACGAAGTACAACAACAATTTTACTTACGATCGTGTGGGTGCAAGCCTGAAGCTCAATCCCAGTAAGAAGTTGTCTACAACCTTCGGAGTTAACTATCAGTATAGTACGTTGAGCGGACAACTTCCACTTATTGATCAGGAGGTGAAAAAGGAATTCGGTAATGTGCTTCCGTCTTTCAGACTGAGATGGAGACCAGGCAGAGGTAAGAGCTTTAGGCTTACATACAGAACGCGGGTCAATCAACCGAGTATAGAACAGCTTTCACCAGTAGTAGACAATTCGAACCCACTGAGGATATACATTGGGAATCCGGATTTACAGGCCGAGTATGCGCATACCGCAAGGCTGAGTTGGCATTCGTTTAATCAGTTTGCCTTTACAAACACGTATGCGGGATTATCGGCCACCTATACCGAAGACAAAGTGCAAAATAAGGTGACATTAGATTCGAACCTGATCCAGTATACCACTCCCGTAAACGTTGATTACGATTTACGAGTGAATGTATGGGGTGGATTTGGTGCGCCTATACGACCGCTGAAGATTAAATTTGATATAACCCAAAGCGGAATGTATTCTAATGGAATCCTCTTTCAGAATGGTATTAGCAATACTACAACTACCTGGAGCAGCACCAGCGGGTTCTCTGTTCAGAACAGAAAGAAGGAACACTTTGATGTGAAGGTTGGAGTATCATATACTTACAATCTAACAGATTTTGCTGCTGAAAACTCCGCAGATCAGACTTATTTCAACACCAACTATTACGGTGATCTGACTATCTATTTCCTGAAGCGGTGGACATTCGGGTTTAGTGCGGATTATGTCGAGTATGCGGGAGAGGCATTTGATGGTGAAGCAGGATTCCCCATTCTCGAATCATCTTTATCTCGAACATTCTTAAAAAGTGAAAGGATTCTGGTTAAGTTCAGTTGTATTGATATACTTAATCAGAACATCGGTTTTTCGAGAACGACCAACCTCAATTTCATTCAGGAGTCTACTTCAAATACTTTGGGGAGACATTTTATTCTAACTGCGGCTTATAGTCTGAAGAGCTTTCCTGGTAAGAAGCAGGGGAATTCAAGAAGAAAGAACTTTAGACGATTCCATTAATTTTTTTGCACCGTAAATAGGTTACGGTCTGGGGGTATTCCTTTGTTCGAAACAACAACGAACAACTGATGAATGCCTTATCTCTAATTACTGTTACACCTTTCGGATTGAAGGTTTCAGCGCGCAGGGAATCATATGCGCAAACACTTTATAGTGGTCCTATCCGTGGCATACAGTATTGCCAGGTGCCTTACATGTATCATCACTTGCGCGAAGGCTCGGCTTTGCAGGTGGTACGTGAGATGGATAATCTTTTTGATCCTCACGCGCTTGCGGTGTATTACAAACACTTCAAGATTGGATTCATTTCCGCTGTGGATAACAGAGAAGTTGCCGGGATTCTTGGCAACAACGATGTGTCCATTCAATTGGGTCCTGTGCAACGCGGGAGATTCCAGCCGCCTTCAAAACTTCAGATAGTCATTAACAAGCAAAATCAATAGATATGAGTACGCAACAACTTTCCAGATTAGAACTTTTCAATCTTCGATACCAAAGGGATAGACTCAAGAATACGTCTGGTCCTGTATATCTCATCTTTGACCGAAACTCCGGCATACGCAAGCAGGTTGTAGAGGAAAAGAACCTGTACAAGTTTCTGGACCGTAAGCAATACATCATCGAGATCGGTGACAGGTTGCAGCTGATTAAAGAATTCCAGAGAAAAATTGATGCCGTTATTGCAACGTGCTAATTCTCAATATTGGGTTGCACAAACAGTTTCATTGTTTCCAGTTCCAGGGCGCATAGATGACCGAATTCAAACTGCTCGTATCCAGGAACTACCTTGTTGTAAACGCAGCCAGCGTCCAACGGAATGATCCAGGCTTTATCTGTTGCTGCTGTTTTGATCGCTTGTAGATCAGTTGGATCGTGACCATGAACGATACGTTTTCCATCATAGCCCTGCTGACCGTGGCCAAACTTCCTGATCCTGAGCAAAGCATCCTTGTCGTTTAGAGGATTTTCGGATTGTAAGTTTAATCCTGCATGTGCCACAACGAAATGCTCATCCATCCAGTAGTACGCAAGCCTTTGCATAAATCCTAAGTAGGGTTCTTTTATCTTGCCGTCTTCAAGCATATCAGCATTACCTTGCTTCTCTTCCACGTATGTATGAAACTCCAGGGTAGATAGGCGAGAGGAGCATTGAAGAAGATCATCCTCATGATTACCCTTTAGCGTCACCACATCATATCCTTCCAGCCCTAGTTTCAGTATAAAATCGATTACACCAGTTGAGTTGGGCCCTTTGTTAATGTAGTCACCAACGAATACAATTGTGTCTCCATCAGAAAGGTTGAGTTGTGTGATGAGTGCTTTGAGTGTATTGAGGCAGCCGTGTATGTCTCCAACCACGTATTTCATCGTGCAGCCAACCTTCTCAGTTCTTTGTACTTCAGAATATTGGACTGCGCGGAAATTACAGCAATGCGCCATCCAGCAGCGCCATCAAGGAAACCAAGCTTAAAGAAGTACATAGATATGAACCGGGCAAGCGCACTGAGAAAGGGTTTCAACGGGCCCGCTGTCTTTCCAGCTGCGTGCATCTTTTCCGCAGTTAATAATGAATATTTATCAGCACGTTCTCGATGCTCAACTTGTGAGTAGTATGAATAATGCTCTAAATCTCCGCGGAGATGGGTGTTGGTTAACAGACTTTTGAAAGTGAGCTCTTCATGTACATAGGCACCTTCCCAGGTGGTTCCCTCCTTAGGAAAGATTCTGAGTTTTTCATCCGGGTACCATCCAGAATGTTTGATCCATGAACCACAGTAGTTCGTTAACCGATTCATCGAATAAGTCCCCTTTAAGCCTTCTTCTTTGGCTTTGTTGATGCTGGCAAGCAGTTCTTGCGAAACCGCTTCATCTGCATCAAGCGAGAAGATGAAGTCATAATGAGCCAGGGAGTTTGCATAGTTCTTGGTGGCCGAATAGCCTTCCCATTCCCGCTTTTCAAAACGAACACCTCGCTCAAGACAAATGGCTTCCGTTCCGTCATCAGAGAATGAGTCAACGACAATGATTTCATCTGCGATCTCTCGCACGGAATCTATTGCGCGACCGATGTTACGCTCTTCATTCTTCGTGATGATAACAACAGATAACCCCTTCACGGTGCGATTTGAATCCAACTAACGTGAATTAAACGTAAAAATTTGAATAATTGGCTTTAGACACGAACACCTATAACGCAAACATCGTCTACCTGCTCGTGCTCTCCCTTCCACGCATCAAACAGATCCATGAACATTTTGGCCTGATCTTGCATTGGCAAAGTATGGTTATCAATGATCTGGTTCTTAAATCGCTTATTCATGAACTTCTTTCCCTTTTCCCCGCCAAACTGATCAGGATACCCATCTGAGAACATGTAGAACACATCGCCTGGCTGTGTGTTGATTTCCTGATTACTGAATACTTCAGAACCATAGTCGTCACCACCTCCGATTGGAAACTTGTCGGCCTTAACCTCGATCAGCTCATTATCTCTAACGTGAATCAACGGTCTGAAGGCTCCAGAGTATTCAATCTTACTCTTGTCTTTGTGGAAGCAACAAAGCGCCAGGTCCATTCCGTCTCTATTCTTTGAGTCCGAACCTTCCTGTTCCAGAACCTTGTTGATTCGGGAGTCAAGCTGATCAAGGATCTCAGATGGTTTGTTGATGTCTTGATGGATCACAATATCATTTAGAATGGTGTTACCGATCATGCTCATAAAGGCCCCGGGAACGCCATGTCCGGTACAGTCTACAGCAGCCAGGATAGCGTGATTGTCTTTTTCTGCAAACCAGTAGAAATCTCCACTAACGATATCTCGTGGTATGAACAGTACGAAGGAATCCGGGAACACCGACTGTATCTTACTGATAGAAGGAAGAATGGCATCCTGGATCTTCTTCGCATAATGGATGCTATCCATGATGTCTTTGTTCTTCGCTTCGATCAGAAGTTTTTGGTGAAGGATCTCATTGTTCAATTCCTCCTCTTTGAGCAGGATGGTACGAATGGAACGGAGAAGCAATACTGCGATAAGCAGAAATACGACCAAACTGATAATCGAATTCTTCGCGATCGCGTACCTGGCTTCACTAATGAACTTGCCAAATTTTTCGTCAGCCTGAACTATCGCAACAACCCTGCCGTCAGAGTCCAAGATCGGCTCAAAAGCTGATAACCACGTTCCGTTCTCATCTTCATAGGGAAGTATCAGGCCTCCAGTTTCGTACTTCTTTACGTGTTCAGGCTTGAATTCCAACCAACTATGCCTGTAGTAAGGAGTAACACGGGATGTGACTACAAAATTGAAATACTCATTCTCCTCATCGTAAACAAGTGTGTAAATAGCGGTGCCAAGTGCATTGTCTTCTTCTGCTTTAGCGAGAAGCTTGTGAATTTGATCATACTGAGGTGAGTCTCCAGCTTTGGTTATACCGTCTTTTTGCTGGAACTCTTTATAAAGTCTGGCATGTGTGTCTCCGTTAATCTGAACTGCAAGCGATTTCGCAACACCGCTAAGTCTGTTAAGCTCGGCTTCCTCGTACAATTTCAATTGTGAGAAGTATCCATAGACCAAAAAGAAACCTGTTAACGCTACAAGACTAAAGAAGATAATGACCAGTATACGGGTACTGGAATTCTTGAGAATGTTCTTGAGGTAGGTTCCCATGAAGGAAGGCGTAGCACTGTGGTGAACCAATATACGACTGTCAATTGTATCCTGCCAAAATGCGACTAAGAATCCTGCAGTTCAGCCAGTCGCTCTTGCATGTGAGGAGATCCCAAGTATTCATCCTTTAGTCCTTCCAACATTTCGTGGAGTGAATTTCGTTCAGCAATGAGTTGAAGCACCTTTTCATCACGCCTCAGCATCAAACGCGTAAATCTAAGATTGAGTTTTAACCGTCTGAAATGGCGTACAAAGAAAGGGGTTAGGTAACCTGTACTCATAGCTGTAGCTAAGGCTATTCCGGGCCACATCCAGCCTCCGACAACATTATGAATGATCAGGAATATGCAGGCATACCATATGCAGAACAAGAAGAAACCTACGGTAAGCATAAACGAACCCTTGAACACAGAATCCGATTTCATACGTCTTCCAATGAACCCTGTCAGCTCATAGGGAACGAAATTCCCTATGTATCCGAGAAGAATGATGGGAGCGGTTAATGTGGTGTATATTATTGCGGGGATCAATCTAAACCTACGCTCGGTTACCCTTACCTTCCAATCACTGAATCCCAGTTCGTTTGCCAGATCAACATAATTGTTCACTGATTCTCGCATCTGGAGCAACATAAAAGGATTTCTGCTCGAGAAGAACGTGAGCGCATCGTTGATTTCTTTACTGAGCCTGAAGTCTTGCACAGATTTGTCTGAAGAGCTAACGATCTCTTCTCGTAGCTGGTGCCCGTAAATAGCTTTGATTTGATCTGTAAGAATACCTATCTCATCCTTATCAACATGGTGGGTAAGCTCTTTGAGTTCCAATTCCAGGCGATCCGTTAGTTCAACAACCGTTTCTCGATCGTCCTTTTGGTACTTTTCATGGTATTCGGCAGCAGTAATGGGATCTCCAATGTTCAGAACCACTTCACTTTGGAATTGGTGTGGATTGGTATAATGCAATCCTATGGGAATGATCATGGCACCCAATTCGAAATTGTGAATAGATTCCGCTCCAAACATGATTCTTGAAGCACCTGTCTTTACAGGTTTGATCTTGTGTTCGGTAATGGAAACACCTTCAGGAAAAATCATGATGGCGCCACGCTTTCCGAGATGGTCATAACAAGCTTTAAACACCTCTGCATTCTTGTGGCCTTGGCCCGGCATCTTATTCGGGCGGTATACAGGAATCATCCATAGCTGCTTGAATATCCAGCCCACGGCCTTGTTGAAGAAGAAATCTGCCCCCGCCAGGAAGTGTACTTTTCGCGGAAGGTGGGCGGCTACAAGAATAGGATCCATGAAGGCGCTCGGGTGATTGCACGCAAAGATGATAGGAACACCTTTCGGAATATTCGTATTGCCAATTACTCTAACTCGCTTGAAATAGGAGTAAACAGCAATTCTCAGTAATCCTCTTAGCAGCTTGTACATCCTTAATGATAGATTTTGACCCTTCCAAATCTGCCAGCTCTTCCTACAAGATAAGCGTAATCAGAGCCAATCTCGCACGAGAAATAGCCAATGCTGGTTAGGGGTTGCCAGATCATGCCACCGTCCAATGAGATGTCTGTTCCCGTTCGTCCTGTGCAGATAGCTACATCCTCATTGTGTACAACGCAGGATCTGTAACCTAAAGGTGGAATGGGGGGATTGCTCCATATTAAGGCATGCTCAGGATGAAGCACTGCGGCATTTGAATCTGCATTGGTGGAGTCAATATAGCTTCCACCCACAGCTATGGCACTTGCGCTGGACGCATAACTGAAAGAGAATGGTCCTTTACCCGGACCTGTCATCATTGGTAATTGTTGAGATTCCCATTTCATGGTGTTGAGTGGAGCAGAAAGCAATCTGGATTTGCTACCACCTAATATGATGTGCAATGTATCTCTTACAACGAAACACCCTGTTCCGCTGGCTGCATATCCCATTTCACTGATTTCCATTGTTGGAGCTTCATGGGGAACCGGATTCCAAGAGATACCATCTTCCGATTTCAGTAGTAACATCTTTCCATCAATAGGATCACCATAAATGAAGAACACCTTTCCGTTTGTAGCGATGCCGTTAAGGAAGTACGCTGAATCTTTACGGATGAAACATTGTTTCCATGTGTTTCCTGCATCATCTGTTCTATAGACAGTTGCAGGAAACCCTGAACTCATGGCGATCGCAGATTGTTCATTGATTGCCTGAATGTCACGGAAGTCCAGGTCATACTCATCTACTATAGTTCCCGACCTCCAGGAATTTCCTCCGTCTGTGGAAAGGCCCCAAAAGGAACCTTTACCTGACACCCATATTACCTTATCACTGTGAACATGCAGCCCACGCAAATGTTTGGTACAGATATTGGGCATTTCTTCGAAGGATGGCTCTACTTTGGAACAACCCAAGACAAAACATCCGAGAAGTAAAATCGTTAGCTTTAGAACTGCTGTTTGCGGCATGAACATAAAAGTCGGGAAATATCTCATAATCGCCCTGTTTTTGGGGCAAATCGCTTATGCGCAAAACGATACCATTACCGTAAAAGGCTTGGTTAGAGTAGAAGAGAAGGGAGGCTTAGGTTACCTCATGATTGCCAATAAGCGGACCAATTTGGGGTATTTCGGGAGTGTCAATGGTAGATTTACTACCAGGTGCCTTAGAAAGGATACGCTGATGATCTCTGTTCCGGGCTATGCTATCAAATACATATGTCTAAGGGATTCTTCGAAAACCAAGAATGTCTTTGGTTTAGATATTACCCTGTCCAGGATCAACATTAATATGGCTGCGCATGAAGTGAAACCACTCCGGGAGTATACGGAAGTACAAAAGGATCTTAGGAGATTAGGACCTAAAATAGATCCAGAAAGGATTCACACAGTTGCTGGTGCACTTTCTTCACCTATAACGTATCTGTATCAGACCTTTAGTAGGTACGAGCGGTCAAAAAGGAAGTTGGCACAATTGGAAAACGAGGACAAGAAGATTGCCTTGATGAGCGAGCTTCTTAAGATTTACAGGCAAGCAGATATGATCGACCTTGAAGACAGTGAATTTGAACCATTCATTAGGCATTGTAGGTTCTCAGATCATTTCCTGCGCAATGCAACGCAATACGAGATCATTCTTGCTGTGAAGGGTAAATACAGAACCTACGTCCGAGAGGACGACAGGCCTGGTAACTACTAAAGTCTTAAGCTGAAAGTCTAAGGACGTTCAATTTTAGTTTGATGTTTTCGATTTCATCAAGCTGCTTGAGGTAGGCAGCGATCTGTCCGTTAAGCATTAGTTCAAGTGCTCTTTCTTTGGCTTTGTTGTATTCTTTTTTCAAGTCTAACATGGCTCAGTTTTTAGTTTATACCCTTGTAAACAAGTACCGTGCCAAAAAGTTTTAGAACTGGAAATAAATAAACGCGACAAGCTCGGAACTCATTGATTGATAGACTAAAAAGACCGCCCCGATGCAGGCAAGAATTTTTACAATTGCGGGAGATTTGATGAAAAGATGTCGGTACCACACTTTGGTCCGAACAGGCAGCCAATGAATGATCATGCCCACAAGAAGCGTGATGAACACCCACTTGTAAGAGACCAGGATTTCAGGAATGAGATTCGCACTAAAGTCACTTCCAATCTGGTTCAGAATCTGTTCTGTACCTTCTTTACTCTCACCGCGGAACCAAATTCGGGTAAAAGTGATGAAGTTGAAGGTGATGAAAATTCTAAGGGCTATAACAGACCAGTGTTTTATGCCATCCCAGGGGCTAATCTTCTTCCAAAGCTTGTAAACTACCAGCCCTAAACCATTTAAACCACCCCAGACAATGAACATCCAGCTCGATCCGTGCCATAAACCACCAAGCAACATGGTTACAAGGAGATTGATGTTGTGGCTAACCGCCAACCTAAAAGATGGGATAAGAACAGCCAATAGCGTAAGAACAAATGCAATTGCCAGTAGGAGGTAGGCCACCCACATTTCACCAACAATGAGCACGAGGAATACCGATAGTGCTGCGATACAGGCGTACGTTGCAACGGTTCCTTTCCTGTTACCTCCCAGCGGAATGTACAGGTAGTCCTTTAGCCACGTAGAGAGGGAAATGTGCCATCTCTTCCAGAACTCTGCTACACTTTTGGCTTTGTACGGTGAGTTGAAGTTGGTAGGAAGCTTGAAACCCATTAGCGCGGCAACGCCAATGGCTATATCAGTATATCCACTGAAATCTGCATATACCTGCAGGGAATATCCGTACAATGACATTAGATTCTCAAACCCGCTAAACAGTGTTGGATTAGCGAAAACACGGTCTATAAAGTTGACGGCCATATAATCGCCAATTACAATCTTCTTGATCAGTCCGTTAAGTATCCAGAATATGGCCAGACCAAACTGGTAGCCATTTAGCTTATAAGGTTTGTAAAGTTGTGGGATGAACTCATTGGCCCTTACGATTGGACCTGCAACCAATTGAGGGAAGAACGACACATAGAAACCAAAATCCAGAATGTTCTTCACCGGCTCAATGCGCTTTTTGTAAACATCTACGGAGTAGCTAATGGTTTGGAAGGTGTAAAACGATATTCCTACCGGCAGGAGGATCTTGTCCACATCGAAACCCGTGCCCAACCATTGGTTTGACCAATGTGCGAGGTAGTTAAATACCGAATATTCGGTACCGAACATGTCGTTACAGGATTCTACGAAGAAGTACATGTACTTGAAGTAGCACAGTACAGTAAGGTTGATAATAACGCTAGCTGCTACCCAGGACCTCCGCACCCACTCCTGTTTCCTGCTGTGAATGAGCCAACCTATCAGATAATCAGACAGCGTACTAAACACCAGGATCAGGAAGAACAGACCTGAGGTCTTCCAGTAAAAGAACAATGAAACAATGAACAGGAATGCATTCCTGACCGCGCGCTGCTTGTGGCCCACCGAAAATATAAGCAGCACGAACGCAAAGAATATCCAGAAATAAATGGAAGTGAAGATGAAAGGCGCTTCATTCTCGTTGTACAAGAATATGGCCTTCCATACATCGATATTGAAGAATTGGTTAATCAATCTCCCTTGTGCTGCTTTCGTTGGTAATCAGCATACGCTTCCATGATGGCTGAGAACATCAGGTCACCCATCATATGGTATCCTTCTCTTGTTAAATGGATCTTGTCTTTTTGTGCCAGCCCATTGTCTACCCAGAGTTTAACTGAGCCGAGCCCTCCCATTACCTCAAACATGTCCCAGAAGGCACAATTGTACTTCTTGCTAAGCCTGTGCATTACTTTCCTGGCTTCAATGGCCCTTGGATTGGCATACCTTCTTCGGTAGTAGGAGTCATTATTGGATGTGAGTAAGAAGGTGGCATTTGGATTGGCTTCCAATACCATGTCCATGAGCTTACAGTAATTCTTGTAATACACTTCTGGGTCAAAACCGGGCTCATAAGCATCGTTGATGCCAATAGAGAACACCACCAGATCCGGATGAATGACCTTCATTTGCTTGCCCCATTGGTTGCATTTGAGGTAAGATTGCGTACTCGCACCATTTACACCAATCGCGTTGTACACAAATCCAGGATCTTCCGTTTCTACGTACAAACCATACAACGTGAAGTGATCTTGTGTAGAGTCAGTCTTGGCAATTGTGATCTCTACGTTGGGCTGATGCTGGTCAAACTCAAAGGTGGTTGTACCCAAATCTTTATCGTAACCAACCTGGTGCAGCACACTGGAGTCCGTTAACATTACGCTGAACGAACCTGAATCAGCACCATGAACTACCGTGAGTTTCTTCACATCATAAGGCTGATAAGGTATTCCGCGAAGTGCCTGTCTGAAATTGACCTTAATCCGTGTAAGCGTATCTTTTGTTGTAACACGTATGCCACTAACACCAAGATCACATACCTCCCGCATCACATTCTTGCAGTAAGTCCATTCACCATCCCAGATTGCGAAGTAATTGTAAGGGTTGTTGGTCCTGGCCATTTTGAAGGGGAAAAGCCAGCCACGACCAGCGTTTGACCCGTTGGCGTAACCCTGAAGTCGTTCCCGCATCCTTTCTGACCAGATATCGGCCTGGATGTGAGAGCCTCCCATGTGTAGCATGTGAACCTGTCCTTCACCTTCGTACATGATTTTATCAAACTTGGAGAAAAGCTGGTTCCATTTGCTCGTGTCACCATAGAACTCAATGTGGTTCTTGTCATAATTCACGAAGTCGTAATAGTCAAGCTGATGCGGGAAGTTCTGAGCAAACACACCAGAACTTGCCAGTAACATTGATATGGCAACAAGTCTACTTCGCACTGTTTCTCTTTTTGTAAGCGTTGTAATCGTTTTCAAGCGAACGGTAAATCATCTCTGCAACCTTCCGCGCGCCCCTATGATTGAAATGGATGTAATCTTTGGCAGCCAATGAAGGATCAGCCTTTACCCATAGTGGCATTGAATTCTTTCCACCCATAGCTTCATAGAGGTCGAAATAAGCCCCACCAGCTTCAAATGTTGCGGCCTTCAGGTGGTTTCTGACAGATTCCAGATAGGGGTGGGTTACATATTCGCTTTTCTCTTTGACAGACATATCCGCAGGACCAATAACGATAACGGAAGCCCCTGGATTCATTTGCTTTAGCCTGTATATCTGAGACTTGAACCAATCTGCGTATTGCTTTGCCTTAGCATCGCTTTTGATGTAGGGAAGCACGTTTCCACCAAACTGAAGGATCAGAAGCTTAACATTCAGATCGTCATACTGAGATTGTAGTTGAGATTTCTGAATCTTGCTAAACAGTGTACCTGAACTACCCCTTAGCGCAATGTTGTCAAGCATTACACCTTTGTTGCTTTCAAAAGAAATCCCGTAGATGTCGGGGCTATCCTTACCGCTGAACTTAAAGTCAAACTTCTGAGGTGTGGTAGCGAAAGGCACCACCAGTTTCTTGAATCCCTTGTTTGCAGGCATGGAGTGTGAGCCGGCAAGGGAACCGTTAATCATTACCTCCAGCTTGACATCAGACCGGTTATATCCGTAGTAGATTACAGCTCTTGAGAAGGTGCGGGTATTTGAGAACCCGATATAAGATTGCTTGAATGAAATGGTTCCGGTATATGTGGTGTCCTTCATCAAGGAGTCAGGTACAATAGGAGAGAAGCGTCCGAAATTCGCAAGCAGGCCATATCGCTTGTGTTTTACCAGCGTATCTCTTCTTCCATAAAGGGTATACCGTTTCCATTCATCAGAATTGGATTGAGAAATAGATCTACTGTTTACCAACGGCACCGCAGCCACTAATCCTGGCCCACGGCCACCGAACTTGGTTTGAAGCTTGTTTCTGAAATATCCGGAGAGCCTGTCACCTTCAATTTGCGAATCACCATAATGTAGAATCCTGATCTTCTCTCCGCTCGACTTTGATTTATCCAGCGCCTTAAAAAAGGCATACAACTTAGATTTGTCGTTGTCTTTGTACTGAAGGTTAATGTTCACCTTTTTCAGGGAATCAGCCTTGCGCTTAATAGCGTCCTTGATGGCTGTTGAGTCCAGGTCACCACCAAGCGTATCATCAATCACGGCCAGGATATCGTCAATCGATTTGTCTTCAACCGTGTCTACCAGCAGGATATCATTGTAATGAGGGAATTTGAAGGCAAAGTCCTTACTTACTTTCCAGCCGTCCTCCGGTAGTATACATGAGATTATAAATAGGCCAGCCAGCACGCTGACAACAAAACCGAAAGTATGCATAGGTTTTACCATGGCTACTTCTCCTTTATGTATAATTTTTGACCGATTTGCAGGTTGCTATCGATGCCGTTCAGGTCCATTATGTTCTGCGCTGAAATACCTGGGTATTTCTTGGCTATAAGCCACAGATTGTCTCCACTCTTCACCGTGTAGGTGATGTAGGAAACGCCTTTCTTGATTCTTGGCTTATTGCCAGACTTAGGCTTGGATGTGGTGGTTTTCCCACCAGATTTGGGTTTTGATCTTCCCGATGGTTTGGAACCACCTTTCTGGATGGTACGGCCATCCAGTCGCTGCTTCTGCTTAAATGTTAGTCCATCTATTTGTTGGTAGTATTCTTCTTTCGACTGAGGTACATAAATAACCAATTGCTGGCCAGCGTAAATGCGAGAGCTGCGGATACCGTTCCAGTATTGAATTTTACTCACCTTTACATCGTACCAGTCTGCAATAAAGCCGAGGTTATCTCCGCTTTTTACCTTGTATAGAATCTTTGCCACACCAGGAGGCCGCTTGAAAATCTTGCGCTCCTCAATGATGCGTTCTTTGTTAGCAATGAAGTACTTCTTCTTGGTTCTTATGTAGACAGAATCCTGGTAATTAAAGAAGGAGTCACATGAAGCCTCAAGCTTGTCCAGGTCAGCAGTCGAAAGGCGAAGTCGGTATCCTTTAGGGATAACGTCATGGCGAAGTTCCGGGTTGTCGCGCTTGATATCATCCTGCTTTATACCCAGCATCTTTTGAAGCGGCTCCATGTATACCATATCAGGCATCATCAGTGCTTGCGATGGAACGGTTCGTTTGATGGTTAGTTTCATTTCTGGAATACCCAGCTCCGCGCAGTACTTAGCAATGTAGGCTACGGCTTCATACACATAGAATGACTCCCGTAACTGCTTAGGTAGTAGGCTGTCTGCAGAAAGCAGCGCTTCATATCCGCCAATTCTATTGATGGCTCTGTTTAGGCTGGCAGGATTATGAATGTAGGCTTGTGTGGCCAGTTCCCAATTCTTGTATTTTCTGTGAAGGTCTTTAAGGTATTTTGCGGCACACCTTGTTTGACTTTCAAAATCATAGTTGATCCGCTCATCTATTTGTGGCCCAAGTCTGCAGTTACATCTCGCGGCAACGTGATAAGGGAGCATCCATATTCCAGCGCGACCATCATCTGTGGTGGCTGAAGAGTTAAGGCCGGACAGTGCATATGTAAGATAAACCAGATGCTCGGGGATACCCTCTTCGTTAAGGATGGCCTTCATGCGTTCAATCAGGTCTTTATCTGTATTCACCATGGCCTGTATCTCGGAAGGATACTTTTTGGCAATGCGATCCATCATGTCGCTGGTCTTCTTATAACAATTGAGCCCCATGGATTCGTACCTCACGGTCATGACCTGTGCTTCTACTTCGTTTACAGAAAAGCCTTTGAGGGAGTTCTCCTTGAGGAATTTCTTTACCTCAGGAATTTCCTTGTAACGGGCCATGGTAAAGTCAAGACCCTTGGGAAACTTCTCTTGAGAAAAGAGACCTAACGAACTGGTAATTAATATGAATGCCGACAACAGTCTGCGCATAAGGACGAGATTACAAATTAAACTGGCAGCAGGTAGGAGGGAGCGGTTGGTTTAATCAACCGGGAAATGTTCAAAAGTGAACAGTTCCTTCAGGTTCTCCAACGCGAAGGAAAACACTTTTCTTGCCTTTGTCTGGATGCTTAACATGTACGATGTTAGCCTGGTCGCTAAAAGTGTTGAACAGCAACGTGTTTCTGACCAAGAGGGAACTCATGTCTTTAACCTTGTCGGTTTCCACGTAAACCCAGCATACATCCTCCTCATATTCCTTACCTATTACGTTGTAGGTAACGTTGGAGCCGTTTTGCTTCACTTTGAAGTGCTTTCTTAAGTAGGCAACGATATAGTAGTTCGTTTTGGCGTGCTCGGTTTTGGTGTTCAGATTCAATTTGGGAGCGCCATTTTCCATCAGGGCCTTCTCGAGGTCATCAATAAAAATCTTGAAACTACACTCAAGGTTCTTCGACTTGGCGTTGTACTCCATATTCAGGATGCTCACATGAAAGTCATGTGGAGTGGGGTTGAGTACCCCAAGGAATAGTATGGCGTAGATTACTGCCTTCATCAGAGGTTAGTCACCTCCTTCCAGCAATTTCCGTTCCATTTCGATTGCACGCTGCTTGCGTTGCATAGGATTCTCCATCTTCCAGTTCTCCTTGTAAATCTGGAATCTGTTCGGCTTTTTACGGGAAGGCCAGTAGTTATTGGACTCATCAGTATCCGCGATCTCGAGGTGTGGATCCAATTCTATCTGTTTAACCTTCTTCTTGGAAACAAACACCTTCTGAACCCTTCGGTCGTTCATTCTCCAGATTTCTGCAGGTATCCGAACCAATTTTTGCGATCCGTCCTCGTAGGTAAAGTTTAAAATAACCGGCATCACCAATCCCCCTCTATTCACAAGCGTTACCTGATAGTAGTTGAAGTCTTTGGTGAGGAGTTTCTTTTCATCATCCGTATAATCACTTACTGATAGGTCATAGTCTTGCTTGTCCAGAATGGTTACTTCGTAGGGGTCATACTTCGTATAGAAGTCAACTGTTTCAGGATCCTTCTCAGTAATGGTTTGCGCAATCTGGGTTTTGTTGCGCTGGTTGCCTATGAATCGATTCTCTCGTGTGTCGTCTTCCTTTTTGCTGATTGGGAATTCTACTTCAGGGTCTTGCGTATCGATCTGGTACCAGTCTACATTTTCGATAGCCTGATCACAATGGTCAGTGGTAAAGAACCAGCCTCTCCAGAACCAATCAAGATCAACCCCGGAAGCATCTTCCATTGTTCTGAAGAAATCAGCCGGTGTTGGATGTTTAAAGGCCCATCTTCTACAATACTCCTTAAAGGAATAGTCGAACAACTCTCTGCCTAGCACAGTTTCTCTAAGAATATTCAACGCTGTGGCGGGCTTTCCGTAAGCGTTGTTGCCAAACTGGTAAATAGATTCAGAGTTGGTCATGATAGGGGTAATGTAGGATTTATCACCTGCCATATAGTCTGTGATCTTGTACGCAGGACCTCTTCTTGAAGGATAGCCGCGTTCCCATTCTTGCTCGGTGAGGTACTGCACAAATGTGTTTAGCCCTTCATCCATCCAGGTCCACTGTCTTTCATCAGAGTTAATGATCATTGGGAAGAAGTTGTGACCAACTTCGTGTATGATAACCCCAATCATACCATATTTGGTTCTTGGGTTGTAAGTACCATCTTCCTCGGGTCTGCCGAAGTTGAAGCAAATCATGGGGTATTCCATACCTATGTCAGCGGCATGAACCGAAATAGCAACGGGGTAATTGTAATCAACCGTGTACTTCGAGTAGGTCTTGATGGTGTGGGCGACAACCTTGGTAGAGTACCTTTCCCAAAGTGGATTTCCTTCCTTCGGATAGTATGACATTGCCATAACAGTCTTGCCGCCAATTTTTACGGCTTGTGCATCCCAGATGAACTTTCTGGACGAGGCGAATGCAAAGTCACGCACGTTTTCAGCCTTGTAGATCCAGGTCTTTTTCTTCTTGGCGTGTTTCTTCTCCCTTTCAATCGCCTCATCCTGGTTGGCGATGATCACTGGTTTGTCAAATGAGTTCAGGGCCTTCTTCCACCTTGCTTTCTGATCTGTGGTAAGGATTGAGCTTCCATTCTGAAGCATCCCCGTTGATGCCACAATGTGGTCTTCAGGTACCGTGATGGCCACTTTGAAGTTCCCAAATGTAAGCGTGAACTCTCCGCGGCCAAGGAATTGCTTGTTCTGCCATCCTTCTACCTCGTTATACACACACATTCTTGGATAGAACTGCGCGATGGTATATAGGTAGTTGTCTTCTTTCGCGAAATACTCGTAACCAGAACGACCGCCAATCTTCATCCGGTCGTTGATATTGTACCACCACTTGATCTTGAAGCTGTACGAGGCTTTTGGAGCCAAAGGTCTTGGCAGATCAATGCGCATCATGGTTTTATTGATCACATGCTTGAGTTTCTTGCCCCCGGCATCTGTAACTGACTGAATCTTGAAGCCACCATCGAAATCGCTATGTAGTCGCTGTAGTTCATTGACAGTTAGTCCATCATCAAGTGAATTCGTCTGCACTTTATAGGTATCAGAATCTTTGGCCCTAACATTCTGATCCAATTGAATCCATAGGTATCTAAGCTCGTCTGGCGAATTGTTGTAATAGGTGATCGTTTCGCTTCCGGTGATCTTCTGCTTGTCATCGTCCAGCTCTATTTTCATATCATAATCAGCGCGCTGCTGATAGTACGCGTGACCAGGTGCCCCTGATGCAGTTCGGTAAACATTAGGTGTAGCCAGTTCCTGCTTCAGCTGTTTGAACTTATTATAGTTCATGTTCTCGTTCTGGGCGAAAAGGAGAACATGCGCTAACATCAACGCTGTCAATAGTGACTTTTTCATAAACCTTTGGATTGGGCGACCGAATTTACAAACTATGTATCCAATTAACTAGTGCTTACAGATCATCTTCGAAGCCGTCATCATCATTGCTGGAAACGGCTTGCATGTGTTCTGTGATCATTCCATCAATGGTCTGAAGCATCCCTTCACGGGCATCTTTGATCCCTTGTGTATGACCATCGATGGTTCCAATATCTGCTTTAAGCTCCTCTTCAGTTAATTCACCAGCATCGTAAGCAGCCTTAAGGTCCTCGTGGTCTTTAATGTTGAATGCGTATTCTTCTATCCAGTCCTCGTGCTTTTCAAGCATGGAAGTGTGTGTTTCTTCGAGTGCCATAAAAGATGAATCACCTTTCTGCTCGTGCTTGCCGGCCCATTCTTCCAATTCGTCCAATTTGGCATTATAAGCCCCCATGAAATCCTGATGCTCGCTCATTAAAGCGTCAAAGCTCACTTTCCATTCTCCGGCTGCATCGCCTCCGTTTTCTCCATTTCCTTCACCTCCCGAGCATGCTATTAGGGTAGCACATGCTAGAATCGCTAATACTTTTCTCATTGTCACAGTTTTATATGCCTTGAAAATTTGGCCTGATTTTTATTGCTAATTTAGAAAATTATTGGGTCTGAATTGATGATAAAACACCTGCTTTCCTTACTGTTATTGCTTCCTGTAGGCTATTTGTTTGCTCAGGAAGAGGAGGCTACGCTGGAGCTTTCTGGTGTGGTGAAGCACTTTGAAAGGGGCGATAAGCTGAGCGGTGTTACTGTTGATATCAAAGAAGACGGAAACGCTTACAAAACAGGTAGTACAGCTTCCAATGGTAAGTTCCAGTATGATCTTCGTTTCGGACACATTTACATGATCAAGTTTTCCATGAGTGGTTATGTAAGTAAGAAGATCAAGATCGATACCAAGGGGGTGCCTGCAGACAAGATGTATAAGATCAAGGACTTCTTTGTGGAGATGTCGTTGTTCGAAAATATTCCGGGGGTGAACTTCTCGCTCCTTAATGAACCTATAGGTATTTCGAGGTACAATGCGTCTTCCAATGAAATTGATTGGGATTTCGCTTATACCAGCAAAATGCAGAACAGAATTGCTGACCTGTTGGAGGAGTATGATCGTAAGAAGGAAGAGGAGCGTAGAAAGCAGTTGTTGTACGAAGATGCAATGGCGGATGGTACGCGAAAGATGGGTAAGGAAGAGTACAATGGTGCCAAGAGTAGTTTTCAAAAAGCGTTATCCGCAAAACCAGGAGATGCTACCGCTAAGGCGAAACTAGCAGAAGCCGAAGCGGCTCTGAAGAGATTGGAAGATGATAAACTTAAGGCGGAAGAAGAAGCGAAGCGCAAAGCCGAAGAAGAGGCAAGGTTGAAAGCTGAGGCCGAGGCAAAGGCTAAAGCTGAGGAAGAAGCACGTTTGAAAGCAGAAGCAGAAGCTAAAGCCAAGGCGGAGGAAGAGGCGCGGCTTAAGGCAGAAGCTGATGCTAAAGCGAAAGCGGAAGAAGAAGCACGCCTCAAAGCAGAAGCGGAAGCCAAAGCAGAGGCAGAGGCGAAGAGAAAAGCTGAGGAAGAAGCGCGACTTAAAGCTGAAGCTGAGGCTAAGGCAAAGGCGGAGGAAGAAGCTCGCCTGAAAGCAGAGGCGGAGGCGAAAGCGAAAGCAGAAGAGGAGGCCAGAAGAAAAGCGGAGGAGGAAGCAAAACGTAAAGCGGAAGAAGAGGCCAGATTGAAAGCGGAAGCAGAAGCTAAAGCGAAGGCGGAGGAAGAAGCAAAACGCAAGGCCGAAGAAGAGGCGAAACGGAAAGCAGAGGAGGAAGCACGTCTAAAGGCAGAAGCTGAAGCAAAAGCCAAAGCGGAGGCGGAGGCCAAAAGAAAAGCAGAAGAAGAGGCACGACTCAAGGCTAAAGCAAAGGCTGAAGAGGAAGCTCGATTGAAAGCGGAAGAGGAGGCAAAGCGCAAAGCTGAGGAAGAAGCTCGATTAAAGGCAGAAGCAGAAGCTAAGGCGAAAGCGGATGAAGAGGCGCGATTGAAGGCAGAGGCAGAAGCCAAAGCCAAGGCTGAAGAAGAAGCAAAACGTAAAGCTGAAGAAGAGGCGAAAAGAAAAGCAGAGGAGGAAGCAAGGTTAAAAGCTGAAGCAGCGGCCAAAGCGAAGGCGGAAGAGGAAGCACGGTTGAAGGCTGAAGCGGAAGCAAAAGCTAAAGCAGAGGCGGATGCAAAGAGGAAGGCAGAAGAGGAAGCGAAGCGGAAAGCTGAAGAAGAAGCTCGTTTGAAGGCAGAGGCTGAAGCTAAAGCCAAGGCAGAGGAGGAGGCGAAGAGAAAAGCTGAGGAAGAGGCACGGTTGAAAGCCGAAGCTGAGGCGAAGGCGAAAGCGGAGGAAGAAGCCAGGCGTAAAGCAGAAGAGGAAGCAAAGCGAAAAGCTGAGTTAGAGGCTAAACGTAAGGCTGAGGAAGAAGCAAAACGCAAAGCGGAAGAAGAAGCCAAGGCGGCTGCACTTGCCGAAGCGAAGAGAAAAGCTGAAGAAGAAGCGCGAGCTAAATCAGAGACAGAAACAAAGTACAGGGGGCTAATATCCTCAGGAGATGCGCTTTATGACAAGGAGAAATGGGATGCAGCGCGCGATAAGTACCTGCTTGCCACAAGGATCAAGAAGAACGAGCAATACCCTAGAGAACAGATCGCCAAAATAGATAAGAAGCTTGCGGAACTCAGAATACTAAAGGAAGAAGAAGAGCGGGCTAAGGCGGCTGCAGCTATTGAAGCTCAAAAAGAGGCAGAAGCAAAGAGAAGGGCCGAGTTGCAGGAAAAGCAAACCAAATACAACAGTTTGATTGCTGCTGCAGATAAGAAGCTTCAGGAGGATGCTTTGGAAGAAGCCAAGAGCAAGTACCAGGAAGCACACGATGTGTGGCCAGAAAAGGAATATCCAACGCAGAAGATCAAGGAAATTGAGAACCTCATCAAACAGAGGGAGGAGGAGAAGGCTGGGTTCAAAGTGAATAAGACAGAATCCAAGGACAACAAGAGCGGTGTTAAACTCCCAAACAAAGGGAAGAAGGGAACCCACACAACCAAGATTAAGTTTTGATGGATGCACGTGCTTTTGGCAAACTGTCACTTCAGAAGCGGTATTCAATACTCAAGCAGGAAGGCGAATTCGTAGGGTCGAGAATTTCGGGAGAACACATGGTTTCTTTGTTCACGTGTAACGGATTCTTTGTGGAAGTGTGGAAACTCACTGGCTTGAATCAAATCCGTTGGATCGAAGTGCAAGACAATAAGACGGTTCTGCAAGAGTACTCGGATCAAGTAGAGCTAATCAACCACCTACCAGTTTAAATCTGTAACCACGTTCTTCAAGAACGGTTGCAACTTTTTTGCGATTGTCTCCCTGAATGATGATTTGTCCATCCTTAACGTTGCCACCAACCCCGCATTTTGATTTCAGCCAGCGGCCAAGGTCATTAAGGTCTTCACTTGTGCCAACGAACCCTTCGATAAGCACCACAGCTTTTCCCTTTCTGTTTTTCCTATCGATCATCACTCTAAGGTTTTGTTGCCCTGGAGAGATTGTGTCTTCTTCCTGTTCTTCGTCATATTCGTAGCTAAAGTCAGGATTGGTTGAGTAGACGATATTCTTTTTCTTCTTAGCCATTAGCACAAAACTTTAAGTGAGCTCGGAATAACTTCAATATCAATGCGTTTACCAAGCTTTGTTGGTTCACCATCTACATGAGCGATCTCTCCTTTCTGTTCAATAGATATTTGCTTGCCTTTTATGGTGGTTAGGTGTTTGGATTCGGTTATGGTCTTGTTGAAAAGCCTCATGGTAAACCCAGGAATCTCAAGTAGTGGCATTTTGTTAAGTATGCATATACGTAAGTAACCGTCATCAATCCTGGCCTCTGGAGCGATGTAGGCATCATTGCCGTACTGACTTGAATTGGCTATTGATATGAGGAATGCCTGTGTTGTAAATGTGTGCCCATCGATACTGATTTGGTATTCACTGGGTTGGTATTGCATGAATTCCCTCGAGGTAACCTGCACGTAAGACCAGAATCCACGCTTTCCAAATTTCGAAAACTCCCATCCTACGTGTGCGTCAAACCCAAGTCCAGCTATGCCAACGAACATGTCATCATTAATGCTGGCGGTATCAATTCTTTTGGTATTTCCCTCGATGATCACATCTAATGCGAACTCAAGATCCATGGGAATGTTCAGGTGTCGGGCTAATCCGTTACCAGACCCGGAAGGCAGAATGCCGAGCGCTGTTTCGCTGCCTATCAAACCTTTACTTGTTTCGTTAACAGAGCCATCTCCTCCCACAGCAACTACAACATCGTATGTCTTGGTTGCTTCCCTACTGATATCGATGGCATGTTTAGGGGCTTCGGTATATGCAATGTCGTAAGTGTCACCAGTTGGCGGCATCCTGCGTTCCAGTAACTTCTCAACGGTTTTCTGTTTGCCTATGCCGGAGATTGGATTGATAATGAAGAGTAATTTCCTCGCCATACGGCTTAAAGGTAGATACAATAAGCTATAAGTTGTGACCTATTGCTGTAATTCCGAACCAACAACTAACTTTGACCAACTTTACGATATGGAATTCCGTCAGAGGATATATACGAAGAATGAATTGAAGGAAATGTACCGGAAGCTGCTCGTTCCAAGAATGATCGAGGAGAAGATGCTGGTACTGCTTAGGCAGGGCAAGATCTCCAAGTGGTTTTCAGGTATTGGTCAGGAGGCTATTTCGGTAGGCTCGGCTATGGCCATGGAAGAAGATGAGTACATGCTTCCCATGCACCGTAACTTAGGTGTTTTCACAACCCGTGGTGTGCCTATGCACCGTCTATTTGCACAGTGGCAAGGGAAAATGAGTGGGTTTACCAAAGGAAGGGATCGGTCCTTCCATTTTGGAACGCAAGAGTATAAGATTGTTGGAATGATTTCGCACCTGGGTCCGCAAATGGGTATTGCTGATGGAATAGGGCTCGCTCATTTGCTAAAGGAGGAGAAAAAGTGTGCGCTTGTTTTTACAGGTGATGGTGGAACAAGTGAGGGGGATTTTCATGAAGCAATGAATACAGCTGCTGTCTGGGGATTGCCGGTCATCTTCGTTATTGAGAACAATGGGTATGGACTGTCTACACCATCTTCCGAGCAGTTCAAATGCAAGCAATTTATAGATAAAGGCATTGGTTATGGAATCCGGGCAGAGCAGGTGGACGGAAACAATGTGATAGATGTTTTTGACAAGGTGAGGTCCATTGCCAAGGATATTAGAGAGAAGCCCGAACCGGTGCTTCTGGAGTGTCTTACGTTCAGAATGCGGGGACATGAGGAGGCTTCAGGTACCAAGTATGTACCCCAGGAGCTTATGGACGAGTGGGCCAAGAAGGATCCTGTTGATCGATACCAGGAATGGCTGATCAAGGAGGGGGTACTTACAGAGGGGGATGTAGAAGCACTAAGGAAGGAGATCAAGAGTGAAAT
Organism: Vicingaceae bacterium; assembly: GCA_965267605.1. Taxonomy (GTDB): domain Bacteria; phylum Bacteroidota; class Bacteroidia; order Flavobacteriales_E; family Vicingaceae. The sequence continues at coordinate 1,357,809 of OZ254088.1, read as the reverse complement.
AGACGCAGAGTGGGCGAAAGCGAATGAAGAAGAAGCCATAACTCCTGATACTGAAAGAGAAGTGCTGGATTTGCACAAGCCATTTGAACTGGAGGCGGTTAAGGCCAATGGTACAGCGGAAAAGATGAGATTGATCGATGCTGTGCATAATGCACTGGATCTGGCTTTAGAGAAGCATCCTGACTTGATTTACATGGGACAGGACATTGCAGAATACGGAGGTGTATTTAAGGCAACTGAAGGATTGGCGGATAAGTACGGTAATCAACGGGTTCGGAACACTCCTTTATGTGAATCAGCAATTCTGGGTGCCGGTTTAGGCCTTTCAATCAAAGGAATGAAGGCTATGGTGGAAATGCAATTTGCAGATTTTGTGACCGAGGGCTTTAATCAGATCGTTAATAACCTGGCCAAGATCCATTGGCGATGGGGGCAAAATGCGGATGTTGTGGTACGTATGCCCACCGGTGCTGGCGTTGCAGCAGGGCCGTTTCATTCCCAATCCAATGAATCGTGGTTCTATCATACTCCTGGACTTAAGATTGCCTATCCTGCATTTCCAGCGGATGCCAAGGGATTGTTATTGGCAGCCTTCGAAGACCCAAATCCTGTGATGTTCTTTGAACACAAAGCGTTGTACAGGAGTATTGAAGAGGATGTGAGCACGGATTATTACACCATTCCATTTGGTAAGGCCAACGTACTCAGAACAGGTGAAGATCTTACAATTGTTACTTACGGTCAGGGAGTGCACTGGGCGTTAAAATACACGGAAGAGCATCCCGATCAATCTATAGAGATCATAGATCTGCGTACGCTTGCTCCACTGGACACGGAAACGATCTTTGGGTCTGTCCGCAAAACAGGTAAGGCCATCGTACTTTACGAGGATACATTGACTGGAGGTTTGGGAGGAGACATCGCTGCACTGATCAATGAATCATGCTTTGAATTTCTTGATGCACCAGTAAAAAGATGTGCCAGTCTTGACACGCCCGTGCCATTTGCATCTGATTTAGAAAACAACTTCTTGGCTAGCAGCAGGTTGTCCTCCTCAGTTGAAGATTTACTTCAATACTAATTCGCGAAGATCATTCGCCTGGATGATACCATCTGGCCGTCAATAAATAAGCTGTAAACGTAGGTTCCTATTTGGCCATATCCATGGTGATACGTCACCGCATTCATTCCCTTTTCCAGCTGAATAGGAAGCCTTTGGATTTCCTTGCCTTGTATGTCTGTGATCATGATATAAGCCCTCTTATACCTTAGCTTTCTGGCGGTAACGTTCACCGAGAGTGCAGTGGACTCGTCAAATGGATTCGGGACGTTCTGCAAGAGTTCAACACCTTGGCTGACAGGAATGGGGTGTTCCGCGAATCCCACGTTGGTAAAGAATTGTTCATCTGAAAAGAAGGATTCCACTCCATTTGAGTCAACACTGGCTGCGGTTACAAACACGGTACCTCCAACGGGATATATGGTGTCTGTCTTGGTGTTAAGGAAGGTAAATATTGTGTCAAAATCATGCTGTGAGCTGCGAATACCCACACGGTAATGATCGTAATTTAATGGGTCCGTAATGTTTATGATTAACCCACCATTGTATTTAGTGGCAGTATAGGTCACCTTTTCAGGCCCAACACCAGCCATGGTTATGGAATTTGCATTGATGGCCGCATTTCTTAGCAGATAATTGAAATCAACGAAGAATGAATCGAGTCCAGGTATGGTATCTGTATCCAGGCCAAGAATATCGTTATGTGTATGTTGTCTATCTGTATAACCAGGTCCGGCTGAAGCGTTACCATGCTCATTGGCTGAACAGAAACGCATTGCAGCGAAGCCATCCTGTCGGAATGGAATATGATCACCACCACGGCCAACACGATCTTCCGCATTCATTATTGTGAGCATCATTTTAATAGGAGCAATATTGTACAGTTCCTCTGCGTACTCCAGTTTAATCCATCTGCAAAGACTTTTGTTTCTGGAATTAAATGTGCCTTGAGAGAACAATCTAACCTGCGTACTATCGATGTGGTTCAAGCCAGGGCACGAGGGTCCTGAAGATGTTGCGCCACATATGATTCCACCAACTACATCATTGTTGAATACAGCTTTAATGTCAATGCTCTTTTGTACGCAGTACGCAGAAAAGGCATCGGCACCCGCCAATCCTTGCTCTTCACCGGTGGTTGTCATAAACACGATTGTGTGATCAAAAGAGTATTTACTCATCACTCTCGCCAATTCAAGCACCAATGCTGTTCCTGAGGCATTGTCCTCAGCGCCTTCAGCAAGGCATACAGTATCGCAAGATGTTTGACAACGGCTGTCCATATGTGCTTCAACGATAATGATCGAATTGTCATTGATGTCCATTCCCGGTAAAACAGCGAATACATTTCGATGTGTTAATACACCGCATGTGGTATTGTCATATTGCAAGTAGGAGGGAAGAAGCCTGTTCTCTGCGCCAGCACTGAACTGCTGGAACTTACTGTATGCCCATCTCCTGGCTGCACCTATTCCTCTAACCGATGAAACCGTATCAGACCCAGTGTTTCTGTTCTGAAAAGAGGAAAGCTTTGTGAGATAGCTGAATATCGAATCTGGCTCCATTTCCGCCTGGACACCTGCAATAATGCTATCGGGGTGAATAATAACGTTGCTTGCCTGGTAAGTAGAGGGCGTGTAGTTACCCAACATAACCTGCTCTGCAGTTCCATTGGTGCTAAGCATATTGGTTTGAGCAGAAACAAGTCCAATACAAAGAGATAACCCCGTGGCTAGAAAGAATCGCATAGTAGTAGTAAATAAAAAGGCCCCAAGCGGGGCCTTTAGTTATTTCAGCAAAGTCACACGTCCGATCTCGCTTTGCTCATCGCCATAGACTGGCTTGTAGCGAAGCTTCCAAACGTATGTATCAGTTTTAATCTGGTCGTTCTTGATCTTACCATTCCACTTCTCATTCATGTCGTTGGTCTCAAAGAGAAGCTCACCCCATTTGTTGAAGATGGCGAAGTAGTAGTTGTCAGTATCAAACTCACCGAAGAACTTAGGACCAAAGCGATCGTTCAGACCTTCACCAGTAGGCGTGAAGGTGTTAGGGATGTAGATGTGGTAGTTGCAATCTTTGTAATCAATGATCACATCATCTGACTCTACAAACGGACAGTACTTGTGTGTAGCTGTCAGCTGGTAGTTACCAGGCTCTTCAACAGTCATGGTTGCACCGCTTGAACCTGTGTTCCACTGGTAAGTGTGATCCATGTCTACATTAACACCAATGCTTAGCTGTGTCTCAAGACAAAGCGTTGTATCAGAACGAAGCACTAGAGGAACTCTAGGGTAGTAAGTAAGTACATAAGTAGTGTTACTGTCACATCCAGCACCAGTTGTCATGTTGGCGATGAATGTACCACCCGTGGTTACATATCCTGTTCCTACATAGAAGCTGTCACCCTCACAAAGGATGTTGGTAACAGTGTTACTGTAGCTAGGATCAACCACAAGGTTGATGGTAACCACAGAGTCACAACCGTAAGAGTTACCATTCTTCACTGTGTCGGTGTATGTACCAGCAGTTGTAAGGCTATTGCCAAAGAAGTTATAGCTGGTTCCGTTACAGATGTTAATGTTGTTATTGCTTGAGCTTACCAGGTTTACAACAAGACTTGTAGTAACCACACTGTCACAACCATTGCTGGTCTGCAGTGAATCATAGTAGAGTCCTGATGTGGACTGCCATGCGCCACCGGCAAAGTACGTTTGCCCTTGACAGATTGTTTGGTTCACGTTCAGCGCCTGGTTGATGTGAACAGTAAGGTTAGTGGTAATCGTACTGTCACAACCAGCTGCTGTAGTAAGGTTGTCCAGGTATGTTCCTGTTGATGTTTGCCATATCCCTCCGGCAAATACACTATCACCCTGGCAAATAACAGGATTCAAAGTGCTTGTGTAAACAGGATTCACAGTCAGGTTAATTCCGAATATGCTATCACATCCACCTGGCAGTGTAACTGTGTCTACATACAGACCAGTATTGTGTTGCCACTGACCTCTGGCAAATACCGAGTCACCTTGGCAGATAGAAGTGTTGGTTGTTTGCTGGAATGCGGCACCAACTGTTATGTTAATGGTATCCGTTACCTGGCATGCAGGGTTGGATCCAACCGTTACATAATAAGTCCCTGGAGTGTTCACGTAAATTGAAGTAGTCGTGTCACCTGTTGACCACTGATGTGGTTGACCACCTGCGCCTGTTGCAAGTAGGATAGAGTCACCACCACAAATAGTAGTATCGTTTCCTAGGTTGATCGGACCACCAATTACCGTCTGGCATCCATACTGACAGTTGATCAAGTTCATCATTAGGTCAGCGATCACATCAACTGGTTGTGTGTTTAGTGGCGATGTAGCCCAAAGGCCAGTAGCACCCGTACAAGTAGGAGCGTTTACAAACATGTTAAAGTCACCTGTTGCTGTTAAAGCACCTTGACCACCTCTTAGGTCACAACTTGCGAAAGCTACACCCGCAACAGTACCAATACCAATTGTGCTACCACAAGTGTTGCTTACAGTAAAGAGTTGGTTAATACCAGGTACGCCAACGAAATGTCTAATAGCTGCTCCTGATTCTGTAAACTGAGGACAACATGGTTGACCGTGGTTGTAAAGGAATTGACCACCCAACATGGTGCTGTGCTGAATAGTTGCTGTTGCAACCATTGAGTCCATTACCGCCTTCAGATATGCAGCCTGCTGGTTACAACAACTTACCTCTGATTGGATGTAAACACCTCCACCACCTCTGATGAAGTTAAGTAGTGGGTTCATGTTGGCAGCAGTAATAGCCCCTGGGTTGCCGTAAAGCCATAACTGATCATAAGTCACGTTGCTTATGGTTGCAGGCATAGTGTTTACACGGGTAACAGCGGGTCTTGATCCAACAAGGTAGTTGTAGATCGTACTGTTCCATCGGTTCTGATCACTTGAAAACGCGTTGTTGTAATCAACGATCAGCATGTTCTGCGAAAATGAGGCGAGGCTCATCCCCAGAATCATAGCAGTTGTTAGCAGTCTTTTCATACTTAACGGATAGGCAGGTTATTCGTTATTTCAGCAAAGTCACACGTCCGATCTCGCTTTGCTCATCGCCATAGACTGGCTTGTAGCGAAGCTTCCAAACGTATGTATCAGTTTTAATCTGGTCGTTCTTGATCTTACCATTCCACTTCTCATTCATGTCGTTGGTCTCAAAGAGAAGCTCACCCCATTTGTTGAAGATGGCGAAGTAGTAGTTGTCAGTATCAAACTCACCGAAGAACTTAGGACCAAAGCGATCGTTCAGACCTTCACCAGTAGGCGTGAAGGTGTTAGGGATGTAGATGTGGTAGTTGCAATCTTTGTAATCAATGATCACATCATCTGACTCTACAAACGGACAGTACTTGTGTGTAGCTGTCAGCTGGTAGTTACCAGGCTCTTCAACAGTCATGGTTGCACCGCTTGAACCTGTGTTCCACTGGTAAGTGTGATCCATGTCTACATTAACACCAATGCTTAGCTGTGTCTCAAGACAAAGCGTTGTATCAGAACGAAGCACTAGAGGAACTCTAGGGTAGTAAGTAAGTACATAAGTAGTGTTACTGTCACATCCAGCACCAGTTGTCATGTTGGCGATGAATGTACCACCCGTGGTTACATATCCTGTTCCTACATAGAAGCTGTCACCCTCACAAAGGATGTTGGTAACAGTGTTACTGTAGCTAGGGTCAACCACAAGGTTGATGATAACCACAGAGTCACAACCGTAAGAGTTACCATTCTTCACTGTGTCGGTGTATGTACCAGCAGTTGTAAGGCTATTGCCAAAGAAGTTATAGCTGGTTCCGTTACAGATGTTAATGTTGTTATTGCTTGAGCTTACCGGGTTTACAACAAGACTTGTAGTGACCACACTGTCACAACCATTGCTGGTCTGCAGTGAATCATAGTAGAGTCCTGATGTGGACTGCCATGCGCCACCGGCAAAGTACGTTTGACCCTGACAGATTGTTTGGTTCACGTTCAGTGCCTGGTTGATGTGAACAGTAAGGTTAGTGGTGATCGTACTGTCACAACCAGCTGCTGTAGTAAGGTTGTCCAGGTATGTTCCTGTTGATGTTTGCCACGCGCCACCTGCAAACGCACTGTCTCCTTGACAGATGTTTGGGGTGAGGGTAGAGTTATATACCGGATTCACGGTAAGGTTAATTCCGAATATGCTATCGCACCCACCCGGCAATGTGATTGTATCCACATACATGCCTGTAGTGTGTTGCCACTGGCCTTTGGCAAATACCGAGTCACCCTGGCAGATAGAAGTGTTGGTTGTTCCTGTATAAGCAGCTCCAACCTGGATAACGATGGTATCTGTCACCTGGCAAGGAGGAGTACCAACATCAACGTAGTACGTTCCAGGAGTGCTGGCGTAGATCGATGTTGTAGTGTCTCCTGTTGACCACTGGTGCGGCACGCCACCTGTTCCGGAGGAAAGCAGAATGGAGTCACCACCGCAGATGGAAGTATCATTTCCAAGGTTCACAGGGTTTGGACCAGTAGCTGCACATGTGTAGCTACAGTTTACCAGGTTCATCATTAGATCTGCAATGTGATCTACCGGTTGCGTTGCAAGCGGCTGCGTGTGTGCTGCATTACCAGTACAGATCGTAGACCTCACAAACATGTTGAAGTCACCGGTCATAGTCATGGCTCCCTGGCCATTCTTCATGTCGCAACTGGCAAACATTACACCACACACATCATTGGCATAAGCTCCACAGTTGTTTGTGATCTGGAACATGATGTTGGCTGCCGGAACACCCGTAAATGGCCTAAGCGCCCACCCAATGTTGGTCCACTGTGGACAGCATGTTTGGGTATGCGAGTAGAGAAACTTACCACTCTTGGTAGGATTGTGAACAATTGAAGTACCGCCTGTTACAACGGAATCAATAACTGCTTTACCAAAAGCGGCTTGTTGCGGACAACAGCTAACCTCCGACTGAATGTAGAACGCACCACCTGCTCTGATGTACGCCAGAATCGGATTCATATTAGCCGTTGTAATGGCACCAGGGTTACCATAAAGCCAAACCTGGCTATAAGTAGCCGGATTAATTGTTGCTGGCACGGTAGCCACCCTTGTAACGGCTGGTCTGGTTGCAACTAAATAGTTGTAAATCGTGCCTCCCCAGCGTTGCTGATCACTGGAAAAAGAGTTGTTGTAGTCGATGAAAAGAATAGTCTGGCTAAATGCCGAAATGGACATACATGCCAATACAAAGGAGATGAGAATTCTCTTAAAGTGCATCACGTGAGCAGGTTAGGTCTTTAAATTTAAGCTAAATCGGTCAATATTCACGCACGATTCAGCTAGTTTTTCACAATCTAATTGTTAGACGAAAAACAGGACCAAAAGGTGGCCTCACTTCAAAAGAATTTTTAACCTATTGCAATTGTCCTGAAACTCTTGCTGCTCAATGGATTCCTCAATCCTTGTAATTTCCTCTTTGGTGAGGTGCCAGCTCAATGAAATATAATCAGATTTCGAGTGTGATAATTCAAGTGGAACAACGTCCGTGGGAACGTCTAAAGATCTTGCCAAAACCTCTATCATTTCGTCCTGGTCAAAATCCTGAATCTTAGGCCAGTTCTGGTAAAAAGCGCCTAGTGGACTAGCCATTTGACTGAATATCCCTTTTTTGCTTGCGTCTCTAGACTCAAAATTCTTGGGTACATCCCTCGTTTGAACAATGATTACACCGCTGGTATTCTCATTAATCCAGTCCTTGTAAACAGAAATGAAATTAAGTGACAGCCTTACCCCATAATTGTCCCGTATTCCTGCATCCATTACCTCCAGTTCTGGCTCAGTTGGCAGTGAAGCGGCCGGGAAAACGTAAGGAAATGTAGAGCTCATGCGCAATAGAGTGGAAAGCTTAACGTCTTCTGCCCCATGTTGTGAGAACAGTTTGCTGAACTCTAAAGCTTCTGGTAATCGCTTCATTTTCAGCTTGGTAAGACTTACATCATCCCTTGTGAGGTAGGCGATGGGTTGCGCACTTACGAGTAATCGTTTGCCATCATTTACCACAGTGGGTGAGAACACCATGGTGGGTATGGTGCCCTGATGCTCCGCATCACGATATGAGCCCAGTGGTTTGTCTAACAATCCACCGGTATTCTCGAACAGCTTACGCTCGAAGCTGTATCCACGGTCTTTAGAATAGGATTTTCCTTTGTACTCAAACTTCTGGAACCTAAAGAACATATCGTACATGGCAAGATTTACAGCCACGGGGTTCAAGAGGTCCTTAGATATGTCTTTCGTAAGGGAGTCGATACGTTCAGGGTGAGCGCGATGTTTGATGTATAACTCTCTGAGATAGGCGGCTCCTACCATGCCTCCAGAGGCTCCGGTAATCATTATACTATGTTGCATAAGGTTGGAGCCAATGCGTTTATCTGCTTCGTGGAGAGCCAGTGTGGTCCACAATCCAGCCCGTAAGCCCCCTCCACTACAGTTGATGAAGATCAATTTTGGTTTCTCATCCTTAGGGAACTTTGCTCGCCAGTTTTCAAGCATTTCCAAGCCATGTTGGTAATCCTTTTCAAACCCTGGCTGATCTGTGTACTCCTTCAGTAGCACATCATCTGTAACCATTGCTGCACGCATGCTATAGTCTAGGCCATAGACCTCAGACTTATAGTAGTTGTTGTCAAAGGAGGTTAGTTTATTGATGAGTAACAGCACAATCACCACTGTAATCACAGACCATTGCTTGAGCCATGAATAGATGGCACTGAAGAGCATGATGAAGATGGCAAGAACAAGGAAAATGCTTGCCCCAGCGGGGATTTCGAGGTAAGGGTTCTCCCGGAATATACCAATCACTAATAATGCTGCAATTACCCCAATTTGGAAGTACGAAGCATTGTTGTGATGCTGCGCATACACCTTGTTGAGCATATCCTTGTCATAGTGCTTGCTCGAACGCGCTATCTTTATCTTAAAAGGGCCGGAAAGGTAGGATCCAACACGCCATTCACGGTCGTTGTTGAACATCTTGTACCACGGCCTTTTCTTATGAAATACATCTTGCAGAGGTCCACGCTCATCTCCGTCAACTTCATCCTTGGGTGGTCGTCCGAATAGTTTGTAAACAGTGGTGTTTGTAAGGAAAAAGTAGAGTAGGGAGGTGACCAGGAAAATCAGGTTTCCAGCCACGAAACCAATGATGTTGATGGTAATCTGACCGTTGCTTAACTCACTATCTGCCTGAAACGCAATTAATCCAATGATGTAGGTAATGAAGAATGAGCCAGGAATAAGCGTGTTGTTCAGACAAAACTTGATAAAGGGCCTGTTTAGTGTGGCAATGAACGGAAAACGAAAGCCATTAAGAATGTAACTGGAGATGTTGTACGCCATTACGAAGACACCACAACTGAACCCTAAAATCAAGTGGGCAAAAAACTCAACATCACCCAGGTATTCCGGATAAAGAAACAGGTGGTGAAATCCGTATTTTACACCTAGATTCTTCGTTATATAAGCGAAGATAATTGCCCAGAAAATCAATAAGATATGATTCTTCCTTAATTGAAGGAAGACCAACTGTAACGGAAAGAAAAATAAGACTCTGTTAAAGCCTTTGTTCAGTCGCGGATCAATTATCATTTTTTCGGCTCTAGTTGCAGCCCATATCTGGTTTTAGCGTGGCACCTACTTATAATACGGCAAAAACGCTGTAAATGTTGTTATTTCAGCTTCTCATGCACAGCTGTCATAACCTTTGTCTCAAGCGCTGCTGCTTTTTGTGCGATGTCATTGGCACGCTGTAATATGTCTGTTTTATAGTCCTCGTCCTTCAAGTCCTTGGCGTTGATCATTACGTTCAGGTGCGCGCCATTAACCGCAGTTCGAGCGCACAGTATACCTACAGCTGCATCTGACAAGGAGCTTTGTAGACCATTTTCAGCCATGTTTTCCATGATCTCCATGGAGGCAAGGCTTTTTTCCATGATCTCGAAGGGCACCTCAATGGCATATTTGGTAGCATCCTCAATGGCTGCAAGTCTTGCCGCTTTCTCTTCATCGGTATCCTTAGGTAACCTGAAGGCATCCATGATCTTGTTAAATGCTGCGGTGTCCCTATCTACCAGTTCCAGAAGTTGTTCCTTCAGGCCCTGGCCTTTAACTGCCCAAACGGAATACGTTTCCCACTTATCATCCCAACCACGTTTGTGGGCAGAGAGGTTAGCAACCATGGTTCCGAGAGATACCCCAAGGGCACCCACGTAAGCGGAAATCGAGCCACCACCTGGTGCGGGAGATTCAGATGCGGTTTCGTTGGCAAAAGCAACGAGGTCCATATCAACAAGCCGGTTGCCAGCACGTTGTAATTGGTACTCAATGATTTTATCGTCTGGGTTGAAAGGTGCCAAATCATCCAATCCCAGGGACTTGATAGCGATCTTCACTTTTTCACGCTCATCAATACCCAAAGATCTGCCTTGCTTGGTTAGGTAGAAATCTGCCGCATCCAACATGGCTTGTAAAGGCACAAGACCTACCAATTCTGACCCCGTTACTCGAATTCCCCTTTCATCAGCGGATTTACACGTCTCGAAGAAAGCTTCGTGCATCGAAGTGATGCTAATGTTGGTAAGGTTATAGGAGATCTGTGCGATGCCATATTCTTCTATATACCAACCGATTCCCTTTACCGCTTTAAGCTTTCCGGGCTCTCTAACTGGCTCTACATTCTCATCTGTAACAACTTTACCGGTAAGGGGATTGCCATCACGTTTGATACGCCCAGCCTCTCTTATATCAAAAGCGATAGCATTTGCCCGCCTCGTGCTGGTTGTGTTCAGATTCACATTGTAGGCAATTAGAAAGTCTCTAGCGCTAATAGCGGTGCAACCAGACTTCGCAACGCTGTCGTTGAAGGCAGCTGGCCCAAAATCGGGTGCCCAATCTGGGTCGATCAATTTTTGAGCGAGACCTTCGTATTCACCAGACCTGCAGTTGGCGAGGTTTCTACGCTTTTCTTCTTTGGCGGCATTCTCGTAAAAGTATCCTGGTATGCCAAGTTCCTTGCCAACACGCTCTCCAAGTTGGTGTGCATACTTGGCCGTTTCTTCCATTGTAATACCGGATATAGGAATGAGTGGACATACGTCCGTAGCGCCAAAGCGGGGGTGTTCGCCAGAATGTGTACTCATATCTATGAGCTCACTTGCCTTTTTAATCAGCCGAAATGCGGCTTCAATAACCTGGCTTGGTTCACCAACGAAGGTGATCACCGTTCTGTTTGTAGCCTTACCCGGATCAATATCCAGTAGCTTAACGCCTTCGATCTGTTCAACTACGCCAGCAATTTCCTGGATCTTATTTTCATCTCGTCCCTCGCTTATATTTGGGACACATTCTATCAACTGTGTGCTCATCTGATATCCTTTCTATCGGCTAAAATATAAAATGGAGTGTAGCCTAAATGGTAATACAAAGACTATGTTGAACCAATTGAAAAAAATGTATATTAGAAACGAATTTTTCGTCAATGGAAAATCTTACAATACAAGGAAACCTTAAGTCACCAACACTGGAGTTCAACTACGATTCTGGTGAGATTGTAATTAAAGGAAGAAGCCTTCCTGAGAATGCAATTAGCGTGTATGAGCCTGCTTTTGAATGGCTGGAAAAGTACGTTGCTTCTCCTAAGGATGCCACTACTGTAAGCGTTTCATTGGAGTACTTTAACACCAGTTCTTCGAAGCTTATTCTTGAGTTGTTCAAGAAGTTTGAGCAGCTTCACAAGAATGGAAGTAAGATCCAGGTGAAGTGGTACTACGAAAATGATGACATCGACTTGAAAGAGGAAGGTGAGACTTTCCAGGAGTTGATTGACGTTCCAATTGAGTTGATTGGAATTGAAGAATTTGACTTTACCTTTAAGTAGTTCATATAGTTTGTTTTGGTTAAAGACCTCCTTTTAGGGGGTCTTTTTTTATTTCATATTTGCGGTATGCCATTGGTTGAACATATACAGAAGGAGTTTAGGAGAAGGGTGGTGGAAGAATCGTTTCCTCGCATTCGAAAGTGCCTGGGCATGCTATCAGAGCAAGATGTTTGGAACAGACTGGGCGGTGAAACAGTGTCTATTGGCAATCTGGTGCTTCACCTTCATGGTAATATCACCCAGTACATCATTTCCGGACTTGGCGGTGCGAATGACAATAGGAGAAGGAGCGAGGAATTCACAGAGCAAGGCCCTGTAGAAACGGCAATGTTGGTGGCGATGATCGATAAACTGGAGAATGAGATCATTGAGGTCGTGGATAAACAAACAGAAGAGGGGCTTCTACGTGTAAGGGAGGTTCAGGGATTTCAAGAGTCCGGTCTGGCCATTGTTATGCATGTAATGGAGCATACTTCTTACCATACCGGGCAGATTGCTTATATGACCAAAATAATGACCAGTAAAGACCTTGGATTTTATGCGGGTATTGATCTTGAGTAGCGTATTGAGCCTCTTATTGGCGGGCTGTTCTGAAGATGAACACAGCCATGTAACATTGGATGATTTTGAAATGATCGAGGGTGATTGGGTTTCTGAGAACAGGAGGGAAGTGTGGCAACGAACGGACTCTGCATTCTTCGGTCAGGGTTACGAAAACAACCAACTCTTTGAGAACATCTGGATCATCAAGAGTGGTGAGAAGTTTGTTTATCGGGTGGAAATATTGAAACCAGGAGTTGTCAAGGAATTCACGTTGTTTATGCAAAACCCTAATCTTTTTCACTTTGTGCTGCCAGAGAACGATTTTCCAACAGAAGTGATCTACTACTTCGATACTTCAGATCAGCTGAAGATTACACTGGTGGGTAAAGAAGACAATGGTGATGAATCTAAACTGGAGATTCCTCTTTCTAGAAAACCGTCTTAAAGTCCTCGCTCAGGAACTTCTGGTATTCCTTCTTGGTATAGAAACTCTCCCCGAAGTAAACCAATATAGGCTCGATCTGTTGTGGAGTCATGTAATTCGGGATGGCTTGAATCAGACGTAGTTTTTCATCCAGATACACAATAGTTGGATAGCCCACCCTGCCATTTTGGGCAGCGTAGGATGCGATCTGATGCGTTCCCCTTTTTCCAGCTGGTGCAGGGTTGATGAACGTCCTTCCGTTGAATACAATGGTGTCTCGCATCTCAGCGTTCACCTTCACAGCGTAATAGTGCTTGTTGATGTACTCAGCAATCTTTGGATTGTTAAACGTGTTAGCATCCATTCTTTTACACCAGCCGCACCAGCTCGTGTAGAAATCCATGATGATTTTTCGGGGCTCTTTTTTATTGAGCTTTTCAGCTTCTTCAATTGAAAGCCATTTGATCTTGCCAGAAGACTGTGCGAACGCACTGCCTATGAGCAATACCGATACCAAAGAGAGAAGTAGACGTTTCATACCTATAAAACTACGCTTAATTCCACTTCAAGTTCCGTACCATCTTGTCCGGAACCCCACATTTAACATTATTTAAGTAATGCCGTGCATTTTCTTCTTGAGCACCGGATTGATGATAAATAACACGATTCCTGCGAAGATTGGAATAGCAGTAAATATGAGGAAGAAGCCTGACAGACCAGCCTTTTCCGAGATAGGCTCAATGAAACTCGCAGTCATTCCCCCCAGGTAATTAGCAATGGCTGTACAGCCAAACCAAACACCAAAGATCATTCCTACCAGCTTTGCTGGCGACAACTTACTTACGTAAGACAGACCAACAGGTGAGAGTGTAAGCTCACCGAGGGTATGGAACAGATAAGCAAGGATCAGGAACACCATGCTCACTTCAGCTGTCTCTGCACCGTTCGGTATAGCAGTAGCTCCAAATGACAGGATGCCAAAGCCGAGGCCAAGCAAGACCAGTCCAATGCCAAACTTCACTGGTCCGCTAGGATTGAGTTTGGTTTGCCAAATTTTTGAGAACAATGGCGCAAAAGCAATGATGAAGAAGGAGTTGAGAATCCCGAACCACGAGGCTGGAACTTCCGTTTCATTACCCTTGTATCGAACAACGGTAGCTTCGATCTTATTCTTCAGTTCAGCTGCTTTTTCCGCAGTAATCTTCTTGTACTTTCCTGCTTTCAGCTCAAGTAGGAATACTTTGTCTCCATCAGCCAGATCTTCCGGTGCACGTATTGTTGGATTCTGTGTAGCACCCTCCGCATCAACGTAGGTTACTTCATATCCCTTCATCTTGAACTCGTTATCCAACATGTAGTAGGCGATGTACCAGATAAGGCCAAAGCTCACTGTAAGTGCAAAAATCGAGATGGGATACTTCTTAACTGTTTTGATCGCAAGCAACAACAACACAAACGTGATGATCAATAGAGGAACAACGGTGAGAAGTGTGTTGATCCAGAAAAAGGCTGTAGATGAACTACCTGTTAGGATTCGATCTGTGTAGTTTTTCGCGAATATGGTCATGGAACTACCCGCCTGTTCAAAGGCCCACCAGAAGAATATCGTGAAGATGGAGAGTATTACTACCACCCACACGCGATCCTTTGTTACTCCATTCAATGTAGGATCGGTGACGATGTAACCTATCACACCTGTCATACATCCAATGATGATAGGTCCCACCCAATCATCAATGGGAATAAGCAAGGGTACTCCAAAGTACAATATGGCACCCACCACAGCGGATACTACCGCCCAGATGGCAATTCTTGAACCTGTATCAGCAACCGGAGGGGCATCTTCAGCTACTTGCTCAACGTCAATTACAGAGGCGTCATCTCCTTCAACACCGGTTTCGGCACTTTGCTTGGGTGACAATCCCACTGCTCCGAGAATCTTCTGACCAAAGTAGAACTGGATCATTCCCAGGAACATGAATATCCCGGCCAGTCCAAATCCATAATTCCAGCCAACCTTTTCCCCGAGGTAGCCACAGAAGAGTATGCCCATGAAAGCACCAGCATTGATACCCATATAGAAGATAGTGTATGCCGCATCCTTCTTGTCTTGAGCATCTGCGTAGATGCCACCAACAATAGAGGAGATGTTTGGTTTGAACGCACCATTACCCAGGATAAGCAGCGCAAGACCCAGGTAGAAGAAAACTTCGGTTTCCAGGGCCATAGATCCGTGACCAAGCGTCATTAACAGCGCTCCAATTACAACCGTTTTACGTGATCCAAGTAAACGGTCAGCAATCATTCCTCCGAAAATTGGAGTTACATATACAAGTCCAGTGTATATCGCGTAAAGCTTTCCGGCTTCTGCACTTGTCCATTCCCATCCTCCTGCAGCTATTTCACTGATTAGGAACATGGTTAACAATGCCCTCATACCATAGTAAGAGAAGCGTTCCCACATCTCTGTAAAGAATAGGGTAAACAGGCCAGGCTTATGACCGAAAATGCTTGCTGTGTTGCTCATTGATTGTTGATTTGCGACCTAGAGGTTCTCTAAAATATAATTGGTCATCATGTTATACAAATGGTATCTGGTGATGCCACCTGCAATTCCATGGTTTTTGTTGGGATAACTGAACTGATCAAATTGCTTGTTTGCGTTTACCAGCGCGGTGATCATGTCTACCGCATTCTGGTAATGCACATTGTCATCCGCCATGCCATGCACCAGTAGATATTTTCCTTTAAGCAGTTTTACATGGTTGATAGGTGAGTTGTCATCATAACCGGATTCGTTCTCCTGTGGTGTTTGCATATAACGCTCCGTGTAGATGGTATCGTAGTATCTCCACGTGGTTACAGGCGCCACCGCAATGGCCATTTTAAAGTGCTTGGCGCCTTTGGTTATGCACAGCGAGCTCATGTAGCCCCCGTAGCTCCATCCAAAAATTCCAATTCTTGCAGGATCCACATAAGACTGATCTGAAAGGTATTTGGCGGCCGCTATCTGATCTCTGGTTTCGTAAAGTCCCAGTTGCTTGTATGTGCATTTCTTGAACTTAACACCACGTGCACCGGTACCTCTGTTGTCTACAGAAACCACCAGGTATCCCTTTTGTGCCAGCATTTGAAACCAGATATCGTTCATTCTGCCCCAGCTGTTCTGAACAGTCTGCGAACCAGGCCCTCCATATACGAACATGAATACCGGGTATCGCTTCTTAGGATCGAAGTCCTTCGGTTTGATCATCCAACCATTCAAGGAATGACCTTCTTCAGCTTTGAAGGAGAAGAACTCCTTCTTGGTCATGTTGAATTGCTTCAGGTTCTCTCGCAAACGCTTATTGGATTGCAGCATACGAACCTCCTTGCCTTTTGTATCCCGGAGCACATGTGTAGATGGTTCCGTGGCACTTGAATACGAGTGAATGAAGTATTTGAACCCTTCGCTGAACTGGGCTGAGCTCGTACCCTCGTTCTTACTCAATAGTTTCTTCCCACTGCCGTTCAATCCAACAACATAAACATCACGTTCGAGAGGAGAGCGCTCCGCACTTTGGTAATAAACAAGCCCATTAGTGACATCAACACCGTAAAAGTCGGTAACCACCCACTCACCAGAAGTAACTTGATTCACCAACTTGCCATTCATGTCGAAGTGATAAATGTGCTTGTATCCCGATTTTTCACTCAACAACGTGAACCCTTTGTTGTCGGGTAAGAAATTCAGGTAGTTTGGTATTTCCAGATAGGTATCTGATTTCTCGGTGTAAATGGTTTTACAACTTCCATCTTTAGCATTTGCCAATTGAATGTTCAATTCATTCTGATGCCTGTTCAATGTCTGAACAGCTAGCACTCCCGGATCAGATGTCCAATGGATCCTCGCAATGTACTCCCACTCACCGTTGAGTTTGATCTCCACGGCCTTGTTGCTTTCAAGATCATAAATGTGGATAGACACCTTTGAATTCTCTTCTCCTGCCTTAGGGTACTTGAATCGGTATTGTTCTGGATAGAGCGGGCCATACATGTCCATTGAGAACTCTTTGACCGCAGATTCATCAAATCTATAGTAGGCAATACGTTTGCCATCGGGCGACCATTCAAATGCCTTTACCAACTCTAATTCCTCTTCATAAACCCAATCTGAGGCGCCATTGATTACATGGTTCCATTTCCCGTCACTCGTCACACGTGTGGTCTTTTTGGTGTTCAGGTCTTTCCAGTAGAGGTCATTGTCTTGCACGTAAGCCACCTTGTTTCCCTTTGGAGCGGTGGTAGCGTACATAACAGGCTCTTTGTTGATCATTTCCGCCTTCTTCGAAGCGATGTCGTAAACGAAGTACTTCGCTTTATAGGAATACCTGTAAACACTCTTGGAGTCGTAGGAGAACATGATTTTGGACTCATCTGCACTAAATGCGTAGTCATCAATTCCCTTGATGTTGTCTGTCATGCCATTGATCATCGCAGCATCAAGCGTGTACAAAGTCTCCACCTGGCTGCCCGATTTGTATTCATACTTTCCAAGCTCCGTTCTGTCATTGCCGGTAAATCTTGAGTAGTGAATACCATCCTGCATAGAGCGCATGCCGTAAACGCCATCACCGAAGAACATGAACTTTAGCCACATGTCTTCCAGTGTAATGTCTTTCTTTTGGCTGAATGCGCCTTGGAAGCTGAAGATGAGGATCAGCCCAAAAATCAATCTTTTCATAGGGAATTTTGCTACCATTTCAAGAGCCGTGAATTTAGCTATTTTGTAACACAAATCGTACCAAGATTAAGGCGCAATGACAGAAGCAGACATCCATGAATTATCCGGTTTTCTTGAAGATTCACAGTGGTCTGTAAGTGAAGACAGCAAGTCCAGGTACGGAAGGGATGAAACCGAAGACCTGTGGTTTGAGCCCGAGTTGGTGGTGAAGCCCTCATCTGTTGAGCAAGTGTCACAAATTCTTGCCTACTGCAATGCACAGCGCATTCCTGTTACAGTAAGAGGTGCCGGAACTGGACTGAGTGGCGGTGCACTTCCCATATCTGGAGGCGTGTTGATGTCCATGGAATACTTCAACAACATCCTTGATATTGATGAAGAGAATTTGCAAGCCACCATTGAACCAGGTGTCATAACCCAGGTATTTCAGGAGGCAGTCATGGAGAAGGGGCTGTTTTATCCTCCAGACCCCGCGAGTAAAGGCAGTTGTTTTATTGGGGGTAATCTGGCTGAGAACAGTGGTGGGCCTAAGGCTGTGAAGTATGGCGTAACCAAAGATTACGTTCTGAATCTTGAAGTTGTATTGGCCACTGGTGAAGTCATTTGGACAGGAGCTAATGTGCTGAAGAATGCAACGGGATTCAATCTTACACAGCTATTCGTTGGAAGCGAGGGCTTGTTGGGTGTGATTACAAAGGCTGTATTCAGGCTCATACCTAACCCAACCAGGGACCTTTTGATGCTGGTTCCCTTTAAACACATGGAAGATGCTTGTGTGGTGGTTGCGAAAATATTTGCGGCAGGGGTTACACCTTCCGGTCTTGAATTCATGGAGCGCGATGCGCTCGAATTTGCCATGGAGTATGTATCTGACGTAGACATCTGGATTGCGGAGGATGATCAGGCGCATTTGCTTATTGAGGTGGACGGATTTGACATGGAAGTTCTTCAAAGTGAAATGGAGAAGATCCTTGGAGTGGTGGAACAATGTGAAGTTGGAGAAATCTTGTTTGCGGATAACGTCACAGATAAAGACAAGTTATGGCGTGTAAGGCGTTGTCTTGGAGAGGCGGTAAAGGCAAACTCAATTTACAAGGAAGAAGATACCGTAGTTCCAAGGGCTAAGCTGCCGGAATTACTGATGGGGGTGAAGAAGATCGGTGCTGATTTTGGCTTCCGTTCTGTGTGCTATGGTCACGCTGGAGATGGCAACCTTCATATCAATATTCTAAAAGGCGACCTGTCGGATGAGCAGTGGAATGTGGACTTGAAGGCACCCATTAGAGAGATTTTCGAGCTGTGCCACCAGTTGGGTGGAACCATTTCCGGAGAACATGGTATTGGATTGGTTCAGAAGGAGTACATGGACGTTGTGTTCTCAGACCGACAGCTTCAGATACAAAAAGGGATCAAAGCTGCCTTTGATCCCCATCACATTCTTAATCCTGGTAAGGTTTTTCCTGACTAAGCGTCTTTTTTACGCTCAATACGTTCCTTGATCCTCGCGGATTTACCAGTTCTATTTCTTAGATAGAAGATTCTCGCTCTGCGAACGCTACCTACCTTGTTGATCTCAATTTTCTCAATGAAAGGAGAGTTTACAGGGAAAATACGCTCAACGCCCACACCACTTGCAATCTTGCGAACGGTAAACGTTTCGGTTGTTCCTGTTCCTTTACGCTGAAGCACCACACCTTGAAACTGCTGGATTCTTTCCTTGTTTCCTTCCTTGATCTTATAGTGCACAGTAATTTGATCTCCTGCACTGAATGCTGGGATTTCATTTCCTGATGCTAGATCGTTCTCTACAAATTTTACAGCGTCCATGACCTTGTTATTATTGAAAAACGAGCGGCAAAGATAACTAAACCGCTTATTTGAGAAAAGAATAATTGAATTTATTCTTCCTTAATAGAAATCGCTCCGGATGGGCATGCTTTCACCTGCGCGATGATTTTGTCCGCGTCCTCTGCATCAATCTTAATCCACGGTCTGTCCCTGGGCTGAAAAACGGTTGGCAATCCCTTCACGCAAACCGCTGAATGGATACATTTCTCTGAGTCCCAAACAATTGTGAAACCATCACCTTTATATTCTTTTGTTGCCATAACCTTAAAATAAAAAGATTAACCAACTTGGGGTAAATTTTGTTCATGGAGGGAAACATTCGAAAAATGCGCACTGAACTCAACACAGAGGGTGAGGCGCAGTACTTTCTTAACCTATATGATGTCCTCGATAAGGGAAGCGATCTTCATGTAAATCCGCTGGTGGGAAAGGAGGTCACTTTCAGATTTGAAGGGAAAATTCATTGTGTGGCAACCGGAAAAGAGATCAAGAAGACCTTTGGGGAAGGATTGAGCTACGAGGCTTTTGTAAGTTCACCTTTGGCGGTAGAAAGTATCATTCGTCCCGAACTTAGCAGGATACATGAGGGGATCGCTTTAAGAGATGAAGAATGGGAGAGGGCACACCACCTTCAACCTCATTACACTTATTTATCCCTTACCAGTGGGGTGAAGGTTGGAGTTACCCGCAGTGTGCAGGTGCCACATCGCTGGATAGACCAAGGGGCTGAGCAAGGGTTAATTCTGGCTGAAACACCTTATAGGCAGGCGGCTGGACTTATAGAAGTGGCACTGAAAGAGTTTGTAACGGATAAGACGAACTGGAGAAAAATGCTCAAGAACGAGAAGGAGAACCAACAGTCAATAACAGACACGAAAGAAATGCTGTTGGATGAGCTTCCACCGGAATTTGAGGAATTCGTGGTTTGGGATAATACCATCACGGAGATCAGCTATCCCGTTCAGGAGTATCCAATTAAGGTAAACAGCATTAAGTTGGACAAGCTTCCAGAGTTTACGAAGAAACTGGCGGGCATCAAGGGACAGTATTTCATCTTTTCAGATAATACCGTGATGAATATTCGAAGTCATGCAGGGTACAGAATATCTTTTGATTATTAGCTTTTATAATCGCAAACAATCACTATTTTAGACCCTTCAATACTGCATTAGATATGGCAAACAACGAGTTTAGAGAGAAGCTAAGAGAGCTGTTCTGGAAATATGAAAAGAAACAGCTAAGGAAGGTTGACGCGCTTGTAGAAGCTTTTCAGGGAGAAGAGGAAACAGTAATCAAACACCTTTACAGAAGGTATAGGATCACTTACCACGGGCCAGTTCTAGGTGGAGGTGCTGCGCCTGCAGCTCAAGTCACTGAAGAGGCTCCGGCTGCAGAAGAAACGGAAGTAGCAGTTGAGGAAACTGTGGAAGAGCCAGTTGCAGAAGAAACACCTGCTCAGGAAGAAGTTGTTACTGAAGACAACGGTGAAGATGGAGAAGAGGAAGTGACTGAGGAGGCTGAAGAAGAAAGAGAGGAAGAATAAGATCAACTCGTCTATGATATTCAAATTGAAGAGGCTCTCATTGTTGAGGGCCTTTTTTATACCTGTCACATTTATGGGTGCCGTTGTAGCGATGGCGCAGTCGCCAACGTACTATGAGCATAATGAGTCCGCTACTTATTACCAGGCGATTGCAGCATATAAAGCACTTGCAGCTAAGTACGATGAAGCCAGCCTGATCACGCAGGCCAAAACAGATTGTGGCAAGCCCTTGCACCTTTTTGTGATTGACACTAAGCAACAGTTTAAAGCCAAGATGGTGAGGCGCTCGTCAAGAATGGTGATCCTTATCAACAACGCGATTCACCCGGGTGAACCCTGTGGTATTGATGCAAGTATCAAACTGGCAACAGATCTGCTTAAAAAACCGGAATATGATTCGCTGTTGAGCAGGTGCATTATATGTATTGTACCAGTTTACAACATTGGTGGTGCGCTGAACAGAGGCGTTAGTCGCGTAAACCAGAACGGGCCAAAGGCTTACGGTTTTCGGGGGAATTACCAACATCTCGATCTGAACCGTGATTTCATCAAGATGGATTCGAAGAATATGATGGCCATGTCCAGATTGTTTCATGCATGGAATCCATCTATTTACATTGAAACGCATACCACAAACGGTTATCAATACCAATACAGCCTGGGATTGATTCCTACCCAGCCAGACAAATTGGGAGGTAATTGCGGTAAAATTCTGCGGGAACAAATGCTGCCAGAGATATACAAAAGCATGGCTGCGAAGGGCAAAGAGATTACACCTTATGTCTATACGCGTGATGGAACACCGCACAGGTCCATTATGGATTTCATGGAAACACCTCGTTATTCAACTGGATACGCGGCATTGTTTCAAACTATAGGATTCATAACGGAAGCGCATAAGTTCAAGCCTTTCAAAGACAGGGTAGAGCACACGTACCATACGATGTTGAGCATTATTGAATCCGCCAATCGCAGAAGGGACGATATCGTTACCGCACGGAAATTGGACCGCTCGGCATTGAGGAAAGCACCCCAGGCACATCTGGCTTGGGTAATTGATTCATCTAAAACGGATCCACTTAAGTTCAAGGGATACGGTTTTGGAGAAGCGAAGAGTGGCTTGAGCGATGTCAGGTACACGCAATATGATCTGCTACACCCACAAACGTTTAATATCAAGCACTACACATATTTCAAGCCCGCTAAGACCATTGATGTGCCTGAGGCATACATAATACCGCAGGCATATACGAAGTTGATCACTAATCTCAGATTCAATCGTGTTCGTATGAAGAAGCTAAAGCGCGATTCAGTAATGGAATTAAGCGTTTACTACATAGACAAATACGAGACCGTAAGAACACCTTTTGAGAAACACTATATGCA
The DNA here is from genome assembly GCA_965267605.1 of Vicingaceae bacterium. Taxonomy (GTDB): domain Bacteria; phylum Bacteroidota; class Bacteroidia; order Flavobacteriales_E; family Vicingaceae. The sequence continues at coordinate 1,335,325 of OZ254088.1, read as the reverse complement.
TTACAATACCAAAGTAAGAGAGGAGAAACAGATCATTGAGTTGTTTGCTGGCGATGTGATAGTCTATACAGATCAGGACAAGGTGCGTTACATTGTTGAAACATTGGAGCCTGAGGCCCCGGACTCTTACTTCAATTGGAATTACTTCGACAACATCCTGCAACGCAAGGAAGGATTCAGTCATTACGCATTTGACAGCACTGCTACACGTATGCTAAGCGAGGATGCTGAATTAAAGAAGGACTTTGATGAGCAGATGAAGGTGGACAGCACGTTCGCCAAATCTCACTGGCGACAGTTAAACTTCGTTTATGAGCGGTCTAAATACATGGATAAGGCTTACCTGCGTTACCCGGTATTCCGCATTCCTAGGAAATGAGAAGGTTCGGACTTATAGGAGGTACGTCCTGGCATTCAACGGTCAACTATTACGCGGGGCTCAATCAGCGTTTTAATGACCATTTTGGAGACAACACCAATCCACCCCTGGTAATCTACAATATGAACCAGGCGGAAGTACATCAGCTACAAAAAGAGGACAACTGGGATGCCATTGCAAAGCTGAATCAGGAAGCCTTGGAGGCTTTAAGATCAGGAGGAGTGGAAGGTGTGGCATTATGTGCTAATACACCGCACAAGATCTATGACACGTTAGCGGATAATACGAACATCCCAATTATTCATATTGCTGATGCGACTGCGGACATGCTTTTGCAAGATGGTTGTGCTCATCCACTACTCATAGGTACAAAGTTCACTATGAGCGGAACTTTCATCACAAGAAGGTTAGCCGACAGGGGGGTGAAGGTTGAAGTCCCTTCCTCAGAGCAACAGTTGGAATTACACCGCATCATCTTTGACGAGTTGGTATATGGAAATATTCTACAACAAAGCCAGCAATATGTAACCAATCTTTTCGAGGAGTTCAATTCGGCTTATGGGGTAGACAGCATCATTCTAGGTTGTACCGAGTTTGGAATATTGATGGACGGGGTAGAGGTAATTGGGCCCAAGGTCGATACCGTGGAGGCCCATATTGAAGCGATAGCACGCTTTATACTTAAAGATCCCTGATCATCCAGGTATTGCAACCAAAGTGCCCGGTTCCGCCAAGAGGTTCGTCAAGTAACTGAAAGCCCCTTCTTTCATACATTCCTCTTGCTACATCCATGCCCACGAGCGTTTCAAGGTAACATTGCTGGTAGCCCATTTCCCTTGCATCTTTCAGGCATAATTCCATTAGTTCGGTAGCAATACCAAGTCCACGACCTTCCTCAAGTATGTACATCTTTTGAAGTTCGCACACCTCTGGTGGTGCATCTTTCAAGGGTGCAATACCAGCACCGCCAACCACTTTCCCGTTTACTTCGGCCACGTAGTATACGTGACGATCTGCCTGATAGGCCTCGTACATTGCATCGGTTTCCGGATCCTGTGAAGCAAATCCTTCTTTGTTTCCTCCAAATGAGCCCAGCACATCTTTGATAATAAAGGAAAGGGCAGGATTATCCGTTGGTGCAACGAGTCTAATGTTTACGCTTCTGTCCACCTTGCTTTCGTTTTTTGCCCTTTGGGTGCCACTTGCGCTTCCTGTTCTTCTTGGGAAATGCCTGATATTTTGGTCCAGCGCCAAATCCCTCGGGTAGGGGCAGTTTATCTACGCTGCGTTCAATCAACTTCTCAATATCCATGAAGTTGCGTACTTGCTTACCATTGATAAAGGTTATGGCTTCTCCGGTAGCATCAGCGCGAGCGGTTCTTCCAATCCTGTGCACGTAATCCTCAGCATCGTGAGGCACCTCATAATTGATAACCAGATCGATGCCTTTAATGTCAATACCTCTGGATAGGATATCAGTGGCAACAAGTATTTTGATCTTGCCGTGCTTGAATTGCCGCATTACCTCCTCTCGTTGAGATTGCTCCAACTCCGAGTGCATGTCCTGAACCGGTAATCCAACACGCCTAAGCGCGGATTTAATCTCCTTGACAGACTTGATGCTTGAAGCGAAGATCAATACATGTGAGAGGTCTTCCTTCTTCTCCTGAAGGATGTGTGTTACCAACCCAACCTTTTGATCATCATGTGCCAGGTAAGCCTTTTGTTGAATGCCTTCCGCGGGTTTTGAGATGGCAATGTTGATGCTGGCGGGTTCATGTAGTACTTCATTACACAGATCCCTGATCTTGGGAGGCATCGTGGCTGAGAAGAACAGATTCTGCCGTTTTTTAGGCAATTTGGAGGCAATATCCATGATGTCATCGTAGAAACCCATGTCCATCATTCGGTCTGCCTCATCTAAAATGAAATGCTCAACGGCTGATGTGTCGAAGTAATCTGATCGCATGTGTTGAATCAGCCTTCCGGGAGTACAAATCACGATGTCGGCACCGCGCTTTAAGGATTGTTTTTGCTGCTCAAACTCCGGGCCTGTTCCACCACCATAGATCGGGTAAGAGCTTACATCGGTGAAATAAGAGAACCCCTCGATCTGTTGATCTATCTGAGTTACCAGTTCCCTCGTAGGCGCAATGATCACAGTGTTTACCAAAGACCTATCCTCTCGTGTACTTAGTTTATGCAGTATTGGCAATACGAAAGCTGCTGTTTTCCCTGTTCCCGTTTGCGCACATGCGATCAAATCTCTGCCTTGCAATATCATTGGGATGGCCTGTTCCTGAATAGGCGTGGCCTCTTCAAATCCCATTACATCCAACCCTTCCTTAATGGTGCCGTCTAGTCCTAACTCCTCGAAATTCATGCTGCTAAGGTAAGCTTTTGTCCTCCAGTTGATTTTAGTTATCTATGTATTGATAAACAACTGATTAACGCAATGAAAGCACTTAAAATCCTCGGAATCGTAATCGTTGTGCTGGTGCTGGTTGTGGCCGTTCTTGGAATGGTGGCACCAAACGAGTACAAGGTAGAACGAACACTCTCAATGAATGCCTCTAAAGATCTTGTGATGGGGCAACTTATTAGCTTGAAAGAAAGAGAAACCTGGTCTCCTTGGGCGGAGTTAGATCCTGAACAAACGCTTACGTATGATGGGGAAGATGGTCAGGTTGGAGCCTCTGTTAGTTGGTCTGGCAACGAAGATGTTGGCAAAGGTGAGCAGCTGATTACAGAGATCACGGATAACTCAGTTGGCCTGCAATTGAAGTTCATTGAACCTTATGAAGACATTGCTATGGTAAACAATACCGTTACTGAGACAGAAGAAGGTGTTGATGTGTCCTGGACCATGGAAGGTAACATGCCATTTCCTATGAATATCATGGGGCTGTTTATGAATATGGACGAAATGATCGGTAAGGATTTCGAAAACGGCCTTGCCCTTTTGAAGGATAAGGTTGAGCCTATGCAGGCGGAACTTGATGCAAAACCATCGTTTGAAATCAATGAAGCGTCACTGCCTACAACGAAGTATATCGCGTTTAGAGACACAGTGAAATTTGCTGATATGAAGGAGTTCTTTGGTACTCATTTTACCGCTGAGAAAGCAGCCTTGGAAGAAGCAGGATTGACGCTTGCAGGCCCTCCAACAGGTATTTATATGGAATGGGATATGGAGAACATGCAAACCTATATGCTGGCAGCAATTCCTTTCAATTCAGAGGAAGAGATGAGCTTTGAAGGATATGAGGTGTTTGTTCTTGATTCTTCAATGGCCTATCACATTGCCTATACAGGTCCGTACGAGCAGTTGGCTAACGCGCATATGGCAATGGATGAGCACATGAAGACAAGTGACAAGGAATTGAAGGGATACGTTGTAGAGCAGTATGTTACTGATCCAGGAACCGAACCAGATAGTTCAAAGTGGCTTACCAATATCTACTATCTGCTTAATTAGAAATACTTTTCAACACAGGCAGAAAGAGGGATTCTATCCCTCTTTTTGTTTTTAGATTTGTTCCATGTCTGGAAGCACTTTTGGAAAGCATCTTGAACTGTCCACCTTCGGTGAATCGCATGGTGTTGCAATTGGTGGTGTTGTGCAAGGTGTTCCAGCGGGAACGCCTATTTCCGTTGATGTTATCCAGGCGGCATTAGACAAACGCAAACCAGGTCAATCAGACATCACCACCGCGAGGAAAGAATCTGATACCGTGGAGCTTCTTTCTGGAGTAATGGATGGAGTTGCCCTTGGTTCTCCAATAGGGTTTATCATCAGAAATGCAGATCAACGATCTGAAGACTATGACAACCTCAAGGACATCTATCGTCCTTCTCATGCAGATTACACGTTTCAGGAAAAGTATGGTATTCGCGACTATAGGGGTGGAGGTAGGTCCTCTGCCCGCGAAACTGCATGTAGAGTTGTAGCTGGGGCTATTGCAATGCAGGTGCTCGATTCAACGGGTATTGACGTAACAGCTTTTGTGAGATCGGTGGGCGAGATTTCAATGAGCAAGCACTACTCCGAATTAGACCTCTCTGCCGTAGATGCCAATGAGGTTAGATGTCCTGAACAGCTTACAGCAGAATCGATGATCAATGAGATCAAGCGCGCCAAAGAAGAAGGTGATAGCCTGGGAGGAACCATTCAATGTGTGGTTCAGGGATGCCCGGTTGGACTTGGAGAGCCTGTATTTGATAAGCTTCATGCGGTGATTGCACAAGCCATTGTGTCTATCAATGCGGTGAAAGGAATTGAGTTCGGATCAGGGTTTGCTGGATCTTCAATGAGAGGAAGTGAGCACAACGATGTATTCACCATGGAAGGAAAGGAAGTTCGGACGAAGACCAATAATTCTGGTGGTGTACAGGGAGGTATTTCGAATGGAGAGGATGTGTTCTTCACTGTTGCGTTTAAACCTACTGCCACCATTTCCCGCAGTCAGGATACGGTAAACACAGAGGGTGAAGAAGTAAAGCTAGAAGCCAAGGGAAGGCATGATCCATGCGTGCTTCCCAGGGCGGTGCCCATTGTGGAAGCAATGACCTGGATGGTGATTGCGGACATGTGGCTAAGAAATAAAACCAGCAAGTTATCATGAAGTTAGCGTTGCACTGGAAGATCATCATTGGCCTGGCACTTGGTGTGCTTTGGGCGATTTTGGGTAGTTATCTGGGGTGGAGCAAGTTCACCATAGATTGGATTGATCCGTTTGGGCAGATTTTCATCCGGTTACTTAAGCTGATTGCGGTGCCGCTGGTATTGTTCTCAATTATTAAGGGGATAACAGAGCTGTCCGACATCAAAAGTCTCGGTAGGATTGGCTTCAAAACATTGCTCACTTATCTGATAACTACCGTAACTGCTGTTACCGTGGGATTGCTCATCGTCAACATCATGCAGCCAGGTAAAAGTGTAGCGGAAGAACAACGGGAGGAAAACAGGATCAAATACGAATTGTGGGCGCAGAACAATCCGAATGTTGAAGTACTTGACGGGAATTGTCTACTCTGCGAGGAGGAACGGAAGGCACAAATTGATAAGATTGCTGCAGCACAGCAAACGGAAACTATTGACCCCTCTTTGCTGGCTAAAATGGATAATGTCGGCAAGGTCAAGGATTCAGGACCGCTCCAGTTTGTTGTAGATATGGTGCCCGGAAACCTGTTCTTTTCCCTCAGCAACAATGGGCTTATGCTGCAGATCATCGTATTTGCCTTATTCTTCGGAATATGCTTAATCATGATCCCGGCTGAAACGGCTGCCCCAGTAATCAAGGTGGTAGATGGTTTGAATGAGGTGTTCCTGAAAATGGTGGACATCATCATGAAAGGTGCACCGTTCTTTGTTTTCGCGCTGTTGGCAGGTGTGATCTCAAAAATGGCGGGTGATGACCCATCGAAAGTGGTGGAGATATTCAAGGGGTTAGCTTTCTATTCAATTGCCGTAGTGATTGGGCTGGGAATACTTGTGTTCCTCTTCTATCCACTGGTAGTAGCCCTTATTACACGCAAGATCGGCTACCGCGAATTCTTCAGATGTATGAGCCCTGCACAGTTGTTGGCATTTTCAACCAGTTCATCTGTAGCTACACTGCCGGTTACAATGGAGTGCGTGCACGACAATCTGAAGGTGTCTGAAAAGGTTTCCAGCTTTGTGCTCCCCATTGGAGCCACCGTAAATATGGATGGCACGTCATTGTATCAGGCTGTGGCCGTTGTGTTCCTTGCGCAGTTCCACATGGTAGACCTTGACCTCTCTCAACAATTGATGATCGTGCTCACAGCAACCCTGGCATCCATAGGTTCAGCAGCTGTTCCAAGTGCAGGTTTGATCATGATGATGATCGTTCTTGAATCTGTTGGTTTGAATCCGGCATGGATCGCAATAATATTCCCTGTAGATCGTATTCTAGACATGTGCAGAACAGTTGTAAACGTAACAGGTGATGCATCTGTATCTGCCATCATTGCCAAGGCCGAAGGCCAATTAAATAGATAGTTGAAATGAAGAAATTCCTAAAGATTACCGGAATCGTTCTATTACTCCTGATCGTCCTTATTGTTTGTCTTCCCTTTATGTTTAAGGGTAAACTCATAGAACTTGCCAAAGACCAGGCCAACAACAACCTGAATGCACAGGTTGACTTTGGAGCCTTTGATCTTAGCATCTTCAGTACGTTTCCAAACTTTCTGTTCGAGATATCAGATGTTTCAGTAAAGAATACTGGACGGTTTGAAGGAACAACACTGGCGGCCATTGGTAAGCTTGAACTGGAAGTGGATCTCATGAGTGTGATAGGAGGGAGCAATATTGAAGTAACCTCGATTCAGATCACAGATCCTTCATTTCATGTGAAGGTGCTGGCAGATAGCTCCGCAAACTACGATATCGCTAAAGGCGGTGAAGGGGAAACAGAAACTGCTGAAGAAGCATCGTCTGATTCCGACTTTCAACTTGGACTACAACACCTTGGAATAACCAATGCCAATCTTGCCTATGAGGATGCCACTATGGATTTCAGTACAGAGATTGAAGGGTTAGATCTGTCGTTAGATGGCGACTTTACTGCAAGCACAACCATCGTTGACTTGCTGATGGAAATTCACAGCATGAACATGTCTTATGAGGGAGTCGATTACTTTAAAGAAGCCTCTATCACCTCAGAGATTGAATTGGATGCAAATCTTGACGATTCCAGATATGAATGTAAAGACTGCGCTCTTGACCTGAATGAACTTGGGCTTGATTTCGGTGGATGGTTCCAAATGAACGAAGATGATTCATACGGTATGGACCTTCAATTCGGGGCACGTCAAACGGAATTCCGCAATATCCTGTCTATGGTGCCAGCGGTTTATACACGAGATTTTGCCAGCGTTAAAACCAAGGGCAAGCTTGCCCTTGAAGGTATGGCGAAAGGAAAGTATACGGAAACAGAGCTGCCAGCATTCGCCATTGATCTGGTTGTTTCTGATGCCTCGCTGCAGTATCCTGATCTTCCTAAATCAGTGCAGAATATTCAGGTAGATCTTCATGTGAACAACAAAGGAGGCTCTGAAGACAACACCGTTATTGATTTGAAGAAATTCCACGCTGAAATGGCTGGAAATCCCATTGATGCCAGACTGAGTGTTTCAACGCCTGTCTCAGATGCCAATATAGACGCCTGGGTAAAAGGAAGAATAGACTTAGCTACGGTAAAGGATGTTGTTCCTCTCGAAGAAGGAGAGGAGTTGAATGGGATTATTGAGAGTGACATCACCATGAAGGGACGAATGTCTACACTGGAACAGGAAAAGTACGATGAATTCGATTGTCAGGGAACGCTGGCTATCGAGCAAATGAAGTACAACTCTCCGGATCTGGGGTATGAAGTGGACATCAATGCGATGCTGATGGCGTTTAGCCCTCAGCAAGTAGCACTTGAGTCTTTTGACTCTAAGATTGGCAAGTCAGATATCAAGGCAACGGGCAAGATCGAAAACTTCATAGCGTATGAATTTGGCGGAGATGAAGTAATAAAGGGTGCGTTTGATGTAACATCCAGCGTTTTGGACGTTAACGAGATGATGGGACCTGAAGAGGAAGTGGCTGAAGGTAGCGGTGAAGGAGCTTCTGAAGAAGAGGAGGAGCCGTTGGAAGTGATTGAGATTCCTGGAAACATTGACTTTACGATGCAGTCTACATTAGGTAAGGTGTACTATGACGATTGGGTAATTGAGAACATCAAAGGAGAGCTTATTGCCAGAAACGAGACACTGACTTTTAATGATGCGAAGATGGATTGGCTCGGGGGAACGGCCACCATTGAGTCAGGTTATTACGAAACCTCGAATCCTGAGGAACCTACGGTGGACTTCGTAATGCATGTCAAAAACTTCGATGTTACGCAAACAGCGGAAACGTTTAACACTGTTGAGAAGCTGGCACCTATGATCAAATACTGTAAGGGTAAATTCTCTACGGATGTAGAGTTCAAGGGCAAGTTGGATAATGAACTTATGCCTAAGATGGAGAGCATTACTGCGGATGGAGGCATGCTAACACATAACCTGATTGTAAAAGGCTTTAAGCCGTTGGATAAGATGGCAGAAGCGTTGAAGAAGAACGAATACTCGAGGATGATCATTGGGAATTCGAACCTGACATATGAAGTGAAAGATGGACGGGTGTTTGTTGAGCCCTTTAATGTGAAGGTTGGATCACTTCCTGCTAAACTCGAGGGGTCTAACGGTTTTGATCAGTCGATAGATTATATCATGAACATGGAGATTCCTAGATCTCAGTTTGGTGGTGCCGCCAATAGTGTGCTGGACGACCTAACCAACAAAGCTAAATCTGCGGGTGTTGATGTGAATCTGGGAGATAAGATTCCCGTGCGCGTAAATATGCGCGGTACGGTTATGGAACCTAAGATCACAACCAATCTAAAGGATGTGGCAGATAATACGAAAGAGGAGATCAAGGATAAGATCAAGGACAAGGTTGATGAAGAAGTAGACAAGGCCAAAGACAAGGGTAAAGAAGAATTGGAGAAGCAAATTCAGCAAATGCTGGCTGAATCCAAGAAACAGGCAGACGAAGTAAGAAAACAAGGAAAAGTGGCCGCCAAGAATGCTAAGGATGAGGGTTACAAACAGGCCCAGGCAATGGAAGACAATGCCAAGAATCCAATTGCCAAGAAAGCAGCAAAGGTAGGGGCAGACAAGGTGAGAAAAGAGTCAGACAAGAAGGCGGCCGATATTGAGAAGAAGGCAAACGAAAAGGCAGATAAGATCGAAGCAGATGCACAGAAGAAAGCGGATGAAATGCGGAAGAAAGCAGACGATGTTTGATTTGGTTCGGTTTTTGAATTGTTGAGGAGCAGATGAGAAGAAAGTGGATCATAGTGTTGTTGTGTCTGGGCGCGATTAGCCAGTTATCTGCTCAGGACTTCGAATGTTCTGAACCCAAGAAGAAAGCCAAAAAGCTATACGATAAACTTCAAACAGGTCCTAAGCTTACTACCAACGAGCGGATGGGCAAGTTGAACGAGATACGTCAGCTTGAGCCTGAATTCGTTGAAGTGCTTGATGAGCTGGCACACATCTACGAGCGAAAAGCAGAGGCTTTGGCGTATGATCCCAAGACCTATCAGAAGTCTGTGCGTTACGATGCGGGTAAGCTGAAGTTTTGGCAAGAAATAGCGTCTATATGCCCGCAGTATGCAGGCGGGGAGTTCCTTTACAAATTAGGTAGACACTTCTTTATTAAGCGAGAGTACATTAATGCCAAGCCATACTTAAAGCGTTTCCTTGAGCAGCCTGAGAAATCCAAGAAGTTGGAACCTATGGCACAGGCGCTAATGAAAGATGTGTTGATCTACGAAAAGCTTATCAGCACGAAAGTGCCATTTGAACCTAAGAAGGTGAGTGGTGGGGCTAATTCCAACTGGGATGAATACCTACCTATGTTGTCTCCGGATAACCGTTTCCTGTATTTCACAAGAAAGAAGAAAGGTGCTGTAAAGGGTACGTTCAAGGGCGACCCGATGGTTGAGCTGTTAACAGAGAGCCGGAGGATGGGTAAGAACTTCTTTTCATCAGGTGTAGACATGCCTGAGCGTTTCAACAAGGGACAGTATCAGGGAGGGATGACGATATCAGTGGATAACCGTTTCATTTTCCTTACGGTGGTGGAGATGGTCCAATTGAAAGACGGAAGAGGATTTGCCAATGGAGACATATTCATGTCGGAAAAAATAGATGGCAGATGGAGCGATCTTAAGGCTTTGCCAGGTCATATCAATGGTAGATACACTTGGGAAGGTCAGCCCTGTATCTCTTCTGATAACCGTACGTTGTACTTTGCCAGTGCGCGCGAGCCAGGTAAGAATGGTCACATCGGAGGAATGGATATCTATAAATGTGAAAGAGACAAGAGCGGTAACTGGGGGCCAATCATCAACCTTGGAGATTCCATCAATACACCCTACGATGAGAAGTCACCATTCATGCACGCTGATTCCTATACATTGTACTTCTCTTCCAACGGGCATATTGGAATGGGAGGCCAGGACATCTTCTACGCGAAGGCTACCAGTGATGGTAACTTCAGAAGAGCTGTGAATTTGGGCAACCCAATCAATACCGATAAGGACGAAGTAGGTTTCATCGTAAGTACTGATGGTAAGTTTGGTTACTTCAGTTCAAACTTAGAAGGAGGGTCACTAGATATCTATTCGTTTGAATTGTACGAACAAGCCCGTCCCAAGAAAGTGTTGTTTGTAGAAGGCGATATGAAGACCAAGTCAGGTAAAGTACCGGAAGATGTGGAGATCGAGCTGAAGTCTACCAAATCTGTACGCAAGCAGAATGGCGTAGTAGATAAGATTACGGGTAAGTATGTGGCCGTTATTGCAATAGATGAGGGAGAGGATGTGCTGTTAACCGCGAAGAAAAAGGGATACGCCTTCTCATCCCAACTTGTGAGCTCCGGTGGAACCGTTATTGGGAAACCGAACAAGGTGAAGCAAATGGAGCTTCAGAAAATTGAAGAAGGAGACAATTACGAGATCAACGACATCAACTTTGCTACCAATTCATTTGATCTGAATGACAAAGCAAAGTTCATTCTAACGGAGTTTGTTGACTTCCTTAAAGTCAACCCCTCTGTAAGGATTGCGGTGCATGGTTATACCGACAATGTTGGTGACCCGACTGACAACCTTTTGCTTTCAAAAAACAGGGCGCAAGCCGTGGCACAATTTTTGGAGACTAGCGGCATCAATAAGTCTAGGTTAACATCTGAAGGTTTCGGTGAAACAAAACCATTGGCATCCAATGATACAGAGCAAGGCAGAGCGATTAACCGTAGAACTGAATTCGTAATCCTGAAGAAATAATTGCTAGGGATTTATAGTAAAACTGATAAATAACAATCGTGGTCGTTGTGTAAGCATTTTTCACTTACATTTGCCGCGAACTAAACACGTAAACAACTTTCATTACAAATACTTCACTATGAAAAAGGTATTATTTTCAATTGCTGCTGTTGCTATCGTTGCAACATCTTTGACAAGCTGCAAGAAAGGTGAGAACGATCCTGCACTTTCTTTGAAGTCTAGAAAAGGTAGACTTAAGGGTGAGTGGGCGCTTAGCGCTAAAGAGGTTACGCATACTCACACTTCTGGTGGTGCAACTACAACTACGACAACTACTGCAACTGCAACTACAATGACTGTAGTTACTGCTTCAGGTGGTGCGTCTAGTACAGATGAGTACGATTACACTGAAAAGTGGACTGTTGAGAAGGATGGTTCTTACACTCAGGAAACGGTCTCTACATTGAAATCTTCTGGTGGTACGCAAGTTCCTACTCCAGTAGCGATCACCACAACTAACAAAGGTAGCTGGGCTTTCCTAGGTAAGTCTAAGTCTGCTGATCAGAAGAAGAAAGAGTCTATCGTAGCTTACGTTTCTGAGAGCACTGTTACAGGTTCTGGAACTACGCTTACTGATAAGTGGACTGGTTGGGTTAACGGTTCTGTAATGGTAATCGACCAGCTTAAGTCTAAAGAGCTTATCGTTAAGTGGGATGATTCTGAATCAGACGCTACTGATACACACACGAACGTGGGTACAGCTACTTACACTAAATCATAATTGAACTTATCTATCAAATTATATTAAGATGAAAAAGGCATTATTTTCAATCTTAGCTGTTGCTGTTGTTGCAACATCTTTGACTAGCTGTAAGAAGGGTGAGAACGATCCTGCTCTTTCTTTGAAGTCTAGAAAAGGAAGACTAGCTGGTACATGGACTGTATCTGCTATGGATTGGACTGACACTGATGTAAGTGGCGGTACAACTACTACTGTAACTAACACTTACGAAAACAACCAAAGAGTAGAGGTTACTACTATCGGTACAGCCCCTGCTGTTACTAACAAGTATGACCTTACTGAGACAATGACTATCGAGAAAGATGGTTCTTTCACTTGGTCAAGCACTGAGAAGTGGGTTGAGTCTCAAGGTACTCCAATCACAACTGCTCCTGAGCAGAAGATTGAAGCTAAAGGTAGCTGGGCGTTCAACGGTAAGTCTAAGACGGTTGAGCAGAAGAACAAAGAGTCATTCTCTATCTTCCCAACTAGCGTAACATATACTGCGCTTACAACTGCTACTACTACTTACACTGGTTGGACTGACGCAACTACTTGGGTTATCGATCAGTTGAAGTCTAAGGAGTTGATCATCAAGAAAGATGAGACGACTACAGACAGCAGCGGTGATACTGAGACTATCACTGGAACTGTGACTTACACTAAGTCGTAAGTAACACAATATACATTGCAGGAAATGCGGCCCCAGGCCGCATTTTTTGTTTCCCCACATTTGGGTAACTTAATACCATGCAACGAATAACATATTACTCAGTTCTGTTGCTTGCTATGAGTATGTGTTTTTTGTCCTGCAGGAAAGGTGATCTGGATCCTTCAGTATCACTATATACCCGTAAAATGCGTTTAACCGGCAAGTGGAAGCTGGATAGCCTTCGTGGCTACGAACGTATTTCCATTGGTGGTGACGTGAGTCTTGCAGATTACCTCATGCTGGATGGCGTTAAGACCATCACCAACATTTCAGAGGGCGTTCATGAAGTGAATCAGTGGGCGTACCAACAAGAGCTTGAGATAACGGGAAAAGGGGCTTATACGAGTACCGAAATTAAAAGCCAACTTGTCTCCCAAAGTGTGAATGTGCCCGTGCCTGAGGAAGCTACGTGTGTTACCACAGGTTCCTGGCAATGGGTATATAAGAGTAAGCAAGACTCATTAAGAAACAAGGAGGCCATATTACTTATGCCTGATCAATGGGACGAAACGAAGGGTTCTGGTACAACCTCGATTACCTATACCGGTTTTATACCTCATTACCCTGAAACATGGACATTGTTGAAGCTAAAGAACAAACAACTCTTTGTGAAGCTCTTTTTCGATACCAATTATCCAGGTGATTCCGTTAGCCAGGAGTTCCGGAAAAAGGATATCCGGATGTACTTCAGCAAATAATCAAGTGGTTAGCTCCTGAACTGCGTTCGAAACATGTTCACGGGTATTGTTGGCCCATTCTTCAACTGAAATATCCTCTACATCCGCTGGGTGGACAGGTGGGAGCACACGAATTTTGATAAGCCCAGGCCTGATGGAGTAAGAGCCGGATCTGATGATCTCCCTCGATCCCTCAATTGCCATTGGCACAACGGGTACTTTCGCTTGCTTTGCCAGGACGAACGAACCTCTTTTGAACATTCCAATTTTTCCTGTTTTGGTTCTCGTTCCTTCAGGAAATGAGATCACTGATTTACCTCCCGCTATCTTGAGGGCCGCAGCCTGAATACTCCTTTGGGCCTTTTCCTTGTTGCTTCGGTCAATAAAGATCATACCGCCAACCAACATAGACCACCCAAACACCGGGATTCTCTTCAATTCTTGCTTGGCAATAAAATGCAGGTTAACCGGAATGGAGACAAAGAACGCTGGAATATCCATGTGCGATTCATGGTTGGCCACATAAACCATTGGCTGTGAAGTGTCAAGGTACTCGCGACCTTCTACGTGAACTCTAACACCACAGATAAGGAGTATAAAAGGTGACCAGGTGAACCGGGCAATCAGGTGCGGGATAAACGGACTAAAGGTCAGCGCACCAAAGACGAGGGCAAGCGTAGACCAGATCAACGTCCAAAGAACGATGAGAAAGATCTGTATGGGATTAATGATCTTCCACAGCATGGGTTGAAAGTACGAATTCTAGCTACGCTACTTTCTGAAGAAGCATCCGTTTCACAACGGGTAATATGGTTTCCTCAATAGGTAGCTCGTATTCAAATTCAAACAAGTATATGCTGGGATTGGGAATGTCCTTGTGCTTGCGGAGCAATTCCAGCTTAAAATCAGCGTACGAGTCGCTGAATCGTTTCTTCTTACTATCTACATACGATGTTTCCAGGATCCTGAGATTGTCTTCAGGAGAGCGGATAAGAGATACATTGTAGGCGTACACGTCTACAAATCTGGATTTCTGCTTCTTGAGGAAGATGTATCCGATGTCATTCTTAATAGGGCGAACGCCAATTTCCTTGCAGCTCATCTGATTTTCCACCCAATCGAAGATCTTTGCACCCTGTCTTAATTCGTCCTTCACCTGAGGTATCGCAAAATCGATGATGCTTTGGATCTCTTGCATAACCTCCCCATCATTCTGCAATTGCTCATATTCGATACGGGCTTGCTCAAGATCAACACCAGACATCTCCTTTTGAAAATTCTCGCCCAGTACCTGCTTCTGATCTCTAAGCTGCACCAGGTTTTGGTAATGTGAAATAAGATCACCAAAACTTGGGTACAGGCGTCCCTTTCTGAACTCCGAATGTACGGACTGCAGATAGGCGAGCAGTTTGTACTTCTTCAGTTCGAAGTCAATAGTGCCCTCAGTTAGCCATGTAAGTTTCAGTTTTCCCATTTGTTGCTTAAACGCTGCTGATGGAATAAATGTTTTATCTTCTTACGAGATTAAGACAATTCTTGTTTCGTAAAACACTGAATAACAAATGATTATCCGTTTATGGTTTGAATCATACAAGAACTATGAAATTAGTGCTGAAACATCACGTTTATTGAAAAAGGAGAGTCTTGCATCTAATTATAAACTGAATCCATGAGGTCAATCTTAATCACCATTTCCATACTCGTTTGCTGCGCGATGTATGGACAAGAACAATATTGGAAGCCGGTCTTCCCGGAAAAACCATACCTGAGGTTTTCGCAAGGGTGGAAAATACCGGGAACCACGGAGTGGGTAATGAAATGTGGAAGTTCTTATGGTTCATTGGTAAAAGGTGATCCGGATGTGGGGATTTGGAGGCAACTGGATCTGCCCGTAGGTACAAATACCTCAACTACCAGCTCCAGTTACAAGACCGTTAGAGACATCCACTTTTTTAACAGCAATGAGTTCTTGATTCTACGAAGCTATACGCCACTGTTACACACTTCAGATGGTGGTCGCACCTTCAAGGAAGTTGGGGGCGCACCAGCAGCAAATGCGAAGAACATGGTGTTCATTAATCCCAGTACAGGATTCCTTATTGGTTCGCAGGTATTGATGAGAACAGAGGATGGTGGTAAGAACTGGAAGGACATATATCCAAGCATAGCTTATGACACAACCATTTCTGAAGGCTGGATGGCCCAGGTCGGTACTGAGATTCAATACAAGCCAGATACAATCATCACCAAGTTGAATACGCGAATTCGCAAATTGAAATTTGTTAATGATACCCTGGGTTATATCTATTTGGACCGCTCACGCGAGTATCGCAAATCTATCAATGGTGGTAAATCATGGAAGAAAGTAACAGACCAGTTTGAGATTCAGAATGCTACTACGCTTTTGAGTCAGGTTTCCTATTACGGAACCAGCAAGGATGATTACAACGACTTCAGGGCCATTCAAACTAAGTTCTCGAAGAAATCATACGGAACTTCCAATAGCCTCTATAAGCAGAATGTAATGGGTATTGTACATGTAGATGGCGTGTTCTATGCATGCGGTTATAAGGGATTGTTTATGAGATCCACAGATGGTGGTAAGAATTGGCAGCGAAAGCCGGCCACATCAACTGAGAACTATTACTTCCTCAAGAAGACGGGTAAAGATAAACTGGTCATGGGTGGATACAGAGGTGCGTTGTATGAGTTCAGTTTGACTGATGGAACATTCAACGCACTTGGAAAAGTGCCCACCACCAAAACCATCAAGGACGTATACTTCAGAGATAAGAACACGGGGTGGTGTGCAGATTATTACGGAAATATTTACGGAACAACAGACGGTGGATACGGTTGGAAGAAGGTTGGATTTATTCGCGGTCGCAAGTCGTATTCGTTCAGCGCATTGCAGTTTGTAGAAAAAAACGGAAGCGTAACACTGGTTGGCCTGCAGAGGTACAGTTCTGCATGCTATGCCTATGAGGTTCAGATCAAGGATGGGTACGGCTTTAGCCAGAAGGAACACACCATCACAGGCATGAAGTATGCATATGGTCTGTATCCTACGCCTAATGGCTACCTGGTGGCTTCCAGTAGTACCATGTTCTGGATGGACAAGGAATTCAAGAACGCCAGAGAAGTAGCATCAACGAGACTAAAGAACGTTAAGGTGTACGATGATGGCTTCGGATTGGCCGTTGGATATGGCGGAGTTGTGATGCATACCAAAGACGGTGGCAAAACATGGAAGTCAGAGCCCAACGTAGTAACATCACAATACCTGAATGACGTGGCCTTTGATGGCAAGAACGCAGTGGCAGTAGGTTATTACGGAACCGTAATTAGAAAAGAGTTTTGACAGGCGAAGCCGTTTTCTCGACCTGCGGCCTGTACCGCTACTATCTTACGCGCTCCTGGGGGAGTGGGTCATTGTGCACATTCATTATGCTGAACCCACATAAGGCCAATGCAGATATTACCGACCCTACGATCCGAAGATGCATGGGATTCGCCAAAGCTTGGGGATTTGATGGTATTGAGGCGGTGAACCTATTTGCGGTTAAGGAGGGAGATCCGTCAAAGCTAAAAGGTTATACAGACCCGGTGGGGCCAGATAATGATGAATGGCTGAGAAATACTATTATCAATTCAGAATTTCTTCTTGTGGCATGGGGCAATCATGGCGACATTATGAATAGAGGAGAAGAGGTGCTGAAAATGTGTAACAACCTCGAAAAGACAATCCATTGTCTAATGGTCAATAAGAATGGGCAACCCAAACACCCGCTATATGTTTCCGGAAGTGCTGTTCCAATGCTCTACTCAGAGCTTGTACTTGCGGTCTAGATCCCTCTTTACTTCTCGATCCTTGATAGATTGGCGTTTGTCATAGAGTTTCTTACCACGCGCAAGCGCTATGTCCAGCTTGGCCAATCCGCTATCGTTTACGAATAGAGCGGTGGGGACGATTGTGACACCAGTATCCTTGATCTTCTTGGCAATCTTCCTTAGTTCGGTAGCATTGAGAAGGAGCTTCCTTTCTCTGTAAGGGTCATGATTATTGATGTTTCCCTGCTCATAAGGTGCGATGAAACAGCTTTTTAGCCAGAGTTCACCTTTCTTGAGGAAACAGAATGCATCATTGATGTTGACCTCTCCGTTTCGGATACTCTTGATCTCGGTACCCTTCAAAACCATTCCACAGGTAAACGTCTCAATGAATTCATATTCGAATGAGGCGCGTTTGTTCTTTATGCGAATCCTGTCAGACATGGTTATGTACAAAGGATTGCGAAGTTAGGAAATAGAAAGGGTTCTTAGCCCAGAGCAACGTCCAGACTCATCATTACAAGGAAGCCCATAATGAATCCTATGGTAGCAATGTCCGTAAAGCGGTCTCTTTGTGTTTCAGGCACCACCTCTTCAATTACCACGTAGATCATGGCTCCAGCAGCAAACGCAAGGGCATAGGGTAGGATAGGTTGAAACGTTAGCACCGCCCATGCGCCCAGAACAGCAAATACAGGTTCTACCGCAGCGGAGAGCTGCCCATACCAGAAGCTCTTGAACCTTCCAACGCCTTGTCTTCTTAGTGGCATCGAAACCGCAATGCCCTCGGGGAAGTTTTGAATTCCGATACCAATGGCCAGCGCGAGCGCCCCTCCTATAGTGGCACCTTCAAAACCAGCCGCAACCCCTCCAAATAATACGCCTACAGCTAACCCTTCCGGTATGTTATGCAAGGTGATGGCCAATACCAGCAGTGTAGTTCTGTGCCAGTTTGTCTTGATACCCTCCGCTTCTTCCTGTTTAAAGTTGATATGCAGGTGAGGCATGATCTTATCGAGTCCGTATAGAAACAGTGCACCCAGGAGAAATCCTACTGCAGCCGGGACAACCTGCTCGAACCCTTCTCCTTTGCTCATCTCAATAGCGGGGGCAAGTAGCGACCAGTAACTGGCTGCTACCATCACTCCACCAGTAAACCCTAACATCCCGTCCAAAAGCCATCTACGCATGGTCTTAAAGAAGAAGACCAATGAAGCGCCTGCGGCAGTGAGGATCCAGGTAAACAACCCGGCTACCAGTGCCTGAAGTACCGGGTTTTCAAGTGATACGATGTATGTGCGGAAAGCTTCTATCATTGCTCGTCTGATTCACTTTGTACAAGGATTGCGTTAGCAACCTGGAAGGAGAGAGATAGTTCGTGTTGGTCTACCTCAATTTTGAATGATTGATCGAATTCGTACCGCTGTAGCACTTTTACCTCACTTCCCAGGGTAAGAGAATTCTCTTTGAGGTAATTGAGGAAAGTACTTGCGTGTTCCTTAACACCAACGATCACTCCAATATCATTGATGTTCATATCGGCTATGCTCTTGTTGATCTGAACAGGTATTACACCATTCTTATCTGGTATTGGATCACCGTGTGGATCGAATTTTGGGGTGCCGAGGAATACATCCAGTGTATCTATGAGTTTCGGGGATTTGATGTGCTCCAACTGCTCTGCAACCTCATGCACTTCCTCCCAGCCAAAACCAAGTTTCTCAACCAGAAAGACCTCCCAAAGCCGATGCTTACGAATGATTCTCAAAGCCTCTTCCTTGCCTTTGGCCGTTAACTGCACACCCTTGTATGGAACATAGTCTACCAGCTTTTTGTCGGCAAGCTTCTTCATCATATCCGTAGCAGATGCCGCCTTCATTCCCAGGTAATTGGCAAGCTCGGTGGTGCTTACCAGCTCAGAATCCTTGTCGGAAAGCATGTAAATCGTCTTGAGATAGTTCTCTTCTGATCTTGAGTTCATGGTGCAAATATACAGTTTTGGATATCGCCTAAAAAATTATTTAGACATACCTAAAAATGAATCCTACAAAGTTGCTAGTTTCGGGTATGGGAGAACAGGTAGTTCATATCGAGGGAATTGGAGAGGTGCGGATTCAACGCATGCGCAGAAAGACCATATCAATTCAGCTGAAGCCCTTCAAAACCCCCGTGGTAAAGCTGCCCTGGTATTGCACATACAAGCAGGGTATTGAATTTGCTACCCTTAAGCGCAAGTGGATTCAGAATAAGTTGAAGGAACATGCTGTAATTGAAAGCAACACCATGTCCTTCGAATTCGATCGTCCTTATCAGATCAGGTCGCAAACTTTGATCATTCAGCAAGGCCATGTGCAAATACCCACTAGAAAGAGAAGAGGAGATAAGACCTATATAACAATGGGCGCTCAACACCTTGCAAGTGATCAGGGACAAACCTATTGCAAAGAGACCTATGAAGAAATACTTCGATTTGAAGCGAAGGACTACCTTCCTGGGAGGCTTGCCTTGCTTGCAGATCGATTCAGGCTGATCTATAACAAGGTTACCATACGCAATACCCGGTCACGATGGGGTAGTTGTAGTCATCAGAACAATATATCGCTGAGTCTTCACCTGATGAGATTGCCAGATCATTTGATCGATTACGTCCTGTTGCACGAGCTTGCACATACAAAAGAAAAGAACCATGGCCCCGGCTTTTGGCAGCTGCTGGATACCTTAACAGACGGCAAGGCCAGGGCTTTGGATCGGGAAGTAAAGCAACACCAATTGCGACATTATTGATCATTGGGAAATAGAAGTGCATCGGTGGGAAGTTCGCTATTAGAATAAAGAAGTAGCTGCAGTATTCTTGAGTCAACAAAACAGTTGATATGAAAAGAATTATTGCTCCTTTACTCTTACTGATAGCAGCGGGCGTTATGGCTCAAACAGGATTTCAGACCGATTTGTATACCTGTACCAATAAGAGTTCGTTTGCCTACGATCATGGCACCAGTACACTCGCTTTGGATTTACATATGCCGAATCATACTACGAAAACCCTGAAGTATGAAAATGTAACCATTGCCCAGGAAGATGTTAATAATGATAAGGTGTTAGATGATGTCTACTATCTGAAAACCGTATCAGGAGATGAAGGCATTCAAAAAATTGGGGTTACCAAATCTTCAAATCACGAAGAGCTAGGCTACTGGCTCATGTACTTTGATCATAAAGGAGATTGGAAGGGGGTAGATATCTATCTCAAACAGTAAGACTAGGGTTTACACTACATAAGAAAGCGGGACTGGCAGTAGATTGAACTGAATTTACTCTGCCGGTACCCGCTTCTTTTTTGCTTTGGTGTGCGTGATTCCCTCTGAGCCTATGACATAGGTTGTAACATTTTACACGGCACAACGTTTCTAGTATCATCTGCACTCACAATGGTTTAACACGTAATTTCATTTTTTCCATAAGTGCGTGTGGAATTAGGCGTATACTTGCCCTTAAGTACTGAGTTTGAAAACAACGACTATGAAAACCAAGACAGCACTAGTTGCGATTACCCTGATATTTCTAGCTTCAATTGTAGCCACTGGTTGCGCATCGAACAGAAAATGTGATGGTAAACGAGGCGTCAAGACCCCAATGGGTAGGATGTAATTCTGCATCTGGGTTGGTGACGTTTGTAGCTGAAAAGTTATTTTTGGCTAACCGTTGCGCATGTACCCACTAGTTAAGCCGTTCTTATTTCTACTTTCCGCTGAAAGGGCTCATTACTTTACTACCGGCTCTTTAGCTTTTCTATTCATTATTCCTGGCGTTAAATGGCTTTTCCGAAAGGCATTCACTTACGCACATCCTGATCTGGAGTGCGAAGTTGCAGGTATCAAATTCAAGAATCCCATTGGTCTTGCTGCTGGCTTCGATAAAGACGCAAAGTTCTTGAATAGAATGTCTGTGTTGGGATTTGGATTCATTGAAATTGGAACGGTAACACCATTATCTCAACCGGGTAACGATAAACCAAGGTTGTTTCGGTTGAAACAGGACCATGCTTTGATCAATAGAATGGGCTTCAACAACGATGGTGTCCATGCTGCGGCAGCGCGATTATCAAGGTTTAAAAAGAATGGGCTCATCATTGGTGGTAACATAGGTAAGAACAAAGTTACGCCCAATGAGGAGGCCTATATGGATTATAGAAAGTGTGCAGAAGCACTTTATGAACACATTGATTATTTCGTAGTCAATGTAAGTTCCCCAAATACTCCAGGTCTACGAGAATTGCAAGGGAAGGATGAGCTCGCTAAGATTCTGGATACAGTCATTCGATCCATGAATGGGAAGACGCGTAAACCTGTATTTCTGAAAATCGCTCCGGACCTTACGGATGATCAGATCCACGACATCGTTACTGTAGTGAAGGAACAGGGTGTTGAGGGTGTAATTGCCACGAATACCACGATTGATAGAAGTGGCTTGAAAACGAGCGATGCTGAAATTGAAAAGATTGGGAATGGTGGATTGAGTGGAAGACCTGTAACTCAAAGATCCACAGAGGTGATCCGGCTCCTAAGGGAAAAGGCTGGTACAGATATGGCCATCATTGGTGTAGGGGGCATTCACGGTCCTGAAGACGCCAAAGAGAAACTGGAAGCGGGCGCTGATCTTGTTCAGGTATATACAGGCTTGATCTATGAAGGACCGGGTCTGGTGTCGCGCATTGCACAAAGTCTGGTCAAGAAATAGCTATATTTAAGCATGTCCGTCAAGCTTGTAGAATGTCCAAGAGATGCAATGCAGGGTATCGATCAGTTCATTGATACCGAAACCAAGATTGCCTATATCAATGCTTTGCTGGAGGTGGGATTTGACACGCTCGATTTTGGAAGTTTCGTTTCTCCCAAGGTCATTCCTCAGTTGAGGGACACTCCAGAGGTAATAGAACGCATCAGAGCTGAGGAGAGTCCTACCAGGCTTTTGGCCATCATTGCGAATGTGCGTGGAGCTAATCACGCATGCGAATACAAGGCGATTAAGTATTTAGGATTTCCGTTCTCCATTTCGCAGCAATTTCAAAAGAGAAATACCAATTCTTCCATAGAAGAGAGCCTGGAGAGGTTGAAGGCCATTCAGGATATCTGCCATTCTAACAACAAATCATTGGTTGCTTATCTGTCTATGGGTTTTGGCAACCCCTACGGTGAGCCATGGAATCACGAGATTGTAATGCAGTGGGTAGAGGAGTTGGTGAAGATCGATGTGAAGACCATTGCCTTGTCTGATACCATTGGCGTTAGCAATCCAGAGAACATTAGCTACCTCTTTTCGCACCTCATACCTGAATTCTCTTCAGTTGAGTTCGGTGCACATTTGCATACTACATCAGATACGTGGGAGGAGAAGGTGCATGCAGCATATATCAATGGGTGTACAAGGTTCGATGGGGCCTTGAAAGGATTTGGTGGATGCCCTATGGCTGATGACGATTTGGTGGGAAATATGCCTACCGAAAACGTGATCTCCTATTTTCAGGCTAACGGGGTTGATTTAGGTCTAAACGAAGATGCGCTTGCGAAATGCATGTCGATGACCAATTCCGTTTTTCCGTAATTACCTCTAACAGAATAATCTACTGAGTTTTAATTAGGTAAGGTTTTTAGCAAAACCAAATATAATTTTGGGGCCAAACTAACCTGTTTACCTATGAGAAAATCTCTACTACTTGCCTGCGTATCCATCTTGATGATCAGCGTTCAGGCACAACAAGAAGTTCCCACTTCTGTTACTATCAAATCGGCAATTCCTGGACAACCAGATGCGGTGATGACGGTTGTAAAGGAAACCAAGCCTGTACAGTCTTTGTTCCTGAAGAAGGGGAAACACAAGCCTAAGCCACTAAATAACCCTTTTGATCCGGGAGCAAACAACGTGGCTGCCAATGGTTGTGATACACTAACACACATCAACCCGGTTTCAGACACCGTTCTTACTACCTGGAATTTCGGCACACTGGGCTTCCTTGGCGGAACATTCTCGTTTACCAACAAACAACCCAAGTGGGCGGAGTTTTTCACCAATACCACGTCTTCAACCTGGATTCAGAATGTTGAGATGACGTTTACTGATGCCGGATATTCTAATCCTTCTAACACATTTAAGGTTACCCTTTGGGATAACAATGGAACAGGAGGAGCACCAGGAACGGTATGGGCTTCATACAATATTCCTTATAAGACCATCAACGATTGGATCATCAATTACAATGGAGCAGTAAGGGTTACGATTTCGTTCAACAGCCCTGTATCCATTAATGGGAATCCTACATTCTTTGTGGGAACGGAGTGCGATACGTTAACTCCCGATACACTGGCCACCGCGTGGACACACAATCTGTTCAATTTGCCAGGCAGAACAAACACATTGTGGACGAACGTAACGAACAACTGGACAGAGGTAAAGAACATCTTTACTGAATCGTCAAGCGGAAACCCACTTTGGGTAAATGGCTTTACAAGAGTTGGTGTTACTCAATTCCCAATTAGCGCAAGTCCAAGTCCTTTGACAGATACGATCTGTGCTAACCAGTCGGTGAGCTATACTTCTAACAATACCACTAACGTTGTGAGTTACCAATGGACATTCAATGGTGGGTCGCCCACAACGAGTACATCATCCACCCCGTCACCATCCTATAATGTGCCGGGTATATATTGGTATCAGTTTAGAGCGTATAACCAATGTGGTATGTACAATTCACACCTTGGACAGATCACGGTACTTACACTACCAACCATTAATGTAACTACAAGTGCGGACACATTGTGCAATGGTCAAACTGCCAGTTTGAATGCTTCAGGTGGGGTGAGTTACACATGGGCCGGAGGGTCAATCAATGGTAATTCCGGAGCGGCACAGGCCGCAGTTATCAGTGGAACCACCACTTTCGTTGCTACCGGAACAGGAACCAACGGTTGTACCAATCAGGACAGTGTAACCGTTACAGTGCCTGGCTCGGTCACTGCGAATGCAATCAGTAATCCAACAACCAATATTTGCATGAACGCTCCTGTAACTTTTGGTTCTTCGGGAAGTACAAATGCAACCGCTTTCCAGTGGTATATTCCAGGGTCTTCAGTGCCTGCGTCTACACAGTCAAGTCCACAGGCAACGTATAGCACTCCAGGTCTTAAGACTATCTCACTGGTGGCAAGTAACCTGTGCCACTCCGACTCTACATCGATTCAGCTTACAGTTGACACTTGTTGGCCAGCGGGTATAGCAGATGGTAATGCTGTTAAATTATCCGCCTCTACCGATGGATATGGGTTATACGTTTTCGCAAACGGATTCAATGGTCAGCAAGTTGACCTTCAATTGATCGATATGCAGGGAAGAGCTATTCTGGAAAGTCAGGTAGCACTGAGTGAAGGAAGGCAGTACATTGGCTTTGTTGGAAAGCCCGCTACTGGCGTGTATTTGATACGAATTGTCTCTGATGAGAAGCAATGGACCTTTAAGTCCTTCATAAAATAACGACAGAAGTCCCGCGTTAGCGGGACTTTTTTTATCGCTTGTCGAAAATGTTGACGATCAATATGTTTCACGGACGGTAATTCATAATTTTGATATTGAGAGTATATTTTGAGGTAATGGGGGAGGCGATCTGTCTCGGGAGGTTTAGTTCAGTTTTTGGTTTGTTTCCTTCTATCCGTGATTGCCAACCCCTTTCTCTAACCTCATCTACTCACTTTTCAACACCCATCTTCTTGACTTACAAATAGCTAGACGTCTTGTTGGCTGAAATACGGTGTGCTATCTTCTGGATCGCTTGTAACATGCAACACTTGAGCATATATTAGTGCGTCTGCCATGAGTGTTAAGCTAACCGTTACCAAGCAAGAAGAGTTGCGCTGTTGCAAGATGGCCTACACCAGGGAGGGTGTTGTGATCATGGACTTCATGGATGACGTGCTTCTTCAGGTTCAAGACATCGAAGACATGGCGGCATGCATTCAGAGGCTTACGGGTGGGCGGAAATGCGCAGTACTTGTACTTACTGGTTCCCGAAATGATATCACTAAAGAGGCCAGGGAACATGAACTTTCTAATTACGACCTGAGCCTTGCAGATGGAATTGTAGTTAAGAATCTTCCAACTAGGATCATGACCAGATTCTACCTGAAGTTCAATCCGCCTAAACATCCTTACAAGATCTTCGCAAAGGAAGAGGAGGCCATCATCTGGTTAATGGAGTTTGTTAATTAACCATATGAATAGTTATTCCAGAAGAAAGGCGTTGAAAATCATCCTTGCCTCAGGCGCAGGCACGCTGCTTTTAGGCTGTGGTGCTGAACCTTCACCTAAACTTGAGGAGCCGATTGATACAATTCCACCAGTCAATGAACCTGATACTGCACAGCAGATCGAGGAACTACTGAAATCTGCAGACGTGATCTTCGTTTATCCGGAGGATGAGAATTATGCAGAGGTCAATACATACTTCAACAAACGCATTGAGAAGAAGCCGGCCATCATTGCCTTGTGTAAATCCACCAAAGGAGTGAGCGATGCGGTTAAGCTGGCGAGACTTCAGACGTTGAAGTTGGCTGTGAGAAGTGGGGGGCATAGCTTCGAAGGTTACTCGAATATTGACGGTGGGTTGGTAATCAATCTTTCGGGCATGAAATCGCTTAGCTGGGAAGAAGATGGAACCCTTACAGCGGAAGCGGGCGTGGTGCTTAAGGAACTGTACGAAGAGATTTTACCCAAAGGTAAAGTGTTGCCTGCCGGATCGTGTGCAACCGTGGGTCTACCCGGATTGACACTTGGTGGCGGCTATGGCTTCTTCTCCAGGAAGTATGGTCTTACTTGTGATAATCTGCTATCGGCAACGCTTGTTGATGTGAATGGAGAAATTCATCAAGTGGATCAAACGCATGAGCTCATGTGGGCACTCAAGGGTGGAGGAAATGGAAATTTCGGTGTGGTAACCAAATTGAATTACCAAACACATGATGCTCCGGCCACTTTTAGCCGGTCAAGACTGAAGGCATACGATTTGGATGCGGAAAGAGCTGTGTCTTTGTTAGAAGGTTGGTTTGAAGCCACAAAAGCACTGGGAGAGTCGTGTTTCAGTGCATTCGTGTTGAACAATAAGAGACTTACTGTGCTTATCACCAACTACGATAAGTCAGATGAAAGTGCGGTCAACATGCATACACAGCTGTTACCCTCTTACGATAAGGAAAGTACATTATTGGAGCAGCCGCTGGCCAAAGCGTTGGAAACTTACTATGGTATACAGAAGCCCATTTACTTTAGAAATTCGTCAGCAGGACTGTATAGCTCGTTTGAGGATGTGAAGCCATGCATAAAGGAGATGGTCCAACTGGTGATCGATAGTCCAGGTATGATTTACCAGGTCAACACATTGGGAGGGCAGATCGCCAACGCTACTTATGAAAGCAATTCATGTTACCCACACAGATCGAGGGGCTACCTTTCAGAGTTGCAGACATACTGGCAAAAGAAGAAAGACCATGAAGGACTGAAGAAAGCATTTGGTGCGTTCCTTGAGATATTGGTCAACAACGGAATTACTTCTCAGTACAGGAATTATCCAAGTGCCATGTTCACTTCACCACAAACATCATATTACGGTAAAGAGAACTACAGCAAGTTGAGAACATTAAAAAGCAAATACGACCCTGAAGATGTGCTAGGTTATGCTCACGGAGTAAAGCCGTTGCAATAAATGGGATGACATGCGTTTGTAATTAGATGAAGAAAGGATTGAAGATAACGTTGGGTGTAATTCTGCTCATCATTGTAGTTGGCGGGTTCATTGGCTATAAATTCTATGCGCGGTATTTCGTGGATACCGCGGTGGACACTAATGAAACAGTGTACATCTATATTTCCCGGGGAGATGACAGGGTAGCAATTCTGGACAAAATTGAGCGCGCGGGCGCTGTGACTGATATTGAGGGATTGGAATGGCTAATGGTGGAGAAGAATTACCAGGGTGATTTGATCGTAGCAGGCAAGTACGAACTCAAGGACGGAATGACCGCCAATGAACTGGTAAACCATTTGCGTGCTGGTAATGGAAGACTTTCAGTGAAGGTGCAGTTCAATCAGGTGAGGGATGTTCGTCAGTTGGCTGGCAAGATGACCCGTAGCCTGGAGTTGGATTCCCTAACTGTATTGGAATGGCTTACAGATGCTGATTCCATTAAGCGTTATGGCTTCAACGAGCATACGATCATTTCTATGTTCATTCCGAACACCTATCACGTTACCTGGGACATCACAACCCCCGAACTGATGTCAAGAATGGCTTCAGAGTACAAGAACTTCTGGAACGAGAAGAGGATGGCTAAGCTGAAGGAAACGGGCCTGTCGCAGTCAGAGGTTACCACATTGGCCTCCATTGTCTATTGGGAAACCAAGCTTCCGAAGGACATGCCCACCATTGCCGGGGTTTACATGAACCGCATCAAAAAAGGATGGCCGCTGCAGGCGGATCCCACGCTGATTTTTGCGCATGGAGACTATTCAATACGAAGGGTGCTTAATGTTCACAAGGAAATAGATTCGCCCTATAACACGTACAAGAACCCTGGATTACCACCAGGCCCGATCATCTTGCCACCAACCTTGTATATGGATGCCGTACTTAACTATGAAGAGCATGATTACATGTTCTTTGTGGCTAAAGAAGATTTCTCGGGCGAGAGTTATTTCGCGAAGACCTTGGCGCAACACGAAATCTACGCCAATAGATACAGGCGGGCGTTGAACAAGAAGAAGATCTACAATTAGTCCAGATCCTTTATCCTCTTAAGCGAGGCTATAGCGACTATTGATGATGCAGCAAGGATCAAGGCTGAAGTTACATAAGGTGCTCCTGGAAAATAGAAAGGGGAGTGGTTTCCCGTAAATAGATAGAACACCCCGCCCGCAAGGAAAGGTCCAACGATGGTCGTAATGCTCATCATGCTGGTAAGTGCGCCCTGTAGGTTTCCCTGTTCCGTTTCCGATACCTGGTTTGAAAGCAAGCTTTGTAGGGTAGGCCCACAAACTCCACCCAACACGTACAGTATCGTGAATGCGTAGAGCATCCATGGTTTGAAGGCGAATGCGAAAGAGAGCATGCCCACACTCCACAGAAGGAAGCCAATGCTAATGGTCTTCTTTTGTCCGAAACGTTTGACCACTGGTCCAACCAGCGCTCCCTGAACGATGGCCACCATCAATCCAACAAAGCTTAAGCTATAGCCCACCTGGGCTTCAGACCAGTCGAACATCTCAATGGTAAAGTAGCTCCAGGTAGCAGGTAGAGCCTGTCCTGCCACGTTAGCCAGGAACAAGGCGATAATCATTCCTCCAATGCCTTTGTACGTGGATAGCTGGGCAAGAGAAACGAAAGGGATCATCTTGCGTGCATTTATAGATCTGCGGTTTTCTTTCGGGAGAGATTCCGGCACGAAGATCAAACCGAAAAGGAAGTTCACGAAAGCCAACCCCGATGCAATGAAGAATGGAAGCTTGATGTCAATATCACCAAATATGCCGCCAATGATTGGTCCAACCACAAATCCTAAACCGAAGGCTGCACCAATCATCCCAAAGTTCTTGGCTTTGTTCTCCTTCGTGCTGATGTCTGCCGTATATGCTGATGCAACGGTGTGACTTGCTCCTGTGATTCCAGCCAGGATACGACCAATGAATAGCCAGCCAAGGGTAGGGGCATAAGCATGAAACAAATAATCGATACTAAGCCCCAGCAAAGAAAGCAGGAGTATAGGTCTTCTCCCGAAACGGTCACTCAGTTCACCCAATACTGGCGAGAACAAGAATTGTAGGCCCGCAAACGATACCATCAGGAGTGTTCCATACCATGCCGCATCGCTGGTTGTTTCTCCCGTGAGGTTCTCGATCAGCGCTGGCATTACGGGTATGATGATCCCAATACCGATCATGTCTACCAGAATGGTGGTGAAAATAAATGCCAGTGATGCTTTACGTGAAGCCATGCGCGAAAGTCGCAGTTTTCCGCGAGATATCTATGTCAGGGACTTGATCCACCCAAAGAATCTAGCCTCAACCTCCTCCCAGTTGTTGAGTCGCTTCTCGTCTTTTTCGAGCCAGGTGTCGTAGTATTCAGTTTCCTTGAAATTACCGTCAACGATATCCACAGAAGTCCTGCGATGAAAGGCGAACACATGATCCTTGTATTTCACATTCAACCTTCCTCGTTTCTTAACAAAGAAAAACTCCTCGTAAGAAATGGGGCAGGATTCAATGATGCGCTTGAACGATTGGTATTCCGATTGGCGGAACTTCATACCTCAATGTAAACAATAAGCGGAATGCTTAGCTGTCCTGATCAGAGGTGTTGCTAGACTGCCGGGCTTCTACCTTCTTCTGAAAGAGCCAGTTAGAGAATACATGAGTAAGCTTGGTTGCACGCGACCAACATTCCAGTTCCTTTAACGAGAGTACCTTGCCATCAACGGATTTGAACTCATTCCCGTCCCACCATCCTATATAGTACAGTAGAGGGTTGTCAGCGGCTCCGGCCATTTTAAGAACGTAGTCGTCAGCCGGTTCGGTGCTAAGATCAGTGGTGTGCCATTCATGCCCACACTGTTCTGCTATTTCCATGTAATTAGACGTGATCCCCATGGGGCGCAATTTTGCCAATTGGCTCACATCATTAATCCGTATTAATACGGAACGAATCTACGTTTAGTCCTACGATGAAGTGCCTTGCACTTTAGATGCAGTAGAGTGGTTCCCGGTTCAATGTTTGTTGTTATCGGCCACCAATGGGCTGAGATACAACGGAGTGAGTTTGTTGGTGTATAACATCGTATACGATCCGCTATTATGTGTCGTTACAACATTTCTTCCCAACGAACCGTTTCACTTTCCTAACGTAATTACTTATCGAAGCAAGGGTGCCTTGGTGAAGTACATCTTATAAGTAAGAGCGTTAATCCAGGCACAGTATTTGCATTGTGTCTGACAAGGAAGCTTAATAACATTGCTTAATTTTAAGTAGATGAAAAAGATCAGTCGCATATTTATTCCATTGGCGCTTATCGCCTTTGTGGGAATTTCAGGTTGTACCAAGAAAGACGTAAACATTAACGTGGGACAGAAATTGTCGCACAGAGAATCGAACGATTTGCTTGCCGATAGCACCGGTGGCAAGACCTATAACAACACAGGGAACGTAGGTTCTTTAATCGAAGACATTATTCGCAATGAGTTGATTGAACCCGCAGACGTTGCCATATTGATAGACAATACAGGAAGTATGGGCGATGAGATCGATGAAGTGAATGCCAACATCAGCGGAATCATCGCAGCATTGTATCCTGGGTCAAGATTGGCCGGAGCTACATATAACGATCGCAATGTGATCAAAACATCAGCCTGGTACGACAATACTGTACTCACAACAGATTACTCCGTGGTCACTAATTTCTTTGCTCAGGTAAAGAATACCGGTGGTGGAGGTGAGCGGGAATCTACCTATGATGGGATTTGGGAAACAGCCGATCGATTGGATTGGTTCCACAGCAAGCGTATGATCATTGTTATTGGTGATGCACCTCCTCACTATGGCGATAAGACTAAATACGAGCTATTGGATGTGCAACAGATCTGTCAGTCGTTGGGCATTGAATTACACATGGTGAAGGTGTAAACCTTGATCCCACAATCTTTCCAGACCAGCTAAACAGAGCGTAAGGTAACCTCACAAGCATTTAATCCGGAGTAAAATATGTAGTTGACTACATATTTTTCCTATATTTATGTAGTCAGCTACATAAATAAGATGGAAAGAGACTTTGCAAGAGAATTAGGATACCTGGGCTTCACCATGCGATTGAAGAGAATCAGTGATGCGATGATGCACGAAGGGAGGCGCCTCTACAATGAGCTAGGGGTGGACATTGAGCCTAACTGGTATATCGCTTTTAAGATGTTAAAATCCAGGGGCCCTATGAGTGTTACGGAAATTGCGGACAGCTCAAGAGTGGCTCATCCTTCGGTGATCAAGGTGATCAACAAAATGATTGATGCAGGATACCTTGTGTCGTATAAAGATGAGGACGATTCGAGAAAACGTCTTGTAGATCTTTCAGCAAAGGCCAAAAAGAAGCTTCCTGAGTTCGAGAAGATATGGGAAGCCGGAGAGCAGGTTGTAGAAGAAGCAGTAGGTGGATTAAACGCGTTACAGTTATTGAGTGCATTGGAGGATCATTTTCTTGATCAGGAAGGTTTTAGCCAACGAACGATCAACGAACTTAAACTATCGCGTGTATGAATACCACGGAGAATATTGGCATCCGGATCATCACGTTCGAAGAGCGTTATGCAGTTGACTTTGCACAATTGAACTTTGCGTGGATCCGCGAACACTTTGTCATCGAGGAGTACGATAGGGAGATTCTTACAAATCCTCACGACCAGGTGCTGAAGAATGGAGGGGAGATCTTCTTTGCCCTGGAAAACGAGAAGGCTGTAGGAACGGTCGCGATGATCCGAAGGGAGCGTAACGTGTTTGAACTGGCAAAAATGGCTGTAGCTGACGGATATAAAGGCAGGGGAATTGGGAATCTGTTGATGGATGCCTGCCTGGATCATGCCATAGACAAGCGCGTACATCAGGTATTTCTGGACTCCAATACCAAATTAACCCCAGCCATTACCTTATACAGGAAGTATGGCTTTAAAGAGGTCCCCTTGCCCGATACTCCTTACGAACGTGGCAACATTAGAATGGAATTACACTTATAACCTGGAAATATGAATCATCTCAAGATCACAAACATTAATCAGCACACGTTGTTCCCCGGTTTCGAGGCACGATTGATACACACGGAACATTCAACCATTGCATTTGTCGACATTGCTGAGGGAAGCGATCTTCCTGAGCATTCCCATCACAATGAACAAACGCTCAATTTACTGGAAGGTAAGATGGAACTGATTGTTGACGGAGAGAAGATGCTTATTGAAGGCGGTGAGTCTGTGGTGCTTCCTCCGAACGCGGTGCATGGGGGTAAAGCCATAACAGCTTGTAAGGTTCAGGATATATTCGTTCCCAGAAGGGAAGATTTTATAGAGAATGGCTGGGTCTAGAACAGTGTGCCCTGATCAGCCACTAGTTCCTCGTACTCATATTTCTCCAACACTTCCGGAACATCACCTGGTGCGTTTTTCCCAAGGAAGCGTTTAACGGTGTAAGCATCCATTTCTTCATGCGCATACGGATGGAGGATTTTCTCCATATGTTCTTCGGAAAAGTCACTTCTCATCCATAATTCCTCCGTTTCTTCAGAAAGAATGACTGGCATCCTGGGCTCTTTTAATTTGGGACTGTTGTGGATGCGGGAAAGCAGGGGATTGGCCTTAGTCGTGAGGATGGTACAGGTGTTCCATACTTCTCCTGTTGATCGGTCTACCCATTCCTGCCACAACCCGGCAAGTACCATGGGCTCACCATTTCTTCTAAAGATTCGGTGGGGGAACGTTTTGCCATCAAGGTGAAAGTGTTCAAAGAAGGAGTCTGCATAGATGATACATCTTTTCGATTTCACAGCATCGCGAAACGAAGGCTTGTCAAACACACTTTCCCCGCGTGCATTGATGGTCTTGTTCCAAATATCCATAGCCTCTTCCTTCGATTTGATCCATGGTGGAATCAGCCCCCAATGACACCATTTAGGCACTCTGTCTTGTGTGAGCACCAAAAGCTTCGAGTGTACAAACCCCGACATGAGGTATCCTTTTGGAACTTGCTTGTTTTCTTCCAATCTATTGATCTCTTCAATCAGGAGATCGATCAATTCTTGAGTGCCTCCGCGGGAAATGTAGAACTGCAATGCGAGCTTTAGAATATGGGTTAAGGAGTGGCACATGGAATCAAAATAGTGAACTTTTAATCAATACATTTGCTTCATGAGGAGAGCATTGTTTTTCGTTGCCATAGCAGCTTTGGGGCTTATTAGCTGCAAAAAGAAAGGGTGCACTGATCCAAGTGCAACAAATTATAATCCAGATGCCAAGAAGGATGATGGCACATGTGAATTCTGCGTAGGACCATCGGTGAGTAGCAATACAATTGCTTGTGATCAGACATTGTCAATTACACCCACAGTAACTTGGGGTACTTCAGGCTCGAACAGAACGGTTACATGTAACCACATTCCGAATCATCAGGTAGGGGCGTTTCCCAATTCAGGAAACCCACACAGTATACAAGCGGTGAACGAGAATCTTACAATGCCCTTGAATCCTGTTGCGGCTTCTTCTACGACTGCGGTAGCTGATAATGGACCTAAGTACTCATTTGGTATTGATCTAAATGGTGTGGAGTATGATCCGGCAGCAGCTGAAGCATTTGAAGTTAATGGTGCGAAGGATTGGGATTGGACACTAGAGGCTACTGCCAACAGTTTAGGACTGGATTGTAACAATGCTCATGTTCAGCCAAACGGAGAGTATCATTACCATGGCACACCAGCTCAGTACTTTGCTGGACTTGGAATCAATGGAACAGCTATGACCCTGGTTGGATACGCTGCGGATGGATTTCCGATATACTATAAGTATGCGTATTCAGACCCTAACAATAGCAGTAGTTCAATTGTTGCTATGACAAGTAGCTATAGATTGAAGTCAGGAGACAGGGGAGGAGACGGGACTACATCTCCTTGCGGTGCATACAATGGTGTGTATGTTCAGGATTACGAGTACGCATCAGGCCTGGGTGATCTTGATGAATGCAATGGTAGAACAGGGGTGACACCTGAGTTCCCTGGAGGAACCTACTATTACATGATTACAGATGCCTTCCCGGGTATTCCAAGGTGTTTCAAGGGAACGCCATCCAACGATTTTAAGATACAGCCGTAATGAGCGAACGGTGTGCCAAGAACAGTCTGCTGCTCGTGCTCCTTGTGTTCAATGTATACACTTATGCACAGAGTAAAAACAAGATTGTTTTCGACCGCTTAGTCGGTAAATGGCAGCCCACGCATTTTAAGAAACGGAATGAGCCGAAGAAATCAATTGAGTTTCCCTCGGTGGGGTATATGTTGTTTCTTTCCGATAGCACCCATGTGGGATACAGGCTTGTGGTGGGGCGGAAAGGTTACTGGAAAGTGATCAGTAATGGTCGAAAAATTCATTTAAGACATACCAAAACCTTTAGCTTCTATCATCCGTTGACAAAGTCACAAAAGGAAGATGTTTTTACGATAATCAAGCTTACCAAAGATGAATTGGTTATTAGTGAACCTACGCGCTTTGGCACGATGATAGTTTGGGCTAAACGCATGCCCGATGAGGAGTATTATTCCGAAATAGAATATGGCTATTACCGGCTGTGGAGAAGTATTAAGGATAGCATATTGGTAGAGGAGGGCTTTAAGCACTATGGCAAGAAGAAAGGGGTGTGGACCTATTATTACAAAGACGGCACTCCCGAAAAGCAGGTCGATCATTGGAAGGAATATCGCAGTAGGGTGCTTCGAACATGGCACTCTAACGGTAAGTTGAAATTCGAGTTTGATAAGGAAGGCAACATGCTACATTACCATGATAATGGTCAGCTAAGGAGTAAAACCAATGCAGATGGCTCTGAGGTCATTGTCGAATATCATCCGAACGGGACCCTGGCATATGACTTCAAGGAGGTTCGGAATGACAGATTAGATGAGTTGGTTGAACAGAAGAACTTCTACAGGCAGGACGCTGGTGTGGAGCGAATTGGGCAGTGGGCTGATGGTACGAAGCATGGAAAGTTCGTTTGGTATCAGCCGAATGGTTCACGAAGCAAAGAGGAGTTCTACCGAAACGGGAAGCTTGTAGAGGCGTGGAAGTGGAATGAGCATGGGGGCTCTACCTATCATTTTCGGATAATAGAAGGAATAGAGGTAGAACAAAAAATTAAGTACTTCAATCAGGAAGATACTAGCTGGGTAGCCACTTTTCGCAACGGTGAGATCCACGGGCGAACGGTTACCTGGTATGAACCTGGGGAAATGAGACGCCAACAATTTTACAATAGTGGGAAACTAACAGGTACAGCTTACAGGTATCACTCAACCCCACCAAATCAAGTACATGCAAAACTGCACTATAAGAACGGGAAACTGGATGGCGTGCAGCAGTTCTTCAACCACAAAGGGAAATTAAAGCTGGAGATCCGTTATACCAGTGGAACTATAGAGCCAAAATACAAGAAGAAAAATCCAAAGTACCCGGAGCGGAGATGATACGTTTATGACATTATTAACGATTACTGTGATCCTCTTGACAGGATGTAATGTAAAGAATGTACTACCACAAGAATTCTTATTGAAGGTACCTACACAGGCAAGAACATATACGTTCATAATCCTTTTGGAAAGGATGGAGGGTTTTGTGCAACATATTATAGCATCAATGGTGATGTCTCAACGAAACTAAGGTCTAATAGCAGTGCGTTCGAGATCGATTTAAGTGGTTTTACAGAAGGGCAAGATATTGCCATTCTTATGAACATAGTCCAGGGTGTGCCACGCGTTTTAAACCCTGATGCTCTGGAAAGCGTTTGTGTTGAACACTTCTAGGGCAGTTTAGGAACAGTAAACTAAGCCACTGAAGGAGCCCTGCCTAATTCCTTCATCAATCTGAAGTGAGAGCGAATTGCTCGTCTGAATGTAGGTGCCTCATGGTATGGAAGTCCAAAATCCTTAGCGCATTGCTTTACGATACCAGCGATCTTCGGATAATGTACATGGCTGATGTTTGGGAATAAATGGTGTTCAACCTGAAAGTTAAGGCCACCAACAAACCAACCTACCAGCTTATTCTTGGTGGCGAAGTTTGCCGTTGTTCTTAGCTGATGGATCATCCATTCATCCTCAACGCTTCCTGACACCGGGACCGGATGATCAGTTTCCTGGATCACATGTGCAGACTGGAATACCAGAGCCATTAGCAATCCGGCCACAGCGTGCATCAC
The DNA here is from genome assembly GCA_965267605.1 of Vicingaceae bacterium. GTDB lineage: Bacteria > Bacteroidota > Bacteroidia > Flavobacteriales_E > Vicingaceae. Next base: position 1,299,032 of record OZ254088.1, on the reverse strand, counting down.
TATAAATCCAAGAACGCAACTCCACCAGCTCAGATCAGTTAACAACAATGGTAACCCGATTATAACGCTGAAGTACCCAATCTTGATCGCGATCGTTTTCCATAGCTCCTTTGCGAAAGTGCTGTTATTTGCTTCGATCAATCCCTTCTTGTGATACCTGGTTACCTGCCCGAAATCCTTATGCGTTACCCAATACAATGTCATCAGGCAATAGAAGAATGGGGCATAAATGTGCTGGTATCGGTGTATCCACCTGGTTTTATCAGCAGGGGTAAACTTCATGAATACTCCTGGAGCCAGATCCTCATCGTGCTCGTGAATGTTTGTATAGGTGTGATGCAAAACATTGTGTTGAAGCCTCCAATTGAATGGACTTCCACCCATGATGATCAGAGAAGCACCAGCAAGCTTGTTCATCCAGCCTTTCTTGGCATATGAACCATGATTCCCATCATGCATAACGTTCAGTCCAATCCCAAACATGGCTATCCCCATTAAAAACCAGAACGCGAAAGAAAGCCCGTCACCAATAATGCCAGTCAATAGAACCACAAACGGACCTATGTACAAACCAATCCATAGGATCGCTTTATGGTATATGCGCCAGTCGCCTGTATTGGCTATCTCGTTATCCTTGAAGTAGGATTGGATCCGTTTTCGGATCTCCATACTGAATCCATCAGCTTTTCCTCGGGGGAATCTAGGGGGTGTAAACTCTGCCATGCCTTTGTGTTACGAAACGAACGTTAATGCTTTTCCAACTTTTCCGGCCCTTCCGGTTCTTCCGATGCGGTGAATATACGCATCGTAAGTCATTGGCATTTGATAATTGATAACAAGCGCCACATCATCTACATCAATTCCTCTTGCGGCCACATCGGTAGCCACCAACACGTCAACCCTTCCTTGTTTAAAGGCGCGTAAGGCCTTCTGTCGCTGCGTTTGGCTCTTGTTTCCCTGAATCTGATCTGCACGGATTCCGGCCTTGTTGAGCTTACCACACAGGCGATTCACCCTGTGCTTTGTTTCATCGAATACAATCACCTTATCGTATTCATCCGACCTTAGGAGGTCTAACAGGTATTGGAACTTATCCATGCCTTCTTCCAGTCTTATGATATCCTGATCCACCTGATCTGCACTGGTATCGCCAGAGCTAACCTTAACCGATACAGGGTCGTCCAGAAGGTCATCTATGATTGATTGTTGCTTTTTGTCCAGCGTTGCTGAAAAAAGCATGGTCTGGGTTCTGTTCTGCATCAAATGAACAATCCTTAGCACGTCCTTGGAGAATCCCATATCCAGCATGCGATCATACTCATCCAGTACAAGTGTGTTGAATCCACGTAAGTCCAACGCTTTGCGCTGTACAAGGTCAAGGATACGTCCCGGAGTACCAATTACAAGGTGACTGGGTCTTCGAAGGGCTTGTATGTCCTTGTGGATCTTTGTGCCGCCAATAAATACACTGGAGAATAGCTTCAATCCCTTGGTCATGCTCTTGAATTCCTCTTGAACCTGTAAGGCCAATTCTCTGGTGGGAACTACTACCAGCGCAAAATCTTTTGAATAATGATAGAGCAGGTGCTCGATGATAGGAATAAGGAACGCACCTGTTTTCCCTGTTCCCGTTTGTGCAATTCCCAGCAGGTCATGTCCATCTAATAAAGCTTCAATAGACTTATCCTGGATCTCCGTAGGCTCGGAGAATCCCTTTTGTGTTAATCGCTCCAGAAGTTCAGCAGAGATAGGGTATTCATTGAATGTTCTGTTGGTCTGGTACTTCTTCACTTTAACCTTGGATGCTTTTTTGATCAACATCGTTGGATCCAACTGTGATGGTTTTCTACCACCCCGGCCTGACCTTCCGCCATTTCTTCTTTTGGGCTTACCGTTCCGCTTGCCTTTGAAGTCGCCACTTTTCTTATGACGTGGTTTGGCGTTCTTGTCGAATTTCTTTTTCGGTCTTCTTTTTTCCATATATCAATTCCAAGGCAGCATAATGCGATAAGCGCTCACCCCGTAGTACTTGCTGACCAATGTGCTGGATCAACTATGTAATTCTGATTGTTTGTCTTCAGGCCGCTTCCGCACATTACCATAACTCGTGCGCCTGAACTTTGTGATCGACCCTAAGAAGTAGCTTGCCTGTTTTAGAATGACATTCCTTCTTGGGCCGCTACAAAGGTAGGTATAATAATATCAGAGCGCGCCTGAATTCCGTCTGTTGGACAAAAAGTCATCAAGGGTGGATTGTTTAAAGATTTAGTGCATAAAAGCGGATATGTAAAGGAAAGAATGTACTCTTGCGCCACAATTGTGGGTATGGAGACGATTAGGAACATTGCCATTATCGCACACGTTGATCATGGCAAGACAACGCTGGTAGACAAGATCATTGAAGAATGTAAGATCCTTGATGACCATAAGGAGCGCACAGAGCTGTTGTTGGATAACAATGATCTTGAGAGAGAAAGGGGGATTACCATTCTTTCTAAGAATGTGTCGGTAACCTACAAAGGAGCCAAAATCAATGTAATTGACACACCAGGACACGCGGACTTCGGAGGAGAAGTAGAGCGTGTACTCAAAATGGCAGATGGTGTGCTGCTCCTGGTAGATGCGTTTGAGGGTGCCATGCCACAGACCAGGTTTGTGCTTGGTAAGTCGATAGAGCTTGGTTTGACACCAATCGTAGTGGTGAACAAGGTGGACAAGGAGAATTGCACCCCAGACCTGGTACAGGAAGCGGTGTTCGATCTGATGTTCAGTCTGGAAGCCTCGGAGGATCAGCTGGATTTTACGACCATCTTTGGTTCTTCCAAGGAAGGGTGGATGAGTACCGATTGGCAACAACCCACTACAGATATTACTGCATTATTAGACGCTGTGCTGAGCGATATACCTGAAGCACCTTATAATGAAGGCCCACCGCAGATGCAGGTCACTTCCCTGGATTATTCAACGTTCGTAGGCCGTATTGCCATTGGAAGGATATTCAGAGGAGATTTAGAAGAGGGAAAGGATTACATCTTGTGCAAGCGCGATGGCGTTCAGAAGAAGGTAAGGATCAAGGAGCTCCATGTTTTTGAAGGTATGGGTAAGAAAAGGGTGACTTCAGCCCGTTCCGGTGATATTTGCGCGATCGTTGGCGTAGATGACTTTGAGATCGGTGATACGATCGCTGATCTTGAACACCCGGAAGAGTTACCAAGGATCGCAATAGATGAGCCTACCATGAGTATGCTCTTTACCATTAACAACTCTCCTTTCTTCGGGCAAGAGGGTAAATACGTTACTTCCCGCCACATTCGCGACAGGTTGACCCTGGAGCTGGAGAAGAACCTTGCCCTTAGGGTGGAAGAGACCGATACTGAAGATAAATTCAACGTTTTCGGAAGAGGGATCCTGCATCTATCGGTGCTTATTGAAACGATGCGAAGAGAGGGCTACGAACTGCAGGTTGGAAAACCACAGGTGATTATTAAGGAAATCAATGGCGCTCAGCACGAGCCCTATGAAACCCTGGTAATCGATGTGCCGGAGGAATACTCAGGTAAGGCTATAGAGCTCGTTACACAGAGAAAAGGAGAGATGTTAGTGATGGAACCGAAGGGGGATTTGCTTCATCTGGAGTTCGACATACCATCGCGTGGCCTCATTGGTTTGAGAAACAACATCCTTACTGCAACAGCAGGTAATGCGGTGATGACACACCGTTTCCGGGAGTACGCGCCATATAAAGGTGATATTCCGGAAAGGAACAAAGGGTCACTTATTTCTATGGAGGCTGGTGCAGCTACGGGATTTGCCTTGAATCGATTACAAGATCGCGGTAGGTTCTTCGTTGACCCGGGCGAAGTCATCTACAAAGGACAGGTAGTAGGGGAGAATACCAGGGACAATGATCTGGAAGTAAACCTCATCAAAGGGAAAAAGCTGACAAATATGCGTTCCGCAGGTGCGGATGAAGCCAACAAGATTGCTCCAAAGATCAAGTTCTCCCTGGAAGAAGCTATGGAATTCATTCAAGCTGATGAATACCTTGAGGTAACCCCTGTAAGTCTAAGAATGAGAAAGATTTAGGATTAGTCTCCCTGCCAGTAAGGCTGAAAATTGGTGCCGATGTATCCTTGCAAAGAAGTGCCTGTTTGAACAATCCCGAATACGCCATCTTCATCCAGTGGCTGGATCTTTTCTCGACACACCAATGGAACCACCAGTTTTCCTTTGGGATCCACAAGTCCCCAGTTGGAGTCATATACATTGTAGTAGCCATTCTCACAATGCTTGATGGCTGAGTACAAGGCTTCAGTCAGTACTTCGTTCTGAAGGTTGACCATTTGCCAGTTCAGTTTCACGCCTACCCAGAAGTTTCCAGTTTGCTCAACGTATTCAACACCGCTGTAGTCGAAAGGAAGTACCTGATTTCCTTTGTAGTCAATCACTCCGTACTTGCCATTTTTCTTAGCCTTTAGGTACTTATCGTTGATCACGGTGATCTCTTCGTAGCTAGGAGAGATCACAACAACGCCCTGCTTATTAAGGATACCGACTTTGTCTCCCTGCATGATTTTGAAACCATACTCCTTACCAACGATCTTCCTGAAACTACCGGTAACAATTTTCTGGTACCACGTAGGGTTAACAGCTTTGCCGTTCGGACTGATCAACTGGAATTTGCCTTTTTCCCTTCTCACAAGTAGACCGTGATCCGTGAACTCGAAGTGTACGTTTCGCGGACCGGAAACGATGATCTTTCCTGTCATGATGTCGGCTACTCCATTGAGAGATTGCGTACTGAATCGCTGTACACCGTAGCGATAGTCCGCAAACTGGATATTGCCGATGGTCTTCATTTCCACCACCAATGCACCGGTGGTATCTACGAAGCCGTACTTTCCTTTGGCGGTAACCCTTGCAAGTCCGTCCTGAAATTCTTCTATAGACTCGTATTTAGGCTTGATGACTGTTTCTCCACGCGTATTGACGAATCCGTATACCACACCACTTCCTTTCTGTTTGCCCACAACCAGACCGGCATCTGAAGCACTTCTCACGAAAGCATAATCGCTGGTTTGCATTACCACATTTCCTTTGTAATCCACGAGTCCATAACTGGTAGCCGCTTCCTCACTGCCTTCCGCAGCAGGAATCTTCACGCTCATGTATTTATTATGCATAAAGTGATCTGAGGAGACCAGGTGATTCAACTCGTAGTACAGTAGCGATTTTCCATTGTTGAAGACCACTCCGTAGTTGCCCTTCTGCCCATCGGTTCTTCGGAGTTGAATAAAGTGCTTCTTCAGTCTCTTGTTGGGCTCCAGAATATGAAGGTCCTTTCCTTTATAGACAATAGGAGCGACAAGTCTTCCTGTAGAATCAATCAATCCGGCACTGGCTTCTTTGTAAACCGTTGCAAAACCTTGAACGCTCATTCTGGTTACGCGCTGATAGCGCATAGGTATCACCACCTTACCATCTATGTTTACGAATCCATATCTCCCGCCTTTTTGGACTACAGCAAGATTGCATGGCATGAAAGCATCAGCACCATCGAATTGTGGTTTGATGGCGACTTTACCTCGATGATCGAAGTATCCGTACTTGCCCATCAGCTTAAACTTGGCAAATCCTTGCTTGAATTCACCGATGTTATCGTAGATGACAGGTTTAACAGAATCTCCACTGGAGTTGATCATGGTGTAGAAGTGGTCCTTCTTCACTGGTCCAAATCCATGCTTGAACATCCTGGCAGCCTTAAACTTGGGTGGGATCTTCATAGCGCCAGTCTTGTCAACGTACCCCCACAGCTTACCAGATCGGTAAGGGATGTATTCCTGGGCGAAAACTGGGCTGCCCAGCAGGACGAATACCAAAACGCGGAATATGGTACTGTTGCTCATGGTTGGCTGCATGTAACAGTCGCGAAAATTAGGAAAAATGCTCGACACTCAGTGGGATTCAGGGTGGTACGATATTTGGTAATATTGTATTAGGATGAGATCGCACAATCATCTTCAAAATATAATAGTTGTTCTTGTTTGTTCAGCCTTTTTATTAGCCTGCAAGAAGAAAAACGTGAACATAAGGGTAGGAGGTAGCTGTCCGGGTTCTGAATGTGAATTCTACACCGAACCGCAGGTAACGCCCTGTGAAAACCTTGTGGTGAACGGAAGTTTTGAGCAAACGGTCATCTCAGGCGATTGCCCAACAACCTATTCTCAGGTAGACAAATGTGTGGGATTGACCTTGCCAACAGCGGCAACAGCCGACTATTTCAGGTGCTGTGGTAAGTCGAAGGTAGATGCACCCGAGAACCACTTCGGTGTACAGTACCCATTTAGCGGCAGGGCGTATGTAGGTGGTGGTATATCGTCTACATCCAAGGACTACATGGAGTACATCCAGCTTCAGCTCAAGGCGCCTTTAGTGGTGGGAAACGTTTACAAGGTGTCGCTGCGCGTTTCCTTGTCCGATAACAGCCGAAACTCCTACGGTCCATTAGGTGTGGCTGCGGTGGAGCATAAGGTTTCTGAAAAGGATTACAATCTGGCCAGCACGGTTCCACCAAGTATCGAATTCCCTGATCTGGTAACGGACAAAGACTGCTGGGAACTGCTGGAGGGAACCTTCGTAGCAGACAATCCTTCCAATTTCATCATCATAGGCGTATTCAGAAGGATCAAGGATATGGACAGGGTGGGTACAGGCTCTACAGCGAAAAATCCCCTGTTCAAGTGCTACTTCTTCTATGATGATGTGAAGCTGGAGTGCATGTAAACTTTAAGTTTGCACCATGTCAACTATTTCCGATTCGATTAGCGAACACTTCCCGATTCTTGATACTCCCGAAATGGTAAAGGCCATTGAAGAAGTAGGTGAGGTTAAACACATTCCTGCTGGCGAGACCATGATGGACATCGGGGGCTATATCAAGATAATGCCCTTGGTAACCAGAGGTGCGATTAAAGTTCTAAGGGAAGACGATAATGGCGATGAACTTTTCCTGTACTTCCTATATCCCGGCCAGAGCTGTGCAATGACGGTACAATGCTGTATGGCAAACGCTCCAAGCCGCGTACGTGCGATCGCAGAAGAGGATACAGAATGTATTGCTGTTCCGGTTAGCAAGATTGATGACTGGATAAAAACGCATGACAGTTGGAAGAATTTCGTTCTAACCACGTATAGTGATCGATTCAATGAACTGCTTAACACCATTGACAGCGTGGTTTTTCAAAGGTTGGATCAACGTCTAATGGAGTATCTGAACGAGAAGACCAAGGTCGCGGGAACCAACGAACTGAAAATCACGCATCAGGACATTGCCTATGACCTTTACAGTTCCAGGGAGGTTATCAGCAGATTGCTCAAACAACTAGAGAAGCAGGGCTTGATCCAACTTGGTAGAAACCAGATCTCCGTAGTGTAACATTTGTCACTGTAAGTCCTGGAGCTCTATCGGACATTTGTTCGCAATGGAGTTTACGCTGATTGTCGGATACGCGCTTGCCGTTGTAACTGGTGTTACAATGGGTGTGATAGGCGGTGGTGGCTCGATTCTTACAGTACCCATTTTTGTTTATCTACTGGCGATTGAACCGATCACTGCAACCGCGTATTCCCTTTTTGTGGTTGGTGCTACAGCTCTGGTTGGTGCAGGAAAATGTATGCGCCAGAAAAGTGTGGACTATAAAACAGCAGTTGTTTTCGCTGTTCCTTCCTTCATAGCAGTATATGCTACCAGAAAGTTCGTTGTACCTGTTATTCCAGAAGAGTTGATGACAGTTGGTGCATTTACGCTAACCAGGGATATGGCCATCTTAATTCTGTTTGCGCTGGTGATGGTATTGGCGGCCATTAGTATGATAAGAAACGGAGGGAAGAGAGAAGCTGAATCTGCGAAAGTGGCATACAACTATCCTATGATTATTCTCGAAGGAGCCGGAGTGGGCTTGTTAACTGGATTGGTTGGTGCTGGCGGTGGGTTTATGATAATTCCAGCCCTCGTGTTGTTGGCAAAGCTTCCGATGAGATTGGCAGTTGGTACTTCGCTTTTAATCATTGCAGCAAAATCTCTTATCGGATTTATCGGAGACATGGGAAATGCTGTGCAGGTAGATTGGACGTTTTTACTGCTGTTCACCGCGTTCTCGGTGGTAGGGATATTCATTGGTAATTCATGGTCTACCAGGCTTTCAGGTGCCAATCTCAAGAAGGGTTTTGGCTGGTTTGTATTGCTGATGGGGTCGGGAATAATAATTAAAGAGGTCTTTTTTCCTGCTGTGTAACCTAGGTCACCGTGGAGGAGATGAGCGAAAGCGAAATTTGAGAAAACAAACGAAATGAAAATTGAACAGATATATACGGATTGCCTGGCGGAAGCCACTTACTACATAGAAAGTAACGGTGAAGCAGCAATTATTGATCCACTTAGAGAGATTGAGCCTTATTTGGCGATGATAGAGGAGAGGGGAGCGAAGTTGAAGTACATACTTGAGACGCACTTTCATGCGGATTTTGTGAGTGGGCATGTGGATCTTGCTGCTGCAACTGGTGCCCAAATAGTTTACGGGCCAAATGCCACCCCTCAGTTTGACGCTCGGATTGCAGCAGACACAGAAGAGCTCAAGCTGGGGGATGTGGTGCTAAAAGTGTTGCATACCCCCGGACACACTATGGAGTCTTCTTGCTACCTGTTGCACGATGAAAACGGTAAAGAACATTCAGTATTCACAGGTGACACCCTGTTTATCGGAGATGTGGGGCGACCAGACCTTGCTCAGAAGGGAGCAGAGTTAACCCAGGAAGACCTTGCAGGATACTTGTACGATTCGCTCAGAGAAAAGATAATGACCCTGCCAGATGAAGTCATTGTGTATCCAGGTCATGGAGCAGGTTCTGCTTGTGGAAAGAACATGAGTTCTGAAACCTGGGATACAATACAACACCAGAAGGTGAGCAATTACGCTTTAAGAAGCGATATGACCAGGGAGGAGTTTGTTAAAGAAGTTACGGACGGCTTGTTGCCTCCGCCACAATATTTCGCAAAGAACGCGAAGCTTAACAAGGAGGGATACAATGATGTAAACAGTGTCATTGAGAAGGGGGTGGTTCCGCTTTCCCCTGAAGAAGTAGCATCGGAATTAGAGATCAATACTTTGATTCTGGATGTCAGATCTCCTGAAATCTTCGCTTCCTCGCACATTCCGGGAGCCATTAACATTGGTCTTGATGGAAGCTTTGCACCATGGGTAGGTGCGCTTGTCGAAGAGATAGATCAAAGGATTGTGCTGGTTGTTGAAGAAGATAGGGTAGAAGAGGCTGTTACGCGACTGGCAAGGGTAGGCTACGACAATACTGTCGGGTTCCTTTCCGGTGGAATGGAAGCCTGGATAAGTGAACGCAGAATGGTTTCAACAGTTGAGTCGATTCCAGCAATTGAGCTGGAAAGCAACTACCAAAGCTTAAACATCCTGGATGTAAGAAAGGCCAGTGAATACCAGGCTGAGCATGTAGAAGACGCTATCAATAATCCTCTTGACTACATCACTGAGTGGTTTTCGGAGATAGATAGAGACCGCCTCTATCACGTTCACTGTAAAAGTGGATACCGGTCGATGATCGCCATCAGTATTCTTAAAAGCAAGGGATTCGATAACCTGGTGGATGTGGCAGGCGGGTTTGATGCAATAAGGGAAACCAGGATTAAAACAACGGACTATGTGTGTCCGTCAACTATTAACAATTAAAAACATAGGAGTTATGGGATTTTTCAATCTATTCGGAAATCAAGGAGAGGAGGTAAGCAATTTTCTGCAGCGCGGAGCTGTGGTGATTGATGTAAGAACTCCTCAAGAGTATAAAGGCGGTCATGTGAATGGTGCTATCAATATTCCTCTGGATTCAATTAGAAACAGGATGAATGAGATCAAGAACATGAACAAACCAATTATTACATGTTGTGCCAGTGGTGCCAGGAGTGGATCTGCAGCAGCAGAGATGAAAAGTAATGGGATTGAAGCAATGAACGGAGGATCGTGGATGAAGGTTGATCGAGTAAAGAATGCAGGGTAATGAATCTCCGTTCACACTGGCAACATGTATTTGAGACCAGAGACACCTCAGGTGTAAGCTGGTACCAGGAGTTCCCGAAGGAATCGATGGGTTTGATTCGGGAACTTTCTTTAGTTAAGCAGACCCCGATCATTGAAATTGGAGGCGGAGATTCACGGCTTGGTGATGCATTGTTGGAAGATGGGTATAAGGACATAACGATTGTCGATATATCTGAAAAGGCCATTGAAACCGTAGCGGAACGGTTAAAGGGCAGGGAGGAAGTGAAGTTGATGACTTCTGATGTACTTGACCTTGAACTGGATGTTCAGTATGGGCTTTGGCACGACAGGGCGTCCTTTCATTTTATTACGGATCCAGATGACATCTTGAAGTACAAGCATGTCATGCTCAACCATCTTGCCCAAAACGGGATGGCAATCGTTGCCACATTTGCCGTTGGTGGACCGGATAAGTGCAGCAATTTGCCTGTTCAGCAATACAATGAGCGGGCTTTCAGAAAACTATTTGAACTGGAGTTTGAAATAATGCGATACCACGAATACGTTCATGTTACCCCAAAGGGAGCGGAGCAGAACTTTGCATGGGTATGCATGAAGAAGAGATAAGATGAATGAATTCTTGAATTGGATGAGCCAACCCTGGCCATGGTATGTATCAGGGCCTTTGATTGGCCTTATGGTCCCGGCACTTTTGGTATTTCTAAACAAACCTTTTGGGGTGTCCAGCTCTATGAGGCACGTGTGCGCGATGTGTGTACCAACGAAATTGGACTATTTCAATTACGACTGGAAGAAGGAGAGCTGGAGTTTAATATTTACGGCTGGCGTTATTGGCGGAGCTGCATTGGTCTATTTATTCTTCCCGAATACGGATGCAGTGCAGATTTCCGCTGATACGAAGAGCAAGTTGGAGGGCATGGGACTCACTGATTTTCATGGACTGCTTCCACATGAGGTCTTCAACTGGAATATGATGACACATCCATTAGGTTGGATCATGGTAGTTCTGGGAGGATTCCTGGTGGGTTTCGGAACACGCTATGCGAATGGGTGTACTTCAGGGCACGCCATTATGGGACTTAGCATGTTGAATTTGGGATCGCTCGTGGCCACCATTGGATTCTTTATAGGTGGATTGATCGTTAGTTGGTTGGTGTTGCCTTCAATTATGTCTTTGTTATGAGAAAGGGGATAGCATTGTTACTCGGATTGTTCTTCGGAATAGTTCTGGTTAAAGCCGAGGTAATTTCCTGGTTCAGGATTCAGGAAATGTTCTGGTTTGAGAGCTTTCATATGTACGGAGTGATAGGCGGAGCAGTGGTAACGGGTGCTCTGTCGTTGTTTGTGCTTAGAAAAATGAAGGTAAAGTCATTTACCGGAGACCTTATTGATCCAAAGCCCAAACCATTTAACAAGGTCGGAAATCTGGTAGGAGGCATCATCTTTGGTTTAGGCTGGGCGCTTACAGGAGCTTGCCCCGGGCCGCTATACGCCTTGGTTGGGTCTGGATATGGCGTAATGCTACTGGCAATTCTAGCCGCCTTACTCGGTGTATATGTTTATGGTCTGTTGAAGTCCAGGTTGCCGCATTGAGGAGAGTCTCCTCTGTTCAAGTGCCATTTCTCTTATTAATGATGTGAAGCTGGACTGTAGGTAGTGTTCAACCTTTGGAAAGCATTACCTTAGTTCGGTGAGGCGAATACTCTTCATATTTCTTTTGTTGGTCACCACTGTTGCTTCTGCAAACAGACAGGATACTTTGCGTGCTATTTGGATGGATGAATCAAAGCCGGACTCTATCCGCGCGCAAGCTATGACGAGTCTGATCTGGAACGGTTATGCCTTCCGTGATACTGATTCTGCGCTGATCTTCGTTGAGGAACTGTTGAATTGGACGGAGGAGAAAAAGATGGAGGAAGCCAGGATGCATGCCCGTAATGCGAAAGCCATGATCCTTCGTTCTGCGGGAAGGTACGAGGAGGCAAAGGCCTTGTTCAATCAAAACCTGGAATTGTGGTTGGCCAATTCAGGGAACTATCTGAATATTGCTTCTACCTATAACAACCTTGGATTGATATACCAGGATGTGGGAGACCTACCCAAGGCGATAGAGCATTTCATCAAAGCCATCACCAAATGCGAGGAGGCAGGCGATACGAACAACGTTGCCAGCCCAATGAACAACATTGCGATGATCTACTTGACTCAGGGAGATATCAGCAATGCTAAAGCATATTTTCAAAAATGTCAGGAGATCTATGCGCGCAATGGGATGTTACATGGTGTTGCAGTGAGTAACCAGAATCTCGGTGTTTGTGCGCTGAACGAAGACGAGTATGACCTTGCGTTGGAATATTACAGGAAAGGGGAGGAGGCAGCTCTGAAATCTGACCACTACCAGTCATTGGCGCAGATCTATCTGGGGATATGCAACGTCCTTTACGACCAGGTAGAAGAGATGAACAAGGCTGGTGAGCGACAAGGTGTTGATCAGAAACTTAAGGAGGCTGTTATCTATGCGGAGAAGGCCATAGAGGTGGCCGAAAGATCGGGATTGAAAAGGGAGCTGGCAGAAGGGTTCATTAAAGGAGGTCTTGTTTACGATGCACTGGGAACCCTTTCTCGTGCTGAGGAATATGGGAATCAGGGACTGCGTTTAGGACGTGAGTTGGGCTCAAATGCAACCATAAGGGATGCCAGTCAGCTCCTGTATGGTGTCTACAAGAAAATGGGTAACGGTAATAAAGCCCTGGCCATGCATGAGTTGTACATGAACAGCAAGGACAGTGTGGAAACAGCTGAGAATGAGAAGGAGATCTTGCGGCAGCAGATGAAGTATGAGTATGACAAGGAAAGAGCTGTAAAGGATGCCGCGCACGAAGCTGAATTGCAGCATCTGAATGACTTAGCCGAATTGGATAAGGCCAGACATCAGGTCTTCAACATTGCAGTTGGCGCAGGACTCCTTGTAGTTGTGATCATTCTTCTGTTTGTCTTTATCCGCTACAGGAGCACCCGAAAGCAGAAAGAAGTGACTGAGCGTCAGAAGTTGCAGGTAGAAGAGAAGAACCGGGAAATCACTGCCTCAATCACCTATGCCAAACGTATCCAGAATGCCATTTTGCCCAATACCAGATTAGTAAAGGAGCATTTGAAGGACAGTTTCATTTACTACAAACCCAAGGATATTGTAGCGGGTGATTTCTATTGGATGGATACCATTCCAGGCACCTGTTTCTTTGCTGCGGCCGATTGTACAGGGCATGGTGTGCCGGGTGCCATGGTCAGTGTGGTATGTCATAATGCGCTTAATAGATCTGTGAGGGAGTTTGGCCTGACGGAGCCAGATCAGATACTGAACAAGACCAGGGAATTGGTGGCCGAGCATTTTGAGGAAAGCGATGAAGAGATCAAGGATGGTATGGACATAGCGTTGTGTGCGTTGAGTGGAAACACGTTGAAGTTTGCTGGAGCCAACAATCCGTTATGGTTGGTGTCCGCTGGAAACCATGAAGCTGATAACGTGATGGCATTGGATGGAGATGGCACATCCGCCAACAAGATGTTGTATGAATTCAAAGGTGACAAGCAGCCTGTTGGCGAGCATGTGAATCCAAAGCCGTTTACCCAAAGGACAGTGAATTTAACAGCAGGTGATACGATCTACATCTTTACCGATGGCTATGCCGACCAGTTTGGAGGCGATAAAGGCAAGAAATTCAAGTATAGAAAGCTCAAGGAACTCCTGGGCGAGTTCACTGATGTCCCCATGGAAAAGCAATCAGCTTTGCTGGATCAGCGCTTCGAGGAATGGAGGGGAGATTTGGAGCAAATTGATGATGTGTGCTTCATCGGTGTAAGGATTTAAGGTTGAAGTCATCGATTCGCGAGCACATTGTTTGAGTCAGGATCCTGACCAATGTCAATTACACTTCATTCAATCCTCATTGGAATCAGCGTCACATAGCTGGAGATTTGACAAAACCTCATAGCTATGGAAGACAAATGGGAAATTTATAAAGACGTCAAAGGAGAATGGCGTTGGCGAAGGACCGCATCTAACGGTAGGGTAGTGGGCGCTGCAACAGAAGGGTATAAGAATCGTCTGGATTGTGTTGCTAATGCGAAACGTCACGGATATACAGGCGAGTAATTCATGAAGTGGTCGCTTTCATTAGGGTCGGTCTCGGGGATCAGGATATACATCCACTGGACCTTTATCATTCTTATTGCGTGGATTCTGATATCACATTTTCGGCAGGGAAGTGATCTGTTGGATGCGCTCATAGGTGTAGGATTCATACTCACGATCTTTGTTTGTGTAATACTGCATGAGCTTGGACATGCTTTAACCGCCAGGCGCTTTGGAATCAAAACCAAGAACATCACGATTCTTCCCATTGGTGGGTTAGCCAACATGGAGAAAATGCCTGAAAAGCCTTCGCAGGAGCTATGGGTTGCCATAATGGGCCCGATGGTCAATGTAGTAATCGCAGTAGGGTTGTACCTGTATCTCAAAGTGACGGGTGGGCTATTGAATTGGGAAGACCTGCAGGCGTTACAGGAGAGTGGTGGAACAATGTTGGGGGAAGGGCACTTCCTTTTCAACCTAATGCTGGTGAACATAGTTCTGGTCGTCTTCAATCTAATTCCTGCATTTCCAATGGATGGTGGTAGGGTGCTTCGGGCTATGCTTAGTCATGTTATGGATCGGGTAGTGGCCACCAGGATAGCTGCCCGGGTTGGACAGTTCATGGCAATTCTGTTTGTTTTCGCTGGCTTCTTTTCCAATTTCTGGTTGATATTCATTGGTGTATTCATCTTTCTGGGTGCTGGTGGGGAAGCATCTTTTGAAACAACAAAGAGCATTCTTGCCAACTATAGGGTACAGGACGTGTTGATGACGAAGTACAGCATCCTTACACCCGAAGATACTTTGGGGAAAGCTGTAGATCTATTGCTGGATGGACAAGAGCAGGAATTTCTGATTGGAGATCAAAGCCAGGTGGTAGGTGTGCTAACGAGGAAGGGCCTTATTGAAGGTCTAAGTGAGTTTGGTAAGGAAGTTCCTGTTAGTAAGGCTATGAACTCAGATTTTCTGGAACTGGATCCAGATATGGCGCTCAAGGACGTGTATCAGAAGATGGTGACCAAAGGATTCTCTATTGGACCGGTATTCAAACGCTCTAAGTTGGTTGGGATGATAGATCGGGAGAACATCGATGAGTTGATCCTGGTGAATCAGGCGCTTTCTGAGTAAAGAAAATGACCTTACTCCACATCCACGATTATCAGAAGGAGAACTACTTTGTAGACCATTGTAAGAAACCCCTTGAAATTCAGTAAATTGGTGTTATGCGCTCTGCATTTATCCTATTGACTTTGGGTGCGTTGCTTGCTTCATGCAGCAACTGGAGGACAGGGAGTTATTCTTTGCATGGAATCGTTATTGACAAAAAGACAAAGACTGCTCAGGTGAATACCTCCTTTGTGGCTACGTACAATCAGGAGGAGTACACTTTCACAACCAATGAAAAGGGTGAGTATGAGTTGGAAATCTATTGGAAGGAATATCCTTTTGGAGAATCTACTTACCATGTACTTAAGAGAGATACACGAGCACCATTATCCAAAGTGAAGGTTAGAAAAGACCGAAGTATCAATACATCCAAGATCATCATTGCTTCGAGTGGAGAGCCAAGGGTTATGGATAACCGCTGGAAAGGAGTGGTTCCTCCATTATTTTTGAATGGTAAGCGGATAAAGAAGAACATCAAGGTGCGGAGCTTGGTGATGGATCAGGCGCTGAAGCAATAGTTCATCGGGCAGTTTGAAAATAGAAAACCCGTTCTGAGGGAACGGGTCTGATCTAAATCGCACTTAGCTTGGAATGGCTCGATCAACTGCCAGCATTTTCCACCACCAGATAAAGAAAGAAGATCGCGAAGATCAGTCCGCAGCCAAGGATAATGGACAGATTCAGCCATTTCAATTTGATGGAAGTAATGATCTCTTTGGAAGATCTTTCATATCTCACATGCAGGATACTGAGCAGATTAAGGCCAATCGCGATCAAGGGCCCGAAGAGCAATAGTATACGAATGACCCAATTGAGAATAGAGTTGTCTCCGTATTTTCGATCTACTTCACCAATCCATTCATAAACGGATGTGAAAAGGCTCAAGTCCATTTGGAGGTAATGTTTGAAGATCACTCCGGTAAGGAAAAGGAATGGCAGGAGCAGGAATAGTGTCCCCGCAATCGCTGATCTTTTGGTATTGAGAATAGTGAGCCTGAACTCTTTTTGGTGGCTGGATACGTTAACTGTGGGTTGTTCCATGTTTCTCAGTGTTTTTTCAAGGTTCTCATCCATACAATGCGTGGTTTTAGTTTTGGTTGCGTTCCAATTGTCTTTTGAGTTGTTGTATTCCCCGTGAAAGCAGTGATTTGATGGTGCCTTCAGGCTTCTTTAATATTTCACTGATCTCTCTGGTCTTCAGTTTTTCGAAGTATTTCAGGCTGATGACCTCCTGGTACTTGATCGGAAGTTGTTTCAGCAACCGTTGTACTTCAATGAACTGCCGGTGTTGTTCCATTTCCCATTCAGCGGCATTTCGTTCGTCCGTAAGCAGTTCTGGTGTCCTCGATCTTGCGCTCTCCGGGAGTTCTGAAAGGAGGGAAGGGCGGTACTTTTTCGCCCGATAGTACATATTAATCTCATTGATAGCTATACGGTAAAGCCAGCTGGAGATGGGAACACCTTTGTAGACAAACTTGTGGATGTTCAGGTAGGCTTTCAGGAAGGTTTCAGCCGTCACATCCCTGGCCACATCAAAGTTCCCGGTCCTACGGTAGCAATAGTTGAAGATCGTAGAGAAGTGTTCGTCATAGACTTCAGTAAAATCTTCCTGCGTGTATGTATGAGGGGCCGCCAATTACTTATACAATGCAACGAGGTAGAATTGGTTGCATTGTATCCGGAGTGATTCGTGGTTTTCCTATTTTAGATTTATCCGGATAGTATGCTGCATATTGCTTTTCTTCGCTGGCTTCCAAATGGTTGCACAACAACCGTCTGAGGTCACAATTGTAAAGATGGATGGCAGTAAAACCACCTGGAATCAGCTCATAGCGTCAGATTCCATTGTTGTTATTTCATTTTGGGCTACGTGGTGTGGGCCTTGCAGATCGGAACTGAATAGGTTGTCGAAGGTTTATGAGGATTGGCATCGACATAAGCATGTGGTGATGTATGCGATCAATGTGGGTGAACCAAGAGCCAAAGCTGTGGCTATGATTGAGAAAAAGAAATGGCCATACGAGTTTGCATTCGATTACACGCAGAAGCTAATTCTAAGCAAGAAGAAATACTCAGGGGAAGGTTATGTGATCCCTCACGTTTTTGTTTACAAGCATCGCAAGCTGGTATGGACGAACATTACGAACGTTCCAAGCAAGAAAGCATTCAAGTTCGATCCGGAGTACTATTCGTATCCAGTTAAGAAGGAAGTCATTGAACAGTTGTTTTAAAGGACTATTCATGTAGATAAGGCCTACTTAGTTCTATAATTAATATTATGTTAAATAGCCCCGCAGGCTCATAATCAGGTAGTTACATGACTTCCCTGGCCTATTTACCATAATAGGCACATTCCCCTAGGCGAAAAAAGTTTGCAAAAATGCAAGAAATGAACTCCCTCTGAGTTATCTTTACAATAAGAAAGCCCCAGCAGAACACTGAGGCTTTCGGTAAGGCGGTGGTACTGGGATTCGAACCCAGGAAACGCTGGAGACGTTTGGCCGATTTAAAGTCGGCTGCAATAAGCCACTCTGCCATACCACCATTTTAGATATTATGAAGGCCGGTTTTTCCGGCCTTTGTTATTCTACTGCATACTGATCATATACATTTCCGAACTGATCAAACCATTTGGTCAGACCCACATACTGTTCGGAACCCTCATATGGTCGATACCTGTTAAACATTACACCCAGTCTCACCTTTCCACTAATTGTTCCCGAGACACTAGCCATGGGGTCCTCGGTAAGAGACGGCTCCAGTTCTTTAATCTCTTCAATGATCTCACGTGTGGTCATACACTTCCCGGTCATTTCAAGAACGTACTTCACTTTACGAGCCCAGTTCCATGCAGTACGATACTTACCTACATTAGGGTTCTCTTGCGCAGGAATCCGCTCTTCCTGATAAGGAATCCCAAGCTTATCCAGCATAATTTCGTACTTGCGAATTTGAGACCTCGCAGTATTCAGCTTACTCAGATAGAACTCCCCAAGCTCTTTCTTTTCCTCATCGGTCACTGGTATGTTAGTTATACTGTCTTCCATGACTATTGCATTAATGGCATCTTTTCCGTACATTTGTAAACAGAAAATGCAGGTAGCAGGATGCCGGTTTTCTACATCAAATTTTATGTGTAGAGGCCACCCCCAAAGTGGCCTTTACTTTTCTACACCCAACAAATATAGGAATTTCTATAGACGCCTCGAAACGAAATCCAAATAAAAATAAACAGACCGTCTAGTTCTGTTGATGTATCGTTTATAATTCCCCTGTAACATCCTGATTATCACGGGAATGATTTTAACAAATCATGTGAACAAGTACGCTTTCACTCAATTTCAACCCCTAGGTATTTGTTGCAGTTCAATTTTGTCCGATATCTAGCATTTATGTTAAATAGCCAAAAGTCTGATATATAGTGCAATAGATTCACAGATACTACTGAGGGCTATCCTAATGTCAAAGTGTTCCTAGACTGGTCTACCCTCACTAAGAGCGGTTCAGTTTCGGGTTATTGGCATGTCAATCCCGATTCTGTTCACACTTGATCTGAATCTCTTCTGGCACACTCTTCCAATCAACATCAATCTGAAATCCCTGTCGGTCACCCTGCTTTTCGAATGTGGTTATATCAAGTCTGATTCCACCGTATAAATCAAGCTCTCTCCACAGCGGTCTTAACTTGTTGTAATAGCTCTGCCCGGTGTACTGGCAAAGCTCCTTTTCCTGAATTGCTTCGATCTCATGCCAGTTGACACCATTGTAGTAAATCTCAATATCGAATCCCGGTTGTTTTTCCATGCCTCTAATCTACCCTTTTGCGCTGTCCCAGAACTATTGCTTATGTTAAACACGGCAGTAGCTTACTCCCCATAACTCCTTTCGTATCCTGGCTTGTTCTGCGCTATATAAGTGCTGAGCCCCAATGAATCCAGTGCTCTGGTTTTCATGTCTTCTATGGCTGTTTCGCCACAGCTATTTGGTGTATAGATGTATGTAATGCCGTTGATGAAGCGAACGTGGATGGTGTCGCCCTCAATTTTGTAG
This sequence comes from Vicingaceae bacterium, assembly GCA_965267605.1. GTDB lineage: Bacteria > Bacteroidota > Bacteroidia > Flavobacteriales_E > Vicingaceae. Next base: position 1,279,601 of record OZ254088.1, on the reverse strand, counting down.
CCATTCACTCCGGATACCAGGCCGCTTCTGCTTGTATAACTCTTCATGACAGAAAGCTAACTATACTAACAGTGAGACTTTAGCGCAGAAATACCCAATTTACATGGGCCGTGTAGCCCCTTACTCCCCACATTTCCAATCTAACCTGTCCCCTTTGTATACATTGGTTTCCCAATTCAACGGTTGAAGGTTCATGAAGTCATCATCTCCGCCATTGGAAACGGGATTGATGTGATCGATCTCCCAACCATGCCTGGAGGTTCTGTCTCCGTGGTCGTTCCACTTCATGGTTTTGCCACACTTGTCCCAACGCCAGATGTCAGGATCAAAATCAGGAATGATCCTCCCCTTTTCCCAAACCAATTCCTTGGTTTCTTCCGACCATGGTTGACCATCCAGGGTAGTATTTTGAGCGCGTGTTTTTGAGGTGTCCATATGAACACACAAGCTACTCTCATCAAATGAAATACGGTAGCGTATAAATACCCGTTTTGAACTGAATTTGTGCTAGATACAACCCTTGATCTTCTTCGCTCCTGCTGCGCTTAGATATGACCTCAAGACTTTCAAAACCTGCCTTCGATGGGTCTTCTGTTTCTTGTAGTAACCGGAGTAATACACTTTCACCAGCTGACTGTCCATCGCATGGCCTAATTGGACCTTTAGCTCACCACTACCGTACTTCAATTTCCAAATGGTGCCGGGCATTTTATCAGGTTCTTTAAAGTCCGACCTGTGTAGCTCACAAAAAGTAGTCTTGGGAATGCTCTCATATGTTTCACCATCAACCGTCTTCGTAATGCTGTATGCCTTGTTGATGGCAACACTGCGGTAACAGCCTTGCAAGACAATGCTGGACACAAATAGACATATGATCAATGGAAACCTCATGTGCTGACCCTAATTTAGGGTTTGCATATCCGAAAGTCCATAATGATAGTGGAAATCTAGATGAGCGAATCCAATTCGCGGGAATCCTTAAAACCCGTGATCATCATGCGCTCAAGACTTCCGTTCTTCAATCCGGGAACGTCCCTCAGCTCTTTTACCAGGTCCATGAGGTTGTCTACCTCCTGCGTGAGCTCGGTATCCTTGATATGAACCTTGCCATCGAACTTGATGGTGAGGTAAAGCAACTTGCACATCCTGATCAAAGGGTCTTTCCCTTCTGCTGATAGTTTGTTTAGGTCTGCTTTGGATACTGAGAATTTCATCTATACCAAAGCTAGTCTCTAAAACCATGCCGCGAATCAGTACTAATACGTATATACAATGTATATGTGCAAGGAAGCAGTTAGGATTGTTGATGACCTGGATTGGCAGCTACTATTCCGATTTTCTTTTGCTAGCGCCCTCTATCTAGCTCGCGACTGTTGAACCTCCAAAGAGCTCGTGAACCGAGGAATCGGTTTCTCGAGTCTCCGCTACGCGGCCTTGAAGTGACAAGGTCTCCGTGGTGCAGGGTGGTTCGGCTCCATCCGCAAGCAAGTGACTGACGTGCGCCCGAAAGACCCGAAGGGCTTTCAGCACTCAGTAAGCGTTTTTCTCACCTCTCGAGGTGAGAAAATGATCTTGGATGGAGCAAAGGCCTTTTCTTTTCGTCTATTTTCTTTGGGCCAGCAAAGAAAATGGACATAAAACCCCGTAAGTGATCGTTAGATGCGTACCCCAATTACCCCTGTCCGTCCGGCAGGCGGGCTTCGACTGGCTCAGGGTAAACTGCTGCATAAGTGTTCGTTAAACTCTCACACCTATTACACAGACATCATCCACCTGCTCTACATCTCCACGCCATTCCTCGAAATGTCTGGCCAATAGATCGTGCTGCTCCTTCATGGGTTTAGCCACATTGTCAATCAGCAATTGCTTGAAACGTTTGTACATGAACTTCTTCCCCTTTGGGCCGCCAAACTGATCGGGATAGCCGTCACTATAGATATACAATGTATCTCCCGGATTGAGCTCCACTTTGTGTGTCGTGAACGGCTTAGGAACGGCATACTTGCCTACCGGCTGCTTGTCCGGCTTGATTTCTACAATGTCTTCCAGGGTTTTCGCACCGGTTGGAATGATTACCGCACCATTGTTCGCTCCAGAGAATTGTAACGTATTGTCCTGCCGCTGCATACTGCACAAGGCAATGTCCATTCCGTCCATTACTTCTTCATCACTGGCTTCGAAGGTTTCAATAACCAACTCTCTGGTCTTATCCAGGATACGGCCAGGTTCGGTTAACTGGAATTCTCTTACAGACCGGTTCAATGCATTGTGGCAAACAACCGAAACCATCGCTCCTGGTACACCATGACCTGTACAGTCTGCAGCGCCAAAAATTACCCCACCGTCTGTGCCATGTAGCCAATAGAAGTCACCAGCTACGATGTCTTTCGGTTTGTACAGTATGAAGCTGTCCTTCAGATATTGGTTCACCACCCTTTCCGGTGGCAGAATGGCTTCCTGGATCCGTTTGGCATAATTGATACTGTCCAGGATCTCTTCCTTTTGTACCTCAACAATGGTCTTCTGATGTGAGATGATCTCATTGTCCTTTCGCTTCTGCCTATAGCTCCTGAACACCACAAACGCGAGTACCAGCATCAAAGCAAATCCTCCGGCAAAGCCCCATTTCTGAACACTTTGTCTCCTACCCTCTTCCCTTACCTGCTTCAATACGCTCTTCTGTAATAGCTTATCCTTGTTCAATCCCTGGATTTCCAACTCCTTCTTCTCATTCTGGTATTTCGCCTCCATTTCGGCTATCTGCTGACTATTGGATTGGTTGAGAAGCGTATCGTTCAATGTAATATAGTCCCGGATCGCCTTCAACGCTTTCTTGTACTTCTTCTGGTACTGATACGTTTCGGCAATGTTGCTGTTCAGATTCCGCATCCACTCCAGGTGCTGCATTTGATTAGCCAATGCCAATCCTTCCTCTAAATACTTCTGCGCTTTGTCATACTGGCCGCGCTCATTGTACACCATTCCCAAGGTGTTACATTGGTTTGGAACCAGGCGGATGATGCCCATTTCCTTACAAATCGTGTATGCTTTTAGGGCGTATTTCTCTGCTTCATCCAGGTTTCCCATTTCCACATACGTGGTAGACAAAGCATCATAAACGTTTGCTAACCTGCCTCGATCATTTAATGTTTCCGCCAGTTCCAAAGCTTCACGCTGGTAAACCAAAGCTCTTTCATACTCCTTCTGTCCCTGAAAAATCACACTGAGGTTCTGTAATGAGGATGTCATTCCTCTCACATCATTGATCTCCCTTCTGATCGCAAGAGCTTGCTTATTGTAGTCAATGGCCTTCTCAATATCACCAGTCTGGTAAACCACCGCAGCAATGTTGTTCAGGTTATTGGCCATTCCCGTCTTGTGCCCTAGCTGCTCTTCAATCTTAACAGACTTCAACCATTGCTCGATAGCACCATCGTAATCACCTTTATAGTAGTAGATGATTCCAATATTGTTCAGAGCCTTTGCAATTCCTGCGGTATCGCTTATTTCTTTTCTCAGATCCAGCGACTTATTCAGAAGTTCCAATGCCTTTTCGAATTCTCCCAGGTTGCCATAGGAGGAGCCCATATCCAACAAAGCGTCTGCTTCCCACGCTTTCTTTCCACTCTTAGCGGCAATCTTTTGCGCTTCTTCCAGTAAGGCTATTCCTTTCATCGGATCGCTCTTCCTCTGTTCTATTGCCATGTCTTTAGTGACGAAGAACTTCACGGAATCGTCTTTGGAGTTCTCAACCACCTTTCTCAAAGAATCGAGAGTGGATTGCTGACCGGTAGACAAAAGTGGCAACATGAGTATTGCGAGTATAAGAGGTCTCATAACGGTTAAAGTACAGAATCTACGTGTGTTATGACCAAAGAAAAAGGCCCCGCTAATGCGAGGCCTCCATCCTTAACCAAATACGGACTAATTCTCACCCATCATTCTGGTGTCGTAATAGAATCGCTCTTCAACGATCTGATCACCGTCCCATTTTTGACGGGCAATTTCTTCCATCTTTACACGGTTGCCATCTTTGAATGTAATGTCCATCCACGTCTCAACCATAGTAACACCTGCTTCTTCGTCTGAAGTAATGGCTTCAACACCAGCTCCATGTACTTCCTGTACATTAGAAAAGAACTGTTGCTCGAATTCTCTGTTCACGTCTTTGCCTTCCCGCACTTCTCCAGTACACTCGATCATGGTAACATTGTCTCCGTAGAACTTCTCAAATGCTTCCATGCTTTGTCCCTGGCCGATCATGCCGTACATTTCCGTGACTTTGTCTTTGTAACTCATTGGGTTGGTTTTAAAGTTAGAAGCTACAATGTATGCAAAATATGTATGTACATAGATTAATGCATGGTTGTGGTATGCCTAATCTTTGCATTGTAACCTTAACGACATTTTATTTGGATTGCCTCCTATCTGTGAAGCAGGAATTTCACCGAAGCAGTATGGATTCCATCTGTTACACTTACCACGTAAATACCTCCCGAAAGACGCCCAAGTGAACGCAAAGTACCGTTCCCATTAATGAAGTTCGTTTCAGCTCGAAGTGCTACTCTACCAGCAACATCGGTTAACTGAACTGTAGCACTTCCTTTGCCTTCGAATCCAGAAATGACCAACTCCCCTCCCCTTTGGAAGGCATATAAATTCTGTTTGGCTTTCTTAGAGATGTGCTCGATTGATGTTACGTTGCAGTTTTCATCCAGGGTAAACCAACCGTTTGGTGACAATCCACTGTAATGACAGATCGTTCCACTTGGCCATTCGATTCGGCAGCTATCAATAGAATTGTCACTTCCAAGGCCGAAATGTTGCCAGTAGCCGTTCTGAGAATGATATGCGTGAAGCGATTCCACCTCTCTGTACTGCCAAGTTCCTCCAGATTTCAGGTAAACCTTTGCTCCAATACCAAGCTTGTTTGAAGTGGTGCCTGAAGTTTTGATCCTGATCCAATTTCCATTTACGCCACTTGCTTCGTAGAATACATTTGATCCATTCCATACCGACATGATGACATCTAAATCGCCATCCATGTCGAAATCGTTCCAACCCGCACCCAACGTATATAAGCTCACACCTGTTAAAGGCGAAAGCGCAGTATTGGTGAATGTTGCACTGGCATTGGTAAACAAAGTGTTCGCCTGGCCGTCCTTATTAACCTCATAGAAATCCTGGTCTTTGTCGTGGTCAATATCGATCCACGTTCCAGCATCAGTCGGATTTGAAGTGCTGACGATAGGCCCTGAAGCTTGCGAGAAGTTAAGGCCTCCATTGTTCAAATACAGTTCGTTGTTTTGTCCACTTAAATTCTGAACATGCAGGTCATTGTCAAGATCGTTGTCTGGATCTCCCCAAGCACAACTGGTTGTTGTTCTGCTCTGTGTTAACAAAGTGTGAGATGTAATTCTGTTGAAGGTTCCACCTACATTCTCATAGAGAAAGTTGACGCTGGTATTCGTATTTACAACATAGCAATCCAGGTCTCCGTCTTTGTCCATGTCGCTCAACGACATCAATGTACTGTTACCGCCATCTGAAACGATAGAGCCACTGCTCATTGCTGTGAACGTTCCACTACCATTGTTGATGTAGACTTTGTTGTTTTGTCCGAATGAAGCAACGAAAATATCCAGATCACCATCATTGTCGTAATCACCCCATGTGGCTGATCGTGAATCTGTATTGTTGGTGGCTATGGGCCCCGAAGTCACCTTTGTGAATGCACCGCTTCCATTATTGATGAACAAGGCATCATTACTGGTATTACATACATACAGATCCAGGTCGCCATCTTCATCAACATCTCCGAACGAGGCCGAGCGGCTATTTCCTGCATCTGTACTGGCAGGATCTCCCGAAAGATGTGTGAAAGTGCCATTTCCATTGTTTCTGTACAGCTGATTGGCAACGTTTCCTCCGCCAATACTAATGTAAAGATCATCGTCTCCGTCACCATCTATATCGCCCCAGGCTACCCCATAATGTTGGGCAGATCCGGTAAGGATTCCAGTGGAGCTGTTGGGTGAATAAACTTGTGAAAATGCAGCGCCAACGCAGATGAAGGCAGCGATAGATAGGATAGATTTCATCGGTTGTAGTTTACGCTAAAGATAGTGCTTACCCCGCAAAGCGAAAAAGCCCCTCCTGGGAGGGGCCTCGCAATAAAGAACTAATCTAAAACCTATTGTATGATGAGCTTCTCTGAGGAAGTTTTTCCCTGTTGATCTGTGATCATGGCCAGGTATATGCCTTTTTGGAAGGAGGTCATATCAATGACGCTTGTATTTCCTTGTACCTCCTTTACCTTCTGTCCTGAAATGTTATATACCACAACCCTCTTCACATTTTTAGCGTTCCTGATCTTGAACAGTCCTTGAGATGGATTGGGTGTAAGCACCACTTTTGATTGCTTTTGTTCTGCCACGCTGGTCGACAATGGTAGCGCTACATAAGAGTTGTCTGGATAATAATCGATGATCCCACCGAAGAAGTTGTTATTGCCGCTGGATGACACCACCACGTTCATCATGTTGTCAGAAACCAGGGTGTCGAAGTCAGACAGCAATCCTCCTACGATCACCGTTGTGCCGTTTACGATGGTTACGTTGGCCGGACTGGATTGACTGCCACCTGTCCCGCTCCACTTTTCAATTTCACCTGTGACGAAAGAGCCTAGCCTTCCACACCACATAAAGCGGTTGTCCATTTTCATGCTCGTATTAGGATTGGGATGTGGCGGAGGGCTCATGGGTTGATCAATGCTGAAGCCATTGCTGGTATTCAGATCGCTGTCACAGAAGATGTAGTAAGTGAAATTGCTTAGGGTGTTGTGAGATACTATTCTGAACCAGATGCTATCCTTGGCAATGTCCATAGCATACTCAACTGATTTAATATCACCACCAGTGGTGGATGTTGCGTCTGCCGGATCATTGGTTCCAAGAGAAGTGAAATTCTGCGCGAAACAGATCGGGGCACTTAGCAGTATTAAAGCAAATACGGAGATAGTTTTCATAACAACGAAGTATTGGTTGATGCAGTTCAAAGGAACAGTTCAACCGTAGGCTGGACAAAGAAAGATTTCTGGGAAATAAAGATTCCACAGAACGCGAGGTGTTCGTAACTATCTGATTATCTGGCAATAAAAGGGCTGAGCTGGAGATTTCCATACCGTTAAAAAGAAAGTCCCCATGAACCTCCATGGGGACTTAACTCCAAAAAATACTCAAAAGCATTCGCAGTACAGTGATAGAAAATTAGCCAATAAATGAATGGGTAAAAACCTGAAATGGTGGATTGTCATTCAGCTACCATATCCAGGATCTCACTCTGGGTTTTAAGCCTGTGTCTGAAGGCGCCCACAATGGCTGTGAAGAGGTTGATGATAGCATATAGAGGAACCATCACCAATATAAAGAGCCAGTACAATTCGGAAAGATCACGCTGTCCTGAGGTCATGCACATAAAGAGAATACCAATCATGGTGAAGCCCAATTGCATGGAAAGCCAACCGTATTTCACTCCGTACCTTACGCGTTTGGGTGATTTAGCCACGATCTTGTATACCATTACAAACCTTAGCGCAAGGATGGAAACAAAACAGATGATCCAATACCACACTATAGGTTCGCCTATGGTCTGTCTTAGCCAGTTCACCCACTCGGGGCGTTCCCCGTACGGCCCTTCTACAACATCTGCCACACGCCCGAATGAGAAGTATATGAACATCTCAACACAACCGGCAATCCATAGCCAGCGGTTACGGTAAGCTTTAAATGAGGTGGTTTTGGTCATGGCTTGGTTCTAGAAACGCCACTTCCCTCCTATTGTTACGTAATTAACAACTATTAACGGAGCATGTTGTTGAGCATCTTGCTTACGATGTCTGTTACTTCAGCCATCGCTTTGTCTCTCTGCTCATTGTCAGTGTTGATTTTCTCAATTGCCTTGGTAAGTGCTTCAAATTCTCCTTTACAGACCTCGATCATCTCCTGGTGATCGTTTCTCAATGTCTGTAGTTCTGCTTCAAGTTGTGCTACTTTCTCTTCCATTCCGCAATATTGCGAATTATTGTGGAACCTTATAAAACAACGAACCCGCCACCATCTAAGGTGCACGGGCCGCTGTCGTCATCTGTCATTGGAACCTAAATACCTCCTATATCTTCCCTTTACTCTTTGTGATTAGGCCCTGGTAATCTCTATACATCGCATTTGTATAAGATGACGAATAATTAAAGTTCTTGGTCTCGGGGTCATAGTAAAGCAGTGCATATGGGAAGTCCAATAGGTCTTTGCTTACACCATGGAAGAGCTCTGTATTCAGTAGGAAAACATCAAAGTCGTAGTAAATATCTTGTCCTGCCTGGAGCTTGGATGCATCAATAGAGATGAACTTGGAGTAATGTCCGGGCGCTTGTACCTCCAGGGTGTACTTCTTGCCTGGCATAAGAAATATGAGGAATTGATTTCTCCCGTAATATGGTTTCACACGCTCAATCATTTCGTTGCCCTCATAGAGTTGAATGACATACTTATTGGCAAACATTTGAGATACATGTACGTGAGCTTCCAGTACAATGCTTGAATCGGGCTCGTGTTGGGCCAATCCCACTTGGCATATCAGGCACGAAATAATAATGGTTGTTAGTTTCCGCATGGTTCACTGCTATTGCTGAACCAATATTAATGTACCCCCAGAAGAACTTTGAGGTAGAACTGCCCGGGTTGGGGTTCCGATTGCCGAACGCAAAAAAAAAGCTCCCCAATGTGGAGAGCTTCTTTTGAAGTATTGTAATGTCTATTTGTACTTAGCCTTCAGTGCAGAGTATTTATCCTCTTCGCCAGTCATAGCGTACACCTTAAGAAGTGGCTTAACTACACTTACATCCTCTGGATTCAACTCATTGGCTTTCTCCAGGTAAGGTGTGGCATTCATAAAGGCCGTTTCTGCTGCCTTGTTAGCTTCATCGATCTTAGCCGTTTCCTTGAAGCCGTATTCGTTCGCCTTGTTGTTCCATTCAGCACCTTCGTTAAAGTAAAGTGCACCAAGGTTGAAGTTGGCATCGAAGTTCTTAGGATCCAACTCAATAGCTTTCTTGTATGAAGCAACAGCCTTGTCTTTTTCTTTCAGGCCTTCGTAAACTGATCCAACCAAAGCGTGAAGCACAGGATTGTTTGGTGACTTCTCAATAGCCTGGTTAAGGCTTTGCATCGCTTCCTGGTTCATGCCTTTCTCAACAAAGTGGTTGATCTCTCTGTTCAGTAGGTTCTTGTCGGCTGGATACTTCTCTCTACCTTCTTTAAGCTTCGCAAACGACTTCTCCGGCATCGAATCAGCTTTAAGTACACGGCTGTGGTTCAAATACAACGTTGGGCCGTCTTTCGTGCCACCGTAGTTCATCTTCTCCAAAAGTCCGTAGTACATACTGGCCTTCTTGTAATCCTTCGCATTGTCAGCTGCAAGTGCAGCATAGTACATTACAGTAGTATCTACACGGCCTGTCAATCCCGAGATCGACATTGCTTTTTCGAAGTTCTCAACTGCTTTAGGGTAATCCTTTGTAGTCTGGAAGTGCTCAACGCCTTTGTTTACATATTCACCAGAAATGCCAGGGAACCTTCTTCCAAGGATGTCTGCGTTGTACGCAGGGTCAGAGTACTGTGTGTTCTTGTCGGATAAAGCCTTTACGAACTTGATCACTTCCTCTTGCTTACCGCTTTCAAGGTCGATCTTCTGTAATGCAGGATCCTTGAAGTTGAGCATAATTGCTTTCATATACGACTCATAGCATGCATCCAAAGGATTCTTGCTAAGGTTCTTACATGCAGGATCTTTCGAAGCCAACATGTTGAAATAGATGTTTCCTCTGTAATACCAGGTCTTAGCCCAGGTTTTGGTAGTTGCATCATTCTTGGCCTGCTCAATAGCGATCTTCGCTTTTTGCAGGTCGATGCATTTCTGCCCTCTTTCTCTGTAAGACTTCTCGTAGTTGTAAGCCGTAACGACTTTGTTCTTCTGCGCAATAGCACTTGGTGCAAGTACCACAACAGCAGCAACAATAGATGCGAACTTCTTCATTAGATGCTTTTTATATCGATGCAAAAATAGAATTATTCCACATCCTCACTTTCAACATCCGTGCCATTCTCAGAATCACCTGATTCCTCTGCGCCCTCTTCAGTTGAAGTTTCTTCTGTGGCTGCATCAGCTTCAGTTGCCGGTGTATCACCTCCTTCTTCTGATCCTTCCTCTTCTATGCCAGCTTTTTCAAGCTCCTCCAGGTCTTCTTGTGTGATCTCCACTTTCGCAACGGCAGCGATTTGGTCATCACCTTTCAGGTTGATTACCCTTACACCCTGTGTTGCTCTTCCCATCACTCTTAACTCATCTACAGACATCCTGATAGTGATGCCAGATTTGTTAATGATCATTAGGTCGTCAAGGTCGGTCACACTCTTGATAGCGATCAGATTCCCCGTCTTATCAGTAACGTTGATGGTTTTTACACCTTTCCCGCCACGATTGGTAACACGGTAGTCATCGATTTCCGAGCGTTTACCGTATCCATTCTCTGATACCACAAGAATCGTAGCTTCAGGATTGTTCAGGCATATCATTCCAGCCACTTCGTCATTGTCGTCTGCAAGCGACACTCCACGAACACCACTGGCGGTTCTCCCCATCGATCTTACCTTCTCTTCGTTGAATCGAATTGCTTTACCACTCTTAACGGCCATTACTATTTCATCAGCTCCACCAGTAAGTTTTGCTTCTAGTAGCTCATCGCCCTCACGGATACCGATAGCGTTGATACCGTTTGAACGCGGCCTTGAGTAAGCGTCAAGGGCTGTCTTCTTGATCACACCCTTCTTCGTACACATTACTATATAATGTCTTGGAACGCTGTCACCTTCTTTTTCTGCCAACTCTTTTTCAACGTCTTCAGCAGTTGCTGGTCTGAACAGGTACTCCTCGTTTCGAATATCCTGTACATTAATATAAGCCATCACCTTGTCGTCAGACTCAATGTTGATCATGTTCTGAATGGCTCTTCCTTTGGAGCCTTTCGTGCCCTCCGGCACTTCAAACACCCGCATCCAATAACATTTACCCTTCTGGGTAAAGATGAGCAGGTAGTTGTGGTTAGTAGCCACAAACAAGTGCTCCAGGAAGTCTTCATCCCTGGTTGAAGAACCCTTGGCTCCTCTTCCACCTCTTGATTGTACCCTGTATTCCGCCAGGGATGTACGCTTGATGTAGCCCAGGTGAGAGATAGTGATGACCACTTTCTCATCTGGAATCATGTCCTCAATGCTGATGTCGGCTGAAGAGAACTCGATCTGAGACCTACGCTCATCACCGTACTTCTCCTTCATGTAAGACATCTCATCCTTAATGATGGTCATCCTTCGGTCTTCGTTGGAAAGAATGTCCTTAAGGTCTTTGATGGTTTCCATCAACTCTTCGTACTCTGCTCTAAGTTTCTCTTGCTCCAGTCCCGTCAGTTGACGCAAGCGCATTTCAACAATAGCTCTCGCCTGAATCTCAGACAGCTCGAACTTCTTTATCAACTTCTCACGCGCCTCTTCAGGACTCTTAGATGCCCTGATCAGCTTGATAACTTCATCAATATTGTCAGAGGCGATGATGAGTCCCTCAAGGATGTGCGCACGCTCTTCAGCTTTCCTTAGTTCATACTCTGTTCTTCTGACAACAACGCCATGACGGAATTCAACGAATTCAACGATCATGTCTTTAAGGTTAAGCAGTACCGGACGACCCTTAACCAAAGCAATGTTATTGATTGAGAATGAACTCTGTAGCTGACTATACTTAAACAGGTTGTTTAGAACTACGTTAGGGATGGCATCCCGCTTCAAGTCGAATACGATCCTCATTCCAGACCTGTCAGATTCGTCCCTGATATCAGAAATGCCCTCGATCTTCTTGTCGTTGACCATCTCCGCGATCTTCCTGATCATGTCTGCTTTGTTAACCTGGTAAGGAATCTCGGTAACAATGATGCTTTCTCTTCCCGACTTGCTTTCTTCAAAAGCAGTCTTGGCTCGCATCACTACTTTACCCCTTCCGGTTTCGTAGGCTTGTCTAACACCTTCAACACCATAAATAATACCACCTGTAGGGAAATCAGGTGCTTTTACATGTTGTGCAAGCTCCTCAATGGTGATCTCCCGGTTGTCGATATATGCGTTGATCGCGTCTACTACTTCGCTCAGACTGTGTGGCGCCATGTTAGTGGCCATACCCACGGCAATACCCGAAGCACCATTGACCAATAAGCTTGGGAGTTTGGTTGGTAGTACGGTAGGTTCCTGAAGGGAATCGTCAAAGTTCAGGTCGAAATCAACCGTTTCCTTGTCGATATCAGCCAGCATTTCCTCCGCAACCTTCTGAAGGCGTGCTTCGGTATATCGCATTGCTGCCGGACTGTCACCATCTACAGATCCAAAGTTTCCTTGTCCATCTACCAATAGGTAGCGTAGCGACCACTCCTGGGCCATACGGACCATGGTGTCGTAAACAGCAGTATCACCATGTGGGTGATATTTACCCAGTACCTCACCGACAATTCTTGCCGATTTCTTGTAGGGTCTGTTGCTGAATACACCCAGCTCCATCATTCCGTAAAGAATTCTACGGTGAACGGGTTTAAGTCCGTCACGGACATCTGGTAAGGCTCTTGAAACGATCACCGACATCGAATAATCGATGTAGGCTGACTTCATTTCATCCTCAATATTTACCTGAATTATTTTCTCTCCTTCGGCCATCTGCAATCGGTATTAAAAGCAAGTTATTTTAGAATGGAAATTTGGATGTACGAATTTATCTAAATACCTAGCCGGAATGCGGTCTTTGCACCCCTTATTACTAACAAAATTTTGTTGAAAAAAAGGGGGTGTTTTGAACCTCCTAGGAGGGCCGCCTGTTTACTTTTGAGACTAACCGAATTATCGGTAATTTTAATCAAGACAAAGCGTTGAACGAATATGGAAGCGAATTTTTCCCCGAGAGTAAAGGATGTGATCACTTTTAGCCGCGAAGAAGCACTTCGTCTGGGGCATGATTACATTGGGATTGAACACTTGCTGCTCGGAATCATTCGTGAAGGTGAAGGCCTTGCGGTCAAGATTCTTGTGAACCTTGATGTTGATCTTGTTGAACTTAGGAAGTTCATCGAGGGGGCAGTGAAGATCGGTTCAAGCAGCGCTGCGAACCTTACCAACATTCCGTTGGTTAAACAGGCAGAGAAAGTGTTAAAGATCACTTACCTCGAAGCCAAACTATTTAAAAGCAATACCATTGGAACAGAACACCTCCTCCTCTCTATCCTGAAGGATGAGGATAATATTGCCACCAAAGCAATGGCGCGTTTCAATGTGGAATACGATACTGTAAAGAGTGAATTAGAGATGTTTCAGAAGCAAGAAATGGAAGAGCCAAGGGCTGAGGCTGATTTTCCAGCCGATCCTTCAGATGAAGGAGATGATGATGATGCGTATATGGGCGGTGGCGGCTCTGGCGGAGGTGCCAGAAAGTCGGACTCAAAGTCAAAAACACCCGTTCTCGACAATTTCGGACGCGATTTAACGCAAATGGCTGAAGAAGATAGGCTTGACCCTATCGTAGGCCGTGAAAAAGAAATAGAGCGTGTTTCTCAGATCCTTTCGAGAAGAAAGAAGAACAATCCAATCCTTATTGGTGAGCCAGGCGTTGGTAAATCAGCGATCGCTGAAGGACTTGCACTACGCGTGGTTCAAAGAAAGGTAAGCCGGGTGCTGTTCAATAAGCGGATCGTAACATTGGATCTTGCTTCCCTGGTTGCAGGAACCAAATACCGTGGTCAGTTCGAAGAAAGAATGAAGGCGGTTATGAATGAATTGGAGAAGTCGCCAGACATCATCCTCTTTATCGATGAGATCCATACGATTATTGGCGCTGGTGGCGCAAGTGGTTCGCTGGATGCATCCAATATGTTCAAGCCTGCACTGGCACGTGGAGAGATCCAGGTAATTGGTGCAACAACGCTTGATGAGTACAGACAGTACATCGAAAAGGATGGAGCCCTCGAAAGACGTTTCCAGAAGGTTGTGGTAGACCCCACTACTCCGGATGAAACCATGGAGATCCTTAACAACATCAAGAGCAAGTACGAAGAACACCACAATGTGAACTACACAGATGAAGCCATTGAGGCTTGTGTGAAGCTCACAGATAGGTATATGACAGACAGACACCTGCCAGACAAGGCTATTGATGCATTGGATGAATCAGGTTCTCGTGTACATATCACCAATATCAAGGTGCCTAAGAACATCATCGATATAGAAAAGCAGATCGAAGATGTAAAGGAGGAAAAGAACAAAGTGGTTCGCAGCCAACGTTACGAAGAGGCTGCAAGACTAAGAGATTCCGAAAGGAACTTGCTTGATCAGCTAGACAAGGCCAAAAAGGAATGGGAAGAAGAAACCAAGGCCCACAGAGAAACGGTATCTGAGGATAACGTGGCTGAAGTGATTTCCATGATGACGGGCATTCCGGTGCAACGTGTTGCTCAGAAGGAAGGCGCGCGTTTGATGGAGATGTATGAGAAAATCCAGGGCAATGTGATTGGTCAGGATGAAGCGATCAAGAAGATCGTTAAGGCGATCCAGCGAAATCGTGCGGGACTTAAAGATCCAAGCAAACCAATTGGTTCGTTCATCTTCCTTGGTCCTACAGGTGTTGGTAAAACGCAGTTGGCTAAGGTGATTGCACGTTACCTCTTCGATAGCGAAGAAGCACTGGTAAGAATCGACATGTCTGAGTACATGGAGAAATTCGCTGTTTCAAGATTGATTGGCGCACCTCCGGGATACGTGGGCTACGAAGAAGGTGGTCAGCTTACAGAGAAAGTAAGACGTAAGCCCTACTCTGTTGTATTGCTCGATGAAATTGAAAAAGCACACCCAGATGTGTTTAACCTGTTGCTGCAGGCATTAGATGATGGTCAATTGACAGATAGCCTTGGAAGAAAGGTTGACTTTAAGAACACGATCATCATCATGACATCCAATATTGGTGTTAGACAGCTGAAAGATTTCGGTCAGGGTGTTGGTTTTGGTACGGCTGCTAAGAAAGAGCAGGCTGACACACACGCTAAGAGTGTTATTGAAAGTGCACTGAAGAAGTCGTTTGCACCTGAATTCCTGAACAGGATTGATGATGTTGTGATCTTCAACGCGCTTACAAAGGACCACATTCATCAGATCATTGATATTGAGCTTGAAGGCCTTTACGGTAGAGTTCAGGGACTTGGGTTTAAGATTAACTTGAGTGGAGAAGCCAAGGACTTCATAGCAGACAAAGGTTATGATGCGGCTTATGGAGCGCGACCATTGAAACGTGCAATCCAGAAGTACCTCGAAGATCCTTTGGCTGAAGAGATCATCAAATCCAACTTACAGGAAGGAGATACGATTAAGGTGACACTTGACAACAAGACACAGGAACTGAAGATCAAGGTTACCAAGCCACGTAAAACAAAAAAGAAGACGGAAGAAGACCCAGAGTCTGAAACCGAACAATAGATGTACGCAACTCTGCAGGCAGGATTGCGTATCACTTATTAGTCTAAACCGCTAATTATGAGACTACTTGCCATAACGATTTGCAGCTTCGTATTGTCACTTTCTGTAGTGGCACAACCCTATTACTTTACGCAGGGAACACAGACCTACTCGGAAGAGACGGGTGGAACCTCTGTGAATGGAACTACAGTCTGGTCTACTGCACAAGCGTTCTGGACACCTATTGGTTTCAGTTTTACCTTCATGGGTAATACGTACGATTCCGTAAAGGTGGAGGCTACGGGTAGAATCATTTTTGACAACAGTCACTATTATTTCTTTGATGGATTCGCGGTATACGGACTTAGAGATAAGGGAACATCCTCAAGCCAATCGCCTATTACAGCCCATCTTACTGGTTCTCCAGGTAATAGAATCCTGAAGATTCAATACAAGAACGCCACTTATACAGGCGATCAAACGGCTACCGTTAATTTCCAGGTTTGGCTGCATGAATCGGATAACGCACTTGAGTTACATATGGGGCCTACCACAATCAATAACATGTCTGGAGCCATTGGCTCAGGCGGTGGTAGCGGTGTTTTTAACATCACCTCCTACTCTCCTCTAACCTATGGTTATGGTTTAGTGGGTTATGGAGATCCATCTGCAACAATGAGTGATTCGACCATCTCTGGAACGGGCGTTAGCACCAGCGCCATTTCTGTTTACCCTGCACCTTCCAATGGAGATAAGCTTAGATATGCGCTGACTACTTCCAGTGGCGTGGGCGAAAATGTGGTTGAGAACGTAGAGTTGATCAAGTCGAATGATGGGAGCACGGTGATCATCAATCCGAAATACCAGGATTTGGAGTACGTCATCTATGACCTGAAAGGCTCGGTAATTAGAGCAGGAAGGCTTCCTTCTACGCTATATGTGGACGTGTCTAATCTCAAACAAGGCATCTACGTTATACAGGTAGCTGATAAGGAATCGAAGTTTATCAAGCTTTAGTACCTCATTGACATTTTCATGATGTAAATTGCGTCACCAACTTACTATCTGGTGAACAATTCATTAGCTATTCGTTGTACGCTGTTGTTAGTGTGTATGCTCCTTGGTTTTGGCATTAGCTTTAGCCAGGATTCTCATTATGAAAACACCGATCACGATAGTCTAAAACACCGTTTCAAGTATACAGTTGGTAAGGAGCAGATTCAAACTGCTATTGCCTTAAGCACAAGTTATGCCGGCATTAACAATGATAGCTTCTTGCATTATGCCAAGATCACACTTGAATTGGCAAAAAAGCAACCGGATTTAAAGGAGTTGGAGAGCGAGGCGCACTACCATCTGGGTGAGGCCTACGCCAACAAAGACGACTACCAGAATGCTTTGAAGGAGTTCCGGCTTGCAATTAAGGGCCTGGATGAAGACCAGAAACAATCGTTAGCATACATAGCTGTAATGAACCAGATAGGTCTTGTCTATTACAATATGGGTAACAACGATAAAGCGATTGAAGCCTATCAGGAGATTTTGAAACACACAGACAGCACACAGTACAACATCTTATCCACGATGTACAACAACATTGGAGGGGTGTTTTACAATGAAAAGGATTTCGAAAAGGCCGCCAGGTACTTTGAGAAGGCGATGGAGTATCGCAGATTGATGAATGTACCTCCGGAGTCCTTCGCGTTTGCATATAACAACCTGGGCACATGTTACAAGCATATGGGAAGATATGCAGAGGCGTTGGACTACTTGCAGAAAGCCATTCAGCTTCAGCAAGGTCCAAAGCGCAAGCACGGACTCACCAATGCTTACCAGAACATTGCCTCGGTTTACATGGAAATGAATCGGGAAAGGTTATCACTTGAGTATTTAGGTAAAGCTGAAGTGTTGGCGGATTCGCTCAAGATCAAGTCGCTCCAATTGGGTGTGTATAAAGCACTTTCAGAGACCAATGAGCGGTTTGGTAATTATCAGGAAGCGCTTGAGTATGCGGAAAAGGCCAGCATAATGAAGGATTCCTTGAAGCTGGATGAGAACAAAAAGGCGATTGCTGCCTTAGAATCGCAGTATAAAGTTGAAAAGCAAGCTTCAGAGTTAGATGCATTGAAAAAACAACAACTACTGAGTCAGGAGGTGGAGAGGAAACAAAAAAGAGCGAATACCTTCCTTATTGGAGGATTGGTGCTAACCTTACTACTCGGAGGGTTTGTATTGGCGGGCTTTATTCGCAAGCGGAAGGATAACCGTCTGATCACTGAACAGAAGGAGTTGGTCGAGGAGCAGAAAGTGATCGTAGAAACGCAGAAGGAAGAGATTCTGGATAGCATCAAGTATGCACGCCAACTTCAAGACAACACGCTTCCCAGTCTTCAACCGCTGGCCAATAACTTTCAGGATCATTTTGTGCTGTACCTGCCCAAGGATATTGTGTCTGGTGATTTCTACTGGGTTGGAGAACCACAGAACAGTACCTACCCCTGGGTATTGTTTGGTGTTGGAGATTGTACTGGACATGGTGTGCCAGGTGCTTTGCTTACCATGATGGCGCAAAACTACTTTCAGACTTCGCTTCGGGATAAATCTGTTACCAATATTGGTGAGACACTAACGTTCATTGACGATTGGTTTAAATCACTGATCAGCAAAGAAGGAAGCAGTGGGCATAACCATGGTATGGACGCTGCTCTTTGTGCCTATAATCTGGAGAATGGCGAGCTACATTTCGCGGGTGCTCGTAATCCATTGATCGTTGTGCGCGATGGAGAAATGCATATTTATAAAGGAGACAAGCGTGGTATTGGGGAGACGCACCACCATGGTGTATTTACAGATCAGATCATTCCAATCAACAAAGGTGATTCCATCTACATGTTCAGTGATGGATTTGTTGACCAATTCGGTGGTGCAAAAGGAAAGAAGCTAAAGCTGAAGGCCTTCCGGGAACTCATTCTCGCTAATCACCATCTACCGATGCAGGAGCAATGGGAAGCTTACCTCAATTTCTACAATGAGTGGAAAGGTAGTCTGGAACAGATTGACGATGTATGTGTATTGGGTGTTAGAGTATAACTACTCCTCCCCTTCTTCCATAAAACGATTCATTACCGACTGACTAACTCCTGTAAAGGAGAATCCACCATCGTGGAACAGGTTCTGCATGGTAACGTATCGTGTAAGATCAGAGAACATCGCGATGCAGTAATCCGCACATGCTTCAGCTGAAGCATTGCCAAGAGGCGACATTTCTTCTGCATAATTCATGAAGGCATCGAATCCTTTCACACCACTTCCAGCCGTAGTCATTGTAGGAGATTGTGAAATGGTATTAACCCTCACCTTTCTTCTGTCTCCATAGTGATAGCCGAAACTCCTGGCAATCGATTCAAGTAAAGCTTTGGCCTCAGCCATATCATTGTAATCAGGGAATACTCGCTGCGCAGCGATATAGGTTAGCCCAAGAATACTACCCCATTCGTTCACAGCATCAAGCTTCATGGCTGTTTGCATCACCTTGTGAAAAGACATGGCTGAAATGTCATAGGTTTTGTGAAGGAAGTCGTAGTTAAGTTCTGTATAGTGCTTTCCCTTTCTAACATTGGGAGACATGCCGATGGAATGAAGAACGAAGTCTACTTTTCCACCAAGCTGTTCCATTGACTGGCTGAACAGATTTTCAAGATCCTCCATTGAGGTAGCATCAGCAGAGATTACCTGGGTGTTACACTTTTCAGCAAGCTCATTAATGGCACCCATACGCAAGGCGATTGGTGCATTTGTAAGCGTAAACTGTGCTCCTTCCTCGTGTGCACGCTCTGCAACTTTCCAAGCAATAGATTGATCATTCAGGGCTCCGAAAATGATCCCTTTTTTTCCTTCTAATAGTCCGTTAGCCATACCTGTTCATTTGTCTTATGGAAACCAAAGATAAAAATGATCTTATGTACGGAAATCGAAAAATAAAATTGTGTGAAAAAACGTGCTGCGAAGCGCTTTTAGATATATTTATTTCAAATAATACCTCATGGATAAATCACTCACTTTCACCACTTCCATTCTAGAGTCTCAACAGAGCCAGATCGATGTAAAGGCCTGGGACAATGTTATGGATGCCTGGGAAGCTAAGAACTACAGAGAGGCGGTTATTCAATCGCTAAACTACCTAGGTTCTGATTTGATCTCGAAATATGGAGACGAAACGAAAAGCAAGTTTACCATTCCGCATGGGTCCGTTATTGTAAATGTGGAAATCACAGATGCCGACCTGATTGTGGACGCACCCTTTCTCAATGTAAGCGGTGCAGCCAAGGTTCCACTGTATCGACAGGTGGCGCAGATCAACTTCTCCCCTTTAAATCTAACTGAGATCATTCTTAAGGATGATGAGCTACGCTTCCATTTCAAATGTCCACTAGATCTTTGCGAGCCTTATAAACTGTATGATGCCTGGAGAGAGATATGCATCAACGCAGATCGTTATGATGATCAATTCATCAAAGATTTTGGCGCAGCATGGATACAGGAGCCTAAGATCAATAAGTATACGGATGAACAATACACCACTATAGATGGCAATGTTAGGGCCCTGGTGGGTGAGGCGCTGGAATACGTCTCGTACTACGAAAGCAAGAGATTGTATGGTTTTGCCTGGGACACTTTGAACGTGGCCATAAAGAGGATTGATTACGTAGCCTCTCCTCAGGGTAATTTCAGAAATGAGATTGAAGAAGTGATTGGATTCATGGAGCGTCAGGGCAACATGATGGATCAGATTGCAGAAGCGAAAAAATTCCTGGGGAGTCTTTCTGCCATGAGTCAGGAAGACCTTATGGAAGATGTGTATGATGTGGATGTGTTTGTGCCTTACAAGTACAGAGGAAGTCTGGACAACATTAAGCAGAACCTGCAAAGCAATTATGAACGTGCTGGAGGCGAGCGTGCCAAAGGTGACCACATGGGCGCATCGCTTACCATGTTGTATGCATTCTACAATATGTTCTATAGCTACAATATTTCTGACGAGATAGCTAATGGTATTAATGCGGGCATGAGTGCCGCTTCTGGAGCAACCTGGGGCCAGGCGTCTGACGCATTATGGGGCACGATGGATGCCGTTATGCGCGATCTGCCATTTCCAGCACTGGCTGGTGGCAATGGTGCCACAGCTAGAAGCAGCCAACCTAAAGAGAAGAAGAAAGGATTCCTTTCCGGCCTGTTCGGAGGGTAATCGTTACCTCAAAAAACTAGACTATGAGTAAGAGTATCGGAAATTCCGTTTTTAAGATAAACACTGCAGGAGGCACAGGTAGTGGCTTCTGGGAGTCGAGCAATAATGTAGTAGTAACCAACCACCACGTGATCAACGGTTGTAGAAAAGTAGCCGTAGAAGATCAAAACCAGGATCGCTATGTGGCTGATGTGATTTACATCAACCCAGATGTGGACCTTGCCTTCCTTAGGATCAAAGACGAGAAATTCAGTGCTGAAGGCATAAATGGCGTATCGCTGGAGTCAGCCAAGGAAGTTGAAAGTCGCGATAAGGTTTATGTGCTTGGCTTCCCTTTTGGAATGCCTTATACAGAAACTGAGGGTATTGTTTCCTCCCCTAACCAGCTAATGGATGGGAGAAGATTTATTCAAACTGATGCAGCGGTAAACCCTGGCAATAGCGGAGGGCCCGTTATCAGTGAAACGGGTGAGCTGATCGGTGTTACCACTTCTAAATTCACCAATGCGGATAACGTTGGTTTTGCTATTCCAGCTGAAACACTGAAAGAAGAATTGGCCAGCCTTGCAGGGCTTCAAGAAGAGATCTTCTCTCTGAAATGCAATTCGTGTTCAAACCTTGTAACTGAACGTGTACAATATTGCCCGAACTGTGGGTCTAACGTAGACGATAAACTGTTTGATGAGATTGTACTTACGCAGCTGGCTGAATTTGTGGAGAATAGCCTGAGCATGTTGGGCATTGATCCGGTTCTGGGTAGAAGTGGAAACGAATTCTGGGAGTTCCATCAGGGAAGCTCCTTGATCAGGATATTCGTCTTCAATAGAGAGTACTTGTACGCTACCTCTCCTATGAACAACCTTCCAAAGGATAACCTGGAAAGATTGTATCAATACCTGTTGAGCAATCCGGTACCCCCGTACAAACTGGGAATCCATAAGAACCAAATATTCCTGTCCTACAGAGCACATATCTCAGATTGCTTCTCTGGAAAAGCGGATATGGTAAGAGAGAATCTCAAGAATCTACCCTTGAAGGCAGACGATATGGATAACTTCTTTGTGGATGAGTACGGTTGTGAAATGACAACCTACAGCAAGGAAGTTGCTGACTAATTAGCACTCAAGAGTATTCTGGCATTATCCCTGGCTTCTTTGGTCAGGGTACTGCCAGATAGCATTTTCGCGAGTTCTTCGAGACGCTGGGTTTCATCCAGCAACGTTACTGTAGAATTGGTAATGCTTCCCTCCTTGTGTTTAGATATGAGGTAATGCTGGTCTCCTCGGGCAGCCACTTGTGGCGAATGGGTTATTGTTATCACCTGCGTGTTCCCGCTTAGTGCTCGCATCAACTGCCCAATCTTATCAGCTATTTCACCGCTCACACCTGTATCAATCTCATCAAAGATGATGGTAGGTAATTGTTGCGTCCGGGCGTAAAGATGCTTCATTCCCAAAGCCAGCCTTGCGAGTTCACCACCAGAAGCGACTGATTTGAGTGGTTGTGGTTCAAATCCTTCGTTCGCTGAAAATTTCCAGGTGAACTGATCCCATCCCTTAGTACCAGGCTCTTGCAATGTTTCATGGTCAATTACAATACACGCTTCTGGCATTCCCAATTCCTTCAACAATCCTTGAAGTTCACTACATAGGCGCTCAATTACATTTAACCTGGTAGAAGTAATACCACTGCCCTGCTCCTGAAGTTTAGCCCGTAAGGTTTCAACTTCATTACTCAATGCAGCTATTCTCTCTTCAGACGATGTTTCTCCATGAAGTTTGCTCTCCAACTCATTCTTCAATTCAAGCAACTGCTGTACACTGGATAGTCCGTGTTTGGTAAGCATTGCATTCAGCTGATCAAGCCTTTGCTCCATCCTAATGAACTCATCTTGCCCAAATTCGAGGTCATTGTTGATGAGTTGAATTTCATTAGACAGGTCTTGAAGTTCCAACAAGGACGAAGTCACCCGGTTGTAAAGCTCACCATACTTATCGTTCACGTCTTGCACTGCTTGTAGTTGACGTTGCAATTCAGCCAATAGGTCAAGCACACCAGTATTGCCAGCATCTAACAGCTGTTCAGAAGCATTAACCGCAGATTTGATCTTCTCCGCGTTGGCCTGAACGTTGAATTGTTCTTCCAATTCTGCATCAGACGTCTGTGGATTGAAGTTGTTGATCTCCTCCAGTTGGTATTCTAAGAAATCCTTTTCCTTCAGGTCGTTCTGCAGATTGCGTTGAAGTGCTTCCAGTTCCGTGTTTTTGGCCGAGTAATCAGTGTAAGTACTCATATATGTTGTGAGTGCTTTCTTGTGATCGGCAAAGCCATCTATGATGCCCAACTGGAAGGCGGGATCCATCAGCTTTACATTCTCGTGCTGGTGGTGGATATCCAGCAGTTGTTGCCCAAGAGACCGCAGGTCTTGCTGATTGATAGGTGTATCGTTTACGAAAGACCTTGATCTTCCGGAAGTAGTAATTTCTCTTCTAAGGATTGTTTCATGCTCGAAATCAACATCCAGGGCCTCAAAAACGCTCTTTAGACTATCAGGTGCGGTCAGCACTGCTTCGATCACACATTTTTGTTCGTTGTTGCGTAAGGCGGAGATGTCTGCCCTGTCTCCTAATACAAGCCCTATGGCTTCCAGGATAATAGACTTTCCCGCTCCTGTCTCACCAGAGAAAACACTGAATGGATGCGTGAAATTGATCTCAACGTGCTCGATGATCGCATAATTGCTAACAATCAGCTTTCTGAGCATCAGTTGGCCATGATTTTAGAGTACTTGGATGTATTTGCCGGATTGATCCTATTGAGAAGATTGACCACCGTGGTTTTCTCTTCGGGGAAGCTCTCCTTGAATAAGTTCACAATCTCATCAGCTTTGGCATTGAAGAACATCCTTAATTGAAATGAACCTGGTTTCTGATCAAAAACATTGCTTAGTTGTTGCAGGCTAGTACTTACCACCTTTCTGGATTTAGGTACATCTGCCTGCATCTTGTCAAATCCCATTCTGTGGTACTCGAAGTAACACTTGCGAATTGGCTTGAAAACGTTGTTTAGTGTGTTCTCGATCATCCAGTATCTATTGTCCAGGTCTCCAAACGACTTCCAGCCTCTCTCCTGCGCACTTTGGGCGTTGTTTACAATGGTCTGGCATTGTACAAAGTGCTGCGTACCACCATAAAGCGAGTACGAATCGTAATCAAGCCCAATGATATAATAGGCATAAAACGCCAGCATGGATGTAAGATTTGAAAGATGCGTGGTCTTCGAGAAGTCCAATGGATCAAATTCCACAAACTCAAACTCTACCTGCTTATCTACCCTGTTCAATAAAGTAGAGTTGTAGGATGTATTATAGATTGGACGCCTGCTTTGCACCATCAAGTTCCCTTTGAACCTGGTGGAAGAAACACGTTCGGTAATATTGAACAGAATACTGCACTCAATCCGTTCTTCTGGCTTGAAGATGTCTTTGGTCCACCTTCTTGAATTCATGAATTCGAAGACGGCCTTCTCCATTACCTCAAACACCCTTCTCTCAGACCCTTCCACCTGAGTAGCGTTGATGGTAACAGTGCAATTAAGCTCCTGTCCTGTTGTGGCCAGTACCCAGCTCGTGCAAATCAAGAAACCTAGAATTCTGAGCATAGCCTAAAATTAATACGATGAGATGATATGCGCCAATATATCCTTGGCAACTTCATCCTTGCTCTTTAACTCGTATTCAGTCACCTTATTGTCTTTCTCAATAATGGTGACTTTGTTTGTGTCTACACCGAAGCCTGCACCCTTGTCCTTCAACGAGTTAAGGACGATCATATCAAGGTTCTTTCTTTCAAGTTTCCCTTTTGCGTGTTCGAGCTCATTGTCGGTTTCCAAAGCGAACCCAATTAACAGCTGGCCTTTGGGTTTGTTTTTTCCCAATTCCAGCAATATGTCCTCGGTTTTGGACAACTGAATGGCCATAGCATCGCTATCTTTCTTGATCTTGGTGTCGCTAACTTCGGTTGGTTTGTAGTCTGCCACCGCTGCCGCCATGATAATAACATCTGCCGATGCTGCCACCTTGGTAACCTCCTGATACATCTCTGAAGCAGATTCCACGGCAGTGAGCTCAATACCCTGAAGTGCATGCTCAGCAGTTGGCCCGGATATCAGGTGAACCTTTGCTCCCTGTTCGATTGCTTCCTTTGCAAGCGCGTAACCCATTTTGCCAGATGACCTGTTTCCAATGAATCTAACCGGATCAATAGCTTCGTAGGTTGGACCAGCGCTGATCACTACAGTTTTACCTGCCAAGGGAAGGTCTTTTGTGAAATAAGCGGTAATGGCATCTACAATCACTTCAGGCTCGGCCATCCTGCCATCTGCATACAAACCGCTTGCCAGCTCCCCTACTTCCGTGTCAATGAACTGGTGACCTCTCTCCTTTAATGCCGCGATGTTTGAACTTGTACTTTGGTGTTGGAGCATATCACGGTCCATCGCTGGCGCGATCATTGTATCACACGTTGCAGAGAGATAAGTGGCCAATACCAGGTTATCACAAACACCGGTAGCCATTTTCGCAAGTGTATTGGCTGTTGCTGGTGCAAGCACCAATAAATCCGCCCAATTGCCAAGATCAACATGATTGGTCCACTCGCCTGTTTTGTCATCGAAGTATTCCGATTCCACAGGATTCTTAGACAGTGTTGCTAAAGTGAGTGGGGTTACAAAGTTTTTGGCGGACGGAGTGAGAATAACGCGTACCTCTGCACCTTGCTTTACAAGCAATCTGACGATAAGCGCGCTTTTATACGCGGCAATACTGCCGGCTACGGCCAACAGTATTTTCCGGCCTTGTAACATGGGTTATTCCTCCTCAGAAGAAGCTTGATCCCCTTCCTCAGGCATTCTGTGGAAGACACCACCTTCAGAAAACTCCTGAATTGCAATTGCTGGTGGCTTAGGGATGCTTTCATAGAACTTTGAGATCTCGATTTGCTCCCTGTTCTCAAAGATCTCCTCAAGATTGTCAGTATTCGTGGCGAACTCGTTCAATTTCTGAGTCAACTCTTCTTTGATCGCTTTACCAATTTGGTTAGCTCTCTTCGCAAGAATTACCGTAGACTCATAAATGTTATCAGTCCCCTCCTCTAACTCACTGGTATTTCGCGTTACCGTGGTTACTGCTGCGTTCGTTTTCTTGAAGTTCATAGCTCCTATGATTGTTTTGATAACTCTTTGTCCCGTGCTTTTATGGCTTTTTCATGCAATCGGTTGATTGTGTCAATCCAGATATGCTCGGGAAAAGATTCTGCAAATTTAGCACAAGCTTTTATTGCATCAGTAATTCTTTCCAGTTTTTTTTCTGCATTACGCTCCATTGCGTAATCGTATTTGCAGACAAGGACTTCCAACTGACAGTCAGGAATTCTATCAGATCCAGGGAATTTATCAATGAATTTCTCGTAACAAGATGCGGCCTCCATATACCTCTTAGACTTGTATAGATACTTGCATCTGGAAAGCTCTTCTTGTTCCTGGTCACGTTTGAGCGTTTCATATATCTTCTCTGCAGACTTGAGCCACTTGCTATTTGGATGAAGGTCTACAAATGCGGTGTACGCCTCGTATGTATCGTTGATCCGCTCAAGTTTCTTCTTTGGGATACTGTTCTTTGCAAGATTATAACGGGCTTGAATAGCCAGGTACCTGCTCTCCTCTGCCCGATCTGAATCGGGAAACTCAGTTACAAATGTTGAGAATGATTCTGCAGCGGCCCTATAGTTCTGTGTTTTGAAATACAGCTTGGCAATTTCAAATTCCTTCTTCTCGAGCTTGCCGCGCAGCTTATCTATCAAAGCATTGCAGCTATCAATCCGCTCACTTTGTGTGAAGTTATTGACAAAGAGCTCCAGTTCCTTGATTGCCTTTTTTGTGTCCGTTTGATCAAGAGAATAAGGTGGTGAGTTCTTGTAATGGCACATGGCAGCCATAAAAAGGCACTCTTCTACCTTCTTACTGTTAGGGAAGTTCATTGTGAACTTCTTGAAATGGTAAGCACCCAGGATGTAGTCGTTCTGGTAATAATGGCAGTAAGAATAGTAGTAGTAGATTTCTTCTGCCCTTCCTGTACCGCGCGACTGAGGCACTAATTCCTCATACAAGGAAAGAGCACGATAGTAATCGTCCTTTTCATAGTATTCCTTTGCCCTTGTAAGCTTCAATTCGAAGTCATTCGACTTCAAAACCTTTTGAAAGTCACTGCAAGAAGCAAAGAGAACTATAAAAGATGCCCAAATGAGGTGCTTCATGACCGCAAATATAATTTTTCAAGCCGTGCAAAATGAACGCCAAATTGTTAACAGCTGCTAAATCGAGAAATTGTGCTGGTATACCAAAAAATATACCTTTGCTCCATATTTACTCGCAATGACAGATTTATTCGATAAACTAAGGGAAAGGCAGTCCCCACTGGGACAGTATTCTAGCAAGGCGCACGGGTATTTCACATTTCCAAAATTGGAGGGTGAAATTGGGCCAAGAATGATGTTTCGTGGTAAGGAGAGACTGCAATGGAGTTTGAACAATTATCTAGGTCTTGGTAATCATCCTGAAGTAAGAAAGGCCGATGCGGATGCAGCGGCAGAATGGGGTCTGGCTTATCCAATGGGTGCCAGAATGATGTCGGGAAACACCAAGTACCATGAGCAGCTAGAGCAAGAACTTGCTCAGTTCGAGTCAAAAGAAGATGCGGTTCTTCTGAACTATGGTTACCAGGGAATGGTTTCGGCCATTGATGCGCTTGTTGATCGTAATGATGTGATCGTTTATGACGCTGAAAGTCACGCCTGTATTATTGATGGCGTTAGACTTCATCAGGGTAAGCGCTTCGTTTACGGGCATAACGATATGGAGAACCTGGAGAAAATGCTTGAAAGAGCTGCCAGGATCACAGAAAAGACCAAAGGAGCAATTCTAGTAATTACTGAAGGTGTATTTGGAATGTCGGGTAATCAGGGCAACCTGAAGGACATTTGTGCACTTAAGGAAAAGTACAAGTTCAGATTGTTTGTGGATGATGCGCATGGATTTGGAACTATGGGTGAGACCGGTGCAGGTACTGGTGAAGCACAGGGTTGCCAGGACGGCATCGACATCTACTTTGGAACCTTTGCAAAGGCTATGGCCAGCATTGGAGGCTTCCTCGCGTCTGATGAGAGCATTATTAATTATCTACGTTATACTTTGAGGTCGCAGATTTTCGCAAAATCTCTTCCAATGCCGTTGGTTATTGGTGCCTTGAAGAGATTGGATATGCTTAGAACCATGCCAGAGCTAAGAGAAAAGCTTTGGACTGTAGCTACAGGACTTCAACAAGGACTGAAAGGAGAAGGTTTTAACCTTGGAACTTCAAATACACAGGTAACACCTGTATTCCTTGAAGGGGGTGTTGGTGAGGCATCGAACCTTACGTTTGACTTGAGAGAGAACATGAACATCTTCTGTTCTATCGTTCTTTACCCTGTTGTTCCTAAGGATGTGATCATGCTAAGGTTAATTCCAACAGCTATGCATAGTTTGGAGGATGTTGACTACACTGTGAAAACGTTTGCAGGCATCAAGGAAAAGCTGGATGCTGGTGAGTATAGAAAGGATGTTGTTGCGGCCGGTGGGTTCGACTAACAACAACTACATACATTAAAGAAAAATGCCTGCTATGAAGCAGGCATTTTCATTGTTGCTTGTGTCATTTGCCTTAACGTGGCTTCTGTTCCTTTGGAAACCGGCCATAACGGTAAACGTACCGTATTAGCGCAGACTCCAAGTTCATCGAGACATACCTTCACTCCTCCAGGATTTCCTTCAATGAACAATTGAGGAATAATAGCATATACCTCATTGTTAAGAGATCTTGCCTCATCCATGTTGCCAGCCAGCGCAGCACGAACCATGCCTGAGAACTGTTCTGGGAAGGCATTGCCAATTACAGAGATTACTCCATCACCACCAGAGGCAACAAAGGGAAGGGTCAATGCATCGTCTCCAGATACCACGTAGAATCCCTCAGGCTTCTGTCTGATGATATGGATACATTGCTCCAGGTCGCCTGAGGCTTCCTTCATGGCAACAATGTTGTTGGCATCGTTAGCCAGGCGAAGTGTGGTTTCTGCCGTCATGTTGGAGCTTGTCCTTCCTGGCACATTATAAAGGATGATTGGAAGTGGTGTCACGGCATCCAATGTCATGTAATGCTGGTAAATACCTTCTTGCGTAGGCTTGTTATAGTAAGGGCTTACTGAAAGGATTGCACTGAAGCCATCAAGATCGGTGTTCTGAAGGCTGTTAGCGATCTCAGCAGTGTTGTTTCCACCAATACCACATACCATGGGCACACGACCGGCATTGTGTTCCTTAATGGTAGACATCACCAACTGTTTCTCCTGTTTATCAAGGGTTGCCGATTCGCCCGTTGTTCCAAGAACAACCAGGTATTCTACTCCACCGTTGATGACATGGTTTACTAATTTCTTCAACCCATCAACATCAACGGTTCCACTTTCGTTGAATGGTGTAACCAATGCTACACCTGTTCCTCGTAAAAAGTTGTAATTCATGGGTTTATCATTTTTATATAATGCAATAATTGCTCGGCAAGATACGCAGTGCTTTGGTTAGTCCCAACATCTATTACAACATCGAAATGTTCTTCTCTAAATCCTTCACTTGCACCAATTTTAAACAAGCTTTTGGATAGGCTACAGCAATATTTGATGGGGTAGAAATCTTCGGTACTAAGATCAGCCAATAGATCATACTCCTTTTGCACCAATCTTTTGTAGGCCATGTCCTCTGGAAGAGGCACCTTCTCCAGGTCCGTAGGCGTAATGATTAAGCAATGCTCTATCTGAATTCTTCTTTGGGTTTCTGGAATGGTCTCATCATAGCCAAGCAGTCCATCCACCTGCACTCCTTCGTTCACCAACCGTTCGCGGAATTGCATAAATCCATCGAGATCGGCTTTGGACTTGATGTATCCTGTAATCAAGGCATGTTTACAATGCTTTAGCCCCGGGAACTGTACCTCTCGCTTCGATTTCTTAGCGCGCTGCTTGAGCTGGTACTCAGATAATTTTCGCTTTACTCCCTTAAATAACTTCACTTCAATACCAGTTCTTTAACCACATCCTGCCCTACCTCCGCATTTAATCGCTCGATGATGGCTGATCGCATCTGACTGAGTTCTTCTCTCAAAACGGCACTATTTAGCTTAACGATCAATGTGTCCTCGTTGAAGTACAGGTTAGCAGTTCTATTGGAAACGGCCTTTCCAAGGATTTCGTGCCAGGCCTTGGTTACCTGAACCTTTTTAAGCTTTGATTCAAGGCCGTATGCTTTAAGCATTTCATCTACGACCTCCTTCAGCGTTTGAGATTTGTTTTTACTGAGCCTTCCCATCTGCTATCTCAATTACATTGTATTCTGTATCAACTGACTTAAGAATCTTCTCAAGTCTGGTGGTGGAAGTGTCCGTAACGAAGGCTTGTTCTATATGTTCGTCCGCCACAATCTTTAATAGTGATGCAATTCTTTGCTCGTCCAGCTTGTCAAAAATATCATCCAATAAAAGCAAAGGTGTCTTACCTATTTTATCCTTCAGGTAACCGATCTGCGCAAGCTTTAAAGCTATTGTGAAGGTCTTTTGCTGACCTTGAGAGCCAAACTTCTTCAAAGGATATCCATCGATTGTGAAAACATAATCGTCCTTGTGCACACCAACCGTTGTATACTGAACGATCCTGTCCTTCTCAAAGGATGCATCCAAACCATCCTTAAACGGGTTATCAATCAAATCTGATTTGTAGCTCAACGATACATTATCGTTGCCACCGCACAATTTGTTATGTATTGCTGAAAAGACGGGAGTAAACTCTTCAATGAAGACTGTTCTTTTCTTGTGGATCAATTCTCCGGGGCCAATCATTTGGTCGTCATATACCTGAACTGCCGCCCGATCTTTGTTTCCACTTTTTGCCATGTGCTTTAGCATAGCGTTCCGCTGACTTACGAGTTTGGAGTATTTAATCAACTCATTAAGGTATTCGCGATCATATTGCGAAATCAACGCGTCAAATAGCTTTCTTCTAACCTCGCTTCCGCCCAATACTATCTCCACATCCTGGGGCGCAATGATCACACACGGAATTTCTCCAATATGGTCTGCGATACGCTCGTAAGCCTTGTTGTTTTTCTTGATGATCTTCTTCTGCCCCTTCTTGAAGCTACTCACCACATTGAGCTCATCACCTTCGTTCTCATAAGAACCGTTGATCATGTAGAATGCCTCTCCGTGGCGAATATTTTGAGAATCCACAGGATTGAGAAAGCTCTTACAGAATGAAAGTACATGTAGTGCATCAATGATATTGGTCTTACCCTCTCCATTATCTCCGGTGAAACAAATTATGCCCTTTTTCAGGTCCAGTTCGAGTTGTTCCCAGTTCTTGAAATTGATTATGGACAGGTGCTTCAGATGCATTTCAAGTCAAAATTAACATAATGGATGGTGTGTGAGTTTCACACTAGGTGGTTTGAATCAAAAAAACCTTATTTTTGCTGCTCTCTAATTCAAGGTGATGGCTAAAAAGAGCGGAAAGCAAGAAGATGTAATTGTTGACGTAGAGCACGCATATTCGCGTACTGAGGAGTTTGTCAACAAGAACAGAAAGCCGATCATGGTTACATTCCTGATCATTGCTGCTGTATGCGCGTTCTATTTCGGATACAAGACTTTGATTCTTGAACCAGAAGAACAAGAAGCGAAAGCTTTGATGTTTCAGGCGGAAAACTATTTCCGTAAGGATTCTCTTCAGAAAGCAGTGTATGGTGATGGCATCAACGCTGGTTTCATGGAGGTTGTTGACGATTATGGCAGCACGAAGTCTGGAAATCTTGCACATTACTATCTGGGAATCTCATTCCTTAAGTTGGGCCAATGGCAAGAGGCTATCAGCCATCTTGAAGAGTTCAGTAGTGATGATGTGATGCTTAAACCGATCAGCATTGGCGCTGCGGGTGATGCTTATATGGAAATGGGTGATGTAGATGAAGCTATTTCCCGTTATGAAAAGGCGGCAAATGCTTCTGTGAATGATTTCACCACTCCGATTTACTTGATGAAAGCCGGACAAGCCTATGAAGGTGTAGAGAAGTATGACAAGGCATTGGAGCTCTACACAAGGATCAAGAAGGATTTTAGAGAATCCAACGAGGCACGCACTATTGATAAATATATCGCGCGGGCCGAAGGTCGACTTGGCTAATGGCGACTGTTAATCAGAACCTTTCTTCTTACAACCCTGACCTGGTTCCTTCCGGAAGCGGTAAAAAAGTGGGCATTGTTGTTTCTGAGTGGAATGGCGACATCACCAATAACTTATTGAATGGTGCTTTGGAAGCATTGGCTGAGTTTGGTGTTAACGAAACTGACATCATTGTACGATGGGTTCCTGGGAGTTTTGAACTACCCTTTGGCGCCCAGTCTTTGATCGTTCGACATGAACCAGATGCTGTAATTTGTCTGGGGTGCGTGATCAGGGGCGAAACCAGTCACTTTGATTATGTATGTCAGGCTTGCTCACAAGGCATTATGCACGTTGGACTGGAAACGGGAATTCCCGTAATCTTCGGAGTTCTAACTGACGACACCAAGCAACAGTCGATCGACCGCTCAGGTGGTGCTCATGGCAATAAGGGCACGGAAGCCGCTATCAGCGCGCTTAAAATGATGAATCCAACGGCTGAACGATAGCCGCAATGTTAGGCCTGAAGTACTGATCACTCTTCAGAACCTTTCCGTCTTCCCTGAATATTGGATTACCGTTTGAATCCAGCTTAGATAGGTTGCTTGCCTGAATTTCCTTGAAGACTTCCTCCATCTTATCCTGCAAACCATGACGAAGTATGGTTCCACATAGAATGTAAAGCATATCGCCAAGAGCGTCTGCAATCTCTACGAGGTCTTTGCTTTCGCATGCCTGCAAGTACTCTTCGTTTTCCTCTTTCATGAGGTTGAAACGAAGCATGTAATCGCTTGCATCTAGCTCAGCTACAGGCGCTTCTGAATTTGGAATTTGAAACTTATCGTGAAACTCTCTGACCATGTCAATGGTCTCTGTTAAAGTGAGCTTGTTTTCCATGTCAATGTGATATGAGGCGAATCTATTGAAATACACTAAACATGGGCCTTCCAGGTGTTAAAAGTTGTTTAACATTTTTTAACAACGTGCGCATTTGATGCACAGATATGGTCTTTCTATTTTAGCGTTCTTACATTAAAAGTGCACGGATGGAAAATGACTTGGGAACACCCCAACAACCGCAGGGACAGCAAGAAACTGTAAGCCCCTCTCCTACTGCGTCAGCAGATGCTACTGCTGTTGATATTCGACAGCTTAATGAAAAGATTGAGAAAGAAAGTGCTTTCGTTGATCTGATTCAGATGGAACTGGACAAAGTGATTGTTGGTCAATCGCACATGACACAAAGCCTGATGATAGGTATGCTTTGCAATGGACATATCCTACTTGAAGGTGTGCCGGGATTGGCAAAAACGCTGGCCATCAACTCTCTGTCCAAGACAATTGATGCGAAGTTCAGTCGGATTCAGTTTACCCCTGATCTGCTTCCTGCAGATTTAATTGGGACGATGATCTACAACCAGAAGAAAGAAGAATTCATTGTACGAAAAGGGCCGATCTTCTCTAACCTCATTCTTGCGGATGAGATCAATCGTGCTCCGGCCAAAGTGCAAAGTGCTTTGCTTGAAGCCATGCAGGAAAGACAAATCACCATTGGTGAAGATACTTTCAAGCTAGAAGAGCCCTTCCTCGTATTGGCAACACAGAATCCTGTTGAACAGGAAGGAACGTACCCACTGCCTGAAGCACAGGTAGACCGTTTCATGCTCAAAGTGGTATTGGGATACCCTAAGAAGGAAGAAGAAAAACTTATTGTTCGTCAGAACCTCGCCAAAGAAGGCATGAAAGAACCTAATAAGGTAGTTGGCCCGGAAGAGATCCTACGTGCCCGCGATGTTGTTCGCGAGGTATATATGGACGAGAAGATCGAACGATATATCGTTGACATCGTTTACGCCACAAGAACTCCTGAGGACTATAACCTGGGACAGTACAAGCAATTGATCAGCTTTGGTGCTTCACCAAGGGCGAGTATTAATCTTGCACTGGCTTCCAAGGCCTTCGCGTTCATCAAGCGTAGAGGATACGTTATTCCGGAAGATGTACGCGCTGTGTGCAAGGATGTGCTCAGACATCGTATTGGACTTAGTTATGAGGCAGAAGCCGAGAACATTACTTCAGAAGATATCATCGATGGCATCCTGAACAACGTGGAGGTACCATAGCCGTTTCCTTTAAATAGCCCTTCCAATGGAAACGACAGAGCTCCTCAAAAAGGTCCGCAAGATTGAGATAAAGACACGCGGACTTTCGAATCAGATATTTTCAGGTGAATACCACAGCGCATTCAAGGGACGTGGTATGGCCTTTAGTGAGGTGCGCGAGTATCAGATGGGTGATGATATCAGGACGATCGACTGGAACGTGACCGCACGTTTTAATCATCCGTATGTGAAGGTATTCCAGGAAGAGCGGGAATTAACGGTAATGTTGCTTGTTGACATGAGCGCTTCGCGCGACTTTGGGTCTCAATCAAGACTGAAGCGAGACGTTATTGCGGAATTGTGTGCAGTCCTCTCCTTCTCTGCCATTCAGAACAATGACAAGGTGGGTGTTATCTTTTTTACAGATCAGGTAGAGAAATTTATCCCACCGAAGAAAGGAAGGTCACATATCCTGATGATCATACGTGAGCTAATCAACTTTGAACCAGAACATAGAGGAACAAACATCTCAGAAGCGCTGAAATATTTTACCAACGCCATTAAAAAGCGCAGTACCGCTTTCGTGATCTCAGACTTCCAGGACGACAACTTTGAATCTGCGCTTACCATTGCCAATAAGAAACATGATGTAGCAGCCTTACGTGTACACGACATCAGGGAGTCTCATCTCACCGATCTTGGGTTGACTCCCTTCTGCGACCCGGAAACCGGTCAGATCAATTGGGTGAACACGAGCAGCAAAAAGGTTCGTGAGCAGTTCAAGGTAGATATGCTCAGAAAAGAGGCGATGTTGAAAGATACATTCCGGAAGTGCGGTGTTGATTTCACTACTATTTCTACCCACCAGTCCTACGTAAAGCCCCTGATGAGCCTGTTCAAGCAAAGGGAAGCACGCAGATGAAGCGATTGATCTTCATATGGCTTTGCATGCCCGTATTCGTAATGGGACAGGTAGACCTAAAATGGGACGCCTTTTTGGACACGAATAGCATGCTTATTGGTCAGCAGACGCGGTTGAATCTTGAAGCACGATTTGATGCTTCGAGTGTCTTTAGCTTTCCCACCCTTTCAGACACTTTGCATGAGAAAGTTGAGATCCTGAATAAAACATTGATTGACACCACATTTGATAAGGTGAATATTGCTGAAAAGGTGGTGCGTCAGCAGTTTACCCTCACCTCCTTCGATAGTGGTTATTATGTGATCAAGCCCTTACCACTGGTTGTGGACGATGATACTGTTTACTCTGAGCCCCTACTGTTATCTGTAGTGGGATTACCTGTAGATACTGCTGATGGATTTAAGGACATCAAAGAGCCAGAGGAAGTGCCTTTTGAGGTTATGAGCTGGTCAGCCACTTACTGGCATTGGATTGTAATTCCATTGATACTGCTGGCTATCATCATTTTTGTGGCATATCGACTGGGAAAGAAAAGACGCGCAGAACCCGTGGTAGAAAGAAAACCGAAAGAGCCTTTGATAGACAGGGCTCTGCGTGCACTAAAGGAAACCGAAGAAAAGCGCCTGTGGCAAAACGATAAGACCAAGCAGTATTACTCAGAGATCACCGATATACTTAAGGCATATATAGAGGAGCGATATAGCATTGGAGCGATGGAGGCAACTTCTGATGAGCTCATGATGTCGCTTAGAAGCTTCCCGTTGACGGATAGTGACAGGCAGAGTTTGCAACAAATACTTCGATTAGCCGACCTGGCCAAGTTTGCCAAGGAAAAGCCGATACAAAGTGAGAATGAAATGTGTATGAACTATGCGGTTTCATTCGTCAAGAACACCTACAGAGAACAATTGGATGGATTGGCTTAAAGGCATAGACTTCGCGAATCCAGAATTATTCTGGTTGCTGATGGTGGTTCCCTTACTCATCGGATGGTATGTGTATAAGAATTTGAAGCTGCCTACTTCCGTTACATTTTCGAACACCGCACAATTAGCTACCAGTGCCAGCACGGCCATGAACGTTCTGCGGCATATTCCTTTTGGAATGAGGGTGCTGGCTATTGGATTCATTGTTTTCGCGATGGCAAGGCCACAGTCGTCCCTGAGCTGGCAGAACATCACTGCGGAGGGTATCGACATCATTGTGGCGCTGGATATTTCGGGATCTATGTTGGCAGAAGACTTTGAACCCAATAGGCTTGAGGCCGCCAAGGATGTAGCTATGGAGTTCATTTCTGAACGTGAAAACGACCGGATTGGCCTGGTGGTGTACAGTGGGGAGAGCTTTACCCAATGTCCGCTGACCACCGATCATGATATTCTGAAGAACTTATTCAAAAGCATTAAGCATGGGATGATCATGGATGGCACAGCTATCGGAATGGGATTGGCCAATGCTGTCAATAGGTTGAGAGAGTCAGATGCACGAAGTAAGGTGGTTATACTTCTTACAGATGGGGAGAATACAACAGGGTCCATCCCTCCTATTACAGCAGCTGAAATTGCCAGGGAGTTTGGGGTTCGGGTATACACCATTGGTGTAGGAACCCGCGGACTTGCGCCCTATCCTGTAAAGACCATGTTTGGAACACAAAGGCAACAAATGGAGGTCCGAATTGATGAGGAAACGCTCACAGCTATTGCGGACATGACTGGAGGTCAGTATTTCAGGGCTACGGACAAGAAGAAGCTTGAAGCGATCTATAAAGAGATCAACAAATTGGAGAAAGATAAAATTGAGGTTACCGAAGTGCGCAAAAAGGAAGAACTATTCCTTCCGTGGGCTTTGATAGGACTGATTTTGCTGACTTTAGAATTTTTAACAAAACAATTTTTGTTTCGAGGGCTAATATGATCAGGTTTGCACATAGCGAGATGTTCTGGCTGCTACTGATCATACCAGTGGTAGTTACAGTGTTCCTGATCTATATGAACTGGCGTAAACGCGCCATCGAAAAATTTGGAACGTACGAGGTGATGACCAACCTCATGTCGAATATCTCACTACCGAAGATCATCGTGAAGTTTGTGCTGTACAGCTTGGCTTTGATGTTTATAGTGTTGGCCTTGACCGATCTTCAATTTGGTACCAAGATGGAAGAAGTTAAGCGAAAAGGAATCGACATAGTTGTTGCACTGGATGTTTCTAATAGCATGCAGGCAGAAGACCTTACCCCCAGCCGACTTGAGCATGCAAAGCGTAGCATCTCGCAGCTAATAGATAAGCTACACACAGACCGACTTGGCATTGTTGTTTTCGCAGGAAGATCGTATGTGCAACTTCCTGTTACAACTGATTACTCTGCCGCGAAGGTGTTCCTGGAGAACATCTCTACCGATTTGGTCCCTGCACAGGGTACGGCTATAGGCGATGCCATAGAAACTTCCGTGGATTGCTTTGATCCGGAATCGCCTACCGAAAAGACCATTATCGTTATTACCGATGGTGAGAACCATGAAGATGATGCCGTTTCGTATGCCAAGAGCGCTAATGAGGCTGGTATTATCGTTAATGCTGTAGGATTGGGTTCACAGAAGGGTGCGCCAATTCCTGTTTACAGTGAAGGCAAGCAAATAGGCTTTAAGAAGAATCGGAATGAACAGACGGTTATCTCCAAGTTGAATGAACCTATGCTTGCCAAAATTGCGGAGGCAGGTGGTGGCACGTATGTGAGATCCACCAATGCCACAGATGGTGTGCGTGTGATTATGGAGGAATTAGAACAAATGAACGCGGAAGAATACGGACAGACTGAGTTTACTGATTATGAGAACCGTTTTCAGATTTTCTTAATGATTGGGTTGGCGCTGTTGGTTCTTGAGGGATTCATCAGCTCGAAAAGGTATGGCCGCTTGAAACAATTGGAACTATTTGGAGAATGAGATTGCTGTTAACCATATCGGCCATTATGTTGTTGACTGGGGCGTTTGCCCAGCAATCAAGGCAATTGCTGCACGAAGGCAATCAGGCCTATAAGGAGGGGAATTATGAGCAGGCGGAATCCCTCTATCGAAGTGCTGTGGAAAAAGACAAAGGAGACTTCATAGGCAACTTCAACCTTGGTACAGCTTTGTACAGACAAGGTCGGTATGAGGAAGCTGTTGAACAGTTCATTGCCTCCTACCCCCTTCAGGAAGACCCGAAGCTCGTTGCCAAAGCATGTCATAACGTGGGCAATTCCTGGCTTCAACAAAGAAAATGGAAAGAAGCAGCAGATGCCTATAAGGAAGCGCTTAAGAACAACCCGAATGATGAAAAGTCCAGATACAACCTCGCCTATGCACAGGCTATGATGAAGAAAGATCCGCCACAACAACAGGATCAAGACAAGCAGAACGAGGAGAACAAAGACAAGAAGGAAGGGCAGCGAGAGAAGAAAGACCAGAACCAGGGTCAGGGAGATGATCAGGAAGACAAAAAGGACAAGGAGCAACAGGAACAGCAATCACAGGGTAGCGAGAATCAGAACAAGCAAAAACAGCAGCAGCAACATCAATTGAGTAAAGCCGAAGCGAAAAGGCTTCTGGACGCTTCCAATAATGCTGAACGAAAGACCCAGGCGAAAGTGATGGTGGGTAAGAAACAGAAAAAGGAAAAAACTAAAATTGAAAAGGACTGGTAACGTGAGGTTGTTGATCACATATATGCTATCAGTATCCTTTGCGGTAAGCGCTATTGGGCAAACCTTCAAGGCCAAATGCGGTGTTTCTTCTATTCCTGCAGGGCAGCAGTTCAAAGTCATCTACACCGTTGATGCTCCCGGTGGTGGTTTCAAAGGGCCGGATCTGAAGGATTTCAATGTGGCCATGGGGCCAAACTTCTCCCAGAGTGTTCAGATCAGCGGCAATCGGATGCAGGCAAGCTATTCGTACTCCTACGTATTGTCAGGCAAGAAACCAGGTACTTACACCATTGGTAGTGCTTCTGTAACTGCAAACGGAAAGAGAATCACCTCCAATACGCTAACCATTAAGATCACGCAAGGTGGTAAAGCAGTGTCTAGCCAGAATGGTCAGAATTCCTCCGGGAACAATGAAATATCCCAATACCTGTTCATCAAAGGAGCCGCCAGCAAGAAGAAGGTATACCTCGGTGAGCAACTAACCGCAACATATAAACTCTATAACAGCGTAAGATTTGTGGATAGCGGTATTGAGAAAATGCCCTCCCTGAACGGTTTTTGGAGCCAGGATGTAAAGTCGCCATTTGACCATGTTACCTGGAATACGGAATATGTAAACAAGCGGCAATTTGAGGTAGCCGAGCTAAAGAAGACCGTCTTGTTCCCTCAGAGAACAGGAACGTTGGAAGTTGATCCTCTGGCTATGACATTTGAAGTCCAGCAGATGTCGCGAAACTTCTTTGATAACTTTTTTGGCCGCGCGAAGAGCAAGCGGTATAAGATTGAAAGTAAACCCACGAAAATTACCGTGCTCCCCTTGCCTACCAAAGGTCAACCTGAGTCATTTGCTGGTGCTGTGGGTGATTTCAAGATCAGTTCGAATGTAGACAGGGCTGAAGTGTCGGCTAATGACGCGATCACACTTAAAGTGAAGATTGAAGGAACAGGAAACCTTCAATTGTTGGAGCCACTGGAGTTAAACTTACCTGCTGACTTTGAAGTATACGACCCGAAGATCAACGATGATATTTCTGTCCTTGCTTCCGGAGTAAGGGGTATCCGGGAATTCGAATACCTGATTATTCCACGACATGCCGGTAGCTTTAAGATTGATGCTGTTGAGTTCAGTTATTTCGATCCTTCCAGAAAGAAATATTACACGAGAACCGCCAAGGAGATTCCATTGCGTGTAGAAAAGAGTACAACCGCCAATGGTTCAGCCATCAGTTCCAGATCGATGTCAAGAGAGGAAGTGGAAATGCTGAACCAGGACATCAGGCATATCTATGATGTATCCTACAACACGGTAAGCGAAAAACAAACCTTCTTTGGATCAAAAGGCTTTTGGTTATTGACGGGCTTCCCTTTCCTGCTCCTTTTCGTAGCAATTGCTTATCGAAGAAAGTACAAGGAGCGCAAAGCTGATGTGGTTGGAAAGAAAGAGAGAAAGGCCGGGCGGGTCGCTTCCAAATACCTCAAGCAGGCGCGGGCCTCATTGAATGCCAATGATCACAGTGCGGTATTTGAACATGTGGCAGCGGCTATGAACGGATTCATTGCGGATAAGCTTAGAATAGATACCTCACAATTCTCTCAGGAGCGAATAGAGGAAATTCTAAGTGAGAGAGGTGTTGAACGATCTACGATTGATGCACTTCACAATGTAATGGAGGACTGTGATATGGCTCGATTCAGTGCCGCTTCTGTTGGTGCCAGTGCTGCGACATTAGATGGAGCTGAACGTGTTATTGAACAAATCAACCGACAGGCATGAAGAAACTCATCATCATACCGGTTTTTCTGATGACCTGTGCTGTATTCGGGAATGGCATGTTTCAGTTGGGCAATGAAGAATATGAAGCAGGAAACTACCAGGAGGCCGTAAACTCTTACCAGGCAGTGCTAGCTGAAGGTGATCTGTCTCCTGAGGTATATTACAACCTTGGTAATTGCTTCTACCGCATGGATGATATCACCAATGCGATATATCATTATGAAAGAGCGTTGAAGCTGGATCCGGGAAATGAGAAAGCAGAACACAATCTTTCCTTATGCTACTCGCAGACGGTAGATAAGGTTGAGCCCCTCCCGGAGTTTGCGCTTACAACCTGGTACAAAAAGATGGCCCTAAGCCAGCAGACTGATACATGGGCTCTGTTCTTCGTGATTGCACTGTTTATTTCGCTTGTAAGCGTGGCAGGATTCTACTATGTGAGATCTGTGGGAATGAAGAGAACGTTGTTCTTTGGTGGTGGCATCATGTTTATTCTAAGCGGAATCCTGCTGCTGTTGGCATTCTCCAACAGAAGTATACTTCATGATTCTAAGCACGGAATTGTCTTTGAGCCTAGTGTAACCATTTATAGTGCGCCAACAGAAAACTCCGAGAAGCTGTTCATTCTTCATGAAGGCACCAAGGTGGAGGTAAAAGCTGAAAAGAATGATTGGCGGGAAATCATGATCGCCAATGGGAATACAGGCTGGGTCAACCAAACTGCTTTCAAGGAAATCTAAGCGATATAAACGGTCTTTGTGTTGGTAAAGGCCCTGATTCCATCCCTACCAAGCTCTCTTCCTATTCCAGAGTTCTTTACTCCACCAAATGGCAATGCTGATTCGGATTTCACCAATTCATTAACGAAAACAGCACCTTCGTTCAGGGTATTGATGAGGCCTTCAATTCTGGATGGGTCTCCTGTAAACAAAGAAACTCCCAGGCCAAAACGGGTAGAATGAACCAAGTCTGGTACTTCGGCTTCATCACCGTAGGTATAGATCACCGAGACTGGACCAAACGTTTCTTCTTGCATAAGACTATTGCCAATGTCGTCTACCTCTAATACCCATGGGCTAAACAACGCTCCTTCTCTACTCCCCTGCAACAGCACTTTAGCACCTTCGGATATGCCTTTTCTAACCTGTTCTTCCAGCTCTTGTGCTGCATCTTCACTTACCAACGGTCCTAATCGTGTTTCATCCAATGACGGATCACCAGGATTGATGCGCCCCATTTTCTCAGTATAGAGAGCAACAAACTCATCACGCTTGCTCTTATGAAGCAGGATCCTTTTGGCTGCTATGCAGCTTTGCCCTGCGTTCAACATACGTCCGCCAACGGTCTTCTTTACAGCAACAGAAACATCCGCATCTTCCAGTGTGACAAACGCATTGGAGCCACCCAATTCAAGTACAACTGGCTTAACTTTTCTGGCGGCCTCGATGCCCGCAGCAATACCTGCTGCCTCCGAACCGGTTAGTGAAACACCCTGCACATCATCGTGATCAATGATGGCCGCCATTTCCCTTCCGCCCACGTAAATGGGTTGGTATTCGTTGTTTGTAAATCCTGCCTTTAAGAACAGTTTTGCAATCCTGTCCGCGCACATAGACACATTTGAGGCATGCTTAAGAACTACAGCGTTGCCGGCCAAAATCGTTGGAACCGCAAAACGAAACACCTGCCAATAGGGAAAGTTCCATGGCATGATGCCAAGTACTACTCCAATCGGATCGTATCTCACATAACTGGAACTGGCGCTACTCTCAATGGAGCCTGGGCGCAGAAACTTCTCAGCATTGTCTGCATAGAATTGACACAGTTCAGCACACTTGCTGAGCTCTGCGCGAGATTCCAGCATAGGCTTGCCCATTTCTTGTGTTGCTGTTTTTGCTAAATCTTGGAGGCTCTCAAGCAATGCCTCCTTAAGTCTAGCAATCTTGCTTACACGCTCGGGAAGCGACAGGGAACTGTTATGTAGATATCCTTTCTGCGCTTTTGCAAGCACATCTACTACTTCACTGTATGTCTGAGATTCCCGTTCTTCAAGGACTTCTCCATTGAACGGGTTTCGACTAACAAGCTTCACTTGAGCTTATCTTGGAACACCTTTCGAAACTTATCCAACTTAGGCTGAATCACTGCCCTGCAGTATGGATAACTTTGATTGTTGTTGAAATAATCCTGATGGTAGTTTTCCGCTTTATAAAAGCTTGAGTACTCCGTTACTTCCGTCACGATCTTTTGAGGAAAAGCTCCCGCATCGTTGAGTGCCTTGATGACTTCTTCTGAGGTTTTCTTTTGCTCAGCGTTGTGGTAGAAGATTGCTGAACGGTATTGTGTTCCAACATCGGCACCTTGTCTATTCAGTGTAGTGGGATCATGCGTTTGGAAGAACACTTCAAGAATCTGCTTTAGAGAAACCACCTTCGAGTCAAAGGTTACCTGAACTACCTCTGCGTGTCCGGTCGTACCATCACAAACTTGCTCGTAAGTTGGATTCTTTACCGTCCCTCCAGAGTAACCCGACTCCACCTTTGAAACTCCTTTCAGTTCCTGAAAAATAGCTTCGACACACCAAAAGCATCCAGCTCCCAACGTAATTGTTTGTTCACCGCCAGTTTCGACAGTTGTATCCTCCATAACCAGTTCCCCCTGTTTGTGCGAATTTACAGGTTTGCACCCGAACATTAGCACCGCTATTAGAATTGATTTAAACATTGCTACTTGCATGATATTCTTGTAACAAAAAAGGGCTGCAAATGTTTGCAACCCTTTTTGTAATGTGTGTATCTGTTAGTACTTCACAAACTTGTCACTGTACTTAACTTTCTCTCCAATGATACTCACGATGTAAGCACCGCTGGAAAGGTGATCAAGGTTGTAAGACTTCTTGTACAGTTTCTGGTTGATGTTAACATCCTCACGGATAACAACTTGCCCCATAGTATTCATTACCATGATGCTGTAGTTGCCCATTTCAACATCGTTAACAAGAACATCCAGTGTAGAAGCCCCATCAAATACAGATGTTACTCCTTTATCCCAACTGATCTCATTCACACCAGCAC
Source organism: Vicingaceae bacterium (assembly GCA_965267605.1). Taxonomy (GTDB): domain Bacteria; phylum Bacteroidota; class Bacteroidia; order Flavobacteriales_E; family Vicingaceae. The sequence goes on along the minus strand of OZ254088.1, from coordinate 1,235,918 downwards.
AAACCGTAATCGTTACCCATCCAGTCAATGTGTCATTGTCACATGAGTTGGTTGCAGTAAGGAATACTGGGTAAGTACCAGGGCTAGCATAAGTAACCGTTGGTGTTGGAATGTTGCTTGTTGCAGGCGTACCACCGGTAAAGTTCCAGCTATACGATGTTGCATCACTAGACAACGTTCCGTTGAATGTGATTGGCATGTTCGTACATACTGTTGTTGGCGTTGCATTAAACGCTGCTGATGGTGTGTTCGCTACATAAACTGTATAGTTCTGGATATCTGTACATCCTGTAGCTGCATCTGTACCAGTTACCGTGTAAGAGGTAGTTGCAGTCAGTGCTCCTGTGTTAAGCGGGTTAACGGCACCACCAGGAGTCCAGTTGTAGGACGTGGCACCGGAAGCTGTTAGGGTAGCCGAGTTGTTCGGACAAACCGTATCAGCCGTAGATGTGATACCTACACTTGGATTAGCATTTACATACACATCTCCAAAGTGAGGATCCCAGAATCCACATTGATTGAAAGCATCCAATCGTTGCGTATAGGTTCCCGCTGTTGGGAACGTTACAGATGGAGTAGCCGATGTTGATGTTGATATCGTACCACCATTGAAACTCCATTGATAAGATGCTGCACCAGTGGAACCCGTAGCACTAAAGTTCACAGCAGTACCCTCACAAACCACAGTTGAATCTGGGTTCATATTGGCAGTCACTGGGAATTGCGTAATTCCAATGTACTTCCACCCATTTAGGTGTAGTGGCTGAGAGTTCGCAGTAAACGCCTGGTCTACCCTGGTCCAAGGACCTGGAACATCTGTCCATATTGTACCACCTGTTGCTTTCTGTTGCGTATACAATTGTGCAAGCGTGTCACCCCCAGTTCCACCGTATCCAGGCGCAGAAAGTCCTATAAAGAACCTCTTGTTAGCAGGAAGTGCAATTGGAGCCGGGAAGTGCAATGTGATGTATGCGAACTGTCCATCCGGAATAATCGCATCCAGTGCTGGAAGACTGATACCAATAGCTCCAAGCACTGTACCAGGAGAACCACCAGTTCCGTTGTCATCCCACATACCAACAGCAAACGAACTCGTTGGCCCACCAGCACCTACTCTGGCAAACGCCATTCTGAACTGCTGAAGGTGAGTTGCATTCGTGTAAGCACTTGCATCAAACAATTCAGCCCATTGGGTCTGACCTGTACCATACGTTCCACCCAGGTATCCGTTTGGAGCACCACCCCATGTGAAGTAGTTTCCTGAATCGGCAGGCCATGAGACATTTGTGATCTCATCACAACCTGTACTGTTGTTTACCTGAATGTATGCTGTCTTCGTTTCAGTGTTACTACCATTTGAGTTAGTAGCAGTTAGCTGCACCTGGTAGGTGCCCGCAGTGTTGTAAACAATATTCTGCGGATGCTGAACTGAACTAGATCCTGGTGTACCACCCGTGAATGTCCATGACCACCCCGATGGAGCAAATGCTGACAAATCCGTGAAGTTTACGCTACCACCAACAGTAATAGTTGTAAGGTTAGCTGTAAATTCTGCATCAGGTGGGTTGTTCAAAGTATTACCAATACACTGGATAGCCTGGTTGGCGTTGATCCTACCATTACCCATTGTAGACTGGTGACTTGTAACAGGATCACAAGTATTGTAAAGACAGTTTACAAGTACTGAATCTGGCAAACCTGGGTTGTAAGAATACATAAGTCCAAGTAGTCCGGAAACCATTGGTGTTGCCATTGACGTTCCTTGCTTAAATCCGTAAAGATTACTTGGAGGCGCACCAATGTTAGGCAGCGTTGAATAGATCGCTGTACCTGGCGCTGCTACGTCTACGTATGTTCCATGGTTAGAGAAAGAAGCTTTCGCGTCAGAACCCTGCGTTGCAGCAACACCAATAACACCACCGTAAGCAGCTGGATAATGGTTAGCTGTAGAGTTAGAGTTACCGGCAGCAGCAACAATAATACATCCCTGACCAAGTGCGTAGTTAATTACGTTCTGACCGTAAGAAGAGAATCCTGTTCCACCCCAGCTACAAGAAATGATGTGTGCACCATTTACAGCAGAGTAAACGATTCCGTCATATCCATTTGGAAGCGCTGAAGTTGAACTCGTGTTTCTCGCACACTTCACAGCCATGTTTACTACACCGTCAAATCCCATTGAAGAGATACCAGTACTATTGTCAGTCTTGGCACCAATGGTTCCCATACAGTGTGTACCGTGGTCGTGTCCATTTGTTGGAGGCGTTACGATCGCATCGTTATCAGACACATCGAATCCGTTGATGTCATCAATGTAACCGTTACCATCATCATCAATACCTGGAGTACCTGACTGCTCAACAGTGTTTACCCAAAGTGTTGGTGACAGATCCGTATGCTGGATATCAAAAGCGTTATCTGTACAAGCTACGATAGCTTTTGTAGCACCACCTCTCCAAAGGTTCCATGCCAGGTCAGCCTGAACCCTGTAAAGGCCCCACATATTAGATGTGTTATGCAGCGGATCGTTAGGTGTATAATCAAGGTAGCACATTGGCATCTTTTCAGCCATTTCAACCTCTGGAAGGTTTTCAAGTGCTCTTACAACATCATCTACCTTCTGGATGTCTTTAAACTCCAGTCGATATGTTCTTTGAAGAACATTGGATGTCTTTGCAGCGTGAGCTGGTTTAGACAGTTTCACACCCTTATACTTTGTTACAATTGGCTCCAGCCAATCAAAGTAATCCAATCCCAGATCATTAGGATTGTACTCAAATGTCGTTTTACCATCTACAATCTTGATCGGAACATTCATTGGTACTTTCTGGTCTACAATGAAATGAACCTGACCATCAACCCAGTCTTTGTGGACTGTTTGAGCGGAAAGAGATAGCGTAAAGCAGGCAGCAAGCGCGCAAGCTAATACACGGATAGTTCTCATAGTGAATAATTTATGGATTTGACAATCAACCAAATTTAATGATTTTACTGTACGCCCGTTGATTTGTTGAAAAAACTTCAATACAACTGGTATTCAGCGTAATAAGATTCGGTTTTAGGCCAATTTTGAGAACTCTATTCGCCCCTACCAGATTTTCCTGTTCAAAACCTCTTTTTCTCCCTGAAAGAAACTGATCTTGCCGTTGGGGTAGAATCTAGCAGTATACGAGGATGGCGGTGGTGTGCGGAATACAGAGATAACTACCTGCTTATTCAATGATTGTTCCTTGCGACTGGATAGTTTCCCTTCAAGCTTTGTCTTATTGGCTACACTTTCACGAATTATCTTTTCAATCTCCTTGAAATCCTTGCCCTTGATGTCTTCTATGGTAAAATTGTAATACGGCTGATCATTGTTGAAAACTTCCACTTTTCCATCAGTTGTAGCAACTCCAAGCCACTCAGCCGGCTCCGCCCGTTGATGCAGTCTGATAGATATGCTTTGGTAATCTGGTTTTGCTCCCAACGTAGCGAGACCCATACTTTTCGACTTACCATTCAGCCCCTCCATCTTAAACACGAAACTTCCAATCTCCTGAAGCATTTCGGTCATGAAAGCCGGGTTATCTCCAGCAATCATGTATTTATAAGGTTTCTTCTCTTTGAATACCATAACACTACCATCGATGAAGCAACGCACGAATAATTTCTTGTCGCCTATCTCCCACCCCGGAACAGGTGTAGAAACTCCTGTTGACTTGCTCCAATCCAACGACTTCAACTCTGGCAGCTCCCTGCAAGCGTGAGTCTTGATGCTCTCCAGGTTTGCTCCTGCCTTAGAACTTAGTTTTCCTGAAGGTTCACCAGCAAGATTGACCGCTACCTCACCATCTACCCATTTGCCCGGAGTGATAACCAGTTTTGGATCCTTATCACCTTCATATCTGGCGGGCAACTTTAAAATGGCAGCTGGTGTAAACCTTAAGCCCGTCTGGGCCTCAATGTAATCTGCAACATGGTTCCTATACATCCAAAGTTTGTCATCCTTGAGAAGGAATTCCCGTTTGTGCCCCAACACAAGTACATAAGCATAGTCCCACATCTTGGTTGCAGGATCCATTCTTTTGGCAACGCGAACCAAGTGTGCCGTATCTTGCTCATAAGCAAACGGAATACCACCCAGATGATATCCTGGGCCAAGATCTTTCACTACTCTCCTAACCGCATCATCCACAAATTTCGGAGCCTTCTGACCAAAGACTGATAACGCCCCGAGCATCAACACCATTATACCTGTAATACACTTGTTCATAATCGGTATCCTCGCAATTCCTTTGCCAAAAATACTTAGCTAAGCTAATTTGTGCACGAAAATGTGCCTCGAGTTCATAAAAGGAATATGAAAAAGCAGATCATCATATATGGATTGGCCATCGGTTTACTGGTGATCATACTGCAATTACTCGAGTACAAGCTGCTTATAAAAACCATCTCCCCAGAAGTATACGTTGGGCTTGCAGGAATTCTGTTTACAACCCTCGGCATTTGGATTGGCACAAAGATTATTGCCAGACAGAAGGCAAAAGCGGGCATCAGCGAAGAAGAACGTGCGAATGTGATCAAGGCACACGAGTTGAGTAAAAGAGAGCTTGAAGTGCTTCAGCTCATCGCTGAGGGAAAAACAAATGCCCAGATTGGGGAGAGCTTGTTCATTTCAGAAAGCACCATTAAAACACACACCTCTAACCTATTCTCGAAGCTCGGTGTCAATAGACGTACAGAGGCACTAAGTAAGGCCAAAGACCTCGGACTATTGGACTAGTACTTTAGTATGAAAACCAGTGTTACTGCGTCTTTGGTACTTTCGTATGAGTAGATAATACAAGGCATTGACCTACTTCGTCATCAGAATCAAAACATGAAGCCATGAAAAAAATCATTCTCATTTACGGCCTAATTGGCGGAGCAATCATTACCACTTTCCTGATGTCTACAATGTCTACCTGGACTGGTGATATTCACCTCGAATACGGTGAACTGATCGGGTACACCGGAATGGCATTATCGCTGTCTACTATATTCTTCGGCATCATTTCTTATAGAAAGAAACATGGAGGTGGCAAGATCAAGTTTGGAACCGCTTTTGGATTAGGATTAGCTATCACTTCCGTAGCCTGTCTGCTTTATACATTAACATGGATGTCGTACGTGATCTTCATTGAGCCTGACGTTTGGGTAAGAATGGGAGAAGCGTATGTACAACAGGCTATCGATTCGGGAGCAACAGAAACGGAGATCGAGGCTATGCGCGCTCAAATGAAACAGTATGAGGAGTGGACATCCAATCGTTTACTCCTCTTTGTGATAACCTTTCTAGAGATGTTCCCGGTAGGCTTGATCATAAGTTTGATTGCTGCCCTCATCTTAAAGAAGAAATAACATCAGGCCCCACTTCGGTGGGGCTTTTTTATCTTCGCCCACCATGAATTTCGGTGACATTCCAGAAGCATACGGAGGTGAAGACGCAGCAGTTGTGTTGCAATCTATTCCCTATGACGGCACGAGCACATGGGGTAAAGGTGCAAACAAAGGTTTCGAGGCATTTATTGAAGCTTCCCGCAACATGGAATTGTACGATATACCAACTGCTTCTGAACCCTACCTTAAAGGAATACAAACCTTGAGGCCTGCATTGGATTTCTCCTCACCCGAATACATGGTAGATGCAGTTGAACAGTACACATCTTCTCTGTTGCAAAAAGGTCAACTCATTACCACATTTGGTGGAGAGCACAGTATTACTATTGGATTACTCAGAGCTTTTCGCCAAAAGTACGGGTCGCTTTCTGTTCTTCAGCTAGACGCCCATGCAGACCTGAGGGCAGAATACCAGGGAACAACTTTCAACCATGCCTGCGCACTGCATGAATCATCTTTAAAAGACAACCTGGTGCAAGTCGGTATTCGGAGCATGGACAAGTCTGAGATGCAATTCGTTAATAATGAGAAGATCTACTATGCTCACAACCTGAAACAGGATTGGGCTCAGGAGGCGATTAGTCAACTGGAAGACCCTGTATATATTACCCTTGATCTGGATGTTTTTGACCCTGCCATCATGCCAAGCACCGGAACACCGGAACCGGGCGGATTGTCCTGGGAGCAGGTAACGCAGCTTCTTCAACTGGTGTTCGCGCAGCGGAAAGTTGTTGGATTTGACATTGTAGAACTGGCCCCCATAGACCATCTACGGGCACCTGATATGTTGGCAGCGAAGCTGTATTATCATATGTTGGCCCTATATTTCAAGTACCATGTCTAACAGTCCTGTTTCTGATTTCATTAGCCATCACTACAGACATTTTAATGCAGCTGCGTTAAAGGATGCAGCAGATGGATACAAGCAACACATTAAAAGTGGCGGAAAGATGCTGGTGTCTCTCGCTGGTGCAATGAGTACAGCAGAATTAGGACTCTCCCTGGCGGAGATGATCAGGCAAGACAAGGTGTCAATCATTTCATGTACGGGTGCCAATCTTGAGGAAGACCTTATGAACCTTGTTGCGCATAACAGTTATGAACGCGTACCACATTACCGCGACCTCACACCCCACCAGGAAAAGGAACTTCTGGATAAAGGAATGAATCGGGTTACAGACACCTGCATTCCTGAAGAGGAAGCCTTTAGAAAGCTGGAACACCACATGTTGGCGTTGTGGAGGCAGAGCATGGATCAAGGTGAACGGAAGTTTCCTCACGAGTATATGTATGAACTAATTCGGTCTGGCATTCTCGAAAAGGAATATGAGATTCCTAAAGAAGACTCCTGGCTGGTTGCAGCGGCTGAGAAAAATATCCCTATCGTGGTTCCTGGTTGGGAAGACTCCACCATGGGCAACATATTTGCGAGCCATTGTTTGGAAGGAACGCTGAATCCCTCTGTGGTTAAAGGTGGCATTGAGTATATGATGGAACTTGCGGAATGGTACACTAACGCAGGATCAAGTGTAGGTTTCTTCCAAATCGGTGGAGGAATTGCTGGTGATTTCCCGATATGTGTTGTGCCCATGCTTCGTCAGGATTTACAACGCGAAGTTCCATTGTGGGGCTACTTCTGTCAGATATCTGATTCTACGACCAGTTATGGTTCTTATTCCGGTGCTATCCCCAACGAGAAGATCACCTGGGAAAAGTTGGATGTTGACACACCAAAGCATATCATTGAATCGGATGCAACCATTGTAGCTCCATTGGTATTCGCATACATACTTGATTGGTAATGGCACTATTGGATCTTATACCCAGACTTGAAGTCAATAACATGGATGAAAGCGTTGACTTCTATGAAGCACTCGGCTTTCAGGTCATTCAAAGAATAGAAGACAAATTTGTGGTCATGCAACGCGAAGGTGTAGCCATGATGTTGTCCATTCGATACACTGCGCACCTGCATGCAAACACCCACCTCACAGGCGGACTTTATATCATGTGTGACAATGTAGACGAGCTTTGGGAGCAGCACAAAGACAGGGTGAAGATTTGCTTTCCTATAGAAACAGTTGGTGGCAACGTGCGTGAATTCTCTATTTACGATTGTAACAACTACGTACTTCATTTCGGTCAGCGCCTTGACCAACCTACCAGCTAATGGTTCCAGCAGAGATCATAGCTGAGCTTAGAGCAAGATTTGAAGAAGCAGCAAATCCGGAGATAGCCGTTCCTATGAAGGCGTATATGAAGGACAAGTTTGATGTATATGGCATCAAATCGCCTGATCGTAGAGCTCTGTATAAAGACATTATGGCTGTTGCCAGGAAATTGGATGCAGGCTCTCTCGAGCAGTTGGTGATCCTCTTGTGGGATGAAGACATGCGGGAATTTCAGTACTTCGGTACAGACCTTCTACAGAAACTTGGTAAGAAGATCCCCGATGATTTTTTGCCTATCCTCAAGCATTTGATCATGTCCCGCTCTTGGTGGGATACAGTTGATTCCCTGGCGGCAAATCCACTTGGCATACTTTGCAGACGACAGCCGAAAGTCATGAAGGAAATGGATAAGTGGATTAAGGATGATGACATGTGGATACGAAGGAGTGCGATCATCTGCCAACTCAAATCCCAGGAAGAAACAGACGTAGACCGACTCTTCTCCTATTGCAAGGCCAGAATGCACGAGAAGGAATTCTTCATCCGCAAGGCAATTGGTTGGGCACTAAGAGCTTATGCATATATTGAACCTGAATTGGTAAGGGCTTTTGTAGAAAAGCACAAGACCGAGATGTCCGGATTAAGTGTGAGAGAAGCCCTCAAGAACATTTAACAACCAACCGCATGAAAGCAGTAAGAGTACAATACATCGTAAACGAAGATTACGTTGACACAAACAAGGCAAATGTACAGGCCGTGATGGACGATCTACGTGCCAATCCTATTGAAGGCATGAACTATTCAACCTATTACTTAGGTGAAGGAAGATTTATGCATCTAAGTGTGAGCAGTAATCCTGAATCTGGAAAACTGCTCAGTGAACGTGAGTCGTTTGCCCACTTCAGATCATCTCTCCAACAGAGCAGTCCTGTTGAACCGCCAAAGGCTGAAGATATGGACCTTGTTGCATCGAGCCAGGATCTGGTATAAATCGAGCGACATGAAAAATCTGAAATACCTAGTAGTCGTTTTACCATGGATTCTATTGTCATGCGGCAATGGTGATCCTGTGGTAGAAGAACAAGAACCTGTAGAGGAATACATCACCAGATGTGGTTGGTTTGTTCTGGACAGTGCTCCCATGAAGCAATCCAGATTCGAAGACATACACTTTGTAGACAGTCTTACAGGTTGGATGACCGGAACCTATGGCCCTGATGGTGGAATCTTCAAGACATCTGATGGAGGTAAAACATGGAGCACTTATCTGAATCCCGGAAGCTACTTCCGAAGCATTGTCTTTGCAGATAAGAATAAAGGTTGGGTAGGTAACCTTGGTCCTGACTTCCGTCCAGCGTTGAACGACACGAACATTCTATACCAAACCTTAGACGGAGGCGATAGCTGGACTCCCGTAACCAATATTGAAGGACCTAAGCCAAAGGGTATTTGCGGACTGTTTGCTTATGACGACTCTGTGATCTACGCCAGTGGTCGATTTGCCGGGCCCGCCATTGTGCTTAAATCGGTGAATGGAGGCCGTAGCTGGACTTCGGTTGACCTGAGCCATCTTGCTTTGGGTCTTACGGATTGCTATTTCTGGACACCCGACTCTGGAATTGTTATTGGTATATCGACTAATCAGAAAGGTGTTGTTATTGAGACCAGTGATGGCGGAAAGAACTGGAAGGTGAACCATGAAACACCCAGGGACGAATTTGCCTGGAAGATCTCCTTCCCTACCCGTCAAGTGGGATACATTTCATTAGAGCATTACCGGGATACTGTTCACTTTCTTAAAACTGTGGATGGTGGTAAAACCTGGAAGAGTATGTTGTTCACGAATGCACAGTATCAAGTACAAGGCATCGGGTTTGTTTCAGAGGATGTTGGCTGGATCGGGGGCGACAGGAAGAACGCCCATTACACTACTGATGGTGGATTAACCTGGACTGAAGCAGACTTTGGCTTCCGCGTGAACAGGTTCAGATTCGTAGATAATGTGGCTTACTGCGTTGGAAACACCATCTGGAAAGCCCGATGCTGGGATGAATTGGTTGAGCCGGATACGGCTATTGTGGTGAAGTAACGCTTCTGAACATAAGTAAGCGGAATAAATGTCTAGATATTGTAATTTGTGCTTATGCCATCGGGCACCATTGATATAACTTTCGTTCTAAGAATTAGGCTTTTGCCAGATGATTCCGCAGAAAAGAAATTTGTTTTCGATACCGGAGTACAAGGATCAACTAAAGATAAGTGGTCCCTATTTACGGAGGGTGACCTACTCGTTTTTTCATCAACGGATTTAAATTCTCAAGAACACCGGGCTATCGCAAGCACAACGGGCTTAATTGACAACTTTTGCACACTATTCCTTGAAATAGAAAGTTCGCAAGAGAGTACATCAATAAGGATTTCAAGTGATTTGGAACTATTAGCTGAGACAAAGACTGGCGCTCCCACACTCCATTCGCAACACCCTTTCCAAACAAACTTTTTCCTTGGGTCAGATGTGATGGGCCATAATCACCGGGATTTTGATATGATGGCTCAATATATCTATGGGACCATCTTAGCCGATGACGACAAAGGCAAATTACTGGATTACATACGCAAACAGAGTATACCAGGGGTGAGTATTACACGGTTTATTAATGGTGCTTATTTGTACCGACATGGTGATCAAAGGGATTTAATGCAACCCGCTGAGGCTAACAGACCAAAACTCGCAAAGTTAGTTGACGATGTCTAAAGAGGAGCACTTTCAGATTCTCAAAGAACTTGTTGAATTAACGGAGGGTAATGAAAATGCTTGTCGTGACGCGTTACTTCCTTTTGCTGATATTCTTACTCCTCCAGGCGATCATGTGTTCTACGAAAAGGAATTGCCCTCAGATGAAGGAAGAACTGATTTGATTGTGATTGTTGACCCATTAGAGCATAATTATGGAAGCAATCTTCTTCGTAATGACAGAATAGCTTATGTTTTCGAATTAAAAGCTCCCAACAAAGCACCTTACAAATTCGACACGAATTCCAAAAGGTTCATCCCGAGTTCATCCTTATCACTAGCGGAAACGCAATTACTTAATTACACAAAAAGAATGATGGAGGGGTCAAGTTACTGGGCAATTAAATATGGGGTCTCACAAATCTTAGTTGGGGGTATAATAATTGGATCCAATGCTAAATTTTTCGAAATAAGTGAGACAGCCCGCGCTTCATTTAACAATGCTGATGAGTATCTAAGAAAACTCAAAAATACGAATGATGCGCGCAAGAGAATCTTGTATAGGTCCTCTGGTTTGCAATTGTATACTTGGGATACTGTGTTGGAGTTAATTTCAAAGAAGCACTCGTTTTAATCTACTCCTCAACCGCTCCTCGTTTCTTGCGGGATCATTGCTTTTTAGCTCCGTATATTAATATGGTGTAGTTGAGATAAGTTAGACTTGGGATTACTAAAGTGATCCCATTGGGATGGTGCCCACTGTACTTGTAAGCTTTGTCATCCTGAGCTGGTCGTTGGATGAACAAAGCGGTGGTGATTACTCGTGCCTAGCGGCACTCGTGATCCCATTGGGAGGTGGCTTCAGACAAAATCATCGGGCTGGCGCCCGCTGTATTTTTTGTTGCTGAATCTTAGTGAAGCAAGCTTCCCACGATTCAATCAACAAAAAATCCCGCACAGGGCGGGATGATTTTGTTTGGCGGAGACGGAGGGATTCGAACCCCCGGTACCTTGCGGTACAATGGTTTTCAAGACCACCGCATTCGACCACTCTGCCACGTCTCCGCTGCAAAAGTAAAAATTCATTTGGAAGTAGCAACGGAGTGGGTTTGCAGCGGATATTGACACGGATTTAAGTAATTTTACATCATGAGGAATTGGTGGGTAACAATAACATTCGTTCTAATAGGCACAGCCTCAATGGCCAACGTTGAAGCATTCTTCAACAAGTGCCTCTTCAATTCACCAAACGGTGCCTTCGTAGAAACCTACATTAATATCACCGGCACGTCTGTAGTAACACCATCGAACGATAAGGGGATCAAACAAGGGAAACTTCTGGTTAGCCAGATCCTAAAACAGAACAATAAAATCGTTGACTTCAAAAAGTATGAGTTGGTTACCGTTCCTTGTGTGGATTCGGTTTCACCAGACAACGTGATCGATCAACAACGTTTCAAAGTTGCCAATGGTGCCTATGAACTGGAGATTGAAATTGACGACCTCAATGATGACAAACCAGGGGTTAAATCAACCCATGCGTTAATCGTAGACTTCTCGGATCAGGTGATGCAGACGAGTGACATTCAGCTTATCGAGTCTATTGCCAAGGCGGATAAGACCAGCGAGTTCTCGAAGAGCGGATACAATATTCTTCCATATGTGTCTGATTATTATCCTGCAGACATAGAGAAGATTGGTTTCTACATGGAGATATATAACGCTTCAAAAGTACTTGGCGATAGCGGACGTTACCTATTGAACTATTACATCGAGGAAGCGGACAAAGGAAAGATCATATCAGACCTGCGTGATTTCAAAAGAATGACAGCTGCTCCGGTTGGCGTAGTCCTCGATCTTTTTTCAATCACCTCCCTCCCATCCGGAAACTACAATCTGGTAATTGAAGCAAGAAGTGTAAAGAATGATCTTTTGCTGAAACAAAAACGCTTCTTCCAAAGAAGTAACCCAAATGTTCAACAGGTGTTCTCGTTGGCCAATTACAAAGACACCTGGGTCAACAGGATTCACAGTCGAGACACGCTAAAGGATTTCATCAAGTGCACCCGTCCTATTGCCACTGAACTTGAATTGGCTTTTGAAGAAAACCAGATGCCCACAGCTAACAATGAAACACTGAAGCAGTACATCCTTAATTTCTGGATGAAGAGAGACAGGGTTAACCCGGAGGCTGCTTGGAATAAGTATTACGAAAAAGTAAAGGCGGCAGATAAGTATTACAGTACTTCTATCAAGCGCGGTTACGAAGCCGATAGAGGTCGCGTTTACTTAATGTACGGTGCGCCAAAGACCATTACCAGATCGCAAAATGAACCAAGTGCCTACCCTTATGAGATCTGGCATTTCTTAAAAGTGGAGCAAACCGGACAAACAAATAGAAGGTTTGTGTTCTACAATCAAGACCTTGTAAGTAACGATTACGAGCTCTTGCATTCTGACGTAATGGGTGAAGTGACCAACCCTCAATGGAAAACGCAACTTCACCGCAGACAAAATAACTACCGCGATCCGGAGTTAAATGAATTCCAACGTCATTATGGTGGAAGAATCGAAGAAAACTTCGAACTTCCGCGATAATCCCCATGCAGCAAATAGCTGTCGTAATATTGAACTGGAACGGCTCAGGATTCCTTGAGCGTTTTCTTCCCGGTGTTGTAGAACATAGCAAACACCAGGCGGATATCGTTGTTGCTGACAATGGGTCAACCGACCACTCCAAAGACATTGTTGCGCAGCATGAGAATGTACAGTGGCTACCACTGGATAAGAACTATGGATTTGCAGAGGGATACAACCGCGCCCTGTCACAACTTAGTCATCCGTATTTCGTGATCCTCAATTCTGATGTTGAAGTACGTGCAGGATGGTTGGACAATGTGCTCAATCACTTTGGCAATGATGATAGGTTAGGTGCCCTGCAACCCAAATTGCTCGATCAAAAGAATCCCCCCTTCTTTGAATATGCGGGAGCGTCCGGAGGATTTATAGACATCTATGGCTTCGCTTTCTGCCGTGGCAGGATTTTCTCAACCATTGAGGAAGACAAGGGACAGTACAATGACGTACAAGATATTTTCTGGTCGACAGGTGCTTGCATGATCGTCCGTTCGGATGTATTCAAACAATTGAATGGATTTGACCAGGATTTCTTTGCACATTACGAGGAGATTGATCTTTGCTGGCGGATCAAGAATGCTGGCTATCGGATTATCTGCGATCCTTCTGTTGCTGTTTACCATGTGGGTGGCGGAACGCTTGGCGCAGAGAAACCTTATAAGACCTTTCTGAACTTCCGAAACAGTTTGTTGATGCTCCACAAAAATTTGCCGTCCAAGAAAAGATTCCGGAGGTTGTTTGTCAGATTATGGCTGGACGGACTGGCAGCAAATCAATTTCTTTTCACACGTGGACCGGGGCATTGGTTCGCCATTATGAGAGCTCATTTTGCTTTCTACGCAAACCTTGGGAAGAACAAAAGAAAGCGCACAGGAAACGAAAAGCTTCATCCGGAGATCATGCAATTCAGCATTGTAAAGGCGTATTACCTTAAAGGGATAAAAACCTACAGCAGTCTAGTAGAAAGGCTGAAGTAACTCAAGTAGTTGAGCTGGTGGCTTAGTTGGCCTCCCCGATTCCTTACCTATAAACACCAAAGTGGTAGAGGCCAACGAAGTCGTTTTACCATCCTGATTTACTACCTCGTAATCGAAGTGAATTCTCGCTGATGGCAATTCTGTGATACTTGTCTTGATGGTCAATTCATCATCGTAGCGCGCTGGTGCTACATATTTAATACTGTATTCCAGCACCGGCAACATGATGCCTTGATCCTCCATTTCCTTATAAGAGATGCCGAGCTTTCTCAGTGTCTCCACCCGAGCCACTTCAAAATACTCAGCATAACGACCGTAGTAGACGTATCCCATTTGGTCTGTCTCACCATAGCGAACTCTTAATTTGATCTCAGATTGAAACATGTACAATGATAAAAATTTGACTATCCATTTCGACTACGAACTTGTACTTACTTACAAATATCATTTATGGAATATGAAGCATTTGTTTACCTAACTAATCGGTACCGATTAGTTAACCAGATCGTTATGATTTTTAAAGTGAAAAAATAAGAGGCGAAATGCCCTCTTCTCTGCTTATAGGTTAACCGAAAAATATTTAAAAAACAATATGGGCTCAGCTTTTTTTTTCACTTTTTTATCTGAATATTTGTTCGTTCTCTAAACCAAGGCTGTAGATTCTGAAAATCACGTCTAACAAGGGTTTCGGAGAATTGAAGGATTACTTTAACTAACGCATTTTTCTATTTGACCAACATGCAGAAGAACCACGAAAAAGTCTGGGAAAATTGTCTTAAAGTAATTAAGGATAATGTGAGTCTTCAAGCATATAAAACGTGGTTCGAACCTATCAAGCCGAAGAAGCTTAAGGACAACGTTTTAACCATTCAGGTACCGAGCCAGTTTTTCTACGAGTGGCTCGAAGAGCACTACATCAATTTGCTCAAGAAGACGATCAAAAAAGAATTGGGTTCCGAAGGAAGGTTGGAGTACAGTATTGTAATGGAAAACAATTTTAACGCTGCTAAGCCGTACACCGTTAAAATTCCAACCACGAATCTTCAGGCACTTAAGAATCCACCGGTTTCTATTCCAGTTGATCTTAACAAGGACAAACCCATTAAGAATCCATTCATCATTCCTGGTCTTAAGAAGGTGAATGTTGATTCTCAACTAAATCCTAATTACTCTTTTGGCAATTTCATTGAAGGAGATTGTAACAGACTTGCGCGTTCTGCGGGATTTGCAGTTGCTAATAACCCGGGAGGAACAGCATTCAACCCACTACTTATATATGGTGGTGTTGGATTAGGAAAGACACACCTGGCTCATTCTATTGGAATCGAGATCAAGAATAATCATCCAACAAAAACTGTATTGTATGTGTCTTCTGAGAAGTTTACGCACCAGTTCATTGATGCTGTGCGAAACAACAATCAGAACGACTTCATACACTTTTACCAAATGATCGATGTGCTGATCATTGATGATGTACAGTTCTTTGCTGGAAAGGAGAAAACGCAAGACGTATTCTTCCACATCTTCAACCACCTGCACCAGACTGGTAAGCAATTGGTACTTACTGCTGATAAGCCACCAGTAGAAATGCAGGGCATTGAACAACGACTTCTCTCCAGATTCAAATGGGGGCTTTCGGCTGATCTGCAATCACCAGATCTTGAAACGAGAATTGCCATCCTTGAGAAGAAGATGTACAATGAAGGCCTTGAACTTCCAAAAGAAGTGGTTGAATACCTGGCCTACTCTATTACCACTAACGTAAGAGAGCTGGAAGGTGCGTTAATCTCGTTGCTTGCTCAATCATCACTTAACAAGAAGGCCATTACGCTTGACCTTGCTAAGCAGATGATCGACAAGTTCGTTAAGAATACGGCACGTGAGGTTTCTATAGATTACATTCAGAAGGTGGTTTGCGACTATTTCGATCTACCTATTGAACTGTTGAAATCCAAAACGAGAAAACGTGAGGTTGTTCAGGCACGTCAGATAGCGATGTACTTCGCTAAGCAAATGACGAAGTCCAGTCTTGCAACCATTGGAATGCATTGTGGTGGTAAAGATCACGCAACGGTACTTCATGCATGCAAAACGGTGAACAACCTGATGGATACAGACAAACGATTCCGAGGGTATGTTGAAGACCTTCGAAAGAAGATAAGTATCCAGTAAATGGAATGTTAAACGAACATGAAGGGAATTGAGGAGACTTGATTCCCTTTTTTATTATGGAACAAAAAGTACTCATGGTGTGCCTGGGAAATATATGCCGCTCCCCTATGGCTCACGGACTGTTTGAACATAAAGTAAAAGAACTTGGACTCCCTGTACTGGTAGACTCTGCAGGTACGGGGGCTTACCATGTTGGAGAAGCTCCGGATCCAAGATCCATTCAGAAGATGCGGCAATATGGCATCAACATTTCACACCAAAGAGCCAGACAATTTATAGTGGATGACTTTGAAGTGTTCGATCACATTTTTGCAATGGATACGAACAACTATAGGAATATCCTGAACATGGCTTCCGCTGATGCATCACATGTAAAATTGATGATGGACCTTGCATACCCTGGAGAGGAGATGTCCGTGCCTGATCCCTATTACGGTGGAGAAGACGGATTTGAGAATGTATACCGCTTGCTCGATGAGGCAACAGATCGACTGATTGAATCCCTAAAGTAGATGCCGGGTAAACTTCATGTGATTCCAATGACCATTAGCGATCAGGACGTACAAACCGTGCTGCCCGCTGCCGCATTGAAGCTCATTCCAAACATTACCTGTTTTATCGTAGAAAACTTAAGAACCACTCGTAGGTTTCTGAAGAAAGTTGATCGTGATATTGATATCGACACGCTCACTTTTCATGAAATCAACAAACACGGAAATGATAATCTGAAGCAGTTTCTTCAAATAGCCCTGGATGGTGGAGAGGTTGGGCTTGTTTCAGAATCGGGGCTGCCCACCGTTGCTGATCCTGGATCACATATGGTTGCTGCAGCCCATACCCACAACATTGAAGTTGTGGTCCACTCAGGGCCTTCATCCATTATTCTGGCAATTGCCGGCTCAGGGTTAAATGGGCAATGCTTTTCTTTTGAAGGATACTTACCGAAGGATGAATCGGATCGAAAGAAAGCATTAGCTAAACTTGAGGAACGATCGAAAAAGGAAAACAGAACCATCGCGTTGATAGAAACACCTTACAGAAATGACCACATGCTGTCTACCATGATCAAATGCCTGCAACCATCAACTAAGCTCTGTGTGGCCATTGACATTACGGGAGAACAACAATCCATCGTTACGAAAACGATTAAGGATTGGTCATCCGCCCCGAAACAAATCGGAAAAATTCCTGCAGTATTTGTATTCCAGGCCTAGTGAGCGTTGATCAACTCAACGTCAAAGATCAAAGTTGCCTTTGGTGGAATGATAGGTGGTCTGCCCGCTTCACCGTATGCCAGGTTGTAAGGAATAACCAGTCTTGCCTTCTCACCCACTTTGAGCATAGCAATACCTTCATCCCAGCCTTTGATCACCCTTCCCTGACCTAATGGAAACTCAAAAGGCTGACCACGCTCCACAGAGCTGTCAAACTTCTTCCCATCTTCGAGGTATCCTGTGTAATGAACATGGACGTGTTTGCCAGGAGCAGCTTGCATTCCTTGTGTTTCATTCAGCTTGATGATCTGTAAACCAGATTCCGTCTTAAGCGTATCCTTGCCCGTTACATCAAATGGCTTTGGCGGTTTAGGGCCATCAGAAACTTTGATGATCTGTACATCAAAGATCAAATCTGCTTTCGCTGGAATCATTGGAGGTCGGCCATTTTCACCGTATGCCAATTGGTAAGGAATGATAAGCTGACCTTTCTCTCCTTCCTTAAAGTAAGTAAGTCCTTCGTCCCAACCTTTGATCACCTGGCCCTTACCAACCATTAGATTGAATGGCTGTCCTCTTTCAACAGAACTGTCGAACTTCTTTCCATCCGTGAAGAAACCTGAATAATGCACCATTACCTTATCACCGGCCTTCACCTTTCTTCCGGTTGGATTCTTCTTGACTACCTGATACTTCAGACCAGAAGCGGTCTTGATGGTGTCACCTTTTAATTCCATTGGCTTCAGCGGTTCCTTGATACCCAAAAGCTCCACATCAAAGATCAAAGTAGAATTCGCAGGGATGCTGCCCATAGACCTACTGCCATATCCCAACTCAGGCGGGATAGTGAACGTAGCTTTATCTCCAACCTTTAGAAGCGCAATACCTTCATCCCAACCTTTGATTACACGACCAGCTCCCAATTCAAACTCAAAAGGCTGCCCTCGTTTCACAGAGCTGTCAAATACAGTGTCGTTTGTAAGTCTGCCTGTATAATGAACCTTAACAACATCTCCTTCTTTGGCTCTTTTGCCGGTTCCCTCATGTGTGATCATGTACTTCAAACCTGAAGGCTGAGTAAATTCTTTTCCCACCAATGTGCTTTTAGGTTTCTCCTTTTTGACCTTCTTCTTTTTGGTCTTTTTTGTTTTCTCCTTTGCGGGCTTATCCTGTGCAACAGCGGTTACTCCAAGCCCCAGAAAAAGCAATGTCGTTATGAACGCTAATTTTCTCATTTGACTGATATCAATTCAACCTCGAATTTCAGAATTGAGAAGGGCTTGATTACAGGACCTCTTTGCTGATGGCCATATCCCAGATGAGAAGGAATGAGCAATGTTGCCTTCGTTCCAGGCGACATATAGCTGATACCTTCATCCCAACCCTTGATTACAGAGCCTGTTCCCAGTGGAAATTCGATAGGTTCTCCTCTGTCGTATGAAGAATCAAACTTTGTGCCATCCAGCAATGTGCCGTTATAGTGGACCTGAACCGTCTGTCCTGATTGCGGAGTGGCACCACTTCCCTTCTTTGTTTCGATATAGTAAAGTCCGCTAACCGTTGCTTCGGCTTCAATACCTTCAGCCGCCAGATACTCCTTGATCATCCCATCATCCTTCTGCGCCTGTTCTTGCTGCATCTTTTCAAGTTCTGCCAATTCTTCTTCCATGCTCTGGGTTTTTCTAATACCCACTTCAAACTTCAGCATTTGTCCTTTCCATTCCATAGGTACCGGCTTTGCCAGCGTTTTCATATAGAATGAATCCAGGCTTGTAAGGAACGTTGCACTATCGCCTTCGTGCATACTCATCAACTCTTCTGTGAATTCTCCTATGTAGTTGATCTCGCCAGCCTTAAGGAAGAACCTGTCCTGTACCAGCTTGGTATTCCATAGCACAGAATCCTTCATGGTTTTGTAGGCCAGATTGATGGATACCTTGTCATCTTTTGCAACTTGCTTTGCTTCGGGATTCTGTCTGTGGTACATGACATATAATCCTGTCGGACGTTTCTCGTATCCTTCGTATTCAGAATCGCTACCAGATCCTGCCTCGCCACAAGCGAACAATGTAAGGGCTGCTGCTACGTAAAAAAACTTCTTCATTGATGTGAAATTTGAATCTCGTATATAACTGGTGTGAATGGCGGCACAACACCGTTGGCCGATCCTTTGGCGCCAAAGGCCAGCTGCGAAGGTAGGATTATTTTTAGTTTATCTCCGAGGTGCATCCACCCCACCGCCATTGCGATTCCTTTTAGTAATTGTCCATTATCACACACCCTGTAAGGGAAGCCCTTCTCTTCACTTTGATCAAACTCCTTACCATCTAAAAACCACCCTTTATAATGCACTACCACAACGCTATCGCACGCCACCTGTAAACCGCTTCTTCCTGTAGAATCAAATTCCATTAGAAATACTTGATCATAGGCTGGAACAGAATCTGCCCCTGACTTATCAATCCAGTTGAGAATGCGCTGCGATTCCTCTTCTTCCAATCGCTGTCGCCTTTGCTCAACATGCGCCACGTATTCCTCCTCAGACCATTTCCCCAAAACAGAGATATAAAGCTTCTGCTGCTCATCAATTTGGCAGTAGTTGCTTAACACCGAAGCTTCCATCGATTTTTCCGAGGGTTGTACCCACAAACTATCCCCAGCATAGCTTTCCATCAATTCCCCATCTAAAGCAGAACGCTCATCAAGTGAATCGATGTGCAATACAATTGGGCTGGCAGAATAGTATTTGCGTACTGTAGGGCTTAACGCTACCTCCATTACCTTCCACGTTGAATCAGGCTCCTCGCCAATTCGGATCAAATGGTATGGGGTATCATCACCCAGTCTTGATTGCATATCGCAACCAAAAAGTGTGATCAAGGAGAGTATGAGAGGTGACAGACGTTTCACTGCACACCTAACAATTCGATATCGTAGATGATTGTGGATCTTGGAGGTATCTTGTGAAGATCTCCAGCCAATCCGTGCGCCAGGTGCGATGGTATAATCAATTGGGCCTTGTCGCCCACATGCATGTACTGAATGCCCTC
The DNA here is from genome assembly GCA_965267605.1 of Vicingaceae bacterium. Taxonomy (GTDB): domain Bacteria; phylum Bacteroidota; class Bacteroidia; order Flavobacteriales_E; family Vicingaceae. The sequence goes on along the minus strand of OZ254088.1, from coordinate 1,215,542 downwards.
ATGCAAACCGCTTTCCACATCATCCCGACCAATCAAAAAGGTCTGCGCATCTTCGTTTAAAGATGAGTAGCACTTCGTACCATCTAACAAACTAATCGTGAAATGAACTCTTGCAACACGTCCTTTTTCAGCGACAACACCACTGCCCTTTTGATAGATCAAATAACGTAGTCCTGTTCCGCTGCTAACAACGTCCCATCCTCTACGTTCCACATACTGATCAATCTGGTCAGACTCCAATTGAGCTGCCTGCTTATTGTGATCCATCAACGGCTTCTGGATATCATTATAAGTGACTTCCTGAGGTTGCTCTTCTCCGCAAGCGGTGAGCACAACAATACTACTGATCAGCAGGTAAAGCTTGAAGTTCATCTTTATACGATTCAAGAATAGTAACGAGCTTTTCGGAAGTTTCTGATGCACTTAGGTCGGTAACACCTCCTGCTGCATTGATGTGTCCACCTCCATTGAAATGGGCACGGGCAAACTCATTGACATTGAAATGGGTTTTCGATCTGAACGACATTTTCGTAACTCCGTCCTTCTCAGAAACCAGAATGGATATCTCTACATCTGCAATCGAGAGCGGCATATTCACCAACCCTTCAGTATCTCCTTGTACATACTCGAAACGAGCAAGATCCTCAGCACTTAGTGCAATAATCGCTGTCTTCAATTCCGGAACCACCCTCATATTGTCGTTTAGTGCATACCCAATCAAGCGAGTTCTGGAAACAGAGTAGTTGTCGTGAACCTTCTTGTAGATATAGGCGGGGTTGACTCCCTTCGAAAGCAACGTAGCTACTTTTTTGTGCGTAAGCTCAGTTGTAGAGTCAAACCGAAACGAGCCAGTATCAGTAAGAATACCCGTATAAAGGCAATGTGCAATGTCAGATGTGATCTCCCCCTCCGTTTCTATGAGTTCAAATATGATCTCGCAGGTACTTGCGTACTCGGTTTTGATCACACCGTCATCATGAAATCCTTCAGGCTGTTGGTGATGGTCGTAGACCAATTTCCTACAGGTAGCCTCTCGCAAATAAGGTCCAACCACCCCACACCGGGCTACCGCGTTGAAGTCAAGACAAACAGCAACTGTGGCCTCACTAAATAACTGACGTATTTCTTGATCTGGTATCTGATCCGCAATAACGCACACATCTGCTCCAGGCATCCATGACAGAAACGCAGGGAATTGGTCGGGCACCAGCAGTGTTACAGAACGAACCTTGCCTTTTAAATGATGATACAAAGCCAGTGAAGACCCTAATGCGTCCCCATCAGGAGAGCGGTGGGTAGTGATAACTACAATATCTTCTGAACTAAATGTTGCCATCCTTATATAAAAAAAGCCCTGAAATCAGGGCTTTCAAATTCTTTCGTGATCAGATTAGAATCCGCTTTTTGGAGTAGTCATGTGTTCAACAAGTACACCAAGGCATCCCATTTCTGAGGACTGCATTGATTTACCCTTGCCTTTATCCTTCACTCCTTTTGCACTGCCCTTCGTAGGCATTCCATCATTTGGTACAGTTACTTCAAGAATAAGTCTTCTTGACTGATCGATGGTAAATTCAACGCTCTTCTTGTAATCAGCAGCGGCATTGTCGTACAACATCTGCTTCTGATACTCATAGCTTGAAACCTTTTCAGTATAAACTACTTCTTTTGTTTCACCTGTTGGATCGCCATATTCATCAAGAATATCCTCTACTTCTTTTCTCTTGATCTCTTTCTCAACCTTCACTTTCTTCTTTTCGTAGATCTTGAATTCTATTCTGTTTCCGAGTGACTCATCGCAGCAAAGGGTGATCCTGTAATCCTGTCCTTTATATACTACAAGATTCAAAGAAGAGGTTTTCCCTTTAGCGAAAAGTGCTCCACGTGACTGAGAGTTGTACTTAAAGTACGGGTTGTCACTAGGAGGGCAAAACTTTCGCTCAAACTTCGTGCAATACTGCGCATTTGCGTTAAACGCGAACAGCAGACATATGGCTATTAAAATTTTCTCAAATCCTTTCATCGTTCGTTGGTTTTAAGATGCTGTTCCTGTATATGAATTTCTTAATTCGTTGACTTTAGTCTTCAGCTCTTCGAATTGTTCTTTACCCAGAACTGTTTTAGTGGTCGTTTGTCCTCCACCGAGAACCATTCTTCCACCGCTACCCTCTGAGCTGGTAACTTCAACTTCTTCCAAGTTTTCAAATACTGTGCCAATAGCTTCCATGTCTTTAATTGTGGCTGCTACTGCTTCATCCGACTCGTATTGCTTCATATACTCTACGAGGTTATCGAAAATCAGTTTCTGATCTGCCAATCTCTCCGCAGACGCGTCTTCAGCATTGAAATCTTTCACTGAGTTCACAACAATGTATACACTTTCCAACCATCCTGCAGCTGCAATCATGGCCAGTGATTTCCCTTGCTCATTCTCTTCCAGATAATCAATGATCTTGAAGTAAGAATCATTCGTAATGCTCACAAGGCTATCGGCAACATTCAGATTGTTCTGTATTCTGGTAACCATTGCCTCGTTGAATGCTGAGGAAACACCTACTTCATCACCTAGTTTTCTAACAGCACCGAAATACTTTATCGACTCTTGGTACTCTTCAAACGCTGCTGTGTAAGCCAAGTCTGCAGAGTAGATACCAAAGTTCAGAGCTTGAGTTTTCGGATCAGTGTAGTTGTTTGAATTGTCTACTGGGTTCATCAACTCACTGTTATAACTCAACCCTCCCTCTTTAATAAAAGCGAACATCTCATCTGGAGATGGGATGCCGAAGTATTCCTGAGGTTGTGTATCGTCTTCAACCGGAGTATCATCTTCCACAATAGGATCTTCAAGAACATCTGGGTCTTCAGATCCGCAAGACGTAAAAGCAATTGCAACAGAAAGTGCCAATGCTGGTAGAATGATCTTTTTCATTGAATTCATCTTAATGCAACAAAAATATAAATATTACTGAGTTCCCTGTTGATTTCGCTGGTTAACGAAGATCGAGGAAACGTACAATATGATAAAGGTGAGCAATCCATTTACACCCAATGCTTCGAAGTGGAATTCATACCCATCAAACCACTCTGGAGAAAATTTCACCAGAAAATATGTTGCAACGGGCGATACAAGGCAGGCAATGGGAACTACATTGTCACTGGCCTTGCGTCTTGCGAGAATAGCGAAACAGAACAATCCTAGCAGTGGACCATACGTTAAGCTCCCCATGAACAATGCCTGATCGATGGCGCTCTTGTCAAGAATCTCATTAAACAGCAGCACTACCCCAAGCACACTTAGAGAAACCAGTATATGCACCGTTCTCCGGAGTTTCATCCCCTCTTTCTTCCCTTTCTTTTCTATACCCATGAAATCGAAGCAGATAGTTGTAGTTAATGAGGTCAAAGCCGAATCTGCACTAGAATAAGCGGCTGCTACCAATCCCAATATAAAAAGCAACGCTACCCAGGTATTACCAATCTGGTTCAGGGCTAATTCAGGAAACACATGATCGGTTCTGATCTCACCCTTCTCCGTTAACGGAAGTTCAATTCCGGCTTTTCCCGCGTACAAATACAACATGGCCCCCAGGAAGAGAAACGCCAGGTTTACCAGCACTAAGACGGAAGCAAAAGACAACACATTCTTTTGCGCAGATTTGATATCCGGACATGACAGGTTCTTCTGCATCATATCCTGATCCAATCCGGTCATGCAGAATGCAATTAACATTCCTCCCAGTAATTCCTTGATGTAGAAGTTTTTCGCATTGATGTCCTCGGTAAACCACATCTTGGTCAAACCCAAGGTCTTGCACTCACTAATAGCCTGAGACAAGGATAAATCTGACGCGTCCAATAAAACGTAAATGGTAAGTCCAAGAGAGACCAACATGAAAAGCGTTTGGAGTGAATCTGTCCAAACAATGGTCTTTATTCCTCCACGGTGCGTGTAAATCCAAATCAACAGAATGGAGAGCGTCACACTTGCCCAAAAAGGAAATCCCCAAGCCTCAAACACAAACGCATGAAATATGCCAGCAACCAGAAGCAACCGAATGCTTGCACCCGCCACTCTTGAAATAAGGAAGTAAAAGGCCCCCGTTTTGTATGCCCATGGACCAATCTTCTTCCCGAGAAAGGAATAAATACTAATCAGGTTGTACTTATAGTATATGGGCAGAAGAACGGTTGTAATTAACACATAACCAATAAAATAACCGAATACGATTTGCATGTATCCGAAGCCTGCGCCTTGAACAATACCAGGAATGGAAACGAACGTTACACCGGACAAAGAGGTCCCAATCATACCAAACGCAACCAGGTACCAACTAGACGATCGATCGCCAATAAAGAAGGTGTCATTACTGGCCTTTCTTGAGGTGAACCAGGAAATTCCAACCAGTACCAGAAAGTACGTGGCGATCAATATTGCAATGGATAAGGGCTCCAATCGTTAGTGAAAGTCTAAATAAAGCTAATTTTGCAGAGCAACTGACCCAGGTTTGAGCGACAAATATTCACACGAATTCAACAGATTGGTAGAACACCTTCACCAACTCCAGGGTGTGGGAAGGCGGACCGCGCTAAGGTACGCCCTGGATGTACTGAAGTGGGAACCCAATGAGCTGAAGGAATTTGGACAGCTCCTGCAGGAGCTTCCTTCCAGAATTCAATACTGTACAACCTGCTACAACTTGTCAGATACGCCTCAGTGTAACATCTGCAGCAACCCGGCCCGGGAAGATTCTCAGATCTGTGTGGTTCAGGACATCAGAGATGTAATCGCTATTGAGAATACTTCGCAATTCAATGGCAAATACCACGTTCTGGGAGGAAAGATTTCACCCATGGAAGGCATTGGTCCAAATGAACTTAGAATTGATGAGCTACACGAGCGTGTAAGCAGCGACCATATCAAAGAGGTAATACTTGCGCTAAGTACAGATATGGAGGGTGAAACAACCAGCTACTACATCTACAAAAAGTTAGCTGGCATGGGGGTTCAGTTCTCTACCATCGCCAGAGGCGTTGCGCTTGGTGATGAGCTGGAATACACCGATGAACAAACGCTTGGCAACTCTATTCGAAACAGGGTGCCTTACGAAAAGGAGACCGCGGGTTAATGGATCTCAGTATTGTCATAGTCAATTACAATGTGCGCTTCTTTCTGGAACAGTGCCTCGTTTCCGTTGAAAAGGCCATTGGAAATCTCGATGTAGAAGTATTTGTTGTTGACAATGATTCCGCAGACGGTTCAGTTGAAATGGTTCGGGAGAAGTTCCCCTGGGTTAAACTCATAGCGAATAAAGACAACCTGGGATTCTCTAAAGCCAATAATCAGGCTATTAATCGTGCTGTTGGAAGGTATGTCCTGCTCCTGAATCCTGATACCATTGTTGAGGAAGAGACCTTTGTTAAGTCCGTTCAGTTTATGGATGACCATCCGGATGCTGGGGGGCTTGGTGTGAAGATGATAGATGGAAAAGGGGAATTTCTTCCTGAGTCTAAACGTGGATTACCTACGCCCAAAGTAGCCTTTTACAAGATTTTCGGCTTGTCCATGCTCTTTCCCAAGAGCAAGAAGTTTGCTCAATACCATTTAGGCTACCTGAGCGAGGACGAAACCCATGAAATCGAGGTGTTATCGGGTGCCTGCATGTTTCTTAGAAAAGAGGTTCTGGATAAGATTGGCTTACTTGATGAAACCTTTTTCATGTATGGTGAAGACATTGATCTAAGTTACAGGGTTACTCAGGCTGGCTACAAAAATTACTACTATCCTGAAACGCAGATCATTCATTACAAGGGTGAGAGTACCAAAAAGTCAAGTATCAACTACGTGATCGTGTTCTATAATGCGATGGTGATCTTTGCACGCAAGCACTTCTCCGACAAGAATGCGCGATCTTTCTCTGTTCTAATCAACATTGCGATCTATTTCCGCGCGTTTACGGCCATTCTCAGTCGGTTCCTTCAGAAAATTGCGCTCCCCCTACTCGACATCTCTTTCCTTTTTATGGGAATGTTGTTGATTAAGAGTTACTATGAAACCAGCGTTAAAAGTACGGACGGTTCATTCTATCCACCTGAATTGATATTGTATGGCTTCCCGCTGATCATTATGGTAATTGTTACATGCATAGGTATATATGGTGGATATAAGGGATCAGGTAATCTTTCCAGAAGTGTGAAGGGAGTATTGCTTGGCATTGTTGTTCTATTCGTAGCATACGCCTTATTGGATGAGCAATACCGTTTCTCGCGGGCAATGATGATTATGTTCTCCTCCTTTGCACTTCTTGTTGTACCTGCACTCAGGATCCTACTGCACGTACTGAACATTTACCCGCTGGAGTTCAACCCTAAGAAGCGAGTAGCTATCGTAGGCTATGAGGAAGAGGCCAATCGTGTGGCCAATTTCCTGTTAAACGCATATCTGGAAACGGAAACCATCACTAAGGTGCTTCCGGCCGATGAAGCTGATGAACAGCAGAAGTTGAAGTTTGAGGGAAAACTTTATCAATTAGTGGACCTGATTGATATGCATGGGCTAAACGAAGTTATTTTCTGTTCTAAAGACCTGGATTTCAATAAGATATTTAGCCTAATGAGCACGATCAGGGATTTCGAGCTTACCTTCAAAATTGCACCCGCTGGAGCCAATTTCATTATTGGCTCGGATTCTCTGGAAAGAACAGGTGAATTCTATTTGCTTAACATTTCAGACATCGCAAGAAGGAAGTCGTTAAGGCTGAAAAGGCTATTTGATCTACTCTTTTCCTCGACCATTTTACTGCTTTCACCCCTGCTCCTTCTTGTGCAAAGGAACAAGAGCGACTTTATCAGAAACATCTTTGGTGTTTTGGGTGGCAAGATTACCTGGGTTGGCACCGACAGTGAGCCAGACATTGAGCAAAGTGTAATCAAACACGGTGTGGTAACATATCCATTCCTCACAGATCCAAAAAAACACAACGAAAGACAGATCAGTTATCTGCTGAAATACAGCATGATTGATGACCTAAGAATCATGGCCGGAAACCTTACCCGAATGGGCGGTTAAGAATTCAACAGAACATGGTTCACATCTTAGTTTCCCCGCGTTGGTAATCTGATTTTTTGGCTTATTTTTGCTCGTATTCTGAAATTGGGATAGTAATGGGGAAAATCGAGCTTGTAATGCCCAAAATGGGCGAAAGCGTTGCAGAGGCAACAATCATCAAATGGCTAGTAGAAGAGGGTGCTAACATTGAAGCGGAAGAATCCGTTCTTGAAATCGCTACTGATAAGGTTGATTCAGAGATTCCGGCACCTGAGGATGGTGTATTGGTTCAAAAGCTTTTTAATGAAGGTGATGTAGTGAAGGTTGGAGAACCTATTGCCATCATCGAAGTTGAGGGAGCCGGAGACGCAACCGCAGGATCTGCGCCAGCGCCAGAAGTAAAAGGAGAGCCCGCTCCCGTTGAGAAAGTGGCCGAGACGGCTCCAGAACCAGTGGCTGCAGTTGCCACAAATGGAGCAACAGCCGCAGCAACTGAGGTTGTTGATATCCCAAGAAGCGGTGGAAATGGCAAGTTCTATTCCCCACTTGTACGAAGCATCGCTGTTAAAGAAGGAATTACCGCAGGAGAGCTCGAAGCGCTTACCGGTAGTGGTCTTGGCGGAAGGGTTACCAAGAAAGATGTGTTAGCGTACCTGGACAATAGAGGGTCGGCTCCGGCAGAAGTTGCTACGGCCCCTGCCCCAGCGAAGACTGTACAACCGGCAACATCTGCTCCATCTCAGAAAGTGGAGATCACCGCTCCTGCTGTTTCCGGTATGGAAGGCGATGAGATCATCGAGATGGACCGTATGAGAAAGCTGATTGCTGATCATATGGTAATGTCCAAGCATGTATCACCGCACGTTACCTCTTACGTGGAAGCAGATGTCACGAACCTTGTGAATTGGAGAAACAAGCACAAAAACGCATTCCTTCAGCGTGAAGGAGAGAAGCTGACCTTCACTCCTATTTTCATTGAAGCCATTGTAAAAGCGATCAAGGATCTTCCAATGGTGAATGTAAGCGTGGATGGCAACAACATCATTAAGAGAAAGAACATTAACATCGGAATGGCCACGGCCTTGCCATCTGGCAACCTTATTGTTCCGGTTATTCGCAAAGCAGACCAGTTAAATCTTCTGGGACTGGCTAAGCAGGTAAATGATTTGGCAAACAGAGCCAGAAATAACCAGCTAAATCCTGACGAAATTCAGGATGGCACGTTTACTGTTACTAATGTTGGAACATTCGGCAATGTAATGGGAACACCAATTATCAATCAACCGCAAGCAGCTATTCTTGCTGTTGGCGCGATCAGAAAGAAGCCAGCGGTTATTGAAACACCCTACGGAGACACCATTGGCATTCGCCAGATGATGTACTTGTCGCATTCGTACGACCATAGAGTTGTGGATGGGGCATTGGGTGGAGCCTTTGTAAGAAAAGTGGCCGACTACCTTGAAGCATTTGATGTAGAACGTGAAATTTAAGTTTGAGGTTTTCCGCACTGCAAATATCCTTTTTGTGTGCTGCTGCTTTTATTCAGCAACCATTCCTCGGCTATTCCCAAAAGAGTTTTAAAGAACAGTTTCTTCAGGCAGATGAACTGTTATTTGAGCAACGCTACACTGCTGCGCTTCCTATTTGGGAGGAGCTTCATAAAGCAAGTCCGGATAACGCCAACCTCCAGTATAAAGTTGGTCTTTGTTACGTACACATGCCTTTCGGAAGAGCGAAGGCGGTAACTGCACTGAAAGGCGTACTTGAAAAGGTTTCCAATGGTTACGATCCCGTTTCTACCAACGAGAAAAACGCTCCGGTAGACGCCCACTACTACCTTGCGAAAGCTTACCACCTTACTTATGAAATTGATAAGGCGAAGGCAGAATTTACACGTTTCGTAGAGTCGGTTAATGAAAATCACTTCCTGTATAAAGACGCCAAACGGCAAATTGAGATGTGTAACAATGCATCTTGGGCTGTGCGTTCACCAGGAAACATAGAGTTAACTAATCTTGGTGAAAAAATTAACAGTCCGTATCCTGAGTACAGCCCTGTAATTTCAATTGATGAAGAAGTGGTTTACTTCACCAGTCGCAGACTTCGTAAAGACAGCTCCAATGTAAACACCATCGATAATGAGACCGGTGGTTATTTTGAGGATATCTACTATTCCGAAAAGGACGCTGACGGTAATTGGACAACCCCCGTTCTTGTTGACAGCGTGAATACAGACGGTCACGATGCTACGGTCAACCTTTCATCCAATGGACAGACCATGTTCATTTATCGCGATGACAATGGAGATGGGAACCTTTACGTCAGTTACAAGAAGGGGGACAACTGGACTGTACCGAGTCCTTTGGGATCGGATATCAATGGTAACAAATCACAGGAAACACATGTAGCTATTTCGGCAGACGGAAATACGCTGTACTACGTAAGTGACAAAAAAGGTGGTCGTGGCGGAAAAGATATTTGGTTTTGCAACAAGCTTCCTAACGGAGAATGGGCGTTGTCTCAGAAGTTAAGAGGCAATGTTAACACCATCTATGATGAAGACGCGATCTTCCTTCACCCAGACGGGAAGACCATGTATTTCGCTTCCAAGGGTCATTCCAGTATTGGCGGATACGACCTGTTTGTTTCAAAGTGGAACAAGGAAGATGGTGTTTGGGGTGCTCCTCTCAATGTTGGATATCCTGTAAACTCTACGGATGACGACATCTACCTTGTGACTACCCCAGATGGTAAACGTGCCTACGTTTCTGCGTTCCACGAAAAGGATGGTTTTGGCGAAAAGGATCTTTACCTGATGGAAATGCCTTCTGTAGAAGAGAAAGAGCTTACACTGATGGTAGGAAGGATCAAAGTACTGAACAAGGAAACCCTTCCTGAAAACGCCAAGATCATCGTTACGGATGCGACAGACAATAGTACCGTAGGAATCTACAAGCCGCATAAGAAAACGGGGCGGTATTCTATCATTCTTCTGCCCGGCAACAAGTATAAACTGAGGTACGAGGCTGATGAATACAGTCATGAGGAAGAGTTATTCATCCCTATTGGTTCTGGTTATCAGGTGATTAATAGAGGAATCGACCTGAAGCCTGTAGTATTTGGCACGGATATAGTAGAGCCTAAGGTGGTAGTAAAGGATACTGATGCTGATGGCGTTCTTGATCCCGATGACAAATGTCCTGAAGTACCAGGCGGCAAGGAGAACGATGGTTGTCCGGAAATAGCCAAAGAAGATCAGGAAGTGATCAATACTGCCTTTGAGGCACTGGAGTTTGAAACCTCCAAAGACATTATTAAAGACGATTCGAAGCCTTCTCTTGACTCACTCGCTAAGCTGCTAACAGTGAAGCGACCAGAGTGGAAATTAAGACTGGCCGGTCATACAGATGATGTAGGTAGTGACAACTCAAATCTTCGACTTTCGAAGCTCCGAGCTAAGGCTACCGGCAAATATTTGAACATGCGCGGTGTGGAAATGTCGAGAATTATCATCGAATACTATGGGGAATCTAAACCTATTGCTGATAATAAAACGGCAGAAGGACGACAAAGAAATAGGCGCGTAGAGATGGAAATCGTATTTTGAGCAACGTTTATTGAACTATACATTTGAGCATGAGTTTTTCATTCAGGTTATTAAGAACGGTATCTCTCGCATCCCTTATGGGGATTGCGTTTCTGAGTAATGCACAGGAAACATTCCGTGAGAAGTTTACGGAAGGGAATTACCTGATGGGAGATCATCTTCACAATCTGGCACTTCCGATCTGGAAAGATCTGTTGAAAGAGCAACCAGACAACTTCAATATCAACTATAAGATTGGAGTATGCTATCTACATATGCCAGACCACAAGAGTAAGGCAAAGAACTTTTTGGTAAAAGCAGCGCAGGGTATTACGAAGAATTATGACCCCATCGCGCATACCATGAAGAAAGCGCCAATCGAAGCGCATTTCTACCTGGGTAGAGCCTATCACCTTAATTACGAATTGGATAAAGCCATTGCTGAATTCAATAAGTTCCTTGAGTCCGTATCTACGAAGCACTACCTGCACTTGGGAGCAAAACGTAGCATCGAGATGTGTAACTACGCTAAGGAAGCTATGGCCAAGCCGGTAAAAATCAAGGTTACGAATATCGGTGCCCCGGTTAACTCGGCTTTTGCGGATTATAGCCCGGTGATTTCTATTGATGAGAATGTAATCTATTTCACGAGTAGAAGATTAAGGGCAGACAGTTCTAATCTTTATACCAAAGACGATGAAAGTGGTGGATTCTTCGAGGATATATACGCTTCCTACAAGGACGATGATGGGAAATGGTCAGAGCCAGAGCTGCTCAAGAACATCAATACCGATGGTCATGAAGCTACTGTTAACCTTTCAGCTGACGGGCAATCTCTGTTCATATACAAGGATGACAATGGAGATGGCAACCTATACGTGAGTACGCTGGATGGCAATGACTGGAGCGCACCCGTGAAACTGGGTTCAGACATTTGTGGTGAAAAATCACAGGAAACGCATGTGGATATTTCAGCAGATGGTAACATCCTTTACTTCATCAGTGACCGAGAGACAAGAGGTGTTGGCGGAAAGGATATCTGGTATTGTAAGAAATTACCTAATGGTGAGTGGGCCCTTGCTCAAAACCTTGGGCCAGAGATCAATACTATTGATGATGAAGACGGTGTCTACATCCACCCTGACGGTAAGACCATGTACTTCTCCTCTCGAGGACACTCAAGTATGGGTGGTTATGACCTTTTCTACTCCGAATGGGATGACGTAAACCAGAAATGGGGCAAGCCTAAAAACATGGGGTATCCAATCAACTCTACTGATGATGATGTATTCCTCGTGACCACTCCAGACGGACGTAGGGCTTATTATTCTGCATTCCACGATGAGGAAGGTATTGGCGAGAAGGATATCTATATGTTGGATCTTGAAGGTGGTAAGGAAAAGAACCTTACGCTACTTGTTGGAAGGATCAAGGTGCTGGACATGGACCAGCTTCCCGACAATGCCCGAATTGTTGTTACAGATAACAACACAGGGGAAACTGTGGGTATTTACAAGCCGCGAAAGAGAGATGGTAAATACTCTATCATACTTTATCCAGGTAACGACTACCACTTCCTTTATGAAGCTGGTGAGTATACTTACGAAGAGGACATCTATATCCCAGCAAGCTCTGGCTACCAGGTGCTCGATAGGGGTATCGACCTTAAACCTGTAGTATTCGGTCAGCGTCCTACAGAAGGCAATAAGAAGCCACTTGCGAACAATGACACCTACGAAACGAACGTCAACAAGTCCATCAAGGACAACGTGACGTACAACGATTCAGATCCTGATGGCGATAAGCTTAGGGTAAACACGAAGTTACTTGTGAAGCCTCAGCATGGAACTGTTAGAATTAGCAGTGTTGGTGACTTTACCTATTCTCCTAAGCGTGGATACAAGGGTAAGGATATGTTCGTGTACGAGGTTTGTGACGATTACAAGAAATCTCCGTTGTGTTCTAAGGCCAACGTAAACATCTTTATAGGTGAGTCTGCGTCTATGGCTAACAATCAGAATAACAACAACCAGAACAATAACAATCAAAACAACAATAACCAGAATAACAATAATCAAAACAACAACCAGAATAACAACAATCAGAACAATGTTGTAACTGGTCCTACCACTTATGATTACACGCGTTATTTTGGGTACAACAAGAACGCCATCAATTCTAAAGAAGCTGCGTTCAAAAGCATGGTTGAGGCTTGTAAAAACGCTGTGAAGAAGAACGGATCTGTTGTTGTAAGCGTTGAGGCAAGTGCTTCAAAGGTTCCCACAAGAACATATAAGACCAATGAGGCGTTGGCTAAAAAACGTGGCGAAAACGCGAAAGATTACCTGGTTAAGATCCTCAAGCAAAAAGGTCTTAAAGACAGCGAAATCAAGATTGGAAGCTTGTCTTCAAAGGTTCAGGGTCCTGAGTACAAAGATGACTGGAGAGAGAACCGTGTTGAATATGAGAAGTATCAATACGTGAAGATCAACGTGAAGTAGATCCCCAAACGTAAATAATGTTGTCCACCCCTTCCCTACGCTGCATCGTAGCAACAGTATTGTGCTGTAGTGCTACACTTATTGGGTTTGGTCAGACCAGCTACAACAAGGCTCACAGCGCACTTACCAAGGGCAATTACACCAAGGCGCAAAACCTGTTCAAGGAATTGCTGAAGGATGGATCCGACAACCCTTTCCATCATTTAGAGGCAGGGTTAAGTTATTGGTATGCCGATTCAGACAGGGAAAAATCTATCCCACATTTCAGGAATGCCCTTATCCATTTTAAACCAGACACGGTTTATGAAACGTTATTCTACCTTGGACAGGCGCTGCATTACAACGAGGAATTCAAAGAAAGCGAGCACTACCTTGAATTGTTTAAGACCAAACTTGACAACAGCAGGGCTGGTCAAAATCTCCTGGCAGCATGCAACCAATACCTTGCCGCCTGTAAAATTGGTATGGTGCTGGCCGAGAATGCCAATAAAGAGATTGAACCCGTACAGCTTGGGGCTCTGAACACAGAATTTCCGGAGTATGCCCCTGTTATTCGTCCTGGAACATCGGTAATGCTGTTTACCACAAGAAGAAGGTCCAATCTGGGAAATAAAGTAGATCTGGATGATCAGTACATGGAAGATGTGCGTGCTGCCGAGTATAATGGTAATACCTGGACGGAGATCAGCGATAAGAAAACTATTGAGTCTCACTACCCTATTAAGTTCAATTCCAAGCGACACGAGGGTTGTATTTACTATTCTCCTGATGGTAAGAAGCTTTGGCTGTACAAAGACGATCATATATGGGTATCCGAAAACAGCGGGGATTCATGGAGCAATCCTGTTGAATTGCCTGTGGTTATCAATATGAAGAAGACTTACACCCCGTCAGCCGCGTTCACAGCAGACCTGAATACCATGTACTTCGTGAGCGAGAGAAAAGACGGCACTGGTAAACGAGATATATACCGTACCCGGAAAAGTGGTGGCAATTGGAGCGAACCTGAGGAGCTTAAGGTTCTTAATACCAAAGACGATGAGGATGCTCCTTTGTTAAGCAAAGACGGAAAAACGATTTACTTCTCTTCTGAAGGCCATAACAGTTCAGGAGGCTTTGATGTATTTAAAGCAGACATAGCTGAGGATGGCACCATTAGCAATGTCACAAACATGGGTTACCCTATCAACTCTCCAGCGGACGACATCTACTTCTTCACAGTTGATGGAGAGGATTACTTCCTTGCTTCTAACAGGGTTGGTACGAAAGGCCACATGGATATCTATCATTACCGGCAAAGAGTCACGCCAGACTCTATTCATTTGACCTTTATTGTAAGGGCCATGCCTGGAAGCAAGCCGAAACGTGGAACTGTTAGCTCCAGTTCCAGACAAAATGAATTAAAGGGCCATATTCTGTCAGGCGATGGTACCGCAATGACCATGTTGCTTCGAAATGACACAGTAAGCCTTGGCGTTGCCCCCAAGGGCATGGCTGATCACAATATTCAACTCAAAGGATTAAGTGTGCAGGATTCCAGCACGATACTTTTGGAGGTTGCTCCGATTAAGAGCTTCACAGGGAAAACGTATAAACAAATACTAAAAGCCAGTACCGTTATCGACAACGCACCTGTTATAGTGATGGATACAGTAATGCTTGACACGGTCGACACACCGAAGGAAATAGCACAGTTTGATCCTATCTACTTCGATTTTGACTACTCGAAAATTCCTGCGGGAGAGAAATCAAAACTGGGGCCCATTGCCAAATACCTAAAGGCCAACAAAGAGGTGCTGATCGACATCACTGGCCACACTGATAACTGGGGGCCAGATGACAATCCAGGAAAATACAACGACCGCCTTGGAAAGAAGCGCGCACGTAACGTGTACCAATATTTGAAATCCAAGGGTATTGCCGGGTCAAGAATGAAAACCACAAGCGTAGGTGCTTCACAACCAGCGGTTCCCGACAAACCACAGACCAAGGACGACCCTATTAAAGGCACAAAAGAGAACCGCAGGGTTAGCTTCAAACTGTACGCTGCGCCTACTATTTAGCGAGAATTTGCTATTTTCAGCATAACTGTGGTACGCTTATTGTATTTCCAGTTATCGTGAAGCAGGCATTGGTGATCATATTATCCGGAGTTCTTTCCATTTCGTGTTTTGGACAAACCAAGGAAGACGCTGCAGACTTCTGGAAGAATGGTGACTTCCCAGGAGCGCTGGAGATATATGCCAAACTAACCAAGAAAGACCCTAAGAATCATACGTTTCAATACCGCGCTGGAATTGCAGTTCTTCAAATTGCGATGGACAAAAAGGACGCAGTCACTTACCTATCCGCTGCGCATAAACTGAAACCAGATGATCCGGAAACGAATTACTATCTCGGAAAGGCGTACCATGCTAATTTCATGATCGATGATGCCATTAAGCATTATGAGAAGTTCAAGTCTCTTCCATCCAAGAGCAAGAAGCTGGCCCTTGTAGACAGAGATATTGAAATGGCCAAAAACGCAAGAGAGCTGAAACGAAAGCCAGTTGATGTAGAATTCCAAAACGCAGGCGATAAAATCAACTCAAAGTTCCCTGATTACAATCCCTTTATCTCCAAGGATGAGAAACGACTTGTGTTCACATCAAGAAGAAAGGGAAAATACAGCTCGTCTGTTGAGTTTGATGGTTACTATGCTTCTGACGTTTTGTGGAGTGATGTTGAAAACGGTCAGTGGGGAGCAGCGAAGAACCCTGGATCAATGATCAACACCAGACTCGATGAGCAATCAGTTGGGCTTTCTTCGGACGGACAGCAGATGTTTGTCTATATCGATCACATCAAGGAAGTGGGTGACATATACTTTTCAAAGTGGAAGGTATCCAGTTATTCTTCCAAATTCGGCAAGAGAATCAAATTTGGAGAAACCGTAAACTCCCCTGCTTTTGAGAGCTCCTGTACCATTTCACCTGATGGAAATACATTGTTCTTTGCGAGTAGCCGAAAAGGTACTGCCGGAGGCAAGGATCTTTACATGACAAGAAAGCTTCCCAATGGTGAGTGGGCTGTCCCTCAAAGACTTCCAGACCAAGTGAATACCAAGTATGAAGAGGACTACCCTAACCTTTCTGTAGATGGCAAGACCCTGTACTTCTCTTCGCAGGGGCACAACAGCATGGGTGGATACGATCTGTTCAAAACTACCTGGGATCCTGAAGGCAACACTTTCAGTACCCCTGTAAACCTTGGATATCCTGTAAATACACCTGAAGACAACAAGACCATTAGCTGGACTGAGAATGAAGATTATGCATATGTATCTATGTGGCGTAAAGGCAGCAAGGGCGATCTTGATATATGGAGAATAAAGTATGTTGAAAAAGACACACGAAAAGCTGTTGTTAAGTCTACCCTGCTGGATGCAGCCACTGGGAAACCAGTAACTGATGGATACATCATCGTTAACGACAATTCTACTCAGGAGGAGGTTGGTACGTACACGGCTAACGCTAGTAATGGTGGCTTCATCATGATTCTAAGCCCCGGTTCCTATCAGGTAATGGTAGAAGCGCCTGGGTACAAGGTATTTGTAGAGAACGTTGAGATCAAGGGTAAAGGAGACTTTCAGGACTTCATGATGAAGGATTTCAAGCTTACGAAGTAATTCATGTCACAACTTCAACTTACCCGCCCCATTGCCTTTATAGATTTGGAAACCACTGGGGTAAATGTGGCGTCTGATAGAATTGTTGAAATCTCAATCCTGAGAATTGGAGAAGGCAATACGGAAGATTCACTGACATTAAGGGTAAACCCAGAAATGCCAATTCCCGAGGCCTCTACAGCTATTCATGGAATTACTGATGCAGATGTAGCCGATGAACCCACCTTTGCGGATGTGGCTCAGGAAATATATCAATTCATCAAAGGCTGTGACCTGGCAGGATACAACTCTAACAAGTTCGATGTTCCATTGCTGGCGGAGGAATTTCTGCGCGTGGAAGTCGATTTCAGCATGAAGAACAGGCGGTTGATAGACGTGCAAAACATCTTCTTTAAGAAAGAACCCCGTACACTCAGCGCAGCTTACAAATTCTATTGTGACAAGGAACTAAGTGATGCACACTCTGCAGAGGCGGACATCAAGGCCACATATGAGATATTGAAGGCACAACTTGAGAAATACGAGGATCTTGAAGGGAATGTAGATCACCTGTCCTCTTATTCCACCAGACAAAGAACAGCCGATCTTATGGGTCGAATTGTATACAACAACAATGATGAGCCAACCTTCAATTTTGGTAAGTACAGAGGTCAAACGGTGAAAGATGTCTTTACCAAGGACCCCTCCTACTACGCATGGATGATGAATGGCGACTTTCCACTATATACCAAGAAGATGATTACTTCCATCCGGTTGGAAATGAAATCAGATACATGAAGATCATTTGCATTGGAAGGAACTACGTTGCACACGCTGAAGAGCTCAATAACGCCATCCCAACCGAGCCATTGTTCTTCCTGAAACCTGAAACCGCTTTGATTCCTGGGAGAAATCCCTTCGTCTACCCTTCCTTTAGCAATGATGTACATCATGAACTTGAAGTAGTGATTCGCATTTGCAAGCTGGGTAAGCACATCGAAGAGAGATTTGCACACAGGTACTACGACCAGCTTACACTAGGTATTGACTTCACAGCAAGAGACGTTCAGAAGCAATGCAAGGAAAAAGGCCATCCATGGGAGAAAGCTAAGGCCTTTGATGGGTCTGCACCCGTTGGGAAACTCATTCCCATAAGTGATGTCCAGGATATTCAAAATATCAACTTCAGCATGACCAGGAATGGAGAAATTGTGCAAACAGGGAACACCTCTAACATGATTTTCAACGTCAATAAGTTGATATCTTATGTATCCAGCTACCTTACTCTAAAGATCGGTGACCTTATTTTTACAGGTACTCCAGAAGGAGTTGGGCCTGTTCAGAAAGATGACACCTTGGAGTGTTTTCTTGAAGATCAGTCGCTCCTGAAGGTAAATGTGAAATAATGAGACAAATCTTACTTGGGGCGTGTGTGCTGTTGACAACGCTTTCCATAGCCCAGGACGAATCTTTCAAAGATCGATTCGATCGTGCTAAATCTCACCTGGTGAAGTATGAATTGCAACAAGCAACACCTTTGCTGCAGAACTTAATGAAGGAAGACCCCACAAATGCCAATGTGCAATACCTGCTCGGAGTCTGCCTGTCAGAAAGAGATGAGCCGGGTGATGAGTGTTTGCGTCTCCTCTCCTTTGGTTTGGACAAGCTAGACCAGGATTACGATCCTAAATCGTATACCGAAAGAGACGTCCCGGTGTATGCCTATTACTTCCTGACGATTGCTAACAGCAAGCAAGGCTATTGCGATCAAGCCGTTCAGGCCCGAAAATCGTTTGTGAAGAATTACCAGATCGAGAACGATTTCTACACCCAGGACGCTGCAAGATGGTGTTCCAAGTGTACCGAACGAAAGAAGATGGAAGAGATCGCAAAAGATACTGCGATGTCTGAGCCTCAAATTCAAGAACCGGAGGTAAAACAGGAAAACCCAGACACCAAACAAGAGAATCTGGAAGGCGAACCAGATGAAGTTGTCATCAATGAAATGGTTACGAAGACGGTAAGCTTCTCTACACCTACTCCACTTTGGGGTGTGCAGATTGGGGCGTTTTCAAAATTTACCCCTAAAAACGATTTCAACTATATCCGCAATGTGAGTGCATTTCTCGACAACAATGGCCTTGTAAGGTATGTTATCGGATGTGTAACATTCAAAAGCCAGGCGGAACGCTTATTGAAAGCAGCCAAGCAGAATGGCATTAAAGACGCTTTCATTGTAGATATCAATAAAACAAAGAAGTTCTCCGAAGAGATCATCAGTTTCAATCGACAGTCACTCAAAGCACAGGCATCAGGCTCTATTGATTACCGCGTGCAGGTTGGCGCCTTCTCTAAGATGAACGACAAGGATATTGACAATATCTACTTTGGCTTTCAGGATGCTTCACACTATGAGCATCAAAACATGACCATGGTAACTGTGGGTAGTTTTGAAGAATATAATGAAGCAGCGTTTTACAAAGATCAAGTGCGAGAGAAAGGATACAAGGATGCTTTCATCGTAGCCTTTAGAGACAACGATCGGATATCGGTTGAAGAGGCCTTGCTCGTTGAGAAACAGAAGCGTTTCAATGAAGCGAGAAAGAAGAAAAAGAAACGGCATTAGAACCAATAAAAAAGGCCTCCAAGTGGAGGCCTTTCTTTTTAAGCTTATATGAACTAGTTCTTAGCTTCGAATCTTTGCTTCTGATCTTCAATCAGTGACTTGTAGCTTGATACTACGCGTACATACTTCTTCTGACCAATCATGTTGACCTTGTTCAAGGCGTTGGTAGCCTTCCCAAAGTCGTTCATCCAGATAGCCGCTTCTGCAATATTCAACCAGATGGCAGACGCCACCTTAGCATTAATCCGGGCCTTCTTATTCTCAACATCAGCACTCTGAATAGCAGTGTCCCACTCTTTCAACGCTGTTTCAAGGCCTGATTTTGCTCCGTCCTGGTCATCAGCAATCTTGCTGGTTACACCATAGAAGGCATCGTACGCCCGCGCCAGGTCATCGTAACCATGCTTCTTACCCTTTCCGGTATAGATATAGGTGCTTCTCTTGATCTTAGTGAAACCAAATTTGCTATCAATGGCCGCTTGAGCTTTAGACATGTTGTTATCTGTAATCTTCTTGTCGCTGCGCTCATAAAGATCGTACTTAGCCGTTCTCCAGTAAGATTCCAATTGAGCTCTTGAATCTTTGATAGGAGAATTAAACTCCTGATAGTTCTCAGTAACTGGTAAGTACTCATCATAGATAACGTTTCCATCATGGCCGGTAACAGTTACGCCAATAACATGCTTAAACTGAACCGCATAGTAGTACTTGGTTACTTCAATGGTCTTAGTAGTTCCATCGCTTTGCTTCTGCTTCACTTTTTCCTTCTTCTCACGGATACTCTCAGAGCCCATTTCCGTTCCGGTTAGTTTGAACTTAATTCCCACCGGATTGGTAGTGCCCTTCTTGTATCCTGAAAGCTTGGCATATTTAGAAGCGAGTAGTCCTGCGTTATGTAATGCAGGATAGAATCGCCTCTGTTGTACAGGCTTACGAGGATATGGCTCTTTCTTAGGCTGTCCGTCATTTCCCAACAAAATCTGCCCTACAGCAGATTTGTTGTTATAGGCGTCCATCGCATCCGCATAGTTCTTATCAATTTGGTCGCATCTGGCTTGCCACGCGTCAACTTCTTTTTGATAAGCTGCGTCATCCTCTGCTTTCTTCTTTTCAATATTGTCAGCGTATTCAAGAACTACCTCGCCTGTATAGCTCCCTACTTCCGGGCTCAATGGAGACAACGGCAATCTTGTATACGTGAAAGAAACAGCATTGCTTTCTACTTTCTGGCTAAAACCAGTCGCACAAAGTGACAACAATGCTATAGCTGTTATAATTCGTTTCATTAGTACAGTTTTACGTTACGGGCTGTCAAAATACAAAATCGGTGCCAAAGCCTCTCTTCTGTGTATATACAGTGTTTAGGACTACTATCAATTATATTATCTAAATGCTTGTCATGGTAATCGAATATGTACCTTTGTGGCGTTAATAATTGCTAAAAACAGGGCGTTGTGGCAACAAATGGCGACACAATCTGTTTGACGGTAAACCACACACATGATCGAACCGATAAAGGGATTTTCCAAGCTGACCAAGAATGCGAAGCTTGAATGGTTAATCAACAACTATTTTGAGTCCAGCAATAAGGAACTTGAATTCCTCAAGAGCTACTGGCATGCGGATGGGGCTGTACAAAAGAAGCACGATGAGTTTATTGAGAATACCATCACCAATTTCTACATACCCTTAGGAATAGCACCAAATTTCCTGATCAATGATACACTGTATTGCGTTCCAATGGCCATAGAGGAAAGTTCTGTTGTGGCAGCTGCGGCTAAGGCCGCTACGTTTTGGCTGGAAAGAGGTGGGTTCAAGTCGAAAGTGATAAGCAGTGTTAAGATCGGTCATGTGCATTTGATCTATTGCGGAGACAAGGCCAATTTCATCGCTTTCTTTAACGATCACAAAGACAAGTTGATCAGTGCCTGCGATTCTTTGACGGCCAACATGAATAAGCGTGGTGGCGGTATCCTTGGTTTAGATCTTATAGATAAGACAGACAAGGAACCTGGGTATTATCAACTTGAGGGAAGATTCGACACATGTGATTCCATGGGAGCCAATTTTATTAATTCAATTCTTGAGCAGTTCTCTTCCACCCTACAGGAACTTGCTGCACAGGATGAAAGGGTTAATGAGCAAGACCTGGAAGTGATCATGTGTATCCTTTCCAATTATACGCCTGAGTGCATTGTGAGATCTGAGGTTTCGTGCCCGATTGAGCAACTCACAGAAGGTACGAACATTGATCCGCAAACCTTTGCAGATAAATTCGCAAGGGGCGTGAGGATTGCCCAAATCGAGCCATACAGGGCCACAACTCATAACAAGGGTATAATGAACGGCATTGACTCCGTTGTGCTTGCTACAGGCAACGATTTTAGAGCAGTTGAAGCTTGCGCGCATTCTTATGCAGCACGCAATGGAAGCTATCAGAGTTTGACCTATTGCTCTATTGAAGACGGAACCTTTAGGTTCTGGATCGATATGCCTCTTGCCCTGGGTACAGTTGGTGGATTAACGGACTTACACCCGATGGTGAGCTTCTCCCACCGCTTACTTGGAAACCCCGATGCGGAGAAGCTCATGGAAATTACTGCAGCTGTAGGATTGGCACAGAACTTCTCTGCAATTAGGTCGCTGGTAACAACAGGGATACAGAAAGGGCACATGAAAATGCACTTACTGAATATCCTCAACAAACTGGAGGCTACCACAGAGGAGAAGCAGACCATTCAGAAGTACTTTGAAGACAAGGTCGTGAGCTATAGTGCTGTTGAGGAGCAATTCCGAATCCTTCGTGGGACAGCATCTTCAGAAACCAAACCTGGATCTGGTGAGATACAGGAGCAACGGTAAAATCCTTCTTACTGGCGAGTATCTAATCCTTGATGGTGCCAGATCCCTTGCCTTACCAACAAAATATGGCCAGCAGATGGTCGTGGAAAAGGGAAATTCCTTCTCATGGAAAAGTCTGGATAGGCAAGGAAATCAGTGGTTTGATGCCGTATTTGATCCAGAAACCCTCGATATAGTTGAAACTTCGGATGAACGAACCGCACAGGAGCTGAAAAAGATTCTTTCGGCTGCAATTGAACTAGGCGGCAACCGGAACCTATTCAAAGATGCACATGTTTCGTTATCACTTGAGTTTGGACGAAACTGGGGACTTGGTTCATCCAGCACTCTGATCAACAATATTAGCGCCTGGTTAATGGTTGATCCACTGAAGGTGCATTTCAAGGTTTCCAACGGAAGTGGATACGATATTGTAGCTGGAAACGCTGATGGCCCCTTGATCTATGAACTTACGCCTGACCCGGAATGGTTTGAGGTACCATTTCAACCCTCTTTTAGCAACCAACTATGGTTCATCCATTTGGGAAACAAGGCCAAGTCTTCCGCGGCAGTAGATACATACAAAGAAGGATCTAAACCCAGCGAAGAATACATAAACAGCATTTCATCAATAACAGATAAGATACTGAAATGCAGCGAAATATATGAATTTAATGAACTGATTATTGAACATGAGCGCATTCTCTCCTCTGTTTTAAAAATACCACCAGTGAAGGAACAACATTTCGCGGATTACAACGGAGCAATAAAATCGCTGGGAGCCTGGGGAGGAGATTTTATTCTTGCCACGGGACAAGTGGAAGACGTTCGTTATTTCAAGGATAGAGGATATAACACGATATTGTCTTACGAAGATTTAATTCTTTGATGTTTACAACGCCTGAATACCAAACCAATCAACTTTCCTCCTCTTTGAGGTCCGGCTGGTCATGCCCTTCCAACATTGCCCTTGTGAAGTATTGGGGCAAGAAGCCAGTTCAACTTCCACTTAATCCTTCCATAAGCTTCACGTTAACGGAAGCCAGGACAATGACAGAATGCACGTTCGAGCTTTCTGATGCTTTCTCTTTCAGCTTTCGGTTTGATGGCAATGCCAATCCAGACTTTGACAAGAAGATGCAGACCTTCTTTGAGCGGATACATCCTTACTGTGGTTATTTGGAGAACTACAAGATCGAGATCTCCTCTGCCAATACATTCCCTCACTCGTCAGGAATTGCCAGCTCGGCCTCTTCATATGCTGCTCTGGCCATGAATATTGTACAGCTGGAAGCTGCAATTACAGGGAATGGAATTGAAACGCTTATAAACAAGGCGAGCTTCCTGGCAAGGTTGGGTTCAGGAAGTGCTTGCAGATCTATAATACCGGAATTAGCCATTTGGGGCGCTTACACGCAGCTCGGAGTGGATGAATACGCCTTGCCCCTAGCTTCGATAAATGAAGTGTTTAAATCTTATCAGGATACTATTCTCATTGTGGAAGCTGGCAAAAAAGCGGTTTCCAGTACACAGGGGCACGCTCTACTAGAGGGCAATCCCTATCGCAGCGCAAGAATCGAGCAGGCCAACACGAACACTGCAAGGTTGTTGAATGTTCTGAAGGATGGAAACCTAATCGAATTCTGTGAACTCATAGAGTCAGAAGCACTCTCTCTTCACGCCATGATGATGACCTCTACCCCTTCATACCTGCTAATGAAGCCAAATACCCTTGAGATCATTCAGAAAATCAGGGCGTTCCGAGAGGGAACTGGTCACCCAGTATGCTTTACTCTGGATGCAGGAGCGAACGTTCATATGTTGTTTCCTGCCAGCATTGAAGCCGAAGTGAAATCCTTCACTGAGGACTCATTGATTGCCTATTGCGAAAATCATCAATATCTTTGTGACAGAGTTGGTCCTGGACCACTCGCTTTAACCGAAGCGCATGCTTAAGGAACCTCTGTTCTACGCCAAAGTACTTCTCTTCGGAGAATATGGAATCATCAAGGATTCTATGGGGCTATCTATCCCTTACAATATCTACAAAGGGAAGCTTCTTCAGTCACCTACACCTTCTGATAAAACCAAAGCCTCAAACGCAGAGATCAGGCTTTTTGTTAATCACTTGGAGGATCTGGATAGTAAAGGTGAACTAAACGCCAAACTTGATATCGCCAGGCTTAAGGCTGATGTCGCCAAAGGACTTCACTTTGATTCTGACATCCCACAGGGATTTGGTGTTGGAAGTTCTGGTGCGTTGTGTGCTGCGATCTATGATGAGTATGCCATCAACAAGATTGATCCAGTAGACGACATATCTAGGGAAAGCGTATTGAAGCTCAAGCAGGTTTTTGCGCAATTGGAATCATTCTATCACGGAAAGAGCTCCGGACTTGATCCGCTGATCTGTTATCTGAACATTCCGATCCTTATCAAGTCTAAAGAAGAGATTGATCCCGTTGGGCTTCCTGAATCTACTATGGGTAATGGTGCGATTTTCCTTTTGAATTCCGGCAAACCTGGAAGAACACAGCCTATGGTTAGCATCTTCATGGACAAAATGAAGGAAGAAGGCTTTAGGAATATGCTCATGCATCAGTTCAAACGATACAATGATGAGTGTATCAACGCATTCCTCAACAGGGATTTCAAACCACTTATATACAATATCAAACACTTGTCTGAACTTGTGTTTAACCACTTCAAGCCAATGATTCCTGAAAAGTTCCATCAGTTGTGGAAAGAAGGAATTGACAGCAACGCCTACTACCTTAAATTATGCGGATCAGGCGGTGGTGGTTTTGTATTGGGCTTTACCGAGGATTTGAACAAAGCGCAAAAGAAGTTGCGCGGACATGACCTGGAAGTCATTTTCCGTTTCTAGAATCCCTTTTACATGTCAGCATTACTCTCAAGAAGACAGCGAATTCTGGCGCTGAAGTTTATTGGCGTGCTTACCATGGTGCGTTGGTACAATATTCTTGCGGTAGCCATTGCACAGTACTTAGCTTCAATCTACATCCTGAACCCGAACGATCCGAAGATTGAGTTGCTTCTGGACTATAAGCTTCATTTGATTACCATATCCTCTGCCGCCCTGATTGCAGCCGGATATATCATTAACAGCTTCTATGACATGGAGAAGGACCTGGTGAACAGACCTAATCAAAACGTGCTAGACCGTTTGGTGAGCAAGGAATCGTCTTTAGCCTTCTATTTCATCCTTAATGGCGCAGGGGTGGTTCTGGCAATACTGGTAAGCAAAGAGGTAGCGCTACTTCATTTTATTCTATCACTTGTACTTT
Organism: Vicingaceae bacterium; assembly: GCA_965267605.1. Lineage (GTDB taxonomy): Bacteria > Bacteroidota > Bacteroidia > Flavobacteriales_E > Vicingaceae. The sequence continues at coordinate 1,189,989 of OZ254088.1, read as the reverse complement.
GGTTCTATTCGCATAAGCTCAAGAAGATCCCGGTAATTGCCGAAGTAAGCGCGGCAAGTCTAACACTTACTCCGTTCTTTAGTATTACTGTTTACTATGCGGTGATCAACAAAATGATCATTCTTTACGTAGCCTTCTTCTTTATGGTGGAACTGACCCGACAGCTTATGAAAGCTCTTGAAACCTCTAAGGGTGACCTTATATTCGATTACAACACGTTTCCAGTAACCTTTGGTGAGCGCGCTACGAAATGGACCGCTTTGTTCATCTTTCTATCAGGCACTATACCAGCGGTGATGCTCTACCTGTCGCTTGGCCTCAATTTGGCCAACATTTACCACGGTTTTGCCCTTATACTTGGAACCATTGCCTTGTTGAGCGTTTTTCCAACACAAGCGGTAAGTCGCTACAGAATGGCAAACAACGTTCTCAAGATTATTCTGATAGCCGGTGTACTGGCTATTACGTTGATCAGATACCAATAAGAAAGGGGCCTCAAAGGCCCCTTCCAATCAAATATATATTCTACTGTTTAGTAGTAGATGTCAATGATCTCGTAACTGTGGTCATAAACAGTTACTGTAAAGTTAGGATCAGTAAACACGGTGCGAACTACATCGCCTTGCGTGTTTTGAACCTGATCGTAAGCGAAATCCATCGGCATCACAGTAACCGAAACCGGCTCACCGTTTGCAGGGATTTTAAGTGTATACATACCACCACTTACAGTAGCTTCTACGATTACATCACCGTAGTTGATGCCCGGAGCTGGTTGGTTGTATAGATCAGACTCGTTGTACCTCGCAAGGATAGTAGCAGGAGCATTTTCCCAGTCCAACAAAGCGTTAGCGTTGGTGTCATTAGATAGATCTAGAGATGCCTTCACCAAGCCTGTAATAGTAGCTTCACCATGCTCGGTTGGTAGAACACAAGAACCATCATCAGTCTTTGCGTCAGCATCGTAGTTCACAGCGTTAGGATCTGTACATCCTTCTTTCTTCTTACAAGAAGTAGTACTAACTCCAACAATCAGACAAACTGATAGTATCGGAAGAATAAACTTTTTCATTGTAAATCTGGTTTAGTTTGCGCCAAAAGTATGGTTTTTTTCAGTGTTAGATCAAGGTTAAGCTACTCGACTTTTTCCTCTTTCACCTGTGGATAACTATTGTCCTCAAGATTCACATCTGCCGTCTTCTTATCCTTGTCCAGGAATACTCTTTTGATCTCACCCATACCATGTGGGATAACCACTTCGTACTCAGGGTGTGTCCACGGCCAATCCTCCAGCACCACCCATTTGGTGTCCGGATATTCATTTTCTTTCTCACCTCGAAGGACTCTTGGAGCGGCATAATAGGTTTCAAATGAGCCGTCTTTAAGCTCAACCCATAATTCCATAGGCATAGGCACACCCCCCACTCTTTTCACCTTAACCGTGCACTTACCATCCTTCTCCACAGGTTCACTCACCGCATAGTCCACAACCTTTGTGGTTCCCACCCAGTTCATTAAATACCAATCCAACTCCATTCCACTCACCTTCTCTGCAACCCTTATGAAATCAACAGGATCTGGATGCTTGAACTTCCATTGGTCAAAGTAGGCCAGCATGGTCTTATCCAGGTTATGCTGACCAATGATGTAGCTTAGCTGATGTAGAAAAATAGCTCCTTTGGAGTAGCTTGAAATACCGTAGGTTCCATTCAGTTCAAAGTGATCTGCATGCGTAGTCAATGGCTCCTGGAGCCCTGACGCTGCCAATTTCCTATAGGACGTATAACTTCCAATATGAACAGCGTTGAAATCGCGTTCATAGATATGCGCAACCGTTCTGCTGGTAGCATATGAGGTAAATCCTTCATCCATCCATGGATATAAGCTCTCATTGGTGGCCAAAACACACTGGAACCAACTATGGTAAGCCTCATGAATGGTAACGCCTACCAGGCTTCGCACACTTCTCTCACCCGTCACAAGCGTTGCCATCGGATACTCCATACCACCATCACCTCCCTGAATAACTGAGTATACAGGATAAGGATACTTCCCAAACGTCTTTGAGGCATATGTAAACAGTTTCACAGCGTACTCAGGCAAGGCCTCCCATGCCTCTTTCGTCTTAGCTCCCGGCTGATAGAACATTCTTACGATCGGGCCATTAGGCACCTGTACTGACTTGTGCACATAGTCTGGGTCTGCCGCCCACACAAAATCATGCACGTTATCCGCTTTGAACCTCCAGGTAAGCTCACCACCAGCCGGTCTCGTTACCTTTTCACCTTTCGTTGAATAGCCCTTACCTATCTCGTTCGCATTTTGAAGCGTACCGGTTGCAGCAACCATGTATGAGGAGTCAAGGGTCATGTTCACCTTGAAAGCCCCCCAAACACCATGAAATTCCCTTCCAACGTAAGGATTAGAGTGCCAGCCCATGCGATCGTACTCGCTGATCTTAGGATACCACTGACTCATTGAATACCTCACTCCTTCTTTGTTGTCTCTACCGGATCTTCTCACCTGCAGGGGCACTTGCCCATTGAAATCATAAGTGAACGTAGTCCTGGTTCCCGGCAAAATCGGCTTAGCCAGTTGAACCTCGAGAATTGTCCCCACTTCTTTGATCACACATGCTGCACCGTCCTGATTCAAAGCAGACACATGCTGATGCCCATATTCTTCCTCTTTAAGCTTTACGATACGGTCTCTTACCCTCCCATCCGGATCCGCAATATTCCTGGAGCGGGTATCCATCATACTATGCGGTTGAAATGCATTGAAATACAAATGAAAGAACGCCTTCTTCAGCGTATCGGGAGAGTTATTGGTATACACCAACGTGGTCTTTCCGGTGAACTTATTGGTCTTCACATCTAGCTTAACATCCATGTTATAATCTACATGCTGCTGCCAATACTGCGCCTGCAAACCGCTACTCACGAAGGCCAGTGCTATCACCAGAAATCTCATAATCTCAATTTGAAGCAAGATACACATTAATCATACCAGACTTCGTAACTGAAAATTGAATAGTAATTTTGCCCATAGATATTATGGCACGTGTAGTAGTAGGGCTTTCAGGAGGTGTAGACTCCAGTGTTGCAGCATACCTTCTTCAACAGGAAGGTCATGAGGTGATTGGTGTCTTCATGCGTAACTGGAATGATGAATCTGTAATCATTGATGATGAGTGTCCGTGGATAGATGACTCTAATGATGCATTGTTGGTTGCACAGAAGTTGGGTATCCCATTTCAAACCCTTGACTTTAGCGAACCTTACAAGGAGCGGATCGTGGATTACATGTTCCGTGAGTATGAGGCTGGACGCACACCAAACCCGGATGTCCTGTGCAACCGTGAGATCAAGTTTGATGTTTTTCTAAAGGCAGCAGAGAAACTAGGTGCTGATTTCGTTGCCACTGGTCATTACTGTCAGAAAGAAGTTGTTGAAACCCCGAATGGCCAGACTTTCAGGTTACTTGCAGGCGCTGATCCGAACAAGGATCAGAGCTACTTTCTTTGTCAAATAAGTCAGGATCAACTTGCAAAGGCATTGTTCCCTATTGGTCACTTACAGAAGAGTGAAGTACGTGCAATCGCCTCAGAGTTGGATCTGGTTACTGCAGACAAGAAGGATTCGCAGGGACTTTGCTTTGTGGGTAAGGTTAGACTACCCGAGTTTTTGCAGCAACAGTTAAAGCCAAAACAAGGACAGATCATTGAAGTACCACATGAACTGGAGCAATACAGCGCCTATGGCAACGTTTCGCAGGGAAATTCTGAGGAGGAATTAGAGATTCTGGCTGAACCCTTCCACTATACTACTGAAGACGGTGTTGTTTGTGGCGAGCATATTGGTGCGCACTTCTTTACCGTGGGCCAGAGAAAGGGCCTCCGTGTGGGTGGCAAGGAAGAACCTCTTTTCGTTCTTGCAACGGATGTTGAAACCAATACGATCTATGCCGGTCAGGGTGAATCACATCCGGGCCTGCATCATAGAGCGCTGCATGTTGCTCACCCGGATGTACATTGGTTAAGAGCAAGCGAAGCGCTACAGCTGGGTGAAAGTAAAGATTTCCTCGTGCGTATTAGGTACAGGCAACCACTACAGAAAGCAACGCTGGTACATCATTCATCAGGGCTTTTTGTACACTTCAAACAACCACAAAAAGCCATTACACCCGGGCAATTCGTTGCATGGTACATGGATAATGAATTGATTGGCTCAGGAGTGATCAGTTAGCCTGGCATGCTTGCCTATTGAGCTTCCTCCCAAATACATGATATATAGGCCTATTCCCAGAATCAGGTGGCTTAGATCAATGTGATTGAACCATCTATGCGGAGAAAACTGCCCTATATGGATGGCTGGTGTTGCAAGAATGATAAGCAAACCCAGGAATATCCAGCCGCTCCCAACTTCCTTAAGCTTGACAAATTGATAGATGTGCGTCATTGCCACAATCAGGAAGAGTCCAACAATGGAATTAACGATCACCACCATGAAATCCCTAAAGAAACTCAAACTGATCAGAAAAATGACCAATTCCAGTAGCGCGAGCCTTCGTAACCAGGGCTTGGCCTTGTCATTCAAAACTTCTGCCGTTGCCAGTTGTGCGTAAAATGTAACACCCCCAGCAAGGAACCAGCACACCATCTTCATATAGATTCCTGTGTACTGCCAAAACAAATGAGCGAAACCTCCTACCATTGTTGACAATCCAAGGATCAGAAAGAACACAGCCCAATAGGTTGTGGTTTTCGATGGGTGCTTGTTGAGCTTATACGCGCAAACACCGCACAGCAATGCTACCAACTCATCAGTGATGAATGCCATTGGCTCCTGAAGATTGAAGCCAAGAAATTGAAAGGTGATCTCGTTCACAGCGGGGACAAATATAACACATCTCCCATTGTTGATTTCCTTAAATTAGTGCTCTAGTGCGGATTTCGGCCTCAATATTGACCCTGCTCCTATCACACTTCCTTGTCGCTCAGAAACTTGAGGTAAAGGAAGCCAAGGTTCGGGATGGCTACCCTGACTATATCATGGAAGCGGCTTACAGCAGGTTCAACTCGTATTTTGCTATTACTGTTGGCAACAATAACATTGAGGTGTATGACCACCGCAACAAGATCATTTTTCAACACCAGGGGAATCCCAAAGCTGTAGGCGGACATTTTGACTTTTCACATGATGAACAGTTCCTCTACATGGGTAAATTCCGAACCTACGGTGATGTCGGCATCCTCAGACTTTCTGATCAAAAGCTAATCCAAGTAATTGGAGATCATAGTACGTATGTCAGTGATGTAGACGCTCACCCTACTAAGCACATTTTTGCAACGGTTAGTTCAGACAACACTGTAAGGGTGTATGGGAAAGAGGGTGAAGAATTCAAACCAATGAACGTCTTCACGGATCACGACAAGTCCGTTACGGGCGTGAGCTTCTCGTATGATGGAAAGTACCTGGCCACCTGCGGGAGAAGTAAAAAGATCATCATCTACAAGTGGAATAAGGACAAGTATGCCCACTTCCAGACCATTTCCACAGGTAAAACCTACCAGGAATCGGTATCCTTTCATCCATCCAGCTATGATCTCGTATCAGCTTACTACCAGGTGAAACGATACACGTTCAAAGGGAGCAGCTTTGTCCTTAAAGACTCGGTGAAGTTCAAAGGCGGCAGCATGCGTGACATTGTCTACAGCCCTGCAGGAGAATATATTTCCGCATGTAAGTACAACGATGTACTCCTACTCTCTTCCAAAGATCTCTCTGTGAAGCATACCATGTACCGGCATCAAAGTTCGGTGTTCAGCAGTTCCTTTACGGAGGATGGGAAGAAACTCGTTACCTCTAGTCACGACCGAACGGCAATAACCTGGGAACTGACGAATGTGAAACCTGCCCCTTCGGCACAGGTTGTTGGATACCTCATGTTTGGAGCATCACCCGCACACAAGAGAATACTAACGGACCAGGTGGCAAAAGGTGTTCTCGCCCAAATCCCTGCTGAGCTTAAGAAGGAAAAGGATGAATTCGAAACTTCTAAGTCTTTTGCGGAAAGGAAGGACAAAAGAAGAATTGCAACACTTGGGGCGCTGCTTACCGAGATTGAGAAAAAGTACACCCTCAACGGCAAGCCTGTAAAGGGAGAAACTGCCAAGTTCAGAATCGACCGCTTGATTCACTACGATGCTGATGCAGAACGATATACAGTTGAATTACTTGGTGACAAGGTTCAGATCAAAATTGACCCTCCTGCTGCCAAGGCACTGAAACAAAACGCGAAGAAGGCGTACGTTGTGGGAACTAAGAAAACGGTAGATGGCGTGAAGACATATAAGAAGTTCTCACTGGTACATCCTTCAGGAAGCTCATTCGAACTGGCCTTGAACGACAACCCATTTGAAGCAGCCGAGGTGAATAAAGGTGTTAACGACAAACCCCAAACCGCAGATCAGAAACTGGCTGAAGGAGTTGGTCGCACGCATGCACTGTTGATTGCCACTAATGAGTATGATCACTTCGACAACCTGGTGAACCCAGTTATAGACGCCAAGACAATTCGAAAAGAACTGGAAACATACTACGAGTGTAAGGTAGATCTTATCGAAAGTCCGAAGCTTGACGAATTGGTAAAGACAATTAAGGCTTATGCCGCCAAAAAGTACAATCCCCAGGACCAGCTTTTCATATTCATTGCCGGACATGGATACTACGATGACGTCTTCAAGGAAGGATATGTGATTACCAAGGATTCCCGTAGCGATGATGTGGCACACACCAGCTTTCTCTCCCACTCCAATCTAAGGACGATGATCAACAACATTCCGTGTCCCCATATATTCCTCTGCATGGATGTGTGTTTCGCAGGAACGTTTGATCCCTTGATTGCAAGTACTAATCGATCTACAGATATGTACCAGGATGTAGACAAACAGGAGTTCATCAAGAGGAAGTTAAAGTACAAGACCAGAATGTACCTCACTTCGGGGGGAAAGGAATATGTACCAGACGGTCGTCCTGGACAACATAGTCCGTTCGCACGAAAGATTTTGGAAGGATTAAGAAACTATGGAGGAAACGATGGCATCCTTACTTTAAACGAACTTGTTTCCTTTGTAGAGAAAGTAGATCCACAACCTCGGTTTGGCGAGTTTGGAGACAACGAGCCAGGAAGTGACTTCCTCTTTATCAAGCGATAATGACAGATATACCCTCAATAATTACAGGCTTGCAAAAGGCCTCACAGGATGTAATTGATTGGTTCCAATCCATTCCTGATGCTCAGTACACGGCCGGACCAGCTGGCAAATGGGCTGCCTGGCAACACCTTGACCATCTCATCAAAACCACAGCACCTCTCGCACGCACGCTGCAGAAAGACGATGAGTGGTTTGAGCAATTTGGCACACCCAACCGAGAAGTAAGATCCAATGATGCCGTGATAGAAAGGTTTAGATTCCGTTATGCTCAGGTTACAGGGGATATACCAGACCGCTACAAACCAATGATCGATGCGGTAAACCGTTCCGAATTGATCACACTGTACAAAGAGGCTATTGCACGGATTTGTATACAACTGGAGCAATGGAGTGAGGAGAGAATTGACAGCGTGCTCATACCCCATCCCTTGATGGGTAGACTGATATTTCGTGAGATGTTCTACTTCACGGTATTTCACCAATACCATCACCTCGAAAACCTTAAAACGAACTATACCCAATACCCTATTTCGAAGTAACCAGCAGATTGAAACCTATGAGAACAAGGAACAGTTTCTTCTTTAGTGCTGTTATATCCATATTACTGGCAGGATGTGGAAGCGCGGATTCTTCTGACACCACCAATAACGAAAAAGTCCAACACTCTTTTTCGATCACCAACTTAGCGGATACAGAGTATCCGGACAATCCTGACATTGGTTTTCGTTCAGCTAACTACAAGAACGATTACTTCTCTACCGGAATGATGGTTCCTGTTAATGGTGCTTTCAATTTCGATTTGCACTTCTACGCTAAAACAGCCGACACGATCACGTTTGAGAATATTGATCTGTCTGAATTCATTCCTACCATACCATCGGCTTTAAAGGAAGATCATTACTTAAGCTACATTTCATGTATCAACCAGGAATGGAATCGCAATCAGGTAAAGTTTGTGACTGGCGAGTTTCTAAGTACAAACCCGTCTATTACGAGGGTTGATATTGCTCGCAACTGCCTCAATTCGTACCTATGGGAGATCATTCTCTATGTTGATGAAAATGGCAGCACTACCCCTTATGCACACGGGTGGTTCGACTTTCCACATGATCAATACAGCAGTTTATTTGATCAAAAGAATGGGATCTCGTTCACTGAATTTAAGGGAGGCATGGAGAACTGGGTAGACCCGGAAAGCAAATGGATAGATCTGGAGAAGCTTCGCACGGTCAAGGACAGCCTGCCTATTACCTATTCAGATGCATCGGATGCCATGTATCCACTGGCTGGAGCACGTAAGAAGAAGTACAAGGAGATCATTTACCCGGACACGTTCGTCACCATGCGTGATTTACAAACAGATTCCGCGTTGTTCGCAACATTCACTCCTCCCGGCTTCTACAACAGAAAGGACCCTCGAACCACCCAACTTGGAAGGTTGTATTCGCTTGTTGGTGTTGAGTTGAATGAAGTAGAATCAAAGATCAGTGATCAGACGTTGAAGGAAATCACCTTCCATTTTGATCATCGAAGAAACCTAGGTCGAACGTCATTAGTAATTGGAGGAGTTGATTTTGAGAAGTTCCCTGTTCTCAGTGAAGAAGACGCGAATAGTGGCTGGAAAAGCTCTATGGGAATAGGTAATCATACGTTCTATGAGGATTACGAGGAACAATTAAGCTCCAAAACAGACAAGTCTGCCTACTATGCAATGTTGCTGGATGGCGAAGGTAAATGGCTCGATAGCCATACCATAGGAATTGATGGGCCGATCATTCACTTCTCAGATGAGAGTCGCTCAGTTTTACATGTTTGGCTACTGTCATTTGAAAGGCATGCGCTTGTAGGGCACTACATTATTAATCTTCAATCCACTTGATTGACGCATTTATTCTATCTCACGCTGCAGCCGGTGGTATAGCCCTACTATGTGGCGCGGTGGCGCTTGCAACTAAAAAGGGATTAAAACCACACATCCTCTTTGGCAAGGTGTTTTCGGTATGCATGATTTACGCTGCCATCTCATCGATCATTATTTCCTGTCTGCCTGGGCATGAGAGTATTTTTCTACTGGTAATTGGTGTGTTCAGTCTTTACCTCATTACATCTGGATGGATGCACCTTAAGTTGAAAGGCATTCAAACCAGCACTGAAGTTCCTGCCATTTTCAAACTAAACGCATGGATGATGATACTTGCAGGCGTAGCAATGCTTACTTATGGAAGCCTCTTATTGTTGGCCTCCAAGGGCATTGGGATAGTACTTATCGTGTTTGGAATTCTTGGTGGACAAAGCGCGATCGGAGATATCAAAACAGCTCGCAACATTGATAAACGTCCACTTTCCTGGTTACTAGGACATGTTGGCAACATTATCGGTGGTTATATAGCGGCAACTACCGCCTTTCTGGTTCAGAACCAAATATTACCAGACCTTATTGCCTGGTTGGGTCCCACTGCTATTGGCGTTCCGTTTATCATCTACTGGATAAGAAGGGTTAAGAAACGAGGATTACGTTAAAAACGTCAACAATCCCTTTACTCGTTTGTTCCAATTACATAACTTGAATAAGAATCTACTACTGTTATGAAGTGTGTCATTGTTGATGACGACCCCATTGCTCGTGAGCTGATTAGAAAATGTATTGAAAGATGTGAAGGCCTAGAATTGGTAAGTGAGTTTGGTTCTGCGATAACGGCCTCCAATGAATTGGCCTCCCTGGAGTGTGATCTCGTATTTCTTGATATTGAAATGCCTGAAATGAATGGTATCGAATTCATGCGTGAAAATCCAGAAGTTGGGCAGGTGGTTGTTGTTTCGGGCAAATCTGAATACGCTGCAGAAGCCTTTGATTATAACGTTACTGACTACCTGGTGAAGCCAGTAGATTATGATCGTTTTTGCCAGGCTGTAGAAAAGGTCAGGGACATTGAAGCCAACTTCAGCCGCAAAAAAGGCGCACTGGATCATGTGTTTGTTAAAAAAGCGGGCAAGCTGGTAAAGATAGAACTCGCCAGTATCCATTACATTGAAGCCCTCTCAGATTACATCACGATTCATAGTGATGGCGGAAAGTACACCCTGCTTTCTACAATGAAATCCGTTGAAGCCAAACTGGGCCAGGAAGACTTTCTCAGAATTCACAGGTCTTACATTGTGCGCTACGACCGTATCAAAGAACTTCAGGACAATACAGTTCTGGTGAATGAATCAGCACTTCCTGTAAGTCGTAGTTACAAATCGGCTTTAATGAACCGACTAAGGACCCTGTAGTAGGCTGTTTTACCGATTTTCTTCGTCTACTAATCGAATCTTTCCCCAATCCGAAGGAAAAATCAGGCTGGACTTTTAATTTGCACCCATGAACAAACCTATTCTATTCATTGCAATGGTTTTCTGCATTGTTCTGGGAGCTAAGGCCCAGGTTACAACCGCTGAAAAACAACTTAAAACGCAAACGAAAGACACACTTAATGGCTGGAAGAGAGGTGGTACTGCCGGGTTCAGCTTCAATCAAGTGTCTTTAACGAATTGGGCCGCTGGTGGTTTGAATGCCATTTCTGCAAGTGCCTCATTGAAACTCTTTGCCAACTATAAAAAGGACAAATTGACCTGGGACAATAACCTTGACCTGGGTTACGGTCTGGTCCGGCAAGGAACCGGAAGTGCAGCTACCATTCAGAAGAATGATGATCAAATTGACTTCACCTCTAAACTCGGGCTTAAAGCGAAAGATAACCTGTACTATGCAGCGCTGCTGAATTTCAAGACGCAGTTTGCCGAAGGTTTTGCATATCCAAATGATTCTACGGCAATCTCAGACTTTCTCGCCCCTGGATATTTGCTCTTTGCCGCTGGAGTGGACTACAAAAGAGACAAGATCACTGTCTTCCTGGCTCCTGTTACCAGCAAGGTGACCATTGTAGCCCACCAACCGTTAGCTGATGCGGGAGCATTTGGGGTAACGGCAGCCACTTATGATTCGCTGGGCAGGCGGGTGACTTCAGGAGAGAATATCAGAACAGAATTCGGGGGATACCTGCGTGCGCTTTACCAAGCAGACCTCATGAAGAATGTTGGTCTTGTGAGTAAACTTGACCTCTTCTCCAATTACCTGAACAATCCAGGGAACATTGATGTTAACTGGGAAACTACGATCGTAATGAAAGTGAATGATTACATTAACGTGAAATTTGGCACTCACTTGATTTATGATGATGACATTGACATCAGCGTTGATGAAAATGATGATGGTATCATAGACGCTGTTGGGCCTAGAACGCAGTTCAAGCAGCTGTTCAATCTAGGCTTCTCTTACAAGTTTTAGTTAGTGTTTAAACAACCAGAGCAGGGGGACCGCGCACGTGTCCCCTTGTTCTTCTTTAGACATCACAGCGCAAGATGCAAAGCGATATCTACAAGAAGTTCTTCAACATGTCGCTGGATATGCTTTGTGTTGCCGGCACCAACGGTTACTTCAAGTATCTGAATCCATCATTTACCTCCGTGTTGGGCTGGAGTGAAGATGAACTGCTGTCAACTCCATTCCTCGATTTTGTGCACCCCGATGATATCGAAGCCACCATAGCGGAAGTAGGAAAGCTTGCTCATGGCGCATTGACGATCGGATTTGAAAATCGTTACCGCAAAAAAGATGGTGATTGGTGCTGGATGCATTGGACCTGTCAACCAGACACCACCACAGGTGAGCTATTTGCAGTAGCACACGACATCACCGCATTCAGAGAGGCAACCCAGGAACTCAGTAATAGCCGGGAACAATACAAGGAGTTTTTCGATTTCTCGCACGCAATGATTTGCAGCCACGACATGGATGGTGTTATCCAATCTATCAATCCCCAGGGCGCTGGCTGGCTGGGTTACGATGTAGACTTCATGGTTGGCAAGAAAATTAGCGAATTCATTGTTCCGGATCTGGCGGATGGATTTGAACGCTACTTGAGTGAGATCAAAGAGAAGAAGGAATCACAGGGAATCCTTGCACTACAAACAAAGGATGGAAAGAACACTTACTGGACTTATAGTAATTCACTGCGCGAAGCGGACGGTGAAAAGAAAGTACTGGCCTACGCCTTGGACATTAGCAACAGGATCAACCTGGAACGAGAATTAAAGACAGCTAAAGAAATAGCTGAGAGGTCGGTTGCTGCTAAGGATATCTTCCTTGCTAACGTTAGCCACGAGATCAGGACGCCAATGAACGCAATTGTTGGCTTTGCAGATTTACTGCATTCTACCCAGCTAAATGCAGAGCAAAAGGAATTCGTTGATGCCATAGCTTCCGCGAGCAGTAATTTACTTGTACTCATCAATGACATTCTAGATCTATCTAAGATTGAAAGCGGTAAGCTTATCCTTGACAACTCTCCCTTCAGTGTTTCGAAGGCACTATTAAATTTGAAAACGCTTCTCGGACAGCGGGCTAAAGAGAAAGGCCTTGGCTTTGATATTACCATTGACGATCACATGCCTGAACGGATTCTGGGAGATGTTGCCAGGTTCAATCAGATCCTAATCAACCTCATTGGAAATGCAATTAAGTTCACTGAGGTAGGTCATGTGAAAGTCACAGCCAAGATGGTGAGTTTTGACAACAGACAGCGAACCCTGGCAATTGATGTCGAAGACACAGGTCCTGGCATTCCAACAGAATTGAAAGAATCCTTGTTTGAGCGTTTTGAACAGGGCGACATAAACAATATAGAATCCGGAGGAACTGGGCTTGGGCTCAATATTGCAAGACATCTTGCGAAGTTAATGGAGGGTGAAATCACGTTCAGATCAGAACTTGACAAGGGCTCCACTTTCACACTGTTACTCCCTGTCACACCTGTTGAAAACGACACCATAAGTACATCAAAACAAAGTCTCGACCAGAATGTCGGGGTCAACAAGTATCATATTCTTGTAGCAGAAGACAACGCACTAAACCAGAAACTTCTGGGCAAAGTATTAGATGGCTTTGGCTGGTCCCATGTATTGGTAGAGGACGGTCAATTGGCCCTGGAAGCCCTGAAAAAGGAAGATTTCGATCTTATCATTATGGATCTTCAGATGCCAAATATGACAGGATACGAGGCGGCTAAGATCATCCGAAAGGAATATGGTGAGGCAACGCCTATCCTGGCTATGACTGCTCACAGTCTGGTTGGCGAAAGGGAAAAATGTCTTGCACTTGGCATGAATGACTATATGGCCAAACCGTTTCGAAAGGAAGAGTTAAAGAGCACCGCACACTATCTGATAAAGAACAGCAAAGCACCTTCCTCCGGTTCTGCTCCATCATCTCCCTCCCTGTTCAATCTTTCCACATTAAAGGAATTGGCAAATGGTGATCAGGAGTTCGTTGATGAAATAGTGGTCCTGTTTAGAAACACTGTTCCAAGGGAAGTTAGTGTTATCGGGCAGGCTATTCACGATGATAACAGACGGCAAATTAAAATCAGTTGCCACAGGGTGAAATCCTCACTGAAAACCATTGGGGCTTCCGAAACAGCGCAAATAGCTGAAGTGCTTGAATCGAAGGCTGATGCATCTTCAATGGAAGAAATGAAACAGCTTCACCTCAAAATGAAGAGCAACTTACAGCACATCCTTAAGGAATTACCGTAACTAGGAAGTACACATCATTGTTTGTAGCTTGGCATCAATGAGCGAGAAGGGTAAGCATTTGTTTCTATTGACTTCTACTGGCTGGGGAGGCTTGGAAATGAACGTGATCCAGCTGGCTGTGTGGCTTCGGGCACATTCTTATCATATAGAGATTGCCAGTCTGAGTGAGTCTAAATTCTCTCAAAGGTCCAGCGCGAAGGGTTTCAGCTCGCACAATTTCTCATCCACAAAGAAGTACTTTGATTTTGCTGCTGCCAAACGGTTGGCCAACACCGTTAAGACGGGGGACTTCACTCATCTTTGGGTTTTCGACAACAAAGATTTAGACGTTGCCTCTATTTGCAAACGAAGGCACGTACGCAAACTTAAGTTGATCTACCAACAGCATATGCAGATAGGCATCAACAAAAAAAGCCCCATCCATTCGAGAAGGTATAAAATGATAGATGCCTGGATCAGTCCGCTGAAATGGCTGAAAGCCGAAGTCATTGAGAAGACCCGTTATCCCGAGGAAAAAGTGCATGTAATACCTCTTGGACTTGACATCGCTCATTTCACCGATCATGGGCATACTCAGTCAAGTAGCAGAAATACACTAGGGCTGCCTGAAGAACGGAAGCTAATTGGCATCATAGGAAGAATTGATCCTGGAAAGGGACAGCTATTCATTCTTGAATCGCTCATTCCACTGGCAAACCAACATGAATTTGATCTGGTAATTGTAGGTGAACCAACCATTAATGACCCTAAGTGTACTACATACAATGAGCAACTGCGTCAGCGCGCTGCCGATCAGGATCAACTTAAGGTACATTTCATTCCTTCTGTGGATGACGCAAGATTGTTCTTTACGGCCATTGATCTATTTGTGCTGGGCAGTGTTGGAGAAACCTATGGAATGGTGACGCTAGAGGCCCTGGCTTGTAACACCGCAGTGATTGGAACCAATAGTGGTGGAACACCAGAGATACTTGGAGAGGGCAAGTGGGGAAAGCTTTATGAACCCAACGACTCACAAAGTCTACAAACAACAATCGAACGGTGGTTCAATAACGGGGCCAGCAATGAACAAACCGCTGAATACATTGAGAAGCAGTTCGATTACAGGCTAGAGATAAACGCCATCGATAAGCTGCTACAGTCTTTATGATAGATTGCTTAATTTCATTTTATGACTTTGTTACGGTCTATTGATACCTCCATTTGTACTATCGGGCTACGGGAAGATGGAATCTATGAATATCGATTCATTGATGAGTATGTGGTGGATCGTGAGCAAATGGACGAAATGAGTCAGGCATTGGTTAAGCTGGTGGGCGAAGAAAAAGGAATTCGTCTTGTTTCCGTTCCGGGAAGGTATGGTTCCATTGCACCAGAAGCGAAAACCTATGACCCTCTGGATGCATATGAAAATCTGATAAGCCATATTGCACTGGTATTACCTTCTCTTCATCAGAAGATCCTGGCCCGAGCGTATTTTAAACTGATTAAGAAACCTCCTTATAATTATAAATTTTTCAAAGATGAAGACTCTGCGGTCGGCTGGCTGAGAGAGTTGGAAACTGTTAGTTTAGAGCATTGATATGAGAGTACTACTTACGATAATCGCCTTAAGCCTTGCCTCATTCACATTTGGGCAAAAGGTCTACAGCTGTAAATACAAGTCGGACGCAGATGTGAAAGTTTTTGTAGCGAAGTATAAATCCGATGCCGATCTGGTAGTGTACAAAGCCAAGTATAAATCCGATGCTGGAGACAACAATGGTGTTTGGTTCTTTTGTGACTATAAGTCAGATGCTGACAAGAAGATTTACTTCTGCGACTATAAGTCAGATGCAGATATTGTAGTCTTCTTCGCCAAGTATAAAAGTGATGCGGGCTGGAAGAACAACAGCAAAAAACACATGTTCTATTGACGCGACTCTCTGCGCTCTTTGTTCTTGCACTGTTCTGTGCCTCCAGGTTAACCCTTGCAACGGTTGGAGGACCCCTTGTTATTGAGGTTCTCGGTGTAAGCCCCGATTCTACAAGAATATACTGGACATTCCATTTCCAGGGCGAAACAGACGAGTTGTTCCCTGTCTTCTTTTATTCTACCGAGAAGGAAAAACTGCAACAGCGACACGGTTGGTCGAATTATCCTAATGAGGATATAGAGGAAAGCTTTGCTCGTTACAGAAGGAAATTTCAATTGGACACGAGCAATAGAAGCACTGACAACAGCTACCAGGTTGTGTACAAGGATTCCAGCTATTACAATGACACCATTCATTACCTGCCCTATCCTATATTCTCTTACTACGTATACCTTCCGTCCGATACCATTGTTGTGCGGAACCGCAGCCACAAGAAGTACGTGCCAAGAATCATTAGAAGTTACCAACTCAAGGATGGTGTACTGGCCCATGTGTGCCGATTCATGGGAATTGCCATGGAAGGAGGTTATACAAAGGACACTGTGATCATTGATGACAGAAGATCCACAACAGACACTTCGGCAAGCGTGAAGCAGGATACATCGCTACTGGAGATTCCCTTCAATAAAAAGAAAGTCGATGTAGAGCTAGAGCAACCGCACAACACTTTGGCTTGGGTCTGGTGGGGCATTCTTTTAGCAGTTGTAAGCACTTTTCTGTTCATATTCCTTCGAAATCGAAGAAAGAAGGACGATTAGCTCAATTATCTTTGCGTTATGAATGGTGAGTTGGGACAGGTTGAAGCCTTCTGGGATGATCATCTATGTGGAAGTCATTTCATTGACGAGAATTACTTATCCCCTACTTTTTTTGAGGAATACAGGGCATATAGGTACCGAAAAGAGCACCATCTGGATGTACTGATCGACTGGAGCAGTGCTGCCGAAAAAGATATGCTGGAAATAGGCTTGGGTGTGGGGGCAGACGCCACGAAATGGGCTGCGCATGCGAAGTCCTATACGGGAGTTGACCTTACGCAGGAAGCTGTTGATGCAACCACCAAACATTTCGATCTACTTGACCTTAGCGGAAATATCCGCAAGGGAAATGCAGAATCTCTTGAATTCCAAAATGACTCATTTGATTTGATATACTCCCATGGGGTTCTACACCATACACCCAACATGCCCCGGGCGTTCTCTGAGGTGAATCGTGTGTTAAAGGACAATGGCGAATTCATTGTAATGCTTTACGCCAAGGAATCCTTCAATTACTGGATACGTATCCAATGCTACTTCCGATGGAGGTTGATCCTTGAGATCATGTTGATGAAACTGGGAAGAAAGGCTAAGGGAAACTGGGCGCTGCACTTGAAAAACTACAAAGAGATGGGCTGGAAATACCTTAATTGGAAGGCCTTTCCACATCGTTGTACGGATGGCCCGGAATGTGAAGTAGCCTTTATTCTATCGAGATCTCAGGTTAAGAACCTACTGCGCACCAATGGATTTACCGTTCAGAAGATGGCAAAAGCACATTTTCCATTTACCAAAGGCAACTTACCCAAACTTGAACGAGCCTTCGCAAGGGTCTTTGGCTTTTACCGGTTCGTCTGGTGTAAGAAGAACGGCTAAAACGCAGAAGGACAGGCAAAATCCGTTACCGGGATATCGGTCTCACTCAGTGCATCGAAACCACCACTCACGTTGACAAGGTTGGTATAGCCCTGCTTCCTTAGAATCGAACACGCAATCATGGAGCGATAACCTGATTTACAATGTAGATAACGGGTTTCCTGCTTATCCAATTGATCGAGGTGCTCATTTATATAATCCAAAGGATAACTTGAGGCACCATCTACATGTTCCGCCTCATATTCAGTAGGCTTCCGACAATCGATAATCACCGCATCTCCCTTCGCATGTTTGGCAGTAAGGTCCTGCGGGCTAATGCTCTCAACTGAATCTGTTTGCTTTCCAGATGAAGCCCATGCCTCATAGCCTCCCTCCAAGTAGCCAATCGTTGCATCGTATCCAACACGGGACAAGCGGTGAATTGCTTCTTCCTCCCTGCCCTTTGGCGCAATAACGATCAAGGGCTCAGCAAGGTCTTCAATCAAAGTACCTACCCATACTGCAAAAGATCCATCCAGACCAATGTTGATCGAACCGGGAATAAAACCATTGCCAAATTCAACCGGATCCCGTACATCCAATAGAGTTGCCTGATCTGCTTTCGCTATATCTTCCACAGAAAGGGGCGTTACTCCTTGCCCCATCACTTCATCAAAAGCAGTGTACCCCGCCTTATTCAGCGCGGCATTCTTCGCGAAATACTGTGGAGGAGGTAATATCCCATCGGTTACCTTGGCTATAAAGTCTTCGCGCCCGTCAGCAAGGAGCGCATAGTTCGTATTCTTCTGAACACCCAACGTAGAAAATGTCTCGCTACTCATGTTCTTCCCACATGCTGAACCAGCGCCATGCGCTGGATACACGATCACGCTGTCAGGTAAAGGCATAAGCTTTTCCTGAATGGAATCATAGAGCATTCCTGCCAAATCTTCTTGCGTAAGATCTGCACCTTTTTGTGCCAGATCCGGTCTACCCACATCACCAATAAACAAGGTGTCTCCAGTAAACACGCAGTGCTCCTTACCTTGCTCGTCCAACAACAAAAAACAAGAAGATTCAAGTGTGTGTCCAGGAGTGTGAAGGACCTTTATCTGTACATCTCCTACGGTGAATAATTCCCCGTCTTCCGCTGTATGTTTATCGTAACTGGTAGGAGCATCGGGACCATAGACGATGGTTGCTCCCGTTTCTTTCGCAAGATCTACGTGGCCCGAAACGAAATCTGCGTGAAAGTGTGTCTCAAAGACATACTTGATCGTTGCCCCGTTCTCTTTGGCTATATCAATATACGGTTGCGGATCTCTTAGCGGATCAATGATAGCTGCCTCTCCATTGCTCTCAATGTAATAAGCTGCTTCTGCTAAACATCCTGTATATAACTGCTCTACCTTCATCTTAATCCAAAATTATACAATCCCTTTCTGAATAGGTTTACAATCAACTATTTATAATGTTCTCAGCCAGGATACAGATGCCCATTATGAGAATGAACCACCCAAATACTGGCTTAAGCTGTTCGCCCTTGATAAGATTGGACAAATAGCTTCCAACAAATATTCCGCAAATCGTAATTCCGGAAAACAGAGATAACATCATCCAGTCTATTTCTACGTGGCCTATATCCCCCATAAACCCTATCAATGATTTACCGGAAATAATAAGCAAGGAGGTGCCTACCGCAGTTTTCATCGGCAAGTGGGACAATACGACTAATGCTGGAACGATTAGAAACCCTCCACCAGCGCCCACCAAACCGGTAAGAAAACCTACCACTATGCCCTCTAGGAAAACTACAAGGAGATTGGGGTTTCGTTCTTCACCCATAGCGGCCACCTTCTTGTTTCTGATCATGGTAAACGATGCCAGAATCATCAATACCGCGAACAACACCATCAAGACCAGGTCTTTACTTATAGGCATCCCCATAAGTTCCGCATGATCAGGGGCTGCCGGTAATATCCATTTCCTGGTCGCATAAACCGTGGCAACGGATGGAATGCCAAACATAATGCCTATCAGATAGTTTACCTGTCCTTTACGAGCAAACGTAAGTACACCCACGAGACTGGAGATTCCAACCACAAAAAGCGAATACGATGTTGCCTCCACAACTTCTACCCCCACTATGTAAACCATTACCGGTACGGTAAGAATTGACCCTCCTCCTCCAAGTAAACCAAGGACAGCTCCTATAACAAGGGCGAGGACGTAAGCAATGATCAGGGAAGGCTCCAATTCGTGGAATTATTGTTCCAAAGCTAACTATTGCCGATTACTTTTGTAGGATATGGATTTCAAAGCTTTCTTCGACCACCCACGAAAAGGCATGATCGATGAACTCAGGGACGACCTGTTGAAGAAACCTGAGCTTATTGGTGACCTCGCCCAGCTTGCTGCTTCGCATGAAGGTCCCTACTGCTGGCGTGCATGTTGGGTACTAACCCACATTGCGTTAGAAGACACGTCTTTGATTGAAAAGCACATAGACAGCATCATTCCACACATCATTACCTCTCCACATATACCGCACATGGGAAGTGGTATGCGTTTGATCAGTATAATGAAACCAAATGTGGAAGACCATGGTGATCTGCTTGATTTCTGCTTATCCGTCCTTCACAGAGATGATCTTAGCGCTCACATTCAATGTTATTCCATAGACACCCTTGGCCACTTCTGTAAGGAAATACCAGAGCTTTCTAACGAGGTTTCAGCTGTAGTGGAAGAAGCGATCCCCTTGTTTGAAAAGAAATACCTGGTAACAAGGAGCAGAAAACTCCTTAAACAGCTGAACCAGGATGCTTAGCTTTGTCTTCGAATGAGATTACTTCTATTCATCTGCTTCATTCTAACGATGGCCATTGGCTATGGACAGACGGAGTCATTCTTTCGAGGGAACAACAAAGGTCGCATGTTCTTTTATTTCGGCTGGAACCAAGCAAGCTATACGAAGTCTGATATTCGATTTACCGGAGAGGATTTCAATTTTGTGCTACGAGATGTAAAGGCCGTTGACCGCCAGACTCCTTTCGACTTTGATCCGTATTTCCACCCAACTAAGCTGACGATACCGCAAACAAACATGCGGCTGGGATACTACATTACAGATAACATCCAGATATCTATCGGAGATGACCACATGAAGTATGTGATGAAGCAAGATCAGGAGGTGTTGATGCAAGGGAATATTGCTCGCGGGTCTATCTACGATGGTGATTATAACCACACGGTGAAGCTTACCGATGCCTTTCTGCGGTATGAGCATACAGATGGACTCAACTATTTAAATCTAGAAGTAAACATGACTCCCAACATGGATTCTCTATTCCGTATAAAGAATGATTGGTTCAGTCTGCAGGGTGTTGGTGGAGGTGGTGTGGGAATTATGTATCCCAAAACCAATTGTGAATTTTTAGGCGAGCCGAGATACGATGAATTCAATGTGGCTGGATGGGGCTTCAGCTTGAAAACTGGTGTGGAATTGCGCTTTTGGGAAACATTGCTGCTTGTTGGAAACATCAAAGGCGGGTTCATTCATATGCCCAAAATCAGGATCACACAAAACCCGAATGAACGCGCAAGACAGGCGTTCTATTTTTTCCAATCGAACTTCGCGATTGGCGTGATGTTCAAATTGTTCTAGTAGACGGGAACGGACGCATCTACTTCGGTAGACCATGCATGGATACCACCAACCAGGTTATAAGCACTAGTAAAACCTGCCTTTTCAAGGATTTCGACTGCCTTTGCGCTTCTTCCCCCATGGTGACAATGCACTACTATTCTGGTTTCACGTTTCAGGTCTGGAAGGTTGTTCTCGAGATCACCCAGCGGGATAAGCCACTCGGTGATCTTGCAAATTTCCGCTTCATCTGGCTCGCGAACATCCAATAAACGTACATCTCCAGCGTCCATCCATCTTTTCAGCTGTGGCGCATCCACTTCTTTGATCACGCCAGTGTTGGTGCCGCAGAACTCATCATAATTGATCAATTCGATAATGCGTGCAGCTTCCTGATTTCTTTGGAAGGCAATTACGTGTGAATCCATGGTCAGCGTATTGATCATGAGTAGCTTGCCTGACAACGGCTCCCCTACCTCTGCCAATACCTTAATCGCCTCACTGGCTTGCATGGTGCCAATCAAACCTGGCAACACACCCAATACTCCAATCTCTGAGCAGTTAGGAACCTGTCCAGGAGAAGGTGGTTCCGGGAATAAACATCTATAACCAGGTCCTCCTTCGTGATTAAACACACTTACCTGTCCCTCAAATTTGTAAATGGATCCATACACGAATGGCTTACCCAATATTTCGCAGGCATCATTGATCAGATACCTGGCTGGAAAGTTATCCGTTCCATCCACCACCAGATCGTAATCCTCAATGATCTGCAAAGCATTATCAACCAATAGGTGGACCTTGTGCACATCAAAACTAACCAGGCTATTCTGAGCAGCTAGTTTCTCCGCAGCAACCTCCGCCTTGGATTTCCCCACATCCTCTTCGCTGTACAATGTTTGCCGCTGAAGATTGCTGCTATCAATGGTATCACCATCAACGATTCCAATTCTTCCTACACCCGCTGCGGTTAAGTATTGCAAAACGGGACAACCCAGTCCACCAGCCCCTACAACAAGAACACTCGCATTATTGAGCTTCTCCTGTGCTTCCATCCCAAACTCAGGAAGAATAATGTGTCTGTGGTACCGTTTAAGTGCGTCTGCGTTCATTACTGTAATACTGCGTCCCAATCCTTCCAAACAGCTTCATAGCCGTTTTGTTTGAGCGTACTTACAAATTCAGAAGTGCTCCGGTCATCATGAATCTCAAACTGCTCCAATGCATCTTTTGGATTTGCATATCCCCCGGGGTCTGTTGCAGATTCCGCGCTTATTGAGGTTATTCCCAACTTCACAATGTTATCTCTGAAGGCTGCAGATTCGCGAGTGGACATAGAAAGTTCAACTTCTTCATTGAGTAATCGGTAGGCACAAATGAGCTGCACCAATTGCTTATCGTTCATCACTGACTTAAGCTCCACACCACCAGCGCATGGTCGCAATCGAGGGAATGAAACGGTATACTTGGATTGCCAGTAAGTGCGCTCCAGATAATCAAGATGCAGTGCATTGAAGTAACTGTCTACCCTCCAATCTTCCAGACCAATCAGCACACCAAGGCCCATCTTGTGAATTCCAGCCTTCCCTAATCTATCGTGTGTCGTAACCCTGTATGTGAAATTCGATTTTCGTCCTTTGGGATGGTGCTTCTTGTAATTCTCCTCATTGTACGTTTCCTGGTATACCAAAACGGTATTCAAGCCTTCCTTGATGAGTTCTTCATATTCTTGTTGCTGGAGCGGTTGAACTTCAATGGATATGTGCGCAAACATTGGCTGCAATAACCTGATAGCTCTTTTGAGATACTCGACTCCTACCGTTCTATTCGCTTCGCCTGTAACCAACAGTACGTGCTCATATCCCTTAGACTTGATGATTCGCGCTTCCTCAAGTATTTCCTCATCAGTCAGTGTTTTCCTGGGAATGTCAACATCAAGTGAAAACCCACAGTACGTACAGATATTCTGGCATTCATTGCTCAGGTATAATGGGATATACATTTGAACCGTTTTGCCAAAGCGCTTCATGGTAAGCTTCTGACTGAGCTGGGCCATTTCTTCAAGATACCCTTCAGCTGCTGGTGAGATCAATGCTTTAAAATCCTCCAGATCCCTACTGTTCTTGGCCAATGCGTGTTCAACGTCCCTCTCGGTTTTCGCATAAATCTGCTCGGAAATGCTTGACCAGTGATGGGATTGGATGATATCGCTGAATGTTGAGCTCACTGGATAAAATTATTCAATGGGTTCTGATTACCGCTTTCCGGAGCTATTATTTGGTCGAATTTTTTCAAATGTTCTATCAATCAATTGGACCTCACGTTGTTTAAGCTGTTGGTAGGTCTGTCCGTGCGGCAATAACAGACTCCTACTGTTTGCTTCCGGATTAAGAATGTCTGAGGATACCTTATAATAATCCATCCAATGACTTCCAGCCTGATCAGCAATGTACATTACACTTGCAAGCTCTGGTGTACTTAGCCAGACATCCAATTGATCAGCTGTCATCAAAACAGGCATGTCGGGCATAAAAGAGAGCATATCGGCCGACTCCGTTTTTAGAACAATGAAAGAAAACTTGTTCCCTTGCTTCACAAACAATCCCCCTAAATAAAACAACCTTGAGTTCACCAATCTAATCAGATACGGATCGGTATCCTTCATACCAAAAAAACAATTGGCGGGAATAGCACACCTGCTGGTCCTTACCAAAAGTTTATAGGGTTCTCTGGTAAGTAGTTTAGATGTGTGTATTGTATTTCTCAACCGAGGGATTCCCCAAAAGGCGTTACACAAACGCTTCCTATTTCTGTCTGGGATCAGCACTGGCATATACATACCGGGTCTGGCCTGATAGGTTTTTACTATTGGTTCACCAGCTTTAACATTCAGAGATGTTTCCAGATGCCTTGTGTTGGTAGCTATGGTATAGATGTCTATCATCTCAACATCTTCGGTTTACGGAAATAACTTTCACTCGATCGTAGCCTCACGGATGGTGTCTCCATACTCTGCGTAGCTAAACGGGTCATTTCATTCATCTCTATTGATATAAATCCAAACTCATCCAAGACTTTGCCTTTGATCCAGTAACACCCAGGTCCTTGAAAAGGGTACCTGGCTGCCGCTTTGGGAAAATGAACGGTATCCAACCATTGGCCATCAATATCTAACCATGTTCCAAAATTCATGCGCTGGGGCGCATCCTTTGAACGTGTTTGCGTGCCTTTAACATGAATAAGGTATCCTACTATCTCTACGGTTTTTCCTACAAGAGACGGGAGATCGGCAGCCTTTAAATGAATCTTTGGCTCTTCCTGAAGAAGCTCAAACGGATTCTTACTTACAGGAAATCCCAGTAGTTCCATTTCATCAAAGGCGTCTTCCAAAGGGTGGCTCCATAATTCGGGTATCCGAAATTCAGCTGGCTCCACATCAAATAAGGTCCGGGAAGGTTTGGTCTTCTTACTTGCACTCAAAAGAAAGTGTGCGTCCCAGAGAAGTTCCTTTTTCTGCTTTCCGGTAAATCGGAATGCCCCAATTCTTATCAAGAGCTGTAATTGTTCGATTGATAGCTGGACCCGTTTCACAAAATCTCTTAAGCTTTTGAATGGGCCTTCGTAAAACCGTTCAGCTAATAACCTTTGGATTGCTTCTGCCTCAAGGCCGTGTATAAACCGCAGTCCGATATATATGGTTTTACCTTGTATTCCCGCAAGAGCATTGCTTTGGTTCACACAGGGTAGCTCAAGTTTTCCCCCATTAAGTTTGGCTTCATGGAAATACAATTCTGTTCTGTAGAAGCCTCCTCCATTATTAACCGTAGCCACCATATACTCTAACGGATAATGCGCCTTGAGATATAACGCCTGGTAGCTCTCTACTGCATAGCTGGCCGAATGGCCTTTGGCAAAAGCGTAGTTCCCAAAACTTTCAATCTCTTCCCAAAGCTTTGCAATCTTCTCTTCCGGATGTTTCTTCTTACGGCAGTTATTGAAAAACTTATCCTTTACCAGATGGAACTCATTTCGCTCTCTGAATTTCCAGCTCATCCCCCTTCTCAACACATCCGCTTCAGCTAAAGACAGTCCTGCAAACTGGTGTGCTACCTTAATCACGTCTTCTTGATAGACCATTACCCCGTAGGTCTCTTCCAGAATATTGTAGAGTTCCGGAAGTTCTTCCCGTGCACGCTCCCTTCTCTTCGGATCATGAAACCGTTGCACATACTCCTGCATCATACCACTTTGTGCTACACCCGGACGAATAATAGAGCTTGCTGCCACCAACCGTAAATAGTCAGATGCACGAAGCTTGGTGAGCAGCATTCGCATAGCTGGAGACTCCACATAAAAACAGCCTATTGTCTTCGCCTCTTTCAACAGCTTGAGATTGATCTTATCATCTTGTTTGAATTCCTCTACTTTATGGATGTCCAACAACACATTCTGATTGTCTCTAACCAACTCAAGAGCGTCTTTGATCTTTCCCAATCCTCTTTGCCCAAGAATATCAAACTTGTGCAGTCCAATGTCTTCAGCTTCAATCATGCTAAAATGCGTAGTAGGAAAACCTTTGGGCGGCATCATGGTTGATGTATAAGAACAGATAGGCTCTTCTGAAATGACAACCCCACTGGCATGTACACTTAGGTGATTAGGTAGGCCTGCAATCTTTTGGTAATGACCGTATACTTTGCGTGCCAAATCATCTAACTCGTAATAGCTTGATGCTTTTTGCATCTTACGTATATCATGAGCAGGCATTCCGTACACTTTACCTAACTCACGCAATGTGCCACGGTCCTTAAATGTGCTGTATGTACCTATCAATGCTGTTTTATCCCACCCATACTTATCGAAGAGATACCGGGTAACATCGTTCCGATCAAAGGATGAGAAATCTATATCGAAATCAGGAAGGTTGGCACGTTCAGGGTTAATGAAGCGTTCAAAATAAAGATCAAGTTCAATGGGGTCTACATCTGTGATGCGCAATAAATATGCTACCATGCTATTGGCTCCACTTCCTCTTCCTACATAATAGTAGTCCTGGCTCCGCGCATAATTGATCATATCCCAGTTGATCAGGAAGTATGAAGCAAATCCCTTGTCACGGATAACTCCCAATTCTTTATTCATCCGCTCCAATACGTTTGAAGGCGCTTTGCCATAACGGTATTTCAACCCTTCCTCACATTCCCCCTTGATTAGGTCCATATCCTCAGCAGTGGAATTCGTGTAGAACTTTTTGTTCTTAACAGAACCGAAGTCAAAGTCAATAGAGCATTGATCAATCAGGCTCCGGGTATTGGAAATAATCTGAGGATATGCTTCAAATATCTCTTCCAGGCGACTTTCAGGAACCATGATCTCATATGGATCTGCCAGCTCTTTTTCAGGAAGCATGCTTAGCAGTGTATTGTTATCCATTGCCCTGAGCAATTTATGGGTATCGAAATCTTTAAGGGCGTCAAATGAAACTGGCTGCTGAATGACCAGTTTCTGCTGATGGTCCTTCCATTTTGAAAAAGGCAGATGCTTTACATGAGCAGGACGTATACCTATAAATTCATTCTCTTTTAATGGCTGAGCAGGGCATTTATCCAGAGGATATATGACAAACGCGTTATTAAACTGAGGTGCTTTTGCAGGAATAGGCTCTTCCCGATGGAGATGGTAAGTCAGCCATTCATTCAGTTCACGAAAACCGTCATTGTTGATTGCCAGACCAACAAATTGCTGGTCTGCTCCATTGCGAAAGTCAATACCAATAACCGGAGCAATTTCAGCAACATCTGCCCTGCGGACAAAGTCGATACATCCAGATGTACTATTGATGTCTGTTAATGCCAGTTTCTTCACGCCCATTTTTTGGGCTTTCTCCAATAGTCTTTCGATGGATAAGGTTCCGTACTTGTAGCTAAATGAAGTATGGCAATTCAGGTACACTGGAAGGATCAGGGTTTATTGATAAGTGAATACAGCATCTTTTGCTCTTCCACCACTCCATTCATGAGTTCAGATATCTCCTTCTCATTACCATAGCCTAGCTCCTGTGAAAGAATAAGCTGTGCTTCCAGTTCAAAAGCTGATCCAAGGGCAGTACGAAGCAAGCGTTTTCTTTCTTGTTCACTTTTGCGGTCTATAGATGCATCTACGTTTGATGAAATGGCTTTTGCTGCCCGGTTCATTTGGCTAACCAGTCCTTCCTCCTCTTCTTCAGGGAAATGCCTGGTTAGATGTTGTGTCTTTTGAGATAATTCAACTCCTTTTTCTTTTATCCTTTGCTTAGTGTACTCGTGCATTGTTTGCGGTCATTTATTGTTTTTGGTTCTATTTAAATTCTTCTGTGTGCGGGAATAACGGGCGGCTGGCCGTTAAAGGGATTCGCAAATTGGCCAATACCTCTTGTATCCATCGCTACCACACGCTTAATTGCGTCTTGTCCATAGCGGTCTCTGATCTTATCCATTGCCTGATACAGGTTGATCATTTCCTCACTGTCTTCAAAAAGGTTGATTTGGTGTCCTCCTTCTACCAGGTGGCTGAAACGAACCCCTACCAGTCTTGCCAACACCCTTCGATTGTAAAGGGCATAGAAGAGGTCCATTGTAGTCTTAATCAGTGTGTGATCACAGCTTGTGTAGGATATGCGCGATTGCTTACTGGTGGTTTGAAAATCAGAATACCTTACTGTTACCGTAACACAGCTCGTAAGCTTGTTTCCCATTCTGAGATAGTAAGAAAGCTTCTCTGCCATCGTACTGAGTATCTCTTTCATCTTTCTTACATCAGTAGAATCTCTTTCAAAAGTGATGGATGAGGAAATGGACTTGCGCTCATGAAATGGAATTACAGGACTGTTGTCTATGCCCTGTGCTTTCTTCCATATACCCACACCATTTTTGCCTAACACCCGATGCATCAACTCCATTGGCATATCCTGAACGGTTTTGATATGCTCTATACCCATGTTCCTGAGCGTAGCATAGGTCTGGTCACCAACCATAGGAATCTTCTTTATAGAGAGTGGTGCCAGGAAAGGTTTCTCAGTTCCATATGGTATTTCGCGATGATTATTGGGCTTCGCCTCGTTGGTTGTGATCTTGGCTACAGTCTTACTCGTACTCAGTCCAAACGACAATGGAAGCCCTGTTTCTCTCTGTATCCTGGAACGCAATTCTTTTGCCCACTTGTAGCAACCGAAGAAACGATCCATGCCCGTTACATCTATATAGAACTCGTCTATCGAGGATTTCTCAAAAAGGGGTGACTCCTCTTTAATGATCTCCGTTACCTGTTCGCTGAATTTGGAATACTGACCAGCATGTCCTTTGATCACAATAGCATGTGGACATAGCTGCTGTGCCATTCTCATTGGCATGGCTGAATGAATTCCATATTGCCGGGCCTCATAGCTGCATGCGGCCACTACCCCTCTTCCTGTTACACCTCCTACGAGTACGGGCTTTCCGATCAAACTACTATCCATGAGTCTCTCACAGGAAACAAAAAAGGTGTCAAGGTCTATGTGTATAATGGATCTTTGCATGTCGATATTTTTGACATATATCTGTCAATAATTTCAACATTAATTTTTATATTGCAAAAAAGTTTTTCATGTATTTCGCTTCAAATCTCAAACTGCTTAGAAAAAGAAAGGGTCGCTCACAGGAAGACGTAGCTCAGACCTTAGATATTAAAAGAACTTCCCTTACCGGATATGAAAAAGGCACCTCTGCTCCACCCATCAAAACATTGATTGCGTTGGCTGATTACTATGAGATGTCGTTAGACACCTTATTGAAAGAAGACCTGAGTAGCTATTCCGAAAGCAAGCTTGGCGAAATTGAAAGACAAAGCGCGGATGTTATGGGGCAACATCTACGGGTATTGGCAACCACCATAGGTGAAGACAATGAAGAGAACATTGAGCTGGTACCCAAGAAAGCCAAGGCAGGTTACACTGCCGGATACGCAGACCCATCTTTCATCAGTGTGCTTTCTACTTTCAGAATGCCTTTCCTTGACAGAAGCAAGAAATACAGAACATTTGAGATCAGCGGAGATTCTATGCCTCCAGTGCCAGATGGTTCATTTGTAACGGGTGAATACCTACAGAACTGGAACATGATCAAAAATGGCCACCCCTATATTATTCTCACCAAGGATGACGGCATCGTATTTAAGATGGTTTACAATAAGATTGAAGAGAAACAAGCTTTACTGCTGATCTCTACCAATCCTTTTTACGAGCCTTACGAAGTACCCATTGATCAGGTACTGGAAGTGTGGAAGTTCACCCACTATATCAGCTCTGAGATTGCTACGAATACATTTAAGAAATGAGTTCAGAAGCCACTGAACACACTTACTACCAATCTCCCATTGGAACCATCAAGATCGTTGGCACTAACCTGGCGG
The DNA here is from genome assembly GCA_965267605.1 of Vicingaceae bacterium. Lineage (GTDB taxonomy): Bacteria > Bacteroidota > Bacteroidia > Flavobacteriales_E > Vicingaceae. The sequence continues at coordinate 1,160,541 of OZ254088.1, read as the reverse complement.
TAACTACCTTGTCTTTTGTAGAAACTGAAGAAGAAGCCCAACATTCTTCTCTTGCCCTTCAGCAGGCCATCAATGAATTAGACGAATACTTTCAAGGCAATAGAAAGGCATTCACGGTAAGCCTAGCGCCAGAAGGGAGTGTCTTTCAAAAACGCGTTTGGAAAGCACTTGAAGCCATCCCATTTGGCAAAACCGTCTCTTACCAGGAAATAGCCAATCAGTTGGGAGACCCCAAAGCAACCCGTGCGGTAGGACATGCCAATGGTAGCAATCCCATTGCACTGTTTCTACCTTGCCACAGGGTTATCGGCAGTGATGGCAGCCTTACAGGCTACGCTTTTGGCGTAGAACGTAAAAAGTGGCTACTGGATCACGAGAGTCAATATATTCAAGGTAAATTGTTCTAATGGATGATCTTCTTCAGCAGATCAAAACATGTGAGATCTGTATCCGACAATTGCCTCATGGTTGTCGCCCTGTTCTACAGGCACATGCTACCTCAAGGATCGTGGTAATAGGACAAGCTCCTGGCAGGATCGTTCATGAAAGCGGTATTGCATGGGACGATAAAAGTGGAGATCGACTCCGCGAGTGGATGCAAGTAGATGAAGCAACATTCTATGACAGCACAAAGGTTGCACTGATCCCTATGGGTTTCTGTTATCCCGGGACAGGTAAGACCGGTGATCTTCCTCCAAGGCCCGAATGTGCACTGACATGGCATGAACAACTGTTGTCCAATATGAAAGCCGTCCAACTCATATTGCTGGTTGGATCCTACGCTCAAGCCTACTACCTGGGAAAGGATGTGAAGAAAACCCTGACTTCAACGGTACAGAACTACACACAATACCTCCCGAGGTTTCTACCACTCCCTCATCCCTCCCCCAGAAACAATATCTGGCTTTCCAAGAACCGCTGGTTTGAGTCAGACCTACTTCCAGAGATGCAGAAGCATATTCAACAGGCGTTGAACTAGTTTGGCACTCTTCTTGCTTTACACTACGTAAACGCACGCATATGAGACTACTGGCTACTACTCTTTTCATTGCGCTGTTTAGCAGCGTATTCTCTCAAAATCAAGTTCAAATTTTCGAGCACGATCAGTTCCGTGGAAGATCGATGGTTATTAATAGTACCTGGTCCGCTTCAGCATGGAATGACCCCTGGAATGATAAGATCAGCTCCATCAAGGTGCCTCCGGGTTGGTCGGTTATTATCTACGAACACGCCAACTTTCAAGGGCGTTCGCTACAATTGACAAGCAACTGGAGCGTGTCCGCCTGGAATGATCCATGGAACGATAAGATCAGTTCCATCCAGATCGTCAGCCGCGGCCAAACAACTCAGCAAGGCGGAGGACATCACTACCATGCTGGCGGAGGATGCTGTATTGATGTTGGCAACCACCAATGCGGTGCCCTACCGATGTACCGTAACTACTCCTTTGGAAATGGTTATTACGTGAACATTGAGGCTGCACTTCGCAACCCTAAAGGTGTGCGTGTTCTGGACATCCGGGGACAAAATCTTTCAAGATGGCCTGCATTCTTCAGCAAACTTGAGAATTTGGAAGAGTTCTATTTCAGTAATAACAACTTTACTTCCTGGCCCTCATTTATTTCGGACCTGAAGAATCTTCGAGTAATCGATGCAAGCAACAACAACCTGAATAGTTTTCCAGCATTCTTTAACAAGCTCACAAAACTTCAGGTATTGAATGTTTCCAACAATCCCATATCCTCCCTACCTACATTCATGTCTAATATGACCGCGATGCGTTCGCTTGATATCAGCCACACAAACATTCGCGACTTCGGGGCGTTCTTTAACAAGCTTACTCAGCTGCAACACCTGATAGCTCATAACTCGAAGGTGTACAGCTACCCTACATTCATGAGCAGCATGAAGAACCTGCATTACATTGATGTAAGAAACACGGAGATCAAATCGAAACCGTCAGGGATGAACAGTATGAACGCGGTGATTCTGTTATAAAAAAAGGCCTTCCAATGGAAGGCCCCGACAATCTGTCCACTTGATGGTTTAGTTCTGAGAATGTAAGGCCATTTTGTTGCCCTCTGTGTCGGTGAAAAATGCCATGTGGCCGTTCTCACCAATGCTGGTTTTGGCCATAAGTATGCTACCTCCGGCACCTTCGATCTTTTCCAAGACCGTATTCAGGTCAGGGTTAGCATTCAGGTATACAACTGTACCCTCTTCACTTACTGCATGCATTGGGCTTTGCGCAAGCCCACCACTTAGCTTACCCGAACCGGGTTCATAAGGGAACATGGCCATCTTCAGGTTCATTTCAGGCATTTCCATGACGTTCATCTCAATCCCAAAAATGTTGGAATAGAATTCCGTAGCACGCTCAATGTCGTTTACAGGAATCTCGAACCAGTTAATTGCATTTGTTGTCGTGTCCATTGTGTTTCGTTTTAAACGTTCTTACATGTCCAATGGCATCACCTCGCGAATCTCGATGTTACCATTGTGTTCGAAAATTGGACAATCTTTAGCAAGCTCACAAGCCTGATCGTAGTTCTCTGCTTTAAAGTGCAGCCAACCACCTACTGATTCACCTTCAGCTGATTTTACCACAGCTTCCTGAGTTCCTGCATTTGAAAGGACCCTACCGTCCATTTGGAGTGGCTGACCGCCAACCAAATGGCCGTTCTGTGCAAGATTGTTCATATAAACACCCCACTTTTGCATGTGCTCAGCAGTTTGCTCTTCAGTCATGTTTTCCATTCTGGCATCTCCGCCTCGGAGGAATAGTATGTACTCTTTCATGGTTTGATTTTTTGAATTTGTTTTCCAAAGTTATCCCTACGCCACCTATCATTAGGTGTGCAATTCCGCCATCCTGAGGGGTTGATTGTGCCATTGTCTGCGCGTACATTTGTATGTACAAAACCGTTAAGGATGAAACATGTATCGGTAATAGTGCCTGCAGGCCAATGCGTACTTAGCAGTGTTGTTGGGGGCTTCAAAGTGTTCAATACTGTCAATCAACTTCTGATAGAATCCGGACAAGCCGCTGCCTTCAAGGTTGACTTGGTTGGCATTTCCGAAGAAACCGAGATCTATGATGGTGCTTTCGCTATCAGACCAACGAAAACTTTAGATCAGGTACGGAAAACCGATCTGATCATTGTAACGACTATTAACGGTGATCTTCCAGTGGAGCTAGAGCGCAATACTCCCTTCATTCCCTGGATAGCAGAGCAATACGCAAAAGGCGCAGAGGTTGCCAGTCTTTGTTTAGGGGCTTTCCTTCTTGCATCAACAGGATTATTGAACGGTAAAACCTGTACTACGCATTGGAAAGGAAGTGATGCTTTTAAACAGATGTTTCCTGAAGTAGAACTACTTACGGAGAAGATCATCACAGATGAAAACGGTATATACACCAGTGGAGGTGCATACTCGTTCCTGAACTTACTGCTGTATTTGGTGGAAAAACATGTTGGTCGGGAAATAGCTATCACCGCAGCGAAACTATTTGAGATTGACCTGGACCGATACAATCAGAACCAGTTCGCAATATTCACCGGCCAGAAAGATCACACAGATGAGCAGGTGAAGAACGCACAGCTTTTCATTGAAGACAACTTCGGAGAGAAGATAAGTGTAGACCAGCTGGCTGCCCAGTTCGCATTAAGTAGAAGGAATTTCGTTCGGAGATTTAAAAAGGCCACACATAATACACCGTTGGAGTACATCCAGCGTGTTAAAATCGAAGCCGCAAAAAAGTCGCTGGAATCAAGCACAGAGAACATCAGCGAGGTAATGTATGCTGTAGGCTACTCTGACACCAAGGCATTCAGAAATATTTTCAGAAAGTACACTGGATTCACTCCAACTGAGTACAAACTCAAGTACAATCGCCACCTGGCTGCGGCAAGTTAAATCCAGGCATATGAAGAAGGTTGATGTAGTTACTGAAATTGTTATTGAAAAGCCCTCCGAAGAAGTGGCTAACTATGCAGGAAATCCTGACAACGCACCAACATGGTATGTAAATATCAAGTCGGCTGAATGGCAAACTCCAAAACCTCTTGTAATTGGCTCTTTGATTGCATTCAAGGCAAAATTCATGGGAAAAGAGCTTGCATACGTTTACGAGATCGTAGAATGGGATCCTGGGAAGAAAATGGTCATGCGTACTGCCGATGGCCCGTTTCCAATGGAAACTACATACCTGTGGAAAGATATTGGCAACAACCGTACAATGATGACGTTGAGGAACGCGGGCACTCCATCTGGATTCTCGAAGTTATTCAGGCCGATAATGACTTCGATGATGAAGAAGGCCAACAGAAAGGATCTTCAGATGTTAAAGGATATTCTTGAGCAGAATGACCTCTAAGCTAGTCTTCGGGAGCGCCTTTCAGCTGTTATTTGTTCCTTTTTAGACTTTCCGCATTTAGGCTATAAACATAGCCTTATGCGAAAACTTGCTTTTTCATTTATCCTTTTCTCTGCAGCCTGCGGATCTGTGGAGGTTAAAACCGATCAGGGCTCACCATCCATACCGAACTACCATCTTATAGGAGGACCCTGTGAAGGGTGTGAAGCCATCTTTGAATATGGAGATAAGACCCTGGAACCTTCCGACACTCTGGTTGACTTCTACAACGAAGGCGAGAAAATAAAAGTAACAGGAACGATCTACCACGCAGATGGAACAACACCCGCAAAAGACGTTATCCTATATGTATACCATACGAATGATTCTGGGATCTATCCTACGAAGGGCAACGAAACAGGATGGGCCAAAAGGCACGGATACATTAGGGGTTGGGTAAAAACAGCTGCGGACGGGAAGTACGCTTTCTTTACCCGGAAGCCGGGGGTGTACCCTTCACGCTCACAGGCTGCCCACATCCATCCAATCGTCCTGGAACCGAATGGCGCATACTACTGGTTAGGTAGTTACTATTTCGCTGGAGACTCGTTACTTAGCAATGAACAGATCAATCCGGAAAATCCCCGGGGAGGTTATTCAGGGGTCTTAGAACTTCAGAGTGATGGCGGATTACTTGTTGGAACCCGAAATATCATCTTGAGAAAAAACCTGGAAAAGAAATAAGCAAACTGCCTGGCGGAACACCTATTCGTTCAAAAACGATGTAAGTGGACTACTAGCCTCTGCATTGTCCAACTGCTTGCCCAGTCTTGCCTCGTACGCAAGTCTTCCCGCTTCTACGGCAAGCTTGAAAGCTTTCCCCATACTTACGGGGTCATCACTAACAGCAATAGCGGTATTTACAAGAACTGCATCAGCCCCCATTTCCATCGCTTCCACTGCGTGGCTCGGAGCACCGATACCTGCATCCACCACCACGGGAACACTGGCCTGATCGATAATGATTCTTAGCATCTCTCTCATTTCTAATCCCTTATTGCTTCCAATTGGTGAAGCCAGTGGCATTACTACGGCAGTGCCAACCTCCTCCAGCCGTTTACAAAGGACCGGATCAGCATGGCAATAAGGCATAACCACGAAGCCCAACTTCACCAGCTCTTCTGCCGCTTTCAACGTTTCTATAGGATCTGGCATCAAGTACTTGGGGTCCGGGTGTATCTCAAGCTTGAGCCAATTGGTTTCGAGTGCTTCTCTGGCCAATTGAGCTGCAAATACGGCTTCACTTGCCGTACGCACTCCACTGGTGTTAGGAAGAAGGTTAATTCCAGGATGATCAAACCGCACCACCATATCATCGTCTGAGTTGTCCAGTTCTACGCGCTTTAGCGCTACCGTAACCAGCTCGCTCCCCGAAGCCAGTATGGCTTGTTCCATCAGGTCATTAGAAGAGAACTTACCGGTCCCAGTAAATAATCTACTCTCAAAAGTTTTATCCGCAATACTTAACAACTCCATTCTTTACTTCAGTTATATAATTAGAGGCAGCAGATGAAACATCCAAAGCATTCCCTATACCAGATGATACCGCTACACCATGATACCCCATTTGCATTAGCGGCCTTACATCATTTGGCTCCACCCCACCAATGGCGACCGCGGGTATTCCTTCGAGCACCTTGGTTTGGTAAGCCTCAATAAGATCTACAATATGACATTCACCAATAATCGGTGCCAATTCCCTTTTTGTGTTCGTGAACTTATATGGGCCTAATCCTATGTAGTCACACCCTTCATTGTTGCACCATACCATATCCTCAAGCGTATTCGAAGTACCACCAATGATGAACTCATCTCCCATGATTTCGCGAGCCTTGGAGGGCAACATGTCCTTCTTCCCTAAATGAACACCGTGTGCCTTGATCTCCACAGCCAATTCCACATGATCGTTCACCATAAGGGTTGCGCCATAATCATCACAAAGCTGCCAAACCGATAAACCACAATTACGCATATCCTGATAAGGTGTATCCTTCATTCTTAGTTGAATCCAATCCACACCCGCTTCAAGTGCACTACGTATGGCATCAACATCACTGCTAATGAAATGTAATCTTGATATGTCTTTAACGCTGTTCATGTGTGATACCCGATCATGTTCTCCGCAGAGCGCAAGTATGGCATTACATACTCGTGAGCCTTCCTGCACGCTTCCATGGGATCCATCCCACGCGCCATATACACTGTCAAAGCACTGCTAAACACGCAGCCAGATCCGTGAACCTCCCCTTTATACATCGTGTTTTGAACTTCAACAGCAGTTCCCTCCATATACACTGTATCTATCACCGTATCCTGCTCTTTTTTCCCCGTTCGGACCACTACTCCATTAAAATCAGAGCCCTTGAACAACTGTTCATATTCTTCATCATTAGGAGTAACTGCAGTAATACCTTCTAGTTGTTCCCCGTTGAGCATGCCATATTTTGCCAGGCCAAATGCACCGCCTGCCGAAGCCTTCATTACAGGATCCCATGTAATTATAACTTGTGGCCACAGCCCCCGGCACTTTCTTACAATGGCGACCAACATATTCAAATCCCTAACTATGCCAATCTTGACAGCATTGGGAACATACCTCTCAGCTAACACATCCAACTCGTATATCACATCCACTTCATTCCGCCAGTCTACCCGATCAAACCTTTCCGGTTGTTGAGCGGTAAGTGCAGTAACTACTGCAATACCCGTACACTCAAGCTGCTCGAAGGTCTTAATGTCTGCCAAAACCCCGGCTCCCCCACTAGGGTCAAAACCCGCTATACTTAGTATACAGGTTCGCATTTATCGAGCTCCGCTAGCAAACGGATAATTTTCTTTTCAATCCTATCGATACCGTTCGCATGCTGCATGGATCTCCACAAGTATCCGAGCACTGCAACGCCATCAAACCCTAGTTCGCTTGCACGCACAATATTGTCTGGTTCCACACCACCCAAAGCAATTACAGGAACATTGTATCTCTCCTTGAATTCGGCAAGTTCACCGCTGATCCCGGAGCGATTGGCATGCTGGCCAGAATAACCTGACTTGGATATGCTATCAAATACGGGACTCAACATTACGTAATCCTTGGCGGTTCCCTTGTACTCATCCAAGTTGTGCATCGACTGACATACAGCCTTATTCGAATCATATCCAGCCCGTTTGTTCAAACACACCCCTTTGATCGGATAGGCATCAGCCAGTTCAAAATGATCATGCACGACTACCCTTTGCAGCTTCCGGTCATCCAGTTGCTGAAGAATCTTTGAGAGTTCCTTAGCTGATGCTTTTGGTTTGCGCAAATGAAACGTGAACCCCTCGTGTTCCAGTATCCTGTTGATTGCGGTTCCGTCATCGTTATGCAAATGCGGTCTTGAGATAACGATCAACTTCATATCAGTGATAAATTTCGCTTCCTTGTTCTTTAAAGTTATCTGACATTTCCTCCATACCCTGCTTTAGGGCCTCATCTTCCTCAATACCTTGTTCAGCGGCATAATCACGTACATCCTGCGTGATCTTCATTGAACAGAAGTGTGGACCACACATGCTGCAGAAATGTGCAACCTTCGCGCCTTCAGCTGGAAGGGTTTCATCATGAAACTCCTTTGCTGTATCCGGATCAAGCGATAAGTTGAACTGGTCATTCCAACGAAACTCAAATCTCGCCTTACTAAGCGCATCATCTCTGTATTGCGCTCCAGGATGACCTTTTGCCAGATCGGCCGCGTGCGCAGCGATCTTATAGGTGATCACACCAGTTTTTACATCTTCTCTGTTCGGAAGACCGAGGTGTTCCTTAGGAGTAACATAGCAAAGCATGGCCGTTCCATACCATCCGATCATCGCGGCACCTACCGCAGATGTAATATGATCATATCCTGGGGCAATGTCTGTAGTCAATGGTCCAAGCGTGTAAAATGGAGCCTCGCCACATTCTTTTAATTGCTTGTCCATATTCTCTTTGATCATATGCATTGGAACATGACCTGGTCCTTCAATCATTGTTTGAACATCGTGCTTCCAGGCGATCTGCGTTAACTCACCTAATGTTTCCAACTCAGCAAATTGCGCAGCATCATTGGCATCAGCAATAGATCCCGGCCTAAGGCCATCACCCAGAGAAAACGCCACATCATAAGCTTTCATGATCTCACATATCTCTTCAAAATTGGTATAGAGGAAATTCTCCTTATGGTGTGCCAAACACCATTTTGCCAGTATAGATCCTCCACGAGAAACAATACCGGTAACCCTTTTGGCAGTAAGAGGCACATAAGGCAATCTTACTCCGGCATGAATAGTAAAGTAATCAACCCCTTGTTCAGCTTGTTCGATGAGCGTATCTCTGAACAGTTCCCATGTCAATTCCTCTGCTTTACCATTTACCTTCTCTAAGGCTTGATAAATAGGAACCGTACCAATCGGAACTGGAGAATTCCGAATGATCCACTCCCGTGTTTCATGAATATTCTGGCCAGTGGATAGGTCCATCACGGTATCTGCTCCCCATCGTGTTGCCCAGACCATTTTCTCTACTTCTTCTTCTATGGTTGAAGTAACCACCGAATTCCCAATATTGGCATTGATCTTCACAAGGAAGTTCCTTCCTATAATCATAGGTTCTGTTTCCGGGTGGTTGATGTTGTTCGGAATGATCGCTCTCCCGCTAGCCACTTCATCCCTCACAAACTCCGGAGTGATCCAGCTCTTAGGCGTGTTGGCACCAAATGATTCACCAGGGTGTTGGGCTTTCAGGTCTGCCAATTCCTGTAGCTTCTGGTTTTCCCTGATCGCTATGTATTCCATTTCCGGAGTAATTATGCCTTGCTTCGCATAATACATCTGCGATACGTTCTTCCCTGGAAGGGCTTTTCTGATCTGGTGTGAAGTATTGAATCTAAGCGCATCCAACGAGGCATCATTCAGCCTTTCCTGACCGTACTCGGAGCTCAGCGCTGGAATAATCTCTGTATCTCCACGATCATCGATCCATGACTCTCTTAATCTTGGAATGCCTTTACGCACATCGATCTCGATATTTGGATCTGTGTAAGGTCCTGATGTATCGTACACCGTTACCGGTGGGTTTGGTGTACCATCATCGGAGATCGGGCTCGATTTGGTCGGTGAAACTTCTATCTCACGCATTGCAACTGCTATATCGTGCAGTTCACCTTTAACATAGATCTTCTTGGAGGCCGGAAACTGGTCTCTTGTGATCTTTGAATCCTTTCCTGGGATTACTTCTTTCTTGCTCATTCGCCTTGAATTAGCCGCCTTGGGTCGCGACAATGATTAATATTTTATCTCCTTCCATCAGCTGGTGTTCTGGCCATTTACCTGCTGGAATTACTTCGTTATTAACTGCTACAGCAATGCCCTGCTGGCCAACCGCGTGTTTGGACACCACATTGTCCAGTCCTTCATTCTCGTTCACCGAAACGGATCGATCGTTTACAAAAACATTCATAGCAATAACGGGATGCCTGCATCATTCCCTGCGGCAGCATTATCTGCATCAGGTTCTATGGGTATAATCTCAGCCTCAGAAGAAGCACCCCGCATTCCGAAATTACTATTGTGATTGAGATACAGCAAATCTCCCTCCTTTAGAATTCCACAACTTATGAACAGCATCAGGTATGGCTGTTTGTTATTCATAAATTAGGCCATTCTATGCGCAAACTACTCATCAAGAACATTAAGGGATTGTGCCAGGTTCGGGAAACCAGTGACCTTCTTCGAGGCACCTCCATGAATGAGCTTCCCATCCTTGAAAACGCCTGGCTGGCCATTGAGGACGGCTTGATAGCCGCCTATGGGTCCATGAGCGATTGGGGAGGAATTTCAGACTGGTGTGATCTTAAAGTAATTGATGCGGATGGCAAGTATGTATTGCCCGCTTGGTGCGACTCTCATACGCATATCGTATACGCTGATTCCAGGGAACAGGAGTTCACAGACCGAATTGCCGGCCTCACCTATGAGGAAATAGCCGCCCGTGGTGGCGGTATTTTGAATTCAGTGCAAAAACTAAGGGATGCCGATGAGGATTTCCTGTTTGCCAACGCGATGGAAAGAATACATCACGTTGCCGAACTGGGCACCGGGGCTATCGAAATCAAAAGTGGGTATGGATTATCGCTGGATGCAGAACTTAAGATGTTAAGGGTGGCCAAGCGGATTGAGGAATCCACACACCTAACCGTGAAGAAAACCTTACTGGCTGCTCACGCTTATCCACTTGAATTTCAAGACAACAAAGGCGGATATGTTGAGCATATCATTAAAGACATTATTCCGGCCGCTGTTGCGGAAGATCTGGCGGACTACATCGATGTATTCTGTGAGGCCAACTACTTCAGTGTTGAAGACACGGTGAAGATCATCGAAGCCGCCTCTGAACAAGGCCTTCCAGCCAAAATTCACGTTAACCAGTTCAATGCTATTGGAGGCATTCAGGCGTGTGTAGATAACAACGCACTAAGCGTAGATCATCTGGAGGTCATGGCTGAGGAAGATTTTGTTGCGCTGGAAGGTGGTTCCACCATTGCTACTTTGCTTCCATCGTGCTCATTCTTCATCAACATTCCATACGCCCCTGTTAGAGAGATGATTACCAGAAATATTCCGGTTGCGCTGGCAACAGACTTTAATCCTGGGTCAACACCCTCTGGAAATATTCCTTTGATGTTGTCTATGGCAGCCGTTAATATGGGAATGACGCTTAATGAATGTATCAATGCAGTTACGCTCAATGCTGCGTATGCCATGGGATTAGGAGAGACTCACGGCTCCATAACACCCGGAAAAGTTGCAAACCTCGTGGTTACCAAGCCAATGAAATCTTTGGACTACTTATTGTATTCATTTGGCGAGAATCATATCGAAAGTGTAATTTTAGAAGGGAATGAAACTGTTGACCACTAAGAGCGCGAATTTAGTGAGGGGAATTCTGATGATCGTCACTTTGTCCATGACGGTGGGAGCTTATGCTCAACCTCAAGGGATTGAGAACTTCTATCGGAATGCTGAGCACTACTACAGTGCAGGCAATTATCACGATGCATTACCGCTATATAAGGTACTGGAGGAGAACTATCCTAAAGTTGTTGAATACAAGCTCAAATCAGCTATATGTCTGATTGAGGAGGATAAAGAGCCCAGTACAGCATTAGCATTGCTTGAGGCGGTAAAAGCCAAGAAACCTAAAACCAAGGATCTGAACTATTGGTTTGGTCGCGCGCAACATCTTGCGTATAAGTTTGATGATGCAATCGTGCTGTATCAGCAGGCGTTGAAATCGGCCAATGACGAGAAAAAGAAGGAGATTGGTCAATTGATAAATCAAGCTGAGTCGGGCAAAATCCTTGTAAAATCTCCGGTTAATGTTGAGATCAAGAACATTGAAAGTCCGGTAAATACGGAATGGAGTGAGTATAGTCCACTGATTACATCGGATCAATCGATTATGATCTTCACTTACCGTGGAAAGAATAGTAAAGGTGGGTTGCAAAACCAATACAACGAGGAAGACCCTCAAGGAACGTATTATGAAGACATCTTTTATTCAAGCAACGTAGATGGCAAATGGAGCACGCCCGACAGCATTGGCGAGATCAATACCAAGTTTCATGATGCTACGGTATCACTTACTCCGGATGGACAGAAGATGCTCCTATACAAGGATACTGAGCAGAATTCCGGGGATATATACCTGAGTGAGCTGGATAGCAGCAAGTGGTCCACACCAGTTAGGCTACCTATCAATTCTGAGCATTGGGAAGGAAGTGCGTGTCTGACACCAGATGAACAAGCCATTATTTTCTCTAGTCAAAGACCTGGTGGATATGGCGGTATTGACCTCTGGATATCCTATAAAGACAGGGATGGGAACTGGGGCACCCCAATTAATCTTGGAGAAACCGTGAATACGCCATTTGATGATGACGGTGCTTTCATGCACGTGGATGGCGAATCGTTCTTCTTTAGCTCTAAAGGACACAATAGCATGGGTGGATACGACATTTTCCAGACCCAGCGAAAAAAGGATAGTACATGGACGCAGCCTAAGAATGTAGGTTACCCCATTAATACTACGGGAGATGATGCTTTCTTCATAGTATCTGGTGACGGTAACTGGGCATACTACTCATCGGGCCAGGCTGGTGGTAAGGGAGGTAAGGACATCTATACCATGAACGTAAAGGATGTTCTTGATCTGAAGAATGTGTTGCTCGTAAAAGGAAAGGTGTACAGAAACGACACTGCTTGCCAGGCGAGAATCAAAGTAAAATTTGAGAACTCTAAGCTTCCCAAAGGACTATACAAATCAAACAGTGCAACAGGTGATTACAAGATCAACCTACCGTTAGACCATTACTACGTGCTGATCTACGAGGTTGATGGATTCGCTCCGCACATTGAAACCGTTGACGCTACGAACATAAAGCAGTACACTGAGAAAGTAGTTGATGTTAACTTCTACTCTAACAAGTTTCGAAACCTGCTTTCTTTGAACGGCCGTATCCTTTACAAAGAGGAACCTGAAACCCCCGCAAAGGGAGTCACAGTGCTTCTTAAGAGTAAGGATGGAAAAATTCAGAAAACATTTAGAACAGATGAATCAGGTGAGTTCTCCTTTACCAACCTGCCTGCGGATCAGATATTCTCGTTAGACCTGGATGTAAACGATCCTAAACTTGTGATTGACTCTACTATTGTTGCCATTGGTAAGGCGCTGTACAACAATAGCCCAAAGCGTGGCATTCCTATCAACTCTGTATTGACAGAGGTTGACGGAAGTTTCAAACTGAAGATGCTTGAAGGCTTCGACTTTGATAAGCTTGCTAGCAATAACGATGGACTTAAAGCCATTGATGAGGAGGATGACGTGTATATGAATGTGTTGAAACAACACGGCAACAAAGTAATTCCTGGGTTATTCTTCAAAGTTCAGATTGGTGCTTACAATTTCCCTGACAACTTTGAAACATCTGGGGTTTCTAAGCTTGGCGAGATCAGCATTCTCAAGCTTGGTGATGGCATTACTCGCTTTACGATGGGTGAATTCAACACTTTGAAGAAGGCCGAATCGTTAAGAAGGAAGTGTATGAGAAAGGGAATTGATGACGCCTTCGTAATCTTCTTCCTGAATGGAGAACGCAAGTTCTTACACCAGCTCGTGCAAGACGGGGTCTTCAACCAGAAGTGATATAATTAGCTCTCTGACTCAGCTTCAGATTTACTACTTGGTTTCAACGTACTTCTAAAGGTCACCATTCGCTTCAGCAAGTCAAACCAAAAAGGCGCACCAAGAGATGTGGCCAAGGCTGTTAGCACCCATCCTAACCAATGGTATTTGGCCTGATCAACCATGTTCCCAAGAATGTACCTGGGCGTTGGGCCATCAAGATCCCACCCCACTCCTAATACCGTATTGGTAGGTGTTAGTTCGTTCTTCACCACTTCTCTGGCCAATCTTTGCAGCTCCTTAGAGTGAGATTCCAACACCTGAATATCTGGATCACCCTGAGGAGATTCGTTCTTGATCTCCTGCAGGTGACGGAAACTACTCTGCTCGTTATCAATATAGGATGCCGCACTACTAACAACGGCAAGACGTTGCTCGGGATTCTTTGAAAGTTCCTTCGCAACGTGTATGGTATCAACATTGAAAACCATGGCCAAAACCAGCCCTATAGCAAATACATAATACTGGTTTCTTCGTTTGTAATGATCTGAAACACCCACCATTGTTTCATTGAACCAGGTTTGTAACCCTTGCTTGAGTTTCTTGTAATCGCCATCCGCCTCAACAACAAATGGGGCTAAAATTTCTTTGATCTTACTATCCTCCGGTAGCTTATCTACAAATCCCTTTGCGTTTTTTAATGGGTCCTCTTCCCCATCATATCCATCTAGTAGATCTAGCACTACCGTAGAGAACACCCTGGGTGAAATGTAGCTCGCCTTTGGTGTAAAGAACCATCGGTTAAAGAACGTTAGGCGGCCATGCGCTTCATTGATATTCTTAATGGTTGGGTGCTCGAGAAAACGATCGGAAAGACATTTACCTTCTTCAGCCAACTTCTCGTCTTTTAGCATCTTAATAATGTTCTCCTGGAGCAACCTCCCCCTAAACTGAAGGTTCGTTGCAATGATCTCGTTTATGACCGTGACCATTATGCTTACCAAAAGAAAAATGAAGACGAGGCCTATAATAACCTCAATGAGTTCTATTCCTAAGACCATTGCGATTGGTTTGTTTCAATGATACAAAAAATCCGAGCCGCGCTTTTGGGCATGAATACCTAGTTAGCTAAAGCACTTTGACGAAAATCTCTGAACTTCCATCTTCTTGGGAGAAGCCCATACTCTTAAGGTAACTCCTGTGGTTTCGATGTACGGACTTGCATACCATTCGATCAAGTCCGCGCGCCCGAAACTCACTTGCCTTTTTCGTAGTAAGGAATATGGAATTGGCCATATCTCGATAGTTCGGTTCTACATAATCGAGTAAAATAACAGCGTCTTTGTCTTTAACCCTATAAGCATAGATCCCAACGGCTGTCATATCTCTAAGAACAATGGACATCTCTGCCCTCTCCAGCGTCTCTAATTCGAATTCAGGGAAGAACTTTGCGATATCGTCCTTGTGTTTGGTGCAAAAAACATCCAGTAGTCCACCGGGACGATACGACTCCTTGATTTCATTGAATTCACTCTGAGGTGCCTGATCCAGAAAAATGAAATACCCATTTGCGGTTACTATAATGGCGTTCAACACCCATATCTGGTACTCCTCGATCATGGCTCCGTAAACGACCATCATGGCAGCACCGGTTAAGTTCAGTGTTCTCAAGACTGTTACGTTCTTGAAGAAGAACGACAATGCAACCAATACCAATCCAATATTTCCTATGAGATCGTGTAGTTCCATTTACATTACCCTATAGCTAAATACACACACATCATCTACCTGCTCTAACCCACCTTTCCAGGACTCAAAGACTTCATCAAGGGCTGCTACTTGATCCTTCAATGGATCATTGTGAATCTTTAGCATCAGCTGCTTCAGGGATTTGTATTTGAATTTCTTGCCTTTAGGACCACCGAACTGATCCGCATAACCATCTGAAAAGAGCAATACCTGATCTCCTATCTCCAGATCTATCTCATTTACAGAGAATGGAACGCGCTTTTCGTAGACACCGATAGGCTGTTTATCTGCCTTATACACCATCATTTCGTCATCGCGTATGATCCATAACGGATTGTTTGCTCCAGAGAAGTAAAGTTTGCTATTTGCCTTATCCACCATTATTAGTGAAATGTCCATTCCATCTTTCAACTCATCCTGACCTTTAGAGAAGGTGTCTGTAACGAAATCATTCAATGCATCGAGGATATCGTTTGGCTGAATCTTGTTTTGCTCATGAAGTACTTTGTTGAGTCCATTGTGGCCTACCACAGATACCATAGCACCTGGAACACCATGTCCGGTACAATCTGCAACGGCCGCGTACGTATAAGGCCCTACTTCATCAAACCAGTAGAAATCTCCAGACACAATATCCTTGGGCTTGTACAACACAAAGTATTCCTGAAACAATGTGTAACCATAATCCGAAGGCGGTAGAATGGCATTCTGAATTCGCTTGGCGTAAGTAAAGCTGCTAATGATCTCATCGTTTTTCTCTTCGATGATCAGCTTCTGATTGGTGATCTGTTCATTCGCCAAACGTTGAGCGAACAAGTTTCTGCGCGTTCTATAGCCAAAGAACGTAACGAGGCCTACAATGAGCAACAGGGCGCCAATTAGCAGCAGGTTTCTTTGGTTGCGGGCGCTATCCAGCTCCTTCTCCTGCTTGAGCTTAAAACTTAGCTCATTCATTTTAGCAGCCTGGGCAATAGAATCTCGATGAGCACTGAGCTCGTATTGATGTTTCACCTGAAGTGCTTTGATCTCATCGCTCTGCGATCCCTTTGCAATGGAATCCTTCAGCGCCACGTACCGCTGCAGATAAAGCAACGCGTTTTTATGATCTCCCAACTGCTTGTAAGCCTCTACAACATGTTTGTAGTTGAATTCAATATTGTCTAAAAACTCGTACTTACGCGCAATGGCGGTAGACTGATGAAACAGCTGAATGGCCTTCCCATAATTCTTCTCATTCACAGCCACGGAAGCCAAGGTTGTATAAATGGCCGGCTCATACGTTTCCATTTGAAGATCCTTGCACAGTTTCAAGGCCTTCGTAGCCGATAACCTCGCCTGATCGTTCAGGTCTTGTCCCTGATAACTAGCTGCCATGTTGTTATAGAAAAGCATCGCCTGGCCGAGATACTTTTCCTCCAAAGCAATGCTAAGCGCTTCTTTGAAATAAGTCAATGACTTATCGAATTGCTTGGAATTTGCATATACAGAAGCAATTGAACCCAACACCACACATCTGTTCTTACGGTTATCAAGCCTGGAATATATCCCTTCAGCAGACCACCACTTCGACAGCGCCCCTGCAGTATCTCCAATGGTATATAGAAGTTTAGCCTGATTGGCGTGAGACATAGCGATCCTTGATGAATCATCCACTTCGGCAAATATGTCCTCTACTTTGATAAGTAACTGCATTGCCCCAGCGTAGTCCCCAATGTCTGACAAGTTGTTAGCGATGTTATTCATCGCTAAACCGCGAATCTCACTGTATGCCTCCGTTCTGGGTGCCTCCAACACCTTCTGTAAATAGTGATTTGAAGAATCGAGGTTGTGCTCTCCCCAATACAAGCCCATACGGTTGTACATTTTGAACAGTGCAAGGCTATCGTTCAGGGCTCTTATTAGATCAAGCGCATAATATTGTACCGCCTCAGAGCTTCTACCAATACTGTAGGTTAAATCTCTTGCCATACGTTTCACTTTGTATGGCTTTACGCTATCAGGAAATTGTGCAGCATAACGTTTTGCGGAGTCAAGCCAGAACTGCTTATCTCGCTTGTCAATTGTCTGCGCTGAAGTGCTTGTGCAACATATAACACCAAGCAACGCAGAAACCAATATGGTGGTTCTAAACCCTAACACCGAATACGCAAATGTCGTCTATCTGAATATACTCCTCGCCCATCCATTCAGTGATTTCTGTATCCAAATCATCACCCAGTTGCTGCATTGGCTTATCGAAATGTGATATGATCAGTTTCTTAAAAGGCCTGTATTTGTACTTCTTGCCATTGGGACCACCAAACTGGTCAGGGTATCCATCCGAAAAAACACAAACCATATCGCCCTCGTCCAACACTGTGCTGTGATTCTCGAATGCCTGCCGATCGTCAAAACTCCCAACTGGCTGCTTTGTGGCTTTTACTTCGAATAGGTTGACCTTACCATCTTCCGAAGATTGGTTAGGTTCTATGGAAACGCCATCTACCTCAATGGAGGTTCTTTGTGAAATGACCCACAACGGGTTGTTGGCGCCCGCATATTGAAGTTCCCGGGTCTCCCTGTTCAACGAGCACAATGCCATATCCATACCATCCTTCACTTCGCTCTCACTCTGCTCAAAGGTTTGCATCACAATATCTGTAAGCTTGTCCAAGACCTGTCCAGGCTGAGAGATCTGCCACTCCTTTACTACCCTATTCAATCCGTTTCTACCTACCACGCTTACCATAGCCCCAGGCACACCGTGACCGGTACAATCCACCGCAGCAAAGAGAACATTTCCGTCTATTTCTTCGGCCCAATAGAAATCTCCAGAAACAATGTCCTTGGGCTTGAATAGAACGAAGTGGTCATTGAAGCTGTTTGCCAAAAAATTCGGATTGGGTAGAATAGCTCTTTGGATACGACTTGCGTAATTGATACTATCAGTGATATCCTTATTCTTCTCAGCGAGCTCTTCTTTTTGGGCAACGACCTCTGCTGTGCGTTCAACCACCTTTTGTTCAAGCTCCCTGTTCTTTTCTTCGATCAATTGTTGTTTTTCGATCTCCTGCTGCTTCTCCAGCTCAACCTGTGCAAGCTTTTGCTGCTCCAGTTCCTTTCTTGCAAGGTTAATCCTGTCTGCAAGACCAATAGAGAACAACGAGACCTCAATGATGATTCCCAACTGCACACCATACTGAGTTATAGGGTTTTGTACTGTTCCGCTCAATCTTGGGAATGCGAACAACAGGGCTCCAAGGATCAGCACAATGTTCGCAGCGATGAAGTATCTCGCTGGTGAATATCCCTGTCTTGCTGAACGAATAGCGAAGGCGAGTATCAACAAGTAGCTGAACATGGCTGCGATAATGGTAACCAGCCTTCCGAATTTCCATTGGCCAGCGGCAATCATCATTACAATGGACAGGCCAAAGAGAATCTTTAACACAAGGAAGGTCTTCTGAACAAAATTCGATGTCTTATCGGTTCTGAGATACGATTGGCTGAACTGTAAATAGAAGACCATCAACAGGGGTGTTGACAGGAAACGAACATACAAGTCTAATCTTGGATTCTCTGGCAGTACCAACTCCATCAGGTACCCTCCGTTGGAACTAAAGAAAAGAGCAATACCAAACAGATATCCTACATAATAGAGATAGTCTCTACTTCTTAGTGTTATGAAAATGAAGAAGTTATAGAATATCATGATGAACAATGCACCATAGAAAACAGCCTGATAGATCTTGGGTGTTACAAAGCGTTGCTTGAAGCCAACATCTGAGTACATAGTAAGTGAACCAACGGCTTGACCTCTCAACTGCTGTGAGATATACGTGGTGCTTTCCAATCTAACATAGTAGGTACTCTTTACTCTCTTCATTGGTAAACATTGCAGGAATACCATTTGGCCATTCTTGACTGGTCTTTCTGATAATCCTAGCAAATCCCCACTCTCATCGAAACTGTAACCAAACTCCGGAAGTGGTGAATACAGCCTTACTATATCGGTATATGCCACACCAAGTTTGTACTCTATGAACTTACCCCGGTGATCTACGGTAAACTTTACCCAATGTACTTGAGCACTGGAGTTGAAATCCGGATTTTCCGGTGAAATGAAGGCACCTTCCTTGTCCTTTTTCAGGACCTGATCGAGGGTCAACGTACCTTCCTCATCGTTGAGCACGGTAACCGCGCCTCTAAGGGGGACAGTGAACTGCACGGTGTCGAGTACCACCACTGTATCTGGCACCTGAGCGTTGACAGTCAATGCGGGCACCGTGGCCAGAAGACCGAGTAATATCCTGAGTATATGCTTCACGGTTGCGAAAGAGCACTCAAAATAACGAAATATAGGCTACTTGCGGTCTTTCCATGGATGGTGCTCCATGATAGACGAGCGCAGGAATTGTCTGTCAAGGTGTGTGTATATCTCCGTTGTGGTGATGGACTCATGGCCCAACATGTCTTGCACCGCACGCAAATCTGCTCCTCCCTCAATCAAGTGTGTTGCAAAGGAGTGCCGAAAGGTATGCGGGCTTACATTTTTGTTAATTCCTGCCTTAGCGGTAAGATCCTTCACTATGGTAAAGACCATCACCCTCGAAAGCCGTTTACCTCTTCGGTTCAAAAACAGAATATCTTCTTCTCCGGTCTGAATTTCTTGATGAGTGCGGACTCCATCCAGGTAAAGGTCTACCTCCTTTATCGCCTTTTCTCCAACCGGGACCAATCTTTCCTTGTTTCCTTTTCCCAATACTCTTAGGAAGCCATCATCTTTTAGAAAATACGATAGCCTTAGGTTCACCAATTCACTTACCCGTAATCCACAGCTATACATCACTTCCAACATGGCTTTGTTCCGATGCCCCTCTGTCTTACTGAGATCTACCTGATCTAAAACCATATCAATCTCCTCAACGCTTAACACCTCTGGAAGCTTTCTCCCAATTTTCGGAGTTTCCAGAAGACTGGTAGGATCATCGCTGATAATGTCCTCAAGAAGTAGATACTTATAGAAAGATTTGATCCCAGATATAATCCTCGATTGGCTACGGGCCGCTAGTCCCAGCTCGCTGACCCAAGCAATAAAACGCTGGAAATCCTTTAGTTGTGCGGATGACACCTGAACCGTGCCCCCTTCCATTTCCAGGTATTGCTGAAATTTATCAAGGTCACTCAAGTAAGCTGAAATGCTATTCTCAGATAATCCCTTCTCCAATTGAAGATATGCCTTAAATCCTGCTGTATAGGCTTTCCAGCTCATGCTATCAAATTTATATTTTTGCTTCTGCGATGGACAACAACACCATTTTAGTTATTAACGGGCCTAACTTGAATCTGTTGGGTACCAGAGAACCTGAGGTCTATGGGAACTCAGATTTCGAAAGTTACTTCAAGGGCTTACAGGAAAAGTTCGATGGAACACCGCTGGAGTATTACCAATCTAATATCGAAGGCGAGCTTATCGATAAATTACAACAAGCTGGATTCACTGCTAAAGGTATCGTAATCAATGCTGGTGCATATACCCACACTTCGGTTGGTATTGGAGATGCCATTGCGGCAATAGAAACTCCGGTAATCGAAGTGCATATTAGCAACGTGTACGCTCGTGAAGAGTTTAGACACCATTCCCACCTTGCCAGGTACTGTACAGGGGTCATTTGCGGATTTGGTCTCCACTCGTACGATTTGGCAATTCAACATTTTGTTGAAGTGTAACCATTAATAAATTGATTAACAATATTTTAAATATCAGAAATCTTACTGGTGTGTTTCTGGTATTGATCTCCTGTGGACTCTCTTTCAGAGAGCTAAAAGAACCTGATTTATGGTGGCAGTTGCGCACCGGAGAATGGATGCTGGAGAATGGCAAGGTCACCATGGAAGATGTGTTTTCATTTACCCACGAAGGGGTCGAATGGATTAACGTTAAATGGGGATTCGAGGTGATGTACGCGTGGCTTGCCAGAATTGGAGGCCCCGAAATTGTACTGCTGTTACAAGCACTCGTCTTGATCGGCATACTCGCCCTACTGGGCAATGTTATCAGGTTTCATGCCCAACGGTCTGGAAAGGAACTTAAGGATGGAATGGTGAGTATGGCATTGCTACTGTTCCTCGTGATTTGTGGGTTTCGTTTCAACGCCCGACCTGAAATGTGTTCACATCTCATGATGGCTGCATACATCTTTGTTTTCGTGAGATCCTCGAAAACCCCACTATTACTATGGTCGCTGATTCCTTTGCAAGTGTTGTGGACCAATCTTCATGAGGCTTATGGAATGGGCGTTGTATTGATGTGCATGTTTGTATTTGGTGGCGTCATAGATCAGAAGTTGACAGGAAGGAAGTTCGAGATAAAAGCCCTCGTCCCCATTATCGTGGCAATTGCATCTATTGCGCTTAACCCCAGGGGAACAGAACTATATCTACACCCCCTAAACATCTTCTCGCAATTGGGAGAAAATCAATTTACCACAGAACTGTATGGTTGGACGGAGAAAAGTTATTACGACTTCGCGGGTATTGGTGCTTTGATAACAGCTGCATTTGTACTTGTAACCGTTCTCCGAACACCAAAGGGCAAGACCAGCAAACTGAAAGCAATACTGAACACCCATGGAGGTTTATGGATCCTGCTCACCGTAGCCTTTATTGTCCTTGGGTTAAAGTCGCACAGGAACATTCCGTTCATGATGATCGCTCTGGTTCCCATGGTTGCGAGAAATGCGGTAACGGTCGTAAAGGCTGAAAAGACCAATCTTGTCATCGCTATTTGCCTGTTATCAGTTATGATGATAGCAACCCCGACCAATACGTACTATGACATTACAGGACAGCACCAAACGTTTGGATTTAGGGTAAGCAAAGAGCAAACGCCAGTTGGAGCTGCAAACTTTCTTAAGCAACAGAACATCCGGGGGAAAGGCTTTACGGATTACTTCAGCTCTTCCTACTTGCTTTGGGCACTACAACCTGACTTTAAAACCTATTTAGACCTGAGAGATCTGGATATTTTCCCGGCTGAGTTCATGAACAACGTACAACAGTCTTACCTAACCCCTGACGCACGCCTGGCTACTGGACAGAATCTATGGCAATTTCTAGACAGTCTGGATAGGTTTGATTACGTGGTTCTCCTGAATTCGGAGAATTTCATGAACCTCAATCGTTACCTCTTACACCAGGACCCGAGCTTCGAACTGGTGTATGCTGACCCCTTGTCTTCTGTCTTTGTGAGGAAAGATGGACTGAACACCAATCTAGTGCCTGAATTGGGGGTTGCAAATGGCACCAGGAACGTCTTCCATCAGTATGCTGAACTAACTCCTCCAGGCTATTCAGAAGAGTTGACCAAAGTTGTGCATCCGGGATACAAATACGAAGAGACTCAAAATCAAGAGCTTACACAGCTGATGAACAGTTATTACCAGCAAATGGGGCTTCCGCAATTGGTGAATCAACACCAACCACTTCCTCCATCCTAAAAATTCCCTCTAACCTTTGTATTTGCTAAGAAAGTTTCGATATTTGCACGCTTAAATTTAACGCAGAAATATGCCTACGAAGATTAGATTACAACGACACGGAAAGAAGCGTTACGCTTTTTACCACATCGTTGTTGCGGATAGCAGGGCCCCACGAGATGGGAAGTTTATTGAGAAATTAGGCGTTTACAACCCTAACACTAATCCTGCTACAATTGAATTAGATTTTGAACGAGCACTTCACTGGGTGCATGATGGCGCGCAGCCTACTGATACAGCGCGTGCTATTCTAGCATACCGAGGGGTGATGTACAAGAAGCATCTGGATGTTGGTGTGAGAAAGGGTGCGTTGACGGAGGAACAAGCCACCAAGAAGTTTGAAGAATGGCTTAAATCCAAGGAAGACAAAATCCAGGGCAAAGTAGATCAGGTTGTAGCTGACGCTGAGAAAGCAGCAGCTGATAGACTTGCCGCTGAAGTGGAAGCCAAAGAGAAGAAGGCCGCAGCTATTACAGCTAAGCATTCTGAAATGGCTGCTGCCGCTGAAGCTGAAGCCAGTGAGGAAGAGGCTCCTGCCGCGGAGGGAGACGCTCCAGCTGCAGAAGGCGCTGAGGAGGCTCCAGCTGCCGAGGCCGCAGAAGCACCTACTGAGGAAGCTCCGGCTGAAGAACCAGTAGCAGAAGCTGAAGAAGCACCTGCGGAGGAAGCTCCGGCTGAAGAACCAGCAGCAGAAGCTGAAGAGGCACCTGCAGAAGAAGCTCCGGCTGAAGAGGCAGCAGCAGAAGCTGAAGAGGCACCTGCAGAGGAAGCTCCGGCTGAAGAACCAGCAGCAGAAGCTGAAGAGGCACCTGCAGAAGAAGCTCCGGCTGAAGAACCAGCAGCAGAAGCTGAAGAGGCACCTGCAGAGGAAGCTCCGGCTGAAGAACCAGCAGCAGAAGCTGAAGAGGCGCCTGCTGAGGAAGCTGAAGAAAAAGCTGAGTAATACTTCTTATGAGTCAGGAAGGTTTGGTGTCGATTGGCCGACTTTCTAAAACTCATGGGAATGAAGGATATATTACGTTGGTCCTGAGTGATTATGCTCAGGACCTTTTTTTTGAGCCTAACCTGCTTTGGCTGATTACATCAAAGTCGGGGAATAGACCGGTCCCCTTCTATGTCACCAATACACAAAGAATTTCCGACCAAAAGGTTCGTTTACAGTTTGAAGACTATTGCTCGGTAGATCTTGCTGCACCACTGCAGGGAGCCACCGTACTAATGGAAGTTACAGTAGAACAGCTGGCAGAGATCAAAACCGAGAACAAGGATTTCATTGATTACAGTGTAATTCATGCTGGAAATAACCTTGGACAGGTGAACGAGGTATTCGATTTTTCGGGCAACATCGTATTCAATGTTTTAGGAGCTAACACGGAAATCATGATTCCAGCAGATGAGTCGCTTATCGTTCGTATTGATCACGAACACAAAGAGATTCATATGAATTTACCCGATGGACTGTTGGACGAGGAAGAGCATGAATCCGTTTAAATTCAAGCAGTTTCAGGTATCTCATCATAGGTCTGGTATCAAGATTGGAACGGACGGTGTATTACTTGGTGCCTGGGCCTTTCATGACAACCCCCACTCTATTCTTGATATTGGAACCGGATGCGGGGTTATCGCCTTAATGCTTGCACAGCGATATCCGGAAGCACAGGTAGCAGGAATAGACATCAATCCAGAAGCTATTAACGAAGCTTCGGATAATGCGATGAATTCACCGTGGACGGAAAGACTTGCATTCACAAACGGGAATGCCCTCCACGACATTGCAGGAGAATACGACCTCATCTGTTCAAATCCTCCTTATTTCCTTGGTAGCACACTTTCTCCTAATCAGGAACGCGCCTTGGCTAGACATCAAACAACACTACCCATCGATCAACTGGTTGCCAATGTTGCTCAACGTTTGACACCCCATGGCCAGTTTTGCCTGATTGTCCCGAGTGACACAGAACTCGAGGGTCCGCTACACCCATCCCGAATCACTTGGGTAAAACCTACACCCAATAAGCCCCCAAAACGTAAACTTGTCTCTCTGCAACTTCAACCGATTGAGGCTATTGAGGAAAATGAACTGATCATCGAAACGGGCAGACATAAGTATTCAGAAGCGTACAAGAACCTCACCTCAGCGTTCTACCTTCACATGTAGTACCTTTACGGATATGCGCGTTTTTGCAATGCTCATACTACTGATTTGCGGACTGTCAAAGGCCCAAACAAGTAAGCCGCTCAAGGTGCACGAGCAGTTAGAGGATTTTGTGGTCCTGCGCACGTCACTCCTACAGAATACAGGTGCGCCATACTTGTATATTGACTCAATCAGGCTTGCCGCCCGTTTCGATTCCATCCAACTCATACTGAACAAACCACTTCCTTCCAAGGAGTTGTTCAAGCATTTCAGCTTTATGACGAGTCAGTTAAGGTGCGGACACACCCAATGCTATCCATCTAAACAGCTTATAAAGGAGTTCCTTTACACCAAAGGAACCGTGTCTGGAGATATCACCGTATTAAATGGCGCCATTTATACCACCAAGACCATCGGAAGGAACCCATCAATACCCAAGGGTTCAAGGATTCAATCCATCAACGGAAAACCCGCTGAAAGTATCATTGACAACATGCGAAGGCACTTTTCCGCAGATGGCGAGAATGTCACGTTTAAAGACCGGGTGTTCAGCGAGCTGTTCCTTTTGTACTTCTATCTAACCAACGAAACGACAGATCGCTTTCGGATTACCTATGTGCACCCAGATGGAGATGAGCGAACCGAAGAGGTAATAGCGAGCTTACCTGACTTCGATTACCACAACAAAAAAATCGAGCAAAGTACCTTTCTATCGGAGCCAGACCCGTCAACCGTTGGATCCGTAAGGGTAAACAGAAAGAAGAACTATGCGTTGTTCAAATTCCCCTCCTTCCGTTATTCGTCTGGCAAGCGTTATCAACAATTCCTTGCTGATGCAGTGACTAAAGTAAACAAGAGCGAAGTAGATTACGTGGTACTTGATCTCAGAGACAATCTGGGGGGAAAACCACAAATACTTCTTATGGGCCACCTGTGCAGAAACCAGGAATCCTTCCTGCGTTTATCGTGCGATGACATACGGCAACCCACCTACAAACAGCATTTCAAGAAATGGGACGAATGGTACAGAAAGTATAAAAAGATCATTCGAATTACCCGAAGATCTCAGAACATGGGAGGGTCGCATTTCAATGTAACTCTGAAGTCGGATGACCAGCTTGAAAAGATCAACGGAAAGCTAATTGTACTAATTAACGGGGGATCGTTCTCCGCTTCTGCAAACCTGGCGGGGAACCTACAAACCAAGTGTAATGCTACCATTATAGGAGAAGAAACTGGTGGTAGCTATGTTCAGGGTAATACGGGGCAGCTCCTACTGAAGCTCCCGCATTCCAAAATGCTCGTATCGATCAACCCCATCTATTATAACAACCAGATAAAGGGAGGCACCGAGAACAAAGCCGGTGTACAGCCGGATATTGTTGTTAAAGAGTCGTTCGGACAGAAAAAACGCGATGACCCTTACATGAAAGCCGCTGAGAATTTCATCAACAAGAAGTAACTACTTCACTCCTCTTCCAGTAACATAGTTGGGAACATCCTTACAATGCTCGCAATACTTCTTGTAAATCGGCTCTTTATCAAATACCTGGAAGCTAATGTTGCAAGGACCTATAAACATCTTGCACCAATCTTCCTTAGGCATCTTATCCGCAATATCAATAACCCATTGATACCAGGAGCCATTAGGCACTTCATCCGGATGAGATGCTGAAAGCTTTGCCATCAACGCCAGCATGCCGGGGTGAGGCTTATCCTTCCTGATACGTGGTGCCATAATCTTAACCGCCAACCCAAATTCACCATAACTACTCAGGTAATTAGCGATTTCAAAGGCCTTTTCATCTGTCATAGGTCGAGCAGCGTAGAAGCTATAGATGTATGTGAGACACTGCTTCATCCTTGCTCCTATTTCACCATCCAAATGGTTGGGATAGTAGAATGGAACCAAACGGGCGTAAAGGTCAAAGCGCAACGAATCAAACATACCCTTGGAGATTTTGTCCTTGATTTTGGGGTACGGAATCTTGTCAAACAGGTCATGAACCTCCATTGGGCTTACATCGCCTTGCGTGATCTCCAGTAGTTTGACATAAAGCACAACAAAGTTGTACTGCCAAATGGGCTTCGTTTCTTCTTCAAAGGCGCTGGTTCTTAGATAACCGTAGAGCTGCATCATCCTGGAAGTATCTTGCCAATAAGTTGGATCGTGCTGTGCCTCCATCCAAAGCTGGGCCAGATTCAATCCACTGAAATGCGGAGCGTCAGGTATCCGGACTTCCTTAATGAGCGTATCCGGTAGTTTACCCTTTTGGATATTATAGTAGAGATAGTTCTGAAGCTCTCTCAGTTCTTCTATATACTTTTTGGCCTCTTCCGTCAACTCTCCATCTTTTTGGTATATACGCTGGATGTCATTCACAAGAGAATTAAACTGAAAAACCAGGTATTTATCGCTGTTCTCCTTATTGACCTCTGTTCTGATCTTCATAATGATATCCGCCCTTCGTTGAACAGACAAGAACTGTTCTATCTGTGCCAGATAGTCCCTGTCCTTTAGTTTGGCCAGTATTTCTTCCTCAGACAGCCCCTTTAAGTCTTTCAACCCCTGCTCTTCTTCAATCTGCTTCTTAAATAGCTCCCAATTGGGTTTGGAGTCTACGGTAGACGGGATTTTCTTGTTCTGCTCTCCCTCTATCGCTTTCACTATACTGTTCGCCCTCTTCAACTGAAGATCCTTGTTGATCTTTTCTGAACCTTCCAAAGACGTATATGCCTTGATATCGATACTGAATACCTGAAACTTATCAAACGTTAGCGTATCAATCATGGGCTTCACATCAGCATACTGATAATCAGATCTGCCACGTTCAAAAGGAACCGTAAAGTATATATCCCTCTCAGTAAATTCCGGGATCAGCTCTCGCTCAGGTGGTAGCGGATAATCGTCTACCAGGCCGCTGATATTGATCTCAGCAATAGACGCATCCGGGTTTGCGTGGGTGCAAAGGCTTGCAAGGTGCTTGAAATAACACAGGCGTTTCTTCTGAATGATGGCAACATTCATTTCATAGTACTCCGGAAACTCCTTCGGAAGCTTCGCGATCTTATAGTTAAAGACCTTGACCTTTTTATCCTTCCTGATCTTAGACAGCCAGTTGTATTTAGATTTAAAACCCTTTCTTTTCAGAATCTTCTTGTAATGAGGCTCCCAAAGCTCTCCATTGATTCTGGAGTACCCATTTCTTCGGCTTGGCATCTCATAGTACTTAGGATTGCCACAGTCTACAGGTGAGAAATACACCAACTCTATAGCGAAACCATCTCTTCTATTGTTGATCAGCTGATAGATAAGGTTTACATCCTCCGAGTATAAGTACAGTTTTCGTCCTTTTGGTCGTAGCTCAAAGCTCTTCAACTGAGGAATGATCTCTTTACACTGCTTACAACGTTTGTCGTTCTCTTTCGGATCCTTCAGCTTATAAGGAGGCTTCACCTTCTTCATATCCTTAGGAAGGTCATCAAAGCTCGAAATAGGCCTATCCATTTGAAACTTGTCGTAAGGGAAGAACTTTCTATCGATTTCGAAATAGTACTTACCTATAACACGACCAAATTTCTGTACAGCCTTAATTTCATTGGTCTCAGGATCAGCACTGATTGCAACTCCTGTAATCTCCCAGTCGGGTGTAATGATGTTCTTGTAATGTGGTGGTGAATGCACCCAGGCGTCCACAAAATTGAGCGCTGTTTGCTTGTAAGTCTTCAGAACCGATTTCTTTCCGGTCTTCTTATTGGTTACACGCTTATGCACATAGGTCTTGGCTACATTCTCCCCAGTGAGGTAATTAACCGCACCGAACATCTCAGCTCGGTTCTGAGGTGAATAATATTCCGGGCGATCTTCCTGATAATGGCTTAGAATTTTCTTCTCCATCAGGTAACCCGCATGGTAACTCGCGGCCTTGTAAAGAATGGAATCATTCATTACCCGCTTCAAGTTATGCGCTACCCGAACACTATCAATTCCTACTTTAATTAAATGTTCTAAATACTTAACATTCAAATTTTTAAGATCAATTCTATCGTTAGGATTTTGACCTACTGAATGTAATGAACAGACTAGAATTGAAAGTAATATAAGCGTTCGCTTCATGGCTTAAATATATCCTCAAACAATGTGTGGCACAATAATGGGATGAATTGTGTGCAAGTTTACATAACTTAACTGTTGTCCCTGCGTATTCAGATTAGGCACAATAATTGTAATTTTATAGCAGAACGATAATAAACTATTTATGAAAAGGATATTGCTTTTAGCACTGATTGGGGGAAGTTTTCTAAAGGTATCTGCACAGGAGGCAATCCCTAAAATCGACAAGGCTAAGTTTTACTTCGTAGACGAGAAGTACGAAAAAGCTATCCATGCGTGCCAAAAAATGGCCGATTCTGATAAGTGGAAGAAAGACCCCTTGGTGTATGTATATGCGGCTATGTCGTATTTCGAAATATCCAAGAATCCTGACAAGTACGATGAGTACTATTCGAAGAAGGCCTTTGTAGAGTCTATGAAATGGGCTTACAAATTCGTAAAGAAGGATGCCAAGAAGAAGGAACACAAGAAGAATTTCAATGATTTCCTTGTTGCCCTAAAGGATTCTGCCCATAAGCTTGGACAAACATTCTACCTGACAGACAACTACAGAAAGTCTAATTATATCTACAAGAAGATCATCAAGGTTGATCAGCAAGATGCTACCCTTTGGCTGTGGAAAGGTGTTACCGAACACAAGAACAAAGCTACTGGTGAAGCCGTGAGAAGCTTCGACAAGGCGATGACTCAGATCAAGCCAGGATATAAGCCAGACGAAGTTTCTAAGAGCTACTTGGCTTTTGGTCTTAAAGAATATGCTGACATCATGTCTGCTCAAGGGGAATACTCAAAATCTTCAACCGCCAAGAAGCTATTTGAGGATTACAAAAAGTATGATCCTGCAGTTATTGATGCCAAGAAAATGGCTGAGAAGAAGGCATTGGCTAAGAAACAAGAAAAAGAGATCAAAGTCTTCGTATCTGACGAGAACGATCAGTAGTTACTTCCCGAACAAGTCGAAAATTGCCTGATAGGCAGCGCCCAGCTGCACATCACTCGTGCAGTAAGGTGGCATGAGGTACAATGTGTTACCCAAGGGCCTTATGAGTAGTCCTTTTCCAAGGAAATGATCATAGAGCTGGTCTCGAAGCGAATTGAAATATGATGTTTGCTCGGAGGTAACCACATCGAATGCAACAACGGTTCCACACTGCCGCACATTTTCAATGTTGTTGAATTCACAGAGTTTTTCCGCGAATGTGTTATGACGTTCAACAATCCTGTTGATGTTATCCCATGTTTCTGGCCTGTCGAACAGATCCAGACTGGCACAAGATACTGCACACGCTAAGGCATTCCCGGTGAACGAATGCCCATGAAAAAAGGTCTTGCTATGGTCGTCAGAAAGAAAGGCTTCATAAACGTTATCCGTAACCACCGTAAGTGACATCGGCAGCACCCCACCGGTTAGTCCCTTAGAAAGACAAACTATGTCCGCTTTGTTATTGGTGTGTTCCTGTGCAAACATTTTACCTGTACGGCCAAAACCAACCATCACTTCATCAGCAATGGCAAGTGTTCCATGATACTTACAAACGCCCAGAAACTTATCTAACAAAGTGGAATCGTACATTAACATTCCCCCCGCGCCAAGAATCAATGGCTCGTAGATAAATGCTGCTACATCACGTTTCTCAAGCAAATCCATGAATTGGGTAAGCGATTCGCGCTCATTCCCTGGCGTTGGCGGATCGACATAAATTACATCAAACAACAAGTGATGAAAGGCTTCATTGAACGGCCCTCGCTCTCCTACCGCCATTGCTCCAAACGTATCTCCATGATAAGCATGGTTGAAAGCAACAATCTTTCTTCTTTTAGGATCAGTTTGCTTCCAGTACTGAAGTGCCATTTTTAATGCCACTTCTACACTGGTAGAGCCATCATCGCTAAAAAACACTTTGTTGAAAGGCTCCCCAAGCTTCTGAATAATGCGTGTAGAAAGCTCTATGGCCTTCTCGTGAGTGAACCCTGCGAAAATGGTATGATCCAGCTTTCCAAACTGGCTGGTCAACGCCTGAGCCATGTGCTCGTTACCATGACCATGAACATTCACCCACCACGATGAAATCAAATCCACCACTTCCCTACCGTCCGAGAGTGTAAGCACAGAATCCTTAGCTGAAGCTACTTCCAGTGGTTCAGCAGCAGTCTTCATCTGCGTGAATGGATACCATATGTGTTGGTCTTTACGCATCTATACTGATCGACTCGGCAATGGTACGAATTGATTCCTGATTCACCTCAGTCAACTGCGGAATATGAAACATGACTGGTAGTCCAAAATGCTCTTTGTACAGCTGCTCATTGTCCTCATTTCTCTCTCCATTGTAAATCAGCCCTGCTACTTTGAAACCTTCATCAGCCAAGTACTTCAACGAAAGCATCGTGTGGTTAATGCTACCCAGATAGTGGTTGATGACCAGCACTACCTCTGCATCAAGCTGCTTGATCAGATCGACCATAAGAAATTGCCTTGTAATAGGAACCAGCAATCCGCCTGCACCCTCAATGATCAGGGTATTATCCGTTTTCGGCAATTGTATTGCCGATGCATCTATCTCCACACCCTCCAATGCTGCAGCCTGGTGCGGTGACATTGGCGCTATCAGCTTATATGCTTCCTCATGAAAGGTGGATTCAGCGTTGCTTACAATGCCCGAAATAGTGTGAGTGTCCGTTCCGTCCTCTAATCCCGACTGCACGGGCTTCCAATAGTCAGCAGCTAAAGCTTCCACCAAAACCGCACTTGCAATGGTTTTACCCACATCTGTGCCAATAGCTGTTACGAAAAGCCTTCTTGCCATATCTCCTTCAAAATTGTCTTCAATTGAACCAAATGTTCACTGCTGTTAAAACTGTGCAGGATTACACGTATCATTTCTTCCCCCTCTGGCACTGTTGGCGCCAGAATTGCTTTACAGCCCATACCCGCAGCAGTTAATCCAGCAGCAACCTCTCGTGTACGCGAATTACCGCCTATAGGAATGGCCTGTATGGGTGATTGACGGGCCTCAATCTTAGAATCAGCAAACAGTACATTGAAATCGTGAATAAGCTGATCAAGCCTACTCCTGCCCTCCTCAGCCAGCTGCACCTGGTGCATCACCCGAGATAGTATGTCATAATAATGATCTGGCAATCCGGTTGTGTAGATAAATGGTCTTGAGTAGTTAATCAGGTACTTTCTCAGTTGATCAGAACCTAAAACACAACCACCATGGTATCCGAAGGCTTTACCGAATCCTACCGTTCTGGCCAGCACCCTATCGTGAAGGTCTAAACTAAAACATAGCCCTTCACCAGACTGCCCTTTCAAGCCAATGGAATGTGCTTCATCAACCACAACAGAAGCATTATGAACATCGGCCAGCTCCATAAGTGCTTCAAGTAACACCCAATCACCATCCATACTGTAAAGTCCCTCTACCACCAATAAGACATTACCATTGGCCGCGCGAAGTTTCTTATCACAATCTTCTATATCGTTGTGCTTGAAGGAAAGGGACTTCGCTCTGGAGAGGGTAATGGCATCTCGTATCGAAGCATGACAGCTTTGGTCATAGACCACAGTGTCATTTCTCCCGGCCAGCACAGATATCAGTCCGAGGTTAGCCGTATAACCGGATGGAAAGACCAGGGCAGCTTCAGCTCCCAGCCAGGAAGCCAGCTCCTGTTCTACCTCAATAGCCTTTCTGGAATTCCCTGTTAACAAGCGTGAGCCTGTGGCACCACTCCCTCCGGTAATTTCCAGATCGCTTATATTATTAGCGAT
Source organism: Vicingaceae bacterium (assembly GCA_965267605.1). Lineage (GTDB taxonomy): Bacteria > Bacteroidota > Bacteroidia > Flavobacteriales_E > Vicingaceae. The sequence goes on along the minus strand of OZ254088.1, from coordinate 1,127,633 downwards.
ACCGAGATAGTCGTTAGAAGACAGGTCGATCAGCCCATCAATCGGATCGGACAGTGATCGTAATGCGTCAATTTGTTCACGGGCTTTTAGTCCCTTATCTAGCTTATGATGAAGATCTTTCAACGCTACTGGCTGACATTCTTCTTGAGTTTGGCCTTCTCCGCAGCGGCAACATTGGCATCAATCGTATGTCCGGGTCTACTCCATTGAATTTGCTTCTCAGCAGAAGAGTTGTCCTTATAGTTTTCGTTCACCTCAGGTTGATCTCCATCCTTGAATGGTGCTTTGGGTTTAAGGCCAAGTATATCGAACATCTCCATATCAGAAACGAAATCGGGATTTGGGGTTGTTAAGAGTTTATCACCTGCAAATATTGAACTTGCACCAGCCATAAAACACAGCGCTTGTCCTTCAAGTGACATCTCCGTCCTTCCAGCGGACAGCCTCACCTGCGTCTCGGGGATTGCAATCCTTGTGGTGGCGATCATTCTCACCATTTCCCATACGGAAGCAGTTTCTTGCTCTTCCAATGGAGTTCCCTCAACGGGAACCAATGCGTTGATTGGCACTGATTCTGGCGCCTTCTCCATATTGGCAAGGGTTTCCAGCATTTTCAAGCGATCATCAACCGTTTCACCAAGTCCGATTATTCCACCAGAACATACCGTAAGGTCCGCCTTTCTTGCGTTCTCTATGGTCTGCAGGCGATCATCATAACCACGGGTTGAAATGATCTCCTTGTAATGCTCTTCTGAGCTATCAAGGTTGTGATTGTAAGCGTACAATCCTGAATCCTTCAGTCTTTGTGCCTGATTCTCCGTTAACATTCCCAACGTTGCGCAAACTTCCATCCCCATGTCATTCACAGTCCTTACCATCTCCAACACCTGGTCAAATTCAGCATTGTCCTTAACGTTCCTCCACGCTGCGCCCATACACAGTCTTGAAGAACCATCGTCTTTTGCAGCCTGAGCTGCTGACTTAACCTGATCTAACGTCATCAGGTCGTTCTTCTCGATGTCAGTATGATACCTTGCTGCTTGTGGGCAGTAAGCACAATCTTCCGGACACCCTCCGGTTTTGATAGACAACAATGTGCTGATCTGCACCTCCGTTGGGTCATGGTGTTCACGATGTACCGTGGCGGCCTTATACACAAGCTCTAAAAGAGGTGTATTGTAAATTTCCTGGAGTTCCTCGAGACTAATCTTTGGCATCTTCCCTACTTTGCTTCAAATTTAGAATTAATCCCAACCATAGGAAAGACGAATTGAAAGTGAACTACATTTGTTGATAAGTCATGCGAATAGACATCATAACCGTACTTCCTGAACTCATCCACAGTCCGCTAAACGGATCCATTATGAAACGTGCTCAGGACAAAGGGTTGGTGGAAATTCAATTCCACAATCTTCGGGATTACACGGACGATAATTACAAGTCCGTAGACGACTATGCCTATGGCGGAGGTGCGGGCATGGTGATGCTCATAGAGCCCATTGATAAATGTATTTCTGCACTGAAGGAAGAACGCTCGTATGAAGAGGTTATCTACATGACACCTGACGGTACAACGTTGAATCAACAGACTTGTAATCAACTATCCCTGAAGGGCAACATCATTATTCTCTGTGGACATTACAAAGGTGTGGATCAACGGGTTCGTGATGCTTTCATTACCAAAGAAATATCCATAGGTGACTACGTGCTTTCCGGAGGTGAGCTTGCCGCAGCTGTATTGGTAGATGCGGTGGTTCGTTTACTACCTGGGGTACTCAATGATGAAACTTCGGCTTTGTCGGACTCGTTTCAGGACGGTCTTTTATCCCCGCCCGTTTACACACGACCAGCAGAATACAAAGGAATGAAGGTGCCTGAAGTACTGCTTTCAGGTAACGATAAGCTCATCAATGAATGGCGACAGGAACAAGCCGAGGTGCTTACCAGGAAGAAAAGACCGGATCTTGAAGCATAGAGCACTCATACTCCTACTGGCTCTTTTTATGCTTTCGTGTGATCAGCAAAAGAAAGAATCAGTTACGGGATGGGATTACGATCAACTGCCTGCCAACGCAATGCCAGACCCCATCATGCCCACACATGATCTCAATGTTGCATTTCTGGTGCTTGACAAGGTTTACAATACTGAGTTGACAGCTCCTTACGACATCTTTCAACACTCCGTTTTTCGTGAGGGTGTCCACCCAATGCGGGTATTCACCGTTGGAAGAACGAAAGACACAGTACGTACCTTTGAAGGTCTTCGCATCCTACCAGACTATGGCTTCACAACGGACTCCCTGCCTCGAATTGACATCCTTGTAGTGCCCAGCGCAGCTGGAAACCTCGACATAGACCTTAAGGACACAGTGCTTCTTTCATGGATACGAAGTGTTTCGGAATCAGCGATGTTTGTCACCTCACATTGTGATGGGGCATTCGTGCTTGCTGAAAGTGGCGTGTTGGATGGTCGGCATGCAACTACCTTTCCGGGAGACCTAGAAGAATTTGAAAAGCGGTACTCTAATGTTCATGTGCACGACAGCGTGCTTTTCGTTCATGATGGAAAGTTCATTACTTCAGCTGGTGGCGCTAAGTCTTTCGAAGCGGCTTTATACTTATTTGAGTTGCTGTATGGAAAGGGCCATACTCAAGACTGTGCGAAAGGAATGGTTATAGATTGGGATGTTGACAAGGTCAATTACGTTCGCATCGTACCGCTGGGCTAACACATGAACCCGTTTACTATATTTATTTCATGTTACTGGAGCTAACCCTCATTTGCGGATTTGTAATCTCCCTGGTCATGCACTTGTTCCACTTCCCGGGAGCAGGAATGCTAACCACGGTTTCTCTGTTAGTAATGGCGAACGTTTACTTCGCCAAGTATTCTGTTCTTAGCAGGCGTTATCGTAATTGGCGATTGATTCCATATGGATTAGCACTAGGGGCTTGCTCTGCCGGAACGCTGTTCAGGTATATGCACTGGCCACATGGGGAACTTTTGGCAGCTTTTGGAACATTGACTTCAATTCTTGTATTGGGGTTGGTGTTTCTTCATCGAGACACATTTACTGAACTTGAAGGAGGGTTTAGGAAGCTGGGGCTACGGCTGGCGATTGCCGGGTTAATTTGTGGAACCCTTTGGGCCATCCCAGAGCAATCGCTCATTGATATTCAATACAGAGATGATCCGGAGTATGGTAGGCTGCTCATCAACTATAGAAAAGATCGATCTCCTGAAAACGAGGCAGCCCTTCGGGCATATGAAGCCGAAAAATACGGATCAGAAAACAACTCCGGTGAATAGATTACTTCTACTTCTTTTTCTACTATCGTCCGGAGTGTTCGGGCAAATCAACGAGCACAAAAGAGATTCTTTGCAAAAAGTGTTGGAGCACCATCGCTCTGATACACTGAGTGTTCACGCGCTTAAGAACCTGATCAATCTCTACGCTCATACTGATTCTGCCAAATGCCTTTCCTATTACGTAGAAGGCATGGAGATCGCAAAGAAATTAGGTTACCTGCGTGGACAGATTAATCTCAACATCAACCTGGGTACGAGCTACAATTACCATGACGCTCCAGAGAAAGGTCTCGATCATTTCTTTAAAGCAGACCGGCTGGATCCAGACACCTTATTTCCCAAGGCAAAGCTCATCGCCATTAGTAACATGGGGAACGCCTACAGCAGAATGAAGCTTCGAAACAAGGCAATTGAAACATGGAAAACAGCTATCGGTTTGTGCGAACGTTGGGACATACAGAAAACCAGAGCTATCTGCGCGAACAATATCGGATCCGCTTATAACAAGATGAATCAATTTGATAAGGCTGCCCATTACTTTCTAATTGCCAAGGATGCATACTATGCCCTGGGTGACTCTATGCAAGCCGGCTACCTTGCTATTGGCCTAAGCTCTATTTCAGCACAAACGAAAAAGCATGAATCAGCGCTGGAATTTGCAAAGGAAGCGCTCAGGGTATTTCAGACCATTGATAATGTGATCTTCATTGGACATAGTTACAACGCTATTGGCAGCTATTTCTATGGGGTCAAGGATTTCGAAATGGCTCAACAATACTACGACAGTGCCATGCGTGCAATGAACCAGGGAAAGGACCCGCTTGCAACAGCTTATGTGAAATCGAACCTCACCAACTTGCTTATCGAACAAGGCAAATACGCGGAAGCTTTGGTCCAGTACCATGAGGTTGGTGAGATCTATAAACATGCACATAGGTCTGAGGATCAAGCCAATATCTACAACAATATCAGCAGCATCTATCTGAAGATGGAGAATTACCCACAAGCTCTGCGGTATGCCAACCTTATTCTGGATGAGGTTGACACGCAGAGTCCTTTGTTATTGGCTAAAGCGCATCAGCGAAAGTCTTATGCGCTAGAGATGTTAGGTCAACATCGCGAAGCCCTGGCCTCACTTAAAACGTATCAAACCTTGATGGACTCTATCAATGATCTGGAACACAGGGCGGCATTGGATGAAATACTCACCGAGCTTGAAAGTGAGAAACACCTCAAAAATATTGAGCTTTTAGAGAAAGAACAGAAGCTTACCACAAATCAACTGGCACAAGAACGCTCACAGACATTGCGCTTGTATATCGGATTGGGTATCGTTGCTTTACTTCTCATTTTCACATTCATGCGGTTCCGGGCCAGTCAGAAACAGAAAAGGATCATTGCGGCACAGAAGGACCAGGTGGAGCTTCAGCGCACGGAACTGGAAGAGCGAAATAAAGAGGTGCTGGATTCGATCAACTATGCTGAACGATTTCAGAAAGCCATATTCCCATCAGGTGAGGTCTTTGAAAAGTACCTTGATGCCGGTTTTGTAATGTTCATTCCGAAGGATATCGTTTCGGGAGACTTCTTTTGGGTTGAGGGCAATGACACCTATTCGTTCTTCGCTGCAGCGGATTGCACAGGACATGGAGTGCCTGGAGCTTTGGTTAGTGTAATGTGCTCTAACCTGCTCCACGGTGCAGTAAATGAATATAAGCTGGAAGAGCCCGGTAAGATACTGGATCACGTGAGAGCCAAACTTCAAGACAAGTTCCTGAGTTCTGATGATATCCAGGATGGCATGGATATCGCATTATGTGCATGGAACAGGAGTAGCTCCCAATTGAAGTTTGCAGGCGCGAACAATCCATTGTACCTGTTCCAAGATGAAGAGCTCATTGAGGTTAAAGGCGACAAACAACCGGTTGGCAAATACATCCACACCAAACCCTTTACCACCCATACACTGGATGTAAAACCAGGCGACAAGGTGTATCTCTTCTCAGATGGATTTGCAGATCAATTTGGCGGACCAAAAGGAAAGAAGTTCAAGTACTCCAATCTAAAGAGGCTTATCGCTGATAATCTGGATCTAACAATGGAGGAGCAACAGGTGGTCTTCAGGAAGGCATACATGGAATGGAAGGCAGAATATGAACAAATTGACGATGTATGCCTCATGGGAGTGGAGATCCCTCAATCCTGAGGCGTTAGGTAGGAATACTTATACGTTGGGAAAGTCCATAAGATCATTCCAATTCAGTTGACGTAAGATTATACTGTATAAATCTTCGTCATATGGATTTGTTGGATTTCGACTATCTCCCAGTTGCGCTTCTGGCACTTATTCCGGGATTGATTTCAGCTTCTATTCTTATTTACATTCGATGGAAGTTCCCCAAATCGTACACCACCACCTTATTCTTATGGTTTATAGGGTTCTCCGCAGCATGGCAATTATTTGAAGGAGCCGTAAGGCTTACAGATGATGCCACTCTTGCAGCAAGGATGTACGATTGGATCTGGACTTTCTCGATTGGAACAGTGGCAACCGGTCTGCATTTCACGTTAAGTTTTATTGGTTGCAAATCCTGGAGCCGAAGTAAACTCTTCCTGGCAATCAACTACATGCCTGGCACATATTTCACTGCCGGAATCCTACTAGGCATCAATCCACGAACGATCGACTATTCCGTCACATGGCACTGGTTAAGCACCCATGCTGATGCAATTGGTGAGCAGTTGATGCTCTACTGGCTAGCGGTGCAAGGAATAGCCACATTTTCTGCGTTGGGTTGGTTCGCATGGAATTCAAGAAGGTCAACCACGGCCATTAGAAGAAGATCTGCAACAATATTCGCTGGATACCTGATTCCTGCTATTGTTGGGATCACTGCTCAGATTGCTTTACCTATGATATTCGGGATGCAGGAACTACCAATTACTACCACCTTCATCATCATCTTTACGGTTGCATCCTTCATAGCACTCAGGAAGTTTGCCATGTTCAAGTATATCCCTGTAGACATGCGTCACCAGATTCTCAACTCGATGTCTGAGGGTATTACCGTTATAGATAACGATGGAATCGTGCAGTTCGTAAACGATCGTTTTGCCCAATTGACGGGATATAAGAAATCTGAAATGCAAGGATTGAGTGCACACGCATTGGTTTCGGGCGATCAACGAAACATGTCTCTCAATAAGATTATGGAGCAAAGAAGACAGGGCAAATCAAATCAGTACGAAATCCAGCTGCAGCGCAAGGATGGACAGATCATTGAGGTTTCTGTCTCTGGGGCTCCTTACCGTGATAGAACGGGCAAAATAATTGGATGCCTTGGGATTCACACTGATGTTACCAAGCAACGCAGGGCCGAGAGATTGCTTAAAAGTGCGCTTAAGATAACCAGGTGTGCAGGTCGTGGCATTCGTGACACCCAAACCTTGGGCGAGTTGATCTGCAGAGAATTGAACAATTATGTTGACTGCCATCAGTTTTTTCTTGCCCTTCACAACGAAGCCAAGGATGAACTCAGCTTCCCTTTCATGAATTTCAGAGATCAGGAGAAAGTAAAGGGAAGAAAGCTATCCAGGATCCTTACCGATATGGTGATTCATGGATCCAATTCGATACATGTTCAAGACATCAACGACCTTGCTCCCACCAAAAACCCAAACAGAGAATTCATCGGGGCACCAATGAAACATCTGGGGAATACTATCGGAGTACTTGGTATTATTGGCGCTCAGGACACGCGATTCACGGAGAATGACCTGGAGGTCGTTGAGTTTATTGCGCAACAGATTGCGTCTACGATAGACCGTCAGCAGGTTCTTGAACAGCTGATAAAATCACAGGAACAACTGCAACTGGCAGATACCATCATAAAGAATATTGGCAACTATGTGCTTGCCGCAGATGAGAATGGAGACATCTTCTTTGCCAGCAAGTCTGTTGAGAGCGGTCTGGGACACAGCATAGGGGATATTCAAGGAGACGGGTGGTACGCACTTAATGATGGAACTGATATGCGTCAGCGGAAAGAATACGTCAGCCAGGCCGCCCGTGGCCTCGTTCCGGTTCATGGTAGTTACGAAAGCTGGACCAAAGACCGTTATGGAAGAGAACGCTGCATCCTATGGCAGGATCAGCGTGCACCTGGAAACATTCTGGTTGGGATTGGGGTTGACATCACCGACCAGAAAATGGCTCACATGAAAGTGGAAGAAGAAAAACGACATGCCATCCAGTACCAATCCATGTTGCTTAGCTCACAGATCAATCCACATTTCATCTTTAATTCCCTGAACTCTGTTCAATACTACATACTGGACAAGAACGTAGAGCCGGCATTAAACTTTATCTCTGAGTTCTCCAGACTGATGAGGTCTGTACTGCAAAACTCATTACACAAGGTCATAACCCTGGCGGATGAGATAGACTTTTTAGAGATGTATTTGGAACTGGAGATGAAACGTTATCACGACAAGTTCACCTACAGTATCGAAATAGACGAAAATATTGAACCGCAAGAAATCACCATTCCACCGATGCTCTTACAACCCTACTTGGAGAACACTGTAGTTCATGGCATTGGAAACAAGGAAGGTAAAGGTCATGTGTGCATTAGATTTAAATCATATGGCGACCTGATCACTTGTTCTATTGAGGATGATGGTGTTGGGCGCCAAAGAGCCAAGGAGCTTAAGGCTCTCCGCGTGGGTAAAGCACACAAATCGCTGGGCATGGGCATCACGCAAACCCGTCTTTCATTGTTAAACGATCTTGAGGATGATAGCTACTCAGTAAAAGTTCACGATCTGAAGGACCGTTCCGGCACTCCAGCAGGCACAAGGATCGACATACAATTCCCATCCTGCGTGGCGTAAGAGCATTTGTAGAGGAAACTAATTAGATTTTTAGGCATGTCTAAACTTTTTACTTAGATTTGCTTAAATCAATTAGTTTAAAGTGCGTTACATACTTCTATTTACACTCGCGATCGGCTCACAATTGATGCTCGGTCAGTCCGGAACCATCAGTGGCACCATTAAATCAGCAAAAGGCGAAGGCCTGGAATTTACCAGTGTTTCCTTAAGAGGCACATCGTTTAGCACGCTTACCAATCAGGAAGGAGCTTACCGATTGGCCAACATCCCTAACGGAACTTACAAGCTAGAGGTTACCCTCCTAGGGTACGAACCTCAACTATCTAGTATAACAGTAAGTGATGAAAAGCCTTCTGTCAGCTTCTCCACCACACTGAAAGAAGCAGCCACTTCGCTGGATGCTATGGTTGTAAGTGGAACGATGAAACCCATAAGTAGATTACAAAGTCCGGTACCAGTGGAAGTTTATTCGCCTGCTTTCTTTGCGGCCAACCCTACTCCTTCTGTCTTTGAGTCAATGCAGAATGTGAATGGGGTCCGACCACAGCTCAATTGTAATGTTTGCAATACAGGTGATATTCACATCAATGGACTGGAAGGCCCGTATACCATGGTACTCATCGATGGAATGCCTATCGTTAGTGGCCTTTCTACAGTCTATGGATTAACTGGTATCCCACAAAGTCTTATTGAGCGTGTGGAGATCGTTAAAGGCCCTGCTTCTACCTTGTATGGCTCCGAAGCGGTTGGTGGTTTAATCAATGTGATTACCAAGAAGCCAGTAAATGCACCCGTATTCTCATTCGACATGATGACCTCCAGTTGGATGGAAGTGAATACAGACCTTGGTGTGAAGTACAAGCTAGGCAAGAAAGTACATGCACTAACAGGCCTCAACTATTTCATTTATGACAACCCACTGGATAACAACAATGATGGATTTACGGATGTGACACTACAAGACCGTATATCCATCTTCAATAAGATCTCATTTGACCGGAAAGACAACCGCGTATTTTCTCTCGCTGGAAGGTATGTATACGAAGACCGCTGGGGTGGAGAAATGAACTGGAGAAACGAGCACAGAGGCGGAACCGAGGTATATGGAGAAAGCATTTACACGAGTCGGTGGGAAACCTTTGGCATTTACCAATTGCCCGTAAAGGAACAGATCAACTTTATGTTCAGCGCCAATGGTCATCATCAGAATTCAGTTTATGGTGACACCTGGTATATTGCTGATCAATATGTGGGTTTTGGACAATTGGTGTGGAATAAGGAACTCAAGCATCACGATCTTTTGATTGGAAGCACATACCGTTATACGTGGTACGATGACAATACACCCGCAACCGCCACCTTTGATTCCATTAACCCAACCAACCAGCCCTCCATCAGCGAGCTTCCGGGCATCTTCATACAGGATGAATGGAAACTTAATGAGCAACACTCACTACTCATGGGTATGCGCTATGATCACAACAGCATTCACGGAGACATCTTTACCCCGCGCCTTAACTACAAGCTATCAACAAAAGACAAGCTGGGTGTACTTCGCCTGAGTGCTGGTAATGGCTACAGGGTAGCGAATGTCTTTACTGAAGACCATGCCGCTTTAACAGGAGCAAGAAAGGTTGAATTCATCGGAGATTTGCTTCCCGAACAGTCGTGGAATGGGAACGTAAATGTTGTGAAGAAGTTTATCACGAAAGGCGGAGCTTATATAGGTCTGGACGTCAGCGGATGGTACACTTACTTTACCAACAAGATCATTCCTGATTATGAAACGGACCCCAACAAGATCATTTATAGTAACCTGGATGGACACTCAGTTTCTCAGGGTGTATCGATGAACCTGGATGTCGCATTTGAAAGCGGTCTCAAACTTCTCGCAGGTGCCACTGTGATGGACGTTTACGCTGTAGAAGCAAACATTAAGGCAAGACAATTACTAACGGAACAGGCTACAGGTGTCTGGAATGCATCTTACGAGTTTCCTAAACACCGCATTAAGGTAGATTACACAGGAAACCTATACGGCCCTATGAAACTGCCATTGTTAGGTGAGACAGACGATCGCCCCGAATTTTCGCCATGGTTCAGCATCCAGAATATTCAGATCACCAAGACCTGGATGAATGGCTTGCAACTTTATGGTGGTGTGAAGAATCTGCTTAACTATACACCCCCCTCCAATAGCATTGCAAGAGCTTTCGATCCGTTCGATAGCCAGGTCGTTTTCAACAACGCTGGTGAGGTACTTGCTACTCCTGACAATCCTAACGCCCTTACCTTCGATCCATCTTATGTCTTCGCTCCTAACCAGGGCATCAGAGGGTTCATTGGATTGAGATACTCCTTAAAATGACTTTAAGGCTCGCCTCCACTCTGCTTGGCCTGTTATTTACAGGATTTTTGTTTGGCCAGACACGGTGGACAGAAGCGAAGGATCTTTCAGATAGCTTGAGAAAGAGCCCCAGGGCCATTGTGGTCTTCATTCACACCGATTGGTGTAAGTATTGCAAGATGCAGGAGAAGTCAACCTTTGCAGACAAGAAGGTTGCAACTAAACTCAATAAAGACTTTTACGTCATCAAACTTAACGCTGAAAGCAAAGAGAATTTGACCTTTCTTGGCAGACAGTACAAGGGACGTGTTGAATCCAGATACCATGAACTTGCCGAGTATCTGGGTACAGTGAACGGTAAGATTACGTTCCCCACTACCGTGGTTATGTCCCCTCAGTTGAAAATTCAACAGCAAAGGGCCGGGTATGTTTCAAAAAAGGAGATACCAGACTTGCTAAGCCCGAATCCTGGAAAGGATTAACATACTTTAACGTGTATCGAAAAAGGATTTCTGCATTTCTACAGTTAAACAACTGGAGAACTCATGAAATCAATCACACTTATTTGCGCACTAGCCCTGTGTATTACTGGCATATCTCTGTTTCAAGACACTGAACAGGAATTCACACCAATTCCATCGGTTCGGGTTGCACAACATGTAGAATTTCTGGATTTAGGTCCCAAGATTGAGGATTATGGTATCACCTTGAAGGACAATGCTAAATACCTAGATAGAAAAGCACAGGCACTACAGCTAAGAAACAAACTAAGACTTCAGGTAAGTCAAGGTGAGATCAGCATTGATTCAGCCGGTGTAGTATTCACTGAATTCCTGGTCAATAAAATCATACCACACTGGTATGGCACAGACTGGGACTTTAATGGATACACAGACGTTCCTAACCAGGGGCTTATCGCCTGCGGATACTTCATATCTACTACAATGAAGCACATGGGTGTAAACATCAATAGGTACCGCCTTGCTCAACAAGCCGCACTGAATGGTGCAAAAAGCATCGTTGACGACTACAGTAAATTCAAATGGTACAAGAAAGTAGACGAGCTCTACGTCTTAAAGGAGGGATTATACAAATGCGGGTTGGATAACCACGTTGGGTACCTTCTGAAGAGAAAGGGTGAACTCTTCTTTCTTCATTCAAGTTACATTGGAGAAGCTAAGGTTACCTGTGAATTCGCAAGGGAGTCACCAGCATTGAACAGCAGCAATAATTATTTAATCACTCCTATTACCTCAAACAGGTATTTCATCAAGAAATGGTTGTACAACGAGCGATTTGAGGTGGTAACTAGTAAATAAGTTGTCCTTGACCGTTATATGCTGCGCGCTCAGTCAACCGGTTGTTCGAATCAAATCTAAACCTAAAGCGTTTTTCCAGTCTGTTGTTCCAATAGAATCGGATATCGGTTAGATTGCCAGAATGATCATAGTAATAGCGCACGTAACCTACGGTCAGGTTGGATCGATCCCGAAAGCTCATTTTTGAAAGCCGGTTGTTACCATTGTAGTAGTACTTGACTTTGGCATAGGGATGGTCTACGAAACGACTATAGTAATGCGGGTTCGTACCGTAGTATGGTACCGATCGTTCATCCCTTGGATCGTAGTGATGTCTATAGCTGTAATACCTATTGCAACTGGATGGGTGTTGATCTCCCAGGATAACCACTCCTGCACTACCCGAAGTTCTTCGACTTGAGGAACTATTCGCCAGTGCATTGACAAAAGCGTCACTGGATTGTTTCTGCCTTCGCATCATCGCCTCCGTGTTCTTCCTTGATTGTTCAGCAATTTGGGCCGCAGAGGTGGAACTCCAAGAGGTCTTAGACACCTTCTGCGTCACCTTACCCGAGGGAGAAACAAATTTGGTAATGTTGGTTTGATGAACCCTCCCTCCTGCATCCTTGCGGTGCATGATATCCACAAGCACAATTTCACCTGCATCACCGTAATTAAATACGGTTTTCACAAAGGGGGCCACGGACAGTGCGGGGGTTGTAAACTTCTTTGAGACAAGCATATCTCCTTCGTACTTGTAGCTCGACCTGAAGAGCAGCTTACCAGAAGCCAACCTGTATTTCCTTTTCACAGGCTGTCTTTTACGTGTCTTTTCGGTATAACGTATAGCCGCTTTTGGTGGACAAGAGATGTACTTGACGTGTGCCAGTTCCCTTTTTAGCTGGGCATAATCAGTTGATCCCATTCTGTTCTGGGCAAAGATTGAGGCACTAATTAAAAGGACAAAAAGGACGAGGATGGCTGATCTCATGGTTCTGGTTTCCTTGTTCAGTACAAAAACTGAACCATTCTTTTTGCGATGAACTAGAGAATTTTTGTGAAAAACGTTAGATTTGCCCTCCCCAATAGGGGAAACAATTTCCACAAAGGCTGACTGTTGTCAGCGGCAAATGCCTGGAAAATTGGTCTGGTAGTTCAGTTGGTTAGAATACCTGCCTGTCACGCAGGGGGTCGCGAGTTCGAGTCTCGTCCAGACCGCAAAAGCTCAACACAAAGTGTTGGGCTTTTTTTGTGAAAACATGCGATTTAGTAATCCAATTAACAAGCAATAAGTTAATGTTCTAGCATTGAATGTTCGCATTCATAACAGTACATGGTGCCTTATGAAGATGTTACTCACAGCAATGTTCCTAATTGGAGTTCTGACAAGCTGGGCACAACCAGGGTCCTATAGAAATCATTTCAGAGTCCATATCCTTCATCAGGAACATGATTCTACAAATCTTAAGATTGAACTGGTCACATCGGATTCAGTTTTCACATGGCCACCAACCGGGTCATATCCAATGATCCTTGGGTTTACCTCAATTTCAATGCATTATGGTCCAATTGTACAAATCAGAGCAGTTGATTTGATATCAAAAGATACGATGTTCTTGTATCTACTGGCTCCTCACATGGATGACCGATTTGAGCTAGACCTCCCCTTTCTACACGGTTCTTACACCTTCACCGAAACTGTCCCAAGTTTAAAGTTGTTCAAGTATTCCTCAGACTCTGCAAGATGTCTCCAGGCATTGCGATACTCAAAACTAAAGAAGGATAAATACGGCAACATCATCTTTTTGCGAGCTGAATTGGTCAACTCGATGGTATCCTTAAGAACAGAAGAGAATGTTAAAATAGTCCAGCAAGAACCACGAAATGGATACGTGTTACATCATTTAAAGTACTCTCAGAAAAAGCCTGTCAAGATTGCCGTTGATGAAAAAGAAAAACAAACACCTAGAGTAAAGAATTCCGGAAAGAGGAAGGCAAATAGCCAAGACAAAAAAACAAAGGATAAATACCCACAAGGGTACAGCTCCGTACACAAGCAACGCTGGATCTTTCGAGACAAAAAGATCACGCATCAAGAGGGAGGAAAAACAACCATTCAAAAAAGAAACGGGGGTAGCAAGAGATCAAATGATAAAAAAGAAACGACAACCACGCTCTACCCTAACAGTAAAAAAAAGAAGAAGACAATTATTCGATATTATTCCTTTCCTAGAACCTTCGAAACGGTACACGGATTCGATATAAAAAGAAGAGTGCCAAAGGTTAAAAGCGAAAAGACTGTCATTTGGGACGAAAACGGAAAGAAGACCATTGATCTAAAGGTTTTTGAAAAGTAACCTGTTTCAGGTTGAATCGAATGAGCTTTGGAAGCTATTGTCAATGAAAAGAGCGTGACGGTCGTTCCTTTTCTCCGTGACTCACATTGTGATACGCACTACGGATTGAACCGCTGAAGAAAGTCGGATTTTCTATGCCTGCTTAGGTTGAAGCTTTCTCCGTCTGACATTTCTACCCTATCACCCGCATCTCGGTTGTATCCCTTTACGTGACGAAGGTTCACGATCGTGCTTTGATGGATACGATAGAAGCCATGATCGTTAAGTAATTCCTCATATTCTCCCAGCGTCTTACTGGTGGTTATTTTCGTTCCTCCCTGAATAATGAAATGGGTATAGTTGCTATCTCCCTCCAGCCGAATGATATCTTCCACACGGGTAACCTGAAAGCCATTCCTATTGGTTACAACCAATTTTTTGATGCGCTCATCGTCACCGTAGTTCTCTACGAGAACCTTGAGTCGCTTATCTGCTCCCGATTTTAACTGCTCCAACCGGGCCTCCAATTTGTCAACAACATCAGAAAGCTCAACCGATTTAATCGGTTTTAGCAGATAACCAAAGGCCGAAAACTTGAATGCCTCCAAGGCATATTGATCGTATGCCGTAATAAAAATCACTTCGAACTTGATCTCAGAAAACCTTTCAAGTAAATCGAATCCGGTACCCTCATGCATTTGAATATCCAGAAAGACCAGATCAGGCCTTTGTTTTTTAATTAGCTCTTCTCCACTCGACACATCATCCGCCTGCCCCACAACCTTGACCCTTTTAGCCAGCGACTGCTCCAATTTTCTTATCAATAGATCACGAGCTCGCTTCTCATCATCTATAACTACCGCTCTTATCATACTGATATGGTCATAGTTACCCTGGTGCCAGGTTCCAATTGTTCAATCTTCAAATCAGTTCCCAAGCGTTGCCTGGTTAACTCAAGGCCCTTCGGATCATGCGCCTGCTGCTTACCAACCGTTCTTCCTTCAATTCCTATACCATTGTCTTCTACCGTGCAAACGATGGGACCACCCGGACTAGCCGAAGCAAGGTGAATCCTCACTTTTCCTGGCTTCTTAGACGGCAAAATTCCATGCCAGATCGCATTCTCCACAAGTGGCTGTATAACCATTGAAGGAATCCACGTGTTTAATTGATCTATGTGCTCATCTACGGATATCTCGTAATCAAGAAGCTTTCCGTTTCGTGCTTTTTCCAACTGTAGGTAAAGACGAAGTGTTTCCAGCTCTTCTTTGACCGGGATCCGTTCCTTTCCGCTGTTATCCAGTATGCGCCTGAGTAGCAAACTGAAATCCTCAATGTATTCATTGGCCAAATCCTGTTCTCCTCCGGTATACATGTCCTGGATTGCGTTGAGGCTATTGAACAAAAAATGAGGATTCATTTGTGCACGGAGTGCCTTTTGTTCCAATTCCGTTTTTGTCTTTTGCTCAGCGATCTGTCGTTGACGCAAATAGAATATTCCAGCAATCACAATTCCCAAAAGCAAACACGCGCCTGACAACAAGAGCAAATTCCGCCTATCCGCCTCCAAGCGCCTACGTTCATTCTCCAGTTGAAGTTGGGCTATCGCTTTGTCTTTCTTACTGGCTTCAAATTCTTCTTGCAGCAAACTGATCCGTTCGTTTACATCTGCACTTCTTATAGCTGTATCCAGATTATAGGAAAGAGTTTTGAACCTATAGGCGTTTTCATAATCGTTCTTATCTGCATGGGCCATTGCCAAACCCGCATATATGTGCTGCAAGATTAATTTATCGGGGTATGATGCGGCTAGCTCTTCTCCTTTCTTATACGCTTGAATGGTCTGTTCTATGTTACCCATGGCTCTGTGCGCATCGGCAATTGAAGACCAGCATCTCGCCATTTTCTCAGAATCTCCTAGAACCTCGTAGAGAGACATTGCCTCTTCCTGCAATTTGAGCCCCTGAGCTGGATTGCCCCGAACCGTTTCTATGACTCCTAAATTCGTTTTGCATGTTGCAATGACTTGTGCATCGTTTAATTCTTCCTGAATCAAGAGCGCCTTGCGTATATGCGATTCAGCTTCATCGTACTGCTCCATATCCAAAAACAGGGATGCCATATTGGCGTGGGTGATGCTAATGCTCCTTTGGTTTCCCCACGCCTTCTTTAACCTCAATGCTCGCTTATGATGTTCCACCGCCTTGGCCCTTCTTCGAAGCACCTGATAGATGCCAGCTATGTTGGTATGGGTGATGGCCTGATTAGCTGTATCTGCAATACTCTCGGAAATGCTTAGGGCTTTCAACTGTAAATCCAAAGCCTTTCCATAATCCCCTTCCGTAGCCTTAACACTGGCCAATTGACTCAACGCGAAGGCCTGTCCAGCAGGATAATTTGCCTTAGTATAATACCGGTAAGCCTCACGCAGATTCTCTTTTGCCGCGGCATGGTCACCTAAGAACCTGCTTGCAGCACCAACATAGGAATGTGCCGTGGCGGTCCCCTTATACCAACCTATTTTACGCCCCATGGCAACGGCCTGGCTTGCTAATTCACGACTTTTCGCTGGATCCTTGTAAATCAACTGGGCTGCCTCGTTGTAAAGCGCCTGCACCTCCGTAGTGTCCTGAGCGCAAGCAGTTGTGTAGCTCCCTGCAAGAAAGCACAATAGATAAATTCGTTTCACGTAACGTGAGCGGTACAACTTCATTTGCGCGATCTTATTTCTTTCTAGGAGCCATTCATTGCTGGTAATTCTCCTACCGAAGTCTGGAAGTTAGAGATTATCGTACTCTTTTTTGAGCAGTGCCCTGATCTCTTCTGATTTGATACTTGATTTCTTCTCTTTCGCATTATCGATATCCGCAATCACCGCTTTAAAATCCGACCTGGCCTTGGTTTTGGATTGTTTACGCATGTGTTCGATCGCACTTTTGTAGGAAGCCTTAGCTTCTTCATTTCTACCCAGCATGAGTTGGGATAATCCCTTATTTGCGAAGAAAAGTCCCACCGGATATATGGCGTTGGCTTTGTCTGAAAGCTCAATACATTTCTCATACTCACCTGCTTCGTACTTCTTCCATCCCTTATTTCCAATGGGTATGGCCTTGTTCATTTTGATATCGTCTTGTGTTAACGCACTTCCCGTATTAAGCCAATCAGGCAACTGATCCACACAATCACAATTCACCTTCGGAGCATAACCCTGGACGTAGGCACCACTAAATCCTCCATATCGTCCTCCTCCTTCATAAGGTTTGGCCAAAGTAACATCCGCAACTTTGCACACTCCCCTTTTGTTCTGAATTACAGCACGGAGGTAGTACTTCTTCTGAAGTATTACACCCAGTTCGTTTCTAATAATGGCGGTAGATCCCGTGAAAACATGGCGTTTGTAGGTTCCGAATGGACCGGCAACGCCAAGACCCGCATTGGTTTCCCATATCCGTTTGCACGCACTTGCAATCTCACGGTTGATCCCCGAAGACTTACTGCCACCCTTCAGGCTTTCACAGCTTACTTTTAATTGAGCATACCCTTGGGTAGCACCTGTTGCTATAAGCAACATGATCATGATATACTTTCGCATTTGGTCTCTACTTTTTAATGAATGACTATTCTTCTGGAGTATACCTGACTTCCCGAGTTAAACCGAAGCAGATAAACTCCCTTCGGAGAATGCTCCAAATCCACTATCGCAGACGACCTGAACGTTGGGTTCTCCAACACTTTGTTGCCCAGCATGTCAAACACCACAAGTGAACCTATTTGTTCTTCTATGGTCACCTTGAAGATCCCCTTGGATGGATTCGGATGAACGCTGATCTTATCGGATGAGTTCTCCCTAATCCCAACACCTGTTACCGTATAACATGCTGAAGTGTCTGTACAACCGTTCTCTGTTACACTCAGCGCATAGCTTCCATTGGCTGTTGCAGTGTAAACCTGATTTGTAGCACCAGGTATTACAGCATGATTGTTATTGCAATCGAGCCATTGATATATGACCCCAGGATTAGTATTAGCTGCAGTCAGCACATTTGAAGCCTGAGAAACAGAAGTATCGGTGTAGTTAACGTGTACATTCATAGACTGGGATGAACTACTACCACACCCATTCAGTGCAACAACCGACACACTTCCCCCGTTAGGGCCAACCGTAACCGTGATATTGGTATCACTGCTTGATCCGCTCCAACCTGAAGGAAGGTTCCATGCATACCCTGATGCCCCAATTGCCCCGGAAACCGCATAAGACTGCATGGTTCCTGAACAAACCGTATCAGGTCCAATCAATACTCCCGGTTGTCCAGGTGCCGTGCTACATCCATTGTATTGAGTAATAAAGGCATTACCGTATTGAGCCGTATTGCTGAGATTTGTAGTTCCCGGCCCATGATCAAAGTCGGTACTACGACTAAATGTTCCGCTGATTACCAACTTGCCAGATTTACTTAATCCCGCTGCTGTTCCTCCACCTGACGAGCCATATACCGTAAATGCATCTAAGTACTGACCATTGGTAGTATAACTGGCGACATACACATCTGAAACTGAGGTGCTCCTGCTGGTAAGGTTTACAGTTGCCGGGCCTGGATCAAAATCCGTTGTTCCCGTCATACGTCCGGTCGTATAAACATTACCTACAGCATCCGCTACAACACCATAGCCATCTGAAACCGAGGTATTACCAATAAAAAGTGCCCAGCAATAATCTCCGTTCGCTGTGTACTTTGCAACGTAAGCATTTGCTTGTGCGGTCTTGGCGAAATATGCTGAGTCAGGCCCCGGGTCCATATCGATCTGAGATCCCGAGGCTGTAAATTGACCGCTGGTATAAACATTCCCATAATCATCTGTGGAAATAGCCCATCCTCTACCCTGACCGCCTGGCCCAGAACTTAATTGGAATGCCCACAGGTAATTTCCAACTGAATCCCATTTTACCACAACGTTCGAAATCGTACCCATTGAAGTCATATTCTGTGTGCCAGGCCCGGGGTCAAAATCTACCGTGTTACCAAAATATCCTGTGAACAGAATGTTCCCCTGCTTATCAACTTCAATGTCATGAATGTAACCCATGGACGATGAACCATATTCCATCACATCCAGGAAATTCATGTTCCTGTCAAATCGTGCCATGAATGCAGTAGAAGTACTGACCTGGGCCGTGGAAAGCCTAACTCCAGGACCTGGGTCATAATCCTTTCCCTGTTGTATCTCTCCATTGAAGAGTATGTTCTCATTGTGGTCAAGAGCGATTGAAGTATAACTTCCCGCAGCTCCAATGGTAAAGGCCCAAACGTAGTTTCCAGCAGAGTCATACTTCGCTACGAATTGCTCATTGGTAAAGGACGCCACGATCTTAGCCGTACCAGGACCTGGGTCAAAATCTGCTGAATCACGGAAATAACCGATCGCATAAACGCTGCCATCTGAGTCCGCAACAATATCTGTAATGTGATCTATGTAGCGGGGACCGCCAAAGCTCAGTGCCCACTTATAATTCCCCAATGAATCGTACTTAGCGATAAACGCGTCTTGATTGGTAGCTGTTCCTGGAGGGGTCATATTAGCAACGCCCGGTCCAGGATCAAAATCTGTTGTTTGGCTGTAGTAGCCAGCAATGATAATGTTGTTCTGATTGTCTATGGTTTGACACCCGGTGAACGTACTGTAACCATTCGTTGTAGCAGCTTTTGCCCAATCCAGGGTAATTTGCGCATTGCCCCAAAAAGTTAGTATAGCAAGTGATAACGTTGTAATAAATTTCATGCCTTTCCAGCTTTGGTTTCGAACCAAAATACCCCTTGAAAAGAGCAGCTACAACTTGTTTTATTGGTTGGTATTGTTTCTTGAGGGGTTGGTAATTCCCTCGCTCGGATAAGTCTGTCTCCGGCATGAATTCGATGAAATCTACGGATTGATGTGCTTGCTGAATTAACTATATTTCCATCTGATAACGAAGACCACCCTAAGCCTGTATGTACGAATCATTCGAAGGTAAATTTGAGGCTGAACTTCTTGAGGAGATCAAAGCCTTTCCAGTGGTAGAAGTGGAACCGGATACGGTGTTGGTCAAACAGAACGACCGGGTAGAACACATACCCCTGCTGGTGGAAGGGGCGATTGCTGTCAACCAGTTCACTGAAGCGATCGGAAACACCCACATCTACAATATTGAACCTGGTGAAGGCTGCATTCTTTCCCTGGTGGCTGGACAAAAGAATACACCTAGCGTAGGCACCGGAGTTGCCTCCGTAAAATCGAAAGTTATTGCTGTTCCATGCACCAAAACCAAAGAGTGGTACGACAAGTACAGCTCGTGGAGGGAATTTATTTCCAGTCTGTATGACATCCGATTACAAGAACTGATCTTGCAAAGGAACACGGTAACAGCACAAGCCAGAGAAATTGAAGAACAGAAGCAAGTGATCACGGACAGCATACATTATGCAACCAGGATCCAAAGCTCTGTGCTCACCTCTGAGCAACAATTGAAGGAGTTACTTCAACTACCAGTTCGCGGATTGTTCCTGCCTAAAGACCTGCTCTCCGGGGATTTTCTTTGGGGAACCTCAATTGGAGATAACAAAGCAGCTTTCGCTGTAGCAGACTGCACCGGTCATGGTGTACCAGGTGCGATGGTGAGCATGATCTGCAATAAGATATTAAATACAGTAACTGGCCGCTTGGAGGAGCCCGATCCTGGAAGTATCCTAGATGAAACAAGACATGAGGTGAGTTCAGTCTTTTCTCAAGACCAGATGGAGCATCAGGTGCGAGATGGCATGGATGTGGCGTTGTGTATCGTGGATCAGGGTCTCCGCCTCTTACAGGTCGCCATGGCAAACAGTCCTGCGTATTACCTGACCCGCAATAGGGAAATAGATGTAGAGAATACCACCGTTCGGTTTCAAACAAGCCAGTGGCAACTAGTAGAACTACATCCCGACAAACAACCAATAGGAGAAGTAGAATCACCGCACCCTTTCACAGTGTGTGAGATCCCTTATACCTCCGGAGATGTTATTGTGCTTACCACGGATGGTTTAATTGATCAATTTGGAGGGCCGAAGCAAAAGAAAATAACCCGAAAGCGATTTCGGTTGTGGATCGAAGAATCTTTGAACGAAGAACAGGCGGATGTAGGTGCGGGAATACACACACATGTGCTATCAAAGTTGCAAGATTGGCTAGGTAATAACGAACAAACAGATGACATTCTGTTTCTCACTGTGACCTTATTATAGAGCAATCCTAGCGAGAACACGCATTCTCAATCACCACCATCTGCTGATCGCTAAGTTCCCTTTTGGCAATGGCACCTGTTTCAAACTTAGTTTCCAGTTCTCCTAAACAACAATTGCAGTAAACACGTGCCTCTTCCTTGGTTTCACCATTGGTCACCATTTTAGAAGTACAATCTTCCATGAACTCAGATCGTTCTTCAGCAGTCCAATTCGACTCACCGGAACACGCTGCCAGCAATCCTATCGCCAATATGATCGTTATTCTTTTCATCAACTTTGGTCAAATAAACACTACACGCGCACTCCAACTACGCAAACGTCATCAATCTGTGCTAGTTCTCCTCTCCATTTGATAAAGCTCTCTTCGAGCATTTCGCGTTGATCCTCCATTCCGTGGTCCTGAAGTGAAACCAGTAATTCTTTGAATGGTTGTGATTTCATTTTCTTGCCTCTTGCACCACCAAACTGATCCACATATCCATCTGTAAACATGTACAAGGTATCTCCAGGTTGTAACTGTAGCTCATGATTAGTAAAGGGTTTAGCGGCATCATATTTACCAACGGGCTGTTTATCTGCCCGGAACTCCATTAACTCTCCATCTCTGATAACTACCAACGGATTGTGTGCACCTGCAAATTGAACATTCATTCCATGAATAGAGAAAAGTGCTATATCCATTCCATCGTAAACATCCTCCGCGCTGCGATTGAAGTGCTCGATCACAATTCTCCTGGCCTCATCAAGGATGTCTGAAGGCTTTTGCAACCTAAGCTCCCTTACACATCGATCCAGTGCATTGGCACAAACCACACTTACCATGGCTCCAGGAACCCCATGACCAGTACAATCAGCTACGGCAAACAAGGTTGTGCCATCAATCTCATCCATCCAGTAGAAGTCTCCAGCAACAATATCCTTAGGCATATAGAGGATAAATGAATCAGGCAATCTTTCAGAAACAAAGTCCTTGGTAGGTAGTATTGCCCCCTGAAGGCGTTTCGCATAGTTGATCGAATCCAGGATCTCATGGTTCTTCTCCTCGATCATCATTTTCTGAAGCTCAACCTCTTCCTTCTGTTGAGCGATAATGTCGTGTGATTTTTTCTTCTGCCGGTAGCTCCGGAGCATAACCAATCCCAGGATCAGCGCCAGGCCTAATCCTATAGCCAAGGCAATGTTCTGCAGTGTTTGGCGCTTCTTATCCCCTTCCAGCTTCTCAATTTCCATGGCTTTCTTTTCACTTCCAAACCTCTCCTCCAGCTCAGCCATCTGCGCCTGATTTTCTTTGCTCATCATGCTGTCTTGAGCCACATAAAACTGCTCCAAAGCATGGTACGCAAGTTTATAATCCTCAAAGTGTTTGTAAGCAAATGCCAGCTGGGCCCAAGCATGTCTAATCCACAAATAAGATTTCGACTGCCTTGCAAGCTCAAGTCCCAATCGATAATATTTATAGGCCTTGGTAGAATCCGACTGCTTGAGGTACAACTCACCAATGTTGGTTGCGCACAGAG
The DNA here is from genome assembly GCA_965267605.1 of Vicingaceae bacterium. Taxonomy (GTDB): domain Bacteria; phylum Bacteroidota; class Bacteroidia; order Flavobacteriales_E; family Vicingaceae. Next base: position 1,104,673 of record OZ254088.1, on the reverse strand, counting down.
AAAGGCCTTCGTAGTTCAGGGCGGCCGAATCAATCTTCATTACCCTGTTCCACATGCTCATGGCAAGCTCTGTTTTGCCAATATCACGATAGTACATCGCCATATTGTTCATGGTGGTTGCTGCACCCTGTTCATCACCCAACGCTAACTTTATCTTCATAGACTCACCCCACATAGCCATACCAGTATCATATTTGGCCTGCAGCATGTAGTGAATGCCAATATTGTTGTACACGGATGCAAGTCCAGCTGAATCCTCATTGTCTATGTAGATTCTCTCCGCCTTGCGATGGTATTCAAGTGAAGCCTCATCATTGCCCGTTTGTCTATGAATGCTGCCCATAGAATTATACATATAGGCCGCCTCATGCTCTAATCCTTTCTCTTCAGCAAGTTTAATAGCGTCCTGGTATAACTCCAATGCTTCCGGGTACTTGGAGAACTGTGATTTTATGGTTCCCTTTTGTCCAATAAAGTAGATGAGCGAAGAAGCGTCATCCAGTTTACCTGCAAACTCAATCCCCTTATCTGCCATCAATAGCAAAGAATCTTCATTGGTGCTGTAAACGTCCTTCGAGAAATATGCCTTGATCTCCTTCAATCGCTCCTCATCACTCTGTGCAAATCCTGACAATGCGGTCATAAGAACGCATGAAGTGAGAAGTATGACGTTGAGGTGGGACATAGGGCATAAAATTAGCCTATTCCAACAACCATGAGTCCATTCTCCGAACAAATACTTCAGCATCATCTGTCGGTTGCGATACTTTTCTGTGTTCCCGTCATGCTTACCTTTCCCGAAAATACGATCCATGCGCATCTTACTTATTGCACTTTCCCTAGTGGCCTGTGCTTCTACAAGCCTCGCTCAACAGAGAATTGATGGAACATTTCCTTTTCAATCAGATCCTGCTAAAAAATACTCCATCTATATTCCTTCGGGTTACAATGCAACAGTTCCGCACAAACTGATGCTTGCATTGCATCCATTTAACACGAATAGATGGGATGCCCAATCCTGGTGCGATACACTGATCAATTTCGCTGCAATGAACAACCTAATCCTGGCTTGTCCAGATGGTGGGGTTGATGGCCGAGTTGACGACCCAATTGACACCGCATTCACTACCGCGTTACTTGACTCAATGCATTCATGGTACAACGTGGATGCACAAAAGATCTATTGTATGGGGTTCTCTTGGGGAGGAATGACAACTTATAGTTATGGATTAAATCACATCAATCGCTTTGGTGGTTTCCTGCCCATTGGCTCTGCAATGAGTGGCACAACGCCTGTGAACACAGTTCTAAACAAGGCTTCGGGCAAGCCCTGGTACATCGTTCATGGTTCTTCAGACTCCCCTTCCTCGCGGTTCTTTCCTATTCGAGATTCCGTTGTTGCAAATGGAGGTATAACCAACTGGAACTATATGACCGGAGTTGGCCATACCATAGACTTTCCAAACCGGAACCAGATATTAACCGCGGGATTTCAATGGATTGATTCTGTAAACTGTGCAGCACCCGTTGGAATTGACATAGCAAACGACATAGGGTTGCGGATTACTCCTCTAGGACCATCCACGGCAGGTACTCTGCTTCAGTTAAGGGTTGATTCTGATATCAAAACCAACCTGCATCTCACTCTACTTGATGTTCAGGGCAAGGTGGTGATCCAACAGATTCACAGAATAACAAAGGGTACGCAAACAGTTGCCCTGAATGTTCAAAGTTCAACGGCTCCTGGCGTTTACATATTGACGGGAAACTTTGGCAAACATTCTGTGAGCAGTAAACTTTACATGAAGTAGTCTCCAGCACCTCCAATTCAGAATTTTAAAGCGTTAGCCTTATCCCCGGTTCCTTACCGGTGAATCGTATATTTAACGCGCAATGAAGAAGGACATCACGATCGTTGGTGGAGGAATTACGGGATTAGCTGCTGCATACATTGCAACTAAGCACGGACACCAGGTAACCGTTGTTGAAGGTGGCAATGAGTTTGGCGGCTTATTGAACACATTTGATTTGAATGGCACCAACCTTGAATTCTATTACCACCACTTCTTCACACACGATGCAGAAATCCAATGGCTCATAAGGGAGTTAGATCTTACAGATAAACTTGTTTATCATGATAGCACCATGGGCGTCTTCCGTGACGGGAAAACCTATCCGTTTGATTCAACGGGAGATCTGCTACGCTTTAAGCCCATCAGCTTTTTCGATAAGATCAAGTTTGGGTTGTCTACCATCTATATGGGCAAGTTTGCAAATTGGAAAAAGCACGAAGGAACCTCGGCACTACAATGGCTGAGAAAGAAGGCAGGACGCACCACAACCAATGCCTTGTGGGAGCCTTTGATGCGTATCAAGTTTGGGCCATTTGCCAATGTTCTGCCTCTTTCTTGGATGATTGGCAGGATCAAGCAACGTTTTGAATCAAGAGATTCTGACGGAGAGAAATTGGGCTACCTGGATGGGAGCCTCCAGGTGCTGCTTGATGCCTTGCTACAGTACCTTAAAGACCATGGAACGAAGCTGATCACCAACGCCAAGCTGGAATCGCTCACCATAGAGAACAATAAGCTCCAGGCGATCCACACATCCAACGGATCTTTTGAATCTGATCAGTTCCTGTTCACCATTCCAAGTATCTACCTGTACCCATTGCTTGAAAATGGCGCACCCACCTTTTCTAAGGAGCTGGCTCGGGTTGAATACTTTGGCGCAGTATGCACGATTCTAGAACTGAACAGACCGTTAAGCGATATCTACTGGTTAAACGTGTCTGATGAGGGTTTCCCTTTTGGGGGAATAATCGAACACACTAACATGATTCCTTCTAAAGAGTACGGAGGAAGCCACGTAGCTTATTTATCCAGGTATTTTGCCATGGAGGAAGACATCGCGAAAATGAGCAACGATGAGATTCAGTCTCTGATGATACCAGAACTAAAGCGTATCTACCCCGAATTTGATCAGTCCTGGATTAAGAATACCTATGTTTTCAGAACAAACACAGCAGCTGTGGTATGTGACTTAAATTTTTCAACTAAAGTGCCTGATTGTAAGACTGATGTGGAAGGTATGTATCTTGCAAACATGTCTCACGTTTATCCAGACGAGCGAAGCACCAATAATTCGATTCGCGTGGCAGCAGAAGCTTGTAAGGCGATGGGAGTTGAAGGTGTTGATGTACCTTACGGAACGGCTTTAGCCGGACAAATTGGTTTTGATAAGATTAGCAACTGATTATGATTTCAATAGTTGTCCCTATTTACAATGAAGAAGAAACGCTTAACGAGTTGCATCAGCGACTTGTGAATGCTTCTCCGGAGTGGGGTGAAGACTTCGAGGTCATCCTGATCAATGATGGCTCCACAGACCGATCACAAGGCATCATGCAATCCATCGCTTCCAATGACAGCCGGTTCAAAGTGATCAATTTTTCAAGGAACTTTGGGCACCAGGCTGCAGTTTCCGCAGGAATAAAACTCTCTTCTGGTGATGCGGTAATCATTATGGATGGTGACCTTCAAGATCCTCCAGAGGAGCTCCACAGGTTCTTGGCAAAATGGAGAGAAGGATACGAAGTGATCTATGCTATTCGAGAGAAAAGAAAGGAGAACATCTTCAAGCGAGTTTCTTACAAGCTCTTTTACAGGCTGCTTAGATCTATTAGCGATATAGAAATCCCACTGGATTCAGGCGATTTCTGCGTCATGGATCGAAAAGTAGTGAACGTACTCAACTATGAGATTACGGAGCGGAGGCGATTTGTTCGTGGATTGCGTGCCTATGCTGGATTCAAGCAAATTGGCGTAGCGTATGAACGATCCGAGAGGTTCGCGGGTGAAGTAAAGTATACTTTTCGAAAATTGGTGAATCTCGCATTGGATGGCATATTCGACTTTTCGGTAGCACCATTGAGAGTAGCCACATACCTGGGCTTCATTATTTCTATCCCGTCATTCCTGATGGGACTATTCTTTATCGTACATAGAATATTCAACTTCAAAATACTGGGATACTCACCAGAAGACACACCAGGACTTGCTACTGTTGCTGTGGGTATCTTCTTCTTATCTGGTATCATCCTCATCATCCTGGGCATCATTGGTGAGTACCTGGGCAGGATTTACTTTGAAGTGAAGAGGCGGCCATTCTTCATCATTGATGAATGCATTAACATTGATTCTAAGGATGTTGATGGATTGAACGCATTTCTAAATTCTGAGCGGAACAGCAGATAATGAAATCCAAAAAATTAACCAGCAGAGCAATTGGCGTTGCGGGCATTCTGGTTTCCATTATTGCGGTCTGGTATATCGCTCGGTCCTTTGACTTTAAATCCGCTTTCACTCACGTAAAGAACGTTGGGTTCCTTTACCCTGTACTCCTCTCCTCTATCTACGTTACCACTTTCTTTGTACGCGCCTTCCGCTGGAAACACATGTTTGTAAAGGATACAGGAACACCGTTCCGCACCTATTTACAAAGTGTTGTCATCGGCTTTGCTGGTAACAATATTCTTCCCGCGCGTGGTGGCGAACTTTTAAGGACCGAATTTTTTGCAAGAACCAACAAGTCCAACCGCATTGAGGTGCTCACTTCGGTTCTGACCGAGAAAATACTTGATGGGCTCATATTGTTGCTACTACTGGTAGCCGTTGTCCTGCTTCACCAAAACCTATTGGAATCCGTTTGGGTTAGAAATCTCACTTATACCGCAAGTCTCATTTTCCTGGGTGCACTGCTGGCTATTGTGCTGCTTCGGGCAGCGGCCATGAAAGTGATTCACACCATCCGGAAGATTATCAAACGCACGATTGCCAACAAGTTATGTGGCATTCTGGTTCAAATTGCACGTGCCGTTAGGTTTCTGGCATTCGACAAAAGGTCTGCTCTCGTTCTATTGTCAAGTGCCATTATCTGGATCATAGAAGCCATTGTATTCATCCTGGCGCTCGAAATCTTTGGTATAGAATCCAGTGCATCGAATATATTGGCTGGCACCTTTTGTTTAACAGTTGTCAACTTCGGCATACTCATTCCTTCATCACCTGGATACATAGGCGTGTTTCAGGGAATGACTATCCTGGCCTTATCCGCGTACCTTGTTGATGAGAATATCGCTCTGGGGGTTGCGATCATCGTTCATCTCAGCCAATATGTGCCCATTACCCTGTGGGGAGCCGCTATTGCCATTAAGCAATCGGTAAGTCTTACGAGAAGAAATTAACCTCCACCGGCAGCCTGGAGTTGCTGCACGTCCTGCATGATAATGCCCGCTCTCTGTGGATTGTTTTGACTTTCAACCTGTCCGAGATACTGCAGGTAGCTCAACACTTCCTGCTTCGACATCCGCGCCAGAAACGCATTGGGATTCTGGTGGTACGCATCAAAGAACCTGCTTATAACCTGATAGGTCTTGTTCTGATCCTTTTGCTGCTGGTAAATGTTCACGAGTGTACTGTAAGGAAGCGGATAGTAAGGAGCCATCTGCAAAGTGCCCTCAAGTACAGCCGCAGCCTCATCCATTCTATCGCGTTGCATTAATTGATTTGCATAGTTCAGATGACTTCTTGGATCATTATAGTTCTCCCTGTAGTTCTTTTCAAAAGCCTCTAATGCCTCTTCATGCAGTTCATTATCACCATACATAAACGCTAGCTGCATTGTAGAAGGAAGACGCTGGTAGTAATAGTTACCAGGATCCTGGTTTAACATATCCGCGATCTTGTCGATCGATTTATCTGTATGGTTAATTGCCACCCAGGTAAACACATTTAGCAGATTAAACACAACACCTGCCAATAGTGCGAACTGATACGCTTTTGATTGCACTTTGAAATCTGAAAAACGCAGCACCGCGTACACCACAAATAGATTAACCGCAATTGCAGGTAACGCAAAAACATCCCAGTCACCACTGCCCCGAATAGGATCTGCAATGAATACAAGTGTTAGGGATATCATGGTTGCAACGAACAAAAACCAAAACGTACGATCGGTTTCAACCCTACCCTTTATCATACGCTGAATAACAAGGATCAGGAAGAAGATACCGGTGCCTGTTGCCAGTACTTGCGCGTTCGCAAACTCCCAAATGTGTCGCAACGAGAATATGGTCATGTAATCAGGCCATTTCTTAGGTGGAGTAACGGGCATAAAGTTCCAGCCAAAGCCCATCGCCTTTGCTAACATATAACCGACCGGAAGCCCCAGTAGTCCCAGGTAAATAAAACGCTTCGGCTTCCACTTCTTGACAAAAGCAGGGAACACTTTAGGATACTTATGATAAGCCACCACCAAAATAGATGGTAGAAATGCTATCCCGATGATGTGAAATGCCGGCAGCAATACGCCAACAGCTAGGGGAAAAATAAAATGAACCTTGTCTTTAATGCAAAGTAGAGATGTGTACAGGTACAAGGCCACCATGAACCCTGGAAGTCCATATATCTCTACATATCCAAAGAAGTACAATACACTTGCAATTGAAATATGGAAAGCAAAAGAGATGATCTTTTGGACCGGTTTCTTGTAAAGCAGATCGGAGATCAGTAATGCCACCAATACGAACAAAGCACCAGAGATAAAGCTGTGCATTTGGAAGAATGTACGGTCCTCAAAGGTCATTGATTCGGAAAGAGAACTGTGGATCTTATGTAACAAGTACATAGTCAGATAAGAGTTCTTCTTGAACTCCATTGCAAGGGTCTGTACCATTCGGATCCGCATATCTCCGAGGAAATCATACTTGATGCAAAACATCTTAAACATGAAGAACGAAGCACCAGACAATGCCACAAATAGCAAGTACTTCATTTTGCCAATGCCATTCACCAACTTCTCAGATATCGTTTCCAGAACGGGCCAGAGTTTCTTCGAAAGCATTGGCAAGCAAAACAAGGCCGCTAAACCATAGAATATGAAAACGACAGGTTTGGAGAAATACGATATGTGATCAAAGCCCCAGTCCCTGTCGAGAATATTGTACTTGTCCAGACCTGGGTTAAGAAACCAAACAAGCGCAACATGTAGTCCAATAAGTATGAAGCCTGCAATTGCGAAATCAACTGTTCTGTCCTTCACAGGAGCCCCCTTCGCTTCGTTTGTTTGAGCAGCTTGCTGGTTTTCCTTAGCGGCACGCTTTCCTTTACTCGCCTGTTTGTTCATTCCATAAATATATTAATTCAGTCGGAAGTCTGAACCTAGCATTCATGGTACATACAGAAGTTTTCACGGACTGATCAAGGCAAGAGATCATGCCTTAGATCAAATCTTGAAAGGAGGTTTGACAGTCTACTTTTTAACCCTCTCTGAAGCATTTAAATTATACAGGGTGTCGGAAAAACAGCCGGCCTTGACAAACGATTCCATTTCATCCATGGTAATGGCAGCTTCAAGGTAATGCTCGTACTTCCGTGTGAACACCTCTTTAACACCCTTCATTTTAGGAAGATCATCCTTATCCAGCGTTCTTGCCAACAACCTCCCATCTTTGGTGGATTCCAGTAAGACAACATCCCACCACCCATTATCGCGCTTGTTATTCAGTAACCAGTACGGGCCAACTTTTCTAATGAAGGCAGTATAACCCAATGAGATATCAAACACTTCCCTTTTCCTGTAAGTGATCGTTGAGTCTGCCTCTGTGTATTTGTAACCACCCCAAACCTTTTCGTCCATATCCTGCTTGATGATGAACAACCGACCATTGGACAGTTTGAACATTGGCGAAGTATCCACACGTGCCACTGAAATCTGCTCTAACCTATGCTGAATGTTGCTAAACCGCATGGCATCTACGATGATGGTATCGGAATCATGCGCCCAGGTGCCGTGAAATACTTTGGGAAACTTGTAGATGTTCTTACCATCAACAGGCTGCGGCTGATTGAACATACATTCGTCACATGATACAACTGTAACTGCAAACACGATGAACAACATTCCATAAACACTTGGTTTCATAGCTCCTTATTTGGTTTGCGACACGACATGTTGTTCATCCTGGTTCTCAACGCTTGGCAAAATAATCCTCGAATGAGTAGCAATTACTAATCAAGTCATCATAGTCATCCGGATATTCTTTCTTCAACTGCCGATAATATTTGTTTCGTCTGAACAACTCATCTCTATACTTCTCCCAGCTCCCATAGGCAATATCCTCATCCTCCATTTGATAGGCCAAACGATGTTTTTCACACCTCCCAGCCATTCTAAGACTCAACGCTTTGAAAGGCTGAGTACTGGCATGCTCCCTCGCTTTCAGATAGTACTTACAGGCCAATCGACAACCGTAATACTCCGCATCATCCAGATAACCCTTAACACCACCCGGTGATGAACTCCAGTAGTACCGCCTCATCATCCATGAGTTGCCATATTGGGTCATATTAAGATAACAATTGGCCGCCAAAAAGTAATGTAGATCCCGGCCCTTGGCTTTAGGATTCCTGGCTTTCTCAAGATGCAGAATCAACTTCCTTACCAGCGTTTCTTTGTTATACCGGATAGTATCGGCCCCGGTCTTTGAATGTGCGCTGTAAAAGTTCGCATAGAACGGATTCGCATTCAGGTAAGTATAAAACGGGTAGTGTTTGGAGGTCCATAACGTGTCTGGCACTCGTTTGAAATAATACAAAGCCTTGCTCAGTTGATCCTTTCGGACAAACTTTGTCCCCAGTAAATCATACAAACGTGGAAGGTCAGCCCGAATCTTCCTGAACTGCCACATCTCAAAACTATCGGCCTTGTTGATTTGCACTGCCCGATTTACAAGTTCCTGCAATTGATCAGTAGTATACTGACCGTCCAGATAGTCTGTGTAATCGTTGTAATAATCCATATACCAATGAACCAGATGATCCTTGCGGCCCTTCCACATAACAGGTGATTCCCACGGTAATGCGTAATACGAATACTTCTCACCACGCCTGAGTAACAGGGTTGACAGGAGTGCTGCACCGTCCGTTGTGTTGCTCTTGTATCTAAGCTCTCTCGCCATCGCGAAGATGAATCGATAGTTTTCTCGTTGGTGTTGCTTAATAACAAAAGACCTCACTTCCTCTGGAACAATGCATTGTCCAGCGGGTTGCCGTCCAAGCATTGCAAGTACCCTAAACTGGTTGATTTGATCTTTTACTGATTGCGCAACGTCATTGAGTTTTAACAATTGATCCGCCTTAACAATTGCCTGTTCGTTTTGGCCGGTCATGAAATTCAAATAAACGACCATCGCCTGCCACACTGCTGGATCATGCACCTTACTTAGGTCAACGGATTCTACGAAACGAAGAAGTTTCCTGGCGTAGGTGCGATCTTTAGCGATCTGTGCCTGCATGCGAGCATAGGAAGCATATTGCTCACTTGTTCTGTCGGTATGAACCGTAGGCGCGAAGCGCGTGTAATGTGGCGTATATATCCAATCTTCCAGTTTCGCAAGCTCCCTTAACAACACGAACCCCAGTGCTTCCTCACTTGGATTCATGTTATACAGCCTTTCAATACTTTCCAGCGCCTTCCCAGGATAGGTAACTGCCTTGATAAGGTGAACAGCTGTTTTCTGGTCCATTGTTGCGCTTTTTGGAACGCTTCTGGCTTCACTGATTAACCTCCAACCTAACCGCTGGTACACCACGAATCGTTTGTCTGGCGCATGCTTGAATACTTGAGCACCCATTAACAATTTCTCTGGACCTTCGGGCTCAATGCTCATTCTGAAGTACATAGCCCAATAATCGATCAGATCTTTATCCTTCCTCCCTTCAAAGAAATTGTCATAGGTCTCACGAAGAAACTTCGTATCGCTTCCGTAAAGCGCCAAGCGTACCGCCAGAAACGCATAGCGCTTGCCGAGCATCGAATCTTTGGCACTGGAGGCCCGCTTAACAGCTTCCAACATCATTTCCTTTCTCCCCGGAACTTGCACTGCACTTCTTCGCTCCCATGGGTCTGTTAGAAATACGTTATAGTCAGAACACTTCCAGGCAAACTTCAGGTACTCCTCTCCTTCCCTGTTCTTCTTCAAGTATTTCATGAACGTATTGGATGCCTCCCATCTATCACCAGGTTGATGAGAACCATACAGCGCATCGTAGATATCTTCTTTAGAGCAATCAGCGCCTGACCACTTTCGCCATAACTCCACGTTCTTCCATCTCCCTGCTTCTTCTGATCCAAGTTGCGGTTCAAACCAATGAGAAGTGTAGTCGAAAACCGCATACTCAGAATAGCCAAAAGCAGACGTATTGAGCATTCTGAAACGAATGTCCTCCCCAAAGGGATAATATGAGCACGGGTACGCGCTAGTTAGCGTCCCGAGTAAAAGCAGAATAGTATTGATCCAGCGGGTCATCTTCAGTTTGATTAAGGTACTGATCCTCTAAATGAAATAGGGTTATGGTTGTCTTTTTGTCGAATTTCACATGCTTTCTAAGCAAACGAATGGTCTCCCGATTTCCTTCAGGAGTGGCACCTTCTACTTTGAGCATATCGCCTGGCCTGAGCAGCCTATCTCCGATAAGCGTCTCTTTCCTTACTTCATACCACATAGGCTCAACATATTCCGCTATACCCATCACCTGCTCCGGATCAACTCTCAGCACACCCATGAACGCACCGTTCTGATATACCTGTATCCATGAGAACAAGGGAAGGGCAATATCAAGATGCAGCGGATAAACTTCAGCACCACGCAGATACGATTCCAGTTCCTCATTGTCCTGAATAGAGTTGCGGTCTCCAAATTTGAGGGGGTTATTAAGGTTGTAACACATCAACATTGCCTTGTCAACCGGTGGCACACCCATCTTATCAGGATACTTATAGGGGTACAATCTTAAGGTGCACGACAGCTTCTTTTCTGACCGTGTTTTAATTTCCTTCAATAACCGGAAATAATTCTCCTGAGTCTTCGGTGTCCAGTCGCAATCGATCTGGATCTCGGTAAAATTGGATGTGCTGTGGATACGTTTGACAAAATAACGTTTGATCAAATACACCATGTTGTCTGCCAGCGTATCAACTTCGGCAGGAGTCAAATCAAGCAACACTTCATTTCGAACAAAAACGGTAGGAACTACTTCCAATCGCTCCATTACCGAACTCAGAGCCGAATCCTGTTCATAGTTATACTTGCTGGAGTAGTTGTATATACGAAGTCCAGTTTTTGCTACGGGGGCGTGACCGAATACCGCACTTTTCTCCACCTCGAAGAATTTGACGTAAAGCTTCTCTACTTCCAGATCTCTTATTGCTTTCTTTTCGCTTCCACTTAACTCATAAGTAGCACTTTTCCAATAATAGAAACCCCGCTGCACCTCGGTGTAGTTATCACCCGTACATGAAAAGAGTAAAAAGCCTGCACAGACTACGCTGAAGATTGATTTAAAAAGATGCACACTGTATAGATTCTCCCTGTGGTTATATCCACAACGGAGAAGGTAGGGAATTCGTACGCGGAAATATCAATTATTGAGTATCTGATCAATACTCCACCCAGGATCAAGGGCCACTAGTACATTTTCTGCCGTTTGATCAGGTAAGGAAGCAGTATCTGATCAAATCCTTTATCAATATGCGCTTCCACAAAATCGATCTTGTATTGTCCACACTTAAGTCGAATGGCCTCTTCGTATTCCTGAATTCGCTTAACGTAATGTTCGCGAACTTCATTCGGATTTAATTTCAACTCTTCACCTGTTTCCAGGTCAACAAACCGGTAAGGCCTATTCTCAAATTCGAAATCCAACTCAGTAGGTCTATGCACCGTATGAAAGACGATTACCTCATGCTTATTGTATTTGAGGTGTTGCAATGCATCAAAAAGCTCTTCTAGTTCGCCATGGGCTTCCAGCATATCACTAAACAGCACCACGAGCGACCTTCGATGTATTCTTTCTGCAATTTCGTGCAATGCGTTCACCGCCAGAGTCCTGCGGTTCTCCGCATGTTCGTTCAATTGCTCCTCCAGGGTATCATACAATCTGCGCAAATGAGATCTGCTACTACGTGCATCTGTATGCTCAATTACTTCATTGTCGAACAAAGTAAGCCCCACCGCATCTCGCTGGCGTTGTAACATGTTCATTAAAGCTGCTGCTGCATACACCGAGAAGGAGAGCTTGTTGAGGTCTTCAAAGGTTCCTTTGGCCTCCGTAGGATATAACATGGAGGAAGAAACATCTAGTACCAGGTGGCATCTCAGGTTTGTTTCTTCTTCATACCGCTTGACGAACAGTTTTTCCGTCCGTGCAAACAATTTCCAGTCTATATGTCTTGTGGATTCTCCAGTATTGTACAATCGGTGTTCAGCAAACTCAACCGAAAAACCATGAAAAGGACTCTTGTGAAGGCCAGTGATAAAACCTTCTACTACCTGTCTGGCAAGAAACTCGAGCTTGGAGTATGACTCGATACGGGTTCTATCAATGTTCAACGGCATAGGGTAAAATAAAAAGATCCTGCCTGTATTTCACGGGCAGGATCTTCAAATATTGTGTATCCAGTTAAACCAGCGCGTCCAACTTGCCAGTTAACTGGCCTTTTGGAACCGCTCCTACTGATTTGTCTACAACCTCTCCTCCTTTGAAGAAAAGGATCGTTGGAATGTTTCTGATTCCGAATTTTGCAGATATCTCTGGATTGTTGTCTACGTCAACCTTGCCAACCACGGCCTTGCCTTCATACTCTCCTGAAATTTCTTCTACAAGCGGGCCAACCATTCTACATGGTCCACACCAAACCGCCCAAAAATCAACCAACACAGGTTTGTCTGAATTCAGAACAACCTCCTCGAAATTTGCATCTGTTATCTCTAACGCCATACCTAGTAGTTTAGAATAAGTGATTCAATATACATACAAAATTAGTTCTTCAATTGTTTTGAGAACGTAAGTTACTGGACACTTTTCACCATAAGATTGTTCGTTCGAATTTTGGTGAATATTTCAGCTCTACAACAGGAAACCATAGCTTTGCATTACCAAACCTAATACCATGAAAAGATTACTCCTCCTTTGTTTTACGCTTACGCTATTGCGACTTTCCGTTGACGCACAGCAGAAGTACAGTGTAACAGATAGCGTTGTGGTTACTTCCATTAACTCAACAGTTAGAGATTGGGCGCGTGGATTTGACTTCACACCAGCAGTTAACGTTACCATTACTGATCTCGGGAAACGTGTCCCAGCATCCGCTGGCACCTTCATCTGGAAGATTTTTAACACAAATACACAGCAGCTTATTCATCAGCAAACCAGTAACAGTAATGTGATCAACAACTGGGATTACGAACCTATCACATCTACTGTAACCCTTCAGGCTGGCACCATGTATAGTCTTATCTTATACGGTGATAGCAGCGGATATTTCTTCGGGGCAAGCAGCCAGATCAACAGTAACTTTACATACCACATATTAAGGTATTGCAACAACTGTTATCCTGGTCAACCGTTTCCAACGCAAACTGCAACGAACCTGCACTACGGGACCCCGGATTTCCTTTTCATTCTTTGTAATCCATCGAGCTCAACATTCAGTGATACAGCTTGCTTAAGCTACATGTCTCCAAGTGGTAAAACATGGACCACCAGTGGAAACTATATGGACACTATTCCAAATGCACAAGGCTGCGACAGCGTGATGACGATCAATCTTACAGTAAAAACCGTAGACACGAGCACATCCTTGTCAGGCTTTACGATCACTGCCAATGCTGCAGGTGCCGGATACCAGTGGATACAATGCGATAGCAATGGCTATTCCCCTATTCCAGGAGCAACGAGTCAAAACTATACCGCCACCGCGAATGGGAATTACGCAGTTGTGGTAACGGAAAATGGTTGTACGGACACTTCGGCATGTGTTACAATCAGTGGTGTCTCTATTAAAGAACATCAGTTTGACATTGCCACTATTCAGCCCAATCCATTCAATGATCGACTTACCATTCGGCTTGAGCACAATATGCGAGAGGCTTCTTACAATCTAACATCGATTACTGGAAGATTGGTTCTACGAGGTCGGATGGCAGGCAACTCAGAGGTCTTGAATCTATCTACCCTGGCCAAGGGTGTGTATTTACTTCAGGTCAATACGAAGCACGGCCAGGAAGTCATCCGGGTAGTTAAAGAATAAATAAAGCATTTGAACATTGTGAAAGGCTCCGCTTAGCGGGGCTTTTCTTTTTTAGAATGTGGATGAAAGCCTGAACCCTACTCCTTCTATGGCTTCCAGTTCCTGTAGAAGTTCATCTGTAAGTTCAACCTTTCTTGATCTGCTTTGCAATCCCACCTGAACCTCCTCCTCTCGGTCTACCAGTTGGAACTGCACATTACACTCGCCTTTATCGCTTTGTAGTATTCCGTCTAATTGTTCAACAATCTGTTGGTTGATACGTGCAGCATCCATATGAATGGTCAGCTTTTTGGCAAGTTTAGACCTCACATCGGTGAGCAGCTCAATGTTGCTGATCTTCACCTCCAGTTCATCGTCACGCCACTTCTTTGGTGTCACCTTACCCACAACATATATGAACCATCCATTAACCAGGTAATCTTTGAACTTCACATAGTCGTCAGAAAACAGAAAGAACTCCGCACTATCGTTATATCCTTCAAGCGTTAGTTTCCCATATGGATTTCCGTTTTTGGATATCCTGTGTTCTGCAGATGTGATGATACCTGCAAAGCGAATCTCCCTGTTGCGAAGTTTTTCAAGGTCTTGCAAGCGATCAAGTGTGATATTGCAAAAGTTGCTGATCTCCACTTTGTAATCGTCTAACGGATGGCCTGAAATATAGAAACCAACGACTTCCTTTTCCTTAGATAAAGCCTCGAGGGTAGACCAACGCTCTACCTCAGGCATTGATGGTGCAGCAATTTCCACCTCCTCCGCAACATCTCCAAACAAGTCTGGTGGAGCGTCCTTGCTCTCCTGGAACCTGGCACCAAACTTCACCAGTTTTTCGAGAACGGTGCCATCGCCAGTTTCATGGAAAAACTGGGCACGATGAATGTTCTCGAAATCATCAAAAGCACCACCCAGTGCGAGACTTTCCACCGTCTTTCTGTTGACATTTCTAAGGTCCACACGTTGCATGAAATTCAGTACAGAGACATAACGTCCACTCTCTGTTCTTTCCTCTACAATAGAATCAACTGCCGCACCTCCAACACCTTTCAAAGCTCCAAGTCCGAAACGGATCATTCCCTCATCATTCACCCGGAAATTCCTTGCACTTTCGTTCACACTTGGCCCCAATACCTTCACACCCATTCGCTTGCATTCTTCCATGAAGAACGTCACCTTCTTGATGTCATTCATATTGTGTGTAAGCACGGCAGCCATATACTCCGCAGGATAATGCGCCTTTAAATAGGCTGTATGAAAGGCTACTAGTGAGTAACAGGTAGAGTGGGATTTGTTGAAGGCATATGCGGCAAATGCCTCCCAGTCACGCCAAATCTTTTCAGCTGTCTTATCATCAATACCTTTCTCACCACAACCCGTAATGAACTGTGGCTTCATGCTATCAAGAATGTCGCGCTTTTTCTTACCCATAGCCTTTCGTAGGGTATCGGCTTCACCTTTCGTGAAACCAGCCAGCTTCTGCGAAAGCAACATCACTTGCTCCTGATAGACTGTAATACCATAGGTTTCCTCAAGGTATTCTTCCATCAAATCGTGATCGTAGGCAATCTTTTCCCGACCGTGCTTTCTCGCAATGAAATTTGGGATGTACTCTAACGGTCCCGGACGGTAAAGCGCATTCATGGCGATGAGGTCAGCAAACTTATCTGGCTTCAGAGAGCGAAGATGCTTCTGCATACCGTCAGACTCAAACTGGAATGTTCCATTGGTATCCCCACGCTGGTACAACTCATAGGTCTGCGGGTCATCCAACGGTATCTCATCAGGATCGATATCAATACCGTGCCTCTCCTTGATCAACTTGCACGCATCTTTAATGATGGTCAGCGTTTTCAATCCCAGGAAATCCATCTTCAGGAGTCCGGCACTTTCAACAACCGCGTTGTCGAACTGCGTTACGAGCAGTCCTTCGTCATTGTCATCTTTGCTCCCTTTGGATATTGCCACTGGCACATGATCAGTAATATCGGAAGGGGTGATGATCACTCCGCAGGCATGTATACCCGTATTTCGGACAGAACCTTCCAGGACAACTGCTTGATTGACCGTTTGAGCAGAAAGGTCATTCCCTTTCGCAATTGTTTTCAACTCCTGGGCCATTTGAAACTGATCGGCATTTAGCTTTCCCTTCAGCGTTTTCTCATCAGCGTTAAAGAGTTTTCTCAGCTTGATATCCGGGACAAGCTTAGCAAGGCGATCTGCATCTGGTAGCGGTAAATTCAATACCCGGGCCGTATCTCTGATGGATGACTTTGCGGCCATAGTACCGTAGGTCATGATCTGAGCAACCTGATTGAATCCATAGGTGTTTACCACCCAATTGATCAGATCTCCCCTTCCTTCATCATCAAAGTCAATGTCAATATCAGGTAGTGATATCCGATCAGGATTCAGGAAACGCTCAAACAGTAGATCATACTTGATCGGGTCTACATTCGTGATACCCGTAACGTATGCGATCAGGGAGCCTGCTGCCGATCCACGACCAGGTCCAACACTAACCCCCATACTCCTGGCCTTGGATGTGATCTCCTGGACCAAAAGAAAATATCCAGGATATCCTGTTTTGGCAATGGTTTCTAACTCAAAATCAAGACGTTCTTGCACCTCATCATTGATCTCATCATAGCGTTTCGCAGCACCTTCGTAAGACAAATGCCTCAAATAAGCATTCTCTCCGCGCTTACCCCCATCTTCTTCGTCCTGTGCATCCTTAAACTCCTCGGGAAGCGGGAATGCTGGCAACAAGACATCCTGGCTGAGCTTATACTCTTCGATCTTATCTGCAACTTCCAGGGTTGCATTGAGCGCTTCAGGACGATCAGCAAACAGTTGTTGCATCTCATCCGGTGTCTTGAAATAGAACTCATCATTAGGGAACCCAAAACGGAACCCCCTGCCCCTACCGATAGGTGTCTCTTTCAACTCACCATCTTTCACACAGAGCAGAATATCGTGCGCATTCGCTTCCTCTTTATCGAGGTAATAGCAGTTGTTGGCCGCAACATATTTCACCCCGTGCTTCGCACATAGCGCGAGAAGCGCCTCATTCACCGGCTTGTCCTCAGGCTGCCCGTGCCGGTTCAACTCCACATAGAAGTCCTCTCCAAATTCCTCTTTCCACCATAAGAAGGCCTCCTCAGCTGCCTGCTCTCCCACATTCAGGATCAAGTCCGGAACTTCTCCACGGATACCACCGG
Source organism: Vicingaceae bacterium (assembly GCA_965267605.1). Classification (GTDB taxonomy): domain Bacteria; phylum Bacteroidota; class Bacteroidia; order Flavobacteriales_E; family Vicingaceae. Next base: position 1,087,307 of record OZ254088.1, on the reverse strand, counting down.
AGAGCGCAATAAGATCTTCCTTGTATTCTATTATCAGGTCCTTGTCAATTCTTGGGACATAATAGAATCCCTCGATATAAGAGAATGAGCTTAGTTTGCACAGGTTCTTGTAGCCGTTTTTGTTCTTGGCAAGGAGGATTACCTGATATCCGTTGTCTTTCTGTGTCTTGTTCTTACGATCCTTACAAACAAAGAATTCGCAACCCACGATCGGTTTGACTCCTTCCTTCAGTGCCGTTCCCACAAACTGAAATGCCCCCATCATGTTCCCATGATCGGTTAGAGCAACGGCCGGCATATTCAATTCCTTTGCACGGTAGACAATATCTGTCACATCAGAAGTAGCCTGCAGGATTGAGAATTGAGAATGTGCATGCAAGTGAACAAATCCTTGCGCAGAAGTCATTGATTCAGATGTTGGGGTCGTCTCAACCGGGGTATCTTCCGAAGGCTGGTCTTCTACCGGCTCAGTTTCATCCAGTGGCTTGTACGGTTGGATGTTCAAGCCAATTAGCTGAATAGTATCCGGGTTTTGCTCTCTGAACTTATGAATGAACTGGTCATCAAACCCCAGGCGCTGGGGTGTAATCACTCCTATTCTGATCAGTTCAAGGAAACATCTGGTGGTTGCCTCTACGTCAGCTGATGCGTTGTGTGCCTCATCGAACCCCTCTCCGAATAGCTTCTGATGCAACTCGGTAAGTGTTGGCCATTTGTACTTCCCTCCTTTTCCTCCAGGAATAGCGCAGTATTCTGTTCCTTCATCCTTGGTGTCAACCACCTTCAGGTCAGCAACCTTCGTAGGGGTTTCCTTACGAATGTACTCCGCCCCCATGATGTTCACATCAAAGCCCACATTGTGTCCGGCTATGAACTCACACGTTTCCAGTGCATCATTGAACTCCTTGAGTACAAAATCAAGCGCTACCCCTTCCTTATGAGCTCGCTCTGTGGAAATACCATGAATCTGTTCAGAGTTAAACGGGATGTTGAACCCCTCCGGCTTCACAATGAAATTCTTGACATCAACCAGCTTGCCTTCCACATCATGGATCTGCCAAGCCAACTGAACCAGCCTAGGCCAGTTATCCAGATCAGTGATTGGAGCATTCCAATCCCTGGGCAAGCCGGTGGTTTCAGTGTCAAAAATCAGGAACATATCAGGATTTTGTTCAAAGGTATTCAAGGTGGTTACCTCCACCCTATAAATGAAGGGGGAGTTTTACCTAGTTTTTCACAAAATGTTAGCAGTCGCTACGCGTCCTTAAGAAAGTACCATGCGGTCAATCCAATGGCAATGATCAGCACCACCAAACCCGCGATCTTGATCCAGCTCCAAGGTCTTTCACCTTGAACCTCACCGGTCCTTGCGTTGATCATAAAGTTGTAGGTCTTTTCACCGTATCGGAAGGCACTCAACCAAACCGGTAAGAGGATATGTTTGAACGTAATATCGTTGTACTGCACATTTTTGGTACCCACCCGCTGGTGGTCTCCTCCAATATCGCTGCAGATTGTCTGGTGAATAGTGCCGTCCATGATATCCTTCGCATGCCCAAAACCTTCCTCAAGGCCTACCTGGTAGCATTCAGCAACATAGCCCGCCAAATAGTTCTCACTAAACGGCACAAGATTCTCCAAATCCCACGGTTCCAGGGCATCCATGTATTTACGTTTCAACGACCTGGAGGCGCCAACAGTAACATCATCGAAACTATTGTATACGGTGCCCGAAACGCTGGTCCAGGAGGTTCTTCTCACCTGCCTTGTACCCGTTTTCGTTTTGCCATCCACAGTGTAAGTGTACGTTTCCGTTACCCAGTAATCATCTCCCCTTTGTCCAGTATACTGACATATCGTATCAGTATCGTAGGTCCAAAAGGGCAAGTACATTCCGGTCAGCTTATTTGTCTTGGCTTTCTTCTGAAGATCAGATGGCGCAAACCAGAGTTTCTTAACCCACTCCTGGAATAGACGGTATCCTTCTTTTTTCTCAATCTTGAACGGCAAAAGGAATTTGGGCTTGATCACATTCTTGGAGCTGCCGCCCTCCATCACGATGTTCGTACCACAAAAGGCACAATCTCCGGCTGCTTCGTGAGATTCAAATTGCGTCTCGGCTCCACAACTACCGCATCTCACCACCTGAACGTCCTGGTGTTCTTCTGATGCATCCAGTTGTGAAAGGATCGCATGAAAGTCCTGCTCTTCAACAACAGTAGCTTCTACCTCAATGTGGTTCTCCGCACCGCAGTAGTCGCACACCACCGTAGATGAACCTGGTTTAAAGGTTACTGTTCCACTACAGTTGGAACAAGAAAGCTCCTTGCTAAGCGCATTGGCCTGTTGAGCTTCTTCCATTAATTGCTAGGTGGAACCGGAGGTGGAACACTACCAAACAAATCGTTCAGCGCTTCTTCTGTTTCAGCCTTCACCCAATCAGCCATTCCCTGCTTCCAAACCAGGGTTTCTTTGGTGATCTGACCTTGTTCCACCATTCCTTTCAAAGTAGCAAGATCGTAGGGTCCCGCCTGCTGACCTCCTACAACCACATGGTACTGGATTGTGGGTGGAGGCGGTGGCGGTGTTGGTGTAGATTGTTGTTGCTGTGGCTGGTTCATAGATTGAGACATCTGGTTTGCCATAGCAAACCCCATTCCCATTCCCATGCCACCACCAGCCATACCGTCATTCTCAGCTGCTTTCTCAATGCTTTTGGCGGTTTTGTACTGCTGGTAAGCTTGCATATCGATTTTACCTAATCGGCTCAACTCATAGATCTCTTTCTTGATTTCCTCGGGAATATTAAGTCCTGTGATCTTCAACGAGAACAGGTCTATTCCGAACTTATCAAAGCCGCCCTTAATTTTCTCGAGCAAGAACTCAGCAAGTTCATTTACCTGTCCTGCCAACTTCTTCAGCTCCATATCACTTCCTTCCCCAAGGGCATCCACTACTTCCTGGATAACCTCGGATTTCAATCTACCCTCGATCTGATCATCTGTAAACTCACCGTCTGTCCCGACAAACTCTGTGACAAACTTTCCTGCATCTTCTACCTGGAAATCATAGTTACCAAACGCGGTAACCTCAAACATTCCAAACCTCGGGTCTTCAATGGTAACAGGTGTTGGTGTTCCCCACTTATAGTCAAGGAACTTCTTGGTATTCACAAAGTACACCTCCGCCTTAAACGAGCTTTCGAAACCATGCTTCCATCCTTGCAGGGTGCTGAGAATAGGAAGGTTAGACGTGGTGAGTTCATACATTCCAGGTGTGAATACATCCGCCAACTTGCCTTCATTGATAAATACAGCAACCTGTGATTCACGCACTGTAAGCTTTGCTCCGTTCTTGATTTCATTTCCGTAGCGTTCGAACCTATAGACAATCGTATCCTCGGTGGAATCAGTCCACTCAACTATATCTATAAATTCACCTTTGATCTTGTCCCAAAGACCCATCGTAGTTGAATTTTAAGTGAGGAATTAAGTTAAGAAAAAGTAGTAAGGAAATCCCTACTGTACCAGTACATCTTTGATCTTTCCTTCTTCCTGGTACTCCGTATCGGTATTGATGTCCCACAAGTTGACATTGTTGCCTTCAACCAACTTCTCGCCAGCCAGCAATCCCATTAGAATGGAGTGATCCTGGTTGTTGTATTTGAAGGCACCGTAACGTCCAATTGGTGTTAGGTCTCCAATGGTGTCGAGGAAATCCTGAACCTTCTGAATATGCGCCTGATAACCCGTTTCATATACCGGATAGCACTTTGGAACTCTAACGATATGATGGTTGAGAATATCAGCATTCTCTGGAACCAAACCAAGTCTTCGAATCTCCTTTCGACCGAGATCCGCTAAATATTCTTCATCTGCCTGCCAGATCTCATCCTCCTCAAAAGCCCAATATTCCATGCAGAGGATCGTGGTTTGTTTGTCTCCATACAGGGTTGGACACCAATTTCTAAAGTTCGTAATCCTGCCATGCAGCACATCCGGTGAATGCACATAGATCCAATTGTCCTCGAAAAGGTCAAGCGCATCTACTTCAAGGTAAACCAATAAAGTATTTCTGAAGTACAGGGCATCTGTAGCGTCAAGTACATCCTGTGGCGTGTGTTTGATTCCTTTAACCAAAGAAGTAATCGGCATAGAGGTAATCACATGATCGGCCCTTTGCTCTGCACCATCCATAAGGATTACACCGGCAGCCTTCCCGTCTTCAATGATCACTTCCTTTACAGGCTTATTCAGATGCACCTGGCTGCCATTACCATTGATGTATTCCGCAGCACGTTCGTAGATCAATCCTGTTCCATGCTTAGGATATGCGAACTGATCAACCAGTGTTTTGTGCTTCTGCTTTTTATCCCCAAACATGGCGCTCTTCACGGCCCCCCAAAGCGAAAGCGTTTTGATACGCTGCGCAGCCCAATCCGCATCGATCTTGGAACAAGGAATACCCCAAAGCTTCTCCGAATAGTTCTTAAAGAAGATTTCAAAGAGTCGCTTTCCAAAACGATTGGTTACCCACTCCTCAAACGTGTTTGGATCCTTGATCGGGAACAACCTTTGCATCATGTAATCCCAAAGAATCCTAATTATAGTAAAGATGTTCAGGTTGGTTAGTACGTTCTTCAGCTTAAGCGGATAATCGAAAAACCTGTTTCGATAATAGATACGTGTTAAACGATTGACCAACGTGTAATCGTCCTTAACCAGTTCCGTGAAGAAGTTGTTGATCCTTTTTTCCTTAGAGAAGAACCTGTGAGGCCCAACATCTACTCTTTGCCCCCACAAATCAAAACTTCGCGCCATTCCACCCACATAATCGCTTGCTTCATACAAGTCAACCTTCACTCCTCCTTTTACCAAAGTGTGGGCTGCGCTAAGTCCGGCAGGACCTGCTCCAATAACAATGACGTGCTTGATCTGTTCCGGCATTCCTTAGATTGGCGCACAAAATACGCAACAAATCAGTAATACATCAAATAGGAATGGTAGAACGAATTCTCCTTGTTCAGTTTGGTGTATTTGAGCTTCTCAATGTACTTTGCCATGATCTGCTCAAAATGATATGGCGCTCCAGTAACTACATAAAACCTCGGATGGGTTGGATCAATTTTCTGCTCCTGAATGAGGTAGTATACCAGCGGAACAAGCTCTCCACTTTCCTCATTTACCCCTTCACCCAACGGAAACGCTCCGGTTAGTAACGTAGGTTTTTTGTGTTTCCCGTTAGACTTCGACATCATCACTTTCATTGCGTCTATAGGTTTACCTCCTTTTTTAACGGGTGCTACTGTGGGTCTCGCCCACACGGTAGCAAACCATTCTACTCCATGTGCGTTGAACCGTTCCTGGATAGTTATTCTATCTACCGGCTTGTACAATAGAACGGGTAGCGGCTCTTTGGCATAAGTTTCAACGAAAGGTTCAAGGTATTTATAACTCAGCATCTCCGCATTGCTCAAATGTCCGTACGCAGAGATGTCCTTGTGCCCTCTGGCCACATCTTTTGAGAATTGTTCTTGTTGTTCCTCAAGGTTATAGTAATGCGTTACCAAGCAATAACCCAATATCAGAAGGCAGCCAACCGGAGCCCATTTCTTTAGAAATCCTACGGTAGAGAATACACCACCTACACCAACGGCTAAAACCATCACAAACAAAGGCAGGAACTGTGTCATGGTTCGCACGTGAGGCGTATCACCACGCATCCAGATGACCATCATTGGAAGAACAAAGATTGAGATTAGTGCACCTAACCTGTTGATGTACACGCTGCCAATTTCCTTGCGAGAGGCCCAAAGAAGATAGCCACCGATCAACACAAAAAAGGGTAACGCTACTCTGGCTGAAACAAAATCGTGCAAAACCTCAGGCAGCAACTCCCCGAAGGCAAACCCATCGAACGGCTTTGTTTTCAACCCTTTAATGTGCGGCTCTTCTTTCAGCTGATCCAGAATAGGATAATATGCTGCAATCAACGCCATCCCTCCCACAGCCAGTGATAACAGACCGGTGAAGTTATTATTACCGAGGGTCGATGCCTTCAGATTGAAGCTCCCCTTCTTGCTGTCTCGAATAACACCAATCAGCCATATCAGCGCATAGGTGCTGCCAATGCCCAACAAAAAGTATGCATTAGAAGGAATGGTATAACCAAGGGCAAACGACCACACCACGATCATTACTTTTTGAAGCCATTTACCCGATTCAAGGTGATGCAAGAAATGATAGAGCAAAGCTGCTGCACAGGTCATCGATAACGGATAGCCTCTTAGCTGCAGTGAGAAATTCACAAACAACAAACTGGTGATCAGCATTACCGGGGCAACCAGTTCCGTGCTCCTGGGAAAGAACTTCTTCGCTGTTGCAAACACATAAACGATCGTTACGAATGAAAAAATAGCTGGCAACATGCGAATGACAGTTGGATCTTCCAGTATGTCGTAGAAGTCTCTCATTCCAACCATCTTGGTATAAAAGAAGTTGAAGAGGTTGAAAAGCAAATGGTTGTTAACGTCTGGATAGTACGTTACGATAGTGTGGATATCGGTAAGTGCGAACGTATTGAGTGATATGATCTCATCACACCACAGTTCCCGATCCAGGTTCAGAAAGATCCAGATTGCATGCACTGCCAGAACAAGGCCAAGGAAAATCCAGGGAGCACTTTTTCTAAGAAACTCCATGCTATCTACTTTTTAGCTGTTGGGCTTGTTGCATGTATTGATTGGCCATCTCTACATTTCCCTTCTGTTGGTATGAAGCCCCGATAAGTTGGTAGGCCTCCGCCATTCCGGGATTTACCTGAATAGCCTGGTTCGCATATTGGATTGCGTTATCGAATTGCCCCAGGTTGTAAGTACAAACGGCCAACATGTAATAGGCTTGCACATAGGATGGTCTAAGTACTAAAATCTGCGAATAGCTACTGATAGCCCCATTGTAATCGCCTTTATTCAGCTGCGCCTGCCCCAAGATGTTTAAGGCCTGTAAATACTCCGGATGTAGTTGGAGGGCCCGTGAGGCATACGCGATCGCTTGATCCGCATTCCCCAAACGCAAGCTCGCCTCAGCAAGACCATAGTTCACCTCTTCGGTTTCTCCGTTGATCTTGACAAACTGTTGAAAATTCTCCAACGCCTCTTGGAACCTTCCCGCTGCCATAGCGTCAAATCCGGCCTTGTCAGCATAGGAAGTTCTTTTTACCACTGCCGCCAGAGGAACTCCTTCTACCTCAACAGTGTAAATAGTTCCTGGTGGAGGAAAGTAACCCTGTTCAAGTTGATAACTACCTATGAAGGTATTTACGAAAACACCGTATTCCCAATCCCTCTTGCTTTTGCTGTAGTACGCTGTGTATTTCTGAATAAGATTATCGTGGTCGCGCAGATAATTATTAGCAACACCTCCATGATTAGATGTGAGTCGCACAGTGTCTTTCCTATTTGCCAGCCCTTCTGTTTCTATCAGCCATTCAATTCCTTCACGCATACAGCGGAAGTAGTAATCCATTTCATAATCTCCATAGGCACCTTTAACCCCTCCGGTAAGGGTATTAAAGTAAACGTACTGATGCGGGTGATTCTGTATCATCCATTTTCCGGGGATTGCCACACCAACCAGCACTACCCCACTAACCACCACGGGCAGAAGGTAATGCTTGTTCAAATTCATGATCCAATTCCATCCATAACTCGCCACGATAACTAGTGAGGGATAAATGAAAAGTACATGTCTCCATCCTCCGTATACATTCGAGCCCTTGTATATGATGTACAGCAGTGGGAATAGAAAACTAAAAGCAATAAAGAGCTTAAATATTTCGAGCCTTCTTAACCAATTCAACATTCCCAACACTCCCACCGCCAGTCCGCTAAGAATAACCAACGGTGTGGTAATGGAGATATACTTGGGTAAATAATGGCTAGGCAATTGATCCGAGCTAATATTCTTTCCCTCAAACAATTGAGATAGCGAGTTCTTGATATTGGTTAGCTCTTTCAGTGCATTGAGCGGATTGTTAAGCGGATCTTCAAGTGCGTAAGGCCAGAAACGAAGGCTTAACCAATAGCCGAACAAAACCATCAACAAAGGAGTAATGGCAAATCCCAGGTTTCCTTTAAGGGGTTTCAATGTTAGGGTGTTCTTTAGTCCTTCAAACTTCACGTAAGTCAATCCAAGTAACATGAAGACATAAGGAATCAAAAGGATTCCCCCAACCCGGATACCTATGGCTATTGCAATTCCAAATGCCATAAAGAGCCCGGTGCTCCACCTACTAACAGGGTATCCTTTGAAGTACTTTACCATATAATAGATGGCCATGATATACCCCGTAGCAAATGGGATGTCCATTGGGTTGTTCATGCTGTGTGCGAAGAATCGTGGGGAAACCAAAAGAAACAGAACCGTAAAGATAGCCGTCCGATACCCCAACAACCTAGCAGCTAGCAAACCGGCAAAAAGAATCGCCAAAAAACCGAAAAGTGCGTTCCACATATGACGCACTTCGAATGGATCCTCAAATTCAAACTTATCGTTCAGCCAATAAGCAACGTAGTCAAACGACTGCCCGTAATAATGCAGTAAGGTCTTAGGTTGATCTAAAGCTTGTTGATCTCCATTCTCGAAATATTCGTGTACCAACTTGGCCTGATTGTTATGAAGAAACTCATCCGCAGAAGCCCCATAATCCTGACTAAGAATTGGCATGGCAAACACTGCCAGAATAAGGAGCAAATTGAACAGCAGTCTGCTTAGTGGTGATCCGCTAATCCTATTCTTCACGCTGAAGGAAGTGTACTTCAGTGCTGATTTGAAGGACCAATTGATTCTTCTGGATATCCCTTTGGTAAGGCCCGCTATTGGAGAAAACGTAGGCGCGTTACTCCTTTCCAGTGCTGCAACCGTTTCTACACCCAATTTTCTGAGGTTATAGATAACGCCTGATACAGTTTGATCCGACTGCAATACGGCACCGGTAATCTTTGGCCCTCTGCCCACAAAGGTCCTGGCGGTAGCCTCTGATTTATCCAAACCACCTAAAGCGTAAGTCAATTGATCTGAAGCCTTGTTCTTAAATCCTTTCGGAACAACCCTACCAATGGCTATTCCCCTATCTGGGGTCTTTTTCAACAAGCCCTCTACATTAACCTTACTTGCTTCAGATACCACAACAGGGGTTTGATCATCAACCTCCATCGGTAAATCCGAGGCCACATTCGAAAGATTAACTGAGTTCTGACTTACAAATAGACAATTGGTGAATTTCTCAGCCAGAGATTTCAACTCGTCTTCTGACATTGAAGAACCAAGCAATACTACGATTGCTTCGTAACCACTAATCTTCTTTGAGTCTTGTTGTGAATCCGCCATGCCGCAGAGGCACTAAAATAGTATTTATTGCTTCTGCTTTCTAGGTTTATCCGCTTTCTTCTTGCGCCTGAATGTCCCAAAGAATTTGCGCCAAAGCTCACCCCATGTATCGAACTCCTCCTGGTAGTAAATACCTGCACCCTGCGTATATAATCCCTGATTATCGAGGTATGCATTGGTATTGGCTTCGTTAAAGGCTCGTGCTCTGAATCGGCCATCCTCAGTGATCTTATACTCCACTGAGAATTCCCCCACTACACTACCGTTGTGGGTAAGGCGGTCTTCGGAATAGCCCACATTACCATCAAGTATGACCCTATCGTTAAGGATCTGCGTGGATAGTGCAACCTCTACTTCATCGTTCGATATCTCATCACCTGGTCGATAATTGAACCCTATATCAAAGTCGTCACTGATCTGAGACAACCAGTTAGACAGCTGATTAGAAAGTAACTCAGAGGATGTGGTAGAACCGAAACCTGCCCGCTGGGCATCGTCTGCACCCTGTTGCGGAGCAATGAACCTGTTCAGGATCAACAGGGCAAAAACCTGCTTGTTCATTTCCTGTACGTTGGGTTCAGATTCTGAAACGTATACAATACCATTCAATCTATCCTTAACCGTTTGATCAGCAGAAGGCATCTTGATATCAAAGCTGATGTCGGGGTTCATCAGCTTGTTCTTCATTTTCAGGTAGCACCAAACAGGTTGTCGTTTCTTGTAAGGCTCTCTGGCCATGGAATCCAGCCCTGTCATGATATCGTAAGGCGCAGCTCGAAGTTTGTAGATCGCGCTGAGGTCGATCCTCGCCTCATAAGGATCTCCGCTCCATTGGATTGTACCGCCCTTACCCACGTCAAACTTCTTGTTGATCACATTGCTAAGCGTAAACAGATAATCTCCCTCCTCAATGATGTACTTACCCCTCATTTCGAATTTACCCGCTGTGCTAACCGCCATTTTAAACTTATCCGCATGGCCTTTTACCGAGATTACATCACCCACCTGCTCATCGAAAATCAGCCTTACCTCTGCATCCTTGGTGATGTCAAATACAAAGTTCATATCGATATTGGACAGATCCAGTTCCTCTTTCACATTTATGGTATCTGCCTTGTTGATGAACTTGACCAGGCTGTTCTCTTCAATCTCTTCACTGTTATCCAATGGGATACTTAGGACACTGCCCTTGTTGGTTTTGACCTCTGCCATGAAATCCAGGTGATCTGCGTAGCCACTGACATCTACAAAACCCTTCAGATAGGCCGTTCCGTAATACGTAGGGTTGTGCGTTTCATCCGTATTCATGAACATGAAATTGTCCGTATAAAGGCCAATGTTCATGTTGAACTCCTTGAAGTTATCATGTGATATCGTTGCATTGCATGATGCCACATTCGCTTTCTCATCTACCAGTTCAGCATTGTTCACATAGAACATGTCCTTCTCTACAATTACTTGTGCTGGCTTGACCTTGTAGTAGGTATTCAGATAGTTAACCCGGCCTGCAATATCATTCAGGTTGATCTGCCCAGACATCACAGGCTCGTCAATACCCCCTTTGAATGTTAAATAACCCGAAAGGTTACCGGAAGTTTCTGATACATATTCTTCAATGAATGGATTTACCACTGAAATGGGGGTTCCATTGAGTGCCACCACGTAGTTAATGCTGTCACCTCGCTCCCTCGGCAAGTACTTCCCTCCGACATTTAGAATGGTTACGGAATCCAACTCAAACTGCCCATCAGAAGAAAGCGCCTGCTTATCCTCCAGCCATCCTGCAATGAAATTACCGTTACCAAGTCTGGATCCGTTAATCACGAAATCCCCCATTTCAACATGCCCGGTAAACATTTTATGATCATAAGGATCCCGTATATGAACCAACCCATCCAGTCTACCCTCAGGCCTCAGTTTTCCCTCGAAGAATGACGTAAGGTTCTTCAGGTCAAAGTTCATGATGTCTATGGTGAGTGTGTCATCTACGTTGTGTGACATGGTGCCATCCAACTTGAAATGTCTGCCGGGCGCGTTGACATGCACATGCTTCATGACCAACTTGTTGGTATCCACGTAGATATTATTGCCATTATCAAAGACCCATTTCTCGTCAAACTCCAGATATGAGTCGTGAAGCTGTCCTGAAATCGAATTATCACCCAGAAACGCGACCTTGCTGTTGATCAGTCCTTTTCGGTGTGGTCCATTGTCATTTGCAAACTGGAAGTCTGTTACCAACGTGTCGTGCGCCAGCGTGCTATGTACAGATAAATGCTCCAACCAAAGGCTGTCGTTGTAATTCCACCTTTCTCCGTTCAAGTTGAGATACATGATCTCATCAATGGTTCGCGCTTCCAATTGCAGGTGGTGGAATTGGGTACCAGCAACCTCTACATCTGGAATGTTTCCTGAAACGGACAGGTATGCGTCTCGCGCGTTAAAAGAACCTGATAACGAAGTATTGGCACTCCAGACCACACCTGGTGTTAGCAGCTTGGTGATCAACGCACTGTTGTTCACTGAAATATGAAAGCGTAGATCTTCTTCGGCTATCTCCTTGTATTCCTTGGCTCTATATCTAGGAACGTGTTTGGATAGCAGATAATCAAAGGATTTGGCCATTTCCGTAAACGTAAAACGACCATCAATACCAATGTCTGCCATGTCTGACTTCACTTCAATGTGACGTGTACTGTCCTGATCGATTTTCGAGGTCAGTGTCATATTCTCAATCTCGAACTGCGATATCTTATCCTTATAGAAAGACTCCGCGAACTGGACCTTCCCTGTAATGTCATCCACATTCGAGCCTTCAAGATCCACGATAACCGTGCTTGAAAAACGCGTCTTGAGACCACTACCCTCGATGATGTTCAGCTTTGCCAGCTTCGCATTATAGATATTGGAGAGGAACCTGTACTTAATTCTCTTTTCTGAGAAGTCAACGGCACCAGAAATGGCGCATTCCAGGTTCTCATCATTCACATCCACTTTGCCTTTAAAGACACTACCATCAATAAGGCCGTTTACCTTTATTCCATTATACTCGTATCCCTTCACCACAGCCGAAGCGATATCACCTCTTATTGTAGTCTTCACATTACTCTTGTCCAGACCAACTCCGTCAACGTAAAGCCTAGAGGTGACACGTCCCACATTCTCACTCTGATCTAACAAGCGGCCAATGTCAAAACTCGTGGTGGCCAGATAACCAGAATAATTGCTGTAGATGCCATACGCGTCTTTCTTGATTTCCATGTCCGTAGTTACTGTCCCCAATCGGGTTTCAGCACGGCCGTAGGCAACGAAATCATTAATGAATCCGGTGAATGTCCCCTCAATGTCAACCTCTCCGAACTTATGCACCATTGGATCCAACACGAGGTGATCCTCAGGTCCATATGGGGGGATTGGAATCTTCTCAAGCCTTTTTGCTGATGTAATGAACTCGTTCACGCGCATATGAATGAACGTTTCATTGATATCAGGCAATCCGTCAAGATCCACATCACCTCTGAACACTGTATGCTCTCTTGTCTCAAGCTTTAGTCCTCTTGCTTTCAATTTATCTACACTACCCCTTACCTTGCCTGAAATTGCCACCTCCTTCCTCATACCCCACAATTGCGGTGCGAAGTATGCCAGGTCCGACATCTGAAGTTTGGTTCGCTTAAACGTGACCTTCATTTTCACATCTTCAATGAAGTTCCTGAAGGCCGCATATTCATTATACTTGAAATTAAGATCGCTCTTCAATCGCGTATCTGGTGTTGCTATTTTCAGACTATCCATTCTCAGGAATCTCGGAGACACCACCACTGCCGATGACAGATCAGACAGTTGAAAGCCCGAATGATCTTTAGCGCGCAACTCAACGATCTCACCTTCGATCGTGTCGAGTTGGTTGCAAATATTCCTTGCTTCCAGGTTGATATCACTCAGCCGCAAATGCGCCCAATCAATTCCCGTATCCCTTCTGGTCTTGTTCTCATTCGTAAGTCTGAACTCAAAGTCTTTTACAATCACATCATTGACGGAATACTGCCATGGCTCAGGTTTTTTTGTGGTGTCTGTGAAATGATCTACAATGAACTGTAAGTTGTTTCGCTCATCTCCTTCGTAGGTCTTAAGATCAAACAACCCGCCTGTGATATGAATATCGTTGAGCCAAATTGAATGTGAAACCAGATCAAAGAATGATACTCCAGCGTCTACGTGTTCGCAGAACAGAAGTGTATCCCCTCGTTGATCGGTAACGTAGAGATTTTCAATGGTCAATTCTTTGTCTGTACCGAAATAGACCTTATCGATACTGATTGTGGCCCCTAATTCATCTCCCAATGATTCCAGATAGTTACTGGCCACGGAGCGTTGAACTCCAGGAACAAGCAATAGGGCGACCATTATTAACAGCAGAAGTGTTAATGACAATATCGTGTAGCCCCCTATTTTAAGCCATTTCTTAATAATTTCGCCCTTAAGCCGACATCGCTAAAGATAGCCAAATGCCCAGCACAGTATATATTCTAGCCATTGAATCATCTTGCGATGATACGGCAGCTGCTATTATTAGAAACGATGAGGTATTGGCCAACATTGTAGCGAATCAGGATGTTCATAAAGCTTATGGAGGTGTTGTCCCGGAACTCGCGTCCAGGTCACACCAAAAGAACATTGTTCCTGTTGTTGAGCAAGCCTTAAAAGTTGCGGGGATTTCCAGAGATGAACTTACTGCGGTGGCCTGCACCATCGGCCCGGGGTTGTTGGGTTCCTTATTGGTTGGAACATCTTTCGCGAAGTCGTTTAGCCAGGTTCTTGGTGTCCCCTTTATTGGTGTACACCATATGCAAGGACACATCATGTCGCACTTCATTCAGGAGCCCGGTAACAGAATAGATGTACCACAGTATCCTTATTTGTGCTTAACAGTATCAGGCGGTCATACGCAGTTGTTGGAAGTGCAGGCTCCGCTAGAAACCAAATTGCTTGGCGAAACCATCGATGATGCGGCTGGGGAGGCGTTTGACAAAGGCGCTAAGCTAATGGGGCTTGACTATCCTGGTGGACCATTGATCGATAAACTAGCTAAGGAGGGTGACCCGCATAAATTTGATTTTGCAAAACCGTCTGTTCCTGATCTGCAATTCAGCTTTAGTGGATTGAAGACCTCTTTTCTCTACTTCCTGCAAAAGGAGAAACAGAAGAACGAGCACTTCATACAAGAGAACTTAAAAGATCTGTGCGCTTCCTATCAGCGAGTAATCGTTGAGATTCTGATGGACAAGGTTGCCGCGGCAATCAAACAGACTGGCCTGAAAGGCCTGGCTGTGGCTGGTGGCGTATCCGCCAACAGCGCGCTGCGCGGAGCAGCTGAAGCTTTTGGTGCAGCGAACAATATTCCTGTATTCACTCCCCCACTGAAGTACGCAACCGACAACGCAGCGATGATTGCCATCACAGCATACCATCAATATCTCAAAGGCGACTTCGACTCTCTCGATCAACGCGCACATGCACGAATGCCCATGGAATGAAACGGTTTGGGCTAATCATACTGACCGGTTACTCTCTTCTCTCCTATTCACAGGACCTTCCTGACTCCCTCAGAAATAGTACTCCCGAACTCAAGAACGTCTTCAAGGCAAATCCACTTGCATTGATTGTAGGAACTGTGCCGTACACAGGTGAATTGCGACTGGCAAATGAAATACCTATCACACAACGCCAATCCGTACAAATCTCGGTTTCATACATTGGAAAAGGGCCAATGCTGTACTTTCTGGAGGATTCGCTTACAGGTCGGAATATTCGATTCACGGTTTTCGGAGGAAGAATTCAATATCAACACAGGTACTATTTCAAGCTTAATAAAACAGACATACAGACGCACAAAGCTCTGCTTGGATGGTATGTAGCACCCCATATTTCGTATTCAAAGGCAACGGTATCTACCAGGCAACTAAGACAGTACGACCTGTATTATCGCGCAACCCAATTCAATACCGCCCTACTTATTGGCAGACAAAGTCACGCTGGTCTGTTCTTCAAGAATGGTACATTGGACCTGTTTGCTGGAATAGGATACAAGAACAACACCTGGGTAGACAATACGAGGCCGGGAGGAACACCCCGAAATTTCGTGTTTCATGAGGCCGGGGCTATCTACAACTCCAATATTAAACCATATCTGGGTTTCAATCTTGGACTCCTGTTCTGACCAATCCCATGGTAGCTTCCAATAGCTCGATGGTATGCACAGGAAGAGATGTCTCTTCCCACGGATGACGACCGCCAAACGTATGTCCAGCCTCCTCGATCTCAATAAAATCACATTCCAGTGCGTCTGCAAGTACTTCACCATCAATAGGTGACACTGCCTCGTCAGCAGAACCATGAATAACCAGTGCTGGTTTCTTCAATGAACCAGCAGCATCAAGAATGTTCAAAGATTCCTGATTACTCACCAGATCTTCCACAAAACTGTAGTTCATCGGCATTTTCTGCTTGGTCCTACCGTTAATGATGTAAGTCACACCATCCTTCTCCCATTGGTCTAATGCCGAGTTATCTGGAAGCCTGCCAAGAAAGCTGGAAACGGATGCCCAGGTTACCAATCCTGAAACGATCGTGTGCTTTGCACAGATCGTGGCAATTCCTCCTCCTCTGCTATGTCCAATAAGTACCACCGTTGCGTTACATCTTAGCTCACTTAGGTGATCACCGATGTGATCGAGAACCTGATTAAGGTCTGCTACTTCATAGGAATACCTGTTGTTGCCAAAAGCCTCCAAATCAGGAAAATCGATAGGGTTCTCTACCGTTCCACCGTTATGGGAAAAGTTAAACTTCAGAAAGTGGCACCCGCGTTGATTGAACCAATCCGCAATGGCGTTCCAATGCCCCCAGTCTTTGTATCCTTTGAAACCGTGGGCAAAAACCAACAAAGGTGCTGCTGTCTCTCTTGCAAACCTAACGTCTACCGGAAATGGGCGATTTTCACTTCCCGTAAGCACAAACTCCTGTTTATCCGACATGTAGTTCCTACTTTTGGATGATGCCAGACAAGTTAACCAGAAAGGAAAAGATCATAAAATGGTTGAAGCGCCTTGGCTTTTGGGGCTTCATGTTCTTCCTCGCCAAAGGGATCGTTTGGCTCTTGGTTTTCTATTTCGGGGTAAGCTGGTTAGATGGGTGTGGTTAGCATCTAAAGCGAACACAATCGTTGTAGATCTTGCATGAAGCGCTCATGGTTGAAATTCTTCACTGAATTCCGAGCATTCTTCGAAAAGGCTGCGTACTCCTCTTCTCCCATATCATAAAACCTGTTGATGGCATCCGTGAATTCTTTGGAAGAACTGCACAGCATTCCGTTGTAGTTGTGTGTCACCACATTGCTGTTCTCAGGAATATCACTGGATACTACAGGCACTCCATTGTTCATGTATTGTTTGGTCTTGATTCCTGATTTGGACCGCTGAACAGTGTTGTCAACAAGTGTCGCAATGCCAATATCAAATGAAGCAATCATCCTTTGCACAGACTCTTCATTCTCCCATTCAATCGCTTCAAGTAGCTCTACCGTTATGTTATCCTTGGAAGCCAGCATCCCGGCAATGGCTTCTCTATCTTCTTCTTTTGGAATGCCAACCATGATCAGTTTACACGGAAAATCAAGTTTCATCAACGCAGGGAATAACAGCTGATGGAGGCTTTCCTTGTGACCCCAATCGTATCCACCAATCCATCCAATGGTAAACAACTTGTTCCTCTTAGACTTAATGATACCTAGGTCAGGCACGGGAGATGTAACGTGGAGGGCTTTAACGTTAGAATGTGAAAGGTGCTCGCGGATCCCTTCACTGCCTGCGGATATGTAATTGCAATTCTTTGCCCAGAAGTAGATGTTCCTTGAAGGATACTCCAGATAATCAGCGTCATCAAGATCGTACACGGTTCTGCTCCCCGTACATTTCACTAGCAGCTTTAACAAATTGGCATAAATGAAATTGGAGCGCACACGTTGAATGACAATTATTGATCCCCGCTTAGGTGCTAGAAGTGCACTTAGATAAGCGCTTAGAAAGCCAACAATCCGTTTCATGGAATAGCCCGGAAAGACAAGCCTACTATCAATAACAAACTCCTTACGCGCGAAATCGAGTGGGTACTTCGCCCTGTATCTCACGCTGGGCGATTCCAAATGGAAATACGCAAACCAGTAGATGTACTTGATAGGTTTGTCTGAACTCTGCTTAGACAATACTATTTAGCGCTTGATCACCTTCTCAACGGCTACTCTTTTACCGTCCTCATCTCGAAGTTCAATCCAATAAGTACCCACGGGAAGGCTTCTTCCCAGCATTGCACGTTGAGAACCAGTGATGGTTTTGGCCTCAACCAATCTGCCTACTGCATCTATAACCTTCACATTGGTAACCACCGTGGATTTCCATGACACATCAAATTCACTTGCACTAGGATTAGGCGACACAATAACCTTAACTGCATTCTGAACCTCTGGAACTCCAACGGTATGACATGCACACTGGCAAAAGGCGTGATTCACATTGTCGTCCTTATAACATTGAAGCGTCCATTGGTAATCAAATATATTCTCCGTGTACTCAGCGGGCCCATAACTTGAACCAAGCCCCTCTATCCAGGTAGCGTAGATGTTTGTATTAAACTGAGACTTCTGAACCGATTGTACATCCAACGTTCTTCTGGCTCCAGAACCAACCGTAATACTACCCACGCTGGTCACCACGAAATCGAACGTATCTACGGTAACCGTATCCCCAAGCACTGCATTGAAATCATATAGCATTACTTCCTGGGATGGTGAGTAATTTACCCAGTAAGTACCTGATGGCGCTGCAGGATCAGGGCTGCCGATCCAAAATATCTGCTTATTCTGTTCTCTAATCGCACCAGCGTAAGTGGTTGGTGTATGAACACCACCAGAACTTAACGAGCCCACATACATCTTATGGTAAGTATTACTGCCAATTACAGTATCTCCATGCATGCCATAATGCTTTCCAAAGGGATTAGGTGGTCCCACAAGGTCATCCCACTGCAAAGACCACACAGCGTTGCTATCTGCAAAGGGCACATAAGCCTGAGCAAACGCAGCACTAGCAATTAGTGTTGAAACGATAAATGCGAAAAAGTAGCTTGTTCTCATATACATAGTATTACAAGTTCATTACACGCCATAGCGCGACTTAACTACTCCCCTAACCTGTGATTCAGAAACTAGTACTTCACCAGCTTCTGGTTGCCAAGGATGTCCCCTGACGCAGAAACGAACCTCACCAGGTAAATACCTGCTGAAAGGTTTTCTCCTACCGTGGTGCTGTAGGATCCTGCAACGTTTTGCGATTCCAGCAATTGACCGGAAACCGTTATTACTTCGACCTTTGTTAACTCCCTGCTCGCCCATTGAATGCCAAATGCTTCATTGGAAGGATTAGGGAATACGCTGGCCTCAAATGCCGTGTTCTCAGCTACACCAATTGTACTCTTCTCTTCAATGTAGAAATGGTCCAAAGCCGCCTCTACAATGTGCCCTTGTCCATAATCTCCAGCAGTAACGATCAGCTGCATTTGCGTCCCAAACTGGATTAATGGGAACAGCTGGAATGCCGTATCTACCCATTGGCTCATGCTATCTTGTGCTGTAATAGTCTCCAGTGTTATAGTAGTAGATCCGTCTGTAAGCTGAATCTTCATGGTATCGTCAACCTGTGATCCACCCCCACCATTGTAGAACCACCTTGAATAATGCAAATAAGGATCGTTATAGGTTGAAAGGTTGAAGATTGGGGATGTTAACACCACCTCTCCTCCATCAATATCATCGTTGCCCGCTTGAGCTTGCGCAGCATTACCAGTAACAAAAGCTTGATCCAGACAATCGTTGTTCACATCAAAGTCCGGATTGGAAGGATCTGAACCGAGGCTGGTGCCAAAAGGCTCTCCACGCTCCCACAGACCCGTAGTTGCACTTGCCTGGGTAATCCAATTAAAATCAAAGCTAAAGTCATCGTAATATCCCTTATCCAATTCAATCCTATACGGCTGAGGTGTAGATGCCAGTAGTGTAACCTGACTTAGACACTTGGTGTAGTATTCCCATTGCCCAGCGGTGATGTTGTATTTGCCCTCAAACATGGTAGGAACGTTGAACACACCGTTGAAGTTGGTTTGAACATCGTAAGTATAATACTGGTTCTGCAGCCTCACTTTAGCATAGGAAACCGGAACATTCGTTCCACTCTCTACAACCCTTCCACTAAAGCTCATAGGTGTTTGTGGGATCAATCCCATGTTCACCGTTGTCCACACACCGTTAGTGAGTGTAACATTGTACGCGGTATCCGGATAGAATCCTCCAGCAGAGAATGCAATGTTATACGTACCACTATCCGCAACGCCTGTCTGATAATACCCCTGAAGATTGGAATTGGCATCTGCCTGTGGTTGTGTCAATATCTCAATCAACGCTCCAGGAATAGAATCCCCAGTGGAAAGATTGGTTACCGTTCCATCTACATAACACCCCCTCTTATAATTGGGACCCAGAATAAAAAGATGATTCTCAATGTCTGAAATAATCAGGTTTCCAGAAGGAAGCCAAGGGTATGCACCCCAGCAACCATTGAACCCGTTTCCTGATAATGGAGAGGAATCGTAATTACCCACTTCTATCATGTTCCCGGGGAACTGCACATCGTGTATTGTTACCCCATCTCTGTAGTAAGACGTGACCAGATAACCATTGATGTAATGCGTGTTATGCGGAATCACTCCAGAACCAGGACTCGATTGAACTCGATCTATCTCCGTTACATTGGAAAGGTTGGATACATCGTATGCAGCGAGATAAGCGCCAGAAACCTCATCAGTGGTGAAGAGATACTTATTGTCATCCGAGAACCAACAGTTGTGCGTGAAATTACTTGGAGTAGCCCAGTTCGTGTATTGTGTGATGCTTGATTTATTGCTCACATCAAGCACTCCCTGGAATCCATTGCTAATTGCACTTACCCACAAGGTGTCGCCCCTTGCAACGCCATCATGAACGTAGTAGCTGTCCCATATTCCTACTTCTGTAGGATTAATTGGGTTTGAATTCAAATCAAGGATAATCACACCCTTATTGCTGTAATCTGCACCAAAAAGGTAGCAGTAGCCTTTCTCATCAATGTAAAGGTTGTGCGCACTCTTGAACGGATACGTTACACCTGTGTAGTGATAGGACTGGATGGTTGAAGAGTCAGGTAAATGGCGAAGATCAAGGATCAGCAGACCACTGTCCTGTTCGTTGGTTACGTAAGCGTAATTCTTGTAAGTCTTGATGTCCCTCCAGATAGTTGTTGCACCTGGCTTATAATATATCTGGCGTGGATTAGCTGGATTCTGAATATTCATCACTGAAGTACCATTGTGGTTACCCACAATCGCGTACTCGTTACCTAGAGAATCAACATGCCCCCAGATGTCACTGCAATTGCCCTCCGTTGAACCATAGGTATAGGTTCCCAGAAGATTGATATTCTTATTCTGCGCCAGGCAGCCCAAAGAAATAGCTGTGGCCAACAACACGGATAAAATTCGGCTCATGGAAAGGCGTTTATTGCCCGTTAAGTTAACAATAAAATGCCTTTTGAATGTGGGTCAAATCAACAACGGTATCCCTCCCGACAGAAAGGGATGAATAACCAAAGGAATGGTAAAATCGATTAAAAGAAGAATGACAAATGAATGTTAGCTATACTGCTCACATTCACTTGATTGTCTGTGGTTTTGTTGGTTGATTTCTTAAACGTAGAGCTTCCTGTTCCGGACGCTGGGTCATCTATGATACTTTCTGAAACATTCCCACCAAGGCTTAACACCTGATATCCAAAGTTGTATTCGGTGCCCAGACTTAGCCTTTCACTAATGAAGTAGTTGAAACCAACAACACCTCTAAGCGCAAAACCAATACCACCTTCTACCTGAATGATCCGCTGTAAAGTACTTTCGCCAATGGCCTCTGTAGTTTTCGTATCGCTTTTGATCTGCGTTCTACCAACAATCCCTAAAGGAAGATCAACACCTATGTAGGGATCCAAACGTCTCATGGAACCGAAGTGCTTTTCAAAACCTGGTGTAATGGAGAATGAGTTTCTCTGAAACGTAGAATCTATCTCAACAAAAGCTTGTCCCACACTATCCGCAGTTTCCCACTTCATGTTCTCCACCTTGATCCCGAAACCAAGACGCAATACCTTATCATCTTCCAGGAAACGCTTGGCCTGGATCACATTATTGCCAACCAAATCGGTTGAATTACTCAGACCGATGTTGTCAAATAAACCCGTGATATTCAATGTTATTCCCCAGTCACCACTTCTGGCTTTCAGTGTATCTTCCTGAGAAAACAGGCTCCCCGTTGCCATGACCATGGCAAGAGACAAAACAAAAAAGTACTTCATGTGCAATTAGATTTCAGATACAACACTAAATGTATTGAAATATTGTCTTAGCGATCTACCGCTTTATCTTTTAACATCGGAACGAAACGAAACTGACCAAAGTTCTCTTCCTCATAGGAATCTTCACCGGTTCTTGTTATGCGAATCATTTCCTGTACATCACCCTCACCCACCGGAATCACCAACTTACCTCCTATTTTGAGCTGAGACTTCAACGCCTCAGGAATGAAGGGCGCGCCACATGTAACCAAAATACCATCGAAGGGGGCAAATGCAATCAATCCCGCATACCCATCGCCATAATGTAGCTGGGCTTTGTACTTCATTTTACGTAACAATGCTTTGGTCTTGTCGAACAATGCTCGCTGCCTTTCAACAGAGTAAACCTGTATCCCCATTTCCTCCAAAACGCATGTCTGATATCCAGATCCTGTTCCTATTTCCAACACCTTGTCGCCAGGATCCAATGCAAGTAAGTCTGTTTGAAAAGCAACAGTATAAGGTTGGGAAATGGTCTGACCGCTTCCAATCGGAAACGCTGAATCTTCGTACGCAAATTGCAGAAAAGCGTTATCCATGAAGATGTGTCTTGGAATCTTCATCATCGCATCAAGCACCCGAGCATTCTCAATCCCTTTCGCCCTAATGCCGTCAATCAACTTCTTTCTTAATCCCTGATGCTTGTAGGTGTCTTCGATCATTTCACAAAAATGGTGAACAGAAAGGTATGATGACATCCCTTTGCGTCCCTTCTTATTAAAATTTACGTGTTGATAATAATGGGGTTCCTATGCGCTTGTTGCACCACTCCTTGCTAACTTGCCGCAAAGATTGTGTAATGCTGAGAATTGGAGTACTTGGTGCTGGTCATTTGGGAAAGATCCACATCAAGTTATTAAGTGAAATGCCTGAATGGGATCTCGTTGGAATCTATGACCCTGATGAAGACAAAGCGGAAGAAGCTTGCAGCTTGTACAATGTTAACAGCTTCAGAAGTATTGAAGCTATGCTCAACGAGGTGGATGCGATTGATATCGTTACACCCACGCTTTCCCACTTCGAATGTGCGGAACAAGCACTGAGGGCATCCAAACATATCTTCATTGAAAAGCCTATCACTAATACGCTCGAAG
This sequence comes from Vicingaceae bacterium, assembly GCA_965267605.1. Taxonomy (GTDB): domain Bacteria; phylum Bacteroidota; class Bacteroidia; order Flavobacteriales_E; family Vicingaceae. The sequence goes on along the minus strand of OZ254088.1, from coordinate 1,064,297 downwards.
AGGCCAAGAAGTTGTTGGAGTTGGAAAAGGAGGCCAATGTGAAAGCACAGGTCGGGCATGTAGAAAGATTCAACCCCGCATTTACAGCTGCCAGCCCAATGATCACTAATCCGATGTTTATTGAAACACATCGACTCGCTCAGTTCAATCCAAGAGGTACAGATGTATCGGTGGTTTTGGACCTGATGATCCATGACATTGACATCATTCTGAGCATGGTTGATGCAAATATCAAGCAAATCAGCGCCTCAGGAGTAGCTGTCGTTAGCGAAACGCCTGACATCGCCAATGCACGGATTGAATTTGATACCGGATGCGTGGCAAACCTTACAGCCAGTAGGATATCGCTGAAGAATATGCGCAAAACCCGTCTCTTCCAAAAGGATGCGTACGTTACAATCGATTTTCTTGAGAAAGAGACTCAGATTGTAGAAATGGAAGAAGTTACCGGAGAACCGGATCCACTTGCCATTGTAATGGAATTGGATGACAGTCGAAAGAAGGAGATTCGCTTCCTGAAACCTGAAGTAAAGCCAAACAATGCTATTCAGGACGAACTGCGAGCATTTCACACCTCTATCGTTGAAGACACGAAGCCCATTGTAACGCTGGATGATGGATACAAAGCCCTGCGTGTTGCATATGAGATTGTGGAAAAGCTGAAGATGGCTTCGATTCACGAAGATGCCTGATATAGGTATACTTTAATCATTAGTTTTGTCGTTTCGCTTAGACTTAATGTCAAGAGGACTTACATACTTACTGTCAGCCATCACCCTGGTGATGATCGGAAGCTGCACGAAGACTGAAGTAGAGATTCCCTCCTATATCAGGATTGACGACTTCAAACTCAACATCAATGAAGGATCCGAAGGAACAAGCAATCAGAACTTTACAGATGTTTGGGTGTACATCGATGACCAATTGATGGGGGCGTTTGAATTACCCACAGTTATTCCAATTCGACAAGATGGAGAGGTGAACCTCAAAGTAAGACCTGGAATAAAGAACAATGGAATAGCTGCTACTCGCGCAGACTATCCTTTCATGGAACAATTTGACACCACAATTGTGCTGGTTCGCGACAGCACATTGGATATCAGGCCCACATGGAGATACAAGGATGCCGCGGTATTTGCATTCATTGAGGATTTTGAGGGCAGTGGAACCATATTCAAGAAGTCACTTGTGAGCGACACCAGCATGTTCATTACCAACAATCCAAGCCTGGTAATGGAAGGAACTGGCTCAGGAGAGATCAAATTTGGTGCGTCTACCAGCCTTTTTGAAGTGCAATCACCAGACATCACCACTTTCCCGCTTAACGGAACACCCATTTACCTTGAGGTTAACTTTAGAAGCGATATCACGTGGGATGTCTCAGTTGCAGATGCTTCCAAACGTTCGCTTACTGTTGGATTCTTCTACAATGACCAATCACAGCAGGTTGGACTCTACAACCTCTCCGATGATACGGAGTGGAAGAAAATATACTTTGATCTAACGAACTCAATCAACACCCAGCAAGGTGCTACCAATTTCAATATCACGTTTGGAATGGGTAACGCAAGCGGTCAGGTGGAAGACGCCAAGATATACCTCGACAATATCAAGTTGGTTCATTTCTGAGGGAGACATGAATAACAAACTTCAAGCGGCAAAGTATGTCGTTGCAGATCTTATTGCAGCGGCCAGTGCGTGGACCATGTTCTATGCATTCCGGAAGATTTACCTGGAGCCTGAGAAGTTTGGTTATGAAATCCCACTGGAATTCACGAATACGTTTTACATCGCACTTTGCGTACTTCCAGTGCTTTGGGTGATAGGTTATGCACTAACAGGATATTACAAGAATCCATACCGCAAATCCAGGTTAAAGGAACTGGGACAAACCTTCCTTATGACCTTGCTCGGTACCATACTTATCTTCTTTGTATTCCTTCTTGATGATGAGATCCCGAACTACAGATACTACTATAAGTCTTACCTGGTACTGTTCGCGCTTCACTTTGGAATAACCGGATTTCTCAGGATGGTGCTTTCTACTATCACCATCTGGAGGATACATGCGCGCAAAATATTCTTCAACGCCCTTATCATTGGTTCCAACGAAAAAGCAGTAGACCTATATAATGATGTCATTGGCCAACAAAAGTCTTCAGGTATTAATCTTGTTGGGTTTCTGAATGTCAAGGAAAGTGAAGATTTCATGCTTAGCGAAACGCTTCCACACCTCGGACCATGTAAGAACGTAAGGAAGATTGTTGAGGAGCATAACGTTGAAGAGGTAATCATCGCCATTGAATCGTCTGAACATGATGAGATAGGTAGAATCCTGAATCAACTTTCAGGAATCAAGATCTTCATCAAGATCATTCCTGACATGTACGATATCATGTCGGGGTCTGTGAAGATGACAGCCATCTTTGATGCACCGTTGATATCAATCAGCTCTCAGATTATGCCAGCATGGCAGCATTCTGCGAAACGGATCCTGGATATCCTGGTATCTCTATTCGTACTGATCCTGGGAGCACCTGCCTACATCTTTACAATGATTGCTGTGAAGGCGACTTCAAGGGGACCTATGTTCTTCAAACAAGAGCGAATTGGTCAACATGGCATGCCTTTCATGATCTATAAGTTCAGGTCCATGTATATAGACGCTGAAAAGGCCGGCCCTGCCCTATCCAGCAAGGATGACCCCCGAATTACACCATTTGGCCGGTTCATGAGGAAGATACGCCTGGATGAGATACCACAATTCTATAACGTGCTGATTGGTGACATGAGCCTTGTAGGGCCACGCCCGGAAAGACAATTCTACATCGATCAGATTGTGCAAACAGCACCGCACTATAATCACCTACTAAAGGTGCGGCCAGGCATCACCTCCTGGGGGCAGGTGAAATACGGATATGCTGAGAACGTTGAGCAAATGATTGAACGCTTGAAATTCGATATCATCTATATCGAAAACATGTCGTTGATGGTCGACCTAAAGATTCTCATTTACACGATACTCATTGTGTTGAAAGGAAGCGGTAAGTAGTTGCCATAGTAGGGCCAATTGGGTAATTTTCAATACCCACTTCTCCGATATGAAAAAACTCTTCCTCTTAATTCTATTCTCCCCGCTTACACTATTGGCCCAGCACCATTGTGGTACCGCCAGACTAATGAAAAACGCGGGCAATCCAGACTATTACGAACAACTGTACAAGATTATAGGGCAGCACCACGTGGGTACGAAGGCTCCTGCTACAATTACGATTCCAGTGGTGGTGCATGTGGTTTATAATACTCCGCAGGAGAACATTGATGATTCCCTGATTCATCAACAGATCGCAACGCTGAACGAAGACTTCAATCGTTGGAATGCAGACACTGTAAACACTCCTGCTCCTTTCAAGCCATTGGCCGGCAGCATGGATATTAATTTTTGCCTTGCGCAACAAACCCCTACAGGTCAGCCAACGAATGGAATTCTGAGGGTTCCAACAACCAAGACTTCCTTTGCATCTCCAATAACTTATGCGGTTCCAGACCCGGTTAAGCACGATAGCCTTGATGGAAGTGATGCGTGGAATACCCAAACTTATTTGAATATCTGGATTTGCAATCTTACCGGCTCAACAGCGTATAGCGCCCCACCTGGAAATTTCCTTCCAAACGATGAGGGCATCGTTTGTAAATATCAGCACGTGGGTAATGCTGGCGCTGCCTCCTACCCCTACCATAAAGGACGCAGTATTGTACACGAAGCCGGACACTACTTTGGACTCAAGCATACGTGGGGTGACGACAATGGTGCCTGCACAGGAACGGACTGGATCAACGATACCCCAAATCAGGCAAACTTCAGCACGAATTGTTCAACATTCCCTAAAACAGATGCCTGTAGCCCATCATCACCCGGAGTGATGTATATGAATTACATGGATTATTCCGAAGATGGTTGCCGAAATATGTTCACCAATGATCAGGTAAGCGCAATGATGAATTGCATTACAAACTTCAGGTCTGGCTTCATAACAGCGATTGGCTGCAATACACCAACTTCCATTCATGAATCAGACGACTTAAACATCCGCGCATATATCGGTCAGAATGGGTTGATTATTGAGGCAGCTAACGGCATGAACGGTGAAGCCTATATCATCGATATGTTGGGCAGATCTATAGCCAACTTCAGGGTATCAGGCGCGCGAACAGAATACGTTATCCCCAATGCCCCTGCAGGGTTTTACATCGTAAGGGTTTTCGGTCAAAAGAACACCAGCAAAACGGTTAAGATCTTTATGCATTAGGCGATCATTTAACAAATCGTTTAATTTTTAACACCTGAAAATCAAACACATAAGTTTTATGGCACGGTTATGGTAAAGATTCTGACAAGGAAGATTTAACCACAATTACCAATTGCACAACTATGAAAACCATCGTTACTCTTTCACTTAGCTTATTCATCACTGGGGCCTTTGCCCAGTTCGGAAATTTCGGAGGTGGAAACGTATTTAATACAACCAAGCAGGTTCGTAAAACCGTTCAAAATCCTGTGGGTAAAACCAAAGAGGTTGTTGTAGGAAAAAGCGAAACTGCAGGCAAGGTCAACAACTCCATTGAAAATGCATGGAAAAAGCACATTGAAGAGCAAGAACGTGCGCATAAACAGGTAATGAAAGAAGAAACCGAAGAAGAAAGAAAAGCAGCAGCGCAGTATACATCGTATAAAGACTTGTCCAGACTCACTTTCGGACAGTACAAATTCAGTCTTGATGAGCAGGTAGGAGAATCGGTAATTGAAATGATTGACCTTCACATGCCGGACTCTGTGGATTTGCTTGTGCTCATTGACAACACAGGAAGCATGAAGCCAGCCATTAACTCAGTGAAGAAGATGACAAACATGCTATTGTCCTCTCTTCCGGCCGGATCAACCATGGGAGCCGCCAGTTTCAATGACAAAAAAACCGACCCAAAACACTGGTATAAATCGCAAACGTTGGTTGCGGACTACAAGGCAGCAACAGGATTTGTAAACAGTATCAGCGCTTATGGTGGCGGAGATAAGGCAGAATCCATGTATGACGGTATTGCGAAAGCCATCAAGGAGAATACCTGGAGCAAGAAAGACAGGGCGATCATAGTTATCAGCGATGCCCCACCATTAACGATGACTGACCGAACAGATCACCAACACGCTGATATCATTTCGATGTGTCAGAAGAACGATATTAACCTCTACACTATACAGTGTAAGTAGATCGCATTACTATATATCTTGCGAGGCCCGTTGATTCTTCAGCGGGCCTTTTTATATTCGTGTTCTAACAATGACGATCATGAAAAACGTAGCAGTAATTGGCGCAGGAACCATGGGTAATGGAATTGCTCATGTGTTTGCACAAACAGGATATAGTGTAACGCTTATTGATGTATCACAGGATGCATTGGATAAAGCCCTAGGAACTATTGGTAAGAATCTTGACAGGATGATTGCCAAAGAGAAAATCACCGAGGAAGACAAGAACAATACGCTAGGAAACATTGCTACTGCTACTTCAATCGCAGATGGCGTTGGAAGCGCTGATCTTGTTGTAGAAGCAGCTACGGAAAACGTTGACCTTAAGCTCAAGATTTTTCAGGAACTGGATGAGAAAACTCCTGAATCAACCATTCTTGCTACAAACACATCTTCTATCTCCATTACGCAAATAGCTGCGGTTACAGGAAGACCTGACAAGGTGATTGGTATGCACTTCATGAATCCAGTGCCGATAATGAAACTTGTGGAAGTGATCAGAGGATACTCAACTTCTGATGCGGTTACCAGTTCAATTATGGAAATGTCTGCCGGATTGGGAAAAGTGCCTGTTGAAGTAAATGATTATCCAGGGTTCGTTGCCAACAGAATTCTCATGCCAATGATCAACGAAGCGATCATTACACTTTTCGAGGGCGTTGCTGGTGTGGCAGAGATCGATACAGTTATGAAACTAGGAATGGCGCATCCAATGGGACCATTGCAACTGGCAGATTTCATTGGATTGGACGTATGTCTTGCGATTCTGAATGTGCTACATGAAGGTCTGGGCAATCCAAAATACGCTCCTTGCCCATTGTTGGTAAACATGGTAACCGCAGGAAAGCTTGGTGTTAAGTCTGGTGAAGGTTTCTATGCGTACACTCCAGGAAGTAAGGATTTAGTGGTAGCTGACACTTTCAGCAAGACTAGTAGCGTGCCCGCTTAGGCCCACCGCTGGTTTTCGCGAACTTGATCTTATTCCCAAGCTTCGCTTTACCATCAATCATATCCAATAGGGATATTTTCAACGTAACGCTTTTGCGGTCTTCGCTAAGCACCGCATTTTTATTGGACATCTTCTTGATCGGTTTTTCAAAGGTATACTTGGTAGTATAGCTCGCTCCTTCCATCATTACCTTGGCCATTTCAAGGTTTTCCTTGCTTTCCTTCTCAAGTGGATTCTCCTTGGATTTCTTTGGGAGCCCTGCACGTTCAAACCCTTTAGTTGTCCATGAATACGCATTACCCATGGTTATTTGACCGCCCAGCTCACCCGCAGTGTTATTCACAGCAGCAGCTCGATTCAACGTACCCACATCCTTAAAATCATATGTGATAGTGAACTTATGATTCTCCGACTTGTAGCTCACATTGGAAACACCCTTCACCTCCTGTAGCTTCTTCATTGTTTCTTCGAACGACTTCGTCATATTCTCATTCATTCCGCCTTCAGTATCGCCACTACCACCCAGGTCACCCAGCATTTCCATCATCTTCCCCATGCTTGTAGTCATGGAGTAGGTTCCACTACCATCCTTCTTGAAGCTGATTTCCTCCTCAAATTCGATACAGCTTTGCAGCATCACAACGGCTGGGAGAATAAGTAAAGTAATAATGCGTTTCATGTTCATAGTTGGAAGTTACGCAAATCGCGAGAGTACCGACATCATTGAGATTGCTATAAATTCAAAAATATTTTACCCTTCGTGCAAGGAAACGGGAGTAACTTGCATCTAAGTAATTAAGCACACGAAGTTCATGACCGAAAACCAGCTTGTAGAGCGGTGTAGAGAAAACGACTTGGTTGCTCAGCGTAAGCTGTACGACACGCATCACCCTGTGATGCTTGCTGTGTGTATGCGCTATACGAATGATAAAGAAGAAGCCCAGGATGTATTACAAGAGGGTTTCATAAAGGTATTTAAGAACATTCATCGCTACGAGGGAAAAGGATCCTTGCAAGGGTGGATTAGAAAGATCATGGTAAACACTGCGCTCGAACATTACAGGAAGAATAAGAAACGTCAAGCGGATGTATCTATTGATCAGACCACACTGATGATGCCATCGGTAAACACAACTTTAGACGAGATACAGGCGAAAGACATCATGGCCTTCATTCAGCGACTTCCTGCTGGTTACCGAATGGTATTTAACCTGTATGCCATTGAAGGATACAGTCATGAGGAGATCGCAGAGCAATTGGGAATTTCAGTGAATACATCTTATTCCCAATACCATCGTGCACGGGGATTATTGAAGAAAGCGCTAACCAGCGAAAAAAAAACGAATACTAAACTGGCAATATGACGGGCGAACTGAATCATAGAGACGAGTTTGAATCGATTCTTCAGGGTGCAATGGCAGAAGAAACTGCCCAGGCCGATACCCGCGTATGGGAAAATATTGAGGCCGCCCTCACCGAAGAGAAGAAACGCAGAGGGGTTATCTGGTGGACATGGGGACTTGCTGCCGGTATTGCTCTGCTTGCTGGCCTATTCCTCGTTCAGAACCAGTTGAGTCCTGGTGATATGATGGTACAGGAATCTCATGGTATTCAACATGAAGATGGCGCTCCAATTGAGTCTGGTGTTCCAAGTATGCACCCCCGTGGTGATGAGCAGAAAGATAATACCGATGGCTCCTCCAGGGAAAACAAGGTTGATAATAACGTGGAGGCGACAGCCAGTAAAGACTCTGCTCAGAAGAAACACAAACAAGATTGGTCTGGTACAGTTAAAGTGCGGGCCACAGATACACCTGTGCCAATGTCGTTCATTGGTGCAAGACCAAGCATTAGTTTAAATGATGCTGCTTTGGTTGAAATGAATCGGTCTGATGTAGGCATAGATGAAATATTAGACGACCCAACCACGCAACCACAAGGTTGGAATCTAGGTGGTAATGTTCAATCAGGAAATAGCGCTACGGAATCGGCTTATTTGGCTACTGAAACGCTTGACGCAAGTTTCTCCGGCCCTACCCTTGCTTCCGCTCCTGAGGCTGTTGCAACGGAACCTCGTGTTCATCATGTGCCAATGAGCATAGGTTTTATGGCCGGCTATCAACTGAATAAAAGATTGACGTTGAATACAGGACTTAACTATACGAGGTTGGTATCTACCTGGGGACAAGCAGACGTTGCTCATAAACTGCAGTCACATTACATTGGTGTTCCGGCAATTTTGAATTGGGAATTCATCCAATCCAAGAAATTCAATATGTATTCTTCAACGGGCTTGCTTTTTGAGCATGGCGTAGCAAGTACGAAATCCACCACAATGGAAATCAATGGTGCTAAAAGCATTCAGAAATACCAGGAACCAACTCCAGGCTTTCAAGGCGGTGTAATGGTGGGATTCGGTATGGAATACACTGTGAGCAAGAATATTGGGCTCTACCTTCAGCCAGCCGTAACATCTTGGTTGGTGAATGTTAATCAGCCCGCTTCTATCAGAACCACCCAAACGTTTGCTCCTACACTTCAGTTGGGAGCTAGATTCCAGTTAAAAAAGTAGTTCTCGTGCAAGGTTTCAGGAAGGGTTTACATCTAACCAGTAAATCCAAACTGAAATGCAAAAACAGATTCTTAGCAAACTTGCACTCTCTCTGATCCTGATCATTGTATTAGCAGGATGTAAAGACAAAACCTTACAGAAGAGAACATATCTCTGTAACGTCCCCGTGTATGAAAATCCTCAGGCATTAAGGGTTGACGTGAAGAATGAAGCACCAAGGGCTGTTACCAATCCAGGTAAACTCCATTTGATTGGCCCTTATCTGCTGGTTGTGGACCGCGGAAAAGGCATCCACGTGATCAACAACGCTAATCCAGCCAATCCGATCAACATCAACTACATTGCTGTGCCGGGTGTTATTGATATGGCTTCAAAGGATGGAAGGTTGTACATCGACAGCTACAAGGACCTGTTGACACTTGACATCACAGACCTTACCAATGTGCACCAGGTTGAACGCAGCAAGGAAGCCTTTGATCAGGTGATGCCAGCCACCAAGAATGAACATCCTATTGCACATATCGATCAGTCAATGGGCGTTGTTATTGGGTGGCAAGTGAAAAAGATCACTGAAATCACGGAAGTCATTAACCAGCCTGTCAGAGGAGGGTTCATGATCGACATGGCTATGAGTTCAGGATCCTCAGCAGAATCAGCTAGTGGCACGCAAACGTTCACACCCCTAGGAACGGGAACCAGCGGGTCTATGGCTCGGTTTAGCATTATAGATAATGCCCTGTATGCTATCAATGGACAGGAGCTTGAGGTTTTCGACATCGGTATCAATCAAAAGCCCATCCATACCTATACGCTTGAAACTGACTTTAATCTTGAGACCATATTTCCTCACGGGAATATGCTGTTGCTTGGATCAATGAGTGGTGTGCATATCTACAATGCCAGCCATCCCACCGTTCCTAAGTTCATATCGGTGTTTAACCATGTTAGGGTATGCGATCCTGTTGTAGCACAGAATGGACACGCTTTTGCAACACTTCGTTCAAACAGCATATGCGGTGGTTGGATGAATGTATTGGACGTGCTGGATATCAACAACCCTTACAATCCCACCCTAGTGGAACGTAGGGACATGGTAGATCCCAAAGGATTGGGAATTGATGGGAATCTGCTCTTTATATGTGATGGTAAAGCCGGCTTGAAGGTATACGATGCTACCAATCCAGAACAAATCGGATACAATCCTGTTGCACAGTTTACGGGATTCAATGCATACGATGTTATACCTAACAATGGTGTCCTGATTCTATCTACAGATAATGGTTACTACCAGTACGATTATACAGATCCTAATGACATCCATCTCATTGCGAAAATTGACGTGTTGCCATGATAAGAATGTTAAGCTTAACTAAGCGTGTGCTTTTTGTTAGCGTAGTGCTGCTCTGCGGCACTACGCTACATGCACAGAGTCAAAAACACGAAGTAAAACTTCGTAATGGTTCAATACTCAGAGGACATGTGGTTGAATTCGACAGCACAAGTCAACTCAAATTACAAACATCTGACGGTAGCCTTTGGGTGTTCGACAGCAAGGAAGTGCTTGAAATCAATGATGCCCCAAGGATCGAGAGGATACCTAAGCGTATTGTACCACCCTCCAAGGGTTATTACAACAACACTAACTGGAGCGTTTATCTGGGAGAGGATGGCAGAGGAACAACCATGAATGTTGGCTTTACGGTGGTGAATGGCTACCAACTAAACAAGCACCTCATGATTGGAGGGGGCTTTGGAATAGAATCTTTTGACCCGGGAATGATGCCGTTGTTCGGTGAAGTTAAATTCATGCCTTTTCATAGGAGAACGAGCCCGTACTTCGAAGGCCAGCTGGGCTATGGCATGCCTCTTGAAAACATCTTTGATTCCAATAACAGATCCAACTACGGTGGCATTCTAACTGGCTGTAAGCTGGGTGTGAGAAGTTATGTCACCAATCACCTAGGAATCAATGTAGCCATTGGATATAGGCACCAACAGAACAAATACAATAGAAATTGGTGGTGGGGAGATGAGCCCGACACCTTCCTTTACGACTATATGAACCGCTTCTCGTTAACATTCGGATTGCTCTTTAACTAATCAAACAATGATGAACTCTTAAATTTGAATCAATGCTAGCATACTGCACATATTGCTCTGCACTTAAAAATGAAACTGAAGGAACACTAAAGGCGATCGATCGTTACCAGAGTGATCGTATCCAAACCGTTTTTGACCTAGCTACATACGACAGACGTTCGTTTTACATTCTGTCGGGTAAGTTTGGTTTGCTTGAGGAAGACGCTCCTACGCCCTATTATGATCATCTACTGGCGCGAAATGAGATTTCCAGGCACGCATTTCTGGTAGCTGAACACCTTAGAACTCACAAGATCACAGGAATAAGGTTCTTTGTTCGAAATTCTGAAGCTGACTCCAATATTCAACGCTACATCACATGTATTCAGGAAGCGTGTGAAATGACTGGAATTCCCTTTGAGCTGGCACTATTTGCGGAAGGAGCTGCTTAGTCTATATGTTCTTGAAATAATCCTGAATGGCCTTTGCATACGACTCAAAGGCCTTTTTTCCATCCTTGGTAATGATACAGGTGGTAAGCGGATAATTATCCCTGAAAGTCTTTTCCACTTTGATATAATTGGCATTAGCCAGCTTCGTGATCTGGGCGCTTAGATTACCCTTCGAAGCCTTGGTTTCTTCAGCAAGAAACTTGAACTCTGCCGACTCCACCCCAACAAGGATGGAGACGATCTTCAGTCGAAGTTCATTGTGTAATAATGGATCAAGCTGTTTCAGCATCACTGCTCTTTTTGTACATGCTTCGAAGTACATAGCCCGGAACCAGGTATCCAGGTATAAAGGTCAACCCACCAATTAGGAAATGCCACTGGGCATCGAGAAACAAGCACCCTATAGCCGCTGCCCAAAAACAGAAACCACCTATGGTTAACGCTTTTACTTTTAACATTCTTCCGGAGATGTACGTTGCCATTCCGCAGGTAACGAGAATGAACGGAGTGATCAAATCAAACTTCCCCGCTATAATGAAGTATGCATAAAGGATAGCCGCTCCCATTCCAATACCTCCCCAGAGATAACCAAAGTGCTTATCCAATTGCGTCCTAAAGGATTTCTTCTTTTCCTTCCTGGAGTTGTAAACACCTGACACAATACCTCCTCCTACACCGATAACCATCCATGTAAACCCTATAGCAGGACCATTTTTGGCAATCATCCAGTAGTACGATAACACATTACCTACAAGCACCAACCAACCCCACAATAGAAATACAAAGCCGTTCTCTGAAACCTTCTGTCTTACTGAACGGATTGTTTCATCTATGACCGAAAGCGCGGCCTGATGATCGAAGGATGAATCTTGCTGTTCCATTACTGCTCGTTTTTCTTGTTCAACTTCAATACAGCAATAGCCATGCAAATGAACCCTACACCCATACCCAAATACATCCCAATGCCGTAGGAGCCGACAAGTTTGCCAATCCCCATGCCGATAAACATGCATCCAACAAACAAATACCCCCCTATCTGGTAAGGTTTCCAGGACTTTTGATTTTCACTCATTGTTTCAATTTTTTCCATTTCTAATCGTTTAAACATATTTCAAATATAGACTAGTTTATTTTATGAACCAAATGATTCAAAAAAATATTACTGCAGCTCTACCTCTGTTGAAATCGTGATCCACTTTTTTCCATTGTATTGCACAAGCGTCTTCCTGTCCTTAACATACAGTACATCGCCCTGCTTCATGCCAGACAACGTGGAAAGTTCATGCGCACTCACAGACCTCACCGCAACGGATGATTTGATGGACTCCATTGGTACAGCAACTTCCTCTGGTTCTTCCAGAACCACCTTCTCCTCCACTCTATCCGCTTTTTTCTCTCTCTCCACTTTCTCGTTTCGTGGTTGTTTTGGTTCCTTCAAAGCGATCTCCTTTCGTTCATACTCACATGTTCCATTATCCACCGTTGCACCTGGATCATAGTTAACAGCTTTCTTATCTGTACAACCAGGTACCGATTTAGTTAATTGCAGACATACCGGTTTATCAACATCAATGGTGGTTTGCGCTTTCGTCACACCATAGATACGTTTGACACATATGTTGTAAGTGGAATCCATAAGGTCAAACGCGAGCAAGTCTACACTACCTGGTCCTAGGTGCTCTCCTTCCCCACCCAATACAATAGCCTTATTCCCAGTTTGCGAGACACTCCATGTGCCGCCAACGGAAGCGGAAAGCCTAGATGGGATCTGGTTGAATTCGAGTTCCAGTCCTCTGGTTGGTTCAGGAATGACAACCTCAACAATACCCTTCCCTTCACGGCTAACAATATTTACCTTGGGTTTCTTTCTAGCAGATTTGGCTTGCGCACCTAATGGAAACTTAAGTGGGTCGTTCTTGAAATCTTCAAGGACCAACACGTCTGCAATGTTCTTCTTCCCGTCAAAATTGACATCGGGCATGTTTGTCTTCCCTAGCTTATAACCTTCCTTTATCTTTTCAATTCCACCGGCCGATAACTGGGTGGTAATACACTCTCCCACCACCGTTCGCACTTGTTGACCAATAGACGAAGAAGCAACGGGTTCTGTGATACACAAATCGAGAGATGGCAGTTTATCATACTTTAATTCTATCAATACCCCACTCGACAATACCAACGCTTCCCCTTTCCCACGGTAACATATCACCCGATCCTTCCTTAACTCTACCACCATTCCAGCTTTCTGGATAGCCCCTCCTGCAATACCGCTAAATTGAGCACCTGGCACACGAAACTCAATTCCCGAAATACCTTCACTTGAAGTAAAATACACGGAGAGAATCCGCTCTTCAGAATTGACTGGTCCAAGTGCAACAGAAAGTTGAGGTTGTGTTTTCTCATCGAAGACGGCAGGCAGCGACCTCCCATCGCGGTAGATGTAGTTCTCTAATACGATCAGATCCGCCACATTGAGGTATCCATCCTTGTTGACATCTGCCCTGTTGTTCAATGCCTGATCATTAAGGATGGCTTCTTTTACAAGGTTGTAATCCTTGACTCCGATCAGGTTATCACCATTCACATCACCTGAAAGCTGACCAAAACCTGGAACAGCAAATGTCAGCAATACCCAAAGGAGTAAGTGCGCTACTGAGGCGTATCTCTTGTAAATACCCATTCGTTGTCAGACGACAGCTCTTTGTTGAACGCATACCCACCACCGTCAAATCCCTTCAAATCAGCAGGGTTCTTGATCTGGTTTTGGATCATATAGCGAGCCATCATACCTCTGGCCAGCTTAGCCCAGGTCATTACCGCTTTGTACTTATCCCCCTTGAGATCCATGAATTGGCATGTAATGATTTCGCCCTTGAACCGTTTGGTGTCAACCGCTTTGAAATACTCTGTGGAAGCTAAATTGATGAGCACACCGTTGGCATTTTCATTTAAGTAATCCACTATTGTATCAGCCCAGTACGTGTAAAGGTTCTTGAATTTCTTGGTGATCTCCCATTTGGTGCCCATTTCCAATCTGTAAGGTTGCATCAAGTCCAATGGCCTAAGCAGACCGTATAGGCCCGATAACATCAATACGTGCTGCTGTGCGTATGTCAACTCCTTGTCGCCAAAATCCACTGCAGACATTCCACGGTACACATCTCCGGTAAAAGCCAGCAATGCTTGCTTTTGCTCATTGCCGATTCCACCTACATTCCACTTCTGGTAACGTTCGTAGTTCATCTCTGCAAGATTCTGACTGATGTGCATCATCTTGCCAATCTTACCTGCAGAGAACTTCTTCAACTTACCAACCAGGTAGTCGGCTTGCTCAGGAAAAAGTAAAGGAGATAATTGATCCGTCTGGTCTGCAGGTGCAAAATCCAACGATTTGGCGGGACTGAGTAAAGCTATCATATGATCAAATATAGAAACCTATTCCTTCTTCTTATGCAGCTGCGGAATGGTGATCCCGACCACAGCGCCAACTGCAGCTCCGGTTAGGATGTCCGTTGGAAAGTGCTTACCAGCCCTGTATCGTAAATAACCTACCGTACCTGCAAGGATTCCCGCAACCGTCCAGGGTAGCCACCGGTGTTTCATGTCAGGAAACAAGTCATGCAAAAGCTTGGCTCCAAACATTGCGCTCGTGAAAGCCAGACTCGTATGACCGCTGAAAAAGGAATTTCTCACATCATAGTCAGTTCTTGTATCCCATGCCACATTGGGATTATACGCCAGGGGTCTCAACCGATTTACGAATCCTTTGGTCATCATGGTGGCGCCAACCGTGAAGAGGCAAGCTTCCGTGTAAATAACACCTGTAGTAACTACATTCCTGAATTTACCTGAAGCTCCAATGCCAATGCCCACTGGAGTCAATCCCAACACCCCTGCACCTACATCACTCGCATCAGCAGCACCGACAGAAAAGTGTCTTGTTGCACTCCTATCAAAAGCATTTACCCTACCCGGATCTGAAGGAGGTGCACTGTAAATCAGCTTGACGCTTGTGGCCAGGTAGGCTCTGGCACCAATACCAAATGTTACAAGACCTGCACCCAGCAAGGTTGCGTCCTTACCCTTCCTTAATTCGTATGGATACTCCTGTCCTGCGCATGGAGTTAGTAAAATGCCGGCAATAAATAAGCAAAGTAACTGCTTCACAGGTTCTTCAGGTAATCCTCGGGCTTCTTGAAAACTTTCCAGCCAGAATTCTCAACGACATCACGGATGATCCCTAATTGCTTCAAGGCTTTCTTCTCGTTGACCTTTTTGGGTCTGGGTGCTTGTTTGTTCGGCCAAATGCGTATCGCCTCACATTGAAAGCAAATTGACAGCGACCCAATTACATCACCCTTTGCATCATGAAAAACAACCCCATGGCGAGGAATAAAGCAGGCCGACAACCCTGCCTGAAGACCATCTGTATTCTTTGATAGTAATTTCTTGAGTTTATCAAGATCTTCATTGGAAACAGGCTTTGCAACCGGTCTGGTTGTAGGTGCGTAACTTCCATCCGCGTATATCAAAAAGTCTGGACGCCCCTTCTTATCGTTGATGTTGTAAACGTAAATCTTAGCCTCAGTTACCTTACTGAAATCTATCTGTCCGAACGACAGACATGGCAAGCAAATGAACGCTAGTAACCACTTCATTTCAGCTCCTCGAATTTAGCCATAGCGTTAAACTTCTTGGCTCCTTTGCCAAACCGAAGTATCTCAACATTCATAATCTTATCACCCTGAACGATTGCATTTACAACGTCCATTCCTTCTACCACAAATCCAAAAACAGAATGCTTGTTATTCAACCATGGGGTTTCTTTATGCGTAATGAAGAACTGGGTTGAATTGGTATTCTTTCCGGCATTGGCCATGCTCAACACACCTGCCCTATCGTGCAACAACAGGTGATGAAACTCATCTTTGAATTTATACCCTGCATTGCTATTTGGTGCACCGGAATTCTTGGGGTCACCACCCTGGATCATAAAGTTCTTAATAACCCGATGAAATTGATTGTCTTCGTAGAAAGGTTCTCCCACCCTTCTTGCCTCATTGGGCATATCTCCATCTGCAAGCGCCACAAAATTGGCAACGGTTAAGGGCACCTTCTCATACTCCAACTTACAGTATACAGTTCCTTTGGTGGTAATGATCTTCGCAAAAAGGCCTGTTCCCAGCCTTTTCTTCTCTTTTATGACATTCTGCTGCTGTGCAGAAAGACTGAACACACAAGCAAGCAGAATTCCTGTTAACAAAACTCGCATGCCGTGAAACTAGTAAGAAATTAGATGGAAGGTGCCGGACTTGCCTTCTTAGGTGCAAAAATCCAATGGAATCCCCCCTGAATGCTATAAGTATGGCTCATTACATTGGTTGCACCATTGGAGATTTGCTCCACTCCCATACCATGCATGTAGGTACCAACAAACTCAAGGTTTCTGAAGATTCTTACACCAGCTCCCAACTGCAGGAAGCCCCGAGCATATTTCGCATCTTTAGCCGCATAATACTCCGTATCCTCACTTACGTAATCCGTATCATCAATGCTTCCATCAGCATTGTAGTAAGTATAGAACGTGTGTTGCATTCTTAGCATACTGGCATTCATAACCGTTCCGGCCATGATCCGCGGGCCAGCGAAAACCCTCAACGGGCCATGGTACATTGAATAAACGTAGCCGAGATTGAAGCTTACCTCATTGTCTACCAAACAAAAAATAACGTGCTCATCTGACTCAGAATCTGCCCAACGTTGTTCTTTGCTAAAATCTACCATCGCTTCTCTACCCAACGTGGTATGAAGTCCGATCTGGAACTCATGTTTGTTATTGTACAGCATCGTTTCCTTATGCAAAGGCACTATAGACATCTGGATACCCAAACCACCAGCTCCTACCCTTGCAAAATTTGTTTGCTCATAACCATTAGCATCAAACTCAAGATCTGCCGGGTTCTTCGTATGATCACGCATCCACTGCATAGACATATCATTGTAAATATCTGAAGCGCTGTTCAGAGTCACATTGAACGACCTCACCTTAAATCTTGACATAGGCTCAACGGAGGGATCAACCTGTGCCTGAGCGGCAATAACCCCAGATAACAGTGCGATTGTGAATACGTATTTTAACATAGGACGCTGATTTATATAAAGTTACTGATTATATCCTTCCCCTACTTCGATGGTTTTGTAGCGTAGTTTACCAAACTCCCATAAGATGCTGGCCTCAACTCCATGGCTATTGTTCATAGGATCTGTTGGGCCACCTTGTACATAAGCAGCGCCCAACTCATAAGCATAAGCAAACTTTGCTTCCAGGTTTGGAATAATCTTGAACCCAACACCCAGATTTATTCCTCCTCGGAGATACTGAGATCTTCTTGCATCAAATTCGGTGAAATCACCCCGTTGGAAATCAATGTCCACAAGATTTCCGTTGTTATCCAGGGTTCTAACCCATGCTGTTTCCGTTTTAGATACCGATTCCATTATAGATGCAGCATACCTTAAGCGTACACCCCCATAAACACGCACGGTGTTGAAGTACTGCGAGTAGGAATATCCAATGTTTCCGCCAATCTCGCCATCTCCATACGATAAGGTTATGAACTCCCTGCGGGCTTCGCCTGTAAACAATAATTCTCTGGTATACTGAATATCAAAAGCCCTATCGAATACCATGTACGCGCCCACCTGAAACTCATGCGAGCGGTTGTTAGCCTTCAATCTTTGACTTCTGGGAATGAAGGCAAGCTGCACACCCAGACCAAAACCAGGGTCTTTATAAGTAAATCCTTGTTGGAAAGCGGCAGTGTTAAAGTTCAAACTATCTGGTTGATCTGTTCTCTTCTTTAACCAAGAAGGTGTGAGATTTCCATAATCATCCCACATCGCAAATGTTCTCAACTCAGCGGATTTGAGTTTAAACCTGCTGATATCCCCGGCAGTCTTCTCCTGCGCCAGGGACACCAGACAGGTTAGTAAAGCTGCTATTGAAACCAATTGTTTCATGCTTCCTTCTAACATCAAAAGGTGGATTGTGCGATGGGCCTCCTTTTTGACGTTAACAAAAAATTAACAAAATCCGTGCCAGAATATTGTCCATAAAAAAGTCCCCACCGCAAGGTGAGGACTTCCTATTAAGTAATAAGCGAATTACTGTTTGACAATCTTCTTGTTGAACTGTTTACCCCCCTGCTCAATCATAAGGAAGTACAATCCATTTGGCTGATTCTGGATATCCATTTGCTTTTGGTACTCTCCACTGAAGTCGTTCAATACTTCTTCGAACACCAGTTTTCCAGCACCATCCATCAGCATCACCCTGGTTGTTCCTGGGTTTGCCAGTTGGAAGTTCAGGTTAAAGACTCCATTGCTTGGATTCGGGCCAATTTCTACTTTGTTGATCTCCAGATTAGGATCAGCAATCACAGTCATTCCTGACTTTTCTGAAAGATCCTTGGCTTCTTCACTGGTAAGGTCCTCCATTCTGATCACGATATGGATTTCGCTTTTCTTACCATTCTCTGAGAAACTGTGCTTCCACACATGCTCGGCATGGTTGTTTCCAATGGTCTCCATTCTGGACTTCAGTTGACCAGTAGCCTCTCCAGCTTTGCCATCTCTATCGTACTTGATAGTAACATCAGCACCCTTCTCAAGCTTTCCGATCACCTCTCTTAGGTCATCAAAGCTTTTAATAGCTGTACCATTGATATTAGTGATCACATCTCCCTTTTGCAATCCCATATCCTTAGCTGCTGACTTATCGTAAACAGTACCTACGGCCGCACCCTCTTTATCAGAAGAGCCACCTGTAATTCCAAGGAACCCTCGCTTGTTTGCCTCTTCCATTCTGCGCTGAACTTTCTCCTGGATCTCTTTCTGATTGAGCTCCATATCGTCCATAAACTTCTGCGTATCGAATTTGAAGTCTTTGTCGAAGTACTTCTCCATATCTGTACCCTTCAACTGGTCTTTCAGTTTATCGGTATCAAAATCAAAGTGGAAATTGTTGTTTCCGCTGCTGCTATGGCTGAACGAGTGCACACGGTACTTCTTCTTTCCTAATTCCGCCTTAACGTTGTCTTTCTTACCATCACGAAGAATTTGAATCTTCACTTTATCTCCAGGCTTCTTCTCACCAATGGCTTTATGCAATTGCATAAGCTCCGTCATATCTTCCCCATCAACTGAAGTAATAACATCGCCTTTCTTAAGACCGGCCTTCTCAGCTGCAGATCCTTCAACTATTCTGGTAATGGTAAGACCTTTACCTTCTGGCGCCTGATCATACTGTACACCAAGGAATGCCTTTTCAGGAAGATTCTTGCACTCTTCCATTTTCTTCATGCATTCCTCAAGGCCATTGATATCGATGTCGATATTGAAGTCTTTTAGAATGTCATCGCTTTTGAAGCTCTTGATGTCGATCTCAATACGCTCATCATCAGCCTCAATCTTGAGGTCCTTGAGCACATCAAGCTCTTTTAACAGCTCCTCAAGTTCTTTGGTATCACTACCTGAGAATTCCTTTTTAATTTCTTTCTTTTCCCCATTCTCGTTGATCTGGATATGGATCTTCATCTTGCTTTCCGACTCTTTCTTATTCTGAGCCTTCATGCCAGTGAATCCAAACACCAATCCCAGCGCGAGGAAACTTTGCATTAGTAATCGTCTAGTCATGTGTGTAGAATTTTGATGACCTTAAATTACTACAGTGTTCCACACAGCGCAACTACCGTGCTGTTAACAAAGGTTAAAGAATGTTAAGGGCTGACTAATAAACGAATAACGGCCAGAACCCTTCCCTCCCAGAACATCGCCTTTCCGTTCTTCATTTTTGCACCAAAGAGAAACCTGAACCTTGCCTTAAAAACGCCCTGTTCCCATTGCCTTCTGTCAATGAATAGTTCTCCTTTGATCGCTTTATCCTCTCTATTACGCCCGGGTACGATGCTAACAAGCTTGATAGATGCATTGCAAATACTCTTATCCGTCAAAGTGAACTGCAAACTGGAATGTGTTCCCACCGATGTAGATGTTGTAGCAGTTATAACCTTTCCCTTACGCCTAACCTCAATGAAATTGGTGCCAGCAAACTCATAACACTTGGCTTTGCATTGAATGGAATGTGGAATATGAAAGGTATCCACGAGTTCGTAGAACAAGGCCAGAGAATCTTCAAAGATTTTACCACTAAAGTCCTTCATGCGATCAGTCCCTGGAGGGCAGAGTCCATCACAACTTACCTGCCCATGACGATTGATATAAACCCCTTCCGGATAGCTCCACCGATCTACAAATGAATAATCACCGGAAAGAGTGTCCTTCCAGGTAACCGATATCTGTGCCATTGCAGGAAAAACAAGGAACAGTTGCAAAAGAAGAACCCCCGGTACTACAAATTGTCTCAACATAAATACTTGTTGGCGTTAAATTAAAACGGTACACAACTTCACGCAATTGTTTTACAGCCAACAATGGTTAAAGAATGTTAAGCGGAATATGCCTGGAGTTCGCAAACGCGGCCACATTCTTCGTACATTTTACTCGTGAAAAAGCTATTCATACTGTTCGCGCTCCTTCCCCTCATGGGGGCAGGACAAGCGAATCTTGATAGCCTGTTCAGTATATGGAATGATCACACCAACAGTGACTCGGTACGCCTGACGACCATGAACGAATATGTGTGGTCCAAGTACATGTATGAGCAACCTGACAGTGCCTATTACTACCTGCAGCAAATGCAGGAGGTTGCAATTGCCAACAAACACAAGAAGTTCCAGGCAAGTATTCTCAGCACTATGGGTGTATCCTTCGTTTTCCGAGCAAATCATGAGGAAGCCATCAAGCACATGATGAAGAGCCTGAAGCTTAACGAAGAAATCAGCGACACCTTTGGAATTGCTAACGCGTTAGGAAACATTGGAAACATCTACGCAGACCAGGAAAATTACGAAAAGGCGGCTCCTTACTTTGAAAAATCACTTGCGTTAAGAAACATTGATAGAGACAAAGACGGCATTGGCGGGACGCTTCACAACCTGGCCATATGCTACCATCAACAAGGAGATCTGGAAAAGGCCTTGAAGTACAATCGTCAAAGCCTCAGGCTGAAACATGTGGTTGAAGATGTTCACGGTATTGCGGTTTCCTATAACAACATGGGTAACATATATGCCGACATGAGTAAGCACGACAGTGCCTTGATCTACTACAACAAAGCGCTGGAGATTTTCAATGAGTTGGGGTACAAAAAGAGAATAGCAGAAACCACAGATAACATTGGCAGCCATTATCTGGAAATGAAAGATTACAGCAGGGCGATTCACTACAGTACCGAAGCCCTTGAACTGGCGCAGAGCATCAAGAGTTTACAGAACATCAAAGGTTCAGCCCGTACGCTTTATCTGACCTACAAGGAAAGTGGGAACCAAGCCAAGGCCTTGGAGATGTTCGAACTGTTTGTTGAAGCGCGTGATTCCCTGGCCCGGGAGGAAAACCAAAATGAACTCATTAAGCAGGAGTATAAATACAAATATGAACAGGAACAGGCTCTGGCGCAGAAAGCACATGAGCTTGAACTTAGGCGACAACAAGATGTAGCACGTGTAAAACAAACCCGTCAATATGTGGTAATCGGTGCGATTGGAGTGGGCCTGGTGATCGTTATCATCTTTTCTATATCTCTGTTCAAAAGGTATAAACTGACCGAATACCAAAAGCTTCAAATTCAGGAGAAGAATAAAGAGATCACCGATAGCATTACCTATGCACAACGTATTCAGGAAGCCATTCTCCCTCCTGTAGCTCTAATGAACCGTACGCTTCCCAAAAGCTTTGTGCTATACAAGCCTAAGGACATTGTTGCCGGTGATTTCTATTGGCTCGAACCTCAAGGTGATAGCGTTCTGTTTGCCGCGGCTGATTGCACCGGACACGGTGTTCCCGGAGCAATGGTATCGGTTGTCTGTCATAACGCGCTTAACAGAAGTGTTAGAGAGTTCGGATTGACTGAACCTGGAAAAATCCTGGACAAGTGCCGAGAATTGGTCATCAGCACTTTTGAACGAAGCGATCAAGAAATGCAAGACGGGATGGATATCGCGCTTTGCCGCCTTAACCTCAAAACCGGTGAATTGCAATTCGCTGGTGCGCACAACGGACTTCTGCTTATCCGCAGTGGAAGCACAGATATTCAAGACCTTGAAATGACCAGAGGTGACAAGCAACCTATTGGGATGTATTCAGCTGCAACTCCATTCACTACGCATAAGCGGCAAATGAACACCGGAGATTCGCTGTACATTCTTACAGATGGATATCAGGATCAATTTGGCGGCCCGAAAGGCAAGAAATTCATGTTCAAACGACTCAAGAATCTGTTGTTCGAAAACCACAAACAACCCTTGGAGGCGCAGCGTATATCCCTTGATCGTGCATTTGAAGAATGGAAACATGGACTAGAGCAGATCGATGACGTCTGCGTGATCGGTGTCCAGTTTTAGTCTACCCTAGAACTCTCTCAAAGTGCGCGAAATGATCTCAACGCACTCTTCTAACTGTTCGAATGTCATTACCAATGGTGGAGCAAATCGAATGATATTGCCATGTGTTGGTTTGGCGAGCAATCCGTTCTCTTTCAATTTAACGCATATATTCCACGCAGTGCTGCTATCCGGTGTGTCGTTGATAACAATGGCATTCAGTAATCCCTTACCGCGTACGAGTTTCAGAATATCCAACTCATCAACCAACTTCTGCATTTCATCCCTGAACCATTTTCCAAGCTTATCTGCATTTTCAGCAAGATTCTCGTCCTTTACAATGGATAATGCCTCCATGGCCACCTTACAAGCAATAGGGTTTCCACCAAAGGTAGAACCATGCTCACCAGGCTTGATAACCTCCATGATATGATTATCGGCCAGCACTGCTGAAACCGGATACATGCCACCAGAAAGGGCTTTACCAAGAATCAAGATATCCGGACGTACGCCCTCATGATCAACCGCCAATAGCTTTCCGGTCCTGGCAATCCCCGTTTGTATCTCATCTGCGATCATTAAAACATTCTTCTCTGAACAGATCGCTCGAATTTCAGACAAATAACCTTCTGGCGGAACGTTTACCCCTGCTTCACCCTGAATAGGTTCTACCAGAAAAGCAACAACGTTAGTATCGGAAAGCGCTGCGCTTAGTGCTTCCACATCACCATATTCAATGGATTTAAAACCAGGCGTATAGGGGCCGAAGTTCTTCCTGGCATCTGGGTCACTGCTGAAAGAAACGATAGTGGTTGTTCTACCATGGAAGTTCTGCCCACAAACAACAATAACAGCTTGATCGTCAGCTACACCTTTTTTCTCATAGCCCCACTTCCTTGCAAGCTTAATCGCTGTCTCCACACCTTCTGCACCTGAGTTCATTGGAAGCACCTTCTCAAAACCGAAATACTCAGTGATGAGCTTCTCATAAGGACCCAATGAAGAATTGTAAAAGGCCCTTGATGTGAGTGCAAGTTTTTCAGCCTGTTCCTTCACTGCATTTACCAGTCTGGGGTGGCAATGACCTTGATTTACAGCCGAGTAGGCCGAAAGGAAATCGAAATACTGCTTTCCCTCAAGGTCCCACACATATACACCTTCGCCTCTATCCAACACTACGGGTAATGGATGATAGTTATGCGCTCCATACTTATTTTCCAGTTCCATCGCTGATTGTGAATCAATCGTCCTCATTGTGTCCATATCTATCATCTTAAAATATTGTTTTAAACTACCCCTTGTAGTCGGTTAATAATTCTGTAAATCGATCAATATTACGAATATAACCAATACATGGCAAGGTGCTGGTTAACGCTATATTTGCAGCATGCCAGCGGCAAGAACAAAGCTAAAAAAAGGTACTCATCTTGAAGTAGAAATCTCCAAGATGGTGTTTGGAGGTAAGGGGCTCGCATACGTTCCCATAGATGACTCTGAAATGGTAATGTTTATTCCCAATGCCATAACCGGTCAGAAGATGGAAGTAGTGGTTACCAATTCCAAACGCAGATATCTTGAGGGGCGAAAGATCAGATTGATAGAACAAGCGGTCATTGAAGAATCTACAGCGTATCAGCCTGCTTCCGTTGCGCCTTATATAACGGTCCCAATAGACCAACAAGCGGCACTTAAGAAAGAATGGGTGCTGGATTTCCTGAAGCATACAGCCAAAGTTGAAGATGCTGACACAAAACTTGATCAGTTCATTTCTTCTCCTCACTTATTCCATTACCGCAATAAGATGGAATACGCCTTTTCTGCCATTGGTCATGATCCTTCCAGTGGTGAGGATTTCGATGGGTTTTCCTTCGGGTTCAAAAGTGGAGGCACGTGGTGGAAAACGGAAGACTTGAATGCATCTTGTGGCTTGTTTGACAAGGAGTTTGAACTAACACTCAAAAGCGTCAGAGAATACTGTGAAGGAACAGGTTTACCGGCATGGCACCTACCTAGAAAAGAAGGGTTTTTCAGATATCTGGTTGTTCGTAAGAGTTTTGCAGACAATGAGGTGCTGGTCTCACTGGTAACTTCATCCCAAGGACTTCAATCCTTTGATCAGGATGCTTTTGCATCGTTCTGCAAGGAGTTGTGGGGTACTCAACTTGGTGGTTTGCTACATACAGTGAACGATGAAGTAGCCGACCGGGCTAAGATAACTAGTGGCACCACTACCCTGCTGTACGGAAAAAGTGCATTGGAAGAACGCATCAACGATCTCAGGTTTGAGATCAGCCTGGAAAGCTTCTTTCAAACCAATCCGACTTGTGCGGAGCTTCTTTACACCAAAGCCACTGATTATGCATTCGAATGCACCGCAAATGGTGAAGGGCATATCCTCGATCTGTTCTGCGGCACAGGAACTATAGGTCAAATTGTTGCCAAACGGCTGACGGAAAAACACGTAACCGGTGTTGAGCTAATCGAAGAGGCCGTGGCAAATGCGGAAACCAATGCCGAATTGAATGGATTGGACAACATCAACTTCATTGCTGGCGATGTGGGTAAGTTTCTTCTTGAACATGAAGAATTCAAGGGAGACATTGACCTGGTTATCATGGATCCTCCACGCGCGGGCGTTACGCCAAAAACGTTAAGGAAGGTCTTAAGACTTGAAAGCAAGAACATCGTTTACATTAGTTGCAATCCTTCCACATTCGCGCGGGATGTAGACACTATGAGTGAATGGGGATACGCCCTGGAGAAATTCAGCATTGTAGATCAATTCCCCCACACAGCACACGTTGAAGTTGTTGGATTATTAAGCAAGAAAGAATGAGATCATTATTCCTCATTGGCTTCACGCTGAGCTGCCTCGCAGGTTTTGGACAGATCACACAGGTAAAGTTGGTATCACCGATCAATGCGAAAGCAAACACCTATGAAAAAGTGGAGATTGGGATCCGTTTGCCCATTGGTATCACAGATAGGATCTCAAAACTGATCTATGAGGAGGGCAAAGGACTCAATCCATATGACCCTGACGATATTGATGTAAGGGTGACATTCCGTAACGGCACGGACTCCGTTGTCGTTCCTGCCTTCTATATGCAAAAGGTTACCGGTAATCTGGTATCCAACAAGTGGTTTACCCAAGAGGAACTGTACAATTGGCGTGTTAGATTCTCAACGTCACTGCCTGGTGAATGGAGTGCGCACCCGGACATTTGGATCAAGGGCAAGAAATGGGCCAAGGCATCGCAATCTGAAGACATAGTATTCGAAATCAAGTCGTCCATGCGAAAAGGGCCCATTCGCAGATCTAATCACTCAAAAGTTGCCAGCAGGTACCTGGAGTACCACGATGGGTCTCCCTTCTTTGCCATTGGGGAGAACCTGTGCTGGGGAGGATACGGGAGTCTGACACCAAAAACCAACACGCAACACGTTAAGTGGATCAAGGAACTGGCTGCGAACGGTGGAAACTTTGCTCGAATCTCCCTTGTGCCATGGGACCTTGAGTTTGAATGGAAGGAACTAGGTGTTTACGATCAACAGGCTTGCCACGCGTTAGACAACGTTGTAGAGGCCATGGATCAGCACGGTGTGCAGGCCATTATGTTCCTTGAGATTCACGATCAATACAGGAAGGGCGAAGATTGGAAATCTGACCGATGGGGGTTGAATCCATATAGCAAACTGGAAAGTGTTAAAACGCACCTGGATTTCTTCCGGGATTCAACAGCTAAGGCCATTTACAAGAAGAAGCTAAGGTATTTCATGGCACGCTGGGGATATGCCAACTCTACATCTATCGTAGAACTATTATCGGAGGTCAACAATGCCTTGGTCAACTACAACCATTGGGATAAGGAGGGTAAAATGGAACGCCAGCTCTTCGAAGACTGGTTTCTGGAAATGAAGGCCTTCATTGGCAAGGACAAGCTTGTATCAGCAAGTTTCGCCAGCCGCGAATGGGACAAACCTCAAAAGAAGATCTATCCCCACGCGGATCTTTCGTTTCTGCATAACTACGGTCAAAATGAATCACAGAATTATGTGAATCGATCCAGAGCCGTCAGAAGCATGATGAACAATGGCAGCATCAAACATAAACCCATGCTCATCGAAGAGATGGGAGGCAGCAATGGCCCAAAGATTCCAGCACGTCCTGATTCATGCACTGCCTTGTCCTTCCACAACAGTGTTTGGAGCTCTTGTTTCATGGGATCATTTGGTACTGGCCTTAATTGGTGGTGGGATTACGCCATCCATAACCATGGACTTGTCAAGACATTCAAGCCGGTACAAATCTTCTTCTCGGATGAAGAAATGAATACGGAGGGGTACTTGCCGGAACAAACAAGAAATAAGGAGATAGAGCACTTTTTCCTGGTTTCTTCAGACCGTGCCTCTATCATTGGGTGGATACACAACCGGACCGCTTATTGGTATAATGAACGGGAGCAGAATCAGTGCATTTCTTCCTGGCTTGCCATGGATAAGGGGTGCTATCCCAAGGACGCTAAGAAACTTCCCGACAAGTTCATTCCCTTTACCGGAAAGGTCAAACTTAAAGGCATGAAGGCCGGTGGACTGATTAAACGGAATACTTACCAGTTGAAATGGTTCAACACACGAACGGGCAAGTACATTAAAACCATACGTGCAAAGGTGAATGCGAGTGGTAATCTCAAAGTGAAGGTTCCTGCATTGGAAGGAATCAACAATGGGGACATAGCATACAAACTCACCTACTTCGTAGAATAGCTAGGTAAGTATTTCTGCTATCTTTTCGTGGTACTCTGGGAAAGTATTCAGATCGTTATGGCTTCCACCTCGTACGGTAAGTAAATCCATCTCTGGCTTGATCTTCTGAAGCATCAAACTTGATCTATATGGCACTGTGAGGTCATTTGTCCCATGAAAGGCATAAACAGGGCATTTTACATTTGGCAGATGTCTATCCGTTCTAAACCTATACTTGAGTATAAATCGCAGTGGCAAATATGGGAAGTGGTACTTGGCCACATGGCGGAAATGGTAGTATGGGGTTTCCAATAATAACTTACTGGCTTCATATTCCTCCGCAAGAATTGTGGCGATACCTGTTCCCAGGGAGATGCCATAAATGATAACGTTCTCCTTCCCTACTTCCTTCGAAACCTCTTCCAATACGAACTTGGCATCATCTATCAAGTGGTGTTCGAGGTAAATGCGTCCGGAACTCTTACCATAACCTCTGTAATCAATCATTAGCACATCATACCCAAGTGCAACAAAGTCCTGGGCCTTCCCTCCCCAGAAATCAAGCGCCCCTGCATTTCCATGCAGGTAAAAGATCATGCCACGTGGATTCTCAGCCTTGAAGTGCAGAGCATGAATAATGATGTCTTCGTCTGGCACAAAAGTCCGCTCCTCGAACGGGGTATCAAACCTGAAACGGTAATCAACAGGAAGTTTATAGGACAGAAAAATCATCTTCTCCTGAAGCAAATGCAGGATAAGCATGGCAACACTTCCAAGCAAGGGCAGTGTGATCAATATAACCCACCAGAGCTTACCCATCTATTCCACATTTAGTTCCATACAGATCCATCAGGCACCATTCGAAAGGCGCCCATGCCGCGTGTTTCAGTTCGGCAAATTTCAATCCCCTGTTGACCCATTCGTTACAGGTCATGTACAAATTGTAACCTCCCTCTGCCTCGTAGAATCTATTCGCATCACCAGCATAGTCGCAGCAATTAATCATCATGATATGTGATTGCTCCTTACTAAAGGATTGTTTAATCCATTCACACACTTTTCGTTCTTGTGCTTCATTTAAGTGGATCTCCCGCACGTGCTTTCTGTTCAGTGCTTCTTTGTCATACATGGTGACGTGCATGGCCGTAGGAGAATTCACAAAAGCGGCCTTCAAAGCCGTGCTAACCTTTAGGTCTGCCCATGTGGGTGTGGATGTATAAAATGCGCGATCGCCCCATCCAAATGAAAGATATTCCGGAGTGCCATTGTAATGGAAGGTAGACGGACTGAACCAGCCCTGAAGCTCTGGATCAGCCTCAGCAGAAATGCATATATCCGTATGAACCCCATTCGAAACTAGATAAACGGTTCTCATACCTTCCTCCTCTTTTCCAAGTTCCAGGTTACCCAGAGAATAGGCATAGGCAAGGTATACGATCAAGAACACGATCGGAGTCAATACCAGATAACCGAAGATCTTTCCTCCCTCCTTCAGATACCTCATAATTAGAAGAACGTAATTGCCAGGAATTTGTTCTGCACGCATAAAAAAACCCTTCCCGAATCGGAAAGGGTTCCATTTTGTGCTGATTCTCTTATCCGGTGATTACGATCAATGCGTAAATCAATCCTGGCAAGTAGAACAACAGTGTCAACAGCAAACAAAGCCAGAACTGGCCATCAAATGCGTTGTTGAACAATGCAACAGCCAATGGTGGAATAAGAATTGCTATAATGATTAGCAGGAATCCATTCACATCCTTACCCTTCTTAAGCTTTTCTTTCAGATCTCTTCTAAACTCCTTCCGCTGCTTTCGCGTAAGCTTCTTCCCTCTCTTTCTAGCTGATTTCTTCTCTAACTTCTGCTTGGATGCCTTATCACTTCCGTTTCCCTGTACGGTTGCTTCTGGTTCAACTGTAGTTGTTGCAGCCGGTCCTGCATATACTGTAGATATGCTGAAAACCAACGCCAACAAAACACTCAATAAACTGCTGTATGATTTCATTCGTTAGGTAATTATGATACGAAACCTAAAGTCATGAAAATCCATGACGATTCAAAACGATGTTGAAATTAATCCAGAAACTATACCTTGGCAGCCAACTCAAGCATTAACATTTTTTGGCTTCATCTTTGCGTTGGTAGGCTTTGAATGTTAGTATTTTTATGTTCTCTAACCCGGAACTATGAAGAATTATAGATGGATAATTGCGTGTGGATTGTTGGTCTTTTCTCTGTCTGCAAATGCGCAGAAAGGCTACAAGATCAAAGTTAAAATCAAAGGACTTAAAGACACGGTATGTTACCTGGCTAACTATTACGGAAAGAAGCAGTATTACAAAGATACTGCTCACGTAGATCGGTCAGGAAATATGGTGTTCGAAGGCAACAAACCACTGGGAGGTGGGATCTACTCTGTGGTTCTACCGTCACTGAAATACTTTGAGATCATTATAGGTGAGCAACAGTTCGCCCTGGAAACTGACACCAATGACCTTGTTGGCGCAATGAAGATCAAGGGTAGTGAGGAGAACACGCTTTTCTATGATTACCTCAAATTCATCCAAGCCAAGACCCAGGATTCTGAAGCGTGTCAGAAACTTCTTAAGGATAAGGATGCTGACAAGAACGATCCTAAGCGCAAGGAGTGTATGGAAAAAATGGGCGCTATAGATAAAGAGATCAAGGCATTCCGCATGAACTACATCGAGAAGTATCCGGATATGCTTGTTGGTAAGCTATTCAATGGTATGAGAGAGCCTGAAATTCCAAATCCCCCGAAAGGTCTGGATAAAAGAGATGCGCAAAACTGGCGCTACAGGTACTTTAAGAACCATTACTGGGATTTCGTGGACACAAAGGATGACCGATTGATCAGAACCCCGGTGTTTCACAATAAGCTAGAGAAGTACTTCAAACAACTGGTTATTGGCCATCCTGATACCATTGTAAAGGAAGCCGACTACATCATGGGGCTTGTAGATGGAACAAGAGATCTCTTCAAGTACAGCTGTCATTTCATCACGAATAAATATGAGAAGTCGAAGTTCATTTGTATGGACAAAGTTTTCGTTCATATGGCCGATAACTACTATTGCGCAGGTAAAGCGTTTTGGGTAGACAGTGCTGCAATGAAGAAGATATGCGATCGCGCTGATGAGTTGCGTCCTATTAGATGTGGTGTTACGTCCCCAAACATCATATTACCAGATAGCAACGACAAGTGGATCAATATGCACCAACTGGACGGAGAGCTTACTATTCTGGTATTCTGGGATCCTGATTGCGGTCACTGTAAAAAGGAAATTCCCAAAATTGTTGAGATATTCAAGAAGTACGAAGGAAAGAGTTGGTCTGCAATGGCTGTAAGCTCAGAACACAATAAGGAATGGAAGAAGTTCATCAATGAAAAGAAGATGCACGCGTTCCATAACGTTGCGGTACCGGAGAAGGTGTACAAAGACCAGGAGTACGCAACCCAACTTGTAATGTCTGGAACTACAACCCTGGAGAGTCTCAACTATCATCAGACTTACGATATCTTCAGCACTCCACAGGTGTATGTGATGGATAAGGACAAAAAGATCATTGCAAAAAGGCTAGATCATAATACCTTAGACAAGCTTTTGGAAGATCACTTCAAGAGTAAGGAAAAGCCCTAGATGAACTGGAAAACAAGGATTGCTGCTACGCTCGCCATTATGGCTCTGGGCGTTGGCATCGCTTATTTCATGATCTCAGATCATGTAGAAAAAACCAATAGACTTCCAATCTATAATCCTGCTGACCTCAACCCTGATCTGGTAGATGAATCAATGCGCGATGTTCAGAAAGATCACACCATTGGAGATTTCAGCTTCATTGATCAGCGCGGGTCTGAAGTAACACCACAGACGTTCGAGGGAAAGGTCTATGTAACTGATTTCTTTTTTACCACCTGTCCCACCATTTGCCCTAAAATGACTGTCCAAATGGCGCGTGTTCAAGAGGCTCTGGGGGAACAGGAAGATTTTAGGATCCTTTCACATACTGTGCAGCCGGAGGTAGATTCTGTAGAAACGCTAGCTGCTTACGCAGCGGATTACCAGGCAAAAGAAGGGTTCTGGTATCTGGTAACTGGTGAGAAGAAGGAAATTTATAGGATGGCCAGAAATCAGTATTTTGCTGCTACCACTGAAGGTGATGGCGGACCCTCTGACTTCGTTCACACGGAAAATTTTGTCCTGGTTGACAAAGAGAAACGTATCCGAGGCTTCTATGATGGTACCTCCATCGAAGATGTGGATAGACTAATCGCTGACGTTGAGACGTTATTTAAAGAGTACGAACGAAACAATTAAGCTATGAGGGTAATTCATTTATTATTCATCCTACTGTTACCTGCCATTACATTCTCGCAGGTAAACATGACTGGGAAAAAGAAGAAGACAAAGAAGAAGAGTGGTGTAAACACTCACATGATTAACAAAAAGAAGCCACCCAGTGTACTTATCGCTGAAGAGTACGATAAGGACAACAAGAACTTCACTAAACCGGAGAAGCAGGCCAAGCAGACAGAAAAAATGATGAACAAGCGTGCGCTTGAAGCGGAGAAGAAACGTGACAAGCAGAACAAGAAGGCGCGCAAAGGACGCAAGGGTATTCAGAAATACAAAGGCGGTAAGAAGAAAGGAGTTGGAGGCGGTGGCGAAGGAGGCGAAAGCTGACGCCACCAACAGGAAATAAAAAACCCCCATGGAAATCCATGGGGGTTTTCTTATGATCTAAGTAGCCCTTAAGCTGCTTTGTTTTGGTCTGTTTGTGAATATCTCGGTTGTTCAACCTGCGGCTTATCTTTCTTGTAGATCACAGAGAAGATAAACAGCATTACTCCACCCGAAGTCATTACTACGAACAATGTCTTGAGAAGCTTCATGATCGCATCTCGCGGTAGCTCGTACAAATCCCAAATAGCTGCAACGGTAAACAACGTAGCGATAAGTACAGTTGCTGCTAGTGTAATGGCTATAATGTTACGTGTCATGTTTACTGGTTTTATTCAAATATACGTGCAAGAACAACCGATGTTCAGCATTTAACATTATTTAACGGGCTGTCAATCAGTGAATCGCATCAACTGCTGATCATTAAACTTCCACTGTGGTGTCCAGAAATCTCCGCTGATATCCTTAACAGCATACCAGGGATTGCCACCAGGGTTACCACGTTCATAATCCTTGGGATTAACAAGGATGTGAATCTGCTGTGCAGGCATATAACTCTGCGAAAGCAGGAACTGCTTCTCCCCTTTCTCATTAACGCAAACATCCATTACGGTAACTGCATGACCCGGATGCCCGCCCTGGATAAAGACATCACCAGGTTGAATATCGGCCAAGGGCACCTTCTTCAATTCTCTGCTCAAGGATGCTGTACCCGCATAGGTGAAAACCATGTCCATGTACTTCCTAAAGTTTTTGTAAGAGCCATCCGGTTGAGCACTCTTTACCCACGAAACTTTGGATCGCACAACAGGCCTAATGCCCTGTTTCCATTTCGTCCACTGGCAATTGTCTCCGGAAGTAAAATTGAAATGGATCTGCGATTCCTTCTTGGTAGCAAGAAGATACTCCGCTCTCAGTCTCATGGCAGCATCGGCACATTGCTGCAGGTCCTTCTTACCTACATCTATATCGAGAATCAGGTGGTGCGCATCCTGGTTTGTTTTCTTTAATCCATCATACCGCATCACCGTGCCACGTCCTGGAAGTGTAGGTAGATTTCTCAACCACTCAGCTACACTACCAACAGGCGCCTGAACTCTATTAAAGCCATTGGGTACGGGTATACGATATTGGACTGTATTGCTGGGCTTCCATTGGTCCGCCCAGACATACATCTTGCTAAGTCGGACTGAATCCTCAGCAGACACCCTTACTTCAGGTATAACTTCAACCACATCCGATTCGGTGGTTTCTTCCCCCACCTGACCTTCGATGCTGTTACAGCCAATACATGTAATTGATAACAGTAGAACAACGAATCTCATCCTACTTCGAAAGGGTCTCCGTTCTCCAGAGGGCCTCAGAAATATTCCTGCCGTTCTTCGTGAAGAATACATCTCCCCAACTGGTATGGATTTTCTTGTAAACATCAGCGGACTCTCCATTCACAACTGTGCGCTCCAGGATAATATTGTCTCCATCCTGATATCTCTTCTCAGTAACCCCTTGTGAGTTCTTCTTCGCAACAGATGTGTTATGCGGTTGCTTCTCTCCCCTATAGTAAGAGACTTGAGCGTTCTTCATCATTCGTTCGTTGTTGGATGCCCTCCACCTTGAATCAAGATCTTTGATATCCATCATCTTTGCCTCAAGCTCTTTCTGCTTAAGCACGTAGCCTTCTTGTCTGGCAGCAGCAAGCTCGGCCATCGTTTTCGCGTAATCCAGCACGTGCTTATTGTAAGCCTCCATTCGCTTCTGCTGGTTGTCTTCAGTCCACATGTTCAGCTGATCAGACCTATTGGAGAACTGCCTGTTCACATCGCGAACTCCTTTCTCATACATCAGGGTTTTCTTCTGCCTTTCCTCTGCCAACTCGTACATCTGGTCTAATATCTGCTTGGAGCTAGCCTCCAGCTTGTTGGCTTGACGATCAAGCAATTTCTTCTGATCTTCCTGAATCTTCTGCGTAAAGCGTTGCAAAGCTTTGTCGTCTTCCAACATTTTCTCCTGGCGTTCTACCTTCATCTTGGAGAAAGACGCCCAGATCTCCTCCAACATCTCTTCGTTGTCTTCTGTTCTCTTCTTGGCCTGATCTATATAATACAGTCGCTGTTCCTCATAGTCGGCCATTTGCTGGAACAATTCCTTGTCACGTCCCTCAGAACGTTTACGTGTCTCTGTTAGAAACTTCTGCCACGACTGTTCCATTTCTTCCATATCCTTCAGCGCACTCTTCCTGAATCGCTCGTTGCGCTCCCTACCTTCAGCCAGGAGGTCTTGATTGGCCTTGGTTTGCTCAAGCACGTCTTTGTCATTTTCGAGCATCCACTTCTCTCTCGCTTCTCTTAGCTCATTCCAGTCGGACGCCATATCCTCCATGCCCTTGATGTTCCTGTTAACGTGTTTGGCGTGCTGTTTCTGAAGCTGTGTTTGCTGGTCTTGGACAGATTCCTGCATCTTGATGACGATGTCATCATTTTCAATCATCCACTTCTCTCTGTTCTTCCTCAGCTCATTCCAATCGTCATGAAGTTTCTCCAGTTGCTTCTTGTTGTTCTCTCGTCTCTTATTGGCTGCATCCCAATGCTTTTGCTCTTGCTGCCTTAGCGTCTCAGAGAAATCTTCCAGCTCTCGAATCAGTTTTTCCTGCTCCTTTCTTCGGTCATGGTCCTTCTGCGCAATCTCATCAAACTGATTTTGCACCAGTTTCTGATTCTGCTCACGCTTGGTATTCGCATCATTGATCAGCTTCTGTCTTGCATCAAACTGATCATCCATATACTGTTGCATTTTCTGATGCTTCTGCTCTTCTCTCTTCTTGCGCATGTCCTCGATCATCTTCATGATCTCTTTCTCTTGCTCGTCATCCACAGACTTTCTAGGACCAAAGTTCACAGCGATGTCATCGTTTCCAGTATCTGTTGAGCTATTATTGGCCACAGCCTGCTCCGCCTCGATCTGAGCAATCCTTACCAGCTGATTCTTTGGATACTCTTCCGCAGGTTTAATTCCCTGTGCTTCCTGATAATATACCTTTGCACTGTTGTAAGATTCTGCCTTAAACGCATTATCAGCCTTATCAATAGCAGCTTGATACAACTTGTTCTGTTCCTCAAGTTGCTTTTTAGCCTCCTCATCTGCTAAGCGACTATTGAGAATGTCTCTAATTTTCTGGATTTGACCAGCCGGATAGCTTTCACCTGGTTTCAAGTTCAACGCCTTCTGATACGTAGTAATAGCCAGATTCAGGTCTTCACCATTGAACTCTCCATCAGCCTTCGTGATTAACGACTGGTACTGTGCATCCAGCTGTCTTTGCTTTTCGGCATCTTCTTTCTCCTGTTGCTCCTTAAGGGCAAGGTCTTTCAGTATTTGGTCGATCTCATCGATGCGAGACTTTGGGTACAGTTCCTCTGGCATAATGCCCAAAGCTCCCTGATACTTTGAACGTGATGCCTGATAATCTTTATTATCGAAAAGTGCATCGGCCTCTTTTATAAATCTGTCGAAGGCCTCACGTTTCTGTTGCATGGCTATACTGATCTGCTCTTGCTCTTGCTGCTGTTTGTTCAGATCATCAAGAATCTTGTTGATCTCTGAAATACGCTGCTGCGGATAAGTCTCTTCAGGCAATACATCGGAAGCTTTCTTGAAGGTCTCTATAGCCGTCTCATACTCCTTCGCTGTAAATTCTCCATCACCTTGAGCCACTAACGCTTGATAGTACTCTTTCTTCTTCTGTTCAGCTTCTGCCTTCAAACGGTCCTCCTCTTCCTTTGCAGCTATATCTGCCAGAAGTTGATCAATTTCGCTGATTCTACTCTTCGGATGGGCTTCTTCCGGCTTCAACTTTAATGCTTCCTGGTACTTCGCCTTTGCATTCTCATAACTCTTACCGTCAAAGTCCCTATCGCCATTCTCAATAAGAGACTTGTACTGCGCTTCCAACGCTGCCAACTCACCGATCAACTTATCGATCTCCTCAATCTTCTCTTTAGGAAGCGATTCTTCGGGTTTCAAATCAGAGGCCTTACTGTACTTGCCTCGTGCATCCGTGTAATTTTTCTCAGCAAAGGCCGCCTCTGCCTGTCCCATAAGCTCATTGTATTGGGCTTCAAGCTCCAGCTTCGCCATTTCCTCTTCTTTCCGCTTCGCTTCCTCTGCAGCAAGCTTCTTAAGGATGTCATCAATTGCTGCAATGCGCTCACCCGGATACGCTTCATCAGGTTTCACACCTTGTGCAGCCTGGTACTTGGTTTTGGAGTCTTCGTAATTCTCCTGCTGGAACAATCCATCCGCTTCATCGATAAGCGCTTTATATTCCGCCTCCTTCTTCTCCATTGCAATTCGGATCTCATCGTCAGCCTTGTTCTTTGCAATGATCTCCTCTATCTCAGCAATTTTCTTGGTGGCATAAGGATCAGCATCCTTAACATTCAATGCCGCTTCGAATTTGCTCTTGGCCTCTACCAGCTCATCGTTGCTGAAATGGTCATCTCCTTCTGCGATAAGCGCCTCATATTGCTTCTGCTGATCACGCTTGGCAATAAGATCATCCATTTCGAGCATCTTGTCTTGTGGCGCCTTTTCCTTAGGCTTGAGCACGCTAGCTTCCTCGTAATGTGACTTTGCTTTTTCGTACTCCTTAGCCAGAGCTTCACGGTCCGCCTGGTCCATCAAATCAGCGTATTGCTGATCAAGCTTCTCCTGTTGCTCTTTTGCCAGCGCTAACTCAGCAAGCTTTGTTTCAATCTCCTCTAGTTTCTCCTGAGGATAGCTTTCTTCTGGCTTCACATCCTTCGCGGTCTCGAAAGCCACTTTGGCCTTCTCCCATTCCTCACTGCCAAACGCAGCATCACCCTCAGCCACGGCCTTGTTATATGCATCATCCTTGGCTTTCAGATCTCCCAATATCTTGTCGATCTCAGCTAATTGGTTCTTAGGGAATTCCTCATTTGGCTTCAGCTCAGATGCCTTGGTATACGCATCTTTTGCGGTCTCGTACTGATTGTTATCGAATGCATCGTCACCCTGAGCCAACAGGTTCTTGTATTCCTGTTCTTTCTGCTCCTCTGCCGCTAAAGCCTCTTGTTGCTCCTTGATCTTTTGGTCGCATTCGGCAATTCTCTGAGGAGGATACTCTTCCTTTGGCTTGATGTCTCTGGCCTTCTCATAAGCAGACTTGGCATCCTCGAACTGCTCCTTTGTAAAGTAGTCGTCCGCATCAGCAATGGCCGCCTTGTACCTCTCATTGATCTCAGCCATATTAGCCATGGCCTCATCTATCTCTTTAATCTTCTGCGGAGGATACGGTTCTTCTGGCTTAATACCGGCTGCTTTCTGGTAGGCCGCCTTGGCATCTTCCCACTTCTCTTCGCCAAACGCTGCATCTCCATCAGCCACTGCTGCCTTATAAGCCTTCTCCTTTTCTTCTTCTGCAGCCAACTGAGCTTCAAACTCAGCGATCTTCTTGTCACATTCCGCAATACGCTGTTGCGGATGGGACTCATCGGGCTTTATCTTCAATGCAGATTCGTAATTGACCTTCGCGGTTTCCCAACTCTCATCGTTAAACGCTGCATCCGCAAGTGCAATAAGATCAGTATATCTCTTCTCCAGCTTCGCAGCATTATCAAGAAGGGTTGCAATCTCCTGGAGTTTGGTCTTAGGATATTGCTCTTTTGGCCTCATCGCAGAAGCTTCACCATACAACTGCTTAGCTTCATCATACTTCTTGCCACCTAGCGCTGCATCTGCTGCCGAGATTTTATCGTTGTACTCTTTATTCGCAGCATCAAGTTTCGCCAGGATGTCATCAATTTCCTTGATCTTTGTCTTCGGATAGGGCTCTTCCTTTTTAAGGTTTGCGGCCTTGTTGAATTCAGTTTTAGCGGCACTCCAATCTTCAGATCTAAACGCATTATCACCAGCCACAATTGCAGCTTTATAATCCGCCTCACGCTTCTTCCTTGCCGCCTCTTCAGCCTTTAATCGTTCCTCAAGCTCCTTTCTTAGCCTGTCTAACTCTTTCTTTACCGACTTCAGGTAATCTTCATCATAGTTGAAATATCCCATAGAAGGATCAAACTGGATCTTGGCAAGCGGTCTACTCAGAATAGACACATCCAATCCTTCCATTTTCTCAAACAGCGTAAATTCTACGGGAAACTCAAATCCGTATCTGGCGTCCTCGGCCGGCACACCCTTGGTAGAAACCATAATGTGCTTTGCAACATGACCAGGTCTGGTTACTTCAATCTTGTAATCTCCGTCTGGGTTAAGCTGAGCGAGGAATTTACCGTCTGACTTCGTATTGAAACTTTGTACGCGTGAACCATTACGGTAGATGTTAATGGTAGCACCTTCCATACGCTTTTTCGTCTCCTGTTTCTTGATAATACCGGTAAGGTCCAAGGTCCATTGACCATGCACAGAACCAGTCACCCCTAATAGGAGGACGAGCATATATGTATAGATTCCCTTCAAGACAGTTTTGCCTTAACCTACAAATATCGCAATTACACCGTTAAAACACCAAAGATCGTTCCGAATCCCGCAATTGATGTTTCTAAATATATGGTGCAGTAAATCAGTGTTTTGCACAAAATCTTTCATTTACAACGTGAACAAGCTGATAAGATACACGTGGTACCCCCTCTACTTATCAACAATTCATGAAATAAGGGCCCGTTTCCGTAAATTCATTTCATGGCAAAAGAAGACTACGATTACAACCAGCGCATGGACATCAAATTTGGACACCACGAGTTGATAGACGTCAACCAAATAGTGGAAGAATGTACAGATCCTTGGTTCAATCAGACATTAACGAAAATCAATGATAGCGTAGCGCGCATAGGCATTGTTGAGGGTGAATACCATTGGCATAAGCACGATGATGACGATGAATTCTTCTTTGTCCTATCTGGAAAACTACTCATTGATCTGGAGGATAAAACCATAGAATTGGGTCCCAATCAAGGTACAACCATCTCCAAAGGTGTAATGCATCGCCCCAGAGCCCCTATTAAAACCGTGATGCTGATGGTTGAAACAAGTGAAATTGATCCGATCGGTGAAGAATGATCAGAAATTTTAACGGCAATGAATGGAAACAACTGACCCTATACAGGCAATTAATGTAGCATCAAAATTATCTCAGATCACCGATCAGTGGAATCCAAGAGTGGTTGCTGAACTCAACGGACAACACATTCGGCTTGTCAAGATCCAGGGTGATGAATTTGAACCACATGTTCATGAAGATGAGGACGAAATGTTCCTCGTTGTAAGGGGCGAGATCGAAATTGAATTTGAAGATGGACGAGTTCCCGTAAAGCAAGGTGAGTTCATCGTGGTACCCAAAGGCGTGGTTCACAGACCCGTTACCAAGGATGAAGCTGAATTGATGATGTTCGTAACGAATAAGAACGTGAACACTGGCAACGTGGAGAACGATTTCACGTTAAACACGAATACGCTAGACAGGCTTTAGCAACCGGGTGGCTGAAACACGTGCGTGATCTTCCACTCTCCTTTTATTCTGGAGAACACAATTCTTGTATGCCCAAAATTGGTGAAGCTCTCATTAGATTTCGTGTAACCCCTCAATCCATTATGCTCAAACGGTCTGAACCAGATATGCCGTTGCTTACCTTGTATTTCCTCACCAACGTCTAGTTGACGTTCCACAGCTTCTGCAGGAATCCTTCTAATCAAAGTATTGGTATCCGCCTCCGCATACACATCAACGGAATCGCCCAGATACAGGGTAAGACGGTAATCGAAAAAAGCTTCTTGTTGCTTCGGAGACTTGAAATTGAAATTCGCGTAGCTGACCTCCCCCTTCACCAAGTTGCTGTAATATCCATCGTCAGGCATCTCCCCTATTCCGAAACACGATATCAAACGCTCCAGGCTTGCACAAATATCCTTCTTCGGACCAGTGCCAAATGCGCCCTTGATGATTCCTTCCCTGCTACATTTCGTGCAACCGTTACATGCAGGGTCCTTCACCCAATGACCATCCCAACACTCGTATTTGGAGAAACCCACAGCCTCCGCAAATGCGTTAACCATGGCAACCGTGTCCTGGTTTCGGAGGTCTGAAATCAACTGATAATAATAGGTTTCGAAAGATTCGTCTTTGAGGTCAAGGCTAAAGTATTGATACAAACATGTGATCTCTGGAGCCGCTAGTTCACTGATATCCTCCACCTCCATCACGGGCGTAGAAACTTCATCAACATTCATTAACTGCTCTTCCTCTGCACCGCATCCGAAGGCAATCAGAGTTACCAGCAAAATATAAAGTCCGTTTCTCACAATTATTGGTTAAGTAGATCGTATAACATCAAATAAACAAGATTATTTTTCCACTCCAAATCCGCTATTGAATGTACACCGAAGAAGAAATCGAGAAGAGATATGATGCGCTACCAAAATGCCCTAGCAACAATGGTTCCCTGGCCCTAATTGTTCGAAGGCCCAATATTGATCAAAGGGAGATTATTGAACAAGGAGAGCTATCATTGGAGGAAGGGCTCGTGGGCGACAACTGGATAAGAAAAGGTAGTCGCCATACACCTGACGGAAGCGCCCACATCGAGCAGCAACTCACGCTCATGTCTACGCGTGCATTGAAAGCCATTACGGATGATGAAACAACATGGCCCCTCGCTGGAGATCAACTACTGGTAGATTTTGAGTTGAGCGACAAAGAGTTGCCTGCGGGAACTCAGTTGCAAATTGGTGAAGCAGTTATAGAGATAAGCGCTCACCCTCACACTGGCTGCAAGAAGTTCAGCGAACGTTTTGGGAAAGGCGCGATCAGATTTGTCAACTCCAAAGAAGGACGTTCGCTTAATCACAGAGGAGTAAACGCGAAGGTCATTACATCAGGTAAAATAACTGCCGGAGATAAAATTATCCGCTTAAATTAGGGTGATGCGAAAAGCTCTACTTCTAGGACTCTTGGGTTTCTCATTTATTGGCCACTGCCAAAATCTTAAGGAGGAGACGCTCTACTTCGCTAATGGATCCGATCAGTTGGAAGGCACATTGTTCACTCCGACCGGAGTGAAGAAATGTCCGGTTCTGCTATTTGTGCACGGAGATGGTATGATCGACAAAATGTTTGGGGGATATTACAAACCTCTGATCGATAGCCTTGCATCACTGGGCATTGGTTCGTTTACATGGGATAAACCTGGCGTTGGCAACTCTACCGGACAATGGATGAACCAGACCATGGACGCGCGCGCCAATGAGGTTGTTGCTGCCATTGAGCTATTGAAGAAAACTAAAGGGGTTGACAAGAAATCACTTGGGCTTTGGGGAATTAGTCAAGCTGGATGGGTAATGCCTAAAGCATTTGCTAAGGCCGATAAGGATATCCAGTTCATTATGATGTTCTCTTGCCCTGTAGAAGGTGAAGAACAGTCATTGTTTCTAATTCAGAATATGTTGGCCAATGCCAATGGATCTGCTGAAGAGATCACGGCAGCCAAGAAGTTCACTTCGAACATGATTAAGAAAATTCGAGACAAGACCAGCTACGAGGATTTTCAAAAATTCTTCAAGAAAAAAGCCCCGGCAATCGTCAAGAGTAAGCTTGGTGTAATACCTGAGGAACGTTACAATTTCCTGGTAAAGAATGAGGCGTTTCCTGATGTAACACCTGAATTAAAGAAAGTGAACTGTCCAGTACTGGCACTTTGGGGCAGTGACGATGTGCAGGTAGACCCTAATTACAGCTTCAAAGTTTACAAGAAGGTATTGGGAAAGAAATCAAAACAGAATAGACTCTCTAAAATTGATGGCACAGGACATCTTCTCACCATAGGAGACACATCTGTAATTCAACCTGAAGTATTCAAGGTAATTCGCACCTGGTGCAAAACCATTAAGCTTTACTAGCGTTTCGCAACCTCAAGCTACCGTCCAGCACAATTAGCGCGGTAAGCCCAAGCACCATCGTCCATACCATTGGGTATTGCTCCAACATTTGCTGTAAGCCCTGAAGAAATCCACTTGTTGCATTGGAGAGTCCATTTCCGTCTGCCTGGGTACCATTCAGCAACTGAACTATTCCTGTGATGATACCAATGGTACCCAGAGAGATGTATAACAACCACTTCAGCGCGACCGGTTTTTGTGATACACCCGCTATCGGCAATTTCGCCAACAAGCGTTCCGTGAATGTAGCTGAAGGTTGCTCAATAAGGTGATCTCTCATCACTTTGAACATTGCTTGTTCCAACACCTCTTCCTCTTTTTGGATTCTAGCCATTAACTTATCAGTAAAGTCGTTTGGCGCTTTTTCTGGTCCCATCTTATGATTCAAATCTTCACTCATCTATCCAATCATTTGCCGAACCTCATGTTGAAGTTCAATTTCAAGTAGTTCTCTTAGTTTCTTCCTGGAACGCATAAGCCTGACCTTTACGTTGCCTTCTGTCATCTCCATGATTTCAGCTATTTCCTTGACAGAGGCGCCATCCATATAATACAGGGTAACGATCACAGATTCTGCTACAGGTAACTTATCTACCACCTTTCTCACGTGAATGGCCGTATCTTTATCTGTAAGCTCAGCCTCCGGATCTCTTTCCTCAGCCGTAATGTGATCCAGGGTAGTCACATCAGTCTCGCTATAGTCAAGTCCTTTCTTTCTCAACTGGCTAATGGCTGTCCTGAACACAATTGAATAAAGCCAGGTAGAGAATTTACTGGAGTGGTCGTAGGTATGAAGCTTTTGAAAAACCTTCATAAACGCATCCTGCGA
Organism: Vicingaceae bacterium; assembly: GCA_965267605.1. Classification (GTDB taxonomy): domain Bacteria; phylum Bacteroidota; class Bacteroidia; order Flavobacteriales_E; family Vicingaceae. Next base: position 1,021,206 of record OZ254088.1, on the reverse strand, counting down.
CACTTCTTCTGCCTCTTCACTACTGCGTAGCACACGCTTGGCTATAGTGAAAGCATAGTCTTTGTATCTATCCACCAAAACCGCGAATGCCGCGGTTTTGCCAGAGAGCACTTGCTCTATGTAAATACGATCTTCCAAGATCCCCTATTACTCCTGATTGGCATTAGGTTCTAACTTCTTGCTTAAGAAGTAGAATGCCATAAGGGCTCCACCACCACACAGGAAGATCATCGCGGGCATTGCAATTTCCGCAGGCATTCCTGCATTGGCATGCAACGCGAAACCAAGAAGAATACCCAATGCAATTCCAACCGCAGCCATTCCAATCTTCAGGGCACCCAATCTATTGGTCTTCTTTCTAAACAGATCAGCATTCGCTCCCTTTTCGATCATTGCTAATCTCTCCTTATTTCTTGCCATGACACTAACGAAAACAATTCCGAAGATCATGAGGAACATTGTTACTGGTACTATAATCGCTTCCATGATAAATTTTTTGTGTTCGTATCCTTTGACGCAGGAACTACCGATCAGGTAACACCTGAAGAAGAAAAAATTGAAAATTAACTACCAACTAGCTGATTAACTGCGAGTTAAATTTAGCTCATATACTTCTTTCTTTGCTTGCGCTGGCGGAAATATGCTACAAAAAGCAAAGAAATGGGGAAGAAGAGAACGATCAGGATCGCTTTGAGGATGGTAAGTAGGATCTTCATGTCTTTCGAGGTTTAACTCCAGTACATTATATACCCCTTTCATTTCTACCGAAGTACCCGATGAGCATCAAAGAGAATGGAAAACTCAGAACAACAATGGCAATCTTAAAGATGGTGAGTATGATCTTCATATATGTTAAGATAGTAATTGCATTTTAGATCATCCTTCTATGATGATCTGCCATTTACTGCCAAGCAAATAGTACTTACGATCCTTAAGAAGGGCACCTAAAATCCGAAACACGAATGCAGCGCCCACTCCCCCAACGATCACAGGCCACGCTCCACCGTAGGCCGCTGTCACGGCAACTCCTATACATAATGCGGAGCATGTATTCAAAGTAGTTCGTGTCGCACGATGTCTTCTTCGCTTGTCACACTTAAGCAGATCGTTACGCTTGCAATAAGAAATACTGGTTAGATCGCTAAATCGCATTGTTACCAATGTATCGCGCATTACCCCTTTGTCAAAATACTGTTGGTTCATCGTCATGCTCGAATCTGTAACGGAGATCACAAATCCCTTCTGAGTTCCTCTACTACCTGTAACCTCTATGATCCGATGAATATCTAATGTTCGCTCTCGAGTGCCTTTCAGTTTCTTGACCCGAATTTCAGATTGGGAGAATACGGGAGGGACTGTAAGCAAAAGAATTAATATCAGAGGTAACCGGATCATGAAACATCAAGATAAGTCTAATGTAGGTCTTCTTAAGACAAAAGACGGTGGGCGAAGCGCTGTCATACTGAGCTGTTCGCACTGAGCCTGTCGAAGTGTCGTTGTATGAACAGCGCAGGATTACTGCGTGATCCTTCCTCATCCAGGTTGCAATAGTAAAGCCTGCATGCCTGCGGCATGGCGTCTTGACTAAATAGAAGCCGCACAGGATTACTGCGTGATCCTCCCTACTCCAAGTTGCAATAGCAAAGCCTGCATGCCTGCGGCATGGCGTCTTTTTCTTTGTTCGCAACCGTGAGCGAGCTCCGGTTGCTTCCAAAGAAAAAGCCCGCAACAACGTTGCAGGCTTTCCTTTCTCTTGTGATCGCGGAAGGATTCGAACCTTCGACCGTCTGCTTAGAAGGCAGATGCTCTATCCAGCTGAGCTACGCGACCAATAAAGCCTCCGCAAAAGCGGAGGCTTCACATGTCGGGGTGGCAGGATTCGAACCTGCGACCTCCTGCTCCCAAAGCAGGCGCGATAACCGGGCTACGCTACACCCCGTCTGTGTTTCGCGGAGAGAGGGGGATTCGAACCCCCGATACCAGTTTCCCAGTATGCATGTTTAGCAAACATGTGGTTTCAGCCACTCACCCACCTCTCCGGAAGGGACGCAAATTTACAAATCCATTTCAATTTCAAACAAACTTGAAGAAGAGAGTGTACCAAAACCCTGAATCTCCCGTTATAATTAGTACACGAACACTCCTTCGTTGCTCGAATTACTTCTTAGACACGAACTAAAATCCACGAGCAATGAACAAATTGGGAATCACATTTGCGCTGCTCTCCGTTACATTACTTTCCATCGGGCAGCAAACCGATTGTACTTATTCAATGCCTCAGAGCACCATTCTGAATGGCACTTATGTTAAAACAAACAATGCTACCCGAAGACCTTCACCCTATTCTCCATTAAGGGAAGCAGACGTTATGTGGTCAAGATGGGTATGGAGAGATATCGACCTTAGAGAGAAATTTAACCACCCCTTATACTACCCTACAGAATTAACAGCTTCACAACAAAGCTTGTTTCATGTGTTGGCCATCGGGGCGAACGAGGGAACCATTTCGCTTTACGACTCGCAAGACGATGAATTTTCTACCAAGCTCTCAAAGACAGAGGCCAAAAACATCTTCTGTGAGGAAATAGACATACAAGTGGAAGACCCCAATGATCCAGATGAGACCATCACCAAAACAATTAAAGAACAAATTGAAGGATCTCGGGTGAAGGCCTATAGAATCAAGGAAGAGTGGTTCTTCGACCGTCAAAGAAGTGTAATGGACGTGAGAATTGTTGGCATTGCGCCCATCATTGATGTTGTTGATCCAGACGGCAACCTCAAGGGACGAAAGATGTTGTTCTGGGCGTATTTCCCTGAGGCACGATACGTATTCGCTAACCACTCAGCATTCAACAGGTGGAATGACGCTGCCCAGCTTTCTTATGATGATGTATTTAGGAAACGTATGTTCCATAGCACCATAGTGAAAGAATCAAATGTATATGGGCGATATATATGGCAATACAAGAAAGGTATCGACAAGTTGTACGAGGCTGAGAAAGTGAAAGAGAAGATCTTCAATTTCGAACATGATTTCTGGCACTATTAGCTACTGCTCCGGACGGATTTAAGATTCGTCCGGAAAGCTATGCTATTCATCTAAATGCTCGTTCTCAATTGGTGCGGAATGTTATATTTGCAATCCAACAATTTTGAACCTTACCTAAAGAGAAATGAGCATTCAAGATCGATTCATTTCATCGCTACTGATCGCAGGAGTATGTGTATTGACGGCATGCGGTGGCGGAGGAGGCAATGAGGGTGCTGAAGGCACTACTACCCTGTCCGAAAAGTATAAAGATCCTAATGTTGTTGTCCATGAGTTGTCTGACGCAGATATGTTGCACCCTACCAATTACCAAGGAGCTTCTTCTGCCTACATCATGAACCACATTTTCCAACGTCTGTTGGCTATTGATTTCAGGACGCTGGAATTGGTTCCTGAGTTGGCTGCTGCCAGACCGGAGATCGTGAAAACAGATAACGGAGGACTTGAGATCACTTATGAGATTCGCCCAGATGCAGTTTGGGATGACGGCACTCCAATTACCGCGAAAGATGTTGAGTTCAGTATTAAGGCCATCAAAAACCCTAAGGTGGACAACGCACGGGTTAAGCCTTACTATGAGTTCATTGAGGATATCCGCTTCTACGAAGACAACAGCAAGAAATTCACTTTGGTATGTAACACCGTTTACATTCTTGCAGAGGCGAGTTCGGGAGATTATTATATCCTTCCGAAAAGCATTTACGACCCAGAGGGGTTGATGGATGAGTTCACTATTCCACAACTGAACGAAGCTTCAGATGAGTTGAAGAACAACCCCAAGATCACGAAGTTCGGAGAGGAGTTCAATTCTACGAAGTATCAAAGAGAGAAAGGATATATCGTTGGATCAGGAGCCTATGAATTTACTGAGTGGGCTACCGGTCAGAAGATTGTTATTACGAAGAAGAAAGAATGGTGGGGTCAGAAGATCGCGGGTGAGAACATTTACTATGAAACACATCCTGATCAGATCATCTTCCAAACGATTAACGACCAAACAGCAGCCATCGTTGCGCTTAAATCCGAGCAGTTAGATGTGATGCGCAGTATCAAGCCAAAGGATTTCTCTGAACTTCCGGAGTCCGACAAGTTTGCGGCTAACTACAATGCGAATACGCCTCCGTTCATGGCTTATAACTATATCGGAATCAATACACGCCTTCCGAAATTTGCCGACAAAAGAACCAGACAAGCATTTGCGCATCTGTTTGATGTAGATAAGCTGCTTAAGGTGATTCAGTACGGTTACGGTATTCGTGTAAACGGTCCTATGCACCCTAGCAAAGAGCGTCAGTATAACAAAGACATCAAGCCTTTCGAGTACGATCCAGGCAGAGCTAAGGAACTTCTAGCCGAAGTGGGTTGGAACGATTCTGATGGCGATGGCACATTGGATATGTTAATCGATGGCGAGAAAACAGATCTTGCAATCAGGTTCACTATTAATGCTGGTAACGATTCCAGAGAAGCAACTGCCATCTTCTTCCAGGAAGAGTGCAGAAAGATTGGGATCAAGGTAGATGTAGTTCCTGAAGACTGGTCGATTTACATTGAAAACCAGAAGAACCACGACTTTGAGATGTACTACGGTGGTTGGGTAAGCACACCCATTCCAAATGACCACAAGCAGATCTATCATACAGAGTCTTACAATGGTGGATCTAACTACACTGGGTTCGGGAACGACTACACAGATGCACTTATTGACTCAATAAGAGTGGCGCTGGATGAGGACAAGCGTGCCAAATTCAACCATGAGTTTCAGCAGATTCTACATGACGAGTGCTCATACATCTTCCTGTATGCACCTAATGAAAGAATTGCGATTCATAAGAGGTTTGACGCTATTACTTCAGCCATGAGACCAGGCTATTGGCCTGCGTCTTTCAAACTGAGTTCTGCAGGAGCAACTGCCGTTCAATAACCCGTAAGCAAGCACCGGGAATATGTTGAAATACGTCATAAAGAGGATTTTGATCTTTATCCCAACGATCATTCTAATCTCTCTTGTGACCTTCGCTATCAGTATCAAGACCCCTGGAGATCCAGTGGATATGATGCTGAATCAAAATTCAGGTGACGGACAGGCGGCAGATAAACTCGCATCTGAAATTGCATATGTGGAACAGAGAGCCAAGCTGGGATTGGACAAGCCTCTCTTCTATTTCAAGATCACCAACGCTACCTACCCTGATACACTTTACAAGATTCCCAAGAAAAAGCACAGGGAGAACCTTGAAAGACTGGCGTTCACGTATGGGAATTGGACCGATATAGCGAATTACTATAAGCTCATTACCCGCATTGAGGATGAACTTTTCAAAGTCACAAAGACATCGGAAAATTCTGAAGACTTAAGGAAATTAAAGGAGAACGCGAACAGTCTGTTCGAGTATTACGAAGAGCAGAAAATCTCCAATCTTGTGAAGAACATGGATTTTCTGATCTCGAAACACCACGACATTGAGTTAACAGTAGATCCCCATTTCCGCGCATTGGAGAATGCAATCGTACGCGTAGTGCAAAACCAAAACCCTTACGCCAAGTATAAACCCAAGTTCGTCTGGTATGGGTTTGATAACCAATACCACAACTGGATCTCCAATTTCGTTCAAGGTGATTTTGGTATTTCATACAGAGATAAAAGACCCGTATCCAGCGTGCTTTGGGATGCGCTACGTTGGTCGGTGATGCTGAGTGTAATTTCCATCATCATCTCCTACCTGGTGGCCATTCCGTTGGGTATAAAGACAGCAACATCAAGAGGAACGAGAGCGGAAAAGGGTATTACAGCTACCCTGTTCGCGTTGTACTCAATGCCTAACTTCTGGATTGGCACACTGCTGGTGATTTTCCTGTGCGGTGGCGATTTCCTGGACCTCTTCCCTGCTGCGTTCAGCCTTGGCAAGCTGCCGGAAACTGCTCCACTGTGGGATAGATTCCTAGACACAGGTCACAGACTTATTCTTCCCGTGTTCTGTTTGACCTACGCAACGTTTGCGTTTATATCCAGACAAATGAGGGCTGGTATGCTCAATGTGATCGACCAGGATTACATCAGAACAGCTAGAGCTAAGGGCCTTTCAGAAAAGAAAGTAATCTGGAAGCACGCACTAAGAAATTCGTTGATTCCTATTATCACCTTATTTGCCAATGTATTCCCGGTTGTGATCTCAGGATCCTTCGTGGTAGAGTTTGTTTTCTCTATCCCTGGAATGGGTAAGCTAACGATCGACTCATTGAACGCCAGAGATTATCCTGTTGTGTTTTCCGTGTTTATGTTCTCGGCTGGTATGACGCTGATAGGTACGCTTGTGAGTGATATATTATATGCCATTGTTGATCCTAGAATTTCATTCAGTAAGAAATGACAGAAAGCAGTGTAGATAAAGAAGTAGTAGTCTCTGTTCAGGATAGAGAAATTGTCTCTGACAAAGCCAGTGAAACATATTGGCAGATCGTTAAGAAACAATTCAAGAAGAACAGACTTGCTGTTTGGTCACTGCGGTGTATCATTCTTTGTGCTATAACTGCACTTATTGCGGACTTCCTTGCGAATGAAAAACCGATCGTGTGTGGTTACAATGGGGAAACATACTTCCCTGTAATGAAGGAATACGCTGTTGACTTTGGATTGTCAGAGTGGCAGGACGACTTTAAGAATGTTACGTGGAAAGATCTTGAGTATGACTGGGTTGTTTGGCCTCCTGTACCCTACCTTCCAAGAAATACAGACTTCCTTAACTCTCAGTCGAAAGGCCCTTTCGATGAACAGGATGTAACATCAACTTTCTGGACCCATTGGTTGGGTACCGATGAGTTAGGCCGTGATGTTCTTGCCGGTATGATTCATGGCACCAGGGTAGCTCTACTGGTTGGTATCGTTGCGATGAGTATTGCCGCATTGATTGGAATCATACTCGGTGCCATTGCCGGTTACTTTGGGGATGACCGCTATCAAACGACCATTATTAGAACAATCTTGACCCTGATTGGATTATTCCTGGCATACTACTATGGATTTAGTGTACGTGGGTATACCATGAGTGATGCCTTTGCCGAGTCCATTGGTTCCTGGGCGCTTGAGTTCCTGATCTCTCTGTTAATTGCTGGGGCAATCCTATTTGCAACTGGTCAATTAGGAAAGCAGCTTTCGAAGATTCCAATGTTTAGCCGAAAGATTACCGTTCCATTAGACATCATCATCAGTCGTTTGATTGAGGTAATGGTGTCTATTCCAAGGCTCTTCCTGATCATCTCTGTTTCTGCTGTGCTTGCAAAACCCTCGATTTTCATGGTAATGATGATCATTGGTTTAACTACCTGGACCGGTATAGCACGTTTCATGCGAGCTGAGCTTTTAAGGATCAGGAGACTTGAATACATCGAAGCCTCCAAAGCACTTGGGTATAGTGAATTCCGAATCATCCTGAGACACGCTATTCCCAATGCGTTGTCGCCAGTGCTCATTGCCATTGCATTTGGTATCGCTTCCGCAATCCTTATTGAAGCTACCCTTTCGTTCATCGGAATTGGAATGCCGGCTGAGACCATTACCTGGGGCTCCATGCTAGCCATGGCAAGGCAGACACCAAGCGCCTGGTGGCTGGGGGTCTTCCCTGGTTTGGCAATTTTTGCAACGGTTACAATCTACAACTTGCTAGGTGAGGGCCTCACCGATGCGATTGATCCTAAAAAGAAGAAGTAAGCTTTACTTCGGATACTCGATTCTTACGTGATAGATGCTCATCAGCTTCTTCTTGAACATCTTCCGGATCACATTGATATCCTTGAACGTGATATCGGCATTAAGGAATTGGTCTGATTCCATCAAGCGATCTATAATGCTGTCTACCAGACCACCGATAGAATCAGCATCATATACCTTCAAGCTTTTGGAGGCTGCTTCCACCCCATCCGCCATCATAAGCACCGCAGTTTCCTTGGAATAAGGTATGGGACCCGGGTACTGGTAATCTTCTGGATTAACATTGTCTTCGCCCTGCTCCTTTACCGCCATACGATAGAAGTACTCCGTGCGTGTTGTTCCATGGTGTGTTCTTATGAAATCAATGATGATATCGGGCAAAGAGTGCTTCTTGGCCAATTCTATCCCATCAATTACATGGTTGACAATGATTCTCGAACTCTCCTCATACTCAAGTTGGTTGTGTGGGTTTATGCCGCCCTGCTGGTTTTCGGTGAAAAATGCCGGATTCACCATTTTACCAATATCGTGATACAAAGCACCCGTTCTCACAAGCAACGCACTTCCGCCTATCTCCCTGATCGCTTCTTCCGCAAGGTTCGCTACCTGAAGCGAATGCTGGAAAGTACCAGGAGCCTTTAGGTTCAATTCGCGCAGCAGCTTATTGTTCGTATCAGATAGTTCCAATAGTGTAACATCAGACACAAAACCGAATAGCTTCTCGAACATATACACTAAGGGGAATGCCAGCAAAGTCAACACAGCACTACCCCCAAACCAACCGAAATTGATAAGCTGAATACGTTCCAATGAACCTTCCTTAATTAGGTCAATGCCGAGATATGAAATAGAGTATATCAGGAAGATGGAACCTGCCGCCAGGAACATTTGACTTCTCTTGCGAAGTCCCAGCACCACAAACAGCGTAATTACCCCTCCCAGTATCTCCACTACCGCAAATTCAAACGGACTGGGAGAAATAAAGCTCACCGTGATAATGGCCAAAATATGAACGAATACAGCCAATCTCGTATCAAAGAATGTCCGAATGGTCAACGGAAGAATACAGTATGGAAGCAGATAGATGTTCAACTGTTCCACCGATTTGACCGCGTTGGTGGCCAGTAGAATCAATAACAAGAGCAGTTGAAGAAATAGAATCTTTCTGTTGTCCCTCAATACATCTCTTCTGAACAACCTCAAAAAGAGGAACAATGCCAGCATCACGATCGATGCAATGATTGCCTGTCCAACCCAGAGGAAAGTTGTATTAAAGGTTTCGCTCAGCCTGTCCTCTGTTTCTCGCTTTAGTGAAACGAGTGCCTGATACTTGTCCTCGTCAATAAGGTCACCTTTACGGATAACAATAGAACCATTCTTGATCACTCCACGCGTTAGCGACATCTTGGAAAGCTCTTCTTCTCTAACCTTGGTTGTTGTGGCATCATCAAACAACAGATTGTGATTCAGACATCGCTCTATCAACCCCATTAAAAAGGCTTCGTTCAACTCTCCTTCTTTACCCAGCTGACTTTGTACATATTGATATGCCAGAGGAATTGTATACACTTCCTCCACAGACAATTCCTCAGCGAAGTTGTCGCGTAGCACCTGGATCTTACCATTTCTCGGCTGACCAAGTTCTGAATCTTCAACCCTGATGATGCCCTCTTTGTAAACATGGGTGAGCAACCCAACACCAGCATCATAGTGCTGTTGCTTCTGCTTTGCAGTATACACTGTTCCTTCTTCTTCATAGAGCAATGAATCGCTCCACGAAACAGAAAATGATCCATCGTAGTTGGCTAAAGCCTTTTCAGCAACACCATCTGCAATCGCATAGAAGGGTGGAAAGTTCTTGATGATCTCAGCCCTTGTATCTTCTATCTCTGATTCCGAAAGGTTGATTGCAAAGTCAAAAGGAGCGAACAAATCCTCATGCTCCCAAGGCTGACTCTTCTGAAACTCGTATTTGAACTTACCCTCCTTGGGAAATAGCCATACCATACCTGCAACGCACAGGATGAACAAAAAGGCCTTGAAATAGTTATCGTGTTGGTTTCTTATGTATTCAAAGAAGCTCATTACGGGCCCAGCGAAGATAACAATATTGCGGTTAGACCCCGACTGAAGGCGTTTCTGCATCGTTGATGGTTTCTGAATTTGGCCCGTTTTGTTAAATTCGTTTCGATCAAAAAAATCAGCATGAAAGAAGTATACATAGTAGCTGCAGCAAGGACCCCAATGGGAAGTTTTCTTGGTGCTTTATCTAGCGTACCAGCAACAACCCTTGGTACCGCTGCAATTAAAGGAGCGTTGGAAAAAGCTGGCGTAGACGCCAGTGAAGTGCAAGAGGTGTACATGGGGTGTGTACTTCAGGCTGGATTGGGTCAGGCACCTGCCAGGCAAGCGGCACTAGGCGCTGGTGTTGATCAGAGTGTTCCATGCACAACGGTAAATAAAGTATGTGCTTCAGGAATGAAATCTATCGCGCTGGCGGCACAGTCCATTGCCTTGGGCGACAATGATGTGGTAGTAGCCGGTGGAATGGAGAACATGAGCATGGTTCCTCATTACTACAATGGACGTAACGCCACTAAGCTTGGACCTATCAAGATGATGGACGGCATGGTGCTAGATGGTCTTACTGATGTCTATAATGCCTGCCACATGGGCAACTGCGCTGAGCTTTGTGCCAAAGAAGAAAATATCTCAAGAGAAGATCAGGATGCTTTTGCAATCGAAAGCTACAATAGGGCTGCTGCTGCCTGGGAAGCAGGCAAATTCAGTGATGAGGTGGTACCTGTGGAAGTTCCACAACGCAAAGGAGACCCTATTGTTATCAACGAGGATGAGGAATACAAGAATGTGAAGATGGAGAAGATTCCATCTTTGCGACCTGTATTTGACAAAGAGGGAACTGTAACAGCAGCCAATGCATCTACTTTGAATGACGGAGCTTCCGCTGTTGTTCTAATGAGCAAGGAAAAAGCAGAAGCTTTGGGAGTTACGCCAATTGCAAAGATCAGAGCAACTGCTGATGCAGCACAAGCACCTGAGTGGTTCACCACTGCCCCATCGTTGGCAGTTCCTAAAGCACTAGAGAAAGCCGGTGTATCTACTGATGACATTGACTTCTGGGAGCTTAATCAAGCATTCTCGGTTGTTGGAATTGCCAACACGAAGAAACTTGGACTGGATCCTGCAAAGGTTGATGTCAATGGAGGTGCTGTAGCTCTGGGGCATCCATTGGGAAGCTCAGGATGTAGAATTGTGGTTACACTTATCAACGTACTAAAGCAAAATGGTGGCAAACTTGGTGCCGCAGGTATTTGCAATGGCGGTGGAGGTGCATCAGCGATTGTGATCGAAAACCTCTAGATGGAATACGGCATATGCCAGCTTAGTATCATTCCTGGTCGTGCAGAACCTGCCGACCAGTCTGAGATCGTTACCCAATTACTCTTTGGTGATCATTACAAGATCATAGATACCCGCAAGAAGTGGGCAAAAGTTAGGATGGGTTACGATAAGTATGAATGCTGGATTGATGCCAAACAAGTACATATGGTTTCTGAAGAAGAGTACCTTGAATTTCACAACTATAGTGGCTCCCATGTAGCACTGGACCTCGTAAATGTGTTGGCCAATGGTGAGGATATGATGCCCATCGTTGTGGGCAGCACCCTACCCTCATTCGCAGATGGTAAATCTTCGGTGCAGGATCAGGTTTACGAGTACGGTGGGGAAACCCGGGAGTTGAACTGGAACGTCACCAAGGATAAAATCACAGAATACGCGTATATGTATCTGAACGCTCCTTACCTATGGGGCGGAAGAACTCCTTTTGGTATTGATTGTTCAGGCTACTCACAGATTGTCTATAAGCTTGCCGGAAAACAAATTCCCAGAGATGCTTCCCAACAGGCAGAACTTGGTCAAACACTAAGTTTCATAGAAGAAGCCGTACCTGGTGACCTGGCTTTTTTCGACAATGAAGAAGGTAACATCATCCATGTGGGCATCATGCTGGAGGACAATCACATCATTCACGCATCGGGCAAGGTCAGGGTTGACAGGATTGACCATCAGGGCATCTACAACGATGAGCTAAGGGACTACTCTCACAAGTTGCGGATCATCAAACGAATTATCGATTAATAAAAAAGGCGACCCATGGGTCGCCTTTTTCGTATGGTGTGTTGTTGCTTACACTTTGAATGTACCTGCAAACCACTTCTGGAATAGGCCTCCAACCAATGGAATCTCCTTCTTCTGTCCGTTGAATGCACCAACCACTCCAATGATCCACATAACCAACCAGAACAACCAGGCAATCATGTTAACAAAAGGAATGAAGTTAGAAACGAGACCGCCAAGGAAAATCCCAAGCATCTGGCGAAGGTGGAATGCACCAAGTTCGTTCTTGTTCTTTTCATCGTTGTGCATGATAAGCGCAATGATGAAACCAATTAGTGTGAAGTAGCAAACGATTGCTACAGTCTTGCTAGACTCAGCCGCTGAGTTCGCAGCACCTGAAACCGCTTCAGCAGCTTCATTCGCAGCATTTGATGCTTCGTTAGCTGCATTATCAGCAGTACTAGACGCTGACTCTTGCTGTGTACTTTCTGTACCAGCATTTGACGTTGACTCAGTGCTCTCTGCAGCAGGCTGTGCTTCAGTAGATGCATCTGATGATCCCTGATCAGCAGCTCCGCTATCCTGAGCAGCTCCTTCATTTGAAGCTCCAGCGTTCTCCTGACCTTGAGTTTCTTCGTTTACGTCATTTCTTTCTTCTGACATAAGAGTGGATTTTGAATTCGGGCCAAAATTAGCTGAAATATTAGATTATGCAAAACTGACAGATTGTCCCATAAATCTGGTGAAATCTGCAATTATGGCTTGAAAAGTGGCCCAAAATCGGTTTGGTTCGTGATTTGATCGGTTGAAACAAAACCGAAAGAATGAACTTGAACAACTTAACAGTAAAAGCACAGGAAGCTATTCAACAGGCTCAGCAAATTGCTATTGGCAATGAACAGCAATCCATAGAAGCTGGGCATATATTGAAGGGAATGATGGAAGTTGATGAACATGTGCCATCGTTCCTGTTCAAAAAGATAGGTGCCAATGAAAACATGATCACGCAGGCGAATGAGCAGATCGTGAAATCATACGCAAAGGTTACAGGTGGGGACGCGTATGTAGGAAAATCAGGACAGAAAGCTCTCTCGGAGGCCATTGCATATGCCAAGAAGAACGGAGATGAGTTCGTAACCACGGAACATTTGATGTATGGTTTGCTGAATGCTGGCGATCAGGTAGCTCAATTACTGAAGGATGCCGGTATCAATAAATCCAACCTTCAAAAGGCCATAGACGAGCTGAGGCAAGGAGAAAAGGTTACTTCTCAAAGCCAGGAAGACACATATAATGCCCTTGGAAAATATGCAAGGAATCTCAATGTTCTTGCAAACGAGGGAAAGTTAGATCCGGTAATCGGTCGGGATGACGAGATAAGGCGTGTCCTTCAGATTCTATCCAGAAGAACGAAGAACAATCCGGTGCTTATTGGTGAACCAGGTGTTGGTAAAACGGCTATTGCCGAAGGTTTAGCGCATAGAATTATCAATGGTGATATTCCAGATAATCTTAAATCTAAGGTGATCTACTCCCTCGACATGGGAGCCCTCATAGCTGGGGCCAAGTACAAGGGGGAATTTGAGGAACGTCTCAAAAGCGTTGTGAAAGAAGTCGTTAAATCGGACGATATCGTATTGTTCATTGACGAGATACATACACTGGTTGGCGCTGGAGCATCGGAAGGTGCTATGGATGCAGCCAATATCCTGAAGCCTGCTCTTGCAAGAGGTGAGCTAAGGGCCGTAGGCGCAACAACACTGGATGAGTATCAGAAGCACTTTGAAAAAGATAAAGCGCTGGAACGAAGATTCCAGAAAGTACTGGTTGATGAACCATCCACCGAGGATGCGATTTCGATCCTGCGGGGTATCAAAGAAAAATACGAGACACACCACAAGGTGCAGATCAAGGATGAAGCCATCATTTCCGCTGTAGAGCTCTCACAGCGATATATCACCAACAGGTTCCTTCCCGACAAGGCCATCGACCTTATCGATGAAGCTGCAGCGAAGCTGAGAATGGAGATCAACTCCAAACCAGAGGAAATTGATGAGATCGAAAGGAAGATCATGCAGCTTGAGATCGAAAGAGAGGCGATCAAAAGGGAAAAAGACGAAAAGAAGCTCGCAAGAATAGCAGAAGACCTGGCCGAGCTCATAGATCAACGTGATTCTATGGTAGCAGCATGGCAGAACGAAAAGGATGTCGTAGAAGCCATCCAGAAAGGAAAAGAGGCTATTGAGCAACAGAAATTTGAAGCTGATCAAGCTGAACGGCAAGGAGATTATGGTAAAGTCGCTGAAATCCGTTATGGCGTTATTCAACAGTTGGAAGAACAACTCGAAGCAGACAAGGCAACACTTGTTGAGATGCAATCGTCCTCCAAGATGATAAAAGAGGAAGTTGATGCTTTTGAAGTGGCGGATGTGGTTGCTCGTTGGACAGGAATCCCTGTACAACGGATGGTTGAAAGCGAATCAACAAAACTACTGCGACTGGAGGATGAACTTCACAAGCGTGTTGTAGGGCAAAACGAGGCTATTGTAGCAGTTGCAGATGCCATCAGGCGTAGCAGAAGTGGTCTGGCAGATGAGAAACGCCCCATTGGTTCGTTCATTTTCCTGGGCACCACGGGTGTAGGTAAAACCGAATTGGCCAAGGCCCTATCGGAGTTCCTCTTCAACGATGAAAATGCAATGACCCGCATTGACATGAGCGAATATCAGGAAAGGCATGCTGTTTCAAGGCTCGTGGGAGCACCTCCGGGATACGTTGGTTACGATGAAGGAGGACAGCTTACCGAGGCAGTGAGGCGCAAACCTTACTCGGTTATCTTGCTCGATGAGATCGAAAAGGCACATCCAGATGTGTTCAACATTCTTCTTCAAGTATTGGAGGATGGAAGATTGACCGACAGTAAGGGTCGCCTGGTAAACTTCAGGAATACGATCATTATCATGACCTCTAACCTGGGAGCTGAGATCATACAAAGCAACTTTGAGGATGTATCGGAAGCTGAGGTACCGCAGGTGTTTCAGAGAACCAAGTCTGAGGTGCTTACTTTACTCAAGCATACACTACGCCCGGAGTTTCTCAATAGAATAGATGAAACGATCATGTTCTCTCCACTGGGCAGAAAGGAGATTTCCAAGATCGTGGAGATCCAATTAGGTTTCCTGAAAGAGAAGCTAAAGACCATGGATATTGATCTGGTTGCAGCAGAAGCAGCCATCGAGTACCTGGCAGAAGCTGGATACGATCCACAGTTCGGGGCACGACCGGTGAAGCGAATCATTCAGAAGGAAGTGTTAAATGAGCTTTCACGGCAATTGCTCGCCAAGAAGATTCATCCTAACTCTAATATTGTGCTGGATGTCTTCGATGGACAATTTGTATTCAGAAATCCGATCCCAGAAGAAGAAACTGTTTAGAACTCAATTTCGAGACCATCATAGGCGAGAGACATGTGGGCGGGCAATTCAGGTTGCACGTCTGCGTGCTTTCCCATCAGGTGACTTATATGCATGAAGTAGGCCTGCTCAACCTGAAGGTCCTCAGCGAGCTTAACCGCCTCATCCAAGGTGAAATGAGATAGGTGAGATTCCTTTCTTAAAGCATTTAATATCAAAATTTTAGAACCCCTAACCTTTTCTAATTCTTCAGGTTTTATTGCGTTCGCATCGGTGATATAGGTTAGGTCACCAATACGGTACCCAAGCACAGGTAATTTGTAATGCAAAACCTCTACAGGGTTTAGCTGAATATCACCCACCTCTACTACATCATCCTTAGTGATCCGGTGAAACTCTAGTTGCGGGACACCAGGATACTTCTCTTCCTCGAAGGCATAGTAGAAATCCCGCTTGATGGCCTTCTCAACCAAAGCATCTCCATACAACGGTATATCCATTCGCTGAAGGAAGTTGAACGCTCTTACATCATCCAGACCTGCAATATGGTCCTTATGGGCATGGGTAAAGACCACAGCATCGAGTCTTTCTACCCTGGCATTGAGCATTTGCTGCCGAAAGTCCGGCCCGGTATCAATTACAACACTGGTATGTTCTGTCCTCACCCATACAGCACTCCGCAAACGTGTGTCGTTGGGGTCCTTAGATTTACACACATCGCATTTACATCCGATCACTGGAACCCCTTGAGATGTTCCGGTACCTAGAAATGTAAGTGTGTACTTACCCATCCTGTCCTACTTTCTTTAATTACCGGCAAAGTAGCGGCTGTAAAGCTTATTACCAAACACAAGCACCAACTCTGCCACCAGTCCCAGCAGGAACGCGCTGGTAACGAAATAATAACACCCCAGAAACTGTGTATTTCCGCCCGAAAAGATGAGAAGTGCAATAGCGAATAGCGGCATAGCCCCAAGAGCCAGCGCCAATATGGACCACTTCCTGAAGTACAATAAGACCAGCAAGATCAAGATGTGTACAAACCACGGCATCAGGTGGCTCAGATTCAATCCAAACAAGGTAACCGGACTAAGCTCTGTGGCAATCCGCTTTGTTCTTTTCCCCACAATGCCCATGTACCAGGAAGGATCGCTGGATATATCACTCAGCACTTTCTCTTTACATACCTCAAGATACTCAGGCACCAACTCTAACTTCTTGTAATACCTCTTCTCATCATCATACCACTCATCCAAAGCCAGCTCACCGCTCCACTTGAATTCCATGTCGTAATCTTCTCTTAGTTTCTCTACACCATAAGCATAGGCTACGCGGTCATTCCATTCATAACCGTATTTATCATCGAAATCACCCAGTCCAACAAAGCATGAGTGCCAAACGTTATGCCCCCCAATTTTAGGACCATCGTACGGCACACCACCTGCCCCCTCAACTGCCGTATAGGCCTCCTCGAATTTGTGCTCGAAATACCGCAACCATGTATCGGACATAGCCTGGTAAGATAAGAGGGTTAACATGATCACCCCCACCCTTACGTACCACCGAATATCTTTCAGGAAAACAAGCAGCACGATACCAGATAGTACCACTACCTTTAGCTCTGTTCTTATGTGAATAGCTGTTCCCAACATTATTCCGCCAAACAACGCCATCAACACGTAATACCCCCACTTTTGCTTCACCACTAACGCAGGGAACACCAGACCAAACAGGGCAAGCAGGCAAGCGGCTGGCAGCCAAAAGACATTCTCATTGTAGTATACCTCGTGTAACAGGAAGGGAGATGAACCAAAAACCCCTACCAACAGCAATCCAAATACCGTTTGGCCACCCCACACCAAGCCCGCAAAGCAAAGGATAAGGGCCAACGTAAATGCTATTCGATTGAATGGAAGGATACTCGGCTCTACCGCACTGCCCCCACTCCACAAATGCGGTAGAAACAAGAATATCCTTGCATTCTCCCCCATTCTCGACCAATGCCTGTATTCCATTCCAAGAGAATGTCCATGGTTAGAGAGTAACGCTTCAGCACCTTCCTTTGAGTCTTCAAGTTCCTCAATTGTTGTAACCACAGGAAACCAGCCCTTATGGTGATAGAAGTAAACAAACTTATAAGCATAATGATGGGCAAAGCCTGTTGTCTTCGTGCGGGCATGAGCTGCGTAGATCTTCTCACCTTCCTTGGCCTTTTGATAAGCTGCACCTTGCCAAAACCAAATACCAACACTTCCCACCAGGATCACGATGATTTTTGCTCTGGTTGTACTGAACAATCCAGACAACAATTTGAAACTCAACAAATCATTCATGAATGAATGTAGTGTTGTCAATTTCATTAAATACGGTTGGTTAACGGTTATAGAGCGAAAGTACCTTCTCTACGGCATAATCAATATCCTCCCTGGTGTTATACTTGCTAAATGAGAACCTAACATGCGGAAGATCAGGGTTTGCCTTGATAGCTTCCAGCACATGAGAACCTTTGTTGGCTCCTGCAGAGCAAGCACTACCTCCTGAAGCAGCAATGCCATTCAGATCCAGCTGGTAAAGAAACAGGTCGTTGAACTCTGTAGATGGAAAACACACGCTTAACACAGTATACAATGCGGTATTGACACAATCTCCATTGAACTCTACACCTGGAATCTTCTCTTTAAGCTGATCAATCATGTAAGACTTCAAGCCTTCCACATGCGCCCTGTGTTCTTCAAGATCACGGTACGCCACATCCATAGCCTTTGAAAGACCTATGATTCCATACAAGTTCTCTGTGCCTGCTCTTTTGCCGCGTTCCTGTCCACCACCGTGAATTAGGGAAGTAACCGGTAAACCTTTCTTAGCATACAAGAACCCTACACCCTTTGGTCCGTGGAATTTGTGCGCGGAACATGTCATGAAGTCGAGGTCCAGAGCCTTAACATCAAACCTATAGTGACACATGGTTTGCACTGTGTCTGAATGGAAGTACGCCCCATATTTCCTACACAGCGCTACCACCTTCTCGAGCGGAAGTAAATTTCCAATCTCATTATTGCCATGCATGAGCGAAACCAGTGTGGGTTGCTCATCACTTAGCAGTTCCTCCAAATGCTCCAGGTCCACGTGTCCATTATCCATCAGTCGCACCTGATCGAATCTGGCACCCTGCTCTACGTAATGCTCAATACTGTGACCCACAGCATGGTGTTCAATGGCTGTAGATATAAAGCGTTTGATGCCCATTGTTTCGAAAGCGGTCGAAAACACCATATTGTCTGCCTCTGTTCCTCCCGAGGTGAAGAAAATTTCAGACGCATGAGCGTTCACATGCTTAGCAACGTTTCTGCGTGAAGTTTCGATCAGCGCTTTGCTGGATCTTCCAAAAGAATGGATTGAACTCGGGTTTCCGAAGTTGTTCTCCATTACATTCATGATCTCCCTTGCAACCTCTTCATCCAATTTGGTTGTGGCCGCATTATCTAGATATACCGACTTCACTTCCATTATGCTACTGCTATCGATTTAATCACCTCCATAACTGAACCCGCCAAAGCAGTAGCCGCTTCTTCGCTACCACTCTCAGCATAAACACGAATAATGGGTTCCGTGTTTGATTTGCGCAGATGCACCCACTCCTTTTCGAAGCTGATCTTCACACCATCTCTGGTGTCAACATCATCATTGGTGTACTTCTCTGCCACTGCCTTCAATATGCCATCCACGTCCATACCGGACTCCAATTCCACCTTGTTCTTAGACATCTGGTATTGAGGATACGAGGCTTTCAGCTCTGTCATTGTACACTTCCTATTTGCAAGATGGGTTAGGAACAAAGCTATGCCCACCAATGCATCTCTTCCGTAATGGGCGTCCGGATAGATAACACCACCATTTCCTTCTCCTCCAATCACAGCATTCTTTGCTTTCATCTCCAATACCACGTTCACCTCTCCAACCGGAGAGCTAGAGTATGTACACCCATGTTTCTCAGCAACATCGGCAAGCGCCCTCGTTGAGGACATATTGGACACACAGTGCCCCGGAGTGGCACTCAATACATGGTCAGCTACTGCAACCAGTGTATACTCTTCACCGAACATATCGCCATCTTCCATCATGAACGCCAACCTGTCTACATCCGGATCTACTACGATACCTAAATGCGCACCTTCCTCCACAACTTTGGCTGAGAGATCTCCCAGATGTTCTTTCAATGGTTCCGGGTTGTGCGCGAAATCTCCGTTCACCTCTTCATTGATCACCGCATAATCTACTCCCAGCTTTTCAAGCAATGCCGGGACGTAGACAGCACCCGTTGAATTAATCCCGTCTACCACTGCCTTTAACCCTGCTTCACGAATGGCGTCTACATCCACTGTAGGCAATCTAAGGATGGATGAAAGGTGCTTTTCCATCATCTTATCATCAAGCGTTACTTCACCCAAATCGTCCACCTCAGCAAAATCAAATGCTTCGCTTTCTACGATCTCCAGTAATTTCTGTCCAGCCTCAGCCGAAATGAACTCACCCTCCGCATTCAAGAGCTTAAGGGCGTTCCAGTGTTTTGGGTTGTGACTTGCGGTGAGGATAATACCTGCATCGGCAGCAGCCTCGGGAACCGCAAATTCCACCGTAGGTGTGGTAGACAATCCCAGATCCAACACATCTATACCAAGTCCCACCAGGGTACGAACAACGATTCCTGAAATCATCTCTCCGGATATTCTCGCATCTCTTCCTACTACTACCTTCAACCGCTTATCGGAATTGGCCGATTTGAGCCAGGTTCCGAATGCAGCCGCAAAGCGCGTTGCATCAACCGGTGTTAGGTTGTCACCAGGCCTCCCTCCAATGGTTCCTCTAATCCCAGAAATCGATTTAATTAATGTCATTTTCCCAGTGTTTTCAGCAAATTTAGAGCAATAAATAAACTATCCTCGTGTTAATTTTTTTGTGAAAAAGAATCCTACCTCAAACCGAGGCCTGACCCCAATTTTTTAACTTTGCTAAAGAACCTATTTTGCTAGGTGGAGGATAACTTCGCGGAATATAATGACGATCAGCATCTTGAGCAGTCGGTAAAGCGATTCGAGAAGATGCTGAAGAACAACGAACAGTACTTTTTCGATGTCCAGGAAATTGAAAACCTGGTGGATTATTACATCCAACAAAACAACGCGAAAAAAGCACTGAAGGTTATCGGTTTTGGTAAATCGCAGCACCCGCTTTCCACAGTGTTAATGATCAGACATGCACAGGTGCTTGCTTCCTCAGGACAACCAAAGAAAGCACTGGATGTGTTGTTAAAACTTGAGAAGGTAGAACCTTACAACCTTGACTTGTATTATGGCAAGGCTAACATCTATAGCCATCTTAAGGAATCTGAACTAGCCATCGAGAACTACCATAAGGCATTGGAACTCGCTCCCGAAGAGGAGAAAGAAGAGATTTACATGAATCTCGGTTTTGAGCATGAGGTTACCAGAGAGTACGAAAAGTCCATCAACTTCTTCAAAAAAGCCCTAACGCACGACAAGAACAACGAGTCTGCACTGTACGAGATATCCTTTTGCTTTGATGTAATGGACCGCAGCGATGATGCTATTGCATTCTTCAAGGATTTTCTGGAAGACCATCCTTACAGCCACCCCGCATGGTTTAGTCTAGGATTGTTGTATAACAAACTAGAAGAGTATTCTAAAGCAGTTGAGGCATATGATTTTGCCATTGCGATACACGATAAGTTTTCTTCAGCCTATTTCAATCGTGGCAACTCATTGAGCAACCTCGGGAAGTACAAGAAGGCTATCTCAAGTTATCATGAGGCCATTACGATGGAAGATCCCGATGCCATGACGTATTATTACATCGGGGAGTGTTATGAGAAGCTAGAGGACTATAAGAACGCCCTACCCTATTATCAACGTGCGGTTAAGTTAGACCCTTATTTTGCTGACGCGTGGATCGGAATGGCTGTTATTTATGGAAGTACAGACCGTTACCGCGCAGGACTACACTATGTTAAGAAGGCATTAGAAATTGATTCCGAGAACGAGGAATATCACTTCCTTCATGGGGATTTCCTTTTCAAGGTTGGTTATTATGAGGAAGCCATCCTTGCTTACAAGAAAGTGATCAAGATCGATCCCGGAAATGAAGACATATACCTTGAACTATCGGAAGCTTTCCTTGAATTCGAAGGCATTTCGTCTGCCAGAATTGCTATCCAAAAGGGACTAGAAGTACAACCGAACAATACCAAGCTATTGTATCGGCTTGTGGCTATCTACCTTAAAGAACGTAAACCAAAACTGGCTAAAGAAACCTTGATCACCGCTTATCAACAGAATCGAGAATTGATCGACTCTCTATTCGAGTACGACCCATCTTTGGATCAGCACCCGGATGTTCGCGAGGTGATCGAGAACTATTGACATGAATTTCGAACTTTCCAATATTCCTGAAAGACCAGCTAAACCGCGTGAGACTGGCATCACTATGATGATGGATAAAGGACTCAGCGTGCGGCAGGTCGAAGACTTTTGCGATGCTTCTGGCGACCTTACCGACCTTGTGAAACTTGGGTTTGGCAGCTCTTATATTACCAAACATCTGGAGACCAAATTGGAGATCTACAAATCGGCAGGAATAAGATGCTACCTGGGTGGCACACTGTTTGAAGCCTTTGTAGTAAGGAATCAATTCAATGACTACGTAAAGCTTATAGATCGATTAGGGCTTGATCTGGTGGAAGTATCAGATGGCTCCATTAAACTGGAGAGAGATGTAAAGCTGGACTACATTTCCCAGCTCGCCAAAAACTACACGGTACTGTCGGAGGTAGGGTCCAAGGAAGAAGGCATCATCATCAGCCCTGGAAAGTGGATCAACTGGATGAACAGTGAGCTCGAAGCAGGCAGCTGGAAGGTAATTGCGGAAGCGAGAGAAAGTGGCAATGTTGGGATCTACAGAAACAATGGAACTGCACATACCATTCTTGTAAACAAGATCCTCACCAAGGTGAAACCTGAAAACGTGCTCTGGGAAGCCCCGAAGAAAGCGCAACAAGTTTGGTTCATCAAACTTCTGGGGTCTAACGTTAACCTGGGGAATATCGCCCACAACGAAATCATCCCTCTCGAAACACTAAGACTTGGCTTACGTGGCGACACCTTCTTCGAACACTTATCCGATGAGGTAGTTGCTGAATTCAAGTAATCCATGGAAAAGCGAACGTTTAAGGACTATGCCCTGATCAGTCTGAAAGGACTGGGAATGGGCGCAGCTGATGTTGTTCCTGGTGTTTCAGGCGGCACCATTGCCTTTATTACCGGCATCTACGAGGAATTCATCCATTCCCTCAGGTCCATTAATCTAAACGCGCTTAAAGCCTTGAAATCTGGAGGTATTAAAGGATTCTGGAACCACATCAACGGTTCGTTCCTTTTGTTCCTGTTCATTGGAATAGGCATAAGCATTGTCTCTCTGGCTAAGGTATTCACCTATCTATTGGAAGCCTACCCTATAATGGTCTGGGCATTTTTCTTCGGGTTGATCCTGGCTTCAGTTTGGCTGGTTGGAAAGCAAATCAAGAAATGGAGTGCCGGTACAATACTCGCCATCCTAATTGGAACTGCCATAGCCTTCTACATCACCATTGCCAGTCCAGCCGAGACGCCTGAAACGTGGTGGTTCATTGTTCTGGCGGGCATGATTGCCATTTGCGCAATGATCTTACCTGGCATTTCTGGAAGTTTTATCCTGCTATTGATGGGCAAGTACGCGTTCATTGTTGGATCCATATCCAATCACGACTTCAAAGTGTTGGGTTTGTTTGCGGTGGGTTGTGCTGCAGGATTGCTTTCTTTCTCGCATGTGCTCTCCTGGGCGTTTAAAAGGTTCCATAATACTACGATCGCACTTCTAACGGGGTTTATGGTAGGTTCGCTTAACAAGGTGTGGCCGTGGAAAGAGACAGTAAGCACGCGGGTTAACTCGCATGGCGAAACGGTCCCCTTCATTCAGAATAGCATCATGCCAGCTGGCTTTGATGGAGAGCCCCAAGTTGGAATGGCTGTGCTATTTGCGCTAGTTGGTATTGGATTGATCGTAGGCCTGGAACTGTTCGCAGCCAAAAAAGGGCAAGCATGAGGAAGTTTGGTGTTTTTGGCAAATCCCTTTCCCACTCCTTCTCCCCCGGTTACTTTGAGCACAAGTTTAAATTACAGAACATTACGGATGCGGCCTATGAAGCATATGAGGTACCTGATGCCCAAGCATTGAAAGAGAAAGCACTTGCGGAAAACCTTCTGGGATTCAACATTACGATTCCGTACAAGAAGGACATCATACCGCTTTTGGATGAGATCGATGAACTGACCTCAGCCATTGGATCTGTGAACACGGTTAAAATAACCGATGGAAAACTGAAAGGATATAACACCGATCACATTGGATTCGGGGAGTCCTTGATCAGACAATTCCTTCGTCACGACTTTGAGGGCAACGCTCTGATCCTGGGAACTGGTGGGGTAAGCAATGCCATCTCATATGTTCTTACTGAATTGATCATTCCGCACAAGTTTGTGTCCACCTCGGGTAACGGTGACCTGTCTTATGATGACCTCACCGACCTTGTGATCAGGGAGCACGAACTCATTATCAATTGCACACCTCTGGGTACATTCCCTAAGGTTGATGAAGCACCTGACATTCCCTATCAGGCTGTTACCAGCAACCATATGGCTATGGATCTCATATACAATCCAGAGGAAACGCGCTTCCTTACAGAATGCAAGAAGCAAGGTGCCAGGACCAAGAATGGAATGGAAATGCTAACCATTCAGGCAGAAGCATCCTGGATGATATGGAATGAATGACCCTGCTACATACCAGGTCATTCTATTCATATTTGGTTTCCTTCTCTTTTTTACCTGGTGGTTCTGGATGGTTTGGATCGCTAATAAGTACAAGATCAAGGAGACGGAAACACCG
The DNA here is from genome assembly GCA_965267605.1 of Vicingaceae bacterium. Lineage (GTDB taxonomy): Bacteria > Bacteroidota > Bacteroidia > Flavobacteriales_E > Vicingaceae. Next base: position 996,896 of record OZ254088.1, on the reverse strand, counting down.
TGGCATTGGCTTGATGGCATCTTCGCGTTCTTTACAACGTTGGCTCTACTATTCAAATCAGAGATACCCGGAGTCAAGAGACTACAGATTCTGGGAACCATGGTTGTATTCATGGTCGCTCTATACTACACTGCGAAGTTTGCCTTTCAATAGATCAGTTTACTCTGATCCACCAGACGGTTTCCATTGCTCCGTATTGGGATGGAAGTGCTTCCAGGAGTGCCAGTATTCCTGGTAACTCTTAACCTGCGTACCACTTGAAGTTACCACCATCGCGCCTTCACCATCTTCGGTAATTGTAATGAGGATTTCCTCCCCACCAACGAAATCATTGGCAGTCCCCGGTTCTTTGGATATTTCTTCCCAAGGATAAGCTTTGTACACACCATTCACCTCAACACCCAACACCAGCGACCAATCATCCCAAATACCCATGGCATCTTCCAGTCTCTTCGTATACCCTGGATCTATAAACCCTCCATACCTCTTATAACCCTGTTCTGAAGCAGGATCAGGGTTCATAACCAAGGTGCTTGGGTATTTCCTCACCCAATCTCCTAAACTCATTTGCTCACATGGAATTTCCGGCATAGTCTTCCCTTTCATTTCCCCTGTAATTCCCATGCCATTGGCCTGGTGCCACCAACTTCCTGTCGCCACATCTTCAAACATGGCGTTGTAGTGATTCGCGCCTACAAGAATGAATTGCAAAGGTTTCCCATCAACTTCAGGAATAAACACCCTTCCTGAACGGCACATGCTACAATAGGTAACAAGTGTATTCTTACCGGCAAACTCATCTTCTACCCAATGGTGATAGGCAAGGTACCGAACCGGATAAGCCTTTTGAATACCATCATAGTTCACACCAATTACCATTTCACCTGGTGTGGTCGCGCTCTCCTGAGGCAAATTAAAAGTCAATTCTTGAGGAGGGTCAAACATTGCATCGGCATTGCCGACAAAGTGAATGAAGTATAACACCGTAAAGTTGAGCAGAAGGGCAAGTGAAAAGCAGATCCGCTTCACCCAACCACCCTGTTTTAAAATCCGAATGAATGGAAGCACCATCAAACTGAAACCCACAGCCATAAACACATACTCCCACTGCTTCAGCCTCCATACCACCGTAATGTCTTCCAGAGACTGCGAACCAGGCATAGGCATGAGAAAGTAATTGGCTGCAAGGGACGGGCCCAGCAGAAACAGCCAGCCAAGCCAAAATATGTATCCTTTCTTTCTCCCGTTCATTACGTTAGTGAAGATATTGAATCTACGTAACAGCAGATAAACCTAGTATCTTTGAGGAAGGATGCGCTGGAAAGCCTCGCTTTTAGGAATATTGATGAGCACCACGGCTGTTGCTCAATCGTTGGACACCTTGCATAACGGTGTTTCTTACAATCATGTTACCAAAGACTCCAACGGAAGCATAACCATGTTGGCGAATATGGTTAACGGCAAGCTGCATGGCCCAAGCGTAGAGTTCAAAATCAGCGAGAGTGATATGATTGGTAATCCACCAATTGAGATTTACGGGCTCTACAAAAGAGGTAAGAAAACTGGTCTATGGACCACGAAGGATGCAGGCAGTGGCGAGAACCTACACCAGGGAAAGTTTAAGAATGACGTTCCAGTAGGCACATGGTGCCTGTTTGGAGGGTTCTCCATTTATAAGTACGATCGCAAAGGACAGATCGTTAGCAAAGGAAAAGGCAGAGGCTGTGGTTGTCCAAGCAAATGCAAATAGACACTTCCCCACTGAACGAATATGGCAACGTCAAAGCTCACTAATCGACTAATCGTTGGAATCCCTCTGGTTCTATTCTTGTCCATCATGGTATGGTTTGGCAGGGAAATGTACTACCAGGTAGCATACCTGCACGAGATCGAGAACATTATGGGCATGAGGTGTGAGTCTCCCTACAGAGATGGCAAAGAGGTCTTTGAAGTATCTGTGAGTCCGAACTCACTGGCTGCAGCAAATGGATTGCAGGACAAAGACATCATTGCGTCTCATACAATGGGCGAGTTTGCCAAGGATTTCATCGACAATCCAGGCGGCTCATTTACGATGGATGTTAAAAGGAATGGTCAAACACTGCAGGTGACCCTTTCGAATCTTCCGCAAATCAATCCATAGTTCGTACATTCCATCAATTTCTAGACTATGGAACAATCAGCAGCAAAGGGAGAGTTAGCAATTAGCGTTGTTGCAATGCCAGCCAATACCAATCCTGCAGGAGACGTATTTGGCGGATGGCTGTTATCGCAAATGGATATTGCCGGTGGAGCATTCTGCAGAAAGATCACAAAGGGACGTGTTGTAACTGTGGCCATAGACTCAACCACCTTCAATGAGCCCGTGTTCGTAGGAGATAGGTTAATGTGTTATGTTTCTCTTGTACGCATTGGCCGAACATCGATTACAGTCCAAATTGAAGCATGGGTGAATAGAGAGTTCGGAGACACACCAAGTCTTATGGTAACCGAAGGTGAATACACCTACGTTAAAGTGGATGAAAACCGTAAGCCTGTTCCTATTGAAAAGCCCTCATAGCAAACATTTCAGCACTTTCGGATGTTAATCGATAAACCGATTTATGTCTGGCAAGAATATTTTTCTCTTTGTAGCATGCGTTGGCATTTTCTGCCTCACCACCATTTTTACCCTTGTTAACCTCGATTCAAGCTCGGATTGCCGGGTTGTGAAATCTGAACTGACTGTTGGTAAGGATGGGCTGCACGTGCTCAACGGGGAAGTACGTAACTTCTCAGATCAGACCTACGAAGATGTTGCCATTACCTTCCATTTTCTTGATGAAGAGAAAAATGTGGTTTCCACCCATACACTTCCTCTGGGCGTATTTCACGCTAAAGAAAGGCAAGACTTCGGTTTCGAAGTGGTCGGGTCAAATGTATTCGACTATCGAATTGTGAAGGTTGAGGGGCAAGAAACTTAGCCCACCAGCTCGGCAACCTTATCAGCAGCTTCTTGAAGAAGAACGGCTGAATGCACCTCAAGACCAGCATCATCAATCAACTTCTTGGCCTCCTCAGCATTGGTTCCCTGCAAACGAACAATGATGGGCACGTTGATATCTCCGATGTTCTTATAAGCATCAACAACACCTTGAGCAACACGATCACATCTAACGATGCCACCGAAGATGTTCACAAGGATTGCTTCTACTCTACTGTCCTTAAGTATAATTCTGAATGCTTTCTCAACGCGTTCCGCATCAGCAGTACCACCAACATCAAGGAAGTTGGCGGGCTCTCCGCCTGAAAGCTTGATGATATCCATTGTTGCCATTGCAAGACCAGCACCATTTACCATACAACCCACATTACCATCAAGGTTAACATAGTTTAGGCCAGCTTCACCAGCTTCTACATCCAATGGATCTTCTTCATGGATATCTCTTAATTCAGCCAGATCCTTGTGTCTGTATAGCGCACTCTCATCAAGATTCACCTTAGAATCAACTGCGATGATCTTGTCGTCAGAAGTCTTCAATACCGGGTTAATCTCGAACAGCGATGCATCCATGTCGTCATACGCTTTGTATAACGCGAATACAAACTTCACCATCTGCTTGAACGCATCACCTGAAAGACCCAAATTGAAAGCGATTTTTCGAGCCTGATATGCCTGTAATCCAACCTTAGGATTGATTTCTTCTTTGAAGATCTTCTCTGGCGTATCGTGTGCTACCTGTTCGATATCCATCCCTCCTTCAGTTGTATACATGATGATGTTCCGTCCTGTTTCGCGGTTAAGGAGTACGCTCATGTAATACTCTTCGGGCTCAGAAGCACCTGGATAATAAACATCCTGCGCTACCAACACCTTGCGAACCAACTTTCCTTCAGGACCCGTCTGGGGTGTTACCAATTGCATTCCCAGTATTTCATCGGAAATGGTCTTCACTTCTTCAATGCTCTTGGCAAGTTTTACACCGCCACCTTTACCGCGACCTCCAGCGTGAATCTGAGCTTTGATCACCCACCACTCAGTACCAGTTTCTGCGTTCAACTTATTTGCTGCTTCTACCGCCTCTTCCGGGGTTGACGCTACAATTCCCTCCTGAATGGCAACACCATACGTCTTCAAAGTTTCCTTGGCCTGATACTCGTGAATGTTCATCTGAAATGCTTGTTAATTAGGTCTGCACCAAATGTAGCTTTTTACCTGAAGTATGAAAAATGCACCTGGTTAAAGCTTTGCTAAATTCTTCATGTATTTTAGCATCCATGATTCTCGGAGAAGATATAAGGAAGAAATACGGTGAACTTGAGGTATTGAAAGGAGTCTCATTGGACATTAAGCAAGGTGAGGTTGTTTCAATAGTTGGTGCCTCCGGAGCTGGCAAAACAACCCTTTTACAAATTCTCGGCACACTGGATAAAGCAGATTCCGGTATGGTGAAGATCAACGGAACGGATGTTTCCTCGCTAAATGGACGAAAACTGGCGAAATTCAGGAATCAACATATTGGCTTTGTATTTCAATTTCATCACTTGCTACCCGAATTTACGGCCCTTGAGAATATCTGCATTCCAGGATATATGGGTGGAATGAACAAAACAGATGCTGAGAATCGTGCCCAAGAACTGCTAGGTATGCTGAACTTATCAGACCGGGCAGAACACAAACCTTCTGAGCTTTCCGGTGGAGAACAACAAAGGGTTGCTGTAGCGCGTGCACTCATTAATCAACCAGATGTTATCCTGGCCGATGAGCCTTCTGGTAATCTGGATAGCACTACTGCGAATGAGCTACATTCCTTGTTCTTTGACTTGAGAAGCCAGTTCAACCAAACATTCATCATCGTTACCCATAATTCTGAGTTTGCTGCAATGGCAGATCGAACATTAACCATCAAGGATGGTTTAATAGATAATTAAACCTAAAAGCATGGATAAACCAGAAATTGCGCAGACATCGCCTTTCGTTATGGAAGTTCAACCCGGCACATACGCGTGGTGTTCTTGTGGTAAAAGCCAGAATCAACCTTACTGCGATGGGTCGCATCAAGGTACGCCATTTACCCCCGTTATTGAACAAATAGAAGAAACGAAGACCGTTGCTTGGTGCGGATGCAAACACTCATCCAATGCGCCATTCTGCGATGGTGCACACAATAATCTTTAGGGCTGGGTTTGGGCCACTGCAGGTGGCTCCTCCAACCGCTTGGTTCCTTCTCTTAGCAAGCTTAACAGATCGCGTAGAGAACTTTGCAAACGGTACCTGTAATCCGGGTCTACATACAGCCTTTTCAGAAAGTTGATGAAGTAGTCAACACCGATCAATAGCAGCAATACAGCTATCACAATACCATAGACGATGATATCGTCTCTTCCTTGCATCTCCGAACTGGCAAAAGCATTGCAAGAGATCAGCAATCCGGGAACAACTAATTTTTTCATGATCAATTTCAGTTTCTTGGGCTTCTAACAAGTTACGAAACTTAATCCTCAACGTAGCAAAATGGAAAAGGCGCCCGAAGGCGCCTTTATTTATTGCAATCCGTAAGCCAGGTTCTGTTCTATCCATCATCTATCTGGCATAACACCGCAGTGTCTTGCCGTTATCGACCTACCCTCCAGGTTAGACGGGTCGCCTTTTGCATTGCTGCGCCCTGGTTTATTTGGTCTTTCAGCCCCCGAGGTTTTGCCATCTGATACTGTTACCAGCACCAATGGTGAGCTCTTACCTCACCTTTTCACCCTTACCCTGAATATTCAGGGCGGTTTGTTTCTGCACCACTGTCTGTGAACCGGAGTTCCCCTTGATTTCTCAAGGCAGAGTACCCTTTGCTGCCCGGACTTTCCTCTCCCGTAAAGGAGCGATGGACCGATTGCACTACAAAGATAACTCAAATCAGCCGTAAAGCCCTCTAATCTCAATTTGAAGTGCACCTGAACCGAACTCCCTCATAGGTGCATCAAAGAATTCAACATTGTCTCTTTCCTTCAGGAAATCTATGATCGCGTGTCGCAACACCCCTTCTCCTACGCCATGAACCACCACCAATGTTGTAATCTTCCGGTCTACTGCTTCATAAAAACAAGACTTGAAGTAGTCTAGCTGATAGTCAAGTTTCTCCCAATTCCTTAGCGATGAAGGGTCGTCCAGTAATTCATGCAGGTGCAAATCAATAACGGGGACAGCGCGCTTCCCAATCTTCCTCAACCAGTGGTCTAACTTTAGCTTCTTCTGTCCGTAGGAAACTTGCTCGTCTTTTACACCTTCATAACCTGGCCCCGTGTAGGTGTAATTGCCTACTTCCGCACCTACAAGCTCATGTGCGGGGTAATCCATTTCGAATCCATCGTCCGTTAAAACAACCACTACATTATCAGGTTTCAACGCAATTACCTCACCTCCACCCGTTTCATTGAGAAAGCTAACTTTATCACCAACCGATAGTGCCATGGCACAAATTTAGGAACGTGACCGAGAAAGAAGCAACTGAAAACAATCCGTGGAAGACCTTGAGCTCTGAGGTGAAGTATGAAAACCCCTGGATTAAGGTTACCGAACACCAGGTAGTCAACTTCTCCGGGGAGCCGGGTATATACGGCACTGTACACTACAAGCATTTGGCAATTGGCATCATACCAGTGGATGAACAGGGCAATACCTGGCTGGTTGGACAACACAGGTATCCCCTGGATCAATATTCGTGGGAGATTCCCGAGGGTGGCGGTAAAATTGGCATTGATCCCATTGAATCTGCCCAACGCGAACTTCAAGAAGAGACCGGATTGATGGCCAATAAATGGGAGGAATTACTCAATACACACCTCAGTAATTCCGTTTCAGATGAATGGGGGGTTATTTATTTAGCAACAGACCTCACCGAAGGAGAGCCAAAACCTGAATCTGACGAAGATCTTATTGTACGAAAGCTTCCTCTTGTGGAGGCTATAGACATGGTGCACAAGGGTGAAATTACCGATAGCCTGAGCGTGATGGGGTTGCTAAAAATGCAAATTATTAGAAAAATATAAAAGATTGTTTTTCAGATATATAAATATATCTATTTCAACTTTTTGTTTGATTTTCACTTGTGTACCGACTTTAGCACAGGACAAAGACTCGCTTGACCTGAACTACGTTTACATTCCAGACCAGCAAGCCAAAGAAGCGGTATCCAAGATTGTCAAATACACAGGTCTCCTACCCAACTTCACGGTCGTTTCCAAAAAGGTATCTACGGCCGTAGCTTATATCAAAGGCGGTAAACGATATATCGCATACAATCCAGAGTTCATAGAAAGGCTTCGAGATAAGACAAAAACAGACTGGGCTGCAGTTAGCGTATTGGCGCATGAAATTGGTCACCACTTGCAAGGCCACACCCTGAAGCATAAAGGCAACGCTGGTGATGAACTTCAAGCAGACAAGTTCTCAGGCTTCATTCTACATCAAATGGGCGCCACATTGCCAGAAACCAAAGCTGCACTGCTTATGTTGGGTGATAACCTGGATACACTGTATCACCCTCCCAAGAAGGCCAGGCTGGATGCGATTGTTGGCGGTTGGCTGGATGCGGCTAACATCACAGATCGGGATGCGTATGAAGAGTCGACTTTCAAAAAGGACACTTCAGGCAAAGTAGAATTCGTGTACAAATGTACCTTCCGCGGAGATGATCATACGTACCTGGTGGACTCAAAAGATCGCATCATCTGGTTCGACAATTATGGGAAACCAATCGTGATTGGGAAGAAAGCTCCTTCTCAAACAAGGAACTACGACTGGATCTATGTCTACAACGACCAATACTATGGCGTTGATCGCAAGGGTCAGATCTGGAATCAAACCACTACTGGAATGCTCTTCATCATTGGAAAGGTGAATGTTATTGAAAAACCAGAGGTGCTAAGAGTTCCTGATCAATAACCAATCAAATGCGCCCGAAATCCGGCATCGCCAACTTCCAAGGCCGGAAACGGTAGTTTGAAATGATTGAGGACAAAGAACAGCGCCTTTACCCCTTTTCTATTCGTCTCAATGGCCTCCCAGTTAACATCCAGGGATAAATACCAATTCCGTTCTGCATTTGGGTTACCCGTTGCAAACAGCATTCCATGGGCACCATAGCCTAAAGACACCTGTGCCCACTTAAGCTTGCTTTCCGGATTTAATTCAAACGGACTCACGGACATCCAATAGGTCTGTGCGTTGTAATCCTTCACCAATCGTTCAGGAAATGTAGAGCCTAACACATTGGGGCGCGAAGCTGCCAACCCTGAATGCGCATAGGAATACTTGAAATGAAATACCTGGCGTTCCCACACCAATTCCTGGGCTAAATAGCTAGCGCAGCCCACAGTATTTGCCAGCAGATCACTTCCTGATGCCCCCCATGCCTGACTGTAACCATCGAATATTTCAACACTCCCTATGTACAGAAAGGCGGCACCTGTACCCCACATTGCAGCTTTCTTCCGACTCATACCAGCCCACCGAAAGGTGCCAGCGGAAAGACCACTCAACCAATTTGCAGAAACCGCATGACCAACCTTGTCCATTTGCAGCCATTCCTTGCTATCATCAAACCAATGGAACGATGACTTAGCATGACCTGCATACCAAACTGTTCCAAGAGCAGTCATTGTAGCGCCATACCCAAGCGTTTGCGTACCAGCACTGATCAGAAGCCGTTTCTTATTTAACGAATCTACAGCCTGATTCTCCTGACTATACGCACTGTTGATAACCAAGAAGGCCGCAAAAAGTGTCTGTATAATTGGTTTTAGTACCTTCAATTTTGCAATCCGATTTACCTCATGCACAACTGCAAATCTATGATGTTCCGCGTTCTCGCGATTTGTCTGGTAGGGTTGGTGCTTAATACGCAAGCCCAGGAGGACGTCATTACCCAGGTTGTTAGAGGAAAGCTTACGGATGAAGAATCGGGCTTCCAGGTAATTGGTGCCACTGTATGCCTGTTTAAAGGGCAACAACAGATTAAGTGCACTTCAGCAGACGCAGAGGGAAAGTTCAGATTAGAGGGCATCCCGATTGGCACCTACCAAATGCATTTTTCAGCCATTGGTTACAAACCTCAGAACCTTGCAGAGGTCCACGTTATTAGCGGCCAACAAACGGTACTTAACCTGAAAATGGCAGAATCCGTAGCCGAGCTGGAAGCATTCGAAGTAACGGCTGAAAAGAAAGGCCAATCAATGAATGAAATGACCACTGTTTCCAGTCGCGCATTCTCAATTGAGGAATCGCAACGTTACGCTGCCAGTAGAGGTGACCCCGCGAGAATGGCAACCAACTACGCTGGCTGTCAGGGCACAGATGATTCAAGGAATGACGTTGTTGTAAGAGGCAATTCACCATCTGGGGTATTGTACCGCCTACACGGCATAGATATGCCAAACCCAAACCACTTCGCCATTGCAGGTACCGGGGGTGGGCCTATTTCAATTATCAACAGCAAGGTACTAGGCACTTCCGATTTCTACACTGGAGCGTTTCCGGCAGAAATATCCAATACCATTTCAGGTGCGTTTGATCTTAGACTGAAGAACGGCAACGCTGAAAAAATGGAATTCACCGGACAGGTTGGGTTGTTTGGAACGGAACTCCTGCTAGAAAGCCCACTGAACAAAAAAAAGGGATCATCGATCATTGCTACTTACAGATATGCCACTTTCGAGTTGTTCCAAGCCGCAGGTATCGATCTTGGAACTGACGCTGTTCCGAAATACCAGGATTTTTCGTTCAACATCAGACTGCCACAGGGAGAAAATGGTGAATGGAGAATATTCGCATTGGGAGGAAACAGCAAAATTGACCTTAAGATCAGCGACCAAACAGACACTTCGGCTATTGACTTGTACGGAGCCAACGACAGGGACCAATACTTCAGAACTGGGGTATTGATGAGCGGTATTTCCTACATGAAAACGCTAAACGAAAAGACTCGAATTTCATTTACTGGCGCCTATGCAGGGGATTACAACAGGTCTAACCATGAACTTGTATATAGACACGTAGATGCTGAAGGAAATTTTGTACTAGATAGCCTCGAAGATCTGTTGAGGTATCGATACGTTACGCAGAAGGGAAGCTTCGCGGCCAGGCTTAACCACAAGGTAGATAAGAAGAACTCTATAAGAGCCGGACTTACATTCGACCAACTCTTCTTCGATTACACTGACAGTATTCGAGACATTGCCACTGATACCTGGTTACGCAGGTGGAGGGCCAATACCAATGCCTTCATGGCAAGAGGTTTTTTGCAGTGGAAACACAAGTTCTCAGACAAAGTGTGGTTGAATGCGGGTATTAACAGTCAATACTACTCACTTGGAGATGCCCTCTCTCCCATTGAACCCAGACTGGGCTTGAAGTATGCGGCTGAAAAGAACCAGTTCTTTGCAGTTGGAATGGGGCTGCACTCACAGTGGCAACCCAATTACCTGTACTTCTATCAGGTCCCAATCGATTCTTTGAACATTACAACATCTCTGAATTCGGATATGGGCTTTACCAAGAGCTGGCATTTCGTTGGTAGTTATGATAAATACTTTGAAAGCGGATTCCATTTCAAATCGGAGATCTACTACCAAACGTTGTTCGACATTCCAGTTACGAAAGCCCCTTCATCGTTCTCAATGGTAAATCAGGGAAGCGGTTTTAGCAGGTTGTTCCCGGCAGAGCTGGTAAACGAAGGCACAGGCAAGAATTACGGTGTTGAGATGACCCTTGAAAAGGCGTTTAGCAACAACCTCTACATCCTGGTTACCGGTAGCGTATTCGAGTCGCGCTATACAGGTAGCGATGGTATTGAGCGGAATTCCTCCTACAATGGAAACTATATGGGAAACTTCCTTCTGGGTAAGGAATTCTCTATCACAGAGAAGTCGATTATTGGTCTTGGCGCTAAGGTGACTTATGGTGGTGGTAAACGTTATGGTTTCGTAGACACGCTGCAAAGCAACTTACAACGTGAGGTCGTGTATATGGACTCACTCTTCAACGAGCGACAATTCAGAGATTACTTCAGAGCCGACCTTAAGATCTACTGGAAGAAGAATGCCAAGAAAGTAACACACGAGTTTGCATTGGACCTTGCGAATATCACGGACCAACAGAACATATTGAGCCTGACTTACGCTCCCAATCCGAACAACCCGTTGCAGGATCCTATTCGGGAGAATTATCAGCTCGGATTTTTACCCATGTTCTACTATCAAATACGGTTCTAGGTCAGACATTGCGTAGCATGGGCCATTTTGGTAACTTCAAGGGCTGACCAGAATGGACCAAACAACCACATCTACATCTTCTGAATCAATTGATCAGTTACGTGATCAGCTGTCTCATGGTTGGAGCATTAACCGATCTGAGCCAGCAAAAAGCCTGCAAATAGCCAGAGATGGTCTTCATGCTGCAGTAGATTTGAAGAACCGCCCATGCATTGCCGATGCGGAAACCCTGCTTGGTACCTCTCACGTTTGGCTGGGCAATTACAAGGAAGCCTTTCACCATCTTTTTGAAGGCCTGCAGTTGGCACGTGACACGCAGAACTTTCAGCTACAGGTCAAAGCACTCTACTTTATCAGCACCACTTACTACTTCCTTGGTAACCATGAGTCTCAACTCGAATTTGGCATGGAGGCTTACAACGTTGCTGAGGAAAACCAGCTGATTGAGGAATCAGCAACTGCACTGAACATCATTGGAACAGCTTATTATGCTCTTGATCAGAACGACCAAGCCATCGCTACACTTACCGATGCCCTTGAACGATGTGAAAAGCAGGAATTAGACGCCATGATCCCCAGGGTACTTGACGGTCTTGGTGAAAGTTATTACAACAAACAGGATTACAAAACAGCGCTCAAGTACAAGACACGTTGTTTGGAGATAGCCCGCAGTAAGGATCTCAGACTAGAGGAAGCCTACGCACTGGATGGCATGGGGTGTATCTGTACGAAGATCCAGGATTACGATTCCGCGATCAAGCATTTCAAGGAGAGTTACAAGATTCGGAAGGAAGTTGGTTTCATGGCTGGCCAGATCCAGACATTCATGCACATTGGGGAATTATTCCTTACCGCAGGAGATCACATTAAAGCCAAGAAATACCTGAACCGTGCTTTGAAGTCCGCCATAGACACCGATTCAAAAGATTTGGTGTTTGAGTGTCATTTCTATCTCTCCGAGCTTTATGAAAAAATGGGAGACTTGGTGCAATTCGCCCATCATTTTAGAGAATACCATCGGTATAAGGAGCAACATTACCAGGAACAGGAAAAACACAAGATCACGGGTCTTGAGGTACACCTCAAGATGGAGCAAATAGAGCAGGAAAAGGATATCCTGGAAAGTAAGAACCAAGAGCTTAAATCAAATGTGGAGCACCTTCAGGTTCTTAGCGAAATGGGTGAAAAACTCACTTCAGCCCGAGACATTGAAGAAGTGCTCGTAACGATATATGAGAGTGTGAATTCACTGATGGATGCCGAGGTATTCCTTCTGGGTGTTCACAACGAAGAGGAGAACCACCTCGATATGAAGTTCATCCTGGAAAAGGGTGAACGGTTCCCAACGAAAATCCTCCCTATTGAAGGGCCACGCCTGGCCTCAGTATCCTTTAGAGAGAATGAGGAGATCGTCATCAACAATTACGAGGAAGGAATAAAGAAGTATTACGGGTCACAAGGCTTCACGGGTAAGCTGGAAGGTGAAAGACCAGAATCAATCGTCTACATTCCTATCACCTCACAGGGAAGAACGCTGGGGATTATGTCTGCTCAAAGCTTCAAAGCAGAGGCCTACAATGAGTACCAATTGAACATCCTGAGGAACCTCGCCATCTTTGCAGGAGCAGCTATCGCAAATGCTTCGGCATATGAGAATCTTGAACTCCAGGTAGAAGAACGAACTACCGAGATCAGAAAATCTCAAGACAACACAAGGATTGTTAGTGAACTGGGACAGCAGATCATTGCTTCCAAGGACCTTTCGGCAACGTTTAATGAGCTACAGCAGTACTTCGATCAGATAATGGATGCGTCTATTTTCTCTGTGAGAATAGTCGACCAGGAAAAACACCAGATCGATTTCACCTATACTTTCGAAAGCGGCAAGCTCCTCCCCCCTATTTCGGTCTCAATGGATGACGATGACAATTACTCCGTTATCTGCATCAAAAAAAGACAAGAAATATTCATAAACGACCATGAGGTTGAATATTCGAAGTATACGGATAAGATCATTGTGGTTGCTGGTGAACTTCCACAGTCATTAATCTTCTGCCCTCTTATACTGGGAGACAAAGTGGTGGGATGCATCACTGCACAAAGCATGGACAAGCATGCTTATACGGAGTATCACCTTGACCTACTTAGGACATTAGGGTCTTACATCGCCATTGCGGTGGAAAACAGGAGTATTCTCAGCGGACTGGAAGATGAAGTAGCCGAGCGAACCAAAGAGGTTACTGAACAGAAGGAGGAGATCCAGAAGACCTTTGAAAATACCCAGCTACTAGGTGAAATAGGTAAAGAAATCACCGCAACGCTTAGTGTTTCAGAGATCATAGACAACGCATACAGTAAGATCAATGAGCTGATGGACGCGACAGTGTTCGGCATTGGCCTGCACAACGAATCAAGAAACGCTCTTGTGTTCCATGGTGCAATGGAGAAAGGCATTAAGTTGGATGAGTTTGAGTACCGTCTGGATGATGATCGTATTGCAACCACTTGTTTCAACCACCTGCAAGAGATTGTCATTAACAACTGGGGTGAGGAGTATACAAAATATGTTACCAAGAAAACTACAGCCATCAAAGGTGAACAACCAAACAGCATGCTGTACCTGCCTCTGATGGCAAAAGGTATTTGTCTGGGGGTTGTTACCGTACAAAGCTTTGGGGTGAACACGTACAATGACTATCACCTCAACATGTTACGCAACCTTTCGGTTTATATTGGCATTGGGCTGGAAAACGCGCGTCTTTACGAAAACGTGGAGAGTGAAGTCGCTGAGCGCACAAAGGAAGTTGTAAAGCAAAAGGAGGCGCTGGAACGCAGTTATGAGAACACCAAACTTCTTGGAGAGATTGGCCAGCACATTACGTCAAATCTGAATTTCGAGAACATATTCAGTGAAGTCCACCACAGTTTGCAAAAGTTAATGGATGCATCTGTTTTTGGCATTCGTGTATGGCACAGTGAGCGTAATGAGATTGAGTACAAGTACGAGATCGAAAATGGGAAACGATACGAATCCGAATTCGTTTCAGCCGGGGACAAAAACAACTTATCTGTTTGGTGTATCGAAAACAAACAGGATCTCTTTATCAATGATCTCGAAACCGAGCACACCAGATATGTTGATGAAATAGCGTTGGTAGGTGGTGATCAGCCTTTTTCACTTCTTTTCTCTCCAATGATAGTAGGTAAGAAAGTAATTGGCTGTATCACTGTCCAGAGCTTTGAAAAGAACGCTTATGAGGAACATCAACTTGATATACTTAAAACACTAGCCTCTTATACTGCTGTTGCATTAGAGAATGCCAATCTATACGAAAGCCTAGAGGAAAAAGTCAAAGAACGAACCGCGGAAGTTGTCCGTCAAAAAGAAGAATTGGAAAAGGCATCGAGCAATACTGAATTGCTTAGTCAGATTGGGAAGCAGATCACCAGTCTCCTTTCCGTAGAAGACATCATCTTACAGGTATATGAGAACCTAAATACCCTGATTGATGCGGACGGATTTGGTATTGGCATACACAATCCAGACAACCAACGATTGGAATTTCCTGCTTACATCGAAAAAGGGGCCCGCTACAATACTGAGGGCTACGACTTGGATGAACCAAATCGAATTGCCAATGTGTGTTTCCTTAACCAACAGGAAATAGTTATTGGGGATTACGAAGAAGAGGCCACAAAGTATGTAGACAAGGTCATAAAACCGGTAGCTGGAGATCTTCCTGAATCGGTTATTTATCTACCTCTTTATAGCAAGGACGTGGCCATTGGAGTGATCACCACACAAAGCTGGACCAAGAATGCGTATTCTGACTTCGAACTGAACGTGGTGAGGAACCTGGCGGTATATGTGGCCATTGCACTTGAAAATGCGGGTCTCTATCAGAACATGGAGAGGAAGGTGGAAGAACGAACTGCTGAGGTCGTACGGCAAAAGGAGCGTATTGAAAAGACGTATCAGGATACAGAAACGCTGAGTCAGATTGGTCGAGACATTACCTCTGCTATCCAGGTGGATCAGATTGTTGAGAAAGTGTATGAAAGCGTCAACTCCCTCCTTGATGCTACTATGTTTGGTATTGGCATCTACGACCGTGAGCAACATGCCGTAGCGTTCCCGGGCTTCATCGAAAACAGTGTACAGCTTGAAGGAGTAACATTTCCTGTAGACGACAGCAATCGCTTGGCGGTAGTGTGCTTTGCACAAAACAGAGAGATCTTCGTCAACAATTTCTTTGAAGAGTACCACAACTATGTGGATACAGCATTGAAGCCTGTGGCCGGGAAGGATTCAGGCAGTATTATCTACCTACCATTACGGAAACCAGATGGAGATGTAATTGGGGTAATTACTGTGCAGTCGTATGAAACCAATAGGTATTCTGAATATCACTTGAACTTACTGCGTACGATATCCGTGTACGTTGCCATTGCAATCGACAATGCAACATTGTATGAAAACCTGGAGGAGAAAGTCGAGGAAAGAACTGCAGAAGTAGTGGAGCAAAAGGAGATCATCGAGCAAAAGAACAAGCACATTACAGACAGTATTCACTATGCGAAGCGTCTTCAGGATGCAATACTTCCGAACGTATCTCCGCTAAAGGAACACCTAGGCGATGCGTTCGTTCTGTTCATGCCGAAAGACATTGTGTCCGGTGACTTCTATTGGATCTACCGCAACAACGATCGGTTTGTACTGTCGGTTATTGATTGTACAGGCCACGGGGTTCCCGGGGCATTTATGAGTTTGATTGGTTACGAAGGACTAAATGATGTTATCGTAAACAATAGCGTAACCAAGCCCTCTGACGTCTTGAACGACCTCAACAAGATTGTTACCCATCGGTTAAATCAGAAAAGAGAAGAAACTACGGTACGAGATGGTATGGACATGTCTGTATGTACCATCAACATGGCCAACCTGATGATGGAGTTCGCGGGAGCTCAGAATTCTATCTACCACATTCGGAAGGGAGTCCTGCAGGTATTCAAAACGGACCGCTTCCCTGTTGGTGCATTTATTGACGATATCAAACAGGATTATACGAACTACGAATTCCAGCTTCAAGAAGGAGACATCGTGTACCTTATCACTGATGGCTTCGCGGATCAATTTGGAGGTGCAACCGAGGAAATTCGTGCACGGGGTGGCAAGAAGTTTAAGTACAAGCAGTTTGAAAACCTATTGATGGAGATTCATGCCAATCCTATGGATCAACAGGAAGCTATCCTCCGAAACCGTTTTGATGAATGGAAAGGTGAGATCGAACAGTTGGATGACGTATGTGTTTTAGGTTTTAAAGTCTAGCCTTGGAACGTCTTCATCAAGCCAAAATGCTTTTCCAGCAGGAAGATTACGAAACCTGCATTAAGCTGCTCACAGATATTATCCGTGACAACAAGAAAGCTACGGAAGCATATGCACTCAGAGGTTTAGCGTATCGAAAGGCAGGTGATCTCATTTCCTCTACTTCTGATTTCGACACGGTAATCATTCTTACACCAACGGATGCGGATGCGTATTCAGAAAGAGGGGTCAATTACTTTCACCTGGGCAAGCTGCAGGAATCATTGTCTGACATGAATAAGGCCCTGGAACTGGAACCTGAAAACCCATATCGTTATTCATCCAGAGCTTACATAAAAGGCCGTATGCGCGATTTCATGGGTGCATTGGAAGATTATGAAAAAGCAGTTCAACTGGATCCCGAGGATGAAGTAGCCTACAACAACCTCGGCTTAATGCAGGAACAAGCGGGCAGGAACATGGATGCTAAAAGAAGCTTCAACCGCTCCAATCAGCTTCTAAAGGATAAGTATGGCATTGAAGTCAAAGAACCTCTATTTCCAAAGGACGATGACGAACCATTCGAAATACCCAAGGAGCAACCTTCACCCAAAAAACCAGATACCGTTGGCTCCATCATGTTCTCCCTATTAAAGGACAAGAAGGCGCGTAAAGACTTTTACAAGTTTCTCAAAAAAGGTCTTGGAAGAAAATAACAACAAGCATCTTCTACCATTCTGAAGCTAACCGCAACTTTTCTCTGTACCATTTCCTAATTGTTGCATTCTAAAACCAGGAATGCCTCCCACATCATGTTAAAAGATGTTAAGGTTTACCCCTGAATGTGGATTTAGAATAATGAACGAATCCCAATAACGTTCGAAAACTATGAAAACGCTGCTCGTAAGAATACCACTTGTTTTAATGCTTGCCCTGGCAAGCTTCCTGGTAGTTACCGTATCACCATACTGGAACTTCGACACGCAGCAGAACTTCCTACTTGTCAAACAACATTTGATCAACCATCCTATTTGGATGCCCGTGTTCTATATACATCTTGCGGCAGGCACATTGGCAATCCTTATTGGAGCGCTGCAACTCTTCCCTTATTTCCAGAAAAAGCAGAAGCTGCACAAGCCTCTTGGAAGAACGTACGGGTATTCGATTCTGCTATTGGGTTTCCCAACCGGAGTCTACATGTCATTCTTCGCGGAAGGTGGTTGGCTATCTACATCCGGTTTTCTGTTAATGAGCGGACTATGGTTTGGAACCACCCTGGTAGCGATCAAGAAGGCCCGGCAAAGAAAGATCCTGGAACACAAGGAGTGGATGTACAGGAGTTATGCGATGACATTCTCAGCGGTAACGCTACGCCTACTCGTCCCAATCCTTTCCTATGTGCTTCATTGGGATCACATGTTTGTGATCATCATAACCGCATGGATCAGCTGGGGATTGAACCTGATGGTTGCTGAGATGGTGATCCTTTCAGGAAGGCTCAAAAGAAAAAGACTACACAACAATCAAATCGTTAACCTTAAACAACCAGTATCATGAAATTTAAATTCAAAGTGCTGGCTGCATTCGCAGCAACAATTGCCATTGGTTTGCTGAGTTTTACTTACTCACCCAATAAAGCACACGCAAACAATGGTTCAGGAGAATTAGATCGTATGGCGGTCAACAAGTTTGTTGAAGAGAACATCATGCAAGAGCTGTACGGCATCGACAAGACAACTAAAAAAGCGATGATGTTCAGCCGATGCCCGAGTGGATTGCGTCATGTGTTGGCCAAGGAGCAAAATAGTTCTCAAGGCTATTTATATGGCGATGTCTATAAATGGCAGGGATGCGATCGTCACAACTACTGTGAATACAAGATTCACATGGGTAAAAAAATCGCATTGCTTCGAGATAAGAACATCACGAAATTCCAGCCTGTAGCGGCTTATATAGCAGCCAAAAAGAAAACACTGAAGTTATAATTCAATTTTGGCACGGCATTTGAAATATACCTAGCAGAGCTTAAAAAGCTTCCTTCCTTATATTGATTGTGCGATTGGTTAAGGGCTTCCGGATTCGGGGGCCCTTTCCTGTTTTATAAGGTTAGCTATTCCTTGTGGATGGTGGTCATCTTCAAGAGCAACTATATCTGCTTTTAGATAGTTCGGTTCCCTCTTTTCAAGCAAATCCCTTATGTGGGCCTTATAATCATTCTCTGTCTGCAGCATAGGTCTTTCGCTTTGATCCCCATGCAATCTCCCATAAAGTGTGTCGATATCACATTTGAGGTAAACGATAGTACCCACCTCCTTCATGTAAGCAATGTTCGCAGGATGCTCCATTACCCCTCCACCGGTTGCTACAACAAAACTCCCTTCATCATACCTAAAGTCTGACAACCATTCGGTTTCCATATTCCTGAAAGCTCCTTCTCCGCCTCCTTCTCGCCAGATCATATAAATGGGCATACCCTGTTCTTCTTCTATTTCGCTATCCATATCGCGAAAAGAAACATCAAAGTGTGCCGCGAGTTGCTGTCCTAGTGTAGACTTACCCGCCCCCATATATCCAACCAGGAAAACTTTCAAGCTACTCGTCTAAAGGTGAATCGGATTCGTTCTTCATTTTCTTGTAGGCCACCGCCTCCGTCTGCGCTGGAAGGTTCAGACCAATGTAAACCGCCCACTTACCTTCTGAGGTCATGATAATCCTGCGCTTACGCTTTATGATCGCCTTGTATATGCGCTCTGCAACTTCTTCTGGCTGCATCATCTTTTGTTCCTCCCGTGGCGATTCACCCTGCATAGAACCATCGCCAGTAAGCGCTGTGTTACGAATGTTAGAAGAAGTAAAGCCAGGACACGCAATGAGAACGTGCAATCCGTTACCTCGGTTCTCAGATCTCAGGGCATCCAGGAAACCTTGCATTGCAAACTTGCTAGCACTGTACCCGGTTCTTGCCGGCAAACCAACGTACCCAGCGATTGAAGAAACCCCAACAACACTTCCCTTAGATTCTAGGAGGTACGGCAACGCGAACTTTGTACAATAAACTGTTCCCCAAAAGTTCACATCCATTACTTTGCGAATGACGTCCAGTTCAAGGTCCTTGAACAAACTTCGCATGGATATACCCGCGTTGTTGATCAATATATCCACACCACCATATGTATCAACGGTTTCTTGAATTAAACGCTCGCAATCTTCTTCTTTGCTAACGTCAGCTGCAACAGCTATACACTGACCTCCCTGCTCCTTGATCCCACTGACTGCATCAGATAGCTTGTCAGCACTTCTGGCGGCAAGCACGACCATACTTCCCTGATGAGCGAAGTGTTCTGCGCATGCCCTTCCTATACCTGAAGATGCTCCTGTTATGACAACAACTTT
Organism: Vicingaceae bacterium; assembly: GCA_965267605.1. Lineage (GTDB taxonomy): Bacteria > Bacteroidota > Bacteroidia > Flavobacteriales_E > Vicingaceae. The sequence continues at coordinate 976,954 of OZ254088.1, read as the reverse complement.
TCCTTTCACAGCGGAATTCAAATTTAATGTAATCTGGAAACTCAATGGCAGCAGCTCACAGCCGTTGTGAATTCAATTTATGCTGTTATATTTGCACTCCATTTTGGGGACTTGATAGCTCAGTTGGTAGAGCATCTCCCTTTTAAGGAGAGGGTCCTGGGTTCGAGCCCCAGTCAAGTCACGGAGAAGGCGGCATAAGCCGCCTTCATTGTTCTTTAGCGTTTGCCCAGGTGGTGAAATTGGTAGACACGCTACCTTGAGGGGGTAGTGAGCTTACGCTCGTGCTGGTTCGAGTCCAGTCCTGGGCACGAAGTGCCAAGAGGTTCGCAATGGCGAGCCTTTTTATTTGCGCAGCGAATAAAACTGGACGAGAGGTTTATGCCGAGCCTGTCGAGGTAAGTCCAGTCCTGGGCACGAAGTGCCAAGAGGTTCGCAATAGCGAGCCTTTTTATTTGCTACAGTTGCCGTTCAACCCACCCTGTAAAATCAAAGCTGTCGAACACAACCCGGTTTCGTGGATTTTCTCTTAACGCAATAAGCTTCGATCGTAGATCCTCCAGCGCCTCACGTCTTTCCTTATCATTATTCACATTCTTGTATACGTGCATAAGGAAACGGTACAGGACCTGTTCTAAATTGAAAAACATATCCCGCTTATTCATGAATCTATAGGTTGATCGGGACAAGTATTCGAAATAGGAAGTATTGCCCAAATCAAAGTGTAAGATCATAGCGAAGATTTTCGCGAAGCTTAGAATATCTTTCCTAACCCGCCTTTCATCCACATCCAACACGAAGTTCACATCTGCCAACGCACCTTTTAGATACCCATTGTAATAAGATATCACCGACATATTGATGTGAGCCACTACCCTTTCGTCTAATGTGATCCATTGCTGATTGGCCTCAAAGTGCGACCATATTTCAGCGCGTAATTCAAAAGCATCTTTGTACGCCTTGATCGTTAGAGCCCGGTTCAGTTCCAGGTGGTAATAGATGGTAAAGTACTTTGATTGCAAGTCTCTATTGTACGCTTGTTCAAACAGCTTCGAAGTACCAATGGCTCGATAAGCAGAGAGTGTAGCTGTAAATTCATCCCCATTGGGATCAAGCAATAACAAACTGTTTAAATAGCGGTAGTAGGTCTCCACATATGTTCCCAGGCTTTCCAGCATAAACGACTCATTTGCCTCATAGAGGGCCAGTATCTGCTGTGTATAACCCTTTACCTCCTCCCAGTTACCCAGGAGATCGTGGTAACGCTGATGCACTTTGAAGTAGAAATAGGTAGCACGAATGGAATCCTCGTGACTACCCGAATCCAAAAGTGCGTTATCCATAATTGCATCCAGCTCCTTTACCTGCGTTGCATCTCTAATACGCCCACGCTCAACCATAAGCTCTTGTAGTTGGTCATAAACAGATGCGTAACTATTTGCAATCTCAATACTTCTGAGCACTCTCCGCTCCTCCTCTCTTAAGGAAAGTGCACTCTTTACCTTGCCTTGGCGATGCGTTTTGTGGTAGACACTGCGTTCTTCAACAATGAGTTGCAACATCTCATTGAACAGTTCCGCATTCTCTGCTATTTGCCTAGCCTTTGTGAGCCTGGAGACAGCGAGATCCAGTAATCCTCTTCCGATGAGGAATTTCACCTCCTTCAGTAGTCTCCCGAATCGAACTGATGGAATCATCTGTTGATCCCTTCCTGCTAATTCCAATAGAATCCGGTCGTAGAGGTTGTTGAGCTCTTTCGCCAACCTAGACTGTGATATGCTACCCAACCGGTTCAGCACAGTTGCCTGATCGTAAAACTCCATCTTTCGCAACACGTTGAACAGCTGCTCACCCATCGCCTTACCATTCTTAGGCCCATAAGCCAAGGAAACTGTACGGGTCTCACCACGGGTTAAGGTTTTGATCAAAGCAAATGCTTTCGGTTCAGGCATATAAAAGTTCTTTTTTTATACTTTAAAATACTGTTTATAAATGACTTAAATAATAAAAATAATTTTTATAACTGTAATTATTTGCAACACTTTGGATTGCCAGCACCACTGTTAGCGCGCAACTTTGATCAAAATCAATAAGCAATGCGTTCTCTCTTCTCCACTCTCATTGTTCTCGCGTTAGCAACACCAGTATGCTTCGGACAAACCTTTGATTGGGCCAAAAGCGCTGGAAGCAACAGCTATGACATCGCCAACGGCTTACGTACCGATGCGGCAGGCAATACAATTATCACGGGATGGTTCAGAGATTCATGTTGGTTCGGCACCACCCCGGTGGTTAGCAACGGTGGATATGAGTATTTCGTTGCCAAGTATGACGCAAACGGCAATCTTCAGTGGGTACGCACCGCGGGTGGTAGTGGAAACGATATTGGTTACGGTGTTGACTTTGGGCAGAACGGTGATGTGTACGTTACCGGAACTTTCAGAGGCACCGTTCAATTCGGAAGCATTACGCTTGTTAGCAATGGAAACAATTCAGACATCTTCGTTGCCAAGTATGATGCTGCGGGAAACATTCAATGGGCAACAAATGCTGGAGGAACACTAGACGATCAGGGCCAGGACCTCAGCGTAGACCCCAACGGCAATGCCTATGTTACGGGATACTTTAAAGGAACTGCCTTATTTGGAGCATCCACACTGGTATCCGCTGGTCAATCCGATGCATTCCTGGCAAAGTATGACCAGAATGGTAACCTGAAATGGGCACGCAAAGGTTCTGGATCCAATTACGATAACGGCTACGGTGTTGCCGCTACGGCCACAGGTGCGGTAATTACTGGTTATTTCAGAACAGCTGCAACGTTTGGAACGCATTCACTTACATCTGCCGGGAATGAAGACGCTTACCTTGTTAGATATGACACACTAGGTAACGTAATATGGGCTACTGCAGATGGTGGAAGTCAACGTGAGCAGGGAAACAGGGTTCGCATGGACAACAATGACAACATTTACGTGTGTGGCAATTACGAGGGCACCGCTCAATTTGGTTCAGTTACACTAAATGCTACAGGCACCTGGTCTAATGCATACGTAGCCAAATACAATGGCAGCGGAACAGTGCAATGGGCAAAAGGATTCGGTGGATACAATGCCACAATTGGCGGTGGTGTTGGCGTTACAGGCACCGGCACCCTTTACCTTACAGGATACTTCAAGGATACCATTACGGTAGAGAGCAATACACTCGTAAGCAACGGAGATTGGGATATCTACGTTGGTAAGTACGACACCAATGGCAATCTGCAGTGGATTACCTCGGCTGGTGGAACAGGTGGAGATAATGGTTATGCCATTGACGCAGATGCTAATGGGTACGCATATGTAGCCGGAGTGATTCGCAACACCGTTACATTCTCCTCCACTACCCTCACGAGCGCAGGTATCGCTGATATTTACGTAGCCAAAATCCGAACCGTGGTAACCGGGTTCGAGGATCTGGCTTCAAACGAAACCGTAAACGTATTCCCGAATCCAACGACTGACCGGATTACCATTCAGGCAAATGACATTAAGGAAGGACGAGTAACAGCAACCCTGTACGACCTTTCAGGAAAGCAAATACAACAAGTAAGCAGAGGCGCTGGAAGAGACATCATTATAGACATGGTGAATCTTCCAGCAGGTGCCTTTCTCCTTGTAGTGCAAGGCGAAACCACCACACACCAGTTGAAAGTCATCAAATCATAGAAAACATAGTTCTCTTATAGTAATAGCAGGTAGGCAGAGCTCCCCGGAAACGGGGAGCTTTCTTTTTTACGACCAGCCATTGATAGTCTTACCTTTGAAGCAAAGCAACACCTCATGAAGTGTTTCGTCTTCTGCTTATGCTTTTCCATCAGCTCATTGTTCTCATATGGAACTGTATGCGTGGATAAGACATTTCAGTACGAAAACCTTAATCTATACCTGTGTCAAAATCACTCAAATTACAATGAGACCACTACCCTTCTATACAAGGCACGTGCGCAACAGTTGAATAAATTGATCGGTGACCTTGTGAAAGCAGGGAAGCTTAAGGGCAAAAAATTCGAAATCCAGATATGGGATATTGCTTTAACCTATGATCATCTTATGCTTACCCAAAGTAAGAACGGATACCATGTTTCCATAGCAGGATTTCCTTCACTTGAAACGCTGAGCAGAATAGTCAACTATTTCGCTCAACCCTCGTGGGAATCCTTTACCTACGATCCCAATAAGATCAAAACGGGGCAGGAACCTAGAAGGATCATTGAAAAGATCATAGACGAACAACCGCAGATCGACATCACGCCCTATTTATCTGAGAAGATCAAACTCTGGAAACTGGATGATATCTCGTTGCAATACGTCAACGATGAGGTTACCTATTTCGAAGATGACATCAAGCTTCCATACAAGCCTACTCGCAACCTTCCTGTGAAAATAAAAGACCGCTTCCTGTTCTTCGAAACAAACAATCTGTTTCTCTATAAAAAAGGACGAACACTCCTGAAATTTTCCATGAACTATAAGGGAACCGGAGAAGATTTTAGCTTGATCAATGTTCATAGCAACTGGGTGAACATAGGTTTTTCCCCAGACCATTATTTGTACGCATATAGCTACGAAGAGAATAAGGTCTACAACCTCATAAAATGAATCACTTCAGCAGTGATAAATGCTCTACACCCAAGGGGCGTTCGGACACAAACCCCTCTCCTAGCTCAGCCTTGATATACCTCCCCATCGCTAAAGCACGTGCCTTAACAACACCAAAGAATTCTTCACCACTTATAGGTGTAGCGGGCTCTGTGGAGGTCGGATCGAAGAATTGACTCTGATAAGCTTTGATTGCCTCCATTTTTCTATCAAACTGCTTGGTAACATCAATTACAATGTTGGGTTTGATATAGTAGTCTTGCACATAATGCAGCACCAAAGTTGGTCTCCATGGCTCTTGCGGAATCTCTTGATATGTAGTCGCTATCTTCCTCAGTCCAGCAAGAAAAGCTGCATCTGCAACAAGCCGGCCAGCTTTCCCGTGATCGGGATGCCTATCCGCCAAAGCATTGGCAAGAATGATCTTTGGGCGTAAATGCCGTATTACTTTAATCACTTCCATTTGATGCTCTTCATCATTCTGGAAGAAGCCGTCTTCCATGCCCAGGTTAACCCTTACGTCTACCCCTAAGATCCTTGCAGCCTCAGTGGCTTCCTTCTCACGAATCTCCGGAGTACCGCGAGTTCCCAGTTGTCCACGCGTGAGATCAACGATACCAACTTTCTTGTGGTTTTGCTTAGAAACCAACAATGTGCCGGCACATGCCAACTCTACATCATCAGGATGCGCTCCAAACGCAACTATATCCAATTCCATGTGGTAAAAATACTGGTTTATCTTTGTGGTATGGCGAATGGGTACACAACCCTGCTTGCAAAGGAGCTTAAGACCGAGTGGCGACAGAAGTACACTTTATTTAGTGTGCTGTTATATGTCATCGCCACAGTCTTCATTTGTTACCAGGTTTTCAAGACAATTGGAGAGCGGGAAACGTGGAATGCACTGCTATGGATCATTTTGGTTTTTGCTGCCATAACATCTTCCACAAGAATCCTTATTGCTGAAGGGCCGAGAAGGCAATTCTACCTCTATTCCATTGCCAATCCCAGAGATGTAATTCTTGCCCGAGCCACGTATCAAGGATTATCATTCGTCTTCCTCGCACTGATATCAGTACTCTGCTTTACATTGTTCCTTGGTGAACAGGAAATGAACGTGCTGTTCTTCGGGTTGGTTATTGTGCTGGGTGCATTTGGCATGGCATCTATTTTAACCATCACCTCATCCATAGCTTCCAAGGGGAAAAATGCTTTCGTACTAGCTTCCATTCTAGGCTTACCTCTGCTACTTCCATTGGTAACAATCGTATTGAAACTCACCAAGGTTGCCCTGATGTCACATCTCATTGATCAACACCTCGGAAACTTAGCAGCACTGGGAGCTTTGAACGTATTGATCTACGCAATGGCATACCTATTATTTCCTTACCTTTGGCGCGATTGATCCCATGAATTTGTGATGAGGAATTGGTGGAAATTCTTGGCTGCTGCACTTGTACTTTACAGTATCATTGGCGGCTTTCTTTTTACTGTTCCCAGGCTGGCCATTCTTAACGAAACTGTTCGCAACTTATACTTTCACGTACCTATGTGGTTTGCCATGTTCGCCATGCTAACCGGTGCGTTGATTACTTCAATTCGTTTTCTTGCCTCAAACGACCTAAGGTTTGACACCTACGCAAGTGAAGCTACCAAAACTGCCCTGGTCTTCGGGATAGCAGGCATCATTACGGGTAGCCTGTGGGCACGTTATACTTGGGGCGGCTGGTGGACCAACGATGTTAAACTGAATGGCACCGTTGTAAGCATGCTCATATACAGTGCTTACCTTATACTTCGCGGTTCGATCGAAGACCCACAAAAGAGGGCACGTGTGGCAAGTGTTTACAGCATCTTCGCATTTGTTATGCTGATCGTATTCGTGTGGATTCTTCCAAGAATGAATACCGTGGATTCCCTGCATCCCGGAAACGGAGGCAATCCTGGGTTCAATGTCTATGATCTGGACAACAATATGAGATTGGTGTTCTACCCCGCTGTATTGGGTTGGATACTTACCGGTTACTGGATCATACAACTTCGCTTTAGGGTAGCTAGGATGAGGGCTGAGCGAATGTTGAACATTGATGGGAACAAGGATATATTGGATACAGAATCAGCCTAAAAACCAAAGAATAATAACTTTGAATTGAGAATGAATCGCTTACTGCTTACTATACTAGGATTGTTCAGCACGATCATCGCATTCGGACAGGAGAATGACATTGAAATGGCGGACACACTATACAGCAGCGGGAAGATTTACGTTGTAGTAACCGTTGTAACGATCATTTTCACAGTGCTGTTTGTTTACCTGGTAATTCTGGATAGAAAGATCAGCAAGATCAAGAAAGAACAATAAGAGTGAAGAAGACGCACATCATAGCCATAGTTGTAATTGCCGTTGCCATTGGTGCGATCATGACGACCATATCAGATGCGGGAACCTTCGTAGCATTTACTGAAGCTCAGGATAATCCAGGCGTAGAGTACCAGGTGGTTGGCGTATTGAACAAAGAGAAAGACCTTATCTACAATCCTGAAGAGGATGCAAATTTGTTCTGCTTCTACATGACAGACAATGAAGGTGTGGAAAGAAAAGTCAGCTTTCATGGTGCCAAGCCGCAAGACTTTGAGCGGTCTGAGCAGATTGTTGTAACGGGAAAGTTCAAGGCTGAGGAATTTCACGCTTCGAAAATCCTGATGAAGTGTCCATCCAAGTACAACAACGGTAGCACTGAAATGGTAACCGTTGAAGGCGCTCCGGCTTAATGGAAATCGAATACGTTAATGAACATTTATTCCCTGGACAGCTAGGGAATTTTTTTATTGTGCTTGCCTTCATTGCAAGCTTGGTTGCGACCTATGCCTACTATAGAGCAGCAAAAGACTCTCTCGAATCATTGTCGTGGCACAGACTGGGCAACCTTAGCTTCATGATTCATGGATTGGGTGTCCTGGGAATCATTGGATCACTGTTTTACTTACTTCTCAACCATTACTACGAATATTACTATGTGTGGCAACATTCATCGGATGAGCTACCCATGCGCTACATCCTTAGCTGTTTCTGGGAAGGCCAGGAAGGAAGCTTTCTCTTATGGACCTTCTGGCATGTAGTGTTAGGAATGGTGCTCATGACCCGAAGACATCATTCTCTTCAAGCCCCTGCCATGAGTATTGTATCTCTCGTGCAGGTATTCCTGGGCAGCATGCTCTTAGGGGTCACGGTACTTGGAGAATATACCATTGGAAGTAACCCATTTGGTTTACTGCGTGAACACCCGGATATGGCGAACCTCCCGTTCGTCAACAATCCTAATTACACAGAATTGATACAGGGACGCGGACTTAATCCTCTGCTGCAGAACTACTGGATGACCATTCACCCTCCTACCCTTTTCCTCGGTTTTGCATCCACAACGATTCCTTTTGCATATGCCATTGCTGGACTCTGGAAACGAGAATATATTGAATGGATCAAACCAACCCTAAAGTGGACATTCTTCGGTATAGCTGTGTTGGGCACCGGTATACTGATGGGGGGTGCATGGGCATACGAAGCACTTAGTTTTGGTGGGTTTTGGGCCTGGGACCCTGTAGAGAATGCGTCCCTGGTTCCCTGGTTGGTATTTGTAGGTGCAGGCCACCTTATGCTGATTAACCAACGTAAACCGAATTCCCTGTTTCTTACCAACATCCTAACGATGTTGAGTTTTCTACTTGTGTTGTACTCTACTTATTTAACAAGAAGTGGAATACTGGGAGAAACGTCTGTGCACTCCTTTGCAGAGGGAATGCCAGGACAGCTGATCGTATACTTGCTGTTCTTCTGTGTTTTGGCATTCGGAATGATTATTTGGCACAAGCGAAGGATCCCTAAACTGAAGTCAGAAGAGAACCTTTGGTCGCGTGAATTCTGGGTGTTTGTGGGTTCAATGGTTCTCGGACTCTCTAGTTTCCAGATTGGATTCAACACATCGAAGCCGGTTCTGAACGTGCTGCTTGAGCCATTCTCAGGTGTGTTCAATTCCATATATGAAAGCACTGATTGGGCGTTCTTCAAGAAACTCGCAGGGCACAACCTCGCTATTCAGGGAGATGTTATTGATTTCTATAACCAATGGCAGATATGGTTTGCCATGATCGTTTGCATTCTGGTTGCTGTTGGCCAATTCTTCAATTACAAAGACACTTCCCTTTCGACTTTCTTCAAAAGATCAGCGTTAGGCCTGGGCTTAGCTGCATTGGCAACGGTTGCCACAGAGCTGGTTATTGATTTTCCTGATTGGAGACAGGTGGTGCTACTGTTTACGGGTATGTACGCGCTGTTTGCCAACCTCACCTACTGGATCCAAATACTGAAGGGAAAGATCCCGAAAGCTGGCGCCTCTATTGCTCATATTGGTTTCGCCCTGATCGTTCTTGGAATTCTCCTTAGTACTGGGAAGAAGGAATTCATCTCTGTCAATAACTCAGGGATTGCCATCCAAATGACAGCAGATGATGATGAGGATCCGAATGCAAAGAACATCATGCTAATCAAAGGAGATACCCTGCGTATGGGCGATTACCATGTTACCTATAAAGGAAGTACGAAGGAGGGTATCAATCTGCACTATGAAGTTGAATACTTCACTGGAGAACCGGGAAACCTGGAGTACGCATTTACACTGCAACCACGGGTACAGACAAACGCGTTGATGGGCAATGTACCAGAACCAGATACCAAGCACTACTGGAACAAGGATGTCTTTACCCACATCACCTATGCCGATCTTGAAAGTGTGGACGATCCTGATTCATACACCGAGCCGAGAACAGTAAAGACTACCCTGAAGGATACCATCGCTACCTCCAATTGCCTTGTTATACCACACATTTTTAACAGCCAGATCGACCGTGAAAAGTACCAGTTAGACTCCGCTGATTTGGGCGTGAGTCTGATTGTGGAAGTACAAGATATAAACGGAAATGTCTTCCAGATGGAACCGATCATGCTTATCAAGGGTTCTCAGATTATCCCCATAGAGGCCGTGAACGAGCAGCTTGGGATTCGAATAGCTCTGAAGAGGGTAACACCTGAAACAGGCGCAATTGAGCTTGTGATGAGCGAGAAGAAATCCAACAAGAAGGATTTGATCATCATGCAAGCCATTGTTTTTCCTTACATCAACGTACTCTGGTTGGGGTGCATCGTTATGATCATAGGAACTGTGATAGCCATAATGAACAGGCTTCGAATGTCCAGAGGAAAGGGCGTTTCAGAGTAATTTCTTGACTACCTTGCCGGCCATTACTCATGGCCGACAACTTCTCCATATCGTACAAAGGCATCCTCAAGGTCGCATGGCCGTTGATGGCCGGTGGTTTTATGAATGCCCTACTATTGGTAACAGATACGGCATTTCTAGGCCACCTTGGGGAACAACAGTTAGGTGGCGTTGGCAACGGTGGCTTACTGTACTTCGTGCTACTTACAATTGGACTTGGACTTTCTACAGGCACGCAAATCATCATGGGGCGTAGGAACGGAGAGGGCAATTATGGCGCCATTGGAAAGCTGCTCACGCAAACCATGTATATCCTGGTAAGTTTATCGATCGTATTATTCGCTTTCATGCAGCTAGGTGCACCGAGCTTCCTGGAATTAACAGTTGCCAGCGAAAACATACTGGGCTACATTAAAGAGTTCCTTGAGTACCGAGCCTATGGCATATTCTTCGCTTTGTTGAATACTGCATTTATTGGCTTCTACGTAGGGATTGCGCGCACGAAGATTCTGGCATACAACTCTCTGGTTATTGTCTCATTGAACATCTTCCTGGACTATTCACTCATTTTTGGCGAGTTTGGATTTCCGAGGATGGAAGTTGCTGGAGCAGCGCTTGCCTCTGTAATATCAGAAGCTACCGGATTCGTGTTCATTTCAGTGATCACCTTCTTTGCTATTGACAGAGAGAAATACCAACTCTTCAAGTTCGAGCGACCGAATGGCTCAAAAATGAAAGAGATCATGAAGACTGCCGGACCATTGATGGCGCAAAACATAGCGGCATTAGGTGGATGGTATGTGTTCTTTAGCATCATTGAACATCTGGGCGAGCGGTCATTGTCTATTTCACATATCATTCGGGGCATCTATGTGTTCCTGATGATTCCTGTTTTTAGTTTGGCCAATTCAACCAACACACTTACGAGCAACTTGCTTGGAAGAAAAGAACCAGACAAGGTGTTCAAACTCGTGGGTAGGTCCATAGTATTGGGATTATCCTCCAATGTGCTGCTGGCAGGGTGCTGTCTGCTCTTCAAAGAAGAAGTAGTAGCATTGTTCACTAACAACGAATCTTTAGTCACCGATACTTTTCCTACGCTTTACGTAATCATTGGCGCCATGCTATTCTTTACTGTTGCCACTGTGCTGTTTCAAGCCGCCTGCGGTACTGGTAATACGGTTAAAACACTGACCATAGAAGTAATTACTATCACTACCTACCTCATTCTGGCATACATTTTGGTTCATGAATACCAGGTAGATGTTGCTGTAGCCTGGGCAACCGAGTTTGTCTACTTTGGATTACTTGGTGCCTTATGCTACATTTATTTGAAGAAGGGAAAATGGAGAACAACAAGCATATGATGAAGCGGACAATATTCATGCTTTTATGCGGTCTGGTTTTAGCGATCAGCTCGTGTAAGAATGGAGAGAAGTCTACTGCGGTTGAGACCACTAAAACCGATCCTGCAGCAGAGGGATATGTAAAAGGTACGATGTCTGATTATTCCAGTCTCGATGGCTGTGGATGGCTCATTAAACTGGAAGACGCAACCGCGGAATCGAGCGTTCAGATAATCAACCCCACCGATGACCTTCCTGCTGAATACAAAAATGACGGCAAGACAGTGTGGGTGAAGTACAAGGTGAGTGATATGATGTCGACTTGTATGAAGGGCCACATGGCTAAAGTAGAAGGCATCAAACCCAGATAGACATTACAAATCCTAAGATTATATTTTACGGTACTCCAGACTTTGCAGTAGGTGCACTGGAGCGAATCCTTGCGGCAGGATATAACGTGCAAGCAGTTGTTACCGCGCCTGATAAACCTGCCGGACGAGGTAACAAACTGCAGCAATCTTCTGTCAAGCAGTATGCTTTAAAGAACAATCTTACTGTATTACAACCCACTAATCTGAAGTCTGAAGACTTTACTGCTACACTTCAGGAGATTGACCCGGACATTCAGGTGGTGGTAGCCTTCAGAATGCTACCTAAAGTAGTTTGGAGTGCAGCGAAGCTAGGGACGTTCAATTTGCACGCATCCCTCCTCCCCGCTTACCGTGGTGCAGCACCTATTAATTGGGCCATTATCAACGGTGAGAAAATTTCGGGAGTAACCACATTTTTACTGGATGACAAGATTGACACAGGCCCTATTTTGCTGCAAAGCAAAGTTCATATACCCGAGGGCGCTGATGCCGGAATGCTTCATGATGAGCTGATGGACGTAGGTGCAGACCTGGTTGTGGAAACCATTCACGGACTGGTTACTGATAAGCTAAGACCTACAAATCAAGATGTATTTGGTGCCGTAGAGGCCAGTGACGCCCCCAAACTGAATAAAGAGAATACCAAGGTAAACTGGACTGATACAGCAGAACAGGTATGTCAGCTCGTTAAAGGATTATCTCCACACCCTTGTGCATGGTTCGCACTTACAAGTGAACAGGAACAGTTAGTAGTAAAGATATACGATGCTGAACCCAGTGAGGATGAATTGGAAGCAGGGCGGCTGATGGTAACGAAAAATGAGATCCTTGTTGGAACCAACACCAAGGCGATAAGCATCCTGGATCTTAAAGTTTCCGGAAAAAAACGAATGAAGGCCAAAGATCTGCTCAATGGCTTCAGTTTTGACAACTATTCTATAGGTAACACCTGATCATATGAAACCATTGACATCTATATGCGCCATCCTTGTCACCAGTCTCGTTTGGGGACAGGATCTAAAAAATGCGGAAGAATTGGAGCCTCCCAAAGAATATGACAACATTCACGTTCAAAAGCTCAATTCAGCCAAAGAGGCTACTTCATTCGTGATCTGGGTAGCGAAATCTGTCAAACTTCATAAGCACGTATTCCACACCGAGAACATATATGTACTGGGTGGTAAAGGAGAAATGACAGTTGGTGACAAGAAGTTCATCATCAAGAAGGGAGATTACTTCCAGATTCCTAAGGATACACCCCACGCTTTGGTGGTCTTATCCAAGAAACCAATGAAGGTTATATCCGTTCAATCACCCGAATTTTTGGGTAAGGATCGCGTTTTTATAGAATGAATCGTTGAAAACCCTTGAAAACAGGGCGATTTAGAGGGCGTTATTAACAAAACCCCCGTATTTATTAACAAATAGAGGGTTTTTAGTCCACAACCCTTGCGTAGCTTGGGGTAAGGCATAAATTTGGCTGCGTTAACTGTATATAAATCTTAAAAGCTGTAATAATGAACAAAGCAGAATTGATTGAAGCAATTGCTTCTGATGCTAAGATCTCAAAAGCAGATGCAAAGAGAGCTCTAGATGCTTTCGTGAACACTACTTCTAAAGCATTGAAAAAGGGCGACAGAGTTGCTCTTGTTGGATTCGGTTCTTTCTCTGTAAGCAACAGAGCTGCTAGAACTGGAAGAAACCCTCAGACTGGTAAAGAAATCAAGATCCCAGCAAAGAAGGTTGTAAGATTCAAAGCTGGTGCTGATCTAGCTAAGAAAGTAAACTAATTCACTTTAGTTTATTGCGAAAAGGCCTCAGCATTGAGGCCTTTTTTTTTGCCCATGGACCAAGGTCTCATCAACTTCCTCACATCTTTCATCTCCGAAGAGCGGCTTGAGCGACTGGAGTATGTTCTGCAAGAAAGGACAGATCACATTGCAGTGGCAGTTGAAAACGTCTTTCAACCACACAATGCCAGTGCGGTCTTGCGCTCGTGTGATGTATTCGGTATTCAGAATGTCCACATTATAGAGAACTCCAATACCTATGATCCCAATCCGGACGTAACCATTGGTGCGGACAAGTGGCTGGACATCATCTACCACAACACGTCAGATCAGAACACGACCTCATGTATCCGTCAGCTCAAAGCCAATGGATTCAGGGTAGTTGGTACGCTGGTGAAGCCTGGTGCATACACTCCAGAGAATTTACCCCTGGATCAACCTGTGGCTATTGTGATGGGAACCGAAGGAACGGGGCTTTCTGATAACGCCATTGATATGTGCGATGATTTCCTGCACATCCCCATGTTCGGGTTTTCGGAAAGCCTGAATATCTCAGTGGCGACTGCCATTATACTGCATCAACTCACCAACAGAATACGAGAGGAAGAGCAGAATTGGAAGCTCAGTCAACAGCGCTATGAATCACTTTTGCTGGATTGGGTAAAGAAGAGCATTAAACGTCCTGATTTACTGGAGGAAGCGTATCGGGAGCGATCGGTTTAGAATGCTTCTATTTTATATATTTGCTCCTCATTTACAGAACATATGGGAAAGGGAGATAAAAAGACTAAAAAAGGTAAGCGATTTGCAGGTTCTTATGGGAACAGCAGACCACAGCGTAGAAAGAAGGTAGATATTCCAGCTAAGAAGAAGACTACGAAGAAAGCTACAAAGAAGGCAGCTCCGGCTGAAAAGGCTGAACCAAAGAAAGCTGCTCCAGCTAAGAAAGCTGCACCGGCTGCAGGAGGCGATATTAAGTCAATGACTGTTGCAGAACTAAAAGCGATGGCAAAAGACAAAGGAGTAGCCGGATACTCTTCTATGAAGAAGGCGGATCTTGTGAAGGCGCTAAGCTAATCTCCGCTTACCTTAACGAAACAAAAAAGCCTGACTTGCGTCAGGCTTTTTCTTTACCGCCAAACCATTATGGGTCAGTTGCTAAATTGCGAAAGTCGTAATTACAGCAACTGCTATAATTGAAGTCATTATCAGCGCGATGAAGCTGATGTAAATGTTTTCTGCTCGTCTAGTTCTACTGTTTTTCATGACCGGAGTATTTAGGAGTTACACTTATTTAAACTCCGTATGGCGGGGTCATGTTGCGAAACGCGGATTGCACTTCAGGAACGGTATAAATCAGACAATGAAGGGCGTGATTACACCCAGTCGATTCCCTTCTTAAGCAGGTTTTGAGTGATTCCCTCAGCCGAATCAGTGGCAATCTGGCGCTGGTACTCCCACTTTACCAATGGTGGAAGGCTGATAAAGATAGATTCCGTACGGCCATTGGTGTCAATCCCAAACTTTGTACCCTTGTCATGGATCAGGTTGAATTCAACGTACCTGCCGCGTCTGTACAGCTGCCAATCCTTATGCTGTTCTGTAAACGCTTCATCCCGGTGCCTGTTGGCCAACTCAACGTAGGTTGGAGCAAATGCATCACCTACCCCCTTCACGAAATCGAAGATCTGAGGTTTACTGTGCTCCTCATCCTCCATTAGGCGATCGAAGAAGATTCCACCTATCCCTCTTGTCTCATCCCGATGCTTTAGATAGAAGTAATCATCTGCCCATGATTTGAACCTTGGATAGTACATAGGATCATGCGCATCACAAACATCCTTCAGCACGCTGTGAAAATACTGTGCATCAGATTCGTCAACATAATGTGGTGTAAGGTCAATACCACCCCCAAACCAATAGAGGTTCTGATCTGTCTCAAAATACCTGACATTCATGTGGATAATCGGCACCATAGGATTGGAAGGGTGCAGCACCAACGAAACACCTGTAGCGTAGAAATTACATTCTCCTATACCTAATGCAGCACTGATGTTTGCAGGCATCGGTCCGTGAACCGCTGAAAAGTTAACGCCTCCTTTCTCCACCACATTACCATCTTCAATCACCCTGGTTAGTCCACCACCCCCAGCTTCTCTGCTCCACTCATCGCGGTTGAACTTTCCCTTCCCATCCATTGTTTCCACTGCATCTATAATGTTCGATTGCAGTTCCTGGAAATATGACGTTATCTCATCTTTCGTTGCCATACGTAAATGTAGAAAGTAAATTCGTCTGAGAAGAACCGATATGGAAGAACTGAACAGCGCATTTTGGAATCAACGGTATGAGGATCAGGAAACCGGTTGGGATGCTGGTGAGATCACCACGCCCCTCAAGACCTATATCGATCAGTTAAAGGACAAATCGATTGATATTCTCATCCCAGGATGTGGCAATGCACATGAAGCAACTTACCTCCTATCACAAGGATTTACTAACACTAACGTTGTAGATTATGCACCATTAGCAATCAACGGCTTTCTCAAGCGCTTCCCGGACTTTCCGGAATCGCAGGCGCATTGCGAGGACTTTTTTGAACATAAGGGTGCGTATAATTTGATTATCGAGCAGACTTTTTTCTGCGCAATCGATCCTAACTTGCGCTCGCGCTACGTAGCGCAAATGGCCAGGCTGCTTAAGCCTGGAGGCAAACTTGTAGGTGTGTTGTTTGTTGACCCGTTTACAGGTGAAGGTCCTCCATTTGGCGGTAGTATTGAGGAATACAAAGAGCGTTTTGAAGAACACTTCAACATACATACGATGGAACCGTGCCACAACTCGATCGAGCCACGGTCTGGAAGAGAGGTGTTCATCATTCTTGAAAAGCCTTAGCCTCGTTTGCCTGCTGAGCCTTTGCTCAGCAACATTTGCGCAGACCGAAGTATTGGCTGAAGTCATCATCCCTCACACTGAAGATTCGACCAAACAGAAGAAAGATACTGTAGTATCCTATTTCCTCTCCAAGAATATCTCCTTTGATTCGTGTACGTATCGCCCGATTTATGACCTCGCGTTCGAATGGCTTCATGTTCCCTACCGATATGCGGGTAGCACCAAGAAGGGGATTGACTGTTCAGGCCTGGTCAAGCATTTCTACAACAATCTTTACGGAATCAAGCTCCTTGGAGGGTCACGAAACATATTTCCTTTGGTGAAGGTTGTGGACAATGACAAGTTGGAAACCGGTGACCTCGTGTTCTTCAAGATTCGTGGTGATCGAATTTCACACGTTGGTATCTACTTGAAAGATGGTTACTTTGTTCATGCCTCTACAAAACTGGGCGTAACCGTCAGCAATCTGGAGGAAGAATATTACAAAACACGTTTCTACAAGGGAGGAATAGTGTGTGTACCAAATCAATAACACGGGTGAAGAATCAGATACTAAACGATGAGCAGATCAGACAAAAGCTTCATCGTATTGCCTACCAGATTTGTGAAGACCATCTAGGACAGGAAGAAATCGTTATTGCAGGAATTGAAAAACGAGGCGCCATTCTTAGTGCTCACCTCGCTGATATCATTCAAAAAGCGGGTTACGTTAACACCCTGCATTGCAGTGTTACCATTGATAAAGACAATCCTGCCGATTGTGACGTGGAATGTTCCATAGATCTTAAGGAACTGGAGAACAAAAGCCTGATCATTGTAGATGACGTATTGAACTCTGGCGTTACATTAATGCACGTGGTTCGCCACTTCCTAAGCTTTCCCACCAAACGAATCAGCGTAATGACCCTGGTCAACAGACTTCATAGGCGCTACCCTATTCGCGCAGATTACGTAGGACTATCACTAGCTACAACACTGAAGGAACATATTTCGTTTGAAGTGGCTGAAGATGGAACATTCGCAGCCTTTCTGGAATAATCAGATATATCCGGCTTCTATACCCATGATGATATCCTCAATGATGCGATCCTCCTCATTGCTATCAGGATCATATTCCATTTTCAGATTAGACCCAAATAGTCGGGCCAAAGACTGCCAGAAAAACGCCTGAAACGAACCACGAAGCTCTTTGATCAATCCATAGGAAGTATCACCTGTTTCTCGATCTATCAATCTAATGAGAATCTTTCCCTGATAAACGGAAAGTTTACGCATATCCCCTTCAAACTCTGCCTTTAGCTCCTTCTCCATGAGCTTCATGTACTTTCTACGTTTCACATCACTTCCCATTTTCATCAAACGGTCGTTGTACTCACGCAGCTTCACCCCAGCAACTTTTGCATACGGATATACCTTTTTCACATGGTAGCGCAGGTATCTGTACTTCTTATCCATGCGCTTATTGCCATAGGGTTTCTTATCCATGGCATAGAAAGGTCTCATCATATGGCAATAGAATGTATCGCCATCAATGATCTGCATGCTCAACTTTAAATCCGGATTTTCAGGAATTTCAGGTATACACTTATCAACGTACTTCTTCTTGTACTGCCCGAAGGTTACCTGTGACAAGAGCAAAAACGATATGACAAGAAGTCGCACCATATTCATTGAACTACATCAATCCTATTAATATTGTACGGTTCAACGCTAAAAAGTTACAGCTACTTTTTAACATAACTCCGTGAAAATCAACAAAAAAGATATGAGATTGTTCCTTGATCAAAAGGTAGAGGAATACAATCGTCCATCTTTTATAGAAACCGACCCAATTATCATACCAAGGTCGTTCTCCCTTCAGCAAGATGTAGAAATAGCCGGATTCCTTGCGGCTACAATAGCATGGGGTAACAGAAAATCGATCATCAATAGCGCAAGGAGAATGATGACGATCATGGGTAATGAACCGTACCGCTATGTAATGGATGCATCTCCCACTGACCTGAAAGAAACCAGTGGTTTCGTCCACAGAACGTTCAACGGTGATGACCTTCTTCAATTCGTTCATTCATTGCGTAGGATCTACCATCACTACAATTCTATGGAAGCCGCCTTCAGCGGGAAGAATGTAGCAGAACGCATTCACAATTTCAAACACTTTTTCTTCGAGGGCGAACACTTGAAACGAACTGAAAAACACGTCAGCGATCCCTACAAAGGATCTGCAGCGAAGCGAATCAATATGTTCCTACGCTGGATGGTAAGAAAAGACCATAACGGTGTTGACCTTGGAATTTGGAACAATATTCCCATGAGCGATCTGATATGCCCACTAGACGTGCACTCAGGCAATGTTGCAAGAAAACTGGGATTACTCAAACGCAAGAACAACGACTGGAAAGCCGCTGAAGAACTAACAAATGCTCTTCGAAAGATGGATGCACAAGATCCGGTTAAATACGATTTTGCCTTGTTTGGACTCGGGGTATTCGAACGCTTCTAACCAACCGAAACAGTTTTGGCGTTGATCACCGGATTGGCATACATACCCATCACGATCTTCTGATCTGATGACGAAAGCTCTTTGAGTTGACGCTGCAATACCTCATCAGAAGGCATTTCCCCGCTCTCTAGAAACGCAAGGGCCTCTTGATTAGATTCCCAGATGTGATAATGCCGATGGATCTCCCGATCAATCATTACCGCCACTTCTTTGAACTTGTCGTTGGCCTTCAAAGAAGGATCAATACCCGCAATCTGATTGTTGAGCGGTTGACCATAATGCACATGTACCCTACCCTTACCTCCCACTATTCCCGTTTGCATGGACCTTAGATCTTCATCTTGAGACTTCACGTAAGCCTCACCCATCTGTTTTGCGCGCAACTCGGGAAGCTTAAGCAAGGCACAAGGATCATATTCATAAGAAATGGATACGGGAACTATGTTGAGGTTAGAAAGGTATTCCACACCGCGATCTCCTGCATGGTATGCCAGCATCTTGATCAGTCCTGGGTGTGTGTGATCGTTTCCATCCTTTGCCCTACCTTCTCTTTGTGCCATCCATATAGATGCTCCATCACTGTTCCTTTCCGCCACATAAGAAGATAGGTTGTTCGCAGCTTCCAACATTTCGTTCATTGGCAGGTCTCGGTAGACAATAAAGCTCTTATTGAGCTTCACCACATCTCTCACCCAAGGCAACATCAACAAATTACTGCCAATGGCTATTTCAAGTGTTTGATTGAACTTCTCGTAATACCCAAGGTTGATCAGCGCTGAATCCAGTACAATATCCCTGTGGTTACTAATGAAAAAGTACGGGACATCAGATTGCAGCACATCCGTGCCACTGAACGTAAGTTCCGTCACACTGTTATTGATTACCCTTCTGAGCAAGGAATAAATCAAACGGTCCTGAAATTCACGTTTGGTTTCGATATCTGCCAGAAACGCCTTGATTTCAACTATTTCTTCCTGGCTATAGAAGAAAGCCAATGCACCCCAAAATGCGGGATCTTTGGCAAGCCTGGCAACGACTTCTGCAACCTCCTCATCCCTGTAATGCCTTATCGATTCGTGATCCATGGTATCAGCGTAAGATACTTAACACACTCAAAATCCGTTCAGATTTATGAACAAACTTGACTTATTTCATCCATGTAATAAGCTGTTTACTTAACTTTGTGCTTTAATGAGTTTCGTTTACCCTGTATTCCTCTACGCGCTCGCGGTCCTCATTATTCCTATTCTTATTCATTTATTCAATTTCAGGAGGTTTAGAAAGCTCTACTTCTCGAATATTCGCTTTCTAAAAGATGTTGAACTTGAAACCAGAACGCAATCGCGCTTAAAGCACCTTCTTGTACTTACTTCAAGACTACTGGCACTGGCTTTCCTTGTAATAGCTTTCGCCCAACCATACATACCAGCAGGAAACCAACAAGGTGCGGTTGGGCCCAAACAGGTTAGCATATACATAGACAACTCATTTAGCATGGAACTCACTGGAGAAACTGGTGATCTTCTCCAAGAAGCCAGATCAAAAGCTTCCGAGCTAATTAAATCATATGGACCTGGTGACCGGTTCCGGATCATTACCAACGACCTGAAGGCAAGTGGACAACAATTCGTTACCGCTACAGAGGCCATTGAGCAGATTGACCAGGTAGATGTTTCCTCCAGCTCACAAATGTTGTCTGATATGGCATTGAGAATGAACGATGCACTTAGCAGCAACGAGGGAGAGAATAAGGTAGCTTACGTTCTGGGAGATTTTCAGGAATCGACCAATGATCTTGAATCCACACCTTTTGACACAACGATTCAATACCACTTACTTCAAATCCCATCACAGATTACCAATAACCTGAGTATTGACAGTTGTTGGTTTGAGTCGCCTATTAGACTTGCCGGCAGGTCGGAAGAGCTCAACGTAGTGGTAACCAATCATAATGAAGAACCGGTTGAGAACGTGCCACTTACACTTTTCATCAATGAGCAACAGGCGGTGCCATCTACAGTTTCGCTAGGACCCAATGAATCTCAAACGGTTTCTCTTAAATACACCAATCATGTGAAAGGTTTCGTAAAGGGAATGCTTGAAATTCAGGATCACCCAGTTGGTTTTGACGATAAGTTCTACTTTTCATACGAGATAAATCCCGTAAGGAAAGTGTTGGTCCTTTCTGGTGAGCAATCGGAACAGAACCCAATTAAATCACTTTTTGGTGAGGACGAAGACTTTGTCTTAACGATGCAACAGGCAGCGCAAGCGGATGTTTCCACCTTCAAGCAAAATTCCGTGATCTGCCTGTACCACGTGAAAAAAGTAAGCAGCGGCTTAGTTGCCCAACTGAACGCGTTTTGTGAATCCGGAGGTTCTGTGATGGTCATTCCACACACAGATGCGGACATTGACTCGTATAACGAACTGTTAGCAGCTCTTGACCTTGGTCAGATGAGCAAACCCGATACAGGAACATCGAGAGTTAACCTGATCAATTATGATCATTATCTATTTGACAACGTATTCGAATCTAAGCCCGAAAACCTTGATCTGCCTATAGCAAACAAGTACTACCCCATCAGCGTGAAGCAATACAAACTTGGTGACCATGTAATGACCATGCAGAACGGTTATCCATTTGTACTGCAAAGTAAAGTTGGAAGAGGAAACAGCTACGCACTAGCGGTATCGTTGGACGAAACATACAGCAACTTCCAAAACCACGCGATCATCGTCCCTACACTCTATAACGTAGCTCTGTATAGCATACCTGAGGAGCCTTACTACCACATCATCGGATCAAAATCTGTGATTGAACTGCAAGGCCAGCAACAACAGGATGAGATTTACCACATTAGGTCTGGTGAGCTGGACTTCATTCCACAGATTCAATTGCTGAAGAATACAACAAGAATCTTCCCAGGAAGCTCGGTCGCAAAGGACGGATACTACGATCTTCTGAACAATGAATTACAAAAGACGCATCAGTTGGCATTTAATTACAACCGTAGTGAATCCCAGCTGATTCCACACAACAACGAAGCGCTGGAAAGCTTCATCGAAAGATCTGGTAAGAACAACATCAAGCTGATAGAACCTGAAATCAAGAACCTTGCTGGGTTCGTTCAGGATGAAGCCTCAGGAAGAAAATACTGGCGACTTTGCCTCATCATTTGTCTGGCATTTCTAGCTTTGGAAACGCTGCTCATCAAACTTTGGAAGACATGAAAATCCTCATTAAGAATTGTCAACTGATAGATCCAAGAAGCAAGCACAACGGAAAAACCGTTGATATACTGATCAACGATGGTAAGATTGAAAAGATAGGAAGCGACATCAGTGAAAGTGCTGATGAAGAAATTTCTTTCAATAATTGCCATGCATCGCCAGGCTGGATTGATCTTAGGGCAGCATTTAGAGACCCTGGCCACGAATACAAGGAAGACCTTACAACAGGGTTAGAGGCAGCCAGAAAAGGTGGTTTCACAGGAGTTTGTGTGATGCCATCTACAGTTCCAGCAGTAGATGACAAAGCAGGCATAGAATACGTTTACAACAGAACAGAAAGCCACATTGTGAATGCGTATCCCCTTGGAGCGATATCCAAAGGCCTCGAAGGAAAGGAACTGGCAGAAATATATGACATGGCCAGTGTGGGTGCAGTGGCCTTCACAGATGACAAACATCCGATCGCACACGCAGGACTGATGGAGCGCGCCCTACTCTACTCAAAAACGGTGGATGGAGTCATCATGAACTACCCCCTATCGGAAGATCTGGCGCAGGGAGGTGTGATGAACGAGGGAGAAACGAGCACAATGCTTGGCCTGAAAGGTATTCCAGCTCTTGCCGAGGAAATAGGAGTAACACGTGATCTTGAGCTGGCGGCATATTGCGAAGCGCCTATTCACCTGGGCCCCATTACCAGCGCAAAAGCAGTCGAAAAAATCAGAGAAGCGAAAAAGAACGGGATACAAGTCACCTGCGATACTACAAGTCTGCACCTCAGGTATACCGATGCGGATCTAATGAACTTCGATACAAACCTGAAGCTATCACCTCCTCTGCGTTCTGAAGAAGACAGACAGGCATTGATTGCTGGAGTGGCAGATGGAACCATTGACGTGATCTCGAGCGATCATGCACCAGAAGATATAGAAGATAAGAGATGTGAGTTCGAACATGCCGCAAACGGAGCGCTGAATCTCGAAACCTCATTCTCCGCCTTGCTTGCAGGTACGGATGGTAAAGTTTCGCTCGATAAGATCATAGAAACGCTGGCTATCAACCCTGGAAAACTAATTGGACACGAACCAGCAGTTCTCGAGGAAGGATCTGAAGCCACGATTACACTGTTCGATCCAACATTGGAATGGGAAGTTCAGGAAGAGGCGCTGGCTTCTAAGACCAGAAACACGCCATTCAACAATAACACCTTGAAAGGAAAAGCACTGGGAATTATTGTAGGAAACCGTTACGCAGCGGGATAGGCTATTCGTGCTTTCTCCCTTTGATCTTGCCTGATTTCACGTGAACATCAAGCTCATCATCTTTCTTGTTTCGTTTGTTCACCTTGCGTTTGGAAAGTTCACTTAGGTCTGGTTGCCCCGCATCTACCCACGCTGTATACCAAAGGCTTCCAATCGTAAGGATAGACTTCCGCATTCTCCGCTCCACCATTCCACCAAGCTTGTCGTGATAGGCCCGTGAGAAATCCCTGGAATACTGTTTCATCAGCACAGTTCCTCTGTTCTCAAATGCATACTTGTTATCTGATGGAAACTCCTTTGTTAGCACAAGTTCAAAATCAAGCACGGAGTCTTTGGCCCAATGACTGGCCTCAACGGTTTCCCATGCAAGGTTCAGGGGTGACTTTACGTACTCAGCTCTGCCTACCAAAAAATCATATTCTTTATGATACAATTCAGGCAACCGTGATTCCCAGAATCCATGAATACCTTTCTGGTTGGTAAGCTGACCGTTGTAATTAAGTGTAGTATGCAGAGGCACATGGCTATCACCTACGTAATGACCCAATTCTGATGATATCCTCAAAATGGCCTCCTCATCCTTATTGATGAAGGCTTTTCGTAACCTGGCAACCATAATCGGAATATGCCAGGGAACAATACCATAAGCTTTAAGTGTATCCTCGGTAAACTTCGCTACCGCATCATTCCACTTCCTGGGCATCACCTTGAATGGGTCCTCTCCCTTGGGGGCGTAATGGTCGATATCAATATAATGGCGTGGTGCCTCACCTTCCGCTGCATACCTTCTCTTATCGGGATCTACAGCGTGCTCAGTTATAAAGTCTATATGCTTCTTATAAAAACCGATCATCTCCGGAGGTAGTGTAAATACCGCCAACCGATTGATCTTACGGTGAGCAAAGAAGCCCCAGGCTTGCGTTTGCGGCACAGGACAATAAGCCAGCATCATGGCCAGCATAACCACGAAAAGCACAAAGGTCTTTACGCCAATTCTCATACGCTGAAGTTAACACTAAAGCAGCTTATCACCGACAACCGTCTTCACCATTTCGATATCTTTACCGTAACACTTCAATATGAAATTTCTTAAGTGGTTATTGATCGTTATTGCCGTGTTGGTTCTTGGCTTCTTTGGAGCAGGCCTCGTTCAACCTGAACAAGAGATCGAATTTGAAATGGAGATTGACAAACCTGTGATGCAGGTATATACCAATCTTCTGAATCCGCTCATTGCTAAAGACTGGATGGAAGGTCTTGAGCGGGTGGAACAGATTTCAGGCATTCCCGGATTTCCGGGAAGTGAATTGGACATGGTATTCGTTCAAAATGGTGAACAAATGATTGTCCATGAACGCTTCGTAAAAAACGTGCCGGGCAAGGGTTTCACCATCGATTACTCATCAGATGCCATACAGGGAACCATCGAAACAACACTTACCAAAAGCGGCAAAGGCACTACTTTACATTTCAAGAACAGCTATGTAGGAAACAATCTGTTCTGGAGATCAATGATGGTATTCTTCTCAGGTAATGTGGAAGAGCATAACCGTCAGAACTACGAGCGCTTCAAACAATTGCTCGAAGATACTGAGAGTGAATCTTAAGAGTCACTTGTCTTCATGATAGTAGCGTTTATACTCATCCGTTATACCCCAACGTTGCAGCATCTCACCACCTAGTGCATAGTCGTCTGGTGCTTTGATCTTACCCCACGACATGACTTGACAGTCGTGCCGTAAAGGCACCACTGCATCATTGGATTTGGAAATGTACTCCAAAGCTGCGCGCTCACAGCTATTGGCTCCTACACCCAGATTGTCTACCTTTTCAAACTTCCAAAGGAATACAACCAGCAGAGGCACATAGGCCAGGTGCACCCACCTTGAGAGTTTCCTAAGCAAGAATAGTGAGCTATATCCGGCAAGGAACATGAGGGTTAGTGTTATGGGAATGGTTGTATCGTAACGCACCACATCAGGTCGATACACTCTGTAACCACCCAATGGAAGAACCGCAAGATAGATTCCGATGAATAAAGCAGCCCAGCCAATGGCATTGCTGAAGCGATACGATTGATGCCTAAATGCAAGTTTGATCGTAATGAAGTTCAGTATGATCAATCCAATCATCATAGGCAATGCAGGTTTCTCACTGATCATCATCCAAAGTCCGTGTGGCATTCGTTTGTATAACTCCCAGGTACCTGGTGCGTCTTGCGGATTGATTGAATTGAAGTTTCCCAACCACAGAGAATATAGGGAAACCAAGGCCGCAGGAAACAACAACCAATTCCATGTATCTGCAGATATCTTTCTGGCTTTAAAACTGGACCACGTAAACAGATATCTGGCAACCAGAACCAAAAGAAGAACAAGGATTACGCCTGGATTCAGCGGGCCACTCAAACACACGGGAAGTGTGAAGAGCGGCCACACATACCTCAACCGCTTAAAGCCCCGAATAGGCCTTCCCACATTAAGTTCGAAGAACAACGGACTGAGGTAGAATCCAAGGAGGATAACAGGTAAGGCATAGAAGAATGTATATGTGATGGAAGGGTCGACAATGCAAATAGCCGCCCTGAAACCATTCGTTTGAAACAAAGGTGTAACGAGCGCAACAGCGATCATGAAACTGAGCCGTTTGTAGGAACACGATCTACTGATGAGCCAACCCAACAGCAAGATCAAAGCCGCGTGCATCAAAGTGCGAACGATGGCTGACGCTAAATAGACAGAATCCACGGGGTCAGTAAATGACTGCAACATTCCTGGCACATGATTGAAATACATATACAACATCATATGACTGAAATGCCGGTTGGGGTTTGGATACATGGTATCATTGAACACTGCATGTAACCCCAACGGATGCTGAAGTACAGGTTTGACATCGGGAGCCGGAACAATACCTCCCAATAGATCCCCATCCAATGGCATATGGTACTGTTGAACGAATGTGAAGCCCAAATCGGCCAGCACAAAGAGCACTAAGGCCCAATACAATAGTCTTTTCATAATACGGAGAGAAATGCGATTAGATAATTCTAACGCGTACAGATTCAAAGGCATTGCCAGAATCGGGATTTTGATTCAGCAACGGTAGAAAAACAGATTGTTTCGGTTACTCTACGGGAACACCCACTGGTTCAACGATCAAGCGATCGTTGCTCAAATAAGGAACATTGTCGTAGATATCGTGCTGCAAACAGAAGATGATATCTTCTTCAAGGTTAAGACGACTTAGACGTCTTCGATGTGAAGAATTCTCAAGGTATTTATAAAGGTCCCCCTCCGCGTTCTCATACATCTCCCGGGATGAAATGGCGGAATCAGACAATTCGCCAAAACGCAGGTTCTTTTGAATTTCACTAACGACAGCCCCGGCAAACAGGGTATCCTCAAGGTTGTACCTATCCCTCCAGCCAGCGCAAAGCAAAATCAGATCTTTGTCGAGCTTCTCTATCTGGCGAACCACAGCCCCAATATTGAGGAATGATCCTATTAACAGATGGTTGGCCTTACTTGCAATCTTGATCGCTTTGGTTCCATTGGTGGTGGTAAGCACAACATCTTTTCCCTTTACCCTGTCATCTTGATAGTGGAACGGGGAGTTCCCTAGTTCAAACCCCTCAACCTGCTCACCTTTTCTCTCCGCTGCAGCTAGAAATCCTCTGGACTGGTAATCACGCGCTTCGTCCAGCGTTTCTACCGGAATGATAGAATTTACCCCATTGGCAAACGCGGTAACCATTGCAGATGTGGCACGAAATATATCGATCACAACGACCGTGCAGTCACTGTTGTCATAATACGCATCAAACAATGCCGGTGAATGACAAACCTCTACCTTCCTCAAATTCCCAGACGATTCTTCCATTAATGTTTAGCCTTTGTAAAACGGCATCTTTACAACCTCTGCCTTGATCTGCTTGTTCCTGATCTCGACAAAGATCTCTGTTCCCGGAGCGGCAAGATCAGTTTGCACGTATCCCATTCCGATTCCTTTACTCAATGAAGGGGCCATTGTGCCTGATGTGACAATACCTACAGCTTCACCCTGCGCATTAACAATCGGATAGTCTTTTCTAGGGATACCTCTTTCCAACATTTCAAACCCTACAAGCTTACGCCCTACTCCATTCTCCTTTTGTGCCTTAAGCGCATCGGAGTTGATAAAGTCCTTGGTAAACTTTGTGATCCAACCCAAACCCGCCTCAATTGGGGAGGTATTGTCATCAATATCGTTACCATACAGACAGAATCCCATTTCTGTTCTCAGCGTATCACGACATGCCAAACCGGAGGGTTTGATACCATGAGATGCTCCCGCTTCCATTACCGCATCCCAAAGTTGTGCAGCGTATTCGTTCTTTACATATACCTCGAAACCACCAGCACCTGTGTATCCTGTTGCTGAAACAATCGCATCCGGCACACCAGCAAACTCACCAATTTCAAATGTGTAGTAAGTCATCTCGGCAAGATTAATCTGCGTTAATGATTGCATCGCCAATGCTGCATTGGGGCCCTGAATGGCAAGCAGGGAGTAATCGTCAGAAACGTTCTCCAGCTCAGCCCCATATGAATTGTGTTTGTTCACCCATTCCCAATCCTTGTCCATGTTACTGGCATTCACAACAAGCATATAATGGTTTTCTGCAACCATATACACAAGCAAATCATCTACAATACCTCCCGTTTCATTAGGAAAGCACGAATACTGAACCTTGCCTGGAAACAATTTGGAAGCATCATTGGAAGTAACCCGTTGTATCAGATCAAGCGCGCCTTCGCCTTTAACTATAAACTCGCCCATATGAGACACATCGAATACCCCTACATTCGAACGAATATTCAGGTGCTCATCCGTTAATCCCGTGTATTGCAATGGCATATAATATCCTGCGAAAGGAACAATCTTAGCGCCAAGCTCGCGATGCTTGTCAATCAGCGCTACATCCTTAATGTTTTCAGCTACTTCCATGGTAATTTCTTAGGTGAACAAATGTATAAAATTGGCCGAATTGCCCTTACGGGTAAACTTACCGATTATACTGCTTCTGGCCTTGGCCCCTAAACGTTCAATTTCATTGGGGTTCACCAACAAATCAGCTAATCTGGCTCTCCAATCGTTTTCGGTAGCACACAGCAATCCGTTCTCGTTGTTCGTAACAATATGCTCATTCACTCCTACTGGGCTCACAACTGCCGGAATTCCCAGGCTCAGGTACTGAATGGCCTTAAATCCACACTTACCTCTGGACCAGTCGTTGTCCTTCAATGGCATCACCCCAATATTGAACTGCAGCAATTGATCTATTTCCTTATCCGCATCCCACTTCACATATTTCATAGATTCCATCTCAAATGGCGGCCTGGCATCAGAAATCACATGGAACTCGAATTCGTATTCACGTTGCAGATCTTTTATCACCGGCACCAGCTCCTCCAGATATGGCAATGTTGAATGAGAGCCTGTCCAACCTATCACCAAAGGCCGCTTGGAGTGATCTACCGTTCTATTATGATACCGCTCAGCGTCTACAACTGTTGGAATGATCTGTACATGCTTATTAAACTGTGAAGCGTAATCCGCGAGGAACTGATTGCCAACCACTACTTTCTCCGCGTAACCACAGATTCGTTTGATCTTCTTGTAGGATTTCAACCGCGCCCAGCCTTTGTTACTACTGGAGGTGTTCTTCAACCAAATAGCATCATCAAAGTCATATATAACCTTTGCTTCAACGATGTTGCGAACGATGGATTCAAACCACGCTGGTCCCACGGGAACCGCTTCGCGGTGCACGAATACAAAATCACCCTTATTGATCTTACCCAGCAAACGGAGGCGCTTAAGGCATCCTTTAAAAACACTCCACATCTTTGGCAGGAACGTACCACTGGAATAAAGATTAGACCAAGTGCCCTCATCCCAGAAAGGACACCAGATCAATTCATGGCCCTCAGCTACCAGCTCCTCCTCGAACTGTTCAAACCGGAACCTCTGACTCGCAGCTGTACCTTTTGGGTATGGATGTATGAAGAATATCCTACTCATACGGCAGCAAAGGTATGAATCCGCCTCCAGCCTTTATTGCTATCTTTGTGCGGAGGCGTCAAATGAAGCTTTTCGAGAACAATACACCGCGATGGATCATCTTTTCCATCGATGTCTTTATAGCGTTCTTTTCGCTCTCGCTGGCGTTCCTGCTGCGTTTCAATTTTGAAATACCCGAAGTTGAAATTGAAACATTTCCCATTGTATTCCCATACGTTATAGGTGTTCGCCTCATCAGCTTCGTTATTGCCAGAACCTATTCAGGTATCATCCGATATACCAGTACAAAAGATGCACAGCGGATATTTACAACAATCAGTGCGGGATCACTCTTCCTGGCCATAACCAACATTGTAAGCGCCCAGGTCTGGGAAGGTCGCTACCTGATTCCATTTTCAGTCATCGTTATTGATTATCTGGCGACCACTTTCGTAATGATCGCTTCAAGAATCTTTGTCAAAATCTTGTTCTTTGAAATCCGCAACATTTCCAAGGAGCGCTCTAACTTCCTCATTTTCGGTGCTGGTGAGGCGGGGATTATCACCAAACAGGCACTTGACAGGGAAAGTGACGGTAGTCGTGTATTTGGGTTTATTGACGACAACAAGAAGAAAGCTGGCAAACGATTGGAAGGTGTTTCTATCCACCATGGAGCGAAACTTCAACAGATACTTGACAAGAACGACATTGATGCATTGATCGTTGCTGCACAGAACGTACAATCCGATAGACTAAATGAACTGGCAGAGCAATGTCTGAAGCACGGTGTACGTATTTTGAATGTACCACCGGTCTCTCGCTGGATCAATGGAGAATTAAGCTTCAAACAGATCAAGTCGGTTAAGATTGAAGATCTCCTGGGTAGAAACGAGATTCAACTCAGCGAAAAGGCAATCAAAAAGAATACATCAGGAAAACGTGTATTGGTAACCGGTGCTGCGGGCTCCATTGGGAGTGAAATCGTAAGACAACTTACCCGTTTCAAGCCTGAGATGATCATCCTACTTGATCAGGCAGAATCCCCACTTTATGACCTGGAATTCGAACTAACGCAATCTGGTGCTGGCAACGTTTGTGAGGTTGTTGTGGGCGATATTCGAAGCAAGGAAAGAATGCGCAATCTGTTCCAGACGTTCAAACCGGAAATTGTTTACCATGCCGCTGCTTACAAGCACGTGCCACTTATGGAAAACAATCCTTCTGAAGCTGTACGCACCAACATTGAAGGGACCAGGAATCTTGTTGACCTTTCAATGGAAGAGGGTGTAGATAGATTCGTGATGGTTTCTACGGATAAAGCGGTGAATCCTACCAATGTTATGGGGGCTTCCAAGCGTATTGCAGAAATCCTCGCACAAGCGTCCAACAACTCGGAGAAAACGAAATTCATCACTACACGGTTCGGAAACGTATTGGGTTCTAACGGTTCCGTGATCCCATTGTTCAAAAGACAAATTGAGAAAGGTGGCCCGATTACAGTTACAGACCCTGAGATTACACGGTACTTTATGACCATTCCAGAAGCGTGTCAACTGGTTCTTGAGGCCGGCACGATGGGACAAGGCGGAGAGATCTTCATTTTTGATATGGGAAGCTCTGTGAAGATTGTAGACCTCGCAAAGAAAATGGTAAGCCTTAGCGGTCTTGAACTGGGCAAAGACATACAGATCGTTTACACCGGACTTCGACCAGGAGAGAAACTATACGAGGAACTCCTTGCAGATAAGGAGAACACGATGCCAACGCATCATCCTCAAATCATGATTGCCAAGGTTAGAACATACAACCTTGAAGAAGTTACACCGAAAATCAACGAACTCATTGGGTTATTCGGACAGCAGAACAACAATGCTATTGTTGAGCGGATGAAAGACCTCGTGCCGGAGTTCATTAGCAACAATAGCGAATTCGAGCAATTGGATGTTGATCGAAATGCAAGCTGATCTTAAGTAGAAAGGCTATCTCGATTACATTGAGACCCAAAGAAGAAAGCACAAAGAGGTTAGCGTCTGAATTATCTACTCTTTCTTCTTTTCATTTTCAACGAAGCGGTCTTTCCTCTTTTCACTACATTTGCCGCGTTAAACTAGAAGCAAAATGGCTGGAAACAGAACTTTTACGATGATCAAACCAGATGCTGTTGTAAACAACAACATCGGTGGAATCTTGAGAATGATCAATGAAGCAGGATTTAGAATCAGAGCGATGAAGTATACTCATCTGACTGCTGATCAGGCAAAGGCTTTTTACGCTGTACATGCGGAAAGACCTTTCTATATGGAATTGGTTGAATACATGAGTAGCGGTCCTATCGTTGCTGCTATCCTTGAAAAAGACAATGCAGTGGAGGACTTCAGAGCACTTATTGGAGCCACCGATCCCGCAGAAGCTGAAGAAGGTACGATCAGGAAGATCTTTGCTGAAAGCAAAGCTAAGAATGCTGTTCACGGTTCAGATAGCGATGAAAACGCTACCATTGAATCTGCATTCCACTTCAGTGCTTACGAGATCTACTAAGGAATACTTAGACACAAAAAAGGCGCTCGAATCGAGCGCCTTTTTTATTTATGGCAGTTTGCTTACTGTCTTGCGTACGTTGCAGTACAAACATCTGTTCCAAGCGCATTCTCAATGCTATAGTTGATAGTGATGGTGTTTCCATCAGCACTGATCGAACCGGAGCCATTAACCGTACTGGTAACCGGAGGTGTACCGATGACAGTTTCAACAACAGTCAAATTCTGTCCACTAATAGTACAAGGCACGTCTCCACCCAATAGATCAAGGAAATTCTTGATTGTAACGGTTGTTGCGTTTGTTTCTTCAAGTGTCTGATTATCCGCCAACGGTGAAGTAGCCGGGCAATCATCCGTAACCGTGAAGTCACCAGCGTAGTTAGCCGCCATGAAATCAACCGTTACAGTTCTTGTAGCTGTACCTACATTTCCTTTCTTATCAGTTGCAGTGTAAGTAATCGTGTGACTTCCAGCAGCGCTGGTGGTAACTGTTCCTGATACTTCAATTTGAGAAGTCAAGTCCCCATCTTCTTCATCGATAGCAGTTGCGCCCGGATCGGTAAACGTTCCGTTGATAGCTACCATCATATTTGCATCACCATTCAGTGTAACAACAGGAGGAGTCTTATCCTTCTTACAGCCAGCTAGCGCGATCCCAGCAGCTGCAACCCAGATCACTAGGTATTTGTGGTTCCGTATATTCATAAATTCTGGTTTAGGATTGAACTAAAATTAGGGAAATATTGGTACTGTCCAAAGCATATTATCAGAATCCCGATGTCGTTTTCCTGGCGAAGGACTTACTGGGCAAAATACTTCATACACAGATCGATGGAGCCCATGTATCAGCCATGATCACAGAAACAGAAGCCTACAATGGTGTGGTTGACAAAGCATGTCATGCTTATGGCAATAGAAGAACGAACAGAACAGCATCAATGTACACCACCGGAGGTCATGCATACGTGTATCTCTGTTACGGGATTCATTACCTCTTCAATGTTGTAGTAGGCAATGAAGACGATCCTAAGGCAGTGCTCGTACGAGGTGCAGTAATGGTTTCAGGAACCGAGACTGTAAAACAAAGACGCAAGCATTGGGATGACCTCATCGGACCAGGAAAAGTAACGCAGGGATTGGGAATAACTACAGCTCATGACCTCACATACCTTACAGGGCAGGAGATTTGGATAACCGATCCATCCGCCAGTATAGACCCTAAACAGGTACAGGTAGGCCCAAGAATTGGGATTGATTATGCAGAAGAGGATGCTATGCTACCCTATCGATTCTGGATAGAAAAAACTTACGCCCGTATCCTAATTGAGGGTCTTGCATTGTAGTTATAGCAGATTTATTCTCTTTGTAGCAAATTAACATTGTGATTACCGCAGAACTCAAGTCAGGAAAAGACAAATCAGTGCTCAGACAGCATCCCTGGATATACTCAGGTGCAGTGAAGGGATATACTGCTCAGCCTGAAGAAGGTGATGTCGTAGAGGTAACCAGTAAGAAGGGGCGATACCTCGCCACAGGACATTACGCTGGAGGTAATATCGCCATCCGTGTACTTAGCTTCGAAGGCGGGATCATCGATCAGCAATTCTGGAATGAACGAATTCAAAGAGCTTATGAAGTACGCACTCAGCTTGGATTCATAAACAACCAAGACACGAATGCTTTTCGACTCAGTTTTGCGGAAGGTGACCGATTGCCAGGTTTAATCATTGACGTGTACAACGGTCATGCAGTGATCCAAACGTCCACGATGGGGATGCAGCGATCCATTCCACAAATTGTAGAGGCACTAGGCAATTCCCTGGGGAGCAACCTGAAGTCTGTTTACAATAAGAGTAGCAAGTCTTTAAAAACTGGAACTGTAACGGATGGCACTGTGCATGGAGATGAACTTGATGGGGCCAATATCTTGGAGAACGGAATGCAATTCTCTGTCAACTGGAAGGAGGGTCAGAAAACAGGATTCTTCCTGGATCAGCGGGATAACAGAGATCTTCTACGTAAACTCTCTGGAGGAAAGCGTGTGTTGAATACCTTCTGTTACTCAGGTGGATTCTCAGTCGCTGCATACAAAGGGGGTGCCAGCGAAGTGGTTTCAGTAGACAGTTCTTCCGGAGCCATTGCACTGTGCGAAGAGAACCTTTCACTCAACGGCATGAGCACAGATCATTGCGTGGTAATGGATACCATGGAATACTTCAAGGGATTGGAGGAAACCTTCGACATCATTGTTCTCGACCCTCCGGCTTATGCCAAAAGCCTACAGGCAAAACACAGAGCTGTTCAGGGATACAAAAGACTTAATGCCATTGCAATGGGTAAACTCAATCCCGGAGGACTTCTGTTCACCTTTAGTTGCAGTGGTGTGATCAACCGGCCCTTGTTTGAGAATACCGTAATATCAGCCGCTATTGCGGCAGGTAAAAACGGGAGAATATTGCATCATCTTTCCCAACCAGCCGATCACCCTGTAAACATCCATCACCCGGAAGGTGAATACTTAAAAGGGCTTGTCCTCGAGATTGAATGAGCGCGATGAATGTCAATATCATCGGAAGTGGCAATGTAGCTTACTGGCTATCCAAAGGAATTTCGTCCCTTGGACATCGTGTTACCATTGTTACCAGGAAGGATGCGAACGAAATATCTGAACGGTTTGATCTATCAGCCCAGCCCAACATTACAGCGAATGCGGATGTCGTACTGATCTGCGCACCAGATGATGCCATTGAAACCATTGCAGCTGGCACGCCTGAAAGCGCAACGGTGCTACACACTTCGGGGGCTACCAGTATCGATATCCTCAGTCAATTTGAGTCTTACGGAGTCCTCTACCCTATGCAAACTCTCTCCATTGATAAGGTTGTGGATCTTGCCCAACTCCCAATAGGTATTGAAGGAAACACCGAACACGTGAACACGCAGTTAGCCGAGCTCACCGGATTCTCGTCAGGAGTTATACCACTCAACAGCGACCAGCGATTGAAATTTCACCTTGCTGCCGTATTCGTGAATAATTTCGGCAACCAGATGTTGGAAATCGCTTACGATCTTGCATCCTCTGGCGGACTTGATCCGGAGATCCTTTATCCACTCATGCGTGAAACAACAGACAAGGCACTGGCTATTGGACCAACCAAGGCCCAGACGGGACCTGCATCCAGAGGTGACATGAAGACTATTGAAAAACACCTCAGCCTATTGAGCAAGCATCCTGAATACAAGGAAATCTATGAGGTACTGACCAAAGAGATCAAACGGAAGCATGACCATCACTGATCAATACCATCATACGCGCTTCATCGTACTTGATATTGATGGAGTGTTGGCGGACGGGGCCGTTAGTCTCACCGATAAGGATGCGCCCATTCGTACGATGCATAGTAGCGATGCCATTGCCCTTCAAGAGTGTGCACGATCTTCCGTTGGTATTGCGATCATTACCGGAGGCAGCTCCGTGCCCGCGCTCGAACGCATTGAAAAACTAGGTGTAAAGCTGGTCTTTGCAGGTGTGAGAAACAAAGCTGAACAATTGAAGGAGCTGGCAACAGCCCAGGACATAGACCTAGCTACTACCTTATACATGGGCGATGATGTACCAGACCTGGAGGCAATGAACCTCTGTGGTTTTAAAGTATGTCCGTCTAACGCAGCAGTAGACATTAAGCGTGTTGCGGATGTGGTAGTGAATAGAAAAGGTGGTGAAGGCGCAGTTCGATGGGTAATTGAGCGTGTTCTTCGCGCTAAAAACGAGTGGACGTATGGCAGTTAGTACAATACTAAGATTGGTAAGGTGGAAGAACCTATTGATCATTGCGGCAACAATGATTGCCGTGAGGTATCTCCTCCTCTACCCGTTACTTGATGTATACCAGATTCCATTTACCTGGCCATGGTACTACTTTGCGTTACTTGTATTGTCTACCATGTTGATTGCAGCAGGAGGATACGTCATCAACAACTATGTTGACATGGACATTGATGCCATCAACAGTCCTGAAAAACGTATCGTAGGCGTTGACATCGAGCCCGAAAAGGCCATGAGTCTTTACTATGGCATCACCTTTACGGGAGTGATCATGGGAGCAGCCTGCGCCTACACCATAGACACACTGAATCTGGCGTTCATTCAGATACTTACCGCAGGGGCGCTCTATTATTATTCAACCACATTCAAATTCCAGGGATTCCTTGGAAACATTGTTGTGGCACTTTGCTGTGGATTGGTTCCCATTGTTGCTGGTGTATATGATCTCATAGACTTGAGCAAGAATTATATGGAAACCATTGACAACCTGGCGATCAGCGGGAAGAGCTTTGCTGAACTACTTGAGCAACTGCTGAGATACACAGCTACGTATGCCATCATCTCCTTTATGATTACCATCATTCGTGAGATCGTAAAAGATGCGGAAGATGTGGAAGGTGACGCAGAGCATGATGTGAAGACGTTGGCTGTTAGGTTTGGACTAAAAACCGCTGCCATCGTGGCCAGTGGCTTTACTATACTCCTGATTGGCTTTTTGGCCTATATCGCCAAACTGCTTTTCGACCATGAAAACTATATCACTTTCATTTACACAGTTGTATTGATCGAAGTGCCGTTGCTAATCGTCATGGGCAGGTTGATCTTCGCTTATGAGAAACAACATTTTACCAAAGTGTCCAAGCTCCTGAAATTGATCATGGTTACAGGAATTGGCTTTCTGGCGCTCATTGCAGCTATCCACTTGTTATGATAGAAACAGGATCAATGCGTATCGTGCTGTCATCCGCTTCACCAAGGCGGCAGCAACTGATGCAAGGATTGGACATACCCTTTGAAATTGAAGTTAGGCCTACTGACGAAAGTTATCCGGCATCACTTCATCACGGTGATGTGGCAGCGCATATAGCCCGAGCGAAACTAGCCCCATGGCAAAACGAGCTGCAAGAGGATCAGCATCTAATGGTCATTACCTGCGACACTATCGTTGTGCTGGATGGCAAGATTATTGAGAAGCCTACCTCTGAAGAAGATGCCAAGCGTATGTTGAAAGAGCTTTCCGGAAACACCCATACAGTTTACACGGGTTGTGCCATTGCTGCCCAGGGCAAACAGGAAGTGTTCACAGATGAAACACAAGTAACATTCAAACCACTTACCTCAGAGGAAATTGAATATTACGTTGCCAAGTATGAGCCATTCGACAAAGCCGGGAGCTACGGTGTACAGGAATGGTTAGGCTATGTAGCAGTTGCAGACATGCAAGGCTCATATTTTAATGTGATGGGCTTACCTTTGCATCTCATGTACCAAAAACTGAACGAATTCAAATTCTCGTGACCAGGCATTCTTATATAGCGATCATCGCATTCTTTGCGGTTTTAATCATTCAGACACCTGTATCCGGACAAGGTTTCATCAAGAAACTAGAGAACAAGCTTGAGGAAGGATCCGAAAGTATATTCAAGAAGAAGGAGAAAAAGGAAGAGGGAAAGATCAAAGAAAAAGTTGAGGAAAAAGGAAAAGAGAAAGCTGAAGAGAAAAAAGACGATACCAAGAAAGGTATTACGAATAAAGGCAAGATGGACTTTAAGGCCAGCATGGCCTCCGTGAAGCAGAAGGTTGAGAACGAGCGTAGAAAATATGATCAGTCAAATTTCAACTATGCCATTTCTTTCTCCGATAACAGTGCGTTTTACGAGACTACGAGCAAACTTCAGCGTAACCGAAGCATGTTCATGAACCTGATGGTCAAAGACCGAAATGACTACGAGAAAGCTTCTGCTCTA
Source organism: Vicingaceae bacterium (assembly GCA_965267605.1). GTDB lineage: Bacteria > Bacteroidota > Bacteroidia > Flavobacteriales_E > Vicingaceae. The sequence continues at coordinate 939,265 of OZ254088.1, read as the reverse complement.
AATCTTTCAGGTGAAATGCTATACGCCTCAGGCAGTGTAGATCAGGCACAAAAGAAATTCGAGCAGTCTATCGCGCTTTACAAGAAGATTGATAGCACCAGCTCATTAGGCTATGCGCTAGCAGTAAGCAACCTCGGGTTGTTGTTTCAGAATTCGGGTAGATATACAAAGGCCATCGAGTTCAACACAGAAGCACTTGAGATCAGAAAGAAGCGTAAACCAGAATCTCTGGTACATGCTGCCTCTCTGAATAACATGGGAGTACTTCAGAAGGACCTGGGTAATTACGATAAGAGTGAAGAGTTGATCAAAGAAGCGAACAAGATCAACCTTGAAAAGAGTGAAAAGTCCAAGGTGCCCAACGCTATTACCCTTAACAACCTCGCGATGCTCTACCAAACTCTGGGACGCTATAAGGATGCGGAGAAGCTTCTGAACCAATGTTTGGATGCTGCTGCAGAGGAAATGCGCGAAAAATCCGACAACTACATTCGGTTCCAGATCAATCTTGCAATCCTGTACAAGGAAACGGGGAGGCTTGAAGAGGCGAAGTTCGTCTACGATAAGTGTATGAAAATCAAGCGCGGTCGCCTTTCTGATCGCCACCCTGATTACGCGCACCTATGCAGAGGCAAGGCCGCAGTACTCATGGAGCAGCGTTTGGAAGACGAGGAAGTGGTGAAGCTGCTGACAAAAGCAGTAAACATTTATGAAAAGGAGTATGGAAAATACCACCCGGCATACGCCTCCACTGTTCTGGACCTGGGTAACTATCACCGCGTCAGGAACAATTACGATGAAGCCAAGAAATACCTGGATGAAGCTGTCATGGTGCGCAAAGAACTGCTGGGAGAGAATCACCAGGATTACCTGAAAGCTAAAGAGTCGTTGGGTCTTCTGGAGTGGCAACATGGCAACACCACTGAAGCGAGTAAGCACCTCAAGGAGGTTATCATTAAAACACTGGGTTACATCGATACATACTTCGCTCCGATGAGTGAGGCAGAGAAAGCCAAGTTCTGGGACAAGCTGCAACCCAGACTTCAGAAGTTCTACTCATTTGCGGTGGAGAACTACACGAAGGATCCAGAATTGTTGCACATGATGTACAACAACCAGATCAAAACAAAGGCGCTGCTCCTCAACAGCACTAGCAAAGTGCGGAATTCTATTCTGAACAGCGGTAGTTCGGATCTGATCGTGAAATACACGATGTGGCTCAATCAAAAGGAAGAGTTGGCAAGGGTATACACGCTCACCAGAAAGGAAATTGAAGAAGAAAACATCAATGTTGATTCACTTGAGAAGGCTACAAACGCGTTGGAGAAGCAGTTGATCGAAGAGTCAGCTATGTTCAACTCTTCCCTGCAGGGTGAGCAAATCTCCTACAAGTCGCTTCATAAATTACTTGAAGATGATGAAGCGCTTGTAGAGATCGTTCAGTTTAGAAGATTCAATGTTACCTTCTCAGAGGAAGTTTACTACGCAGGACTAATCTTAACCAAAGAGATTAGTGAGCCTAAGCTCGTTCTGCTAAAAAATGGTGCGGACCTCGAGTCCAAGCACATCAAGGCTTACCGAACTGCAATGACCAACTACAAAGACGACCCGAATGCGTTCGCTAATTTCTGGGGACCCTTTGAGGAGGTTGTTGGCAAAAAGAAGAAGATTTACGTATCCCTTGATGGGGTATACAACGTGATCAGTCTCAACACTTTGAAGGATGGCGACACTTACATGATCGATCGCCACAACTTTGTTCTTCTTTCCAATGCCAAGGACTTGAATACGGTGAAGAACATTCGTCCGGCAGCCAGCAAGAAAACAGCTACACTCATAGGCTTTCCAGATTACGGCAACAACAAAGCCATTGATCCGTTGCCTGGAACGAAAACCGAAGTGGAGTTCATTGACGGTCTGCTAAAGAAGAATAAGTTCAGCACAACTGTATTCCTGGGAGGTAACGCTTCAGAAGGAAACGTGAAATCTTCCGAGACAAAGATACTTCACATCGCCACGCATGGATTCTTCTTCCCCGATGTAGACCACGTTAAGTCCGAGCGTGTATTCGGAATAGAAACTTCCAAGGCGAAATCGAATCCACTTCACAGGTCTGGATTGTTGCTTGCGAATGCTGAAGCCACCATCTTCGGTCAGGAAGCAGATCATTCTACCAGCAACAACGGTATTCTTACTGCGTACGAGACCATGAACCTTAGTTTGGAGGAGACGGAACTTGTGGTGCTCAGTGCTTGTGAAACAGGCCTTGGAGATATCAAAGCAGGGGAAGGTGTTTATGGCCTCCAGCGCTCTTTCCAGGTTGCAGGCGCAAAGAGCGTGATCATGAGTCTTTGGTGGGTAAGTGATGAGGCTACAATGGAATTGATGAGCAAGTTCTACGCTGAGTACATGAAGACCGGTGATAAACAAGCTTCTTTTACCGCTGCACAACAAGCTGTAAAAAGCAAGTTCAAAGAACCTTACTTTTGGGGAGCATTTGTTCTCATTGGATCATGAAACGTTTGTTACCTATCATATTGTTTGCTTCAACGCTGTTCAGTTGTACCAAGGATCAGGAAGTTCCTGATATCAGCCCTTGCGACACCATGAACGTAAGTTACACTATGCATGTAGAGCCATTTGTGCGAACTTATTGCATCACCGGCCAGGGACCTGGCACCGGATGCCATGATGCATGGATCCTGACGTACGAAGGTGTGTCAGGAGTTGTGAAAAATGGACAGCTGTTAGACGTAATTGCTGTTAAACAAACGATGCCACCCATTCCAAACAATTTCAACATCTCCCCTCCTACTTCTGCAGAGGTTCAAAGGATCAAGTGTTGGATTGAAGCCGGTGGACCGAATAACTAGCCATGGATATTCAAAAAGCTGTTGATGCGCTAAAAGCGGATGGTGTTGTTCTATGTCAGACCGATACCATTCCAGGATTACATGCACGTGCGCGAAGTAAGGAGGCCGTGCAGAAAGTAATTGATCTTAAGGGCCGACAAGACAAGAATGGTTTTGTGGTACTGGTTGCTGATGACGGAATGCTCAACAGTGTAGTGAACGAAGTACCCTCCATTGGTTGGGACCTGGTTGATTTTGCTACCAAACCCACCACCATCATCTTTGACGATGCCATCAATCTACCGGAAACTGTTACAGGTGAGGACGGCAGTGTAGCTATCAGAATGGTGAAGGAAGGCCCTATTCACGACATCCTTAGGAAACTCCGTGAACCCTTGATTTCTACTTCAGCTAACAAATCTGGCTCACCTGCTGCTAAACAAATAGCGAGTGTTGATACAGTTATTAGCGATGCATGTGATGCCATTGTTGGCGAAGGATTAGCGGGAACCGGGCAAGCTTCTTCCCTTATTCGCCTAAAGAATAATGGTGAGGTAAGTATCCTCCGGAAATAGGTCTTATTCATTAAATTTGCCGAAAATTTTCCTGTGCAGGAATTTGTTGATTCACCCGTATTCAGGACGATTGCCGAAGCTGGCAATGCGTTAAACCTCGACACTTATGTGATCGGTGGGTACGTTCGTGATGCCATCCTTAAACGGGATAACAAAGACATAGACATTGTTTGCGTGGGTGATGGGATTGCGCTGGCCAAAGAAGTCGCAAAACGCTTGGGCGATAGGAAAGTAAACGTCTTTAAGAACTTTGGCACTGCCCATATACTGTACAATGATTTTGACATTGAATTTGTAGGCACGCGAAAAGAGTCTTACCGGTCTGATTCCCGCAAACCAGATGTTGAACCAGGAACGGTTGAAGATGATCAACTGAGAAGGGATTTTACGATCAATGCGCTGGCCATCAGTTTAAATGATGAGAATTTTGGAGAGCTCATAGATCCATTCGGTGGTGTTGTTCATCTCGATCAAAAAATGATCAAGACCCCACGGGAGCCAGAGCAAACCTACATTGATGACCCATTGCGCATGCTAAGGGCCATTCGCTTTGCTTCTCAGTTGGGCTTTGAGATTGAAGACAGAAGCTTCAAGGCTATCGAGCAAAACAAAGAGCGACTGGAAATACTTTCTCAGGAGAGGATCACTACCGAATTGAACAAAATCATCGAAAGTCCGGTTCCATCTGTTGGGTTCAAGCTGTTGGATGAAGCGGGTGTTTTGGATTATATCCTTCCTGAACTTGGGGAAATGAAGGGCGTGGAGGTCATAGACGGTTTTGCTCACAAAGACAATTTCTACCACACGTTAAAGGTATTGGACAACATCTCCACCCGTACGGATAATGTCTGGTTGCGATGGGCTGCCATCTTGCACGATATAGCCAAGCCAGCAACCAAACGTTTTCAGGAAGGTCATGGCTGGACCTTTCACGGCCATGAAGACAAAGGTGCCAAGATGGTTCCAAATATCTTCAAGCGGCTAAAGCTCCCCCTGGACAGCAAGATGAAATATGTTCAGAAGCTGGTACGCCTTCACTTGAGACCCATTGCGCTGGTGCAGGATACGGTGAGTGATTCTGCGGTTAGAAGATTGTTGTATGAGGCCGGTGATGACATTGATGATTTGATGAAGCTCTGTGAAGCAGATATCACTTCAAAGAATGAACAAAAGGTTAAGCGCTACCTGAGAAACTTCAAGTTGGTAAAGCAGAAGATGCAGGAAGTGGAGGAAAAAGACAGATTGCGCAACTGGCAACCACCTATTGATGGTGACGAGATCATGCGCATCTTTAATCTCGGGCCTTCAAGGGAGATCGGAATTCTGAAGAATGCCATCAAAGAAGCAATTCTTGATGGGGAAATACGGAACGATAAGCAAGAAGCGACTACCTTTATGTTTGAATTAGCTGCCAAAATGGGCCTCAAGCCCGTTAAACAAGAAGAATAATGAGGGTTTTTAAGTTACGCGTTGTCCTCGATCATGAGGATGATGTGTTCAGGGATATTGAAATTCCTATTGACCAAACGTTTGAGGAGCTGCACAAGATGATCCTCAGGTCATTTGAATTTCCGGAGGGTGAAATGGCTTCATTTTACATGAGCAACGACAATTGGGACAAGGGAGATGAGATTACCTTGATGGATATGGGTGCGGCTCAAGAAGGACAGGTACTCACCATGAACAACGTGGCATTAAAGGAGATGATCGGTAAACCTGGAGACAAGTTGGTGTACGTTTACGATTTCCTTAGAATGTGGTGTTTCTATGTAGAACTGCTTGATCTTAATCCAACCACCGATGACGTATATCCACGCATAACACTGGCGTTGGGAACAGCACCTTCTTTTGAATCCAAGGAGATAGACTTTGGTGTTGATGATACTGCCTTTGCGGCAACTGACCTGGAAGAAAAGTTAGACAAGGAAGAAAAGAAGGAAGATGACATCTTCGAGGATTTTGATGATTTCGACAACCTACAGTACGAATAACCTCCTTCTTTGAGTAAAAGCAAACACCTCATTTGTATTCTCGGACCTACCGCCTCAGGTAAAACTTCCCTTGCAGTTGAGGTAGCCCAACATTTCAATTGCGAGGTAATCAGCTGTGATTCGCGACAGTTTTACCGCGAAATGCGAATTGGCACTGCACGCCCAAGCAGTGATGAACTCAAAGGAATTACCCACCACTTTCTAGGTCACCTTTCTGTTGAACAGGAATACACGGTGTCTGATTTTGAGCAGGACGCATTGCAGCAGCTTGATCTTCTGTTCGAGAACACCGATGTTGTGGTGATGGTCGGTGGCTCTGGCTTATTTGCGGATGCAGTTTGCTATGGCATGGACGAGCTTCCAGCATCCGATCCTGCGATCCGGGAAGAACTCCAGAACATCTTTGAACGCGAAGGTGTGGAAGCGCTGCAATCGAAACTGTTGGAGCTGGACCCGGAATTTTATGAGGAGATAGATCTGAATAACCATGTGCGACTGATGCGTGCCATTGAAGTGTGTATGTTATCCGGAAAGAAATTCTCTGAACTTCGCACTGGCCAGAAGGCGGACAGACCATTCAACATTCATCGCCTTGGTCTGATGTGGGATAGGGATGTATTGAATAAGCGTATCAATCAACGCGTGGATTTGATGATGGAAGAAGGACTGCTAGAGGAAGTCACTTCTCTCCTTCCCCACAGAAACACTAACGCCATGCAGAGCGTAGGATACCGTGAATTGATGGCGCACCTGGATGGTGAGACAACCCTTCAAGAAGCTGTTGAAAAGATTAAAGTGAACACCAGACGCTTTGCCAAAAGACAAATGACCTGGTTCCAGAAAGACGAAAAAACACAGTGGATCTCACACGATGATATTGCATCCGTTGTTAATTCAGTTCCGGCATGAGTAACGAGAGGAAGGCAGAGATCATCAAGATGCTTGAAGAGCAGCCACAGGATTCATTCTTGCGGTATGCGTTGGCCTGCGAGCAAGAAAAGGATGGCGAGCTCACTCGGGCCGTTGATACACTTGCAAGCTTGCAAAAGGATGATCCAGACTACTACGGACTGTACTACAAACTGGGACAACTACACGAACTCAACAGTGCTCCAGAAAAGGCACAGGCAGCTTATGAGGCAGGCATACTTGTCTGTGAACGTCTGGGGCAGTTCAAGATCAGGAACGAGTTGGAGCAAGCCCTTTGGTTGATGGATTAGAAGTCTGCCTTCAATCCAAGCGTAAATCCGCGTGGCATTCCTGGACGCAGTCCTGCTGGTCGTCTGGCAACCACATAAACTTCATCGGTCAGGTTGGTTGCACTTGCAAATAAAGACACCATGTCGTGCATTCTGTATGTTGCACTCGCATCCAAAACGAAGTACGAATCTGTTTTTTCATTGGATAGAATTGCACCTTGTCCAGGATTGGTACGCATCTCGTCCATATATCTCCCACTTAGGTTCACAGAAAACTTCTTGTGCTCAAGGCCAAGAATAAACGTAAACTGGTTGTTGGCCAGGTACGGCAGTTGATCTCCCGCCTCAACATCTCCCCATCCGTCAAAATCGCTTTCAAATGAATTGTCGAATGTAGCGTCAGTAAACGTGTACACTACTGAGAACGGAAGGCTGAACTTGGTTAAACTCTTACTGAAAAGATAGTACGTTGCCTGCGCTTCAAGGCCAGCTACGGTTACCTCACCACCATTGAAAAGATCACCAGTTCCACCACCACCGGCAGCATTAAGATCTGCACCCAGTAGGTTTGTGTAATCATTGTAGAATCCAACAAGCTGAGCAGTCAGATCATTTTTGGCGTACCTCCAGCCAAGTTCATAGTTGATGCTTGCCTCAGGTTGCGTACCGTCCTTAGATCCAGGAGGTGAAAAACCTTTGTGCACTCCCGCAAACAGACTAGTGAATTCACTGAACTTGAAGTCGGCCGCCATTCCTGGAATCACAACATCAACCGTATTGCTTCGCTCGGAGAGGTCTACGCCTGTCCTGTCCGGATCGTTCTTTCCGTAATCCTGGCGCTCTTGCATGATATTCTCATACCTCAATCCTGGCGTGAAAGACCAGCTTCCCACCTTAAGTGTATATTGAAGGTATCCGGCAAAGGCAAATGCTGTTTCGACCCGGTTACTTTCTGTTCCAGCCCTTCCGGCAGTTGTTAGCATCATGTTGCCGTCAAGCATCTTGTATTCATCAACCCATTGGAATCTGTCAATCTGATCCGTATGATACCTCAAACCTGTTGTGATATTGTGAGTAATCTCTCCGGTTGCAAAGTTCGAGCGCAGCTCAGTTTGAACTCCTTGCGCATAGTACTTACGATTGTTAGCCTTCACGTGTAAAGCATCATCATTAGAATTCGTAAGCCCTTCAACTATACTAAACGCATCATTGTAACCTGTTGGGTCATCCAGCAAAGCAGCGATTTTGGCCTTTGATCCAGTGCTATCGTACACAGCGTCTAGCTTGTACCAATTTCTTTTGAACTCAGAGTGGTATGCGGATGTGACCAGTTCTGTGTTCTGATTGAACTTGAATTGGTGGTGCACAGAGAACTGCCACTGCTCCGTATTCATCTGATCTTTCTGAGATCCCGCGTAACGTCTGTATGGGCTCGCTGCAAAATCTTCTTCAGTTAACCCAAGGTATGTTTCATTGGATGTTTCATTGGCCAGTCCTGCCTTAAGGGTCAAGGCCTGGAAATGTTTTGCACCCTCCTTGGAAGTCAACCTGAACTTGGCCAGGTAATCTTTCTTGTCGAATCCAGTGTTGCCGCCTCCATCAAGGGATTTGAACCCGTCAGCACTATACTGAAACGTCTCGACCATGTAACCAACCTGTCCTTGAGTATTCCCGATATGTGCGTGTACATTCCTTGCGCCAAAGGCGCCACCAAGTACATGAAGCCTTCCTCCGAAGGATTCTGGAATCGCTGTTGAAATCAGATTAATTGCTCCCCCAGTAGTATAAGGGCCATACTTGATCTGGCTACTCCCTTTTAAAATCTCAATGCCCTGCATTCTTCCAATTGTAGGAAAGTAATAAGCCGCTGGGGCACTGTACGGAGCCGGTGCCATCAATATACCATCTTCCATTACGGTAATCTTAGAGCTCCGCTCTGCCCCCGTGCCCCTCAATCCGATGTTTGGGCGAAGGCCAAATCCATCCTCTTCCTGGAGATTAACACCGGGAACGGCACGAAGCGTTCTATTCACATCTGTGTAGCTGAACTTCTCCAGTTCCTTCTTACCTATGTATTGTATGGAGCCCGGGATGTCTTTAAGACCCACTGTACCACCCGACATAACCGTGAATGGGACGAGCGTATTAACATCCTCCACCATAAATACATTCAGCTTAACCGTTTGACCGGCTGCAATGTTTACCTCCTTCACTTGAGTGAGATAGCCCATTAGCTTGATAACAACTGTATGAGAACCTGCCGGTACATTGTCGATTTGAAACGCTCCACTACCATTTGCAAACCCTGCCAGATTGGTTCCTTTTACATGCACTGTAACAGCAGGTAGACTGCTGGTGCTGTCAGATTGGAATGCATTTCCTTTAATGGTTCCTTGCGCGAAGACCGCGCTTCCCATCAACACCAGTGCAAGACAAACTAAACTCCTCAACATTGCAATTATCTTTATTTAGACTGATTAAAAATAACACGGTAAAAGTAGAATCGCACTGCGGTTCAGGCAATACCCGAATGGGGTGAACGCACTACCTTAAATGTGGTATTTACCTATTTAGATGATAAGCAATTAGTCCTTCCATAGGACGCTGAAGCAGCGATTTAACAACGGTTCCATGCGAGGAAGCAACGGTTCTGAGAACGTCTTCAAAGTGATACGCTATAGAGCCAACTGCTGCACAACCCAAAGCTTGATAATCAGGGTAGCGAGAAACATACAGTTCGAACAAAGCATCGAATGCCCCTTTGACGATATCCTGTACCGACTCGTCATGAATATGCTCCTTTATAAAAGGCGCGAAGGAGGCGAGGTAACGATTGGCATCCGGTTCTTTGTATATGCGCATCAGGAAAGTTGAAACATCATTGCCATAAGCTTCCTGGAAAGCAAGGTCCACTGCCCCGCTGACCTTCTTATGAATGAACCCTTGCAGAAGAAGTTTACCCAGATGTGCGCCACTCCCTTCGTCACCAAGGACATAGCCCAACGCAGCCTTGTTCTCGAGAATGTGCTCGCCATCAAAAAGGCAAGTATTGGATCCAGTACCCAGGATCATCACCACTGCCCTCTCTCCTGCTGAAACACTTCTGCAAGCTGCCAGTAAATCGTGCTGAACTTCGATGGTGCTGTTAGGATAAACCTTGGTCAACTGCTCATGAATTGCTTGTCTATTAGCTTCCGGCCCACATCCCGCACCATAGAAACACACCTGAGTTGGGTCAGCGACTTCCATACTAAGGGAAGCAAATCCCTCTTTGATTTGGTCAGGTGACTGGTGGTAAGGATTTACGCCTCCTGTGGAGAACGTATGGGTTACTTCACCATCTAAGAGGTGTACCCAATCTGTTTTGGTGGAACCACTTTCAGCAAGAAGTAGGGACATTACTAGGTATTAACAATGTTCTCTTGTACCGCGTAAATTACAATTCCAGCGGTGTTCTTCAAACCTAGTTTAGACATGATATTCTTCCGGTGCGTGTTAACCGTATGGCTGCTTAGAAAAAGTTTTTCTGCGATTTCCTTATTGGTGAAGCCGTCAGCGATGAGCTTGATGATCTCCACCTCCCTGGCAGACAGGGTTACCTCCTCATCAGATATTTTACCTGAGTCAACAGAAAGCAAATTGAAAACTTTATCGCAGTAGAACGCTTTGTTGGCATGGGTTTCGTGAACCGCATCAACAATTTCGTCAGCACTGCACGACTTCCATAGGTAACTGTTCACACCAGATTTGAAAGACTTCAACACCATCGCCTTGGGTTGTGGCATAGTGATGGCGATGAGCTTGGCGTTCGGGTAAAGACTGGTAATTACCGGAAGTTTTTCTGCACCAAATGTGCTCCCCACAAAATCTATGATAATTACATCCGGTGTGTGCTCTGTTCCGAACCTCACCAAAGCATCGAAACTATTGACGATACCTACTACTTCACAGTTCTCTGCACTGGCGAGAATCGTCTTGAGGCCTTGCCCCATGATGTCGTTTTCGTCAGCTATTAAGATTTTGATCACTGTGAGATTATTTAGAACAAATCTAAATAAGGAAAGAAAATATCCAAAATGATTTTTCCACGACCATATTCAACTGCCTGAAACTGTAACGTTTCAAGGGTATTTTGGTTATCTTTATGTGATTAATTCCGCACATATGCTTCAACGCTCTCTCCTCCCTCTAATGCTTGTAGCTGTGCTTACCTCTAAGGCACAGGTAGACTTCAAGTTTATTGAGAACAAAGGCCAGTGGCCCAAACAGGTTGAATACCGTACGGATGTAGGTGGTGGACATTTATATCTGGAAAAGAATGTATTCACCTACGATTTCCGTGACCAATCCATATACGAAGAGCTACACGCCAAATCGTATGCACCACAGGAGAAGCCTATGGTAATGAAATGTCACGCCATGAAGGTGCGGTTTGAGGGAGCCAATCCAAATGTGACTTTCGAGGAGCGAAGCAAGCTTACCGAGTACTTCAATTATTTCATCGGAAAAGATAGATCCAAGTGGGCTGGTCATTGCAACGCTTACCAACGTATCGTTTACAATGACATTTACAAGAATATCGACATGCATGTGTACACGCAGTCGGATCAGCTGAAGTACGACATGTATGTGCATCCGGGCGCGAATCCGGACAAGATCAAAATCCGGTATCAATACGCTGACAAGGTGAAGCTAAAAGGCGGTAACCTTTGGGTATACACGTCCATCGGATATTTCACAGAGATGAAACCATATGCTTACCAGGAAATCGATGGTAAGAAGGTGGAAGTAGCGTGTGAGTTTAACCTGGAAGACAATTTGCTGACGTACAAGTTTCCCAATGGGTATGACAAGACGAAAGAGCTTGTCATTGATCCCACGTTGATGTTTGCAACATACTCTGGATCTACAGCAAACAATTTTGGATATACCGCCACCTACGATAAGTTCGGTTTTCTCTATGCCGCCAGTTCTGCGTTTGGTGCTGGTTATCCTTACGTAAATGGTTCTTACAATGCAACGTTTGGTGGGCCTAACACGGTGCCATTCCAGACAGGTGTGCACAATACAGACATTGGAATCACGAAGTTTGATACCAGCGGTACGTTCAGGATTTATTCAACATACCTTGGTGGTGGTTGGGATGACCTGCCACACAGTTTGGTGGTAAGTAGCTACAATGAATTGTTCATCTACGGTACAACCAGTTCCAGTGATTTCCCGGTTACATCGCAGGCATACGACACTACGTACAACGGTGGTACGCCTGTAAACATTACCGGACTTGGCATCAACTACAGCCAGGGCTCCGACATGTTTGTAGCCAGATTAAGCGCAGGTGGAAATGCCCTACTCTCGAGTACTTACATTGGTGGATCTGCAAACGATGGTATTAACTATACCAGCGGAACACCTACGCAGAATATCCTGAGATACAATTATGCGGATGAGGTAAGAGGTGAGATCGACATTGATGGACAGAACAACATCTTCGTTGTATCCTGTACACGTTCAAATGACTTTCCTATTGTAGGAAACACATTCCAACAGACCTATGGAGGAGGTGCACTTGATGGTTGTGTGGTTAAGCTCAACAACTCGCTTTCCAGTATTATCTGGAGTTCCTACATCGGTGGTGAGAATCACGATGCAGGTTATTCGCTGGCAATCGACAACAACCAGGACTTATGGATTGCAGGAGGTACTGATTCAGACTCCCTGTTCCCCATAACCCAGGGAGTAGTTGACTCGGTGTTCCAGGGAGGGAGGTGTGACGGATTTATGACGCATGTTACCGGTTCAGGCACAAGCATTCTTGAATCCACTTATTGGGGTTCAGGCTCTTACGACCAGTGTTACTTTATCGAATTAGACCGTTACAACAATGTGTACGTATTCGGACAGACAGAAGCGACAGACTCCACATTCATTAAGGATGCCGGATATTACCGTTATCAAAGTGGGCAGTTCATTTCTAAGCTTACACCGAATGTAGACTCGGTAATGAGCTCTATGGTATTTGGTACTGGTTCTGGTGGTCCTAACATTTCACCAACCGCGTTCCTTGTTGACTTGTGTAACAAGATTTACCTGTCTGGCTGGGGAGGTGGAACAAACCAGATTGGTGGGTTATGGAACAACGCAGGATTCACTACCGGAATGGACACAGCTAGTATACCAGGACCTGGTGGAGGTGTTTTCCAGGGCACTACAGATGGTAGCGACATCTACATTATGGTTCTGGAGGATGACTTCTCCAAACTCGTATACGGTACGTTCATGGGAGGAAGTCAGGCTCAAGAACACGTAGATGGTGGAACGAGTAGGTTTGATCGAAAAGGTAAGGTATACCAGGCGGTTTGTGCCGGTTGTTTCTATGGCCCGGGATCTCCTCCGGGATATTCTGACTGGCCCGTAATGCCCGCCTTTGGTACTGCTCAGCTACCCGATTCCAACAAGGGTAACTGTAACATGATCGTATTCAAGATGGATTTTGATCTACCGCAGGTGGTAGCTGACTTTGTAGCTCCCCCAATTGGATGTGCACCATATTTCGCACAATTCCAGAATACGAGCTTGTCACAAAATGCTACTGTTTACCTATGGGATTTCGGGGATGGAAGCCCAACATCAACGCAAACGCATCCATCACACACCTATACAGCACCTGGAACTTACGTTGTACGCTTAATCGTTAGTGATACGGCCACGTGTAATTTCGCAGATACAGCAGAACAGTTGATCACAATTATTGGCGATACATCTTACTCATTGACCCCTCTGAATCTTTGTCCTGGTGTAGGAACACAGATTGGCTTCCCTCCTAACCCAGATACATCCATTACGTACATATGGTCGCCAGCTGTTGGCCTAAGTGACTCATTGGTTTCAAATCCATTTGCAAATCCGGCTGGTAGTACAACGTATACGCTGTTGATATCAAATGGAATTTGTACAGATACAGTCACGCAAGCTGTCAATGTCGTCCCCGTACTGGCAGACGCGGGCAACAACATAGATCTCTGTGCGGGAGACTCTGTAACCCTTATTGGTAATGGCTTCGGAACCGGGGTTACTTACCAATGGTCCGCAGTTCCCTGGTTTGGGATATTACTGAACCCACCCACGGATAGCACAGTAACCGTACCCGTAGTTGCATCCGGTACTTATTATTTCAAGGTTATCAATAGCCTTGGTTGTGAAGCAACAGATACTGTTTATGTTTCGTTACACAACCCCAACATTGAAGGAGCACCAGACATTGCTATTTGTCAGGGAGATTCAGGTTCCATATGGGCTTCACATGTGATTGGAACAGATTCGAATCTGATCTACACATGGAGTCCTTCTGCAGGTATTGTGAGTTACAATGGTGACTCAACCAATCTCGTGGTTTCGCCAGCACTCACAACTACGTATATAGCAACGGGAACGGATCAATGGGGATGTACGGACACCGTACACATTACAGTTGGTGTGTCAACATTGAACTTCGGTGCGTTAGCTGCCACTGCAGATCAAACAACCATTATTAAAGGGCAGTCTACCAAGCTCCACGCGTATCCTCAACCCGGCTATGCGTATAGTTGGTCGCCCACAACAGGCTTGGATAACCCCAACATTGCCAATCCAACCGCTACTCCAGAGAAGACAACCACATACACTGTAATCGTTGCCGATCCGAATTACCCAGGCTGTGCGCGAACCGCATCAGTAACGATTGTTGTAGAAGAGATTGTGTGCGGTGAGCCTGATATCTATATTCCAAATGCGTTTACGCCAAACGATGATGGAGAAAATGATGTGCTGTTGGTAAGAGGAAACAACATCGATAAAATGTACTTCGCGGTGTACGACCGTTGGGGTGAAAAGATGTTCGAAACGTCAGACCAAGCGAAAGGATGGGATGGTATTTACAAAGGACGCGAGTGTGACCCTGCAGTATTCGTTTACTATCTGGAAATAACCTGTATTGGGCAGGAGACCTACTTCAAGAAAGGTAATGTGACCTTGATTCGTTAATGAAGAAACTGATCACCATATCGCTTGCTGTACTTGGCTCCTATTCCTTAATGGGACAAGACATTCACTTTTCTCAATTCTTCCATTCACCGTTGAATCAGAATCCTGCGTTAACAGGAAACTTTGAGGGTGATTTCAGAGGTATTGCGAACTACAGAACGCAGTGGAGATCCATCAGTACTGGCCCGTACGTAACGATGGCTATTGGTGGCGATGCGCGTGGGTTTTCACCTAAATTACCAGGACTACATGGTGGATTGGCCCTGTATCATGACAAGGCCGGAGATTCCAAGTTCAAAACGAACGTTGGAAACATCAACGCTGCCTATGAGTTTTATCCTAGCGGGGACTCAGCGCATCGGGTAATGACTGGAATCCAGCTTGGACTTACAGGGCGCAACATCGATTATGCTGCGTTGAGTTACAATAACCAGTACAACGGTAGCTCTTACGATCCTAGCTTACCCAGCAGGGAGAACTTCGTATTGGATAGCCGTACTTATGCCAATCTTAACTTCGGAGTGGCCTATAAATGGGAACCAGAGCATAGAAAAAGCGTTACCGCTGGACTTGCTTTTCACGATATCACTGCCCCAAAACAATCGTTCTACGATGATATTGCCATAAAGCTTGACAGAAGGATCACATTGCACGCCATGGCTAACTACCCTTTAAATGGTGAATTGGACCTCCAGCCCGGATTGCAGCTCATGCAACAGGGTAAATACACGGAATTGATCATTGGAAGTAATGCCAAGTACCGTTTGAATGGCGCACAATCAGTTATTGGCGGTGTTTGGTATAGAAATATAGATGCCTTCTACTTAATGGCTGGTTTTCAACAAGATAATATCATTGGAGCCATTTCTTATGATATAAATATTTCTCGCCTTGTTCCCGCAAGTAATATGCGCGGAGCCCTTGAAATAGGTATCATTTACATCCTTAAACGCTATAAACCGAAGTTTCAGCGTTACAGAACTTGTCCAAACTATATTTAAGAGGCGTGAGTAGGATTCGTGTGGTTTTCACAGTTGTTGCGGTTATAGCGTGCTTCGGCTTGCAGGCACAAACCGTTAAGCAAAAACTCAAATTTGCGGATAAGCTATATGCAGCGCATGAATACTATGGCGCTTCAAAGTATTACAAGGAAGTCCTGGATCTCGAGCCTACCAACATCGAGATCATGCATAAGTACACCGATTGCCTGCGACAATACAACGAATACGCCAAAGCCCAGGATTGGTACATAAAGATCTACAAGAGAGACCGGGGGCGCACATACCCGATGGATGTATTCTATCTGGCTCAGATGTACAGGTACAACGGGAATTATCCCAAAGCCAAGAAATACTATAAGAAGTGCGTGCGCTTCTTCAGACGCGATAAAAAATCGTTCGAGTACAGAAAAATTAAGCAGGAAATGCTGGCTTGCAGCAAGGCAGGATTCCTTTCGAAGGACTCCTTACCTATTGATATGAAGAACCTGGGCAAAGGAATCAACTCTACGGAATCTGAGTTCGCTCCGTTTATCAAGGACTCAACGCTTTACTTCAGCACCCTCCGTTCTGATAAGATAGATGGCGATTTCATTGTATCAGACACCAACGACTACTATGTACGCATTATGAAAGCCGCAAAAGAAGGTGAGAGCTGGGCCTCACCGGAGGAACTGCCGAAGATGATCAACGAAAAGGGCTTCATGATAGGCAATACTTCCATCAATGCTGCCGGAACACGCTTGTACTATTCGAAATGCACACGCAATGGCCCCTGTAAGCTGATGATGTGCAAGTTTGAGAATGGAAAATGGAGTAAGCCAGAGGAGTTGGAGAAGGTGAACATTGAAGGATACACTACCACTCAACCTATGGAAGCTAAAGTTGGCGGAAAAAACGTACTGTTTTTCGTTTCAGACCGACCAAACGGTGTTGGGAAGATGGACATCTGGTACTCTATCCGAAATGACTTTGGTGCCTTCAGTAAACCAATCAACCTTGGCGAGCCTGTGAACTCCATAGATAACGAGATCACCCCTTTCTATTCTGTAGAGGAAAAGACGCTCTACTTCAGTAGCGAATGGCATATCGGACTCGGGGGATTCGATGTATTCTCAGCCAAAGGAGATCTCAACAAGTTTGAGGACCCTGAAAACATGAAGCCCCCCATCAATACTTCTGTAAACGACTTCTATTACATCAAGCAGGGAAACACGCATATGTTAGCTTCGAACAGAATTGGGTCGTTTACCACAAAAAGTGCAACCTGCTGCAACGATATTTACACTTACGAAACAGAAGGAGAGAAAGACTCCGTGCCTACCCTATCCACATTAATGAAATACCTCCCGCTCAGGTTATATTTCCATAATGACCGGCCCAATCCGCGCACAAGGGATACAGTTACGCAATGGACTTACCCTGAAACGTATCAGAAGTACCAGGCGCTAAGAGCCGAATATAAGCGTGAATACAGCAAGGGAATGTCTGGAGATGACAAAGAGGATGCCATTGATGACATAGACAATCTCTTTGACGAGTATATCGAAAAAGGCTTCAATGACCTTCACGACTTCTATCCGTTGCTCAAGAAGGAACTGGACGCAGGAAAGCACATCGAATTAACCATCAAGGGATACGCAAGTCCACTCTCAGGCAAGGAATACAACGTTTTTCTAACACTTAGAAGAATATCCAGTCTGATGAACTATCTGGAACGGCACGACTTTGGAGCGCTAAGACAGTACATCAGCGGAAGCGCCCCCAATGGTGGCAAGCTCACATTTGTTAAGCAACCGTATGGAGAATACACGGCAGACACCAACAAAGTGAGTGACGACTACTACGATACCAGAAACTCCATTTACAATCCAGGCGCAGCTTTAGAGCGGAGAATTGAGATCATTGCTGTTTCCGAGAAAGACAGCGTTAAGGTTAGACTGGACGGAAAAGAGGAAGAAAAGCTGCCTCAAATTGAATTCGATGCCATGGAGAAGAACGTTGGTGAAATTCCAGTTGGCGGGCACCGCGAAGTGGAATTCTCTATCACTAACACTGGGGACGTGCCATTAGAAATCTTCCAGGCGGATGTACCATGCTCTTGTACGAAGGTAGAGCTACCGGGTAAGCCCATCGCACCTGGCGAGAAAGGAACGGTAAAGTTCAAGATCAGTCACAAAGGTCGTTCCGGACCGGTAACTGTGGATGTCCAACTGCTTACAAACACGAAACCTAACAGGAAAGTAGTAACCATCAAGGGAGTGATGGCTAATCAGTAATTGCGAATTTCAACCAGGCCAGTTTGCCCTGATCTACGCAAGGAACCACGAATGCATCCTCTGCGAGGAATCCTTTTTTCAAAAGCACTGCGTCAAACTTGTGAAACGGGAAGGATTCAGAACGTACCACCCTACCCTTCTTATTGATCACTCTACAGTACAGCACATTCTTCTTGTCCTTCTCAGAAGCCGTTAATACGAATCGTTTATCATTCTTGATAAAGCTACGCACACAACAGCCTTTCATAGCTGCGCGGTTATACAGGAAGCAATCCGATACTCCTGGTGTACCCGCATTTGAAAAAGCCGACATGATTACCATTTCATTACCTGGAGTTCCCCCTCCATTAAGACTTGCCACACGCTTTTCCTCTACCGCTGTTTGTCCAACAATGAAGGTCTCCCCATTCGAACTTACCACCACATCGAGCAGTTCAAGGGGTTCAGTAAGTGTACCACAGCTAAACTCAGGAAACTTACTGTAAGACTTCATAACCTTCTGATCTCCATCAAATATCTTGTAATAGAACACGCCATCCTCCTGGCTCTTCTTCGCTATCTGATTCTCCGAATAGTAACCTGCAATCACCACGTTCTGGTCCGCATCTGTTTTCAGCACGTAATTGGTAGGGGAAATTCCATCAACATGTAGGTTGATATCCTTTACCTGGGACTTGCTGGAATTAAACATCAGCGAAAAACACTTGTAGTACTTCTTGTACTCAGATCGCTGCACCATGAATACATCGCGATAATCCGTTACAAGAATATCATTCACGCTGGATTTCCTACCAGCACTATGGGTGAGATGCATTTTCTTCCATACCGGTAGCATATCGTCATCGAAAACACGGATTTCATACTTCTCCAATTCTCCCTTTTTCTTGGTGTGCTTAAAGAAGCACGCTATGTTGCGACCATTGTCACTCACATCCACAAGGTATTCCACAACATCCTTCTTACTCACGATGTCTGATGAAAAGACATTCACCTTACGTGCTGGAAACTTACCGTCTTTACACTCCCACGCCTCCAACAATGTTCTTTCTCCTTTGGTGGAAGACACCAGAACCCAATCTGTCTTCTGAGTAGCCACGTACTTTTCGAACTTGTACGCTGGCGGAATTTTGGCAATGTTCACCTGGCTCAATTCTGTACTTCCGTCAACATCGCGATAAACGATTTGACTCAACGTTTGACCGTCAATAGAACCGAATTTATGATAGGATGAAATTGCGCCCTGGTCTTCGAAACCATAGAGCTGTCCTACCCCCATTCCCACTTCTGTGGATTTGGAGTGTAGAGAAAAGTTTTGGGCCTGAACCCCAAAACTGATCAGCGTGGCAATAAATAATAATCTCCTCAAGGCAAGCGGTGTTGGTTGTTATACGCAAATGTCGGACAAATGTTGCGCCTTACTCAAACAAGTACCAAGGACTTTCCGAACGCCCTAAAAAGACCCCATCATCGCGTACTTCCACCGGATAAACGGACAGGATAAAACCCTCATTTCCAGCGCCAGTCTTCAAATCGAACCTGAAACGGTGTAGCGGGCATATAGCGAAACCCGCTTCACACTCTGCATGAATCATAGACGCACCCTGATGAGGGCACTTATCGTCAAAACCGTAGAAGTTGTTACCCTGCCTGGTCACACAAACGAAGCCAGAACCGGCAAATACTCTTGAAACCTTGCCTTCCTGAACTTCGTTTAGTGCATCCCCGAGGGAATCAAAAATCTTATGCCATTTCACCTATCGTGTACGAATAACCTTCCGGACGGCAGATCGTTTACCATCCTTCACGGTTACAAAATACACTCCTGCCTTTAGATCCAGCATTGGAACGGTAACAAATGCAAAACTGTGGGTAGTTCTTACCTGCTCGCTCCAAATAACCTGTCCGAGTTCGTTTCTCACCTGGAGATCAACCTGATCGTCCCAACCGTTCAACTCCAGTTTCACATCACCCGTTGTAGGATTAGGATAAACGTTGGCAACAAGGTCTTGCTGAATATCCTCGGCTTTCAAAGTGTAGTCTACAGTGAAATTGTAGACAAATCCGTTGCCGAAATTAGGATTGAAACTAACCACGGGACCAGAACCAACAGAGTTGATTCGGATACTACCACTTCCATCGTTGTTCGCAAAGAACGAAAGCCCATCGCCATCCGTGTCCTTCACCTCTAATTTGTAGCAACCGAACTCAAGATTCAATGTATCCCAATACAAACCTCCATTTGTCATGGATTGACGTTGGAACACCACGCCACCTGTATCATTGTATAGTTTCCAGGAACACTCTGGGCCACCATTGTTATTCCTGGTAAGCACATACATATGTTGAGGCACCACACCAGGTATCAATACATTCGTTCTTCTCTTGTTATTGAATGCATACTCATCTGCACCACCATTAGGCGCACTTACTTCCACCTGGAACTCCTGACTTCCTGAAAGCGCTGTCCAAAAACCAGTAAATGAAGTTGGCAGTGTGATCACCGCAGTATCTAAGAATGCCAAATTACCAGACCAGTTGTAAACCTCCTTCGTTGCTGCACCAGTAATCCAGTATTCAATCCTTGCACTCGTCAAAGCAGTACTTCCACGGTTCTGGATAACCACTCTGGCATCCTGACAAATAGGATTCAACTTACCAAACTCAACATCGTCAGAAGGCGCGATAACACGGTGTACCGCCACATCCAAATTATGATTTGGTGAACCGTACGATACCAACTGATTATTGACGATGTAGTTCGATGAACCTGTAGCATTGATCAATCCGTAATCAATATTCAAAGTATCTCCAGGGGATGTGTAGGATGTAATGTCGTTCTCAGCAACATCGGTTGCCATGCCCGGACACCATCCGGCTCTGTCGTAAATCCATGTTCCTCCCTGTGGGAATACAGGGTTATCTGCACACTCCTTCCAAACCTGCCACATGAACTCATTGGTACCGCCATCAAGGTCTACCCAATGTGTTTGAGGGATAAACTCACCTTGCTGTCCATGACCGGTGATTGCTGTTCTGATCTTGTATTCTGAAGCATTGGGGTTGATCACGACATCTCTTGCTTCGAACGCCTGATCAGCAAGAATCTGCGTATATCCACGACTATCAACCTTCCAGATTTGCTGGATGTCGATAACATCTCTTGGCGGTGTTCCAACAATGAAGCGGAACTTGATATCCATATCCTCCTGCCATTGTCCACCACGCTCAACCGTGATGCGTTTCCAACCTTTCAATACAGGCGTGAAGTCTGTCATATCGAATGTCCATGTCTTCCCATTCGGACCAAGGTTAAGGTTGATACCGTAAGGAGTTACAAATGACATGATCTCAAACTTACTCGGGTATCTCCTGTAGTAAGGAAGCTGCGTAATATTGATCGTAGCCGATGGGTTGATCAATGTTGAATCCACAGCATTACCTGCGGTATCAAACGTGTACACATAGCCAGACTCCCAATAGTAAGCCGTTGATGAAACACCAATGCTATCATCACGCCACGTGCCGTTATTCGGATAAATCTGAATGAACTGAACGTAGTTAGGCGTTACCAATGCTGAATCAAGCACCGTATCAGTTGTAATGGTCAAATTGTAACTACCCTGCAAAAACGTAATGTTTGGTCTGAACGGTGATGATGTGAATTGCTTGAACAAGTGATCTCCTGTGGTTACTCTTCGGATCTCACCGTTCATGATGGTTCCGTGTCTTCCGTTTGAAGTGCTGTCTACGACATTTACCCCTGCCGGGCCAGAAAACGGATGCCGTAACTCCAGACTTGCAGCATTCGGGTGTGTTGGATCGTATTTTCTATGCATCCATGAGGCCAGCGTGCTCCCAGTAAGGGTATCTGACCAAACCCGGATTTCATCGATCATCCCGTCAAAGTAGCGATTGTTAACACCACGGGAGACACGGAAGTTAATTCCAGCTGTGGTGTCTGTATTCACGGGTTCTGACGAACTCGCTGAAATAGTATCAAGCACACCATCCACATATAGCCTCACATGTTGCACATCCGTTCCACCATACGTACATGCCACGTGATGCCAATTGTCATCCCTCAGATCCAGATTTCCCTCAATGCTTCCTCCGTTAACCTCAACACGGAGTTTACCTGCATTGTTGAGTCTGAACACCCATTTTCTTCCAGCACTGTTTCTACCCCAGCTTGCAATCTCTTTGTCACCAACGGTTGTTTTGATCCACCCTTCAACCGTTCTACGGTCGTTTCCAGCAATTCCTTTGAATTGGTTGCTCTCAACATAGTTAGAGCCCGTAAACTCCAAAAATTGATCGTCTGAAGTGTGAAGCGCGATACCAGCACCCACGTTGCTACCATCTATGGTTAATGCTCCCGCTGCCGGGTTGCTAGCAATCGAAAGCTCCACAATGATATTGGAGGTTCCATTCCAATTGAATGGAGAATGAAATTGAATTCTGTTAGGTCCAGCCACAAACGCCTGATCATGAAAGAACACTTCTGTGAAACCATTTAAATCAGGTGAAGATGGATCAAGGCTCGTTTTAATGGTATGCTTGATCCTTACCCTTAGAAAATGAGCGGTTCCTGTTCCACCAGTTACATTCAATTCTAATCCATCAATATTACCGGCAGTTACACCAGCTGCGGCAAGGTCTGTTTGGGATATGATGTACTGCGTTTTTGCATTGTTTCTATCCAAACGGATAACGTCAGTTAACGGTGTTGTTCCAGCACCAGCAGTCGACTTCGTTTCGCTGATAATAGAATTAAGCACCACATTCGTCTGTAAATGCCTTGTATAATTGTATAGAGGCGTTGTAACGTAATTATAGGTACTTCCCGAGAATCCGGAGATTATATGCGAGTTCGTAAGGTTGTAGGTTGAATCAACTTTACTGGAGTCTGTCACATATGTGTTGCAAGAGTAATCCCACTCACCACATCCATTACTGTTACCTCCGGTAAGGTTTACATTTCCATCCCGGCACCTCATGTTGTACAGCATTTCGATCTTCTCGAATGTGAGGCTGGTATCAGATGGAAACTGAACTGTAGTATCACGTATCGTTCCGTCCCAGGCATTTCCATATGTCATTCCATAGTGGAATGTGTTTACAATGATGGTATCTCCCGGGTTGTACTGAGCTATGGCAGATAGACTCAAGCACATTCCTATAACCGCTGTTATTATTCTCCTTTTCAATTGCATAAACGTAGGTTTCGTCTCTAATCTTAATAGTTGCCTCAAACTTAACCAAGCCCAGTGCGGGATACGAACGGGTAGGTTAACATGTGGTTAACATGTTTACAAAAGAAAAGAAGCCGCGGGTAACTCCGCGGCTTCAATGTTCTTATTATTGGATTCTCTTACTTCCTGATCACTACCCTTCCAACGTACTTGCTGTTACTAGAAGTGAGCTGAACTGTATAAACGCCAGCCGCAAGACTTCGGGTGTTTACACGTAGAGTTGCTCCATTTGTTGCAGCATAGGCATCACTCTGGACAACCTGCCCTAAGTTGTTAAGAATGGAAACCACACCCTTATTACCAATACCTTCAGGAAGGCTAATGTTGATCTCCTCTTTTGCAGGGTTAGGGTAAATGGACAATTGAGGAAGCGGCTGCTCTTCAATTCCTGTTGTACCTTCCACCACAGCCAATACGGGTGTGCGTGGACTGATGCATCCTGGTTCTCTAAGCTCCCAATCATAGAAGAAATAGTAGAATCCTACGGGATTGGAACCAGCACTACTGTACTTAATACTTGCAACATTGTTCAATGTATAAGGGTAGTTACAACCGCTGTTGTTTCTGAACAGATCTGGCTGTGAGCCTTGTGCAACACCCAACTGGTAATCTGTGCCAGGCTGAAGCTGGAAGTTCAGGTTCACCCGCTGGGTACCATTCTGAACGTTCACCGTTGCAGATTGCAACACAGTAGAGTTGTTGTCCCTCAACTCGATCGTCCTGTTCTTGGAGCCTTGTGCGTATACCAGAACAGAAACCAGCTCTACCTGCTTGAATACATCAAATACCAGATATTGGTTATTGTTGAAGTTGTTCCCAGTTCCAAACGTATTGTTTGGAGGTCCAAGATTTTGAATTGGACTGCTCACCACATCCTCTACCCAATACGTCTGGGTAGCACTAATGATTGGGGTAATGTAATTCGGTCCTGTAGTAAGGAATGTTCCTCCAACCTGCTGATCATACCAATCTAGCTGACCACTGCCCGTTGCCGTAACAGTGGCATTTGTCCACATTGGGACTGTATCATTCGTTCCTACAGGTGCATTAGGCATCTGCACATTGATGTAAGACACTTTTGTGATGGAATCCTGTCCAAACGTATTAGAAGCCACCAGCTTCACCGCATAAACGCCATTCGAAGTATACTGGTGCTGCGGATTCTGTTGCGTTGAAGTTCCGCCATCACCGAAATCCCAGCTCCACTGGTTAGGTCCGTTAGAAGACCGATCATTGAACTGGATCAATCCGGTACAGGTTGTAGTTACATCCGCATCAAAATTCACAATTGGTGCTGACGTTGGATAAGTACAAGTCCAATCCATCTCAAAACCTCCCAGTTCCAAGCCTCCATCCGAATGGAATTTAATTGTTATTGCTCCTTGGGAAGAAGTAAGAATTGGAGGTGTCCCGTTGGTATTACACCAGGTTCCAAGCAATGGAGCGGTTGTTCCTACACCATCGTAGATCTCCAGGTAATCGAAATTACATGTGGAGGCTGAACCTGGCTCAACATCGAACGACACGAACTGGGTAGTAACCGTTGCTGCACCTAAAGGCTTAATGATCACAACGGCATCCTCGTTCGGACCATAATTGGCACTTGGACCACCACTATCAAATAGTTTGCCGTTACACTCTCCAACCGTATCCGTACCACTTTGCGGCATGTTTCTTGGGCATGTCAGGTTCGAATCAATGGTGATATAAGCAAGTATCGTAGAAGTATCTCTTCCACATGCTCCACCATCCGCTTGCAGTTCAACGGTAAATGTTCCATAGGTTGTATAGGTATGCGAAGGAGCCACTTGTGTGCTCGTACCGCCATCGCCAAACAGCCAATTAAATGTAGTAGCATTGATGGAGCCGTTGCTAAAAGTAACCGTGAATGGTGGGTGACAAGCCTGTGTTACGGGAGTTGAGAATGCACTGGTAACTCCTGCAACATATGCTGGCCCCACTCCTACTGCATACCAGGCATCTGTAGTGGCCTGTACTTCAGGCGTACATGGGCCAAACAAATCTACAGCCGACTGAATCGCGTAAAATCTTGCATCTGTGTATTGTGAGTTCTGACTTAGGTAAACAGTTAGGTTTCTAAAGGCGATCTGAGATGCCTTCAAAATGCCCTGTGCTGTTACATTATAGTTGTCATTATTATCATTGGTACCAACCTCACCTTCTGTAAGGATGTAGAACCACTTGTTCTGTACACCACTATTCGTATGCACCCCTCCATTATCTGCAGAACCGGTATACCAGTTCGTGCCAAAGTAAGTATCAGGATCTCCATGAAGGTTAGGGTTCTGCATGTTACGGATACCCTGTCCGCCTGGTGTCATTTCCTCACCGATCTTCCACGTCTCCTTTGTTGTATCAGCGTAATACTCAACGCATGCACCGAAGATATCAGAGAACGACTCGTTTAGCGCGCCTGACTCATTCTGATAAACAAGATTGGCGGTAAAATTGGTAAGTCCATGCGCAATCTCGTGACCGGTAACATCGATGGCGGTAAGTGGTGTAAATGTGGTGCCGTTACCATCACCATAAGTCATACGCTGACCATCCCAGAACGCGTTGTTATAGTTCGTGTTATAATGCACATAGCTATCCAGCCTAAAACCAGCGTTATCAATGCTGTTTCTGTTATGTGTAAGCCAGAAATAGTCATAGGTCATCTCCGCACCCCAATGCGCATCCGTTGCTACTTCGTCTTGCTGTGGGTTCACATTG
This sequence comes from Vicingaceae bacterium, assembly GCA_965267605.1. GTDB lineage: Bacteria > Bacteroidota > Bacteroidia > Flavobacteriales_E > Vicingaceae. The sequence goes on along the minus strand of OZ254088.1, from coordinate 913,361 downwards.
TTCCAGAAATTGTTGTTGTCAGTAAAATCAACTGCGTTACCGTAATTAGACCCATTGTTCAGATCAAAAGTTCTGATACCATTACCCCTACCCGTCTCACGTAGTCTATAGTTGGTTGGAGATAGGCTATCGGTAGTGATAGTTCTGTTGCCACTGTATTTAGTTACCGCAGTGCCAATTGCGTCTGCCTCGTGGATCTGTTCATCGGTCATCAGAATTTCACCGTTGACCGCAGATACGAAAACATGCGCCCTGCTCATAGGCTCATGCGCATACACATCGTACATATAGGCTGGTGTCAACTGCTCTTCTAACGACCCATTCTTTCTAACAAATACGGATAATCCAGTTGGTTTGTAAGTGGCGCTTGGATCTTCCTGCTCCCACTTCAGGTGCTTTTCTTCCCCTGGTAACTCCCATTTGTATACAGAGGCTCCAACATGTCCTGTCGCAAACTTCAATCCCGCCTCTTTAGAGATTCCAAAGTTCACTGTAGTAATATCTGAACCATCGCTCATCTCGCCATTGATGCTTACTACTTTTCCCCCTTTGACGTGCGCAAACAGTGCAGTATGATGCAGTGGCACCCCATTGTACGTTTGCACATATTTATAATGCACCCAACCTATCTGATCTTCAAGTGTATTCACCAGTTGGAACCCGAGCTGACCTTTGTGCTTTTTATAAAACCTGGTGAGGTACGATGCTATCTTCTCAACAGGAAGTTGCTTTGATTCTGTAAAGCGAATGTAATTAGGAACAGCTGTGTAGTCCTTCAACCGAACCAACACTGCACCATCCGCAACCTGATTGGCTGCCTCACCCTTATACACTTGCTGAGCAAACAAGGTACCAGCAAGGCACGTTAACATAAGGAGCGTTAACTTCTTCATAGTAGCAATTTAAACAAGCAAGTCAGCACGGATTGGTGCTGACTTGCCTCAATGTATTATAGTAGAAAAGGATGCGCGTTGCGCATCCTTTCATTTACTTCATTACTGCAAGTCTTCTTGTCCAGCTTCCCGCATCTGTGGTTACTCTCACATGGTAAACCCCTTCAGCAATATCACGAACAGAGAAGTTATACGTTTTGCTTCCTGCTGTGATGTTACCACTGTGCAGGTTGCGCACTACCTTACCTCTTAGATCAATAACATCCACCTGAGCATTCCCATTCTCTGTTACATTGAAAGTAACGGTAGCCTGATCATTTGTCGGGTTAGGATATACCGTAAAGTCGATATCGGCATCTGCCTGTGAAATCCCAACAGGGAATTGCACCACTCCATCTACTTTGGTTCTTGGACTCTCGCAAGCGGCCTCACGAACCTCCCAGTCATAATAGAAATAGTAATACCCGAATGGATTCGTATTGGCACTACTTCTTGTAATAGAAACCAATCCAGGAAGTGTATATGGATAACTAGGTCCTGAGTTATTTCTAAACAAATCTGGTGTTGTGGCTTGAGAGATTCCTAACTGATAGTCAGTACCTGGGGTAAGGCTAAAGTTCAGGCTAATTCTCTGCGTTCCGTTAGGAATATTGATGGTAGCCTGCTGAAGCACTGTACCATTCTGATCTCTAAGCTCAACTGTTCTATTCTTAGGTCCGTTGCTCGCATAAACAAGAACCGACACAAGCTCACATGGCTTGAACACATCGAATATCAGATACTGATTGAAGGTAAAGTTATTACCACCCCCAAACGAATTGTTTGGTGGGCCCACATTCTGTGTTGGGTTCGGCACAGAATCCTCAACCCAATAAGATGTAGTTGCAGGAAGCGGTGGTGTTGTATAGCTCGTACCAGAACCAACATAGTTACCACCAAACTGCGCTGTGTACCAGTTAAGGGTTCCTGAACCAGCAGTTGCAGTAAGTGTAGCTTGCTGGTTCACATTTACCGTATCATTGGTTCCTACTGGTGCCGCAGGGCCTGTTATTGTAATCAAACCAACATTGACCGTACTGTCTTTACCACAAAGACCACCATCAGCAACAAGTTTTACATTGAATGTTCCATACTGTGTATACTGGTGCGTTGGGTTCTGCTGTGTGCTTGTATTGCCATCACCAAAATCCCAGGTCCATGCATTGGTATTGGTACTTGTATCAGTAAACTGAACTACCATTGGAAGACATCCCGTAGTGGCAGATTGATCAAAACCAGCTATCACACCCGTCTGGAATGGTCCACCCACACCAACTGCATACCACGCATCTGTTGTAGCAATGTGCTCTGGTGTACACGCACCATAAAGGTCAATAGATGATTGGACTCCATAGAACCTCGCATCGTTGTACTGAGAATTAGTAGTTAGATATACCGTCAAATTTCTGAACGCTACTCGCGCTGCCTTAGTGATACCTATACCTGTAACGTTATAACTGTTACTCAAGTCGTTGGTTCCAGATTCACCTTGTGTAAGGATGTAGAACCACTTGTTCTGCACACCACTGTTCGTGTGCACTCCACCGTTATCGGCAGTACCTGAATACCAGTTCGTTCCTAAATACGTGTCTGGATCACCAAACAGATTTGGGTTCTGCATATTGCGAATACCCTGGTTATTTGGTGTCATATCTTCACCAATTCTCCAGGTTTGCTTATTGGTAACAGCGTACGCTTCTACGGCTGCTCCAAAAATGTCACTAAACGACTCATTCAATGCTCCTGGCTCATTCTGATATACAAGATTTGCCGTGTTCGTAGTAAGTCCGTGACCAATCTCGTGCGCAGTTACATCAATGGCAGTAAGTGGGGTAAATGTTGAACCGTTACCATCACCGTATGTCATACGCTGACCATCCCAGAAAGCATTGTTATAGTTGGTGCCATAGTGTACGTAACTATCCAGCCTGAAACCATTGCCATCAATACTGTTTCTATTATGGATGTTCCAGAAGTAATCGTAAGTCATCTCAGCACCCCAATGTGCATCCGTTGCAACCTCATCCTGTTGTGGGTTTACATTGTTCCAGTAGTTGTTCCCATCAGTGAAGTCAACACCATTACCATGGTTGGTAGAGTTATTCAGGTCAAACGTTCTGATACCGTTACCCCTACCCGTTTCTCTCAATCTGAAAGTAGAGCCTGTCCAATCAGCCACAAGGGGTTGTGTGCCACTATAGGCTGTAACTGCTGTTCCAGGTGAATCAAGTGGTTGAATCCAGTTGCTTTCAAATACAACCTCACCAGACTGAGCATCTACAAAGTACTCTGCTCTGCTCAAAGGCTCGTGTGCATAGATGTTGAATCTATAGGCTGCTGTAAGATCATTCGAAAACAATCCTCCTTTATTGATGTATACCTTATGACCCTTCGGGAAATAAGTAGCGTTCGGATTGTCTTGCTCCCACTTCAAGTGTTCCTCTTCCCGCGCGACCTGCCATTTGTATTGCTTAGCGCCAATGTGATCCAACGCCTTCTGAAGTGCAGCAGCTTCACCGAGCTGAAAAGCAGTCTGACTGAATTCAGAACCATCCATCAGTTCACCGTTCATGCTAATAACCTTCCCTCCTTTCGTGTGAACAATGTACATGGACATTTGCACTACGTTTTCTTCATACGTCTGCAGGTATCTGTAATGAACCATCCCTAGTTCATCCTTCTCTTGTTTGATCAATTTCAAACCAAGCTTGTCGTGGTTCTCCTTATAGAACCGCTGCAGATATGAAGGAACTTCTTCTAAAGAGATTTGAGCATCCTTGCGGAACTCAACATAGTTAGGCACGTTCGTAAATGATTTAACGCGAACAACCTGTGCACCCTTTGCAATCTTCTCCGCTCCGGCCCCTCTGTACACATTTTGCGCGTTCAATCCGAACGTACATGCTAGCATTAAAACAGTTGCTATTCTTTTCATGTATGGCGATTTAAACAGCGGGCGCCATTGGCGCCCGCTATAGAAAATGAATTACTTGATCAATGATAATCTCGTTATGGCGGCACCTTTCGATGACGACACTCTTACACTGTAAAGTCCTTGTGGAAGTGTAGAAGCATCATACGTCATACGGTGCGTACCAGTCGCAAAGAATCCTGACTCCAGATTCTTCACCAGCTTACCGCTCAAATCATACAGTCCGATCTCGAGCTGATCTCCATCGTTGATGTTCAACTCAATGTTAAACTGTCCAACAGCTGGGTTCGGATATACTTTCGTATTGACATTGGCATTGTGCTCATCAATACCTGCACAATCCTGAACAATTGCGTTTACTGCAACACGAGGACTTTCACATGGCAAGTCAGAGATTCTCCAATTGTAGAAGAAATAGTAGAACGAAAGACTAGATGCACTACCCTGGATGATGCTTACTCTGTTACCTGCATCCGTGTAAGGATACGATGTACTTGCGTTGTTTCTGTAAAGGTTAACTGTCCCTGTCCAGATTCCGATCTGGTAGTTATCTCCTCTTGGCACCTTGAAGTTCAAGTTGATTGTTTGGGTACCACTTGGAATGTTCACAACCTTACTATCGATCGTTTGACCGACATTGTTTCTCAACTCGATCGTTCTATTACCGGAAGACTGAGCGTATACTGTTACTTGCTGCAGTTCAAAATCCTTATGTGCATTGAAGATCAGGTATGCATTGTTCGTGAAGTAACCACCTCCACCGGAGTTGTTGGTCTTACCTACAGCTACCGTTGAAGACCTTGAAACCTCATCGCTGATGTAATAAGTTCTATTGGATGTAAGCGTAGCCGTCTGATAGGTTGGAGATGTCCAGAACGGGTTTACATCATTCAACGTTCCATACCAGTTGATATCGCCTGAGCCGTTTCCACCTAGGTTAGCTTTCGCTGGCTTACACACTGTATCGTGTAATGGTGTTGGAGGCGTAGAGAACGTTACATTGATATAGTTAGTCTTCGTTCCAACTGCATTACCATTTGAATTCGTAGCAGTAAGCGTAACCGTATAGTTACCCGGATTGGCATATGCATGAATAGGGTTCTGCTGCGTTGATGCAGGACTACCATCACCAAAGTTCCACGACCATCCAGTCACACCGTTAAATGACTTGTCGTAAAACTGCACCCATCCATCACATGGGTTGGTCATGTCAGCATCAAAATCTACAGTTGGCGTTTGGCCTACTGTTGCATTCACACACTGCATAGCCGCGTTCGCATCAATTCTACCAGCGCCCATCCATGGAGCAAAAGAACCTGTAGTAGGATCACAGGTAGTTTCCATACAATGCTCAATGTCATCTGGTGTAAGGTTTGGATTCAATGACAGCATCAAACCCGCAAGTCCTGCCGTTACCGGAGAGGCCATTGATGTACCCGTTTTGTTTCCATAAGTGTTGGTAGGCTCCGTACTTCTTACACTGTTACCTGGTGCAGATACATCGTTCCAGTCACCGTAGGTAGAACTATTCACTTTACCATCAACACTGTTACTGTTAACCACACCAATTACGTGGTTGTAAGCAGCAGGATAGTGAAGTGCACAATCTGAATTGTTACCAGCGGCTGCAACCACAACGATTCCTGCATTGTAAGCATTATCAATAATTGCTTGTGACGTAGCAGAGAAGGAACCTCCACCCCATGAAGCGTTGATTACATCAGCACCAGCAGCAATCGCATAAGTGATTCCCTGGTAACCATGGGTAACCGAACTTGAAGGTGCAGAGTTCTGTGTGATCTTCACCGGAATAATGGAGCAATCGAATCCGATTGCTGCAACACCTGTGTTGTTATCCGTTGTAGCAGCTGCCAAACCTGCAACGTGCGTGCCGTGATCCCATGCAGTAGTAGCAGGGTTTACGTTGTTATCGTTATCAGCAACATCATATCCCCAGATGTCATCTACATAACCATTACCGTCATCATCAACACCATTCGAACCGCTGTTCTCGGCTGGATTAACCCAGATATCAGCAGAAAGATCCGTGTGTGTTCTTTGAATCGCGTTATCTGTAATCGCGATTTTGATATTGGAACTTCCAGTAGAATAGTTCCATGCATTCTGAGCATTGATGTTACCCAGGTGCCAGTTAGCAGTGAACACGTAATCGTTTGGCGTATAATCCAACTCATCAAGTGGAACACGCTCAGCGAAATCAAGATTACCTGTAGATTCCAATTCAGCTATGAACTGATCTACCAATCCATAATTGGAAAAGTCAATCTGATAAGTTCTTTGAAGAACCTTCGAGTCTTTAAGTACATGGAAAGGTTTCGAAAGTCCGGTAACTCCATACTTGCTAACAAATTGAGGAAGGAAAGTCAATCTAGCGATCTCCAATTCTCTCCATTCCTGGTCAGAAACTTTGGGGTTATTAAATTTCTCAGTTAATCTAATCCACAGCTTACCATCTTGTGAATTTTCGTAAACAGTTTGAGACTGTGCCGAAAGGCTGGTAAGCGCCACAGCTAAAAGAAATATTCTCTTAGAGAAATTGTAAAAGTTTGGCATAATAACGGTTTTTAATTTTCAGTAGAATTGTGCAACCCTGAAAGTTACCCAAAAAACTGAGAATTATCAATAGCTGCAGGTCGCGCAAGAGACCAAACTTAATGCTGCTAAAAGCCTTGTTATCAGTACATCATGTTGAATCCCGCGTCAGACCTCAGATCGACTATTTTCTGACCATTCTGGGATTCCAATTTGCCGTAGAAATGATTAGTAGCATCTATCACTACCAGAGGCGATTTCGCAATCACACCAGCATACTCTCTGGGCAGCCATTTGTAGCCACTCAAAACAACCACATCGAACCGCTGGGATTCCACAACCATTGGATGCGCAGGATGCAGAAATAAGAAACGCTTGTTCCCTAACATGGCCACCCCATTTTTAAAGTGAAGGGCACCCGAACTAACCTGACCGTGTATATGATGGTAAGGTATCACTTCAGACTCTTTTAGTCCGTGAGCTATCCAGTTGTTTTGCATTAAAAACAACCAGTTCTTGCGTTGATCAATAATCGAAGTATCCATAAAAGTCAAATGGGATCGCCCCTCAACAACCTCGAACATTGCACCCTTTCTACTCCTATAGAAGACTATCTCACGCTGATCGTGATGCCGGATCTCTAGCCAAAAACTATAACAGGAAAGAACAGCGATGATGATCAAAGAGTACACAAGCGCCCGATGTTTGGACAACAGCAGCCATATGGCCAACAGCACCATGGCTAGCGATAATGCTATGGCCTCAATTGTGGTAAACCTTATATATGTAACCAGTGCATATGGGATCGCATCTACCCAGGCTACAAATCCATTCAGAGCATCAAGCAGTGCGTTCAGCAGCCAATCCAGCATACCCTGGATGCTCTCCACAAACGAAAGCGCCAATGCAGACAATCCGCTAATCAGTATAATTGAAGCAAGTGGAATCACTGCCAGATTGGAGGCAAGGAAGAGATTAGGGAACTGATGGAAATACAGAAGGGCGATAGGAAATGTTCCCAATTGCGCAGTAAATGACAAAACGGTCAACGACCAGACTTTATCCAAAATCCAATACTTGCATTCAATCATTTGGTATACCCTGTCGTAAAGGGTTACAATGGCAATTACCGCACAATAGCTCAACTGGAATCCTACCTCCATAATGATGTATGGATTCACCACGAGCAGAATCAATGCGGACCCTGCAAGTGAGTTGTATACATTCGCCCTGCGGTTAATTGTGGCGCTCAAAGCAAGGATCGAGAACATTGTAGATGCCCTAAGCACCGATGGTGATAATCCAGTGATGAAAGCGTAGGCCCATAGTGTGAGCAGGATGATCATAAACCTCAACCACCTTGCGCTCTTTGATTCCCCAAGCATCTTGGTCAGAAACTGCACCATCAAGAACAATAAACCCACGTGTAAACCACTCACCGCCAGAACATGCATTGCGCCAGCGCTACTAAAATCTTGTTTCACCTCAGGGTCCAGTGATTGCCGGGCACCTAGAACGAGAGCTGTAAGTACATCCAGATTGTCTCCGGTAATCCCTAATGAACGAAAGCGCTGGGATAGCGTATGCTGAAGGCGCATGGCGTGGTGCACCAGATCATCAGCATCTTTATGAAGGACCTTGAATTGACCAGTAGGCAGGTACATCTGATGGGCTATCTGATGAAATCTCAAGTACCGCTGGTAATCAAATTCATTGGGGTTCTGAGGAGGCTTAGTGGCCTGTATCCAGCCAACTGCCACAAGTTGATCACCAGGCTGAATTCCAAGAGCAGTTAACGTATCGAGATACAACAGTATGCGTCCCCGAACTTCAGATAACTCCCCTTCCTCTAATATATACTGCAATGTGCCAACGGTTTTATAGGAACGCTGCTTTCTGACCAGCGGCTCATCTACTGTTAATAGTAAAGCTGGTTTGCTTTCCGACCGATGCCAAACCAGGTGTTGTTTGTTAAGAAAGTGATTGGACGACACAGCAGCCCCGTATCCAAGTTGCAGCATTACAACGCTAATGATCAATCCAGATAGTCTCGTCTTCCACTTTCTGGCAAACACTAGCAACATTACCACACCTGCAAGCACTCCAACAATGCCAAAAATCCCACCGAGTCGCCATGGCATCTCAATACCCAGAATCACGCCAATCGCCAACGGAATAACCAATCTGACCAGCGGCACGTTTCCCCAGAAAATAGCACGTTGCATACGCTAATTGTTGCGCAACAATAGCTGCTCTGGCGCTCTAGGTATAAATGACAGAAGTCACCAGTTTTTACAGGCTGAAAACCGCACATTTTCGTAACTTAGAGAAAGACCTCTAATTCTCTCCTTTATGGTCAACCTAAGAAGAAGCGTTATTCTATGTGCACTTGCATTGGCAGGTGTTTCTTTGCATGGGCAACAGATCGCGCCCGTAAGTGGCCCCAATACCACTAAGCAAGCTGAACCTTTTAAAGAGGATAGAGCAAACTGGACTGAGGTTGTTTCTGAACGAACTATCCATTCGAGCACGTACAAAACTGGTGATGGTAGAGTGATAGTTGAACACAGTAGTCTGGCCGTTAACTATTACAATACTGATGGCAAGCTGGTACCCGTAAATATTACCCCTACAACATCCTTGGATGGACTATTCGCTGGTAATCAACCTACCCCAGTGGAAGTTTTGTGGCTAGGGGGCATTCGAATCTACAAAGAACAAAGTCCCGCGTTTACCTTTTCTCGATCGACTCGCTTTAATGGGCAAACCTTAATTCCATCTACGCCAAAGAGTGAAGGCAATTCTGCTCGGTGCAAAACCAATATTTCAGGCGTGGAGAAGACATTTGAGTTTAAACACTCTGCGGTCAAGTACAACTACGTACTGAATAAACCGCTTCAGCTAAATGGAGACCTAACGATTGAGGAACACGTTGACCTCCCCAAGGGCGCCAATGTTAAACACGATGTACGGTTGGGAGAAAGAGGCACAAGCGGTTGGAAAGGTCAGCTTGTAATTGAGGATGAGAATGGCATGGAACTTGGCACCGTGGGTGGTCTTGTCTGCTACGATGCAACTGGTGCACAAACCGTGGGCTCTTACGTTGTAGAAAGCAGAGACGAAACTACGGTTGTTCGAATGACAATCTCCAAGACATGGTTACAGGATGGTAAACGGGCCTACCCTATTACCATTGATCCATTGGTTACTGGTCCAACAACGCAGTACACAGGTCCAAACATTCCATCGTGCTTAAGCCCTAACACCGGATCAGACAGTATTCTGATTCAGGTACCTGCACAGGTTAGTGTAACGGCTTTGGTGGTTAGTGGAAGTTTCTACGCCAACCCGTTCTCCACTGCGGTTATGAATGATGGACTAATGTATTTCAGGACAAAGTGTGGACAATCAGGAAACTATACCACCAGTGGGGCATCTGGCGCAGTGGCAGGAACTGCGTTCCTGACCAACGAGAACATAAGGAGTCCGCTCACCTGCTGCATTCCTCAATCGTGCAATGCAGATTCATTCTGGCTATCCATGCACGTTGGAAGAACGGTTGGCGGAGTTGGCTGTAACACTGCACTCATTTACCACAATCCTTTTGGAGGGTATCCTTTCAGGGCATACATTGAAGGGCGCACAGTTGAACCTTTTGGACCGGGATGGAACATCAATAAAACTGCCATTTGTTCTGATGAGTGTACACTAACTGGAACGTTCTACGGAAAGTACGGAGTGCCTCCATATACCATCTCGCACCCGTGGATGTCTAACAGCATTGTAACCAACATAGCACCATCCGGGTGTAGCGAGGCCACAACCATCCAGACCATCACACTCACCGTGCCCAACTGTCCGTGGACGTGCGATACAATAACAACACTTTCAGTACCACCACCATTGATCACGGATGCCTGTGGCAATAATGCAGCCGGAATTAATCCGAAATCGCTGGCAGTAAACGCTGTGCCTGAAGTAACGGCACTCCCAGATACGATGGTGATCTGCTCTGGCGCATGGTTCTCAACCACACTTACCCCTTGTGTCCCTGGTGCCGGTATCAACTGGTGGGGCAACGGAAAATCGGGAACCGGAACCATCATTGCAGATACACTCACTAATCATGGAAACGCACCTGTAACCACGCCATATGCAGTTACAGCCGCTAATGGCACATGTTTAGGAGACACGATCACGGTGGCTGTAAGTACGATACCTATTCCGCAACCGGCTTTCACTTATGATCCCACACCTATTGTGGCCACAAAGCAGGTAACCTTTACTGATGGCTCAACCATCTTTGGTGGACCGTCAACCAATTGGTTCTGGGATTTCGGTGATGGCAGCATCAGCGGCAACCAGAACCCAACGCACACTTACGCTGAGCCAGGTACATATACGGTATGCTTCGCAGTAACAACTTCTGAAGGTTGTTTCGACACCTTATGTGTTGATGTGGAAGTCGTGCCTGCTCAACTTGAGTTACCCAACGTTGTGACTCCCAACGGAGATCCGCAGAATGAAACACTTCATTTCAAATACCTTGAATTCCTGGGCCCTAACCGGCTCGAGGTATACAATAGATGGGGATTGCTTGTGTACGAGAAAGACAATTATCAGAATGATTGGGTACCAAAAGACCAGGCTGACGGCACCTACTACTATGTCCTAACGATTCTGGATACGGGTGTTGCTTACACTAGCGCACTGACCATAATTTCCGGGAAGTAACTACTGCTTGAAGAAATCAAGGTTGTTGATATCCACCAGATGAACGTTCCTATAATAATGGTGCAGGATCTTCGGATAATCTAACCCGAGACGTGCCATGCGCATAGCACCTTCCTGGCACAATCCCACACCATGTCCAAACCCCCTGCCCTTCAGAATCACGCTGGAACCGCTTGGTGTTACAGAGAAGTAGGCCGATTTCAATCTAAAATCAAGTCTTATCTGCTTTAGAGGAATTCGCAATCCACAATTATCGAAGTGCTGTTTCCTGCTGGATTGATCGTAATGGTAGAAACATGAATCCGACATCCCTGTGCCACCATGCTTAACCATGTAAGCCTTCCATTGGGATTTAGGAATAGTTTTCTGCCACAACGAATTGTTCTCCGCAAGGCAGAAGGTATCGTGCACGGATTGCAAATAATCCACAGGCATTACCCAAACCTTTTCTGAATTCACAGTCTGTCCTCCGCAATTGGAGAAAAAGGCAGCAGTGATGAGGTTAATATCACTATCGACAATTACGGTACCTTTTGTACGCATGGCAGCATCCTGGATTGCATCTGATTTAGGTCTGCCATGATAAGCCTGGCAATGAACACCATCACACAATTGATAGCCATCCGCGCTATGTCGTGTCTTGTTCTTTATCGCATAAGTGCGACAAATAATTGCCTGCAATTTGAAGTACTCCTCTGGAGGATTTCTACCCACCTCAGCCTCTACCACTCCAGCCACATAATTGTTGATCTCAATGTTGTTGATCAGTTGCAAGTAATCGTAATACGGATTAACCTTAATAAACAGATTATCAACATAATAACGTGATTTATATGATGGAGAGCTGCAATCTACCTTAAAACCATTGCCAGACTTCTTTGCAATGAGGTTCAACTTCCTAAAAACGCCTAAACTTTCACCGTCTTTGGTTACCGAAAACCTATCCTTCTGCACACTGATCTTAAGGATGTTTTTCGGCCCTATTTCCTCCAGTTTTCCCTCATTCGTAAATACGATGTAACTACCCGAGGTAGGTTGAAATTCGAATACCTTGATCTTCCGTTTGTGGTATATGCCGATGTTGAGATGTTCGGCACGAACTGTAACCGAAAAAATGACGATAAGTACCAATGCGATTCCCCAGCGCATGGACTCAAAATTAATGAAAGGACTAACGTTTGATTGCCCCAACTATGCATTTGGCAGCACGTGAAGACGCGCCTTCCCCGCCCAGCTTAAGTTTCAGCTGTTGATAAGTTGCTGTCATTTCATTCCTTCCCGGTTCAGACAGGACCTTATCCAGCTCCTCCTTCAACCTGCGTGAATTCATGTCTGACTGGATCAGCTCGGTAACCACCTCCCGCTCCATGATAAGGTTAACCAGCGATATGTACTCAATGTCTACTACCCTTTTAGCGATGTTGTAGGAAATGAATCCACCCTTGTAACAAACCACCTGAGGAACTCCGAACAAAGCTGTTTCCAACGTAGCTGTACCTGAAGTCACCATTGCTGCATAACTGTTGGCCAACAGCTGATAGGTTTCTCCATAGATCACAGGAATGCCTGCACTCACAGCAACCTCATAGGAAGACTTTTCCAGCGATGGTGCACCCCCCAGGACAATCTGGTAACCTGGATATTGTGCAGCCACATCTACCATTACCGGAAGCATTCTGGATACTTCCTGTTCCCGGCTGCCTGGTAACATCGCGATGATGGGTTTATCGCTTAACCCATGTGTAGCTCTAAACGTATCGTGTCCTTCAAGGTTTGATACCGCATCCAATAACGGATGGCCTACATAATCGACATCCATGTCAAAATCCCGGTAGAACTCCTGTTCAAAGGGAAGAATTACGAGCATCTGATCAACGAACTTCTTGATCTTATGCACCCTGTTCTTCTTCCAGGCCCACACCTGCGGACTGATGTAGTACACCACGCGAATACCCTTCTCATGCGCGAATTCAGCAATCTTAAGGTTGAATCCCGGATAATCTATGAGTATGATAACATCTGGATCAGCTTCCTCGATTTGTTGCTTACAGCGTTCTATGTTGCCCAAAATGGTCCGGAGATTAGCTACCACCTCGGCAAAGCCCATAAATGCCAACTCCTTGATATGCTTTAAGGGTTCCCCAGACACGGCTGCCATCTTATCACCTCCCCAATAGCTGAATTCAGCCTCGCTGTCCTCAACCAGCAATTGCTTCATGAGATTACTCCCATGAAGATCACCCGAGGCTTCACCTGCTACCAAGAAGTACTTCACGTGTCGATATAAAAGTAAACGGCTGCAATTACTGCTATAATGATCACAAACAGCATCCCAAAGTTGTAGCTGTCCTTCCCAAGCCTCATGAACAGATAGAACAGGAAACAGTCCATCACGATGGCTCCGGTGATGATCTTGGATTTGAAGATGTCCGTACCGAGAAACATATCATTCCAGAAGTAACCAAAACCTACACCACCGGAGATATAGAGAAACAACCAATACAATATGAATCCTACAACGAGGCCCAACGCCCCGAACAGCATACCCAGTGCAATTTCACCAAGGCTCGCCCTTTCCTGTTGCTTTTCTGTCATAACGTATGATCACCGAAACCACTGTAGTTTCCGTCAGTCATATTGTAACTCACCGGCACAATAGAAACAAAGTTGTTTTCCAAAGCCCATAGATCTGTCCCTTCTATTCGATCTTCAGAAACAAAATCGCCAGTTAACCAGAAATATTGTCTCCCAAATGGATCCTGACGTTTGTCAAATGCTTCAATCCACCTTGCATCCGCCTGCCTACACCATTTCAACCCCTTGATCTTATCACCGTTCTTAGGGTAAGGGATGTTAACATTTAAACAAGCTGCACGCTCATGCTCGTCTGGGTTAAAATTCTCCAGCACTCTTCGAATAACATCTTTGGTTGGCTCAAGGTTCGCAGCATGGCTGTGCTCAACAAGCGAAAACCCAATCGAATGAATACCATTCATTGCTCCCTCTATTGCCGCTCCCATGGTACCTGAGTAGATCACATTAACTGAAGCGTTGCTACCGTGATTTACTCCAGAGAGGATAAGATCTGGCCTTTGCTCATAAAACTCGTGTAATGCGAACTTCACACAATCCACTGGCGTACCAGAACAACTGTAAGCCTCGATCTCACCGAATTCTCTTACCTCTTCTGTAATTGTAAGGAACGTGGCCACTGTTATCGCATGTCCCTGTCCAGACCTGCCTTGATCGGGTGCCATTACCATTACCTCACCGAATTCTGAAGCTACTTCCGCAAGGGCGTGAATGCCCGGTGCTCTAACACTATCATCGTTGGTAACTAGTATCCTCATGGCCGACTCAGGCAAATCTAGTTAATCAAATTGGTCGATCAAGATTTGTCGTATATTTCTCCACATGGAGGCTATACTGGTTCCAACAGACTTTTCAGACACCGCGAGATACGCATTGGAGTTCGCTGCTGAGTATGCCCGTGAACTGGAACTAGAATTACACATTCTTCATGTTGTTGACCCGGGTATATTCTACGACCTCTTTATGGAAGATGCGGAATTGCGGGTTGAAGGGGAGGTCAAAATGTCGGATTTATTGAAGTCTGATTTCCTGGCCGGACTTCCTGTTAAACCTGTAGTTACTGTAGGTGACATTGGTATGCGTATTGTTAAATATGCCGACATCATTAACGCGGACCTTATTATTCTTGGTTCTCAGGGCACTGGAAACCTTGGACAATTCATGGTAGGAAGCACACCTCAGAAAGTGGTTAGAAACACGGAGAAAGATGTGCTTACCATTAAACACCGTGTGAATTCTATCAAATTGAAGAATGTGGTCTTTGCATCTAACTTCGGTCCTGGTACCGAGCTTGCCTTTGACCATCTGTTCGGTTACGTGAAGCACTTCTACCCCACAGTTCACCTCTTGATGACCAATACGCGTGGTGAGGACTCAAAGCATTATCAATCCGCTATGGAAAACGTAAGTGCCTTCAACGAACTGATCACAGCGAAGTACAACGTTAGAACAGAAAAGGTGGTAGTAAATGCCAAAAAGAAGGAGTTCGGGATCATGGAATACTCCATGAAGAAGAACATCGACATGATTGCGATCCGAACGCATGCAGCAGGTGGCATATGGAGATTGTTCAAGGAAAGTGTTTCTCAAGATCTTGTAAATCACTCCTACCGACCTGTACTGACCATCAACACCGATGACGAATAAAAAAGCCCTCCGATTGCTCGAAGGGCCTTTTCCATATAAATGAGTTGCGTTTATTTCGCATCATCCTCGTTGACTTCTTCGAAATCAACGTCTGTCACCTCCTCATCAGATCCAGCTTCAGCACTACCGGCATCCTGAGCATCTGCTCCTCCACCAGCTTCTTGCTGTGCCTGATACATTTCTTGAGAAGCTGCCTGGAAAGCGGTATTCAACTTTTCCATGCCCGCATCAATTCCAGTCAGGTCCTGCGCTTGATGAGCTGTTTTTAGCTCGGCCAAAGCATCCTCTATAGGTTGCTTCTTGTCCGCAGGAATCTTATCTCCGTATTCGCTGAGTTGCTTCTCGGTTTGGAAGATCATTGAATCAGCCTGATTAACCTTGTCAATCTTGTCTTTCGCTTCCTTGTCCGCATCTGCGTTCTCTTCAGCTTCACGCTTCATCCTTGTGATTTCATCATCACTAAGTCCTGAAGAGGCTTCAATTCTAATCGATTGTTCTTTACCGGTAGCATTGTCTTTCGCAGAGACGTTCATGATACCGTTCGCATCAATATCGAACACTACTTCAATCTGAGGAACTCCCCTTGGTGCTGGAGGTAAATCGGTTAGGTGGAACCTACCAATCGTCTTGTTATCTCCCGCCATGGAACGTTCTCCTTGCAGTACATGGATCTCAACCGAAGGCTGGTTATCGGCAGCTGTTGAGAACACTTGTGACTTCTTCGTTGGAATAGTCGTATTGGACTCAATCAGTTTCGTCATTACACCTCCAAGGGTTTCAATACCCACTGATAGTGGCGTAACATCCAGAAGAAGCACATCCTTCACTTCCCCAGTAAGCACACCACCCTGAATTGCAGCTCCAAGAGAAACTACCTCATCCGGGTTTACACCTTTAGAAGGGTCTTTACCAAAGAAGCCTTTTACTGCTTCCTGAATGGCTGGAATTCTCGTGGACCCACCCACAAGGATCACCTCATCAATATCACCAACTGACATGCCTGCATTCTGAAGTGCTGACTTACAAGGCTCTATTGTTCTTTTAATAATGTCATCGATCAGCTGCTCGAACTGTGCCCGTGACAAGGACCTTACCAGGTGCTTCGGACCTGAATCCGTAGCTGTAACATACGGAAGGTTAATCTCCGTTTGTGTTGTACTTGAGAGTTCAATCTTCGCCTTCTCAGCAGCTTCCTTCAAACGTTGAAGTGCCATCGCGTCATCTCTAAGGTCGATGCCTTCATCATTCTTGAATTCTTCTGCCAGCCAATCAATGATCTTTTGATCCACATCATCACCCCCAAGGTGTGTGTCACCGTCTGTTGACTTTACTTCAAACACTCCGTCTCCTAATTCAAGGATTGAAACATCGTGTGTACCACCTCCGAAGTCGAATACAACGATCTTCATGTCGGCAGTACGCTTATCCAAACCATACGCCAAAGACGCAGCAGTTGGTTCGTTGATAATTCTTCTCACCGTAAGCCCTGCAATCTCACCTGCTTCTTTGGTAGCCTGACGCTGAGCGTCATTGAAGTATGCAGGAACAGTAATTACCGCTTCTGTAACTGAAGTACCCAGGTAATCTTCCGCGGTCTTCTTCATTTTCTGAAGCACCATGGCTGAGATCTCCTGAGGTGTATACGTTCTGTCTTCTATCTTCACCCGAGGTGTGTCATTATCTCCCTTCACCACTTCATAAGGCACACGCTTCACTTCTTTTCCCAGATCACTGAAAAGTTGCCCCATAAATCTTTTGATACTGTAAATGGTATGGTGCGGGTTTGTGATCGCCTGCCTCTTAGCAGGATCACCCACAGCACGTTCTCCATCCTTCAGGAACGCCACGATAGATGGTGTCGTTCTCTTTCCTTCGCTGTTAGGAATAACAACCGGCTCGTTTCCTTCCATTACGGAAACACACGAGTTCGTTGTTCCTAAATCTATGCCTATAATCTTGCTCATTTTCGCTAATAATGTTTGACCAGTCTTATGTCAACTTCTGTGCCATCGGGCGTATACCATATAATACAGGTAAATCTGTCAGCGAAAGACTGCCAAACCAGAGAATAAGGATGTAATTATGACAGGATGTCAGTTCCTATTGAGGGCAAGGAACCGGGTTTGTGATCGAAACTGAAGGGTCACAAAACAGCAATCCTTCTGTTTTCAGCTTATTGATAGACCACGCGGATATATCAGCAAACAACTTCTTCTGCACTGTCCTCGAAGAAAACACACCAATTGCTGATTTATCTTCTGTAACCAGGTTAGTGAACTCCGGACGTTCCTGAACAATGCTATTCGAAGGCTCATTTACTTCCATATAGGTATTCAAAGCATCACCTGCAATAACAAATTCAAGGTCACAACTGCCACTTCTTCTGTAGAACACATTGGCATTGTAATTAGGAACGGAGGTTATATGATCTTTCACTTTATCGAAGAACTTACCCGTATTCCAGTCTATACCCAACTGCTCCGATCCTTCAAGTCCCAGTGTCTTATCCTGCCCTATCTTGAACCTAATAGAATCATCGACTGAAATGGTATCTGTTCCGCTAAATATCACATTCTGCCACCTGTACTTCAACCAGATCTCGTATCGCTTAGAATCTGGTCCAGTAACCCACTCAATGCGTGACTTTTCAAAATACTCCCCTTGCTGGTTTGCAAGTGTGTACTTTGTAGCGGCAGAGCTAGGTTGGCTAAGACTCATCGTATTAGGAAGCTCAGTTTCCGAGGTGATCACTTTTCCTGTTTCATTGTTGGTGATCGTCAATTCATACCTGTTGTTCTGGTGCATTGAACCATTGCCATCTGTTGATGGTGCCGCATATACAATATGGTTCTGATGCGCAAAGTAACCTGTATCCTTTAGGATATGCGTTACAGGTGTAAAGGTCATGGTGCGCACCATATTGTCATTGAAATCGTACTCAGTAAGCATAACCGTAAGGTTATTGTACTTCAATGAATCTGGATTTTTTGCCATTTCAGCGGCATCTGCCTCGCCCAAAAATGCCTTGTTAATTCTGATGTATTGTGTATCCGCTTTATGATCCAACAAACCGTAGACCACAGAGATGTCTTTCCAATTGGCGGTGAGATCAATATCGGTTGTGCAAGAACTGCATAGAACAACCATCAAAACTACGAGCAGACCGAATGCTTTTCGCATGGGGCAAAAATAGGAACAATTCAAGAAGTCGAGGCATAATTTGTAGTTTTGAACCGCATTATTTTACCAAAGGGACGGCTGTTTGATAAACGGCAATCCAATTGGTATTAAAGGAGGAAAGCATGTCTACTGCAACTTCGAAGGAAATCAAGCGAATTACGACACACGTGTTGCTTGAAATGAAGCAGCGTAAGGAGAAGATCTCCATGCTGACTGCCTATGACTATTCAATGGCCAGAATCATTGATAGCGCAGGCATTGATGTAATTCTTGTGGGTGACTCTGCATCTAACGTGATGGCCGGTCATGAAACCACACTACCCATCACCTTGAATGAGATGATCTACCATGCCGCTTCTGTCGTAAGGGGCGTTAAACGCGCTTTGGTTGTGGTAGATCTTCCTTTCGGAACGTACCAGGGAAATTCGAAAGAAGCGCTTTCATCTGCTATCCGAATCATGAAGGAAGCAGGTGCCCACGCGGTAAAAATGGAGGGTGGTGTTGAGATTGTTGAGTCTGTGAATCGAATTTTGACTGCAGGCATCCCTGTAATGGGGCATCTTGGACTCATACCCCAATCGATCTATAAGTTTGGGACTTACGTAGTTAGAGCCAAGCAGGACGAAGAGGCACAGAAATTGATATCTGATGCTAAAGCATTGGAAGAAGCAGGCTGCTTCGC
The DNA here is from genome assembly GCA_965267605.1 of Vicingaceae bacterium. Lineage (GTDB taxonomy): Bacteria > Bacteroidota > Bacteroidia > Flavobacteriales_E > Vicingaceae. The sequence continues at coordinate 894,109 of OZ254088.1, read as the reverse complement.
CATTGTTTTGGAAAAGATCCCAGCCACGTTGGCGGAGCAAGTTGCCAAAGAGGTAACCATACCGATGATTGGAATTGGAGCCGGTGGCGGGGTTGATGGTCAGGTATTGGTATCTCACGACATGCTGGGTATAACCAAAGAATTCAGTCCGAGATTCCTCAGAAGGTACAACAACCTTTATGACCAGATCCAGAGCAGCGTTGAAGCTTACGTCAATGACGTAAAGGCTATGGACTTCCCGAACGACTCAGAACAGTATTAAGAGATGTTGAGATCCGCTGGGATCATATGTGTAGCGTTCTTGTTTTCATTACACGCTATTGGGCAGAAGCATTACGCGCAGATGTACGAACCGGGCCCCTTCACCGAAAAGGCGGCCAAGGTCGTTCATAAAAAGAAAATGCCATACGAAGCCTTCCGTATCGTAAACGGAGTGTTGAGAAAGAATGCCTCCGACCCAGAGCTCCAGTACATTTATGCAGCCAGCCTTATTCAAACGAATGGTGGTGATAAAGCGAAAGCGTTGAAACCGCTACTTTACTACAAAGAGAATAAGGCAGACCCTCCCTACGAATTGGATTACTATCTGGGAGTTGCCTACCAGCACAACCTGCAGTTCAACAAAGCAATAGAACACTTTGAGGCGTACAAGAAAAGATGTCCTTACCCCGGTCACTATAAGGATTTCACCATGCGAATCCTACAGTGCAAAAATGCGCCTCAATACCTGAAGAACAGGATCAATGTTTCTTTCGAGAACGCAGGAAAACACATCAATTCTGATGGTGAAGAATACCATCCTGTTGTTGTTCCGGATGAAAAAGCAATCTTCTTTTCAACACGTAGAAAAGGTACTACTGGTGGACTCTATGCCCTGGACGGTAGCTTTACCCCAGACATTTACTGGAGCTTCTACAAATTCGGTAAGCACAAACCAGCCAAATCTATTGGAAAGCCTAATTCGTTGGCCATAGAAGAGATTGCTGGGATGTCGGAATACGGAGACTACATTCTCTATCACCTTGAGAATGAAAACGCGCTTTCCGACCTTTTCTATGCAGGCAAGAAGAAAAGTTCTTACGACCGACCTGTGGCGTTCACCGGGGAAATGGTGCAAGCCCAAAAAGAGACGGATGCCACAATGTCTAATGATGGAAAGTACATCATTATGGCCTCCAATCGTCATGGTGGGAATGGCGGATTCGACCTGTGGATCGTTCGAAAACTGGATAATGGAAACTGGGCTCAACCTCAGAACATCTCAGAGTTAAACACACAAGGTGACGAAAGAAACCCTCAATTGATGGACGAGGGCAATACGTTGTATTTCTCCTCACAAGGACACACGAGCATGGGAGGCTTCGACCTCTTCATGAGCAAGAAAAACCCGAAGACAGGAGCATGGGGACCGCCTATAAACCTGGGATATCCATTGAATACCATCGATGACAATATGAGTATCAGTTTTACACAGAACAGACGCCATGCATACGTATCGCAATGGCGCGAAGATTCTTACGGTGGACTGGATATTTACAGGGTATCCTTTAACGACCTCGAGCCTAATTATACGGTATTCAAGACCGTCATAATGAATAGAGATTCCACTCCGTGGAAGTTAAAGGCCAAGTTCGAGATCCTGAACGGCAAGAAAGAAGTTATTGGCACTTACCATTCAGATGCTGGTAGCGGCAAGTTTCTAATGATCCTTCCTCCTGGTGATTACACTATTCGAAATCAGGGTACTGTTTTTAAGCAAGTGAACTACCCCATCAAAGCACTTGATAAGGCTGCGTACCGTTCACCAGTAGAGTTAAACATTACGCTGGATCCCGTAACCAAAACAGAATGATCGAGGACCAGGTTGTGTATGAGGACAACCACCTCATTGCTGTGAACAAACGTCCTTCTCAATTATGCCAGGGGGATTCAACGGGTGACCTCACATTGGTCGATCACATCAAACTTTATCTGAAGGCCAAATACAACAAGCCCGGGAATGTGTTTCTGGGAGTGATTCACAGAATCGACCGACCGGTAAGCGGTGTTGTGATCTATGCCAGAACCAGCAAGGCGCTGCCCCGCATGAACAATATGTTCCGGGACGGAGAAATCGAAAAGACCTACTACGCAGTGGTTGAAGGGCATATGGACGAACACGAAGCCCGACTGGTACATTACATGACCAGAAATCAGGGCCAGAATAAATCATACGTAAGTAATGACCAGAAACCCAATAGCAAGGAAGCTATTCTAAGTTATAAGGTCACAAAAACGCTAGACAACTACAGCTTGCTACGGATCCAACTTGAAACAGGGAGACACCACCAGATCAGGGCACAACTGGCTCACATAGGAAATCCAATTAAAGGAGATGTTAAATACGGTGCCAGGCGGGCCAACAAAGACAGATCCATTCACCTACATGCACAAGCGGTAGCGTTTACACATCCAGTTAGCAAAGAAGACATCAAGATCACTTCTTCTCCACCTGCGGACCGCATTTGGGATTTGGTGGCAAACAAAATGTAGTTTTGCGTATGAAAGCGGTCTACCTGATAGCTATATCTACCTTACTCATTGGCTGCGTTAATCAACGAGATATAGCTCAGCAGTTCAAACTGCTGGATGAGGTCCATCTTGAGAAGAACACATACTACCTTCACGAAGCGAACAATAAATTGTTCTTCAAAATGAACACAGGTTCTCAAGATATTCTGTTCATCGCAAAACCCTCATCTGATAAGACCATTGTGATTGACAACATGAAAAAGGCCAAATGCTTTGCCGTGCACTACAACGGTGCCGTTTGCAATGAGGGCAACTTTCGCGTAAAAAGTGGGAGGATATCTCTTGAAGCCAAAGACAAGGGCCTACATGTTGAAATGAAAACCACGAGCGTTAAGGTGGATGGCGGACTGAAAACCAAAGCTGATTTGAGCAAGCTGTTCCGAAGGGATAGCGAATACCAATGTGAATGGTCCTGGGTCTCTGACATGCGTGCCAGTCTTCACCCTACACGGTAATTCAACGTTAGCATTCCTTAACAGTTAATCGTTGCACGCGTGTCGTACAATTCCTTACATTTATCGCCTATCAAAACGTTGGCTATGAAAAAGCACTTTTTGGCTCCTCTCTTTGTCGCTTCTGCACTTTTAGGTGGATGTGGAGCAACAGATGAACCAGAGGATCACATTGATCACGGAAACAACCAAACCACAACAACGAACAATAACAATACAGAAAGTGATCAGTTCGTGTACTATGCAACACCATCTCCTATCGAGATGGCAAGCATCATTACAAATTCAGGAGCCCCATACAAACCTGAGCTAATGAATGCCGTGCAGTACCAGGCCAATTACACTACGCCTATTTCGAAAGCACTGAACATTGGTGTTTACGGTGCAGACATGAGCTATGCTGCTGTATTTGGCCACAATGACAGATCTATGGAGTATCTACAGGCGCTTGAGTCCATGACCGCGGACATTGGGATCACCGGAATCTTCGAAGCCAACGCCTTGAAGCGACTCAAAGACAATCAGGACAACAAAGATTCATTGTTCAAAGTGATCACGGAGTATTACTGGGATGCGGATTTGTATCTTCAGGAGAATGACCGACCAGGTACCGCTGCATTGATCGCAACGGGCGCGTGGATCGAATCTCTATTTCTTGGCACACAATGTGCATCCGATATGGAGGGCGAGCCCCTTACTGCAATCAATGCAAGGATTATTGAGCAGAAACTGACGCTTAGAAACATCATTATGATGTTAAAGGCAATGCCTCAGGATGAGATTGACAACTCGGCAATTTTGAATGAGCTTATCCCTCTTCAAAATATGTTTGAGCAAATTGAGATGACGATAGACCAGGGACAGAATGTAGAAGAAGCGCAAAACCGCACTACCTACCTGATTTCACAAAGCAAATCGTCTTACAAAACGGTGTTGATAGATGACATCAAGAAGAAAATACTGGAAATAAGAACCAAGATTACCTCAGCTTAGTCATGAAGAACTTTATTATCCTTTTCGGTTTATCCCTGATCCTTGCGCTTTCGAGCACACAGGTTAACGCACAGTGTAAAAAGATGGCTACGAATGAGGCACTTCCAAAACTGGAAGGGTTCACTCCTACAGGAAGATTGTATGCAACTTACGTATCTCCGGGGCAAACAAGTCAGCTTAAGGTGGTCTTAACGGCCGGTTACACCTACAGGATTGTTAATGTGGTTAGTAAACGACTGAAGAACAGTTCTTTTCAGCTTCTTAATCCAAACAATGACGTGATGTTCGACTCTGCCAACCACGATAACGTGGAATACTGGGATTTCAGAATTGCTGCTACAAATGAATACACCATCAAGACACTTGTTGGTGGCAAAGGTGGTGGTCAGGAATGCTCTGTTGTATTGATGGGCTTTCAGCTCTCTGAGTAGACCTCATTCAGTTTCTCAAGGAACCATTCGTTCTCTTCCGGGCGTCCAATGGTTATTCTGATGCAATGCGGTAACCCGAAAGCAGTTAGCAATCTCGTGAATGCTCCTTTACGCAGAAGTTGATCCATCAACTCCTCAGCCTCCCCGGCAGATGGCAGCGCAATCATTACGAAGTTACCCGTTGACCGTACGTACTGAATACCCAACCGATCAAAGACTTCATAGAACCTGGGTAACCAGGTAAGATTGTTCTCAATGGTCATCTTAAGAAATTCTTCATCTCTTGAAGCTCCATAGCCCGTGGCCTGCGCCAGATTAGACGGTGTAAAGGTGAGTTTAACCTTGTTTAAAGCCTGAATTAAATGTGCCGGCCCCATCGCATAACCTATCCGCGCTCCAGCCACGCCATATGCTTTCGAAAACGTACGAAGTGTAAGTACGTTAGGGCTTTGATAGTCCAGAGAATCCGGATAATCCTTGTCAATTGCCTTAGCAAACTCATAGTATGCCTCATCTACGATAATCAGCACTTCCCTGGGTGTATTATCAATGGCCCACTTCAATTCATCCGCAGATATCATCTTACCTGTGGGATTGTTAGGGTTGCATAGATAGATGGCCTTGGTCTTCGGAGTGATAGCACCCACAATGGCCTTCACATCAAATCCGTACTCATCTGTAAGCGGCACCCGTATTGTCTTCACATTGTGAGCCTTCGCCCAGATATATACAGCCGCAAATGTTCCTTCTGAGGTGATGAACTCATCATCCTTATCAAAGAACGCGGTAAAAATGTCGTTGAGCAGGCCTTCGCTCCCATTCCCAGCCACAACCTGGTTAACCTCAATACGGTAATCATTCATCGCAACGATACGTTGCCTCAGTAATTCACTGGTCGGGTCTGGATAAAGATTAGAGATTTCTACTGTTTCCAGCATGGCCTCACGGGCTTTCGGAGGCATCCCAAAATTGTTCTCATTATTCCAAAGTATAGCAACACGGTCAAGACTCAGTGCCTCTTTCAGTACTGCAACCGGCAAACCGGGTTTGTACGCGCGTAGTTCTTCAATGTATGACGGGATCGAAATCATATCTTCGCTCCGTTTAGTTCAGAAAATGGTTGTTCAGGTCCTTGACCACAATATAGGATATGAATTGATTAATTGGGAATTAAATCCCAATTCAACCTGTGCTGTATTCCTGCATGAAGGATTAGGAAGCATACGTCAGTGGCGCGACTTTCCTCAGAAGTTTTGTGATCAGTTCCAAATGAAAGGTCTGGTATACGACCGTGTTGGCTATGGGACTTCCTCTCGAATGTTGGAAAACAGAACCAATGATTATATGCACCAGGAAGCCCTGAACGTCCTTCCGGAACTCTTAAAGAAACTAAGCATTGACAATTATATCCTGGTGGGTCATAGCGATGGTGCAAGTATCGCACTCATTCACGCCTCACAATACCCCGCCAAGGCGGTTGTTTCCATGGCAGCCCATGTGTTCGTAGAAGAAATCAGCGTTGCCGGAATTCAGGAGGCCACTATCGAATTCGAGGCCAGTGAGAGGTTCCAACAGGCACTTGAAAGGTATCATGGCGATAAGTACCGAACGTTGTTCTACGCCTGGTCTGATACCTGGCAAACGGAAGCGTTTCGAAAATGGAATATCGAATCACTACTCTCAAACATCCGTTGTCCAATACTTGCCATTCAGGGAAAAGAGGACCAATATGGAACACCTGCACAAGTCGATTCCATCGTTAAAAATGTTTCCGGTTTTGCAGTGTCCAAAATGGTCGATAATTGCGGACATGCACCGCATTCAGAGCAAGAACAAGAAGTTGTGGAGCATTGTCGTTTATTTCTTCGGGACATCCAAATTGGATAGTGCCTGAAAGAAACCTTAATTTTATCCTATGCGCACAGTAATTTTCATCATTGCACTACTGAGTTGTTTGATTTCATTTGGACAGGATTATGGGCCGGACCCATCATCCAAGAAGGTCAAAGACAAGGAGCCCTCATCCTTTAAGGATAAACTCTACTATGGTGGTAACGTGGCACTTCAATTCGGTTCCTCCGCAGGTGGCAACTACACCTATATTGAAGTGTCTCCCCTTGTGGGATACCGTGTAACGGAAAAGTACTCGGTTGGGGTTGGAATCAATAACGTGTATTACAGCAACTTGTACGGTTCTTTCTATGTGTACGGTGGAAGAATCTTCAATCGATACATGATCACCGACAACGTTTTTGCGCACGCAGAATACTTGAACCTTAACTTCCCGGTATACCTGAGTGGAAGGAAATGGTATCCTCGCGCGCTGATTGGTGGGGGATACAGGTATCAGGTCGGTGGTAACGTGAGTCTATATGCTATTGCTTTGTACGACCTACTGTACGCTAGCTATTCTACCAGTTCAACGGGCTATCCTTATGGCTCTCCCTTGGACATCAGAATTGGATTTGGTGTAGGATTCTGATGCCACGATCCGTTAAATACGCTGCTACCATTTTGATTACATGCTTTTGTAGCCTTGGATACGGTCAAGGTGAATACAAAGCACCAGATAATAAATACCAGGCTGAATTCAACATTGTGTATGCAGGCTTCCCTGATTTACCCAGGGGAATTCTTGAAGCCATTTCGTACACGCAAACAAGATTCGAGAACCTACCTGGAACGCTTCATAGCTGTGCGGGTATACCAACCGCAAAAGGGCTTTTTGGGTTGATATCCGATGGAAAAGGATACTTCAATGAAACGGCCGATAGTGTTGTATACTATGCTAATGCCAACGTGCCCAGAAGATCCGATCGCACAATCAACCAAATACTTCTGTACGCAATGGCCATGCAAAACATTGCTACCAAGCTGAGCATTCCTAAACCATATACGGTTGAATCCCTAATTCCGGTTATTGAACGATTATCTGAAATTCCTCGAACCAGCGTACAATCAGACTTTGCGGCCAACGCAAGGACGTACCAGATTCTCTGGTTCATGGAGCAGACCGCGCACCAACAGAAATACGGTTTTGCAGACCCACAAATTGATATGGTCAAGGTGTTTGGGAAGTCAAACCTCAACGTCCTCTCTGCCCCTCTGATAAGGGTTTACCCTAATGGGATTTACAATGGAAATGGTCAAGGCTACGTTCCAACAGGGTTGAAAAGCCCGGACTATGGTCCGGCCATTTGGGATCCTGCCCCTAGCTGCAACTATAGTTCACGGGGTGTTCCTGTTTCCGCTGTAACTATTCATACTGTTCAGGGTAGCTACGCAGGAGCCATTTCCTGGGCAAAGAATTGTTCATCCAACGTTTCTTATCACTATGTCATACGCTCTTCCGATGGCCAAATCACTCAAATGGTAAGAGAGTCTGACAAGGCATGGCATGTTGGTTCAGCAAACCCTTACACCATCGGCTATGAGCATGAAGGTTATGTGAGCAATCCCGCCTGGTACACCAACGCCATGTACAATGCTTCCGCAGCGCTAACGAGAGATGTGTGTAACAGCGGCTACGGGATTAGCCCACTTCGTACTTACTATGGACCAGCCTCTTCCGGCACGAATGTTCTGGGCGGTTGTACCAAGATCAAAGGACATCAGCATTACCCTAATCAGACGCATACCGATCCAGGTCAGTATTGGGACTGGGAGAAGTACTATAAACTGATCAATAATGCGCCAACCATCAATACACTAACCGCCAATTCGGGTACATTCTACGATTCAGGCGGAAGCACAGGTAACTATACGGACGATGAACGGGACCTTACGCTTATTCAACCACCTGGAGCTTCCTCGGTAACCATATCGTTCTCGCAATTTGATCTTGAGAACAATTGGGACTTTATGTTTATATATGACGGAGCAACCACAAATGCACCACTTATAGGTAAGTACACAGGATTGAATAACCCTGGTACCATTACTGCCTCTACTGGCTCAGTATTAATTGAATTCCGAAGCGACTGCGCCACAACTAACCCCGGATGGGCTTGTAACTGGAATGCATCTTTCGGTGGTGTTCCAGGAACCGACAGCATCGCTCCGGTATCTACCATCTCAAACATCGCTGGATGGGAAACCGCGGACTTCAACGTTCAGTTCAACGATTCTGACAATGTTGGTGGATCGGGTGTACATAAGCAGTTCTACCAGGTCATCTACTTTGACGGCTCAGAATGGAGGGCGAATCATAGGTATGGTTTCTATTCCGACAACTTTGATAGCATTATCCATCCAGATTGGAGCATTGCTACGGGCACATGGAATATCAGCAACAAGTACCTCGAGCAATCCAATCAGGCACTGGGAAATACGAATATCTACGCTTCGCTAAACCAGGATACTGCCACGAACTTCCTATACCATTGGGCCTGTAAGATTGATGGCTCAGGCAACAACAAGCGAGGCGGCTTCCACTTTATGTGTGACTCCGCACACAAAACCAACAGGGGAAATTCTTATTTCTTCTGGCTAAGAGAAGACGACAACAAGTTGCAGATCTATGAAGTGGTCAATGACGTATTTAATCTCGTTACCGATGACCTCTTCAACGTGGTGCAAGGGCAATGGTATGATGTAAAGGTAACCTACTGCAAAACCACGGGAAAGATTGCCGTTTACGTAGACGATGCTTTGGCTTCTACTTGGACTGACGCTACGCCTTTGCAAAGTGGAAATGCCGTTTCTTTCAGATCTGGAAACTCGGTCTTCACGGTCAATAACCTGAAGATTTACCATGACAGAGGTGCAAATGTAACGGTACGGGTAGATTCAAGCATTTTGGGTGAAGCAAGGTATCAGAATCCGAATCCCACTACACCAGCATGTCGGATAAAGACCATAGTTACCGATTCTGCAGGTAACATTTCAAACATTGCGTTCCAGGACGTGAACATAGATTGGACCCCACCTTCCGTTATTGATTCAGTTAGAGATGGAATGGGCGCGGACGAGGACACCGTTACTACCTGGCCTTACATTACAGGTAACTGGTCACCTTCAGGCGATACCAACAGCGCCATTGCGAGATACTGGTATGCCATAGGCAGCAGTCCTGGCGATTCTAATGTCCTAGGCTGGACGGACAACTGGTTTAAGCTTACGGCTATCGATTCAGTGTTCCAGACCGCCACTACCAGTTTCTATCTTTCAGTTAGAGCAGAAAATGGTGCCGGCTTGCTATCTGCTTCGCGAACGTCTGATGGACAGATCATATACTTTAAGTCTACCGTAGGTGTGGATGAGCATGAACAATTTGACTTAAAAGTGGGCCCTAATCCATGCAAAGATCAATTTAAAATGAACGTGGGTGGGACAAACTCCTGCTTCTGGTTACTCATAGGTGCTGATGGCAAGATTGTAAGATCAGAGGTAGAACGGTCGTTGAACGGTAGTGGGAATATTGAAACGTATGTGGATGTTTCCAATCTTGCTCCCGGAGCCTACTTCCTAACGGTTGGAACATCAAACGGAAACAAGACCATACAATTGATCAAGCAGTAAACGCGTTGTTCTGTTTCGAATAGTATTTTTGCCCTGAATTCGTGAGTTATGAAAGACTTTCTTGACAAAGAATTTTATATGAATACGGTCGGTGAATGGCTTATCGCGCTTGGAATAATAGCGGGTGGCCTGATCGTAGCCAAGATCGTATACTGGATCTTCAGTAAGATCATTAAGAAGCTAACAGCGCGCACCAAAACACGACTCGATGATATCCTCATCGACATGTTGGAGGAGCCGGTAGTATTTGGTATTGCCATTCTGGGATTCTACTTCGGAATCGAATCGCTGAACATGACGGAATGGATGAACAACTGGACCAACAAAATCTACTACATCCTTATCGCTATAAACGTTACGTGGTTAGTAGCGAGGGTGGTTGATGCAATGATCCAGGAATACCTTGTTCCACTTACCGAAAAGACCGAAAGCGATCTGGATGATCAATTGATACCGGTGGTTAGAAAGCTCCTTCGTTCCGTTATATGGATCGTAGGTATTATTGTAGCACTTAACAATGCAGGATACGATGTAGGTGCACTGATTGCGGGTCTTGGTATTGGTGGTCTTGCGCTGGCAATGGCTGCAAAGGACTCTGTGGAAAACATCTTCGGTGGTATCACAGTATTTGCGGATAAGCCCTTCACACTTGGAGACAGGATTAAGATCAACGGATTTGAGGGTGTGGTAGAGGATGTTGGTATCCGAAAAACCAGGATCCGTACACTTGAGGGCAGGGTTGTTACGCTGCCTAATTCTGTTTTCACTAAAAATGCGATCGAGAATGTTTCGTTGGAGCCAAGCAGAAAAGTGATCCTTGCTGTTGGACTAACTTATGATATGACCGGTGCTCAAATGGAACAGGCAATATCCATATTGAAAGAAATTCTAAAAGAGCACGAAGAGGATGTTGAGGACGCGGATCACACTACTTTCGACACCTTCGGAGACTTTGCTCTGGGTATTACATGTGTTTATTGGATTAGGAAGGACAAGCACATTGGTGAGACCAATACCAAAATAAACCTCGCTGTTCTAAACAGGTTCAATGAAGCAGGATTGGATATGGCGTTCCCAACCCAGACCATTTACAATATTGAACAGAAAGCATAATGCGCTTCTCTTTGCTGTGCATAGCACTTGTGATTGGAATTGCATCCTCTGCACAGCAATCTACCTATAACGACATTAAGAAAGCGGCCAAAGGATGGCGGGCTGCTTACGTACTTGAAGTCAAAGAAGTTGACCTCAACAAGAACATCGATAAGCTTGAAAAGCTGGTCAACCTTCAGCGACTGACGCTCATCAACAACAGCCTGGAATCTCTTCCTTCGGCAGTGGGTAATCTTACGTCTTTGATGCGATTGTACACAAGGGGAAACAGGTTGAATGCACTCCCTAAAGAAGTAGAATCTATGAAGAGTTTGCTGTATGTAGACTTCGTAGGCACTTCCCTGGATTCTCTCCCGGAAGAGATTGGAGGATGGTACAACCTTAAATCACTCAGCATTGTCAGAAATGAGTGCGATGCATTGAAGATTCCTCCAACGCTATGCCTGCTACCAGAGCTTAATCAGCTGCATATAGAACAAACTAACCTTAAGGATTTACCCATGTGCTGGGAGAAATTCAAAAAGCTCAAAACCGTTAACCTCAAAAAATGCGGACTAACGGCATTGCCAACAGGCATTAGTAGAGCCAGGTCGCTCACTCACCTTTCATTATCAGACAACAATATCACCACATTGCCATCAGTGTTTATGCAACTCAGGAATCTTGAGTACTTGTCGCTACGCAACAACAAGCTAGAGAAAATCTCTGAAGACATCTCCAATCTTCAAAAGCTCAGGGAGCTTGACATTCGGGGGAATTCCATTTCAGATAAGGATGTCGATATCCTGAAAGTACTCCTGCCTAAGTGTCGGATCCTGGTGAAAGACAAGGAAAAAGTGAAGAAGTAGTGGGATATGAGTATTGAGTTCATTAGGAGTTTACTCAATACTAACTACTCTCATCTCACCACTTCTTCAATTCATCTGGTCACTTGGAACCACCACACGCCCGTTGTTCCATCTCCCCTGCCACTCCAGAACTTTGAATCCGTGTAAACTGAGGGAATTTCCATCGTCATCCTTGCGTATCCGTTTAGCAGCGCCCTGAGCGATTAGACCAGCTATGTATCCAACAATGTCGCCTGATTCATAAACCTTATGCTGCTGAATGGCTACTCCTACCCTGTTGTTATATAGGTCCATTGCCATACTTGCCCTGTCAGGAGGATTGGCGGCATTGTACTTCTTCTTTTTGAATTGCTGATGGTTACCTCTTTCATGCGCTTTTCCCAATCTTAATGCCGGTTTCTTTCCAATCTTTTGAGCCACCAGATACATCCAACATAGGTGCCGAAAAGCATCCACTTGTCCGCCCGCCTCATCTCCATCCAACGCGGGATATTTCTTGGCAAGGCCCACCAGGGAATCAACCTTCGGTTTAAGTTCCCAAACCTTCTTGGCCTTCACTGGGTGTAAGGCTACCCATGTTTTCTCTGCCAGGGGTAATTCCCAGAACCGCTGCCAGGCATTCTTCTGTGCAGTTCCCAGAAACGGAATAAACAGACATATGACCAGTATCGCCTTATTCATCGAGTTTCTTCAAGTACCCTGTACCTCCAAATAGTCGCATTTGATTGGTTACCCAACCCCTCCGCTTGCGCATGTAAGATGAGGGCCTGGCCAGAGACATCTTAATAGGATTGGGCAACACAACTGCAATGAGCGCGGACTGGTTCTTACTCAGGTCTTTCGCATCGCGTTTGAAATACTTCTCAGCTGCCGCCTGCGCGCCATAAACACCTGGCCCCAGTTCAATGATATTAAGGTATACTTCCAATATCCGCTTCTTTGGCCAATAGAGTTCGATCAACATGGTGAAATAAAATTCAAACCCCTTACGAACCCAACTCCTTCCTGGCCATAGAAAGGCGTTCTTGGCTACCTGTTGCGTAATCGTGCTCGCCCCTCTCAATTTCTTTCCCTTCTTCTTATCCTCCATTGCTTTTTCAATGGCAGTCCAACTGATACCGTTGTGCTTAATGAACTTCTGATCTTCTGAGCAAATAACGGCCAGTTGAAGATGTGGAGAGATATCTTCAATATCCTCCCAATTGTAAGCTATAGAGGCATCCTCGCTGTCGTCTTCCATGTATTTGGAAACCATGAGATACGTAATCGGGGGGTTGATCCAACGATAGGCCAGTACCCACAGATTGGTAAGTATCAGAAAGACCAGCGCAATTCTCCACGTCCATTTCCACGCTACTTTCAAATACTTCTTCAACAGATTCGTAGTTTTGGAAAAAGATAGCGAATCTGCATGAAACTCCGATGGTATCTGGCTTTGTTGCCACTTGTATGGCTGACTTCCTGTAAGAAGGGATCGGACGACCCGTTTATCTCGCTCCGGTCGCGTGAAGCCAGGCTCAAAAACGAGTGGGTATTGCAGACCATGCTAGAAACTTATGCCTCTTCTACCAACTATTCTGGAAACACATTTGCCTTCACGCGTGAGACAAGCGTGCAAAACGGAGAGATGACGATCAAATCCATATTCGATTTCACAGAGGTAGTAGAAACCTATACGTATAACAAAGACCTCAGTATCAGAAGGAAGGGTGTATACCAGATGATCACTGACTTTGATGGTGATGTAACTACGGAAGATGGCACCTGGTTCTGGAGGGATAGCAGTAAGAAGAAGATAGGTGTTACCCTTGACCGGGATTACTCAATTAAAGAACTAAGAAACAATAAGTTAGTCCTTACGTACTCTGAACATGTCAGAAACGACTATGACCAGGGAGGATGGGATGAAACCAACGTTGATGGAGAGCTCGTCTTCATTGGCAAATGATGGCACGAAAATTGTTCTAACGATAGAAAATCGCACTTCATGCTTAGAAAACTAACATTCATCGTTTTGAGTCTGCTGGGAATAACAGCGTTCTCTCAGACCAGATTATACGTTGGAGCTAACCTTTCTTCGGGGTATTTGTTAAAGCAGGTAGATTCGAAAGGAAGCATTCTTAGCAATAACTTCAGCTTACCCTTGAGGACCGGTGGATCGTTTTACCTAAGACTCAAGGATCGTATCGGAATTGAGGCAGGGATGGCACAAAGTGCACTTTGGTGGAAGCTGAGGGATCAGGATTTTGCGAGTAGAAACTCAGGATATAAGGTCAACATTGATGTACTGAACTTCCATTACAACTTCTTCGGAAACTTTCACTTCAGCTTACCCCTTGATGAAGACAACACATACTGTTATCTGCAGGGTGGACTTTCATACAACGTGATTGGGAAAGGTACCGTGAGTGAATACAGGGTATTCCCAATCAACAACGAAGAGCTGTTCATGGATGCGAATTTTTCGGAATATAGTTTATCCGTCATTCCGGAAATCGGGATTCAGAAAGTATACGACAGACACTGGTTGTTCGCCATTGGGTTGAATTACAACTTTACAACGCAGGGAGATCTGTTGAATGCAGACTATAGAATTGACCGTGAAGGAACTACTGTAGTAACCGATAAGTTCCGTACGGATGGAAGCTTTATTGGGCTGAATCTATCTGCAAAGTATCAGTTTGCGGAACTAGGAAAGATCCATCGCATTAGCTTCAAGAGTAGGAAGAAAGGCATCAATTTCGTTCCGATCGACCCAGCTGATTCTGCCAGACTAGCTGAAGAGGAGCGCAGGAAGAAAGAGATGGAAGATCGTCTTGCGGCTGAAAAGGATAGAAAGCGTAAGAAGGAGATTGAGGATTCTTTGAAGAACATCCCTCCTCCTATTGACACCACACCTAAATTCGTTAACAACAGACGTTATGAGATCAGCCAACAGCTTTCTGTGAATGACAGAAAGGTGAAGATCATCGTTTGGGATGATAAGATCGTGGATGGAGATATCATATCGCTGTACCTCAACGGGGAACCAATTCTCGAAAAGTACGAACTGGTACGAGAAAAGAAACTGCTTGAAATTGAACTAAACAAGGGTACAAACGATCTGGTGTTGTATGCCCATAACCTGGGTCGACAACCTCCGAACACGGCTGCCGTGAGAGTAGCAGATGCCTTTGGAACACAACAGGTCATACTCAAATCGGATTTGAAGGGCTCAATGGCAATTCAGCTGATTTATAATCCGTAACTTTAAGATAATGAAGAAGTTCTCAGCCATCATCTGCATTCTGCTTGTTTCTGTAGGGTTTAACTCGTGTACAAAGAAGGACACGCGACTACACTTCATCGAAACCCAGTGCAACAAGATGAAGATCGAAAACCCTACTTACGATTGGTTACCTACGGGTACTTGCAGTAGCGACCCTCTAACAGGATCGATCAGCGTTTCTTTTGATTATCTAAGTGATGAAGCATGTCTTCACCTCATTAGAATGGGTAAGGTTGAATTCTTTGCTGGTGCGAATCAAATTCCTGCTACTTATACTGAATCGAGAGAAGTAAGTAGTGCTTTGGTTAGCAAGTCTGGTCAACGCGTAACATTCACGTGGTGTTACACCATGAACTCTCAGGCAAATTGGGATGCACTCACACACATCATCCTAAGATGGAATGTTGAGAACGAAATTGGCAACTGGAGCAATAGCCTGCTATTGAGAATCAATATTCCAGGTAAACCTGTTGATCCTTCTACCTATACAGTGAAGCAAACTGTAAATGTGAACGATGACGAGATTACGTTCCGTTTGTGGGATCATGCTTCAGAAGACGGTGATATCGTTTCTGTTAATCTGAACGATGTTTGGATCATTGAGCACCATACCCTATCCATCGCAGGACACTACTTTACGGCCAAGATCAAGCCGGGAGACAATCACCTGATCATCTTTGCAGAGAATGAAGGTTCTTCAGGACCTAACACGTGCTCCATATCCATTAATAACGGACAGGAGATCAAACTGGAACCAAACCTCCTTACCGGAGAAGCAGTAAACATCCAGTTCTAAGTATAACACGTGCAATTCTTTAAAAAGAACTCCTTTTGGATTCTGATTCTCTTGTCAGTTCTGTTATACGGATGTAACAAGAAAGACACACGACTGAACTTTTTCAAGACCAAATGTCGTGGTATGAAAATATCTAATCCCGTTGCGCTTATGCTTGGTGATTCTACCTGGCAATCCGATGCTACCTGTGGGACAACTCCCTACTCCGGAGCTGTTGAAGTTAAGTTCGACTTTAAAGGCGACAAGGATTGTATCTATGCGATCAATATGGGTGACGTTATCTTCAAGGATAAATCAGGAAATCAATTTCAGGCAACATCACATACCCAAAGCCTGTTGGCTACCCAGTCATCCGTAGCAATTACAGGCAATCAGGTTACATACATATTCTGTTTTCAACTTGCATCCCAGGCCGATTGGGATAAACTGGGCTGCATCCACCTCAATTGGCATATTCAAAATGAAATAGGTGATTGGAGCAACACGCTTTGCGCTGAAGTTTGCAAGTTTGGAACCTGTAAGATTTATGAGGTTGTGGAAACAGTTGCTACTACGGACAACGTCATAACTTTTACGGTACGCGATAACGCGGGTGAAGATGGTGATCGTGTTACCATTTGTATGAACGGAGTTACGCTTGCCAGCAATATGACGATCACCAATGCTGGAGCCACATACACGCTTCCTCTAAAAGTTGGTCAGAATTTACTCAACGTATACGCTCATAATCAAGCTTCAGGTTTGAATACGTGTGAAATAGCATTCCATGGGCATCGAACGATAGAGCTGCATATGCGGAAGCTCAGGGGTAAATCTATTGATGTGAACAAGAGATAGTTTCAATCGCATCTTCCCTACCCTCGTTGATCCACTTTTTGGCATAGCATTTGTATTGATTAGATCAAACGCGCTAATCAATAGAAATGAAAAAGTATCTACTCATCCTTATCGCTTTCGCAGGAGTACTGAGTATTACTTCCTGTACGAAGAAAAGTACCAAGCTGGATTTCTTTGAAGTGGCTTGTCGTAACATGAGAATCAAGCATCCTACTGCAGTGATGCTGGGAGACTCTACATGGCAATCAGATGCCACATGTGGCAATATCCCCTACATGGGATCTGTGAACATTTCATTCGACATGAATGCAGACATGAAGTGCTTCCACAAGATCAGGATGGGTAAAGTTGGCTTCTGGGCTGGCACGAATAAGCTACACGCGCAGGATTTCACAACAGAGCTTCTAAAGACTGACCCTCACGTTCAGATTAATGGTAAGCGAATCACTTATACGTTCTGCTTCCTTATGCAGTCGCAGCAAGATTGGGACGATCTAACACATTTCAACGTGAGGTGGCATATAGAAAATGAAATAGGTGACGAGAGTAACACACTCCTTATTCGTGTAAACATGCCAGGCAAAGGCCCAGATCCTTCTACCTATGATGTAACGAATACGGTAACGGTTAACAGTCCACACGTAGACCTAAGGCTGTGGGACCACGCTGCAGAAGATGGAGACATTGTTTCTGTGAGCCTGAATGGTGTGTGGGTAATCAACCACCACACCCTGAGAAAAGCGGGAGATCACTTCTCACTTCTGGTAAAGCCTGGTGACAACCACCTGGTAGTATATGCAGAGAACGAAGGTTCTTCAGGTCCGAACACATGTTCAATCTCCATCAACGGTGGAAAGAAGATAACGCTTAACCCGGATCTACTAACGGGTGAAGCGATCAACATACAATTCTAAGTAGGTTTTTAGCGATTTAGACGGGGCTCCCAAACGGGGGCCCTTTCTATTTACCCGCGAGCCTGTCGACTACACTAAGCGCTGCTTCGTAGTCTGGCTCGCTACCAAGATCTGCTACCAATTCGGAATACTGTACTTCGTTCTTATCATCAATCACAAAGACAGCTCTACAAGCCAATCCTTTGAGCGCTCCATCGAGCATCTCAACGTTGAACTCACCCAGGAAGTCTTTGTACCTGTAGTCTGATCCAACATGTACGTTCGTTACATTCTCTGTAGTACAGAATCGCTTCATGGCAAAAGGAAGATCCATGGTCATGCACAATGCATATACGCCTTCCTTTCCTTCTAGCTCCTTATCAAATCTGATCATTTCTCTTGAGCACGTACCTGTATCAAGACTAGGCATTGCAAGGATCACTTTGACCGGATCGGTAATATCGTAAAGAGACGCTTCAGCCATGCTGTCGGTCACATATGTAAAGTCTGGGGCTGTATCGCCTGCCGGAGGAATATCTCCCTTCAGAAGAACGGTTTTGCCATTGTTGGTAATCGAGGACATGTTATTTGTTGTTCAGTTTTTGTTCTAATGCCGTATCGTAGATCTGCTCCCAGTCGGTAAGACCTCCAAAGTCTTCCCCATCTATAGTCATAGGACCTGAAGTGGTAGTACCAAGTTTAGTAATGGCCATTCCCTGCTCTGAAGCAAGTTTCTCGAATGCCTCTACGTTGCTTGCGCTCACACTCACCACTGCCCTGCCCTGTGCTTCACCAAAAAGGAATGCATCTTTCCTTACGCTGGTATCGCAATTCACATCGAAACCAAAGCCATTAGGCATACCCGCTTCCAGTAACGCAGTGAACACTCCACCGTCTGCAACATCATGTATGCTGGTTGCCACATTTGCCTTGATAATGGATTTGATCCATCCATGCATGATGGCCTCTTCTTCAAGATCAAAGTAAGGCGCACCTGATAGTTTTACTCCGTGATAGCTGTATACATATTCTGAGGATGAAATATCATCAACACTTTTGCCAACTAAATAGATCTGGTCTCCTTCATTTTGGAAAGCAAGTGTTGTAATATCATCTTTTGATTCCACCACACCGATCATTCCAATAGTTGGAGTCGGGAATACCGCCTCCTCTTTTCCATCCACAGCGATTTGGTTATAGAAACTCACGTTTCCTCCCGTAACCGGTGTCTGGAACTTCGTACAAGCCTTACTCATGCCCTTGATCGCTCCTACAAACTGCCAGTATACTTCTGGGTTATATGGATTACCAAAATTCAGACAGTTGGTAATCGCGGAAGGATTTCCTCCTGAACACACAATGTTCCTTGCTGCCTCAGATACTGCAATTGCACACCCTTCTTCGGGATCAGCGTGAACGTATCGCGCATTACAATCTACCGTCACCGCTATGGCTTTATCCTGTCCTTTGAGGTTAACGATACCTGCATCAGTAGGTTTATTCGTGCTCATATTCACCGTGCCCACCATTGAATCGTACTGCTCAATTACCCAACGCTTGGAGGCTATGTTCGGATGAGAGATCAGATGCTTGGCTACTGCTTTGTAATCTGTTGGTTCTTCAACCTGATCAATGCTGAAGCTTTTGCCTTCAGCGTAGTATGCTGGTTCTGAATACTCTCTTTCATAAACTGGTGCTCCGCCACCAAGGATGAGCGACTCTGCCGGTAGTTCAGCCACCAATTCACCGTGCATATAGTAGCGGAGTATGCCTCCTTCCGTTACCACACCGATCTGCACAGCATGTAGATCCCACTTATCGAAAATGTCCTCTACCACTTGTTCTTTTCCCTTGTCAACTACCACAAGCATTCTTTCCTGAGATTCAGAAAGCAGAATCTCCCAGTCCTTCATGCCTTCCTGACGCGTAGGAACCTTGTCAAGATTGATATCCATTCCAAAGCCTTCCTTTCCACTCATTTCCGAGGTAGAACAAGTGATTCCAGCCGCTCCCATGTCCTGCATTCCGACAATCGCATCCGTTTTCGCTAACTCCAGTGTGGCTTCTAACAGAAGTTTCTCCTGAAAGGGATCACCCACCTGAACAGCTGGAAGATCTTCCGCTGACTCTTCAGACAAATCCTTTGATGCAAAAGCCGCTCCGGCAATGCCATCCTTACCCGTGGAAGAACCTACGATATATACAGGATTACCTGTTCCATGTGAAGTAGCAGATATAATACGATCAGTCTTAAGAATTCCAACTGACATCGCGTTTACCAATGGATTCGTGTTGTAGCATTCATCAAAGAATACCTCGCCTCCAAGTACGGGTACACCGAAGCTGTTACCGTAATCTCCAATTCCTTTTACTACACCTTTGATCAACCACTTGGTTCGATCCAGATCTATGGAGCCAAATCTCAATGAATTAAGCTGGGCCACTGGTCGCGCACCCATGGTGAAAATATCGCGATTGATACCCCCAACTCCAGTCGCAGCTCCCTGATAAGGCTCCACGGCAGAAGGGTGGTTATGCGATTCGATCTTAAATGCACAACCGAGACCATCGCCAATATCTACAAGCCCGGCATTCTCCTCTCCTGCTTCCACCAACATGTGAGGACCAGTCTTTGGTAGCGTTTTCAACCATTTGATTGAGTTCTTGTACGAACAATGTTCAGACCACATCACCGAGTAAATGCTCAACTCGGTAAAATTTGGGTTCCGCCCCAGGATTGATTTGATCTGTTCGTACTCCTCTGGCAGTAGCCCTAATTCCTGTGCTGTATCTACCGTTACCATCTGTTCTGAGGTCGTCATTTCCATAGTCTGAAATTGTGGACTCAAATGTAAAAACATCCTTCACCGTGTACATGGTTTCTCACTTCCATTTTTCAACGATTTACAGCTACTTTTACACAGCTAAACCGATCCATTGATTCTCGCAGCAGTTTACATCGTCTTACTTTGCTTTTTGATCTACCGTTCAAGATGGTTTCAGGGGCTCGGCATTAAGCGTAGCCATCTGATCGGGCTCTTTCTTCTGAAATTCATCGTTGGTGTAGGGCTCACTGCACTCTATACCTATTACTATGATTCCAGGGAGAATGCGGATGTGTACAAGTACTTTGACGATAGTATGATCCTCTATCATGCTTTGGCCGAGCAGCCTGCGGATTATTTCAGGATGATTTTCGGTTTTGATACCGCACCACACATACACGAAACCTATTACTCAGAAATGCAGATGTGGTATCGGCCATATGAATCAACGATGTATAACGATTCTCGCGTAATGATCCGCGCCAATGCCATCATGGCACTGTTCTCTTTTGGGTCTTTCGTGGTCCACCATGTCTGGTTTGCATTCCTTTCTTTCATTGGATCATTGCTTCTTTTCAAGGCCTTTAAGTCTGTTACCCAAGCTTTGACATGGATGCTTATTGGCGTGGTCTTTTTCATGCCAACAGTGCTCTTTTGGAGCTCTGCCCCATTGAAAGAAGCCTTACTCATGCTTTGCATAGGTTGCATGATGTACGGAATACTCCAGCGAGATGCGAAATTGTGGATCAGGAGTATCCTGTTTCTCATGGGAGCGTTACTGCTATACGCATTGAAATTCTATGTCCTCTTTGCTATTGCAATTCCGATCATCGGGTACCTGGTTTCCCTGCGAACAGAACGACCTGTCCTAACACATGTGGGCATATACATGATTGGAATAGCCTCTTTTGTAATTCTGGAATTGAGTAGCACAACGCACCTGCTAGAGCTTCTCGCTGCGAAGCAAGCGGACTTCGTGAGGATGGCAAATTATTATGATGCCGGATCGAAGTTTGATTTACCTCCGGTAGCAAATACCATTGGTGGATTCCTACCTCAGTTACCCTTGGCATTTATAACAGGCCTATTTAGGCCCTTCCCATGGGAGGTCCATAATCTTCTAGCCATTATCTCTGTGGCGGAAACATGTCTGATATGGCTCTGCTTTGCTGCTACATTCTTCATCCGCAGGCGAATAGCGGATATCAATTGGAACATGTTGCTGATGATTGTAGGATTCACTGTGATACTTTCCATCATCATAGGTAGTGCTACTCCTGTGTTTGGCGCATTGGTACGCTACAGACTTCCCCTACTTCCGTTTGTTGGTTTGTTGATTCTGTTAGTTTTAGATCATCAAAAGATTCAAGGCTTACTTAACTGGAATGAAACCAAATAGACTTCTCCTCTTTATCGTAATTACTACGCTTCTTGCCAGTTGCAGACCTGCAGAAGAAGTAGATCTGGTGGTCCACAACGGTACCATTTATATGGTGGATGAAAATTTCGCCAAGGCCGAAGCCATGGCTATTAAGGATGGCAAGATCGTTGCCATTGGCGCCCAGCGAGCCATTCTCAACAAGTATGCTGGCAAGGAAACGCTGGACCTGGGAACACGTTCAGTTATTCCGGGCATCATTGACGCGCACTGTCACTTCGTTGGGTACGCCAAGCATCTGGAAGCGGTTGATCTGACTTCAACGAAATCCTGGGAGGAAGTGCTGGAAAAAGCAAAGGCATTCCACGTTGCGCACCCTGACGTGTGGATCACCGGCCGTGGATGGGACCATACCAAATGGGAAGATGCCGAGTTTCCACACAAATACGCACTGGATAGTCTTTTCCCAACAACTCCGGTATACCTTAAACGCGTTGATGGGCATGCAGCTATTGCCAATCAAGCCGCTCTGGATCTTGCAGGCATAAGTGGAAACACTGCTGCAGAGGGAGGAGAAATCGTTGTGAATGCATCTGGACTTACGGGTGTGCTTATTGACAAACCTTGCGAGTTGGTGGAGGCCGTTATTCCAAAACCAGATTACACATACCTAAAACCCGCTTTTCAAAAGGCGCAGGAGAATTGTTTCGCCTATGGAATTACTACAGTAGTAGACTGTGGGCTTGAGAAGTACGAAGTTGAAGCCATTGACCAGGCACATAAGGATGGCGTATTGGATATGAAGGTATATGCAATGCTGACTGACAATGAGGAAAACTTCAAGCACTACCTGAACGCAGGACACTACCTTACGGAGCGTTTGAAGGTAAGGGCATTCAAATTCTATGCTGACGGAGCTCTGGGTTCAAGAGGCGCCTGTTTGTGCAGCGAATACCGTGACCAACCAAGGCATTTCGGCAAAATGCAAGATTCCCTTCCCTATTACCAACACATGGCAGAAGTCATGAAAGAAAAGGGATTTCAAATGTGTACGCACTGTATTGGTGACTCGGCCAACCGATATATACTCGGGGTTTACGGTAAGGTACTTGGTGGAACCAACGATCTAAGATGGAGAATTGAGCACGCACAAGTGGTACACCCAGACGATTTCGAAAAGTTCGCAGAATACTCTGTGATACCTTCAGTGCAGCCAACACATGCTACCAGCGACATGCGTTGGGCTGAGAAACGCCTCGGACCCGAACGTGTGCGCTTCGCCTATGCATTGAATGATCTTAAATCACAACTCCAATGGATTCCTCTCGGTACAGATTTCCCTGTTGAGGACATCAACCCTTTCGCTACGTTCTATGCTGCGGTGTGGAGGAAGAATATGAAGGGTGAGCCTGCGGATGGGTTCCAAACAGAAAATGCGCTTAACAAGAACGATGCACTTAGAGGAATGACAGTTTGGGCAGCCATGTCTTGCTTTGAAGAAACCGAGAAAGGAAGTCTCCAGATAGGCAAAGCCGCTGATTTCGTTGTTCTGGATCGGGATATCATGACAGTACCGGAAGAGTTGATCCCAGAAACCAAAGCACTTTATACTTACATCAACGGAAAACAGGTATACAATGGAAGAAAGCGTTAGCTACACATTTAAATCCTGGGAAGAACTGACCAAGGATGAGCTTTACGCTTCCCTGAGACTTCGTGCTGTCATCTTTGTTGTAGAGCAAGATTGTCCGTATGTAGATCCTGACAACAAAGACCAGGATTGGCTGCATGTTATGGGCCACAAGAATGGAGCGTTGGTGGCTTACGCCCGTATATCTCCTAACGATGCCGCTAAAATGTGGATCGGACGAATTGTAGTAGATCAATCTGTAAGAGGAACAGGGGTTGGTCATGAAATTGTTGATCAGAGTATTCAATGGATCAAGGCCAATGCTTGGCCTGCTGAGATCATTGTTGAAGCACAGGAGCACCTGGAAAAATTCTACGGAGCACATGGGTTCATTGCAACAGGGCACAAATACTTAGAGGATGGCATTCCTCATATTACCATGTCGTTAAAGAATTAGCATGAAAGATCGCATCCTATTCGCCCAGAAAAAACTTAAAGCCGCTGGTTTGAAGCCCGGTCCCATCGATGGTGTTCTCGGTTCGAAGACGTTGGCTGCATTGGCAAAAGTAAAGGGCATCCCTTCCGATTTCTCTCCAAAGCGAAAGTTGATCGCATATATACAGATCATTTGCAACCAAAAGAAGCTCCAAGCTGGTCCGGTGGATGGTTATTGGGGTCCGCAAACCTTGCAAGCATACGAAGCATACAGAACGTTGGATGAGATCGGTGGCACCATCCCAGTTTGGAGGCCTGAGGATATACCCAACAAGAATCCGAATGACTGGCCAATGCAAACACAGGCAGAGTTGGAGAAATACTATGGAAAGGTGGGAACCAACCAGGTATACATTCAGCTGCCATATACACACAGACTTTCATGGAACAAGAGCCAGAAAGTAACACGGTTACAATGCCACGAAAAAGTTCATGATAGCCTACACAAGGTGCTTACCAAAGTTCTGAAACACTATGGCGAAGAAGAGATCAAACGACTCGGACTTGACATTACAGGTGGTTGTTTGAATGTGAGGAAGATGCGTGGAGGAACGAAATGGTCTACCCACTCCTGGGGTATTGCGCTGGACTATGATCCTCAGAACAACCAATTGAAATGGGGGCGTGATAAAGCCACTTTCGCCAAGCAGGAATATGAAGCCTGGTGGAAAATTTGGGAATCTGAGGGATGGGTAAGTCTGGGCAGACAACGAAACTTCGACTGGATGCACGTTCAGGCCGCGAAGATCAATTAACGCGATAGTTCCTTTATGACCTGTTCGTGGTGAGGATATGTTTCCAGCAACTCGGTCTGTGAAGGCATTTCAAAATCCTTGAAATCAAAACCCGGAGCAACCGTACAACCCACAAGTGCATATCCTGAAAGTACACGTGAACCGAACAGATCTCCACTCCTAACAAGGAGTTGGGGTGCCGCCTCATCAGAAAGTGGACCAAGGACATTGACGTGGTGATCCCCTTTTCCATCAATTACGTGGATTTCGACATGGCTCCCTTCATAAAAATGCCATTGCTCATCACTTCGAATTTTGTGAAAAGCGGAGAACGTTCCTTCAACCAAAAGAAAGTAAATGGAAGTAGCCGCATTCCGCTGATCACCAAATACAGTTTCAACGTCTGATCCGCCCACCAAAAGTTCTGATCTGTAAGTCTCTTTGTACCAACCACCTTCAGGATGTGGGGTCAAATCAAGCCGTTCAATCAGTTCCTGGATTCGCTCTTGCATGCGCTAAAAATACTATCTTTCTTATGTAGAAGAGACCGCAATAATGGACCACGGAGCAATTTCGAGAATATTTGATCTGCACTATCATCAACTGAAAAACTACCCGCAGCCAGATTGCCTTACCTCCAAGGTGAATGGCAAGTGGGAGAGCTTTTCGTGTCAGGAAATGATAGATACCGCATCGGCTATGTCGAGAGGCTTGCTCGAACTTGGAATTCAACCCGGAGACAAAGTGGCGATGATTGCCAACAACAGATCTGAGTGGCACATTACAGACCTTGCGATTCTTCAGGTTGGTGCGATCAACGTACCCATCTACCCTACCATTACCGCAGAGGATTACGCCTACATCATGAATGATGCAGAGGTCAAGATGGTCTTTCTGTCGGATCAGGAGATTTTAGACAAGGTCCTTTCCATTAAAGATCAGGTAGCAAGTCTTGGGCATGTGTACACTTTTGATCAGCTGCCTGGTCAAAAGCTTTGGACAGAAGTATGTGATCTTGGAAAAGACAAACCCAATGACCGGGTTGAAGCCCTGATGGCCAACGTAAAGGAGGAAGAACTTGCCACCCTCATCTATACCTCCGGAACAACTGGCAAACCAAAAGGTGTAATGCTGTCTCACCGCAACCTTGTGAGCAATGTTATCGCATGTATTCCAAGACTTCCTGTAAATGAAAATGGTAAGTCATTAAGCTTCCTACCGCTTTGCCACGTGTATGAGCGCATGGTAACCTATTTGTACATCTACACTGGTGTTTCCGTTTACTACGCTGAAAACATGGACACTATAGGTGATAACCTAAAGGAGGTGAAGCCACAAGTGTTTACAGCAGTTCCAAGATTGCTGGAAAAGGTATATGATAAAATCGTGGCCAAGGGATCAGAGTTATCTGGTATTAAGAAGGCATTGTTCTTTTGGGCACTCAGGTTGGGCGATCAGTATGATCCCAGAAAGAATCTAGGTGGTTTCTACAATTGGAAACTGGGCATCGCGAATAAGCTCATATTTAGTAAGTGGCGGGAAGCGTTAGGCGGCAATTGCCAGGCTGTTGCCTCAGGTTCCGCTGCTCTACAACCCAGACTTGCAAGGGTGTTTCTTGCTGCAGGCATCCCGGTTATGGAAGGCTACGGATTAACGGAAACCTCTCCTGTGCTTGCGGTAAACTGTGAGGAGAATGACGGTGTGATGATCGGATCTGTGGGTAGACCCATTGAGAACGTGGAGATCAAGATAGCTGAGGATGGAGAAATCCTGGCAAAGGGCCCCAACATCATGATGGGATACTACAAAAGACCTGATCTCACGGCCGAGGTTATTGATGCAGAAGGATGGTTCCACACAGGCGACATTGGCAAGTTTGAAGATGGGTTCCTGAAGATTACCGATCGTAAGAAGGAAATATTTAAGACTTCGGGGGGTAAATACATTGCTCCGCAGATGATGGAAAACAAATTCAAGGAGTCAAGATTCATTGAACAGATCATGGTGATCGGTGAAGGTGAAAAGCATCCTGCTGCATTGATTCAACCGGATTTCACAATACTTGAGGAATGGTGTTCCAGAAAAGGCATTCCGTACGTTGAAGGAGAGGCTGTGAAAAATGAAAAAGTGGTTGAACGCTTCGCAGAGGAAATCGAAAAATACAACGAAGGGTTTGCCAAGTACGAAAAAATAAAGAAATTTGAACTAGTTGGTAATCAGTGGTCTGTGGACTCAGGGGAGCTAACTCCAACGCTAAAACTCAAGCGTAAGATCATCCTCGAAAAGTACAAAGACCTCTATAACAACATTTATAACGCTATCTCATGAAAAAACTACTAAATCTCTCTATCGTATTGCTGCTTGTGATAGCAGGATCGATGCCAGCAATGGCACAACAGGAAAAAGGAAAGATTGCACTTAATGTTTCCGTAAAGAATAACAACAACTCCAATTTCGTTGCTTCTGTCCCAGTACAGGTAATCAATGACAATGGAAGTCAGATCGCAGAAGCGAAGACTGATTTATTGGGCAATGCAAACATGCAGTTGGACCATTCTGCTGCAGGTTCTGTTATGCTTCAGATCAACGTTGTTGGTTTCGAACCGTATGCCAAATCAATTAAGATCAATCCAATGGGCAAAAATGATATTGTCGCTTACCTTAAGCCACAGAATAATAAGGCCATTGATCAAACCGTTAAGAAGGGGATCACCAATGACAGTAAAGAGGTGATCATGGAGAAATGATCTTAACCACATGAAGAATTTCAGGATTGGCCACCTACTCTTTTGGTGGCCAATTTTATTTTTCACCCTTTTCATTTCACTCTGGCCAGTGGCCAGATTCAACGACCCCTACTCCACAGTTATCGAGGATGCCAACGGGGTGTTGCTAGACGCGCGCATTGCTGCTGATGGACAGTGGAGATTCCCATTGATGGATACTGTGCCCGAAGGTTTCCAAAATGCCATCAAAGGATTTGAAGACAAACGCTTCCTAAGTCACACCGGTTTTGATCCGCTTGGGTTTGCAAGGGCCATGAAACAGAACGTGGAAGCGGGCACAGTGGTGAGTGGTGGTAGCACACTTACCATGCAGGTTGTAAGAATGAGCAGAAAGGGACAGTCCAGAACAGTCTTCGAAAAGATCATAGAACTCTTCCAGAGCATTGCGGTTGAATGGCAATACTCGAAAGATGATATCATGCGACTGTATGCCAGCCATGCACCTTACGGAGGAAACATCGTAGGTCTCGAAGCTGCCAGTTGGCGTTATTTCTCATTGGCCCCGGGTAAGCTATCACATGGTGAGTACGCTTCACTTGCCGTGCTGCCCAATGCTCCTTCACTGGTATTCCCGGGCAAGAACGAAGCTACCTTGTTGTCTAAAAGGAACAGATTAATTGATAAGCTTTCGCTGGATGATGAAACCAAAGCCCTTGCTAAGGCCGAACCCATTCCAGGGAAAGTTAAACGGCTACCACAGATAGCGCCACACCTACTTAACCGATCGGCTAAAGAACACCCCGGAGAACGCATCAAAACCACGGTGATCTTTGCTCTTCAGGAGCAGGCTTCCAACATTGTAAACAGGCATAGTTACCAACTGCAAGCTTCCAATCACATATACAACGCTGCAGCGCTGATTGCAGATGTTAAAACAGGCAAGGTGCTGGCCTATGTAGGCAATACCTCCAGAGCTACGGAAGACCATGGCAATGACGTTGACGTAATCATGGCCAGACGAAGCACTGGCAGCATCCTCAAGCCCATGTTATATGCGTCTATGCAGGAAGCTGGAGAATTACTGCCTAAAACATTGATCTACGACATCCCCACATTCATCGGAGGTTACTCGCCCAAGAACTTCAATCTTCGTTACGATGGTGCGGTACCAGCTGATAAAGCCTTGTCCAGATCGCTGAATATTCCTGCGGTTAGAATGCTTCAGGATTATGGTATTGACCGGTTTCGTTCAAAGCTGGTAAAACTGGGATTGAAAACCATAGATAAGAGCGCATCACATTACGGGCTCTCTTTGATTCTTGGTGGTGGTGAAAGCACGGTCTGGGAACTGGCGGGAGCCTATGCCAGTATGGCGAGAACGTTGAACACTTATAATGGTGAGTATAGCAACGAAACCTTTCACAGCTTGCACTATGAAGCCGATGCAAAGTTCCAACGCACAGAAGTATTTGGTTCCAGAATACTAAATGCTTCTTCTATCTACCTTACGTTTGATGCCCTTCAAAACGTTAACCGCCCGGAACAGGAATTGGGCTGGGAGTACTTTGCTTCTACGCAGAAAATCGCGTGGAAAACCGGAACCAGTTTTGGGTTTAGAGATGCGTGGAGCATTGGCACCACACCGGAGTACGTTGTAGCTGTTTGGGTAGGAAATGCGGATGGTGAAGGCAGACCAGGACTTACAGGCGTTTCAGCTGCTGCCCCCATCATGTTTGATCTATTCCGCGCTTTGGACAAGACAAGCTGGTTTGAGCCCCCGTTTGATGAAATGAAGAAACTCCAGGTGTGCAGTGCAAGCGGCATGTTGCCAGGACCGCATTGCAATGCCACGGATACAGCTTTGATCTGTGATGTCGGGTCGAGAAGTGAACCTTGTCCGTATCACCAGACACTGAATGTGAGCCACGACCATTCTGTTCAGCTTACAACCACCTGCGCGGATCTCAATGAAATGCAGGCGGTCTCATGGCTAGTCCTCCCTCCTGCCGTAGCCTATTACTATAAGATCAAACATCCCGGGTACAAGTCGAAACCACCATTCAAAGTAGGATGTGGTATGGATGAATCACAAGTGATGCAGCTCATCTATCCCAGAAATGCTTCGCAGATCTTTATTCCTCGTGAAATGGATGGCACGAAAGGTGCAGTAGTATTCGAAATTGCCCATCAGGAAAAAGATGCGGAACTGTTCTGGCACCTGGACGATGAATTTGTTGGCCAAACTTCAGGACAGCACCAATTGCATTTATCCCCTGCTAAAGGTGAACACCGGTTGGTGGTAGTTGACCAGGCGGGCAACATTATGCGAAAGCATTTTGAAATCGTTAATTAGTGCTATGAAGCGTTTGATGCTCATTTTTCTAGTATGTACTCCCTTCCTGTGCGCTGCCCAGAAGAAGAAACACTACACCGTGATGTTCTACAATGTGGAGAACCTCTTCGATACAAAAAACGACAGTGTGAAGCTGGACGATGAGTTCACTCCGAATGGTGCCAAAAAATGGAGTAAATCACGCTACAAGAAGAAGCTGGACCACATCAGTGAGGTGATTGAAGACATTGATAAGAAGGACTTACCCGAGATCATTGGTCTATGTGAGGTAGAGAATCGGAAGGTATTGGAAGATCTGATTGCTCACGATCGGCTCAAGAAAGAGGATTATGGCATTATTCACGAAGAGAGTCCCGATGTAAGGGGTATTGACGTTGCCCTGCTTTACCGAAAGAAAGAAGTTGAGGTCATTTCTCATGAAGCCATTACCGTAGTTTTTGAAGACCCTAAGATCAAGACCAGAGACATCCTATACGTGAGGGCACAGCTGCGTAAAGGTGTAGTTGTCCACATTTATGTAAATCATTGGCCGTCCAGAAGAGGGGGTGCTGAGAAGAGTGAATTCAAGAGAATTGAAGCTGCGCAGACGTTGAGGGCTCATATTAAAAGCGTGCATGATGTTGATCCCAATGCGCGCATCATGATCATGGGCGACTTCAATGATTATCCGGACAACGCCAGTATAGCAGATACATTGAATGTGAAAATTCATCGACCGTTGTTTCAGAAGGGATTCTATCATCTACTTCCCAAGTTCTATTCAGATACCATTGGTTCATATATGTACAAGGGTAACTGGAATCTTCTGGATCACCTGATTGTAAGTCATTCCATGATGAACTGGAACAACAATAAGTTCTATACCAAGATCGACTTTGCGAAGGTGCATAAACGTCCTTACCTGATTGATAAGGCAACCGGTGGCCCAAGTAGAACTTACAAGGGAAAAAACTATGCTGGAGGCTACTCAGACCATCTCCCCGTATACTTCGAACTGTTTTGGAACAAAAGGAGTCCTTGACCGTTGTATGGAATGAAATACCGGAAGTCATCTAAAGGTTGAATGGTTAACAATCTTTAACGCCATTCCGGTAACCGAATCCTGCTGATTTCGGTATTTTTAATAAAACACGTGAACGTGATGAACAGATTTATTGGACTAGGATTGGCCATTCTGCTTTCCGGAGCAGTGAGTGCCCAGTCGAAGGGATATGAAAAACTCAGCGCTTTGCTGCGTGCCGTCAAATACCAGTACGTAGATACGGTAAATGAAGACAAGATTGTTGACGATGCCATTCGAGGCATGCTGAAAGAGCTTGATCCTCATAGCGTATACATCCCGGCAGATGAGGTTAGAAGAATGAACGAGCCTCTGGTCGGGAATTTTGATGGCATTGGCGTGCAGTTCAATATTGTTGACGATACGGTAATGGTCGTATCACCTATTCCAGGAGGCCCTTCCGAAAAACTTGGTATCCGTTCCGGAGATAGAATCGTGGAGGTGAATTACGACAAGATGGCCGGTACTGGTATCAAAAACAGTGGTGTAATGAAGTTGCTGCGTGGCAAAAAAGGCACCAAGGTAAATGTGGGTATTTACAGAAGAGGTGAGAAAGAACTTTTGGACTTCACGATCACACGAGACAAGATTCCAATTTACAGTGTCGATGCTTCATACATGATGACACCTGAAATCGGATATATCAAGGTAAATCGGTTTGCCCGCAAGACAGCGGATGAATTCATCGAAGGACTTATCAAACTCAAAGGTGAAGGCATGAAGCACCTGGTTATTGATCTGCGTGGAAACGGTGGAGGATATCTTAGAACTGCAGAACACCTGGCAGATCAATTGCTAAGCGACAAGAAATTGATTGTCTATACGCAAGGGGTGCATCAGGACAGAAGGAACCTTGTTGCTACTGGCAGAGGTTTGTTTGAAAAAGGTAAGCTCGTGGTATTGATAGATGAAGGTTCAGCTTCGGCCAGCGAGATTGTTTCCGGTGCCGTACAGGATCATGACAGAGGCCTGATCGTTGGAAGAAGGTCGTTTGGGAAAGGATTGGTGCAAAAACCTATGCCCCTACCCGATGGATCCATGGTGCGTCTTACAACTGCTCGATACTACACACCTACTGGAAGATGTATTCAGAAATCATATGAAGGTGGCAAGGAAGAATACTACAAGGATCTTCAGAAGCGATTCAAGAGTGGAGAATTGATGCATCAGGATAGCATCAACTTCCCAGACTCACTGAAGTTCTACACGCCCAACAAACGGGTAGTATACGGTGGCGGTGGTATCATGCCTGACTACTTTGTTGGATTAGATACCACGTACAACTCGAAATACTACAGTAGTGTGGTAAGAAAGGGTATCATGAACGATTTCACCTTTGTTTATCTGGATGCACACAGAGAAGAGATCAAAGCCAAATACAGCACGTTTGAAGCGTTTAAAGTTGGCTGGAAAGCTGATGACGCCTTCATGAAGGAATTCACAGATTACGCTGCGTCTAAAAAGGTTGAGCTTGATGAAAAAGACTACAACAGATCGAAACCTATGATGAAGGCGCAACTAAAAGCACTTATCGCACGTCCTATATGGGATGCGAGTGCTTACTACTCCATCATAAATGATTTGGATAAGACTTGTGAAAAGGCCATTGAAATCATCGAGGACAATACCTTTAAGAAAGCGGGTCTTAGCTACAAGTAGTGATTATTATATTTGAACTCTCTTAATTCACGGAAGTAATGGAACAAAAGAATTTAGAATTCGCGAAGGTTGGCCTGTTGGCTTTGATCGCGCTTTTTATGGGAATCAACACCTTTAGTGGTGGCGGAAGCAGCAGTGATGATGAAGATCCGGATGCTTTCAGCACCGAGAATAAATTTGCGAACCCTAGTGATGGGCATAATCATGGTGGCGGAAATAACCCATTCGGCAACCAGGATAATGTACAGCTAAGTCCGGAAGAACAAGCTAAGTTGGCTAATCAGCCACCTCCTGGACCAACAACCACTATGCAGTTTGCGGAGATGTCTCACGATTTTGGAGAAATAAATCAGGATACGGAGAACAAGCACAACTTTAAGTTTACCAACACAGGTACGGAGCCTTTGATCATTACAAGTGCAACCGGCTCATGCGGATGTACTGTTCCAGAATACCCTAAGGAGCCTATCCCTCCAGGCGGAAGCAGTGAGATCAAAGTTGTTTATAGTCCTGGCAAGCAGGAGAATCAACAGCATAAGGAAGTAACACTTGTTGCGAATACTGATCCTTCTTCTACGGTACTTAAAATCTCTGCTTTCGTTAAACCTGGTACTGGTAGTCCAGATGTAAAGCAGATTCCGAATGACGGCACTCCTGTGAGCCTCGGAGGCAATTAGGAAACACCAAAATATTTGAAACGACAAAGGGAGCCAATGGCTCCCTTTTCTCGTGTGGATAAACTATGCTGAATTAACTTAAATGTTATTAATCCAGACGATAGCGTCTTTAATATCTTATCGCGCTCAGCGCTACAGTAATTCAAACAACGCGGCAAATATACCAATACAGTTAAACCTGCGTATCTGCCTCTTTTATCTACTTAACAGACGCACCAAAATTGCATATAGTTGCACGGCCTAACTGGTTTATTTAAAAAAAGTTATAAACACCCAACTGTAGAGTCTGGTTAAGCAAATCAATGTTCTGTCCTCTCCTTTTAGATGCACTTTTCATCTCAATTCTTACACTGAAGGGTGAAATAAAGAAAGGCGAGTTCTAAGACCCGCCTTTCGCATGTAAACAAGGCTAATTATTTACCGTCAATCAGTGTTACATTTCCTTTGTGAATCTTTACCGTTGATTCTTCAGATGTTAACCCGTCATCTGGATAACAATAGGTATTGTACTTAATAATGTAATAGTACGTGCCATCATCCAGGCGTTTGCCCGACTTGTTCTTACCATTCCAGGAATTATCATATTTATCGGAGTGGAGCACTTCTCTACCCCATCGATTGTATACCCATATCTCCATCTTCTGATCTTCTTCCACACTACCTCTGTACTTCAGGTAGTCACTGTGCAGATCTATCTCCGGAATCACGTAATTATCGTTCTTGCCGTCACCATTAGGTGTAAATACATTCGGCTCCACCATAGGAGGCTCATAGTAAGTTTCCACGAGCATAGTAACTGAATCCTTACACCCGGTAGCGCTTGTAACCAGCATCTTTACATTGTACAGACCTGCGTATTCGTACTTGTGCACCGGACTGCGATCAGTAGATGTATTTCCATCACCGAAATCCCATGACCAAGAGGCCAGGTTACCCTGGGGTATAATCGTAGACAAATCATGGAAAGGCACGCCCTTTTCCCAACACACGGTATCCCACGTTGCGGCAGCCCACGGCTGGTTGCCTATCCGTATCGTTTGCTGGAGTGAATCGTAACATCCGTTTTGTGACCACAAATGCAGGGTTACATCATATTGTCCGCCATGCGGGTATGTCCATGATGGATTTGGAATAGCTGCCGTATCATGGTCCGCACCCGGTATTCCAAAATCCCAGAAGTACCTTGATATTCCCCCCGAAGCAATCCAGGAAGAGTCGTGAAACATGGTTGCATAATCCGGTGCACAGCCCATGGTCCAATCCCAATTCGGTATGGGTGCATCTTCAATGGTTACCGCTATAGTGGTATCATCAAAACAACCCAGAGAATCCCCTACGGAAAGTGTG
This sequence comes from Vicingaceae bacterium, assembly GCA_965267605.1. Taxonomy (GTDB): domain Bacteria; phylum Bacteroidota; class Bacteroidia; order Flavobacteriales_E; family Vicingaceae. The sequence goes on along the minus strand of OZ254088.1, from coordinate 859,503 downwards.
ACGTTGTACGTCCCTCCACCAGGGAATTTCCACTTGGGGTTTTTGGCATAAGAGGTGTCATAACCACTCGGGTGCCCAAAGTCCCAGACGAATGTGTTCAATTGAGGTGGCGTTGATGTATTCACAAAAATATGGGAATCACTGGCACATAGAGGGAAATTGGTCGGTGGAATAAAGTTCGCATGGCCGATCGCTCCACATGGAATCTGAAATGTATCCGAAGCAGCTGGCATGTAGCCACAACCATCGGTAGTAAACACAGTATGTCCTTGCACAACTGTAACCACAATGTCTGTGTTACAGGGAATATTGGGAAAGTCATAGATCACCCAATCGTTGTACGTATTTGCTGTATTCGGGCATGCTGCAAGTACTGTAAGTGGAGTCGCACACTTAGGCAACTGGCTGAATGGTCTATTGTGTATTGTATCCAGGGGTGAACCCGTGTAACTGGTCGTATTTCCGGCTACGGTTACATCAATGGTCATAGATGTTGTTGCCGGATCTTCCGTACCGTGCCAATGCTCTATATATAACCTGAGTTTGGCATCACATGTAGCACAATAAGCAACCTGTACGGAATGTGCATTTGTTGCTTTGATTGAGCCTGCCCAGGTGATTAAAATCAAGGCAAGCATTGAGAGAGTTTTGAGAGTAGTTTTCATTGTAGAGAGAGTTAAATAATCATTTAACAATAAGATGTAATCCACCCTCAAAAGGTTGCATGAAAAAAGAAATAAATATCTGATAATCAGATATTTACAAAGAAAAGGGGCTCCCATCGGGAGCCCCACCTCTTGAAATTATATCAGGCTGTTATTTACCGTCTATGATGGTGACTGTTCCCTTATGGATCCTCACAGTGGATTCCTCCGCTGCTCCCTCATCAGGGTAACAATAAGTGTTGTACTTGATGATGTAATAATACGTACCATCATCCAGCAACTTACCCGCCTTGGTCTTTCCGGCCCAGTCATTGTCATACTTCTGGGTATGAAGTATCTCTCTTCCCCAGCGGTTGTATACCCAGAACTCCATGTTCTGATCCTCCTCTGCATTACCCCTATACTTCAGGTAATCTCTATGAAGGTCTACCTCTGGTATCACATACATATCATTCTTACCATCTCCATTTGGCGTGAACACGTTCGGCTCTACCATCGGTGGCTCGTAGTATGCCTCTACCACCATTTGAAGTGAATCCTGACATCCCGTAGCACTCGTTACCAGCATCTTCACAGTATATATACCTGCTGTAGGGAACTTATGCGTTGGGTGTTGCAGATGCGATGTATCGCCATCTCCAAAGTCCCAGGTCCATTGATTGATATTTCCTTGCGGTATAATCGTTGACAGGTCATGGAAAGGGAAGCCTTTCTCCCAGCATACCGTATCCCATGATGCTGCTGCCCATGGCTGGTTACCAATCTGTATCTGTTGCTGTAATGAGTCCATACATCCATTCTGTGACCACAGGTACAACGTTACATTGTAAGGTCCTCCTGATGGATATGTCCACTGTGGATCTGTAAGATTAGATGTATCATGTCCTACACCCTCTATTCCAAAGTCCCACAGGTATCTTGTAATAGATCCTGTTGAGGCTATCCAGGAGGAATCATGGAACAGGGTAGCATAATCTGGTGCACAGCCCATCGTCCAGTTCCATACAGGGATTGGAACATCCTCGATCGTTACCGCTATTGATGTATCATCAAAACATCCAAGGGAGTCTCCTGCACTCAAGGTCACTATGTAGGTACCACCGCCTGGGTACTTCCATTTGGGATCCTTTAAGAACGAGGTATCATTACCGCCTGAACCAAAGTCCCATACAAAGTTGGTAATCTGTGGTGGCGTTGTGGTATTGATAAACTGGTGAGAATCACTGGCACATAGTGGTGTGTCCAATGGTGGTATAAAACCTGCTGTTGCTATCGCTCCACATGGAATGATAACGTTTGGTATAGATAGTGGCATGTAGCTACATCCATCCTGGGTAAATACCGTGTTTCCTGATAGTATCGTAATGGTTACTGGCTGGTTACACTGGATACTGTCAAACTCATAGATCACCCAATCATCATAGGTGTTCGCCTGACCTGGACACTGTGCTACAACTACCGGTGGAATCGCACAACTTGGTAGCTGCGCAAACGGTACGTCTACAAGTCCAAACAGTGGTGATCCAGTATAGGTAATTGTTGTCGCACCTATCGTTACCGAGATCGTCATCGTTGTTGTTGACGGATCCGCAGTACCGTGCCAGTGCTCAATATATAGTCTTAGCTTGGCCTCACACGTTGCACAGTATGCTACCTGTACTGAGTGCGCCTCTGCTTTCTGGATGCTACCCGCTAACGACAGCGCAGTAACTCCCAAAACCATAATAACTCGTAATAACTTTTTCATAGCGGTTTTTTTAGCCTTTCAATACCATAGATGCATATAAACACCAAAAGGTTGCATCCAAATCAATAATATTTTAATCGCGTATTCAATTCCCCTTTAAGCACCCGTCTGGCCCGGTGTGTAGCCGGCTCTTCCATCTCAGACATAAGCTCAAAAACCTTCTGACTTAAGTCCAGAGAAGTACCATTTGCCGGAAGCTGACCCATCGCTCTGTTCACAACGCGTATAACTTCATCCTTCGCCTCTCTTACAGCCTTCCAACCTTCTTCGCTTACATAAATCTGTTGAGCAATATTGTGCTCAAATTCTTCATTAACAGCCTTCACTAAAGTGGTATGCAATTCATGTGCACTTCCAGTAGGCTGATGCAGTCTGATGATAATATTCTCCACGGCAATGCGTTCAAGGAACAAATTCATACGCTCGTACGCTTGCAACATTAGTGGAAGCATCACCTTAATCTCTTCTACTTTGACCTTTTCAGAAGCGCTATGTTCCCGTTCCTTCAACAATCGATCAATAACAAAATACACTGCGATAACCGTGGCAGCGCAAGGCAATAATATCTTAAGTAATTCAAGTGCGAATTCCATGGCGTTCAGATGAGCTTAAAAATAGCCAATAAATTCATCCTCGACCAAAATATATTAGCTTTGCTCCCATGGCAGTAGCGACCCAAAATCTTTCCGAAAGAATCACGAAAATGGCAGAGTCTCAGACACTTGCCATGACAAGAATGGCTCGTGAATTACGTGCACAAGGCCACGATGTGATCAGCCTAAGTATTGGAGAACCAGATTTCAATACACCTGAATTCATAAAAGATGCTGCCAAACAAGCCATTGACGACAATTACAGTCATTATACACCGGTTCCAGGTCTACTGGAAGTAAGAGAGGCTATTTCCAGCAAGTTTTCCCGCGACAACGAGTTGGATTACCCACCGGATCAAATTGTGATCTCTACGGGTGCAAAGCACTCCATTGCCAATCTATGTCTAAGCCTACTAAATGAAGGAGATGAGGTACTTGTACCAGCCCCTTATTGGGTAAGCTACTACGAGATCATTAAACTGGGTGGTGGCGTACCGGTAATTATGCCTGCGGGCATAGAAAGTGATTTCAAGATCACTCCGGAACTGATCGCGCAGTATGTGTCTAATAAAACACGTATGATCATCTACTCTTCTCCGTGCAATCCATCGGGATCTGTATACACGGAAGAAGAGCTTGAGGCCATTGCCAACGAACTGGCGAAATACCCAGAGATTGTAGTTGTATCCGATGAGATTTACGAACACATCATCTACACGGGTAAACACCACAGTATTGGTAAGTTCGATTGCATTAAAGACCGTGTTGTAACGGTTAATGGTGTTGCAAAAGGCTTTGCAATGACCGGCTGGCGAATTGGGTTTATTGGCGGACCAAAGTGGATCACAGATGCATGCACCAAAATGCAGGGACAGTTCACTTCTGGGGCCAATGCCGTTGCTCAAAAGGCAACGCAGGCTGCTATGGAAGCCAGTCCCACGGTTACAAGACCCATGCGTGATGCTTTCCTTAAGAGACGAGACCTTATGCTGGAATGGTTGAGCGCAAACGAAGGAATGAAGTTGAATGTGCCGCAAGGAGCATTCTATGTTTTTCCAGATGTTTCATCCTACTTCCACAAATCTGTGAATGGCAAAACCATACACGATGCTACAGACCTTAGTATGTACTTGCTGGAGGAAGCTCATGTGGCAGTAGTAACGGGTGCGGCATTCGGTAATCCAAGTTGTATCAGAATCTCTTATGCGGCAGCTGAAGAGACATTAAAAGAAGCCTGTGACAGAATTGAGACAGCGCTTAAAAAACTCGGATAGGTGAGCAATTCTATGCAAGACCTTATATCATCATTTACTGGCACTACGGCACTTATCATAGGCGATGTTATGGTTGACCGTTATTTCAAGGGCAACGTAGAGCGAATTTCACCGGAAGCACCCGTACCAGTTGTTAGTATTCAGAATGAAGAATCCAGGCTTGGAGGTGCTGCCAATGTTGCCCTCAATGTAAAGGGACTTGGTGCCACTCCTATTCTTTGTGCAATTTACGGTGACGATGATGCCGGAAAGATTCTTTTGGAAAGAATGGCGGCTAACGAACTTTCTACAGATGGATTGCTGGCGACAAATAGGCTGACTACTGTTAAAACAAGGGTGGTAGGTAACAATCACCAAATGCTTCGTGTAGATCAAGAAGATGACTCACCGGTGGATGCCAACACTACAGATCAACTAAAAGCCCGCGTAAGTGCCCTTCTAGATCAACAGAACGTAGATGTGATCATCTTTGAGGATTACGATAAAGGGGTTATAACTGCTGATTTGATTGAACATGTGGTTAAAGAAGCCAAACAAAAAGGTATTCCCACCACAGTAGATCCGAAGCGAAGAAATTTCAATGCTTACAGAGGCGTTACCCTTTTTAAACCCAATCTGAAAGAGCTACGAGAAGGAGCTGCCATTGAAGTAGATCCAACAGATATGAATTCCCTTGCTGCCGCGTGTGAATCCCTGAGATCAAGCCTCCGTGCAGAAAGCCTGTTTGTGACGTTGTCTGAACATGGGGTATTCATTTCCAATACTGAGGAAAGACATTTGATTCCTGCGCATGTCAGAAACATTTCTGATGTTTCAGGCGCGGGAGACACAGTAATCAGTGTTGCATCACTTGCCCTTGCAAAAGGAGCAAATCTTCAGACGATTGCTGAGCTTTCTAATTTAGCCGGAGGCTTCGTTTGTGAAAAAGTCGGGGTAACGCCTATAACCCAAGCGGAGCTGGCTACAGAAATTGAAGCGAGGCTTTAGCAACTGGTATCCAGAGACCCGATAATTCCCGAAGACGTAATAACCGTGCTTCCTCCTACCAATTCCTTCCTGGCATCCTGGTCGAAAAACCATTGTTCTTCGTTACCAACACTTTGCACTCCATCAAAGGAGTTAAGCATCTCTACGTCAACCTGACCTGGCTGAACGGGGTCGTAAATACATAAATAGATCATCTGACAGCGGATTGAAAGATTCCCTCTTAATATACCCGCTACGACTTAAAATACAGTGATTCAATGGTTAACAGAGGGTTAACATTACCTGATTATGTCACAAATACGTATTTAAATGTGCGTAGAGATCGTCAGCCGCTGTTAGTTTGAGCTTCTTTTTCAGTCTATTCTTGGTGATCTTAACGGAGTTGGGTGTAATGTTCCTACTGATGGCTATTTCCTTATTCGAAGCTTTAAGCAAGACCAGGGACGCCAATTTGAGGTCAGCCTCAGTTAAAGTGGGGTGGGATCGCTTGAGGTTCATGTAGAATTCCTTGCTCACCTCGTCTAAATCCTGCTCCACTTCAGCCCTGGCTGATCTCACATCTAGCTCATTCTGGATAAACAATTCAACGTTTCTTAGATCTACATCCTTCAGCCCTTCCACTTCCCTCAGCTTAGACATTAGTGCACCTGAGAATTCCTTCTTAGCAGACAACTCCAGGGCTAGCCGTTTCACACTATCACTTTCCTCTGCAACCCTGAGTTCCAGGATTTCCCGTTCCTTCTCAAGAATATCAAGCTGCATTTTATCAATGATTGCTTTTCGTTGGTGAATGGACCGATACCGCCAAAAGGCCAGGAACACAATAGCCGCAGCACCTACCGCAAGGCTTATCAAAAGCCAACTCCGTAAGCGCTCAGAATCTCTTTCCGACTCCAGAACAGCCAGTTTTTGCTTAGCCAATGCCTTTTCGTTCTGAATTTGGAGATAAGCCTGCTCTAGAATTTTTGACTGAAACGCGGATTGAAACTCACGTTCTGCCTTGTTCTCATTCTCGTATTGATCCTTAACGTAATCAGACCACCTGGCGGCTGTTTGCTGTAAAGCGCTCGTGCTGGCTGCGCTTACGTACCTACCCAGTAGGGAATCTATACCCACCGCATAATCCAGATGCACATAGTTGCTGTATTTAGCCAACAACATATTGAGTCGCCTGACCACCTCGCTGCCCTTCTCCTCGGCAATATCAATCTCTGCCAAGCTCACTTCTGCAATGGCGTAAGATGAGAAATCCCCAATCTCCAAACTTCGTGAAGCATCTAGCTCAAGCCATTGTCTTGCTGAATCAAGCTGATTTAAGCGCAAATAGGAAGACCCAAGGTTTCCGTAAACGAAATACATCTTCTCCGCGGAATAACCGAGTTGCTTACCGGTATGAATGGCATTGAGGAACGAGACCTTGGCTTTTGCGAAGTCCCCTGCTTTACGGTAAACGAGCCCCTCCTCATTATAAGCCCCATACAACTGCGGAAGTGCATTGGTTTTCCTGGCTGATTGCAACGGCCTTTGTATCACCATCTCAGCGGAATCTCTATCACCCACTTTCAGGTATTGCAATGCCAGATAATAATCGTGCTTGTGCTGCTTAAATCCACTGCATTGCATCTTCATGAATTTCAACCCTTCTCGGTACCTACCCATAGAGTTCATGAAGTCCGCCAGAAAACCGTACACCTTCAGACATTGCCTGCAGCGCTTTCTGTCACTTTCTCCAGAACAATACTCCTCATAGACACTCATCGCAACCCTGAATGCCTCATCGTATTGCTTATAGGTTAACAGCAACGAAATCTTCGAACAATGTGCGGGCACTACTCCTTTACCTCTGGCGATCTGGCTTTGCACCCATAGATCCATGTAGTAAATGGCAGAATCTTGCACACCTCTGTCCTGATAACCATGCAGTCGGGCAATTACACTGTCCGTGAACGATGTGTTTGTACTGTTCTGTGCAAGGGTTGGTTGTAGCATTAAAAGGCTACAGGTTAGAATCAGGGTGTGGATTACTCGGTTCAACATTGCACTATCATGATGGCAATGTAGGTTGGTAAGTGAATATACCTAAAGTCCTCCTTAATACAAGAAGGTATCACAGCACAGCATGGCTGAAAATTTACTTCATGAGGGTAACGCGGCCGATGTAGACGTGCTCATCACCCAGCACATCTTTCATTTCGATACGGTAGACGTAGACATCCGTCTTCACTTTGGTTCCTTTGTACTTGCCATCCCACTTTCCGCCAACATCATGGCTTTCGAAGATCAACTCACCCCATCGGTCAAAGATCATGATGTGCTCTTCAGCAACACCAATGCCTTTAGGGAACCATAGGTCGTTTTTGCCATCTCCTGTAACCGTAAAGGCGTTAGGGATATAGTAGAATACTTCTGGAAGCACACGTAGTGTTGACCATGTACTGTCTCTACAACCGTACTGGTTCTCAACGTACTGCCAGATAATGAAAGTACCTGTGTCTTTATATGTATGCGTTGGGTTCTGTGCCGAAGACGAATTTCCGTCACCAAAATCCCAGCTCCATTGGTTAGCTCCAACAGATAGATCACCAAAGTCTACTGTAGGATTAAGAATCTTCACAATCTGCGGTTGCCACGTAAAGCCTGCAACCGGTATAGGGAACACAGAGATCAAGGCTTGCTTCGTTAACGAATCCTTACACCCCTGATCTGATGTTGCCACCAACTTGACGTTAAATGTTGCCAAGCTTTGTGTGGTGTTGTAGAAACAATGACTTGGATTCGGATCGGTAGATGTATTACCATCACCAAAATCCCATGCATAACCTGTAACCGATCCGCCTGAGATTGTAACAGCATGCGTAAAGTTCACACAAACAGGATTACATCCGTCTGTAATATCCGGATTGAAGTCCACAACCGGGTTAGGATGCACCGTGACAGGTTGTGTAATTGAATCCACACATCCATTTGTACTGGTTACCACAAGCTTCACATTGTATGTACCCGGAGCTGTGTACTGGTGTTGTGGGTTTTGTCCTGCAGAAGTACCTCCATCACCAAAATCCCATGCCCATGCACCAGGGTTACCAGTGGTTTGGTCCGTAAACTGTGTCATTCCTCCTTCACAAGCAGTAGTAGCAATGAATGCAGCTACAGGGGAAGGATGCACATTAACTGTTTGAGAAACCGTATCCGCACAGCCATTGTTAGTAGTTACAATGAGTGTTACTGTGTATTGTCCGGAAAATGCATAGCTATGCGTTGGATTCTGTTGCGTGGATGTATTACCATCACCAAAGTTCCATCCCCATCCCGTAATGGTACCCGTGCCAACGGTACTACCATCGTTAAAGTTCATCGGAGAACCTACGCATACATCGGTTTGCGTAAAAGATGCGGTAGGTTTATCATATATCGTAATCTGCTGCGTAATCGAATCCAAACAGCCCGTGCCCGACCCTACAACCAATTTCACGTTGTATGTGCCAGGATTGGCGTACGCGTGCGAAGGATTTTGTTGGGTGCTGGAATTTCCATCACCGAAGTTCCAATTCCAATTCGTTATCGACCCTAATGGGGTAGACTGATCTGTAAACTGTGCTGCAAGCCCCTCACAAACGTTATTCACCGCAAATGCTGCTGTAGGTACAGGGAAGACTGTTACTTGCTTCACCGCACTTCCAGTACAGCCATCAGATGTAGTTGCAATCAGGTTAACATTATACACCCCAGCCGCAGCATATGTATGACATGGATTTTGCTGGTTGTTCACTGGGCTACCATCACCAAACACCCACTGCCATCCCGTAATAGTTGCACCTGTTACGTTAGACAAATCCGTAAAACACGTTTGATTACCCACACAAACAGAATCAAATGTGAAATCAACATTTGGTGAAGGATAGACAGTAACTTGATTGGTAACAGAATCTTTACATCCCTGTGCGTTCTGAACCACTTGCTTCACATTGTACGTACCTGCTGAAGGGTAAGTAAAAGTTGGGTTCTGTTGTGTTGAAGTTCCGCCTGTAAAGTTCCAATTCCAGCCCGTAACAACACCGGTTGATTGATCAGTAAACTGTGTAGCAGTACCTACACAAACCGATGTAGCAGTAAATCCAGCCGTCACTGGGGCAATGTAAGGGCCACCTGTGATCGTTCGACTACATCCATTTGGATCGGTAATCGTAAATGTGAATGAGTCATTGTTGTTGAGGTTACCAACGGATATAGTTTGCCCGGGAGCAGGGTTCGTTGTGCTCAACGTAGCATAACCAGGTGTTAATCCGCTAATGGTATAATTACCTCCAAACAGTGCTGGTGAACCACCATTGACAACTACATCAATACCAGACAACAAGCAATTCTGTTGCGTGGTAAATGTTATCGAATCAAGGAAGGTAACCGCTGTAGATGGCCCTACTGACCAACAATCCACATCAACTGTTACCGGATTACTTGCCGAATTCCGCAATATGATTGGTGCGAAATAAAGCGTGTTGTTCTGCCAACCGGTAAACGCAGACAGCAATCCCGGAGGAAACTGCCCGTAAAGGTTTTGTATCGTTATCCCTGTAGCATTTACAGGGGCCAATCCAACCAGACAGGTATCCAACGCGGGTGATATGCCCGGTGTTGGCGGGCATTTATATATCCCGTATACAAACCCCGGGGCGGGGAAAGGGGGTTGGACATCAAAGGAGAAGTCGTTGTTAGATGTTATAGTAACCTCATCATCTATGCAGAGGACGTAATTGTTGTTTGATTGGTTGTTGGGGTTCATAGATACACCAACCGTTCCCGCACTAATGTTACAGTAGCACGCAAATAAGTCGTTGTAAGGAATCGTTATACAACAATTGGGGTCTGCAGTGTAGCAAATCGTAATAGTAGAACCTGAACCCGGACCACTAAGGATTGTTGGGTTGTTTATGTTGCTGAACTGTGAGTTTGGCCAAACAGATCTAGGACTACCATGTGGAGCCGGGAATGAATCAACAGCTCCGGTTGCGCCATACGTTACAGTCAACCATCCACCAGGAGGAGGATTGTTCGTTTGCACCCAAATCGAATCGAGGAACATCTGGTATCCAATACATCGGAACTGAACGTATGCACCTGTGATAAAACATTGTGATTGTGCCTCTTGCACCCCAAATGAAGAGAGGAACAAAAGTGGAAGCATCAGCTTCAGGATGGTATTTCTCAGCTTCTTGATCACTTCTTCTCCGGTTTGTAGTTGGCAACAGGAACCGTCTTGCGCACCGGCATTTTCTTCACATCCTCCTTAGTGACTGAGCCCTTCTTGTCCCAGAACGCAGGATCTCCCTCCACACCGATTGCAGGGGGTGTTTGCCCTGTCTTCGCAGCCTTCTGCTCTGGAACGGCCTGTTCTACTTTGAACCCATGCTTACATGTCTTTGGCTTACTCAACTTGGAGTCCACACCATCATCTTTACCAGTGGTGGTGGATCTTACCTCTTCTCCCTTTAATCCCTTGACCTTCACCACATTATCGGGTGTTAGTACTACAGGTTCTGATTTAGTAGTGGGACTATTCTTATCTTGCGCCTTCGCTTGGGAAATGCACAAAAGAAGCACAACGATTGTTGTAGTCCTCAGAGTTAGATGTAATAACGATGTAGAGCGAAACATTTTATAATGGATTGAGGCCTATTACAAATGTAATTAAATAATCGTTAACCTTCTGGAAAATAATGTTTTGCGAGAGTGGCAACTGTAGTACCATACAAGGATCAAACTTCGAGTAAAAAGGAGCAAGTTGCAGAGATGTTTGACAACATTTCGCACCGGTATGATTTCCTCAATCGTGTGCTTTCCATAGGTATCGATAAGCGATGGAGAAAGAAGGCAGTGAAGATGATCGAACCTCACAATCGAGGTAAACTACTAGATATAGCAACAGGTACGGGAGATTTTGCCATTACGGCATTGCGGATAAATCCAGACCATGTAACAGGTATTGATATCTCCGAAGGAATGTTGGAATACGGGAAGGAGAAGATCAAGGACCGGAAGCTGGAGAATAAAATTTTGCTGCAATACGGTGATTCGGAGAATATTGAGTTTCCAGATGCCACGTTCAATGCTATAACTGTGGGTTTTGGGGTCAGGAACTTCCAAAACCTGGAAAAAGGCCTATCGGAAATGCACAGAGTACTCCAGAACAAAGGTCAGGCGGTAATTCTTGAGTTTTCGAAGCCTCGCTCCTTCCCTTTCAAACAGCTTTACAACTTCTACTTCTTTCGCATTCTTCCTAGAATAGGAAAATGGATATCCAAGGACGATGCTGCGTATACATATCTGCCTGAATCAGTAGATGCTTTTCCTGAAGGCCAGGAGTTCATAGACATCTTGAAGAAAATGGGATTTGAGTCGGTGAAAGAGAAAAGATGCCTGTTCGGCATCGCCACCATCTATAACGCCACGAAATAATCCCCGATGTTACCCGTTGGATACAGGAATATGCTACGCTCAATTTGTTTGATTTTCCTGCTCGGATTTGGGGGACAACTTGCAGCACAACAATCGAAAGTTGAGAACCTTCCTGAGTTCCATGAACGGTGGATCCATTTTGGATTTATCCTGTCCGGTAACAATTCGGATTTTACGGTGTTCAGAGACTCGCCATTTGGCAATAGTATTACCCAGGACACCATTTTTGGGATAAAAAATGAACCACAAAAAGGTTTTGGACTCCAAGGACTTATGGAGCTTCATATGCATGAGTACTTTAGATTAAGGCTTCTCCCGGGTTTTCGCTTTGCGGATCGGAAAATGATCTTCACTGTAAGGCAAGGAAAAGACACTTTGCAGTACAAAAAATTGATCGAATCCTTCTACGTTGACGTACCCCTGATGCTCAAGTATCGATCTAAGAGATTGAACAATTTTGCAGCTTATGTTGCCGGTGGAGGAAGGTACACTTATGACCTGCTCTCAAACCACAAAGTCGACAATCTGAGTTCCAACCCAAAAGACATTCTGGTGATCCTCAAACCACATGATTGGTCGGCCGAGGTTGCTTTTGGAACAGACTTCTATTTGCAGTATTTCAAATTCGGGATAGAACTGAAGATGTCCTATGGATTGCAGAATATCCTTCTGAAAGACGGCACGATGTTCTCTAATGCAATCAGCGATCTCCGTTCCAAGATGTTTACCATATCCTTTACCTTCGAAGGGTAATGGTGAAAGAGGTTCAGCTCAACATACTTCCTGAAGAATTAGAAACAGTGGATTACAAGGCCCTGGCAAGCCGGGCTTCAGGCATTCCTGTTGAAGAAATCGGGCATGTTGTACCCTTGAAACGGTCTATTGATGCGAGAAGAGCACCAATCAGGTACGTTGTCAAACTAGCAGTGTACACGAAGGATGAAGTTCCCAACGCACCTGCTAGCTACATATATCAGGACGTAAGCAATGCTCCACCCGTACACATCATCGGATTTGGTTCTGCTGGAATGTTTGCCGCACTTCGGTGCCTTGAACTCGGATTAAAGCCTGTTGTTATTGAGCGTGGAAAGGCGGTAAAGGAGAGGAGAAGGGATCTGGCCCAGCTTACCAGGGAACATATTGTCGATCCTGATTCCAACTACTGTTTTGGTGAAGGTGGTGCCGGCACGTTCTCAGACGGCAAGCTCTATACACGCTCAAAGAAGAGAGGACCAGTGCTCAAGATATTGGAACAACTGGTACAACATGGGGCACCCAAAGACATTCTGATTGATGCCCACCCACACATTGGCACCAATAAACTTCCGGGAATTGTAGAACACATAAGGCAAACAGTATTAGAACATGGTGGCGAAGTGCGGTTTGGAGAAAGATTAATTGACATCAGGTCAAATACAAATGGCATTGATGCCATCAATACGGGCAACGGATGGGAACCTGTAGATCACCTCATACTTGCTACCGGCCACAGCGCGCGCGACATCTTCCAACTTTTAGACAAAAGGAGTATTAGTGTTGAATTCAAACCATTTGCCCTGGGTCTAAGGATTGAACACCAGCAATCATTGATCGATCGTGCCCAGTATAGTTGTAACGTTCGACCGGAAAGCCTCCCTCCTGCCCGATACGGATTAACACATTCTGATAAAGCTTACAGCGTGTTCTCCTTCTGCATGTGCCCAGGCGGTATTATCGCGCCATGCGCCACAACTCCGGGAGAAATTGTAACGAACGGATGGTCTCCATCTAAACGAAACAATCCATGGGCCAACGCAGGACTGGTCACCACTATTGGCCCGGAAGAGATTGGTTCTAATGATCCCATGGCTGGACTCGCCTTTCAAGCGAAAATGGAGCAAAACGCTTTCGCAATGATTGGTGAACAGCAAAAAGGACAGATTGCACCAGCCCAGCGCGTACAAGACTTCCTTCAAGGAAAGATCTCCTCCAACCTTCCTGAAAGCTCCTACATCCCGGGTACGGAAAGTGCAGATTTAGCAGAACTACTTGGAAACAGTCTGGCGCCACGTCTTCAGGCTGCCATTAAGGCTTTCAACAACAAGATCAAAGGTTTTTCCAGCAATGAAGGAGTGTTGGTCGGACCAGAATCGCGCACTTCCTCTCCCATTCGCATTCCAAGGGACAAAGACACCTTGCAGCATACAGAGGTTTCAGGATTATACCCGTGTGGTGAAGGTGCTGGCTATGCAGGAGGAATTGTTTCCGCTGCAATTGATGGACAACGCTGCGTTGAAGCTATCGCTGTTGCTGCCGGTATATATGTCCCATGATCAACCCGGCCGCCACGGAGGCATTCAAAGACTCTGTTCCCCCACCAGGTATAGTTATGCGGTCTGTAACGACATCCAATACACCGTCACTGATACCTTTGGACTCATTGCCGATGACGACCAGCCCAGGTTCCAACTGTACATCACTAAAGATGTCTTCGCCATCTAACACAGTTCCATAAACCTTAGTGTAATCTCTGGCACACTCCTCAATCGAAGCACTGCGTAAACTAAGTCGATACGCAGCACCCATACTGGCATTGATGACCTTAGGGTTGTTGACATCTACACAATTAGCTGAGCATACCACCTGATCACACCCAAACCAGGCGGCTGTTCTAAGAATGGTTCCCATATTGCCCGGATCACGAATATCGTCCAGAGCAAGAGTCCATTTCGATGTATCATGCACCGCACTCACTTTCAGCATTTGAACCACCGCCAGTACTCCTGGTGCAGTTCGCATAAGGCTTAACTGATCCATATCAGCATTTGAGATCACTTCCGGGCTTTCCCCTTCAAATGACGAAGCCATTTCTTCAGTAACAATCAGATGCTGTACGAGATTCGGGTCGATCTCCATGATCTCCTTCACCACCTTCAATCCCTCTGCTCTGGTGAGACCATAATCGTCTCTAAACTTCTTCTGAGCGAGTTTTCGGATATCTTTTAACTGGTTTTTGGACAGCATGGTTAACTTCGTTTCCTCATCGATTATAGTGCCAAAAGTAGCTTTCTATATCGTTCTGTCAACTATCCTATTGGCGTCCTGCTCCCCCACCCGCAGGTTAAACGATGGTGAGGAACTGCTTCTTAAAATGAAACTCAAATCTGATGCAAAGTCATTAGACAAGGAAGACCTCGAGGCCATCATCAAGCAGAAACCGAACAGGAAGATACTGGGATTCCTTCGGTTTCATCTGGGGGTCTACAACATGTACAAGAAGGACAAGAAAGCGAAGATCAAGGAAACGGTTGGTGAGCCTCCGGTGGTTTATGATTCTATTCTCACCGACAAATCAGTACTGCAACTGCAACGTTTCATGCGCCAGCGTGGCTACTACAAGAGTGACGTAACGGCTGAGGTAAAACGTAAGAAACGCAAGGTCAAAGTGCGTTACAATGTCGTAGCCAACAATCCAATGATGGTGGACTCCATTACCTATAAGATTGACGATAGGAGGATTCGAAATCTTATGCTGGGTCATAAGCACTTAGGGAAGTTAGAACCTGGAATGCGGTTTGATTTCGATGCCCTGGAAGAGGAACGCACAAGAATAACCAGACTGCTAAAGAACAACGGGTATCTGGAGTTTGCCAAGCAATACATACGTTACGAAGCTGATACCACAGGTCGAAAGGGAAACGCCCATGTTTATGTAGTTGACAAACCCTTCAAGTTCCGTCCTGAAGACAAGGATACGGTCATTGAGAAAGACCACATCTGGTACTATATCCACGATGTGCATGTGTACATCAACTGCGACAAGAACAACTTTACTGAATCTGAGGAGCGAGAAGGATTCTTCTTTCATTACATCGGCAGACCCAAAGTGAAGACCAAAACCCTTGCCCGTAAGATATTCCTTCACCCAGGGGAACTGTTCCGCCTGCAGAAATATGACGATACCTATCACAGAATGGGAGAATTGGGTGTATTCAAGTCTGTGAACATCCGACTGGAGAAATCAACTGCGGGTGACAATCTGGTGGACGTTTACATCGACCTTACCAATTCCAAGAGTAAATCCATTGTGGCTGAAGCACAAGGCACCAACAATCTTGGAAACCTGGGAATCTTCGTGAACACAGGTGTACAGTTCAGGAATGCGTTCAGGGGAGCCGAAAACGTAGCCATTAAGTTCCGTGGTGGTGTGCAGGCACAACCTCCCGTCTTTACCGAAGGTGACACCACCCAATCAGGCGAGAAAGTACCTTTCTTCAACACTTATGAGTTGGGACCGGAATTAGAACTGAACCTTCATAGGTTCCTCCTTCCTATTCGTGAAGAGCGCTTCGCGCGAAACCTGGCACCACAGACCAAATTCAAGATTCTCTACAACTTTCAGGAACGCGTAGATTACAGCAGGAATCTGCTCAAAACCTCGATGAGTTATTCCTGGAACGAGAACCAATATAAACGACATGTGATCTCTCCTGTAGCGCTCAGTCTGATATCGCTGAACCCTGAACCCTCTTTTCAGGCGTTCCTTGATACAACGACCGATGCATACATATTCAATAGTTATAAGGATCACCTCATTGCTGCATCGTCATACAGTTTCATCTTCAAGAACAATACCCCTAATAAGCTGAAGAACTTCTCGTACTTCCGCTTCAACTTTGAAGGTGCTGGAAACCTACTGAGGTCTATCGACCTTATGCGGGGATCCCCAAAGGATGTTGCAACACAGCATTTCGAGTTGTTTAACATCCGCTACGCGCAATATGTAATGGGAGATATCGACTTCAGGCATTACTTCTTGTTCCGGTCGTCATCGTTTGCTACGCGGGTTTATGTGGGTTATGCCGTACCGTTCGGAAACCTGGATGTAATGCCATTCCAACGCGCCTATTTTGCGGGCGGGGCCAACGAAATGCGTGCATGGCAAGCCCGAACCTTAGGACCGGGAACCGTGAAGGAGACCGACATCAGCAGCTCCATCGATCAGATCGGGGATACCCGTTTCGAAACCAATCTTGAGTATCGATTTGACATTACCAAGATCATTGAGTTGGGACTGTTCATTGATGCTGGAAACATCTGGTTGAGGAGTGATCCTGCAAGACCTGAAGCGAGGTTTGCTTTTGGCAATCTATGGCGCGATATGGCTATTGGTGGGGGTGTTGGGTTACGCCTTGACTTCAACTTCTTTATCATCCGTTTAGACCTCGCCAATAGAATGAAAGATCCTGGATCTGGCAATCCGCTGAACTTTGGCATCCTTACAGATCACCCTCCCAACCTCAACCTGGGTATTGGTTATCCTTTCTAGTCCCGTTCATCTTGAATTCCGACCGTTCCTTGTTTAAGGGCAATAAAATGTCAATTTGTCGGGTTAAATTAATCGTACCCTAACGCACTCTCTATGTCTTCTCCAGTAATCCTCGCATACCATCAGGTATGGAAAGGCGACCCGGGTGAAAGTGATCCGGTGTATGCTACATCTACAGACAAACTGTACGCCCAGCTCCGCTGGTTGAAGTTCGCGGGTATACCAGTTATTGATCCGGCCAGCTACATTGTGAACCAGGACCAGAATGGGGTTCTACTAACTTTTGACGATGGATTTGAGAGTGACCATGAACATGTAGGTGCGTTGCTAACGGAATTCGGTTATAAGGCCATCTTCTTCCCTGGCATGCATAATATACCTGAAGATTCCGATCGGTGGAGGTATTACAAAACATTGGCAGAGGATGGCCATACCATTGGTAGCCATGGTGTAACACACAGCAACCTCACTGAACTATCCGGCCCCCAATTACTTCGCGAATTAAAGTGTAGCAAGAGAATCATTGAAAGGCATGTTGGACAACCCTGCACACTTTTCTCTTTTCCAGGTGGCAGGTACAACAACCAGGTGGTGCGAGCTGCATTAAGCATAGGTTACACGCATCTATTCGGTAATTCCGCAGGAAAGATCTTCCGCAACGATCATCTTTCCGAGCGATGGGACATCAGACAGTCGGTTTGTCTGGACGATTTCAAGCTCATCGTTCAACAGGATTTCAAGACCGTGCAAAAGGAGCGTTTGGCCCACATCACCAGATCTGCTATCCAGGCGGTATTCAGTGATGAAACGAGCACTAGATTGGCTTATAATCTTGGTTTATGAGAAACCATCGTTGGAAACTGACATCTGCCTTACTTCTCCTCTCTTCTACCCTGTTTGCGCAATTCAGTAAACCAGACAGGTACTCTTTTGGGGTTAACACTGCTTTCATCCGTGCATCTGGCTTTTATATCGAACTCTCCACAGGGGTGGAGTACAAATATGTACGAGGTTATGCCGGTGTTGGTATCCGGGTTGACAATGCCTACACCAATAACGGCAACTACTATTCAAATGAGCTCGAACCAGATGGTAATGGCATCATGCTGCTTTGGGGAGCTCAGGGGATTGTCAACGTGAGTAATGACTTCAAACTGGCTATAGGTCCCAGGTTCACTTTTAATCAGGGGAAATTCAGCGAACCGTATTGTGTTAGACACCACTCTAATGGCGCAACTACATGCACCGCTCAGATACATACATTCAACATCAACCGATTCGGTTGCGACATTGATGCCTTATTCCGACTCTCAGATCAATTCACAATGATTGTTGGGGCTAATACGGGTGCCAGAAGACAGGCTCACTTGAAAGGATATTACATCTATTCACGCATTGGTGATACACGGTGGTTTTTGGATTACCATTGTCGGGTTGGACTGCGGTTCAAAATCATGTAGAACTGGATTCAAGAACCTTTCCTGAACTGAACAACGAAAGTGCGTAACATGATGATTAAATTAATGTATGCTTAGATGGTTTTACTTCAACTTGCTGGCCTGCTTAGCTATATTGAACGCTGATGGTCAGGGGCTCAACCAACCTCTTCGACTCATGGTTGAAGGGAACACCTCCATTATTCAGAACTCACATGTCTTTGCAGAAACAGGGATCGGACTAAACTGGTATCAGCACACCATTGTTGCAAGAGTGGGATATGGCTTCATCGTCAACGAAGATGATCTGTATCGGATAGTGAACTCAAGCTCATTCACGGAAGAAGGTTCTTATCAGCACGTGATGTATCACTTGGGCTATACGCAGGTTGTGCATCGGTTTCCAGCCACATTGCTGGAAAAGAAAGGAGAAATTGCGCTGGGAGTATTTGCCTCATACCTGCCCGATTATGAAAAGCTGTGTACCCCTTACAGGGGGCCTCAGCTTGGTGGTGGAACCTGTGAACTATACAATACGAGTTTTACCAGGATTTACCTTCCTGTTCGGTTTAGCTGGAACTTTGCCAATTGGCTCAATGCTTACGGTGAATTTGCGGTCGGATTACTGAGCGACAACGGTTATGGTTACTTCATTGAACCTCAACTCAGGATAGGAATTAACATTCGCAACACTATTATCAAGCACCCCGCGGATAAACAGAAGGAATAAGCACAACAATTCACCCCTAAAAGCGCATCTTTTAGCATCTTTTTTACCTTTGTTTCCCCTTAACGAATTCGTATGTCGAAAACTGCAGAACTACTAGGCAACGAAGCATCCGGTTTACTGGAGCATAACTGCCAAACTATTTCCAAAGACCTACTGCATTTACCAGGTCCTGACTTTGTTGACAGGGTGTTTACAGATACCAACAGAAACAACCAGGTACTGAGAAGTCTTTCCTCTATTTACAATCACGGAAGACTGGGTGGAACAGGGTATGTCTCTATTCTTCCTGTTGACCAGGGCATTGAACATTCAGCAGGTGCTTCTTTTGCACCAAATCCAATCTACTTTGATCCTGAGAACATCGTAAAACTGGCTATTGAAGGAGGATGTAATGCAGTTGCTTCTACATATGGTGTTTTGGCCGCATGTTCAAGAAAGTATGCACACCAGATCCCATTCATCGTTAAGATTAACCACAACGAATTGCTCACCTACCCTAACGCTTTTGATCAGATTCCTTTTGGCTCTGTAGATGAAGCATGGAACCTGGGTGCGGCAGCTGTTGGTGCTACTATCTACTTCGGTTCAGATGAAAGCAACAGGCAGATTGTGGAAGTTGCTGAAGCTTTCGAAAGAGCGCATGAGTTAGGAATGGCGACCATTCTGTGGTGCTACCTGAGAAACAGCGATTTCAAGAAAGACGGAACAGATTACCATGCGGCTACTGATATCACCGCACAAGCCAACCATCTTGGCGTAACCATTCAGGCAGATATCATCAAGCAGAAGCTTCCAACCAATAATGGTGGGTATACAGCAATCGGCTTCGGAAAAACACACGATAAGGTATACAGCGAGCTCTCATCAGATCATCCTATTGACCTTTGCCGTTACCAGGTAGCGAACTGTTATATGGGAAGAAATGGCCTGATCAACTCTGGAGGTGCCTCTTCTGGCGCAACGGACCTTGTGGAGGCTGTTACTACGGCTGTAGTGAACAAAAGAGCGGGTGGACATGGTTTAATATCTGGAAGGAAGGCATTCCAGCGACCAATGAACGAAGGTATTGAGCTGTTGAATGCAATTCAGGATGTTTACCTGGATGAATCTATTACCATAGCGTAAGTACCCGGTATGGGATGGTTTAAGAGAATAAAGGACGGCATTGTAACCCCAACTAAGGAGAAGAAAGAAACTCCTGAGGGATTATGGTACAAGTGTCCGAAGTGCAAGCACGTGATGACCTCCGAGGATCACACGGATAATCTTTGGGTATGTGAGGAGTGCAACCACCACGAACGCATCAGCTCCGAAGAGTACTTCAGCGTACTGTTTGATGAAGGGAAGTACAAAGAGTTGAACGCAGACATGGTATCTGGCGATCCGCTGGAGTTCGAAGACACCAAAAAATACACGGACCGTATCAAGAATGCGCAGGAAAAGAGTGGCCTGAAAGACGCTGTGAGAACCGCAAAAGGTGAAATCAATGGCAAGAAGCTGGTTGTAGCTTGTATGGACTTCGGCTTTATTGGAGGTTCTATGGGTTCCGTTGTGGGTGAGAAGATTGCCAAGGCTGTTGATCATTCTACCAGGTACAAAGTGCCTTTCCTCATGATCTCTAAGTCTGGTGGTGCGCGTATGATGGAGGCGGCATTCTCGCTAATGCAAATGGCTAAGATCTCTGCGAAACTTACACTATTGGCCAAAGCTCAGGTTCCCTATATCTCATTGCTTACCGACCCTACTACAGGTGGTGTTACAGCATCCTACGCGATGTTGGGAGACCTGAACATAGCTGAACCTGGCGCACTGATTGGGTTTGCCGGTCCAAGGGTGGTAAAAGAAACCATTAAGAAAGATCTTCCTGAAGGATTCCAGACATCGGAATTTGTCCTGGAACACGGATTCCTTGATTACATCGTTGAGCGAAAAGACCTTAAGGACAAGATTTGCCTGACGCTCCGATTGTTACAAAAAGAGGAGTAGCGTTGGTTCTACCAATATTTTCTATACATTTGCAGCCTGTTAATTGAGAGATATGTACTTGACTACAGAAAAGAAGAAGGAGATTTTTGCAAAGTACGGTGGTGCTGAAAACAACACTGGAAGTACTGAAGGCCAGATTGCGCTTTTCACTTTCAGAATCAACACCCTTACAGACCAGTTGAAACAAAACAAGAAGGATAAAGTGACGGAAAGAGCACTTATCAAGCTTGTTGGTAAGAGAAGAAGTCTACTGGACTACCTGAAAAACAAAGACATTGAGAAGTATAGAGAACTGATCAAAGAACTTGGTATCAGGAAATAATTCCAAAAAGCAATTACTAGATAAATTATAAAAAAGGGGGGCGCACAAAAGCCCCCCTTTTGTTTAGACGAAAAAAGCCATGCCAACCGGCTGGCACGAAAGACGAAAAACAGAAAAATGTTAGAAGCAAAAACACAGACGATTAACATGCCAAACGGGCAGGTTATTACGATTGAAACAGGAAAACTTGCAAGACAGGCCGATGGTGCTGTCTTGGTAAGAAGCGGCAACCTTGCCATTCTTGCAACTGTTGTTTCCGCTAAAGAGGGAATGACAGATTCAGACTTTATGCCATTGATGATTGATTACAGAGAAAAGTTCTCAGCCGCAGGTAGATTCCCTGGCGGATTCATGAAGCGTGAAGCAAGACCATCTACATCAGAAATACTAACGATGCGTTTGATCGACCGCGCACTTCGTCCATTATTTCCGGACGACTACCACGCGGATACTCACGTGCTATTGTCACTGATGAGTAACGATGACACCATCTATCCAGATACACTTGCCTGCCTGGCAGCCTCAGCTAGCCTTGCAGTTTCAGATGTTCCATTTAACGGTCCGATCTCAGAGGTTAGAATTGGTAGAGTAAATGGAGAATTCATCGTTAACCCAACCAAAGAACAGCTTGAAGAATCTGACATCGACATGATCATTGCTGCAACACTAGACAGTGTAGTAATGGTTGAAGGTGAGATGGACGAGATCTCAGAAGCTGAAATGCTCGAGGCGATTAAGATCGCGCACGATGCTATCAAAGTTCAGTGTACTGCACTGAACGAGCTTACAAAGCTTGCGGGTAAAGAAGAGAAGCGCGAGTACGATCACGAAAAGAGCGATGAAGAGCTTTACAACAAGATCAAGGACTTCGCTTACGATAAATTCAAAGACATCGCTGCGCAAGGGTTGGCATCTAAAGCCAAAAGAGGAGAGCTCTTCTCTGAAGTAAAAGAAGCATTCCTTGCAGAAATGAGCGAAGAGGAGCAGGAAGAACATGCATTCCTTTTGAGAATGTACTTCAGTAAAGTTCAAAAGGCTGCGGTTAGAGACGTTATCCTTAACCAAACCATCAGACTGGACGGTAGAAAAATGGATGAAGTTCGTCCGATCTACTCTGAAGTAGACCTTCTTCCTTCTACACACGGCTCAGCATTGTTCACCAGGGGTGAAACACAGTCGTTGACTTCTCTTACACTAGGTACGAAGCTTGATGAGCAGAAGATTGACACTGTAGCAATTGAAGGAACTGAGAAGTTCTACCTACACTACAACTTCCCTCCTTTCTCTACTGGGGAAGCGAGAATGAAATTTAGTGTTAGTAGACGTGAGATCGGTCATGGAAACCTTGCACAACGTGCACTGTCTAAAGTGATCCCAACTGGTCCTGAGAATCCTTATACGATCAGATTGATCTCGGATATCCTTGAATCCAATGGTTCATCTTCTATGGCTTCTGTATGTGCAGGTACACTTGCATTGATGGATGCTGGTGTTCAGATCAAGGCACCAGTTTCAGGTATTGCCATGGGACTGATCACAGACGGAGACAAGTACGCAGTACTTTCAGACATCCTTGGAGATGAAGATCACCTGGGTGACATGGACTTCAAAGTAACGGGCACATCGAAAGGTATCACTGCATGTCAGATGGATATCAAGATCGATGGTCTGAACTACGAGATTCTTGAGAATGCATTGAACCAGGCGAAAGCTGGCAGACACCATATCCTTGATGAAATGGGTAAGACCATGACAGCGCCAAGAGAAGATTACAAGGAGCATGCGCCAAGGATCATCCAGCACATCATCCCGAAAGACTTCATTGGTGCCGTTATTGGACCTGGTGGAAAAGTTATTCAGGACCTGCAGGAAAGAACAGGTACTACCATTGTTATCGAAGAGATCGATGGCAAAGGTGTGATCGACATCGTTTCTACAGAAGGAAGCGGTGCACTTCAAGCACTTGAAGAAATCAAAGGTATCTGCGCAGTTCCGGAAGTTGGAGAGATCTATGATGCAAAAGTGAAATCGATCATGCCTTACGGTGCGTTCGTAGAGATTCTTCCCGGACAGGAAGGTCTGCTTCACATCTCGGAGATCGAGCACAGAAGACTGGAGAAAGTTGAAGACGCCTTGAAAGAAGGCCAGCAGATCCAGGTGAAGTTGCTTTCAATTGACCAGAAGACAGGTAAGTTCAAGCTGTCTAGAAAGGTTCTTCTTGACAAACCTGAAGGTAAGCCGGAAGGCAAGCCTGAAAGTAAGCCTCAGGAAGAAAAGCAACCAGAGCAACCAGCAGAATAAAGCTTAAAAGCGACCGATAATAGAAGGAGGGCACGATTGCCCTCCTTTTTTGTAACCAATTGCCAATTGCTGCGTATGCGAAGTATCTGACCTAAACCTAATACATGCGGCAATTAAAGATTACGAAGCAGGTCACGAATCGTGAAACGATTTCCCTGGACAAGTACCTACAGGAGATCGGAAAGGTGGACCTTATTACAGCTGAAGAAGAAGTTGAGCTGGCCAAAAGAATCAAACAAGGAGATCAAGAAGCTCTGGAAAGAATGACCAAAGCAAACCTGAGGTTTGTGGTATCTGTTTCCAAGCAGTACCAAAACCAGGGATTGAGCTTACCCGATCTCATTAATGAAGGAAATCTGGGATTGATCAAGGCAGCCCAGCGTTTTGATGAAACGCGCGGCTTCAAATTCATCTCTTATGCCGTATGGTGGATCAGACAATCCATCCTTCAAGCCCTTGCTGAACAAGCCCGAATAGTTCGATTGCCGCTGAACAAAATCGGCACCATCAACAAGGTAAACAGAACATTTGCAGAACTGGAGCAGAAGTACGAGCGCGAGCCTACCGCTGACGAAGTAGCCGAGGCAATGGACATCACCACCGAAGATGTGAAGACCTCTATCAAACATGCAGGCCGGCACGTATCTATGGATGCTCCATTGAGCAACGATGAAGACAGCAGTAACATGTATGAGGTCTTCAAGTCAGAAGACAATACAAACCCAGACACAGAGCTCTTAACCGATTCATTACGGAAGGAGATTGAGCGCGCCCTGGCCACTTTAACGATCAGGGAATCCGATGTAATTCGACTGTATTTTGGTCTTGGACAGAAGCAACCCCTCACCTTAGAGGAGATAGGTGAACGCTTCGACCTTACAAGGGAAAGAGTCCGACAGATCAAGGAGAAAGCGATTCGCAGGCTCAAGCATTCTAACCGCTGCAAGCTTTTAAGATCTTATTTAGGTTAAGCAACTTTAATTTGTGTTAGTTTGAGGATGCGCCTTCGGGGCGCATCCTTTTTTTATATTTGAACCAAAGCTCCGGTATGGCACATCTCATCGCTCCCTCAATTCTAGCAGCAGATTTCGCTAACCTTGAAAGGGACATCCGCATGCTGGATGAAAGTGATGCGGACTGGATACACATCGATGTGATGGATGGAGTTTTCGTTCCCAACATCTCCTTCGGACTTCCGGTTATTAAAGCAATTCGGCAATACACGAAGAAACCCTTTGATTGTCACCTGATGATTGAAGATGCTGGACCGTACCTGCAAGACTTCAAGGACGCGGGCGCTGATATGATCACCGTGCACGCTGAAGCAGAGAAACACATGCATCGAACCCTGCACGCTATTAAAGACCTTGGTATGAAAGCCGGTGTTTCCATCAATCCGGGAACACCTGTTCACATGCTCAAGGAAGTAGTACGCCATGCAGATTTGGTACTGGTCATGAGCGTTAACCCTGGCTTTGGCGGACAGAAGTTCATCACAGAATCCGTGAATAAGGTTGAGCGAACGAAGGCTTTGATCAAAAGTCATGGAAGCAATGCAATGATCCAGGTGGATGGTGGCGTGAACGCTGACAATGCAAGGACATTGATTGATGCCGGTGCGGATTGCCTGGTGGCAGGTAGCTTCGTATTCAAGTCTGAAGACCCAAAAGAAACCATTTCCAATCTCAAATCCGTTTAGCCACCGTCATAGCACTGTTGCTGTGCTTTGGCATGTGCAGAGCACAAGATCCGGAACCTGATGTTTCGGTGTTCTTCGATGATGGCAGCATTGCCGGAGGAAAGACATTGATCAAATTCGATGCTGCAAGTCCCATCACCGGGCAAGCGGCTTTTTACCTCGAACAGGTCATTGCCAACGATTTCTCCCTCGAAGTAGGTGGAGGACCCGTCCTGCCCTTTCATTTTAAACCGCTGACCGTGGACGATAGCTATCCGCTAATAGACGATGCTGACCTTATCTCCGGGGGTTACTCCTTTGGCGTGCGTATTCAGAAATATGGTTTCTTTTCACTATGGAACGGATTTGAAGCACCTGAAGGAGTCCACGTTGGGTTCGCATTCAGACAAAGAAAATTTACGCTAACGCCAGGCCCGGTAGTTGTAGATAGAGATTTCTACTATATCAATGGCTTTCAGCGTTCGCTCGGCAAGAAGTTCTCATTCGATTTTTCCTACGGAGTAGGCTTTAGATTATGGAATGCGGACTATGTCTTGTCCAATGATTCGGGAGTTGATTTTATCTTCCCGATTGAAGTTAAATTCGGATACATTATACTATGAGAATACTAGCTACTACCCTACTGCTCCTTTCAATGACTGTGCAAAGCATGGCACAGATCGTGGCGAGCAACGAGAAACCAGACTATGTAAGCGTGAAGTTTGGAGACATCATCCCTTCCAAGAAGTTTGGATACATCAACGACATCATCTCCCATAACGGAAAGATGTATGCTTTCAAACGCGTAAAGAAGAAATGGGTGCTGGAGCGCTATAACGACAATATGGCACCGGAGTTAACCAGTGAGCTGGACCTGACCTATGAGAAAAAGCCGAGGGTCTTTGAGCTGATGTTCTTCGTGAATGACGAGATTCTCCTCTTTACGTCATTCGCGAACAAGAAGCTCAAGAAGAACTTCCTGTTTGTAGAGCACGTAGATCCGAATAGTCTAAAGTTAAAGGGCGACCTCAAGAAGCTTGACGATTACGAGATCATTTCAAGGATCAAATCCGGATCGTATCAATTCAAGCAATCTGCAGATGATAGCAAGCTACTGGAATTCATCAATCTTCCTTACGAGAAGAATAAGCCAGAACGTTATGGATTCCGCGTTTACAATAGTGATCTAACAGTAGACTGGAAACATGACGTTGAGCTGCCTTACGAAGAAGAGCTCTTTGACATTGAGCAATTCTATGTAGACAACAAAGGAAATGTGTATGTGCTTGGCACGCGGTATAAAGAGAAAAGAAAGTCTAAACGAAGAGGTGCACCGAACTATGAATACGTGATGATTCGTTACTCAAACGAAAGTGGTAGTGTAAAGACCAATGAGTACAAGATCCAATTGGGCGACAAGTTCATCACAGACCTTAGCGTAAGCATCAACAAGAATGGCGACATCTATTGTGCGGGCTTCTATAGCGAAGATGGCACCTTTAGCATCAAGGGAACCTGCTTCATTCTGATTGATGGCAAGACCAAGGAAGCCAAAAAGACCAGCTACAAAGCATTTGATTTCGACTTCCTGACGCAAACCTTTACGGAGAAAGAGGCCAAGAAGGCCAAGAAGAAGAAAGACAAGGGTAAGAAAGACCCTGAGCTCTATTCATACATCCTGGACTACCTCAACATTAATGAGGATGGCAGTGCGGTACTGGTAGCCGAACAGTATTACGATCGAACAGTGTGTCATACATCCACGGATGCGAATGGCAACACCACCACTACCTGTCATACCTACTATTACTACAACGACATCATCATAGTGAACATCGATAAGAACGGTAACATCGTCTGGAACCAAAATATCGCCAAGGCACAAACCAGCGTAGATGATGGCGGTAGACTCTCGTCATACCTGATGATGACAAGAGGTGATAAGATGTATTTCATCTTCAATGATGATCCGAAGAACTACTTCCCTGACCTGATCAAGAACCAGAAAAAGGTAGGTAAGCTTTGGACCTTCTCTCCGTCTGATGAGGCGTTGATGACCATCGTTGAAGTGAACGAAGAAGGTTTAAAGAAAAGAGCGATCCTTTTCAAATCTGAGAAACGGGATATCCGTGTAAGACCTAAGATGTCTGAGGTGATCAATGACCGTGAGGCCATTCTATTCGGTCAGAAACGTAAGGAGATCCAGTTCATGCGGCTCACCTTTAAGTAAGCTATTTATCGTTGGCGTAATCCTCCAGGTAGGAGAATTGATCGGTTAGCTGACCATCTTTACAGATGGTGGCTCCCTCAATGATGCTTTCTGAATCCTCATTCACAAGGTGATCCAGTACTTTCTCAATCAGGGCTTCACCGAAATCTTCGGAAGCATCACGTGGCAATTCACATGGAAGGTTGTCTACAGCCATCACGCCAACGCGTGCATCATCAAAACCTACTTCAGACTCTGAGGAAGGATCGTAACCATAGAATGGGTCCGCGATGGTTGAAGGTCTTAAAGTACAAGCTACAGGTCCATCAATATCACAACTCACATCTCCTACCATGTCGATCTTCCATTCCGGTTGTTTCATATCGTCACGCGTAAAGATGAACGGTGCCGCACTGTCCCAGAAATGGCATGAAATGTAGATGTCAGAGATCGCAGCGAAACGCATGAAGTCAGAAACGTATCCCGCAGGATCGCTGTAGAACTCTTCATGAACGCATGATCCACCATCTGATCTTTTGTTGTACTCACAAACGGAGAGCTTGGTGAAAACGGAATCTTCGAACGAATCTGTTAGATAGGACTCCCAGGCTACTTCCTTCAGTCCGGCATGTTCCAGTACTTCTATCGCACCCCCTCCTACTCTTCCCAGTCCGGTGAGCACCACCTTTACTGGTTCATCGAAACGAACGTGCTTCAGTTGTTCTTTGAGCTCTGCGTAATCGTAGCACTCGTTCGCAGGCTTGAGCGTAAACGTTCCTTTACGGATACCATAACCCAGAAGTGCGTTGTAAGCACCTACAATACCCGCGTATCTGCCAAAACCCAGAATTCTTCCTCCATCAGTGTATGTCAGACATTCATAGTCGATCATCTGGATATTCATATCCAGCATCTTTCGAAGCAATTGCTGATTGTAAGGTTGTTCTTTGATAGTGTGTGAGAAGTAGAGGTACTTCTTATTTGCAATAAGGTCTGGTTTGGGTACCTCTTTGATCCCCATCAGGATATCGCAATTGCCAAGATCTTCTTGAAGAACAGCACCCTGAGCCACATACTCCTCGTCTTTGTACGCACGATGTGGACTGGGCTGTACAAATATCTCCACGTGCGGATAACGCTCCATGATCACCTTGCACTGTGCAGGTGTAAATGGTGTTCGCTTATCTGGTGGAGTTTTCCCCTCTCTAATGATCCCTATTCGGACTTGATCACTCACGGCAGCGAAAATACAACATACCGCGAATTGACCTCAAGTCCAATGGAATCTTTCTACCTCGAGTTCAGTAACTCCAAGGCATGAAAAAAGGAAGCCTAACCAGACTTCCTTTCTCGATTTCTTGAAGTAATTATTGCTACGATAATTTGTCTTCATCTACAATCTCCACCGTGATATCCCTATCTGGCGCTGATCCTTGAAAATCTCGAATAGCCTCGCTGACATCATAATCAATGTCTAATGTTTCAGAAAGGTCGATGATTACCCTCTTGCCATCTTCAATGCTATCCAGGCGCTTCATAATAGTTGCCTTGTTAAGGAAAGTAGCATGTTGCGACAACCTCAAGTGTACAGCACCATCTACGTCATGCTCATCACCAATGAAGTAATGCATCTTCAAGTTGCTATACAGTATGATCAGGAAGGCCACTACCAATCCAGATGCCACTCCAACGAGTAGGTCTGTCAACAGCATCACGATAACTACCGTAAAGAATGGAATCCACTGCGTCCAACCCTTTTTTACAATTTGTTTGATCGTTTGAGGGCTGGCCAGCTTCCATCCGATTAGTAGCAATACTGCAGCCAACGTGGCACGTGGAATCATGTTGAGCACTCCAGGGATCAACAGAATGAAAGCCAATAGGAATCCTCCGTGCATAATTGCAGATGTTTTCGTTCTTGCACCGGCACTAATGTTGGCGGTTGATCGAACAATTACCTGTGTAATTGGCAATCCACCAAGCAGTCCGGAAATCAGGTTTCCAATTCCCTGTGCTCTCAGCTCTCTGTTCATTGGCGTTCTTCCTTTGTTAGGATCCATTTTATCTGTGGCTTCAACACACAATAACGTTTCAATGGATGCAACCAGTGCGATCACTACCGCTACCCGCCAAACGCCCGGATCTGTTATTGCACCAAAGTCTGGCCGATAGAACATTGATTTAAATTCCTCCATGGTCTTCGGCTCCGGAACACTCACCAGGTGCTCTCCTACAACCATCAGATCGGTACCGATAAACAATCCCGCAACTCCCATTGATGCGATAATTGCCAACAGTGGTCCCGGGATCAGGCTTAGTATTTTGTTGTTCTTGATGAACTTCAGTCCCCACACAACCAGAATGACCAGGGAAATAACCGCAATGACCGTAGCTCCAGGATGAATGTTATCCAACATATACCCAAGGTCTTCAAATGTGGTATGCCCATCGGCACCTTCGAACACCAGGTCTCCTTCCGGGTCTTTGTCGTATCCGAAAAAGTGCGGGAGCTCCTTAATGAAGATGGTAACTCCAATTCCCGCAAGCATTCCTTTGATGACGGAGAACGGAATGTAGTATGCTACGAAACCTGCTTTTAAAAGTCCGAGTAAGAATTGAATAACTCCACCTAAGGCAACAGCGAGTATAAATTTCTCGAATCCACCATTTCCAAAGCCACCAAATTCTATGATGGCCGCGGTGATGATTGTAATCAGTCCTGCAGCAGGGCCACTCACTCCAAAGCGAGATCCACTAAATGCACCAACTACCAGACCACCTACAATTCCAGCGATCAGACCTGGCATTACGACTCCCGCAAAGTCTTCGATTCCGTCAATGCCATTGTAGGAAGTAGATGCTAATGAAATTCCCAGACACAATGGCAAGGCCACTAGAAACACTACCAATGATGCTGGTAAGTCTCTCTTAAAGTTTGATAAAAATCCTTTTTCGTTACTCATAACAGTGTTTTATAAGACCCTTAGGTCAATTAGGTATAGGCGATCACCCTGCAACCGTCTTGGACACAGGGGCACTGTTATGCCTGTTCGGGTGGTGGCGTTGTAACGCCCGGAGCGAAATAAGTAGTACTCCACTCTGATTCTTTCGCCATGCGCAACAACCGTTGGGTTTCATGCGCCAGCGTAAATTCCTCGTTCAGGAATTCCTTGTCTTCAAACTCTTCCTTCTCCTTTTCTTTCTCTTCACCTTCCTTCTCTGCCTCTTTTTCTTCGAGCAGTTCCTTCAGGTCACAATCCGCGAATTGGAGATAGTCAGACAGCACCACATCATAGACGAAGATGGTTGCCATCATTGCAAAGACGATATGTACTAAGCGTAACACGTTGTTTTTTACTCGCTTACTAAGATCGCTAAATATTGTCACGATCTCAAACCAACTAGAATACAAATTTCACAAACGAATGTTCAAGTAACATCGACAGTCCCGGCTAAACGATCGATGAGCTTGGGAACGGCACAAAAAAAGGGGACCGTAGTCCCCTCTTAGTGTGATATATATCAGGTTTAGTTTTTCACCAAACGCATGGTTCTCGCTACACCTCTCGATTTAATGTTGAGCATGTAGAGTCCATTACTGTATTGTGACAGATCTATCTGTTGATTGATCTTTCTATCGGCTATGCGTTGCTCCCAAACCGTTCGGCCTGTGATATCCAACGCACGGATCTCAATAACATCCTGATTCTCGTTATCCATGGTCAGGTTGAAAATGCCGTTACTTGGGTTAGGCGTAACCTTAGCACTACCTACCGCTTGAGCTTCCTCAATACCTACACACCAGATTACTACAATTAACGTAGAATCCGTCTTCTGACAACCTACGGTATCTGTATAGTAAATCCAGTGGCTTCCCTTCTCTGCGTTCGCAGGATTGAAGTTGTTACCACCACCAATACCAGGTCCGGAGTAATTACCGCCCGCTGGAGAACCAGCTGGCAATGGAAGAACACCGGATGTAGTACATACTGTATCTACACTAAATGGTTGTAGAACGGTAGCTGCAGAAGTATCATTTACTGTAATGGTAAACGTACAAGTATCAGAACCAAGGCTACTGGTAGCTACGAAAGTGTTTGTTGTAGTTCCCGGAGGAAACTCAGTACCACTAGGTAGTCCGGCAAGTTGGGTTGTGGTTACAGCGCCACCAGCCCAGGAGATAACTACAAGACCATCGTTGGTGTTAACACCGGCTGTATTGTTCTGGTTGGTTCCGTTGTTGAAGGATCCACCTCCACCACCGGAGTACTGACCAGACCAAGTACCACCCTGTCCGCCAGAGTAGCCACCACCGCCACCGGAGCGGTTGTAGTTGTTGTGCCATCCGGCACCGCCACCACCGAAGCCTCCAAGGCCTCCTGGGTAAGAGCTTCCCTGATCCATAAGACCACCGTCACCGCCATTTACAAAGGCTTTACCGCCCCAGCTGTTGTTGTAGTCCTGACCGTCAGTAAGTAGTCCGCCACCACCTGGTGCCTGACCGTTGGTTTGTCCGTTCAAGCCACCCTGACCGTTGTTACCACCACCATTATTATAGGTGTCTCCACCATCTGTAGTGGTACGGCCATCAATAGTTGTTTGTGCACCGGAGCCTGTACGGCCACCGCCACCACCAGCAATACACATAGGGTTGTTAGACATATCCGTTACGAAGGATCCTCCTCCACCGCCACCACCACGCTTGGTAGTGTCAGTCGCAGCAGTTCCCTGCAAAGCTCCGTCTTTACCCATCTCACCGACAAGCACCTTTAGCTGTTGTCCTGGAGTTACAGTAAAGTCACCAATCATAATGGCTCCTTTTCCTCCCCAGTTACCGCCTTGGGCTCCTCTTGTTTCAATGGTAATAGAAGTAACACCAGCGGGCACGGTAAACGTGTCTATTTGTCCGGTGTAATTAAATGTTTGCGAACCTGTAAGGCATGTATCTAAGCCTGAAGCCGTATAGTTTACAACAGCGCCACATTTGCCTGGATCGTTACCCACAGTGATATTCCCAGGACAGTTCATAACAGGTGGACATTGCGCATTGGCAACGAACCCAGCAAGCAGCCCGGAGAAAGTAAGTAGTAATAATCTTCTCATAGAAAATAGTTTGGTTAGCGTATAGATGTTAGTTGGTTCACCAGTCCATAAAAAGGACGAGGGCTTACTAAGTTACACCGAAAAGTGGTTCATGTAAAGAGAAAGTTGTGAAATATCATGCAACAAAATGACCAGTTGAATCGTCTCTATAGTAGATTTGCACTACGTTCTTTGGGGCTGACTGGTTTTGACAGCAAGACGAGTCAATTTGTAAGCATGTCGAGTTTTGGTGTATTATGCTCGTAAAGCAACCAAGTACACATGGCCATAATTGGCAACAACAACTATGCACTCGCAGCCTAATTCACTAAGTGAATAAGCTTAATTCCAGCTACTAGGTAGCGGAACGGGTATATCCCGGTAATGCAGTGTTTGCTGGCATTATCATTGGGGTAACAACTGTGCAGACTAGGAATGGCGAGGGCCTGGCGTAATTCCGAAATTAAAAGGTCTAAGTCTGTGTTTGGCTGTCTATGGCCTGGTACTGATCGAAAACCAACCATAGAATAAACATGTAGAAGGCACTTTGGTTCCTTGTTTGGACGCGGGTTCGAGCCCCGCCAGCTCCACCTTCGCTCACCGAAGCAACGCGTTAGCGTTGCCAAGGTGAGTTCAATTTCACCACTACCATGTAATTCATTTTACCACCAGTTCGGTGAGCTATGGTGGAGGAACTCCACTCCGTTTCGTTCGGCTGGCGGGAACGTAAATAGGTTACGGTTAGATATCTTCAATTTGTCTCATGACCTGGACTGTATATATACTACGATGCTCCGATGATTCCCACTATGTTGGGTGTACGAACAATATTCAAGAAAGATTGAGAAGACATAGTAAAGGCAAGGTGCGCTACACTTCCACAAGGCTACCTGTGGAATCGGTAACCACAATTGGTTTTAATGATCGATACAAAGCGTATTCCTTCGAGAAGTATCTCAAATCCGGTTCGGGAAGGGCCTTCATGTACAAAAGGCTGATCTAGACCTCCCACCTAAAACTTCTTTCGGGTTACTTCTCAGGGAAGGCCAAAGTCTAGGTAGGGTAATTCCAAGACTGCACGTGTACCGTGCTGTGCTAACTTATGTATCCACAAACCTGATAAGCCAAATAGCTATGCTTTCAAATTACAATTACCATTGTCCGCAATGCGATCATTTGCTCACCAGGGATGACAAGATTTACTTTTTCTTCTATGGCAATGCGGGACAAAAAACAGATATCATTCTAAGTGCCATGCCGGGTGTGTATGGACACCTGAATTCACGCAATACCCACATCAAGGAAGGAGATAGAATTGATTTCCATTGTCCGGGATGTACGTCCAGCCTACTCTCCGAAAACAAACCGGAGTACGTGAAAATTCATCTCAAAATATGCGATGGATTCGTATTTGATGTTTTGTTTTCGCCCATCTGCGGGGAAAAGGTCTCGTACATATTGATGGAAAACGAGATGGTGGTGTACAAAGGAAACTTCCTTCGTACGATCAATTATGGTGAAGCGAGTTAATCAATCACTTTGGTTCAGACGAAGCGTTGACCTGCTTCTTCACACACCCCGCTCTGCGGGATGCTTTCTTTTATTCCCTCAAGAAGTGGAACACCTGAGCTAATGTTATCTTTAACCACATGACATCCCTTGCCAGAATCCTTTATGCCCTACTTGCCATTATGGTAATGATCGGTTGCAATGATGTTGAACTACCTAAGCGAGAAACCTGGAGCAAGAGAATTGAAGCGCAGGGAGCAAATACAGCGACCCCAACAGCACCTGAAAACTCATCTTACCATCTGGGAGAAGATTCTGTTGTGATCAGTTACTACGCCAACAAGATGATCAAAGAGATTGCTCAGTTTGATGAGGATGGTATTTCGTTCACCTGGAAGTCGTTTTATGCCAATGGCAAGCTTAAGTCTACCGGAGCGCAGGGAGATTTCAACGCCTGTGGCATCAGTGTGGGAACCCATTGGTCGTTCGACAGTCTTACAGAAGCATCTGAATCCAGAAGGTACGAGCACGCATCACCACCCGATGCAGATGGGTGCCACGACACATACACGGCTATCTACATTACCCAATACATGGCCGGAAAGAAGGTAGTTTCCAGCAGTATTGAAACCTGTTACGAGTGCGTGGAATGTCCGTGCGGATATACCCTCAGGTATGGCCCTTCTGGTAAAGTGGATACTGTAAAAATCTTGGGCAGTTGCACTGACTTTAAGCTACAGTGTGCGGAATAGTGAACGTTAATTGTCCTTCATTTTCTTTGTATGAGCAAAGCAACCAGCCAAGTCTAATCCTCTAGGAATCGCTCCATCCGCAAATGAGCACAGCGAATTCGCGAGTTCGTTTGAAAATCAACAATGGACGAGCAAATAAGCGGCTGACGTGCGCCCGAAAGACCTGCAGCCCGCCTACTGGACGGGCAAGGGCTTTCAGCACTCAGCAAGCGGTTTTCGCGTTAGCGAAAATGATCTTGGATGGAGCCAGAGCCCTTTTCTTTGTTACTTTCTTTTGGGCTCTGGCAAAAGAAAGTAAGACACGACACTATCTTTAACCAACTAGCGTTTTAGATCAGCGGCCACCCCATGAGCCACGAGGTTATAGATATGGAACTGAAAGAAGAAAAGAAGCCCCATTATGTGGCCTCCGGCATTCTGTTCGTGGTAAGTATTCTTCTCAGCTATTTCCTTTACTACATGTTCACGTACTCAGAAGGCATTCAACAAATGGAACGATGGATGATATGGATTGCCATGGGTGGCGGATGTGTATCCGGCTTGTTGGGTTTGATCTATAGCATCCGTACGATGCGTGTACCCAAGCACTGGTGGTTCGTATTCATTGCCATGTTCCAGTTGGCTGTGCTGTTGGTATTTGCCTGGTCCACCATTTTCTCCATTGTTGTTATTGGCATGTACGCGGGGTATTTTTAAGGTATGCGTTGGCAGAAACACATAGCATGGATTATTGCGGCAATCGTTCTTGTGTTGACCTGTGCGGCCATTCCGTCTGGATACACCGTAGATGAAGACCGGTTCATTATCCATACCGTGAAGTCAGGCAGTGGGAAACTCAAACTCTATTGGAAGGATGGGAAGGGCAAGCCTTACGGAAGTATTCAACGTTTGAAGGATCGACTTACCAAAGAGGGAAAGAAGCTTGTGTTTGCCATGAATGGTGGTATGTACACAGCGACACAGGATCCGTTGGGTTTATATATTGAGGACGGAGTGGTGAAACAAAAGATGAACCGCACCAAGACCGCTCACGGCAATTTCTACTTACAACCCAATGGTATCTTCTGTATCATGAAGGATGGAAAAGGCAAGGTGATCAAAACCACCGACTACAAGACCGATGCAGATATCCGTTATGCCACCCAGTCCGGTCCGATGTTATTGATTGATGGCGCTTACCACCCAAAGCTGACCAAGGGCTCGAAGAACTTCCATGTTAGAAATGCGGTAGGAATTTTGCCTAACGGTGACATGCTCTTCGTGATGTCAAAAAAGAAGGTGAACTTCTACGACCTCGCCACGCTGTTCAAACAGAAGGGCTGCAAGAATGCCCTGTACCTGGATGGTTTTGTATCCAGAACCTACCTCCCATCCCAGGGCTCTGTGCAAACCGATGGCCACTTCGGGGTTATCATTGGGGAGGTGGGGTGAATTCTACGTGATGAAATAGGGTATTTCTACCCTATTGCTATTTAATGCTACTCCCTACCTTATCAATTCAAGGTGCCTAGCTAATAAAATCCTCAGAACTTCCGTCAAAACCGAACCTATGTTCGATTAGACTAGCCTCATCCTAAATAGTTTTGGTTCATCAAATGAGCGTGGATAATCTATTCATATTAAATGAACTTCTTAGCGAGAATGCAGGACATCTCAATATTACCGTAGATGAATTGATGGCAATACAAGAGAAGCTTCACTCCAAAACGGTCTTGAAAGGTGAAGCATTCTGTAAAGAGGGTGAAGTCTGTAACGAACTCGGAATAATGATTTCTGGCTTGCTCTTCGCCTATTATGACTCTCCGAAATCTTCGGAATCAGTGTCTCGGTTTTTCTTTCAGCCGGTCAATCCAATCGTAACAAGTTTCGATAGCTTCAAGAAAAGAACTAAGTCCCTTGAAACAATCGAAGCAATTGAGGATAGTCACTTGCTATGTATCTCCAATGACGACCTGGAGGATTTGTATCACAAATTCCCTCCTTTATTAAGACTTGGAAAGGAATTCTCCGATGAGAGTTATATCAAAGCACTACGAAAAACACACGAACTCCGAACACTTGATGCTAAGGAAAAGGTCCGTAGTTTTCTTAAGGATTCTAAGGAGTTGCTTAATCGTGCTAACAGACAGGACATTGCTTCATATTTAGGAATGACGGATAAGACTTTTCGGTTAGTGTTAAAAGAGTTAAATAATGAATGAACTATCGTTCCGAACATAGGTTCGGAACACCCAGTTAAAATGCTGATAGTTTTGTAACTGAAATCAACGTAAAATACTATGAAAAGCAAGAAAGTAAGTGTAAAATCAACCCGGAACTACGGTATGTTAACCGATGCATCTAAGGCTTTAAACAAGGCCTTTGGAGATGAAACCGGAAGAACTGTAAGCATGCGTAGTGCGCATGGTTTTAAAAACACGTTTAACCTTCCACACATGGATGATAACACTGCTGAAGATATTATGCATGCAGGCATGATTGGTGCTGGGGGCCTTCTTAGTTCTAGAAATGATGGGGCCAAAGCTGTGGGAGTATTGCTGCTCGCAGCTTTGGTTTGTTGTTATCGAAATGGATAGTAAAAATTTGTTGTTATGCCTTGGTACAAAAACGAATCCAACCTTCTTGGGCCATTCCCGCTTACAAGCGAAGAGTTAAAAAAGGATAAATACGACAATAGGGGGGTGTACTTACTTGCTCATGAGAAGTTACTTGGGTATCAGATTAAATATGTTGGCCGAGGCCATCTCCGTACTCGAATAAAGAAAGGCAGAGGAACATATGACACATTTTACTATCGTGCGTACCCATCCGAAAAAGGAAGGTTTAAAAAGGAATGTACCGAATACCATCGTTACGGTAAGTCTAAGAAGCTTGATAATGATATCCACCCAGCAAGACCCAAAAACAGTAGTCTGTCATTGTGTACAGAGCAGGGTTGCAAAGGTGAGGCATAAGAATACTTTGAATATGGGACTCCATCAGCCTCATAGGACTTGAGCTTCTTTGGACTCCTGGTGGTTTAACAATCTGCTCTCGTATAACCATAGGTTGGCACGCACTGAACTTTGACACCCTCCCACATTTACATTACCTTCCTTAATTCAATTATCCCAGAAGAAGGAATAGTGTAATGTTTTGACCAATCCTGCAATGCCTGACAAACCCATCTACCTTGACTATGCGGCCACTACCCCACTAGATCCAGAAGTGTTGGACGCAATGATGCCATACCTAACCCATGAGTTTGGCAATGCTGCTAGCAGGACCCATGCTTATGGGTGGAAAGCGGAAGAAGCGATAAATATCGCTAGAGAACAAGTTGCTGATTTAATTAGTGCAAAACCTGAAGAAATACTATTCACTTCTGGATCTACAGAAGGAATCAACCTCGCGTTGAAAGGGCTTTGGCAAGGCAAGCCTAATGGCAAGGGACATATCATTACATCTAAGACGGAGCACAAAGCTATACTTGATACCTGCAAGTTTCTTGAATCACAAGGAGCAGAAGTAACCTATTTAGACGTTGACCCAAATGGAATCATTGATTTCGATCAATTGGCTTCATCCATTTCTGAGCGCACAGTAGTGGTCGCCATCATGCAAGTAAATAATGAAACCGGGGTGATTCAGGATATTCGTAGGATTTGTGACATCTCTTCCGAACATAATGCTTATGTGTTCTGCGATGCAACACAAGGAGCTGGAAAAATTGAATGCAATGTAGGTGCGCTGGGTATCGACTTGCTTACACTGAGTGGACATAAGATGTATGGACCAAAGGGAGTTGGTGCACTTTATGTTCGACAGCAATACCCGAAGATTGAGCTTACACCGCTGATCCATGGGGGCGGACATGAACACGGTCTACGATCAGGAACTATGAATGTTCCTGGAGTAGTGGGACTAGGAGAAGCCTGTAGACTAAGAACTGAAAGGCTTCAAGAATCTTTAAGGGCTGTTACCGAGATTAGAGATGGTATTGAGAATGAACTGATGAAGTTGGAAGGAGTCACAATCAACGGCACTGGTGAACGAAGTCCATATATCTCTAGCGTGTGTTTCGAAGGAATTGATGCAGAATCCCTCGTGATGGCTGTCAGAGATGAACTTGCAATTGCTAATGGGTCTGCGTGTACATCTGCGGAAGTACTCCCTTCTCATGTTCTGATGGCCATGCATAAAGATGAAGAAGTTGCTTATTCATCTGTTAGGATAAGTTACAATGAGAATCTAAATTTAAATTGCATTCAAACCATTAGCAAATCCCTTCAAGAAGCGTGTCAGGAGATAAGTTCTGCATTTTCTTGATTGATCCAATTGTAAGCATATGAAAATCACCCCGGAAGAAACAATTCTTGAGACGTTATTTGCCGGAATTGACACCAGCTATACTGTACCAAAATATCAAAGAAGTTATTCTTGGAAAGAAGACGAAGTGGATAATCTTTGGAATGACATTGTGACCTCTTTCAATAATAAATCTGAATATTTCATGGGGCCCATAGTTTTGAACAGTGAAGGGCACGATGAAGGGCATTACGATGTAGTTGATGGCCAGCAGAGGCTTGCAACATTTACAATTTTGTTTTCAGTGATGAGATCCATTGCTAAGAATTTTCATAGTAATAATAACATACTACCCCAAGTGGAACGCTCTGAAGCGAACCTAAAGATTGCCCGAAAGCTGGAAGATATTTCCAATGATAGAATTCTTTATAGAAGTGAACCGGATAACTACTTTCTAAAACTCATTAACAAGGACTTCCAGACCTTTAAAGAAGAAGTTCAAGATAACCTGTCGCCTTTGCTTTCGGATGCCGAGTTGAGGATCGTTAGCAATGAAAGTCGAGTTAAAAAGACGAAAAAGATCTTCTTCAGAAAAATCGTGAAGAGCGATAACGTATGGAGATCCCCTAATGGGCTGCAAGTGCTTTATGACTATCTAATCCATGTCATCAAGAAAATGAAATTCATTTCGATCAAAGTAGAGTCGGATTACGATGCATATTTATTATTCGAATCATTGAATTCCAAGGGTCTACCTCTAAGTGTAATAGACCTACTTAAGAACAAGTTCTTAATGGTTTGCAAGGACAACGAGACCAATCAGGAAGAAGTGTTAATGAATTGGGATCAAATGATTCAAAACCTAGCTACATCTAAGTATAATCCAGTCGACTTTACCAGATTTTACTGGTTGGCATTTCACGGAGATGTAACCAAAAAGGAATTATATAAAGAAATCAAGAGGTACGTTGAGATACCTGATGCAAATATTGTCTCATTCTCCAAAGAATTGAAGGATAAGGCAGAGAAATTTACGGTATTGACCAACACTGAAATACCCTACCCTTCCACCAGCTATTCTGCTGATTCATTGGAACAACACCTAGCTGAAATCAATACACTAAATTACTCTATTTGTCTTCCCGCCTTTATATACGCTCGGTATTACAGAATGGATATACTCCCAGAGCTAGCAAAGAGGTCATTGAACTTTTTATTTCGTTTAATAACCATAGGTGACTATTCTGTGGGAACAGCGAAGAGCACATTTGACAATGTGCTCCAAAGTTTGAAGGATGGAAAAGATGAAAGTGAGATCTTTGCCACTTTTGAAAGAGAAAAAGAGAAAATCGCAGACGAACACTTCAAAAGTGCTTTTAAATTCCTCTCCACCAACAACAACAATTTTGCGAAATACGTTTTAACAAAAATTGAGGCACACCTCCAGGGTCCTGAGAAAATAACCAATAGTAAAGAAGTCCACCTTGAACATATACTTCCTCAAACACCAACCAAGTGGATAGAGGCTGGGTTCGATGTAGATAATAGGAATATTGACGACCTTATTTACAGTATTGGCAATATGACGTTACTGAATAGCAGCCTTAATCAATCTATCAAGAATGATGTCTTTGCAAACAAAGTTGGCAAATACATGAAAAAAGAAAATGCTGAAATGGAGGGAAGCATCTTCAAAATTACCTACACCGTCCATCAGGAATATCAGGATGAAGGACGGGATTGGACCGTTGAAAGTATAATCTCTAGAGCCAATTACTTTGCAGAACTTGCTACCGAGATATGGAAAATTTAAGCTAGAAGTTTAATTCACAAATCTCTGGAAGTCAAGTCTAAGCCGGATTTATATCCTGAACCGTATATCTTCTCAATGCCGTGGTCAATATGCAATTTGATCAATTTAGAAATAAATGGATCAGATGCATTTACACGATAAAGCTGAGACACCAACGCAACGTAATAAGATACGTTCTCCCTAAACAAGACTTTGGCGGAATACTCTTTACCCTTAGAATCTTGAATTGTTCTAATGTCCAGTTTCTCACCTGATTTAAGCGAATAGGCAAACGCCAATCTGGCAATCACATTCTCCGCTCCCAAATTCCATTTGTTAGTAAGCTCAGTAATACGAGCCTTATTAGCAGCTGAGGTCTTGATCTTAAACGAGGACATCTGCTTTTAGTTTTTTGCGTGCTCCGAACAACGCTTCAGATTCAACCTGGATAAAACGTGAAGCATCTTCTTGTACATTCTCAATCAAGTACGCTCCATTCACCCGACCCTTCATCAGGTCATATTCTCTCTCCGTAATCTCCTTGTTCAACAAAGGTAATACCACCACCTGCTTGGATATAATTGGATAGAACTCCTGGATCACATTCTCTGAGTGGTGCT
Source organism: Vicingaceae bacterium (assembly GCA_965267605.1). Classification (GTDB taxonomy): domain Bacteria; phylum Bacteroidota; class Bacteroidia; order Flavobacteriales_E; family Vicingaceae. Next base: position 817,772 of record OZ254088.1, on the reverse strand, counting down.
CATCAAACTTCTGCAATGGGCTATCTACAAATACTGGGAATTCAATATTGGACTCCTCTACCAATGCCTTGAGAATGGAAGTCGCATACAATTGTTGTTCTCCTTTAGACAAATCATCCTTGGTGATCTCTTCGTTTCTAGCATTGAACAAATGGATGTCCGTAATGTCATTATCCACCCTCACTTCTACCCTATCAACAAAGTTGGACTTGTGCATCAAAAGGTTCAAGCTTTCCTTGATTTTGTCTTGCAAAGATGCACGCTTGCGTTCCTTAATCTTTCCAATGAATTCATCTAGCTCACCAATTAAGCGATCGGTTGTTGCGTCCTTCTCTACGTATACATCACTCAATTTCACATTCTTCGCCAATTCTGATCGCCTACGTTCTTTAGATGCAAATTCATTTTCTAATGCAGACAGCCTTTCTTCAGTAGCTCCAATGTCCTTTACACATTGCTCCAATTGGTGATCAACCTCTTTTTTGTTCTCGCGCATTTTCTGCACCAGCATAGTGTTCTCTTTAGACTCTGCCATCAACAACTTACTGCGATTCGATCGTTGAGCCGATTCAGTCAACTGCATCTCCCTTGTCACTTGAGCAACCCGATCCTTATAAGAACCTTTGATCTGATTTCTTAAAGCCATGAAACCGTGGTATTCCTCATCGGAAAACGCGTGTAACATCTCACCCTCGCCCTTCGTTTGCTCATTGGCATGTTCAAACAACTCAGCTCTAAGTATCATCTCTATTTGAGTCATGACCCTTGCACCCTCCTTTCCCTTGAACTGTTTTTGAATTGCCTTATTCGATTCCATCTTCTTCAACCCAGCTTCAAACCGATCAGTCAAGATTGCAATGTGTTCAGGTGTTAAATTCGCATTACGCTCCTTATCAAGCTGTTTAGCAACTTCATCTACTAAAGGTTCCAGCATTGCAAAAGGAGCTAAATCGAGCAACTCTTTGAACTCTTCCTTCAACCTTGCAATCTTTTCTTTTAACCGACCTCGATCATCTTTAAGTTCCTGTAATTCCTCAGGTGAAAGCGTGGTACCCGATCTGATTAAATCTTCCTGTAACTCATCAGATTTCTTAGAGAGTCCCATTTTTGTTTCAGCATACCGCTCCAAATTCTCTTCGAGTTGATTCTTCTCGAAAGTCAAAGCCTCAACTTCCTGCTCTAAAGTTTCAAGTTCTTCTCTCTCCTTATCGCTGGCAGACACCTTCCGGTATTGGTGCTTGATGTCCACCAAATTGCTCCTAAGGTCTTCATATTTCTTGATGCCAAGTACTTCAGAATATGCTTTGTTAAGCTGTTGCTTTTCCTCAAGCGTCTTCATCTCTGCTAGACTGGTAATCTTCTCTGCATCAAAGAAGAAGAACTTTGCAATCTCTTTCGGGAGTACAAAGTCTTGAATGAATAACTCGCTCCCTACCTCCTTCACCAACTCATTCTTGTCACCATCAATTAAAATGTCGAGCTTCTCCGTACTTCCTTTAAAGGATCTTTTAATCGTGATCTCATTGACTGTAACGCCTGGAATCTCTACATCCTCTAATACAACAGTTACGGAGTAGTCTGTTTCACCAGCAGACTTAGCCAACCGATTTAAGCACTGTTTCAGGTAGTTCTTGTATCCACCCGCGGCAGTGATACGCTCTTTGAACGGAGCATCTACCAATTGCATCTGCTTACCATAAAGGCACCATACCAACGAAGTAAGGAAAGTAGTCTTACCATACCCATTGAAACCACTAACAATGAAGATGTTCCTCTCTGCATCAGCAGGGAATTGAACCTCATTCTCTCCTTTGTAGATTCGGAAGTTGTGGAGTATGATTTTACTGATCCTCACCGTAATACTTCGTTATGGTTGGATTGATGTGCTCTTCGATGATCTCTTCCAAGTCGTTCTGTAGCCCCATCTTCTTCACCAATAATGTCTTTTGTTTTTGGGCTTTTAGGAGATTGTTGATCAACCTCACATCCTCAGGGCTGTCTTGACAAGATTCCTTCAGCAGTTCCTTCTCCAACTCAATGTTCTTGTCCAACCCCTGGATCTCAATCTCTCGACCCATAATTTCGTTGTATATCTCTGCCACAGAGTATTCAAATATGAAGTCACGGTGCCACTGAACTTGTATACCTACCAACTCTTGATAAGTAATCATGCGCATCTCTTCGTCCTCCATCATTGCTACTTTCTGAGCCTTCAATACACCTTCCAAAATTTGCTTACGAACGTGCGGTCTATACGCCCCTATTCCTTCCTGCCCACCTCTACGAACCGGCAAACGCCACTCAGAACCATCATACTTTTCACCATCAACACGCTTCACTGTCATGGCTAAGAAATCTCGCACTTCCATTAAGGGAATCATCCAATCTTCACCATTTCCGATCAACGCTTCCATAGACTTATCCCTTTTCACAACTGTACACACCCAACAACCGAATCTAGAATTACCACATGATGGGGTATTGGTATCGACTACCAATGGACAATCACCACCAGATCCATTTTTGTAGAGCGTAATCAGCTCGCGGTTCTTCTTTCCAGTCCATGGACTAGCAACTTGCTGCAAGTACATCCAGACCTCATCTGTAGTCATGTCCGCAATCGGTGCATAAGCCATGGCATTAGGTAGCGGATGTTCACGTAGTCTACTTCCCTTGATTTCGTGTTTCTTCATGGACCTTGCTCGCGTAGCACTCTCGTCAAAGCGTGTACCAATGAGGATAATCACCTCACCGTGTTTGTTGATCTTCTCCTGAATATACCGCGTAGTAGGTTTGATTTTTAGCCGATCCGTACACCACCTAAATTGGTTATTCGGTGCTGGATACCCCTTACCAATCAAATTGATCCAGAAGGTATCTTCTAATCTTGGTGTAGTCTGATCTACCGTAATGGGCAGTGACTGTTCCATAGCAGCCTTGCCGATCGCATCTAATTGTCTATGCACAAAATCTAGTACTTGTGGATTCTCCACCAAGGTATTGTTACAAATGACATAGATATCTCTAGTGCGCAGTTCAGCTGGAATTTCCTTGATTGCAATCCACACCAATTGCAACAAAGTAGTTGAATCCTTTCCTCCACTGAATGCCACTATCCATGGACGATTATGGTCATCCGCTAGATACTGGTCTTTGATATCCTCAAGAAGTTCCTTGTGGTTAAACGCCATGGTATTTCAAAGTTAGTTTATCCCTCTATCCAAGGAATTTTACTGCCATTCTAGTTACGAACAATTGTAATAGTTTTTTCTACAATTTGATTACAAACAAGCTGGAGACAAAGGAAATGAAGCAGACCGTAACCTATTTACGTTGTATTTTGTAGGTGCATGGAAGATGGAAACAAGGAAAATTCAGGTGGGTGCCTGACCAAAGTTATTCTTGGAGTTCTCTTTGTATCCATTGCATGGGGTGTTCCCAGTTGCCTGAGAGGAAAAGGATTTCTTCATGGAATTGGAGAAAATTTCGAAGCACTGATCATTCTGGTAGTAATCGGAGCAATAATCTACCTCGCAATAAAATTTGGAATGCGCAATTAACTTGGGACCTACCCCAACTCCTTTTTCAACATACTGAGAAAAAGATCAACGTTTTCTTCCGTTTGCCACTTACCTTGTAGCTCGGGGTACTTTTGTTGGAGACTATAGTTAGAACCATTCTCAACTATAGCAAGCTGAAGAATTGACTTATCCGCGTAGAAGTAGCACTCAAAATTTAGGTAAGTGAATCGTACTAAAAAACTACCATTTATTCCACCCTCTACCCTGGTTTCAACCAATTCATAGCCGCTGAAATCTCTATCAAGGTGTTCTTTGGTTTGAGAGATAACTTCCTTATTGTTCATTGAATGTGGCTTTCCAGTGTTTACCTACTTTTTTATAATCGATAACTCCTAGTTCTTCAAGCAATTTAATTTCTCTTTCAAAAAAGGAACCTGCCTCAGGAACGCTAGGGTCGTGTGAAAAGTAGAAATCTTTTCCTTTCGCAACTTCTTTTCGGATAAACTGCTCATTGACCTTCCACATTTCATTAGCACCTTCATGTAACGCATCTTGAACGCTATCCCAATCTTTCAAGGTAAAATATGTGAAGTCAGTACCAGCCTCTCGATCAAAAGATACCATGAACTCAAATTCAGAGTAGCGCCCCAACATCACCTTATTCTTGTTTGGGTTATTCGTAGCAATTTCAGCCAACTGCTCCACATCATGAACGAACAACCTCCCATTCACGATCTCGATCAATGTTCTGTCATCACGGAGGATGGTGATCTTGTTTCTTCCAAGTTTGACTGCAGCCTGAAGTATTTTGGAGGTCTTCGATGCAAGATTGGCCGCCACCCTCCCCTGGCGCATGACGGCCTTCATGACGACCAAAGAGATCTTGCCGCCCCTGGCAATGGCTGCGACTTCGGATAGACCAATGCAGCTGGAAACAATGAGAACTCCCGCTCTACCGGAATAGTAGGCACGGTAGGCCGGGTTCTCAGAAACATTGTCCCAGGCCTTGAGGGCTTCTGCCTTCAATGCATCAGGGATCTCGCTGATCGTGCTATCGATCACGCCAAGAAAAGCGGCCCGTTGCTGCTCATCAGTGACCAGGGCATAGAACTCCTTGACCTGATCTTCTGTCTCCCCCATCCATCTGGCAGCGCTGCCAAACTCGGGATCGATGACTTTGAAAATCAAGTACTTCTTAAAGTTGGTTTTGAAGGTACTGGCAGCACCAAGCACCTGCACCAAATCTCCACCCATCGAACAAATGCCATCAATGGCACCACACATCCTCGCCAACTCATCAGTACCACCTGCAGTGGCCCAATGGTATTTGGTGCTCAACGTATTGTTCCAGAAATATTCAGGAATGCATCCTCCATTGTCGTTGTGCTGTAACGCCCCACCTATAGCACTGGTGGTCTGCTCCTGCAACTCAGTATCCAACAACGCGAAGAGGGCATCGGCAATCTTCACGGCCAAAGGCTTGTCCTCCAACACAAAGAAGGGCTCCTTGAACGTTACCGTGTAATTGGCTGGCTCCCCTCCCATCAACGAGTCGGTGTTTAACACGTATCGCGACTTGTACACAGGCAACACAAGCACAGACACCTCCGGATACTTCACCTTCAATTGCTGCTGGATCTGTTCACTAAACAGTGATAAAGAATCCCTCGGAATCGCAAAGCCAATCTTCGGCACAACCAACACCACATCATTCCGTGAAGTGAGATTGACATAACGCAAAGCCATGTCCAAATTCCCCAGATCAACATTACCCGCCTTCGGAACGTCTCTCAAAACGTAACTCACATTCCCAGACGCTGATCCGGCAATGATCTGTTGGTTCTGCTGGATTCGCTGATCCACATTGCCCACAATGCTCGAAATGATATTGTTCCAATCTCCCCTGGCACCCGAACTACTGGCCACTTGCTTGTCATACCACCCATTAAGTCCGCGAGAAATATTCGCCACCAATCCCGCGCAGTATTCATAGCAAGGAGCATCCCGCGGTCGTACAAACTTCTTGCCCCTGAAATACTGATTGACCAAACTGTCGCTTCGCTTCTGGAAATAATAAGCGCTGGTATCCACCATGGCTATGAAGGAATCGCTTAGGGCATAACTGATCTTTACGGTGTAATGGGAGTCAACAGGCGTGAAAACGATGTCCACCTTCACCCAAGAGTTAGATGCCTGCACTACCCTTCCATGTGAGCGTTTCAACAACCTGGGCCAGAAGGCATCATCGTCAATGTTGCTAACGGGATCAAAGGCAGTGCCACTTACCTTCTCTTTCAACGCATTGATGTTCCTTCCTTTGGTTTCCCTCCTTGCCTGTAAACTGTGGCTGAAACTTCGGGCATCAAAGAGGCCATCCAGGAACTTTTTGGCGCTGTCCTGAAGGGTTGAGATCTCCTGCTTTAATTGGACTGTATCCGTCTGAGAAGTTGCCCACAAAGGCAACATCAACAATATGAACAGGGCCTTTTTCACCGGGATTGAAAGTAGCTGGAGCCGGTGCTTGATTTATCAGGATTAATACTTAGGGGTGAAGTATTTGTTGCGCATGACCCAAGTACAAACTGTTGCCGCCCTTCGACAGGCTCACCACAACATCCCTTATTAAGGTTGGGGTAATTTCAAAGGAACTCGCGAATTCGCTGTGCTCAAAAGAAAATGAAACACACTACTTAATAGAAATCAAAACCGTGGTCTGGAGGTTCCAGTAGCTGTAATCCAATTCGAGGTTGGTGATCTTAAGCGTGGCTAGTTATAACCAGGGCAGGAACTTGATACCGAATTCTTTCAGCAACCACTGTAGCCAGATCAAGAATGCCAGCGGCAGCACCACTACCACCAATCGGTTAAACTCCCAGGCTTCCTGAAATTCAAAGTGGATCATATGCATCACCGCGCGTGTAAGTCCACAGGCATAACACTCCATGTCAAAAATGAGGTGTGACAAACACACGGTCTCCCCTGAATCGAAAAAGGTAGACGGAAGAATAAGCAACGTAATGGGAACACCCAACAGGATCACCACCTTCAACCAACTGAGTAAGGTCTTAGGCGTCTCGATAGTCCGAGCCATCCTTTGGTTTTAAATCTTCAGTTACAATTCTGATGAAGTCTATCAACGTCCAAATACCACATCCACCAGCGGTGATGATTTGCAGGATACCAATGCCGATGTACCCCAGGTAAAACCTGTGCACACCAATCAATCCAAGGAAGAAACACAGGATTCCAGCAACCACAATACTCTTCGTGCCTGTACCTGAGTAAGGTTCTGAACTTGATTTCAACCCGGGCTGTGGGCCTGCTTTAGAAGGAGGCTCCACGTAGTCGGGTTTATTGGTACTACCACCATCATCAAGAACAGTAGAAGTACCATTGCTGTAGTTGATTCTGGAGATCTTCGATTTGCTTTCCACGAATACAGGGCCACCAAGGTTGTCGCACATCACATACCTCACCTCAGAAATGCCTACCTCCTTCACCTTCGCTTTGATCTCTTTACCAGACTTCAGAATGATCACATCACACGGATTCACAGGCATCCTATCCTTGGCCGCATAGGATACACGTCTACCCTCTTCGAAGAAATCCTGCTTTCGCTTTTTAAGCTTAAGGTGCGAAGGCTGTTCATCCAGAACAATTGGACTGGTCTGTTGTCCTTCCATCAGCGCAATTGCAGCATCGCTGTTCTTCTTCTCCCCTGCCTTCTTAGACTGAACATAATACCCCTTACGGTACTTGCGCTTCTGCACCCAGGCATCGCTTATCACATCATTGGACTGACCACAGCCCCAAACCAATGCAAGCGCAAAAACCAGCAGGTAACCCCAGGCAATTTTCTTAGCAACTCTGGTAGAATACTTCATGCTCCTCTTCTCCGCTTCGTTGAGCAACTATATTAGGAAATACACAATGATTAGGCAAGGAGACCAGTGGAGATTGAACGCCTTGTAGGAGCGCTTGAATAATCTGCACGGATACTTTAAAAAGAAGCTAGATCTGTCTGCTTCCTAAGCTTTCCCACACCTCATAACTTTTGCAAACCAGTGTTAAAGTATCTTAAAAACTTCCACTTATCATGCGGCTTTACCACTCATGTAGGAAGTAGAAAAAAGGGCCTTTGCCAGGTGTAACCGACCCGATACTTTTGGCGTCAAACCAGTAAACAAACTATTGACGTAACAACATTTCCTATCATGAAAAAAGCAATTCTTACGGTAGCACTTTTGGGTACATTCTTTATTTCCAATGCAAGCAGTTACAATCCACTTACACTGCGCCAACAAATTGAAAAGGCAGTACAATTTGAGCCAGGCATCCTTCAATTGGAAGCAGGCGAAACACAATTTGTACGGGTGGCATTTGCCGTAACCGAAGACGGACACCTCCATATAAAGGACACGAACTTCTCCAATGCCAAACTAAAAAAGGCGCTGGTACAAAAACTAAACAGTGTTGAACTGGCAGGGAGCTTCAAGCCAGGAGAAACGTACTACTACAACTTTACTTTCAGGAAGATGTAGATCGGCTAGGTGATGAACGTAACCACGATCAGCCACCAGACGAACATGAGCAATCCAATGCCATTGATGATGAAGGCGAAATACTTCTGCCCTTCTGAAATTCCTCTGAAGTTGATCAGCGCAATAACCAGTGCAAGCACAGAAGTTATTGCTCCGGTAACGAACATGAAGCTGGATAGACCTCCATCATAATCCCGAAGGGAAGTAATGAAATCACCACGTGTGTTGGTAAACGGGGCCTGCATCATGTAAACTGTTACTCCACTAAACACGTTGAGCGCAATGTTCTCAATCAACGTTGGTTTCCGTGGTTCGTAGTCTAATATATCCTCTGGATTCATATCACTATATGGATGTTGAATCTACGGAAGTTCCATACGAATGCCACATCATAACAAAAGAAAAGGCCCCGAAGGGCCTTGTCAAGTAATCGCACGCAAATACTGAAAACCTAACTCCTATGCTTAGTGTACAACTACCTTTTTGGTTACACCGTTCTTACCCTGGCTGATTTTTAGGAAGTAAGTTCCCTTACCATTTCCAGAGATATCGATGTCCTTGCTATAACTTCCCTTGAAATCGCCAATAGACTCGTGGTACACCCGCTTCCCATTCATATCATAGATCTGGATCTCCGTCTGATCCTTGCTGTCAAGATTGAAGGATAGTTTGAACTGCCCAGTTGTTGGATTGGGATAGAAATCCACCTGCACATCTTTGATGGTCTTCTTCACACCGGTCATGTTTGCAGGAAGCTTGTGCGCATCTCTTGTAATGATGATGGTTACTTTCTCGTTGTGCTCGGAACGCTCTCCATCTTCTTCCACTACTACTTTCTTTTGCACCACGATCTTCTGCTCATCGCCCTTGATATGGATATCCTCGGTTACATCCTTATCCACCCGAACTTCAACTTTCATCTCATGCTCTTCTCCTGATTTACCTTCGGCATGGTGATGCTTCTTCATCAATTCTTTGTGCATCTTCTCCAACTCATCTTCGCTGATCTCCTCAGTCTTGCCATCAATAGTGCGTAAGATCTTTACGTTGCCTTTATCGTCTACCTCTTTCTCAATGCGGATTTCCTTGTGTTTTTCTTCCCACTTGATATCCTTCGCGTCATCGGTATGCTCAATTACCATGACCTTCTTACCCGGATGCTCCTTGTGAAGACGCTCAAGCAATTCGTTGTGCATCTTATGATCGGACACCACATTGCATGCCACAAGAATCTCGTGCAGTTTCAATTCGCCTGAATCCTTTAGCACCGTATCCTTGATTGTCACTATACCATCCACTTCCTTGATGATCTTCACCTGTACCATATCACCATTGGTTTTTCGTGGAGTGAAAGCCAGTGCGGTACCTATGCTACCCAACACCAACGCTCCTAATGCTACTTTCTTGAAATGTTTTTTCATCGTGTTTGTTTTTCGTTCAGAGCAAACATAACAGGCGTTTCAGCACGTTTTGGTTAATGAAATCTTAAAGAAGGTTAAAGAAAGGTTAAAGTGTAAACAGCCTGGGTTCCGAACTGTTAAATTTGATTCAAACAAGGAAATGAAGCGTTCCACATTGGGCATATTGATAGGTGGCATGGTCCTCACCGTAATTGGTGTCTGCCTCATTCAGGCGCACTGGATTCATCATGCCTTTAAGATCAAACACGACCAGTTGGAACAACAGGTTCATCTGGCCCTGGGTCGTACGGTGGATGTGCTGGAACAGAAGGAAAACAAACGTTTCCTTTCACTACACCTTAAGGATGGAGGTGGGCTTCCGATTGATTCTATCAAGGACCAACGGATCCTTAGAAAAGTACAGGTGGTGCGCGAAACCGTACACAGCGAACACGATTTGTTTGGGGAAAACGAACACGTTGTACGCGAGCAAGCGGAGGTTAAGGTGGAGATCAGAAGGGACTCCAATCACCACGGCATGACCATTATTGAACAGGTGAAGGACGAACACGGAAACGTGGCCATCACTCAACAGGAAATTGCAGAAGAGATCGAAGACCGGTTCGGTTGGTTCATGAAAAAAGCGGTACACGAATTCAGAGATCTCGAAGATCCACTCGCACATCTACTGGATAGTATTGACATAGAAGAAGTGATCAGTAAACAGCTCATCCATCGAGGTGTTTATCAACCCTTTGAATATGCCATCCTGTCTCACGATAAGGAATTGGACGACCGGTGGCAATCCAGTGGATTTAAGCCCTGGATGCGCGATGGTGCATACCGACAACCGCTGTTCTCCAATCCTGTACTTCAAAAGGAGCACGCGCTGTTATTGCACCTCCCCAATGAAGATGCTTATGTGTGGCATGAACTCTTGAGTGTATTGCTGCTATCGGGCGGACTTATCCTCGCCATCGTTCTGTTGTTCTGGATAACAATGCGCAAGCTAATTCAGCAAAAGAAGCTATCCGAGATCAAAAGTGATTTCATCAATAACATGACCCACGAGTTGAAAACACCATTGGCAACGGTAACACTGGCAGCAGATTCACTCACACATCCCAATGTGCGCAAAGACGATGAACAGATCGAGCATTTCACCAATATCATCAAGAAGGAAAGTGCGAGAATGAACAGGCAAGTGGAACACGTGATGCGTACTTCCCTTGCAGAAAAGGGAAAGCTGGAGCTACAGTTGAAACACCTCGATGCACATGAACTCGTAAAGGAAATGGCTTCCCGCGCGGAAATGCAACTACTCGAAGGAGGAACCATCCAATTGGAATTGAAGGCCACCTCCACGACCATCAACGGAGACGAAATGCACTTCGGAAATGTGGTTTCCAACCTGATAGACAACGCCATTAAGTATTCGAAGGACAAGCCTGATATCACGATCAAAACCTCCAATAAGAACAACCACCTACACGTTGAGGTAATTGACAGGGGCATTGGTATGGACAAGGAGACACAAGGAAGGGCGTTTGATAAATTCTATAGGGCTACGACCGGGAACATACACGATGTGAAGGGAGCAGGCATTGGCCTGAGTTATGTAAAGGCTATCGTAGAGAAACACAATGGCACCGTTGAGCTGAAGAGCAAGCCTGGCATTGGAACAACCGTAACCTTGCGCGTACCTGCATGGACATAAAGGGCAACATATTACTTGTAGAAGATGAGGCCAACTTCGCCTCGGTGATGAAGAGTTACCTTGAGCTCTCAGGCTACCACGTAAGGTTGTGCATGGATGGCAATGCGGGGTTGGCGGGATTCAAGGAAGCTACCTACGACTTGTGCATTCTCGATGTAATGATGCCTAAGCGCGATGGCTTTTCCCTCGCTGAGGAGATCAGGGCTATAAACCAACAGGTGCCGCTGATCTTTCTAACGGCCAAGTCGATGAAAGAAGACATGCTGCGCGGTTACCGTGCCGGAGCTGATGATTACCTCACCAAACCCTTTGACAGCGAGATACTCCTGATGAAGATTGAACGGCTGTTGGAACGGGCAAAGGTGGAGGTTAAACAGGAAGAGGAAGTACATGAGTTCGGTTCGTTCACCTACCACACGCGCAGCCGAGAGCTATTCCATGGGGAATCCAGGCAACAGCTATCGCCTAAGGAAGGACAATTGCTGCAACTCCTCTGCGTTCATCTCAACGATGTAATGCCAAGAGAAAAAGCATTAAGACAGATCTGGAAGGACAGCAATTACTTCACCACCCGCTCTATGGACGTATACATTGCCAAGCTTCGGAAATACCTATCACCCGATCCGAACATTAACATTAGCAACGTTCACGGAAGTGGTTACAAACTTGAAGTAGCAATCCCCAGTTAGATATCGATGAAGCCCGTATTGCCATTGGTCGCTATGATCATAAGGTAGTCCGTCTCATTCTATTTTGTACATTTCAGCATGGGTAAGTTGAAGGCTATTTTACTGGCTGCGCTGGTGGTTCCTGTGGTACTTCGGGCACAGGTAAATTGCGATGAATTAACAGCACAATTCCGGGAGCTTCCAGATGAGAAGACATTCCTTCCCTTGATCGAAAAGCTGTCCTCTTTAAAGTACTATGATCAAGCCGCGCGATTGGCACATGAACACCTTCAATACCACCCAGGGCACGAAACCAGTAAATACATTTACCTGAGAGATCGGTACCGCGATCTTGCTAAAAAGGAAAATGCAGTTTGTCCATGCAAATTCACAGAAACCAATACCTGGATATCGTCCAATGGACCTTCTGGTGCGGACGCTACGGCATTCTACCAGGATGAAAAAGGCAACTACTGGCTAGGTACTGGAAGTAGCGGTGGCGTATACTACTCAGCTGACCAGGGTAAAACATGGACAGCCAGAAACAAGGGCATTGGTCCATGGCATATCACCTACATTGGAAAACAGAAGGATTCGTTGCTCATCAAGGTCAGCGATGAACTCTTTCACCGTGACGGAAGACACCGTTACTATACATGGGATGAAGCATTCCAGGGATGGAAACTGGTTCCTACCAAAGATCAGAAGTACCGCTACCAGGATGAGATCGGTTACGCCAAAGTAATGACGGATAGGTTTCGCGCGCAAGCGAAAAAGGACAGTGCAGGTTCCGCACAATTCCCTTTGAACCTAAGTCATCCGCCCAACTCAACTTACGATCACTTTGATTATGAGTATCCGAAATGGGGGGTGTACCCTTACAATTCAAGGGCATATTCCAACGACTATCCTACCAATGACCATCATTATTTCGGATTCCAGGAAAATACCCCTGCCCTCGCTAAGTTGAACAGAACAGTTCCAAGGGATGTCTTCAAACAGTCAGCTGGTAATGTATTTCCACTCAAAGAGGGAAACCATATTCTGCTATCGCGATCGGGACCGTTCCTGATCAAGGGGGGCAAGAAGATCAGTCAGCTTTCAAAGTCAGGATTGCACGCAACCGATGTAAGACAACTCATCAACACGCCTTCGGGCATGTACGCGCTAGTTAACCAGGCAGACATTTGGTTATATGCCAACGGAAACTGGATGGAGGTATTCAATGCTTACGAGCGTCACATCAAGATGAAAGACCCGATATCCCCATTGGGTTACGATACGAAATCACTCATTCGCCAGCATGATGGAAGCGTACTGTTTATTTTCTGTGGATCGGTTTGGAAGTTATCCGGTAAGAAAGCCACACTGGAAGTCAAGACCGTTCCCCTACCCGATTCGCTGGACAATGGCAAGGGCGTATTTGTCCCCACCCATGCCGCGTACGATAAAAATGGCGACCTCTACGTGCTAGGAAGTCACCTGTTCTATATGGATGAGAATGAGAAGTACAACGAACGTGAAGGAACATCAACCATCATTGACGACTCGCATTTATTGAGGCGCAAAGCAGGAGGTGCTGGATTTACCAAAGTGAAGACAGGTAAATATGAGTGGGCTGATTTGCTGTTTGTAGATAGAAAAGGACATGTTTGGACAAGAGGCTACCAGGGTGTTACACCTATTGGCATTGATGCCGGGAAGCGATCCGCACACAAGCCGGGCTACGATGAAGATGGCTTGAAACTATCTGGCATCGCTTTCAATAAGAACGGCAACTTCAGTTTTCTGGACAACAATGGTATTTCCACCTGGAACTATGAAACCATGAAATGGGAGCAGCAAAAACTGCAGGGCTTCGGATATTCCTATACGGTCAACGCGCTGTGCTATGACGAGAAGGGAAACGTTTATGCGGGTACAGGCAAAGATTACCAGGAAGGCTGTGGAGGCATTTCCATGGGTAATGACAATATGGGATTGTTCAAGTTGGATGGCAAAAAATGGGTGCCAGTTTTAGACGGACCGAATCCCTGGATATTCTGTGTAGTGCCCAATGAAAAGTACGGCCTAGCGATCGGCACTAGTGGTAGCGGTGTTCAATTCCTAAAGACAAAATGAAAAGATTAACAGCCATATTTCTCTTGTGTTGCACTGCTTCCTTTGCACAGGAAACAAGTGACGATTCCTTAAGGAAGTTGATTCCAGGCGCTATAAAGATCCTCGGACTCTCTGGCACTGATCAGGTTCATTATCTGGGTAAAACCGGTCATGGTGTCTATCATTTGGATAGCGTAAAGCAGGAAGGTGTTATTCCTCCTATGTACGAACTGCTGGTACACTCCCCTGCCGCTGATGGATATTTAGGCTACAAAGACGGAAAGATCGTTTTCATCTACCGCAATGGAGCGGTGAGTGATTTTGTGGCGACCAAGTCGTTAAGGACAGGATACATCTTTATCTCTGAGGAAGAAAGCCAGTATGCATATCTGGAGATCGATGGTAAAAAAGCTTTTAGATCAGGCTACAGCACGGACGCCTGGCAAAAGGAAGTAACCGGACGGTTGAGCTACATGGGGGAATATTCAATCACAAAAGAGGCTGGCGATCAGTTGATCGTTAGCAACTATGAGCGAAAAGAAGAGTGGATATCTGATGAATGGGGTGAAGTATATGAACTGGTCTACCACGATTACTTCAATTCTGGGGTTTATTCTCTGCCCAAAAAAGAGTGGGTCATTAAGCCCGAGTACGCGATCATTAAAGCAGCTAACCCTGGATATGTAGTAGCCAAAACCAATGGCACCAAAGAAGGTTCCAGCTTTGTGTATGGTTACATAGGAAGTGATTCCAAATTGAGCATTCCGATTGAATACGATCAGCTCACACCAACAGGTAAGGGCTTCATTGCAACCAAGGACGACAAGACAGGATATATCGACTTCAATCAAAAGGAGCTTATCCCTTTTAATTCCAAATACAATCTGATGGAATACCGAGATGGTTACCTGGTTGTATCTGGCAAAAGAGAGTGGTTGTTTGATGACTACGGTGATGAATACAGCGTACAAGGGCCTGGTCAGTGCTGGGATGTTACTGGCAAGGAGATAAAGATGTATGACCAGAAGTTCTATCATCTTCTTCCCAATGGTAGGGCTGTAACGTTGGCCGTACGTGATGAAAAGGAAGAGTACTCAGAAGAGTTGTATGGCATTGTAGACCTGAAACAAAAAAGGAACATCGCCTACAATATGTTTGACGACTTCATAGAAGCTGATCAGGATCGTATTTGGCTAAAACGTGATAAGAAATGGCAGCTTAACAAAATGGGAAGTGGGCTTCAACCTATCGGTTCCGGTAAGTTCGATCAGGTGGGTATGGCTGGCACACCGGACCGGTGGTTTGTGGACAGAAGTGAAAACGTTGGTGTGGTGGATCTCAATCTCAAGTCGATTGTTCCCATTGAGCACAAGGCCATGTACAAGAGTCCAAGATGGTCACACACCTTCCCAAAGATCACCAACGTTAACGGAGACTACTTTGGCGCATTCTGGAAGAACGACAAGTTCAATTTGTACAATGTGACCACAGGCAAGAAGTTGTTAAGCGAAGCCTACAGTGAAATAAAAATTGGTCAGGACGGTATCGTAACTGCATCAAAGGATGGCATGGATGGTGTAACATCCATTGAAAGATTGGCTGGTGGTAAAAACTGGATCATTGACACCAAATACAAGACTGCTCCGGAGCGCGTTGACCAGGGCTGGATTACCACGACAGAAAACGGAAAAGGATTCTACACGCTGGAGGATGGACATGTTCTGAAAGATCAATACCAAGACATCAGCATCATTGAAGCCAAAAACAGAGCAACGTGGCGCTATGTTTACTTCTTCATCACTACTTCCGGGGAAGGTGAAAAAGTGAGCAAAGCGATATACGATATTAAAGGTCAGGAAGTGATAGCCGGTGGTGCAGCGGATATCAGAAAGCCACTTTACAGACCTTTTGTGGTGGTTAAAGAATCTGAAAGTGCGAGCTACCTGTTCAACTTGCTTACTAAGAAGCAGGTTGGCGATAAGCACAAGAATATAGAATACAAGATAGAGCCTAACTTCTTCTTCCGGGATTCAGATAAGTGGGGACTGATGAATCCTGAAGGGAAAGTCCTGGTTGAACCACGGTTCAATAATGTGATGAACGAGTCATTGTCCTACAATGAACCACATATAGTTGCTGTAGAGGAAAATGGATTACAGGGTTATTACGATATAGAAAAACTGAAGTACCACATTAAGCCGGAACATGAGTCCCTGGATGTGCATTGTGGCGGGTATTGGAAATACGGTGATGGTGGCAAGTATGGTTTGATGCATGAAAATGGTGCGGTAATTCCAGTTATTTCAGACTGTGACTCCATCTCTTGTGCACGTACCTACAGATTGAAGGCTATAGAGGCTTACAAAGAAGGGAAGCGATACCTGTTCAAAAGAGTAAGCGATAAGTTCTTCAGGATCCTTCGTGCAGATTCTGTGTCTTTCTTTGGGAAGCTGGCACATATTTATGCTGACGGCAAGGGGCAATTCTATCATCAAACAACGCTGCAGCCGATTACCACCCCGTCCTTTGATCACATCGAGGAAAAGAGCCAGTATCTGCTCATTCGTAAGGGAAATAAGTATGGTCTGCTTTCAGACACGGGAACAGTGATTCTTGAACCCACGTGGGAACACCTTATACCTTTCGACCATGGGCACATCGCATATTCCGTGAGCAGAAAATGGTCATATCTGGACAAAGCGCCACGGTACGGTATCCTGAATGAAAAGGGAGAGGTGGTGCTTAAACCACAATTTGAGTCTTTCAAATTTGACGGATACGGAGACCCTAAGGTGATGAGGAATGGCAGGTCTTACACGCTGGATGCCAAAACACTGGAGCTCTTCGCTCGTTAAACACAGCAATTTTGACCCGATTTCTCGGTTTTATATATATGCCGCGAAGTCAATACTATGTTTATGTGATTGAGCTTTCCAGAAAGGTATACTCTGAAAGCAGAAAGTTCCGGGATGCGAATCCACAATTCAACGGTGTTCTACAATGTCTATACGTAGGCATGACAAGTAAATCTCCTAGGGAGCGGTTCAAACAACACAAAACAGGTTACCGCAGCAAGAAGGGGTTCAAGATATCTTCCTCCATTGTTGAGAAATACGGGAAGTACCTAAGACCGAGCCTTTACAACCATCTCAATGCTGAACCTATGTGCAGAGAAGAAGCTTTGGATATGGAACGGAAATTAGCGTTGTATCTCCGAAAGAAGGGATACGCGGTATGGTTTAACTAACCGAAAAGGGTTAGCGCGAGCAAGGTGAACAGGACAACTGCCCAACCAATTCTGATAGTATCTCGCAATGTGCGTGTCATATTATAAAGACGATCAGCGCACCCGAATCGTTGCCATCCAAAAAAAGAAAGCACCCCGAAGGGTGCTATTCTACTCCTCAATATTGCGGTTGTTATTGCTTTATAATGTAATTGACACCGACATTCAGTGGTCGCGTTTCCGTAGAAACATTACCTGAATTCGGGGCGTTGGTCACAATATCGTTTCCAACGTATGTAACTCCGTAGCCCTTGGTATTCGGTGCGAAGGAACCTGAGCTTAAGTTCTCTCCATAATGCGTACGTAAATTGTGTGTATGGGTCTGGAATGCATGATTCTGATAACTTCCAACGTTATCACCTGAGTTTCCTCCGTTGTTGGCCGATCTTGAACCGGCATCCGGATCATTTCCAGCACCACCATCAACTCCTCTCAGGAATCTACCTCTCATATCTGGCAAGTTGAAAGTTGTACTTCCATCTCCTACTCCATAAGAGGTGCCAATGATTGCAAACAAGCCTGCATAAGTTGTTCGGCTTACAGCCGAACCATTGCATATCAACCAACCGGTAGGTGCGCTTGTACCACCAAATGCCATAATGGCTCCCGAAGGTGTTCCACCGGAAGCCGATTGCCAACTCGCATTTCCTAAAGCATCTGAGGTTAGCACCTTACCTGCTCCCTGGTTACCATCTACAATCTGAACAGTGCCGACTACATCAAGGTTGGCACTTGGTGTACCATTACCGATACCTACGAACCCGTCAGCCTTAAGTGTAAGCACCTCCAATGGAGTTCCTGCTGTTCTCATTCTGAACCTCATGTAACCATTGACTCCATTGTAAATATTGTCAATATAGACCTGACCATTATTGAAGTCATATAGCCCAAGACCGGTGGCATTGTCTGATCTGGTAAGGAACAATCCAGCACCATTGCCGTTTACTCCGTCATCAGACTTGATCTCCAGAAACTTTCCTGATGACATGTTCGCTGGCACAGCAGGTCCATTGGCGTTTATTCCAACATTACCTGACCCGTTAATGGTCATACGATAATCAGTATTGGTATCATCCCAGATCCCAAAACTTCCGGGACCAATAGGATTAGAACTACCACCTGCAACCACTGCCCAGGTGCTACCATTGTAACTACCGTTACCACCAAGTATAAACGCTGGGCCAGCAGTACTGGTGCTCAACACAGCCGAAGATGCAGTAGCACCCGCCCCCTGCACAGTGAATTTATAAGGTGGTGTTGTAGTTCCTACCCCAACGTTACCCGATACCGCAGAATATTGATTGGCACCACTTACTGTCCAATCTGAGTCGGCTCCTGATGCCCCTGTTGGACCTGCCGGACCAGTTGGACCCTGTGGACCTGTTGGACCTGGAACGGTTGATGCCGTCCCTGTTGGACCGGTTGGGCCTTGTACACCATTGGCACCTGTCGCCCCGGTAGGTCCTGTTGGTCCTTGCGCACCTGCAGGCCCCGTGGCACCTTGCAGACCAGTTGAACCTTGAGGTCCGGTAACCCCATTAGTACCCGCAGGTCCGGTCGGGCCTGTTGCGCCAGTAGCACCCGTTGATCCGGTAGCCCCATTTGCGCCAGCAGGACCTGTTGGTCCAGTTGGACCGGTAGGTCCGGGTGTAGAACTACCTGAGTTCTTTGCGTAAAGTGCATAGGGAACAGAGATCAGTTGACTTGTTCCCATTTGAGAATAAGCAGTACCACCATTCTCATCCATTTCAACTTCCAGGTAGTACAAGTCCGTTCCCCACGAGATAGAAGAGAATGTTCCTGAAACAGGAGTACCCCCACCAATTTGAACATTGAATAGTCCAAACTGGTTGGTAGTTGGATTATGGGTTTCCTGATAAACGGTGGTCCCTGTTGCTGTGGTTTGATGCACTGTTAATCTCAACCCAATAGACTGGGTCACCAATGCATTACCTGCACTGTTTCGGGCAACACCCTGATAATTTACCAGGTCTGGCGCTTGCGCCATCAGGTTTAACCCAACAAGGACGCAGCAGATCGTAAGCAGTAGATTTCTCATTGTTGTATTTGAATTAATAAGGAATAATGTGGCCATGGATAGACGCCCCATTCATACTAACCGTGCCACCACCACTGGCAGCTATCATTACACTGATCACGTGGCTTCCTGCCGGCAGTAGCCTTCTTCGGGTACTGTGGCAATTGGTCCAGGTGGTGTGGTATCCATGGATTGCTTCCTGACTTGTTGTATACACCGTTGGAGGAGTTCCATGGAACAGGTTTTCACCCGGAAATGCGACACCAGCCATATACCAGCCACCAGTCGTTCTGATGTGTGCAGTTAGACTTACTACCACAAGTGACGGTTGTGACAAATTGATCGTAGTGGTGAAGCAAGTGAAATCCGATGTTGCACCATGGCTGTAACTCCATGTCGGACTTAATTGTGAGAAAACAACCGGAGTAGCAATGGTTCCTGTTGGTCCTGTAGCACCGGTAGCCCCTGTTGGTCCCGCTGCTCCTTGTGGGCCTGTTGGACCCACTGGCCCCGTAGCGCCATTTGTACCCGCAACTCCTTGTGAACCCGTTGGCCCTTGCGGTCCTGTTGCACCGTTAGCGCCTGTAAGACCAGTAGGACCCTGTGCCCCCGTCAATCCTGTAGGACCAGTTGGGCCCTGAATACCTTGAGGGCCAGTTGGACCTTGAGGGCCGGTTGGGCCTTGCGGGCCAGTAGGGCCTATTGCCCCAATTGCTCCCTGGGGGCCTGTAACACCTGTAGTTCCTGTTGCACCTTGCGCTCCAGTTGGCCCCTGCAGACCTGTCGGACCTTGCGGGCCGGTGGAACCAGTTGGGCCAGGTGTTGAGCTGCCCGATGTTTTTGCGTACAACGCATAAGGCACGGATACCAATTGAGAGGTACCCATTTGAGAATAAGTCGTTCCTCCGTTCTCATCCATCTCAACTTCCAGATAATAGGCATCCGTACCCCATGAAATAGAAGCAAACGTTCCACTAACGACCGTACCACCTCCAATCTGTACTGTAAACAATCCAAACTGATTGGTGGTTGGATTGTGTGTTTCCTGATAAACCGTAGTTCCAGTTGCAGTGGTCTGATGCACCGTTAATCTCAATCCAATAGATTGAGTTGCCAGAACATTACCTGCAGTGTTTCTGGCAACACCCTGATAGTTTACCAGTTCAGGCGATTGCGCTAATCCACCTAATGAGAATGCAAGAATAACGGGTAGTAGTAATTTCTTCATAGTGAGTGCATATATGTGCATGAAGCTACCCATGCAGGTAGCTTGGGTCAATACTCATTGTTGAGTAGTTTCCAGTTTAAATGATCATGTTTTGCCTGGCAAAATTGATGAGCTCTACAGTATTACCTACGGCAGCTTTCTTAAGCATCTTTCTACGATGGGTATCAACCGTGTGTACACTGATATTTAAGAGACTGGATATCTCTTTGCTCAATTTGCCTTCTGCCAGCATCGAAAGGATCTCAAACTCTCGCCTGGAGAAGAAGTCTGAAAACGCCTGACCAACTGATTTGCGAAACTGTTCGGCATCCAAATTAGGAGCTCTGACTTCCCACCATACCCCATTGCCTACTTTCATGAAAGACACATCCGTGAGAATAGAAAAGTTGCTGATCATGCGTTGCTTGTCGTCCAGCTCATACATACCGGATTGTCTTAGAATCCGTACATAACTACCATCCTTCTTCCTTAACCTGCAGGTCAGGAGGAAAACGTACTCGCGAGCGGGTACCTCGTTATTGATCGCATGGTCAATAGACCCTTTGGTTACCCTGGACACGATATCAATATCATCAGGGTGAATAAAGGTTGTCAGTAGATCCACATTCAACTCGTTAGGCTCGTACCCCAACAATCGCTGGACACCGGAAGCATGCGTAACTTCATTCTTTTGCCAATCGAACACGTAAAAGCACTGACCATCTGACATGGGAAAATCAACCACTGAATCCTCAGGGCTGGCCCGTTTATAATCTGCCACTTGATCAAAAACCTTGTGGAGAAAGCGGTCGAGAATCGGATTTTTATAGCGGCTGGTGCTCACAGTATACGTATAAGGCTCGTTCTACGCGCCTTTAACAATCATACTAATTAACTCTAAAGGAGATTTGATCGAGTGACATCCAGGGTCCAGTTCCTCCTCCAAGTGAAGGTCCCAGGAAGTATCGAACAGTTCCATCTGGAAACACATATACCTGCGCTGCGGAGCCACCTACTGCCGCACAATGAAATATGTGCCCTTGAATGGGACGATACCCCACAGGTAGCGTGAATATTACATTATTAGGCGGAGATCCACCCCCATTCACTATCCCTCTTATGTATACTCTATCCTGATCCTTGTAATATGCGGTATTACCATAAGATGGGACAGGATAATTCTGCCAACTTCCCTGGAAAGTAACAGCTGTCCAATTTTCAACTGCCGGTAAAGCGCCTGTTGGTCCGGTTGCACCGGTAGCCCCTGTCGCTCCAGTTACTCCAGTCGGACCTTGTGCTCCTGTGGGTCCAGTAGGTCCTTGTGCACCCACGGGGCCAGTCGTACCTGTTGCTCCCTGGGCACCCGTAAGACCGGTAGAGCCCTGAGGACCTGTCAACCCTGTCGGGCCTGTTGGTCCCTGAACACCTTGCGCACCAGTGGGGCCGGTTGGTCCCTGTGCTCCGGTCAGTCCAGTTGGACCTTGAGCACCTGTGGGGCCCTGAGGGCCAGTAATGCCAGTGGCACCGGTTACTCCCGTTACACCTGTTGCTCCTGTGGGGCCCTGTGGTCCTGTTGGTCCAGTAGCTCCTGCCGGACCTGTTGGTCCTGGTGTTGAGCTACCTGAGTTCTTTGCATATAGCGCATAAGGAACTGATACAAGCTGGCTGGTACCCATATCTGAATATGCCGTACCTCCATTCTCGTCCATTTCAACCTGTAACCAATGACTGGTTGTTCCCCAGGCTATTCCCGCCATTGTACCCTGTACAGGAGTACCTGCTCCAATCTGTACTGTAAACAGTCCAAATTGATTGGTCGTTGGCGTATGTGTTTCCTGATACACAATCGCACCGTTGGCTGAATCCGCATGTACCGTAAGCTGTAAACCTATGGCCTGCGCGTTCAGTGTTGCACCTGAACTGTTTCGGGCTATTCCCTGATAGTTAACAAGGTCCGGGGCCTGTGCGAAGCAATTTAACCCCACTAATATCAAAGTGTATACAAGAATGTTCTTCATCGTCAAGATTTACAGTTTTCCAATTATGTTATTAAGGGTACCTACTAGCGGCCAAACCACATGAAACTATAGAGAGACCAGGTGCCGGAATCCATAGCAGTAATTGCCATTCCGGACGTGCCATACTGTAGCGTAATTACATCATTCGCGTTCACCTGCACAGGGATATTCAGGTCAATTCCATCCCATCTTCCTTCAGTTTGTGAAACCAGCGCTCGTCCAACGTTAACACCATTAACAAAAGCAAAAAGGTATGCATAGTTCCCGCTATTAGCAGTTATTATATCCTGATTCACAGAAATCCAGACTACACCCTGTTTCTTTATTCTAACACCAAAGTTGCCTGTGTTAATAAGCTCAAAGATGCTGGCATCTGGTGTTACCGAAGCGTGTGGCGCCAATTGCACATATCCACCATTGGCAGCCACAATTGCCGGAGTATTGCTCGCCATATAGTATGCTGGTGAAGCATAATTTGAACCTCGAACGTTCAATTGTGTCTGAATGTTAGCATCACCACCTACCTCAGTTTTATATGCAGGTGTTGTTGTTCCAAGTCCCACGTTCGTTCCGTTGTTGTAAATGTTGCTGCTGCTTACCCAACTGCTTCCATTATGCATTATAGTTTGACCCGTAGATCCGGTCACTCCAAATGAACCAGTAGCGCCCGTTGCTCCAGTTGGCCCTTGGGCACCCGTAAGACCAGTAGGACCCTGAGCCCCTGTCAACCCTGTTGGGCCAGTTGGTCCCTGAACACCTTGCACTCCAGTGGGGCCGGTTGGTCCCTGTGCTCCGGTCAGTCCAGTTGGACCTTGAGCACCTGTGGGACCCTGAGGGCCAGTTACGCCAGTGGCACCGGTTGCTCCCGTTACGCCTGTTGTTCCTGTAGGACCCTGAGGCCCTGTCGGGCCTTGAGAGCCTGTTGGGCCAGTAGCTCCAGTGGGACCCGTTGGGCCTGGTGTTGAGCTACCTGAGTTCTTTGCATATAGCGCATAAGGAACTGAAACAAGTTGGCTGGTACCCATTTGTGAATATGCGGTACCACCGTTCTCATCCATTTCAACTTCCAGGTAATAGGCATCCGTACCCCACGAAATAGAACCAAAGGTTCCACTAACGACCGTGCCACCTCCAATCTGTACTGTAAACAATCCAAACTGGTTGGTTGTTGGCGAGTGCGTTTCCTGATAGACCGTAGTTCCGGTTGCGGTAGTCTGATGGATTGTTAGTCTCAATCCAACGGCTTGTGAATTCAGGGTTGCACCTGAACTGTTTCGAGCGATGCCCTGGTAATTAATCAATTCTGGGGCTTGTGCAATTGCACCAACACTCAAGATTAACCCAAGAAATCCGAGTAGTAACTTCTTCATAGTAAATCGTGGAATTTCTACTACTTCATTTTCTGAAGCTTGTAGCTGGCTGTATGTTTATTGTCTTTACTGATCAACTTTAGAACGTAGCTGCCTGCAGCCCACTCCTGTACATTGATCTGCTTCTGAGAGTCGTTCTCCTTGTAGGTACTCTTGTGTACCTGCTTTCCCTGAACATCAAAGATCATTACTTCGAAATTCTGACTGTGATCTTCCAAACGGATGTTCAACTGATCGAACGTAGGGTTAGGGAATACATTCACCTTGATCTTCCCGGCACCATTGTCCGCTATACCTACACCAGAACTCTCTGGTTGATGAAAACCCTGGGTAATCATGCTGTTGGTAGCAGTAACAGTTTCTATCATCACCTCACCTGCTGTGAAGCTTAACTGAGCACCAGTACTTGTGTAGTGTGCTCCTGTTGAACCAACAACCTGTGGCTCGATGGACTGAGCGTTCGCCAACCCACCTACAAGTAAAAACAATACAATAGATAAAACAGACTTCATTACGATCGATTTGAATTTGTAGTGAAACTACCTTAAGGCCTGTCCAAGTTCAATACTCAAGATTGAGTATAATTCCTGAGTAGTTGTTCAAGAGACGAATGGTAAAATACTGTGAGCCTTACATTTAACCTGAGTCCTCAATTCCCATTGAACCGATACCTGCTCATAAAATCCTGCAAGGCCATTACGTTGTTACATCCGCTTTTTCGGAGAATGTTCCTTCTATGGGTGTCAACAGTATGTTTACTGATAAACAGTTGCTTGCCAATCTCAGCGCTTGTCATTCCCTTACAGATCATTGACATCAATTCGTGCTCTCGAGGAGTAAATGACATCTGAACATGGCCGTATATATTTTCCAGAATTTCTTGCCTAAACTCTCCCACACCTGAAATCTCCCATTTATAGATTGGAGGCACTTCCATGAACTCTAAAGACACCAGAAGGGAGAGATTACTGAGCATTCGATTCTGGTCATCCTTCTCAAGCACCTTGGTTAAACGCAGGACCTGTATGTAAGTCCCATCCTTCTTCTTTAATCTATAAGTGCTCCTGAAGTACCCCAACTCCGTAGTTGGGTGTTTCAATGCGTAATTAATCAGTGAATAAGTGATGGTTGAAACAATGTGCTCATCATCAGGATGAAAATCAGCTATCGTTTCAATGGTTACCTCTTCACTATCATATCCAAGCAATTCACCCCCTTTCACAAATGTGATGGCCCCGGCTCTGAAATCAAAAACATACAACATTTCATGCGCCACGGATATTGGATACCGCTTCAGTATCTCAAGTACACTTGTTGTATCGGCTTCCGGATCTAATACTTCGTTTTCCTGAGTTACGAACTGTATAAGCTCTTCCTTATCAACGCCATCCTCCTCAATCATTGCAGGTCAGATAAGAAGGTTCCTATAACTCCAGCCACCTCTTCCGGTGCTTCTACCTGAGGTGAGTGGCCCGATGCAAACTCAATTACTTTACCCTGATACCAATTGTTGTATGAAACCTGATCCAGATATGTCCTTTGCACCAACGGGTCGTTACTGGCATGAGCGACCAAAATTGGAACATCCAAGTTGTTACATATCTCTACTTCGTCTGCATAATTCAACGCTCCAATCGAAGCACCCATCTGGACCCGGGCGTTTGGATCTGTTTCCAGAATGGAACTTACAATGTCAGCGGTTGGAACACCCTCGCCTACGAAAGCTGCTGCGAGTTCACCTGCTTGCATCTCATCCAGGTCAGGTGCAAAAGCATACCCCATTGCAGGATGTGGGTTAAACGCCCCCTCCATGTCTGGAGGAACTGCTAACGGTGGCGTTCCAAATATCATACACCCCTTCAAAATGGATAATTGCGGTACTGCTTCAAGTACAATATGTCCGCCTAACGAATGTCCGACCAGTAGAAGGTTTTCCAGGTTATTGGCTTCAATAAACTGTGATAAAACCCTCGCATATCCAGGAAGGTTATATACTTCTTCGGGAGTATTGGGCCGGTCCGATTTTCCATGTCCGGGAAGATCCATCGCCCATACATCCACATCTCCTAAACTCGGTGAGGACAATACCTGTCTGAACGATTCTGCATTCATGGAATTTCCATGAATGATCAACACTGTACCATTCGTACCATGCCTGTTTAAAGCCGCAATGGAAACTCCATCAATTACGGTAGTAGTTTGCTTTATCATGTCGTGAGATTTTCGGATTGCTGAAGCTAGAAGTAATTGGCGTTATTTCTCTACGTACTTATACCGAGTTGGGTGGTTTTTAGACCAAACCGATGTCTGGTGTGATCAAAATGCTACCTACACCGACCAGAACACCATACCTTCTTTAGGATTGCGATAATTCTATCCAGATGTTGTAGCATCAGTTGCAGGAATTCCGTACCTCTGCACCAAACCTATCTGAACCTTCTATGAGGAGTACGTATTTCGCTGTCCTACTATCAGGACTTACCATGCTAACTATAGGGTGTGGTGAAAGCCAACCAGAAGAAGTTGTAGATGAGCAACCAAAAGGATATGTAATCCATGGTCAACTTGATTCCATGATGCATAGCAAGGTATTCCTATCGATTTTTGAGGAGGGAGAGTGGGAAACCGTGGGAGAATCAGTTGTTACAAATGGAGCATTTACGTTTGAGGGGGTTGCTGCGTCACCCGAACTGTATTACATAGGATTTGGCAGTGCTTCGGCACCCACCATTCCTTTGTTCGTTGATAACAGTGTGATTGAGATCACCGGTAATGGCATGCATCCAGACGATGTCGTCATCAAAGGTTCTGCGATGCAAGATGAATACATCAAGTTCAAGAATGAAGACAATTCCTACGATCTACAGATCCGTGAAGTGATCGGCAAAATGAACAAAGCTGCGCAAACGCAGAACCAGAATGAGATAGCGGCCTTGAACGAAGAGTACAAAGCAATAGACTCTCTGAGGGGAATCTTCATTGACGAATACGTTCAGCGCGCTTCGGCATCACCTGTGGCTGCCTTTGTTATGTATGCCAATAATTACCGCTATGAGTTGGAAAAGCTGGAGAAACGCTTCACCGCGTTAAGTCCTGAAGTACAGCAAACCAAATACGGTAAGATTCTGGAGGACCGCATCAATGTGCTTACACAAACGTCAATTGGAAAGACCGCCCCCCTATTCACCATGAAGGATACAATGGGTAGAGATATCCAATTAGAGGAGTTCCGCGGACAACTTCTACTTGTAGATTTCTGGGCTTCCTGGTGCGGCCCATGTAGAAAAGAAAACCCAAACCTGGTTAAAGCCTATGCCAAATATCATGAGCAGGGCTTTGAGATTCTAGGTGTTTCTATGGATACAGATCGAAACAATTGGATCAAGGCCATTCACGAGGACAAATTGGTTTGGCCACAGGTAAGTGACCTAAAGGGATGGGGTAATGCTGCCGGAAAGCTGTACGCAGTGGGTTCCATTCCCTCGTCTGTTCTTCTTGACAAGGATGGTATCATCATCGCGAAGGACCTAAGGGGTGATGCACTAGACCAGAAACTGGAAGAACTACTGGCGGTTCAGTAACCTACATCAAGACATCGTTCTTGGCCTCGATGGGAGGAGGAATATCCTCTTCATTCAACATCTCCAACAGATCAATCTCGATGGTGCGGCATAAAGAAAGCATGGGGATATCATTACCGGTACCCTCAAACGGATTCTCTGAATAGTCCCCTACGAGTTCCATGGAGATAAATATCCATGCCACCAGAACCGAGAACGGGATAGACATCCACGTACCTAAATCGCCCAACTTGGCAAACTCAGATACCATGCCAAAAGGCAGTAAGAATATGAATATACCTGTGAAGATCAGACTCATAGTACCATACTGCCTGGGAAATGGAAACTTCTTGATGCGCTCGCACTTCCCTTGTTCATCATAAAGCTCATTTAGAAGTAACTGGAGCTGCGTATGTCTGAAATCATCAAGGAATCCCCCTGCTCGTAACTCTCTTAGCTCCACAGATTGGTTGTCAACCAGATGTGTAGCAGTGTTCGCTTTGTTCACAACAACATTCATCTCCTCTTCGTCCAGCAAGCTTTTGAGTCTACCCTCGATGTCTTCCGCCTGGTAAAGGCCTACTCCAAACTGTTGTTGGCGCTGCCGATTCAGTTTACCAATACCCATACCCTGGTTCACGTGCTCCCAGGGAGTTGGGATGAGCAATTGGTTTCTGAGTGTGTACAACCAAGCAATGTGCCGCTTGATAAGTCGTGTGTGAATATTGTGTAATTCTTCCCGGGATACCTTCCGGTCAGCAAACTGATTTGTTATATACCCTCTCACTGCGCTTCCCCATGCCCTGCTGCTGTTCACAATAGCGCCCCATATTTTCCTTGCTTCCCAGACCCTATCGTAAGACTGGTTGTTCTTGAAACCAACATAGAACGCTACAGCTGTACCTATAATGGATAAAGGTAGCCATGGGATCTGCAACCACTCGCAATTGCAATATTCGAACAAACAGGCCACAGCAGTCATCCATAAGGTCAACCACACCAAATGGATACCTGTGAAGCGCATCACTCGAACGAAACTGAAATTCTTCTTAACAAACATCGAGCGACAAACTTAGTATTCGGTTACGGGAGAGTCAAGTACCTCAAGAATTTCTCTATTCTCAAGTATATCTTTATTGACACCATTCATACCTATCCGGAACATTGCTTTTGCAAGCTCAGTGGATTTGATACTTGCATTCTTACCCACCAACCGTAACACAGGATAAAGGAAACGGGAGATTTTATACATGGTGTTCGGCTCCTTTCTTTTCTCCACAGGATAGATATACCCTGGACGGAAAGCATTGAAGGCGCCAAAGTTCATCTCTGCCAGCCCATTTTCAGCTGCTCCCTTATCCCTGGCAAACATTACACGAGACTTCTCGGTGCGATCTGCACCACTACCGCTCAAAAGACAGAAACTAAGGGATGGTGAAGCTTCCTTGAGTTTTGCTCCAAGCGCCAATGGATAGTCAACTGTTACCTTTCGAAACTCCTCAGGCAGCACTGCTCCGGTATACACTCCCTGACAATAGAAACAAATATCAACATTGGCAAAGGTGTTCTGATCTACTGGCAACCCGATCCAATCCTCCACCACAATCTCTTTTAGCTTCTCGCTGGTAATCTGCCCTCGTCTTCTCACCAGCGAAACGATCTCTGTGATCTGATCGGACGCTATACAATGCTGTAACAGAATAGACCCAACCATTCCCGAAGCACCAGTGATAAGAACTTTCTTTCCCATACTGCAATGTACAACAGATGATCTGCGGAGGTGTTCACAAGATCAATTTGTACTTTGTTGCAAAGACCTGATCATGAAGTATATCGCACTTATTGTTTGCTGCATAGCATTCTTCTGTAGCAAAGCACAGGAAACCAAAGACAGTACCAAAGTAGAAGAACGACTCTTCGAATTAAGCTTTGGGCAATCCATCTTCTTCATTTCTGAAAGTAAGGTAGTAGACATCAGAAATGAAGCTGCTGTGGTAATACCAACAAGCGCGATTCTATTCTATACTGAACTTAGACCGGAAAGGAAACTTAGAATGCCAGTTTTCCTGAATTTGCCAACCGAGAGCAAACAATTCCTGATCGACAGCATAGTCGTTAACGAAAAGTCAAGTGCCACATTTGGGATCGGTCTCGAATACCGGTTAGGAAAAATTCCTGTTTCAACGGGAACGTTGATGGAATTTGAGGCAGGAGCTGTAGCTAACTCTGCTATTTCGAAGGATAACAAACTTCTTGTTGCACCTGTGGTAACAGGGCGAATGAAGTTGATTAAAAACAGAAACTTTGTGATGTACCTGGGAGGCATCTACTCTGTTGGAGTAGACACCTGGGGATTGATCTATGGAACAGGATTTATGTTCTAGGTTTACTCCTGATCCTTACCACCAACGGCTTCGGTAAGATCCTCTTCGATCTCATCAAAGCCTTCACGCATTTCTTCTTCAACATCTTCGATAACCTTGGTGATGTTCTTATCAAGGCTTGTCATTCCTTCCTTGAGTTCTTCACCAAGCGTTTTGTCTTCTTTCTCTTTTGGGTCCATTTTATTAGTTATTGGTTAACCCAAATGTCGAAAGCAAAACCATGTGTATCAATGGTATAGCGCAGTTAAGAAACTGACTATTGTCAGGCAATGTTCTCCTGCCCAATTCCCTGATCCCTGTAGTCTTCAGCCCAGGCAACCGCCTCTTCATAAGATTTGAAGAGTTTCATAGGAATCGGAACACGATCGATTTTGGTCAAAAGCTTGTGCATGATCTTAACTACAACTGTCTTATCGACTATAGCCATGATCTCCACGCTTTTAGAAAACCTTTGGGTAACGTAAGCACGTTGCGCAGCATTAAGCGCGATAGCTTCTGTCGGGTCAACCACGAGAATGGCCTTGCTATTATCTCCTTTAAGCTCATCTACAACATCACAAGCCTCTTTAAGCAAGGAAAAACAAGGAGGTTCCGAGGTTACCCAGCAATGAATGATACTGTCTCGTCTTTCAAAAATGTGGCTCTTCAATTCTACTCTTCTGTAATCGGAAGGCAGCCGTTCCTTCTCTACTTCCAAGGTTGCTTTAATCGTGTTCAACCAGTCTAAAGCTGACGCTTCATCTTTTAGCACTTTAATCGGTAATCCAATATCCGATATTCTCGTAATCATGGATATCATAAGGCGAGCGGCAGAATTGGGATTTATCACAGCTATTCCAGCTACTACCGTGCTCATTCGCGAAATCATATACTCTCGCTGCTCTCGGCTTCTGCCAGGCGCTGCAGAAGGATCCAGCAATAACAGGGCATTGCCTTCAGGGCATAATTCCTGAAGTGCATCAATGGCAATGTTCAGCTCGGTAAAAGTGGGTTCAACGGGTGTCGCCCAACAGTATATAATATCACCACGCTTCTCGTATGTATACAAAGTCGTTTCAACTCGTTCAGCCTCTTTTTTGAATACACCCATCATTCAACTTTGGAAAAATAAAGTACAATAATTTTCTATACGTCAATAGTATCAGGGGTTTCAAAAAAATAAGCTAACCATTTATTACATTTGCCGGCCTAGTGCATCTCTAACAAAACCTAAACGCTAGAACCATGCAGAAACTATTAAGAAACGTTGCGGAAGCATCTCTATTTCAGAATTTCATCATCGGAGTAATCCTTGCTGCCGGTGTTGTTGTGGGAATCCAAACGTATGCAGGCTTCGCTTCAAAACATGAAGCCGTCCTGCACATATTGGATACTGTGATCCTCTGGATCTTTGTGGCAGAAATTGTAGTAAAGATGGGAGCCGAAGGCGCCAAACCCTGGAACTATTTCAAGGATGGGTGGAACGTTTTCGATTTCCTTATCGTTGCCGTATGCTTTCTTCCTTTGGAGAATGCAAGCTTTATCGCTGTCCTCCGACTTGCAAGAATCCTCAGGGTTTTCAAGCTTGTAACAGCCTTACCCAGACTTCAGCTCATTGTAGGAGCACTTTTGAAATCCATCCCCAGCATGGGTTATGTGTTCTTGTTGCTGGCCATGCACTTCTACATCTATGGATGTATGGCAACATTCCTTTACTACCAGAACGATCCTATTCACTTTGGTGATCTTCAAACCAGTATGCTAAGCCTTTTCCGAGCGGTTACACTCGAAGACTGGACTGACCTCATGTACATCAACATGTATGGAAGTGATGCCTATGGTTATGATGCAGCCATGGATGCCAGGTTGGCCGCTGATGGAATCGAAAGGGTAAGCTCTGCCTCGCCAGTAGGTGGTGCGATCTTCTTCGTTACTTTCATCTTAACAGGTGCTATGATCGTACTTAACTTGTTCATCGGTGTGATCATGACGGGTATGGATGAGATGAAAGCTGAAGCAGAGCTTCAGGAAATGGCGAAGAAAAAAGACAATGAAGAGGTGCTACTTCACGAAGAAGTAATGTTGCTTGAAAAACAAGTACAGGACCTTAGTAAGAACCTTCTCGTATTGAATGAACGGTTGAAAACCATGCATGCAGACTACGAGGATATGAAACAACAGAAAGCCACCATTGCAGCCAATTAAGGCATATATCGGTATTGGGATCATTGCTGCATTTTTAACCGGGTGCAGCAATGATCCTGAAGTAGTAACGGAGAACCCAAACATTGTCAAGGATCCTGTGCTACAGGAAGCACCACAATCCTATACGCTGGATCACGTGGTGATCTGCGTAAAAGATTCTACGCTTCATCAAAGGTTGAGTGAGATACTCACACCGGCAGAAAAGCTAACTACGCTTCATAAGGAACAAGGAACGTTTGGGCAGTACTTTCTTCTATACAACACATTCATAGAACTACTTTATCTGAATGATGAGGAGCAGGCAAAACTTAACGAGCCCGCCTTCAGAAGTGCTTACACCCAACGATGGAATCCAACGGCCTGTCCTATTGCGATTGGTGTTACGATCGCCCACTTTGACAGCACCCGAGCAGATGTCCCGTTTGTAGGATACAGCAATGCTGACCTTCCTCAAGGTGAGTATTACCTAATGGCGAGTGGCAATACTGACTTGCGCTCACCCATGATCTATGCTTCAATGCCATACAAAGCGTATAAAAGCATTAACTACATTGAGGAGGTTGAGCAAACAGCAAAACCTGAGGTGCAAGAAGATTTGAAGCAATACCTAAGTCATCCTTCCGGTATTCAAAAGTTGACTGGTCTCAAAATATATATACCGGAGGAGCACCTAAGCTCAGAGAACTCTCTGTTAGTGGCCAATATTGAAGGCATCCAGGTCGTAAGAGGTAATGGTGCCTATGGTTTGGAAATGGAATTTGATGATTATGCCCAGCATAAAAAGGTAGTTGTTCAAGACCAACCGAGAGTCTGGGTCAGTTATTGATTTGTGAAAATTGTGTCGTCCCGGGTTAAAGATCCAAACTGGGGATGTGTTCAAGTATTTACTTCTATTCTCTTGCTTAGTAGCAGGAACATGCCATGGGCAATCTGATTCAATCTTGCCTAATTATTACGTAGACATGAAGAAAGAACTTGTTGCTGTGGTGGGCTATCATGGAGCAAGGAAGCACTTTTTCGAAGCCGGCATTGGCTTCCACACTCACGGGAGAATGGGGCATCATCCTGCTGCCCATGCGGCTTATGTGGGCTGTGAAGTGCTGGCGGATCGGTCATTGGTAATCGCCCCAAAGGTAGCCGTATGGGCATGTGGAGGTAATGCGTTCGCAATGAATCTACTCTACTACACTGATCTGAATGAAGGTACGTTTGTCTTTCGTCCGGAAATAGGCGTTGGGTTATCGAGATATAAAATCACTTATGGCTACAATTGCAGATTGGTGAATAAATCATTCAATCAATTGAACAGACACTCCATCACTTTATCAGTAGCTATCAACCTTAAAACGTTAAAGTACATTCAGGCGGAACTCGAATCCCAATAATCTTACTAACGGTACAATTGATATTCATTAAATTGAATCGTGATTCGCATAGTTCCTTTTCTGATATTCTTCAGCACCCTGTTTAGCACTTATGGGCAAGCGGATACTGCCCGTGCGAGAGTAGATTGGGAAAACACCGAGTTATCCGATTCTGCACGTCTCAACGCCATACATGAGTTGATATGGTATGGTTACGTCTATTCGAACCCAGACACGGCTTTTATCATGGCTGAAACCATGTTGCAATTCGCTAAAGAGGCCAACAATGAGAAAGGTATGGCCAACGCCTACAGTATTCAGGGAATTTGCTACTCCATACGTGGAGACAATAGAAAGGCTATAGTTTACATGGAGAAGACCTATGAGATTAACAAAAAGCGAAAAGACCTCAAGGGAGCGGCAGCCAGCCTGGGTAATATTGGCGTAGCCTATTACTCTCTTGGTGAGTATAAGAAAGCCCTTGGGTACTACGATCGCGCATTAAAGATCAACCAGGATATTGATGACGCCCGAGGTATTGGTGCCAATCTTGGTAACATCAGTTTAATTCACTCGGTGTTAGGGAACTATGACATTGCCTTGCAGAAGAGTCTGGAAGGACTTGAGTATGACATCAAGTCTGGGGTACCCAGGAGATTGATAGCCGGCTACGCCAATGTTGGTGTAAGCTATTCGAAGTTGGACAGTGCGGATAAAGCATTGGAATATCAACGAAAGTGCATTGAAGTTTCCAGAAAGTACAATGATCAGCGGTCGCTGGCCACAGCAACCATGAACGTAGGTGTAATTCTTGAAAAACAGGGCGACACAGAGCAAGCGCTTGAAAATTACCTTGAAGCACTTGAGATCCGGAAGACTTTGAAGGATCCTCATGGTTTGGCGGAGTCATATTCCAACCTCGCGCAACTCTTTGCGAAAAGAAAGGAAATGGGTAAAGCAATCCAATATGGTGAGCAAGGTTATCAGTTGGCCAAAGACAACGATCTGTTGTCAGATATTAAAGCCAATGCCAAACAGTTGTATCAGATTTACAGAAAAGCGGGTAAACACAAGAAGGCCCTGGAAATGCACGAAGCGTTCATCGAAGCACGTGATACACTGTTGAGTGTAGAAAACAGAAAATCTGCGCTGTTAAGTGAATTTGAACATCAGTTCAGATTAAAAACGGTTGCAGATAGTACGAAAGCTGCAGAAGCCGAGAAGGTTATCGTTGCAGAGCTTGCCGCTGAACGGTCAGAAAACGTACGACAGCAACAACGATCCTATTTTCTGTATGGAGGTCTGGCACTGACACTACTCTTTGGTTTGTTCATATTCAACAGGTTCCGTATTACCAATAGGCAAAAGCTTGTGATCGAGGAACAGAAGATGATGGTTGAGGAAAAGAACAGGGAAATACTCGATTCAATTCAATACGCTAAAAGACTTCAAGATGCAATTCTACCACCTACGAAATTGGTTAAAGAGTACCTGGAACAGTCGTTCATATTGTATAAACCAAAAGACGTAGTTGCTGGCGATTTTTATTGGATGGAAACCGTTGGTGATACCATTTACTTTGCGGCTGCTGATTGTACAGGACATGGAGTACCAGGTGCTATGGTTTCAGTGGTTTGTTCAAATGCACTTTCAAAGGCATTGGTAGAGGAAAACATTGTTGAGCCAGCCAAGATTCTCGACCGAACCCGAGAGCTGGTCATCAACCGTTTCGGCAGAAGTGAAGAATCCATCAAGGATGGGATGGATATTTCGTTGTGTGCTTTAAACCTAAGCACCAATGCGGCACAGTGGGCCGGAGCGAATAATCCTCTCTGGATAATACGTGCTGAAAATGGAACCTTGGAGGAAATCAAAGGGGATAAGCAACCTATTGGAAGCTATGCAGTAGAAAGGCCATTTACCAATCACGCAATCAAATTTGAAGCCGGAGATACACTTTACTTATTCTCAGATGGGTATCCGGATCAGTTTGGCGGAACCAAAGGCAAGAAATACAAGACCGGACAACTGAAGGCCTTCCTCGCCTCTATTCGCGAACATGACATGACCAAACAAGGGGAATTACTTGATATCGAGTTCACTCGATGGAAGGGTAATATCGACCAAATCGATGACGTCTGCATGATCGGTGTAAGGATCTGAAAATAAAAAAGGCAGGTCTTACGACCTGCCTTGAAATCTAAATACGTACGCTGTATGTATTATGCCTTGCGAACGTTCGCGGCAGCTTTGCCACGATCAGTGTCTTGTACTTCAAATTCTACCTCGTCACCTTCAACGATAACGCCTTCGATAGCAGACTTGTGAACAAAAACATCTTTGGAGCCATCTTCAGGTACGATAAATCCATACCCTTTCTCCTCGTTCATAAACTTAACTGTTCCTTTCATTTCAATTATAATATTTGTACTAACTCAATTTCAAAGGTGAGGTCTTCACCCGCCAGTGGATGATTCGCATCTACCGTAATAGTAGTTTCATCAACTGCCGTAATAACTACATTAACTCTTGAACCGTCTGGTTGCTCTGAAACCAAACCCATTCCTACTTCTGGCTTGATCTCGGCTGGAAGAACTTCTCTTGGCACTTGCTGTACCAAAGAATCGTTCTTCATTCCATAACCGTTCTCTGCAGTAATATCGATGGTCTTCTTTTCTCCAACCTGCATACCCATAACGCCTTGCTCAAAATCCTTTAGCAACATTCCGTTACCAATCGTAAATTCAAGGGGTTCGCGATCTACAGAGCTATCGAATATCTCTCCGTCCTTGGTTCTACCGGTGTAATGCACCTGAACCGTGTCGTTTTCTTTCGCTTGACTCATTATACTTTACTTTTCTTCAACCTGAAGGACAACTAAACCCAAACTGAAAAGTAAAACACTCGAGATCTACCAAACAGAAAGCTTACTCAACCAACAATATGGCTCCAAAAGTAATCTTTATTTGATTACTTCAACGTAATGAGTCGAATTCTGGTATTCTACTGTATCTGAATTTCTCGTGGATTGCCCGTATAAGCGGCTCCTTCAACGGTTGGAAGCGTAATAATCAACATCCCATTTGTGAAGGATGCGGAGATGTTATCCTCATCTACAATAGGTGAAAGCTCAAAAGACCTTTCGAAATGATCAAGATCGTGCTCTTTCAATAGATACTTCGATACTGGCTCCGTATCACTCTTCTTGGTTCCCTCTACCGTAAGTACGTTGTTGTCTACCGAGAGTGTAATGTCTTCTATGCCGTAACCCGGAAGTGCAAGCTCCAATTCGTAAACGTCATCCTTTTCAATCACGTTTGCGGCAGGATGCTTCTTTCTGGTCATCCAGTGATCATCTAGCGGGTCTTGTCCAAGCAAAAAATCCCGATCTATCAATCTTTGGTAATTGCTTCCGAACCTACCAAAGCTTTTGCGGTGTATTTCAGGTAATCTTATAAGTCTCATGGTGTTGAGTTTAGTTTACATAAATCTCCCACTAATCGGGTGGTTATGGTATGACACCTGGAAGCAACTTGTATGACTTTGGTCATACACCTACCTTTAGCTATAAATTCCAGCATATGATCCAAGCTAAGACCGTTGACGAATACATTGGCCAGTCTGACCAATGGGGCGAAGCACTTCAGGTACTTCGCGATGTATTGCTTCAAACAGAACTTGAAGAAACCGTGAAATGGGGAGCACCCGCATACACCATAGATGGAAAGAACATCGTAGGACTAGGTGCCTTCAAACAATTCGTTGCGGTTTGGTTCCATCAGGGAGTTTTACTCTCAGATCCTAAAGGGGTACTTATCAATGCACAGGAAGGCACTACCAAGGCACTTCGGCAATGGCGTTTCACATCTATTGAAGAGGTAGAGGCTGCCCGGAAAGACCTGAAACAGTACGCAGAAGAAGCGATCACCAATCAACGTGAAGGAAGAGAAATCAAGCCTGACAAGAAGAAGCCACTCATTGTTCCACCAGAATTGCAGGAAGTGCTTGATAAAGACACCAAACTCGCTACCCAATTCGAAGCACTCAACCTAACAAGAAAGCGTGAATACGTGGAACATATTGCCAGCGCGAAACGCGAGGAAACAAAAATGAATCGCCTGGAGAAAATCAAACCTATGATCCTAGAGGGTATTGGTCTCCACGACAAGTATCGAAAGTAAATGAAAGGGCGAACCGAAGTCCGCCCCATCATTACTCGATCGCCACTTCCTTCTTAGGAGGAAGTTCCTTATCAGTTTTAGTGAGGACCAGCCTTAACACGCCATCATCGTGCTTGGCCGTGATCTGATCTTCTGCTACATTATCAGGTAGTGTAAAGGATCTTACAAAGGATCTTGAGCTGAACTCTTTTCGTGTATAGTTCTTCTCACTTTCTTCCTTTTCCTTCTCAGTTGTACCCGAAATTGTAAGCACACCTTTCTCAACTGAAACTGTGAAGTCTTCTTTGGCTATACCTGGAGCCGCGACTTCTATCTCGTAGTTGTCTTGGTTATCTGAAACATTAATGGCCGGTGACCAATCGTCTGAAAATCTTGACTTCAACCAATCATCGTCAAATAAGCTTGACATGGTTGGCCAGTTCCGTGTTTTGCTTGTAATTGCCATGAATAATGAATTGATTAAATATTACTTGTGCTAAAATCGCTGTACTCACATTGGGATTCAATGATGGTGGTCATAAATCAAATATGACTTTGCTCAATTTTCGAATAACTTTAAGGCATGCGATCACTACTGATTTTCCTCATGCTTGCCTATACCCTGGGCACTTTAGGGCAGAATAATTACTTCCGAAGCCAAATTGTAAGATCAGCCACCGTGCAAATCGGTTCTACACAGACCGTGAAAATTGGTAAGAACGTGCAGATAGGAGGAGGTGTGAAAGGTGAACGCTGGTATCTCTCCACTTTGAATGCAGATCCACTCACCCAATCCTTCGCACTAAAGGAGAACAAAAACACCCTTTACGTTCTGGTGTTTGACGAACACCAAGTATTGCAGATCACTCCTCAAAAGGATACTTGCCAATCGATCAAGTCTGAGAACATGTACAACTACCATCTGTCTGGAGACACCATACAGATCAATGTGCCTAAAACCGGATGCAGCATCGATGCCCTCTCAAACAGGAAATACGTGATACAGGAATACAAAAAGGGGAAGATGGTCTGGAGGCGACTCTAGGGCACAGCATCAAACTCGATGGTAACATGCTCAATGTTCTGATTGGCAGTAAAAGATCTGATCTGCTGTTTTATCGACTCAAGATCTGCTAGTGTTGCTTCTGGCTGGCACATTACATCAACTGTCATCACATTGTATTCCCCGTCTACGCTCCAGACATGGCAATCATGAACATCCACCACGCCAATGATCGATTTCACGTACCTAACAATTTCATCTATGTCAACATCCTCCGGGGTGCCTTGTAACATGATTCTGAAAGCTCCCCTCACCTTCTTGAGAACATTCAGCAGGATATAACCGGAAATGGCAACAGACAGCACAGAATCCAGATATGGCGCATCGTAATAGTGCATTACAATGCTGGCAACCAACACGGCTACCCAACCCAATACATCCTCGATCAAATGCAATGAAATGACTTGCTCATTCATGGACTTCCCTCTCCGAAGTTTCAGGGCGGCAAAACCGTTCACCAGAATTCCCAACACTGCCAACCACATCATTCCGGTTGTATCGGGCTGCTCCGGATCCATAATTCTTGGAATCGCCTCGATCAATAAAAAAACTGAACCAGCAGTAAGCACGACAGCATTGATAAGCGCTCCGAGAACCGAAAATCGCCCGTAACCATAACTGTACACCTTGTCCGGGTCTTTCTTGGCGTACTCCTGGAAATACCACGCCAATCCAAGACTCAGGCTATCACCTAAATCGTGAACCGCATCTGAAAGCACTGCCACACTG
Organism: Vicingaceae bacterium; assembly: GCA_965267605.1. Taxonomy (GTDB): domain Bacteria; phylum Bacteroidota; class Bacteroidia; order Flavobacteriales_E; family Vicingaceae. Next base: position 778,462 of record OZ254088.1, on the reverse strand, counting down.
TTGGTCAGTATCCCACCAATGATCTCTACTACGGTGAATCCGAGGTTGAGAAAAAATGCAAGCTTCAGGTTCTTCGAATCGTGATGCACTGCATGATTATGTGCTATTTGATTGTACGTTCCCATACCCTTAAAAACAGCTGCCCCCTGGACCACAGGAGGCAGCATTTACCACGACAGATAAGAGGTGAACTGTTTAGGCATCCTCAATAAGCGGATGCGCAGATTCGTTCACTTCCCTTAAACTTTTGCCATCGGAATTGATGGTTTGCAACCATACATCGTTGCTCTTTCTAAATACCTGAACATTCAAACCGAAGTACTCATTCAGCATGGTTTCGAAATCACCGATGGTGATGTCTGCGTTATAGCTCAGGTGAGTAGCAGTATCGTCCTTGAGCAACGATTCCAGGGAGAGGTCTTCAGTGATCATGTCAGATTTAGGCGAGCCTTCTTGCTCCTCATGACTATGCCTGAAGAATTCCAGCTTCAGATTTGGAAATGCATCCTGAAACTCTCCTTTAATTCCGAACAGTGTCTTGTTTTTATCTAAGTGTAAATCCATTTGTCATTGTATTGTAATCAGCACTTGCCGATCGAGTTTTCCTTTAAATCAATATAAAGCACGTTCACCTTCTTGATGTCTCCCCACAGCCGTACTTTTCTACTTACGAACTGTTGAACATCAGCCTTTTCATGAAAATTATGTGACCACTTCACCACGAGGATATCTGAATCCCTGCATGTGTATTCTATGGTTAGGCTCATTTCACTGCCGGCTTTGGCCACAAGGGCATCCCACTGTTTAGTATCGGCATTCGGCAATTCAAGAATTACCATGCTGATGGCCTGATCTGCATGTTTTTGTGCCTGAACACTCAAGCCACTAAACATGATCAGAAAAAGGGATATGATCGTAAGTCTTCTCATTACATCCATTTTGATAGGTACCGCATGAACTCCTGCTTCAATTCCGTATAGATCTTATTGAATGTGGCCATTCGATCTTCCAGATTGAAGTGATCTTCAAAGTATTTGTGATCTATAGCTACTGGATGATCCTTCGCGTAATTGGAAAGTTCCTGCTCCTGAATCTTCATGTCGTGCAGCAGTTGGTCAATAACTTCCTTCTCCCGAATGAACTGGTTCTGAAAATGCTCTCCTTCTGCTCTTATCTCTGTTGCACTGTTGCGTTGGATTACTTCAGCCAGGCGGTCTTCAAAAACCTTCAGTTCATCTTGAAAGAACCTCAACTGATTGCTCCACAACTGGTGTTCAAAATGAAGGTCACTGATATACTTTCTCTTCTCTTTTGGGATATCTATTGTATGCATGGTTTCGAGTTATGATTATTCGTTTTCTTCTGATTCCGTTTCTATAAACATGGTTGGTACCCATGATTTCAATGCAATTCTCTTGGTGACGCTCCTATGGAACAATCCCTTCAGCAATGACCTATGTCGTGGAAATACCACCAACATATCGAAGTCTCCACTGTCCAAACGCTCAAGAATTCCAGCCTCCGGATCTGTTGCAATGCCTTCTTCAAAATGGTGGCTCACCGAAGCGAAGTAGTCGTCCAACTTTCGAAGGTTGTATTGCTCGTCAATTGTGGCTTCAACGTGCACTTTGTCGTATACCTTGTAGATCTCAAGTTCAGCGTGCTCCAATTGAAGAATTTCAAAGAGCGGGGCGAGATTCTCCATCTCCTCCAATTCGTCAAGCTCACATGCCATGAGCACTCTTTTCACGGGTTTATACCTGTAATGGCTAGGCACAGTTAAGACAGGAAACTTCGTTGCACCAATGTAATTAGAGGTATTACTTCCAAACAACATGTCTCCGCTTGAAGTCAGTCCGTGGGTACCCATTATTACCAAATCACCCTGCACCCTATCAGCCACAGAATTGATAACGCCCGTGATAGGTCCAGTCCAAACTTCAGAAGTAACCAGTGATTTGTCTGCATTAACCTGTGAAAGGAACCAGGATTTCATGTCATCCATGAGTTCGTGGTCCAACTGCTGTGGTCCAGGATCGTTGGAGTACATTCCATCAGGCATGGGAATAGGCATCTCAGTAGCATGAATCAGGTGATAGCTCACCGGTTTATCTCTGAAAAGATGCAGCCCATACTCCGCTGCGTTCTTGGAGCAGTCGGAAAAATCCGTTGGAATAAGTATTTGTTTGGTTGTTTCCATGAAGCCAAAGTTGCGGTGAATGAAAGGGCATAAAAATGACGATGGTCAGTTTATGGGTTGACTTCCTTCCACATCTTTAGATAAGGTCTATACTGTATTGCGTAGCTTAGCTTTAACTATGCGAAAATTCCTTGTCCTTATTATCCCGGTTATTGTTCTTGCATGTTCGTCTGATGACGTGGGAGAAGAACAGATCGATGTACCACCCGCTCAAACTCAGGAAACCATGCAACAGGCATCTCTCGAACTAACCCTTGATGAAGCGAACAGATTGGCAACACTTCCATTGAAATGCATGCAACAGGAGTATCCTAATAAACTGGGGCAGGTTCTTGGAGGAGATGATCAGCTTCAATCTCCAAAGCAGCTACACCCCGCTTTCTATGGTTGTTTCGACTGGCATTCTTCCGTACATGGGCATTGGATGCTGGTAAAGCTGCTCAAGGATTTTCCAGCGTTGGAAGGGCGGGAAGATGCACTGACCAAGCTTCAACAGAACCTAAGTGCGGCAAACATCAAGGCTGAGATCGCATACTTTGGCACACCTCATAATGGTTCATATGAACGTACTTACGGATGGGCGTGGTTGCTAAAGCTGGCCCTCGAACTTAGAACATGGGACGATCCAGTGGGAAAAGAGCTTAGTCTCAACATTCAACCGTTGGCAGATCTTATTGCCAATAAATACCTGGACTTTCTACCCAAACTGAAGTACCCAATCCGTGTAGGTGAACATACGAACACAGCTTTTGGGCTGTGCTTTGCTTACGACTATGCAGTAGCCACAGAAAACGAAGAGCTTTCATCTCTCATCGCCTCGAGAGCCAAAGACTTCTACCTAATGGATAAGGAGTGCCCAATGTTGTGGGAACCTAGCGGCTACGATTTCCTTTCCCCGTGCCTGGAAGAGGCCGACATCATGCGCAGGGTGCTTTCGAAACAAGAATACCTGGTTTGGTTAGATGCTTTTCTACCTACCTTGAGCGATCCTGATTTTCAGCTAAGGCAAGGTGAGGTTTCCGACCGAACAGATGGAAAACTGGTGCATTTGGATGGTCTTAATTTCAGTCGTGCATGGTGCCTAAAAGGAATTGCACAGGTAGATCCGAAATACGCTCACCTAACGCAGGTAGCAAACGAACATATTACCTACTCCCTACCCTCCATTGTAGATGGTTCATATCAAGGTGAACATTGGCTGGCATCATTTGCAGTTTGTGCCATGTCGGAGTAACTTCAAACAAAACGCAACAAATGAGAATCATAGCATCTGACTTTGACGATTACATCGAAAAGATTCCAGAAGACCGCAAGGAAGCGTTTACCAGGCTTCGCGAAATAGTCAACAAGAACATTCCTGATGGCTTTGAGGAAGGTATCAGTTATAGTTTTCCGGCATGGGTTGTTCCACTATCCATTTACCCAGCCGGGTACCACTGTAAAGCTGAGGAACCACTTCCATTCGTTAGCCTGGCATCCCAGAAGAACTTTATAGGATTCTATCACATGGGTATTTACGCCCATCAGGAGTTATACGACTGGTTTGTTTCTGAATATCCCAAGCACTGTAAATCAAAACTGGACATGGGGAAAAGCTGCGTGCGCTTCAAAAAAATGGATGATATACCCTATGAGCTCATTGGTGAACTCATGACAAAAATTACGTTAGAGGACTGGGTTCAACGGTACGAATCAGCTATTAAGAAGTGAGACCCGCTCTTTTCCTATTACTCCTGTCTGGCATCCTTCTCAACGGTTGCTCGGTAATGACACAATGCTTCATCTTCAATAAAACGGAGATGAACGTGCAGCTTTCATATACCTATAGAACCAACCTGGAGTCAAACAATTTCAACAATCACCCGGAGATTCACAGTTTCACTAAAGAACATAGAACCAAGGTGCTTGTAGATCGAACCGCTTCTATCAATTTGGACACCTCAACGCGAATCGTAAAATGCACGTTGTATCCAGGAGAAGCCCTATTGATTGGTGAGCAGGCCAACTTGACACTCTCCAACACGGGTGACCATGAATGGTTAAAGTCTAACCTCAAGCATCTGATCATTAACAAATATGGTGCTTCAGAGGTCCTTGATTCAGGCAAGGTTGTTCCACGCTTTCAACAGCATTCGATGGGTGTGATTGGCCTTGACGTTGTTCCAGATTCCCAGTAACTTTCTGGTATGATAAGAATGCTGATTTTCTTCTTTTGCTATTCCTGTACAAGAGCTGTAATTGGCTCTACTTCATTTCTTGAGCACGAGGAACTCGGTATGGTGCATTGGAACAGGAGTTTCAACACCAGTCTGGAGCTTTCAAAGAAAAGTGGCAAACCAGTGCTTCTACTGTTCCAGGAAATTCCTGGATGTAGCACGTGCCGGAACTATGGTAGGAATGTTCTTTCTGACCCGATGATGGTAGAGATCATAGAAGATCAGTTTGTTCCATGTGTGGTCTTTAACAACAAAGGAGGTGAAGACAAACTAATACTCCAGCGTTACAATGAAGCAAGCTGGAATAACCCTGTGGTAAGAATTGTTGACGCGAAAGGAAAGGACATAATCCCAAGACACGCGAATGATTACTCAGTACCAGGTTTGCTAACCTCTATGCGTACGGCATTGAACAAATACGGCAGGAAGATTCCCGGGTATATGCAACTGTATCACAGTGAGCAACGGGGTAAAGCGCAAGAGCAAACAGCTTACTACAGTATGTTCTGCTTTTGGAGCGGTGAGGGACATCTTGGTTCATGCAAAGGTGTGATCGCCACAGATCCAGGATTCATGAATTCAAGAGAAGTTGTAAGAGTTACGTACAACGAGGCTGTTCTTTCTTTGGAAGCGTTAACGAAACATGCAAAAGCCAGTGGGTGCGCTTTAATGCAGGAGGCTACAGGGTACAGATCGGATAAAGACCCTCAGTATTACTTGAAGCAATCCGTATACAAGTACATTCCGCTCACACCTATGCAAAGAACCAAGATCAACAGTGCATTGGCTTTAAAAAAAGATCCAAGTGCTCTGCTGAGCCCGAAACAAAAAAGTTGGGTTGGAAAGATCAAGGCTGGAGATCAGATACTTTATGATCAACCATTCAAAGAGGGTTGGACTAAGAAGCTCAAAGCCACTAACTAAGACTCCTTCCACGGAACCACTACGGTAACCCTGGTTCCAACGGGCTCACCTTCCTTACTGTGCTTGTCCATTACATTGATGGTAAAACCTCCAGAGGTAATCTGGTTTAGAATTTCAATCTTCCTTCTCGTGATTCCCATACCATAAGATTTCGGCTTATCACCTTCACGGAGGCGCTTGTTCCCTGCGGCCTTTTCCCGCCCCACACCATTATCATCAATAACACATACCAGCATGTCATGGTGCTTGGAGAACGATATTTTGACCTCGCCATGATCTTCCAGCGGACCAATACCATGAATGATCGCATTCTCAATGTACGGCTGCAACAACATTGGTGGGATCTGGGCATTTACCTCTTCTACCTCTTCCTCCACCTCAATTTCATAAGTGAACTTTCCATTGAAGCGCAACACCTCAAGATCAAGGTATGCCCTGAGAAGGTTCAATTCTTCGCTGATCGGTATAAACAGGTGCATAGAATTTCTAAGTACCGCCCGCATCAGGGTGGAGAACTCGGAAACGAAATTAATGGCTGGTTCAATCTCCTGATTAAGTATGTAATACTGTACAGAATTGAGCGCATTGAATATGAAATGAGGGTTGATCTGGGTGCTCAGTAACATACTTTGGGAGCGAAGTGCTTCATCATGCTCTTTCTCCAGGTTCCTTGCGTATTCTTCCAATTGGCGTTGTCTGGTAACACGTTCGGTAACGTCACCTACAGTACCAAACTGCCCTACAACATTGCCCTCCTGATCGAAATACGGCACGGTCTTTTCCTCCAACCAGACCCACTCCCTCTTCTTTGGATTGAAGAATTCATACGTGAATACAAAAAGTTCTGGCTTAGTAGCATTACGAACACGTTTGTTAAACTCGACCCCTTTCTCCATCGTTCCCGGGCGAAGTGAGTTTGCCATTTCTGGATTCCGATTCATGTAATCCTCTACCGAGAATCCCAATACATCTATCACTTTCGGACTTACGTAATCTATACCTATCCCATCTTCTGCAACACTTAACTGATAAACTACCTCGTTAATATTCTCCGTGATCATTCGCAGTTGCTGCTCACGAACTACAATCTCATCTTGTGCCTTTACTGACTTGGTAATGTCGCGAATAACTTGTAACACCTGATTGTCACCGATCCGCATGAAGCGCGCCTCATAATATTTATGCTCACCATTCTCTGTCAATTCATAATTACACTCCACTACATCGTCATCAATAAGCGTGCGTGTTATACAATCCATATGGAGTTGAGCCACATCCGGGGGAAGTACATCGGATTTATGGGCTCCAACCACCTCATCTACAGGTTTTATTAGCCTGCTCTCATCCTCAAGTTTGTAATCCAAATAGTAGCCATCCGCAGAAAGCGTAAACATGATATCGGGAATAGCGTCCAGTATTGCTCGATTCCTGGATTCACTATCCAACAGGGCACGTTCGATCTTTCTGGTACTTGTGATATCTTCTACAAGGGCCATCAAAAAAGAAGGAGCTCCTTCATCGTCTCTTACCACAGAAACAGCGGTTCTTCCCCACACGATCGTTCCCGATTTAGACACATATCTTTTTTCAATAGTGAAATCCGATCGCTCTCCCTTCATTATACCAATCAGCATTTCTTTGCTTTCCAGGCGATCGTCAGGATGTGTGACATCGGCAATGGTTAGCTTATTAAGCTCTTCCCTACTATAGCCAAGAAGTTCGCAAAATCTCGTATTAGCGTCAATAAACTTCCCATCCAATCCAACGATCGGGATTCCCAGCAATGAGCTTTCATAGACCGACTTGAACCGTTCCTGCGATTGCATCAAAGCACGTTCGGATTCCCTTCTGTTCGTAACATCCCTTACAATCCCCATACGGTACAACAGTTCTCCGCGATCATCTCTTACAGCTGAAAGTGAAATCGAAACCGGAATTTCCTTACCCTCTTTGGTTAGGAACACACTCTCGAAATCAGCATCACCTTCTGCGTGGGCTTTTTTGGCATTCAGAATACTCTTATGACGTTCACGCTCACAGTAGAGATCCGTGAATTGCATTTGCGAAAGTTCCTCCATTGAGTAACCTGTCAACTTTGAAAATGCCGGATTGACAAGGTCAATGTTCATGGTATTTCCCTTACTGGAAGCAATACCAAAATTGACCTTATGTGTAAGCGTAGACCACCTGCGCTGGAGTTCATCCTGTAGTTTAAGGGGAGTTATATCTACATGGCTTCCAACCATACGAAGGGGCTCCCCGTCCTCATCCCAATCCACTACCTTACCACGACAAAACACCCAGATCAGGCGTCCGTCTTTATGGTAATACCGTACTTCATTGTTGAAAGGAACCTTTCCCCTGCTTTTGACGTGCTCACCGAACAATTCGAACACTGCGGGCAAGTCTTCCGGATGAATGATCTTCTGCCATGACTCCGGTACATTGGGAAACTCATGTTCTTCATATCCGAACATCTCTCTGAACGCGGGGCTGTAGTATTCAGTTCCCTCTTTGATGTTCCAGTCCCAATAACCGGCCATCGTACTCTCAAGCACAGTATCGAAAATGTACTGTGTTTCTTTGAGCGCGGCCTTTGCCTGTCTAAGTTCTTCTTCTAGCTGCTGGACCCTGCTATCGTATACGTTGCCGGTATCCTTGCTTCGCTGAACTTTTCTATCTGCCATTCGAAATAGCTTTCTGGACGAGAATGTGCTCAATGTATGCCTTCACACTGCGAAAGTCTTGCTCCGCAGCCTGAATCTTCAGCTGACGCACCACCTCCTTATCCAGATCGATGAGTTTGCGAATAGAGTCTTCTTTTCTTTCCGAAATCATGTCAATCATAATGCGATATATATGCTGTATAGGATATATCATAGTTACTGTGGTAACTGAAAAAAGTTGCTCGATTTCTTCCCAACGTACCGTTTGAGTTTCCCAACGTATCATTAATGGCCATTTCGTAACTTTTGCACTATGAATCGCACCCTCTCCAAATACGGCCTGTACGCAGTACTGTTGTTACTGTTGCTCAGTGGCGGGTTGATTCTGAGGTATGTAAACGCCTCCCTATCAGAAAAGGAAGAGGACAAACGCCAAATACAGCTTGAGGCGGCCCACACGGATGCGATCAAACTGATGCAAGGAAGGATCAACAACCTCACCACCATTACAGCAGGGTTGGGTGCCTTTTTAAAGTATAACCAGGACTTACCCTCAGCAACTGAACTACAGAAATACCTTGCACATCTCGTAGATCAGATCCAATATGAAGACTCCATTGTTGTCTCCCTGGTAGATACCAACTTCAACATTGTCTATACGTTCTCGAAAAACGCAATGGATCCAGCGAAACTAGAGGGTACCAGTGTAAAGCAATTCCGAAATGAAGCCGAACTGGCGCTCCTCAATTACGCTATTGAGCGAGAAACAATGGTAATGTTCGAGCCATTCAACCTGAAAGAAGGCTGGCCGGGGCTTGCTATGCATTTTGGTGTACACCGGGATTCTGTTCCCATTGGATTTGTTGCAACCATAGTTGAACTTCAGTACGTACTGGAAGGCATTTACGGCAGCGCAAATACAAGAGATTACGTATATCGTTTCCAAACTTCCAAAGGGCATTTCTTCGATAGATACGCGGTACACGATGGCACAGCCATAAGCTCGAACCGAACGGATCCGGAATACTTCGGAAAGCTTAACATTCCGGAAGAGTCGTACCTGAAATCTGAAATAGAACTGTTTGGATATACCTTTCTGGTATCCACAGCACACAAGAATCCACCAAGCACTTTTCCAATCATCAAATACCTGTTGTATTTCTGGTTGGCATTCATGGCTGCGTTCATCGTATTTACCATCTGGCAAATCAATAAATCGAGAAGAACCAACAAACAACTGCTGGAAGCAAAAGAGGAATTGGAAGAGCTATCCGTAGTGGCCAGTAAAACCAATAATGGTATTGTAATTCTTTCTGCAGATAATCGAACGCTTTGGCTGAATGAGTCTTACACCGCTATTACCGGATATACCCTTGAAGATTTGAAGGATATCTCACCGGGTGATGTGCTGGTTGGTGAAGGTTCTTCGCAAGAGGTTTTGGAACGGATAAGGGAAAAACACAGTGACTCTCTGCCATGGAATGAGGAGATTCTGGTATACCATAAAGATGGACATCAGATATGGATAGAGATCAGCAGCACCCCTGTATTTGACGATCAGAAGAGATTGATTAAGAGCATTGAGATCATCAATGACGTAACGGACAAGGTTGAATACGAACGCGAACTGCAACGTTTATCATTGGTGGCTAGCGAGACAGAGAACGTGATACTCATTCTGGATGCAGAAGGGAATCTGGAATGGATCAATAGAAGCTTTGAAAAACTGAACAACCTCACCCTCGATCAATTGATCGCGGAAAGAGGACGCAACATCCGAACCATAAGTAACAACGAAGACATGGGGCAGATCCTTGACGACTGTGCCGCTACCAGGAAGCCTCGCAAATACGATTCTCTCAACATCACTAACGATGGCAAACGTGTATGGGAATCATCCACGCTAACACCCATTTTTAATGATGCCGGAACATTGACCAACTTCATCATTATCGATACAGATATTACCCTGCTGAAGGATGCCGAAGATGAGATCAAGAAGAAAAATGAAGAGCTAAAAAGATTGTCGATGGTGGCAGAACGGATGAATGAGGCCGTAATGATCTGTGACGCCAAAGGAAGTGTAGAATATTACAACCATGGGTTGGTTCGTAATTCGGGCTACCCCGCAGAGGAATTTGAATCGGTATTTGGTTCTAACCTCAGCATTCAACAACTCAGCAGCAGACCCGACATCAATGATGTCATCAAAGCATTCCACAACAATGCGGAGCCATTCATTTACGAAAGCGCCCATCAAAGAAAAGATGGCACCTTCATGTGGACCACAGCATCTTTATCTCCAGTATACGATGAGGAAAAGAAGCTTCAGCACATCATTGTAGTATACACTGATATAAATGAGCGTAAGCTTTTCGCGGACCAGTTATCGGAAAAGAACCGGGAGATCGTTGACAGCATCAACTACGCCAAGCGCCTGCAAGAAGCAATTCTACCTAATACAGAGACTTTCAAGAATCTGTTCTCGGAGTCTTTTGTGTTATACCGCCCTAAGGATATTGTAGCAGGCGATTTCTACTGGCTCCAGGAAAATGGTAGTGACATCATGTTTGCGGCTGCCGATTGTACGGGTCACGGTGTGCCTGGCGCCATGGTTTCGGTAGTGTGCAGCAATGCACTAAATGCGAGCAATAACGAAGTCTCGAATGGTAATCCGGCAGCTCTGTTAGACTCTACAAGAGATCGGGTGGTTGAACGATTTGGAAGCTCTACCGAAGATGTAAAAGACGGCATGGATATTTCGTTGTGCAAGTACCAACCGAAAACGAAGCTACTGATGTATGCTGGCGCCAATAACCCTTTATGGATTGTATCCAAAGACAAGAAGGAAGGTGCAAACAACTACGCAGAACTAGAAACAGATTCTGCGGAATTGTACTTAAGCGAATTTAAAGCTGATAAGCAGCCTATTGGTAAATTCGCCTATAACAAACCATTCAATTCAAAGCAGATTCAATTGACTGATGGCGACACCGTGTACCTTTTTACAGATGGGTTTCCGGATCAGTTTGGAGGCGAGAATGGCAAAAAATTCAAGTATAAACCCTTTAAGAAGCTGTTATTATCCATCAACAAGCTGTCTATGAACGACCAGCATGAGGAACTTTCAAGGATATTCGATGAATGGAAGGGCGGCTATGACCAAATTGATGACGTATGCATTCTTGGTATAAGGGTATAGTGCTGGTTGGTTTACTGACTTACGTGGTGTTTGCATTTGGGCAAAACCGGGCTCGTATTGATTCGCTGCGTGGGGAGGTCAATAACAAATCCAATTCCACCGGAATAGCTGAAATCTACGATCAAATCGGAAGAGAATTTGGCAGTGGTACTGATTCAGGATATTACTACTACGGACGGGCTGAACGCCTGTTAAGAAAGCAGCCCGCAACACCCCTTAAGGCAAAGGTATTAAGAAGGATTGCCAACTACCACAGTAAGCACTACCACTATCTCGAGGCAGATCAATTCTGCCAAAAGGCATTGGAAGTGGCAAGGGCCACGAATGATACGGCTGCTGTGGTTGCTGCAATATCAGACTATTGTGATTTGACACTGTTGGAATCAGGACGGTTAAACGATGCACTGAAACTTATGCTGGAGGCTTTGGAACTCTCCCGAACGCTGGATGACAACACGCAGTTTGAAATCTTAATGGGGTTAGCCAACATCGAGATTTACTCTGGTATGGTAGATCATGAAAAGCAGAAAGAACGTGCAAAGGAATTAACAGTTATTGCAAAACGGAGTGGAGACCTCACCCAGAAGATCAGAGCGAAATTTGTCACTGCAAATGCGGAAGTAGGTATTGCATCCATAAGACATTACCAGGAAGCGCTCCCAATGGTACCTCCTACATCAAACAAGACAAGAAGATCAATCCTTAACAATATTTCAAACGAGATGCGCCAACTAAAAATGATGGACAGCTCGATCTATTATGCCTCGCAAGCGTATGAAGTATCTCAAAATAACAATGACCTTGAGGGAATGGGCGCTGCCTGCATGAACCTTGCATACGGTTACCTTAGAACGGATAGGCCCAGACAGGCAAAGGAATATGGCATTAAAGCTTACGAGTACTTCAAGAAGGGAAACATATTGAGAAGACAGGATCAAAGTATACTTGCCGCGGCCATTGCCTGTAGGGATTTGGGAGAATACAAGCAATCGGTCGATTTCCTGGAGCAACATATGATCTTAAAGGACAGTTTTGCCGCCATTACCAATGTGCGTTCATTGAATACATCACGGCAATTGTACGATCTCAGGTTTGCAACAATGAAAGACAGTACGGTTCAAGCGCAGAAGTTCGCAACGAAAACGGCTGAATACGAACGCGACCTGCTGGCGAAAGAAGAAAAACTTAAACGCGACAGGCTCTTCATTATCTTCGGGTTGGTCATTGGGATGCTCTTGTTGGCCGGTGCCATTGCCTTATACCGGAACCTCAAACAACAACGGAACCTTAACGCAATTATTCATCAGAAGAACACGGAGATTACGGATAGTATGGAGTACGCCAAGCGAATCCAACACGCCATTCTTCCTGCGCCTTCCGAATTCGATCGTCTGATCCCAGACTCCTTTATCATGAATATTGCAAAGGATATTGTAGCAGGCGATTTCTACTTCCTCGAAGAGATTCCCGGTGGTGTCATTTTTGGTGTTGGCGATTGTACGGGACATGGAGTACCAGGAGCTATGGTATCCGTTGTGTGTCACAACGCCCTAAGAAGGTGTGTCCGGGAGTTTGGATTGATCGAACCTGCAGAAATCCTAAACAGAACCAGATCCATTGTACTCGAAGCCTTTGAACAAAGCGAACTTTCCGTGAGTGACGGTATGGATATCGCGCTTTGCAAGCTGACCAATGGAAAACTGGAATTTGCCGGTGCGAACAATCCCGTATGGATCATGAAGAAGGGTATTACACATGCGGAAGAAACTGTACAGATCAAAGGAGACAAACAACCCATTGGCGCTTACCACCAGCCATCTCCATTTACCAACCATGAAGTTGCTGTGGAGAAGGGAGATTATGTGATCGTATTCTCAGATGGATATCCCGACCAATTCGGTGGTCGAAATGGCAAAAAACTCAAGTACAAGCCCTTCAAGCATTTGCTTTTCGAAACCATCCAGATGGATGTCAACAGGGCTACATTCCTCTTCGATAAGTTCAATGAATGGAAAGCAGATCTGGAGCAGGTGGATGATGTATGCATCCTGGGCGTACGCATCTGACAGGAATTTGCCTGCATCCGTATGGAATTTCTACCATTGTCGTATCTATGTTATACCACTAACGCTCAATGAGGAATGAAAAGACTAGGCCTTATCGTTTTACTGGCATGTACATCTTTAAGCCAGGCGCAAACCGAAATCAAACCTAATATCAAAGAGGTTACCGTTTTCTACGTAGGTGCAGAAATCAACCACGATCTCAACATCAACCTTCAACCTGGACTCAACAAACTTGTTTTGAAGCAGGTATCAGGAAAGATCGTTACCAAAACTGTTCAGATGCTGGACAAGGACCTTATCCTTATCAACTCTTCGTTAGAGAAGAAGTACTCAGATGAGCAAATGGCGGCATGGCACAATGAAAAGGCCAACTTCGAGAAACAATTGGTGGCCCTCGATTTAAAACTGAAGGCGCTTCACAATGTGAATACTCCTGAGGCACTTAACGGTGTATTCCAGTTCTATGAAGAAAGAGGATTGGACGTTGCAAAAAGGCTGCAGGCAGTTAAGGCGAAGATCAAGGATGCTGAAAAGGCTAACGACAAAGCCAACCTGAATCTTTTGGTTTCGAATTCGAAACCAGTAAAACGTAAGGTAAGATTGAAGTACATCGCAGGAGGTGCCGGCTGGGCTCCTTTCTATGAACTGTCGGCAAAATCAAAACAAACCACACTTGACTTAAAGTACATCGTTAAGATCATGAACCAAACAGGTGAGGAGTGGGACAAGGTGAAGCTTACCATGTCGTCAGCATTTCCATTGGAAGAACCTCAAAGGAAACCGAAACTTGAGCCGTGGCTTATCACAGGAAGGAAAGTGAGCAATAAGGATGTAATAGCAACATCAACCCAGGGCGTGTCGCTTCTGGAGGGCGTAGAATATGTTGAAACCAATATACCCACAACCTCTGCCGTGGTTGAGGTTCCGGGAGCACAAACCGTACCTGCCAATGGAGCCATATACTCGTTTAGCGTTTACACCAAGACGCTTCCTATTCAAATGGTATATCATGCCATTCCTTCACTGGACCCATCACCATATCTCATCGCGAGAATAAGAGATTGGAAAGACCTCCAGCTGCTTGATGGCCCTGCGAAGGTCAATTACAACGACATCAATGTGGGAACAACGGTCATAGAAGTAGCGGAAGCAGGAGATACACTTGAGGTCGCTCTTGGACAGGATGATGGCATGGTAATTAGTAAGTCCGAGATCAGCAATGAAACCTTTACCAAGGAGACCAATAACAAATACAAGTCAACGTACGCCTATAACTTTCGGATCGAAAATAAACTAGAAGAGAAGGCGGAAGTATACCTGTACGACCAGGTTCCTTTAACCCAAACTAACAAGGTCAAGGTTGACATTGAAGAGACATCCAATGCAATTCATGACAAAGAAAATGGTGAATTGGTTTGGAAGTTCGACATAGGTTCAGGGAAAGTTAAAGAGAACTTGAAGCTGGCCTATAGCATTGAATATCCGAAGTATTATGGTAAGGGAGGTAAAAACTACTTCTTCCAACAGCGGTCATCGTTCTATAGAAATAAGCGTGGTGTTCGAGCGAAATTCTAAGCCAGAATGCTATATGTGGCGTAGCTTGCCAGGTAAGCGAGAAGCGTCATAAATACGAACTGAGCCAGGGCAATGCCCCAACTCTCGGTTTCCTTCTTTACAATGGCCAGGGTACTCATACACTGCATCGCGAACACATAAAAAATAAGTAGACTAAGTGCCTTAGCTGGAGTGTAGCTCAACTCTCCCGTTTCCGGATTGCGCTGGGAACGTAAAGTTTCAATAATTGTTTGGTCGTCTTCTTCTGTTCCAATGGAGTATATCGTTGCCATGGTTCCCACAAAAACCTCCCGGGCTGCAAATGATGTAACCAACGCGATCCCAATCTTCCAATCGAATCCCAACGGCTCAATGACAGGCTCCATTGTCTTGCCCATCAAACCTGCGTAAGATGCTTCCAACCTGCGCGCAGCGACCAAATTGTTAAGTTCTACTTCAGACAGTCCAATGGTTGTGCCTTGTTCAATCGCTACGGTTTCTGCCTCCTTCATAGCATCCCCTGGTCCAAAGGACGCCAGCACCCACAATACCATGGCAATAATGATGATGATCTTTCCGGCATTGAGGACAAACACCTTAGCCTTGTCGTACATCGTTAGTAAGATGGTTCTTGCAACAGGAACCCGGTAAGCAGGTAATTCCATCAAAAGTGTGGATGGTGCACTACTTTTCACGAACCTGCTGATTAGCCATGAGGTGCCAAGCGCAGCAAAAGTGCCCAGACCATACATCCCGAACATCACCAATCCCTGCTTATTGAACACGCCCCATACATATCCGTCTGGAACGACCAACGCAGACAATACCACATATACCGGCAATCGGGCGGAGCAGCTCATAAACGGTGTGGTGAAGATGGTAATCAACCGCTCCTTTCTATTGGAAATGTTACGTGTGGCCATGATGGCAGGAACAGCGCAGGCAACACCAGAGATCAGTGCTACAATACTTCTGCCGTTCAATCCTGACTTTACCATGATCTTATCCGAGAGGTACACGGCCCTGGCCATGTATCCAGATTCTTCCATAATTGCAATGAACCCAAACAAAATCGCAATCTGTGGAATGAACACGAGAATACCCGCTACACCTGCGAGTACACCATCCACCACAAAGGAATTGATCATTCCATCAGGCAACATGCCTCCTATCCACCCTGCGAATGCACCCATACCAGCATCAATCCAGTCCATCGGATAGCTGGCCAGTGTGAAGAGGGCCTGAAAAATCAAGAACAGAATGGTTACGAAGATGAACGATCCCCAGACAGGATGTGTAAGCACTTTGTCTAACCTGTCGCTTCTGCTCTCCTCCTGTTTTCGAATAGTTGTGACCCTGGAAGTGATCTCATCCAGGATGTTTGCTCTGGTAAGCTTGTCCTGTACTTCCAGATCCAGTCTATTCAGTTCGTGGGTAAACTCATCCGCCCTGGAAGTAACCTCATCTGGTAGATCCAAAAGATGGTGATAAGTATTCAACCAGACATACTTCCCGTATTTAGAAAGGTCATCAAATCCATTGTGTAGCTCTGCCACTGGCGCTTCTACATCGTGAAAGGGCTCCCTTCGAACGGTCCCGCCACTCAATAACTGAGATTTCAGTTGATCTATACCATCGTTCTCTTTGGCATTGACTGGGATCACAGGCACACCAAGTTCATCCGAAAGTTTTTCCGGATCTACCTGGAGCCCCTCCTCCCCCGCTGCATCGATCTGATTCAATGCACAAATCAGCGGCCAACCGAGGTCGGCTAATTGCGTCAGGAGCAATAATGACTTCGATAAATTGGTGGCATCCGCCACGTAGAGAATGAAGTCGAACCTCCCCTTTGATTGATCCAGTAGCTGATTTAGAACTACCCTTTCATCTTCCGAGTGGGGGTACAACGAGTAAGTCCCGGGCAGATCGGTGATGTTCACTCGTCTTCCATCATCCAGTTCAAAAACACTTTTAACCTCTTCAACAGTTACACCTGGATAGTTGGCAACCTTCTCCCGCTCGCCGGTAAACAAATTGAACAAAGATGACTTACCGGAATTAGGAGTACCAGCCAATGCTATATGAAGTGCATCACTCATGTTGCAATCCTTACTTCAATGGCTTCAAGTTCTCTTTTGCGAACAGCTATCTTATGGTTATTTACCTCCACCAGTAGTGCCCCCTTGAACGGTGCCCGGCTCAATCGGGTAATAGCTGCGCCCGGAATGATTCCAACCTCAATCATTCTTCCCGCCAATTCTGGATCTGAAAAGGATTCTACTATCCCCTGCTGGCCCTTCTTAAGTTGATAGGCATTCATCTACCTGACAATCGAGTGAACAAAGAAAACAAAGGCTGTGCGTTGCTACAATACCCTATTGCTGTGAATCCGCTACCTTCGTAGCCGGAGCTTAATTAGACCGTATGAAGAGAGTTGCTGTGGTATTGTCACTGGTTCTGCTAACACTAGCCGCGTGCAAAAAGAAGCAGACCTGTACATGCGTTACAGAGAATACTGTGAACCCGGATTCTAGCCACACAACAATTGAAACGATCCATGCTACACGCTCTGACGCTGAGATTGCGTGTTCCGAGAGGTCTAAGGTTGAGGGTAATTCAGTAACCACTTGTTCCATTACCCAGTAGCTATGAAGGCACTACCGGAATTCATCATCATTGGCGCCATGAAATCAGGTACCTCAAGTCTTCATCAATACCTTGATCAACATCCTGACATATGCATGTCTACGCTTAAGGAACCCAACTATTTTGCCAAAACCAGGACTGCTCTGCACAAAGGGTGGGGCTGGTACCAGGATTTGTTTCAAGACCATTCGAAGTTGACCGGAGAGTCGTCTACTGCGTACACCAAGTTTCCATCTGTAAAGGGCGCTCCACAACGCATTCAAAAGAAATCTCCCGAGGTAAAGCTGATCTATCTTATGCGTGAACCTCTTGCAAGAACGTTATCGCACATTGCACATGATATGCTGGAAGCTCTGATACCTTACAGCGAGGAAGCAGATAAGTACGTTGTATCTGCTGATGCCAGTGAATATGTACAGTTCAGTAGGTACACGCAACAATTGGAACAGTACAAAACCTGCTTCAAAGAGGATCAGTTTCTCCTCATCACTACGGATCAACTCAAGTCGGACCCCGAATCTCTAATGAGAAGGATATGCGCCTTCCTTGAAATCGACTCTTACACCTTTGATTTCAGCGCCCAAGCCAATGTAACAGAAGATCGAAGGATGATAACAGACCGTGGAAAGTACAAGCGGGAAAAAGCCCGAGGAGTTTCAGATGAAAATAATCCGTACCGTGTTCCTTTTACCCCACCTACCCTTTCAGAACAAGCAAGGGCGCAACTTACCTCCTACCTTAAAGAAGATATTGCACTATATGAAACGGTTAATGCGCAACAATAAGTTTGCGCTGGGAAATACCCTTTGATGTAGCTACTCTCAGGAAGTACATACCATTCGGTAAACCTGAGATATCCAATACGGACCTGGTTCGTAATACCGCTTCAGATCTTAGGATAGCACCTTTCACATCCAGTATTGACACTGACTGAATCAAATGATCACTGCTTATCAGCACTTCACCACTCGCTGGATTCGGTATGGCTGTAAATTGCGCTTGTGTGTACGTCTGAATACTGTTTCCACCGCCAGTAGTATCACCTGTTGTGTCTGCCGGAGCACGGATGCCTAAACAACAGTAGGGTTCTTCCCATCCTACCACGTTGTCTGGCTGGGGTGTAGCCCATACGCTGGAAGCAGTTGCCACATCAACAACATGTACGGAGAAAGTAGCACCTACAAATCCCCTGAAGGTATACTCCCCTGAATCATTAATGGTGGTTGCGTCACTGATGTTTCCCGGAGTGGCAGCGCTGATAATTCCTGCCGTAGTATGCGCACCGGTAGCCAGGTCGATCTTCTCCAACTTGTACTGATTGTTGTCATCCCACATACCATAAACAGTAGAGTCCTCGCAGTTATATTCATGATTCACCACGTTGTCGGGAAACGGATTGTTGTTAACCCGATTACCAGTAAAGATGTCGAACGAACGCAAATACAAAGTGCTCTGATCCAACAGTACCGCGTTGTACAATCCTCTCTTCGTGTCCAGCGAGAAAGACCCTCCAACATATGCGTTGACATTGTACAAAACGCTGATGGTGTCCATGATAGCAGTTGCCGGATCTACGGTAACCAACCAATACCCGTTGTTCTTTTCAAAAATGCCATAGATCAAAGAGTCGGTACAATTGTACTCCAACCCAACCACGTTATCATTAAAGACCGGACTGGATACGATTGCTCCAGAGCTGGCATTGATCGTATACAAAAGTGAATTTGTTCCATTGTGACCCACGAAGTGGTAATATCCCCGATCATAATCGAACGTGGTTTTGTTTCCTGCAACAAAGGCACTCATTCCGGGAATCTGTGAAATATTCGTTTTCACCCCCGTTGAAGGATTGACCTGTACAAACCAATAGTTGAAAGGGCCTTGCTCCCATACCCCGTATGGCATACCATTCTGTGCAGTGATGTGAAGTCCTGCAAATACGCAGACAATGAGAAGTAGATTTCGCATAGTGAAAAGTTAGGAAGAATAATTTACCTCTTCGGCAATACCACCTGAGTGATGATCTTCACAGCATTTCTACTGGGTTTGATTGTATCACCTGCCCATCTTGAACAAACTTCAATAAACTCCGCGCCAAACATAAGAATGATCGAAGCGTAATAAACCCATAATAGCAGGAATATCAACGAACCAGTGGCTCCGTAAGCTTGACTTAGACTGGTATTCGACAAATAGAGTGTGAAGAGGTATTTCCCACCAAAGTAAAATGCGGTGCTCAATGCACTTCCTAATACTAACCATCGCCACCGCGGTCTACCATCCGGAAGCAGTATATAGATAAACAGAAATACAAGGAAACCCACTATGACCGAAAAGCTCCAGCTGAAATAGTTCAGAATCATGGCCGGGTCTGCTCCTACCAAATCTGTCAAAACATCCCGAAAAACGATCACGATAGTGTCAAGTGTGAGTGAGAGAATCATCACCACACCAATCAACATCACCATGGTAAATGACAGGATTCTGTTCAGTAGAAACTTTAATGCTACCCGCTTCGGCTGGGGCTTGATTCCCCAGGCAACATTGATTCCGTCCTGAATAGATATGAATACACTGGTTGCACCGTACAGCAACGTTAACAGAACTATCGTAGCGCTCCACCAGGACAGTTCGATAGACCGTATGTTGTCCAGCACCTCATCCACATGAAACGCGCTTTCATTGCCAACAATACGCTGAATACTTCCGAATAGCTCATTGTAAATCTGTTGCTCATCAAACCAGATGAAGGTCATTGCAAATGTCACGATAAGCACACCCGGTAGAGAGAAAATCGTGAAGAAAGAAATGGAGGCGCAATAGTTGAGCGAGTTGTCCTCAATGAACTTAACCACCAACTCCTTAAAGAATTCCCATGCTTTCCTCATGCCGTGCCAATATAAGTTGGATTATGTAGCGAACAGCTGACCGATGTCAGTAAATGCTTTGAACTCTATCGCGTTGCCCGAAGGATCCAAAAAGAACATTGTTGCCTGCTCACCCGGTTGTCCCTGAAATCGAACGTAAGGTTCTATTACAAATTCCACTTCGGCTGAACGTAGTCTGTCAGCAAGCAGATGCCAATCATCCCAGGTAAGTACCACCCCAAAATGTGGCACTGGTACATCGTGGCTATCTACAGGATTGGTATTACTGCTTCTGGGATGATCCGGACTCAAATGGATGACGAGTTGATGCCCATAAAGGTTAAGATCAACCCAATGCTCATCGGACCTACCCTCTTCACAGCCCAGTACGTCTGTATAGAATCTCCGGCAAACCTCCAGGTTATCTACCGGAATAGCCAAATGGAAAGGTTGAACAGGTGTTTGCATTTTGCCAAGATAGCAAACACATGTTCCAAATCCTTAGACTGCAATAGGTCGCTGTTCACTCATTTCCATGAGCAGTGATTGCGTGTAGTTATCATCGGTTTGTACCATGCAATATTGCATGATACCCTGAGCATTAAACTTCCGTTTTTCAACATCACTCGTGTATCCCCAATTGATCCGTTCAGCACCCCATTCTTTACCCATCTCATAAGATCTGAATAACAATTGTTGGTACACCTTGAACTCATCCTGGTAGTTGTAATCGATTCCAATAATCGGGAAGTCCAGCAGTTCTCCCCGCTGATAGCCCCAGGCCGTTCCAACCAGCTCTTTCTCCCCATTTACGTTGAGATACAACAATGCACACTTCCATTCTGCATTCTTATTCATCGCATCAAAAAGGCCAAACGAAAGCGGGAAAGTGTTAAGCCTTCTGCTTCGCGCATGAACATTCCTGAACAGTTCATAAGACATCAGCAACTCCATCTGATTTAGGTGTGTGATGGTTCTTACCTCGAAGGAATCGTACTTGGATATCACATCCTTTCGGATATGTTTACGAGATCTGGCACTCAAGCTGGCAACAAACTCATCGGAAGTATCCCAATTCATGTTATCTACATGATACAGGGGTAACATTCGGGATTTGAAGTACCCTTGATCTGCAATGTGGTTCATGACTTTATGGGCATGATCATCGAACTCCCTTATGATCACTGTAGAGGCTTCTTCATCTCTCTTGATCTGATCCAATGCATCCAGGATCAAATTGAGCGGGTTCATATCCCTGATCTCGGTATCCAGATATATGTGGCTTCCCGATGAATAAGGCAATCCGGTCATCACCACCTTCGAGGTAAGGTGCTCTCTATTCAGAGACCTTGCCAATTCAGCCTGTTCAGACACTTCAGAAGACGCCAGCATGTCATCTTTGCAAAGAGACACACAGGCCACCGTTGCAGCACAGATCTTGTCTTGCGCATCTCTCACAACAATGAATTTGAGTCTCCAGTTACCAGGGTTCTCTGGTTTTCCTGAGGCAAGTTCGGCACTTATAAGCTGTCCCCAGGTCATCAAAGGATTGAAAGCCATCACTTCGTTCCATTGCTCTTCATCAACTTCAGTGATGGAACTGTGGACCTTGCATGTGTATGAATTTAATGGGCGTGCTGCCCTAGTGGTGACCACCTTTGGTTGAAGTTTAAAGGCTCCCCAAACGTCTGAAATGCTTAAACCGGATTTATCCAATTCCTCGTAATAAACCTTCGCCAGTCTTCTCACCATTTCTCTCATGGCTTCCTTGGTATGTAATCTTGTAACAGTAAACCGTATACCTGTATTTTTAATAGGAACCGCAGGATAAATGCCCAAATTCAGGAAGTACCCCAACTTGACCATCCTATTGATAACGTTTTTGGCGAATTGAGGCTTCGAAGTTCCAACGAAAAAGATGGGTGAATCATTCTTTGCGATAAGTGGCAATCGATTCAATTCAAGCAAGTCGTTCATAAACTGAATCTTATGCTGTAGTCCATCTCTAAGCGTTGCATACTCGGGTAACAGTTGAATTCTGGCCATAGCTATGCTCGCCCCGAGTACAGAGGGCTGGATAGGACCCGAAGTGATCATAGGGCCACCACAGTTTCTGGAAAGATCTCTCCATTCTGCATTACCAAAAGCGAATACAGCTCCACCGCTTGCAAAAGCTTTGGCCATGGAAAGGGCAACGATCATCTTTCGGTGAATGGGGCGCTGGCTAAGAACATAACCTTGTCCTTTGTCTCCAAAGCACGACATGCCGTGGGCATCATCCACGTACAAATGAAATTTCGGATAGTCCTCCAGCATTTGATATAACTCATCCAGTGGGCAGGCATCTCCGTACATGGAATATATCCCATCCGCCATGTACCACACATGTTCAGCCGTTTTCGATAGTTCTTCAATGCGTTCGCGTAAAAGATCCATTCTGTTATGTCGTAGAATTTCCACTCTGGCTTTCCCCAGCTTAACCGGCTTCAGCGCCATCTGAACAGAATTATGCACCTGATGGTCCATGATCACGGCATCATCGGAACTAATAATGGAGGGAATTACGGATAGGTGACCTAGTGTAGTCGTTGGAGTAACCAAAACTTCTGCTCCGGTAATCCGTTGCATCAGCTCTTCGAGTTCGCGGTATAGCGCAATGGACATATACGCCCGAGAAGCACTGAATTGTGTGCCATACCTCCGGATTGCGTCTACCGATCCATTGATTAACCGGTCATCGAACTCCATTCCCAGATAACTACAGGAACCGAAATTGTTCAGGATGCCATGCTCGGTGGTAAGTAGATTCTGCGATAGCATGGTATCGTCAGTCTCTAAATGAATAATCCGCTTGGCTCGAGCGGATTCAATAATAGGGTTTACGGTGGTTTCCAACACATTCTTCAAACTCATTTCTATCGGTTTTTTTGTTACTCTACAAAAGTAATTCTCTGATTATCAGCCAGATAGGTAGTTAATACGTATTTAAACCTAGAGTTCTACGTACTTTCTCTACGTGTTTATACCTAGTTTCAGGGGTTCAAAGATGTGTAACTTCAAAGTGTGAGTACGGTTATGGAGCATGTGAAGGTCGAAAATGACCATGCGATTCTAACACTAGAGGATAATATCCTGGTGGTTAGATACAAGCCAGGCGAAATTGGATTAATGGAAGCAAAGCAGATTGTAGTGGATCGACTTGCTCTCTTTGATGGCAAGAAATATCCTGGAGTGGCAATTGATGATGGCGTAACAAAAATTACCAAGGAGGCCAGAGACTACTTGAGCAGTCCTGAAGGGATAGAAAGTGTTTCGGCAGCTGCAGTGGTTACCAACAAGCCCATTGGAAACATGATCATTAATTTTATCATTCGCGTGCAGAAACCACCCATTCCGGTAAGAACATTTACCTCACTGGAAGCCGCTAAAATATGGTTGTCTCAATATATCTAGACTGTGGATAGGTTATCTGAAATCAAGGAACTGCTTGTTAATTACGCCCAAGGTAATTTCAAGCTTCACCGCGACTACGATCTTGGTGAAGGTGAAGAAGATGGCGTACTGGCGGGTGTTTTGATGCTGGGAGAGGAGCTGGAGGAGTCTACCGTTTCCCTTGCCTTCCTGAAGAATATCATCAATACGATCTCGGATGCCATTATCATCACCGATAACCAGGGTGAGATCAAGCAATTCAACAAAGCTTCTAACGACCTATTGGGAATTGAGCTTACTACCGGAAGCCATCTTTCTGCGGTAGTTCCGGAAGTACTAAGGAAGATCGAGTTATACAAGATTGGTCATCAAGAGCCAGAACGTACAGAATTCGAATTGGCGCTGAATAACGGTGGTGAAGACACGCTACCTGTACTGGTGAGTGTTGCATTTATGAATGACGACATTGAAGGTCAGGTCAACCAGATCATATTGCTGAAGGATCTAACCCATGTTAAAGCAGCGGAAGCCGATAAGATGAGAGCCATGGTTCATGCCCAGGATGAGGAACGATCAAGGGTTTCGAAGGAATTGCATGATTCATTGGGGCAACAACTCACAGCGGTAAACCTCTATCTGAACTTGCTAAAGCAGCATACGAAAACAGAAGCTGCGAAAGAGGTGTTAGCGAACGCATCCAAGGTACTTTCCGCCAGTATCGAAGAACTGAGAAACATCTGTTTTGGATTACTCCCTGTTTCCATTGAGCACGACTCGTTGCCCAGCGCACTTCAAGACTATTTCCGGGAGGCCGGCATGAATCAGTTTATTCATATTGGCGTTACAGAAGAAACTCCACACACCTTCTCCGCTTCTGAGAAACTATCACTGTTCAGAATCGCACAGGAGTTCGTAAACAACAGTGTCAAGCATTCCGGCTGTACGCGTGTTGAGATTACGCTGGGAAGTGACTTGAACGGCTGGACTTTTGACATTTACGACAACGGAACCGGATTTGAAATTGAAGATCAATTGTCCATGGCCAGAGGAAATGGACTTAAGAATATGATCTCCCGCATCAAGGTAATTGATGCGCAATACCAATTTTCTTCTAACGAAGAAGGCACGCATCTCCTTATCAGACAAAACAATTACACAACCGCTAATACCAAAGAACATGTCGAAGGTTAAAGTTTTGATCGTGGATGATCACGATCTCGTTCGCAAAGGATTCATTTCCTTGTTACAAAGCCAGGAGGAATTGGATTTTGATTTTCTGGAAGCTAATGATGGTGAAGATGCCATCAGAAAACTAAAAGTATTTGAAGCTGATCTGGTTCTGATGGACATTACCATGCCCGTAATGGATGGATTGAGAGCTACCAGAGAGATTCTTCAGTTGAGACCTGATGCAAGAATAATTGCGTTGACCATGCACAGTGAATTGTCATTTGTAAAGAAGATGATGGAATTGGGTGCAATGGGATACCTACTCAAAAACACAGAGTTGGGCGAATTGATACTGGCGGTGAAAACGGTATTGAGCGGCAAAAAGTACTTCGCTAGTGAAATTGGAGTAAAGCTCTTCGAGCAACGTGATGGATTCAACAAAGGGAATCCAAGATCTATGACCCAAAGAGAAAAGGATGTACTGAAGGAACTGGCCAACGGCCTTACCAGTAAGGAAATTGCCGTTAAGCTGGAACTGAGTAAGCGAACGATCGACACGCACCGTCAAAACCTCATCAATAAACTTCAGGTAAAGAATACTGCGGAGCTGGTGAAGTATGCGCTAAGCTCAGGGATTCTGGATGAAAGTTCCCAGATCGTAGATCTGTAGATATAGTAGCATGAAATAAGGAAGGCAAGGATTTTCATCCTTGCCTTTTTAATGCTCTCGAATCTGGTTAATTAAAGGAACCACCTGTATCTGCACATTACTATGAAAAAGTTATCCGGATTCTGAGAACACTCCCCTGCTACTACTCATCTTTACATACCTGGTTGAATTGATTATGTGTTATGCTCCTGCACCGTCAGGATTGCACCCCCACCCTGATTAACAAGGTTGCCTGGCGATACAGAAGCAATTTTTTTGATCTTTTGTTGAACTTGATGCTCACCAGCACTGTTTACACTTGTACTGGTGGTAGCCCCTGGGTCTATAAGGAACAATAGACATAGAATAAGATGGAATACTAAATTCACCCCTAAGACTATGAGGACTGGTTGATGACGACTCTTCATGGCTTTCGGTTTGGCTTTCAAATAAGTTTACGGGATGATTTTCGTAAAGGTTACAGTTTTTTGATATTTTATTTCGCAATAAGCACTTTTAACAGTATTTAATAACTAATACTTACGTATTTATTATTTACGCATAAAATGAAGGAGAGTCTAAAATATTCCGAGGATGAGGCTACCTTCATGGGAATGCTCACACAAGGCGAACACCAACAACAGGATTTCAAATACAATATTTCCGATACACGCAGGATCGCCAGAAGCCTGTGTGCTTTTGCCAACACAGATGGGGGTAGGTTACTGATAGGAATCAAGGATAACGGAAAGATCAGCGGTATTTCAGACGATGAAGAATTCTATATGATACAATCAGCAGCAGAGCTGTACTGTGTTCCCGAAATTCAATTCGATAGTCAGGTTTGGCGCATCCAGGATAAGGATGTATTGGAAATCAAAGTCTCTCCATCCAAACTAAGACCCCATGCCGTAAAAAATGAAGATGGCAAGCTAGTTCCTTATATACGTTTTGATGACAATAACTTCAAAGCCAATGACGTAATCATCACAGCATGGAAAATGCAACGCAAGGAGATCAATTCATCGTTACACATCTCGGAGGCAGAAAGGAACTTCCTTTCCTTTATGAGAGAAAGAGATACATTCTCATTCATGCAGGCGGTTAAGGGAACAGGAATTCAAAGTAACAGAATGGTCCACCTGCTGGCATTGCTGCTTCGCTGGGAGATCATAGGGTACGATATTGTAGATGGCAAATACCTCTACGCTCTAAGCAATCAGGATCAGTTGGGCCGGGTAAGTATCAATTAACTTCACAGACCACAGGACAATGGTCAGACCCGTGATAGTCGTTAAGAATATCCGTTTCGACTACCCTATCCATTAAAGAATTGGAAACGAGAAAATAATCAAGCCTCCATCCTACGTTCTTAGCTCGTGAATTAAACCGATAACTCCACCAACTGTATTTCACCTCCTCCGGATGTTGCGCCCGCCATGAATCAACAAACCCATTTTCCAGGTAATAGGTAAGTCCGTCTATTTCATCCTGGGTATAACCAGCGGTCTTGTTGTAATTCGATTTAGGATTCGCCAGATCAATGGGTTGATGTGCAACATTCAAGTCACCGCAAAGAATTACAGGCTTCTCTTGCTCAAGCTTCTTCATGTGGTCAAACAACGACTTGTTCCAGTCCATTCTGTAATCCAGTCTAACCAAACCATTTCCAGAATTTGGGACATAAGTATTGATCAAATAGTAATCTCCAAGATCAGCTGTCAATACCCGTCCTTCTGTATCATGTTCACTTACACCAATGTCAGAAACAACACTCGCAGGTGCCTTCTTGCAGATCATGGCAGTTCCAGAATATCCCTTCCGCTCAGCTGAATTCACATATACATCGTATTCGCCAGTAATCTCAAATAATGCTTCCATCACCTGATCGTCTTGCGCCTTGGTTTCCTGCAAACACAACACATCCGCATCGATAGACTTCATGGATTCAATGAAGTCCTTTTTCATGATGGCACGTAGGCCATTAACATTCCAGCTAACCAGTTTCATGTTCAATCATCAATAGTGTTGAGCAAGATAATTCATTTACCTTTGGCGCCATCTATCTGCCGACTTACTATGAACCAACTCGTATTAGAACAGATCGTTCGCAATGGGTGGAGTCCCATCGTCTATGCGAACCTTGAAGGAATTGTAGAATTCACCAATCAAGCCGCTGACGAACTTTATGGTTACGAAACCGGGGAATTGATTGGTCAACACGTTGATATTTTCAACTCTCACCTTACCCTCAACACAGACGAGATTGTAAATGACATTACTACAAAAGGTGGCTGGAGCGGTGAACTAATCCAAAGAAAAAAGGATGATACCACGTTCACCGCATTGCTGACGGTATGGCTTGTGTATGATGAAAACGGTGTGCCCATCGGTTATTTCTCAAACAGCAGGGATCTAAGTCGATCTCTAGAGGAACGATCGGCTTTGATGCAAAAAGAAGCGGAGCTCAATGCGATCATTCAGAACACTGACGATATGATCCTTTCCATCGACAAGGACTATAACATCATACAGTTCAATGAAGCATTGCGAGCCATAGTTGCCCAAAGAGGTGTAGAAATGACCACCGGAATGTCTGTACTCGAAATACTGGATCCCAGAGATCATGAAAAGGTACTGGAGATCTATCCTGACGTGCTGGCTGGAAACCGAAGGAAAATAACTGAAGAGTTCTTTTATCCAGACGGAAGTCCGGGTTACGTTGAATCGTTCTATAACCCTATTGTGTCTGGTGATGAGATAACCGGTATCTCCATCTTCGCCAGCAACATTACAGAACGTATGCTGAAGGAGCAAAAGCTGAAAGATACTTTGAATGAAAAGGAGATCCTTCTACAGGAAATACACCATAGGTTAAAGAACAATCTTGCTGTTATATCGGGCATGCTTAACCTACAGGTTGTAAATACAGACAGTGAGGAAGTAAAACGTGCGTTAAATGATAGTCAGTCGAGAATCAAATCTACGGCTATGGTACATGAGATGTTGTACGAGAATGAATCGCTCAGCGACATCAACTTCGCGAATTATGCGAACAGACTGTTAGTAACCATCAAGGATTCTTTTAATCAGAAAAAAGATGCCGTTACGGTTACCGTGGAAGGTGACCCTGTTTCACTTGATCTGGAATATGCAATTCCGTGTGGATTGATACTGAATGAACTCGTTACCAATGCTTATAAGCATGCATTTAAGGTGGGAGAAAATGGCGAGATCAACGTGACCTTTAAAAAGGAGAATGGACATTATGTGCTTACCGTTGCAGACTCAGGACAAGGATTTGAGAACGGCCAAAGCATTGAGAACTCAAATTCTACTGGCTTCACGATTGTAAACTCGCTGGTTAATCAACTTTCTGGAACGCTGTCGTTTGAATCTGATAATGGGCTATCTTGTAGCGTAAAGTTTGCGGTGAAAGAGGATGAGTAGGATTTTGATTGTTGAGGACGAACTGATCATTTCAGCTTCATACTCGGCAGTGCTTGAAAAGGATGGACACGAGATCGTGGGCTGCGCAACCACTGCAGAAGAAGCTATTGAACAGTACGAAGAGAACGAAGTGGATATCGTACTAATGGATCTACAACTCAAGGATGCTTCAAGTGGAGTGGACGCTGCAAAGTTCATACGCGATGCTGGTTCAACCCCAATCATCTTTACCACAGGTAATTCTCGCGCATCAGTGCATGAAATGGTAAAAGGTATCGACATCTCTTCTGTTCTGGGGAAACCAGTGGAGCCGCAAATTCTGTTGGCAACCATTAAAGAGCTTCTGAACCATGCAGCACGATCGACCACTGGCTGAGCGCGTTAGACCGCAGAATCTGGATGAATATGTGGGCCAGGATCATCTGGTTGGAGAAGGGCAAATCATTACCAAGAGTATTGAGCGCGGACGTATACCATCCATCATTTTGTGGGGACCTCCGGGAGTAGGTAAAACCACGTTGGCAAGGATCATTGCAGAAACACTTGACAAACCATTCTACCAGTTAAGTGCAATCAATAGCGGAGTTAAAGATGTTCGGGAGGTCATCGACAAAGCTGGGAAAGGTGGGCTATTTGAAGGCACAAGCGCGATCTTGTTCATTGATGAAATACACCGGTTCAGCAAATCGCAACAAGACTCCTTACTGGGCGCAGTGGAAAATGGAACCATTACGCTTATTGGTGCAACCACCGAGAATCCCTCCTTTGAGGTTATTCCTGCATTGCTATCCAGGTGCCAGGTATACACCCTTGAATCACTCAATACAGAGCAGTTGGATGAGTTGATCGATTTGGCTGTTAAGAAAGATAAGTGGCTGAGCGACAAGGCTCCTGTGTTCAAACAGAAGGAATCGCTTTACAAATATGCCTCTGGAGATGCGAGACGCATGCTGAATCTGGTTGAACTGTGCGTAGATCAGCTTCAAGGAGACAGCCATGAGATCGACAATGATCTGGTGGAGGAAGTGGCCAAGACCACGTTCGTTCGTTATGACAAAACAGGCGAAGAACACTACAATATCATTTCTGCTTTCATCAAATCCATTAGAGGTAGTGATCCCAATGCTGCCATTTATTGGTTGGCTAGAATGGTGGAAGGAGGCGAAGACCCGAAGTTCATTGCCAGAAGATTGATCATACTTGCTTCAGAAGACATTGGCAATGCCAATCCCACCGCGTTGGTTATCGCTAACAACTGTTTCAATGCAGTAAATGTGATCGGCTGGCCAGAGTCACGCATCATTTTGAGTCAAGCCACCATTTATCTGGCTTGCTCACCAAAGAGCAATGCATCGTATCTGGCCATCAAGGAAGCGCAACAGGCCGTAAAGAATACGGGCAACCTTGGAGTGCCGCTTCATTTGCGCAATGCACCAACCCAATTGATGAAAGATCTTAACTACGGTTCGAACTATCAATATTCTCACGAGGGTGCGGAAAATTTCATTGAGCAGGAGTTTCTCCCTGAAGGTCTGGAAGGATCGGTATTCTATCAGCCCGGCAACAATAAACGAGAGGAAGACTTCAAATCCAGACTTACCCGGCTGTGGAAGGATAAGTACGATTGGAATGGCGATAGTGACCGGTCATGAATCGCAGCATTAGCAAGGCTTTGAGGCATTAATTTTTAGTAACTTTGAAGGTTATGCGTAATCGCGCAATTCTATTGGTCTCCGTATTGCTTGTGGCTGGGCTCTGGTCTTGCCGGAAGAAGTTCAATGGCCCATCCTGGGACGTGGATGTATTAACTCCTGTGGTTAAGACGAGGCTTACTATAGATGACATTGGGGATACACTGTATACGATTGACACTGCGGACGGATCCGTAGTCATTGCGTACAACAACCCAATCTACACAATGAACACGGATGAGCTGTTCGTTCTTCCGGACACCTCAATAGTTAAATCAGCGGCCTTAATCAATGGTCTGAATGTTGGGCCAGGGCAACCTATTTACCTAAGCACAGAAACCACCAAGTTTGGCCTAAGTGGTGCAGAATTATCCTATGCTACCGTGGCTAGTGGAGTATTGGAACTTGAGATTACAAGCACTATCCCCGAACCTACCGAACTCGTACTGAGTGTTCCCTGCGCAACCCAAAGCGGAGTGATCTTTAATGTGACAGAACCCATTGCTGCCGCTCCCGTAGGTCAGACTACAACGCATACGGTACAGTTCAACCTTGCTGGGTACGATCTGGATTTACGTGGTGTAAATAAGAATGATTTCAATACTATCTATTACGATATTCAAGCAAGACTATCGGCTTCTTCACCGGGTTACACCGTGCAATCATCTGATGCGGTTACCATGAAGATTGCTTTCAAGGATCTGGAACCATACTATGCCCAGGGTTATTTTGGGAAGAACAGTATTGATATTGGACCCGAATCCGAGAAGTTCAGCTTTCTCAAGAAAGTGGCTGGCGGTTCACTGGATCTGGATCAGGTAAAGATCTGGATCGAGTTTATCAATGGTATTGGCGTTGACGCCAATCTAAAGCTAAAGCGTTTGGAGTCTTTCAACTCTAACAACTTCACCACTGTAGCGCTGAACCACAGTATGATCGGACAGAACATTAACATGAACCGTGCGGTGAAAACATTCTCAACACCACCGGTTACCCCTTCTGTTTACACCGTTTATCTGGACAATAACAACTCAAACGTAGACCAATTCATTGAAAACCTGCCCACAGACCTTGTTTACGAAATTGAAGGTGAAGTGAACCCTTTGGGTAATGTTATGAATGGCAATGATTTCTACTACCAGGACTATTTGCTGCAAGCCAATCTGAAAACTGAGATTCCGTTGGACCTGGCCATGAATCAACTGCTGTTGGTAGACACGATTGATTTCACATGGGAAGACAATACATTAGACCGCATACAGGATGGATACTTCACCTTGCATGCTGACAACGGTTTTCCTTTTGATGCAACGATAGACCTTATTGTACTGGACACAAACTACAATCCCATTACTACACTAATCTCTAAGGGGAAGATACAGGAGGGTGTGACGGATGCGCAGAACATCGTAATTGCTTCCACATCCTCAACCATCAAGATGCCAGTAAACAACTGGAAGATCAAAGAACTTAAGAACGCGAAGTACATGATGCTCCGCACACAACTGAACACAGTAGATGCGCCCAACAGGATCAAAATCTATGAGCACTACTTCCTCGATCTTAAGGTTGTTGGAGATTTCACTTACAGGGCTGGGCTGAATTGATATGAAACGAAGCATCGTCATACTTGCTGCACTTATCGTGCAAACCTCGGGGCTTTATGCGCAATTCGGGTTCAGGCACTTCCAACACACGGATCGCTGGGAAGTAGGTACTTCGGTGGATCTTTCCTACAATTCAAATGCGATTACAAACAGATTTGCCGGGCAATTCATCAAGGGACAATTCCTGGATTCAACACTGATCTCAGATGTTTCCTCAAGACTTAGGTCTTCGAACCGCTTTGGTGGGGACCTTAACTACGAGATTTACGGAAGTGCCAAATTGGATACTTTCCTAAAACAAACTGATCTTTCCCTCGTAGTGGGGGTAGGTAACCACGAGCATCTCGATGCCATCTTCCCTGGGCAGCTGTTTAACCTGGCTTTTAAAGGAAACAAACAGTTTGCTGGTGACACATTGGATCTCGGACAAATCAATTTCAACCTACTACGGTACCAACGTTTCCGTTTTGGTTTAATGAGAACAAAATGGGTTGACAGCGTTGCATACCGTGAAGGAATCACTCTTTCCGTGATCAAAGGAGAACAGAACAGGGTGTTTTACAGTCCGCGGTCTACGTTCTATACGGAAACGGATGGAAAGGAATTAGACGCTTCCATGCTCTACTTCACGAATCAGACCGACACCAACAATGTTGGTTTCTGGGAGTTCAATGGTATTGGAGCGTCTGTTGGCTTATTTGGTGAATTCCCGTTAGCAGAGCGCGGACAGATCAACTTCAGGGTAGAAGACATTGGGTTCATTTACTGGAACGATAAATCCATCGTTCGAAGTGCTGATACATCCATCTATTTCGATGGCATTGAGGTCACGAATATTCTGAACTTCAACGACAGCACATTTGGGGAAATGACACAGGATTCGCTCCTTGGTGGAATTGAAGGCATCAGCAAACAAAGAGCGTATGCTTCCCCGCTGCCAATCACTTTTGACGTGTACTATGCAGACTCAATCAATGAGAAATGGAGATACCACGTAGGGTTGTTCCACAGACTATTTGTGAATTACAATCCTCGGATATACACCCGTATTTACTACAGACCAAATGACCACTTCATTATTGGCGGTTCATTGAGTTATGGTGGATATGGGAGATTGAACTCAGGGTTTATGATCGGCAACCGGATCGGCAAGAACGTTGATCTGTATCTGGCAACCAACAATCTTGAAGGAATCATTCTCCCGAGGTATACCAATGGAATGAGTGTACAATTCAGAGCACACGTACATTTTTGATGAAGAAACTTGCTTTCATATCAACCCTCCTTCTTGCATTGAGCACCAATGCCCAGGACACCATATTTCAGAAGGTGTATGGGGGCGCCAGTTATGATATTATGCAAGACGTGGTTCAGATGCCTGACAAGGGATATATGATGGCAGGCACCAGTGGCTCATGGAGCATACAGGGAAATGAAATCTGGATGCTTCGCGTAGATTCGGCTGGTGAGTTCATTACACAAAGAACCTTTGGCTTCCGGTCAAATGCAGAATGGGTAAAAGATCTCGTTCTGGCGTGGGACACAACGCTTATTGCTGCAGGATACACCAACACCATGGGTGCAGGTGGATATGATGCCTACGTGATAAGGATGACGCAAAACGGAGATACCATTTGGACACGAACGTACGGTGGTACTGATTGGGAGTTTATCCATTCCTCGGCAGAAACCGCCAAGCAGAACTATGTATTCGCTGGGGAAACACATACCAGCACGAACGGGGAAACGGACGCATGGTATTTCAAAACAAACGGGAACGGATCTTTGATATGGTCAAAGACATTCGGTACTGATAGTGCGGAGTCTATCAACTCTATCATTGAAACAACGGATAGCAACTACGTGATGGTTGGTTATACCAAATCAGGAACATCCAACAAAGACATCCTCATCATCAAGACAGATATTAACGGTGATACGATATGGGTTAAGCAATATGGCGGTGCACAAGATGATTATGCTACACGTGTTATCGAAACACAGGATGGGAATTACGTCATTGGTGGGAACACCAAGAGCTTTACAGTTGGGGAATTTGACATGTACATCATGCAGGTGAATCAAAATGGCGATTCACTATGGGCACATTCTTTTGGGCAAAGCAAGGACGACATTCTGAATGCATTGCACCAATCCAATAGGGGAGATCTTTACATCTCCGGTTGGACGGACAATACGGTTAGCAAAAAGAAAAACGTACTGTGGTACAGAACGGATCCATGGGGAAATTTCCAGGCGACCGGTAACTTCATTTTTGCGGAGCCAGAAGACGAGGAAATCATCTCCTCCTCCCCGACCGTTGATGGCGGCAGCATCTTTGGTGGCTACACGAGATCCATAGGCTATGGATTGGAAGATTATTATCTGGTGAAATGTGATTCGCTGGGCGTCACTGTTCCGAACACGACCTACAATGTTTCTGTTGAAGAACGGTCGGCCAATGATTTCGCATTCTATCCGAATCCGGCAAGCACCCATTTGTTTATCCACGCTGGTGATTTCCAGACCAAGTCTTTGCGCATTCTTTCCATTAATGGGTCTGTGATCAGTATGCAAAGAATGACTCCAGGCCAAAGGTCTGTGACTCTTCCAAACCTGAAGAATGGACTGTACTTCGGAGTTTTTGAAGACGCAAATGGTGAGACCAGAAAGGTGCGCTTCGTAGTTAAGCGCTAAACCATCTCACTTTCCCGTATACCTGTGTAAACGATTGTAGCCTCAACAGGCTTACCTGTGATCTCTTGCAAAAGCATTTTGTAATTACCCACTTGCTGCCTGTGATCGTTTGAAGGGCCGCCAGTCTTAAACTCCAGTAGTTTCAACCCCTGCTCTGTTACCAGCAGTCTATCTGGTCTAAAGTTCTCTCCACCGTTGGAAATGGGAACCTCCGGGCGTACATCAGCCGCAGATTCAAAGAATGGTTTGCAAACCTCCAGTTGAACGATCGCCTTTAATTCTTCCTCTACCTTAACTCTCCACCGTTTTGATAAACCATATCTGGTAGAAATCTTCCTTAAGGCTACCTCCAAATCTTCAGGAACACTCATCATAGCAAGAGTTTCATGAATGATATTACCGTAAGTCTTTTGATCCAGCTCATACTCTACATCAAGGATCACATCGGCCCTTACCACAAGTCTGTCCATGTGATCGGTGGCATACCTCCAGCTAAATGGAATTGTGGACTTCTGAATCGTCTGACGATCAACCGTTGTTGGATGTCCAAATTCAAGACGTTCACCATTCCACCCGTTCCACGTTCCCAATACCTTGTTTACCAGCGTGCTGACAGGTTTGGTCAGCTTATCGTGATCTGAACCCGTAATCAGGAGCTTGATGTACAATTCACTTTCCGCCCGCGTGAACGCTACGTAAACCCTATTGACGGTGTCTACGAAGGTTTCCCATAACTCTTCCTCATACATGGAATTGTGGACAGCTTTTTCATCGGCCCCTCTAAGGCTAACCATCCCAGCCGGCATATCCTTTAGCGGCTCCGCCAACCACCCCTTCTCGTTCCCTAATCTGGCAAACGGAGGGTTTTCAATAATCGGGCAAAAGACTACCGGAAACTGCAGTCCTTTGGATTTATGAATAGTCATGATCTGCACAGCATCAATTCCATCAGGCACAGGAATAGAGATTTTCTCCTTTCTGTCCTTCCACCATTCCAGAAAACGATGAACGTCCGAACCGTTTTGGATTTGAAAAGCAAGCACAACGTCAAGGAAAGCGGTAACAAACGGGTTCGGAAGCAAATTTGTACCCAGGCACATTGCCAATCTCTCGCACAGTGCGTAGAGAGAAAGATCTCCACCTTCTGGCATGGTTAGCGTGATGCCTAACCTGCTTAACGCTTTATCAATATTCCCATCTTCCAAAAGATCCACATGTTTCTGATAGACATCATCCTGAATATTCAACACACGCATAGCTGCATTGAGAGCACGTATCTGCACATGTCTACTGTTCTGATTTTGCAGGTAATCAAGGTAACCTACTATCCATTGGACCAATACATCCTGTCCAACGACCAGAGATTCGCTCGACATGACAGGAATGTTCTGCGCAATGAGGCTCGTAGCGATGTCCTGACCAGTTTTGTTTCGCTCTACCAGGACAGCCATATCAGAGTAGTTATACCCTCTTTCACGTGCACTAACCACATCTTGATACAGGCTGGACATGACATTCGTACGCCATTCTTCTTCATCTCTGGCAAAGCCTGTAACACTTATATAACCGTCATGGGATTTTCTGGATTCCTGCACTACTTCATCAAACCCATGCTCTTCCAATTTCGGGTAGGCCTCAACCAATCGAGTGAAGAAAGTATTGTTGAATTCGATAATCCTGGGTGCGCTTCTAAAATTTGCACCCAATGTTATTGGATCATGATGGCGCTCCAACATTGCCTCCACACTGGAGAAAACCGGTTTAGATTGATAGACCTTAGGGAGCATGGTGAACTGCTTCGCCTCGCCACCCCTAAACCTGTAGATGGATTGCTTCGCATCACCTACCACAAGATTGGTGTTATCTCCTTTTGAAAGGGTTTCTTCAAGAAGTGGTAGCAAGTTCTGCCATTGTAAAACGGAGGTGTCCTGAAATTCATCCACCAGGTAATGCACATAGCGCTCACCTACCCGTTCGTATATGAAAGGCACCGGTTCCGTTTCGATAATTTTACTGATGATCTTGGTGAAGTCTGAGATCATAACCACACCGTGTTCCTCCTTGAACGCGTTCACCAGGTCGTAAATCTCTACCATTAAAGCCACGGCATCAATATGTGCAAGCAGTTCCTTCCACAACAAATAATTGGGGTATTCATTCTCGTATATGTCTTGCCCTTGATTCCAAAGTGAGGTGAACTCCGGGCCAAGTTGGTCATTGATCAAAGACTGTACAGCTGGATCTGCATTTGCGTGCGCATACACTCCGGTTTCCACTGCCTTCGCTGACTTCTTTCCTGTGAATCCTGATACCCATTTGCCTTTCGGGTCAGCCAAGTGACGGAAATAACTGTATATCGCCCCTGACTTATTCCAAAGATCATCCGGAGTTATGCCATTCTCTTCCAGCAAACGCATACCCGTTTGCCCAATACTTACAATTCGCTGTTCTACATTGCGAACATCCTCCCACAATGTCTTTTTGATCTCCCTGAACTGATCCAGTCCCGCCCCTTCCAATTTAGCCAGGTAAGGCAGGCTACGTTCTTTGTTCGCTTCCTCTGCCACCGACAAAAGCAATTCGAACAAGCGCCAACCCTTTTCCATTTGGGCTTTCTGCACAGCGAAATCAACCAGAAAATCAGTCAACTGTTCATCCTTACCTGCTTTGTCTAACAGTGTAGAAACGGCTTGACTCAATACCAACTTCGTATCAAGTTCAATTTCGAAGCTCTGCGATAACCTTAATTCTCTTGCAAATGACCTGATGATCTTGTGCGAAAACTTATCAATCGTGGTAATACTGAAATCGGAGTACTGATGCAGAATATGGTGCAGCACCTTTGCACATTTCTCTCGGATGGCCTGCTCGTCCATTCCAATATCGGGATCCTCCAATAGCTTACCCAACAAGGTCTTCTCCGTTTCATCCATTGGGCCATGGGCAAGCGCTTTCAGATATCGCAACACCCGCGACTTCATTTCCGCAGTAGCTTTATTGGTAAAGGTTATAGCAAGAACATGCTGAAAGTATTGGTCGCTATCGTGCGAAAGCAAGAGCTTGATGTACTCCAACACCAACCTGAATGTTTTGCCTGATCCGGCACTTGCACTGAAGACCTTGAACATACCTCAGTTAAGGTATGAATTATGGCTGTTGGAAATCAGGATTGTTGACAAACTCTGTGTCTGTTAGCGATTCCAGGAAGGCTTTCAGATCCGACTTCTCTTGAGTAGACATGGTGAATCCGCTAACCAAGGAACTTTGGTTCCAATGACCCTTCCCGCCCGCTGCATAATGATCCAATACCTCATCCAGGCTCTTAAACTGTCCATCAAACATATATGGGGCGGTTAAAGCAACATTACGCAATGAAGGCACCATGAACTTTCCTGCGTCTGCGCTTTGCCCTGTGACCCTCGCTCTGCCACTATCCTGATAAGTAACATGTGTGCCGTTATTCTCAAAGTTGAACGTGGTGAAGTTCCAGCCCGAATGGCAGGTTATACATTGGGTCTTGGAATCATTGAACAATGCCCAACCTCTTTTGGCCGCTTCGCTGATTGCATTCTGATTGCCCTGGTAGTAATACCGATCAAATGCCGAATTCCCACTAACCAGTGCCCGTTCAAAGGCGGCAATAGCACGCGTAACGCTAAAGGCATCCACCTCTCTTCCGTACGCCTCTTTGATCAATGCAGGATACTCCGGATGCACTTTTAACCGTTCCAACAATTCAGGCATCAACAAATCGAATTCCATGGTATTGTTAAGCGGGCCGTAGACCTGCAGTTCAAGATCGGGCGCCCCACCATCGCGAAAGATCAGTGGGTTATAAGCGATGTTGGTGAGCGGTGGACTATTGCGCATCATGGTATCTCCGTACAGTCCCAAACTGAAGCGAACGGTGTCAGACATGCTGAAGGCTGCAAAGTGACAGGAAGCACAAGACTTGGTATTGTTCCTTGACAGGATGGGATCGTAAAAGAGCTTCCTTCCTAATTCGAAACGCTTCCTGGTGATCACATACGCATCTCCTTCCGGCCTAGGTAAATCCGGAAACCAGGAAGGAACCTTAAGGTCATACAGCTCCTCTCCCGCCTGAGTTGGGGGTAATAGCTCATCATTCTGGCAACTTCCCAGAAACAATGAAAGCGATATAAATAAGATCAGCTTATTCGCTAAGCGCATCCTTGAAGTGGTCGGTGAATTTCTTCGCCAACGGATCACCTGGATTGGTATGGGTAGTAAACTCTGTAGTGATATCAATGGTATCGGTACCACTTACCCAAATCTTGTCAAGATTGATGTTCAGATCAAGTACCGTTTCTTCGCCCTTAACAATAACAATCGGTGTATTGAATTGGACCTTACGGTAAAGCGAATCTGTACCTACGTGGTACACGAACAGCTGCTCCATGGAACCATTGCTGTCCAGATCAGCTCTTCCTCCAAAGCGTACAAAGACATACTTCTTCGCACCCCAATGGTAGGCACCGTTGGATTGGCCCAACGCATGATTGAATGGCCAAGAGGCTGGTCCGGTCGCGTTCAAAGCACTATCCACACCGATGCCAAACTTGATCCCGCTATAGGAACCTTGAAGAATACTATCCAAGTCTACAAACGTGTTCTCCGTGTTGTAGAAATCCACCAATGCAATGTCCTTCAGCGGAACTTCATTACTAAAGGCATCAACCAGCGCGATGTCTGACAAGTACATTACCATATCCTGAACCATGTATTTACGGCTGAGGTAATCTGTAATGGTTTCGTTTGCGTCAACGCTTGTTAGGTAATTCTTCAGATTGAACTGCAGCTTCAAAGAGCCATCAAAGTTTTTCGGTGTCATGTCGTACTCACAGCACTGACAGTCCACTTTTGCCTCAGGGTCGTAGTTCAGAGCAACGGGATCTGTACAACCTTTCTTTCTGTTGCAGGAACTCATTCCCACTATCAATAGCGTACCGAGAACATAAAGCCAACCGTTTTTCATAATCCGTTAGTTAAGGGAGAAGCCCAAGCTTCTCCCCATAAAATTAACCTAATTTAAGGTCAAAACGTTCGCACTGTTACCAGAAATCTTGGTAGCAAGTGGCATATTATCCATTGTATGCGTAGTGTGCTCCGTTGCAAAATCCACGTTATCGAAGAATTTACCCCAATCCACAGTCATGTGAATTTCAAAAGCAGCTCCTGCGGTAGCATTAAAATGCTTGGTAAAGCTCAACGATTGTTTCATCGCATCCGTACCAATGTGCATTTCAAATGGAGCATTCACAGCACCTGTCATAGCAGCGGTTGTGTCGCAATCTCCTTCAAGCGCAACAAAGATGTAACCTGAAGACCAGCCCCAGTGTAAACTTGGAACCTGTGGTGCCAACGGGTGCGAGGCTGCATATGTAGAAGGATCCGCATGATTTGTTACTGAATCAATCCCCACCAAAGCATCAAAGCCATGGTAGTGCTTAACAGGCAGACCATCAAATAAATACTCCATCTGTCCAGGATTGATAATCGCATAGGCTACATCAGGTGCCTCCCAGGTTCCTTCCTGGTCAAACATGATATTACCCAGATAGAACTGCGCCCTTGAGAACTTATACTTACGGCCATTACTCGCGGTATACGTAGAATCAAAACTGAAATTCTGTGTTCCTACTTTGTGATGCACATGGAACTTTATTTGTGTTGAAATTTCACCTCCTGTTGGTGGTGGGTCATAAACACAGGTTCCATCATCCTTCTTTGCATCCGGATTGTAATTATTTGCTGCTGGGTCTGTGCATCCCTTCTTCTTACAGGATGTTAATGCGATGCCAGCGATCATCGTTATAGTCAATAAACGTTTCATTGTAATAGTATTATTAGTCCTTAATTAAATAGTGCGAAGGCCTTTCGGCCCGGGACTAATAGTTAGGCGGATGCCAGTGGGATAAATCAACACCTTTCAATAAGTCAAACTCCTTATTAAACAAGGTTCGAATCGATTGGTCAAACGTAAAATCAATATCAATCTCATCGCCCCACGCACACTGTAGGAAATCGTAATAAGCGAACGATCCGGGCATTTCCTTCGGTTTGGAAACGGGTTCCTGTTGTTCAACCTGCTTCTTCAGGTGACACATACCGTTACACTTCATTTCGGGATTGTCCTTGTTGACACATTTTTCTGCAACAATCACTTCATAATCGATTGCATACTCCATGAAAGGAACAGCGGGTGTTAACATGAACACCATGTAGATTGTTGAGAGTATGAGTGCAATACAGCGCATTTCGAGATTGTGCGTTCAATCGTCTATGCAATAGACGTAAAAAAAAGGAAAAATGTTGCTTGAGAATTAGTAATTGACGTGAAATGAACAAAATCAGCCTTCTGGACTTAAATGTTTAGGTAATTTTGAATTGTGAGAATTCGCTCAGCATTTGTTGGTTTGGCTTTAATCCTGTTCGCCTCTGGACGAGGGTTAGCGTGTGATATCTGTACTTCGTTCCTACAGGTTCAACCGAACTCCTTCATGTCTTCATTTGGACTGATGTACAAACAAAGTGCCTTTGAGCGGTGGACTTATGCAGGAAGTGCTCATGGTGGAAATAGCCGTTTATCTCACCTTGGCAATCCGCATTTAAGTTACAGCGACACTATCGACATTCTTCATAAAGAGGTATATAACCGACTTGGCATCTTCTATAACCAGACCATTGGTCAGCGGTGGCAGATCAATGCCCGTTTGGACCTTGCCGATAATTACTACCTGCAGAATGATTCCGTAGCCGCAAACATTGCCGGAATTGGTGACGTACGCATTATGGGTAGGTACCGGATCATGGGCACCAGCGTTATAGAAGGCGATAGTGTAGAAAAACCTTCGTTTCTACACCGACTGATTGGTGGTGCAGGGATCAGGATTCCCACGGGTCATTACAACAAGCGTTCTCACATTGGGAATGAAATAGACATCGTGAATGGACAGTTCGTTTCCGTTCCCAAGTACACGCTTGAGGAAGAGATGCAACCGGGAGTTGGTGCCTTTGAATTTATGCTGAATGCCGACTATATGTGCATGTGGAAGTATTTCGGAATTTTTCAGGATGCCAATTACATGATCAGCACGGTGAATGGAAATGACTTTCGCTTTGCCAATCGGTTCTTCGGAAATACAAGTTTGTTTGCGGTTATCAAGGCCGGCCCGGTGCAGCTTTTTCCTTATTGGGGCGCCTATTACGAAGCAGGTGGGCAGCATGTGAGAAATATCAGTATTGTAGAAAATTCTGGGGGTGAGGCTGTACTTTTAAGTACCGGATTGCGTCTATATGTTAAGGACGTTCTTTTTCAAGCTGGCTTTCAAAGACCTGTGTATGAAAGACTACCTGGTTTACAGCCACTTAACAAGAACCGTTGGGAATTACAATTGGCGTATTTCATAGGCCGTAGCACATGAAAAAAGGAAGAATAACAGCCGTTTTTGGTGTACTTGCCCTTGCGGTGATGGCACTTTCATTGCCTCAGTGTAAGAAGAAGCAAGAAACCGTTCTTCCGCAGTGTACACCATCAGATAGTATTCCTTGTGGTAACCAAACACCTTATCCGGTTAATGTTCCGGATCACTTCCCTCCTATTCCTGATTTTCCAGACAATCCTATTACCGTTC
The DNA here is from genome assembly GCA_965267605.1 of Vicingaceae bacterium. Taxonomy (GTDB): domain Bacteria; phylum Bacteroidota; class Bacteroidia; order Flavobacteriales_E; family Vicingaceae. Next base: position 735,770 of record OZ254088.1, on the reverse strand, counting down.
AGGGAGTGGCACTTGGAAAGAAATTGTTCTATGATAATGTGCTGTCTGATTTCCAGGGCACATCATGTAACAGTTGTCATAAACAACAGAACAACTTTGCGCTTCCAGGCCCGGCTACAGCAGATGTAAATGGAATTGCGGTTGCACGAAACGTGATGCCTCTTGTAAATCTGGTGTACGTACAGAACCATTTCGGTTGGGATGGAAGGAAGACCACCCTTGAGAGTAAAATTGAGAACAGCATTGAAAATCCGTTCACCGTTAACGGTAAGACCACCATATTCTTACCCAGACTAAAAGCGGATCAGGATTATGTGGATATGTACTATGCAGCCTTCTGCGAAGAACCCACCATGGAGAATACCTGCAAGGCACTGGCACAATTTATCCGCATCATTATTTCAGGTAACGCAAAGATTGATCAATTGATCCAGGGGAAACCTGGTGTGTTCTTTACTGCCGAAGAATCTAACGGATTAACACTGTTCAATACCGATAGAGATATCAATAACAACATCATGGGAGCAGATTGCTTCCACTGTCATGGAGGTGTGAATCCTTTCAACGGGCAAGGCAATGTGCTCTTCTCGGATTTTCTATTGCATAACAATGGGCTGGACTCAACCTTCGAAAAGGATGCGGGTTATGCGTATTTGAGTGGTGTAGCGGCAGATTCTGGTCTATTCAGAACACCATCACTTAGAAACGTGCTTTCAACGGCTCCATTCATGCACGATGGGCGCCTGGCTACAATTGATGATGTGATCAACTTCTACAGTGGTGACATCCACTGGTCTACAACGATCGATCCATTGATGAAGAACGTAAACGATGGCGGTGTGCAATTAAGTGCACAAGCCAAGAACGATCTTAAGGCATTTATCCTAACGCTAAACGATACTACACTGAATACGAACCCAGAGTTCATGCCATAGTGCTGTATAGCCATAGGTGTGTCCGGACCGATCGCCCCTGATACATGAATCCTAAAAAGCTTACTTTTTTCTTTGCTGGAGGACTGATTGCCCTCATTCTCTCCTGTTCCAAGAAAGAACCTACTGTTCTGCCTCATTGTAGCCCAAGTGATGATCTGATTTGCGATCCGAACACTCCGTATCCGATCAACATTCCACCGCATTTTCCTCCTCCACCGGATTTTCCAGACAACCCCATTACAGTGGAGGGTGTAAAACTGGGTAAGAAGTTGTTCTATGACCCCATACTTTCATCGAGTGGTGTGGTATCGTGCAATGCGTGTCATAAACAGGAATTCAATTTCGCTTCTCCCAACAATGTTTTAACCGATGTAGAAGGCATTCCGGTTACAAGGAATGTGATGCCTTTGGTTAACCTCATTTACGTAACCAACTATTATGGCTGGGACGGAAGGAAGAGTACACTAGAAGATAAGATTATCAACAGCATTGAGAACCCGAATACAGTAAATGGTCAGGCAACGACTATCATTCCTCGCCTATCATCCAGCCAGGAATACGTGGATCTGTATTACGATGCGTTTTGTGAGGCGCCTTCAATGGAGAATACTGCCAAAGCATTGGCCCAGTTCATACGGATTATTATTTCAGGGAACGCCAAGGTTGACAAGGTGGTTCAGGGACAAGCAAGTTTTACGAATGAAGAATCTTATGGGTGGGTCTTGAACCCTTTAGACCGTGACATCAACAATGGATTGTTCGGCTCAGAATGTGACCATTGCCATGGACATTTCAGTTTACAAGGCGTTGGGAATATGTTGGGCACCATCAACACGCTAAAGAACAATGCACTTGATTCTTTCTTCAATGCAGATGCGGGTTATGCGTACCTCTCACATACACCAACTGACTCCGGTTTATTCCGCGTGCCGTCATTGAGGAATATTGTTTTCTCTGCCCCTTATATGCACGATGGACGTTTTGCAACCATTGATGACGTGATGCAGTTTTACAACAGCGGGCTCCAATTCTCTACCTATGTAAGTCTGGAGATGAAGAACATTCACAACGGTGGATTACATTTACCACCAACTGAATTGGCAGCAGTTAAGGCCTTTGTGCTGGCGTATACGGACAGTTCCTTTATCACCAACCCAGAGTATATGCCCTAATGGGTATATAGTATATATACTTTTAGTTCCCGTTCCTAATGATTAACTTGAGGGTCCAACCGCGCTCTCAAAATGAATACCTCAAAGTATAGGTTCTGGGCTTTCCGTGCCGGAACGTTAATGGTAGAACAATATATTGGTGAAGCTACCAGTCAGGAAATCATAGATAACGACAAGGAAATGTTGAAGAATGCACCGTCTGGCGGTAAGCTTCTATTACTCTCTGACATTGGCCAGGCGAGGTTTCCGGATATTCCCAATACCGATATTCCCTCTCTTTTCGGTCCATATCAAGCATCCTCTGACAAAGCGCATGATATGCGTGTTGCTTTGTACACGGGCAGTAACGAATGGACTGATTTCGACAAGGCCAATGAATACGCCAAAGAAGGTGCCATACACTCTATGAACATCGTACCATTCAACCGCCTTGAATCTGCTATGAACTGGTTAGGTCTTACGGAAAAGGAAAAGAAAGAGATAACTTCGTTGCTAAATTCTTAGCAATGGGCCTCTTCGATCGATTTCGTAAATCAAAAAGTACATTTCCCGAAAACGACTTAGAAGAATTGCTCATGCGTGCCTCAGGTGATGCCTCCGTGCGGGGTGATTTCTACACCAAACTGATGTGGAGCCAGCTGTACGTCATCACCAACAATGAAGGTCCCCTGTCCGATGGAGAGCAAACCCTGGAAGAAGACACTACAGTAGCTATACAAACCTTAGACAATGGCGCTCTTCCGATATTCAGCAGCACCAACCGAATCTTTGACAAGAAAATCATCAAGGAAGAAGTTAGGTACATGGCTATGAAAGGCCAGGATTTCTTTGAGCTTACAAAAGGAGCTACGGTTGTTTTGAACCCCTTTTCAGATTATGGTAAGGAGTTTACACCCGGTGAGATCGAAGCCATGCTGGATGGCTCCATTCACGATAACGTTAATGAAGTAACTGTAGAAGAAGATACGGAGGTATTGCTGGGCCAGCCGTCCAACTACCCTTCTGAGCTAGTGACTGCTTTGGGCGAATTGTTCACGAACCATCCAATGGTAAACGCAGCCTATTTATGCTTGATCAAAATGGGAAACGATGAGCATAAGCCTCATCTACTCGTTGGATTGGACATCAATGGTCACATGAAAGATATTTCTCCAATCGCGGGTGCACTAGCCGAAAACTATCTGGCAGAGGAAGAAGTGATTGATTTTGTACAGGTGAATCCCAATGAAGATGATGGGATATCAGGATATCTGCTCAAGGAAACTGAACCATTCTATACCCGGGACTAATCTTCTTTGTACTCGTGGTACTTATCGATGAACTCATCAAACTTGATGCTGTTCTCTTCGATCTTGTGAAGCGGGATGCATTCACCATTAACCAACCGGTAGCATTTAAGCTTATCACGGAAGACTGCGGATTTATAGATTGATTTACCAAGCAGCATTCTCACAGACTCCTGTATACCTTCTACAATGGATGGGTGCGGGTGAATCATGTGTGCCAATTCATCAATTCCCTTATCCATATACATTAGGAGGGCAATGGATTGGATGGCACTGGATGCGTGTTCACCAACAGCACGCATTCCCATAACTTTCATTTCCTCGTCATCGGAAACAATGATCTTGAAGAACCCTTTTGTCTTACGCATCGCTATGGCTCTTGCCACAGTTGAGTAATCCACCTTCGCCACTCTAACATTGATTCCCTTCTCTATCGCCTGTTTTTCATTCAAACCAATACTGGCCACTTCAGGATCGAGGAACATAATCGTAGAGATGTTATCATAGTGAATAGGCTTCACCGGGAAGTCTGCGAACATCTTCACCACAGCATGTCTTGCCTCACGCTCACCAACATTCACCAATGCAATTCTACCTGATACATCACCTACAGCATAGATATGTGGCACATTGGTTTGCGTATCAACATCGCCAATGTGAACCCCGCGCTTGCTCAGCTTTATGCCCGCGTTTTCAATATCCAACTGCTCTATGTTAGGTACACGTCCAATAGACAACAGCGCTTTCTGAACGCGAATGATTTCACGCTCTCCATCCTTGTAAGCAATTTCGTACTCCACCTGTCCGTCCACAACCTCCATGCGCTCAAGAGAGGCTCCGCTATGCACCGTAACTCCCTTCGCCTCCATGTTCTTTCTAACAACGTCTGCAACGTCTTCATCTTCAAATGGCAGAATACGCTCAGCGCGGTCGATCAGATACACTTTGGTCTTACCGAAATTGGCAAACATGGTGGCAAATTCACAACCGATTACACCAGCTCCCAGAACCACCATGCTCTCGGGGAACTCATCCAGGTGCATGATCCCATCACTGGTTAGAACGATGTCCTCATCAACTTCCAGGTCAGGCAAAACCCGTGGCCTACTACCTGAAGCGATAACAACATTCTCTGCGTAAATGATCTGTTCACTGCCATCCTCCTTCTCAATCTTGATCTCGTGATCAGTAACGAAGCTGGCTACCCCCTTCTCATAGTCGATAAGGTCCGTTTCCGCATGTATGATACGGAGGTGACAAGCCAATTGGAACTTACGCTCGAAAATGGCTTCATCAATTTTCTCCTTTACCTCAGCAAAGGAAATATCGATTTGCTTGTCTTCTCTTAAGTTGTTGTTAAGGAAGCGAACACGGTTCGAAAGCTCCCACATGGTCTTGGATGACAAAGCACCATCATAAATACCAATGCCACCAAGCTTGTTCTTCTCTACCAGTAGTACCCTCTTGCCGAAGTCTACTGCTCTCATCGCTGCAGCGTAACCAGCAGGTCCACCACCAATTACACACAAGTCATACCGTTCCATCTACTACGCGTTCCGTAAATATTGGGTTATGAATTTAAGAAATTTCCCTTGCGCCCGTTACCTGCGCCAACAGGGGCGTTTAACAATTGTTAACGCGTCTGATACAAGACAGTTACGTTTTACGCAGTTTGAGTAGAGGAATGTCTAAACCTATAAACATGATTACCATGATGATGTTAGCATTCTCCATATTGCCCTCCTGTAATAATCCATCGCTGAACACCCACATAAATGCTGGGATTCCGATGAATCACCTCATGGATTCGCTGCACGTAAAAGCGAACCAACTTCACATTCTCATCGACAAGTCTGACCGTAAACTTATGGTCATGCATGACAGCTCGTGTATCAAAAGTTATCCAGTAGTACTAGGCTTCAATCCGGTAGATGACAAAAGAAAGCAGGGAGATGGTTGTACGCCCGAAGGCGAATTCTCAATCATATCCAAGTATCCGCATAAAAGCTGGAACAAATTCATTTGGATCAATTACCCGAATGAGGATAGTCGAAGAAAGCATGCCCAGGCCAAAGAGAAAGGAGAGATTCCCAAAAGTGCCAAGATCGGTGGTGAAATTGGCATACATGGTGTTCCCAGAGGTTATGACTACGCCATTGACAAAGGAATTGATTGGACCCATGGATGCATATCGATGCACAACGATGACCTCAATGAAGTTTATGCGCTGTTAACCAAGACTTCAGTAATCCTGATCCAGAAGTAAGGTAACTTATGATTTGACGAGCTTGCGGACGACCCTTCCTTCTGCTGTTGTAACAGCAATAACATAGGTTCCACTTGCCAGATCACCAATACTTCCTGTAAATCTTAGGTTTCCTGAAGAATCTACGGTAGACATCCATTGCCGTACCTGGCGGCCATCGATACCGTAAAGTTCAATAGCTACCTTATTTCCAGGCTCCGTTGAAAGAGATACTACAAAAGCATCATCTGTAGGATTAGGGCCGATCATTGGCTGATCAAGGGTCTGTTCTTCTATACCCTGCCAACCAGCAATTGTGGCTTTCACGTATTGGGTGCTGTCTATCTGACGTGTATTCAAATTCTGGTAGCCTACTTCAATGGAATCGATAAACTCTGTAGTAGGATATAACATAACGCCATAGCGCTCTCCAGGATACAGCCACAATGTATCCTTTACTTCAGCTGATGGCAGATCTCTTCCATCCGAAGCTATGATCTGAGCGTTTAGTGCAGGGGGAAATACTATACGGTTGCCGTAGTATCCCATATTACCGATACGCAAGTAGAAAGCGCTATTGGCTTTCGCTAGTATCTGTACTGATGTATCATTCAACTGATGATCAGACCTACCGTTAATCTGGAAATGGTTTGGATCATATTTAGGTATTGGAATCTTTGCACCGGCCGTAGAATCATGCATCAACATGGTGTCATGGTGCCAATCCTTATCCATCTCAGCCAACATCCAAACCCTTTGTTTATTATACGCAGGGCCTCCGGTCCACGCGGTATTTGCTCCACCAACCGCATTTACTATCAACATGCCATACATCCCGGCCTGCACATGCACGGGTGAAACCACATGGCAATGGTACATATACGTTCCTGCATGAGGAGCTCTAAAATGATAGAAACCATGCATGGTATGATTTACAATAAATGACAGTTGCGGTACGCCATCATTCTGTTGATCAACATCAAGACCATGCAAGTGAATGGTATGCGGCATCCCTTGCGACATATTCCATAGATCCACAATGAAGCTATCATTCTCGTTCATCCAAATGGTAGGCGCTGGCACATTCACTTTGGCACCAAGGCTTTCCGTAAATCCGAACGTCCGAACGGTATCACCGTCAGATAAAATGTGTTCACCAACAGTTCTTGCAATCAAAAGCTTCGATCCAGGAGCCTGGCCTAATGCCTGACCAATCAGAAGCAAAACAAACGATATGGAGATCAAGCACCTCCTCATGGACTAATCATTAGGGTGGTGAACATTCCATTCGGGTATTGCCCGCCTCCAGTTGTGGCTGAAAGATTATGGTCGTGAACAGGATATATTCCTGGTTTATCTGGTATTAGCTGCAACCTCATTGACGCGTGTGGATGAACTGGAAAAGTATCCTTGTCCCTGCCCACATTTAAAGGTTTCCTGCTGTCATGAAGAATTACACAATGGTATCCATGGAAGTGCATGGAATGTATACCTCTCGCCCCGTTGGCAAGGTTGATGATAATGGTATCGTTGGTATTACCCACCACACGTGCAGTTGGGTCCAAATCTATGTTTGGATTACTTACACCGTTCACCGTAAAGTAATCCGGACAATAGTCGCTCCAGCTCACGGTGCCATTATTCACCAGGCTATCGTTCCAGGAAAGCCTGTGTTCCTTGATGTTCCAAAAGAACTCTGCGTGCGTGTAGTTCTTTACATTGAGGATGCCAGACAAACCCAAATAACTGTTGCTCGGGTAACCATGATCATCGTAGTAAAGAAATGCGCCAAGTTGATTGCAAACTACAGTGTCCACGATCGAGTCGCCCGCAACTACAGAAGGATGGTTCAGGTTCCAGCCATCTACTTCAAAACTGTGTAAGGCTGAGTCGTTGTTGACAATGGTATAAATCAACGTGTCATTCAAGGAAACATTGATCACGGCATTTCGCTGGGAAAATGTGGGAGATGTATTGAATGCCCGGTAAGCAAAAGTCTTGCTGTCTACCGTAGTAAAGCTACCAGCATTGATGTACAATCGTTGATTCACTGTAGTTGCCAGCGCTTGAAAGCTCAGCACCAACATAATGAACCCAAACAATCCTCTCCTCATAAGACTAAACTACGTTTTCCAATCGGGACTTAGGACCTACCTGACAGGAATCAGAACCTTCGCCCGGTAAGTACGCGTTGCCGATCGAACTTCGATCAATTTCATTCCTGTGCCCAAAAGCCGCAATTGTATACCTGTACCAAGTAGATGATAATCGACTTGCTCCTGTCTACCTGTTATATCCATTACAACTACTTCCTTCAACTGACGATCGTGCAAAGGTAACTCCACTGTCACAGTTCCGTTAACCGCTGGGTTAGGGTAAACCCTCAACGCATCTTCTTTCGCATCGGTTAGCGCTACCCCAGAAGGTAATGATGTATTGATCGGTATCTCGTTGTAACCTATCTGATCATCGTACAACATGGTTCTATACTGCACCTTGATGTATCCAACAAATGATGTTTGAAAATCCAGTGTAACGCTAAACCGCTCTCCAGGATATACCCGTAAGGTATCAGTCTGAAAAGAAGAAGGCAACGGCCTGCCATCGGAGGCGTGAACCGTAGCATTCAACCCGGCTGGGAAAATATATTCAGCAACATTATATCCAATGTTCATCAAACGCGTTAATACCGTATCTCCAGCAACTGCGTTGATCCTGGAATTGGTGTCGGTAAGTATCTGACTTCCCTCCTTCCCATTCACGAAGAACCGATCCGCAGTGTACAGGGCAAGATGGCCCGCTGACTGAAAATCATCGTTCCATGATTTATCCATATCTGAAGTCAGATAGCAATACTCCTTATTGTACCCGGGCCCACCAGTCCAAATGTTGTTGGCGCCATTCGCTGCCTTTACCACCAACGGCCCATACATACCCATAGCTACGTGAAGTACGGAGGTAACATGACAGTGATAGAGATAGTTACCTGGCTTATCCGCTACAAAGAAATACATGCCCGTATCTCCCGTCTGAACAAAGTAAGATGTAGATGGTACTCCATCGTTGGACTGGTCCACATCCAACCCGTGTAAATGAATCGTATGGCCCTCAGCTTGTGGATGAGGATTCAGCATGTAAATCCTAACTGAATCACCCTCATTGAATTCCAATTTAGGTGCTGGAAAAGTTATGAATCCTTGACTCTCATCGCTGTAGTATCCGTACCCCCAGTAGTTCGTGCTGTCTCCCTGGTCAAGATGAACGGTACCATGCATGTCTGCAAACAACCATACCTCCTTCACTTGAGACCAACCCACGACAGGTAGCAACAATGCTATGACAAGCCACCTCATCATGGTCCTATGCGTATTTGCGAAGACATACCCCCCGGGCTGTTGCCATCGTTGGTGATTGAAATGAGATTATGATCGTGCATTGGGTATTTCCCATTCTTGTCTGGCACCAAACGCATAGAAACAACCTGCCCGGGCAATACAGGCCACGTATCCTTTTCCCAACCCACCTGCCAGGGTTTAGCCGTTGACCCAATAATCGTCATATGGAAACCATGAGAATGCATAGAGTGCGCGGCACGACCTACGTTGATAAAGTGCACGTGAATGGTGTCGTTGACATTGCCTGTAACCAGGGTGGTAGAATCCGCCAACGAACTTGGTAAGGTTGTTCCGTTAATCGTAAAGAAATCCGGAAAACCAAACAGCAGGTTTACGGAGTGCCCTCCATTGATCAATTTGTTGAAGAACTTGGTCTGCTCTCTTAAATGCCAGTAGTATTGAGGCTTGGTTTCGTTAGATACATGAATTGCACCAGCCATCCCCATGTACTTTCCATATCCAAGTCTATCCTCATACAAATGGATGCCATCTGCCAGCACCAGCTGCAGAGAGGATGTATCACCCGGCAACAATGCACCTGTGAAGTCATTGGTATATGGGAAATACAATAGATGCGTTTTGTTGTGGTTATTGATCACGGTCAGATCAAGCGTATCTCCGGATGCCAAACGAATTACTTCATCTCGCTGATCAAAAACCGGAGTGTGATCAATTGACCAGTACTCGATGGTATCGGTCTGATTCATTAACACCCCTGCGTTGAAGTATAGTGTATCACGCACAATGGTGGCCTGTGCCGAGAAGGCCAGCGTCAATACCAATATGAACAGAGATGAACGCATGTACCAAAGTTACGCAAGCCTTCGGAAGGCTGTAATTCACATATCCAAACGTAAAAAAGGCCACTTACGTGGCCTTTTCCATAGCTTTTATCGAATGACAAGCTTTTGTTGATGCAGGATACCGGAACTTGGCCCCGTTACCGTTACACCATAAACTCCTGAAGACAGTTGTGTCAGATCCATCTGATCCATGATGAACTGATCGATGTAATTCTTCGAGAACACAATCCTTCCGTTCATGTCAACAACGTTCACCGTTAGGTTGTCCTGAAGTTGATTGTTGATCTCTACGGAAACCAAACCATTAGAAGGATTTGGATAGAACGAAGCATCAATGCGCTGTACAGTATTCTTTCCAACACCTACAGCGAAAGCTTCACTATCAATCCGATAGACCTTGTTCTGAATCTTATTCACATACCAGATTCTCTCGCTTTTGTCAACCTTGATACCCATGATACCGATTGCCCCGGTAGCAATCTTACCAAGGTAAGTTGCGCCACCACCGGACACATCATAGATAAGAATGTCGCCATTAGAGTAATCACTCACCAACAACCTGTCGTTGTAGTACTCAATACCTACAGGCTGCGTCAAACCAGTACTAACAACTGTAGACCAGGTTGTATTGTTTCTTGATCGGTGCGTACAAAGATCCTGGGAAGGCAAGTTTCCTGTTACAGTTCCAGTGGTAATATCAACCTTGTTGATTCGCTGGTTACCTGCATCTACATAGTAGAGTTCATTTCTTGGTTTATCTATAATCATGTGTGCTGGAAACACAGGAAGCCTTGTAAAAGGAACATCAGTGTATTGATCAATAACACCATCTGTATGGTTATCTCCACCAGGCCCATGGTCCTGTCCAAAATCGTATCTGGAAAGGTTATTGTTATAGGCACTTGCTACCCAGTATACACTTGCAGACTCGTGCGCTATTCCAACCGGGTTAGGGCTTTCATGTAGCATATCGTAGTGACTTCCCAAAGGTTGTCCGCTCGCCCAGTTGCTCTGATTTAGCTTAGCATACTTGGTAGTATCGTGGCTCCACAGTGTTGGCCCCATGAATGTAGGGCTACTTGGGTTTGTATTTTGAACATCACCAGTACTACCAAAAAAACCGTTGTCTCCCATCTCGAAAGAACTGGCATTGGTCATGAAGTGATTGTTGTGAGAGTCTTTTCTGTATTGGGAAGTCTGACTAGGTTGCCCTGCATTCATGAAGGTCACAAAGCTTCCTCCCGTAGTATTGTAGTTCCCTGGGAAAGAATTATTGGTAAGTCTGTTCATCACCCATAAATCAAACGTTCCAGGAACGAAATCTAAATCCTGAGGCTGAACGAGTCCGTCACCTGCATTACCAAATTCATGGAATGTTAAGCTATCCGTAATGTAATTGTCAATAGCATTTTGGGCGTTCGCACCCACTACTCCAATCATTACCGCACATACTAGCACTATCCTTTTCATACAATCCGAGTTTGTGCAAAGGTATCAGTAGTGTATGCTTTCAAGAAAGCAGATAGCGGACGTAATTGGATTCCTAGAAAAAAAGAGCCCGAAGGCTCCCTTTCATCATTGTTTAATAAGTTTTCCTACATCCCGGACCTTTCCGCCAGAAGACCTGACCCGATAGATGTAAACTCCGGGACTCAGATCGGACAGATCTAATGTATTTCGCGTACTGATTAGAATTTCCTGTTTAACAACCTTTCCGAGCATATTTCTCAAAACGAATTCATCGTCTCCATCGACAACCTGTTCAGAACCCGTTACTACAATCACATCGGTTGTTGGGTTCGGGCTCACGAAATAATCCTGCTCATGCTTCTGATCATTGACTGAAGTGCCAGTACTATATGTGGCCATCCGATACCGTACAGTAGCGGTTAAGTCATCTTGCCATACCACAACAAGGTTACCTCCCTTCATCGCCACATCAACATTGATTGCCCGATCAACTGTGACGGTATCGAAATCAGATGAAAATCCGGACCTTATATCATCGGTGAAGAGAATAACAGCGCTTCTATCCGCCACCACCTGCTGTCTCCACACCATTGCCGATTTATAACCATCATGATCAATCCTCGGGTAATTCTGAGAGGATAATCCTGGAAAACTACCGACATGGGCATAACCTGTCTGATTTGAAGGATTACTTATTGAGTTCTTGCTGAAGAAAACGAAAGCGTTACCAGTGCCGCCATTCATTTCACAAGAGTATATAGTATCACCAATAATGAAGCCATCAAGCCCCGTAGATGGACATGACAGGATGTTCCAGTTCTGTTGATTGGTGGCAACCCCAAAACCAAAGCTCGCACCGCCATTGGTTGACACGCCCGCCCAACCATCTCGTATATCATTCAGATTATCTCGATAAAGCATTGCTACATTAGTGCCTTCAACAGCCAAAGCACCAGGGCAACAATCACAGACCTCAGCCCCTGGGCCGCTGAAATCGCTGGCAAGGATATCTTGAGTAAAGGTTTGTCCGTAATCAGAAGATCTTGCTACCACCCACCTTGGTTTACCAAATCCGGGATCAAACTCCATGAACGCAACGATAGGATTACCATCAGGCTGCGTTGCCACCGTTGGAAATCTAGATAAGCTATCGGCCGTGTTGGTTATCTGATAAGGCGTTGAAAATGTTGCTCCACCATCAAACGATCTAAGTAAATAACATTGCGTTGTGCTAACGTTCTCAGGCATTTGCTTATAGACAACGTAAACTGTATCGCCATGAGTTGCAATGTGAGGCCCCATCCATGCACCCCCAGCAACGTCTACACCATTAGGCTCTAATTGCACAGGTGTACTGAAGGCAGTTCCGTTCCACTTTGAGAACATAAGATCTCTGTTGTAATTCCAAATCACCAATGCATTACCAGAACGGTCCATCGCTATCCTGGGGTGGTTCTTACCATAGGTACTCGATGCCACATCCGCTGCTGGCGACCAGGTAAGCTGAGCAGTAGTCCAGGTAGCAATCAATACAAACAATGGAGTTAAATAGAAGCTCTTACTCATTCGTAAAGGTTTTATAAATAGAAAGTTACAAAAAAGGAGCCCGAAGGCTCCCTTTAACTATTCTATTGCTTAATGAGTTTCCCAATGTCCCGGACCTTTCCGCCAGAAGACCTGACCTGATAGATATAAACTCCAGGACTCAGATCGGATAGATCCAATGTATTTCGTGTGCTGGTAAGCACATCTCGCCTAATAATTGCGCCCAAGGCATTGCGAAGCACAAATTCTTCATTGCCATCAATACCTCTGGAAGAGGTGACAATTTGAATCTGATCATTGAACGGATTAGGCTGTACAGACCAGGTGTAGGCCGCAATTTCCTCAATGCCAACACATGGAGCTACATGAATCTGTGCAGAATCTGTATTCATGCACCCATTGGTATCCGTGTAAGTATACATCACCCAATGGTCACCGGTTCCAGCTGTGTTAGGAGCAAATTGACCGGAAGTAACAGCTGTTCCCGAATATGTTCCTCCACTTGGTGTACCGGTGATAACGATTGGGCCAGACTGCACACAGACCGTATCTGCACTTGAAGCGATGCCAACAGCAGGTAGCGGATTGACATTCACAATCACAGAATCCCATGCCGGGCAACCTCCAGAGTCAACCCCGGTTACCGTATACGTTCTCGAGGAATCAACTGTAAAAGGAACACCATCTGTTACGCCATTTGACCAGGTGTAGCTCTGACCATTACCATTTCCTGCAAGTGTCAACGACTCTCCAAAACACAGAGCAGTATCCGTTGGCATGTTGAACGTAGCACCGTGGCAGTAAAAGATAAATGATTGACGTTGGTTTGGAGGTCCGCATGTGGCTGTATTCACACCACCCCAGTTAATGTTGGCTATTCCAGGCCTGATAATGTACCCAGAAGGGCAGTTTGAGCCTGAACAAGAAGAAGGGGGATTTAACCACACCTCTCCATCATAACGCCAGCACAAGTGCCAAACATTACCGTTGGTTGAAGGACTAATGTACGTAGATCCAGTATTTAGGGCATTGGCAAAAGCTGCTGTAATAGTAGCATTTCGGCAAACCTGGCCGGCCTGATCGAACGTACCTGTAATACGCATACTATCGTAACACAAATTGGATGTCAGGCTTGCCCTGAAAGCATTCCAATTCGCAATTTCCTGTGCATTTGGGGCTGTACCGTTTCGGAACGAATCTGTCCACATCACCGTGTACACATTCTGCGCATTTACGGTGAAAGAATAAGCCAAAACGAACAACCCAACCAGTAGTGATCTTTTCATAGGAGTTTGTTTAGTGTTTAAAAAAGAAAATTAGTGATTTCCACTGAGGCCAAGCCTCTCGAGTGGTGATCCAAATAAAAAGGAGCCCGAAGGCTCCCTTTCACTATTCTATTGTTTAATGAGTTTTCCTATATCCCGGACCTTCCCACTGGAAGACCTGACTTGATAGATATAAACCCCCGGGCTTAGATCAGACAGATCTACCCTATTGGTAGTATTCCGAAGTATATCCTCTCTTATGATCGCACCCAAAGTGTTCCGAACTACAAATACTTCGTTACCATCAATTCCATAAGAGGAACTGGTGATCTGTATCTGATCATTGAACGGATTTGGTTTAACCGTCCACGAATAAGTCGAAACCTCTTCAATGCCTACACATGGAGCAACATGAATAGAAGCCGAATCTGTATTCGAGCAGCCATTTGTATCAGTATAAGTGTACATCACCCAATGATCACCTGTTCCGGCAGTATTAGGTGCAAATTGGCCCGTGGTTACAGCCGTTCCTGAGTATGTTCCTCCGGTAGGTGTGCCTGTGATCACAATTGGACCAGACTGCACACACACTGTATCAACACTGGATGCCACAGCAACCGCTGGAAGTGGATTTACAGTAACCATCATAGAATCGTAAGCGTAGCACTGTGCTGAATCAACTCCTGTAAGGAAGTACCATCTTGTAGAATCCACATTGAATGGCACACCATCAGTAACTCCATTCGACCATGTGTAGTTTGTACAGTTACCAGTACCACTTAAGGTCAGAGACGCTCCGGCACATAGAACAGTATCGGCTGGTGCATTGGCTACAGGGTTTCCAACCCTGAAGATGAACCATTGTCTTTGGTTTGGTGCACCACACGTTTGTGTATTTACACCACCCCAGTTACTGTTTGTAATTCCCGGGCGAATCAAGTAGCCAGGATTTGGGCAATTCGCACCGCTACACTGTGAAGGCGGATTTAACCAAACCTCACCATTGTATCGGGTTCCACATAGCGACCAAACGTTACCACCACAAGTTGGACTTGTGTAACTAGCCAATGTGTTAAGTGCATTCGCGTATGCAGCAACTACTGCAGGATCGGTACACGTAACACCAACCGTATCAAAGGTTCCTTTGATGGTCATGCTACAATAAGTATTGGTTGGGACAAGCTGCGCACGGAAGTTGTTCCATGCCGTCTTGGACGCTGCACTTGTGGCCTGACCGTTAATAAACGTGTCTGTCCACATGATCACAGTCTGTGATTTTGCAGCAAATGAGTACGTAAGGGCCAAAAGCCCAATGAGTAGTGTTCTTTTCATAGAAATGTGTTTTACAGGTTAAAATTTAAAACCCATAGTAGTAGCAGAAACACAAAGGTACGGCAAAATCGGTCAAGACATCATTTGAGAAGGGAAATGATGTGTTTATCTATCGGGAAAGTAAGCTGATGTTCGTTCAGTTCTGACAGCTGCACCCAGCGTACACAGGGGTTGCTATTAGTAAAGTCGAAAGAAGCAGTTACCGTAGGTATAGCATCATAATCGTCAAAAGTGGCGGTATAGTAGATGCTGATAATCTGATCTTCTTTGTTAAACGCTGATTCCTGGAAGAACTCGGTGGTATAAAAATGCTCCAGACCGGCAGGAGTAAGACCAATTTCCTCTTCCAATTCCCGTTGAATGCAATCTCTGACGCCTTCTCCGCGCTCAAGGCCTCCACCAGGAAACTTGGTAAATCTGAAATCGCCCCGTTGTTCATCAGAAAGAAGAATGCGCTCCTCATGCAGGATCAACGCATATACACGTACATTGAATGGAAACGGCACTATCCTTTGATAAACTTCTCCAGGACGGTATACCCTGTCAACTTGCCGTTCTTATTATACGTTTCCGATTTCACCATTCCCACACCCTTGGCGTACCATTCCCTGGCTTTGGCTTTGATGCTTACAATGGTTTTCATCTCACAATCGTAGCTAACAACGTAACAATCGAACGTACCCGCTGGCGTAGTTACGGATTCTTTCTTCTCGCATGCTCTATTGGTCACAAACACTGTCATGTTCAACATTCCCATACCTGGAGTACCGCCTCCTACCTTAATGGTCATCTTTCCATCATTCAGCTTCTGACCAGGTGCCATGTTATCCGGAAACACAATATCGTCTGCGTCCACATCCACCTCCATTCCCTGGAAGCTTTGCATCATCTCAGCAGAAGTAATACTCTGGATACTTACTTCAAACTGACCTCCCTTACAGGTCATATCATATTTACTATTGGTAACCGGTTTATCCTTCTTGTCAACAATAACCTGAGAGACACTTGCCTTTAATCCGCCATTGTGATCAGACACCTCCTCAATCTTCTGAGTGGCCTTACTTTCCAACTTGCCTTTGGGATTGTATGAAGAAAGCTCCCAAGTGGTACCCTTATTAAAAGGAACATAAGTGTCACAGTTTTGGGAAGTCGCCCATAGTGAAATGGTACAAAGGAGGATTGTGTTCAGCAGTTTCATGGTTCAGAATATTTGTCGTGTAAGGTACGCAATATTCGTCCTTGGATGCAGTTAGTATGCATGCATCGCACTGCATTTTGCTACATTTGATTTCCATGAATTCTGGCCTAAGATTTCTGGCAACACTTACCTTACTGCTAGGGTCATTTTTGACTTTTGCGCAGAAGCCTGCTACCTTATCCGGAACTGTCCGCGACAAGAATGGCAAACCGCTAAAAGAGGCCATCGTTTCGGTGAGCATTACTGCAGATAAATCGCCCAATTTTGTAATCACTTCTGGCAATGGAAAATACCGGTTTCTTGTACCATCAGGAAGGACCATTACGATGAAATTGGAGTCCGCAGGAC
The DNA here is from genome assembly GCA_965267605.1 of Vicingaceae bacterium. Lineage (GTDB taxonomy): Bacteria > Bacteroidota > Bacteroidia > Flavobacteriales_E > Vicingaceae. Next base: position 718,776 of record OZ254088.1, on the reverse strand, counting down.
TACGTACACTCATTCATAAAGTAACACTTAAATCAGGAGAATCTAAAGGCTTGGACTTCAAATTAAAAGAGATTGAAGAAAATCTCGTAGGATTTCAGGTTATTTCGGAAATTGACAGGGGAAAACCTATCGATAAGATAGATCACAGGGTTGTATCAAAAATTCCCAACCCTACCATGAATTTTGAGTCTCTTTTGAAGGCAGTTGCCATAGGTGTTGCTGGTGGAAATGAATTGAGTTCACAGCTCTCCGTTAGAGGTGGAAATTTCGATGAGAATCAGGTGTACTTAAATGGTGTAGAAGTCTACCGTCCGTTCCTTATTCGTTCCGGTCAACAGGAAGGTTTGAGCTTCATCAATCCGGACATGGTTAGCTCTGCCATTTTCTCTGCCGGAGGATGGGAAGCCCAATACGGTGATAAGATGTCTTCCATGCTCGCTGTAGAGTACCTTGAACCAGATAGTCTTATCGGTTCGGTGTCGGGTTCTTTGCAAGGAGGAGCTATTCATATTGCAGATGCCTCTGACGATAAATACAGTTTCACGCACAACACGGGTATCAGGTTCAGGAGCAACCAGTACATACTTAATAGTCTCGAAACTCAGGGAGATTATAAACCCATCTTCATAGATGCCCAGACCTATCTCACCTGGGGAATAAGTGAAAAATGGAAAATTGGCTTTCTGGCCAACTACGCGCAGAACAGGTATCAATTCACCCCACAGACTCGTCAAACTGATTTTGGAACGATTAATCAAGCACTGCGGTTGACCGTCTTCTTTGACGGACAAGAAGTAGACAGGTACCAAACCTACTTCGGTGCCATTACCAATACAATTGAAGTAGACAGTGCATTTACACTTCACTTTAACGCTTCCGCATATCGATCGCTGGAAGACGAAACGTTCGATATCGTTGGGGCATACCGGATCGATGAGTTGGAACGAGACCTGGGCGATGATGACTTCGGTGATGTAGCATTTAGTAGAGGTGTGGGGCAATTCCATGATCATGGTAGAAACTTCCTGGACGTATTGGTGGCCAATGTTGAGCACAAGGCTTATCTGGTAAAACCAAATCACAAAACCGCCTGGGGCATCAAGTTCCAACATGAACGCATCAACGATGTGCTCAGTGAATGGGGACTGGTTGATTCTGCTGGTTACTCTATCCCCCACCCGTCTGACTCGGTTGGATACCAGAACCCAGCAGCACAACCCTTGCAGGAATTACAACTGAATGAAGTGGTAAAGGCTAATATCAGCCTTCAAACGTATCGTACGCAGGCGTTCCTACAACGAGAATGGAACTGGACCAACCGGGATACTTCGGATATGGGATTGATACTTGGAATAAGAGGGAACCACTGGACATATAACAATGAACTACTCATTAGTCCGCGAGCGAACTTCTATTACAAACCCTATTGGAAAAGAGATTTCCTCTTCAAGCTATCAGGAGGTTTCTACTACCAACCACCTTTCTACAGAGAACTAAGGGATTTTGATGGGGTGTTGAATCCCAATATCAAAGCACAACGATCCATACACGCAGTGGCGGGGATGGATTTCAACTTCGAGGCATGGGAGCGACCTTTCAAGTTTATCACAGAAGCGTATTACAAGCACATTACGAATGCCATTCCTTATGACATTGACAACGTTCGAATCAGGTACTATGCCCGAAACTCGGCTTCAGCGTATGCTACAGGGCTCGACTTCAAGCTGAATGGCGAGCTGGTTCCAGGAGTTGAGTCCTGGCTTAACATGTCTGTAATGACGGTGAGAGAAAACCTGATTGATGACAATTACTTCAAATACATCAATACCGATGGCGACACCATTATTCCGGGGTTTACTTTTAACAAAACGGTATCAGATTCATTTGAAGTAGTGCCAGGCTTCATCCCACGGCCTACAGATCAACGCGTGAATTTCAGTATGGTATTCCAGGACTATTTCCCGGGACTGGAAGCGCTTAAAATGCACATGACCCTGTTCTTTGCAACTGGTCTTCCCTTCGGGCCTCCTAAGAATACCCAGTTCAGGAATGCATTCAGAACACCGCCTTATAGAAGGGTTGACCTCGGATTCTCGTATCTACTGAAAAAGCCAGGCAAGCAGGTAAAGCCTAACAATCCACTGAAACATTTCAGGGCGGTGTGGCTGCACCTGGAATGCTTCAATCTTCTACAGATCAACAACACCATATCTTATCTGTGGGTGAAGGATGTTACGAACCGAACGTATGCCGTACCAAATTTCCTTACAAGTCGGCAAGTTAACGTTAAACTAAGGTTCGAGTTTTAGGAGATTGCCTAATTTTAAGGTATGAAGTCGTCATTCATTTTACTGGTCTGTCTAAGTATTCCTGGATTCATCGTTCCGTGGCTAACGGTGGAAGATGAGCCATGGGATAAGGACACTTTGCTTTCAGAAGCATTGGTAGAACTGGGCGACAAGAAACCTATTCACTATAGAAAACCCGCAAGTGCGGAAGAGGTCAAACGAGGGTATGAACTCATCACGCTTGGAAGAACGACTACTCCCGATGGCAAACGTGGGAAGCGTATTTCCAAGTTCTTTGTATGTACGGATTGTCATAACCTCAAGCGTGAAGACCCTGTACTGAACAATCCAGACCCCCATGCCAGATTGGAATATGCGGAGAGGAACAATCTTCCCTTTCTTCAGGGAACTACGTTCTGGGGCATTGTAAACCGTGAATCGTGGTACAACGATGATTATGTCAAGAAATACGGGCAGTTGGTAATCCCTTCCAATGATACTTTGGAAAATGCCATTGACCTATGTTGCGTGGAATGCTCAAAGGGCAGGATGCCTGAGAAATGGGAGCGGGAGGCCATGTTGGCTTACATGTATCACGATCAGATCAAACTGGGAGATCTAAAATTGGATCAATCTGAATGGGATCAATTGGAGACAGGGCGTACTGGCGTTGGTAACAATGAGGCGATTGCTATGTTGAAGACAAAATACTTGCTGAAATCTCCAGCAAAGTTTTTGGATCCACAGTACGGGGATAGCAGAAAGATGGGCGAAAAAGGAGATCCGAAGAAAGGAAAGATCATTTGGGAGAAGAGCTGCATGCACTGTCACAAGACGGGTCGCGTAACCAACTTTGAGATCAACAGCGATAACTTTGATCGCGGCTTCTTCAAGCGCCACCTGAAAAAGAATGACAACAAATCTCTGTATGTCATTACCCGAAGAGGAACCTATGCCTTACCAGGTTATAAGCCATACATGCCTCACTACACAGAGGAGCGTATGAGCAAACAGCAGCTTGAAGACCTCATCGCTTACTGCTCTAAAGGGGTGGAATAGTAATCCCTGTGTCCTCCTACTGGAAACTGAACGAACCTAGTGAGCATTGGGGAATCTTATCATTCATTGCAACCCTGCACAGGGCATGACAATGTTTCGCTCGAGTATCCATCAGGAACGTCAGGATGATTCTCATTGTCTAAGTGATCACTTCCCCCCAATAGGTGATACAACTTACACTCATCGTAAAAGGCCCCAACAGGGTCGGGCGAATACGAGAATTTAAAGTATTCATACTGGTCAACCCACTTAAGTAGCCTTGTTTGTAATTCACCATCACTTCTTCCAACGTACTCGGGCTTCAAATCGCCAGTTTCACTACTAATATGTCCTAAAACGTATACCCCTGTGATATCTAAAACATTCTCCCGAATGGCTTGTGAAGTTAAAGCATATGTATTTTCCATATATCTGTTTGCTGACCAATGTAGTAGACATCAATAGCCAGTGCTAGGGTATTTATACCCTATTTCCATATGTTTAGACTATTGTGCTGACACTTCGCGTTCATTTTGTTAGATTGAATCATGGCTAAAATCACATATATCATTGGAGCTGGGGCTAGTTACTGGAGTGTTCCATTGGTAGCTGATGTGCAAAAACGTTTAGTATGGTTCATTCAATACTGTACAACTCTTCGAGCGAGGGCGACTCTCTCAACGAAGAACTACGAATTATTTATTGAAGACGCCAATTGGGTTTTAAATTGTATTAGTGAGAGAACCACTTTTGACACATTCGCACAAGAGTTATACAATGCTGGTGAAATCAAAAAGCTTGAAAAACTCAAAACAATAATGAGCGCTTTCCTTTTTTACGAGCAACTCCAAAAAGCGGATAAATATGTAGCAGGTATTAAATCTTCCCAGCAAATAGATGATGAAACCGTACATAGAGTAAATACGACAGTAGACCCTAGGTATCGGTCCTTTTTGCAATTTGTTGCACCGGGAGGGCGTTTAAAAGAAGGAATCAATATAATTTCCTGGAATTACGATTTACAATTCGAACTTGCAAGTGACATTCAGGGAGATATTTCCACGGCCTCTGCAAATCTAAATGTCTTTCCAGAACTGGAAAACAGTTATAATCAAACGAGACCCAGTCTCATAAAATTGAATGGAACTGCTGGAGCTTACACGAACAGGCAGGGTGCGCATCAATTGGACTTAATTGCTAATGATATGAATGAAAGAGAGTTCATGTCATATGTAATAAACCGATATGGTGAAGTCGATGGATATTCTAATTATCAAAGTACTTTATCATTCGCTTGTGAAATGCAAGCAAAGTTACCTACTCCGCAGGATTGTCCACATATTGTAAGAGCCCGAGAGATAATGGTAGAAACTGAAATTTTGGTTGTTATTGGATATTCATTCCATCAATTTAATTGGACAATAGATCAGTTTCTATGTTCAGATGCGAATAAGGTTCAACGGATATACTACCAGGTTAAATCGGACGTATATGAGAGATTCATTAGAGATAGATTAAGAGCAATTAAACCAGAATGGGTGCAACGCTGTCAACAGGTAGAAGATTTGTCAGAGTTCTTTTTTCCACCTGAGGCTGGTGGTGTTGCTAAATTGCGGGCAATACATTAGCCCAATCACGGTCAAACTCTAACGGTACTTATAGGGCTTTCATTCAAACAATTTTTGACACTCTCACTGCAACATCAGGTGCAAATAGAATTCCTCTATTAAATCTAATAAGGTAAGGTTCATCATTGGACTCCTTTCTTCATGAGATCTGATTCATGCAAAACTGTGTTCATTGCCCACTTTACACCTCCTGTCAATCCAGCTTTTACAATAACGAGTGCTACTACGCATACACCAAAAATTAATGACACACTTAATCGAATTAGAATCGATAATGCGTCTGCAATCCAAATTAATACGCAACCATAAAGGAAAACAATCGCCCAAGTACTATAAACTCTATTAGCAATATTCACATTTACCTTTCTTTCATCTGGTTCATCACTTCTTCCGAATAAACCATGCCAATTTAGGTATCGAATCTTACGTCTTATTTCATTAATTGCTTTTGCTTTGAAACTCCTTTGCTCCTCAGGTTCTGATTGGTCAAACATTCTATCTATCCTTATACCTACCCGTTGAGAGATTATGTTGAGCAAGATTCTTAAGCCAACGAAACTTAAGACATAAACACTAATCAGTGTTAAAACATATACACCCATTTGTTTGGTAACGAGTGTTCCGAATGAATCACTAAAAATGTAGAGAGGATTTATATGCTTCTCTGGAAATATTAAGGAATTAAACCACCAAGCAACAACCGCGCACACCCCCCATTTACAAATAACGGTTAAACTATTCATGAGAAGCCGCTTGGTAGTAACTATGGTACTGAGAGATGCCATTGAGAAAATGTCTTGTCACCCACAAATTTGGATGTATGATGAAGATAAGATAATCTCAAACGTTTCTCCTTTGTTTGACTTTATACATGTAGTCCCGTAAAATTTCACGTCCAATTCTCAGCTGACACAAAATCGCAGCCAAATATATGCCAAGCCAAAAAGTTTGGTTCACATCAAATGTTGAAATCCGAAAATCCAAAAAATCTAGTTGCGTAATTTAGAAACCACTTTCCTCTGGACTTATTCACAACCATTTCGTGTATACGTAGTTAACAATGCAAAGGGCATGGTGATTGCGTGTTTCTCAGGTCTGGATTGAGAGTGAGCTAAGCATCGAAATTCTTGTTTACGGTTATCAACCATCAATGAACAGGATACTAACTCCACATTTCCTCCAGAAGTGCATATCGTGTTAAGAACTAGGGAGTTAAAAAGTTTGGCACATACGATCCTTCATATACATTAGCACTGTCGATGTTAATGATCTCGGTTGTTGACAACGACACTTCCAGAAGGCTTCGGCCCGATGGATTCCGACTGGAGGGGTTTCGGCCCTGAAAGTTACCCCGACCAGAAAAGCTTCGGCTCTACTGGTCACCGATCAGGAAAGCTTCGGCTGGAATGATCACCCCGATATAACTTCGGTTGTATTGGTCGCAGTCTGGAGAATTTCGGTTCGAAGGATTGCATGTTCGGAAGGCCTCGGTCGGAAGAACAACCTTCGGTCTGGCGAGCTTCGGCTCAACAGATCGGACCGGTTCAGAAAGCTTCGGCTGGAAGAACCATGTTCAGTCTTGAAGACTTCGCGGTTAGAAAGATTGGATTTAGATCTTAGGAACTTCGGTTCCACAGGTCATGGCAAGGTTCAACTTCGGTTGATAATTGTCAAAAGAGGTCAGAGGATTTGATCGATCCTCTTGAAGAAATCGCTGGGATATGCGTTTCTTCAAAGCCGGACGATGGGTGCCGGATTAAAGACCTTACCCTAGACAAAGGCGTCTTAAACTGTCACAGGTTTAGATGCCTTTGTTGTTTTATGGGGTTTACAAATTAATCTTTTCGGGTACCGATATAAGCCCTCCACTTTTCCAGCAACTGTGCTATATCTTCAGGTAGTTCAGAACTGAACTCCATACGTTCACCGGACGTGGGGTGTGTAAAAGCAAGTGTCTTCGCATGCAACGCCTGTCTTGGACACAACTCGAACGCATTCTGAACAAACTGTTTGTACTTGGTGAATACCGTACCCTTACGGATCCTGTCACCATCGTAATCTGCGTCATTGAACAAACTGTGACCAATATGCTTCATGTGCACACGTATCTGATGTGTCCTCCCGGTATCAAGCTTACATTCCACCAGGGTAACATAGCCAAGTCGTTCCAACGGCTTGTAATGGGTAATGGCAACTTTACCAAAATCCCCTTCGGGAAAAACCTCCTGCACCTTCCGATTCTTTAAGCTCCTACCAATGTTACCTTCCACAGTGCCTTCTTCCTCCACATCACCCCAGGCCAATGCCCAGTACTTTCTATCCGTAGTGCGGTCGAAGAACTGCTTTGCCAAATGGGTAAGTGCATGCTCCGTCTTGGCTACTACCATCAAACCTGATGTGTCTTTATCCAGTCTGTGCACTAAGCCGGGCCTCCTTTGTCCTTCTGATGAAGGCAATTCTCCAAAGTGATGCAACAAAGCATTAACCAGGGTTCCATCGTGGTTGCCAAAACCAGGGTGTACCACCATGCCAGCAGCTTTATTAAGCACAATCACTTCTTGGTCCTCATAAACGATCTCTAGCGGGAGGTCTTCAGGAAGGACTTCGGTTTCTTTTGGTGGATATGGGAGGATCACAGAGATCTCATCGCCATAGCGCACCTTGTAATTGGGTTTCACCTGATTGCCATTCACCAATACATTACCATTCTTAGTGGCAACCTGAATGCGGTTTCTGGAAACGTTCTTGATGCGATCGAAAAGAAACTTATCTATTCTCAGTAGTTCCTGTCCGGGATCTACATTGTACTTGAAGTGCTCAAAGAGGTCTTCTCGCTCTTCCTCTTCTACCCTATCCTCTGAAGTCATTGCTATCTAGCAATTACAATTTTCGTCTGATGTGAATCTCCTGTCTGCAGGTCAGTGGCCGTTACCAAATACATTCCCTCAGAAAATCCGGAGAATGAAGCTTGGGCACCACTCTGTCGCGATTCCACCAGCTTGCCTGAAAGGTCATGGATATTGATCTGGTATTGCGCGCTTGCCGCCCCACTGATTCGAATGGTGAAATCTCCATTGCTTGGATTCGGAAAGGCGTTCAAACTGAAATCCTGTTTCACACCTTCATTGGTACCAGCGATAACATGCCCACCATTTCTGAAGAAAGGTCGCATCATTAATGATCCCGCGAACGGTGCCTGAATCCACGATCCTCCCGTGTTGTAGTACAAATGCGCACTGTTATCCAGATTGCGATCAAATCCTACATTCATGAAAGGTTCAGTGAGTTTCTCATAGCCAATATGGAACGTACCTGATACTACCACCGGAGAAGAGAATTTATACGTTATGAATGAGTTGAAGAAACCGTAGAACGGACTTACTACAAACGGTTCTTCATATATAACCTGTGAACGCGTGCTATTCCATACCTTCAACTTGAAGGAAGAAGATGTCATGTTATCCTTAATGGGATTGAAGTAGATTCTTACCCCCGCAAGCGTGTCCTGGATCTTCGAAGAGAAACGATACGCCAATTCAGAATTGATTCCCTGCACTCCAATGCCTGCCTCTGCTGAACCATCATCATAGGCATAATAATCACCGAATGTCTGGAAAGAAACGATCGTGTCGTTAGGTAAATGGAAATCAAACTTAGGAGTGGTGGTCTTATCCAGCGCGAAGAAGTTCCGAATTACGAAATACGTAGTGTTGCTATCGTTCGGTGGAAAATAGAAATCATTCGCTGTAGGTCCCGGTGGGGTTGGTTTGTAAATCTCATTAGGCAGATCAGTAGAATCCAGTGCCGTATTGATCGTAAAGAATGGATCACCAATGGGTTGTGTTTCTATCAAGGCACCAGATTGATCATGAACCGTGTACTTGTAATTGACAGCGTATCCTGTATTGGGATTGTAATTGTACACACGCAGGTTCACTTCATCTGCCATGTTGTTAATGGTATCTACTTTGTAGTGCCACCATGGCATCGATTCGTAGGTCTGTAGAAAACTCACATGAGGATTCTTGTATACCACATCGTTGTACACAGTATCGTTGTGGTTTCTTCCTCCAGAGAGGTAGATGTAATCTACATGCCAGTGGTCTACGTTACCAGACAATGTTGCATAGTTCCGGAAGCGGAATCTAAAACCGTCTGTATGGAAGGTGGTGTCCACGAACATCATGACCTGTCTGAAATTGTGGAATGATGTTCCCGGAATTCCCCATTGCCTCACCCACGTACTGTCTGTACTTCGATAGAAATCCAGTACCAAAGAATCCTTGTCTTCAGGCTTATTCCCCCTGCCCTGCGGTTGATAGAAAAAGCTGAAGTATACGCTATCCGCAGCACCCTGCAATCTTATCTGTTTGGAAGTGAGATGATCTGCTTCACCGTAAGAAAATGGATCAGCAAAATTATAGGGATAGCCCGTAGAGTCAAGACCGTCTAGCGTTGCCACGCCATAGGATCTGGGGTTTATGGGATAACCCCGGTTCACGAATGCATTCACATCCGACCACTTATCAGGATCCGGGTAGTAATAATCTTTGGTGAAATCCTCGAAGAAAGGCAGATTCAATGTATCGTTACCTGCCTTCATGCTGAGGTGCTGCTTGTAAAACTGCTTATAGTATCCAACCAACGCCTGATTAAAGGACAGGTCGGTAAGCTGCATCTGCGCGGTGGCAGAAACGGAAAACAATAAACATCCTACAATTGCTAACTGTGCGATTAGGCGCATAACCCAAATTTAGCCACTATTTAACGGCCCCCGTGTCCTTTAAATTGCTTTGACCTTGAAAATGGAGCGTATCAAGCGTAAAGTATAAAGTTACTCCACTTCCCATTAACAGAACAGAGTTGGCACCAGGGCCCGGAATCTGCTTGTAAACCTTGGCTTTAAGGGAGTCTTCCCTGGTGAATACCGAATTGGGATCAAAATGCTCGCCACCGATGGTAAGTGAGTTTTCAAATAGCACTTCAAGCGCCTGTTCCTTGGTTAATCCTTTCACACCAGGTACGCTTACAAACTCTTTAGACATTCCCATACCAACCACGATGTCTACCTTGGTTCCTCTGTCTACCAAAGTGCCAGGCTCCAATTGTTTGCCTTTAACTCTCCACCCCAGTATGTAACAACACCCCTCACTTGGTCGGTAAGTAACCTTTCCCAGTTTCAACTTGCTGGATTTGATCTTGGCTATGGCCTGCCTTTCGGATAAGTCGTTAAGCATAGGCAAGCTGACGCGCTCATTGGTAAACCGGTTAACGGTCAGATAGATCGTCCTGTCTTTCTTAACCTGGTCTTCAGCTTCCGGACTCTGCTCGAGAACAATCCCCTTCTCTTCCCCGTGTCGCCAGATCGAATCTGTAATATGATACCGCAACCCATACTCTTCAACAATACCATCAATCTCTTTGTAGCTCTTTCCACGTAAGTCTGGAACGGTTATGGACTCACCGTGATCTGTATACCAAGCCAAAAATTTGAAGGCAAGAAATACCATCAGACACATAACCGCTAATGCGGCTGTGAGGTTGATCAAAACTTTCCTGGAGAATAACTGCTTGATAAGACGGCCTATTCGGATTAACCCAACAAAGATAAAAATTCTGATAGTGTTATAACTATTTGAAAATCAACACTATATGTTAGATAATAACGATTCGGATCAATCGTTAGTAATCCTGTGTATAAGTATCAAACGACAAGAATCCCGGTAGCGTACATATCAGCTACTTTTAAATAAACGGATTGAATGAAGAGGGTTGCAATCATATATGGAGGCTATTCTTCGGAGTGGGAGATTTCTCAGCTTTCAGCGCAAACGGTGTTGAAGTACATTGATAAGGAGGCCTACCAGCCGTGGATGGTAAAGATCAGTGAGGAAGGCTGGACTGTTGACCATAATGGGCACTCACATCCTATTGACAAGAACGACTTCTCATTTGATTGCGATGGTGAAAAGATCCATTTTGATGTGGTCTACAACATCATCCATGGGACACCAGGAGAGGACGGAAAGATCCTTGGGTATTTTGATGCGATTGGTTTGCCATACACTGGCATCACCTATTACGCATCTGCACTCACGTTTCACAAGTATTGGTGCAACCAACTGTTGAGGCGATTTGGAATTGCCAGTGCTGAATCGCATACCTTCCAGGAAGGCGAAGATGTAAACGCATTGGCCAATCAGCTTACCTATCCTTGTTTTGTCAAGCCAAATGATTCTGGATCTAGTTTCGGAATTACCAAGGTGAAAACGGTGGATGAGTTAAAGCCTGCACTAACACTAGCTTTACACGAATCATCGCTGGTTATTATTGAATCTTTTCTTGACGGTACAGAGGTTTCGTGCGGAGTAATGGATTGCACTGGTTCACTGATCGCTCTCCCACCAACCGAGATCGTGACGGAAAATGAGTTCTTCGATTATGCAGCCAAATACAGTGGTGAATCTGAAGAAATAACTCCGGCAAGAATTTCGGAAGAAGACACTTTGAAGGTTCAGCAACTTTCTAAGAAAGTATTTCAAATACTCGGATTAGAAGGGCTTGCTCGCATCGACTTCATCATCACGAAAGAAGGACCACAAATGATCGAAGTAAACACTGTACCGGGATTGTCTGAAGAAAGCATTGTACCCAAACAGTGTGAGGCGGCAGGTATTCCGTTAAGTGACCTGGTAAACGGACTTACTGCTCAAGCCCTTAATAGGGGTTGATCTCCTTTAGAAACTTAACGAGTCCCTGCAATGCCAATCCCCGATGGCTAATACTGTTTTTTTGATCCGGTGTCATCTCTGAAAAGGAGATATCGTAGCCTGAAGGAATGAATACTGGATCGTATCCAAAACCTCCCTCTCCTTTACGCTCAGTAGCGATTGAGCCTTCTACTTCACCACCAAAGAGGTATTCTACCCCGTCCATTACTAAAGCAATGATTGTCCTGAACCGAGCAGATCTGTCTTCAACACCTTCCAGCTCGCTTAGCAGCTTATCAATGTTCTCATCGGCTGAACAATGCTCTCCAGCGTACCGTGCTGAGTAGACACCTGGACGACCATCCAGGGCATCAACAAGAAGTCCTGTATCATCCGAAATACAATACTCCTCACACTTGTCTGCAACGTAGAATGCTTTCTCCAACGCATTGTCTTCAAGTGTGTCACCGGTCTCAGGAATCTCTTCTGTGATACCAACCGTATCGAGGCCCACAATCTCAATTCCAGTCTCCTCGGCCACCAACTGTTTGACCTCACGAAGTTTGTTCTCATTACCTGTTGCAAAGACGATCTGTAAACTCATGTCATCCAAATATGATATGTTTCAAAGTTGCATAAAACCGCCTGGTAAACAAGACGGAAAACGATAATCCAACTGCCTTACCTAAACCTTTCCTGGCTCTTTTCTTTTGTCCCCCCAGAGCAGCGTGCAGCGCGATATACGTCCAGGCCCTTGATTCCATTCTGGTGCGCTGGCCAGCAAGTTTCTCGCTGAGCAGTTCATTTTGAAATACGTATTCCAACATCAGCAGCTTCCGCTGTTCGATGGCGTCAATATCCATCGCTCGAACACTTCTACCCTCGTGATCCACCAATCCTGCTGTTACGTGCGCATAGATTCGCCAGCGGTACCTTGCCGCCAATCTAAGCCACAATTCCCAATCTTCTGACGCAGCCAATGCCCGGTCTTCGTTGAAGGGCTCAGCTTCCCAAACATCTCTTCTAATGAATACCGTATTGCATTGGAAATCGTTCCGGTTTACAAGAATTGAGAAGGGGTCTCCCTTTGGAACCGTTGATCTAAAACGTTTCTCGTTGGCATCCAACCAATCGAAACCAAAACTAAACACCTCCGGGCCATCTCCATCCACCACTTCCCTTGCCTTCTCAAGATGATCTGAATACGCCAGGTCATCTGAATCAAAAAAGTTCAAATACACTCCATTAGCCACACGTGCACCGGCATTCCGCGCTGCGCCCCGTTCACTGTTCTCAATATGAATCACACGGATTCTTTCTGACTGCAATGCATCCAGGTGATTAGCCACTGCTGTCTTGCTTCCATCATCTACAATAATGATCTCAAAGGCCTGGAACGTCTGATTTGCAAACGAATCCAACACACCCTGCAATCGATCTATTCGGTTATAGACCGGAATAACAACGGAGAACATAACACCCTGCTCACTCATATAGCCCTCTGAGTTTTGCCATGTGCTCTGAAAAGCGGAAGGGTTCAACAGCAGCCTTTCCGTTGCTTATCAAAGATGCTCTTAAACTTCCATCTGAATGCAATTCCTGAAGTGCTAAAGCTATCCCCTTGCCGGACTGGTAATCTACAACAAGGGCATTCTGTCTATCTATTATAAACTCATGTGCAATACCCGACAACGTGCAGATAAGTGGCGTTTCAGATGCCAAAGCTTCAACGTAGATCTGACCAAATGCTTCTACTTCTGGGGTGATTGGCACATGAACAATACAATCACAGCAACGATAGGCAACGTTCATCTTCTCTACATGATCTAGCAATCTAAACTGATCCTCGTCCAACTCCTCTTTTATCATATTGATCAATTCTCCTCGATCGGGTCCGGAAGTTCCAATGAAAATCAATACTGCATCTGGATACTCCTTCGCATAAGTCTTGAATCCCCTCACAATATGATCTACACCTTTCCAATCAATCATTCGCGAAACCACACCAACTACTCTTCTGTCGCCTACACCCCAACCATTCCGCATTGCCAGAATTTCTTCATCACCGGCCTGAAACCAATCAAGATCAAACCCGTGTGGAACCGGAAGAATTTTGGTATTGGTCACACCTTCACGATCTACAAGTACATCATGAACCACCTTGGAAATAGCCACTACTCGCGTAGAAAGCCCGCTCAACCATTTGTCAACCCTCACCCATCTGGGATGATAGTCGTGGTGAAAGGTAGAATGGTGACGTGTATGAACGCGCATTTCAATTCCCGCACGCTTGGCGGCTACCAGTCCCAAAATGTTAGCGGTAAGCAAATGGGTATGTACCACTTTAGGTTGAATCTGCAAGAGTAATGCTTTGATAGCTTTCATTCCACGCCAAGACCACCGAGAAGCTACTTCAACACAATGAACGGGAATACCTGCCTGCACTAAATGCTCATACAAAGAACCGCCTTTTCCATTGATCAGAATCACCTGGAATGACATTGTGAAATGATCATCCCACTGTGAAGCCAACCACTCGAAATACTTCGAATGTTTGACATCAGAAATAATATAGACTATCGTGTTATTCACTGCTATACTCCAGCAATCCAAGCCAGAAGGTTACCTAACTGATCTGAGGCATCAGCACTGTGATTCTCAGCTACCCATGTTCTGGCCCGGGCTGCATCCCATTCACCCTTTTGCTTCATTTCAATGGCCCTTATAATGGCTTCTTCAAGGGAAGAAATATCCGAAAAGGTAATCATAGGACAGTCTTCGTTCAAGTGAGATTCGACCGTTTGATCAATTCGAACCACAGGTAACAAACCGAAAGCCAAAGCTTCAATGGCTTGAAGGCCGTACCACCCTATGATTACCTGATCAATTAAGACACCTGCGCTCTTATAATACTCCAAAAGTTCGTAGCGGGTTAATTTGTACTGCTGATCTGGCTTATCGGCAGTATCCATCAACGTTGTATCGATTAAGCTTACACCTTCACGCTGAGCAATCTTATCCAATACCGGGGAAACAACATCAGCACCCTTTACATGAATATGAGACGGAGCAAATAAAACGGTTACATCCTCACCCCCGGAGGATGCACTCCCTTCAGCCTCTACGTCCAGAAACACCGGAATGTACTCTGCTTTGCCTTCCGTGAAAAACGATAGTAGGTCCGGTGTACTCACAAGTATCTTGTGCGCATACTTCTCTGCCAACCTGCAACGATGGATTTGTTGGCTGGTTTGCGCTGCCGGTTCCGGTTCATCAGTCTTTCCGGCATGTGCAAAATTTTGCCAGATCAAATGTGCAGTGTTCCTAATGTCACTGCCCACAAAATGCATGACTATCTTCTTTCCAAATAATCTGTACGACCACAACTCAAAGGCCAGTAGTTTATGCGTCAGAATGTTCTCACCTGAGATAATGTAAATCACATCAAATCTGAACAACGCCCACAAGAAGTGGCGCAGCGACAACCACCACTGGGCAAGACTTGACTTCTCTCTGAACTGATATACCCTGGTGTAATTACTCTTGAAATGCGATTGACTTACGGCATACTTAACGAAGGACTCACATTTTACCCGCGTGCCGTAGCGCTCCTCGAGTATCTTCGTGTACTGACATATTCGGCCACCTACATCTACTGCACAGAAGAGAATTTTACGCATCAATCAAACAATCTTGCAACCATCAGGTATTTCCATCCCAATCGATCGAGGGAGTGCTGGATCACCTTATGATCTTTGAGGCAATCTACTGCATTTGCAACTTCTTTCACAAAGTCGTCCTGAACCATCCATTTCTCCTGCGGAGGTTCATAACCAACTTTTTCTTTTCTCCAGGTGATCTCAGCTGGCAGAACTGGCTCCATCGTTTTCCTTAGAATATACTTCGTCCACCCTTCTCCTATCAACAGTTCCTCTGGAAGACTGAAGGTGAATTCTACCAACTCATGGTACAGAAAAGGAAGTCTGACCTCAACAGAATGCGCCATAGCATTGCGGTCGGCATACCTCAACAGTTCATTCAAACCCCTTTTAAATGTAGATTGATATAGCGCTTGCTTCAATGATTGAGGTTTCAGTATAGGGTTGGGATCCGCCCGATGCTTCAAGACAACATCAGGATGAATCCCCACGAAATATGGATTATCAGGACTTTTCACTGATCGTCTGATCTTACTTAAAGCGCTTCGGGCTATGCCCGTATCTGTCTGCGTTGGCAATTTTGCATTGATGTCAGGCAGGACATCCGCGGGCTGAACAAGTTTCATAGCATCATGAATACGTTTCCGCTCGCCTGGATCACGTACCGAGGCCAAATAAGTCTCAAGGTACCGCACATAACCCGCCAGGGTCTCATCAGCACCTTGTCCATCAAGGAGTACTTTGATTCCAGAACTACCGGCCAGCTTCATGACCTCAAACTGAGCAAGGATACTCATGCTACCAAAAGGTTCTTCCTGATAGTAGCACACTTCTCTGAAGTTGCTCAGCGCAGATTCTTCCGAAGGCGTAACTGCATGTGCTTCAACATTGATTCTGTCGATCACCATGTCCATATACTTCGACTCATCCTTATGGTAGCCCGGAAACCTTGCTGAGAAGGTCTTTTGCACCGCATGCTCATCTAATTGCCTGTGGATTTCCATCACGATGGATGATGAATCCAGTCCACCGGAAAGACTTGAACCTACAGGTACATCACTACGCAATCTTCGTTCTACGCTTATTTCAAATAGTCTTCGAAATTCAGCTATCGCATCCTGCTCGCTGATGTCAATCCTATGGTTCAGATCAACGTCCCAGTATTTGTCGGTTTCAATACGCAGCCCATTATCGACTTGCATCCAGTGTCCAGCTGGCAATTGTAAAATTCCTTCGTAGAAGGTTGACGTGAGGTCGTAGGGGTCTTCCAGCGTTGAGTATAGAATGAAGTCGAATACCTTCTTTTCATTCACGCGCTTTGGAACATCTGCCGCGAACAGCGCCTTCATTTCGGAAGCAAAGGTGAAAGATGCCCCTGGACTGTAGTAAAAAGGTTTCTCCCCAAACCTATCACGTGCACAAAACAGACTTTTGGTCTCATTGTCCCAGATCGCGAATGCAAACATCCCATCAAGCTTATTCAGCATTGCTTTTCCCTCAAGAGCAAATAGCATCAACAGTACCTCTGTGTCGCTACTCGTTCTAAGCTGCACACCTTTCGTTTTCAACTCGCCTGCCAGCTCAACGTAGTTGTAGATCTCTCCGTTGAAGGTGATCACATACCGGCCATCAGGCGACTGCATTGGTTGAGCCGCACCGTCTGAAAGATCAATAATCGCAAGCCTATTGTGACCAAGCGCTACTGTCTTCGTATCATTTAACCAAACATCGTTGCCATCCGGACCACGGTGTACCAAAACATTAACCATGGCTTCGACCCTACCACGATCGATAGCATTCTGAGGGGATAGTATTCCGCTAATACCGCACATTTCAAATTGGAACTGGAGCAGTTCAGGCTGCTAAAATACGCTTCACAAGTGAACGGTATTTTTCGATACTGGTTTCCGATGAAAGGGTTTCAGCCGCTTTCGCAGAATTCGCTTTATACGTATTGATCTGTTCGATTGACAAGGCGTTGATGGCGTTGGCTAATCCTTCAACAGTGAATCCATCTGCCACCACACCCAATTCATGTTCCTCAACCATTCTCTTCATTTCCTTATTGGGTGAAATGGCTATGGCTAGTCTAGCCTGAATAAACTCGAATATCTTGTTGGGTAAGGCGTGTTCATTATTGAAATTGGAAGGTGGAAGAATATACACGCCAATGTCATAACCGTTCAGTTTACCCACAATCTGGCTCAATGAGACCGGCTCAATGAGGTTAACACGTGGGTTATCCTGGCAGAGTGATTGTAACTGTTGGTAATAGGATTCATCCAAACTTCCCACCAACATCAGGTCCATGGTAAACCGATCATCAAGAAGACCCACCATCGCTATCATATCTTCAATTTTCCTTGACCTGATAGCTGCCCCGTGGTGGATCATCCTTATGATCTCTTTGGTCTGGCTTGCTTCCAATTCCACAAATGGACTGGTATTCATCACCACCTCAGGTTGAATTCCAGTGAGCGTCTTGTATGATTCAGCTAAAGACTCATTCACCGTTGCAAAAGCATCAACTTGCGGTATATAGGTAGTACATAGGTACTCCATATAAGGACGCTGGAATGTGGACCACTCCTCATCTTCTGTGAATTCCTCCGGGTGATACTCATGGGCATCGAAGAAGACCTTCGTCTGATCGTTAGCCAAGCGAAGCGCAAGGGGCAATGTGTGTATATCGTTGGCAATGATGACATCATAAGTTTTCCCCTCCATCCTCTTCAATAGATCCTCTTTACCGGCATCCCAGTACCAGCCTTCAAAATCCTTTGTTTTAAGGTAACGGTACCTTTTAATCTTCCTACCAATAGAAAAAGAAGGAGGTCGATGAATTGGAATAAAAGTGTTGATACCTTCTTCCTCACAACTGTAGGCCGCGATGTCCAATGCATAGATCGATTTGAACGCATCTACCTGCTTCAGCACTCTGGGGTCGCTGCTAATATGACTGTAGGAAAGAATCAGAACTGAGGCCATCACCCAAGGATACCACGTTTCATCGAATCCGGCAACCGCGCGAAGATGGTTTGTTTCACCTTATCGTGTATCATGCCTTGCTTGAGCAATACTATATATATGATTGGGAAGTAAACCAGAGAAATCAATCTGTAGTATATCGGGATATCAAACCAATGAACCACAAAAACAAATGGGGCAAGCACCAAGGACGATATGAGCAACACCTTACCTATCCGCCAGATATTGAAGAACTCCAGCAGAGGAAGCTTAAGACTCTGTCCTGTGTAGTAAAGAAATATCCCACAGTAAGTAAACAAAGAGACCACCGTTGCCACGGCAGCACCTTCAATACCTATCAACATAATGAATACGTAATTCAGTGCGAGATTGAGGAAGAACACAAACAGGTGAATCCACGCTATCAGTTTCGCCTTTCCGTCTGCGATCAAAACATCGAGGTAATCGTTTATGCGAATGAGCAACGTCAAATTGAAGATGGCGAAGATCAAACTACTTGCCGCGTACTTTTCAGAGAAATATAACTCTACGAACTCCCTGCTAAAACATACAAGGTAGATACACACCGGGTAAATGATCGCTGCAGAGTTTTCCGCCACAACCCGCTTGAGCGAGGCGATTTCCCGATACTTACCAAGCGGCAACAATTGAGTTACCCTGGGTAAAATGATCTGCGCAATAGACAGGTAGATGGTTGAAATGAACGGAACCTCCATGGCACCAATTCGATATGTCGCGTAATCCTCTACTCCACGCATGTAACTTACCATTGCCCCATCGGATGAGAGAATAAGATATCCAAGAATGCTGGTTGCGCTCAATGGAATTCCTTGTTTAAGCTGACTCAAGCCTTGTTTTACGTCTCCCGCGGAAACCTTAATCCTGCTGCCAACAATAGACAAATGAGCAAGGGTTTGCAAAGCCTGCACCGCTAGCAACGCACAGAAAACCAAAAACATGGATTCGTAGTACTGTATGGCCACAAACAGCAAACCAATTTTCAATGCATTGGTAGTAGTAACAATGATGGTGTACTGTTTGACCTTCTTATAGAATACCATCAATGTAGACAGTGTTGAGTTGAGCAATCCAAAGATTACGGCTGCACCATATAACGGAAGGTACTCTTTCAGTGCAGGGTTCTCAAAGAAGTTGGAAATGGTTCCAGAACCGAAGTATATCCCACCATATGCAATGACCCCGAGCCCCAGAGCTATGAGTAAGTTGCTTGAAATTGTGGTGGTATAATTGTTTCGCTCTCTTCCCAGGAATACCAACAAGATGGTGGCCAGTCCACCTGAGAACAAAGTGGTAGTTGTATCTACAACCAGGAGCGTTTGCCCATAATTACCATAAGCCCCTACTGAAAGTGATCTAGCCAGGTAAGGCAGAAAAATTATACTGGCGAGCACGTTTACTGCCCTGCCAATGGTGAGGATAATAATGTTCCTAACTAGTCCCAAAAGTAGCTTGCCCGTACATTCAGGGCATTTCCAAAGGTCAGAAAGAATTTCCTCATTTGCGACACATCACTACCTTTCCAACAAATTCTACACGAATACGTGGCTCAAGCACTTTACATCACTTATGATGGTCTTATTGATCCATTGGGGCGATCACAAATCCTTCCCTATCTGATGGGCCTAACCAAACTTGGGCATGAGGTGCACGTGATCTCGTGTGAGAAACCAGAGAGATTCACGCTGGGCGAGGATAAAATCCGTGACCTTACTGATAACGCTGGTATTCAATGGCACCCTATTCCGTACACAGCCAAACCGCCCATCTTTTCCACGCTGAAGGATGTTCGCAAGATATTTCGCGTAGCAGATAAACTGCTGGGCTCTCAAACCTTTGACCTCGTTCATTGCAGAAGCTACATTGCTGCACTGGCCGGTTTGTCTGTCAAAAGGAAATATGATGTTCCCTTCGTTTTTGATATGCGGGGATTCTGGATCGAGGAACGAACAGAAGGAGGATTATGGAATCTGAGTGTGCCTTGGTACAGAACGGTATTCAACTATTTCAAAAAGAAAGAAAAATCCTTTCTGAAAGAGGCCGATCAGATAGTTGTGCTTACAGAACAAGCCAAACAACATCTGCAAAATCACTTCGAAGTGTCAGCGGAAATAATCTCTGTAATTCCATGTTGTGCTGATGAACATCACTTCAACGTGAATCAGATCGATGACAGCCAGCGAAAGTCATTCGCACATACCTGGGGAATTGGAGCCTCCGCTTCGGTGATAGGATATTTAGGTTCATTGGGAACATGGTACGCCTTAAATGAGATGCTTTCTCTTTACGATCAATTAGCAAGTGACCACACAGATTTACACTTTGTATTGGCTTCAAACGATGATCCTCCCACCGCTCTTAAGGATCATCCGCTGTTTGGCAAAAACATTCATTGTGTTAAGTTAGAAAGGGAACAGATCCCTACATTCCTTAGCATGCTGAACGCATGTGTTTATTTCATTCGCCCTACATTTTCAAAAAGTGCTTCATGTCCTACAAAGCTTGGCGAAGCCTTACTCATGGGCGTCCCGGTTATTACAAACCCAGGTGTTGGAGACATAGAAGCGATTATCTCCGACCTTAACTGTGGTCTCCTTGTTGATTTCGAAGCTCCTGAACTGGATTACCAGAAGTTTCAACAGGTTCTGGAAAGTGTAGACAGTGATCAATTGGCTGGTAAATCGAGGAAGTACTTTGGACTAAGTGCCGGGGTTCAGTTGTACAACAATATCTATACAGCCATCTCCAGAGAATCCTCCTGACGCTCCTCGAAAAGGTTAACGAGGAACATTACCATAAAAGGCAGCAACGGTATCTTGAATCTTACCAGGCTTCCAAAATTGGAAGTAGAAATGCCAATTACGAAGGCCAGCACCACAGCGAAGGTTAGACAGAATACTTGAAACGGTTGTTGGCCGAAACTCGCAAACAGTCTTCGCTTTCTAAACAGCAGAACGTATAGCACCATAAGCAGGAGTATGAGGTTTTCCAGTCCGGAAATAACCATTACAATGTTCCGCGATTCCCAGAGAAAGGGACGGAACAATCCAGCGGTTACGGCCTGAGGAAACTTGGAAAGGGCTCCCCCAACCGTGGGTTCGTAATCGCCAATGTCAAAGGAATTACCCCCGTAGTACGCCTGTTTAAGGTCAACATGCTTCTCGTGGGCTGAAACCACAAGCTGATCAACTTCGGTATAATTTGGATCAAACGCTCCTAATAGTGTCCATGCACCATACGCTAACCCGACTCCAATTCCCAAAACCAAAGGTGTGGCAACAAATCGTAATAATAAGTTCCTTATTCTACGTATACGCTTGTAGACCAGTAGAAGAAGTACTGCCGGCATTAGCGCAAGCAAAATGTACACCTTAACAATCATCAGAATAAACACACTAAGCACTATTGCTACGATATTGAATACGCGAACTCTCCGGTTCATGTAGATCTCCATCAAGGCTGCAACAAATACACACAACGCCAGAAGCGTGTACGAATCTTTGAGTATTCCTCCGGCCCAAAACGTAACGGATGGAATCATCAACACAGCGATTGCAATGGTTACATTGGATCTATTGTATAGGTCGGTAACGATAATATATAAACGCCACATGGCGGAAAACACAAAGCAACTTAAGACAACCGAAGAAGCCAGGAAGCTACCCATCCCCAGCATCCTAATTGGAACGGTAAGGCGAACCACCGCAAATGCTGCATTGTCCATCCAATACCACGGATATCCTGTCTCTGTGGTGAAATAAGAATAGCGTTCAGGTGTGCATTCACCAAAGAGCACTTCGAGAAATCCCGTTGGGTTTACCTTCATAAGATTCAGGAGCACACCGGAAGAGTAAAAATACCCTATCGTATCTCCACCTCCATAGTAGAAAGTATAAATAGCACAGAAGGCAAGGGTTCCCACCAATTTAATGGTAAGCGCTGGCTGCAGGTACCGGTACCTCGGATCATTCTTGTTCCGTGTCCATACCATCCACGCAACAAGAAAGGCAATCATTATGTACAGCGGACCCAGAAATAAGTCCAACAGCGTGTAATACTGCATATTGCAAAGGTAAGGGAAGAATTTCTGAAAAGGAGTACTTTAGCCGCATGGCTGAACACCCTACTATATTGGTGACTGGAGGCGCGGGCTACATTGGATCACATACCATATTGGAGTTGATCCGAAAAGGCGGCAGCCATGTAATTTCAGCTGACAATTTTTCGAATTCCTCCACGCGTACCTTCGAACGCATTGAACGCATTTGTGGTGTTGCCGTTTCTAACTACCACGTGGATCTCATTGATCGTGCATCCAGCAAGGTCATCTTCGAAGAGAATAAGATTGACGCAGTAATTCACTTTGCCGCTTTTAAATCAGTTGGCGAGAGTGTGGAAAAACCAGAGAAATATTGGAAGAACAACATTGAAAGTCTGGAAACGGTATTGTCTCTCCAGCAAGAATTCAATGTACCGATCCATATCTTCTCCTCATCGTGTTCTGTGTATGGTAACATCGAGCAATTACCGGTTACAGAGGAAGCTGAACTACCCAAAGCAGAATCACCTTACGGTGAAACGAAACAGGCAAGTGAAGTTATCCTGAGAGAATTCTGTGCGCAACATCCTGACATTGCAGGAATCTCACTTCGTTATTTTAATCCCGTTGGCGCAGATCAGACCGGACTGCTAGGCGAAGACCCGGTTTTCGGCACACAGAATCTCGTCCCTATTCTGAACCAGGTAGCCATTGGCAAACGCCCGGCCCTGAGCGTGCACGGTGATGATTATGATACGCCAGATGGCACGTGCTTGAGGGATTACCTACATGTAACAGACCTTGCCAAGGCACACATCCTTGCTATTGACTACGCCAGATCGCTTGCTGGGAAGAACTATGATGTCTTCAACCTGGGAGATGGAACGGGAACATCTGTGAAAGAATTACTGGAGGCTTTCGAAAAGGTAAATGGCCTGGAGGTGCCTCATTCATACGGTCCAAGACGTGCAGGCGATGCAGAAGCCATTTACGCGGATTGTACGAAAGCCAAGGAAATTTTGGGCTGGACCCCGGAACTCGATCTTAACGAGATGATGCGTTCTTCCTGGGAATGGGAAAAAAATATGGCCAACGGGATTTAATGGTGATACTTCTCCCCTCTTAAGATGGAGAAGGCCCTGTACAACTGTTCCATCAAGATTACCCTGATCATCTGATGTGTGAAAGTCATGGAAGACAAGCGGATCGTTTTGTTGGCTCTTTGTCTTACATCGTCACTTACTCCATAAGCCCCACCAATAACAAAGGTTATACTGCTGATACCCTGTACGCCCAGCTCCTCAATGGTTTTTGATAGATCAACGGAAGAAAGATCAGTACCGCGTTCATCAAGCAAGATCATGTAGTCGGCTGCATCTAAAGTCTCTAAAATGGACTTCGCTTCTGTGTCCTTTACCTCCTTCTCACTTCCTTTCCCGGTACCAAGAACTTTCTCTTCGAGCTTCGTATAAGGCATCAGGCGTTTGCGAAACTTCTGTATCCCATCTTCAATCCAAGCTTCCTTGGTCTTACCCACAGCTATAACCCTGATCCTGTTCATGGCTTAAATGTCATAAAATCACCGGTTTTAACGATGCAATGTTGAGTATAATCCGTGAGGGCTACGAAATGGCGGCAATGCATCACTATATTTGGCGCGATTATTGTTTAAATACATCAAAATCTGATCCATGAACAGTTACTTCTTTACATTGGTTATTTCGCTTGCTGCAAGCATTATGACCTCAGGTGTATTGCCGAAGGGGCTTGCAGATGCATTCTCTAAAGGTGATGCCCAGGTAATTGCAAGTTATTTTGCCGGGGAGGTAGACCTTAACCTTGCTGGAAAAGAGGATGTATATAGCAAAGCACAAGCGGAATTGGTGCTGAAGAAATTCTTTCAATCCCATCCACCAAAGGCCTACGCTACCAGTCACAATGGCAAGTCAAAATCGGATACATACTACGCCATAGGAACGCTTTCTACCTCCAAAGGCAAGTTCAGAACCTATTTGTTGTACAAGCAAGGCGGCTCAAAAATTGTGATCAACGAGCTGAGAATTGAAGCAGATAGTCAATAGCTTTGTGGGGTAGCCCCACTTATGGATTTCAAAACCTCTATTCAACAAGCTTTAATGGAAGATGTTGGCAATGGCGACCATACGTCATTGGCATGTATTCCCGAATCTGAAATTCGCTGTGCACATCTACTGGCAAAGGAAAGTGGCATTGTTGCAGGAATATTTGCAGCGAAGGAAGTTTTCCATCTGGTTGATCCTAACATTCAAATCACAGAACTCAAAAAGGATGGGGAAGCAATAGTTGAGGGTGATGTGATACTCCAAATTGAAGGAAGCGCAAGAAACATCCTCACCGCTGAAAGACTTGCGCTGAACTATCTACAAAGACTCAGCGGGATCGCTACCTATACAGCTCATCTTTGTAATCTAATTGCTGGCACCAACTGTAAATTACTGGATACCAGAAAGACTACTCCTGGAATGCGGTACTTTGAGAAAGCTGCTGTAAAGCTTGGTGGCGGTTTCAATCATCGCTTCGGTCTTTTCGATATGATCATGATAAAGGACAATCATGTTGATTACGCGGGTGGCATCACCCAAGCTATTGAAGCAACTCATTCCTATTTGAAGGAAAACAACTTCGATCTGGAAATTGTTGTTGAAGCAAGAGATGAAAGCGAAGTGAAAGAGATTGTAAATGCCGGAGGAATCCGCAGAATACTTCTGGACAACTTTACACCTGAAGCAATGCGTAACGTTCTCAAGTCCATTCCGGATCATATTGAGACCGAAGCATCCGGTGGAATTACTGAACAAACCATACGGGCTTATGCGGAAACGGGAGTGGATTATATATCCGTTGGCGCTTTAACACACCAGATCAAGAGTCTGGATCTTAGCCTTAAGGCTGTTTAATGGGGCTGAAAGAGAAAATACAGAAGTCTGCCATCGTGTCGCGAATTATTCAATTCCTGGACAGCATCGTGCTGCCTGGTCTTGATGGGCTTTCACTCTACAAAGTGATTTCGTTTTTCGTGGAGGGCATTCGCAAAGGGTACGTAACCACCCGCGCCTACGCTTTGGCCTTCCGCTTCTTTCTTGCGTTGTTTCCGTTGATCATTTTCCTGTTCACCCTGATACCCTTCATTCCCATCGAGAACTTCCAACAAGAATTGCTTTTTGTCCTTCAATCAGTGATTCCGGAAACGGCCTTCAACCTTGCTACGGAGACTATTGACGATATCATCAACACACCAAGAGGTGGTCTGTTATCTATCGGTTTCATTCTTGCTATTTACTTCGCCAGCAACGGAATCAATGCTATGATTGATGCGTTCAACAAGTCCTACCACGTGCTTAAGAAAGGTAATTGGTGGAAGCAAAGATTGAACTCCCTGATCCTTTTGTTTGTTCTAACGTTTTTGGTAATGCTTGCCATTGCCTTGATGACCTTTGGTGAGGATCTTTTGCAGTATTGGGCAAAGGAGGCCGACATGGTTGGCACCTGGTTTGAAACTGCATTCAGGATCGTAGAGATCATCATTGTGGTGTTCCTGTACTTCCTGGGCTTCTCCTTCATCTACTACTTTGGTAATGTAAGAAGTGAGAAGTTCCGTTTTGTCAGTGCAGGCTCAACCCTGGCAACTGTGTTATCGCTATTACTGACCTATGGATTCAGCTACTACGTAAATCACTTTGGCAGCTACAACCGGGTTTATGGTTCGATTGGTGCACTGATTGTGATCCTCTTATGGATTTATCTGAACTCACTGGTTCTGTTGATTGGATATGAACTAAATGCCTCCATCAGACATGCGCAGTACAAGCAGAATAAGATTGACGATGAAATTGTATAGCCTGCTTGTCTTGACCATACTCCCCATGCTTCAGTATGCGCAAGGAGAACAATCCTTGTTGATCAACGCGCGTGGGTACCTTAAGACGTATCAGTTTGGGAAAGCTGAAGAAGCTTACAAGCATTTGCTAGAGAAGAATCCCAACAATGCCGAATACAATGCCCGCTACGGTTATTGTGTAGCCATGCGCGCCAGGACTTTGAAATCCAAGAGTGAGGTGACCTCCCTTGGAAATGCCGCAATGGAATATGGCAACTCTTCCGTAAAGATGGATGCTTCATACAAGGAGGGACATTTTACCAAATTGCTTGCCCTCTGTACGATCAATGAGAATGCACCCAACAAGCAAAGAACCAAGTATGCCAGTCAAATCAGGAATGAAGCCAAACGCATTCTGCAGATGGATCCCAACCATGGAGGTGCGCTGCATGTGCTGGGAAGGTGGCATTGGGAAATGGCGGGATTCAACAAAGTTGAACGAGCGATCATCAAGGGTATGTATAGAGACTTCCCAGATGGTGGAACATACGAAGAAGCCATTGCGTTTCTCATCAAGGCTGTAAAGGCTGAACCTGATTATGTAGAGCATTACATCTACCTGGCCAAGAGCTACCTTAAAGCGAAAAACAAACCTATGGCGAAAGCTGTTCTGAAAAAGGGACGCTCACGAAAGGGGATTGGGCCTTATTACAACAGGTGGATCGCCATGTGTAATAAGATGCTCAAACAGCTAGAGTAATTCCCGGTAGAGCCGAATAAGGTCTTCACCTTTCTTCTTACTGTTGTACTCATTCAATACAGCCGTTCTGCCTCTTTCACCCATTGCTGCGGTACGAGACTGGTCGTTATACAATGTTCTGATCTTGGCCTTCAAGTCTTCGGGATCATTCCAAACATAGGAGAGACCACAATCATACTGTTCTATCAAATTCTGCTGTGGTAAGCAATTGGAAACCAGTAGCGCTTTTCCAAACAACATATACTGGAAGACCTTGTTTGCTATCCCCGATTCATGCTGAGCATCCTTAACGATCGGTGAAATCCCAACTGTACTTGCTTTACAATAGCTAGGGAATTCATTGATATCCTTCCATGTGTGATGAACGACAGTTTCCTTGATACCCGGTTGTTGTAACAGGTTATTGAAGACCTCCTGGTCTGCCTGATCACATGGACCAATAAGTAGCAACTTTAGATTAGGGATCTCTTGTTTCAACTCTGGAAGCACCCCCATAACCTCGAATACACCTCTTCGTTTCGCAATGATGCCAAAATAGAACAGTGTAAAATCATCCTGCCCAATACCCTCTGGAGTTACATCGGAATAGCTTAATAACTGATCCACATCAGGAACATTCGGATACTCCACGAAATGGTCACGGTTAAGATGCGTGTAATCTTCCGCCAGTTGATCGGCATAGGTTCGGTCCAGGACAATAATCCTATCGGCCCAGCCTAACAATTTAGGTTCCTTTTTTCTCCAGGCCCCAGGTCTGATGATCCACTTTTTGGGTGGCTTTCGTGCCCAGGTAAATGCGGTTTCGAAAAGTGCAGGCATGTTCTCATGAAGATCAATCACCAGGGGTATTTGTCCTCCGACTGCACCATGGGAGGCTTCCATCATATGAAGATCATGCACATGCAACGCCTGGATATCATGCTTGGCTACAAATGCCTTGATGCGATCTCTCCACAAGGTGATGTACTTCGGTACAGTGTTCATCGTACCGTAAAGCTTGTTCTTCCGGGCCCTGGTCATTTCAATGCGCTCTACAACCGCACCGTCAACCACTTCATCGTTCTCGTAGTTTCCAAAGTTCATAGCAAGTACGAAAACCTGGAAACCTCCAGAAATTAGAATCTTAGCTTCATTCCGGACACGTGGATCATTTGTAAACTCCGTGTCAACCACCATTCCTATGCGCTGAATATTCGCCATCAGAATACCTGCTTCAGTTCTTCGATCATCCATTTCTGCACCTCTTCATACTTTCGGAAAGGGGGGGTGTAGAACGAAGAATTATGCCACAATGAGACATAATCACCCTGCAAAGCTTTAACCTCCTTCATGCTGGTTCTCAGCACTTCCTGCATTGCTTCTGGCGAAGTACCCATGTTGTTGATGTAGGTAGCTTCCATCATGGATAAAGGTAGTTCCTTCAATTGCAGCTGGCGTCTTTCAATAACATCGAATACACTAAACTCTGAGCAAGCCCCACATCGGTATCCTCCCACATCGGCATAATAAACGCTGCTGTCTACTTCCAATCCTACCTGTTCCCAGTGCCTCCACGTATCTGGTGCCTTGAACCTTAAATAATGCTGTCTACCCATATTTATAGGTAATCCGCTACTCTTCTCCAGGATGTCCTTCTGTTGTGCCAACATCTCAGGATTGCCAAGCGTGTGGTAGCTTGGATGAATACCAATGACGTGCCCCCTTCGTTTCATGTCATCCATGAGTTGCTGAATATGCCCGTCAGTCATTTTGTAATGCGTTTCGTGCGGCAAGCTGCCATCCGGAATGAAATAGAAATGAGCGGCCACACCTAACGACTCGGCCTGAGTCATCAACAAATCAAAAGTATCCCAAGGATCGTGCTTTTTCCTTTTAAAGTAAGAGCCATAGTTTCTGTAGTACTGCCAAGCTGCATGGTATTCAAAGATTGTGAGCATCTGCTGTTGCATAAACGCTTTCAAGGAAGTCCATAGTCGCGGGGAGTCAACATCATGGGTAAGAAATACCCTTGCTTCACGGTCAAGGGTGATCTCTACACCAAGAAAGCGCTTTATCCAATCCCTTAAAAGGATACCATAGTGGTTTACCACCGGGGTATTATGAAACCCCCATTTGTAAGCAACGGACTCGGCACCTTGAAATCTTTCGTGCCGATCACATGGTTTGGCCAGCGTTTCCTCCCACCTACTCAACATGAAAAATGCCGATGCGAAGACATCGAAATCAACGGTGGTAGTCTCGCCCTGGTTTTCTATTTGATCTGAACCATATAGAATTGGTAATGGTCGACCATGCACTTCATCACCTGTAAACAAAGGTGTTCCTGGCAGTTTGTCTTCATTCAAATATGATTCCTCAACTCCGTGGAAGAAATGGTCTTTCACGACCAGTCTTCTTCCCCCACCCTCAATATGGTAGCCATCAACCTCTGCCGCAACTACCTCTACGTTCGTCCCAACAAACGTTGTAAACAGAGTTTCAATGATATATTTCTTCTCTTCCCAGAATTTAGAATTGGTATGGACCTTTAATGGTGACATTACCCTAAGCCCTATTGGTGATTTTGGATAAAAGTGCTTTGGGTAAAGCTATTAAGTCATCAGATAATTTCAACCCGTATACACCTCCAGCTATCAACAAGGTGCACCCTGTGCACTTTATCAAGATATCGAGAAAATCGTGACCAGCAGACGGGAAATAACTACAGATCCACGCACTGGCGGAAACCACGAGAACAGATACAGCAGTCTTCCAACTAAACGGCTGCATTCCAAGCTTAACCCATACCAGAATGATTCTGATAGTATTGTATACCAACATGGCGATAGCTGTAGCCAGTGCTGCACCTACTATTCCAAACCGAGGTATTAACCACAGGTTTGTTCCAATGGTTAATACAACCAGACCAATACCAATAAACGCGGTATACCTGTAGATTTTGCTCACCGCCACAATAACTCCATTCACCCCAGTGATCATATCAATTAACCGGGCAAGACCGATAAAGAAGATCACGTACTTTCCCCCATTGTAATTGTCTGGAACGAAGGTGTATATCTCATCAATACAAATCCAGGTACACACAAAGATCCAGGCACCCAGCAAAAGTTGATTGATAGAGCTTTTCACATATATGCTCTTAATTCTGTCTAGTTGCTTGCTCTTCCAAAATTCAGATATCATAGGCATGGATACCCTGCCCAAGGCCAGGGAAGGGAAGTAAATTACGGAGCCAATGTAAACCGCCAGTGAGTATATCGAAACGTTGTTCAATCCCTGCGTCAGCATGAAACCAATCATGATGATGTCTATTCTATTGGCTATCAAGCTTGACAAACCGCTTAGAATAACAAAGAAGCCATAGACCACTATTCTTTTAAGCATACGCCATCTGGCATACAACCTGGTAAGTTTTAGATCGAATTGCCCTCTGTACATCAAGACAATGAGCATAATGATGGTATTCAAGCAGTAGGCACCAATGAAGAGATAAACGAAAGCCTCAAAACTGATGTACCCGAAGTGATAAGCAAAGATTTCCGCCATCCATATCAGGCGAACCAGCACATTCTTAAGAAATGCCGTAAGCACAGTATTATTAACCGCTTGCAGCATAGATTCAAGAATCAGGTTAAACAACATGACACCTGAGATCAATAGCGCTGCTTCGTAATAATCGTGAAACAATGACGATTGATCAGCATAGTATCCAAGGATGTACTCCTTTAGAAAGAAAAACGCACTTCCAAATACGATAAACCCGATGAGGGAAAGAAACAAGGCGATGAGCAGCAGTCCGTTGGATTTGCCATTTGTTTCTCGGTACAGCGGGTAGAATTTAATGACCACCTTCTCCCCACCCAAGGAAGAAACCTGAACGAACAACATTGAGATAGCCACTAGAATCCTGGTCAATCCAAACTCTTCCTGCGTGAAATATGCGGGAAAGAGAATGATTACGTTTACCAAGCCAAGAACGGTCCCAAGTTGTGAGAACACTGAATTCCAGAAGGCATGTCTTATTACAATTCCCATATTAAAAGGTGAAACTCCCAGGTATTATTTGAGCACCCTCTTCAGTTTTAAGAGTTTTGAATTATCCCTGAAGATTTTAGAGTAAGGAATGGGAACACCTCCAAAATTGCGCATCGTTCTTTCAAGCCTTTCAATCATCGAGCCCTCAAAATCGAAATCCAATCCTCTTTCAATGGCAATTTTGATTCCCTCCCACAACAATACTGATGTTACACCCAGGTTTCGGGTTTCTGGTTCAGAACCGGCAGCTATGTAATACATTTTTCGGGCATCCCAAACGAGGAACACACCTCCTACTACCCTTCCCTCGTGAAGAGCGCTCAGAAGAATTCCCTTGTCATGTTTCAGTGCATTCTCTACCAGGGTTGTGAAAGTTTCATTTGAGTACGGAACCTCCACTTCCTGTCTTTCGAAAATTTGTGCATTAAGCTCAGTAAATCGCTGAATATCTTTTGATTGCTGAATATCCAACGCTTTAGACCCTTTCTTAATCCTTCTTCTCAGCGTATCTCTAAACCTTCGAAATACTTCCTCTTCAGACTGCATATCTGAAAGCACAAAACTGTATTGGGTCGTTTGGCTATACCCAGCCCACAAAAACGGACTCCAGTAAGTAAACCCTTCATGAAAATTAACGTTAAGTCCGTGAAACTCACCCAGGCTTTCGATCAGTTCCTTAACAGTGTCTTTTTCGAAGCTCAGCCTGTTATACATCCGCTCAGATTCCGGGTGATTGAACCACACACCCAATCTAGGCGTCAACACGGGATTCTGAATGAGCTTGAGTCCTTTTTTTGTAACCCTTTGATAAGGCCAAACAGCAACAATTTCACCTCCTTTCGTTGAGCTTACAAACTCCCAATTGCTTTCACCACACACTGCATCCAACCACCATGTATTGAAGAACACCGGAGCATTCGTTCGTTCAACAAAATCCTGATACAATCTCTTATCCTTCAAAACAAATGTTCTTCTGGGGATTCAACAAACTTTTCATAAACCACACCCACCTTGTTTGTGTGATCCTTCAACTGTACATCAATGATCTCCATTAATGAATCGTGCATGAATCTAGCCTGTTCTTCCCCTGATTTATTCAGCCATTGGTCGTATCCTTTAGGCCTTACCCCCCACCATTCACCATCATCAACCCCATACGCCTCACGTGCCTTCAAAATGGAACGAACAACCGCTTCTTGGCTCCGTTCAACCACCACGAACTTGGCATCTGGAAACGCACGCAAGAGCAAAGGAATACGAACGGAAAAATAGGTGTTCTTCATGACTATCGGTCGATTCCATCTGTTCATAACAGCATTGAGCTTTTTACGGATTTCTATAACGCTCTGTTCATTTATATCATCTTCCTCAATGGCATCTCTGTGGTTCTGTATCCAACCATACCAGAACCGACCAAACTCATTGGGTGAGTGTAAACCCTTCGTCTCTCCATAATTGCTTTTGAAACAATTGTGAGGGCGGTTTTTATAGAACAACATGGATAGCCAAAATCCGAAATACAAGTTACGGAATGCCATTCCAACGAGGTTGTCTGGATACAAGTATTTACCTTGATTCGTAAGCTGCTGGTAATAGTAAGTTGTACCAGATCTAGGCACACCCAGAATAAATATAGGGTTGTGATTCCCGCCTTGATTCGCCCACTTGCGTTCCAATGATCTTTCGAAAATAGAAATGAACCAACTCATATGCTTGAGACAAAACCTAAGCATGATTTGAGAATTGTTCCATCCACTTACCAGTCATCGCTAGATGAACGCGTTGAGAGGTATTCAGGTTCTTAGGAATTTCCTTGAAGATACTTTGTGTTTCCAGCACCTTAATGCCTTCACTTACCCATTCAGAGATTTCATTCTTAACCCAACTGTCAACTGGCAAACTAAATCCTTTTTTGCTCATCGTAATGGAATCCTGACTAATGAACTTGCTTGCTAACTTTTTCAGGATGTATTTCTGTATGCCACCATTGAACTTATACTCATCTGGAAGTCTCATGGCAAATTCAATCAATCTATGGTCCAGAAATGGAAATCGTCCCTCGATTGAATGATGCATGGTAAATCTATCCATGCGATTTAGATGGTGATTTCCAATGAAATGCCTTATGTCGTAATACGCCAGTTCTTGAAATGGACTTGCGAAGTCTGCTGAACTAACACCGTAATATGAGCTGAAGAAATCGTCATTCGAGTAAATAGATTTTCCGAAAAGTTGCTTGCATTGGTCAGCACCAAAGAGACTATATGCCTGACCATAAAACGTTGCAACTGACTTCAATGGCAGGTAACCCTTGAGTTTTTTTAAGCCTGGCCTAAGAGCGCCCGGAATCACTTTAACAAGCGCAGACAAATTGTTAAGCGACTTCGCTTTTTTGTACCAGTAGTAGTACCTGTATCCCGCAAACAACTCATCACCTCCCAACCCACTTAAGACCACCCTAATGTTGTTTTGTTGCACAAACGAGGAGATGATATAGTTAGGAGAAAAGGAATAAAATGGCTCAGAATAACAGAACACCATTTCATCAATGTCCTTCAACACATCATTGGGTTCAACAAACTTTACCAGGTGCTCCATACCGTGCATCTTCGCAGTAGCACGGGCCAGATCGATCTCATCGTATTCGTGATGTCCGTTGAATCCTAGTGTAAACGCCTTAATACCAGGATGGTGTCCATTAGCTATAGCGCTGACAGTGGTGGAATCAACACCACCAGACATAAACGTACCCACCTCAACATCTGCCTGAAGTCTTAATCGGGTACTTGAGCTTAAAATACTTTCTAGCTCCTCGAGCGCATCATCAAAGTTTCGGTAAGTATTAAATGCACCCGTAGGAATTTCCCAATACATCTTGTCACTCACTTCGCCTGTCTTTGCATCTAACTCCATAATTGATCCTGCATCAACTGACCGAATACCTTTGTAGGCCGTTTTGGGTCGCATGGAATAAGCGTAGCGATAATTCATCCACAGGCCCTCGTAATCCAGCTCGAACTGACACAGTCCAGATGAAAGAATGGTTTCCGGTTCTGATGCAAAGACGAGAACCTCATTCTTCAGGTAATAATACAGTGGTTTAATGCCAATTCTATCTCTCGCAAAAATGAACTTTGACAGCCTGGCATCGTAAATCACTGCCGCGAACATTCCGTTTGCCTTGCTAAATACCTCATCTCCCCAGTGAGTGTATGCAGATAGAAGTACGGAAGTATCAGAGTTAGGGTTGGCAACATGAACCCCCTCTTTCTGTAGTGCCTGTGCGAGTTCAGGGTAATTGTATATCTCGCCATTGAATACGATCCAGTATCTACCAGTAGGGTCACTCATGGGTTGATGCCCATGTTCGGAAAGGTCAACAATGGACAATCTTCGGTGCGCGAATCCAAAACTGAAATTATCTACCTGTCCGCTAAAAGATGAAACATCCAGAGTGCCTTGGGCCTCCTTGAGATATGGAAACTGAGAAGCATCCACCACGGATGTGCTTTCACCGTCATATTTACCCACAATTACACCTTGCCCATCAGGTCCGCGGTGACTCATTGCATTGGCCATAGAAACCAAGGGATTGTACAGGGCTAACTGCTTCTGCTTAAGACAAATAATACCTGCAATCCCACACATCCTAATTCAGGTTAAGTTTAATGCTAACAACCGCTACAAACATATCGTAATAAAGTAATATGATTGAGGAAGTTACGAGCAAGCTTCTACAACTGATTGTTGATTACTCACGTACGATATGACACCGGTTTGCGTTGATGGTAACCTAAACCATTATATTTAGCTAATCTATAACTGATTATGCGTGTAATTATTTTGGCTCCGCACCCTGACGATGGTGAATTTGGTGCTGGAGGAACCATCAATCGATATGTAAGGGAAGGACATGAAGTTTACTACGTGGTCTTTTCTCCATGTAAAGCATCTGTTCCTGAGGGACTGGATGAGAACGTACTCTATAAGGAGGTAGAAGCTGCCACTGCAGAATTAGGAATCCAGCCCGCCAACGTAATCAAACTAGATTATCCTGTAAGGAAGCTACAGGAGCATCGTCAGGACATTCTAGAAGCTTTGGTGTCTATTCGCAAGGAGATTGCACCTGATCTGGTATTCATCCCAAATGGAACAGATGTTCACCAGGATCATCAGTGCATTCATGACGAAGGAATCCGCGCATTCAAGCACAGCACCATTCTGGGCTATGAACTGCCCTGGAATAACTTGACGGTAACCACTAACTACCATGTCAAACTGGATGACATTGATGTCAAAGCCAAGGTTGACGCATTGGGCAAATACGCGAGCCAGCAGTTTAGAAATTACACCTCTGAGGAATTTGTATTCGGATTGGCCAGATTGAGAGGCACTCAAATCAATGAGAAGTACGCTGAGGCCTTCGAAGTAATCAGGATAATTGAACGTTAACGCTTCCGCGCGTGCACAAAGATGTTGGTTGCCAACACGGGGTTCTTCGTTGTAGGCCCAGTAAACACATACTTGGTAAAGAAACGCTTCAAGCCTGAATCCTTAAGCACATCCAAAGGCGCAGTAATGTAGATCAGATCTACAACCTCGAAACCTGATTTTTCCAACAGTTTCCTGATTCTACCTTTTGTATAGATTCTGGCATTGGCGTAGCGCTCATGCAATGGCTTAGGCAACCATGAAAAGAACGGAACCCTGTTCCATGGCAGTAGAGGTAGGTTCGCGCCATGGGTTTCAAAAATCCACCATTTATGAGGCACAGTGAAGATAGCCTCCCCACCCTCCTTGAGAAGATCTGCATAACGTGTTACGCTATCCTCTTCACGCAAGTGTTCGATCACCTCAAAACTTGTGAGTCGATCATATTGCGTTCCGTGCGGCTCCTCTTCTATGTCCAACACTTCAAACGAGCAATTGGTGATACCCTGGCGTTCCCTTTCAAGTTCAAATGCTTTCTGATGACGATCGTTGATATCAATACCATGACAATGCTTGAAGGCATCGGAAACAAGGAATATTGCCGCTCCGTTCCCGCATCCAATATCAACCAAATCTAACTCCCCACCGCAGAACCCTTCAGTGCTCTTCACCAGGTGGGTACGCCATTGCAGGAACTTTGCATCAAAATCCGCGGGTTTGCCCAGGTAGTGCCCTTCCTCAAATAAAGTGTTATCTACTCCCGTCATTCTTCCTCCAAAGATAAGCTCCTCAGCTGTGCCCTGGTCTCTTCTTCAAGCGACATAAGCACCATATCCTGAACTGCCCAGTTGTCGTTGTAAGGAACGATGTCTATCAACTTTCTCTTTCTATCAATGATCACGAACGAAGTTCTGTTCGAATCAATTGTGATAATAATGTCTCCCGCGAATTTAGAATTCTGCAACCACTCCATCTCACCCAATTCTGAGGGTTTCCCCGGCAGATTGCTGAAATCATAAACGGTCTCATTGTCCTCATCAACAATAATCACTTTCCCCTGACCGGTACTTGTAGCATAAAACGATGTTTCCAGCCTACCACCTCCATGCGGGTTCTTCATTCCAGATATAACAGGCTCAGAAGCTCCAGAAGCCTTATCTATACGATATACCCTGCCTTCATGGAAGAACGTAGCCAACATAAACGATGGATCATCCCTATCGTATTCTACGGAATTGATAAAAGCCGCCCGCATGGCAGTAGGTAGCACTTGCGTTTCAGGATCTTCAATAACAAGGACTCGCTCACCATCAATAGGATACCTGGACAAACGAACTTCTTCACCTGATTCAGGATCTACACCCATTGCAAATCCATGCTCCCATGCAAACCACTCGTATTCCATCTGCAACGAATTAACATCGTACTCAAAGATGCAATCGAGCCCCGAAGATGAAACCAGCAAACGTTCTCCACTTGGATCAAAATCTACAGTATGGATATAACTGAACCACGGGTTCACAATAGACTGCAGCGTATCTCCCAGAATGAACACTTCATTCTCAGAGGAAACAGCCAGTCGATCACCACTGGTCCCAATGCCTCTTGGCTCTTTAACCTTGGCGAGCACCTCTTCCTGGGTTACCTCCCCATTCGAGATGGTACAAGCCACCAATCCTCCCAAGGCAGCCTTCCTTCGTTCAACGCTTCCTGCCTTTCCAGACTTGTTGTTCTTGGAAGCCAGGTATCGCTTTCGAATGGCCTGGAGATCAAAACTCTTGACGGTCAGCACAAGGTTCAACTCACCGTAAAAATCGGATGAGCGCTCGTAGCTATTTAGATCCTCAATCACCTGAGTCATGTTGTAATCTTATCAAGCAACGCTGCCAATTTACCAGTTTGGTTCTTTCTCGAATACCGGTTCACGGGTTCTGCTGATAGTTGCTGTTGTCCTTCCCCGGATTTCCACCTGGTATACATAGCCCTCAGCTGCCCCTTCATTCCTTCAATGTCCTGGTAATCCAACATGTCTGCCCGCTCACAATCAGAAATGATCAATGACGCATTACCCTTAACAGGACCAACAGAAAGCATCGGTACGCCACTTCCCAGGTATTCAAAGAGCTTACCGGTTAGAATAAGGTGATTGTTCTCATCGTTAGGCACAACAAATAACAACACGTTGGATGCCATCATCTTGGCTGTTGCTTCATGATGCGAAACATACCCGTTCAGGATAAGATTTGGTTCTAAGCCAAGACCCCTGATCTCGTCTGCTATAAATGGATCAATGTTTCCTGTTACCTCAAACCGAAAGTCGTTCCGGAAGGAATCATCTCCCTCGCAAAGCTCCGCTATTGCCTGCCAAAATTGACTTACGTTCTGGTTGGGTTTGAAATTTCCAATGTAGCCACACACGAAATGCTTAGAATCTGAGCCCGATTGAGTACCTAGATCAGTTGGATCAAAACCGTTGTAGATGACTTCAATCTCTCTTTCTTCCGCCTGGAACATGTCCTTCAACCCGTGACTAACTACTGAAATGGCATCAGCATTGTTGAGGACAGCTTGCTCATACCTATGATCCTTCCTCTTACTGGATTCGGTAAACGGCATGTGTTTATACGTATATACCTGGGTCCAGGGGTCTCTCATGTCTGCAATCCATTTCACTCCTAATTCTTTTTGGATTCGCATACCCGTAAGATGCGTGCTATGCGGAGGCCCTGTGGTAATTACGGCCGAAATATCTTCGTTCTGAACAATTTCGCGAGCTGCTTGAAACGCATACTTCATCCACCCTTTCCGTGCGTCCGGAATAAAGTAATTGGCCCGTATCCAGAGTGAAACCTTCTTGGGAATGGACTTTGAGTCTCGCATACCCATCAACGCTACCGGGACTGATTTTCCCTTCTGCAAACGCAAAGCGTTGTACATCCTGTGAGGCTCCCTAGTCTTGGTTCGTATCACCTTTAACCCTTCAGGCACATCCTTTTCAAGCGAATCGTCTGTAGCAGGGTAACTGCCATCTTGAACTGTAACAACAACAGGTTCCCAACCGAATTCCCGCAGATACTTACAGAACTTCAGGATGCGCTGCACCCCGGGCCCCGCAGCTGGCGGCCAGTAATAAGTAAGGATCAGAACCTTTTTCATTCCTCTTCTGAAGGGACTTCTTCTTCAGGTTCAGGCTCGGTGGTTGGGTCGGACGACCCCTTAAACGCCCTGAATCCTGCAAAAGCCAGTGCCAATAGTAGTAGTCCCGAACATGCCAGAGATACCTTTTCTCCAACGTAGTACGAGTTCGGCTCAAAACTGAATTTAATGGTATGCTTACCTGCAGGTACAACCATACCACGTAACACATAGTTGGTTCTAAAGTGCTGTGCTTCCTGATCGTCAATGGTCACTTTCATTCCCTTCGGGTAATATATCTCCGAGAAAACTGCCAGACCCTCCGCTTTGGTGTCGGACTGATAGATCCACTCACCGGGTTTATAGGATGTCTGTGTTATGGAGCCCTGAGGGTTAAAACTTGTACCGGTTACCTGGTCCGCGTATCGCTGATCAACAACGGCTGTTTTCGAAGGATCCAATCCCTCAAGGGCAGCGATCTCTTCATCTGCGTTTGCCACCATTTTAGCTTCCGAAACAAACCACACATTACCCAAAGCACCTGGATTGGATCTTGCCTGTCGAATCCTTTTTTGTCCGCTGGGGTCTTGTGGGTCAGGCACCTGATCAATAAAGTACTTGGCGTTCAGCATGTTGATGACCCCAGGGTTTCCTTTACTCAGATGAAAATCAATCAGCTCCTGATAGCGCTTCATTTTTGCCCCGTGGTAACCCCCAAGCGACTTGTGGAAGTATGACGTACGAGAATCCTGATCTAAACGCATGGTTAAGTTGTAAACCCTAAAGTTCGGGTCCGTATCCTGGAGGATGGCCTGATCTGCACCGTCAGGCTGGTAAGCCACCTTTTTATCTCTCTTCTTCACCCACTGAGAGTACTGCTTGGTGGTATCAGTATCTATATATCTCTTGTTTACTGTCCACATATCAGCTAGAATGAATATGCCGAGGAGCACCAATAACACCTCTTTGCCATAAGTCTTTCTTGCAAAGAAAAACAGGGTAACAAACGCCAATAGAATGAAACCGAAGCTTCTCAGCGCATCCGACTCGAAGATGGATTCACGTGCCAATCCCAACTGGGTCATTACCTCAGGTATCATTGCTTGCTGAATGCCCGCCTGTACCAATTGCTGCTGCAACTGCACATCACCAGCACCACTGTAGCTTTGGCCCATCAGGTATAACAACAGACAAAGCCCCCCCGCTATTCCAAAGCCCACATAGAGCTTTTTTAAATGCTCCTTATTGAACTTCTTCACAATCTGGTCCAGGGCCATGCAGGCTAGCACCGGAATGGTGAGCTCCGCCAATACCAAAGTCATAGATACAGTTCGGAACTTATTGTAGCCCGGAACCTTCTCCAGGAAGAAATCTGTCAACGATGGACCAATCTCCATACTCGCTGTGAGCACAATCAGAATAGCAAAAACGATATCCACATATTTCCGAATCTCCTCTTTGACCAGGAACCTTACTATTGGGCAAATAATCAGTGGGAGTAATATCGTCCAGGAAACGTAGTTTTTGCCCCAAGAAAGGGCTATGGACAGGATGGTTCCTACGATCATTACCCACTTGAGCGGGCCATCCGTTATCAGCAGCCCCAAAACAAAAAGGAAACAAAGAATTGCCCCTATATATACAGGGCCCGAGGTAAATGGTTGATCTCCAAAGTACGGAGACAGCTGTGCCACAAGTTGTTTCATTTGAGGGTTAGTGACTGCATCCAGTGCGTCTTCATTATCCGTCATGATAGCACCTGAACCACCACCCTTGTAATTAGGTATCAGGAGTGTCCATGTCTCATCTTTCCCATAACTCCATGCTGTAGCGTAAGACTTATCAAGCCCTGACGTCTTATCCTCCATATTGGATGTAAGCTCCGACTGTCCTCTGGTGGAGTACTCGCTATACTCAATGAGGCCCCATAGCCTATTCACGTTAGCACCTACACCTATTGCCCCAGCCATCACTGCCACCATGGCCGCTTTCGCAAATTGCGAAAACTGCTTTTTCATTACCGCGTTCACTAGTTCTATAACACCGTATACCAGAATAAGGAGGAAGAGGTAATAGGTGATCTGGAGGTGATTACACGAAATCTCGAGCGCCAGGAAAACACCAGTAAGCGCCCCCCCCAGCAGGTACTTTCCCCTAAAGGTGAGTATCAAGGATCCCAGCAAGGGAGCCATATATGCGATGGCTTGCAACTTGGTGTTATGCCCCGCCTCGATAATGATGACGAAATAAGTTGAAAAGGCAAATGCCACGGCCCCAATCAGGCCAATCCAGGGATTGATTCGTAGCACCAACATGAGGAAATAGAACCCAAGCATACAAATGAGCAAGAACCCCATAGGTTGAGGAATTCCTGCCGAAAACACCTGGTGAAAGTGTTTAAGCAGATTCCCGGAATACTTAATAGTGATCAAATAGGCCGGCATTCCACCAAAAAGACTGTTGGTCCAAAGTGCCTGCTCTCCTGTACTTTCCCTTTGATCAACTATCTCCTTCGCAACGCCCTGCCAATTTCTAATATCGCCCTGATTTAGCGTATATCCCTTTAAAATAGGACTAAAGAAAGCTACGGTAAGCAACAGAAACACCACCACTGCAACAATGTGGGGTAGTAGTTTTTTCATATCAAAATTGGCCATGGGAGCTAGTTTTCGAGATCAACAAATGTAATAAAATGGCAATGCATTAAGATTGCGTAAAACACGTCTAAAACGCTTTCAAAGGCTATTTTGTATCTTTAATGCCCTTGAAATTTTCAGGATGGCGCAAGCAGCAGAGAAAAAGTCGGTGAAAAAGAACGAAGGAATACCAAAGGATATTCTGCGTGAGGCATTCTCCCTAATGACGCAAGCGAAAGCTATGTCGGAGAAATATGAAGAACACGCAAAACTCACGTCAAAATACGTACACGCAACTTCCAGAGGTCATGAGGCCATTCAGCTGGCGGTTGGAATGCAGCTACTACCTCAAGATTACCTATCGGCATATTACCGTGATGATTCCATTCTTCTGGGAATCGGCATGTCTCCATATGACCTTATGCTACAATTGCTTGCCAAAAGAGATGATCCCTTCTCAGGTGGTAGGACCTACTATAGTCATCCCTCTTTGAGAGATGATGACAAACCCAAGATTCCTCACCAATCTTCGGCTACAGGTATGCAGGCAATACCTACCACTGGTGTTGCGATGGGTATCCAGTACAAGGAGAAGATTGGAATTGAACAAGACAAGGAGCAGGAAAATCCAGTAGTGGTATGCTCTCTGGGAGACGCATCCATTACGGAAGGTGAAGTATCCGAAGCCTTCCAAATGGCAGTACTCAAGAAACTACCTATCCTTTATTTGATACAGGATAATGAGTGGGATATCTCTGCACATGCTAAAGAGATTCGCGCGCAAGATGCTACGCATTATGCCAAAGGTTTTAAGGGTCTTGAAGTGATGACGATCAATGGAAGTGACTTCCTGAAATCGTACAATACGATCAGAAAGGCGCTCCAGATCATTCGCGAAGAACGCAGACCTGTTATGGTACATGCTAAGGTTCCCCTTCTGAACCACCATACGAGTGGGGTTAGAAAGGAATGGTACAGAGATGATCTTGATGAACATGCGAAACGGGACCCCTATCCATTGTTCAAGAAGCAATTGGAGAAAGAGGGCATCAAAAAGTCTGAACTAGAGAAAATTGAAAAGGCTGCTTACGAAATAGTATCAGGTGATTTCGAAAGAGCACTTGATGCTGAAGACCCTAAGCCAGAAGATCTTTTCGATTACGACTTTGCACCAACACCTATTACTGAGGAGGCAGGTGAAAGGGAACCGCAAGGAAAAGAACCTACCGTAATGGTTGACTGTGCACTTTTCGCTGTGCAGGAACTCATGCACAAGCATCAGGAATGCCTACTCTACGGTCAGGATGTTGGAGGAAGACTGGGTGGTGTGTTCAGAGAGGCAGCAACCCTTGCTCAGAAATTTGGCGATGACCGCGTATTCAATACCCCAATTCAGGAAGCTTTTATCATCGGCAGTACGGTAGGCATGAGTGCCGTAGGATTAAAGCCAATTGTTGAAGTTCAGTTCGCAGATTATATCTGGCCAGGATTGAACCAGCTGTTTACAGAGGTAAGCAGGTCGTACTACCTATCTAATGGTAAATGGCCTGTGAGTTCTATTATCAGAGTGCCTATTGGTGCGTATGGCAGTGGTGGGCCCTATCACTCGTCAAGCTGTGAATCTGTTCTAACCAACATCCGGGGAATCAAGATCGGCTATCCGAGTACAGGTGCGGATTTGAAGGGTCTGATGAAGGCTGCGTACTACGATCCAAACCCCGTAGTTTTATTGGAGCATAAAGGTCTTTATTGGAGTAAGATTCCTGGAACTGAAGCTGCTCAAACAATTGAGCCGGATGAAGATTATGTAGTTCCATTTGGAAAAGCACGCATCGTGAAAGAAGCGGAGCAAAGCCAAATTGATGCGGGCAAGTCACTCTGTGTAATCACTTATGGTATGGGTGTTTATTGGGCGAGCAATGCTGCAAGGGATTTTGAAGGTCAGGTTGAGATCATCGATTTAAGATCACTGGTTCCACTTGATGAAGAAACCATCTTCGAAGCTGTGAAGCGTCACAACAAGTGTTTGGTGGTTACAGAAGAACCGGTATTCAATACGTTCGCTCAAAGCGTTGCAGGAAGAATACAGCGCGAGTGTTTTGAGCATTTGGATGCTCCTGTTGAAGTTGTAGGCTCTGAAAACCTTCCAGCCATTCCATTGAACTCTACACTGGAGCAAACCATGCTTCCAAATGCAGATAAGGTGGCTCAGGCCATTCTGAACATTCTGTCTTACTAGTGTTTCAGAAGGAAATTACGTTAAGTCCAAAAGCCCGGGGTATTCACCTTGTGACATCTGAAATTGTTGATCAGCTAGGCTCTTTGCCTGAAACAGGTATTGCACACATATTCATCAAGCACACCTCCGCGGGTATTACAATCAATGAAAATGCCGACCCAACAGTAAGATCTGACTTGGAGCAGGATCTTGAGAGAATTGTACCGGAGAACGCTTCATACTACGAACATACGTTTGAGGGTAGCGATGATATGCCTGCTCATACAAAGAGCACCCTGGTAGGTAGTTCTGTATCAGTGCCTGTCACGAATGGAAGATTCAACCTGGGTACCTGGCAAGGTATTTACTTATGCGAGTTCAGGAACAATGGTGGTTCAAGAAAATTGGTTGTAACGATCTCTTAGTCGCTCCAATCTGCTTTGCACGGATCACACTTCCGGTATAACATGCGGTAACCGTGCTTTCGTTTAAATACACCTCGGTACGTATCTCCCAAAAATAACTTCACTTTAATAATGAAGAGCGGAGCGTTCAAAGCCCTACGTACATTATTGTCTCCACTGAGCATCAAGCGATAACCCACACCGGCACCAACTCCGATCCACGGCATCACTTTGTAATGACCACCTACCGACAACCCCATAAGTGGAACACCCACGCTTCCAATAAGTGAATCTCCCAGCTGGCCTCTGATACCTTCTCGGACCTCGGCTACACCATATCCAATGTGCAACGGAGCTGAGAACTCCCACCTACGTTTTTGATAGAACACATACTCGTAAAATAGACTCTGGTAACCAAAGTTCACGCGGTGA
The DNA here is from genome assembly GCA_965267605.1 of Vicingaceae bacterium. GTDB lineage: Bacteria > Bacteroidota > Bacteroidia > Flavobacteriales_E > Vicingaceae. The sequence goes on along the minus strand of OZ254088.1, from coordinate 674,501 downwards.
ACAAGTGTATCCAAAACAATCTCATTTGTAATGGTATCCAACCTTGGGACCAATCCTTTCTCCACCACAATTGGCGTCTTATTGTTCTGTAAGAAATACACGCCCCACCCAAATCGATGCCTGTTTTTGTAAGTAGCACCCAATTTGAGACCGAAAAGCTTTGCGTTGTGTGTAGCACCATCAAACCGAATAAAGGAGCTTCGTGCATCAAAGGCAAAAAGAAACTTCCACTTCCCTTTCTCCTTGGCGGTTGTGTCTTTTGGGGTTCTATCTTTTTTTTCTTTGACTACAGGACCATCAAAGGACAGTGTCTTCTTCTCCTTTTGCTCTTTCGTCTTTTTCTCTTTGGGCTCCTTCTTTTTGGCCCCACCACCAAAGGTTACGGTCTTCCGATTCGTTGTATCTCGTTTCAGGTCATTCTTCTTCTGTGCTATCACAGGAAGTGTTACCAACAAACTGAAAATGGGTATGAGAAAAGCTACGCGCATATTACGAATCGATCATTTCCGTAAAAGTCCTTTCTTATTTCAACTTCATCAAAATTAGCCGATTTAAATAAGCCGGCTACACGACCTGCTAAATCCTGGTGAACCTCCAACACGATCACACCTCCTTTGTTAAGGTTATGAACCCACTTTTCGGCTATTGCCCGATAGAATAAAAGTGGGTCGTCATCCTCTACGAAAAGAGCAAGATCCGGCTCATAATCGTATACGGTTGAACTCATCTTTTTCCGGTCACTTTTGAGCACGTAAGGTGGATTGGAAATGATCATATCGAAAGTACCCTCTACGTTACCATTCAAAGCATCGCACTTTTGAAAATCAACACTTAGCCCAACTCTGTCATTATTCGCTCTTGCCACCTCCAAAGAAGCATCAGAAATATCTATTCCTACGCATTTTTTACTTGAGTTTAAATTACTAATAGCCAGTATTATACACCCACTACCTGAACCAACATCTAAGATAGATTGGGAATCTCGTTCAGAAATCATTTTTGACGCTATTTGAACCATTTCCTCAGTCTCCGGACGAGGTATCAGAACCCTGTTATCCACCTCTAATTCAAGGCCACAAAACTCAACCAAACCCGTCACATACTGCAGCGGCTCACCCCCATTTATTCTATCTATCATTGATAGGAATTCACGCTCCTGCTCAGATGTTAACACAAGTTCGGAAAGCAACACTTTGTCGAACCGCTTGTCCAGGATCTTAGCAACAAGTTCGCGTGCTATTCTCTTCTTCTCCGTAGGTGAGAATTGTTCAGAAATATGCTCAGTAAATTGATCGGTCATTTCACTCCCAAAGGCCACGATTGGCACAGACCTTCCAATATTAAATATTTTAGCATCATGAACCCAGAGGTTTACATGCAACTGTGCCTGGATGAAGCCAAAAAGGGATTGGGTAAAGTAAGTCCTAATCCACTGGTGGGTGCTGCTATTATAAGGAATGGCGAATTGCTTGCCAAAGGGCATCATCAAAGGTTCGGTGGACCCCATGCTGAGATAGAGGTCATTACACAATTAAGCGGGGATCAATTGGCCGGCAGCACCTTATTCGTTAACCTCGAGCCATGTTGCCACCATGGAAAAACACCTCCGTGCGTTGAAGCCATTGTTAAATATGGAATTGCAGAAGTGTACGTTGGTGCTTTGGACCCCAACCCGGTAGTTGCCGGCAAAGGAATCGAGTACCTACAGAACAATGGAATAGCAGTCCACAGCGGAATCCTCGAACAAGAGTGTCTTCATTTGAATCGAAGATTCTACAAGTATCACCAAGAACAACTACCCTACGTTGTCGCGAAATGGGCAGAATCAAAGGATGGCTTCATCGACCAGCAGGAAACAGACAAGGGTGTATCAACACCCATTTCGGGGATTGTAAGCAGGAGCCTTGTTCACGAATGGAGAACCCACGAAGACTGCATTCTGATAGGTGGGAATACTGTTTTGAACGATAATCCCCAGCTCACGGTAAGGCACGTAGAAGGTCGGAATCCGCATAGATTAATTGTGGACCTTCATGGAAACCTGCCACAAGACAGCAAAGTTTTTACGATTGACGACAACTTCACGTTGTTCACCACTCAACCCGATGCACCAAACAGCGTTCCAATTGATCGTGAACATTGGTTAAGACAGGTAATGTCGCACGTGTACAAGCTTGGGCACCTATCCATCCTCGTAGAGGGAGGAACGAAGACAATCAACGCGTTTCACAAGGCCAATGCCATTGACGAGGTAAGAAGGTTTATTTCAGAAGAACCACTCGGCAACGGCATTGCTGCACCAGACATAGCATTCGAAGTAACCATGAACAGAACACTCGGCAACGACAGATTAGAAATAGGCTTTCTATGATCTACCTGCTTTGTTCTATTGCTTCGGCATCGGTATTGTTCATTCTATTCAAGCTCTTTCCTCGTTATGGCGTGGAGACCGTTCCAGCTATCGTTCTTAACTACCTGATCGCTGCGGTTTTTGGTTTAACGATTGCTCAGCCTCAACCAGTTGACCTAATGGTGTGGAAACACGATTGGTTCACTGGAGGTGTCATCATCGGTGCAACTTTCATCGTGATGTTCATTCTAATTGCTCTTTCTGCCCAAAGGATTGGGTCTGGAATAACTGCGGTAAGCAATAAGATGTCAGTTGTTATCCCAGTGGTGTTTGCATTTTTCCTTTACGGTGATACTGTTTCACCTATGAAAGTAATTGCCATCATTGTAACGCTCGCGGGTGTCCTCATGGCCACAAAGATTGACAAGGTGGATCACCCAGCCCTCTTCTACCTGCCACTTATTATATTCGTTAGTAACGGTTTGCTTGACACATATATCAAGTACATCGAAGTATCTTTTCTCAACGAGAGCAACACCCCGCTCTTCATTCCTACCTTATTCTGCGTTGCGTTCATACTTGGGTTAGCCTATGCGCTGATATCTGGTAAAATGAAGTTGAACAGGAACACTGTCGTGGGTGGAATCATCCTGGGCGTAGTGAATTATGCTTCTATCTACTTCCTTCTGAAGACACTGGCTATTAAAACGTTTGAAAACTCCGTTATCTACCCGTTGAATAATGTAGGGATCGTGATTTTCACCACTGTACTTGCGCTTGTGATTTTCAGAGAGCGGCTCACCCGACTAAATTGGTTAGGGATCAGTGCATCGTCTATTGGTCTCATTTTGCTCATGCTATCCTATTCCAATGCGAACGGTTAAACAAAGCGGAGAAAGCCTGTACAAGGAAAAAGGCAGCAAATTCATTGGGCTTAGCTATGCTGTATCCAACATCAGTGAAGTGACAAAGGCCCTAGATGAGATCAAGAGACGTTATCCTGATGCTCGTCATGTGTGTTACGCTTACATTCTCGGTAAGGAAGGTCAAGACTATCGGGCCAACGATGACGGGGAACCTTCAGGGTCTGCTGGTCAACCCATTTTGAGGCAACTTCACTCTTTCGATGTTACAGATACGCTGGTTGCAGTTGTTCGGTACTTCGGAGGAACCAAGCTTGGTGTTGGTGGACTAATCACAGCTTACAAGACCGCGGCCAGAGAATCACTGGAAAACGCCACACTTACGGAACGTGTCGAATGGCAAAGCTTCAACTTAAAGGTGAGTTATGAATCCATAGGGCAGTTACAGCAGCTAATCAATAAAGTGGGAATGACACCCCTGGAAACACAATCCCACGAGGATGGAATGACCATGCATTTCAGAATACCACGGACTGAATTCGAACACCTGCTACCACAACTAAAGAAATTGGGAACTTTGGACAACGATTAATCATGGCGGTAGCGCAGAAAATCAAAACCCTTTTTTGGTTCGCCTCCAGACCTAAATACTGGTCTCAGGGGTGGAGCATCGCTATGCGCAGCCGAAACAAAGAAAAGGAAGCAACACGTGATGCTGCCGAGGCCTGGGCCAGGGAACACTCCGTGCAAATCGAAGATGTTCTCAATGGGCTTGGATTCAACAAATCTGCACAAAGTTTTGATGTGGAGCATGCCAATGATCTCAACCAGGCAAAACAGAAAGCACAGGAAGCCCCCGTTCAAATGGGTGGAGCTGGAAATTTAGACTTGCTGCATTCCATACTTTCCAATCTGGGTGAGATACATGCCATTGAAACGGGTGTCGCATACGGTTGGTCCTCCCTAGTATTCCTTCTGCATCTTACAAGTAAGCCAGGAGCGTTAATCAGTGTTGACATGCCTTATGTTCACATGAACAATGATCCGTATGTAGGCTGTATCGTTCCGGATGAATTAAGAACACCGTGGACATTGCTTCGCACTTCAGACAGAAAGGGACTTCCCAAAGCATTAAAGACCATGGCCGGGAAGCTAAATGTTTGCCATTACGATAGCGACAAGAGCTACACTGGTCGTATGTGGGCCTATCCACTTTTGTGGGATGCGCTTTGCTCAAAAGGCATTTTTATTTCGGACGATATAGGTGATAACCTGGGGTTCAGTGAATTTGCGGTTCAAACAGGCGCACCCTTTTGGGTGGTAGAGGATAACGGCCGATTCGTAGGCGTAATTCAAAAAACCTAACCGTGAACAGATTCCTGCCCATAGCACTGTTGATGGCCTTTACCCAGGTTACCCTGGCCCAAAGAGCTAGAACTGGCAGGAATCCCCAAATGAAGTGTCTGGCTGTTTACGCAAAGCACAAGCTAGGGAAATCTGATAGGTACACTGTGCACCAATTCGCTACAGCACGCTTCCTTCACCCGAACGACCAGTACAGCACATTGAAACTTACCCATCATACCTCAAGTAAAACCGGGGAACATTACCTGTTCCACCAATACTTGTCAGGCATTAGGTTACTGGACCATTTTGTCAAGGTGAATTGCAGCAAAGATGGTGTCGTACTTTCTGTGTTTCACAACACTTACCATTGCAAAGTGACTCCACCTCTTCATCGGTTGAACAGCAAAACATCTACTACTCTTCTACTCGATCATTTTGAAAAAGCAATTACCGTTAACGGAATTGATGCTGTTTATGTGATGATTGACGATCAGCTTTCTGCTGCCAACCTTATTGATCATACGCCAGGTAATTGCCAGCATATGCACAGTATAGTTCAAGAATCAGGAGTTCTTAACCATAGAGATATGATCGAATATTTTGATGGTGATACGCTGATAAGGGTTAAGGTCTTTAATCCAGATCCTCTAACCAGTGCAGGGCAGTACTACGGTGGCGGCTATACTGACAACAACGATGCAGACGCAAGCACGCTGAACAACCAAAGAGTCACTGACACCTGTACCGGGAATTACTCAGCTGGGAATTTCACATTGGCAAACGCATTCGTAACCATAGCAGAGCATTCTCCTCCCGTCACAACTATCCCCACATTACCGGTGGATAGCTTCTTTTATATGCGCTCAGAAAGCGGCTTTGAAGATGCGAATGCATTCTATCACATTAGCCGAATCAAGCAGCACATCAATAAGCTTGGCTACAATACACTGGTCAACTATCAGATTCGGGTGGATGCACATGGACTCAATGGCACGGACAATAGCACATTCAATAGTGGCCCAAATCCACCGGAACTCACGTATGGAGAAGGTGGTGTTGATGATGCAGAAGATGCAGATGTGATTGTTCACGAATACACGCACGCCATTTCCCACTCCGCAGCTCCTGGAACGAATAGCGGAACGGAAAGACAAAACCTCGAAGAAGCCAACTGTGATTACATAGCGACCTCTTATTCCCGCAATATCAACCCTTTTCGGTGGCAGGATGTATACACCTGGGATGGTCATAATGAATACTGGAATGGGCGTTCAGCGCTTACTACTAAGAGTTATGCAGCGGTAACGTTTGGAGGAAATATCTACGAACATACTGACCTTTGGTGCGGTGTGTTGATGGAGCTCTGGAGTGATCTGGGTCGTGACCTGAACGATAAGCTATTACTGGAATCCATGTACAGCTATGCCCCTGGAATGAGTATGCAGGATGCTGCACACCTTTTCGTGCTGGCGGATAGCACATTGTACGGTGGAGCGAATTACTGGAAGATATGTCCCAGGTTCTTTAACCGTGGACTGCTAACTACATGTACCACGCTTGACGTTAAAACATTGGGAGCGAAAGAAACAGTAAAGCTCATACCCAATCCTTCAACAGGCCAAACATCATTGTTACTATCACTCGATCAGAACCAACGGGTAGCTGTTGAGGTGTACGCCAGCAATGGTCAACGCGTACATCATACAACGCTGGTGGTAAACCTGGGATCAAATAAGATTGAGCTAGCAACACGATTACCTGGTGGGATATATTTTGTCAAAATAACGACAATGAATTCCTCCATAACCAGGAAGTGGATCGTTAATTGATTGCCAATTTAAACGGTTGATTATCTTTGCTTTACCAACCAACCGTACTATGAAAAAATCTATACTACTTGCAGCCGCATGTGCTGCTTTCCTATCTGTTTCTGCACAACAATGGATTCAACAAACACCTCCATCAGGTATAACACAAGAGTTGTATGCGGTCTATTCGATTAACAATACGTTAATCGGTGCTTCGGGCGCTGAGGTGGTTATCAAAACAACTGATGGCGGAGCATCCTGGGTTAGCAACTTCCAAGCCGGTGGTGATCTGTTTGACGACATCAATGCAGGCGACAACACACTTTACTTCTCACATTCAGCCACTACATCCACATGGCAAGTTGAACTTGGTGCCACTTCCGGTGTTACGCTAAGCGCTGGAAAGCCCACTGGAATATTAGGGAATTGGAAGACCAGCCTAAACAATGGATGCATCGTAGGTATCGGTGGTAAAATCGAAATAACCACAAACGCTGGCAGCAGCTGGACACCAGTTACGTCAGGAACTACACAGGATCTTCATGGAGTTCACTTTACAAGTGCCACAGTGGGCTACGCAGTGGGTAACAATGGAACGATCCTTAAGACAACGAATGGGGGGACTTCCTGGACTACGCTTACCTCAGGCACCACTGCAAACCTTAAGGACGTGTGGTTTGGGGATGCAAACACGGGCTACGCTGTAGGCGCTGGTGGTGCGATTCTAAAAACGACAAGCGCAGGAGCATCATGGGTAGGAGTTCTAGCTCCGATCACCACACAATTGAATGATGTTTGTTTCATTAACGCTAGCAAGGGATATATCTGTGGTGATGGCGGCTTGATCTACCAGACCTTGAATGGTGGTGGAAACTGGCAATCGATGACATCGGGAACTTCACTTGATTTGAATGGCATTCATTTCTCAGCAGACAGCGTTGGCTGGTGTGTTGGCGGATCCTCCACTGCGAACATCATACTGAAATTCAATTCTGGAGTTCCTGTTGGAATTTCTGAAGTACGCAACGCAGACCTTGTTTCAGTTTATCCGAATCCAAGCAAGGGTCTATTTAATGTGCAACTGAAGCAAGGACCTGCAGAAGTTGAGGTACGAGACCTTTCAGGTAAGCTGATCACGCGTAGGAAAATGGTTGCAGGCAATCAGCAACTTGATCTTACGGAACAAGCCAAAGGTGTTTACGTACTGCGCGTTTCTTCAGGTGAAGCAACAGAGGTTAAGAAGATTATTCTGAACTAGCTTACTGGCCAACAGGTTTATTGTCGGGAGTCAACTCGCCTTTAACGCGACCAATTCCCTGGGCGGCCAGTGTATAATCCGGTCTAATGTCCAGCGCCTTTCGGTAGTCTTTCTCTGCATTGCCAATATCTCCGATAAGCTCGTAGCAGTATCCCCTATTATAGTAGGCCTGATAGTACATACTTGGGTCAAGTTCAATGGCCTTTGTGAAATAGGGAATAGCCGGTTGATAAGCCTTTAGCAGAACCATATGGATATACCCAAGATTGAAGTACGCCTCTTTGAATTTAGGCGCCTTCTTGGTGATATCGTTGTAGATCTTGATCGCTTCGTTGTACTTGTCCGTTTGCTGGTAGTGTATTCCCAGATTATACATCACCTCAACGCTGTTCGTATCCAAACGCAGGGCCGCCTTGTAGTAATCTTCCGCCAAAGGATCACCTTTGCCGGCCATTAATACACCAAGTTGAACGTAGGCATCATAAAAATTGCCATCCTGCTCCACAGCCGTCTGCATGGATGAAATAGCCGTGGTGGTATCTCCCATCTCCATGAAGTTGATCCCCTTCTTGTAGTAGGCAATGGCATTGTAAACATCCAGTTTCAATGCCTCATCCAGATATTCGATGGATTTCTTGTTCTCCCGCCTGTAGAGGTAAACATCTCCCAATGCAATGAATACGTTCGGACATTGATCATTTACGCGCAGGATGTTCTGCAACACTTCTTCTGCCTCAGACAATTTGTTCTGTAGAAGGAACAAATTCGAATACGTCACATTGTAGCCGCAGTTCTTAGAATCGAGGTTCAATGCCCTTAGAATGTCTTGCTCGGCAAACATGAATTCTCCAAGTTGTCCGTAGCGTTTCGCACGCTGATGGTAAAGGGATGCATTGCTGATATCATCACGCAACGCTACATCCAATCTTGCAATCACAGAATCTTTTCCCTGCGGCAATGTGGCCAATGTATCTTGGCCTGATCCACCATCTTCCGGATTCACATCTTCACCACAGCCGATCAAACCGATGAATGCGAACAATATGGGTAACAACCTAAGCTTCATAAACAAAAAAAGTCCCTCTGTAACCAGAGGGACTCAAAGTTAAGAAATCCAGCATCACTCTGTGACCTGGCTTATGGCCTCTTTTATTTTAGCCGTCAACTCTTCCAACAATTCTGGATTGTCTTCGAGAAGATTCTTTACTGCATCTCTACCTTGTCCAAGCTTCACATCACCATAGCTAAACCAGCTTCCACTTTTCTGGATGATGTTATGCTCAACACCGATGTCGATGATTTCCCCGGTCTTAGAAACACCTCCTCCGTACATGATGTCGAATTCAGCCTTTCTGAAAGGTGGGGCTACTTTGTTCTTAACAATCTTTACACGCGTTCTGTTACCAACGATCTCATCTCCATTTTTGATCTGCCCGATTCTTCTGATGTCCATTCGAATGGATGCGTAGAACTTCAATGCATTACCACCGGTTGTTGTTTCAGGGTTACCGAACATTACACCGATCTTCTCACGCAGTTGGTTAATGAAGATGCAACAGCAATTCGCCTTGGAAATGGAGCCTGTAAGCTTCCTCAATGCCTTAGACATCAATCGTGCCTGCAGACCCATTTGAGAATCACCCATTTCACCTTCGATCTCCGCTTGCGGTGTTAACGCAGCCACAGAGTCAATGATTAATAAATCTATGGCCCCTGAACGAATCAGATTATCTGCAATTTCCAATGCCTGCTCACCATTGTCTGGTTGTGAGATCAACAGGTTGTCAGTATCAACCCCCAATTTCTCAGCATAGAATTTGTCGAATGCATGTTCTGCATCAACGATCGCAGCGATGCCCCCCTGCTTTTGAACTTCTGCAATTGCATGAATTGCCAGGGTAGTCTTTCCTGAAGATTCAGGGCCATAGATCTCAACAACCCTTCCTTTAGGATATCCTTGAATACCTAAAGCGTTGTCAAGCGCGATAGAACCAGATGGAATAACATCCACGTTCTCCACGGCCTGATCACCTAATTTCATAACCGCGCCTTTACCGTATACCTTTTCCATACGGTCGAGCGTTAGCTGTAGTGCTTTCAGCTTTTCAGCACTTTGATCTTTTTCTTTTGTTTCAGTTGCCATAAGTCAAATCTTTAATTTTCGTCAAAGTAATTGGGCCAGACCGTAACCTATTTACGGTGTGAAATTATTTTTCTAATTCTTCCAGTATCTGCTGTGCATGCTCCTTCGCGCGCACTTTATTAATAATGTGTTCGACCTTTCCTGTTTCGTCAATAACAAACGTTGTACGATGAATTCCATCGAACACGCGCCCCATGAATTTTTTCTCACCCCATACTCCATAGTCATTGACCAGACCCATTTCGGTATCTGCTATCAACGGAAATGGTAATTGATGCTTCTTGATAAAATTCTGATGCTTCCTTTCTGTATCGGTACTTACCCCAATCACCGCGAATCCCTCTTTCTTCAACAAACTGTAATTGTCTCTCAGATTACACGCCTCTTCCGTACACGTAGGAGTATTGTCACGCGGATAGAAGAACAAAACCACTTTCTTGCCTTCATAATCCTTTAAACTGATGTGATTACCGTTCTCATCAACGCCCAATTCCGTTGGCGCCTTATCGCCTTTTTTCAAATGAAACATACCGCTCTGTTTGTCTAACGAAAGTACCCTATAAGCGGTCGAAATGGGTTGAAATGTGATGGTAGATTTGAACAAGTTATGCACTTTGATAGCGCAATATAGAAATAAATGTCAGATATATTGACATTTATTTGTCATTTATTTCGACAATGGTATTTCTACTTACTCGAAAAGCCCTTCATCTCTGATAAGCAGAAGAACCGAACTATGTGGCATGATCAGGTATTTCTCACCTTTAAACTCGATTTCATAGCCCGAATTTTGCAAGTAAACAGCCAGGTCTCCCTCTTTTGGTTGAAGTGGCACATACTTCACATCATTTGCATTGTCCTTCCACGGTTCGTCAGCATCCGTGATGGCCGGTATGGGATAACCTGGTCCTACCTTAATTACATATCCGCTAGCCAGCTTTTCCTGTTCTGCAACCGTTGGCGGCAAATACAATCCGGATTTGGTTTGCAGCTCCGGGGATTTAGGCTTGATCAGCACCCGATCTCCGACAACAATGAACTTATTGATGTCCTTCTCATCAATCTCGATAGACATGTCCTTACATTTGCCGGTAAAGATATTATTGCTGAATGAAGCAGACAGAAAAGGTAGAATTTGTAATGGATACGTTGGAGCGTCTTTATCCAGAGCCTCCAATCCCCCTGGATCATAAGGATCCGTACACCTTGTTGGTTGCCGTATTGTTAAGTGCCCAATGCACGGATGCCAGGGTAAACACCATTACCCCTATTCTATTTGAAGCTGCCGACAACCCGGCCGACATGGTTAAGCTTTCGGTAGACGAAATTCGCGAGATCATCAAACCCTGTGGACTCTCACCGATGAAATCAAAAGGTATCTACGGACTCTCAGAGATCATATTGGCGGAGCACAATGGTGAAGTTCCAGCTGATATGGTAGAACTTGAAAAACTACCTGGCGTAGGTCATAAAACTGCATCTGTTGTAATGACACAGGCATTCGGTGTACCCGCGTTCCCTGTAGATACGCATATCCACAGATTAATGTACCGGTGGAATTTGAGTACCGGGAAAAATGTAGATAGGACCGAACAGGACTGCAAGCGCCTGTTTCCAGAAGAAAGCTGGAACAAACTGCATTTGCAGATCATTTATTTCGGCAGGGAGTATAGTCCCGCCAGAGGTAACTGGCAGGAAACCGATATGATCTTCAAGAAGATTGGAAGAAAATCACTGCTTAATTAAGCAGGAGTTCCATGTCTCCAATCGAATTGGTCTTTCGCACACTTAGTGCTTCAGAATATTTCTTGATATTTTCCAGCGTCTCTTTGCTGGGTCTGATTTCGGGTGTGACTTCCCCGTTCAACAGCTTCTTTAGCTGTTCTTCTTCCCGGGTTATGTCAGCATAATCTTCAAAAGTAAAAATGTCCATAGGCGTTGTTGCGATTAGCTTTACTAACCCAATAACGTCCATGGACATCATTTATTGTTAAATAGTGTTAAAAGTTTACGCGCGCAGAACCATGTTGTTCTCTTCAGCGATCTTTCTGAGGTTGATCAGCGCGTATCGCATCCTTCCCAAAGCCGTATTAATACTAACGTTGGTGCGTTCTGCGATCTCTTTGAAACTCATTTCGTAATAGATCCTCATCATCAAGACTTCCTTCTGATCTTTTGGAAGATATTTGATCATGTTCTTCACATCTTTCCTGATCTGAGTGGTTACGATATCCTGCTCCACCGATTTCTTATCACATGGAATTACATCGAAAATATCGAAGTCATCATTACCACTTACCGTAGGCATCTTATTGCTTCTTCGGAAATGATCGATCATGAGGTTGTGGGCGATTCGCATAACCCAAGGCAAGAATTTCCCTTCCTCGTTATACTTACCCTTCTTGAGGGTTGCCACTACTTTGATGAACGTATCCTGGAAGATATCGTCCGCAAGGGCTTTGTCTCTTACGTTGTAAAGAACATATGTGTATACCTTTTCCTGGTATCGCTTCATCAGTATCTCAAATGCGCTTTCTTTACCGCTGAGGTACTGTCTGATCAGTTCTTTGTCAGAAATTTGAGGAGATTCCATAAACATCTACCTTTTAGGGGTTAACAAAATCAATTCGTACTAATAACTGGTAGATGTCTAATCAATAAGCGTTCCTTTTTGCTTTTATACTTCCTATTTAAACGAAGGTTTCAGGATGTTATTGTGTGTACCTGAAAATTCTTAATCAAATTTACCAAAAGACCACTAGCTTTGCGCTCCACGTCTGTTAAAGATTGTTAAAGGTGTCATTTCACGCATGAGCGGTGTAAAAAAGCAAAGCAAGATCATTATTAAAAATGCGCGGGTCCACAACCTGAAAGGGATTGATGTGGAAATACCCCGAAATCAGTTCGTGGTAATTACAGGCCTTTCCGGCTCCGGAAAAACCTCTCTTGCCTTTGATACACTCTATGCTGAAGGACAAAGGAGATACGTTGAAAGTTTGTCATCCTACGCAAGACAATTCCTTGGAAGGATGGAAAAACCGGCCGTAGATTACATAGAAGGCGTTAGTCCGGCCATTGCCATCGAGCAAAAGGTAACCTCCAGAAACCCCAGATCAACGGTTGGCACTACAACAGAGATATACGACTTTCTCAAACTGCTCTTTGCGCGGATAGGTAAAACTATCTCCCCGGTATCAGGAGAAGAAGTGAAACGCGACTATCCTGAGGATGTACAGGCTTACATTGAAAAGCTGGATGAGAAAGAAAAACTGTTGATGCTAGCGCCTTTTCAGCTTCCTGAGGACAGAACGGTTGAGGAACAGCTCAGCATTTACATGCAACAAGGATATTCGAGAATCCTTGCGAACAATGAATTGCTTAGAATAGACGACATCAAGGGAGACCTCGTGGCCAATGAGATATTTCTGGTCATCGATCGACTGATGGCGTCAAGAGAAGAGGAAAACCTGTCGAGAATTAGAGATTCTGCGGAAACCGCCTTCTATGAGGGAAAGGGCACCTGCGTGCTTTATGTCACCTCGGCCAAGAAGTTCAAGTCGTTCTCTCAGCACTTTGAGCGGGACGGGGTAACGTTCATTGAACCATCCATTCATCTTTTCAGCTTCAACAATCCATTGGGTGCCTGCCCAACCTGTGAAGGGTATGGAAAGATCATTGGCATTGACGAGGATCTTGTCGTTCCGGATCGGTCCAAATCTGTGTATGACGAATGTGTTGTGGCCTGGAAGGGAGAAAAGATGTCTAAATGGAAGAACGATGTGATTCGCGGAGCGGGTGCTGAAGACTTTCCAATCCACAGGGCATATAGTGATCTCACAGAGGAAGAACGGGATATGCTCTGGAACGGAACAGCTTCTTTCAAGGGTATCAATGATTTCTTCAAGTACGTTGAAAAGAAAAGCTATAAGATCCAGTACAGGGTAATGCTATCACGTTATCGCGGAAGAACAACTTGTACCACCTGTAATGGAAACCGATTGCGAGAAGAAGCTGGATATGTATTGATCGATGGCCAGAAGATTACCGACCTGATCAACATACCAATCACCAGATTGCATGACCTTTTCCAGAACCTAAAACTGAGTAAAACAGATGCGAAGATTGCTAAACGATTGCTTGTAGAGATCAACAACCGTCTGGATTATCTGCTCAACGTTGGTTTAGGGTACCTCACTTTAAACAGGCTTTCGGGATCGCTCTCTGGCGGTGAGTCGCAACGAATCAATCTGGCAACTTCGTTGGGAAGCAGTCTGGTCGGCTCCATGTACATATTGGATGAGCCCAGCATTGGTCTACATCCGAAAGACACCGCCAATCTTATTGGCGTGTTGGATGGACTCAAGAAGCAAGGCAACACGGTTATCGTTGTTGAGCATGATGAAGAAATCATGGAAGCTTCAGATTACCTCATCGACCTTGGACCTAAGGCAGGGCACCTCGGAGGAAAGCTGGTATTTCAGGGTGGGCATTCACAACTCGAAAAGGCCAAGGATAGCCTAACCGCCAAATACCTTACAGGAGAACTTGACCTTCCCGTACCCAAGAACAGAAGGAACTGGAAGAAATTCATCGGTATTGAGGGCGCCAGTCATAACAACCTGAAGAACATTGACGTAAAAATTCCGCTTGGGGTCCTTAACGTAGTAAGTGGTGTTAGCGGTAGCGGGAAATCCTCCCTGGTGAAAAGCATCCTCTTCCCTGCTCTTAAGAAACTGAAGGAAGGCTACTCGGAAAAGACGGGAACCTTCAAACAGCTAACTGGAGATTATGATGCTATAACCGGAGTTGAATTTGTTGATCAGAACCCTATCGGTAAATCATCACGTTCCAACCCCGTTACTTACATCAAAGCGTACGATGAAATTCGTCAGCTTTTCACCGCACAGCCACTGTCAAAGGTAAGGGGTTATAAACCGGCATTCTTTTCATTCAATACAGATGGGGGCAGGTGTGAAATGTGTCAGGGAGAAGGAACCATCAAGGTTGAAATGCAGTTTATGGCCGACATCAATCTTACCTGTGAAACGTGCGAGGGAAAACGGTTCAAGGAGGAGGTGCTGGAAGTCACCTATCATGAAAAGAGTATTTCCGATGTGCTGCGGATGACCGTTGCCGAGGCAGTTGAGTTCTTTGGAGATAAAGAAGACCGGCAAGCCAAAAAGGTAGCAGCCAAGATCCAACCGTTGCTTGACGTAGGACTCGGGTACGTACAACTGGGTCAAAGCTCAAGTACACTTTCAGGTGGCGAAGCACAACGTATCAAGCTGGCTTCCTTCATTGGCAGAAAGGAAAATGGGGATCACATATTGTTCATTTTTGATGAACCCACTACCGGATTGCATATTCACGATATTCAACAGCTACTGAAAGCATTTGATGCCCTTCTGGAAGCGGGACACACACTGGTAATTATCGAACACAATATGGATGTAATCAAGTGTGCCGACTGGATTACAGACCTCGGTCCGGATGGTGGTGACGCGGGAGGAAATTTGGTTGTAACGGGAACACCTGAAGACGTTGCTACATCTGGCCAGGGATACACTTCGGGATACCTAAAGGGCAAACTGGGGATTTAGGATTACCAGAATCACCCAATATCGTTCGGTGATTTTAAGATTTGCCAGAGGAAATATTTTCTGAGATCGAAAAAGTGTAGAATATTCCCTTAAACTTTATTTTTTTATCTCGCTGGGTATCAGATTATTTGGTGGATTCGCTAACTTTAATGCAGTCGACAAATCGGCTAAAGTTGCACAACCATTACTTCATGAAGAATCTTGCTTACCTATTGCTCATTACAGCTACTGTGGGAACAGTATTAGGCTGTAAGAAGAAATCTGACCTGATTCCTGACAATACGCCTCCTTATAGTGCAGAGGTTCCTAATGTGAAGGTCAGAAACTATGTAAACAGACTTTACATCGACCTTATTGGTAGAGAGCCATTGAACTCTGAAATGGATGCCGAGGTTGCTACATTAAAAGCTGCGGACCTGAGCTTTGCAGCCAGAGAGGCACTGATTGATAAGCTGATGTTTGATGAAACCTGGCGTGCTGGAGACTCATCTTACCATTATGCTTACTTCCTTAGGTTTTATGAGCTAACCAAGATTCGAGCCTTAGGTGCCAATTCAGCTGATGGAACGATTTTGCAAGAGCGCGGATTGATCGAGAACGCAGCGCAGAATGATTCTGCAACAGGTGATTGGATTGGTTGGGCCTATAACCGAGCGAAGATCGACAAGTGCAACAAACTATTAGCCGCCAACGAAGAGTACAGAGAAGGCATCATTGATATTCATGAACTATACAAGCGATGTATAGACAATGTGGTATTTGAGAAGGAAGAGATGTACAACCCTAATAACTATGCAAGGACCGGGTTCGATCATTACCTGTTCAGATTGCCTACTGACCTGGAGCGTCAACAAGTGTATGACATGGTTCAGGATGGTGTGGCTGTTACCCACCTGTTGGGAATGGATGGACAAAACAAAGACGATTACTACAGAATCATCAGCTCATGTAAAGAGTGGCATGAAGGCGTGATTCGATGGATGTACATCACCTTCGTGGGGCGCGAGGCAACACCGGAAGAGGTATTTAACCACATGCTTACTTACGGTAATACAATGAATCCGCAAGCATTGCAAAAAGAAATATTAAAAGGAAACGATTACGCGAACTTCTAAGAATATGAGAAAGCTAGTTCCATTATTGTTCATTCCCATCTTCTTCCTTTCAGGATGTAAGAAGAAGGATGATAACCTATACGGTGTTAACCCACTAGGGCTTACGCCAGCGATTGCTGATAAGAACAAACTGAAATCTGATGAGCAGTATGTTTCCATACTGTACGCCAACATGTTTCAAAAAGCGCTATCAGCCACAGAGGTATTGATCTGCTCCAACTGTATACTTTCCATTGGAGATAAGCAATTGGCACGAGAGGTGGTAGTGTCAAACTTCCTTAACAAACCTGGTGTCATTATCCCTTCAGACAATGAGATGCGTGCTGATCCTGCGAAGTTCGTTACAGATGCATATGA
Source organism: Vicingaceae bacterium (assembly GCA_965267605.1). Classification (GTDB taxonomy): domain Bacteria; phylum Bacteroidota; class Bacteroidia; order Flavobacteriales_E; family Vicingaceae. The sequence goes on along the minus strand of OZ254088.1, from coordinate 657,660 downwards.
GCGGTTTCTAGTTAGAAAACCTACGGAAGCTGAAAAGACCTATTTCGTGAATTACATCAACGCAAACACCCAGGTAAGAGCTGAGCTTGTATACTTCTCGTTTGCGATGTGCAACGAATACCTGTACTACTAAATACATAACTACGACAAGATGAAAAGAAGAGATTTTCTTAAAACAGCAGGAGCGGCAACAGCGGGAGCGTTTGCTGCACCTTATATCCTTCCTTCGGGAAGACTTTTCGCGGCAACTGGCACCCAGTATGCAGAGTACGTAGTTTATGTACTGTTTGCTGGCGGTGTTCGCTACAACGAAGTAATTAACCGTGGATACCTGAAAGAGAGCCAGGCGTCTAACGGTGAAACGCAAGATGGTAACATCATGCCTAACATGTTCACTGGTGTTTTGCCAGCCTCAAAACGTGTTTTCGGTAAAGGTGCTGGTGGAGCTACACCTATTACCAGGATCTGGGGCTCGGATGGTGATGCCGGTATTGGCACAGCTGGAAACCTTACCATTGAGGAAATGGGGACAACGTTCCAGGATGTTCAGGCAGCATCACGAGGACACTATGGTGGACTTAACAGTCTACTTCAAGGTAATCCGGCCGCAGCACAGGGACTACAGAACAAACCGATCAATCCAACGATCTTCGAATATGTAAGAAGACACTTAGGCTTACCCGCAACCAAAGTTTGGATGGTAGGTAATGCCATCGGCAATGGTGTTCCGCTGTTGAATCATTCAGATGTTGAAGGCTATGGTGCGGAGTACGGTGCAAACTTCTTCGCTCCTTCCACTACTTTCAAAGCACCAGGCCAGTCTTACCTCATGAATGCGAAGCAATACACTGACGCTGATTTGGGACATATGCGGTTCATGCAGAATTTCCTTGACAATCAGTTCTCCAGTTATGGTCCAGCGCTTAAAAAACTGGGTAACACTGATGCCGAAATCAAGCAGATCAAGCAATTCATGGATAACATGTTCCAGAAAGAACTGGGGCCCGGGCCTTATGGTACAATCGCTCACGCACCTGAATTCTCTACTGGAGATCTTGGAAGCGCGAATGACGTTCACTCAGTGGGTTACGTTGCGGAGATATTGAATGAGTTCTCCCCTAACCTTACGGTTGTGAACTTCAGCAGTGTGGATTCATGCCACTCCGATTTCACGAACTACGTACAATCGCTGGCAAGAGCTGATTACGCGGTAGGTTACTTATGGGATGTGATTCAGAACCATCCTCAGATGAAGGACAAAACCATTATGATTCTTAGTCCTGAGTGTGGTAGAAACCTAAATGCCAACCCTATTAAAGATCAAACGAACCAGTGGAATGCTTACGATCACTCGGATGCACACTCGCTGAAGATCTTTACACAGATGGTTGGAGGATCACAAACGCAAAACGTTCCGGTAAACTATAAAGTTGGAGGACCTAACGCAGACAAATACTCAGGTCAGCAGATTGGGTCTAACATAGATAACATCCTGACCATTGGTGAGATCTTTGGTATTGACACAGACATCATCAATGCAGGTCATATTGACTCAAGTTCGAATTCATTATTTAACCAATTATAGGATGAGGAAACTCGGGTTAGTTCTTGTTGGGCTTCTAACTGCTGTACTGATAATACAGTTCAGTGGTTGTAAGAAGAAGCATATCAATCCTTATGATCTGGAACCACAACCAGATTCGTTGAGTAATGGTGGGAATCCGATTGCATCGGACAACTTCGCATCATTGTATGAAAGGATTTTTGAACCTCAATGTGCTGTGTCTGGTTGTCATGATGGTACTTTTCCTCCGGATTACAGAACCATCTACTCAGCTTATAACACCATGGTTTACGAACCATGTTTGACCAATGACCCAACGCTTGCACCCTATCAGTTCAAATACAGAATTGAACCAGGGAAGCCCGATTCTTCATTGGTATATCGAAGATTGACATTCTGGATACCCGGAACGTCTGGATATATGCCTGCATACCCACCAAACCAACAAGTAATCCGAAGTCAGGTATGGAGTCCGGATTCTGCCAAATGGGTAAATGAGATCCGGGCGTGGATCCAGAACGGTGCAAAAGACATGTATGGAAACAGTCCTTCTCTTGGAAATCTTCCACCGCAGTTGATTGGGATGCATGCGAATTCGTACACCCACAGTCCGGGAACTACACTTAAAATCCCAGCCTCCGCTGGAAACGTTGAGATCTGGTTCGCATTCAATGACGACAGCACACCTGCTACCAGTTTAACGGTTAACCAATACCAGATCCATAAAGAATTAGAAGCGTTCGATACATTGGCTACATGGATGTCGCTTGCAACAGGTTCAACAACAACTGGACCTGATATGACGGGAGCACCGGGCGCAACATATACGCACAAGTTCACATTCAATGCGGCTAACTACGTATTGAATGATGTGATCTTTGTGAAAGTGAAGGTTCAGGATGCGGACCAAACCAGCCCTGTAACTATTCCACATACGATCAACAATCCCAGCCTGGTCTCTTACTACGCAATTGAAATCATATAGCCATGAAGAAACTGATCCCACTACTTATCGTTCCGTTTGTTCTTGCTGGCTGTAAGAAGAAAGATGATGAAAATTTTCCACCAACCATTGAGATTGTGTCTGTATCGGAATCTACTGTACAACAATTCAACAATCAGGTGATGTTGGTGATCAAGTACAGTGACCCGGATGGGGATCTCGGCTATAGTGATGCTGATTCGCTTTCACTTACAATTAAAGACAGTAGACTACAAGATCCAGATTGGTATTTCATTCCTCCGTTATCGCCTAATGGAACCAAACTTAGTATTGAAGGAAACCTTGAAGTACAACTTCATCCTTTCTTTCTGCTGGGTAATGGTACATCAGAAACCATTGAGTTAACAGTACAACTGCAAGACAAGCAGGGTAATTGGAGTAATGCGGCAATATCACCTTCAATTACAGTTACCCAGTGAGAATAAACTGCAGGATACTTTTCATCTTTTGTTTGTTCGCCAGTACCAATTTACTGGCGCAGAATTGTCCTGTACCCAGTTCTTCTACGCTTCCAATTTTCAGAATGCGTGACACTACGGTAACCGAGTGTAAAGCCATATTTGTAGACAACGAGGCTACCAATCCGCAAACGCCAGGAGATTATGAAGCCAACGCGGATTATACATTTGTGATCCAGCCAGGTGGACCTGTGCAATTCTCCTGCTCCTGTTTCGATACCGAAGATCCGCAACCACCAGGAATATGGCTGGACACTATGTTCATCTACGATGGTGTAGTTGCTCCGGGAAACCTGCTTTGGGTGGGAGCCGGAAATGTTGGACCACCGCCACTGACAGCAGCTTCCGGAACAATGATCGTGAAATTCAAGAGTGATGGATCCGTACAACGAAATGGATGGGTGTGCCGCTGGAGAACGATCATCCCGCCACCCGAACCACCAAGACTGGTGGTAAATCCAGCCCCAAGCTGTAGCACAACGGTACTGAACATTGGATTGACCAAACGCGTTCATTGTGACTCCATCTACGCGAGTGCGTTCAATCTGACAGGACCAGGCAATCCCATCGTTACCAATGTGCAAGGACTTGGCTGCCCTACTCCAGACGACAGCACAAATGCAATTCAGGTTACCATCGCACCACCGGGATTGGCTGAGAACTGTACTTACAACATTGACTATACTTTCAATATCCTCGATGAGTGTGACAGTATGTGGACCTTCTTCGTGGATACCACATTTGATATTATTGATTGCCCCCTACCCATTGTGATGACCTCCACCTCTCCCAATGACACCATTTGTCCGGGAAGCTGTGTGGATCTAACTGCCAGTTCTACCTCCTCCAGTTGTTTACCACTTACATGGGGTTGGAATCAGGGATTGGGAAGTGGTACAGGTCCGAAAAACGTATGTCCTACCACCACCACTACCTATGTGGTAAATGTGAATACCGGAGGACCATCGTTCTTTGATAGTATCACTATTGTAGTGGTGGACCCTCAAATTATACCAGACACCATTACGGTCTGTCAATCTGATCCAGCCTTTCCGATGAATGCCACCCCTACAGGCGGCCAATGGATCGGTCCGGGTATGCTGATCGGAACTCCCGGATGGTTCGATCCGGATACAGCAGGCGGAGGAAACCATTGGGTGTATTATGGTATTGGAACGGGTTGCAGAGACAGTGTGCTGATGGAGGTTACACCTATTGATGCCGGTCTGGATGAGGCTGCATGTCCGGGCGGTGCACCCTTCCCACTAAGTGGATTCGGACCACCAGGTGGATATTGGACAGGACCGTTTGTTGATTCTGCGGGAATGTTCAATCCGAGCACACCTGGCGTTTACATAGATACTTTCTGGGTGAATGGTTGTATGGACATCAAAACAGTTACTGTTGGAGGACTCGTAGGAAACCACCCGATAGACTCTGTTTGCCAGGACATTGATCCGTATATCTTACCGTTGAATGGCAACCCTCCCGGAGGAATTTGGGGCGGAAACACTGTCTGCCTGGTGGACTCCATTACAGGACTGTTTGATCCTGATCTAGGTGGCGGAGGCCTGAAAACATTGTGGTATACACTATCTAACGGGTGTGCCGATACGCTTTATGTTTTCGTTAAGGCAATGGACCCGGGACCTAACAGAAGCATGTGTCCAACGCAAGGACTGGTTAGCTTGAATCCCGGATCTAGCGGTGGTGTGTGGACCAGTGATATACCTGGAAGCTTGAATCCGGCAACTGATCCTGCACTATACGATCCTTCGATTGGAGGACATGGAACAAATGATTACCTGAAGTACACGATGCCTAATGGCTGTGAAGACAGTATACGACTCTTCATAAGAATTACGGACATCATTGATAAGATCAAGTACTTCTGTATTGACGATGATTCTGTAAACCTGACGGAACCTATTCCTGATGGTGGCATTATGATAAAGTCGCCTTGTTGCAGTGGAAGTTGGACTACACCTGCTCCTGGTGCCATTAAGTATTTCAGTGCACCTCTTTATGACCATTACTTCTACCCTGGAGCTGCCGGACCTGGCGTACATTGGATGAAATGGACCAAGAACACATGTTATGATACCGTACCGTTCATTGTATATCCAAATCTGGATATAAGGGACACAACAGTATGTTCGATTGCCAATGCCTGGATATTGGGCAATATGCCAGACAGCACAACCTGGTTTGGACCTGGTGTAAACCCTGTTACCGGGTTATTCGACCCAGCGTTGGCGGGTACAGGAACACATGCGGTAGGTTATACCACTCCTGCAGGATGCCAGGATACTGCTATGATACTTGTGTACCCATTCCAGGCAGCGAGCATCAACGGACTTATTTCACCCTACTGTTACAAAGACACCAATTACGCATTCAATTACACACCCGGTGCAGCCAACATCTGGTTTGGTCCAGGGACAGATACGTCCACGATGACATTTAATCCCTCCTATGCAGGACAGGGATACGATACGATCATTGTGAGTTTCGGAATTGCGGAATGTGAGGCGATAGATACCATGATCATTCAGGTACATCCGCAACTTACAACCACGCATACCACCACTGCTGATACCATTTGTGGTGATGGATTAAGCATCATCAGCATCATTGCCAATGGTGGAGATCCCAATGCTCCCTACCAATACACATGGAACAATGGACTACCACCTTCAGATAAAAACAGTGTTTCACCAGACAGTACCACCACGTACATTATCCGAACTGATGATGGCTGTTCTGATCCGGCATACGATACTGTAACGATATTCATATTCCCTGAGTTCTTTGCTACATTCTCGACCAGCGATACGGTTTGTGATGGGCTCAATGGATGGGTGCATGCCAATGTAACGCCACCGGATTCATATAACTACGGTTGGGGATCTGGTTACCCAAATCAAGATAGCGTGCATGCAGCGGCTGGGTCTTCGTTCAACGTTAAGATCACCAACACCACTACCGGGTGTCACATTGATACATCCTTAACCATTCCGGTGTACTCATCTATTAAAGCATTGTTCTCAGCGAACCCGGAGGATGACTGTATCCCCTACGATCAAAGGCAGGTACGATTCATTGATCTCAGTGAGAATGCGTTAACGGGATCGTGGTTGATTGATGGACAGGTGATTCCTTATACGCTTGGATTCAATCCAACGAAAGCATTTGATGTTCCCGGTAACCACACCATTCAATTGATTGTATTCAACGAAGGAAACTGTTCGGACACATTCAACCTTGACATTTGTATTCAGGAAGATACCACGGTATTCGTACCTGATGCGTTCTCCCCTAACGGAGATGGTGTGAACGATATCCTTTATGCCCGGGCAGGAGGATACAAGGAAATGCAATTCAGGGTGTTCAACCGTTTCGGTCAAATGGTATTCGAAACCACTGACAGTAAAGTGGGATGGGACGGAAGAATCAACGGAAAGGATGCGCCACAGGGAGTGTACGTTTATTACGTAACGTCATTAACTGTAGACAATGTTCCGATTTATAAACAAGGTGATGTAACGCTGGTGAGATGACGGGGAACGTGCGCCATATTGTATTCGGATGTTTGCTTTCATTGCTAACCTTAACCGGGTCTGCACAATTGTTTCATTTCTCTCAGTTCAACAATTCACCGGTATTCATGAATCCGGCAGAAACGGGATTCTTCACCGGAACATATAGGCTTTCTACTACTTATAGGAATCAATGGTCCAGCGTTGCCAGTCCTTATCGGAGTTTCTATGCGTCAGCAGACGGAAGAACGGCACTCGGTGAGCGTGGTACCAGCTTCCTGGGTTTGGGTGTGAATTTCCTTTCTGACAAAGCTGGAAAAACACAATACGGTATCAGCATGTTCTCTGGTAGTGCATCGTATATGGTGCGCGTTGCGGAAGGACAAGGAGTATCATTTGGTTTGAGTGTGGGATATATGCAACAGAGCATGAACCTACAAGGGGTAAGATGGGACAGCCAGTACAATGGTGCCACCTACGATCCCAATGCTTCATCCGGAGAACCAGCCTATGCCCCAACACGAAATTACGTTGATGTGGCAGGAGGTGCGGTATATCTATATCAGCCTTACAGAAGATTGAAGATGGAAGGAGGGTTGTCGTTCTCTCATATCAACCAACCGAAGCGTTCATTCATCAAGTCAAAGGATTTTGTGGAAGGCACCAGGTACACACTCTACGGACGTGCTACCATTGGAGCTGTCACTGCAATACAACCGTCATTCATGGTATCCAAGCAGAAAGGTTCATACGAGATCCTTGTGGGTGCGATGGAGAAAGTTACCATTGGAGAATCTTCACGGTATACGAATGCCCTTACCTCTTCCGCGATATACTTTGGCGTGCATTACCGCTACCGCGATGGCATCATCCCTCAGGTAATGTATGAGCACAAAGGCCAGGTGAAAGGTGCCGTAAGCTATGACATCAACATCTCTAAGCTTCGACCGGCATCAAGGATGCGCGGAGGCTTTGAGCTTTCATTGATCTATACTCCGAAAATGAAGGATGGGAAGATCAATGTGAACAACCTCAAGAAACTTGAAAGCTCAGAATAGTGTCGGAGGAGTTTCCCTATCAATTGTCAGACGAAGAATGGAAAGCAAAGCTTTCCGATGAAGAATATGCTGTGCTGAGAGAAAAAGGCACGGAGCGACCGTTTACTGGTAAGCTCAATATGCACTTCGAGGATGGAAGCTATAACTGCAAAGGTTGTGGCGAGTTGCTCTTCAACTCCGATTCAAAATTCGACCATGGTTGTGGCTGGCCTTCCTTCGACAAGGAAATAGAAGAAGGAAAGATCAGGGAGGTTTCGGATTACTCTCATGGAATGATCCGAACGGAGATTGTTTGTGCCAATTGTGGTGGGCACCTCGGGCATGTTTTTAACGATGGGCCCACCGATACCGGACTGCGTTATTGCGTCAATTCTGCTTCGATAGACTTCGACCCAGAGCAATAAATCGTTTTTTTTCACAGTTAGAATATGGAATACCGCGTATTCTGAACCTAATCTATGTACGAGCGAACCAATAAACTACATCAAGATGAGAACACCTGTTTGCGCGTTAGGCGCACTGCTGCTCTCCTCTGTTACACTTGCCCAAGTAATTCCGGTTCATCACGTTTACTTCAATCCTGACAAGACAAGTCTTTCAGGAAGTAACACTATTCTACTCAATAGGGTCTATGAGAAGCTCCCTGAGGGTAGGAAGGTACGTATTGAAGTATATGGTGAGGTAGACCTTAATCAGGGAATGAAGTATTACAACAACGTGGACAGAGCGCGAGGGCAATCTGTTTACCAATACTTTATTGACAAGGGGGTACCCGAGAGTAGCATCTCTATGGGACAATCAACCGCCACCTGGAAACGTCAGACCTACAGTCAGACCATTGAGGAAGAAAATCGCTTCTTCACTGAGATCATTCTGGAAAAACCCAGATCGATATCTGTTGCGGAGCCAGAAAAGCTCACGGCAATGATCAACAAGAATGCCGAGTCGCGCTACCTCATGAACAAAGAAGGAGGCACCTTCACATTCGAGGGTGGCGTTCAGGTTATCATTCCTCCCAATGCGTTCCGATGTGCGTCCTCAGGAAAGATCACTTCCGGAATCAAACTGGATGTGGTTGTCTATCAAAAGAACTCCGACATCATTGTGAAGGACCTGGTAACGAAATCCGGACCGCAGGTGCTACAAAGTGGCGGAATGGCCAAGATCGTTGCAACCTGCAGAACCTGCGGTGGAGATGGGAAAGTTGCGCTAGCACAACCCATCAAGGTTGGCTTCCCTTATGAAGGCGAGCGGAGGCCCGATATGCTAACGTTCCTCGGAGAGGAAAACGAGAAGAAGGAAGTGGATTGGAAGGCAACAGACTATGTGGCGGGAACGGGAGAAGAAGAGGTAATAGACCTGGAGGTAGGTTATGATGAAGAAACAGAATGGAATTCCGAATGGAGTAACAGGCGCATTTTGGATGGTGTCTATATGAAGTCAAATGATCAGAAGGAAACCAACAAAGTGGATCAGTACCTTCTCACTGTTACGAAGCTGGGTTGGATCAATTGTGATCGCTTCTATGATATTCCGGAGAAACAGGATCTGATCGTTGCAAGCAATGGGAAGATCAAGCCATACGTTAGATTGATCTTTACCGATATCAAATCAGTGATGTCTGGTTATCCGGTGAATAAACAAACCAAGACCTCGAATGGTGTGGTAACTGATGAAACACTGAACTATTCGTTAACAGGTTTGCCGAAGGGAAGAAAAGCGATGTTAATTGCCTATGCGGTTATCGACAAGCAAGCCTACTATGCACAGAAAGAGATTACCATAGGTCAGGAATCGAAGGAAGAAATAGAACCTTTGAAAATGCCGTTGGCAAGAGTGCACCAATTGCTGGCGAAGCTGGATTAATTCAAGATCCATTGAATGGCCCGCGTAAGTACCGCGTCTTTATTGGCGGGGTACTCGTGGCCCATATCATAACGATCCAGTTTGAACGGATTGCCATTCTGGCTAAAGGAAGTCTTCGCACCTTCATTGTTCTTGATAACCTTCGGGCTGTCTTTATCTCCAATGATCGAATAGACCTTCATGCCCTTGTTCCTCACCAACTTCATGCTGAGGTTCTGAGGCATTAATCCCCCTACTGGGATCAACCCGGCAATGTTCTGCGACTGCACCATGCCCAACGCGTATACCATGAATCCTCCTTGAGAAAACCCAGTTAGGATAACCTTCGTTGGGTCTACGCTGTACCTTAGCTTGGCCATGTCTATGTCATCGATCACTCTGTTGTATTCATCTTCCTCAAATTGCCAGGCAAAACTGCCCTGCTTAATGATCTTAGAGCCGCAACACATCATCAGGATGCATTGGTTCTCTCTTGCCACCTTCTTGTAGATATTGGAGAAATTCTTGGGATTGCTGTTGAAGCCATGAAAAGCAACCAGTAACGGATACTTCTTCGCCTTGCTATATCCTTCAGGTAAGATAAAGGTTGGATCAATACTCTGATTGGCAACGGCCTCCTTCATGATCTTAGCCCGATAAACAATGTCCTGAAACTCGTCCGTACCCTTGATGTTAAAGAAGTCCGGATTGCCTTCAAAGTCGAACATACCCGTCCTTAAGGCTTTCTCGCAGTACTTCAAGGCATTGGCTTTATCCCCTGCTAATGAGTATGCGCATGCAGCATTATAAGCCGCTTCCTTATTGGTTCCTAATATCTCAAACGACTTCGCAAAAGCGTCACCAGCCTTATCAAACTTCCGAACCTTATAAAACTCCTCCCCCTGCTTGTAGTACTCCCCTGACTCCTTCATCATCTTAAAAGTCAGAACATCCTGATCCTCCTGTGCGTAAACAGAAAGGAAGCCCAACAGCATGAATGTCATCAAATACTTAAGCATAATTCAAGAAGGTCAAAAATCAAGCCAGATAGATAATTTGAAATTACAAAATCCTCGAAAACGCCATAACTACTACCTTTAACGAAGCATGAAAACTTTGATTCTTATACGACACGGTGAAGCAGAACCGGCCTATGCAACGAGCGACTTCAACAGGAACCTTACGCTCGATGGAACAAAGGCAGCAAAGGAATTAGGGGTCATGTTGAACGACTGGAACATCGAACCTGAGATCATTGTTTCTAGTAATGCTATCCGAACTACCCAAACTACAGAAGCGTTGCTTTCACAATTAAAGGACCCATGTGGGGTGCAGTACTATGAAGCTATGTACAATGCACCTCCGGCCGTGCTCAGAACGCACATAGAGGATCAATCCAAACACTTCAACATCATGGTTGTGGTGGCCCATAATCCAGGCATAAGCGTGCTTGCAAGCGAACTTACCAGCCAGCCGATCTCCTTTAAACCCGGAGAGGGTGTGGTACTTGAATTAGAAATTGAGGAATGGGGTCTGATAGGTGGCACAACCGCCAAAGGTTACCGTTACCTATAGCTTCTCTTTGTAAAGGAATTTCTTTTGGAGCGATTCGTACGGCCGATATACGTAGTACACATATCCATCGCTCACCTGCATCTTCTCTACGTACTGGTGGGTTAGCTTCTTCTCGCTGATGATCTTTCCGCTGCTCAAACTGATCTCTTTGAGGTAGTAGTAACCCTGCTTCTGGAACAGCGCGTGAACGCGTGCCTGCGCTTCATCAAAGTGCATCTGCTTCTTCCATTCCTTCCACTTCTTTGGTTTATGATAGTTGATAGGGATCTCGGCCACTACAGAAGTATCTGCATGGTACTTCGCCAGCTTATCGTTGTACAGATCAAAAATGTACATGGTATCATTCAGTGAGAACAAAGGAGAATAGGCTTCCTCATACATAAAGTCATTCGCAAAGCCCGTCATCATTGCTGCTATGTCATACTTATCGTACTGCGGTGACCTGCGCGCAATTCTCATGGCATACGCTTTCTGAACGTTGCTTAAGTTCTGGTATTCGAATGCATACTCCCAGTCCTTTTGCTTATTCACGATCTCCCGTACCACTTTGGCTGTGGTATCGGCAGGAGAATACAGGTAGTACTTGAAGCGCGGGAACTGCCTTAGAAAATCTGAGAACACGATATTGTTGTCCAATGTGTCAATACATGGTTTAATCAATGTATAGAAATGCTTGGTGGGCACTCTTAACAGATCTAACCGCTCACGACCAATCTCCACCCTGTACACTCCGTGTTTACATATCAGGTGTGGCCTACCCAGATAATCCGTGAACAGCTCCACTGCTTCGCAGGGAACGTTGGCCCTGGCCAGTACGTTCTGGTCCATATCAGTGAGCAGTATCTCCGAATCCTTCTTCAGCCTCTTCTCGTATGTCAACAGGATCATCTTATTCTCGTACAGCTCAAAGTCGGCTACGCTGATGGTTGTACTCTTGAAGACCACTTCCGGCTTTACTTCCGATGATACGCTGAAGCTGTCCAAAACAACCGGTGACGGAACAAGGGTCATGTTTCGAAAGATGGTGTCCTTCGAAGCCTTCTCGAATTTCCAGTTTGGAAATTTATTGTTGTAGCTGATATGGCTGATGGCCATCTTGTATGCCCGTTCCTTCCAAAGACGGATCCTGAACTCACCCTTGCTGTTGGTGGTTGCTCCCAGGGCAGAACCTCTGACCACGATATTGGCACCTGAGATAGGAGCGCCTGTGGCCTGATCCGTGATCTTACCACGTACCAATACCCTTCCGTTCTGGCCAAACGCCAGCGCAGAACATAAGGAAATCAATATGATCAATTGGAACCGCAGCATACATTATTGAGATGCACGGACCGGAGGATTACACAACTAGACGGTTTCGATCCAGCCGAAGGTATCCTCTGCCCTACCTCGTTTAAGGTCTTGCAAATGGGATGCCACACGGTTACTGAATTCACGTTCCTCTACCGGAGGTAGTGTAAAGTCTTCACCATCGCAGCTGAAGCTTTTCACTTGTGCAATGGTAGCAGCTGTACCCGTACCGAACATGTCTTTCAATGCACCGGCTTTCAACGCATCCAGTATCTCGTTCACCTTTACAGGTCTTTCTTCAACAGTAATGCCCCAGCTCTTCGCGAGCTCAATAACACTGTCTCTTGTGATACCTTTCAGAATGGTGCCTCTTTCTGTTGAAGGTGTAATGATCTTGCTTCCGATCTGGAAGAAGATGTTCATGGTACCAGACTCCTCGATGTATTCGTGCGTCTTTGCATCGGTCCACACCAGCTGGTGGAAACCTTCTTTCTGCGCTTCTTTGGCAGGGAACAGTGAAGCAGCATAGTTACCGGCCGCCTTCGCTTGCCCAACTCCGCCTTCGGCAGCACGTGTATAGTACCGCTCGATCTTCACGCTTACCGGCTCTGTATAGTAAGGACCTACTGGGCAAGTAATGATCATGAACTTGTAGATCGTAGATGGCTTCACACCGAGGAACTCTTCTGTTGCAAACAGGAATGGTCTGATGTAAAGGGAAGCTCCTTCCACATCAGGCACCCACGCCCTATCCAGCTTCAACAGTTCATAAAGTCCTTCGATAAACACTTCTTCCGGAACAGGTTCCATGCACATTCTCACCGCAGACTCATTCAATCTTCTCCAGTTATCGTGCGGACGGAACAACATCACATCACCAGCGTTGTTCTTATAAGCCTTCATGCCTTCAAAAATGGATTGCCCGTAATGGATCACACAGGCTGCAGGACTTAGGCTAAGGTTCTGGTAAGGTTCAATTTTCACAGGTCCCCACACACCATCAATACATTCGGCAGTCAGCATATGATCTGAGAACTGTCGTCCGAAGATGATGTTATTGAAATCCACCTCGTGGATACGTGAGTGTTCTGTCTTATTGATGATGATGTTATCTGTTTCAGTCATTACTTGTTGTCAGTTTTTCCATCCTTATTCCGTACAAAGTAGAGAGGTAGGTTGGACTTTTGGTTGTTCCCGGAAGGGGTGCAAAGATAGTAAATCGAGGGCGTTTTTAAAAGGAGTTTAACCCCTCAATTTGTCCAGCAATGCATTCAATTGACTGGCTTCCTCCACAGTGATCTGAGGAGAAAAATCATCACGGTGATTCATCACACTATCCAGCTCTGAAAGCAACTCCAGACCAGCATCCGTAATGCATACGTCTACCTGTCTCCTATCCTCACTACAACGCTGTCGTGTCACCCAACCTTTCTTCTCCAGTTTATCGATCAAACGTGATGCATTTGAGCTTTTATCAAGCATCCTGTCTATGATCAGATTCACTGAAGCCGGGTTAGGGCATTGCCCTCTAAGAATCCTCAACACGTTAAATTGCTGAACCGTTAAATCGTGGTCCTTCAGCAATTGGTTACCCATGGCCTGTGCCCAGGCCCCTGTATACATTAGATTCACGTACAGCTTCGTAAACTCGCACGCAAACGCTTTCTGTTTTATTTCTTCTTCAAGTCTCACTGTACCTTCATCAATGCCGCAAGTGAAGCAGCTACGTTATCCTTAATTCTTGCTTCCGGATCTGCATCTTCTACTCTATTGAAGTGCTCACCCGTAAGTTTCTCGTATAGTTCAACGTATCGATCGGTAACTAGGTTCACGAATGCATCCGGCAGATCTGGCATGGTTTGCCCTTCCAAACCCTGAAAATCGTGCTCCATCAGCCATTCGCGGACGAATTCCTTAGACAATTGCTTTTGTCTTTCTCCGGCAGTTTGTCGCTCAGCATACCCTTCCAAATAATAATACCTCGATGAATCCGGGGTGTGGATCTCGTCCATCAATGTGATCTCTCCATTGATCACTCCAAACTCATACTTTGTATCAACAAGGATCAATCCCTGCTTATTGACCTGCTCCTGTCCAAATGCGTACAGCTCACGGGTATATTTCTCCATGAGCGTCAGTTCCTGCTCCGTAGCCAATCCCTGGGCAATGATCTCCTCTCTTGAGATATCCTCATCGTGTCCTTCTTCCGCTTTGGTGGCCGGAGTGATGATAGGCTCAGGAAACGCATCACTTTCTTTCATGCCATCAGGCATTTCTACACCACAGATCATGCGTTCACCCGACTTGTAAACGCGCCATGCATGTCCGGCCAGGTAACCGCGGATGACCATTTCGATCTTGAAAGGTTCACAACGTTTACCCACTGTTACGTTGGGATCCGGAACGTCTAACACCCAGTTGGGACAAATGTGTTTGGTCTGTGCAAGGAACTTCGAAGCAATGGAATTCAGCACCTGTCCTTTGTAAGGGATGGGTCTGGGCAGCACATGATCAAAAGCAGATATGCGATCCGATGCCACCATCACCAACAGATCTTCTCCAATACTGTACACATCGCGGACCTTCCCACGATAAAAATTCGTTTGTCCTTCGAACTGAAATTGCGTTTCTCCTATTCCTTGCATGTTATTCTTTGTCTCGCTCACCATATTGGCGGTAAGCCTCAATAATGTCTTTAACCAGTTTGTGCCTGATCACATCTTTCGAATCGAAATGAACGTAGGCCACACCCTTCACATCCTTCAACACTTCCATTCCAACCAATACGCCAGATTTCTGATTCTTTGGCAGATCAATCTGTGTTTGATCACCTGTGATGATAAACTTGGCCGATTTACCCATCCTCGTGAGGAACATCTTGAACTGACTAACGGTAGTGTTCTGTGCCTCATCCAGTATCACAAAAGCATTGTCCAGTGTACGTCCCCGCATGAACGCCAAAGGCGCGATCTCTATAACACCACTTTCCATATACTCTGCCAGCTTCTCTGAAGGTATCATGTCTCTCAATGCTGCCAGCAATGGCTGCAGGTACGGATCCAGTTTCTCTTTGAAATCACCGGGAAGGAATCCCAGGTTCTCACCCGCTTCAACAGCTGGTCTGGTAAGAATGATCCGCTTCACCTCTTTTCTTTTCAGTGCTCTTACTGCAAGCGCGACTGCTGTATACGTCTTACCGGTTCCTGCGGGGCCCATGGCAAAAACAAGATCATGCTTGCCTACCTTCTCCACCAGTTTTCGCTGGTTAACCGTAATCGGTTTAACAACAAGTCCGTGGTTACCATGTACGATGGCCGCATCAGGACTATTCAGGTTCTCTCTAAGTTCTTGTTCTTCGGCCTCCATCAGGCGTTCAATGTTGTTTTCAGTAAGACGCTTGTACTTCAACAGGTGTTCGATCAAGGCCGCGAGTTTGTGCTCGAAGACATCAATCGTATCCTCTTCACCAATCAATTTGATCTGATCTCCGCGCGCAACAACCTTCAATTTCGGGAAGTAGGTCTTGATCAGATTCAGCTTGGTATCGTTCACTCCGTAGAGCTCTACCGGATCAATTGGAGATATGGTAATCGTTTTTTCGGTCAACAGCTGCTTGTCCCAGTCTTATAGCCTACGAAAATATTACTAATTTTGGTACACCCAAAGCGTTCTGAAAAGTGCGCTACGGTTAGCGAAACAGGGCACATGCCAATAATCACCCTCACCACCGATCTCGGTACAAAAGATCACTATGTAGGATCAGTCAAGGGGGCCATTTTCTCTCAACTTCCGGACGCACAGATCGTGGACATTACCCACGAAATTCCACCATTCGACCTGCTGGCAGCGTCTTACGTGATCCGAAACGCCTACCCGGATTTTCCAGAGGGCACCATTCATGTGATCGGTGTGAACCCTGAAGCGACCATGGACAGTCAGCACATTGTAGTGGAATACAACGGCCATTTTTTCATTGGTGCCGATACAGGCATATTCTCGCTGATCTTCTCCCAACAGCCACAGAGAATATTCGAACTGGACCTCAAGTCCGATTCAGATAACCGGTCCTTCCCTACCAAGGATGTGTTCATCAAAGCAGCTTGTCATTTGGCGAGAGGTGGAACCATGGAAGTCATTGGAAAGCCCATCGATGGGTACAACCAAAGAGAGTTGATCCGTGCGGTTACCGAAGGAGATGAGATCAGGGGCATGGTATCCTACATCGATCATTACGGTAACATCATCACGAATATCTCACACGACCTGATCAATGAGGTTGGTAAGGGTCGTCCATTTGTACTGTATTTCAGACGCGAAGAACACATGATCGTTGACCTCAACAAGTCGTACAATGATGTGGATGACGGTGAACGCGTGGCCATGATCTCCTCCACCGGAATGCTGGAAGTAGGCATCAACAAGGGCAATGCCAGCAAGCTTTTCGGACTTTCATTTGGCGATACCATTAGAATCGAATTCCGATGATCTTACGTGTTGTCAAAATGGAATTCAACGAAGGTGATCTGGATACGTTCCTGGGCATCTTTGGCAAATACAGCGACCAGATCCGCGCTGCTGAAGGTGTGCATGAGGTCCAGCTGAAACAGGACATTAAGGATCCATGTATTTGCTTTACCCTGTCACATTGGGAATCCGAAGCTTTCCTGAACCAGTACCGGGATTCTGCATTGTTCAATGAAGTATGGGGTCAGGTCAAACCCTTGTTCAGGGCCAAAGCTCAAGCCTGGTCGATCACTGATCCTGCAACGAAGTAACCGCGTAGCCTTCATCCAACAGGTACTGCTCCATATCGATGGGCAAGGTATCGCGATACGCAATGGCTTCCGTATAGAACATCACTTTGGGATAGTGCGTTTCCTCAACCACCACGGTATGCGCATCCAGTTCTTTTTGAAGTGATGTCCAATCATATGCCGGTTCAATTCTCTCCTTACCGAGTTGCATCCGTTCCACTCCCGGTAATGCAAGTGCCACTGCCAACAGCACACCCAGAACCCATTGCATGCCCTTTTGCTTCAACGATGAAACGCCAAAGGTGACCACACAGGCCAGGACAATGAACATGGCCGGAGCAGCAGTAATGATGTAAGCCGGGGTCTTGATCTTAACGATGGAGAAGATGGTAACAGGTATTGCCACCCAGCTCAACAGGATGAGAAAATCCCTCCAGTTACGTGACCTAATCCATGGCAATAGGATCAGGGAAGGATAGACCAGCCATGAATAGTTCACACCGATCTTATCGAGGTAGTACCACCAGGTTCCGGGATGATGTACATCTCCGCGGAGCGCTCTTCGCCAATTCTGAATGGATTGAAATTCTGCCTGCATAGGAAAGGCGTCATGGATATAGAGAAACCATGGTGCTGCTATCAGCGCAGTTATGGCAGTAATTCCCAATCCACCCATGAAAATGGACTTGAAGCTACGCTTCTCTTTGAGCATGAAAAGGAACCAAATGCCCAGCAACATGAGTCCGGGAAGCCATTTGGTGAGTACGCATAGTCCCGTGATCAGGCCTACCATGGCCATGCTCCAACCTCCTTTCCACCTTACATGGCGCAACGCAAAATAGCTACCGATCAATGTGAGGGATAACAGGATGCTGTCGTAATGGTCCGTATTGGCCCGTCCAGCACCAAGGTCGTTGATCAATCCATTGATGGACAATAGCCAGGCAGCTACCAAACCTACACGTGCTCCACCGAAGTAAGCACCAATTCTAAACATAGCGATGATAGAAATGACGAACAGGATCAGGGACGGTATCCGAACTGCCAATGGGTTCAGTCCAAATGCCTTGATCGAGCCGCCTATTAACCATAATGGCAATGGTGGTTTGTGCAGCCATACATGGTTACGCGTCCAGTCCGTATAGTAATAAGGCAGGACGGCCTCCTTGTACAGCACAGGTTTCAGCGGATCGTCCCATATCTGCTTGGCCACCAGGGCATGGTATTGCTCATCCCAGTCGTGCAATTCCGGATCCATGGCAGACCACAGGTGCAATCCAAAACCAAGGAGCACCACCAGGGTAAGTGCGTGGAGCTGCTTACCGCGGTACATCATTATTGCAGCGAGCATCGTTAACAATACAAGAAGGACAAGTGGTGTCCAGGTCATGGAGCTAAGATCGGAAAAGCTCCTCAGAGTATACCTCGGAAATGTTATCTCCGAGATTATAGTCCGCAGTCATATGTTTTGGCTTCCCGCAAATGAACCGTATACAGTAAACCATCATTGCGATTAAGCAAAAAGAAAATTGATCTTTCAGGAATCTATTCTACTATGTGCAATGGATGCCGGCCGCTAATTTGATGTTACAATTAGGGGCCGATTATATAGGTTTCTCTCTGTCTTAATGACAACCATGTAACTTCCTGCTGATAGATTCAAGTCATTCAATTGAATAATGTTACCCCCCATTGACAAGGACACGGATTTAGAATATGCAACTCTGCCCTCTACGTTAATTATGGATAGTTGCCCCGACTGATAGCTGTCCGATTCCAGTTGAACGTTTACATTTCCGGCAGTCGGATTGGGATAAAGGTTAAGTGCTGATTCGGGATTTGTATTGAACGGTGCAAGATCTTCTTCTAACTCATAACTCAAAGGAACGGCAGCAGAGGTGTCGTTCGATACCCAACTCATTAGACCCGGGCGTTTTCGTTCATATTGACCATTAGCACAGGTGAAGGGCTGAATTGTAGCAACAAAATCTGCTCCTTCCTGTGCGTGAAAACCATCTTTTAGACATATCACTTTACCAGCCCTAAACGTTGCGTCTCCATCAGGATCAATTATAGACCTTGATTCCAAGGTTTGAAAACCACCAATTTCGATTGGATTAGTCTTATTACCTACTACATGAGAGCCTGCGGTAATGGGAATGTTAATATTGAACACACGATCCATCAAATTAATCTGCGAAGCGAAAGCAAAAGATGAGCTGTATTGAAGATAATAGAGATTGTGTAGCAACATGTAGTCTAGGCCGTTGTACTCACCAGATGTTTTCAAGGTGGCCAGAGAATCTCTGGGAGGAACAATCGCTCGTGCTGGATAGTTACCCATTTTGTGTGGGTGCAACCAGACCGTTTTTGTTGACCACAAAGAATCAGGTTGTTCAGAAGGAGGAAACCAAAATGGTCCTTCACAGGGTGCACGGTTAAGCAGTGTAGTCGTGTAATTCAATGGCTTTAGTCTTCGCGGAACACCAGGCAGTTGCTCAATGTTCTTGTTATGTAAATATCCCCACAATAAAGGGCAGTGAATTATTCCCATCGTTTGCGCCTTAGCCATAGCGAAACGAGTTACATTCGGTGCAGTAAATGGGTTTCCGGTAAACCTGGAAGTGGCACTATTGCTTAATGCCGCAAGTGTCAGAGGCATATAGCTATCCGTACACCTTTGCAGACAAACATGGCGAACCCCACAGTGCCTACAATGGGGTGGCAATCGAAGTATGTTCCAACTCCAAATAGCGTAACCCAATGTATAGGTAAATCCATCATGGTAATCAGTACAATTCTTTCCTTTCCCTTGCGCATAGCATCCCGTAGCGGCTAATCCATAAGCAATATCTTGGCAAAACTCACCTCGAAGAACGTTTTGTCCTGTAACCGGATTCTGTATTGTCCAAAGCAAATTTGATCCTGATGGTCCATTCTTGATCCACTTAACGATTCTGTCAGCGTGATTTTTAGCATGAACAACGAAATTATATCCGTTATGATTGGCAGCTGGATGAACTAATCGCGTTACTAGGATCAATCCAACTAGCATTTGCGTGTACTGATCTTTACTAATTTCATTTTTGCGATCACCTAAAGGCCAGCCATCGGATGATGTAAAGAATTGAAAGTATTGGGATGTTATGTTTTGATTAAAGTGATCGAAATGTCTTTGAATAAAAAGAGAATCACAGTCATCCCTGATAAAGAACCCGTTTGGGGTTGTGGTAAACCCACCTGGGAAAAACGGTTCGGCCTGAACATCGGTTCGTTCCAATGCTTTCATAGCGTAGAAAAGTTCCTCCGCGGTCTTAGCAGTAGGTTGTCCATTATCACGTAGAATTTTGTATTCAGTTGCAAGAACACCTATGTAGTACCCAAGTTGCGTCTGCGTATCTCCCCACAAACCAGAAGCTTGCTTCTTTTGCGCTCTCTCTGACATTGGAAGGCTGTGTCCCTGACCAAGACCTGCTATTAAAAAGTCGTTTCTTAACCTAAATCGGTAATACCAGTACTTCTGAAGGTTCTCTTGACTCTCGCTAAACGTGACCTGACCAAATGCAAACTGTATGGACAGTATCAATATCGCAATAAGGAGAAGGCGTTTTCGTACTTCACTATATCTCAGTAAATGTGATCTCATAGTTCAAGCTATTAAACGTTGTGGCAAAGGTCATTTGCTTATCCTCCAAACGGCATATATCATAGGCACGGAAGCCGCTACCATCTCCGAAGAATGGCCCATACTTCTTATATCCGGGAAGCGGGCCCATTACAACCTGTTCCTTATCTTTTGAGAGCCAATAACTCATCTCCGGATCACCTCCAACTTGGTATTGCCCCAAATCCTGATCCCAATAAAATCGGAAAGTTTGGTTATTGTAATTTGCGTTGAAAGCCGCGGTGGAATCCTGACCATTCACCAAGACCCGACTAACCGAATAGCGACCTTTAAACCGTTTTTTGACCGTTCTTAATGTCAGCTTCGGGCCTTCTTTATACTTCTTACAGGCCGTAGCCAAAAATAGGGTAAGAAGGGCTAGACTACTTAGTTTGAGAAACTTCTTCAAGTTGCTTTTTGATTTGATCCAATTCCTTTTTCAATTCGATTGAGTAGAGGGTGAGTTCTTCAACCTTGCGGAGAAGGACGGCCTCCATGTCTCCAACATCTACTCCGTTTTCCAAAACCGTCTTCTCGGACGGTACATCGGGTAAATGATGATTTTCCTTAATGAACTTTTCGACTTCCGCCAATGGCCTTAATTCATAGTCATCAGCAAAAACGTAATCGCACCAACCGTTCAGAAATACTTTAACTTCCCTGGCGTGAACGTACCCATTGCCCATAACACGGAAAACGTCATCACCTCCAACGTTACACGTATTTCTGTTTAGATTAACCACCGCAAAAGCCTTGTAATTGTCCGAGGGAACCACCGCCTTAAATCCATACGCGAAGGCTGGTGTACCGTTATTCAATACTGCGCAACCTGCTTGTTTGTTTCAATTTGAAATTGAACGTTGGTGGCAGGTGTAACCGTACCTATTGCAACATTTCCGGTCTGACCATTTCCCGAAGCTGGCCCAACATACATCGTTGGTACATCCGAGTTGAATCCAATCACGAGGGAATTAGATGTTGTATTGGTAAGAAACGTTCCCGTCCCGCCTGTTCCCATGCTAATTGAACGAGTTGCAGTATTCGCATTACTAACTTTCCATCCTAAGGTCAATGATTCATCCTCCCGTGCGGTGGAAGCGTTTCCAAGAGCAAATGAGTTATTGCCTAGACCGCTCGCACCAACACCAATTCCCAAACCACCAAAAATACCTGACGGTGTAGTCGATATCCTGTTTGCGCCTGAGTTGAATAGAAGTGTGTTGTTTCCAAACCGAATAAGCGAATCTCCCGGCAGTGGAGCAATTCTACCTATTGCGATCCCATCTTGAAATACCCCTCTACGGAAGGATATTAGTGAATCATGCAAAAACGTCTTTCCGAAAACGCGCAAATTCTGATCTACGATAAATTCTCCTGTTACATGACCTGTTCCAGCCACATCAATTGCACAGGTCGGATTCAATGTTCCGATTCCAACGTTTCCGGTTGCCGGAAATGTATTTTGAGTATGCCCATAAAAGGCTACTCCAATAAGGATTAGAGTAAATAGCTTTTTCATTTAGATAACAGATAGTTGGATTAACGAAAACAAATTAGAGAATTACCAAAAGCAAAGCAATGAGATTTATACGTAAGTATATACTACTAGGGCAGTTGGAGAATTCATGATCCTTCAGAACGCATATGGTTTCCGAGAATCGGTTTCTTTCTATATGCGTAAATTTAAATATGCGCTTCTGGCTTACACCCACGCTCGTATTGCTCACCTCTGCTACAACGATTGGTCAGATCAACCTTGTACCAAATCCGGGATTTGAGCAACCTTCACCTTGCCCATTTACATTCGGTACTGTAACGATTGCAAACGGATGGTTGGAAGTGAGTCCAACAAGCCCCGACTACTATCATCGCTGTGAACCACAACAAGGGGTTCCTAAGAACAGCGTAGGATATCAAGAGGCACATTCCGGTGACGCCTACATCGGGGTGACGTTTTGGGATCGGAATAGCAGTGGCAACCGTGAATACGCTTACACCCAACTCGCGTCCACACTTGAGGCAAATCAAGAATATTGTTTTTCAATGTATATCTCCCTGTGTGAGGGTATTGCATATAATGCGTGGGCAATTCAACAGATAGGAGTCAAATTCACTCCCAATCCCCTCGGTCCAATAACCACCAATAACTGGCTTATTCTTGATACTCCACAAATAGAGGGAACAACTATATACGAGGACACAATGAACTGGGTGGAGATAAGCGGAAGTTTCATAGCAAATGGGGACGAACAATACCTTACAATTGGCAACTTCAGAACAACTCAAAACACCACTAACAAGTCGTTGGAGGGTCAAAGTCCGAATGATATTGCCTACTACTACATTGACGACCTACTATTGTTTAAATGTAGCGACACGATCACCCCGCCACCGTCTCCACTTCCGGACACGGTTCATTTGTCATTGCCTAACGTATTCACACCTAATGACGACAATAAGAACAGGATATTCCTACCCACACACTCAGGAATTGATCAATTCAATATGAAGATCTACAATCGTTGGGGTGAGATCGTATTTGAAACAAACCTGCTTGAACGTGGTTGGGATGGTAGAACATTTGCAGGAAAAGAATGTCCGGATGGGACTTATTACTACGTTTCTACTTATGTAGATCAAGACGGCAACTCGGGTATTCGAAAGGGTGCAATCACGCTTTCCCGTTGACCTTTCCGATTCTTGTTTAACAGGGATCGGTTTCTTTATTTATGCTTAATTTCTAGATATGTTAAGGAGTATCACGCTCGCATTGATGTTCTGTACCACTGGATTGAGTGGGCAGAATCTGATCCGAAATGGTTGTTTTGATCAGATGATTTTCTGCCCATCGACTCTTGCTGAACTTGGTTTAGCTAATAATTGGAAGAACAGTGGACCAACTGGGGGTGAGTTGTTTCATACCTGCGCAACCGGAACTTGGGTTGGAATCCCCAATCATATCTTTGGAAATGAGCAACCAATGTGCGGTAATGGTTATGTGGGAATATCCTTGTTTCAAATTGGGACACCCAATTTCCGTGAGTACTTTGAACAGGAGTTTAAGGATACATTGGTAGCTGGACATAGGCACGAAGTTTCTTTTTGGGTGTCCAGATCGGATACGCAGCACGTAGCTACGGATAGAATTGAGGTGGTTTTAGGATCGACAAGTATTGTGACCACCGCTGGTTCTAACCTGAACTCATTTTCACCGCAAATCAAGGCAGACAGTTCAGTTCATTCAAGTAAGGGCTGGGTTCAAATCATAGACACTATCTTCGCCACAGGCTTGGAGAAGTTTATCACCTTTGGAAACTTCTCAGATGATGCTAACACATCTTACGACACTGTTGGAGGTGTACCGATTGCTGGGTTTAACCATGCGTACTACTTCTTTGATAGCGTATCGGTTATTGATATTGATACTGTTTATCCACCTCCGCCAACACCACCTGTAGAACCCGACTCAGTTCACCTTTCCTTGCCAAATGTATTTACCCCTAATGACGACAATAAGAACAGGATATTCCTACCCACACACTCTGGAATTGATCAATTCAATATGAAGATCTACAATCGTTGGGGTGAAGTCGTATTTGAAACGGATCTACTTGAACGCGGTTGGGACGGTAGGACGTTTGCAGGAAAAGTATGTCCTGATGGGACGTATTATTATGTTTCTACATTCGTGGATCAGGATGGAAATTCAGGGATCAGGAAAGGGAATGTGCAATTGTTAAGGTAGTGGCAAGATAGTAGCTCGTATCGCTCGACCGCGAAATCAGTTGAAGTATTAGCTAACAACTAGTTTTCCGTAAACGTGATCTCATATTTTTTTCCATTATGATCGGTGGAGAATGTCATGATTTTGTGCTCCAAACGGCATATGTCATAATTTCGCGCGCCATTGCCATCTCCAAAAAACGGTCCCCATTTAGAATAGCCTGATAGCGGAAACATTTGTATTTGATCCTTGTTATTTTCAAATGTCCAGGTGTGTGGAAGGCCGTCACCAGCAAAATATTGACCAAGTTGACCATCCATATAGAAACCAAAATTCTCCCCATTGTAATTGGTTAAGAACGCAGCAGTGGAATCCGCCCCATCCACCGCAACATTTGTCACAGTATAAAGACCTCCTATTCTCTTTTTAACAGAACGCAGCGTTAGCTTTGGTCCCTCCTTGTACTTCTTGCAAGAGGTGACCATGAACGAGCTCATGAAAAGCAATAATATGAGGCAGGACCTAATTAACCACCCTCTCCAATTCAAGAACATAAACTTGGCTATCATACGTGATGGATAATTTCATTTGTTTATTCGTCAGCTTACATATTTGAGATCCTATGACACCTTTGAAGAATGGGCCATAACTACCCACCGATGAACTACCATTGTAAAAGAAAAGAGAATCTTTGTCTTCACTTAGTCTCCAGAAGCCAGGAAGACCACCTTTATTGAGAAGAAATTTTCGCTCTTTCCGTTCAATGTAAAATCGGAATACACTGAAATCAGTTGAATCGTTCAATTCTTCTAGCTTGTCAATACCATCAACGGTTAAAGATGATACTATGTGTGTACCAGTGATCCTACCTTTAACGGACCGCAGGGTTAGCTTTGGTCCCTCCTTGTACTTCTTACAAGCACAAAGCAAGATCAGGCAAGCTATGATGTAGCTACTTCGTTTCACGTAATGCACAAAGCTGCTTTTTGATATCATCATTTTCTTTCTTCAGGTCATTGGGCTAACGGTAAACAAATTAGAGAATTGCCAGAAGCAACGCAATGAGACTTATACGTAGGTATGGGTTGTTTGAGCAGTATTGTATGCCATCGCGTTGCTTGTTTCTCGAGTCCCTGACCTATCGGTCAGCCCTGCCCATCCGGCCTTGCTCCGCTGAAGCTTCAGCGAAGGCGCAGCAGGTGGGCTCGAAATGACAACGCTTTTAGAAACTAAAGCTCCTCAGAATAAATGGCCGAAACCTTATCTCTAAGATTGTAACCGGAAGTCATCACCTCTCCATAGCCACCACAGGATCGCAAAACAAGGAGGTCTCCCCTTTCCGTTTCCGGAAGGTCTACAGCTTTTCCAAAGCAATCACTGGATTCACAGATCGGTCCTACCACATCATAGCTGATAGTCTCTGATCCATTCTTGCTTAGGTTCTCGATCAGGTGATAGGACTGATACAAGGCCGGGCGGATCAGCTCGGTCATGCCGGCATCTACAATGGCAAAGTTGGCTTTGATGCCATTCTTCACGTAGAGCACTTTAGTTACCAATGACCCACACTGTCCAACAAAGGCTCTGCCCAGTTCAAAATGCAGACTTTGGTTCTTCCTGAGCTCCAGGTGTTTCTCAAAGATGCCAAAGAAGGTGTCAAAGTCAGGAATGCTGTTGGTATCCGGGTCGTAGTAATCAATACCCAATCCGCCTCCCACGTTCACGTGGTTCAGCCGTACATGCCGGTCAATAAAGACTTGCTGGATCTCATTCACGCGTAAGCACAGGCCTTTGTATACATCCAGGTCTGTTACCTGCGAGCCAATATGGAAATGAATGCCTTCTAAGACAAGGTTTGGACAAGCCGCCAACTTTTCAAGCACCACATCCATCTCCCACATATTGATCCCAAACTTGTTCTCTTCAAGTCCGGTAGTGATGTACTTATGGGTGTTGGCATTTACATTGGGATTGATGCGCAAAGCGATCCTCGCTTGCTTCCCTTCTGCACCAGCGATTTCATTGATCACGTCTAGTTCCTGAATGGATTCACAATTGAAAGAGAAGATATCATGCTTCAAACCGGTCCTGATCTCTTCGTCTGTCTTCCCTACTCCGGCAAAGGCAATATCATTCGGCTTGAATCCACATTCAATGGCCCTGTCGATCTCGTTACCTGAAACGCAATCTGCCCCAAATCCTTTGGCCGCAATTCTCCTCAATATCTCAGGATTGGAATTGGCCTTCAACGCATAGTGAACGTGGTAACCGTTCTTCTGAACATGAACCGCGGCAGCATCCAATGTGCGCTCCAGCAATTCCGTATCATAGTAGTAAAAGGGTGTTTGTATCCCTTCAAATCTATTTGCAGCCTCCTTCACGTTCATGACTGCATGATTTGATGCAATGCCGTTAGGGCATCGTTCTTGTGTTCTTCATTGATCAGCAAACTCACATTGTGCTTGCTACCACCATAAGAGATCATCCTGATCGGAATGTCTGCCAGGCTATCAAAAACAGCTTTTGCATGGCCCTTCGATTCTGCGATGAAATTTCCTACCACACAGATGATGGTTAATCCGCCATCTATCTCAACGGTACCATACTTAGAGAGTTCTTCTTTGATGTCATCCAGTCTACCGGCATCATCCACGGTTAGTGAAACGGCCACCTCGGACGTGGTGATCATATCGATAGGTGTCTTATGGGTTTCAAAGACCTCAAATACTTTTCTCAGGAAACCGTACGCGAGTAACATGCGACCGCTCTTGATCTTGATGGCGGTAATGCCATCCTTTGCAGCAATCGCTTTGATGCCTTCACCTTCTGATTCTCTTGCAATGACGGTTCCCTCTGCGTCAGGGTCCATTGTATTCAACAACCGAACCGGAATTCCCTTGTCAGCTGCCGGTCGCACGCTGGCCGGGTGAAGGATCTTCGCCCCGAAGTAGGCAAGCTCTGCAGCCTCATCAAACGACAATCTTGAGATCGGGCTGGTATTCTCAACCACCCTCGGATCGTTGTTGTGCATGCCATCGATATCCGTCCATATTTGGATCTCCTCAGCGTCTACAGCTTCTCCTATCAACGATGCAGTATAGTCACTCCCTCCCCGCTTGAGGTTGTCGATCTCTCCGTATTGGTTCCTGCAAATGAAGCCCTGCGTAATGAACAAGGTATCATCCGGGTGGTTGCCCAACGACTTTGCAATGTGTTCACTGATGTACACTGTATCAGGTTCGTTGTCCAGGTCCAGTTTCATGAAATCCAGCGCAGGCAGCAATACATTCTTCACGCCACGCTCTTTCAGATGGAAATGAAACAAGGCGGTCGACAATAATTCACCTTGAGCAAGTACAGCGCGCTCTTCATATATGGTGAACATATCCTGCGTAAACGATCGGATGTAATTGAAGTGAGCGCGAATCAGCTCTTCTCCCGCTGTCAATTGCTCTTCGGAAGAGAACAGTTCCTTTACCACATCCTGGTACTTCGTTTCCAGTGCGTCTATCTTCTGGGTGGCTTCGTCATTCTCGTTCTTAAACAGCAGCGCGCTGATTTCCACAAGATCGTTGGTGGTGCCAGACATGGCAGAAAGCACAACGATCTTGCTGTCACCGTTCACGATGATATCGGCCACTGAGCGCATGCGTTCAGAGCTACCTACAGATGTTCCACCAAATTTTAAAACCTTCATTCCGATCAAATGGGCGGTAAAGATATTGAAAGCCACTATTCATAGGGCTCTTAAAGCAAAATTTTATTTGGTTTCGCTGACCATGCAATAATGCTAACTTTGAATCAGTTCGATTGAGGGGGTCATGTTTACACTGATACAAAAGGAGGTCAAAGGTTTTCTAAGCTCGATCGTGGGATACGTGGTAATCATCGTATTCCTCCTTCTGAATGGCTCTATACTGTGGATATTTCCTGGAAACTACAACGTGCTTGATGGCGATTACGCCAATTTCGACAGTCTCTTTCTGATCTCTCCACTGGTATTCCTTTTCCTTATTCCGGCCATTACCATGCGGTCTTTCGCAGAAGAGAAAAGAACCGGAACCATCGAATTGTTACTCACAAAGCCATTGACCGATTTTCAAATTGTTCTCGCCAAGTACGTTGCCGGATTCTTGTTGGTGTTGGTATCGCTGCTTCCAACACTGGTTTATTACTATACCGTTCACAACCTCGGAAATCCACCGGGAAACCTTGACACGGGAGGCATGTGGGGCTCTTACTTTGGATTGCTGTTCCTGGGTGGCGGATTTGTATCTATAGGGTTATTTGCCTCAAGCATTTCAGACAATCAGGTAGTAGCCTTCGTACTGGGTTTGGTGCTTTGCGCTTTCTGCTACTTCGGCTTTGAGCTCATCAGCTATATGGGCATCTTCGGTAATCTGGATTCAGCAATCCTGAAGCTGGGTATCAATGAGCATTACATCTCGATGAGCAGAGGTGTGCTGGACACCAGAGATATGTTGTATTTCGTTAGCCTGATTGCCGTATTCCTTATTCTAACGCGTTTCATTCTGGGCAAACGTAGGTGGTAATGGAACAGCGAAAGAAAGACATATCGAACCTTGGGAGTTTTCTATTGATCATCTTCCTTCTGAACTACATCGGTACGTTCGTTTTTGAGCGATTTGACCTGACGTCAGAAAAACGCCATTCGTTATCCGAAGCCACGAAAACGATGTTACGCGACCTTGATGACGTCATATTTGTGAAGGTATACCTGGAAGGCGATTTCGAGCCTGACGTGAAACGCCTGCGCGATGCCACGAAAGAGAAGCTGGATGAAATGAAAGCCTATGGGGGCTCCAATATTCAGTACGAGTTTATCAACCCCACCGGTAGTCCCGATGAAAAGACCAACGCTCAGGTAGAGCAGCAGCTATACGATCAGGGCATGCGACCTACAGATGTACATGATGTTACCAGTGATGGTACGTCTGACAAGACCATCTGGCCCTGGGCGGTATTCTCACGTGGCGGCATGAAACTACCCGTACCGTTGTTGAAGTCGACCGTTGGTATGAACCCCAACGCCATGATCAACGTGAGCATTGAGAACCTTGAATACGAAATGGCCTCTGCTGTGAAGGTGTTGAACACAGAGAAGCCCAGAAAGATTGCTTTCCTGGAAGGTAATGGAGAGCTTGACCGCCTGGCTGTAGGAGATATTTCCATGTCTCTTAGTCAGTACTATGCCATTGACAGGATCTCGATCAATCAACAGCTCAGTGCGCTAACGGAGCGGGTTGTGGATTCGAACAGTTCGGTAATCCAAAACAAGTATGACCTGTTGATTGTTGCGAAACCTGATTCAGCCTTCAGCGATAAAGACCTTTTCATCATTGATCAATACATCATGTATGGTGGCAAGGTATTGTGGCTGGTAGATCCGGTATTTGCAAGTATGGATAGCCTTCAGGGAAAGGATGTAACCATGGCCATCAAACAGGAAACCGGACTGGAGGAGAAGATGCTGTTCTATTATGGTGTGCGCCCCAATCCAAACCTGGTGATGGACCTGCAGTGTGCGAAGCTTAAACTGGTTGCCGGCATGATCGGAAACCAACCGAAGTATGTGTTTAAGGATTGGTACTACTTCCCTTTAATGAATCCGGATACCCTCCACCCTATCTCAAAGGGACTGAACTACGTTAAGGGTGAATTTACCAGTACGCTGGACACCGTGGGGAGGGCACCTATCAGGAAAACGATTTTACTGCGAACCTCACAATACACCAGATTGGCTAACGTTCCTTCGCGAATCGGCTTTAGCATACTTCGGTATGAACCTAATGTGGCGCAGTTCAATGTTCAGTATGCACCAACGGCCGTGCTTTTGGAAGGAAGATTCCCTTCACCGTTTGGCAACCACCACATCTCTTCGCAAATCTCAGAAGCACGTGAGATCGCATTTAGAGATACCAGTGAAGCTACCTCTATGATTGTAGTAGCTGATGGAGATATCATCAAGAATTGGGTACAAAGGTCAACAGGAGAGATCCTGCCCCTGGGTTACGATAAGAATACGAAACAGACCTTTGGTAACCGTGACTTCCTAATGAATTGTGTGAATTACCTGTGTGGTGACATCGGCTTGATGGAAGTAAGGGCCAAGAAATTCAAGATAAGACTGATGGACACGAAGAAAGTGGACACTGAACGCATATACTGGCAAGCCTTCAATATTACCGTTCCTATAGTCATTATCGTCCTTTTAGGATTAATCCAGTTCTTTGTAAGGAAGCAAAAGTTCGCCAAGTAGCATGAAGAAGTACATTATCCCCGGCATCATTGTAGTCCTTGCCCTGGTAGCCTTCTACGTTTCCAAAACAAAAGGTGACACCAGTACACTAAACGATGAACAATCTGATTTCGCGGTTCAGGATACTGCCGCTGTTACCAAGATCGTGATCAAGCACAAGGGGGAAGGAGAAGTCAAACTGGAAAGAATTGACGGTGCGAACTGGAGATTGAATGACACTTACTACGCCCGACCCGATGCGATTCAATTGCTTCTCAAAACGTTCAACAGGATTGCGGTGGAAAGCCCGGTTAACGAAGCCACGACTGAAACCGTTGTGAGAAACATGGCCAGTACAGGCAAGGAAGTTGAGATCTACACGAATGGTCAAAGCGAGCCGCTGAAGATTTACCACCTGGGTATTTCTGTACACGATCAGCTTGGCAACTACATGATTCTTGAGCAGAATGGGGAAATCGCTAAGAACGCTTTCATTACTCACATTCCTGGATTCCATGGATACCTTTCTACCAGATTCTTCGTGGAAGAGCATTTATGGAGAGACCGTACCGTTTTCAATTACGGGCTAGCGGAAATCAAATCGTTGCGTCTGGAGAACGCTGAGAAGCCGGACCAATCTTTTGTTCTCAAACAAGGCAGTGGTGGCAGTTTTGAATTGTTGGATGCGAAAGACAATCCTTATCAGGCCCCTGAAGAAGCCATCAAATCTTACCTCGACCGATTCCAGAACATCCATTGGGAAGTGATGGATATGGAAATCGGTGAAGCTGAGAAAGATTCAATCCTGGGATCGAATGGATTTTACACCATGACCCTTGAGCCTCTTTCCGGTGATCCTGTTGTGATCAAAACCTTTCGTCTGGCGAACAAAGCAGGAAAAGCAGACTTTGAAGGAAACGTTTATCCATACGATCTTGACAGGATGCATGCACTGCTGAATGGAAAGGATTTTGTGTACGTTCAGTACGCCACTTTTGATGCTTTGTACAGGGAGCTTTCCCAGTTTATTCCAGCATCTTAGAACCCGGCTGAAAAGTTGTTGAAAATTCGTGCAAAACGGCACGTTGAAATTCAAGGCTAGGCAAGCAAAAAGCATAATTTTGTTGGCCTAATCTAAGGTTCATTTGTAATGAAATTCATTGTATCAAGCGGAGCACTTTTAAAGAAACTACAGATAGTAGGCGGAGTCCTGAACGCCTCTAACACCCTACCAGTATTGGATAATTTCCTATTCGAGATCAGCGATGGACAACTTACCATCTCTGCTTCTGATCTGGAAAGCACCTATGTTTCCAAAGTACAGGTAGAAGCCAAGGAAGATGGGGCGGTTACTATTCCCGCAAGACTTCTACTTGATATCCTTAAAGCTTTTCCGGAGCAACCGATCACGTTTACGATCGATCAGGAGAACATGGGGATTGAATTGAGCTCAGACAACGGTAAGTATAAACTTGTTGGCCAAAGCGCTTCGGAGTTTCCAAAGATGCCTGAGGTAGACAGCCCAACAACACTTACATGCAATTCCATGATTCTGGGTAACGCCATTAACAAAACCATTTTTGCTTCAGGCAATGATGACCTTAGGCCAGTAATGTCTGGTGTGTTCTTCGAACTTGATTCCAACGAAGTAACCTTCGTGGCCACTGATGCTCATAAATTGGTTAAGTATGGCAGACAGGATGTACAGGGAAGCAAAACGTCTTCCTTCATCATGCCAAAGAAACCTTTACACTTGTTGAAATCGGTGCTGCCAACCATCGATGAAGATGTGACCATTGAATACAACGAAACCAACGCCCGATTTACTTTTGATGACAGTGTATTGATCTCCAGATTGATCGATGGTAAATACCCGAACTACAATGCGGTTATTCCAACCGAGAATCCACACCGACTGACCATTGATAGGGAAACATTCCTGAGTGCTGTAAAGCGTGTATCCATTTTCTCAAACAAGACCACGCATCAGGTGCGATTGAAGATAACCGGTAGCGAATTGAATATTTCTGCGGAGGATCAAGACTTCTCCAATGAAGCTACCGAACGACTTACATGCAGCTATGAAGGAGAAGACATGGAGATTGGTTTTAACTCCAGGTTCCTGATGGAAATGCTGAATAACCTAACCAGTACTGAGGTTTGTCTGGAGTTATCGGCACCAAATCGAGCGGGAATTCTTACTCCAGCTGAAAAGGATGATGACCAGGAAACGTTGATCATGCTGGTAATGCCGGTAATGCTTAACAACTGATCTATTGAAGCTGGATCTCACGCTTCTTGAAAAGCTCATCCGTGTTCACGCTCCCAGCGGGTCTGAACGACCTATGCAACAGTTCCTGATCAACCACGTCAGGAAGGAATCGAAGAACTGGAAAGTTCAACCTGAACTCATTTACGGTGAGCATTTTCAGGATTGCCTGATCCTGAAGTTCGGTCAGCCTCGAACGGCCATCTTTTCCCATATTGATTCCATTGGATTTACAGTTGGCTACGATAATGAACTCATCAAAATTGGAAGTCCAATTGCCAAAGAAGGCTTCAAACTTGTGGGTAAGGACAGCAAGGGAAGCATTACCTGTACCCTTCGTGAGGAAGAGGATGAATACCAGCACATCACGTTAAAGGCCGATTTCAAAAGAACAATCGACAGGGGTACTTCCCTGACGTTCAAGCCCAACTTCAGACAGGAAGGAAAGTACATTGTAAGTCCTTATCTGGACAATAGAATGGGAGTCTTCAATGCGCTGGAAGTGGCCAGGGCCTTACAACACGGACTCATCTGCTTCTCCTGTTGGGAAGAACACCATGCAGGAAGCGTAGGATACCTGACACGTTACATGTATGAGGAACTGGGCGTAAGGCAAGCCCTGATATCTGATATCACCTGGGTAACCGAAGGTGTTAAAGCTGGAAAAGGTGCAGCGGTTTCCATGCGAGATTCAGGAATTCCAAGGCGCGTGTACCTGGATAAGATCCTGGGCATACTCAAAGACAAGAAGATCAAACATCAATTGGAAGTGGAGAGTGCAGGAGGAAGCGATGGCCAGGCCATTCAACGCAGCCCGTATCCGGTAGACTGGGTTTTTGTTGGCGCACCGGAATCCGGTGTGCATTCCCCTGACGAGAAAGTTCACATCTCAGATCTTGAATCGATGATCAGGGTCTACAAGGCATTGATGCGAGAATTATGAGCCAGACGGTTACCGAACCGTTAAAGATCCTCAAGGAATACTGGGGATACGATGCTTTTCGTGGTGAGCAGGAATCCATTATTCAAAGCATACTTCAGAGGCAGGATACCCTTGCCCTGCTACCCACAGGTGGAGGCAAGTCCATTTGCTACCAGGTACCGGGAATGATATTCGGTGGGCTCACATTAGTGATCTCACCCCTGATCGCACTGATGCAAGACCAGGTTGATCAGTTGAGAAACCGCGGCATCAAAGCCGATCTGATCCATGGCCAACTCACCAAACAGGATATAGACAGGATACTGGACAATTGCATCTATGGGGATTACCGTTTCCTGATGATCTCACCTGAACGTGTACAGAATGAATTGTTCAGGCAAAGGCTCGTTAAAATGAACGTACAGCTCATCGCGATTGATGAAGCACACTGTATTTCCGAATGGGGATACGATTTCAGGCCATCCTACCTGAAGCTCTCTGAACTGCGCGAACTGTGCCCTGATACGCCCATTCTGGCATTGACCGCTTCAGCCACAGTTCAGGTAAAGGAAGACATTCAAGATAAGCTAGGATTCACTCCACATAATGCCATTGCAGGTGATTTTTCTCGTAACAACCTATCCTATGGCGTAGAGGAAGTAGCCGATAAGAAGTTGCGCATCCTGGAATTATTGAATGCATATGCTGGTAGTGCAATCATTTATGTTAACCGCAGGAGACACGTGAAAGACCTGGCAGAATATCTGATACATCAGGGTTATTCGGCTGGTTTCTATCACGGTGGTTTGAATTACGAGGAGCGCACAGCGGCACAAGAAGCCTGGATCTCTGGGGAGATCCGGATAATGGTGGCCACCAATGCATTCGGAATGGGCATTGATAAACGCGATGTGCGGCTGGTTGTGCATTGGTATGTGCCTGAATCGTTGGAAGGATACTACCAGGAAGCCGGGCGGGCTGGCCGTGATGGGTTGCCGGCCAATGCTATTCTTCTATACAGTGCTCCTGACATCGACACCAGCCTCAAGCAGCTTGAACGTAGTTTTCCATCAGTAGAGGAAGTACAACTTCACTACCAACAGCTTGCCAATTTCTATCAGGTAAGACAAGGTGAAGGAGCTGGAAGTAGTTTTCCATTCGATATCAACAAATACTGTAGCAGGTACTCAGCATCGGTGTCTGTTACTTATGCCTGTTGCAAAATCCTTGAACTTGAAGGCTTCATCAGGCTTAATGAGAGTGCTTACTCCCCTTCTGTAGCGAAAGTGTTGCTTAAGAATGATGCCGCACTTTCATTCATTGAAGAAAACAAAGAGTTTGGTCCATTGTTGGAATCATTGTTAAGATCGTATGGAGGTTTGTTCGATCACTTTATTCGAATCAATGAAGATCAGGTAGGAAGAATTCTCCAAACACCTTCCAAACAGGTGGTGCGCATGTTGAAGACCATGAAGAAAATGCGCGTAATCGCCTACAAACAAAGAAGCACAGAACCCTTAATCGAGTTTACAAGACCAAGGGTAGATGCCAATACTATTCGCTTATCCAAAGAGCGGTATTACAAACGAAAAGAAATAAGAACGGAGAAACTGGAAGCCATACTCTCTTACCTTCGAAATGACGACACCTGCCGATCGCACCTCATCAACGTCTACTTTGGGGAAGAAGGAAGAGAGCGCTGCGGTGTATGCGACACTTGCATAGAAACACTGGAAGAGCGCATTCAAGGACTTCCTCTGGATCAACAAATCCTCAATGCCTTGGAGGACAGAAGCAGAACGATTCATGAGCTCTGCAAAGTGCTACCTGTAGAAGATCAACAGCTCATTGAAAAAGTCAGATGGATGATGGAAGAGGGAACGCTTACCAGCAACGACAAAGATCAATTGATCATCTCGCGATAGCTGACCTCATCAATGATCTTGACACCAAGTGATTCCGCTTTTTGCCTCTTACTAGGTCCCATTTTATCTCCAGCAACCAGGTAACTGGTCTTGCCGGAAATGGAACCGGAGACCTTACCGCCATTTGCTTCAATGCTGGCTTTGAGTTCATCACGACTAAACGTTTCGAAAACCCCGGAAACAACAAAGGTCAACCCAGCCAGCGTATCGGAACCAGCCGCCTGCTCCTCCTCACTGATGGCCAATTGAACACCCGCTTCCCGCAATCTCTCAATGATCTGAACGTTCCGATCGTCTTCAAAAAATCCAATGACCGATTCTGCGATCCTGTCACCAATTTCATCAACTGCAATCAACTCTTCCATGGTGGCCTGCGACAGGGCATCCAGCGTCTTGAACTCCCGCGCGAGTTTCTTCGCCACCGTTTCTCCAACAAAGCGAATACCTAAAGCAAACAATACGCGCGGAAAGGGTACCTGTTTCGAGGCCTCTACACCTGCCAACAAATTGTCGGCCGACTTCTCACCCATACGCTCCAATTCCAGCAATCTATCACGCTCCAACACATAGAGATCAGCAACATCCTTAATGAGTTCCTCTTCAAAAAGCTGTTCGATGGTTTCATCTCCAAGACCATCTATGTCCATGGCCTTTCTGGCAATGAAATGCTGTATCCTTCCGGTAATCTGAGGTCGACATCCCAGCGAATTAAGGCAGAAATGCTGTGCCTCACCCTCTTCCCTTTCCAAAGTAGTACCACACTCAGGGCACTCCTCAATGAACACAACAGGCTTTGCTGATGCTGCACGCTGCTCCGTATCCACCTTGGTTACTTTAGGAATGATCTCCCCGCCCTTTTCAACATAGACCATGTCTTCATAATGCAAGTCAAGCTTTTCAATCTGATCAGCATTGTGCAGAGAGGCGCGCTTAACAACTGTTCCTGCGAGCAGCACAGGCTCAAGGTTTGCCACGGGAGTAACAGCTCCGGTTCTACCTACCTGATAGGAAATAGAATTGAGCCTGGTGGTTACTTCCTCCGCTTTGTACTTATATGCAATCGCCCATCGTGGCGACTTAGCAGTAAAGCCGAGTGCTTCGTGCTGCGCGTAATGGTTCACTTTGATAACGATACCATCTATTTCAAAATTCAATCCTCCCCTCTTCTCTTCCCATTCATTGATGAAATCAAAAATCTCGTCAATGTTCTTACAGACCCGAATCATCTCTTGTTGCTTAGGAACTTTGAATCCCCACGTGCCTGCGGCAACCACATTGTCGTAATGGTTATCCCTGGGTAATTCATCGCTATGCAGCGAGTACAGATAGCAATCCAGACTACGCTCAGCAACAACTTTCGAATCCTGGGATTTCAGTGTGCCGGCCGCTGAATTCCTCGGGTTGGCAAACAACTGTTCGCCTGCTTCGGCTCTCAGTTCATTCATCCTGGTGAAGTTGTCAATAGGGAAAAATATCTCTCCTCTTATTTCAAGCTCGTCAGGATAATCTCCTTTCAACTCCAATGGAATGGTCCGGATCGTTCTCACGTTGTTGCTTATATCGTCACCCTTCGTACCATCACCCCTGGTAACAGCACGCACGAACTTTCCATGCTCATAGGTAATCCCAATAGCAACACCATCGTATTTCAGCTCACACACATACTCTACTTCTCCTTCTACACCCTTTCTTATCCGGGCTTCAAACTCCTCAATCTCTTCTTTGCTGTAGCTATTGCTTAGTGAAAGCATCGGGTACTTATGCACCACAACAGGAAAATCCTTGGTGATCTCACCTCCCACCCGTTTGGTAGGTGAATTCTCATCAGCCCATTCCGGATGGTCATTCTCTAACTGCTGCAGCTCATTCAGAAGCTGATCAAAATCATAATCCGAAATGGTTGGAGCGGCCTCTACATAGTACTTGTGGTTATGCTCTCGCAATTCCTTTGTCAGCTGGTCTATTCGGGCTTTTGCTTGATTCTTGTCCATGGCAATCTGAATGAGAAGTAAATATATGTATTCAGCCTACAGATTGGGCATCGGTACCCAATTACATACCTTTGATCCGTACGCCATGCAACCACTACGTACATACCTTCTGACGCTGATCTTTGTGCTGCCTGTAATGTTATGGGCACAGAAGTATAACTTCTACCCGTATTCTGTGAACGAAGGACTGCCCAGGGCAGGCGTTTATAATTTATACGAGGATCATTTCGGGTTCATATGGATTGCCACTGAAGGTGGCGGTGCAGCCGTTTTCGATGGCACACATTTCGAAACTTTTGATATCCAGGATGGACTCGCTTCTGACGTGGTTAGGTGCATGGGAACGGATGCCAAGGAACGGCTATGGTTCGGCACAAACGACAACGGGATCAGTATCCGTGAACAGAACCATTTCATCAACATCAACACTTCCAACGGCTTAAGAAGCAATACTGTTCGTGCAATCGTTCTTGCACCAGATTCAAATATGTGGGTAGGAACCTTTGGGGGTATAGCCATCATTACAGGCGATACCGTTCAACGTACCCTTACCAAGAAGAACGGTTTGCCTTCTAACAAGGTGCGCGCAGTGATTCGCTCATCAAAGGATCAGATGTGGATTGGTACTGACGAAGGAGTGGCCGTTTGCAAGAATGGAAAGGTCATCAAGGTTCATGACGTAAACTCTGGTTTACCTTCTAACCAGGTGCTGTGCCTGTTTGAAGATTCACGCGGGCATATTTGGATCGGCACTAACAAAGGAGTAGCACACATCAATCAGCGGGTTGAGATTTTTGATGCGAATCACGGACTGATCCACGACCGGGTAAGGGCCATTACACAGGACGCGAATGGACATCTTTGGTTCGGAACCAAACACGGTGTTAGCAGGTTCAATGGCATCAGCTTCACGCACTACACGGAAAAGGAAGGATTGAGTAACAACAGAATCCGTTCGATCATTACTGACCGTGCGGGTAACCTGTGGTTCGGAACATACTTTGGCGGTATCTGCAAGTTCGGTGGAGAAGATTTCACTTACTATCGGCAAAGAGATGGACTTACCAGCAATCAGGTCAAAGCGCTGAACTTCCTCGATGACAATACACTGGCAGTGGGAACACTTGAGGGATTGGACATCGTGGAACTGAAGAACAACCGGATCAACAGCATCAAGAAAATCCCTACCAAACTTTGGATCAATACGATTGCAACACGAGAAGATGTAACGCTACTGGGAACCGATGATCAGGTACACCAACTGGTCAACGGAAGAATCATGAAGGTCAGGATCTCCGGACGTATGCCCTCCGATGAAGTAAACGCGGTTACGTTCCAATCAGATTCTATTGTGTGGTTGGGTACAACGAAGGGTCTCGTGAAAGCCAGTTACATCCCCGGAAGGATACCAAAACTGCGTGTACTACAACTGATCAACGAGCACCATGGCTTGAAGGGAAGAGATATCATCATGGTACGCTCCGATTTCCTGAACCGTGTATGGGTTATTTCCAGAGATGGTGGATTAGATATTCTGAACCACGGAGCCGTTATGGAGATCAAAGACCTCAATAAGATTCCGAAAGCTGTGGCTTTGGTCACCAAGGGAGAGATGACCTACGTTGGTACCAATGGTCACGGCATTTATGGAGTAAAGACCAAAGGAAAAGAGCTCGATATCACCAGGCTGAAAGACGACAATGTATCTCAAGGCGACTACGTGTATAGCATGGTGGTTAAGAATGACCATATATGGTGTGGAATTGAGAATGGGATTCTCAAAGTCAAACTTGGTGAAGATGACGCCCCTGAACGAGCAACCTTTCTAGGTAAGGGTGAAGGATTTGATGGCGTTGAGAATTCCTACAATGCCATCGCACTTGGGCCAGGAGGTGTGATATGGCTGGGAACGATCAACGGACTGATCCGTTACCACAGCAAATCAAGCTTCTCACACAATTCCGAACCGTTGGTTTACCTAACGGATATCGAACTGTTCTACCAGAAAGTAAAGTGGGAAGACAACCAATACGCGGATGGTACCATGATGCGTTTCAATGTTCCAAAGAATCTTGTGCTTCCGTACCAAAGCAACAACCTGACCTTTAACGTAACCGCGCTTGACTATAATGCACCAGAACAAGTGCGTTACCAGTGGCGA
Organism: Vicingaceae bacterium; assembly: GCA_965267605.1. Classification (GTDB taxonomy): domain Bacteria; phylum Bacteroidota; class Bacteroidia; order Flavobacteriales_E; family Vicingaceae. Next base: position 617,659 of record OZ254088.1, on the reverse strand, counting down.
TTGGAACCATTGGAGCGTACCTGGAGCATTCCTCGAAAAGACAATCGGATTGTATACAGTAACCTCCCTCCCAACGAATACACCTTCTATGTGCGAGCAGAAGGCATCAGCGGAATCTGGAACGAGGAGCCCTACACGTACAAGTTTGTTATTGAACCTCCTTACTATCAGACTATACCCTTCATCATCGGTTGTATTCTTCTGGGCCTGCTTCTATTCTTTGTATTCTACCGTTGGCGCATCCGTGTGCTTAAAGCGGAGCAACGCAAATTGGCCAAACTAGTGGCAGAACGTACAACAGAGCTTGAGGAGGAGAAAAGACTTGTGGAAGAACAGCATGAAGAGATCGAGCAACAAAAAGTACAACTGGAAGAAGCCAACGAGGTTCTCGAGGAAACGAACCAGTCCATCACAGATTCCATCAATTACGCAAAGCGCATCCAACGTGCAATTATGCAACCTAAAGGTTCGGATGAACTGGGACAACTGATAGAAATATTCTACCGACCGAAGGATATTGTAAGTGGTGATTTCTACTGGTATTCACGGCTTGATGATGCGGACTATGTCTGTGCAGCTGATTGCACGGGTCACGGTGTTCCCGGGGCTTTCATGAGCATGATAGGCATCACATCCATTAAGGATATCATCAACAAAAAACACATCCTGGATCCAGGTAGGATTCTGGATGAGCTTCGCACCAGCGTAGTAAATGCGTTGAACGAAAAGGGATTTGAGAACACCAAGGATGGGATGGACTTAGCGTTCTACAAGATCAATCGCGACACCAATGAGGTTACTTATGCCGGTGCCAACAACCCTATATGGTTCCTCAGTCGAACAGCACCTGAGGTCATCTCTGAAGGAACAGAACTGAGAAGCTTCGAATTTGATGACACTGACGTGAAACTTTATGAGATTGTGGCGTCCAAGATGCCCATAGGTCTTTCTGATCAAATGGATATTCCGTTCACAGAGCACACGGTTAAACTCTCCAGTGGAGATATGATCTGGGTATTCTCCGATGGTTATGTAGATCAGTTTGGTGGCGCAAAGGGAAAGAAGTTCATGGCAAAACGATTCAGAGCTTCTTTGGCAAAGGTTGAATCAATGGAACTGAAAGATCAGATGGCAGCTATCATTGACAACTTTGATGAGTGGATGGGAGACGGTGCTCAGGTAGACGACATCCTTGTGCTTGGAATGCGTGTCTAGCCGTGAATGGTACTTGAATTACCGTAGTTCCTTATCACACTACCCTCGTACTCCAGAAATTCTTCCCAACGTTTGTCCACGTCAACGTCTTTCGCAAACTCTTTGGCAAACTTGATGAATAGGGTATAATGCCCTGCCTCAGAGATCATCAACTCTCTATAGAATTCACTTAAGTCATCGTCTTTGATATTCTCTGAGAGCACCTTGAAGCGTTCACAACTCCTGGCTTCAACCATGGCCGCAAAAAGTAACCGTTCTACCATAGTTTCTTCCCTGGATCCCCCAGCCTTCATGAACTTTCTCAGATCACCGATGTATGGATCCTTGCGTTCCCATCCCAGCTTCATTCCGCGCTCTTCCAGTTTCTGTAAAACCATCTCATAGTGTTCCAACTCTTCCCTCGCCAGCTCACTCATACGCTGCGGAAAACCTGGCAAGTCTGGATAAAGGATCATCAGACTAATCGCATTGGACGCTGCTTTTTGCTCACAATAAGCATGATCAGTGAGGACCTCCTGAAGGTCAGCCTTAGCGATATCGACCCAGCGCGGGTCAGTCTCCATTTTCAAGTTTAACATGGCTATTCCTTATCGAACATCAGTGTTACCTTATCAAGGCTTTCCTTGGAACCAACCAGGGTAACGATATCTCCCTGCCGCAATCTTGTATATCCATGCGAGATGATCATGTGACCACCCCGGGTGATCGAAAGTATGATCACGTCAGAAGGCAATCTCAGGTTTCTCAGGTAAACACCATGCAGCTGAGGGTCCAGCACTTCCAGGTCGATGGTATCTTGTGCTTCATCCATACCAAGAAGAAGACTGGCTGCCATTGGTGACCGCACAAAATGATCGAGCAAACTTACAATAGCCGTGGATGGTTCTACGATCAGTGCGCCCAGCTCATGGAACTTATCGAAGTTGCCGCGATTCTCTAACCTCACAACAACGTCCTTGGTACCGAACTTCTCGTATATCAGTTCGCACAGCTCATAATTGTGGTCATCATCCATCATCAAAACTGCTGCCTCTGCAGCCCCCATTTCAATTTCCTGCAATGCAGCTTCTGATGTCTCCCTAAGGATAACCACGTCCACATCCGGATAATTCGCAGGGTTTATGTCCTTTTGGAAGGTTACCACCTTCGCATTCCACTTGTTTTGCTTTAACTGTCTGGCCAGTGCCAATGATTGAGGATCTAAACCAAACACAACAGCATCACGAACACCATCGAATTCGGGGGTTTGCGCTCGTGAATGATCTTCACCGGCCCACTGAATAGCTAGTTTATACAATGGTGGACCAAGGATTTGGTTTACCACAATCATGGCCACGATCGTTGTAGCAAATGTTGGGCCCCAACCTTCAAATTCGCCCGCCACCTGAGTAGCCAGACCAAGTCCAACCCCAGCCTGGGTCACATAGGGCATCCATCCCATACGTATGGTCTTCCATCCATCCCTGGCAAGAATACCTCCCACAACAGAGCCAAGCATTAGGGCTCCAAGGCGAATGGCAAAGAAAATAAGGGCTGCGCTCCACACAAGTACAATCACATCCAACGACATGCTCGCACCGGTGAGGGTGAAGAAAGCCACATAGATCATTGGGCCCGTGTTGTGCAGTATCTCCTGGAATTCTGGTCTGAACCGACTGAAATTCGTTACCAGAAAACTTGCCACAATACAAGTCAACAGTGGCTCAAAGTGAAAATGGAATCCCCAATGCTCACCTGAGTAGTGCTTAACGAAATGAGAAAGAAGATAGATTCCCCAGCCTGAAGCAAGTATGAGCACCACCTTCAACTGATCATATACTCCGAATTTCATGATCAGTTCAAGCATTTTTGAAAGAAGGAATCCGATCACCATGGCTGCAATCAGCTCACACAGAAGTATCAGAAATATCTGGATGTCTATGTCTGCACCTTTTATCAAGGTTCCAGAAAGGGAATAGCAGATCGTGAACAGAATAATAACCAGCACGTCAATGATCACTGTAACACCGAGTGTAACGTTCGTAAACGGCCCCTTCGCACGCATCTCGTTAATGATAGCAATGGCTGAGGACGGAGACCTTGCAACGAACATTGTACCCGCCATCAAAGAGATCGCAATTTTGGTAGCCTCATCACCATCTCTCATGAAGGGGATCAAGTCAGACAGGTAATAAACGAACAGTGCACCCAGGGAGAATACGATCAACAGCTGACCCGTAGTGTTCCACGCGATACTCTTCAAACTCGAGCGCAGTTCTTTCAAATACAGTTCAGCACCTGCCGCAAATGCAATGAATGCCAGAGATAGGTCGTTAATGAATTCCAGATCTGTGCCAGAACCCTCCGGCAGTAGCTTGAAAATATATGGCCCAGCCAATAAGCCTGTAAAAAGGAGTCCCGTAATTAGGGGTAGTCGGATCTTCTTGAATAGCTGACTGATACGATCGGCAGCAATGGCGATGATCAAAAATCCCCCCACCAATAACGCTATCTGCCAAAATGAATCCAAACGACCGGTTTAGCTAAAAATAGAAAAACCAGCATAAAAAAAGGCGCGGTGACCGCGCCTCTTTCTGTAAATTCCTAGTGTTTGACAAACCGGGTGGTTATAACTCCCGAATCTGAACTCAGGCGTAACAGATACGCGCCTGATCTGAGATCAGATACATCAATTGTTCTTTTGATCCATCCACCCAGGTTTCTTTCCGAAGACTGATATACAACCCTGCCAAGCTGGTCCACAATTGCGTACTCAAGTCTAGGGATGTTGAAGGCCCTCATGCTTAGGTTCAACCTGTCAAGCGTTGGGTTAGGGTAAACGTTTAGTTCTTCCAGTCCTGCGATCTCACCAACACCATCCGTAAGCATCACTACAATCGAATCACAGATTGAATCCGAACAATTGCCCAGTGTTACTTTCAGACATACCGTATACACACCAGGTGCAGTATACGTATACACAGGATTCTGTAGATTACTGGTACCTGCACCGTCACCGAAGTCCCACATCCAACTTGCTGGATTGATACTTTGGTCGATAAAGTTCATAATACCGCCTTTATTAAGATAAGTGGTATCTGTTCCTGTGGTGAATGCAGCCGTAGGTGATGGATCCACCGTAACTACCAGGGTATCCACATTGGTACATCCATTTCCATCAACACCCGTTATAAAATACGTTTGTGTGGCGGGATTATTGAACCATGGATTCGCTATGGTCGAATCACTTATACCCAATTGGGTATGCCAGGTATAGGACGTCCCTCCTGTGACGTTGAGTTGTATACTATCCCCATCACAGACATTTATATCAGGTCCTGCGTTGACAGGCGGTTGCGTATACGTATTCGCGACCACCGTACCGAGTGCCGAACAACCTAGCGAATCTGTGATCGTTACCTGAACCAGACCTCCAGTGCTTACATAAGTGGTGAAAGTCGTATCACCTGTGGTCCATAAGTAACTCGCATACGTTGAATCAACCTTCAACTGAACGGAATCACCTACACAGAAGGGCATGGTACCAATCGTATCTATGGTATTGTTTGGAACCGGGTTCACAGTAACAATTACTGTATCCACATTGGTACATCCTGTAGCGTTGGTTGAAACCACGAAATAAGATGTGGTTACAGAAGGATTCGCAATGGGGTTCGCAATGGTTGTATCATTCAATCCAGCAGATGGCCACCAGGCATATCCTGTGGAACTACCGGTAACATTCAGTTGAGCCACACCGTTGGTACAGATTGCCGTATCCGGACTGGCCTGTATCTCAAACTGACAGTATTTAATCGTAGAGAAGTCCTCACCTGTACCACTTCCTTTACTGGTACCAGACACATATATGTTGGCACCTGCATCAATATCCATCACCCAGGCCTGATCACTATTGTTAGCGGTACCATTGAATTTGGTGAGCCAAACCCTTGTGCCGACAGTGTCATACTTGATAGTGGTAAAATCATTGTTCGAAGCGGATGTAAAGCTATACCCAGTAACGTAGATGAAGTCGTTCGCATCAAATACTACATCTGTAGCCTCATCGTAATTCTGCCCTTGACCATTGAAGTGATCAGACCAATCAAGATTTCCAAGCGTGTCATAGACCAGTAATGTCATGTCTTCTGCAGTAGAATCACCAATGGTTCTTCCAGGGATGTATAGTTTACCTTGTGGTCCTAGCTTGATCCTTGCTGGCTTATCATAATCACCCTTGCTGCCATCATAACGCTGAGTCCAGGCAATGTTCCCGTTAGGATTGATTTTCAGGATAACGAAATCTGCATCTGACGCACCACCATAAGATAGACCTGTAACGTAAACAGCACCGTTTGCGTCCACGGTCATATCAACAGGAGAATCGTACTTGTTCTGTGCCGCGTAATTTGATCGCGCAGTCCACTGAAGTGTTCCGGCTGAGTTGTACTTTCTTACCGCAATGTCAAGATCTGTGCCACTACCTGTACTATGTCCTCCTATGTAGACATTGTTAAGTGCATCGGTGGTCACGATCAATCCGGCATCAATATCACCTGCAGGGCCATCGTAAGTTCGGCTCCACAGCACATTGCCTTGATGGTCGTACTTTAAAAGCACAAAATCACTTAGTGGGGCCGCACCTTGATCAACCTCACCAGCAACGTAGATATCGCCATTGCCATCTACGTGAACATCAACACCTCTGTCATAACCATTTCCCGTACCGTTCCATCTTCTCACCCAGTCCTGGTTACCCGCTGAGTCATACTTTATAGTAGCTACATCATAATTCAGACCTGCGCCAGCACTTTGACCAGTGACATACACATTACCTGTGTCATCCACTGCAACCGAAACAGCTTCATCAAGGAAACTCGCTGCATTGTAAGTATTGCTCCAGATCTGTCCGCCAAGATTGTTCAGCTTGATAGTTCTGTAGTTAAACCCTTGCGTACCACCCCAATCTGCACCTGTAACATAAACATTACCTGCAGGGTCGGTGACCATATCATTTAGGCGATCAATATTGTTTCCTGCAGAGGTATAGCGTGATTCCCATTGAATATTGATCTGGGCCACACTTACTGCGGAAATTAGCGTTAGGGTAACAAGGCTGGTTAGTCTATTCAACATCATTGTACGGTGTTGCGGTTTGTTCCTAGTAACGAACGGCAAATATACTTAAATAAACGCTTCAATTCCGTGAAGTTTTTTGTGCGGTTTTCAAGGCCGAAAATCGGTGCCTTTAACCTGTTTTTTTGGTTATATTTGCGAATTGCAAACCTAAACTGGCCGTTATGCTCCGTTATCTACTAGGATTTCTGCTGATGTTAGGTTCTGTGGTACCATCATTCGCAACGCACGTAGTAGGTGGTTCCCTGAACTATGAACATCTTGGTGGCTCCACTTATCGGGTTACTTTGAAAGTATACCGTGATTGTGGTGGTATCAACGCCCCAAACTCCGTAACCATTCAGGTTCGGGACATCAATGGAAATGCTTTTTCTCCATCGAAGAACATCACGATCAATACGTTCTTCCGTGATACTCTTAATCCTTACGTTGATACTTGTGCGTTCAACCCTGGTATTTGCGTAGAAGAAAGAATCTTTACAAAAGTGGTAAACAACCTACCAGCAGGTGCTGGTGGGTATCACCTCTACTGGCAGACTTGCTGTCGTAACGGTAGTATTGTAAACATCAATAACCCGTTGGGAACAGGATCAACGTTCTATACGTTCATTCCCGACAACGCAACGCTACTGACAAACAGCTCGCCAACCTTTAAGAATTTCCCACCAGTATTCATATGTCAGGGTCAACCCCTGGTCTTTGATCATTCCGCATCGGATAAGGATGGGGATTCGCTGGTGTACCGGATGTTTACACCGCATAACTGGAATGCGCCAAACTTTGCGTTCAACCCACCGAACTTTGGTAGCGTAACGTGGTTGCCTGGTTTCTCGCAGAACCAGCCACTTGGTGGAACAACATGGAACATCAATGCTCAAACAGGTCTTATTACAGCCATCCCACCCAGTCTTGGCCAGTATGTGGTGGGAGTAATGGTTGAGGAATGGCGAAATGGTGTCAAGATTGGTACCACTACGCGAGACTTCCAGTACAACGTTCTGAATTGTCCTCCACCAGCACAGCCTGGTATAGGATATATTGATGGATGTAGCGGGCTTACGATCAAATTCCCAAACACATCAGGGGCTGGAGCTACCGACTTTGAATGGGACTTTGGAGATCTTTCCACAACCAATGATACTTCGACAGCGTTCTCCCCTACCTGGACTTATCCGGGATTGGGAACGTACACGGTAAGACTGATCGCACAAGCAAACTCTCCTTGCGCAGATACGGTTTACAAGACATTTACAATTGGAACGCTTAACGCAGGGTTTACCGCTATACCGGATTCTGTATGTGTGAATACACCGGTACAGTTTACAGATACTTCAAATGGTACAGGAACACCAAACTTCTGGGTTTGGGCATTTGGTGATGGAGGTGCTTCAAACCTCCCTGCACCAACGCATTCCTACGGTACAGGTGGAACATACAACGTCCGGATGATCGTACAAACATCAGATGGTTGTATTGACACGGTGTTTAAACCTGTCTTTGTGCAACCCCAACCGGTTGCCAATGCTGGACCGGACACAACTGCGTGTTCGAATTCACCTCTGGTTAACTTAACAGGATTCTCAAGTACGGGTACAGGTCTTTGGATTGCACCAGGTACGTTTAGTCCGAGTAATACCAGTTTAGGTGCATCTTATACTCCAACGGCAGGTGAGCTTGGAGCTGGTCAGTCATACGTAGTACTGAGTACCACGAATAATGGCTTCTGTCCCGCAGGACAGGATACGGTATTGATAACCTACGTCCCCGGACCTTCAGTCACAGCGGGGCCTGACATAACGGTCTGTAAGGATACCGCCTCCATTCCAATATCTGGTGTGGTTGGTATTGCCACGGGAGGTTTATGGAGCACCGGTGGTACAGGATCTTTCTTACCGAATGACACACTGCAACCAGGAAACTTGTATATACCTTCCTCAGCAGATACTTCTGCGGGAACGGTTACGCTGTTCTTAACTACGATCGGTAACGGTAACTGTAATGCGAACGTGGATACAGTGGTGATCTTCTTTACCAATCCACCGCAAATTTCAGTTGCTGCGAATGATTCCATTTGTTCTGGGTATCCTATTCAGCTTGTTGGAACTTCAACCACAGGTTCGGGACTATGGTCTTCGAGCGGTACCGGAACATTTAATCCGGGTGATTCATTGCTTAATACGCAGTACATCCCAAGTGTGGGAGATGCAGGCAATGGTACGGTAAGATTGATATTCAAATCACTGAATAACGGAGGTTGTAAGGCTCAGTTTGACTCGCTTGATGTGAGTATTATACCGTCACCAACTGCCGACATATGGGCCGATTCGGTGTGTATGAACGAGCTTACAACGCTAATAGACAGCAGTATCAATGGTCCAATTGCGGCCTGGAACTGGGATTTTGCCGGACAAGGTAATAGTAGCCAGCAGAACCCGACATTCCAGTTTGATACTTCAGGTACACATCAGGTAACGCTTATCGTAACCGCGGCCAATGGATGTGTTGATACGATTACAGAAACTATAGTCGTACATCACCTACCAATAGCCTGGTTTGGATTTGACGGACTTTGTGAGAACCAGAGCCAAATGTTCTACGATTCGTCTACGGTAAATGGAAGTACCATTACAGGATGGGATTGGGACTTTGGTAACAGTTCTGGAACAGACTCTGTGCAGAATCCTTCTTATTTCTATGGTCAAAGCGGAACGTTCAATGTGCAGTTGGTTGCTACATCTGCTGAAGGTTGTGTAGATACCGTTGTTAGATCTGTTCTGGTTCACCCTGCGCCTATCGCAGCATTTGAGGCAGACAAGTACCATATGATCATTGGAGAACTTGTTCAGTTTACTGACAAGTCACAGATCAACATTGTCGCATGGCAATGGGATTTCGGTGATGGGCTTGGGTCTTCTATTATCCAGCATCCTAATTACAATTACGGTTCGAAAGGAACCTTCCCTGTTACTCTGGTTGTAACAGACAACAACGGTTGTATGGATACGGTAACGCACGACTTCTATGTGTTCATGCCACCAGAGGTACCAACAGGATTCTCTCCAAATGGAGATGGTCAAAACGACATCCTGTATGTATATGGTGGCCCTTTCAAAGACTTTGTATTTGAAATCTACAATAACTGGGGTGAGCTGATCTTCACTTCTACCAGCCAGGACTTTGGTTGGAATGGAATGAAGGATGGTGTTCCTCAGCCAGTTGGTGATTACGTATGGCAAGTACGTGCAACCACCGTTGCTGGGTTCGAAGGGAAGGAAGAACTCAAGCATGTGAAGAAAGGAGACGTAACACTGTTACGCTAGACGATTACACTAACCTACTACGAGAGAGATCATGTTAAACAAGAAAACCTGGGGATACGTACTCGCACTGGGGTTATTGAGCTCAACGATCAATGTTGATGCTCAGGACTTCCACTTGTCGCAGTACGATGCGCCTCCGATGTTCTTAAATCCTGCGATGACGGGACACTTCAATGGGAAGTACCGTTTGCATGGGCATTATAGGACACAGTGGAGCGCAGTGTCCAGCAAACCATTTACCACGGCATTGCTCAGCTATGACCAGGCCATTAAGCAATGGGGTGTTGGAGCTCAAATCATTAATAACAGGGCAGGTACCGGTAACTATAACGTACTAGGCTTTTCGGTATCGGGATCCTACGATTATACTTTGGACAAAAATGAGTACCACTTCATCACGGGTGGACTTCAGTTAGGCTTCCTTCAGAAGAGCATTGATTTTAGCAGACTCTCCTTTGGAAATCAGTACAGCGTTTCTGGTGGAGGGGGCTTCGACTCTAGTCTTCCTTCCGGGGAGGCTGGTTTCAGAGATCGCATGTTTATTGGTGATATCAATCTTGGTGTGATGTACTACTTCGGAAAGGAAGTGACACGGGTTAATCCATTTGCGGGATACTCGCTGTTCCATGTTAATCAGCCAACGGAAACATTCTACAATAACAACGGAAATAAGTTACCGATGCGTCATGTATTCCATGCTGGTGCAAAGGTGAACGTAAACGACAAGCTTCAGCTCTTGCCGAAGTTTGTTCACATGACACAGGAGAATGACAACGAACTGTTCTTCTCGTTGATCATGAATTACTACATCAGCGCATGGGATCTTCATTTAATCGCAGGTCCACACTATAGAACAACAAAAGGTGTTCAGGACTTCAAGTGGAACTCTCTTGCGAACAAGGATGCATTTGCACTTGAACTGGGTGGTAAGTACAAGGAATACATCGGAAGGATCAGTTATGATATCAATATCTCAGACCTTAACAATTCTACAAGTGGTCGCGGTGGATTTGAGATCAGTGTGACTTACATCCCAACTAAGAGAAAAGATAATCCAATTCCAATTTGCCCAAGACTATGATGAGAAGGTTAGTTACAATACTTGCCCTTGTCGGAACAGTTTCTGCTTTTGGGCAAACAAAGAAGGATTTGATTAAGTACGGAGATGCTGCCTTTGATCAACGCAATTTTGGTCTGGCCGCCACCTATTACCTCAAACTTCTAGGTGCGAGCAATATCCAGTCTGTTGAAAGGGCTTACCCTTATGAGGTGAAACCTATCGTTCCTCCGAAGAAAGAGGTTGAAGACGGAGCAACACCAGCCAACAGTACTGATTCTGTACCTGACACGTACGAGAACTATGCAATTCACCGAGCTGCGGCTTGCTACAGGCTATTGGGCAACTACATGGAGGCGGAGATATGGTATGCAAAAGCTATCAACGCGCGCCACAGTAAATTCCATGATGCCAAGCTTTGGTATGCTGATGCATTGATGAAGAACGAGAAAGTGGATGCCGCTAAAGCACAGCTGGAGTTCTTTGTGGATGAGTATTGGAATCCGGGAGATTCATTGTATTCGCTCGGGCAGAACTTACTTATCAGCTGTGAGCTCATGAGTAAGATCAAGGATAGAAGCGATATCAAGATCAAGAAGGTAGACTCTACCGTAAACGAAGGAAGCGGCAGCTTTGCTGTGAACTACTACGGTGATGAGAACATGGTAGTATTCACTTCTGCGCGTGACGGTGGTACGATAGATGAGAAGTCTCCCCTACCGAGCCGTTACATCTCCGACCTGTACATTGCTACTTCAGAGGGAACGAAGATTGATCCTCCAAAGGGTTTTGGCCAGACTGTAAATACAGCAGACCACGAAGGTGCTGGTTGTCTTTCTATCGATAGACAAACATTCTACTTCACCAGATGGAATGTTACCAATCCGAGCGAGTGCAACATCCATGTGTGTAAGTTCTTTAACAACCAGTGGATGTTACCGCTGAAGCTGAATGATTACGTTAACGTTGAAGGGTTCCAGTCGAAGGATCCTCACCTCAGCCTGGATGGTTCGAAACTGTACTTCGCTTCCAACAGACCGGGAGGAGAAGGCGGATTTGATATCTGGTATTGTGAGATGGATGAGTTTGGCAACGTTCAACCCGCCAAGAACATGGGTAAGGCCATCAATACGCCAGGTGATGAGGTTAGTCCTTACTACCACTACCTTAGCCAGACGTTGTATTTCAGCTCTAACGGCCATGTTACTATGGGAGGCCTGGATGTGGTACACTCTAAGTACGATGAGGATGACGGCACATGGTCTAAGCCGAAGAACCTTGGTAAGCCTGTAAACTCAAGTAAAGACGATCAGTACTTCGTTATCAATGAAAAGCAAAGTGGTGGATTCTTCACCTCTGATAGAGAGAAGTGTGAGGATTGCAACGATGAGAAGTACAAGGAAATAGCAGGGAACTGTTTCAAGGCATACAGCTTTGATAAGAACCCAATGAAGTTCAAACTGATCGGTGTGGTATATAACATCGAGACGAATGAAATCATTCCAAACTCACTACTTACGTTCAAAGACATTAAGGGCCAGAAAGACAATGACTTCTTGATGTCGGATGATAAGGGAGCGTACGAGAAGGAACTATTTGTTAATGATGAATGGTTCATTAAAGCTCAGAAGAAAGGCTTCTTTGGTGATGCAGCTACCGTGAATACAATGGGCGTTACAGAATCCAAGACCTTCGTTCAGGATTTCTTCCTTACTCCTATTCCAGAGGGTGAACTTGCAATTGAGGGTATTGAGTATGATTTCGATTCTCCGAAGTTGAGACCTGAATCTAAAGAGGCATTAGACAAACTACTTGAGATTCTGAATATCAACGATAACATTACTGTGGAGATTGCTTCTCATACAGATTCTCGGGGATCTGACGCTTATAACCGTAGACTGTCTCAAGGTCGTGCAGAATCTGTTGTGAATTACCTTATTGCAAATGGTATTTCCAAAGACAGATTGATACCTAAGGGATATGGTGAGGATAAGCCAATTGAAGATTGTGCAAAGTATCCTGAATGTCCAAGTCCGGATGATGCTTCTAGAGACTGTCCGTGTCACCAGCGTAACAGGCGAACGGCCTTTACAACAATCTCTGAGAACGAACTTTACAATTTGAAATCCGAATAAATCGGTATATATAGGTGAAAGAAAAAGCCCCGATTACTCGGGGCTTTTTTATTCTGTTACTCTCTTCAGTTCAAGAACACCGAGGTCCTTCCCTTCCCAATTCCATTTCATTAGATCCAAGTCTAGTTCAAGAATCTTGAGTTGATCCTTTCCATCTCCTTCTGCATGATGTAGTGTAAGCATCCCGTTATCATCATCCATTGACCAGCTACCTGCAGGCATCACCTGACCCTGAATGGTTTGTACACAATCTCCATTATCCTGGAAATCAAAAACCTGATCCATTACCTCTGTATTTCCATCAATCGCAGTAACCCTCCATTTTCCCTTTACCATACTGCTGTAAGGTTCAGTTTCATGCTCCGTTTCGGATTCTTCTACAACAGCCGCCTGATCGCCAGAATCCGGAGATGTTGGCTCAACATTGCTTTCTACCTCTTCTCCCCCACTGCAGCCTACCAACCATAGGGCAACAAATAAGATTGATAACTTCTTCATGCTATTTCAGTTTATAGTTGCGTTTCATGAGCTTAAGCTGGTTGGTAATCTCCTTGATCAATCGGTCGGGTGCCAACACTTCCACCGCACCTCCATAAGAGAGAATTTTACTTACCAGCTCATAGGTAATCAGGACATCCAATGTAATGAGCGAATAGTCCTCCCGTTGTTCCACCTTCTGCGTAGCATGCCATGGTTTATGGATAATATATCTCGCATCAGGTTCCTGCACTTTAAGGATTACTTTGACAGGTTTCTTATCATCACCACTGGTGATACCAAGGGCATGGTGGAAATACGTTGGCAGGTCGATGTCCTTCCTAACCTTGTAGATCTCATCCAATACCTCCAATCGCTCTATTCGGTCCAAACCGAAGGTTAACAGCTTCCCTCTTTCTTCACTGTACGCAATGAGGTACCATGTGTCTTGCCACTCTTTCAACCAATAAGGCTCAAGAACATGCGTCTTTTCCTCATCACCGTAACTGCTGGTGTAAAGGATTCTAACACGGAATCTACTTAATATGGACTCTACGATGCCTCGGAACCACTGCGACCCGCTAGACGTAACCGGAGCATCGAATTTCACGAACTCCTCAATGTTGGCGCGCTGTTCACTCAACGATACATCCACCCTATCCAACACCTTATCAATGGTACCTTCAAAAGAATCAAACACACTCAGTGATTTGAACTGTTTCAGAACAGCGGCAGCATACTTAATCGTTTCAAGATCTTCTTCATTCAGAGAAATGTGCTCAATTGAATAGTCCGCTTCTTCGTAATAGTATCCCTTCTCTTCTTTAGAATATGCAATTGGAGCATAGTAGCCGAGGTTCTTTTCGAACCGCATTGCATTGAGATCCTTTTCAATCGTAGAGATTGATATCCTGCCACTCCCGCTACCATACAGTTCTTCCTCACAAGCCTCACGAAGATCTTCCTTGGTAGGATAAGGGTCGTAGGGGTTATTGATCAATCGATCAATAATTCTGTATCGAAGGAGGGCATATTTGTTTGCTGGCATACTTAAAAATAAAATAGGGGCGCAGGTGGCGCCCCTATTCGTCAAAATCGTTCCGTTATTTTGAAAGAATTTTAAACTCTGTTCTTCTGTTCTCCTGGTGCGCTGCCTCCTTGGCAATTTCTCCAACCAGTTTAGCGATCTCTGAATCACTTCGAATCAGTTTCTGCTCTCCATATCCCTTAGGTACAATACGGGAGCCGGATATGCCTTTCTCCATAAGGTAGTTTACGCAAGATTGCGCTCTACTTTGAGAAAGTTTTTCATTATAGCCATCTGAACCCCGTGAATCCGTATGCGCTGACAATTCAATCTTGATGGTTGGATTATCATTCATCAATTTGATCAGTCGGTTCAGCTCATTCTTAGAAGCATCCCTAAGCGTTGCTTTGTTGTAATCGTAGAAGATGTTCTTCAAAACGATAGCGCTACCCACCTTGATCCTTTTCATACAAACATCCTTAACGATCTCCTGATAAGCAGAAGTTGCAGGAATATTGAAGTTCTCCGAATGGAAAAGGTATCCTTCCTTCTTAACCGCAATACCATAGTTTCTACCTGATGGAAGAGAAACCAGGTACTTACCTGTGCTCTTATTGGCAAAGAACTTAGCCAGACCCGTGTTTTGATCTACATCTACAAGCTCAATTTCAGAGTCTAACGGTTTCTTTGTCTCACAATCGGTAACCACACCTTTGAGAATTGTAATCTTCTTGGAAACCGTTTCTACGGCCTTCTCAATCACTTTTTCTTCAACGGGTTTGGCTACAGAAGCGAGGAGGTTATCCTCACCAGCAAGAGGAAGTGGCTTCTCAGGGCCAAGGAATGTGATACGGTATATATCTTCCTCTCCGTATCCTCCCTTCTTAACGGAGGCGAAGTATCCATATCTACCACTCGCATCAACCACAAAGAATACATCATCTCCGGCAGTATTGATCGGGTAACCAATATTCTGAGGCCGTGTCCAACTACCGCCCTGGAATTCAGTCTTAAATATATCGTAGCCCCCAATGTTATCGTGTCCCTTGGAACTGAAGTACATGGTTTTACCATCCGGGTGAAGGAACACACCTTCCTCATCGTATTTGGTATTGATGGTAGGCCCTACATTCTTAGGCTCTCCCCAACGGTCTTTATCCTCATCCCAGTCAGTGTAGAAGATATCCCTACCACCCATGGAAAGGTCTTCACGATCGGAAACGTAGTACAACCTCTTTCCATCACTTCGATAAGAAGCTGACGACTCATGCATTTTAGTATTCACCCCCTTACCTAGCTTCTTTGGTTTGGTCCAGGTATCACCATCGCGGATACACTCGTAAAGGTTACCGTCTCCATTGTCATCGTTGTAAATCAACATTCGTTGACCATCTGGTGAAAGTGCAACAGTCGCATCGTGCTCCTCTGTATTTGCTGGTTTGCCAATATTCCGGGCAGGCGCCCACTTTCCATCAATGCCTTTCTCACTTTGATAGATGTCTTCCGGATATCCGCCCATCGTCTTACCAGCTTCATATCCTGTAGAATTTGGTCTACATGAGGTAAACATCATTACGGCATTATCAGCACTAATTACCGCAGCGTACTCAGAATACACTGTATTTACACCTGTTCCAAGGTTATCAATGAACACCCGAACAGGGTCAGCCATCAGTTTTTTACCGTATTTACACTCTGCCACACGCTTGTTCACTTTATCCACCTTTTTCTGGTAGTTGTCTGTGCTCAAAACAGTTCTGTAGCGTTCAAAGTGATTAATGGCTTTGTCCATTTCCAATCGCAGCTGGTACGCTCTACCCATTTGGTACATCAACTCCTCGTCCACCCTCGGATTGAGCTTTTCTGCCTTCTGCAGGTAATCCAGTGCCTTGATTTTGTAGGTTGTCTCCAGGTAGCATTTACCAATACGGTAATTCAGCTTCGACCATCCTGGATGAAACTTCTGCGCAACAAGGAAGTGTTTTAATGCTTCCTCAAAAGCAGGTTTACCAGCGTGTGCCTGTTTAGATATTTTCTCAACCTCAAGGCCCTCCAGGAAGTATTCTTCTCCAATGTCGTATTCCTTTCGCGCATCCTTGAATCCATCCTTGCGATCCTTGAAGTATGCTTTTTCCAATGGAATATCCTGCTGCGCCATTATACCAACGGACGCCACCAAGCTCAATGCCAACAGTATCTTTCTCATGATCCTCATTTTAGTTGCCGCAGCTTGTTTCGATAAACTTGGTTCCATTCTTCAATCCCAGATCGGCAGCCTTCTGCCAATCTTCACACGCTTCCTTTTGCTTTCGACTCATCTCATGCGCCACTCCACGGATCAAATAAGCATTCGCAAAATCCTTCTTGATCATCAATGCTTTGTTACAATCCTGAATTGCTCCATCATAATCTTTCTTTTTCACCTTCGCTGCTGCACGATTAGCGTAAGCCCTGTAATACTTACCGTCCAGCCTGATCGCCATGTCAAAATCCTTGATCGCACCGTCAAACTGGCCCGCATCAAACTTCGCATACCCCCTGTTGTTGTAGGCAAGCACATAGTCCTTTTTAGCAGCGATAGCCTTGCTGTATTCAGCAATGGCTTCTTTAGGTTTACCCTGATTCCTCAAGGCTGTACCTAAATTGTTATAGGCAAATTCTGACTTGGTAAGCAGCGTAGCACGCTTGTAATCTTTCACCGCACCGGCATAATCTTCCATTTGAAGCCTGCAGCTGCCACGATCGTTAAAAGCGTAACCGTGATCGGGCTTAACAAGAATAACCTCATCAAAATCCTTCAGAGCTCCTTTGTAATCCCCTTTCTGAAATTTGAGGACGCCACGGTTATACATGGACTTGTAGTCATCCTCGTTCAAGGTAACCGCCTGGGTATAATCGAGAATAGCCTTTTCTACCTCATTCATGGCCTGATAGGCCATCGCTCTTGAATAATGGGCTTTCGGAAAATCTGCTTTGATCTCGATGGTTTTCGAATAATCGTTCACAGCTTCTTTCGCCTTTCCAAGCTCCATATAGCATGCACCGCGATTGAAATATGCCTGATCGAATTCCGGGAAAAGCGCAATGGCTTGCTCAAACGAACCCAGTGCTGCCGCGTAGTTCTTGGCTTCAAACTGGGTAATTCCCTGGTTATACAGTTCCCGTGCCTGAACCTTCTTGATCTCTGCCGAATCTCCACCTACCACAACATCCTGTGCTGATAGTGATCCAATGAGCAAAAAGACCCCAAATACGGTTAATAGTAGTCTCTTCATAATGGTTTAGTATCTGACCAAGATACGAAAGTTAGTATATCGTATCAACGACCTGTTAACAGTGCTTTTCCATACAAAACCGTGCCAACATTTTTCTATCTTAGGCATCCAATTTTCCTACGTTATGGCTAAGAAAAAATCAATCCTGACTGCCAAGTCGAACAAATTCCTTGAAGCATATTTAAACAACGCGAGTCCAACAGGCTTTGAATCTGAAGGACAAAAGCTGTGGCTTGATTATGTGAAACCGTATATCGATGCGCACATTGTTGATACTTACGGAACAGTGGTGGGTGTTATCAACCCCAAAGCGAAATACAAAGTGGTGATCGAGGCGCATGCCGATGAGATCAGTTGGTTTGTACATTACATCACAGAGGATGGATTGATCTATGTAAGAAGAAACGGTGGATCTGATCATCAGATCGCTCCTTCGAAGCGGGTAAATATCCATACGAAGAAAGGGATTGTAAAAGCCGTATTCGGATGGCCTGCTATCCATACAAGAAAAGCCAAAGAGGAGACACCTAAGCTTAACAACATCTTCCTTGACTGTGGTTGCACGAGCAAGGCAGAAGTGGAGAAACTAGGTGTGCACGTAGGGTGCGTAATTACCTACGAAGATGAATTCTTTGAGCTGAATAAGCGTTACTATGGTGGGCGTGCTTTGGACAACAGAATAGGTGGATTCGTGATTGCAGAAGTTGCACGTTTGCTTAAGCAGAACAAGAAGAAGCTCCCATTCGGGCTGTATATTACCAATGCGGTTCAGGAAGAGGTTGGCCTTAGAGGTGCCCAGATGATCGTGGAAACCATCCAACCGGATGTGGCCATCGTTACAGATGTTTGTCATGACACCACTACCCCCATGATCAACAAGAAAGAGCAAGGCGACTTCAAATGTGGTAATGGACCAGTCTTAACTTACGGGCCTGCTGTTCAGAATAACCTGCTTAATCAGATTATTGATACAGCCGAGAAAAAGAAGATTCCTTTCCAGCGAATGGCTGCCAGTCGTGTAACTGGAACAGATACGGATGCATTCGCATATGCAACTGGAGGTGTTGCTTCAGCGTTGATCTCATTGCCATTGCGATACATGCACACCACTGTTGAGATGGTCCATAAAGATGACGTTGAGAATCTCATTCAGTTGATTTACGAAGCGGTTCTTAGCATTAAGAACAATCAGGACTTCAGGTATCTGAAGTAAAGCAGAACTATTCCGTTGAGCTGTGCGTATTTGTAACCTGGCCGCTGCCGTTATTGCAATCTTGATGCTACTGTGCACTCAATTCGCATCGGGGCAATCCTTCAAGAAATTTCGTGAGGGCCGCTATTATGAAAAGAATGGAGCCGCTGTTTCTGGATTCGTTTACTATGATTACAGCTATAAGAAGCGCATAAAATTTCGAAAGACGAAAGAAGCTAAAAAGAGAAGGATCAAAGCGAAAAAGCTAGCCGGATTTACTGTTGACTGGGATACCTTGGGTATCGATTCCTTCATTGTATTGAAGCGATTTAAAGCGGAAGGCGCTAACGGCTGGGTATTGTGGCCCGTCAGAAATGACTTCGTGCAAGTTGTTGCCACCGGAAAGGTAACCGTTTATAAGCACTACTCGGTTCATGGAATAGCGAGCACCGTATCATACTATATAACGAAGAAAGGGCCGGAAGAAGCTGTAATCATTCGCTCCGGAAAAAGGAAGTTCAGGAAAAAAATGTCGGCATTTCTTGGGGACAATCCGCAGGTGAAGAAGGGCATACTAGAAGGCAAATACACTTTCGAAAACCTTCGAGACGTCATTGTGAAGTATAATGAAGACTAACCCAATTCAGGGATCTCATTCGCTTTCCACTTCTTGTAATACGCAGCCAGGTATGCTACCAACTTCGAGATTGTCTCCATGGCAGCGCTGGTTTCCGCACTGATATGTTGGTTGGAGAGCTTCAACATTAATTGACCATACAATCCATTGAAGCACAAAGCAATCTCAGACTGAACATCCGCCTCTGAACGTTTCTTAAGTGAATCAATGTTCGGTTTGGCATGTGTATAGACTTCCAGATACTTCTGATCCTGCACCTTGGAGAGCATCAAACCATGCAGGTTCTGTAATTCATCTACCAAGGCATTCAGCTCCTTTAGATGGCCCTTTTCTGAAATTCCCTGTTGCATCATTTGATCGATCAGGTTTTGATACCACATCTTCATTTCCCCTTTGGTGTCTTCATCTAGATCATGCTTCTGCACAATGAAGCCATCAATGGCCTGTAAATCAAAGTTGTGACTTCGAATGATATCTTCCACCTGCCACATATACAGCAGGTACTCAGCAATGTTGTTTTGCTTGTAGTGACGTGCGATTAACACTTACTCTGCTTTAGTTGCTTGCTTCTCTTCGTAACGTTTGTTCAGACCATTAATGATCTGCCTCGTTAGATTCAAGCTATCGTTCGCGTAAAGAAGTGCGCTCCTCGCAATAATGAAGTCAAGATTCATTTCCTTTCTGTACTCCTCCAGGAACTTATCTACTTCAGCATACATTTCACTGTTTAGGCGTTCTTTTTCGATCTCAAAATTTCTCAACATCTCTTGCTCCCTGCGGGCAAGATCCTCCTGCTTCTTCTGAAGCTCTCCCATCTTTTGCGCCTTCCAAAGGTCATTCTGGTACTGCGCATCCTTCTCCGCCTGCATGGCTTCTTCCTGTAACTTACGAACCTTGTTCTCCAGCTCACGCTGATACATATTGTTCTTGGCCTCCAGCTTCTTCAGCATCTCCTGGGTTAACTTGTATTCTGCGTTAACAGAATCCAGATATACATAGTATACCCTCGAATCGCCACTCACCTGGATGGGTGGTTCATCGTTTTCCATTTCCAGAATCTTCGCGTTAAGTTCTTCGATCTTGTCGGAAGCCTCACCGTTGTTCATAAATAGAATTACCAAACCTACTGCCAGTCCGGCCATTATAACGTATGGGATAGCCTGTTTCATGCTCATAAGATTGCGCACAAGTTTATACATTTAAATTCATAGCCCAATGCCATTGATTCCGCGAATAGGGACAGATGAACAACGTCAGGAGTGGATATTAAATTCTCCTCCACTGATAATTGGTGCACACCACGGTACCTTATTTATCAAAGCCACTGATCTTCCGGGTATCGGTCTGCACGCAACCCGTAACATTAAAGGTGCACCTGAGATTCGTCTCGGAAAACTGTATGAACTGCTCATGGAAGATCTGCTACAAGGGCAAATTCTACACCATGGCAAGCAATTAATCCTGGAAGGTAAAACCCTGGGAGAGATAGATTTTGTACTCAACGCGACTCCTGCACCCATTCATCTTGAAACCAGCATTAAATTCTATATAGAGTGGGCTCCTGGTGTATTTATTGGCCCCAATGGCAAAGATGAGCTTGATATCAAGTTTAAGCATATGGCCGAACGACAATCCAGATCGTTGAATAAGCACTATAGCATGTTAGAACTGCATAGTGCGCCTACTTCGTGCTGCCTTATGAATGGAATACTCTTCAGACACTTAAGAAATACTTCAACCCAACTTCCCCCCTTTGTCAATCCACAGGTACATACAGGAGTCTGGATGTTCGAATCTGAGATCGCTGCGATGGAAGATATGGGACATTCATTTCAACCCTTGCACAAGCATGACTGGATGCTAGACATCTGCGAGCATACGATCGACTTCAATGAGGTAAGAAAGCTTTGTCTGGAAAGCACTCAAGCCACCATGGTGAACGTAGTAACACAACGTTCTGTGATTCACAAAGTTTTTGTAGTGAAGGATGTGCTTAAGCAGTCAGTACCGCATCCTTATACTCCGCAGTAAAGGACAGCTTAAGCAGGTTAGACATTTCCTCAACCATCTCGGCTATATCAGCATCGCCCTTGTTTCTGCGCCAGATCACTTCCACTTTCGATCCCTCGTCCTTCATTTCCTTCATGTCATAAAGGAAGTACATGATCTTCTTGAGTGAAGTGTAACTGAAATACTCTAAATCCAACAGTAGTGTAACAGCGGCAGGACGTTCGCTCTTGAATGCGCTAAACGCATCAATAACGGGTTGATAGAATTCGTCTACATCCAACATCACAGATCTTCCCATGATCAACAGTCTTCCTTCTTCTGGAACAAACAGCACTTCAGGCGACTGTACTGATGGTAAAATATGTATGGGGTTCGCGCTCATAGGATTAAAGATCAAACAAAATACCCTTGCCTATGGCGTTTTTTAGACGACCGCGCAACTTTTCCCGACCAGTTTGCACTGACCGTAGTTAATTGATGCTCAGAGACTCATCATTTCTTTGAATTTGGCTGCCTGACGCCTGGATATCTCTATCCGTTCCCCTCCTTTAAGCTCTACCAGAAGGCCTCCATTGAACCAGGTCTCCATTTTCTCGATCCAATTCAGGTTGATGATAAACTTTCGGTTAGCCCTAAAGAAAACACGGCTATCCAGTCTGTCGCTAAGATTGTTCAGAGATTTTAGAATCAGGGGCTTGTTGCCATCAAAGTATACCCTTACGTAATTACCTTCTGATTCGAACATCTGAACTTCACCCAGCTTTACAAACCAACAACGGTCTCCATCTTTAACGAACACCTGATCCTCAGAGCCGAGTATCTCCTTCCTATCCTCTGATTTAATCTGTGGATTGGCGGCCACCTTCTTCACCGCTTCCTGTAAACGGTCCTTTTGGACAGGTTTGAGCAAATAATCCAATGCGCTTACATCAAACGCCTGGATAGCATATTCATCAAATGCAGTTACAAAAACCACATCCGGAACAGATGATAATTCCTGCAACAAGCCAAATCCGTCCATTCCTGGCATTTGGATATCAAGAAACAACAGGTCTGGTTTCTGCTCCTCAATTGCCTTAATGGCTACCAAGGGATCTCCATAATCTCCTATCACATCAATTTCAGGATGTGCGGTGAGCAAATCCATAAGTTCTTGCCTGGCCAGGCGTTCATCATCAATAACAAAAGTTCTAAGTTTCATACTTCTATCTGTTTAGGTAGTTCTAAGGTTGCTCTAACCAAATCACCTTCCTGTGCGATATTGAAGGTTGCCTTATCATTGTATAGCAGTGCAATTCTTTGTCTTGTATTCTCCAATCCAAACCCCGTTTCGGATGCTCCATTAACCAGTGATCCATCATTTTCAATAACAATCACATGGGTATTGCCCACCACTGAAGTCTTCAATCTAATAGCGCCTCCAGATGGCAGCTTGGACACACCATGTTTGATAGCGTTCTCAATCAAGGTCTGGATCATCATAGGGGGCACAAGACATTGAGAAGACTCAGGTGCCACCTCTACAGAATACCTTAGCCTTTCTTCGTACCGGGTCTGTTCAAGTTCAATGTAGTCATCCACCAACCTCATTTCTTCTTCAAAGGGAATCACTTTCTTCTTTCCCTGCTGTAGGGAGTTGCGGAGTATGTTAGACAATCTGGTAACAGAATCCTTGGCCTTCTCAGGATTCTCAGAGATCAGTGCTCTAATGCTGTTCATTGAGTTGAAAATGAAGTGTGGATTCAACTGGGATTTCAGCTTATTCAATTCAATCTCGTTTCGTGCGGCCTCCCATTTCAGGTTCTTGATTTCCTCCAGCCTATAGTTCTGAATGAAATGCACCAGAAAGTAAAACAGCGACCATACAATGAACAATACGGTCCAATTGATCACTTTCTGGAAAAGATCAGAAGCGGATGAGATGATTGTAAGATGAGAAAGTGGAAGATCTCCAATAAGACTTTCGGAAACGATGAGCTGAACGAAGTGGCTCAGAATCCCAAATACAATTGATGCAATAAGTACACGCGGGATGATCGGTCCAATGGTCAATTTCAGCCAATCAAATTTCAACACCCAGAACCTGTAAAGGTGTGACATCGCAATCCCTATACCTGCAATAACCGAAAGGTTAAGAATGAAGGTTTGAGAATCTACCTGCCTTCCACTGATCTGAATCAAGAGACCAATAAGCGTGGCATAGGTACACCAACCAGCCACCTGGCTGATCCAGTACAGTATTTTCTTATTTCGGAATTCAGTTGACACTCAACCACTTTTCACGAAGCTCCAATGCCTCTTTGGTAGGCTCCTCTTTCAATTTAAGACTGGCTGTCGGATCTCCAGGAACTGACAAAGCCTTGCCCTTTAACTTGATGATTTCGAATTCGCCATCTTTCAATCTGCCCATTTCAAAGGTCATCTTCTGCCCTTCTTTTGTCTTGGTCTGGATATCTGTAATCACCTCCATGAAGTTCTCCGCACGAATATGTTGTTTGTTAACCTTCAGAAACACATCTCCGCGCTTATAACCCATCGACTTACCGAATGCGTTAAGATGACTCAGATCGGTGATCATGAGCAAGCCTGTTTCTCCGTCAGCTGCTAGGCCAACACCACCCAATCCAAACTTGGGTTTACCATCCTTCATTTCATATTCCACTCCTACCCTGTCAAACGCTTCCTTCAATGGCAATGGCGTGGTGCCATCCACGTACGTCCGCAAGAATTTACCAACGCTTGGATAGGTCATCCTTTCAATCACATTGAACAACGAGTCGTCATGAAACGCCTTGTCCTTTCCATATCGTTTAGACAGGTCTGCAATAAGAGCACGTAAATTGTACTTGCCATTGGAAGCATGCAATAGTTCTATATCCAGAGCCATACCTATCAGTGCACCTTTCTGGTATACGTTCAGGTATTCATCTACGTAGTCTCGTGTGCATCCTTTGCTCATTTCCGTAAACGATATATCCGATCTGTAACTGTTCGCATCATTGATCTGGCCCTCAAGTTTACCCAGGTATTTTTCCACTGTATTGAGCTTGTTGGTAACCAATACATGGTGCGCGAAGTACTCCACTACCCCTTCGTACAACCACAGGTGCTTCGACATCACGTCCGTCATGTAGTTGAAATCGTGAATCTCGTGGGAATGAATGCTTAGTGGTGTAACGATGTGGAAAAACTCATGGGCTGCGGTTTCAACAATGATGTCTCCTAACCTCTTACCTGGCATCTCCGGCAGGAAATACACCGATGAATAGGAATGCTCCAGTGCTCCATATCCTCCGCTACCACTGTTGCCAGAAAAAAGATAAATGAGGAAGGCATATTTCTTCACCGGAAGTTTTCCTCCCAAATAGTTCTTTTGCGCCTCTAGCGTACCTCTTACCTGCTCACCTATCTCCTTCGCTTTAACAAGTCCCTTGGGTGATACAACAGTAACCAGCACATTGCAACCACCGATATTCATGTTTACTGTATCAGGTTTGGTATACATGATCGGGGAATCCACCAGCTCCATGTAACTGCCTGTTCTAATGATATCCTGTGTTTTGCCGGCACGAATGGTTGATAATCCTGTACTACCAAATACGTCAGCAGGATGATCAATTTCAATGAGGTACGGTGCAGATTTATACCCATCGAAGTAACCGAACAAGGTGTGCGTATTCAGCAGGAATTCATCTTTTTCAAAGCTTGTGCCCGCTGGTTCAAATACTGGTGGGCCTTCCACCTCACTATCCCATACATCCGCAGTTTTGTAGGTGACCTTCTTGAGACTTTTCGCACCGCTGATCTTCCAAGTATTGATATCACTGCGTGTTACCTTGAGCTCCTTTCCGTTCGCATCCAAAGCCTTGAAATCGCTTACATATCTGCCAAAGTCCAAAATCTCGTAGGTACCAGGAATAATCTTGGGCATTCGGAATACGGCCTCATTCTTCGACCATGATCCAACTTCCAGGACAACATCCAGTTTGTCATCTTTGATCTTTGTAAGATCTGCGCTGTAGTTATAAGTAAACTGGGCCTCCTTCTTCTGACCGAACGCCACCAACGAACACAATCCGAATATTACCGCAACATATTTCATCTCCACGATTTCTTTAAAGTTAACGTATACCAGCGCTAGGTATTGACTTTTCTACACCAGCGGTAGCAGGCGAATATTAGCGAAATATACCAATGACCAACGCATTTGGGTTATTTCCTCTTGTATATCCAAAGACCGTACCTTGTATGCGTGAATTTCCTTGCGCATTTCTACCTATCCTTTGATGATCCCCAACTACTGGTAGGCAACTTCATTGGTGATCATGTTAAGGGTCGAAAGCACGAAGACTACGAAGAGCGTGTACAGGCTGGGATTCTGCTTCATCGATTTATCGATAGCTATACAGATACGCATGAGATGGTAAGTGCTACCAACGCACTGTTAAGACCGTCTTATAAGAAGTTCGCACCTGTGCTGACAGACATCTTTTTTGATCATTTTCTGGCAGCACGCTGGGAAGAATTTCACGAGCAGAAACTAGCTTCCTTTACTGGGCAAGCGTACCATACGCTCAACGAGCACGCTGATATTATGCCGGACCGATCTAAAATGACCTTGCACTATATGCAGATGCAGGATTGGCTATTGGGATATGCAGGCATAGAAGGTATTCAAAGGTCATTGAATGGCATGAACCGCAGAACAGGTGGCATAGGACATCTCGATCGGGCAACCAAAGAACTACAGGAGCATTATGAGGAAATCAACGAATTATTCTCAGCATTCTTTCCTGACGTTCAGGCATCTGTGAAAGACTGGATAAAAAAAAGGGACCTGTGAGGTCCCTTTTGTGTTTGCTATCCATGAAACGAACATTAACGCATCTTAATGTTGTATGTTCTCTTCTTTACGGTAACTGTTGCATCATTGTTACAACCTTCTGAACGATTTCCAAAGTCGATGGTCCTAACTTCCAGATCCTCAGGAGCTAACTCCAGCGTTCCTTCTTTGATCCAGCGACATCCCACTTGAATAATTAAGGGATTGGTGATGGTAGCCGTGAAAGCCCTATCGTTCCTGTTTATTCCACTACCGTTACCCGTAATGCTGTATACATCGTCAAAAATGCCGCTTAATCCATGAGAAGCCCATGTAGTGCTCTCCCCTTCGATCCACTCTCTGTTACGGTTAGATTTCCAGGTAATCTCATCGCCATCTGGTGTAGTTACCTTACCATCAACATCAATGGTGAAATTGGTGTTATTCGCTGAGTTTTTTCCGTTGTTGGTAACCGTCTTAGTTCCCTCAACCTTGTAGTCATTTACGTAGTAATCCTGGGTTGTAATTGTAATTACCGTACCCTGATCCCTGTACTTTCCAGTAAACACAGCGGTAATCTTACCTCTTCTGTTCACACCATCGTTGCCTGTACAATTGGACGCTCCAAAGTCGATGGTAAGTGTCTTTGGAAATGTGGTATCTGGTAAATCTGGTGTGAGAGTAACTGTTGCACAAGCACCGAAGGAATATGAATGCGTTTTGTTCACACCTCCTTCATCCTGCGCAACCTCATCGGTTACATGAAAAACATCATCGAAACTGGCTTCAGCCAATGAGTTATCTTCTGAGGTATAAGTAGATCTGTTCAACCTGCGCTTCTTGCATGATGTAAGCGATAAAGCGAACACTGCTACTAAAGCAAATGTTGTTAATTTCAACGTGGTTTTCATGGTTTGGATTTTGAATTATACCCTTTAGACGTAATACATTAAAAAAGGTTTAAGTGGCTACCATAAAAATTGATCTGCACGACATTTACAACAAGGGTAAGCTTATTGATAAGGTAATTCTTGATGCCATAGATGAGGCCGTGGAATACCGTATTGGCATGATCGAAATCATTCACGGAAAGGGCAGCGGACAGCTTAAGAAGAAGGTAATCCGTTTACTTCAAAAGCCCGAAGTGAAACAGAAATATCACAGGATAGATAAAGACAGTAAAAACTTTGGTCGCCTGTTTGTTAGATTCAAGCACAAATAGATGTTTACACCCGGCAGGCTCATATTTGCAAGCATATTCCTCATCGTATTTATCCTGGCAATGGTAATCGCCTACAGGAAAGACAGTAAGCAAGCTCCATGGATGTTTCGCGGGCCGGTTCCCTGGATAGTTATGGGAGCACTGATTGTGCTAAATGTACTTTACCACATCTTTGGAAAGTCGTAGGATCGTGGTAAGCTCAGCGGTCATTAAGGCTGTTGCGCCCCACACAATGTGACCTTCAAATTCAAAGCATGGCACATTGATCCGCCAGTTTTCACCCACAAGTATTCTCCTTCTAACCTCATTCTCAATATTCAACAGGTGATGGATATGAAAGGTGAGCACTTCGTCCACTTCCTCTTCCTGAATGCTCAACGCTGGCTTATGGTCAATCCACCCCACGTAAGGTTGCACAGTGAACTTGCTGACTGGAATTTGCACCTGAGAAAGGCTTCCGAGAATTTCAATCTTGTCTCTATGAATACCTACTTCCTCTTCCGTTTCCCGTAAGGCGGTATCTACCATATCACGGTCGTTGGGTTCTTGTTTACCACCGGGAAATGCAATTTGACCTGAATGGTGTCCATTGTAAACGGGTCTTCTGATAAACAGCAAGTGGGTTCCATTGTCTTCCGGATAAAACAAAGCAAAGACTGCGCTCTTGCGGTAATCTGGTTGTGGCTCGGGCTGTTCTACCCTCCTCTCAGTAGGAACCATCCGCTGCTGGGCCTCCCATCCCGGAAGCTCGTCATTCAACGCTTGCGCCAGATATGTTTTGAAGTCACTCATTCCAAAATACGCGCCTATCCTTTATTCGCAGTAACTCACGACCCTCAGGTTCGCAGCCCAACTGAAAGGAATGGTCATCATTTCTAGTGATGCTGCTGTAACATGGGTACAAGAACCATTCCCCTTTTCGGTCAATGATTCCCCAATACCCTTCATATTTCACAGCTGCCAGTCCCTTATTAAATGAACGTATTTGATCGTATTTTGGTTTGATCGAGAATTTGCCCCCAATATCCATGTACCCCCATAATCCTTTCAACTTAAGACCTGCGAGGCTATCGCTATAAGGAGTGACACCCTCATAACGCCAATCAAAATTAACACCCTTTCTGGTGTTTCTAAAAGCCCAGTGCTCTCCTCTCTTCACCGCTACCACTGTGTAAGTTGGGTCACCAATCCCCAGGTATTCAAATGGTACAATGACCTTCCCATTAGTATCAATAACCCCAAAAGCCCCTTCCCTCTGCACCACCAGTTTATGACCGTGTTCCCGTACCTGCGCAAACTCATCCGGAACGTAATCGTAAAGTGTCTTCACACACAGCTTACCATTTCTATCTATGAATCCGAGCTTGTCATCCAATACCACCGGAATTCTTTTCCATTCCAGACTTCCCATCCATTCATAGGTAGTATCGGTAAGCATAGAATCCTTCAGGTTTATCAATCCAAACCTTCCTTTTAAACGCACAACTGCCCGGTTGTTAACTACATTACTGATCCATTCATACTTACACGGAACGATCAACTTTCCTGTATTGTCTATGATTCCTGTTCGTCCACTCATCACCACGTAAGCGTGGTTGTCCTGAAAATCCCCTCCGGTTTCATAAAGCTCATCGTTGAGGTACTTGCCGTTGGGCCTGATATAACCAACGCGAGCATCCCTCTCAGCCAGGAAAAAACCATCTGAGAAATCACCAATGAAGTCATATTTCATTTCCAGGATCAGTTCACCCGAACGGCTGATGACACCATACTTCTCATTTCTCCCCACCACGCAATATCCACCGTGAAAGGCTTCTACTTCATCATATACCAAGGGAATTACAACGTTTCCCGCCTTATTGATAAAACCCCAACCGCTTCTCTTCTTCACTGCCGCCAGTCCTTCTTCAAATGGCTCCACGGCCTGATAATCAGCCTCAATAGCGGTTTTCCCGTACTCATCCACAAAGCCAAATTTGCCATTAACCTTCATCTGGTAGTACCTGGTCTTAAGCAGATTGAAATCGGTGAGCAATTCCTTCTCGAATGGGTAGTTCGGATAATCCAACGTGAACTGGGCAATCTTCTCAGCACTGTACTCCTGGGTATAGATGGCATATATGTTCCGCCAGGCAACGTTCACATTAGGGTTTTCGGGATGTCTTTTAATGAAAGCTTCATAGGCCTTCAGGGTTTGGCTGGCTGTACTCAGCTTATAAACCTTGAGCTGGGCATCGTTCTGGTAAGGACTGTTCGGATAGTTGATCACGAACGCTTCATAGCTTTCCAGTGCTCCGTCCTTTGTTTGTTCTTCAAATGTTAAGCGATGGTACAGGTACTTCGCCTTCTCCTGCTGGGCCGCGAAAGGATAATCTTCGATGAACGAGCAGAAAGCATCCGCAGTATTTATCTCAAGTGACTTCTTGTAAGCCAACTCGTCTCGCAATTGTTCAGCTTCCTTTGCATAAGCCGAGTATGGATGATGATCAACGTACCATTGATACCTCTCTATGCTATTCACTTTTCTCTCTCTGCCGTACACAGCAGAGTCAATACGCTCACGAAAACAGACCATGTCCCATGGAGCAAGGCTTACTTTCGCCAGCAACTTCAACTGCGATGGCTTCAGGTTTCCTGCACCATTCTCAGCGATCATCGCATACTTGTATGCAGAATCGAGGTTATGGAAGGGATTATCCTTTCTCAGATAAATGGTAGCCAATCCATATCCACATGCTGCGGGGTTTCTCTTTATTCCCTTTTCGAAGCACTTCTTCGCTTTGAAGTAGTTGTAGATCTTAAGCGCTTCATATCCTTTCGTAACACCACCCGCAGATGTACAATGCGATATGCAAATACACAACAGAAATGCTATCAGGGTGCAAATGTTCTTCATGGATAGAAAACAAATTTCAAATTTTGACGTAATAATTAATACACCCCTCCTACTTTCGTACAAAGGTCGTCATGAAATGGTGGTTTTCCATAGCAGCATTTCTGATCGTATTCGGGTGTAAAAAAGATGCAGAGCCTGAGTACGAAGTCCCCATCGTTATTCGTGATTTTGAAGAGATCAAGGAGTCCGGAAAACTGGTCGCTCTGATCGATAACAGCAGTACAAGTTACTTTCTTTACAAGGGCAATCCTATGGGTTTTGAATATGACCTGCTCAGGTTGTTCTGTAAAGAACATGAGCTAGAGCTGGAGATTCACATCGTAAAAAACCTAGATCAGATACTTGGTTTGCTGAGTCACGGCAAAGGCGACATCGCTGCTGCAAACCTTACCATTACAGGGGAGCGTTTGGAGCAAGTTGATTTCTGTAGTCCTGTTTTGCTGACCAAACAGGTGCTGGTTCAGCGTAAGGGAGACAAGAAGGATATGATTAGAGACCCTTTGGACCTCGCGAATAAAACGGTACATGTAAGAAGGAGATCTTCCTTCTATGACCGTTTAAAGCATCTCTCAGACGAAACCGGTGTGCCATTTGAGATTGTGACTACCAATGGCGGGCAAACAGTGGAGGAACTCTGTGAGGCTGTGTCCAAGAAGGAAATTGATTATACGGTAGCGGATGAAAATGTTGCCAAGATTCTTCAGGCGTATTTTACCAATCTTGATGTGAACATGGAGCTGAGCACCCGGCAGCTTATAGGATGGGCAGTACCTAAGGAAGCGCCTATCCTTCGGGATACACTCGACCATTGGGTAACAGAGTTCAGAAAAACGAGGAAGTTCAAAGCCATTTATGCCAAGTACTTCCATAGCAAGGGAAGCTTTAAGAAACGTATGTCTAATGAACTATACACGGACGTTTCCGGAAAGATCTCCCCTTACGATGATCACATCATTAAATATGCAGAACAGATAGGTTGGGATTGGAGAATGCTGGCCAGTCTAATGTACCAGGAATCGAAGTTCAATCCTCGCGCAAGATCCATGGGCGGGGCTTTCGGGATCATGCAAATGATGCCTGCAACCGCGCGTCAGTTCCGGGTAGATTCTGTTTCAGGAGTTGAAGCTCAGATCAGTGCCGGAACCAAACTCCTTCATGTTCTTGACAAACGGTGGAAGGATAAGATTCCCGATCCGGATGAGCGTCTTAAATACGTTATGGCTAGCTACAACGCAGGACTGGGACATATCCTTGATGCTTATCGTTTAGCAGAAAAATACGGTGATGATCCTTCTCATTGGGATTCGGTTTCCAAGTACGTGCTTGGGAAGAGCAAGCCGGAATATTACCGCGACCCTATTGTTAAGTCAGGGTACTGCAAATGCTACATTACTGTAAAATACGTTGATGAGATTCTGGCCCGATACGAGCACTACAAGAATCACACGGACTTAATTGCGGAGAATTAATTGATGCTTCTGCCGTAGAAGTTAACGGCAATAAGTTCCTCCATCAGCATTCGCTTACCTTCAAAGAATGGCGTAACCCAAGCGTCTTTCTGACCTGCTGCGATTATCTTCTGACGTAACGCCTCAGCATCGTTGAGTGTTGTAAAGCTGCCTTGCGTGAACCGCGTTATACCATCAGGATACGGCCGAATAACAGGTTGGCCAAACTGCATCAAGTGCCCGTACTTGTAGTTATCCGGGAATCTGTACGCAGCAATCTGTACTTCGAAAACTAATCCCTCAGCACATAAGTTGCCGCCTTTCTGGAGCAGAAGATTGTACCACTTGATATCATTCAAATCCTTACCTACCAATTCTGCAAAGCTGATGAATGTATCTCTGTCACATGGTCCTGGTTTCACCGGAGGTGTCGTGTCTTTCACGGCTGGTGGAATGGAATCCTTAGGCTCAGCCTTGTATTCAGGAAGCGTCTTACGTTCGCCAAATACAAACACAGTAATGAATGCGTCTTCCGCTGCCTTTTCCTTTTCGATCATGGCGATTCTGAACTGCTCAGCTTGTTCCAATGTTTCAAATGGACCAAACGTATATCGATAAGTTCCATCCGGATACAGTTTTCTTGTGATCTTGCCGTACTTCTCCAGATAGCCAAGCTTGAAATCGTTCGTGTCTTTTACTGAGGCGATCTCCACCTTAAATGACAGTCCCTTGATCTTCTCGCTGCCTGCATCCTGCAAACTATCCTTGTTTGCGAGCTGATCTGTGGGAAGCTCCGTAATACCACTGGTGGTGTCTATTGGAACAGAATCTCCAGTCATTGTAGAATGTACATCGGTAAGCGTGTACTGGATCTTCTTCATGTCATCACACCAGTACTTGGTGGCCTCGGTCTTGCCACTGCCATCCTTCATCATGATCCGTAACCCTGTATTCTTAGGATCTTTTTCGATCATACCATTTCTGAAATCGTTGGCTTCCTTCAATGTTGCAAAAGGACCTTTGCCATCGTTTCCAGGGAAATCGAATCCCAGATCCACGAAGTACTGATAACCGTCAAGCTTCATGTTTCCTTTGCGTTTCAAAAGCTCCTTATAAGCTTCGGAACCGTAGGTACACGGAGATTCAGACTTGTACTTATCAATCTGCGTCTTCAACTTGTCTTGTAGCGTAGGCTCTGTGTTTACTGCAACCTTGTTAGAATCAGAAACCAACTTAATGTCGTGCGCAACCTGAACATACGTTTCAAGAGATTCGATATCGAGGTACTCTACAGCAGGTAAGTAACCATCTACCTCAATTGCAATCTTGTACTTGTTTCCTGGTGTTAATGCCAACATGTACTTACCGGTATTCGAATTGGATTTGAAATTGCCAGCCTCCTGTCCAGTGTTCATGTTCGTTACCTTGATATCTGCATCTACAGGCTCATTGTCGGCAGTTACAACACCCACAACCAATGCCAAAATCGGCTTCTTGGCGAATGAACCTGGTGTTACTGTAAAGATGTCGTGGCCACCTACGCTGGACTTACCACTTGTTGAGTAGTAACCCGTTTCTCCGTCTGCAGACAGCACATAATATCTATCATCATCAATGGTGTTCACAGGATATCCCACGTTGCTCGGGGTTGTCCAGTTTCCTTTATCTAACTGACTGTAGAAGATATCATACCCACCCATGCTATGATGTCCTTCAGAACTGAAGTACATGGTAATCATGTCTGGGTGAATAAATGGTGCGTCTTCGTTATACTTCGTGTTGATGGTTGGTCCAAGGTTTTGCACATTACCCCAGGTACCATCCTCCTGTAGTTCGGCAACGTAAAGATCACGTCCACCAAAACCGCCTTCTCTGTCACTGGCAAAGAATAATTTCTGCCCATCACTGGTAACCGAAGCACTTCCTTCCCAGCTCTTATCTGAGTTCACATCACCCTGGATCTTTTGAGGCTTTGACCATTCACTACCCTCCAATCTACTCACATAGATATCTCCAAGATCCTTCTTGGTACTCTTAAAGATGTACAGATTCTGTCCATCTGTAGACAAGGCAATAGAAGCGTCATGCCCGCTCGTGTTGATGTTATCACCAATCGATGCGGGCTCTGACCACTTGTCGTCTTTGTTAACCGATATAAAAATGTCTTCGTAATAATCTCCGTCAGGATCAGGCTTACCTGTTTTATCCATCTTACCCCCTAATGAGCGCTTACCCCTGTATGTATATATAAGGATAGACTCATCCGGTGCGATCAATGGAACATACTCTTCATTATCCGTGTTGATAGGACTACCAATGTTCGTGATCTTGACTTCAACACTGTCTTTGATCAGGTTCTGCGCACTCTGACAGTATTCTATCATGTGGTGCGCCTTATCAATGTCTTCTTCAGGTAAACCTTCGGTACCTCTGTAAGCGGTGAATTCCTTGATGGCTTCCGTGAACTTGTGGTTGACCATATAGGCGCGTCCCATATAATACTGCGCTTCTACAAAGTCTGGATTCATCTTTCGAACCTCGAGTAAATAATCGATGGCCTTGGATCTGTTCTTCTTATCGTAAGAATAACAGATACCCGTCATCAACTTGTAGTAAGGGTCTTTAGGCTTGTTCTTACTTAGCTTTTCAAACGCGTTAAGCGCTGTCATATAGTAGCCTTCACCATAGTAGTATTCAGCCTTTTCAGCCAATTCCTTTTCTTGTTTTTTGCTCAGATTTTGGGAGAGGAGGGGTGATGCGGCCAGCAGCAACAGAACTACACAGAACTGTGTTTTACGCAACATTTAGAAGACTATACTTCGATTTACAGCGCAATCTACTCCGTTTCGAAGCCGTCATTTATTAACATAGTTTGTACTTATTAACAAACTTGTACACATGCATATGCACAGGTTGTCCACAGGTTTCTCTCGAAAGCCTCAACAAATAAGAAAAAGCAGCACTTCTTAACGTGCTATCAGAAACTTCCTCCTGACAAGGGTTCCAGAAGAACGAACTATTGCGAAATAGATTCCATTGGTCAATTCAGTAATACCAACCTTGGTAGAATTGTTAGTAACTGTCTTCTGAATAATGGTTTTCCCATTCATATCAATAATGGACAGCTCACCTGTCAAAGACTCATTCGAATTCATGATGAGGTTCTCCTGATCAATGAGCCATGATATACCAACACCATGCAAACGATCCATTGCAGTAGCACCCATATCACCGGCCTTAATGGTAGTGTTATTGGTATTCTCGTAAGCGTAGTCTTTCACAGTGAAGGAACCATACTTGTTCCCTACATCCATTCGAATCCAACCGTAGTATGTATTGGCACCTACCTTCAATTTCAATCCCAGATACTTGTCTGACTGGTTACCCCACGCCCCGTTGGATGTAGTGAACGTGCCTACTTTAGTGTAATCTCCCAGATATATAGCGTTACCATTCGCCCATTGATTTCCTGCACCGATATTACTGCTGGCAGACATGGCGGATGCCAGTTTAGCTGATGCACCAAAATTCTGACTGAACACAACGGAGTTTGAGTTCAACGGAGTGGCTTTAATGTAGGTAAACGTACTGCCGGGGCCTCCCCCACCAGTTGTAATGGTTATCCTAAAATCGTTGGTAAGATCATTGTTCAAGTCGAGGTCATAGAACTGGCCATTGTTGCTGAACGTCTGATCAGGGTTAACATCCGTATAGATAATACCCGCGTTTGCAGAGCCAACACCCAGGGCAGCTACCGCCAAAGAAGAGTAATTCCTGAGCGCTGAATTAAGTTGTTCGCGTTTCATATGAGAGGAGTTCGTGCTATAGAAAGTTACGTCTTTTCTGCCTGCACTCGTCAGAAGAATCTCCTACCTTCGCGGACATGGATTTTCTACCAGACAAGATTGATCAATACGTTGATGGGCTTTGTGACCCGGAATCGGATCTGCTAAGAGAGCTGCACCACGAGACATGGGAAAAGGTGTTGATTCCCAGAATGCTCAGTGGACATGTTCAAGGGAGGATACTTAGTATGTTCTCTCACATGATACAACCAAAACGCATTCTTGAAGTTGGAACCTACACAGGGTATTCAGCGATTTGTCTGGCAGAGGGACTACAGGAAGGTGGCGTACTCCACACCATCGATATCAATGACGAACTGGAATCGATGATCAGAAGGTACCTGAGCCGAGCAGACCTGAACGACACCGTTCAGCTACATATTGGCAACGCCATGGAGATCATTCCTGCGTTGAATGAAACCTGGGACCTGGTTTTCATTGATGCTGATAAGCCCAACTATAGCAATTACTACGACCTGGTTATTGACGAGGTTAGACCCGGAGGGATCATCATCGCAGACAACGTACTTTGGAGCGGAAAGGTGGTGGATGATGAGTCGAACATGGACGATGACACCAAAGCTTTGAAAGCGTATTCGGAGAAAATTCAGAATGACCCGCGGGTAGCTAATGTGCTCTTTCCAGTGCGTGATGGACTGATGGTTGCAAGGAAGCTATAGTTTCATTAGTAGTTGAACCTTCAGCTCAGACTTCACATTTCCGTTGATCTCGTTCAAGCCAGAGCTGATCACATCCCTGTCCTGATAGTAGTACTGTGCCCAGCGCACCCATAACTTCAAACTTTTGCTGATGTCATAACGCGCCATCAAATACGTACGCATTCCCTGGCTGTAGTACGCGGGGATCGAGAAGTAGTATAGCACATCATTCTCGTAGGTATAAATCCTACTATCGTATGAATCCGTATCGAACAGACCATAGCGTGCAACAAATCTCAGCGGGAAGCCCATCTTCTGGTACACCACATCCTGATAAATCAGGAAGCCCGATTCGTCCTTCTCGTCACCAAGCCTGTACTTCACCCATTCTACCCTTGATTTAAGCTTTACATTGTCTGTAACCTTTACGGTCAAATTCAACCGGTAATTGGTTTGCTCTTCAGACAACAAGGCGTCAATTCCCTCCTCAGTTAATCTGGCATTACGCTCTCGTATTCTGGATCTTATACGACCGTATATCTCCAGCTTCTTAGATGGCTTCCATGTAACCTGCCCCAGGTATTGGAATCCTCCGGATGGGCCATCTACCTGGTATTTCAACCAAGGAAATCTGAACTGATCGTAGTACGCTGTAATCCGCCACGAACGACTTGGTCTTGCTTCAATTCCAATATAGGTACCCTGCTCATTCTCAACCCGTGAATTTTCTGCAATAGCAGCAGAAGCAATCATGTGGTAATCGCGTGCATAGCTCCTATGCAGGACTACCACGCTGAAACGTGGATCTAACGTAGCAATCACTCCATTAACCATTGCACCACCACCATTGAGTGATTGCGAGAATTCTCCGAAGAAGTTCAGGTTCCTTACTACATAGTTGTAATTCAGTCCAATGTTGGTAACGGCATTGGTATCTAATCTGAATTGAGAGTATGTGGTAAGACCAGGAGTAAACGTACCCCCGTAAGTATTATTCACACCCGTCACTCCGATAGACAATCCCCCACTCCTATAAGTAGCATTGGCACCGAAAACCGTTTGCGTCACCGCATCTTTGTCTTCCAATTGTGCCTGAGTGCCATGTATACCAGAAGTCTGAAGGGAGGTAAATGACACTTCATTTTCCAACGTATCTGATGAAGAGATATTGGCATCCAAACGGTTACGCGAGTAGAAAGTAGTCAGCAACACCTTACCTGCCTTCACGGTGGAAGCTGCTCCACGCAGGAATTGGTTTTCATCCACCGATGTGTACGGTCTGATAAGTTGTGCCTGTCGCTTCACCAACATCACTTCAGCACTCTTACCAAAGGAGTAACCTGACCAGAACGTCAAACCCTGACCAAATTGCGCCTGGTAATCACCTACTACCAGGTGTTTGAAGATGGAAAGATCCCTGGCGTAGGCATGAAAGGAATAATAGTCAAACCCATTCTTCTGTGTTCCTTTGAAAAACTCTTCACCTGCGTCCTTCTCGGCAGTTAGCCCAATGGATAATCTGTTGGAGTACTGGTAACGGTAGCGGAAATACAGTTTATCTGGAGACCCCAGGTACCTTCTGTTTGGGTTAGCCGCTAACGTAGAATCATCAATCGGGCTAAATCCTTCCTGCTCTTCCAACACCCGGATATAACGGGTAAGGAAAGTGTGTTTTCCGTTCTTGAGAATTTCGGAAAACACAAGTGGATTAGATTCTGCGTCCACACTGATCTTAATGAAAGGCATAATCAGACGGATCACTTCGGTATCAAAGGCTCTGATCGTCTGTAATTCTTCCAGGCGAATCAATTTGCCATGCTCGCTTATGTGATTCAACAATGCGTTGATCTGAATGTCTGTTAGCAATCCCAGTTCCTCCAGTTCATCGGCACTGGTATGATTGATGTTCAAGGGATGATCGTAGAAGTACAGGAGTCCATCAAAGAGTGTTTGAAAATCAAGATCGTTGTCCTCCGCTGCGGTCTCTAACAGATACTCCACGCGTTTTTCAATGATTGTATTCTTAGTCTCCTCCTTCTGCGCAAAAGCAGTTGTTCCAATCAGCAACAGAATGAACGTTAGCCTCTTCATTCTTTGCTGAACGTGTATACGAGAGAAAGTACAGGAGAAACACCTAATACCGGATGGAAACCAGAGGCAGCGTCCACCTTGAACTTATCCAGTTCTACTCCAAAGCCAAAAGAATAAGTGTAAGGATTGGTGCTCACACCTGTACGGAAGTAGAATTTATCTACCGGATGGTATTCAAGGCCAAGCCTAATGATCGTCTCCTCATTCAGTTCCTTCTCCACATCCGAGCTTAACAGCACCTTATCGGAGAATTCGTAGGCCACTCCAGCACGAATGATGGTAGGTATTCGCTCATCATCGTAATCATCCAACTTGGCCCTATTAAGGTTAAATATCTGCGCACCGAATGTGAGCTCATCCGTAAGTTTCGCCATGACACCAAAAGAGCCGGCCACGTTATTGCGCACACCATAGTCGTTCCCTATGAACGTTTGCAAATAGGAAAGTTGCAGTCCCATTGATAGTTTATCCCCAAAGCTTATTCCATAGCCTAATCCAACTTTCGACTCGCGGTAAAGGCTAGACCCAAAATTGGTAAATGACAACCCTACTCCCGCATTCTTTACAGGAACTGCAAAGTTGAATCCACCGTAGCCCAATCCGTTGACCAGAAATCTGTTCTCATAATGAAGCCCTAGCGTTGTGAACTCCTGGAAGCCAAGACCTGCCACATTGTTCTCTGCGGCCCATGATCCAGGAGTACTTACGCCTAACCCCGCCATTCCGGCAGAACGCGCGCCCAGCAATCCATTGAAATTCCAACCAAAGGAGTTTAAAGACAGGACAGTGAATAAAAAAAGAATGGGCCTTTTCATTGGAATGAAATATACGTCAATTTTGAATCGTGCTTTTTAAGGAATCCGCAATATTTTAAAACTTTAACGTGCTTAAACCGTATAATTGAGGGTGCGAAAGCTGATCGCCATATTGTCTTTTACCGTCATCAGCATTGCCGGATACTCACAGACTGCTGAAAAGACTGTGACCATCCCTAATGTGTTCTCGCCAAATCTGGATGGCAAGAACGATATGTTTCTTATTGAAACAACGGGTGTGCGTTCTTTAAAGGCACGTGTATTCAACAGATGGGGCGAGATCGTTTATACCTGGAATAGCCTCAACGGAGGTTGGGATGGCTACACTTTTGCCGGCAAGAAATGTCCAGCCGGAACTTACTACTACGTTGTAACGTACGTAGGTCAGGACGATGAAATTTCTGAAGAGAAAGGCGTAATAACACTGGTCCGCTAGTACAAGACCATCAGGCCTCAACGCTACAGTTTACCTATCTTTAATTCATGTCAAGGATTTGCTTATTCCTTCAAGTATTGTTGTTCAATATTCTAGCGTTTGGGCAGGTAAACGTTACCCACATTGAAGGCTCCGCAACTTTTAAGAAGATTGGGGCAGATTCCAATGGCACATTTACTTGTCTGGTTCATTCACAAGCAAAGGAGCTCATTGTAAACAAAACCGACACGGTAACATTAGCGGATTCAATCCACAAGTTCAGCATCTTTAAGCTCGATCATGATGGAAACCTGGTAAGGTCCTTCAACGTTCTTGATCCCAAACCATTTGTGGGTATTACCTGCCTGCCATCTGCTGTCAATACACTCCACGTGGATGCGAACGGTGACATCTTTTTATCAGGAGTCATTAGAGACTCAGCAGTAACATTATTGGATACTATCGTTTCCGGGTCAATATGTAATACGAAGGTTTTCGCATGCAGGATTGATTCCATGGGTAACCGGAAGTGGTTACGCATTTCAGACCCAATGCCATCTACACGTTGGTTGGAGGTAATTGATGCAGACCTCAGCAACAATGATCTCAAGATCTACGGCACTTGTAACGTTGATCAGGTCGTAGCCTTTCGTTTTGGCTCAGACACCGTTGTGCCCAACAAAGGAATTCAATGGGGGTATTATGAAGAGTGGATTGTCTCCTTCGCACAATCCGGTGCTTTTCGATTCGCCCATTTGCCCTTCGATGAAGCCCAGCAGACGCTACCCCTAGGCTGGACAGGAATGATTGCAACGGACGCAGATGACGATTCAACCATTGTCCTCCAACAGACCAATGCCATTACAGATTACTATGCACTTAGCGTGGGAGATAGCACACACAGTTTCTCTATTGTGAATACCGGTACGGGGCAATGGCAGCAAATAATGCTTGAGCATGCAGCCGGGAAGTTTCATATCGCCTATCCAGGACCCGCGCAAATTGACGTCACATTTCATGAATACGCGGGAGGAGCCGTCAACACCTATGCCATTCAAGACCCCGACTTGTCCGTACCCGGAAAGATGGCTGCGGTAAACCAACGAGGCGAGAAAGTCTTAGCGGCCAATAGCAATACGGATTGCTTCTTATACTATGTTAACAGATCGAACAATATCCAATGGAAACATCATATACTTAGCATCTTGAACGGCAATGGAACAACCGCCCTGGAAGATGTTCAGCACACCAACAGTCTTGCGGTATTCTCCATCTCTCCTTATCCAAATGGAATTGTGGTGGATTCCGTGATTTACAATAACGTAAGCACTACAGACGGTTATCTGATCATAATAGACTCGGCAAAACTTGTGGGTCAGGATCCTCGCAGTGAGTTAATCTCCATGCAAACTGTAACGCTGTTTCCGAATCCTTCTTCCGGTTCCAGCATAATGAAATGGAACAAAATGTACCAGCAATGTTCTGTTCAGGTATATAATCTGCTAGGAGAGAAAGTTTGGGAAAGAACCGAACACCGTACAGATCATCTACGACTAGACCTCAACCTCCAAACCGGAGTATATCTTGTCCACGTATTTCTGGACAATTCACATGTAACGAAGAAACTGATTATTAATCGAGAGCTTAGGTAGTAATAACCCTATTCAGCTAAAGCTCCTTATTCATTTGATCAACCTTGGCCTTCAACGCCTGCTTATACTCCGCCATCTTGGCAGATAGTTCATCGTTGGAAGTAGCCAAGATCTGCGCTGCAAGAATACCAGCATTCTTCGCTCCATTCAGCGCAACCGTAGCTACCGGAACACCACCTGGCATTTGAAGAATGCTTAGCACTGAATCCCAACCATCTATTGAATTGGAAGAGTTCACCGGTACGCCAATAACTGGCAATGTAGTTACGGAAGCTACCATTCCCGGAAGATGCGCAGCACCGCCAGCGCCAGCTATAATTACCTTGATACCCCTATCAGCAGCTGCTCCCGCATACTCCATCATCATTTCCGGAGTACGATGCGCAGAAACAACCTTGATCTCATAGGCAACACCGAATTCATCCAGTATATCGGCAGCGGCTTGCATTACATTCAGGTCTGAACTGCTTCCCATGATAATTCCAACCTGTGCTTCCATTATGCTTTGATTTTCAGGGTTTGTTTCACTTGCAAAGCTAACGCTTTCGCTTCAGATAGGTCTTTGTTCACAACCGTGACGTGTCCCATTTTACGGAATGGCTTCGTCTTGCGCTTGCCATAAAGGTGAACGAAGGCACCACGAATTCGTACCGTATCGTCCATCCCTTCCACAATGGCATCACCTGTGAATCCCTTTTCACCAAGAATGTTCACCATTACAGAAGGTAACTTAATTCCTGTATCACCAAGTGGCAATCCCAATAAGCATCGCAACAACTGCTGGTACTGTGACGTCCAGTTGCCTTCAATGGTTTGGTGACCACTGTTATGCGGTCTTGGAGCCACCTCATTCACAAGAATGTCGCCCTGCTTATCAAGGAAAAACTCGACTGCCAGAATCCCAACCATATCAAGCTTCTCTATAATGCCTTTGGCAATCTCGATGGCCTTCTGTTCAACGCTATTGTCTATATCCGCAGGAGAGAACAGGTATTCCACCATGTTCGCTTCAGGATTGAATTCCAATTCTACGCAGGGATAAGCAGTGACATCTCCTCCCTCGTTCCTGGCAACAATCACAGATAACTCCTTAAGGATATCCACCGCTTCTTCGAACATACTGGGGCCATCCATTAACTCCACCGCACTATCCGGAAGGTGTTTCACACCATATCCATCGTAACCGGAGGTACGAAGCTTCTGGAAGTAGGGATAGTTGTTCAGCTGCTGCCTGGCTTCTTCAACATTTTCGGAGGTAAAGAAAGGGGAAGTCGGGAATCCATTCTCTGCATAGAACTGCTTTTGTAATCCCTTGTCCTTGATAATCTTCAGCGCAGATGGCTGAGGAAACACTTTCTTACCCTGTTTTTCAAGATCCGTCAGTGCATCCGCATTCACATCCTCAAATTCAATGCTCATAACATCTTTGTCCGCACCGAATGCCATTACCGTGTCATAATCGCGGAAATCCCCGACAGTAAAACTTGCCGCAAGATCTCTACATGGAGCCTGGGGGTC
Source organism: Vicingaceae bacterium (assembly GCA_965267605.1). GTDB lineage: Bacteria > Bacteroidota > Bacteroidia > Flavobacteriales_E > Vicingaceae. Next base: position 574,816 of record OZ254088.1, on the reverse strand, counting down.
CGGATCGAGGATATGGATATCCGCATCGAAATTATACGCTTCCTGAAGGAGCATCCTTCCAAGCTGGCCTCCTCCTAATACACCAATTACGGGTCTCTTCACATTAAAATCTTAGGTGCACAAATATAGTATAATGCCCGTGGTCAGTTGGTCAAAATAGATAGCTTTACACCAACGTCTGCTACATGGTTGTTCAACTACACGACAAGTCGTTTGAAGCCTTCATTAAAGAGAAGGACATTCTTGCTGCGGTTGAGAATGTGGCACGGGAAATTGAACGTGATTATCGGGATAAGAACCCGTTGGTAGTTGGTGTGCTAGATGGATGTGTCTTGTTCATGGCAGACCTTATCAGGGAGATCAACTTCGATTTCGAGATTGGCTTCACCAAAGTAGCCTCCTACGAAGGGACTTCGTCCACCGGCAAGGTTAGGGAGTTATTGAGCATGCCTGCACAGTTCAGAGGACGTCATGTCATTCTTATAGAAGACATCGTTGATACTGGCAACACCATTGATTATCTATTCGAAGAAGCTAACAAACAGGAACCCGCTTCGGTAAGTGTCGCAGCGCTGCTTTTCAAGCCAGATGCTTATCACCACCGTTTTCCGGTAAATTATGTAGGTTTGGAGATTCCCAATAAGTTCATTGTAGGCTATGGCCTCGATTACGATGGACTTGGAAGGAATCTAAGGGATATATACATACTCAAAGAGGAGAAAGATTAAACGTATGTTGAATATTGTGTTGTTTGGCCCTCCGGGAGCCGGAAAGGGTACGCAATCAGAGCAGCTGATTGAAAAATATGGACTCAAGCATCTCTCTACGGGAGATATTCTACGTTCAGAAATAGCCAATGAAACCGTGTTGGGTTTGGAAGCGAAGGAACTTATGGACAAAGGTCTTCTTGTTCCAGACGAGGTGGTAATTGGGATGATTGAAGGCATTATCCGGGAAAATCAGGACGCGAAAGGATTCATTTTTGATGGATTCCCACGTACAACGGGACAGGCGGAAGCGCTTGATCAATTGCTAACCGCAAATGGCACAGCAATCACTATGATGCTGGCTTTGGAAGTTGATGATGACGAACTGATCATGCGTATTCTGAAAAGAGGTATTGAGTCTGGTCGTGAGGATGACAAGAACGAAACGGTTATTATGAACCGAATTGTTGAGTACAACAAGAAAACGGCCCCTCTTAAAGACTATTACAGTTCACAACAGAAGTTCTATTCAGTATCCGGTATCGGATCCATTGAAGATATCTTCGGCAGACTCTGCCAGGTCATTGACGAGCAATCTGTGGTGAACGGCTAACTACAGCTGTGGCATCAAACTTTGTAGACTACGTTAAAATCAACTGCCGATCCGGTCGTGGAGGCAGTGGGTCTACGCATTTACATAGAGACAGAAACACCGCCAAAGGCGGACCCGATGGTGGTGATGGAGGCCGTGGTGGTCACATTATCGTAAAGGGCAACAGTCAGCTTTGGACCCTATTACATTTGAAGTATCAGAAGCACTTGAAAGCTTCCAAGGGCGGAGATGGTTCGGGAGCCAACAAAACTGGAAAGGACGGTGATGATGTAATTATTGAAGTTCCTTTGGGTACAGTCGCGAAAGACCCTGATACTGGTGAAGTTCACTTTGAGATCACTGAGCATGGCGAGGAGCAAATCCTCTTGCCGGGCGGCCGTGGCGGGTTGGGTAACACCCACTTCAAATCATCTACTAATCAGACACCGCGTTACGCGCAACCTGGTGAGCTCGGCCAGGAGGCATGGAAGATCCTGGAGCTAAAATTGCTGGCGGATGTCGGATTGGTAGGATTTCCAAATGCCGGCAAGTCTACGTTGCTATCAGTAGTCTCTGCAGCCAAACCTGAAATTGCCGATTACCCTTTCACCACATTGGTACCTAATCTTGGAATGGTTAGTTACCGTGATCACCGTTCGTTCGTGATGGCCGATATCCCTGGAATAATTGAAGGTGCTCACGAAGGCAAAGGTCTTGGACATAGATTCCTCAGGCATATTGAAAGAAACTCCGTGCTGCTGTTCCTTATACCTTGTGACACCAAGGACATTGGTGACGAATACAAGGTTCTTGTGAATGAACTTGAGCAGTACAACCCCGAACTGTTGGACAAACAACGTGTACTGGCCGTATCAAAAAGTGATCTGCTAGATAATGAACTGATGGATGAGATCCGCCCTTCCCTACCCGATATTCCTTACGTGTTCTTATCGTCAGTTGCGCAAAAGGGAATTGATGAATTGAAGGATAAACTGTGGGAAGCATTAAATTCATAGGGTGAACGCGTTACTCCAACTGGATCAGGACCTCTTCCTATTTCTGAATGGTTTACATGCCACATGGCTGGACCCTGTAATGCTATTTCTTTCAGGGAAGTACGAATGGATCCCCTTGTATGCCTGGTTACTCTATCTATTGATCCGGAAATTCAAGAAAGAATCCATGTGGATCATTATTGGTGTTATAGCAACAGTTGTGCTCACGGATCAGATTTCGGTTAAGCTCTTTAAGGAAGTATTTGAAAGGCTTCGGCCATGTCATGAGGAATCCATTGCACATCTCGTTCACGTGGTGAGAAAATGTGGAGGGCAATTCGGGTTTGTATCCTCACATGCATGTAACACGTTTGGCGTAGCAGCTATTTGTGGATTATTTCTACGAAAGCACTATAGTTGGATATTATGGGCGCTGCTTGGCTGGGCCTTGATTGTGAGTTATTCCAGAATCTATTTAGGCGTTCATTATCCAGGAGATATCATTTGTGGTGGATTGCTGGGTTTCTTTATTGGATGGTTAATCTTTCGAACAACCAATGTGTTTGTCGAACGCAATGCATAAATTGATCACGTGAACATTATTGCAGTATTCATAGGTGGTGGCGTTGGTAGCTTGTTGCGCTATGGAATATCTGTTGGCAGCAAGAAGATGGTCGATGGAGCGTTTCCCACTGGTACGTTGATCAGCAACTTACTTGCATGCTTCATCCTTGCATTGCTCGTGGGAGTATTTGCAGACAAGCTCACCTCCACATGGATGAAGCTAATGCTGGTTACTGGCTTTTGCGGAGGATTTTCTACGTTCTCCACGTTCGGATTGGAAACCTTTGAATTGTTCAAGGGGGGCCACACTGGCATGGCAATTGCAAATATCCTTGTAAGTGTGATCGCAGGTATCATCATCTTCTATTTCCTAAGCAAGTCGTCATGAAAAGAATATGCTTGTTGGTATTGTTGGGCTGGAGTACCATGACCTTTGGTCAGCAGAAGCCTAAGTTGGTTGTAGGAATTGTCGTAGACCAAATGCGAATGGACTACCTCTACCGGTACTGGGATCGATTTGGAGAAGGTGGATTCAAAGAACTCGTAAACAATGGTGCCAGTTGCGCAAATGCACACTACAATTACACGCCTACATTCACCGGACCAGGCCATGCTTCCATTTTTACCGGCACAACGCCCTCACACCATGGTATTGTTTCCAATGACTGGTATGACAGGGCAACAAAAAAAGGCATGTACTGTGTGCAGGATGATGACGTAACTCCCGTTGGCACCGAATCAAAAAAAGCCAAGCGCTCTCCAAAGAACCTGGTGTCTTCCAATCTGGCCGATGAGCTGGAAATGAACACCATGGGCAAGTCGATCACCATTGCCGTTTCTCTCAAAGACCGGGGAGCAATACTACCCGCTGGGCATGCAGGGGATCACGCCTACTGGCTGGAAGAAGGAAACTTCGCAACCAGCACCTGGTACATGAATGAGTTGCCAAAATGGGTGGCTTCATTCAATAAAAAGAATAACCTGAAGAAGTACATCAAAGAGGGATGGAATACACTCCACCCCATTGAAAGCTATACCGCCAGTTCCACCGACAAGACCACCTGGGAGAAACCTATTGGCGATAAGGCAGATCCAACGTTCCCCTACCCATTGGAAGCGGCAGCCGAGAAGAAGGGTGTAGACATCATCAAGAGTACTCCACTGGGTAACACCTTCCTCTGTGACTTTGCACTTGAGGCGCTTGATGCACTTGAGTTGGGTAAAGACGGTGTGACTGACTTTATGTCCGTGAGCTTCTCATCCACAGATTACGTGGGCCACGGTTTTGCACCTCATGCGGTTGAAACAGAAGATGCTTATCTAAGATTAGACAAAGACCTTGCTAGATTGATCACCAAGGTCAAGGAAAAGACTGGTGATGATGTTGTAGTATTTCTGACTTCTGATCACGGAGGATCGTGGAACGGGCATCATTTGAAATCGAAACAGATCCACGGTGGAACATGGAAGAGAAAAGAATTGACCAGAAAAGTGACAGACGTGTTGAAGAAAGCGAAGATGGATACCACCGGTATCGCCTACTGTTCTGATGGCTACATCTACGTCAACGAGAAGATCAAGCCTCAGCAACGCAAACGGTTCTTTAATCAACTCCGGGCGCAATTGATAAAGGAGCCTGGAATCAGAACTGTGGTAAACCTCAGGTCCATAGTACTACAAGGTATTCCGGCAGAGATGGAAGAAAGGATCAAGAACGGTGTGTACCAGCAACGTGTGGCAGATTATCAGATCATCTTTGAGCCTGGATATATGGAGTATGGGAAAACCGGAACCACCCATGGTTCAGGATACAATTACGATACGCATGTTCCCATTTTGTTTTACGGTAAAGGTGTAAAGAAGGGTAAAGTATTACAGCGAGTGAATATTACCGACATCGCTCCAACGGCAGCCTATCTCATGGGCATAGCTTATCCAAATGCCTGTACAGGGGATCCGATCCGTTGGTTGGTGAAATAGGTCTTTTATTCCTACACCCTCGCCCCCATCTCGGGATGCGGTATAAACGCATCAAACAGGAGTACCATGTTCTCTCTTACAATAAGCGTTATGCTCACAATAATAGCGGCTGTAATGATAGATACAGCAACGTTACCCTGCTTGATTTCATCAAACTCATCCACCTTTCTCGTCATGAAGGTGAACAGGAGGATGGAGACCACATTTATCAATCCTGAGATGATAAGTGCTCCAACCACAAACACCGTGGAGTAGCTGATACAACTCATCACAAAGTTTTCCGCATCTACCTTGCGGAGGTATTTGATGGTCATCAGCAGTGGGTCACTTACCCCTGCGAAAATGTAGCCTACGGAGAAAATAACGGAGGCCGCTAATATTGCATAAGCGGTATTGTCTTTTTGAATATCGTGCTTGAGGTAAACGAAACGATAAAAGCAACTGTAGCTTACGTATAAGACGAGCAGTCCAATAAGTAACGCAAGAACGAGTTCCCAAATACCAGTGACCAATAGGTCGTTGTTAATTCCAATCTCCATAGCTATAAAGGTTCAAGGTCCACCTCCCAATTGTCCATGTCACCCCACATAGGTGATATAACCCCAGGCTCAAAACCGTGGTAGGTGGTTTCCCATACATAATACTTTTTACCGTTGTGTTTAACGTATTTGCCGCTCACCGGAAGGTTCACACCTAGCACAGAATGCAGGTATACCATACTTCCCAGAATAGCGACATCGTAATCAAAATGTCTTAATACAGTATACAGGAAGGTGGTTCTTGTATCGCAATCACCCTTGAAAGTTCCCATGAACTCAATTGGTGAGTGCACACCGTATTTCACATAAGGGACACAAGGCGTACCGTTCTTCAGCATTTCTTTCGTATTCCCTGTGTATGAACTCGCATTACAATCGTTGATCAGGATCAGGTTGTAAGGAATGTACTGTACGCTAGCCACGATCACCTTCGCGAAATCCAACCGATTCAAATGATAAAGATCCCGCATACGCGCATAGCGTTGATAGATATCTCCAAGCTTGGCGCTATCCATTTCGTACAATCCTTGGTAGATTCTGCCCCAATACCACTGATCATCGCCCGTGTAGACAACATTCATTGCCAGCTTCTTCACATTGGTATCATCCCAATCTGCCTGATGAATCTTGAACGTACTCTGGTAACCGATCTCCTCCGGTCCTTTCCATTGATGGAGATGGGACACCCAATCCTCATTTGGGTCCGGAGTGTGTTCAGGATGCCACTCATCAGTGGTGTCAAGTAGAATTCGAATAGGATCTATTTCCGGTTCTACCTCAACAATGTAATCGTCTTCCACTACAACCGGATGTGTGCTGGCATAGTAAGCGATGGTAACGATTAATGAGACCAGCCCCAGGAAGATGATGGTAAGAAAAGCCCCAACGTTGAACTTGTGAATCACCGCAAATACCTGTTTACGGTATTTCGTCATCGCAAAGAAAATCCCAATTCCAATGGCCATGAAAATGGCAAAGGGCGCATTGATTGGCCACGCGCGGGCAACCAGCACCACCGCAATAACTACCCAACCCCAATCAAATTTCTTCTTCTTACTCATCCAACGATTTGAGGATTGCAGCTACTTCCATAAGCTGTTCGCGGTTCACATCGTGGTGTGTTACCACTCTTACGGTCTGCGGACCAAATGGAACGAGATAAACACCCTTCGCTTCCATTTGTTGCAAATGTGTTTCCAAAGGACGGCTATCCTTCAACTGGTAGATCACAATGTTGGTAGGCACATCGTACACCTTCTCGATATAATCAATGTCTTTGATCTCCGAGGCGAATGCTCTCGCATTATCGTGGTCTTCCTTTAAACGGTCTACGTGATGGTCGAGTGCATAAATTCCTGCAGCGGCAAGAAAGCCTACCTGGCGCATACCGCCTCCAAAGATCTTCCTTAGCCTGCGCGCCATCTTAATGTTTGTAGCACTGCTCACTAGCACAGAGCCTATGGGGCATCCTAGACCCTTTGATAAACAGATGGAGACAGAATCTGTAAGCTCACCGTACATTTTCGCACTATCACCAGATTCTACCAGGGCATTGAAAACCCTGGCACCATCCACATGCAATGGCAATTTGTTGGACCTGCAAGTCTCACTAATGGCCTCAATAGCAGCTCGGTTATAGATTGTTCCACCTGCCTTATTACAGGTATTCTCGATACTCACCAACTGCGTTATGGGCTTATGTACATCATCAGGATTGATGTTATCGGTAACGTGATGCGGTTGCAAGATGCCATCATCAGCATCCACCAATCTCATGCTTAAACCAGCATTGAACGAAACACCACCACCTTCGTAATTGTATATGTGCGCACGTTGATCGCAAATCACTTCCCCGGGGGCTGAGGTGAGCATCTTCACCCCTATCTGGTTGGTCATCGTTCCACTTGGACAGTAAATACCTGCCTCAAAACCAAACATCTCTGCAGCTTTCTGCTCCAACTCCTTTACTGTTGGGTCCTCATCGAAGACATCATCGCCCACCTGTGCACTCCACATGAATTCTTTCATGCCTTCTGTAGGCCTGGTCACCGTATCGCTGCGTAAATCGATCATGCTAATTCTTTGTAAACAAAGTAAGGAATTTAGACATGACCGTATATTTGCAACGTGAGAGTGCTATTCTTCATAACAGCGATCGCTTTTTCGGTATCCGTGAGCTATTCGCAGGTGCTGGTCAAGGAGAAGAAAAACGGCAAGAACGGAAGTGGCGATCCAACGGGTCCAAGCTCCAGCGTATATGGTTGGTGGTTTGTAGGATATGGTTTCAACGTAGGTGCGCCCGAAGGAACAGGTGTTGAACTGATTCCTGGCAAGACATCCTGTTTCACAGTTGGGTACCGAGGGCAATTGCGACTGGCCAAGTGGTATCATCTGGGCGCACAAATTGCATACTTCTACGATGCGTATCACCTGGTTCAGGATTCGGCCAAGACGTTTCCGTCTCAGGAGTTATTCGATCGCGAAAAGGTGATCTTCAATAACCTTCAGTTCAGTCCGTACATGCGGTTTACTTTTCACAGAAAGCGTGGAAACCAAATGGGTAAAATCCTGGATGTTGGTGGCTACGTGGGATGGACTTACAGAACAAAACATCAAGGGCACAGAAAGTTTGCAACGCCTAACCCTGCTGGGGGAATCAAAGGGGATTTTCTCTCCAGAGGCTTGGTTTATGCTGAAGACATTAACTACGGGGTAAACGCACGACTCGGAATCGGACACATCGTAGTTTTTGGCAACTACCGATTGTCTGACCTCTTCATCAAGTCTTATGGATACCCGGAACTACCAAGAATCAATGTGGGAATCGAAGTAGGACTACATGAGTAGTTTCCCTCCCGCCTTCTGAAACTCATTCCAGAATTCCGGGTAGGATTTCTCCACTACTTCAGGATCGTTGATTCGCAACCCATCCACTACAAATGACGCAACCGCGAATGCCATCGCCATACGGTGATCATTATAGGTTTCAATAGGCTCGTTATTGTATTGTATCGTTCCTGCTACTTGCAACCAGTCATCACCGGTATTTACCTCAATCCCAAGCCTGGTAAGTTCTGTCTCCAAGGCCGCAATACGATCTGTTTCCTTATGTCTGAGTGTACCTAATCCCTTCAAGGTTGCCGGCACTCCTTTACACGCACAAAAGACGGCTACCGCCTGCGCAAGATCCGGACATCCGGAAAAATCGTGTTCGAATGCCTCAACGGCTTCACTCCGGTTTTCCACTTTAATACCTGCTTCTACCACATGAGAGTGAACACCTAAACGATTGAATATGTATTGTACGATCTTATCTCCTTGTGTAGAGTCTGCAGAAAGTCCAGGCATTACAATGCTAGCCCCCTTACTCATCCCAACCATGGCGTACCAGAACGCGGCCGCACTCCAATCCCGGTCCGCAGAAATAGTCGGAATTCTCAGCGACTTCTTATGAACCACATACCCATGCTCCGTTTTATCAATCTCTCCTCCGAAGGCACCAACTACCTCAATGGTGAGATCCAGGTACGGTACAGAAACGGGTACGCCATCGTACTCTAACGTCAATCCGTTAGGAAGAAATGACCCTATAAGCAGCAAAGCTGAAACGAACTGACTGGACACAGAAGGATCAATTGTGACCTTACTTGTAGCAGCAGAACCCCCGGTTAGTTCTAAGGGGGGATATCCTTCCTTCTGCAGATAATCGATACCGAATCCCAGTTGTCTCAATGCCTCAACCAGAGGACCAATAGGCCTTTCCAGTAGCGGTGGTTCACCGGTCAACACCCCGGCTCTCCCCATGGCACACAAGGCTGCAAGACCAAAACGAATGGTAGTTCCACCTAAACCTGCGTTCCATTCTGGTCCATCGTTACTCAGCATCTGATGAAGAGAAACTGTATCTGCAGCTGTTGAGAAATGCGCTACATCAGGCAACTCGCCCAGCAACCCATGCAACACCAATTCACGGTTGCTAACACTTTTGGAAATGGGCAGTTGGATTTGGTTCCCTTGAAGTGTAGGGGATATCAGTCGGGCGCTCATGCCGGAGTATTGACACCAAGGTTCTGATAGAACGCAAGGGCTTCAATGATGATATCCGGAGCAATAGCCTTCTCTATTTCTGCGGCACCAATGTCAGTCAGTAGCGTAAAATGAATCTGATCGCCCTGGTTCTTTTTGTCATTGCGCATCAATTCAATCAATCGATGGACACTCATGGTGTCAAACTCGTAAGGCTTATATATCTGCGAGATGTACTGAACGATACTTCCAAGGGCATCCTCACTAAGTGTTCCCACTTTATGCGACAGGTACGACTCAATGATCATTCCAGCCGCCACTGCTTCCCCGTGAAGTAGTGAATGCGCTGGTGTTTCCATGGAATAACTTTCGAGTGCATGACCAATGGTATGACCAAAGTTCAGCACTTTCCGCAAGCCACCTTCCTTTGGATCCTGGCTTACAATGTGATGTTTGATCCGAACCGAGGTATCGATCAACTCATCCCAGTTGCTGAATTCCATGAAGTCTACCTGTTGCAATTGCTGCCAGTACTCGCCACTGGAGATCAACGCATGTTTGATCACTTCGGCAAACCCGGAAAGTACATGCTTGGCAGGAAGCGTATTTAGAAATCCAGGATAGATGTATACCGCCTGCGGATTCGTAAATGTACCCACCTGATTCTTCAATTGATCCAGATCAACACCAACCTTACCTCCAATGGATGCATCTACCTGACCAAGCAAAGTCGTTGGCAGATTGATGAAATTGATTCCACGCTTGTAAGTAGAAGCAACAAATCCTCCAAGATCGGAGATCACTCCTCCACCCAAATTGATAACAACGGATGATCGATCAGCAGCATGCTCTGAAAGCGCCCTCCACAACTGCATAGCCATTTCAGGGTTCTTTTGTGCTTCACCGCTTTCGATCTCAAGGATCTCAGTTCCTCGAATGGCGTCCATCTGCTCCATCACGATCGGAAAGCAGAATTCAAGGGTTTGTTCATCCACTAAAGTGAACAGTCTCGCACCACTATCTACTAGTTGCGCCAGGTGCTGATTACAGGCATTGAAAACACCCTCTCCGATGTATACCGGGTAATCTTGCGTTTCCACTATGGTAACAGATGTGCTCATCCAGGGGACAACAAAGAAACAAAGTACACAGTAAATGTGAAATTGAAAGTTCATTGTGGTGCATTGATTATTTTAGGGCACTTCAATGATCACATTCGACAACACCCAGATTGCCTTTGCGCACAAGTCAGATACTGAGCTTAAGCGCGCGTACAAATTGTTCAAATTGATCGGGTATCGGTTTGTGATTGCAGTGGGACTTCCTTTGCTTCGTTTCGCAATTGCTATAAGGCTTCCGGTGCTTTGGGCGGTTAAAAGAACAGTATTCGCGCACTTCTGTGGAGGCGAGGATATAGATACCTGTGCACAAACAATCGACAAGCTGGCTACCCATAAAGTAAGAGCCATTCTTGATTATTCAGTTGAGGGAAAAGAGCGCGAGGAAGATTTCGAGAGGTGTTGTAATGAGATCATTAAAACGATAGATCGGGCCAGGGGCGATGACAATATTCCGTTCAGTGTATTTAAAGTAACTGGATTGGCTCCCTTTGGTCTATTGGAGAACGCCAATGCAGATTTTGAAGCAAGTGTTGCGGATGGATCATTGGTAGAATTCATGGAACGCATTGAGCGCATATTCAGTCATGCTGCAGAAATTGGTCAACCTGTATTTATTGATGCAGAGGAAAGTTGGATACAGGATACGATTGACGGAATGGCGCTTGCGATGATGCGGAAGTACAACAAAGAGCAAACCATCGTGTACAACACCGTTCAGCTTTACAGAACGCAAAGACTACCTTATATGGAAGAGCTATTTGCTATCGCTAAAGCGGAAGGATTCAAGGTAGGTTTGAAGCTTGTGAGAGGAGCGTACATGGAAAAGGAGCGCGACCGTGCAGCGAAAATGGGATACCCCTCTCCTATTCAACCGGATAAGAAAAGTTCAGATAAAGACTTCGATGCTGCTTTAACGCTCTGCGTTAGCAACATTGAAAATGTTGCGCTTTGTTGTGGCTCGCACAACGAAGCAAGCAGCAACTTGTTGGTGACATTGATGCAACAACATAATATCAGCCCTTCAGATCAACGCATCTACTTCGCACAGTTGTTGGGCATGAGCGACCACATCAGTTTCAATCTATCCAATGCCGGATACAATGTAGCTAAGTATGTTCCATACGGTCCAGTTCGTGATGTGATTCCTTACCTCATCAGAAGGGCACAGGAAAATACTTCGGTGAAGGGGCAGCAAGGAAGAGAATTGAGTTTGATCTCAGCGGAACTGAAACGCAGAAAGGGTTAGCTACTTCTTCCCCTTTCTCGGGTTGGCCTTTAAGGACATCACGTACTCGTAGCTCTCATTCAACATTTCTGCAACACGGTCCATGTTGTTTTCCATCATCTCCTCCGGAATGAGCACATACCCTCTCATCACTGCTCCATAAGATTTATAGATTGTAGAAGGCAATTCTTCGATGTACTTGTCCTTTACCTCCTCCGAGAATCTCAAACCCACTTCTCCGTCTTTGTTCAGCAAGGAGAACATGTGCGTATTGGCCGCAGTGTAGGGCATTGATTTCCCAAGTCGTTCAATGTGATCGCACTTGGCAACCAATTCATCGTAACGCTTCAGTTTGTCTTCGTAGGTCATAGATATATCAATTAGACTATTGGAAGTTAGTGAATTCCGACTTCAGCATCGAGTACACCAATGAATCGTGAATTTTCTCTTCGGTTTTGTGATGTTCTCTCAACCTTCCTTCCAATGTAAATGTCAATCGCTCCATAATCTGAACGGAAGGTTGGTTGTCCGGATCAACAAACGCTTCAATGCGATGTAGGTTCATTTCCTCAAAACCAAAAACAACGATTCTTTTCAGGGCTTCCGTCATAAACCCGTTCCCCCTGTAGCTTTTCTGCAATTGATAGCCCAATTCCGCTTTTTCGTGCTCGGGCATCCAATTGTGAAAGCCCGCACTGCCGATTACTTTATCGGAGGCTTGTTCGATCAGATGCCACTTCCGTGAACCTGGGTATTCGTTGTTCGCACGTTTTTTCAGCTTCACTAACACCTCATCAAGCGCTGCATCATTTTCCAACCCGAGAAAGACTAACTGCTCAACTCGTGTCATACCCAAAACCTGTCCGGACAATTCCGGTGTGAGTTCCCTAAGGTGTAATCGCTCAGTCTGCATGGTTACCCTAAACTAAGGATTGGTTCAACGCGCTCCTCTAAAATGCCTATCAATTCTCTTTGATAGTATTTGTACACATCCGGAACGCCCAGCACGGTAATTTTGAGTTTAGCTTTACTCATGGCCTGTGCATGCTTCCTGTGTCGTGCTTCCATGGCGAGGATTTGATCTGCCCATTCCAATAATTCTTCGGTGAGCGGTTCTGTGCCAAGTTGTTGACAGATTTTGAAATTGGTTCCAGCCGAGCGGAAATCTATTGCGGGATACTTCGCTGCAAAGAAATCTTCGGCAGTCTTTGAACGATCCTTATTGGCGGAACAGATGAAGAGAATCTTCATTGCTACACGGGATTTACCATTAATCCATCAGCATCTCCACGTCCATCTTCACGTCCTCAAAGCGTTGCTCCATCGTACCAACCGCATCAGATACTCCTTTGTTGTATATCTCCTTTCCAGCCGTCTGTAGAAAGAAATTCAGGATCTCTTCTGCCGCCACCATACCGATCTCCTCATCACGCTCCGCCAGATAGAAGTCTATAAACTCATTGATACATCGGCTTTTGGCTTCAGGCGACAGCTTCTCCCATTTGCGATTGGTGTTTGACATGACAGTGATTAACGTTTTAGAATAACATAGTAGTAGGTGCTAAAGAACATCAGCTTCCTGTTACCATCACGCGTAGGATGATGCTCATACCATCGCATCTTATCCGTGAGTCCAATGGAAACCCAGATCCGCTTTCCACGGGCCTTCCACCTCTTCGTGTACACTACCTTCCCATCCTTCACGTATTCGAGCGTATGGTCTTTCTTGAATTCGAAGCAGCCATCAATCTTCTTACCGACAGAAGCCTTTACTTGTTCAAGTGGGAAACCTTCGCAGTTGCACCATTTACCAATAAACTGGTGCTCGCTTTTGTGAAGGGTAGATTGTCCCATACCTAGAACCGGCACAAGTAACAGTAGGATGATCAGTCTCATGCCGGTGAAGTTACGGTTCTTATCACATTCCCGTAATTCTCCTCAACAATACCTTGTACAGTTGATGCAGGGCACATCTTCAGCACTGTATTGATCCTTATCATTGCTGGTCAGAAACTCGCGTATCTTCAACAGATTAGGACCATTCCAGATGCTTTCCAGGTCGTCTTCGAGCAGGTTGCCATAATCGATATCTTTCTGTCTTTGCTGGCCAATGCAGGGCATAACGGTACCATCTGTGTCTACAAGCATAGTGTACCACGGCCAGAAGCAAGTAGAATAAGGTCTTGGGCCTGTGTTGCACTCTACGAACTCCAGGTTGGGCTTCACCACGTAGCTATCTACCTCCGCTTCTTCGCAAAACTCCTGGATCTTATCCATGTCTTCCTTGTAATGATCAAAACGAATAGTATTCACCTTAATGAGCGGCCAACGTTGTTTAAGCTTCCTTCGGTATTGAACGAGGTGCTTAATTCCAGATTTAAGCACGCTAACATCGCCACCTACCCTGTACTTTTCATATTGCTCCTGGGTCCAACCATCCAATGGCACGGATACCTCTGCCAAACCAGCATTCACGAACTCCTCTACTTTAGGCTTGCTTGCAAGCGTGAAGTTGGAACAGAAATATGTGAAGATGTTATCGCTGGCAGCCGTATTCACAATTCTTGACATGTGCGGATTCACCAACGGCTCTCCAAAAATGTAGTAGGAAATCCTGATCGCATCCTTGCTGATCTTACGGTGCATTACCTCGTAGTCTTCGTGCCTTATCCATTTGTTGTTTGGCAGTAACTGTCTGCTTTTCATTTCCACACACAATGGACATTTGAGATTGCAACCTACAGCAGCTTCTATCTTGAACATTGATGGACGAGACTTGAGCCTTGTACGTTTCAAAGTGCGTTCAATCACGGAGTGCAGAAGATTGAGCAGTTTTCTGGGTCGATGAACAATCGTATACCTGAGCGTTGGCAGTATCACTGATTTCCAGTAATAACCAAACCGGTTGGACTCAAATACGTGCAGGTAAACGAAACGCGCCATAGGAAGTCTTTAAGATAAAGATGTGTATCGAATTGTAATCCTTGCATTTAAGGAATATGAAACGGATACTCCTTTTTCTTATAGCATTATTTTCTACCGTCTTTCTGTGGAGCCAGTCGATCAAGGTTCGAAAACCCAAGGTGGAAGTCGTGGCCAGCGTATGTGGAGTGAACAATGGCAGCATGACACTCGCCCAAATGTTGGCCTGCGGACTGACGATTTCAGACACGGCTGACTATAAACTAGAAGGATTTACTTTAACATGGCTCAATAAAGAGAAAACGCTGATCTGTGAACGTGTGATCAGAACGGAAGGGTACTATTCGCTCACGAAACTACTCCCGAAACTACCTCACCAATCGGTCTACTACTTTACCCGAATCCGGATAAGGGACAAAGCAACCCAGCAATTACATATTGCAGATGATATAGTGATTCGAACTTTTCCGGAAATGAAGTAGCGCTACCCAAATGACACTCACTCTTCTAACGCAACGATATTTCGAATAAGCGTTGAGTCGTGCTCGAAAAAGTCAACCAACTCAGCTCTTCTTATTTCACTAAATAGGAATGAAAGTTCCTGTGCATGGGTATTTCCAATCTCGCTTTTGCCCCAAATAGCGTACTGACTGGACAAACCAGAGGCATATGTATAGGTGTACCGAACGGTTATCCAATCCTCATGGCCACGTTTGTACCAATGAAACACCAACGTATCCTTTCTTAAGGTTGTGGTGACGGTGTCTCGAATCATCCACTTGTCTGCCTTAATTGAATCTTCTATAAGGTTGAAATTCAATCGAAAAGCATAGAGTATCTCCTCATTGAAATACACTTTCCCTGTCTCCGATGATCCTTTATTACTCCTATCATACTCGACTCTGAACGGCTTATCCAGTCCCACACCAGCTCCCACTTCCAAGGTATCTGAAACAAATACCTCTGACCTTGTCTCAATCGCTGCATCCTCCTGGCAAGCCATTAGGGTTAAGAACATCATATTAATCAACAGGAACTGTTTCATGGCATTGCTTATGAAAGTACGAAAAGGCCGAACAGGTGAGCACTTCCAAACACCAATTCAAAAATGATCCCCTGAATGAGCTTTGAATTCGGTTTTCCATCCACACCGATGCTAATTAACCTCCCAATGGCAAAACCAATGAACATGATTGAACCAACAACGAACGAGGTCATGCTCAATGTTTCCACAATAGCGCCAAGACCGATCACCATCCCGCTACACAGCATGACTGCACTTACTCCCCGTATCTCGTTGAGTAGGTTAACATTTTCAGAGAGTTGAATGCCTGAGTTCTTGCCGTAACTGCTTTTTGGATTCCACAATCTCATCAGACCAATAAGAGTCAAGAAAAGCCCGGTTAGCCCTAGAATTACGATTTGAACGATTTCCATTTTGTTTGCTTTTAATGATTTCTGAAGCAAACGTATCATGGGGTTGTGACAGAGGTATGTCAGGGGTGTTCCTGGTCTCTCACATATTTTTCAAAATAATCCTTAATGGTCATTTCATGAGGGGTGAACCCTTTACCTGTTGCCACTAGTTTCTCAATGTAGTCAATGCGAAAAGCCCTGAAGTCATCCCTCAATCTACAGAATGCGATCAGCAAGAAATTTCCATTGATGCTATAGATCGCAAAAGGCTCAATATCTCTTGTGGTCTTTTCACCTTGCGATGAATTGTATGTTACATGAAGTACCTGAAAATGTATGATCGCGGATTGGATCTGCATTAGGTTGGCACTCGTTTTCTCTTCGTTGTTATTACCCCCGAAGTAAACCCGATCTTCCAACAGATCTGCATTTCCCTTTTGAGAATTTCGCAGAATAGCCTTGATCTTCTCTAGCGCACTGGATACGTTTACGGTTAAGGATTCGTCCTTGTTCTTCCGCGCCAACTGCTCTATGGTAATCAGAGCGTTCGCTTCATCTTCGGTAAACAATACAGGTGGTAAATGATAACCCTCAACAATGGAGTATCCTTTTCCTTCTTCCGTAACAATTGGAATACCTGAATTCTCAAGCGTTCGAATGTCCCGGTAAATGGTCCTAACACTTACATTATGCTTCTCTGCCAGATAGGTAGCAGTTACGATCTTCCTGGATTGCAGTTGTGTAAGGATTGCTGTGAGTCGAGATATTCTTGGTTTCTCTTCCATTTCTACATGCCTGAAACTACCTATTGCTGCCAGTAGTTCGTTCAAATTCTTTCAAACTTCAACGGGTAAGGACGCTTACCGCTGGATTCCAGAATTTCCAGTTCTTTGGCATTCAGCCTAACAATATAGAACCTCATCACTTGCGGCTTAGTAGAGTATGGCTTACCGTTGTTTTCATTCAACGTCACCAAAAGTGAATCTCCCTGAAGTTTCCAGGTTCCTGCTTCATCGACATAAGAGGTTTCGATGGATCCTTCACAAGGACCTCCACAATCGATAACAATTTCTACCCTTCCGTTCTCCTTGAATTCCCAATAATCAGAAAGGCAAGAATCCTTAACCAAACACCTCCATTTACCTTGCAAATCGACATCCGGCCTCCTCACCGAAATGGTCAGGTTAGTGTCCTGTCCGAACAGTTGGATTGTTATTGCAATTAAGCAGAATAATGTTGTAATACCCTTCATAAGGTCACTAGCAAGCCTACGGCTACTGGCTTTCGATTAACCACTTTAAATTACGAAAAGACTGTAATAGCACCTACATCGTAAGGAACTAGGTCTTAAGTGAAGCTCCAAAAACGGTCGAATAATTAGTGGACACACCAATCACAATTGCCGGATTGCATACAGCCAGAAACAATGCGCATTGCAATGCACAAACCATCATCATCTTTCTTGCAATCAACCATAGCACCACACAAATCACTGTAAAGATCACCGATAAGATCAAGGCTAAAAGAAGGCTCGCGTAGTTGGCATCATATTCCAAATGCTGTGCATTGTACATCAGGAACCAAACCGCACCTGAGAATACTGCTCCGATGACGTAAGAAAATAAATGAATGCGTTTACGTTGCCTAGAAGACCAGCCAGCCTCTTCCGTCCAATCCAAAGGTTGATTACTGGCAGCCACACTCCGTCCCGTCAAGACTGCGCACGGCCCACACACGACCCTCTTCAAGGCAATACTCCACGTCCACTTCATAGTTGAAGCCCCGTTCGTATTCCGTTCTTATAAGATAGATCGGACAGGGCTTCCTTCGGGTCTGGCTTTCATTGAAATGAATTTCCCCATCCTGGATCATGCCAAGGACCGTTTCTTCGTCCAGACCAAAGCACTGCATTTGACACGTTGCGAGATCATTAAACTTCACCTCTACCTCCGTCAAATGAATCTTGATCCTTTTCTTAGGCATCCAGGCATCCAACGCCTTGTCCTTATAAATGAATGCAATGGCTGCAACACCGATCGATAAACCAATGAGATAGAATTTGAGCCTGTGCCAGAATCCGCGCTTCTCGTTCATCTTACATCGCAGCTAACAGCAACTCGATATCCTTGTATGGAAGTCCGAAGGTCTCCGCCAGGTACTTGTTGGTAAGCGTACCGTTGTAGATATAAATACCGTTGCGGATGCCCTTGTACTTTCGAATGGTTCCCTTGATGCCACCGTAATCTCCTGTCTCCATCAAAGCGGGAGCGATTACGTTACTCAACGCATAAGAAGCCGTTCTGGCAACACGAGAAGCAATATTCGGAACACAATAATGGATCACACCATACTTGGTGTAAGTTGGATTGTCGTGACTAGTCACTTGTGCAGTCTCAAAGCACCCCCCCTTATCGATACTTACATCAACGATCACAGAGCCGTTCTTCATCGACTTGATCATCTCCTCTGTTACTACAACTGGTGTTCTGCCGTTATCGATGGCACGAATGGCACCAATCACTACATCGGCACTTTCCAACGCCTTAGACAATACCTGTGGTTGAATGATGGACGTATAGATTCGCTTGCCCAATACTTCCTGCATCCTTCTCAGCTTGTAAATGCTGTTATGGAACACTTTCACATTGGCACCCAATCCCAAAGCGGAACGACAGGCAAATTCACCTACTGTTCCGGCACCTATAATAACTACTTCAGCAGGTGAAACACCCGAGATACCTCCCAACAGCATTCCCTTGCCCTTGTTCACGTTGCTGAGCAATTCAGCCGCAATAAGGATCGAAGTATTACCTGCAATCTCACTCATAGCACGAACGATCGGGAATACATCGTCCACATCCATGATATAGTCATAAGCAATGGCCGTAACCTTCTTGCTCAATAGTTTCTTCAGAAAGTTCTTTGGTTGAATAGGAAGCTGCAAGGCTGAGATCACAATCTGCCCTTGCTGCATTAGATCAATCTCCTTGAGCGTTGGAGGCTCCACTTTCAGGATCATGTGTGCCTTGTACACCTCTTTCACATCATCTGCAATGATGGCTCCCGCCTCACTGTAATCCTGATCTGTGAAATTGGCTTCAAGCCCCGCACCACTTTCGATCACCACTTTGTGCCCATCACTTACCAGCAATGCAACAGCATCTGGCACCAATGGCACTCGTCTTTCCTGGAATGAATTCTCTTTGGGAATACCTATGTAGAGATCACTCTTCTTCAACGCTATCTCCAGCATTTCCTCCTGCGGAAGGAACCCTGCAGCCAGCGATTTCAATACATCTTCTGATGACGACATAGCTTAGTTTTGAAAGGAGATCGTCCTCGTTTCCAAATTTGATTCAAGATAAACTTTTATGACATCTTCAGGAAGCAGCGGTTCGATTTTGTCCGGCCATTCAATAAGGCACCAATGGCCTGAATCAAGGTATTCCTCTACCCCGATGTCCAATGCTTCTTCCAACGAATTCAGGCGATACAGGTCCAGATGATAGATCTTCTCATCGCCAGGAACCTGATACTCATTCACCAAAGCAAACGTTGGACTCTGAGCAATATCATCTACGCCCAGAGCCGCACAGAATCTTGTAACAAGGGTGGTCTTTCCGGCACCGAGGTCACCATTTAGCAGGATCACCCTGCTGTTACCGGCAAATTGGATAAGCTGATTTGCGACCTCATCCATTCCTTCCAACGGTACGTTCTCCAACTTCACTATCTAGGACTCAGATGAACAACCGGGATCATCATCTCCTCCATGGATATTCCTCCATGTTGGAACGTGTCCCGATAGTACTTCACATAATGATTGTAATTATTCGGATAAGCGAAGAACTTGTCCTCTTTAGCGAAGATGAAACGTTGACTCACATTCACCTTGGGTAGAAATACCTCGGTTGGATCCTTGTACTCCAATACATCATCCCGATCGAAATCCAAGCTCTTGCCCTGCTTATATCTGAGGTTCGTATTCACTTCACGCGTACCAATCACCTTGGAAGCTTCTCTCACACGAACTGATCCATGATCCGTAGCAATGATCATTCTGGCACCTTGTTCCGCAATTTTCCTGATGATGTCATAGAGAGGAGAGTGCTCAAACCAACTCACGGTTAATGACCGGTAAGCTCTTTCGTCTTCCGCCAGCTCACGAATAATATCCGTTTCTGTTCTGGCGTGCGAAAGCATATCAATGAAGTTGTACACTACCGCATTGAGATCGTTATTCATCAATTGATTGATCTCATCCGCAATCTTTCTACCGTAATTCGGATTCAAGACCTTGTTGTAACTGCTCGTCAGTCCACTGTCGATTCTGGAAAGCTGTGCCTGAAGGAATTCTGCTTCGTGCTGGTTCTTGCCTCCCTTGTCATCATCATTTAACCACTTGTTGCCAAAGCGTTGCTCGATCTCTAACGGTCGCATCCCCGCAAAAATGGAGTTCCTGGAATACTGAGTGGTTGTTGGAAGAATGCTGCAGAACAGATCCTCCTTGTCAATCCAAAAGTGTTGACTGATGATAGGTTTCAATGCCATCCACTGATCCCAACGCAGGTTATCAATAAGAATAAAGAACAACGGTTCTCCCTTCTTGATGTTAGGTGCCACCTCCTGATTGAACAAGTTATGGGACATGATGGGAGCAGCTTCAGGATCGTTCATCCATTCGGAATAATGATCGGCTACATACCGCGAGAACTGCCGATTGGCTTCCGCCTTCTGCATCTCCAGAACTTCCGACATGCCCTCATCTTCCGTTTGTTCTAACTCAATATCATAGTACACCAACTTCTTGTACACTTCCGTCCACTCCTTGAAGTTCAGTCGATCGTTCAGCTGCATTCCAATAGATCGGAATTCCTGTTGGTAATCAAGTGTAGTCTTCTCTGTTACCAATCTGGAAGTATCAAGGTTCTTCTTGATCGATAGTAAAACCTGTTTAGGATTCACAGGTTTGATCAGGTAGTCCGAGATCTTGGCTCCAATGGCATCTTCCATAATGGCCTCTTCTTCACTCTTGGTGATCATTACCACAGGAAGTGATGGCCGTTTCGATTTGATCTTGCTCAGCGTTTCAAGGCCGGAAAGTCCCGGCATGTTCTCATCAAGAAAGACAATGTCTATCCGCTCTTCATCCAGCAGATCCAACGCCCCATCACCACTTGTTGTTGATACCACATCGTATCCCTTCTCTTCCAGAAAAAGGATGTGAGGTTTCAGCAATTCTATTTCATCATCGGCCCAAAGTATCTTGATCTTATTCATGCAATCAGGTTAGGTTTACCAAGTAAAAAACTAATTTAACGCTTCATTCAGTTCCGGCAAGTGCAGGCGGTTTTCAACAAGAAGAAAATATTTAACGACCCGATCTATGGCTTTATTACCATTCCCAATGATCTGGTCTTCGACCTTGTAGAGCATCCGTTTTTTCAGCGCCTGCGAAGGATCAAACAACTCGGCCTTACATCCTATGTATACCCTGGTGCTTTGCACACCCGTTTTCATCACGCGTTAGGTGCGATGCACTTAATGACCAGAGCTATCGAAACCCTTCGTTCCAAAGGGCATGAGATCACGGATGAAGAAGCTGAAGCGGTTACCATTGCCATCCTGTTGCACGATATAGGTCACGGACCTTTCTCCCATGCACTGGAACATACTTTGGTCAAAGATGTAACGCACGAACAGTTGTCCTTACTCTTCATGCAACGGCTTAATGAGTACTTCGATGGAAAGCTTTCTATGGCTATTGAAGTTTTTCAAGACCAGTATCACAAGCGCTTTCTACATCAGATGGTGTCAAGTCAGCTGGATATGGACCGTTTGGATTACCTGCAGCGTGATAGCTTTTACTCAGGTGTGTCTGAAGGAGTGATCGGAACGGAACGTATCATCTCAATGTTAAACGTAAAGGACGATGCGCTGGTAGTAGATTACAAAGGTATTTACTCAGTAGAGAAATTTCTGATTGCCCGCAGGTTGATGTACTGGCAAGTATACCTTCACAAGACCGTTATATCTGCCGAGTTCCTGTTGGTCAAGCTGCTTGAAAGGGCCAAATTTCTCGCCAACGAAGGACATGAACTCTTCTGCACGCGTTACCTGCACCGTTTCCTGTATTCAGAGATCGGCATGGATGATTTCATGAACGACCCTAAAGCCCTGGAAGATTTTGCCGACCTGGATGACTACGACATATTAACCGCAGCGAAGGAATGGGTGCATGCAGATGACCGGATTTTGTCGTTCCTAAGTGAAGCCGTTGTGGATCGAAAACTATTGAAGGTGGAAGTATCTAATTCCCCTTTCGAAAAGGCAAAAGCGGATGCATTGAAAGACACTATGCTTGCGCAGGGCGTATGGACGAAGGAAGAACTGGATTTTCTGATCTTCGAGGTGGCACTGGAAAACAATGCCTACAATCCCATAACCGACCGTATCAATCTGCTGTACAAAGACAATTCTACCCAAGATATTGCCGATGCGGCCGATCATCTGAATATATCTGCCCTATCCGAGTCGGTGGTGCGGTATTACCTGATGTTTCCTGCACAAATAGCAGTTGATAAATAGCGGATTCCCCTAGGGACAAGCACTGAATAATTCTTACTTTTGAACGATGGAATTTACGGCACAGCAAATTGCGGAATTGCTGAACGGTGTAGTTGAAGGGAACCCCGATGTGGTAGTGAGTGACTTGTCGAAAATCGAGGAGGGCAAACCTAATACGCTCTCGTTCCTGGCAAATCCCAAATACACGGAGTACATCTATGAAACAGATGCGTCTATTGTCATCGTTTCCAAAGACTTTGAAGCAGAACGTCCGGTAAAGGATACATTGACACTCATACGGGTTGACAACGCCTATGAATCTTTTGCGCAAGTCCTTGATGCCTATAACCAGCAAAAAGATGCAATTAGCGGAATTGACCCTCAATCCAGCATTCATGAATCATCTAAGCTAGGTGACAACTGCTACGTTGGGCCTTTTGCAACAATTGGTGAGAATTGCACCATCGGCAACAATGTGAAAATCCACTCCAGTGCGTCTATTGGAGATAACGTGAAGATTGGTGACAACACCATTGTACATGCCGGTGTAAAGATCTTTGACCGAAGCGATATCGGTGCCAACTGCATCTTCCACATGAATGTGGTAATTGGGGCAGATGGTTTCGGGTTTGCACCCAATGCCGCCAATAACTACAAGAAAGTTGCCCAGATCGGGAACGTTATCGTAGAAGACAATGTTGAGATTGGTGCCAATACATGTATAGATAGGGCTACCCTGGGATCAACCATTATCAGAAAGGGCGTTAAACTGGATAACCTGATTCAAGTTGCGCACAACGTAGAGATCGGAGAAAACACTGTAATTGCTGCGCAGACTGGGATTGCGGGTTCAGCCAAGATTGGAAAGAACTGCATGATTGGTGGACAAGTCGGCATCGTTGGGCACATC
Source organism: Vicingaceae bacterium (assembly GCA_965267605.1). GTDB lineage: Bacteria > Bacteroidota > Bacteroidia > Flavobacteriales_E > Vicingaceae. The sequence goes on along the minus strand of OZ254088.1, from coordinate 551,252 downwards.
AAAATTGGCGATGGTGTTAAGATTGCAGCGCAATCAGGTATCGGAAATTCCATTGAACCAGGGCAGATGGTTCAGGGCTCTCCAGCCTTCGGTATAGGAGATTATAAGCGCTCTTACGTAGGATTCCGTAAATTGCCTGAATTATTGGAGAAAATTGAGGCGCTGGAAAAGGAATTGGAAGCGCTTCGCGAAAAGACGTAGTGATGCCCGATAATCAGAAAACACTCAAATCATCTGCAGTTTTTGAAGGGATTGGATTGCACACCGGTGAAGCTGCACGGGTGGAAGTCAAGCCCGCTCCTGTAGAGCACGGATATGTTTTCAAGAGAATTGATCTCGATGAACAACCGCTTATCAAAGCGGATGTTGACAACGTGATTGACACAAGTCGTGGTACCACACTTGAAGTAAACGGTGTAAGGGTTTACACTGTAGAACACCTACTTGCTTCTCTATACGCTTTGGGAATCGACAACGCGCTTATTGAAATCAACGGACCAGAAGTTCCTATTCTGGATGGGAGTGCCATTCTCTTTGTAGAAGGTATTGAGGAAGCAGGCATCGAAGAGCAAAGTGCGATGAAGAACTACTTCGTACTCACGGAGAACGTTACCTACGAAGACGAAGAGAAAGGAACTGAAATGCTTGCCGTTCCGCAAGACGAGTTCCGATTAACAGTTATGGTTGATTATGGCTCACCAATTCTTGGAACCCAGCATGCAACCATGTACCACAGTGGTGAGTTCAAGAATGAAATTGCTTCATGCAGAACTTTCGTTTTCCTACGTGAAGTTGAGGAGCTGGCAAAAGCCAACCTGATCAAAGGTGGCGACATCGACAATGCCATTGTATTGGTTGATGAAGAAGTAAGCCAGGAGAAGCTGAATGAGATTTGCGATATGCTAGACAAACCTCACTATCAGGTGAATGGCATTGGCGTACTTAACAATACTGAGCTTCGATTCCAAAATGAGCCAGCAAGGCATAAGCTGTTGGATATTGTAGGTGACCTTGCGCTTTGTGGAAGACCAATCAAAGGACATATCCTTGCAGGTCGTCCGGGACATAAAGGCAATGTTGCTTTCGCGAAGTTGTTGAAGAACATGATGAAGGAGTCCAAGAACAAGGCTCCTCAGTTCGACCTTACCAAAGAGTCATTGTACAGCGTTCAGGAGATCAAAAATCTTCTACCTCACAGGTATCCCTTCCTTCTTGTGGATAAGGTACTTGAGGTAGGTGAAGAGCATGTGATCGGCAGCAAGAATGTGACGGTGAATGAAGAATTCTTCAACGGTCACTTCCCTGCAGAACCTGTAATGCCAGGTGTACTTATCGTAGAAGCGATGGCGCAAACTGGTGGAATCCTTGTCTTAAGTCAGGTTCCAGACCCGGAAAACTACCTGACTTACTTCATGAAGATGGACAAAGTGAAATTCAAGAGAAAGGTCATCCCAGGAGATACATTGGTTTTCCGTTTGGAACTGATCACTCCTATCAGAAGAGGGATTTGTCATATGAAAGCGGTTGCTTATGTGGGCGATACGGTTGCTGCGGAAGGAGAATTGATGGCCCAGATCGTGAAAGTCGAGAAACAGAATGAGTCTTCACAAGTTGTCGAACATACATCCTGATGCGAAGATCGCGAAGGGTGTAACGGTTGATGCATTTACCACCATTGAAGGAGATGTAGAGATTGGTGCTGGTACCTGGATTGGTTCCAACGTTACCATTATGAACGGTGCCCGCATTGGAAGCAACTGTATGATCTTCCCAGGCTCAGTAATTGCGGCCATCCCCCAGGATCTCAAATTCGTTGGTGAATACACTACAGTTGAAATTGGCGACAATACGAGAATTCGTGAGTGTTGCACCATCAACCGAGGTACTGTAGATCGAAACAAAACGGTTATCGGCTCCAACTGTCTATTGATGGCTTACGTACACGTTGCACACGATTGCATCATTGGCGACAACGTAGTGATTGCCAATTCCACAAATATCGCAGGTCATGTTGTTATTGACGACTGGGTGATTTTGGAAGGTATGACCGGAGTGCAGCAATTCGTGCACCTTGGAAAACACGCCTTCATTGGTGCCTATACCCTGGTGAGAAAGAACGTTCCCCCCTACGTGAAAGCTGCTCGTGAACCAATGAGCTACGTGGGTGTGAATTCCGTTGGACTGAAGCGCAGAGGATTCGACACAGACCGCATCCTGCAGATTGAAGACATCTATAGAACGCTTTACCTGAGAGGAATGAACGTTACAAATGCATGTACCGTTATCGAGCAGGAGGCGCCTCATTCTGAGGACAAAGAAGAGATTCTTAACTTCATTAAAGACTCGGTTAAAGGAATCATCCGCGGACCGGTTTAAACTACCCCGTGCAGATCGTACTGGACCATATTGGCCAACACTTCAGAAACAATTGGGTGTTCAGGAACCTATCGTACACCTTTGAAAAAGATGCAGTCTACCACATTGCGGGCCCAAACGGATCAGGTAAATCAACGCTTATCCGGATCATCAGCGGGTATTCTACTGCCTCGGAAGGCAGGATCGAGTATTTCGAAGACGGTGCATCTATTGCGCAAAGCGACTGGTATGAACGATTGTCTATCGTAAGTCCTTACACCGAATTGATCACCGAATACACACTTGAAGAGATGATTGAATTTCACTTCAAGTTCAAAGCAAGCCGAGAAGGAATCAGCAATGCTGATATTCCGGAAAAGTTGAAATTACCATCAGGTACCGGCAAGCCGATTTCCACCTACTCTTCAGGAATGATGCAAAGATTGAAGCTCGGACTGGCATTGCTCAGCGAAAGCGACCTTCTTCTTCTGGACGAACCCGCTATGAACCTTGACAGCAGTGGAATTGAGTGGTACCACAAGATGCTTCAGCAATACAGTTCAGACAAGATCGTGATCATTGGGTCCAATCATCCGGATCTTGAAACACCAGCGCACGCAAAGCAGCTAGATATCACGGCTTTCAAATAATTTTTACATTTAGTCATAACCTAAGAACATGGCCTCAACAGCAGATTTTAAGAATGGCTTGTGCTTCAAGCACAAAGACAAGCTTGTTTCGATTATTGAATTTCAACACGTAAAGCCCGGCAAAGGACCAGCCTTCGTAAGAACGAAACTCAGAGAGATCAAATCAGGAAAGGTGGTGGATCACACATTCACTGCGGGTGTAAAGATCGAACCGGTGAGAATTGAAAACCGTGAGCACCAGTATCTATACAACGATGATCAGGGTTATCACTTCATGAATACGGATAACTACGAGCAGATTTTCGTTCCTGAGGCACAGGTACCAACACCAGGGTTTCTTAAGGAAGGAGAAAACGCGATGATCCTGTTCCATGCGGATGAGGAGGAAATCCTTTCTGTAGAATTGAAGCCACACGTAATATTCGAGATCACTTACACTGAACCAGGCATCAAAGGTGATACTGCTACAAACACACTCAAGCCGGCAACCATCGAAACGGGTGCTGAAGTGAAGGTACCTTTGTTCATTGACACAGGTGACAAAATCAAGATTGACACCCGTACAGGTGAATATGTAGAGCGTGTGAAGGAATAGATTTGAAATTCCCTAAAACCATAAAGGCTTCAGAGCTCGCTGAGCTCGTTAACGGTGAACTAATCGGTGCGGACCGGGATGTGACCGGAATCAATGAAATCCACCGTGTGGAGGAAGGTGATCTTGTATTCGTAGACCACGAGAAGTACTATGACAAAGTGCTCAACTCACCTGCCAGCTGCATTCTGATCAATACGAAAGATGCGGAATACCCAGACGGTAAAGTGATGATCTACTCTGAAGATCCATTCAGAGACTTCAACAGAGTACTTAGGGTCTATCGTCCATTTTCTATGCACCAGGATCAGATTCACGGCAGCGCGAAGATTGGTGAAGATTGCATGATTCACCCTAGCGCGTACATCGCTCCGGGGGCTGAGTTGGGTAAGAACTGTATCATCCATCCCAACGTGGTGATTTATGACCATGTGAAGTTGGGAGACAATGTGGTAATCCAGGCCAATACGGTAATAGGATCCCATGCCTTTTATTACAAGAAACGAGAAGCACATCACGAGGCACTACACAGTGGCGGTGGTGTATGGATTGGCGATAATGTTGAGATTGGCGCCAGATGTACCATCGATAAAGGCGTAAGTGCCGATACCACCATTGGTGCAGGTACGGTTATTGATAATGCCGTTCATGTGGGACACGATACCATGATTGGTGAAATGTGCCTGATTGCTGCCCAGGTAGGCATCGCGGGTTGTGTGAACATTGGAAATCGAGTCACTATTTGGGGACAAGTAGGGTTTGCCGCTGATGCGGTAGTAGAAGATGATGTCGTGATTCTTGCGCAAAGCGGTATCATGGGAACCCTCGAAGAAGGCAAGAAATACTTTGGTAGCCCGGCAGGGATTGCACGAGACAAGATGCGTGAAATAGCTGCTATTCAGAAACTTCCATCAATTATTGATAACTTTAAGAAGTGAGTCCTGTTTCAGATAAGTCGAAAAGTGTTCGGAAAAAGCTTCAGATCAATAAGCTGAAGCTCGATACCTTATTGAACCTTACCACGGCTATCAACGAGAACAGTACCAAGCAGGAACTCTTCGAAATCTATATCAGCGTACTTATCAATGACCTTAGAATTGGTAAGGTTCAGCTTTATATGTACGACAAAGGTTGGCACCTGGCATTGAGCCATGGTATTACCGCTGACAAGAACTTCGACCCCAAGACGCTCACGCAGATCAAGGACATTGTTGTAATCAGCGGTCATGAAGATCCTTACCTGAACAGATTTGGTGTAATTGTACCGGTGTTCCATAAAGATCAACCATTGGCCTATGTGCTACTGGATGATTTCGATGGTGAGAAGATTGAGGTGAGCCCTATCATCAAGCACCTATCCTTCATTAGAACGCTAACGAATATTGTAATCGTTGCGATCGAGAACAAGAAACTTTACAGGGAGAACATCCAACAAGCGGCACTTCAACGTGAGTTGGAACTGGCCTCTAAGATGCAATCCATGCTCTTCCCGTCTGAGTTACCTCAGAACGATAGGATCGAGGTAGATGCTTTCTATAAACCTCACCAGGTTGTTGGTGGCGACTATTACGATTTCATTGAGCTTAACAAGGATGAGTTTGCTTTTTGTATGGCAGATGTGTCGGGTAAGGGAGTTTCTGCAGCACTACTCATGTCAAACTTTCAGGCGAACCTGAGGGCTTTGATCCACAGAACCCCTTCCCTATTTGACCTATTGGTTGAGCTCAACCAGAAGGTGATCAATTCAGCCAATAGAGAGAAGTACATCACCTTGTTCATCGCTAAGTACAATATGCGAACAAGGCGATTGAACTACATCAATGCTGGTCACGTACCACCAATGGTACTTAGCAAAGGGAAAATCCGTGAACTGACCAATGGTTCAACCGTTCTTGGCATGTTTGATGAGATCCCTTCTATTGAGGAAGGAAACCTATCTGTTGATCCAGGTTCATTCCTCCTTTGCTTTACGGATGGTGTGGTTGAGGTTGAAAACAACGAACAGGTGCCTATTGGTGTCGAAAGACTGCGGGAGATCGTTATCCGAAACGGTGGACTTAGCGTTCAGCATCAGATCCAAACGATGTACAATGCGATTTCCAGATTTAAGGGAGATCAGGACTATCCAGACGACATTACCCTACTCGGGATCCGCTTCAAGTAATCCTTTCTTGTGATAAATATCTATAGCCACGATCATGGCTATGAATCCCCATACGGGTACTGAGGCTTTATCTGTATCCAGGTAGTTGTTCAGTAACCCATGTGCCCAATAAGTGAATAGTCCCAACAGTAAAGCGAGTACAAGACTCTTCATTTGGCCTTTGGGAAGACTGTGGTAAACACGCGAACCATAAACGAATACGAGCGTTACCAGAACAATAATTGACAACATGCCGGGTATACCCTGTTCTGCCAGCGGGCCGATGTATTCCGAATGCGCGTTCCCAAGGTCACCAGCATTGGTACTGATAATGGTCTTGTTTTTTGATAACTGGAAGGGCGCGTACAGGAAGGTATACGTTCCAGGACCCCAGCCCAACACCGGACGTTCTTTCCACATGTTCAGGGCCGACTCCCAACGATTGATACGCTCAAGGTTAGAGGCGTCAGACGAAATGTTGGAGATAGACTGAACGTGTTCGGCCAGGTCACCCGAAGAATCCTGACGGTTCTTCTCCAGCTTCATCATTAATGTTGGCCACGACATGTACAGTAAAACGGCTCCTATAAGGCCTGCAAATGCAAGGAAGCGGAACTTGATCTTCAACTTATAGATCACAAACAGTACCGCTGCCCCCAAGAGCGAGACCCAGGCGGCACGTGTATAAGAAAGCACACAACCCAAGGCGTAGACCACCAGGATGAAGCCTGTGGAGAATTTGATCAGCGTATTGTAATGCTTCACTGTAAGCAAGTAAATCACCAACGGAATGAACATGGCAATGATGGCTCCATAAGACGTGTGATCCTTAAAGAAAGGGTCCATCACCCAGTGTGCGGCTTTTTCATCAAAGCCCATCATGGTTAAGCCAACCACTGAATAAATAATAACGGCACACATGGGAATCACATAACACCAAATGAACCTGTTGAAATTAGCCTTCACCCTAAAGAGTTGCGTGGCCACAAAGTAGAAGGTGACTACAAACCACATTCTCGCCAGGAAGAATTTCAATGATATCAGTGGCATCTCACTGGCTATAGCGGTAATGAATATCCAAACGAGGTTAAACGTCACAGCCAGCGTAATGGGATGATAAAGGATTTCTCTATTAAACCCACGCTCGTTGATCACCTTTAAAACAAACAGGAGCATGATGCCAAACATCAGTGGCTCCGTGGGCATATACATTCCCAGTCCTCCGAGTTCCAGGTTCTCCAGGTTAAGCGACAATGGCGTGAAGAACACGATGAACAGCATGAGCTTATCCAACGCATAGAACGCCATATAAATCAATGCCAATGCCAGCGGCAATGCAGATAGGTAGTAGAATTCAAAATAAACACAAAGGGCGTTGGCAACGATAAAGATTGCCGATAGGATGTATACGGAGTATTCCTTGAGTGCCTTAATCAACGAGATTGACGTTTATGGTCTTCACCATTACCAATACCACAAAAGCGAAGAAGACCGATGCAAATGTGGACAACACCACAATAAGCCAACGAATGGGATACGCCTTCTTATCTGGCACTTGTGGATGAACAATCACATTCGTATAGGTGAGTTCCTTGTTCACATCCCGAAGTGCGTTCTCATAAGTAACCTGAAGTCTGTTCAACTCTTCATAGCTGAGTTCAAGCTGTGTTGCCAACGCATTGAACTCACCGCCTTTGTCTTTGATGTTATCGAACATCTCCTGAATACTTGCCTTTGCCTTCCCTCCTGTTCTGATCGATTCCAGAAACTGCTCTGTAACGATCTCAGACTGCGTTTCATAGTTCAACAGTCCATATTCCTTGCTAAGCTGACGAAAACGTTCTTCCATCTCCTTCACATTCTCCTTCTTTGTTTTCAGTTGGTTTTCAGCAATGACAAGCACCTCCTTTGACTTCTCTCTTTGAAGCATTCTGGCCTTCAGGTTTACCTGACTGGTAAATGCATCTACCATCAATTTGGCTGTATCAGGGTCGGTATCCATTACAGATATCTCCACTGATTCAAACGATGTCTTTGAGATGTTGATGTTATCGTTCAATTCCTGTTTCAACTGAAACTTGGCGTGGCTGCTCTCCTTTTCAATGCAATAGCGCTGCATTAGATCAAATTGGTTCGCTACACTATCCCAGATGTCACTAGAGTGGTACAATTGTAACAACTGCTCACTCGGTGTTTCCGAACTATAAGGAATCAAGTTAGACGGGTACAATACGCTATGCGATCTGTACTTGGGCTCAATGAAGTAGGGGCCTGATATCACTGCCGACACCACAAGCGCCAACACTCCCACGATCACCATGAGCTTAAAGTTGCTGAAGAAGATCTGCAGCAAATTGCTATACGAGAAGTCGTTATTCATATTGTGCCCTAACCTCCTTCAAGCTGTCTCTAATGAGCAGGAAGAACAAGGTTAGTAGAAAGGTTGCGGTTGTTGATACTACTACGATGATCCATCTGATAGGATAGCTTTTCTTTTCAGCAGCATATGCCCTGTTCACGATGAATTTCGACTCCAGCTCTCGCTCCGCATCTACCTTCGCCTCCTTGTACTTGGAACGCAGAAAACTCAACTGCTTCTTCAAGTACTCCAGGTAATCCCTAATCGATACGTAGGCACCACCATATTTCTGCAACGTTGCAAGCTTCTCTTCCAGGTTCTTCACAGCACTGCTGTTACCCTTCGCGATAGCAATTGCCAATTGTTCGTTGTAAACTTCAGATTGAGATTCATAGTCTGTTACACCCAGTGAACGCAATACAGATAATGAATCTTCCAATTTCTTGATGTAGCCCTCCATCTCCTTGTATTCCTCCTCAACGATCTTGAAGGCAGGAACCGCCACATCCTTTCTCATCCTGTTCCTTACGGAATCCATCAATGCAGCAATATCGTTCGCGATGAGTGCAGCAGTATCGGGGTTATGATCCAGAACCTTGATCTCAACAGACATGAACTCTGTTCTGCGGAAATTGATGTTCTGCTCGTAAGTCTTCTGCAGCTTCGTTTTCTTGAACTCGTCTTCAACATCGATGTCGTAGTGCTCGATAAGGTTGTACTTATTGATTACCCTATCGCGAATCTCATCCGAATTCAGGATCTGAAGCATCTGTTCCGCTTGCTCCTCCTCACCAAACTCCAGCAGATCAGCCTCACCGTAAGAGTTTTCACCGATCAAGGCTTTCGAAATGGAGTTTGTACTGGTGGGGAACATGACTACCGTTGATTCATATTTGTTCTGGATCAACAGTGCTACGACCGCAGATACGATCGCCCCGATTAAGCTTAACGTGATTAACGGTTTACGATGGCGGTATAGAAATACCACCAGGTTCTCCGAATTCAGCTCAAATGATTCTTTCTGACCTCCCATATCCCTCTATTTTGCGGGGGTTGCAAATGTATTAAAAATGTTGGCAATGTGCTAGGTTACAGCGTTCTGGCGCTTCATGAGCTCCAGCAACTCCTTAAGTCTGATCAAACGAATGGCAAAGGCTAATATTATGCCCAGCGCAAAGATTCCTATGGCTTCCCAATACCATGCGAAATCAGCGTAATACGCACCGGTGGTCAAACTGCCCGCCAATACCATAAAAGCGAACAGTCTTAGCAGAAATCTGCCGTCTGGTTTCAGTGTAAAGACACGCTGAACGACCAGTACCTGAACCAGAATAACCAGCAATTGCGTAGCCAGACTCGCATAAGCGGATCCTAAGGCCTCGTACTTAGGAATGAGTACAAAATTCAGGACTACGTTCAGGAACAAGCCAATAATAGCTACTGTATTCAACACGCGCATGCTTCCATTAGCAGTAAGTAGTGTTCCGAATACATACGTTGACGCAATGGCGAGGAAACAGCCCATCAATACTTTCAGAATGGGCGCACTAGACAGTGCATGATCCTCATACATCAGGTGCATCAACTCATCCGAATAAAAGATGCATACAATGGCCATTAACGCAGCCGGTACAACCAATAGGCTGTAGGAGAATTTGAGCAGCGACCCAATGGGCTCCTTCCGCTTAATCATGTAGGCAAACATGGGGAGCAACAATTGTGCAAACAATACACCGAACATATTGGCTGCATCGAGTAATCGGTAAGCCTGCGCATAAATTCCAGCCTGTTCCTCACCATTCGGAAGCATCTGGTCCAGCATTACAGCGTCTACCCTATAGTAGAAGGTCATCGTTAACACCAGCAAGGCATAAGGAAAGGTCTGCTTCAGCAACGCAAGCGTGAACGTTTTCTTAAACTTCAATGCAAAACCGCCTGACTTCACCACAACGATAATCAGGGACACCAAAGTAGCCACCGCATAACCGATGGTCTGGATATAAACGAACCACATGATATTGAAAGGCTCATCACTTATGCCTCCCCAAATCAGGGCTGAGGCCATCCCGATCATCAACACACGGTCGAGCACAGATATAATAGAATCTGTTGCGAACATTTGAAGACCTGAAATATTCGACCTGAGGTATAGATTAAACGACACAAGTATCTGGTTTACAACAAGAAAAGACAGCATTTCAAGTCTGTAGTGGGAGTATCCCAGCATTACAGCAATACCTAAAGTGAACAGGGTGTATCCTACACACAAGAACAGCTTCAGGCTCACAATCCCTTGAAAGTACTTCTGTAGTAAATGCTGGTGCTGTGCAATGTTCCTGTTGTTGAAATTGGTGATTCCCATATCCAGGAAAATGTTGAACAACAGGGAAAAGTTGAACAGCGCAAAATACTCTCCATACACCTCAGGTCCAACCAGCACGTTTACCGATCGGTCGATACCCAGCACCCAGAACGGTTTCACCAGGAGATTGACGAAAAGTAGTAGGATGAGATTAAGCAGAAACCTTCGCTGCATGTTCTTGTCTTGCGGGAATGAAAAAGAAATTCTGACCTCCGTAGTGTTGCTTGTGGAATTCAACGAGGTGACCATTGTCTACCACCATCGTTCTATATCCTAGTGAGCGCATATGCTGCAAGCACTTATCGCGATTCTCATTCTCCCACAGCTCAGTATAAACCACCGGTCTATCGCGTCTTAGCATTTCGGTTCCACCCGCCAATACAAAGTACTCGAAGTTCTCAACGTCTAACTTAACCCCGGACACCTTAACGTCATCGGTCAGGTCATCTAACCTTTTGATGGGCACCTCATAGGTCATTCCTTCAGATTGTACCGGCATGGATTCATGTTTCACATGACTTAACCCCTGGAACCGTACATCGTTGTCGCTGGGCATTACCATTTCAATACTGCCTTCAGTGTCACCCAGTGCACAGTCAAATACCTGGAGTCTGTCAGCATAGCGTCCCCCCATAACGGTTCTTAGCACCGAATTATTCTCTGGTATTGGTTCAAAGGCCCATACGCGAGCCTGGTTGAAATGATGCAGCAAATGCCACGTCATGATACCAAGATTGGCACCAATATCCAGCACCACACCTCTATCGGGGGTTAGATCCATGAAACGAAAGAAATCCTTCTCGTTCCCATCCAGCCTTAAAGTCCTGATCTTGAATCGGGCGAACATCCGAAGGTACCGGTCGAATCCCAGCAACCTCTGCAACAGCTTCTTAATTAACGATTTCACCCCTCGATTTTGGCAAATGTAAGAAAACCATTTCCTTTGATTTTAGGGTATGTGCGCTCGAATAGGCATAAATACAAGGCTTTTGAAGCGAGGTTCGCTGGATGGAATCGGCAGGTTTACCTATGAGGTATTCAGAAGGGTGATCGCCAATTCACCAGAACACAGTTTCATATTGTACTACGACAACAAGAATGAAGCCCGTTTGCTGGACTTCCCCAACTGTCAGGCACAATTCCTGAGTCCACCCACCAAACATGTGTATCTGTTCGACTTCTACTTCAACAAGGTACTTGCCCGCAGAGCAAAAGCAGATCAACTGGATTTACTGATCTCACCAGACGGTATTCTGTGTAAGGGGTTGGATATTCCTCAGCTACCGGTGATCCATGATCTGAACTTCGAACATCATCCTGAGTGGCTGCCAAACCACGTGGCTAAATACTATCGGAAGAGGTTCCGGGTATTTGCTGAAATGGCTACACAGGTCGCTACTGTATCAGAATACTCTAAGCAAGATATTGCCAAGACCTACGACATTCCTGAAAACAACATCCACGTGGTCTACAACGCTGGTGGAGCACAGTTTAAACCGATTGGAGAAGCAGATCGAGAAGCTACGAGGGCTCATTTCACTGGCGGAAAGGAATACCTGTTGTTCGTGGGTACCATACATCCCAGAAAGAACATTGAAGGATTGATCAAAACCTTTCAGGCGTATCGGGACCAATCAAAATCTGAGTGCATGCTGCTCATTGCGGGCAAAGAAGTACTGTGGTCTGACGAAATGAAACGAGCATTGGATGAATGCCCTTACAAACAAGACATAAAGATTCTCGGAGCGTTGGATGATGAAGACTTAACCCGTGTTACCGCATCCGCTCACACTATGGTATACCTGTCTCATTTCGAAGGTTTCGGTATTCCCATCGTAGAAGCTATGCAAAGTGGCGTACCCGTAGTTGTTTCAGATGCTACGGTGCTTCCTGAGGTTGTTGGTCCAAATGGAAATATTGCAGCCCACGGCAATTATGAAGAAGCAGCCACGAAAATTCAGAAACTAAGCGATTCGAACCTGAAAGCCAAAAGTATTGCTGATGGAATGGAAAGGGCACGTTCATTTAATTGGGACACCAGTGCCGAAGCCATGCAAGCTGTTATTCAAAAGTGTTTAGATGCTAGGGCTTAGCTTTCAAACTGAACTCACAGAAGCTGGCTGTGATGAGGCCGGACGTGGGTGCCTCGCAGGACCGGTCGTAGCCGCAGCGGTTATTCTTCCAGCTGATTTTAGCAATGACAAGCTCAATGACTCGAAACAGCTTTCTGAAAAAGACAGGGATATGTTGAGAGGTATTATCGAAGAACAGGCACTGGCATTCGCGGTTGTGGCTGTTGAACCTGAAGAGATCGATCAGATCAATATCCTTAATGCTTCCATCATAGGTATGCAAAGGGCATGTGATCAATTAGAACCCGCTCCCGAGTTCATTGCGGTTGATGGAAACCGCTTCAAGCCTTACAAGGATGTACCGTACGAATGTGTAATCAAGGGTGACGGCAAATACATGAACATTGCAGCTGCGTCTGTACTCGCAAAGACATATCGAGATGAGCTGATGGCAGAACTGGCCATAGATTATCCCGAATACGGTTGGGAACAGAACAAAGGTTATCCCACCCAAAAACACCGTGCGGCAATTCAAGCACACGGCCCTACCCCACACCATCGGAAGAGTTTCCAACTGCTTCCCTCCCAGCTGAAACTGGATCTGTAATTAACCAGCAAGTGTTGATTGTTAATCCTTCACGCGGGCCTGCGCGTGTACAAGGGTTATAACTTTTCCGAAAATTTCGATTTGGGCAAACGTATCATTCTTCTCGTGGTTATCCTGCTCCTCGCAGGTGCTTCCCTTGTAGGCTACTTCTTCCTTCAGGAAGATAAGGTAACCGAAGACCCTGTCTTCGATATGCTGCCGTCTTCAAGTGCCCTGGTAATGCGGGTAACGCACGATCACGGGTTTGCAGACAGACTGCTGCACACCAACCTGATGTGGCACGAACTGATACAAACAAACACCTTCCATTCAGTCAACGATCTCGTACTGCTTGCAGATTCTTTGCTGCGCAAGAACCAGATGCTCGGATCAGCCATTGCAGGCAAGTACGTTTATTTCACATGGCATCGTATCGGACCGTCTGACGCATCCTCAGTTGGATACTTTCCGGTAAAGAGTGACCGTGAAGAAACGATCAAAGCGTTATCGGCAGAACTGAATTGTACTGTTGAAGCGAGAGACTACGAAGAAAGCACCATTCATAAGTTCAATCTGGCGGACGGGAAAATGTACGGTGCTTTCATCGGAAACACACTGGCACTATCAGACAGACCCATTCTGATTGAAGATGCTGTAAGACACTTCAAAAAGGGCTCAACCCTGGGTAATGACAAGGCTTTCAAACGTGCCAGTGGTACGCTGGGCGAAACTGCTGAAGCAAGTATAGTGATCAAATACAGTGCGTTCGCTGAATTGATGCCAACCGTTCTGAACAAACCGGCCATGGGTAAACTATCGACCCTGAAGTCCTTTGCCAGCTGGACAGCTTGCGACCTCATGTTGAAGCCGTCCAATCTCAGGTTGAACGGATTTACCCAAACCACTGATACGCTTCCACAATACCTTTCCCTGTTTGAAGAGGCAGGAGAGGCTGAATGTATAGACTACCTTCCTTACAATACATCTGGTTTTATCTCCATGCACACAGGTAACTACAGTTCGTGGTCTATGAAGTATCAGCGTTACCTGGAGCGCACCAAACAAGCAGAGTCATGGGACGAGGTTGTAGATTATGTGAAGGACTCCATCGATGTAGATCCGCATGGTGCACTCGCAAGCTGGATGGGAGAAGAAGTCTGCATCGCCTATGTAAATGCGGGCATGAAAAATTACAATGAGGAATTGGTGGGTGTCTTTGAGATTGGCGATCAGGAGGCATTGAATGAATACCTGGGCAAATTTGGTTTTCAGAGAGACGGTCTGGAAGAATTGAATGTACGACCTATGCGGTTCGGACAGGTATTCGGAGCTTTTGCGCACCCTGCCTTTGCAGATTGGAACCTGGTGTGGTATGCGCAAATGGACAAGTTCCTGATCGTTGGAAAGAACCAGGCTACGATCAATAGCCTACGCAACAACCTGATCAACGATAGAACATTAACCGCAGACCCTGACTTCTCCGTTTTTAACGACAATATCTCTGGCAACTCTTCACTCCTCACGTTCGCAAGAACCAGTGCCTGTCTAACGTATCTAAACACCTTGCTGTCCGATTCGATGGTGAATGCCACCGTTAGAAATGAGGAGGTCATTAGAAAATTTGACGGATGTGTCTTCCAATTCACCAGTCGTGGAAAAGGGAAATTCTACACCAGTGCTTTCGTGAACTACAATCAGGAGTATCAGCAATTCACCAATGCACTGTGGGCAGCGCAAATGCCGAATAAACTGGTGGGTAATCCACAGTTCGTACACAACCATCAGACCAACAGTGAAGATGTACTGGTTCAGGATGAAGAGAATTTCATTTACCTGATTTCCTCAAAAGGGGAAGTGATGTGGAACAGGAAAGTGGACGGTCAGATCATTGGTCGGGTACAGCAGGTAGATGCATACAAGAATGGCAAACTGCAAATGTTGTTCAACACACCGTTTGCCACTTACCTTATAGACCGAAAAGGAAATGACGTAGAGAAATTCCCGGTTCGTTTCCCGGACGATCAAGGATTCTACCTCACCTCTGCCCCATCCATTATGGACTACGAGAACAACAAGAATTATAGGATCTTGATCACAACGCGTGACCGGCAGATCTTAAACTACGATATCAGCGGTACCCGTGTGGATGGATGGGAAGCCAACAAGACTTCAGCCATGATTGGCCAGCAGTTGAAGCATTATACACGTAGCGGTAAGGATTACATCCTTGGGCTGGACATCAGCGGAAAGGTAATCGCGCTTAGCCGTAAAGGAGAAGAAAGATTAAACATCACCAGCTCCATTCCACTGAATCACATGTACATTAATTACCAGGTTATTCCGGGTAAGGAGATCATGGGCTTCCTGATAGCCGGAATAGATTCGTCAGGATACCTCAGCAAATTCACTATGACCGGACAGACTTCCAGAACAGAGGTCAAAGTAGATTCCGCAAGCACCTTCCTTATGAGAGATGTGAACGGTGACCAAATGCCGGATATAATGACTACCAGTGAAGACGAAGTCCGTGTAATCGATCACTCAGGCAAAGAAATCATTGTAATGGATGAGCGTGCAAGCTCTTTCAGCACGGCTACTTACAATGGCCAAACACTTTTCGGATTTACCAGCACTGCAGGGCAGGTACACCTTTTCAATGCTGATGGCACACCCTATGAAGGCTTTCCGGTTAAAGGAAACAGCGGATTCAACATTGCAGATATGAACAAGGATGAGTCTCCTAACCTGGTTGTGAATTCAGGCAACAGGGTACTCATGTATACGATGTCTAAACCTTAGTTCCTTACCAGTTTGGAAATAGACCGACTACCATCGGTAGCTTGCACATAGACCAGGTAAATCCCTTTTTGCAAGGATTGTATCGGTATCCTTTCGGATGTACCAGACACCTGTTGAGTGTAGACCAGTTGTCCGGAAAGCCCAAACAAACTGATCGACCGCATGCCCTTACTTGATCGTATAGTGAAATGATCCTTGGCTGGATTCGGACTTAACTGAAACGTGAAGTCTGAAGATGCACCCACACCAGTACTTATCGGTAGTACACAAATATTGTACTTGCTAAAACCAGTACCCACCATCGGACAGTAATTGTCTTCCACCTTCAGGGTAATCAGGTACGGACTGTTGGTGGCGTCACCAATCTGGGTTGGCCAGATAACTCTACCGAATTCATTGATTCCACCACCCGATAACCAAATCATTCCCGGAAGCGGATTCTGAATGGTAACGAATGTTGAATCGATGCTGCTTAAGTCGTAGCTATTTATGTTGAAGTCTACTGAATCTCCCTCCGTAACACATATGGTATATGATCCTTGTGAATTAATGGATGACAACCATGGATTGAACGTGTTGCCAGGAAACCCTGTAAGTACCATCTCCCGATTAACGATACCACGCAACACACCATTTCTGTACAACTGGGCACATACGCGATACGCATAATTACCTGCTGCGAAAGGCCCTGCATTGGTAATACCCGTTGTTGGATCAATACCTTCAGGTGCAAGAGAGTTTGCAAACAACTGATCTGAATATCCCGGACCATAGGTAACCGGTGTTGAAACAGCCGTTAGGTTAGGTGCCAACTGATACACTACACTATCTCCTGGTAAATGCGTTACTCCGCAATCGAAGAACAAGGTATCTCCTGTATTTCCTACGGATACCGGATCTGAAATAAAGTCTACTCCACTGACGAAACTGCCTGTCTGGTTATCAAGGAAGAACTCATTGTAATGGTTAGGAAGCCCAATAACGTTGCTAAGTGCACCGCGGCAGCATCCCGAATAAGACACCCTCCAATCTGTACATGGCTGGAGAAAAACGATGCCCTGATATATCCATTTCCTGGCCGGGCCCGTTGAGCAATGGGTCCAACGACATGAATTGGTAATAGGCGTGCCTCCAGGATTCTGCAATGCAAGCGTCCAGCTTCTGTTATTGTAACAGCTGGATGCCGATTGAATGGTAACCACGGAACCACCTGATGAAGAACATTCATAATAGATGGTAGCCGTTACGCGATATGTAGAATCCGAAATGTGCGCCCAGGTCATGTCACTACCGAGGTAATGACTGGCCTTTACGCCCATAGTTGAGAATAGAACAGAAAGAAAGCCGAGGTAACAGAGGTTTTTCATGTCAGATAGGTTGGTTCATAGCTTAGACGTCATTGAGGGTCATGAAGTTGCAACAGCAATTTAATTTACTCTGTTGTAACTTCCGAACGAGGCTTTCGTATTCATCAATACCCGTTCTTCATATAGTCTTCAAAGCAGCATTCGCTCAAATATTGAAGATTTCAGGAAACATTTTTTAGACTTACCCGTTACTAAGAGTAATTCATTTATTATGCATGCATAATAATTTATATATTTACTCATTATGACACCAGAAGAATCACTTGATTTTCACATTAAAAGAACCTGGCTGCTGATTGCCAAAATGTATAATCAAATCGCACAGCAATATGACCTATCTCAGGCTACAGGATTCGTTTTAATGCACATTGATGACGAGGCAGGTTCACCCTCTACCTCTATTGCGCCCTTATTGGGCATGGAAGTAACCAGCATGAGTAGGTTGCTGAACAGTATGGAAGAGAAAGGCCTCATTGTTAGAAAGCAAGACACAACAGACAAAAGAATGGTAAGGATTTACCTTACCGAGGAAGGCAAAGAGAAAAGAAAAATTGCCAGACGTGTGGTAAAACAATTCAACGAATTGATAGCTGCAGACTTGGGTGATTCGGTTGTTCAAAGTACCATTCAGATACTTGAAAGGGTATCCGAGCTAACGGAAGAATGTAAACAGGAAATATTGGTCGAGGCATGATCAGAAAAAGAATTGAAAAGGTAGCTGTATTAGGATCTGGAGTAATGGGGTCTAGAATTGCCTGTCACCTCGCTGGGGCAGGATTTCAGGTACTTCTGCTGGATATCAGTCCGCAGGAACTTAACGACAAGGAAACAGCCGCAGGCGCTACCCTGGAAGACAAAAGGGTGAGGAACCGTATTGTGAACGATGCATTGCAATTTGCATTGAAGTCGAACCCCTCTCCTATCTACAGCAAAAGATTTGCATCCAGAATCACCACTGGAAACTTTGATGATGATCTTGCGGCTATCGCGGATAGCGACTGGATCATTGAAGCGATCATTGAGAATCCACAGATCAAGCAATCGCTGTACGAAAAGGTTGAGCAATACCGGAAAGAAGGAAGTCCAGTAACCACCAATACATCAGGTATCCCCATCTCCATTCTTACGGAAGGCAGATCAGAAGATTTTAAGAAATGCTTCTTCGGAACACACTTCTTCAATCCACCCCGTTACCTCCGATTATTGGAAATCATCCCGGGCAAGGATACCGATCCACAACTGCTGGAGTTCTTTGAGGACTTCGGTTCAAGGTTGCTGGGTAAAACAGTGGTAAACTGTAAAGACACTCCGGGTTTCATTGCCAACAGAATTGGTGTTTACAGCATACAGGCGTTGTTCCATCTCGTAGAGGAAATGGAGATGACCGTTGAAGAAGTTGATGCCCTTACAGGTCCACTCATTGGCAGGCCGAAGTCGGCCACTTTTAGAACCTGTGATGTCGTAGGTATCGATACCCTTGTTAAAGTAGCACAAGGGCTTGAAGAGAACTGCCCTGATGACGAAATGAGGGATGTCTTCAAACTTCCGGGATACGTTACCGGAATGGTGGACAAAGGCTTGCTCGGTGCAAAGTCCAAACAAGGCTTCTTCAAGAAAATCAAAAGCGATGAAGGCAAGAGCGAGATCCTCACCCTTGACCTCAAAACACTTGAATACAGAGCGAAAGAAAAAGTACGGTTCGATGTAGTTGGACAAGCTCGTCCAATGGAAGACCTGGCCGATAGATTGCGCTTGCTACTTGCAGATAAAGGCAAGGTTGGTGAGTTCTACCGAAAATCCTTCTTCGGAATCTTCGCTTATGTATCGAATAGAATCCCTGAGATTTCAGATGAATGCTATCGCATAGACGATGCCGTTTGTGCTGGATTTGGATGGGAGAAAGGACCATTTGCCATGTGGGAGATGCTCGGAGTAAAGAAGACCTGCGAGCTGATGAAAGAAGCAGGTGTGAAGTATGGCACATGGGTAGATGAAATGATTGAGTCTGGCCAGGAGGCTTTCTTCAGGGTTGAGGGAGGTGTTGAACAGTATTATGATCAGAACACCAAAGACTTCGTAACGATCCCAGGACGTGATGCACTACTCCACTGGGATGTACTTGCACACGACAAGACCATTTGGAAGAATGCAGAATCGCAGATCACTGATCTGGGAGACGGCATTTTGAACTTCTCGTGGAGCACCAAGATGAACATCATCGGTGGCGATGTGGTAGCCGGGCTTCACAAGGCCATTGATTTAGCAGAAGAAGAATACGATGGACTGGTGATTTCCAACCCGGGCGAACACTTCTCAGCAGGCGCCAATGTGGGACTCATCTTCATGATGGCGGCAGAGCAGGAATACGATGAATTGGATTTTGCCATCCGGGCATTCCAGAATGCGGTGATGCGGGTTCGGTACTCATCCATCCCCGTTGTTGTGGCCCCACACGGTCTTACGCTGGGAGGAGGCTGTGAGATGGCCATGCACGCAGACAAAGTCATTGCTCATGCCGAATCATACATCGGGTTGGTAGAATTTGGTGCCGGGGTGATACCTGGCGGTGGCGGAACAAAAGAATTCGCACTCCGAACGTCAGATGACTTTGGTGAAGGCGATATGCGTATCAATACGTTGCGCAACCGATTCCTCACCATTGGTCAGGCCAAAGTGGCTACATCTGCTCACGAAGCGTTTGAACATGGATTCCTACGACCTGGTCAGGATGAAGTTGTGATTTCGAGAGCACACCAACTTACATATGCCAAGCAGGCTTGTAAGGCCATGGCAGATAAGGGCTACACGAAACCCATCGAGCGTACAGACATCAAAGTCCTCGGTAAAGAAGGAATGGGCATTGTGTATGTAGGTGCGAATACCATGGAATCCGGAAACTACATCTCGGAACACGATTCACTGATCTCAAGAAAACTGGGATATGTGCTATGTGGAGGAGAACTGTCAGCACCACAAGAGGTAAGTGAGACCTACCTGCTCGACCTGGAACGCAAAGCCTTCCTCGAACTGTGTACGGAAAGAAAGACACTAGAGCGACTTCAAAGCATTGCTACAACTGGCAAGGTATTGAGGAATTAAACAATTAAATAATAGAAAAGAGAATAGAGTATTTAGTATTGAGATGTGGCGGTGGTGTTGCATTTCGAAAATAAAACAACAGCAAATGCATAAGCTAGGAGATCTGAAGATTTGGAAGAAAGCAATGGAACTGACAGAGGACATCTATGAGTTGACCTCTCATTTTCCAGAAGAGGAGAAGTATGGATTGACAAGTCAGTTAAGACGATGTGCTGTTTCCATCCCTTCAAACATTGCGGAAGGTGCTGGCAGAAATCACAAGAAAGAATTTAGGCAGTTCCTTGCAATTGCTAGTGGATCTTCATACGAAGTAGAAACACAACTAAAACTTGCTGTTCGATTGGGTTTCACCAGAGAAGATCAAGTCGCGGATACTTTGAAACTTGTTGATGAAATTCAGAAAATGAACTATAGTCTCCAAAGAAGTATTCCTTCAGAATCTCTAGATGCATTTGAACCTACCCCATCTCAATACTAATTACTCAATACTAAATACCCATTAAATGAACGCATATATAGTAGCAGGATACAGATCAGCAGTTGGTAAAGCGCCACGTGGACTGTTCAGATTCATGAGGCCAGACGATCTGGCTGCCAAAGTGGTAGCTCGAGTAGTAGCTGACATTCCTGACTTTGACAACAACGATATCGATGACGTGATCGTTGGTAACGCTACACCTGAAGCGGAACAAGGATTGAACATCGGAAGGATGATCTCGCTGATGAGCCTTGACACAGTGAAGGTGCCCGGGATGACGGTAAACAGATACTGTTCTTCCGGACTGGAAACCATCGCCATTGCAAGTGCGAAGATCCACGCAGGAATTGCAGATTGCATTATTGCCGGTGGCGTTGAAACAATGTCTCCCATTCCATTCGGTGGATGGAGAATTGTGCCTAACGCTGAAATCGGAAAGCATCATCCGGACTGGTATTGGGGAATGGGACTTACCGCTGAGGCTGTGGCAAAAGACTACAACGTCTCCCGAGAGGACCAGGATGAGTTTGCTTACAACTCCCACCAGAAAGCCATTGCGGCTATTGATGGAGGTAAGTTCAAGGACGAGATTGTTTCCATTGATGTGGAAGAGATCTTCGTGAAGGACAATAAGCAGGAAACGAAATTATACACCGTAGATACAGATGAAGGACCGAGGCGCGATTCAACACTTGAATTGATGGCAAAGCTTCGTCCGGTATTTGCGCAAGGCGGATCTGTAACTGCCGGTAACTCATCACAAACCTCAGACGGAGCTGCTTTTGTAATGGTGATGTCTGAAGCGATGGTGAAGAAATACAACCTCGAACCCATCGCGCAGCTGCACAGCTATGGCGTTGTGGGCATCGAGCCTAGAATCATGGGTGTTGGGCCTGTAGAAGCTATTCCAAAGGCCCTGAAGATGGCGAACAAGAAACTGGAGGACATTGAGCTCTTCGAATTGAACGAGGCTTTTGCCTCACAGTCTGTTGCCGTGGTGCGCGAAGTCGGGTTGAACCCAGACATCGTGAATGTGAACGGTGGCGCCATTGCGCTTGGTCACCCATTGGGATGCTCAGGTGCGAAGCTTACGGTTCAACTCATCAACGAGATGAGAAGAAGGAAGAACAAGTATGGTGTTGTAACCATGTGTGTTGGAACAGGACAAGGTGCAGCGGGCGTTATTGAATTATTGAAGTAAGAGAACGACTATATACTACTGCTATGAGTGACAAGAAGAACGCCCTGAAAGGCGGAGAATTTATCATCAGAGAATCCAATCCGGAGGACATCTTCATTCCGGAAGAGCTTGATGAGGAACAAAGAATGATTGGTCAAACCTGTGAAGATTTCCTTGAGAAGGAGGTGTATCCCAAGCTTGACGAGATCGATGAACTTCAGGAGGGCCTGATGGCTGGCTTGATAGACAAAGCCGGTGAACTGGGCATGCTGGGTGTTACCGTGCCAGAAGAGTTCGGTGGATTTGGAAAGGACTTCGTTACCGGTATGTACGTAACGGAGATTACCGGTGCCGGCCACTCCTTCGCAGTTGCAAGCGCAGCACACACGGGAATTGGTACGCTACCTATCCTCTATTACGGGAACGCGGAGCAAAAAGCGAAGTATATGCCTAAGCTTGCCACGGGTGAACTCAAAGCATGTTACTGTCTGACAGAACCAGGCTCAGGAAGTGATGCCAACAGTGGTAAGACCAAAGCAGTGCTTACAGATGATGGCAAGCACTATGTATTGAACGGACAGAAGATGTGGATCACCAATGGTGGATTTGCTAATGTCTTTACCGTCTTTGCCAAGATCGATGATGATGAGAACCTGAGCGCGTTCATCGTTGAGAAGGATTACGAAGGTGTAAGCCTTAATCCGGAAGAGAAGAAAATGGGCATCAAGGGTTCATCCACTAGACAGGTGTTCCTCAACGATGTGAAAGTACCTGTGGAGAATCTGCTTTCAGAGCGTGGGAACGGATTCAAGATCGCACTGAACATTCTGAACATTGGAAGGATCAAACTTGCAGGTGCTGCCCTTGGCGGAGCCAAACGCGCGATCAACCATTCGGTGAATTACTCCAATGAGCGCGAACAGTTTGGAAGAGCCATTTCCAAATACGGTGCTATCAGACACAAGCTGGGTGAGCAGGCCATTCAGGCATTTGCCATTGAATCTGCGATATACCGTTGCAGTCAGAACATCACTGATAAGATCAGTGAGCTGATCGAGGGTGGTATGGGCAAGGAGCAAGCCCTGTTGAAAGGTGTGGAGGAGTTTGCTACCGAAGCCGCCATTCTGAAAGTGGCCGGATCGGAGATGCTGGACTATGTGGTAGACGAAGCCGTTCAGGTTTATGGTGGAATGGGATACTCTGCCGAATCACCAGTGGAAAGAGCTTACCGCGATTCCAGGATTAACAGGATTTTTGAAGGAACGAACGAGATCAACAGAATGCTCATCATAGACATGTTGCTGAAACGCGCCATGAAGGGAGAGCTTGACCTGCTTCCAGCCGCTCAGAAGATAGCTGGAGAGTTGATGGCCATTCCGGATTTTGGCGATGGAGATACATCTACGCTGGCCGCGGAAGAAGGATATATCAGGAATTTCAAGAAAGCCGTTTTGATGGTTGCTGGTTCTGCTGCTCAGAAGTTGATGATGCAACTTGTGAAGGAACAAGAGATCATGATGAATATGGCGGATATGATCATTGATACGTATGTAGCAGAATCTGCTTTGCTACGGGTGAAGAAAATGATTGCCAAGGATGGCGAAGATGCCGTGAAGGAGCAGATCGACATGGTACGTGTTTACATTCAGGATGCTGCCGATCGCATCAACAAGAACGGCAGGGATGCCTTGAACTCCTTTGCAGAAGGCGATGAGTTGCGCATGATGATGATGGGCATCAAACGGTTCACCAAAACGCAGCCCTTCAACATCAAAGATGCCAGAAGGAACGTAGCGGCCAAGATGATCTCTGAGAATAAGTACTGTTACTAGGCTAGCACCCTGAGTGATTCTGCGCAGAATTGCGCTGCATTGTGCTTGTCGAAATGTATCGAAGTGAAGGTTAATTCTTCTTGAGTCAAGGATTCGTAAATTAGGATGTGCGTCCCACTACCCTCATACTTGGATTTCTTTGTGTTGTCAATTTCTGTGTTGCCCAAACCAAACCTCCTGTCGTCAACGAAGTTCAATGTGATCGCGATCCGTTGGCCACTTTGAAGTTTGACAAGATCGTTGCTTACACGATCAACTACGATCCTGTAAAGAAACAGCGAACGCATACGCAGATGGAGAAGGCCGTCACCAAGTACAACCTTCAACCGGACATGTTTGGCTCATGCTTTCAAACGGTTGTACCGGCCAGTTCACATAAGAAGATCGTTCAACTCTTTACAGATACCGGAACGTATGGCGCGCAGTATGCTGATTGCTTTGAACCCAGGTTTGTACTACAGTTCATGTCTGTCAAACAAGAAGTTTTCCGATTGGTAATTTGTGAAGGATGTGGTTTCCTGGAAAGCACCAAGCCAATCCCTGCAGCCTATTCCCGATGGTTTGATTACGCCTCCGAAGAAGATGGCAAACCCATCACTTACCGCAGGTACAAAAAGGGTTTCAGTCCGAAAGGCACCAAAGCCATCAATGAATTGTGTAAGCAACTGGGGATGGCTTATTGTGGGGATGTGATAAAGGAGTAGGTCTTATCTAAACTTTGATTGCCTAAACCTCTGGAGTATCTTCTTTGCTAATGCTCGAATGCACGATTAAACTAGGATTATGAAATGGTCAATAACAACTGATAGATATGTAGCTTTTATTGATATAATGGGCTTCAAAGACATGGTCCTTAGAAGAGACCATAAGGATATATACAAAATGATGAGGTCGATAAGTGAAGCTGCTAGATTGAATGAAGGGTTACTGTCTTCACACAAGAATCAAAAAGTAAAGTCGACTACTTATTCTGACTCCATAATGTTGTATTCACAGGATAAATCCATAGGGGCATTTGACGCATTGGTAACTGCTGTGTCAGGATTAACGAATGATTTATTTATCCATGGTATCCCACATAAAGGTGCGATCGCGTTTGGAAAAATGACGTTGGATGAAAAGAGATCCATTTTCTTTGGTCAACCTTTAATAGACGCATTCCTGCTACAAGAAGAACTTCATTTCTACGGTGTAGCAATTCATGGAAGTGTCGAAGCGTGCATAGAACACAAGCTTGAAACCACCACTTTTGTGTTAAACTACCCTTGTCCTTTGAAGAAAGGTCGGTCAAACCACTATACGATCTATCCAATGCATGCAGACTCCGTTAATGAAGATGAAAAGAGATATGTTCAATATTACTCCGCTATTCGAACTTCTTTGCACAAGATGAATTATGCAACTTCGGGGCATCTGCGAACCTACATTGATAATACTAATAAGTACTTTGACGTGATCGCAGAAAGTACAGGATGATGCTTGAAAGCTTTAGGATAGACGTTTCTCTGCTTTAAATAAACATCGGTCTAGTTCGATCAAACCACCTAACTCCTATACAAAGCTTCAAACCTAGTCTTGTGCATCTTTCCAGATGCAATTTCGATGAATGCCGAGAAAATAGTTTTAGCGGAAGAATCATCCTTATCTGAGAGAAACTTGTTCACGTCTGAAAAGTCCCATGGAATGTGTTTCTTTTTTTGCGAATTCCCCACATTCTCAAGAAGTTCATCAATAATTGAGTTGATTCTACTTTCATCCCCTTTCAAATAAGAAAATAGCGCATCAAAGAATAAAGACCTTGGTTTGGCCAGGTCGGGGGTTAGTTCCCTTGGGTGCTCGCGTCTGTGATCTTCGAACTTGTCGTGTTCGCCAACAAACAGGTACAACTCGGCAAGTTCAAATACTGAATTAACATTGTTCGGCTCTATTTCAAGAACAAACTCATGAATCTCAATTGCCTTTTGATATTCTTGCAGCTTGAAATTAGATAGGGCTTTGTAATGCAAAAGGGGGATACTCTTCGGATCTAATTCCAATCCTATAGCAAGGTATTGTAGTGCCTCGATATAGGCCTGTCTAGAAATGTAGTTCTCAGCCTTTTCTTTTATATCTAAAATCTTCAGTTTAACATCTTGCTCCTGGTTAAGCACGTTGATCGCTTCAATTCTTGAGTCTAGATCTTCTTGATCCTTTCTAAAGTTGGCGTAATCCGTTTCTAGGTCAGATTTCAGTGACCGGAATTCCGCGAGCTCTTTTTCATATTGCTTCTTGGTTTTCCATATGCTATTGAGTCCTAAAAACCCAAGAACAGAAATCAATCCTAAAACGATCGTTATGATCAGTTGAATGCTGGATTGATTGCTAGAATAGGTTTCCTTAAGCAGATCTTTTTCAATTTTGTAGTTGTGTTGATTAGCTTTTAGCTCAGCAAGTTTCCATTCGATCTGTTCTATTCTCTGTGCAAAGACAACATCCAAACTATCGGCTCGCACTTGACTACTGAAACACATGACAAAAAGGGTAAATACGATAACGGTGATACGCATATACTGTCTATGTCTATTCAAGCTGTAATCGGAGTAGAATTAACTCCCCAGAAATCTCCCCAAACACGAAGAATAATCCTAGGGTAGAAATACCCCATTTGTGAGCGTGAGTCCCTTCTTCGTAAGTTTATGTTGATGAACCGCTTTCTTACTTCGTGTTGCTTGTTAGCCACCCTGCTGTGTCTGACGGCCTGCCCCACTCCGCCTAAACCCAAAGCACTTTACGGATTGGAGTCGGAAAGCAAGGATGCTATCTCGAATTTTATCGACAGCCTGGAAACCGGCAAAAAGATCCATGAGGTAAATGCGGAAGAGATACTGTTGTCAGATACTGCGTTCCTGCACCTCAGGCCCCGGGTAATGAAGGTGCTCAAGCAAAACAACCTTATAGAAGAGACAGGGTGGAACGGCTACAATGAAGGATGGGAAGCTCATTACAGTCAGGACAAAGAATGTATCCGGTCACATATTACCCTCGCGCACAAGCTCAAGGACGGAAAATGGTTTCTCGAAGGTTTCAGTACGATCACGGTAGATGACCAAACCAAGGTGGCCTCGTATCACTTTTTCTGGAAGCCGGATTCACTTCAATTCAAGGATCTGGGTGAGATCCTGCCTTCCCTTGTCGAAACAGACTAAGAGTTAAACCTCATCCCCTACCCGGAGGCCAGATAGGTACGCTCCATGCACGGTGGCCGCATAACCTCGCATGGTGTGTTCACCTGCGAAGTGCAGGTTACCGACTTTACGGGCAAGGATATCGTAGTTCTCTCCCTTTACTCCGGTAGGTAGAAAAGAGTACGCACCACGAGCATAGGCGTCCTTGCTCCAATTAGAGAAACCAAATCCGATGGGATCAGGCGCCTCCGGATAATGAAGTCGAAGCGCCTTCATGATATCGTCCTGGATCTTCTTATCGTCCCAGTTCTCGATCTTCTTTGAAAAAGTATACGGTATGGTAGCCAGCAGATAAGGTTTACCCGTGTAGTAGTTCCAATCGATCATAGCCGGGTAACGTCCCTTCTCTTCAGCCACGTGACAAATGAAATGGTGATCAGACTTCCAGAATACCTTGTCAAACTTCAAAGCAATCTTATTCATCACGCCCATCCCCATATCCCTGATGGCCTTCTGCTTATCGTCAGGCAATCCCGGAGAGAATTTGATCATGTCAGTCTTCAATACACCCAATGGAACGGTGACCACAACAGCATCGCAGGCATAGTTAGTGCTCTGTGTTACAACGCTGCATTTCTGATCACCGTGCTTAATCTCAATGACCTTCTGCCCTTGTTTGATATCAAGTCCTTGTGCAAGGTTCTTGATGATCTGATGGTATCCACCTGGGAACAACTCATCATCGCCTCCATATCCTTTCTCCCTGTCTCCCCACGCGGAAGCATCCATAAAGTCAGCCCCGTAGTTCATCTCTTCATTGGACTGCATCCAATTGAAGTACTTCATATCCACTTTGTACTCCCCTTCCTTCAATGCTTGTTGAATAGCCCAGCCCAAAGAAACATCTTTGTCCTGCCGGTTGGCAATGCGATAGGCATGTCTGATTATTTCCTGCCCCATTCCGTACTGCTCCTGAGCCTTCCGGTCATCATACTTCTTCCCTTTTTCATCAAACAAATAAGCGCTATCGAAATCTGTGGTCTTCGTAGTGATGCTGTACTTATTCGCCAACTCCTTGATGGGGTTTCCTTTCGGCCCGTGGATCCAGCTGGCACCAAAATCCAAGGGATCACCTAACCGGGTATTGGTATAAACCCTTCCGCCAATGCGACTGCGGGCCTCCAGCACCACCACTTCAAATCCTCTGGCCCTTAATCTCTGCGCAGCGGCAATTCCGCTGATACCAGCACCAATCACCACTACCCTTTTCCCTTTACCAGACGCTACAGCACCAGTGGGATTGCAGGCAGCACCAAGTGCGGCCAACGATGCAAGTTGTATGAACTTCTTCCGATCCATCAATATTTCCTACTCAAGATCACAGCAAATCTCTCCTTCAATTTAAGGAACCATTTCTCAAATCCTTCAAAGCTCAGAATTGGAATGACGATGCTCACAATACCGTAGACCAGGGCGAATAGCCACCCAGATTTTAGATCATTGTTCAACAATATCTTCTTGATCACGATCACAACAACGAAGTTGTGGAACATGTAAACGCCATAGGATATCTTTCCGAGGTAGCTGAAAATGCGTTTGAAAAAACCCGGCTCTTCACCATCTGTTGCCAACACATAATAACCCAACAGCCACACCACAGGCAAAAGAAACACGTACTTCTTAAATGCTGCGTTGAAGAACGAATCATAGCTCGCATACACCACAAAACTTAAGCCAGCCATTACACCAGCAAACAGGGCCCAACGAATCCAAACATTCACCTTCCTGAATTTCAATCTACCCTCCGCAAAGTATAGGGCTGCGAGTCCTCCAATCACCAGTGCATCCATTCTCGTGAGGGTATGCAGGTACTGTTGCATGTGAGAAACGCCCTCCATCCAGAAGTAAATACGAACGAGAATACTGGACAGGATCAGCAGGAAGAACACACGCTTCAGGTATTCCGGCTTGATGCAGATCAAAATCAACGGCCATACCAGGTAGAACTGCTCCTCAATGGCTATCGACCAGAAATGTGAAAACGGGAACTGGAACGTATCAATGATGTACTGATGGAAATTACCCACAAACAGGATGTGTGGCAGGTAATCCGGCTCAGGGTAATTCACCCAGGATACAATTAACGGAGCAATAGCAATGAGCAAGAAATACAACGGCCATATCCGCAGCGATCGCCTCATGTAGAACTTAGGAAGTGAGATGCGTTCGTTTCGCTTCCGTTCCAATACCAGCAAGTAAGTGATCAGAAAACCGCTGATCACAAAGAATACATCCACACCAATGTTCAGGTTATACATGAAGATGTTCACGCACTCCCGCCAACCGGAAGCAAACACTGCATCTGCTGAACCCTCACCCTCTACAAAATCTATGTAGTACGTTTTCCATGCCTCAAACCCGTGAGAGATCACAATGGAGAATGCGGCCAGAAATCTGACCACATCAAGGTTTTGGAAATAGATTGGTTTCGAATCACCCACCTGTCGAAAATACGAATTACGATTTCGTATTTTGAACCCATGGATCGATTCTATATTCATACCCCGCTCATCACCCGAAAGCAAGAACGGCAGACTTTCCATTACAAGCTGGAGTCTTTGCAGCCCACGGGCTCATTCAAACTCCGCGGAATGGACCATCTCGTGCGCTCTCTGATCGAAGAGGGAAAGTCCGGTATCGTTTCTTCCTCAGGTGGGAATGCTGGTTACTGTGCCGCACACATAGCCCGTGAACTCGATCTTAAATGTAAGGTGGTGCTTCCGGAAGCTACCCCCAGAGACGTAAAGAACAAGATCCAGTACACCGGTGCTACTATTATCCTACATGGTGAAAACTGGAATGCCGCTGATGAGAAAGCAAGGGCCATAGCCGAAGAAGAGAACCTGGGTTATGTCCATCCTTTCCAACATCCATTGCTTTGGGAAGGGCATTCAACCATGATTGATGAATGTGCCCGGGAGATGGAAGAACCAGATGCCGTTGTATTGGCCGTTGGTGGCGGTGGACTGCTCAAAGGCGTAGCACTAGGAATGGAACGCGTGGGTTGGAACAATGCTACCATCGTGGCTTGTGAAACCGAAGGAGCCGCTTCATATAAAGCCGCAGTAGATGCAGATGAACTGGTCTCACTTGAACGCATCGAAACCATTGCCTCTTCGCTGGGAGCGCTACAAGTTAGTCCGGATGCGCTGGCCGTAGCCAAGGAAAGAAAGGTGGTCAACTTCCTTTGCTCTGACCTCGAAGCCCTCAATGCTTGTACACGATTCGCCAACGATCACAGAGTCTTGATCAGTCCGGCCTGTGGAGCAGCATTGGCAAGTGTTCATCACAGGAATGTACTTGATCCATTCAGAAACGTGCTGGTAATTGTTTGTGGTGGTATGGAAGCCACACTCGAGAATTTTGCCCGCTGGAAAGAGGATGTGAGGGATTAGATCCTGATACCTACCACCCTTCGACAAGCTCGGGGTAAAATGCTCCGTTGGATTTTCGCTAAAAGCGAATTCCAACTACACAGACATCATCCAATTGCTCAAGGCTACCCTTCCAATCATCAAACTGCTTGGTAACCCTCTGAAGCTGTTGCTCTATGGGAAGATTACAGATCTCGGCCAATAGCTTCTTCATATTGGAAGACTTGAACTTCTTGCCCCTTTCTCCTCCGAACTGGTCGGCATATCCATCACTGAACATATAGAGGACTTCTCCTTTTTGCGGTGTCAGGCTATGCGACTCAAAAGGTTTAGGTGCATCCACGTAACCTACGGGTTGCTTGGTGGCCTTATACTCCGTTAACTCCCCAGTGCCGGGATTGTACAACCAAAGCGGATTGTTCGCCCCTGCATACGATACCTCACCCGTCTTGTGATTGAAAGCGATCAAACATACGTCCATGCCATCCTTGACTTCAGCATTGCTCGTTTCAAAGGAAGATTGGATCAACTCCCTGCTACGGTCAAGGATCTTACCTGGCTCCGTTATACCGAACTCCTCCACTGTTCGGTTCAAAGCATTGGAACAAACCACACTTACAATAGCCCCCGGCACACCATGACCTGTACAATCTGCAACCGCGAATAACGTAAGGTCGTCTTGCCTGTGCATCCAATAGAAATCACCGGCAACAATGTCCTTCGGGCGGTATAACACAAATGCATCGGGGAACGCTGAAGCAAACTCTTCATCAGAAGGAATGATGGCATCCTGCAAGCGTTTGGCATAATTGATAGAGTCTATGATCTCCTTGTTCTTCTCCTCAACCAATTCCTTTTCAGCACGAAGCTCAACGGTTCGCTCTTCCACGATCTGTTCCAACTCTTCCTTCTTGGCAATCAGCGCTCTGGTTCTGGCTCTGATCAGCATATAGATGATCAATACTCCTCCAATAACCAGTAAACCAATGAACCACCAAGTTTGCCAAAAGGGGGCTTTAACGGAGAAACTGAAAGTGACCTCCTTGCTCAACAGTCCCCCGGCATTGATGGTCCGAACGTGAAGTGTATAATCACCTGAAGGCAAACTACTATACTCCGCAAAATTGAGAGTGGTCGGTTGATTCCATTTCTCTTCCAGCCCTTCCAGGTAAGACATGAACTTGAGGTCCTCAAGCTTATACCAATCCAACCCTCCAAACTCAAACCCAATGTTGTTATGGGTATAGTCCAACACCAATCCTTCCGGTGTATTGAACTCGCCCTGAACCCCAGTACAACTGATTCCCTGTGGTAGCGAATCCCACCGTGGAACTGTAGACCTGTTTATTTTGATACGCTCCAGGTAAATGCTCGAAGGTGAACCATCATGCACCTCCTGATTGATATTACTGTATATCGCACCATGTCTGGTTGCAAGCCACACATAGTCTCCCTTCAAACAATCTACAAAACGATTCTTCTCCACCATCTTTCCGTTCAACGACATCAAGCGGATTTGCTGACCGATGCGTTTCACCTTGTACTTCTTAATGATGTCTTCAGGAGTATTGATCTTAAGGTCGTTCTTGTCCCATGGATCCAGTCGGTAATACCCATCGTTGGTTCCCAACCAGATCCTGGACTTACTGTCTTCCGTTACATACCAACAATCATTAGGAATGCGATGTCCCATGTCTCCCACTGCTACAAACTTCTCCCCATTGTACAGCGTAAGCCCTGTACCCTGACCGCAAATCCAGACACGGCTTCCACTGCCATTCCAAACCTGCCGGGTAATATGTGCCGTAATGCTGTCTTTGCACTGAATCAGCGTATCGCCCTTGACCTCCCAAATTCCAGCACCCCAGGTAGCAGCAAACAATCTATCCTGTCCCTTTGGAGCTACAATTCTGTTGGTATGGTACCGTGGATCAGGCAGCAAGTAATCCATATCATGCCATCGCCCATTCTCAAATCGTGCCAGCCGTTTATTAATAATCGCATAGATCAACTCGCCTGGTCCTTCCTTGAGGTACCTCGCTGAACCCGGAAAGTGTCCCTGGAATTTATCTTCCCTGTACAGGTGCAGGTTATCATATCCCAGCACCCAAATGTCATCCCGAATCTCTACTATCTGTTGTACGCCACGTTCACTGCTGAGCATCTTATGCGTTCGAACAAACGTGCAGCTGTCGTAGTAACCGAACTCCAATCCTTCTCTAACCGCCCAACGCTTACCCTTCCTATCCACCGCCATGCGCAGCATCTTAGGGTCATGACATTGCATAAGCAATTCCATGTCGGAATTGTAAGCTACCTGAGTGTAAGGGGCATCGTCCTTATGCGCGTTTAACCAAACATTGCCCTTATGATCCTGATGCGGGATCAGGCGTTCCGCCTGAAGCACTTCATTTGGAATACTGAACCGCCTGTCGTGAATGAACGCAATGGAATTGTCCATACACACGAAAATCTGCTTGTCTCTTACCACAAGTCCAGCAACGTGCGATTTCTTACCTACAAAAGCGTGAGACGGCAACCATCGAAAGCGCCCAATATTGCCGAAGTAAAGGTTATTCCAGGTCTTCACCCAAATGTTCCCTTCTTCATCTTCCAGGATCCCATTTGGGTTCTCTTCTCCACCGTAGTCCACTTTCACGGGTTTTCTGAAATCCCCTCCCTCGAAAAACCACAGATGAATGTCGGTAGCCACCCAGATGTTACCTTTTGCATCTTTCAGGATTTCCTTGCCGGTATTGCGAACCTTGACTTCCTCAATGAAATGAACGGTATTGCCGTCAATCACTTGCAGCCCCTTTTGACTTAACGTCCAGATGGTTCCTGAGGCTTCCTCCAAAACCCTTGGTCTGCCTACAGTTTGGTATCCCAACGTATCAGGTATGGTCCAAATAGTATCACCGTGGATTCTAATGAGTCCGGCAAAAGTGGTGGTTGTCCAGACAGACCCATCCGGATTCTCTTTGGTTGGTCCCATGTGCACATCAGGCAGCTGCTCTATATCGTAATGGTAGATCCTACCCTGTGCTATCTTGAAAAGTCCGTACCCGTTGCTCCCCACCCATGTATCTCCATTAGACATGATATTCAATCTGTCAAAGCGATCTCCCAGGCCCTGAGGAACAGAGTACCTGAGTACCTTCCTTCCGTCTATACACCCCAAACCAGCTGTGAAATTGATGAACCACAATCGGTTCAATGCATCCATCTGCAATTCCTTCGGAGCAACAGTGAACAACCCGTTTTGCACGCCATACTGCCGCACATTGAAAAAGGTCGTGTTGGTGGATACCGGTGCACCAAGCAGGAATGTATCAGGTGTGCCTAGTAATGAAACATTAGGGTGTACAACCTTCATTCGCAACAATGGACTCTTCTGCCCACAAACGAGGCTAATGCTACTGCACAACACCGCAAGCAAAACCAGATTTCTGAACCGCCCTTTCATCGAGCTAACAAATTACTATAATGCCGAGAACATCAGAAATGAAGCTCAACGACAGCTTCTTAGAGTGATTCTTCCGAACTTTATGGTATGCGCTGGTTAACGGTCATAGCACTTCTCATTGCTTCCTCTAGTTTCGGGCAGATCAGGTTCGATCCGGAAGACCTGTGCAAAATTGCCATTGATGAGGCGCATAAAAAGAAAGGCTGCATTCACAATAAGTCTGGTGGGCTTACCGGAGACTACGATGTGTTTTACCACCGGATGGAATGGACGGTAGATCCTCAGGTATACTACATCCAGGGTGCCATCACTACGTACTTTACATCCAAAGTGGGTGGATTGACCAAGGTCCATTTCGATTGCGACACGCTGCTGCAGATAGACTCAGTGAAGATGCAGGGACAATCCTGCACTTACCAGAAACTGGCGGGCGATCTGTTGGAGATTACCGTACCTACGCCTGTTGGACTTACGAACGTAGATTCAGTTACCGTGTATTACCAGGGCAAACCCAACAACGGAAGTACAAGATCATTCTCTCAGAGTAGTCACGGATCAGACTCCATCATCTACACCTTATCGGAACCTTATGGAGCAAAGGACTGGTGGCCGTGCAAGCAGAACCTCAACGATAAGATTGATTCTGTTGACATTCTGGTAACCGTTCCCATGGGAAATCGCGTGGGATCCAATGGTGTGCTGGTTGATACAGATACATCCGGTGCCTGGGTTACCCACCATTGGCAACACCGGTATCCAGAACCAGCTTATCTGATTGCCATTGCGGTGACCAACTACGCAGCATACTCGGAGTTCGTGAACCTTACCACAGGTACGATCGAAATCCTGAACTACGTCTACCCTGAAGATTCGGCTACACTGGTCACAGAATCTCCAACGCTTTGGCCATTCTTCACTTTGTTTGACTCCATCTTCGAACCGTATCCTTACATGAACGAGAAATACGGTCACGCCCAATGGGAATGGGGAGGTGGAATGGAACACTCCACGATGAGTTTCATGGGTAGTTTCAATTACGAGTTGCTGGCACACGAACTCGCGCATCAATGGTTCGGTGACAAGATTACATGCGGTTCGTGGGAAGACATCTGGCTCAACGAAGGTTTTGCTTCATATTGCGTTGGACTCGTGTACAACAGGTACTCTCCCGAACTGTACTGGCCATTATGGAAGTCCATCCAGGTAGATAAGGTGATTGCACAGCCGGATGGCTCTGTGTGGGTAGACGACACCACCAACGTTTCTAGAATTTTTGATCAACGTTTGTCTTATCGAAAGGCATCGATGCTTCTACACATGCTGCGCTGGAAACTAGGTGATGATGATTTCTTTCAAGGTATCAGGAACTACATGGCCGATCCAACCATTGCCTGGGGGTATGCAAGAACCAATGACCTGAAGTCGCACCTTGAAGCGCAAAGCGGACAATCGCTAACGGAATTTTTCAATGATTGGTTCTATGGAGAAGGACATCCAAAGTACCGCGTAGAATGGAATCAGAATGCAGGTGGACTTTGGGTAACGCTGTCGCAATCTACTTCAGACCCAACTGTTTCGCTGTTTGAAATGCCGGTTCCAATCTACTTCAGCGGTCAGGGACAGGACACCATCATCGTCTTTAACCAGACCCAGAACGTTCAGCTTTTTCAGGCAGCTGTACCATTTACTGTAGACAGTATCGTGTTCGATCCTGAGATCTGGCTTGTAGCAGAGTTGGATACCATCCTTGCTGGAATCGAACAGGTGAAACCACCTACCGGCATCAATGTCTATCCCAATCCGGGAACAACAACGTTACAGATCGATGGGTGCTTCACGAAACTTTCCGTTATTGATCAATTGGGAAGGCACGTAAAGGACTATCGAGGAAGCGAGGGAAAATGCTGGCAACAGACCATTGATATTTCTGATTGGGCCGATGGAATCTACCTGTTGAAGTTCGATTACCAGACCATCCGGTATGTAGTTGCCTCCCCACCGGAATAGGGGTACTACCGCTCATACTATTGTACTTGAAGGCTTGATGCTATTGTGCTATATTCACGTCCCATTCCACAATAGCATGAAAAAACTAGGTATTCTGATTGTGAGTATTGCGGTTGTATCAACCACTTTCGCTCAAAAGAAAAAGAAAGGTGAAGACGATGGTGCTAATAAAGGCCCATGGAATTCCGGAACGTTCTCGGCACTAAGCTTTAGAAATGTTGGACCGGCATTAACCGCTGGAAGAATCATAGACATTGCTGTAAATCCGAACAACCACAACGAATATCTCCTGGCCATTGCCTCAGGAGGTGTGTTCAAAACTACCAATGCAGGCATCTCCTTTGCACCGGTGTTTGATAGTTATGGTTCTTACTCAACCGGATGCATCACTTACGACCCGAGCAATCCGAATACTGTATGGCTGGGTTCTGGTGAGAACAACAACCAGCGGAGTGTAGCTTATGGAGACGGAGTGTATCGTTCTCTTGATGGAGGTAATTCATGGGAGAATGTGGGCTTGAAAACATCCGAGCACATCGCCAAGATCATTGTACACCCGGAGAATTCTAATGTGGTGTATGTAGCAGCTTATGGTCCACTTTGGAGTGCCGGTGGCGAGCGTGGCATCTACAAGACGGAAGACATGGGCAAGACCTGGAAGCAAATCCTAAAGGTGGACGAGCACACAGGATTTTGTGACCTCATCATGGATCCAAGGAATCCAGATGTAATGTACGCTGCAGCACACCAGCGAAGAAGACATGTATTTACCTATGTGGGTGGAGGTCCTAGTTCGGGTCTTTGGAAAACCACAGATGGCGGAAAGAACTGGAGAGAGATCAACAAGGGACTTCCGGGAACAGATAAGGGAAGAATCGGTCTTGCTATTTCTCCCGTGAATCCAGACCTGCTTTATGCTATTGTTGAAGCCAGTGAAGGAAAGGGTGGTTTCTTCAAATCAACCAACCGGGGCGAAACGTGGAGCAAGCAAAGTAAAAGAAAGACCAGCGGTAACTACTACCAGGAAATCTACTGCGACCTGGCTGATGTAAATAAGGTCTACTCGATGGACACCTGGTTCCATCATACAGAAGATGGTGGTAAGACGTGGAAGCGCACAGGCGAAGAGAAGAAGCATGTAGATAACCACTGTATGTGGCAAGACCCTAATGATCTTGACCACTGGCGCGTTGGCTGTGATGGTGGATTGTATGAAACATACGATGCTGCGAAGACATGGCACTTCAAACCGAATCTTCCCATCACGCAGTTCTATAAAGTGGCTGTAGATGAGGCAAAACCTTTCTACAACATTTATGGAGGAACGCAGGATAACAACAGTCTTGGTGGACCGTCTAGAACTACCAATACTTCTGGTATTACTAATCAGGATTGGTATATCACCAATGGTGGTGATGGATTTGAATCGCAGATTGATCCGAAAGATCCAAACATCGTATATGCTCAGGCACAGTATGGATGGCTTGTTCGTTACGATAAGAAGAGTGGAGAGCGTGTAGGCATTCAGCCTCAACCTGGTAAAGGAGAGCCAGGACTACGATGGAATTGGGATGCTCCGTTGGTGATCTCACCACACAACAACAAGCGTATTTATTTCGCTGCCAATAAGCTTTTCCGTTCTGATGACAGAGGGAATACCTGGACAGCGACCAGTGGTGACCTCACCCGTCAACTAGACAGAAACAAGATGAAGGTAATGGGCAAGGTGCAGAGCATCGATGCTGTAATGAAGAACAAGTCCACCACCATTTTTGGAAACATCGTTGCACTGGACGAATCGCCCAAGAAAGAAGGATTGCTTTACGTAGGTACTGATGACGGATTGGTACAGGTAACCGAAGACAATGGTGCGAACTGGAGGAAGGTGGCATCATTCCCTGGGGTACCTAACATGACCTATGTAAACATGTTGGTAGCATCTCAACACGATGAAAATGTGGTATTCGCTGCCTTTAACAACCACAAGAAAGGTGATTTCAAGCCTTATCTGATGAAAAGTTCAGACAAGGGCAAGACGTGGGTATCAATCGCAGGAGACCTACCCAAGAAGGGTTCTGTTTATGCCATTGCGCAAGACCACGTAAACAAAGACCTCTTGTTTGCAGGTACTGAGTTTGGATGCTTTTTTACTGTTGATGGCGGCAAGAAATGGATCCAGCTGAAGAGCGGTCTTCCTACCATAGCAGTGAGAGATATTGCCATTCAAAGAAGAGAGAATGACCTGGTACTGGCATCTTTCGGTAGAGGGTTCTACGTATTGGATGACTATTCTCCATTGCGTGGCGCCACCAATGAAGTACTTGCCAAGGAGGCGCACATCTTCCCAATCAAGGAAGCTTTGATGTTCGTAGAATCAAATCCACTTGGATTGAGAGGTGTTGGAAGCCAGGGACATGGTTTCTACTCAGCAAAGAATCCCCCAATTGGTGCTGTATTTACGGTTTACATGAAGGATAAATACAAAACACTTCAGGAGCTGAGAAGGGAGAAAGAGAAGAAGGCAAAGAAAGGTGGTCTTGATGTGGTTTACCCGTCATTCAATGAAATGAGGGCAGAAGCCGACCAGGAAAAGCCTTACGTGCTGTTCGTGATCAAGGATGCCAGCGGTAAGACCATCAAGAAGATGAAGGCAAGCGCATCTAAAGGAATGCAACGCATTGTATGGAACTTCAGAACAACTACCACCTCACCTATTAAGCTGAAGGACGAGAAACCGGGCAGGTACGGAATGGCTGACGATGGCTATCTGGTGGATGAGGGAACCTACTCAGTTACCATGTACAAAAGTGTAGACGGAATGCTAACGCAGATTGCTGGGCCGGAAAACTTCAAAGTGAAAGCGCTTGATAACAGAACGCTTCCTGCGGTGGACAAGAAAGCATGGCAAGGATTCCTGGCTGACCTGAGTGAATTGAGAAGGAGGTTTGATGGTGCGTCACAGATCCATAGTGAGTCTAAAGAGAAGATCAAATTGATCGAGAGAGCAATTCAGGTTTACGCGCCAGCACCACTAGACATGATGAAAGATGTACAGGCATTGAAGAAGTCGTTCAAGGAACTGGACATCAAAATGTACGGTGACGGCCTGTTGTCAAGACATGAATTCGAAACTCCGGCATCTATTTCAGATCGCATTGGAATTGCAGTATGGCAGAGCTGGCAGAACCTAAGCGCTCCAACCAACTCTAACGTTGAAGGCCTGAAGATCGCAGGTGAAGAATTCGGTCCGGTATTGCAGCAGATCCACACCAACGTTACCAAGATTGAAGCGTTGGAGAAAAAGCTTGACCAGAACAAGGTTCCTTATACCAAGGGAAGAGGTACCGACTGGAAGTCTGAGTAATGCCGTGGGTTTGTCCTAAATGCGGGCGTTCTTTTCGCGGAAAGGATCAATGGCATTCATGCGTTAAGATCTCTGTTGAAGATCACCTTGCGGGCAAGCCTGACAGTATCGTTGAGTTGTACAAAGTGCTTGAGAAGCATTTGCTCTCACTCCCTGGTGCCTTCATGGAACCTGTAAAGACCGAGATCATGTTCAAGGCTGAAAGCACTTTCTCCACATTGAAGGTGAGAAAGAACAGCATTGAGATCGAGTTCGCATTAGATCATCCGGAAGATGTGTTTCCGATTCGAAAAGTAGATAAGTACTCTACGAACAGGTACAATCATGTGCTGAGCGTTGACTCCCTGGATGATATTGATCCCCAGTTGCTGAACTGGTTAACTGCTGCAAGAGAAACTGTAAAGCAGTAAATTTGGGTATGCGTATTCCGCAATTCATAGGTCTGTTTACCTGCGTTACCCTGCTTGGGTGTTCACAGGATGCAGCAATGATGGAGGGAGATCCTTATTCCAAAGAATTGGATCGTGAGTTCACATCGGTGCGTGCATCCATCGAGCGCTTCCATGAAGGAATGGATCCCGTTCAGCCTGGAGAATGGCTTGCCGAACACAAGGAAAACGGCCAGTCGTACCGGCAGTACATTGAATCACCCAAGGTATCTACGACTGCGGAACGAAAAGTTCTGTATTTGCAGCCTATAGGCAACTTCACGCCTTCACATAAGAAGATCATAGAGATCACAGCAGAATACCTCGGCACTTTCTATGGCGTACCTTATAAGATCATGGAAACCATTCCGCAATCAGATATTCCAAAAGACAAACAAAGGATGCATGGAGGAATGCATCAGTTCTATACTCCGTATATCCTTCATGAGGTGCTGCTTCCGAATCTTCCCAACGATGCCGTTGCCTACATCGCCTTTACGCAAACCGACCTCTACCCCAACCCTAAATGGAACTTCGTTTTCGGACAAGCCTCTATCCAAAAGCGTGTGGGTGTTTGGTCTATGGCACGTTATGGCGACCCTTCCATTGATTCTCTAGCCTTCAAGCAGTGTTTAGGTCGCACGTTGAAGGTAGCGGCTCACGAAACAGGGCACATGTTCTCCATTCGGCATTGCACTGCCTACAAATGCGTAATGAATGGTAGCAACCATTTGGATGAATCGGATGGAAAGCCACAATATGCCTGTCCCCACGACATGATGAAAATATGTTATACGTTATCATTGGACCCGGTAGAACGCTGCAGGAACCTTGAGAAGTTCTGGGAGAAGAATGGTTTCCTTGAGGAGAAGTATTACT
The DNA here is from genome assembly GCA_965267605.1 of Vicingaceae bacterium. Lineage (GTDB taxonomy): Bacteria > Bacteroidota > Bacteroidia > Flavobacteriales_E > Vicingaceae. The sequence goes on along the minus strand of OZ254088.1, from coordinate 510,636 downwards.
ATCGCATGGCCAAGATGGCATTAAACGAAAGAAAGAATGGCTAAGCTTCCTATATATCAGGTAGATGCATTTACTGCTGAAATGTTTGGCGGTAACCCTGCTGCTGTTGTACTGCTGGATAAGTGGTTACCTGACAACGTTATGCAGAAGATTGCATCTGAAAACAACCTTGCCGAAACTGCTTTTGTCAGAAACAATGAAGATGGGCTCTTCATTCGTTGGATGACGCCAAAAGTGGAAGTGGAATTATGTGGACATGCCACACTGGCTGCTGCGCATGTACTGTTCGAACTAGGCATTAGACAAACCATTGTAGAATTTGACACCCTTTACGCAGGAACACTCATGGTAAAGAATGTCGGCACCAGGTACCTGATGGAACTACCCGCAGATAAGGTTAGTGATTCCTCTCTGGATGTAGCCACGTTCACTGAATGCTTTGGTGCAACACCGCTTAATGCCGTGAAGGGCAATTATGATGTACTTCTGGAATTTGAGGACCAAGCAGCCATCGAAAGTCTTCAACCAGACTTCCGTGCCATTGAGCAGGTGGAAGCAAGGGGGGTGATCTGCACCGCACCCGGAAATGAGGTGGATGTTGTTTCGAGGTTTTTTGCCCCCCAATCAGGAATAAATGAAGATCCGGTAACGGGTTCCGCACATGCGCTGCTTACCCCCTACTGGGCAGAGAAATTGGATCGACCCTCTATTACGGCAACACAGCTAAGCGAGAGAAGAGGTCAGCTTTCCTGCACGTTGTTTGTCGACAAAGTCTTGATGGAAGGCAAGGCCGTCACCTACCTGACAGGGGAGATAGATATCTAAAGCTTAACATAAGAATTGGTGCGTTACCGCACTTAATTGCATATTTTCGCCCTGAAGTGAAAAAAAGGAAGCACATACGAAGGTTTGCATGGGTACTGATAGCAGTATTCTGCGGATTGATTGTACCACGTGGGTTGTTTCACACGCATCACCATCACCACGATCATGGAGAGGGGATCGTTGCCAAGCATCACCATCATTGTGCAGCCTGTGATCACTATTTCTCCAAAAACTTTATTGATGCCGATGCGGTACCGCAGATCCTGAAACATGAGATCAATGTTGTTCTTGTTGACCAGCCTTATGCCACTGTCATCAAAAAGGTTATCACAAGTTCCTCCCGGGGACCTCCTCTACTGGCCTAGCCAACCGCATAAGCAAACAGTAGATATTTACGTAACAACATTTAACGATGTTAAAGAGAATAGGCTTATTACTAGCCCTATTCGCTGGTTGTGTATCAACATGGGCACAACAGGTAGAGGGTATAGTAATAGATGAGGAATCCGCTGAAGGTATTCCTTACGCAACAGTATTCATTCCGGAACTTAAAATTGGTGTTACCGCGGATGAACACGGACATTTTAAAATCAGAAAACTACCGGTCAAGGAATTGACCATTCAATTCAGTGCACTCGGGTTTGAGCCCAAAACGCTTACCGTTAAAGGAAGTGCCTCGGTCAAAGTGAACATGGCGCATGCCCATTTCGATCTGGACGAAATGGTAGTAGTTTCTCCATTGGGCAGACTGGTATCAGATAATGTAGCACGCGTTGAACAAGCTCATATGGACGAGCTTGAAGTAACGGGTGGTAATAGTCTGGCCGATGCCATGAGAAAAGTTCCCGGGTTAAACGTAGTTTCCACAGGTGCTTCTTTCGCTAAACCTGTGATCAGGGGACTTTCGGGAAACAGGATCGTTACCATTTCGCAAGGTACCCGACTTGAAAACCAGCAATGGGGAGGTGATCATGGACTTGGTCTCGGTACTGCTGGAATTGAAAGACTCGAGATCATCAAAGGTCCGGCCTCTATGCAGTACGGTTCAGATGCGATGGGTGGTGTGATCTACCTGGTAGAAGAGCGCTACGCGGATCAAAACAGTCTTGAAGGTTTTGTGCAAACCGTTGGTCATTCCAATCTGGGAACAACCATGGCAGGTGGTATAAAGGTATCGGGGACGAGGTTGAAACTAAACTTGTTCAACACCACCAACCTGTTCACAGATTACAAAGATGGTGAAGGTCATGCTGTAGAGAATTCGCGCTACGCGAATCAAACTACAAAGGCTGCGTTAGGATACAACTCCAGCACGGTTATTTCCAACTTTCGCTATTCATATAACCAACAGTGGAATGGGCTCACCGAAGGTGAACATGAAGAGGAAGAAGAGGAACACGAGGAGGAAGAAGCGGCACCCAATTGGTTTACCGCAGTAGAGCCGTTTCAGTACAACGAACACCATATGGCAACGTTGGACAATACCTTTCTCGTAGGCAAAGGCAGGCTCAGATTAGCGTTGGGATACCAGTTGAACGAGCGACAGGAGTTTGAGCACCATGAACATGGGGAAGACAGTCTAGCTCACGAGGAAGAGGGAGAAGAAGAGCTTGCAGCAATCAAAATGATCCTCAAGACGTACACCGGAGATCTCAACTACCATCAATCTCTAAAAGACTCCCTATGGAGTGTCCTTGTTGGATCTCAGTGGATGATTCAGTACAACCGGAATTCAGGTCAGGAACAGATTATTCCGAATACAGACCGCATTGATGGTGCGATCTATGGTACCTTGCAAAGAGTAACGGAGAAGACGAGCTTCCAGCTTGGAATCAGGCACGATTACAGATCGATTCGCCCTACTCATTTTGTAAATAACCCGGAACTGAATGTGATTACCCGCGAGTGGAATTTCCAATCTACCAATGCTTCAGTAGCGGTACTTAGAAATTTCAGGCAATATGAACTGCGGGCATCTGCATCTACAGGATTCAGGGCACCTAATACGTCTGAACTGTTTTCCAATGGTGTTCACCACGGTGCCGCCCGATTTGAAATTGGCAATGAAGCATTGAATACCGAGCGTAACATTCAGGTTGACCTTGGATTGGAATCAAAGGATGAGCATTTCTCATTCTACCTGACTCCATATGTAAACATGATTGGAGATTATATCTACCTATCTCCAGCTGATTCGAGCGTTGATGGCTTTCAGGTATTCAATTATGAGCAAGCCAACGGTGTAATTACAGGTGGTGAGGGTGGAATTCACCTGCATCCACACCCGGTTGATTGGCTTCATATAGAATCTGGCATTTCCATTATTCAGGGAAGTCAGAGCAATGGAGATGTACTGCCAATGATGCCCGCCAACAGGTGGAATACTACGCTTAGAGGTGAATGGAAAATGGATAAATGGATCCACACTTTCCAGGCATTCGTAGAGCATTCTTATAGTGGTGCTAGAAGAAATGTTGCTCCAATGGAATGGACCACACCTGACTATCACCTGCTTCATCTTGGAGTAGCAGTGAAAGCAGGAAGCAAGATCCATCCGATAACGTTCGCACTGGGTGTGAGAAATCTGCTTAACGAAGAGTACGCGAATCACCTCTCACGGTACCGAAGATTTGGCATCAGTGATCCGGGAAGAAACATCTTTCTTAACATCAAGATACCGTACGGTGTGAAGTTCAAATCAGGTGACCCACATTTGGAGTAGCGCCAAGATCGAAATGTTGATAAATGTGAATAACTTGACTTGACATGCTAATCGTAAAACCTGATATTTGATTGTAACTAACTCATTATCAGCATGAAACGAATCTTCCTAATCGCACTTTTATTTTCGATTTCGTTGTTCTCGCTTGCACAAAGTGACGTTGCTTCAAAAAATTCAAAACATTATTTGGTCTTGAAGTTTGAGATGAACGAGCACGATGATGTGAATTCCTCAAGAAGTCATACATACATCATCAACCAGCAGAGAAATCAACTTGAATATGCGTATCAGGAGACCGGAACCCTTGCCCGACCAGCTAAGAAAAAGGTGATGGAGATTTCAGATCTGGAAATGAAAATGATCGAGCGTTGGATAGATACCATGAAGCTGCGCTCTGCTTATAATGAAACCTACGGAAATACCAAGAAAGGACCAGTGAGGAAACACTCGCTCGTGATGACTGGTACAAACAACTACGTAGAAGGAAAAAATGACAAGGTTGTTTCTGATAGCTACTCTGTGTCGCTGGAGAAGTTCAGAAGGAAACTTGATGGTTTAGTTCAGAGCATGGGACATACATCCCGTTAAGATTTCTACAGTAGGAGACTAAAGTCCTGTTTCGGCAGGACTTTTTTTATGCCCTAAATCGAACAATTTCAGTGCTTTAGCGTATAATATAGGGCACCCCCGTAACTTTTTCGGCTTTGTCGATAATGATAATAAACGTGATATGGCACGCTGTCTGTTCATCATATGTATGCTATTGTGCTCGATTGGTTACAGCCAACAACCAACCGAGAAGTATACCCTGTACACCTACGGGCACTACACCAACAGTAAATTCAATGCGCTTCAGATCACTGGAAAGCGATGGAATATTCATTTCGAATTGGTAGGACTGGCAGATGTACCAAGCAAACTAAGTGACAAAGTCGCCAGACACAACTACTTCGAACTGGAAGAGCTAAGAAAGAAGTACGGCATAGATTGGGAATTTGACTTCGATGTAGATTTCGAGAATGAGTACAAGTTCCAACGCGAAGCGAGAGCTGTGATCCAACACGATGCCTTCTTCAAGAAAGCCCGGCTACTTCACGATTGTGATTTTCTATTTCTCTTCACTCCTAAAACCAAGCTAACCTATAATGTAGATGTTGTTGCGTACGGTCTTTGGGATGGGAAATTAAAGATGCTCACATATTACACGCTCACTTTCAATAAGGTCTTGATGAACTGGGAACTGCAATCAGATAAGATTCAGTTATTCTCAGATTCATGATCCACCCAACTTCTGCCTTAATTCATTCAGGTAAGAGGGTTGAACCTTGTATCCCAACTGAGCAGCCTTTTCTCCATAAGAGAGTGCTTGCTGCATATCACCTACTCTACTAAAACATACAGAGCTATTGAAATAATGCTCGCCATTGTTAGGTTCCATTCCTATTAGAATTGCAAAATCCTTCAAAGCTGAATTGAAATCATTCAGGTAGAAATACGAGATACCTCTGTTCTGGTAGTAAGCAGAGATCGGAGGGAATGTATTGATCAGGTAGGTGTACTCGCCAACCGCAGTTTGGTAATCTTTCATAGAGAAATACAGAAAGGCACGCTCCACCCTGGCGTCCATCTCGTTTGGATCGATCTTCAATGCCTTATTAAAATCTACCAGTGCTTCCTCATGACGCCCTACAAATCCGTAAGTAATTCCCCTGTTCACATATGCCCTCACCTGAAGTGAATCCAGGTTAATGGCATTGGTAAACGCCTCAACCGATCTATTGTAATGATCGTTTGCCAGATCCATTCTTCCGGCTTCCGCAAACTGCCTTCCCTTAAGGCCCAATGAATTTCCAAGATTGGTAAACACCTTTACATCGGCTGTTCCCTTGTTCACCAACACCATGTAATCCGCAATCCCTTTATCCAACTCTCCCATTTCTTTGGCATAGTAATTCCCCCTATTGAGGAATGCCACGTCTATTTCGTTACCATATTTCCCAATCACATCCGTCCAGAGCGTTTCACTACTCTTCCACACTTTGCATCGATCCATGGTGATGTAAACAAAGGATGCGGCTCCAAGTGCGAGCACAACGTTGAACAAAAGCAGCGGTTGCTTCTTATTATTATCCACCAGATACTGGTACCCAGCTGCAACGATGAAGAGGAATCCGATGTACGGAATGTAGGTGTACCGCTCAGCCATGATATTAGGCCCAACCGGGAAAAACTGTAACACCAAGGCAACATTCACCAGGAAGAACATCCCTCCGAAGAAGAATATTCTCGTCTTCTTTAAAGACCAGATCATCAAGCCAACCAATGCAAGTGCCAGAAAGGGTGCCACATAATACATGACAGGTAACGGCTCACTGAGTTCCGGATAAGGATAGTAATTCGTGAGTTCGTAGGGTACGAAGAACTTGACGATGTACATGAGCACATTGTGTCCGGCAACCGCACATCTATCTACAAACGACAATACAGATCCTGCGGCAATAGTGCCCGTCTTGTTGCCTACATACACCGTCATATAACCCACCCAGGCACCTGCGGCAAAGAAGGGGATGGACTCTAGCCAGTCTTTCATCTTAGGCTTTCCGTTAAGCCAAAATGCCACCAGCAAGATCGCGGCCCCTATGGGTGCTCCTGCAGATTTAGAAGCTACACTCGCAAAGGCAAAGACGATGGCCAATAAGTATGCCCAGTATTTTCCATCCAGCTTGTAGATGCTATACAAATACAAACTGGCGATAAAGAAAGCGGAGAACAGTACATCCTTCCGCTCAGATATCCAGGCAACGGATTCTACATGCATAGGATGAATGCCAAAGAACAGGGCTACAATAAATGCAGGGGCCACCTTTCTTTTGCACAATCTGTATACCAGGAAAAAGACCAGGATCGTATTCAGCAGATGTAGCAACAGGTTGTTCCGGTGATGCATCTTCGCATTCTCCGGACTGTTATATGCGTGATCTGAAAAATGATTCTCCAATGCAAAACTCAATTGAGATAAGGGAACATAGGAATGGGTGAAGGATGTGGGCTTGAACATCTCCTTCACATTGTCCTTGGTCAACTCCCAAACAACTGGGTTCTCCAATAGGTACTTGGGATCATCCCAATCAACAAATCCATTGTCTAAAGAGGGATAAAATGCCAGAAAAGTAACCGCAACAGCCACCAAAACAAGCACAAACTTGTTTTTTATTATTACCGCAAATGACTGTGAATCTGACACTTAAGTGAATTTATCGATTTTTTTCAAAAATAAATGTAACAACAAGTGTAACGTTTTGTGCTCACCTGATTATGAAGTAAACAAACCAAATGAACGTATTCAAATTGATTTTTGAATCCACATATAAAGAGCCAGATGTAGTAGCAAGTCCTTTCACATTCGGCTACATAAGAATGGAAAGGGGCAGAAATTCGATCGGAGTGCAGCAGCAGCTGCACCTGATCGGATTCTAAGAAAAAGAAAATGATAGCGGCATACCTCATAGTAACATCAGCGTGGATCGGGGGATCGAAACAATCTGATACCATGTTCAAGCTTCCGCTTGAGCACCTGACTTACCGAGGCTGGTGGAATGAACCCAAGGTTCCGGATGCTGCACAATGGAAAATGGAAGAGATCATCAACTTCATTTCTGAAAGACCTTACGATCGTTTTGAGATCCAATGTCACACAGATTCAAGAGGTGATACTTCAACAAACAAGAAACTAACACAAAGAAGAGCCGAAACTTTCATGACATACTTGGTGTCGAAAGGGATTAACAGCGAACAGCTAGTGGCCAACGGGTATGGTGAATCAAAGCCAATGATCACCGATGCGGATATTTCCCGTTTGCCTTCGCCAGAAGATAAAGAGGCAGCTTATCAGCAGAATAGAAGAATGGTGATAAAGATGCTGTAAGAATAAATCCCTCAGTTCGTGCAACAGCGGTTTGGTCGAAGTATAGTAAGCCAGACCGCTTTTCTTTTATACCTACCCGAAATGTTATAAAATCTTAATTCCGCAATACACCCTTGCGGTAACCGTTTCGTGATCAAAAGAATTTCATGAAACACCTTCTCCGAAATCCCAGCTTCAACGTATTGCTGGGTCTTGCATTATCCTGCTGTTTGTGCATTGTATTGGTCATTTGTCGCGTAGCTGCAACAGGTAGCCTGATGTTCCTTTTCCTGGTCTGGAACTTGTTCCTAGCCTTTCTACCACTTGTGTTTAGCCGGCTTTTTCTTCGAGCTGACAGGATGGGAAGACCCTATCTTACCAAATTCATTCTTGGTGGCTTCTGGCTACTCTTCTTCCCCAACGCTCTGTATATCGTAACGGATTTCCTGCACCTCAAACATTCATTTGGGGTTCCCATGTGGTTCGACATTCTGATCCTGATGGCATTCTCCTGGACAGGCTTGCTTATGGGCTTCCTTTCTCTGTACGATATACACAACTGGATCAGGCAACGTCTTGGGAAAATCAAGAGCTGGTTCCTGGTATCCGGATTGGTTTTCATGTCATCCTTTGGCGTGTACCTGGGAAGGTTTGTGAGATGGAACAGCTGGGATATATTCTTTCACCCTTCCTCTATTTTTCACGATGTTATGGAGAGATGTGTTTATCCAATGGAACACACACGCACCTGGGCGATGACCATTGGTTATGGTGTCTTTATCCTGGCGGCTTACTACATCTTCCATCATCTCATCGCTATGCGATATCCCAAAGTAAACGAGCAAGCTATTGGCAAGGAATAGTACTCTTGCCAATTCATTGGAGAAGGTCTATCTTGTAAGTGAACCAATTCTCTAATACTATGAAGAAACTTCTACTATTTATTTCAGGGCTTACAATATCTGCGATCGGATTCTCGCAGGCACAAACGTTTGCCTTTACCGGTGCACAGCAGATCTATACCGTTCCTAACGGAGCGTGCAAGGTAACCATTGAATGTCGCGGTGCACGTGGTGCAAATTCAAGTACTTCACAAGGTGCCAATGGTGGTACTGTTACCGCAGAAATGAATGTAATCCCAGGCCAGCAGTTGTTCGTCTATGTTGGTGGAATGAACGGTTACAATGGCGGTGGTGCTGGACATTCAGGCGGTGGTAATGGTGGTGGTGCTACCGATGTTCGCGTTGGTGGAACTACACTTAACGACCGTGTAATTGTTGCCGGTGGTGGTGGCGGTGCTGGTGCTACAAATCCAAACGCTCCGGGCGGAACAGGCGGTGGTGGAACCGTTGGTTCTAACTATGCCGGAGGTGGCGGTGGAATAGGCGCCAATCTTCAGGGACCTCCTGTTGGAGGTGCAAACGGTGGATTGAACGGTGGTGCCGGTGGCGTTGGTAACGGAGGTAACAACGGTGGTGCCGGTGGAGGCGGAGGCCTTAACAGCGGTGGCGCATTTGGAGTCAACAGCGGCTTTGCTAACGGAAATGCTGGAACACTCGGAGTTGGTGGTGCCGGTGGCGGTAGCACTGGTCCTGGCGGTGGTGGCGGAGGCTACTACGGTGGCGGAGGCGCCTCAGGAGGCCAAAACAGCAACGCTGGTGGCGGTGGTGGTTCCTCGTGGAGCGGAACCCTGGCCAATCCTGTATTTACAGCTGGAAACAATGCCGCTGATGGATTGGTAATCATTACCGTTATAGCCAATGGAAACGTAACCGTTATGGGAGGCAACGATACTACAGTATGTGCTGGTCAACCACTTACCCTTACAGGTTCAGGAAACGCATCTACTTATACGTGGAACCACGGTGTTTCCGATGGTGTGCAGTTCAACGCAGATTCTACCAGAAACTACATTGTTACTGGTACGGGCGCGGGAGGTTGTCAGGCAACTGATACCGTAACCGTAACGGTTAATCAGTTACCAAATGTTTTGATGGCAGCTGCTCAAGACACTGTCTGTGTACAAAGTGGACCGATCGTCCTAACAGGTACACCTTCAGGTGGCACGTTCAGCGGATCAGGTGTGTCTGGCACCAACTTCAATCCAGGTACTGCTGGAACGGGTAACCACGAAATTGTGTACACATACACCGATGGTAACGGTTGCTCAAACTCAGATACGGTGAACATTGAAGTGGAGCCTTGTGTTGGCATTAACGACTATGTATTCAACGATAAGGTGAGCATGTTCCCTGTACCATTCAAAGATCAGTTTACGATCCGGGTTGAGGGTGCAACAGGATCCGAGCAATATGAATTGATCGTGTTCAATACCGTTGGGCAGGTTGTACTTCAGGAGCAGGTACGCTCAAATCAAACGATTGATAGCCGGTCACTTGATGTGGGTATGTATACCATCAAACTCCTTGAAAAGAATAAAGTCTTAAGTGTTGGCAAGGTGGTCAAACATTAACGATTAACATAAGGGGGTGGCAACACCCCCTTTTCATTTTAATGAAGAAACCGGAGGGAAAGAATTCGAGCAACTGGTCCTTGTCAAGCAGGATCAAAAGCTTCGGTTACGCATTTGAGGGTTTAGGAACTGCCTTCCGGACAGAACCCAATCTTTCCATCCACATGATTGCCGCTATCGGTGTATCCGCACTTGGTTGGTGGGTCAAACTCGATACAACGGAATGGATCATCCTGGCCTTAACCATTGGCTTTGTAATCTCCATCGAGCTTATAAACACAGCGCTCGAATACCTGGCTGATCATGTAGCCCCAGAAAAGCACCCAATGGTAAAAGCATGTAAGGACATTTCCAGTGCAGCCGTTCTGGTAGCAAGCATCGTTGCAGTGGTGGTTGGCTGCTTGCTTTTCATCCCCAAATTTCTGTAGGCTCAAATAATAAATTGAGGCCCCAACAGTTCTATACTTAGTCTTAGCGTTTCTCCTCCCGATTGCCAAATCGCACAATGATGAAGTATAGCTTTCTTGCTGTGTTATGCTGCGCTGCGCTTTTGGCAATTGGGCAGGATTACTATGAAGGCCCCAAGCTCCCTCATGAGATTGGAGTAGACGTGTCACCCATAGTAGCTACTGCAATACCCGCTCAAATGGGTGCCTGGGCTGCTGAACTCACCTACAAATACGTCAGGGCAAAACGTAGCCCGGTTCTATCCTTTCGATATCAATACCAGCTTAGCACAAAGTCTGGTGGAAGAGACCTTGAACTTGTAAGCACTTCGGGTAACCGTGCTGATTACCGCCACTGGGGAAATGAATACCATGCGACAGGTTTATTCCTGGGCTACAACACCTACTACGATACCTTAAAGAAGTTCGTTTTCTTCAGAAGCATTAGGCTGGGTATCGGGTGGTTGGAGCACCGGCAAACCTATAACAATGTGTTCTTCTCCACACAGAACAGCGGGTGGGTGAACGCAAACACCGCCCAGGGTCAATGGGGGCCTGAGGGCATTTCACGTGCCAATTATTTTACGGTTGGGCCTAGAGTGGGAGCGGGATTTTCATGGTACCCGTTGAAACGAGTAAGCTTCGATTACCAATTATACCTTTATCTGTTCTTCAACTGCTTTATCAATCACGACATCATCTCTGACCCGGCAGGAGTAATGACCAAACCCGACCTGGAATGGATAGGTGGGGAAGCCACATTTCTCAATATTAGAGTGAATTACCGCTTCTCAGAAGGCAACTAAATAGCACTGCTGGCCGTCATACATGAAAGCTAATCTCTCTCCAAAAAGCGCAACTCCTGATTCAGGTTGTGCCTGAGATTGGCACGACATTCAAGAATAAGTAAGCAAATCGCGCACTTAAAGCAGGGGTCGCGCTGGGCTTTGCCCAGCGCTTCCTTATTCTACCAATACCTTCAGCGTACCCTCCCCTATTCTTACCAGATAAACTCCAGTTGAAAGGTTTCCAAGACCAATGGTTTCGCGCGTGGCGGCAATGCGCGCCTGGCGAATCAATCGGCCATTGTTGTCCATTACCTGAACATCCTGGCCAACCAATGAAGGGTCTACATCCAGCACCAATTTCTGATCGTAAGCGTAAGCCTTGAACTTCAACACTTCGCGTTCAGCGAGGCCAGCACTAAGGTCACTTATAATTGTATCAAATCCAGCAGAAAGGTTTGGACCTGACTTATTCACACCATCGTGAATGCTCAAAACGAATATCGTATAAGGCAGATTAGGCACCAACACATTACCATCCACGTCCTGTGTGGTTGCCATCATTGTATCTACATAATTGTTACCGTTAGGGATATGTGAGATGTAATTACCTGGAGGTACCGCTTTGGCAGAATCTACATTGAATGTAGCCGAGAATGCTCGCTTCACAATCATGATCCTGTACTCCGTAATTCCAACTTCCGAAGCTGGCTTATCAAACCGAATTTCGAGATCAGTACCATCACCATTGTCGCGAAAATCATTTCCTACAACGTTCATAGCAACAGCTGCAGAATCTGTTGTACTGTCACCCGCCAGGATAGGAAGTCCCGGACAAGCCTGGTATGCATAATCCTTGATAGTAAATGAACTGGCATCGCCAGCCACATCTAATCGTGCCCATCCGTATACCGTATCTGCGCCCAGCACAAGACGCAAGCCTAAATACTTGTCTGTCTGATTAGCCCAATTTCCAAAACTCGAATACGAAGTGGATCCCCAATAGTAATACGATAGTAAAGCCGACTTACTGGTTGCGTTCTTGAACCACGCCACCTGTCCAGCTGAAATACCATTGTTCTTGGTAATCGCAAACGGATAATTCCATGCATTTGAATCCGAACCAGATCCCAATACCTGGTTACCGCTTTGTGGATTGACGGTAACGAAAGCAGAATTTGTATTACCAGAAATGTTTAAAATGAAATCATTCGTGAGATCATTGTTCAGATCCAGATTGTAAGAACCATTGCCGTTAAAGACCTGGTCTGGATTGATATCTGTATATATGATCTGGGCATCTGCGCTATTCGCAGCAACTGCTGCCGTTGCGAGCACAGAGTAATCCCGAACTTTAGAAAGTAGTTTAGGTTTCATAGTCAAGAGCGTTTACGGAAAGTTACGATTTTCTCTTTTTCATTTTAAGTCAAGCAACATCAAGCGCGTTTTTGTCGTCTTACCAGCACACAGCACGTACCGGAACAGTAATTGCATGGTATCGTCTGAATGAACATATTCGTAGTATGAGAACACGCTTAACCACCATTCTGATCTTGCTGGCCTTGGGCGCCAATGCACAGCAAATGCACATTCTTGCCGATGAAACAATGGCCAAGAAGATTGTCGATAAACTCAAGAAGGTTGCAGAAACCAACAGTATTGAGGAGGCCGCCTTAATTATGGGAAAGGATACACTACTCTATTTCAAAGGTGTACCTTATGACGTAAGTCCACAGAACATAGACAATGCTTACGTATTCAGAGTAATTCAATCTCAGAAAGGAACAACGATCAGGAAGTTTGGTGAAAAGGGTGAGCTCACCAATATCATCATTCGTAGGACCGATGGTGGTAAAGAAACCATCAACTATGTAAACAGGAAGTCTACCAAGTACTTCTCCAGACATAACACACCCTTACTTTTTACAAGTGAGGTATACCATCCTAATGGTACCGTGGAAACCAACGATGTTTCAGAGAAGGGAAGAAGGATCAATATCCGCACCACCAAGGATGGCACGAAAACGGAAACACGTACCACGTATCTGGAAATGGGCAAGCACATCCACAATTTTCAGGCAACTACAAAAGACAAAGACACTTTGTACTGTGAGAAGAAAGAAGATGGTAGAGTGGTATACCTGCTAAATGCTGTTGGTAAAGACCAAAGGTGGTTCAAAGGCTATGAAGAAGCGAGAAGGAAAGTAACCTACAATGGCGACAAACATTCCTACGAGCTTAGCTACAAGCGGTTTAACAAAGACAGTGTGATCATTAGACTGATGCAACGAGGAGGAGACCAGGTTCTGCACCGCGCCTGGTACGGATCGCACAGCAAGATATCTGACGCGATGGCCGCCATTTCAACAGACTACACATATTTCGAGATCAGTAATGATGGCGGAGGAACTACGAGCAAGTTCTGGCTGGATAAGAATCGAAAGTTCGTTAAGGAGGAAAGATTTGAAGGTGGGGTGCTCACGTACATGTGTGCCGTCATGAAGACCAATGGCAAACCTACTGCAGTAATTGTTGAAGAAGGCGGTAAGACCAAAACATACAAGTACGACCAGGCAGTTTCGAAAGGCATTTGTGTCTTTAAAGACTATGAGAAGAACAAGACCATCCTGCCAAAGGTGGTATTTGAACAGCAACAAGGGCCACCCGAGTTTAAGTACACGAGCCGTGTTGACATCAAACTACAACCAGCACTCGATGAATTCCTCCGCATCGAAACAGGAGATGTAGTAGAAATCAAAGGAGCGGAAACGTGGAATGGCAATACGCTTTCAGAGGCCATTAATGCTAAAGTCACTGCTGCCGTGCCAAATCTGATCGACCAGCACCTGAGAGCAACCATTCTTATGCCTATTACCAAGAACGGACTGGGAGAACCAGAATTGAAGTTGAGCGGTATGGAAGCAGAAAAAACTGCCGAAGGCAAGAAGACCCTTGAGCAATACCTCAATGTTGTAAAAGGCTTGAAGCTTAAAACATTGAAACTGCCAGGGGCACCAGTTATCAATTACAAAGTTGACGGCAAATGGAAAAAGGAGGAGATGAGTTATAAGTACTTGAGAATGGATATCCTTTTCCCTGTAGAAGTGCTTAATTAAACATCCAGAGTAACACTCCTTTAGAACTGGCCTTCAGGCGCTTATCAATGCGTTTCATAAAACCATTGCTAACTGCCGGGCACCCCCAACCTTCCGGACAACCCTGAGGATATACATTAGATTCGGGTACCATGTCCCACCCATGAAGAACAATAATGCGTTTAACCGCATTGCTATTTGTCTTATCAAGTCCATGTAGCCAATACTTTACATGAATGCCCCAACTGCTGTATCCTCTTTTACCAATTCTATACTTGCCAATTGAAGATAAATGTGACTCAGGAGTATTGCTGAAGACAGGGGTTGTTTTTGTTTCATCACTTCCCCAACTCAACTTCCCACATCCGTGACTTACAATTCCCTGGTCTACAATGGTATCAACTTTGAAGTCATACACGAAAAACCGATTCTTCCCCGAATGGATCTTCATATCCAATAGAAAACAATACTGGGTATCCATGCCCTTCGTCTTACAGAACTGTTTAGCCACAATAGCCTTCGACTTGATGCGTTGCCAATCAAAAGATTGTGCATTGAGCAATGTTCCAAGCGCCAATGACACTATCAGTATACCTAATCTCATGACCATACAATGCTGAAACGCAGTTTAGATACGCGGTATTATTGTGTTGAGGCACGGTTTTTGATTTCTACCTACAAAATCGCACCATGACTAGAAGTTTAATCATACTGTTCCTATTAGGTTCGCTTGGCATAAACGCCCAAAACGACCTCACTGTATTCTCTGAGAAGGGTGAAAAATTCTACCTGTACATCAACAACAAACAGGTAAATGACACCGCAAAAGCCGAAGTAAGCATCCGGCCAACATTGGATCGCGTGGTAAACGTGAAAATTCGATTCGAAGGAGGTCAGTTCGAAGATGTGACTAAGGTAGGTCTTCAACTATTCAATCTTGAAACTGCCGACCGGTACCATACAACAAGACTGAAGCTATACTGGTCCAAGAACAGGTACAGATTGAAAGTGGAAGAACGCAAGTCTAAACTCAGAAGAAGCGCCAGCCTACCAAGCCTGCCCAGATTCTAACTCACCCTCAGTGCACCTTGTTTGATATCGTACTGAAGACTAAGTTGCTGACCAATTTCAACTGCAGCTGCAGTTTCAGCAGCACAAGGTATGTGAACCTTCTCGCCATCAAATTCAACAACCAGCACGTACCGCTCCCCCTTCAGGATATCAACAATGGTTCCCATCATTGCCACAGATTTGGCAGATGGTACTACCGTGCGATCGTAAATCACCTGTCCATCCTGAAGGCCAAGCTCTCTATTCGCTATAGCCCTTAGGTCATGCTCATGGTGCGTAGTGATAACAACCACTCCCTGCATAATCTCCTGATAGCTCCTGATGACCTCAACTGCTGCCGCCCGGTTAGTCTCATCCAAGGCATTCAATGGCTCATCTAGCAACAATATTCTTTTCCCCTGAGCCATAGCTCTAGCCAGTCCAACACGTTGCCTCTGTCCGCCAGAGAGTTGATGGGGCTTCATTTTTCTGTACTGATCAAGATCCAGTGCGTCCAACATTTTCTGTATGCGAAAGGGGCTGCGAGAGTCATAACAATAGCCAATATTGCGCTCAACAGATTTCGAAGGAAACAATCCCAACTCCTGCAGTTGAAGGGCCACATCCCGTTGCCCGGCTTCCACAAAATACTCTGGACTAAAGACCATGTCCCCTTCGATATTGATGTAGCCACTATCCGGTTTAATCAACCCTGCAAGCGCTCTAAGCAAAGTGGTCTTACCCGCTCCGGAATCTCCCTGTAAGTGAACAATATCGCCTGCGTGGAACGAAGTTTCCACATGCAGTTCGAACTTTTCAAAGCCCTTTCCCAACGCGGTATGGATATTGACATCGATCATACGTGAACAATCGTTTTGTTCTGTCTCAGACCAAAGAGGGTGAGCAACAATATGAACGTAATACCAATAAGCACCAATGCGTACATGTGCGCGTCCGCATAGTTCAATGATTCCACCTCATCGTACAATGCGATAGATGCCACACGCGTAACACCAGGAACATTTCCGCCCAGCATCAACACTACCCCAAATTCTCCAATGGTATGAGCGAATGTGATGATTATAGCTGAGATGATGGAGGGTTTGATGGAGGGTAACAACACCGTAGTAAAGACCTTGAATCTTGATTTACCTGTGAGCTTCGCTGCGTCCAAAACAGATTGAGGAATTCCCTGTAAGCCTGTATAGATAGGATAAACCATGAATGGGAGACTGTAGATCATGGAAGCTATCACCAATCCCTCAAATGAAAATACCAGGCTTATTCCCACGTATTGCTCTATCCATGCTCCAAATGTATTTGCCGGACTGAATGCCAGAAGTAAATAGAACCCCAACACCGTTGGAGGAAGCACAAGTGGCATGGTAATTAGCGCTTCAATAACTGGTCGCAGAAAAGTCTTCGACCGGAACAGCCATGCGCAAATGGGTATTGCAATCAACAAGAGTAACAGTGCTGTTACTCCTGCCAACTTAAATGACAATATGATCGGAGTCCAATTCATCGTTGCGAAGGAAAGTATCCATGTTTGATCAAAATCCTCTTCCCTATTGAATTTCCCATGAATCTAATGAAGTTATCCGCTAAAGCATATTTCGGATCGTCCTGTTTCACCATTACCGCATAGTGATCAACAGCGCCACATTTCATGGCAGTGTAAACTCCCTTACCTCTGGTTGCTGGTGCCAGAACAGAAGAGCGACTGGTGATTCCCACGTCCACCGCCCCCGTCATAACAAGGTGATTCACCTGCGCAACATTCTCAGCAAACACCAGCTTGGATTCTATTCCCGACATGACTCCTAACTTTTTAAAACATCCAGCCGCCCGGGCACCAAAGGGAGCAACCTTCGGATTCGCAATGGCAATTTTACGCACCGCATCGGTAGACAAAGTAGTTTGTTCCGGAGCTTGCTTCAGCTTCGTACTCCACATCACAAGCGGTGCACTACCCACGTGTCTAACATTCCTCACCGTAGCATTGGCTTTCTCAAGCTTATCGGTGAACACCTTGCTCGCAGAAACAAATACGTCTACATCGGCCCCGTTCATGATCTGGGCACAGTGCTTACCAGATGAAGCAACCACTAACTCACATTTGGTATTCGTGTGCTTGCCAAATGTTTCAACCATATCTTTCATCATGAACTGCATGTTCGAGGCCACAGCTATGCGCAACTGCTTTGGAGCAGTTGGCTGAAAGGATGTCAGCACGGTGGCTGTGCATACCACGATCAAGAGTGCAAGAATTCTCTTCATTTCCTTCTATTTCAAAGATATGCATCTATAGATTTCACTAAATTTCGACATGCTCAGATCGCTTACACTTTTCGTGGTTTTCATGGTTATGCTTTCGCTTCCGGGAAGAAGTCAGTATAACATTGACAGCCTGGACGCTGCCATTTCCTCTATGCCAGATGACACGCAGAAAGTAAAGGTCATCTACAATGTTTGCATCAACAGGATGAACGGTGATGTAAAACGAGCAGAAGAACTGGCAAAGCTGGAGGGTGAAGTAGCGAGAAAGATCAAATGGCCGGAAGGCATTTCATGGAGCTATATGCACCTCTCCTCCATTTACATGCGTACCGGCAGAAGGGATGAAGCGTTGGCAGAAATTAAGGAGGGGATCGTCCACTGTGATAAACATGACCTACTAAACATCAAGGCAAACCTCATCTCCAACCGCGGCACCATTCTCATCAATGATGGGGATCTGGAGGCGGGTATGGACGAATACGTTGCAAGCCTCAAGGTCTTTGAAGAATTGAAAGATACCTTCAACATTGGCAGGATGCATTCCAACATTGGAGTGCTCTTTTCAGACATGGGTGATTTCAAGAAGGCCATTGAACGTTACCAATTGTCCATGGATATGGCGGAGGCTTCTGGCGATACAAGGAAGATGGCCATCGCGCTGGTAAACATGGGCAACGCCTATGAAAACCTTGATGATATCGATGGGGCCCTCGAACATTACAAGCGATCGCTAGAGCTCTTCAAGCAAGTCAACGAGCAAAGAGGTGTTGGGCTCTGCTTAAGCAACCTGGGAGGTCTACTCATTAATGAGGGAAAATTTGATGAGGCCATCATTTACCTCAAAGAGGGTTTGGCATTGCGCAGGGCAGCCCAAAGCCTTGAGGGGATGTCTGAGAGCATGCGTAATCTGGGATTGGCTTACGTGAACAAAGGTGAGCACCGAACTGGGTTTGTCTATCTGGACTCTGCGTTAACGCTAGCCAGAGATAACAGGTATAAGCAGCAGGAGTTAACGGCCTTGCACGATCTTTCCGATGCCTACAAGGTCACAGGCGATTTCAAAAACGCGCTTGAATACAAAGATGCATATATCACCTTGCGAGATTCAATGATCAATGAAGAGAAAATCAAGCAGATCGGTGATCTGGAGGCCAAATACCAGAACGAAAAGCAAGAGTTGGAAATTGAAGCATTGAAAAACAAAGAGGCTGCACAACAGGCAGAAGTGGATCGAAAGAATGCGCTGAATCTAGCCTATGGTATAGGGTTCGTGCTGGTAGCGATCTTGCTAATCTTTGTCCTGCGTGGATATGCTCAAAAGAAGAAAGCCAATCTGGTATTGGAGGAAAAAAACGATGAAATCACGCTTCAGAAGCTTATTGTAGAAGAAAAGAATCAAGAGATCACAGATTCCATTACCTATGCAAAACGCATTCAGGAAGCCATCCTCCCGCCTACCCGATTAGTGAAGGAGTGGCTGCCTGATTCCTTTGTCCTGTACAAACCAAAAGACATTGTGGCCGGTGACTTCTATTGGATGGAACAGGCCAACAATAAAATCTACTTCGCTGCGGCAGATTGCACAGGTCATGGTGTTCCTGGTGCGATGGTATCTGTGGTTTGTCACAATGCACTGAACCGCGCATTAAAGGAATTCCAGTTGACCGATCCCGGTCAGATCCTCGATAAAGTCCGGGAACTGGTGGAGGAAACCTTCGAGCAAAGTGAGCAAGATGTGAAAGATGGAATGGACATCGCACTCTGTATTCTAGACACCGAGAGCCGAACCATCATGTATTCAGGGGCAAACAATCCGCTTTGGATCATTCGTTCAGGTGCCCATGAAGTGGAACAGTTCAAAGCAGACAAACAACCCATCGGCAAGTTCGCAGATGCGCATCCGTTCACATCTCACCAGGTATCGCTCAACCCAGGCGACATCGTTTACGTTTTCTCAGATGGTTATGCCGATCAGTTTGGTGGCCCAAGGGGAAAGAAATTCAAATACAAGGCCTTCCGTGATTTACTACTTGAAAACAAGGATAAACCAATGGAGGAACAACGTGCCATCATCGATCAGCAGTTCGAAGAATGGCGCGGGGAGCTAGAGCAGATCGATGACGTTTGCGTAATAGGTGTGAGAGTTTAACGAGCACCTATGAAGCAGCCTGTGCTGAGCTCAGTCGAAGCATAATAGGTGTGAAGGTTTAGGCGTTAGTCGACCGCTACCATGCGTTTATTGAACTCTGGCCGCAAACGGACGAATTTCCGGGCTCGCTCCTGTCTTATTAGCTATATTCAGGCTGTGCGAAACTATTTACTTGCCCTCATAGATCGTACTTCCAACGCATGTTGGATAGCCCTGCTTTGCTTGCTCGTGCCGGGCTGGTTAGTGGCGCAATCGTCTAAAACAGATTCCCTTAAACAGCTTATTCAGGAAGCAGAGGAAGACACCAATAAGGTGAAACTGCTACTTGAGTTAACCAAGCATTATGAGGCTACGAGTATAGAAAATGCCGTAGATGCGGGGTTCAAAGGCATCAATCTGGCTATGAAGCTCAAGAACAAACGCCTTGCTACCGAAGGATTCAGGATTATTGGAGATGCATGCACGTTCCAGGGAGATTTCGAGGCCGCGCTGAACTACTACCGAAAAGGTCTGGAATCTGCCAACGATTATGGGGATTCAATCACCATTGCCACACACCGTTACAATGTAGGAGTAGCCCATTATTACCTGGGAAATCATGAAGAGGCGCTGAAATACCAGTTGGATGCCATTGGCATTTTCGACAAGTATAACCAACAGAAGGCAAAAGCAAGTGCGGTAAACTGCATAGGGAATATCTACTATTCGCAAGGGAACTACGAAAAAGCCAAGGAGTACTACGTGGAGGCTGTTAGCATAAGGGAAACCATTGGCGACACAAAACATGTGGTGGTGGGACTCAACAACCTGGGACTGGTTACGATGCAGCAAAAGGAATATGAGGAGTCGATCAGTTACCACACCAAAGCACTCAAGCTTTACACAGAAAGTAACGATGAAAAAGGCATTGGCACCAGTCTGAGCAACATCGGTTTGGTGCACCAGGAATTGAAGAACTACGACAAGGCGCTGGAATACTACGAACGTTCGTTAGAGATCAGAGAAAGGATCAATGACCACTTCGGTGTAGGGATCAGTCTGTTCAACATGGGACAGGTTTTCCTCATGCAGCAGAAGTATGACAAGGCCATTGACTACATGAACCGTAGCCTTCGAATAGCGAGAGAAATTGGCGACAGGGAAGGCGTGAAGTATGCTTATGAGTTCCTTGCCCTGACCTACTCCAAAATGAAGGACTACGAGCAAGCATACGATTACTATCAGCGATTTACGCTTGTAAAAGACAGTATGATCAATGAGGCCTCGAATAAGCAAATGGCTGAATTGGAAACTCGTTATAAGACCAAAGAGCGTGAGCGTGAGATCGAATTACTGAACAAAGACAAAGCCTTGCGGACAGCAAAGATGGAAAAGGACGGTATTACCAAATGGTCGCTGGGAATCTTCCTTGTGCTTATTGCAGTATTTGCCGTGTTTGTGATCAATCGATTGAGGGCTTCACAGAAACAAGGGAAGCTGATCGCACAGCAGAAGTTAGAGGTAGAAGAAAAGAACAAGGAAGTGCTGGATTCGATCAATTACGCCAGGCGCTTGCAAGATGCCATACTCCCTCCTACCAATACGTTCCATTCCAAGTTTCAGGATTCTTTTATCCTCTACAAACCCAAGGATATTGTGGCCGGAGATTTCTATTGGATGGCCGAAACAGAAAGCGAGGTCTTGTTTGCAGTGGCCGACTGCACAGGCCATGGTGTACCTGGAGCCATGGTATCTGTGGTTTGCTCCAATGCGTTGAATGAGAGCTTCAAAGAATTGAACAGCACGGATCCCGGAGCGATCCTTACGCGCACCCGCGACTTGCTTGTGAAACGTTTTGAAAGCAGTGAGCACGAGATCTCGGATGGGATGGACATTGCACTGTGTACGTTGAATAAACAGCAGAAGACGTTGAAATTTGCTGGAGCCAACAACTCCCTATACTATATTGGAACGGATGGTTTGCAGGAAGTGAAAGCCGATAAGCAACCAATTGGACAACATGTAACCACCAATGCGTTTACGACCAAGGAAATAGCGTTGGAAGATGAAATGCGCATCTACCTTTTTACAGACGGATACCCTGATCAATTTGGTGGCGAGTCGGGTAAGAAGTTCAAGTACACGCCATTCAAAGAATTGATAAGCTCTGTGGCTATGCATCCTTTCGAAGATCAGCAAAAGACCCTGGACGATACCTTTGAAAAATGGCGCAGAGACCACGAACAGATCGATGATGTGTGCGTGGTAGGTGTGAGGGTGTAGCTATCTAGCCACGGGTATTCAGATAAAGCATATATGTACGGAAGTCAATTGATATGAAGATTACATACGTTCTCGGAGCCGGTGCGAGCGCAAAGGCAATTCCGACAATACGAAACTTTAAAAATGAGTTTCTAATGATGGCTAGTCATCTCCGAACCCATCATTATGTGTGTGATTACATGGTGAGGTATGGCTATCCTGCTAAACAAGAATTTGACTCTCTGTATAAGACACGTTGCGAACAAATGTCAGAAGAGTTGCTTGTGGTTGCAGAATTAATGGGACCGGATGTCACCATTGATGTTGCCGCTAGAATACTCTCACAACGACAAGACTATAAAAACTTAGCGCGTTTAAGATGTGCCCTTGAATTCTTTATTACTGCGAAGTGTTGGTTAGAAGGTGAAAGCGAAAATAGGTATAGGGACCTAATCAGTTACTTAGGTAAAACATCTCTAGATCGGGGCTTCTATATCCCAGGCAACGTTAACGTAATTAGTTGGAATTATGACTTCCTGTTTGAAAGAGCATACGCTACAATGTTTGACGGAATCAAAACCCTACAAGATGTATATCACCATATAGAGCTAAGAAATGAATCTTGGAATCAAGAAGGCACTCGATTTCAACTCATCAAGCTAAATGGAACATGCGGAACCCATATTCACAATGGAACTGCCGGAACTGTCGACCTTCCGATAACAAATGTCCATTTAGAGAACACTAATGAAGGTGTTAAGGAAATTACAAGGCTTATTGAACTTTACAACAGTAGATTAGATTACTGCACTGATCCCTACAAGAAATTCGAAATCGGCATTCAATATGCTTGGAACAAAGAGGATTACGCATTGGAAAAGCGAAAAAATGCGGCTTCGATAATTCGGGCCAGTGATGTGGTTGTTATCATTGGTTATTCATTTGACAGAAGCAATCATGTTATTGATAACCAGCTATATAGGGACTTCCCCTTGGATTCGAAACCCACCTACGTGCAAGGAACGATCAATGGAGCGGAGGGAATGAGAAATAGTTTCATTGAGTTCTTTGATCCTTCAAAATTCAAGATTTCGACACTTGATGCCAACGGAAATCTTCGAGTTGTAGAAGATGAGAATAGATTTGAGATTCCTTCCGAGTATCTTGAGAAAACTGGAGATTATTAAGAATTAATCTTTAATCACCTCACCACCAATTTCCCAACCACCCTTTTCGATTCATTCCGGATCTCCACGAAGTAGACGCCAGGAATCAAGTTAGAAACAGTGAAGGTTGAACTACCCACCCATTCTATGGGACAATCTTGTCCCATAGCGTTCAAGATCCTCACTTGCGAAGGCGTAAATGAGAAAGGTGCATCGAGGGTAACGAAATCGGTTGCTGGTGATGGATAAATGGATATGGCTTGATTAAAGTCCAGATCGTCTAAGCCATTTGTAAAACAGAATTTCACATAGTAATTGGGAAGAAACGGTGAGGTTCCTACCGTCAAAGAACCTAAAGTTCCTGACTCCACCTGAAGTGTAAGATTCAACGGAAGCGTTGAGAGATACATCGAATCATTCCATTGGGCCACGAAAGTTTGCTCGCTAGCACAGTAATTCACGAAATGCGTATCCAACCTCGAAAAACTATACCCACGGTGGATTGAATCAAAAGTGAAACTCGTTTGCCCTGTTCCGGCTGCATATAGAATAGAGTCATCTACACTAACGAAGTGCGTATACTTGGAAGACTCAAATCCCCCGTAAGCGAAACGTCTAAAACCGTTCGCCTGGTGATTGAGATCAAGAGGTACTTTCATCACGTAGCTCCACACATCCCACGAAAAAGGACCGGGGCACCTACCTGCTGCAATGAAAAAGCGACTGTCAGATTTATATGGACTAAATGCATGTATACTAGCTGTATCTCCCCAGTAGCTGATAAATTCCCATTCGGCCTGCAGGTTAAAATTGCCATCTAATCGGACAATAGCAGCCACATTCGAATCTCTTACGCTTAGATAGTAACTCGTATCAATGTGTTCAAATGCATCGATGGCAATGAAGAAGGGAGAGGCTGCGGGCAAACTCTTTTGCATCTGAACATTTCCCAAAGAATCGATTCCCAACAATCCAGCGCTTGAACATGCGCTGTCCAAACATCCCACGGTGTTCAACCTTCTCCCACCTATGCTCGCGGATCGAATCCTGTAGTTGGGAGCGGAACGGTGCCAAATAATGGAATTACCTTTCAGTTTAATGAAGTGGGCCACCGAATCAGATTGACCCGTTAGATAAAGAGTAGAATCAAGAACGTCAAGCGTTACCGGTTCTTTCACGTCTCTGATGTAGGATGTTCCTAACAGTGTCAATGAAGTATCAATCTCCACCAATGCACTTCCGGAACTCACACCTGAAGAATCAATCCCAACCAGCATGAATATTCGCTCACCAATGGATGCTGCGTCTACGAAATAGATATGGTTCATAGCACCAGCAATAAAGTAAGAACGATGGTCTATGGTATCTCCGTCCGCTCCCTTCAACTTGGTGGCCACCAATTCCCACGCATCCTCACTGTAAACAATTACTGCACGTTGCTCAGTCGCATATGGTATCAGTACTTTCTGAGTGGTCAGCTGCGTACCCGCAACCTGCCCTACCTTTTGGTAACGCCTTTGCGCATAAACAGCGGTTGAAATAAACAGCAAAAGTATGGTGAGGACCCGAATCATTTCACGCTAAGGTACCTCACTTTGTGCATCTCATATTCGGAAATCCATAAACGGTGAGATTTTTTCTTTCATTTTTTCACTCTCATTTTCAGGAACTTACGAGGTTTTAACAATTTTTTACAGTACTATGTATTGCATAGTTCCATATTTCGCATATATCTTTGTCATGTCAATTACTATATGCAAAAACATCTCACATGAAGATTGAGAATACCAAAGCCCAAATGCGTAAAGGAGTGCTGGAGTACTGCATCCTGAGCATGTTGGAGCACGGGGAAGCTTATCCTTCCGAGATCATCGACAACCTCAGAGAAAGCAAGATGATCGTAGTAGAAGGAACGCTCTATCCCCTACTCACCAGGTTGAAGAACGCGGAGTTCCTCACGTACCGGTGGGAAGAATCTACGTCAGGACCTCCTCGTAAGTACTACACCTTAACACCCGCTGGAAAAGAATTCAGAGAAGAACTGGGTAAAACGTGGGATGAACTTGTGAACGCAGTTGATCAAATAAGAAACAATCGTAACAATCCGCCTAACTAATCAGTCATGAATCAAACAGTAACAGCCAATATCGCAGGGATTGTATTTCATATTGAAGTACAAGCCTATGAGAAATTGAAGGCCTATTTGGAGGCCGTGCGGAAGCACTTCGGCAATGAAGAGGAGCGTGAAGAGATCATGGCAGATATCGAAGCGCGGATTGCAGAATTGTTCCAGCAGTTTCTCAATGAAACAAAAGAAGTAATCACTGAGAAGGAAGTTGATGAAGTGATGGAGAGAATGGGACAGCCTGAAGATTACTCGGATGGCGAGGAAGAACCCATTGCCGAAGAACAGACAGCTTCTACAGCTAAAAGAAAGAAAGCAAAGCGTTTCTATCGTGATCCAGACAACAAGGTTATCGCTGGTGTGGCTTCCGGTGTAGGTAACTACTTTGGAATCGATCCGGTTTGGATACGCCTCGTGTGGTTCCTGCTTGTATTCTTCACAGGCATAGGGTTCCTACTCTACTTCATTCTATGGATCATCATTCCTAAAGCGGAGACCGCAGCTCAAAAGCTGGAAATGAAAGGTGAGCCTATCACCATCTCCAATATCGGGAAGACGGTAAAGGATGACATCTATTCTGACGCTGATAAACCGGGGATGAAGAAAACCAAGGACGGTTTGGAACGAATTGCCACTTTCCTGGGTGATGTATTCAGAGGATTCTT
This sequence comes from Vicingaceae bacterium, assembly GCA_965267605.1. Taxonomy (GTDB): domain Bacteria; phylum Bacteroidota; class Bacteroidia; order Flavobacteriales_E; family Vicingaceae. The sequence goes on along the minus strand of OZ254088.1, from coordinate 484,710 downwards.
TAAGGTATTCGGGAAAGTGTTTGGATTGGCAATCATGATCGCTGGATTCGCGATGCTGTTTGGAGTATTCACGGTCATGTTTGCCTCTCCGACACTACACATTGACAATGAGATATACATCGAGTCTTTCGAAGCACTGAAGGGGGCGTTCTTCCAAACTCAGGATGACTTAGCGTTCCTGTACCTGGGTATAGGCTTGATCATAAGCATTCCTGCATTAGCGCTCATCTATGGTGGTATACTGCTACTGTCAGGCAGAAAGAATCCGGTTAAAGGAATCGGCATCATCTTCTTCGTCCTTTGGCTCATCGGATTGGGAGTTATGATCGTTGCAGGCAACGATGTGGGAGAACACTTCCAGTCTCGCAGCAAGACGGTTGAAACAATTGGGTTTAGTCCGGATCGAGACCACGTGGCCCTTGATCTACTCAGTAATGATGCGTTCAGCGGCATTCTGGATAGGGGTGATTCTCCAAGAGAAATCTTCCCTGTCCGCGTTGCTGATGACAGTATCTTCTTCGCTGTACCCCGACTGGATGTGGTACACAGTAGTGGAGACAGTATCTATATCGAAATTGAAAAGTACTGTAGCGGAATTGGTCGTAAAGAAGCAAAAGATGGTGCTGAAGCCATTCAGTACAACTATGCCGTCATGGATTCGCTAGTACGTTTCTCACCACATTACGCTACACCAGTTGCGAACAAAATCAGAATGCAGGAGGTTAAGATCACGGTGTTCCTTCCAGAAGGAAAGTCAGTGTTCTTTGGACATGATATGCACCGAATCATTTACGATGTAGAAAATGTAAGCAACACTTATGACGGTCATATGACCGGAGAATCATGGATCATGTTAGATGAGGGACTAACCTGCATCAATTGTGAAGGCGAAGAGGGTATCAGCTCAGCCGAAGTTGAAGCGCTACGTGCCAATGAAACTTTACAGGATACCGTGATAACAGAAGACCTATAACCCGATCATTTCTCAACGGAGTTAGTTAGGCGATTTTCAGTTTTTCATTTATAGTGCGATCGGGTTCGGGCCTCCATTCCGGAGGCCCTTCTCTTATCCTTGCTTTCCTTCAATCGCGCAGATCAACATACCGGCCGCAATACCAAACAGTTTTGGGAACTGAGGGTTGGCAGGATCAAGGAAGGTGATTTTTAACTTGCTGACCATGGGATTGAAGTTGTTCTGAAACTCAGCAACTTTCTTATCACCAATAGATACATCGAAACGCTGCGGAATCAATCCGCTTACCACTCTTCTAAAAATGGCCAGCGCACCACTGTCTTCTTTCACCATTCCAATCACATTGTCCTCCGTGTCCATGATCTGCCATTCATCGCGAACGATAGAGGCCATTCCCTTTCGTTTCATTGCGCCCAACTTCTGACCTGACTTTGCATCCACGATATCGTAAGCCGCAGAAAAATCAATGATATTTCTCGCCTTGATGGTGACCAATTCCTCTGATTTGGATTCATCTGTATACAATCGAATATCCTCCTTAAGCTTGAAAGCCTTCATGTGAGAGAACATGATCTCATTGTTCATCTCATGAGAATCAAACACCCGAAAGTCCGCCCCAAGAAGTTTCATGATCTTTCTACGAATGAGGTACTGATTAGAATCCAACATAATGCATCTGTAATGGTGAATTCTAAAGCTAGAAAAATTGAGGCATGTTGTGAACGAAACCCAATGTATAATCGTTCTTACCATAAGTCAAACACCTACAGTACAGGACTTTACAGAATTCATCAAAATGATTAAATTCGCGTTAAGCTGAAAACCACTGTAGTTGCGTTATACAGCGAGATTTAGAAGAAGTTATGTCGAAGTCCTCCGCACCGGAAAAAGAAGAGAAGAAGATCACGAACGATGAGTTCGTAGATATCGTGTTGAATGATTACCGCCTTGCCAACATTAGCAGGGAGACTTCCCTATTGGGTAGGCGCGAAGTGCTTACAGGTAAAGCTAAGTTTGGCATTTTCGGTGATGGCAAGGAGATTCCGCAAATTGCTATGTCGAAGCAATTCCAGAATGGTGACTTCAGATCCGGTTACTACCGAGATCAAACCTTCATGATGGCTACGGGTAATCTTAGTGTAGAAGAATTCTTCGCACAGCTCTACGCACACACCGATGTAGAAGCAGAGCCCTCATCAGCAGGCCGTTCTATGAATGGTCACTTTGGAACAAGGTCTGTTGACGAGAATGGTGAATGGAAGAACCTGATGGAGATGAAGAATTCGTCTGCTGATGTTTCTCCAACAGGATCTCAAATGCCCAGACTTCTGGGATTGGCGCTTGCATCGAAGTACTACCGTGAGAATGACGGGAAATTCGATTTCGAGAAATTCTCACACAAAGGAAATGAAGTAGCGTTTGGAACCATTGGTGATGCATCAACTTCGGAAGGTATGTTCTGGGAAGCTATCAACGCAGCTGGGGTAATGCAGGTTCCTATGGTAATGTCGGTGTGGGATGATGGACATGGTATATCTGTCCCCATCAAGTACCAAACTACCAAATCGAGCATCTCTGAGATTCTCACTGGGTTCCAAAGAGAGAAGGGAAAAACGAACGGATACGAGATTTTCAAAGTGAAGGCATGGGACTATGCAGGTCTTTGCGAAACTTATGAGAAGGCCGCACGCGTTGCACGCGAAGAACACTGTCCGGTCCTGGTACATGTGCAGGAATGTACACAACCCCAGGGGCACTCAACTTCTGGATCCCATGAGCGGTATAAGTCAGAGGAAAGACTAGCCTGGGAAGATGAATTCGATTGTATCCGCAAGATGGGTGAATGGATCGTTGAGAAGAAATTGGCCACCCAGGAAGAACTTGAGGCCATTCAAAAAGAAGCTAAGAAGACCGTTCGTGATGGCAAGAAAGCTGCATGGAGCGCATATATAACTCCTATTGAAGAGGATCAGAAATTCGTCATGAGCCTGATCCAGCAGATGGCCGGAGAGAGTGCAAATGCAGACAAGCTGAACGAGCTGGTTGAGGCATTGAAACTGATCTCTGAACCTACCAAGAAGGATTCTGTTTCAGCTGCAAGAATTGCGCTGAGATCTACGCGTGGAGAGGCTATCTCTGTTGCAGATGAGCTGCAGAACTGGCTAAATGAGCAAAACGATTTGAACCACGACCGTTATTCCGCCCATTTGTTGAGTGAGCAGGATTCTTCTCCGATGAATGTGGAAGTGGTTGATCCTGATTACGGAAACGATGCGGAGGATGTTGACGGTAGAATCGTATTGCGAGAGAACTTCGATAAGATTCTGGAAAAATATCCTGAGGTATTGATCTTCGGGGAAGACTCCGGTAACATTGGTGATGTGAACCAGGGCCTCGAAGGGCTTCAGCTGAAGTATGGTGAATCCCGGGTTTTCGACACAGGTATTCGCGAAACTACCATTGTGGGACAAGGGATTGGATTGAGTATGCGTGGCCTGCGACCGATTGCGGAAATCCAATATCTGGATTACCTGCTTTACTGTTTGCAGATCATGAGTGATGATCTTGCTACAGTGAGGTACAGGACAAAATCTGGTCAGATTGCTCCGCTCATCGTTCGTACAAGAGGTCACCGACTTGAAGGGATTTGGCATTCTGGTTCTCCGATGGCCATGGTAATCAATGGCATCAGAGGTATTCACGTATGTGTACCAAGAAACCAAACAACTGCCGCAGGGTTCTATAACACCTTGTTGCAGGGGGATGATCCGGCATTGATTGTTGAACCATTGAATGCTTATCGAAGTAAAGAGAAGTTACCCACCAATCTTGGGGAATTTACGATCCCATTAGGTGTTCCTGAAGTGATCAAGGAGGGTACGGATATCACCATGGTATCTTATGGCTCCACATGTAATCTTTGTATTACGGCAGCTGAGCAATTAGAGGCCGCTGGCATCAGCGTTGAGTTGATCGATGTCCGAACGTTGCTACCATTTGATATTGACCACATGATCGTTGATTCTTTGGAGAAGACCAACAGGTTGATGATCGTTGATGAAGATGTTCCAGGGGGCACGAGTGCGTTTATTCTTGATAAGGTCCTGACAGAGCAGAAAGGTTATTACCATCTGGATTCAGAGCCTGTTACTATCGCAGCCAAAGAGCATAGACCTGCTTACGGTACAGATGGGGATTACTTCTCGAAACCATCTATCGAAGACATTTTCGATGCCGCTTATGGCATTATGCATGAAGCCGATCCCGATAGCTTCCCACCAATTTATCGCTAGGTATATCACTGCTTGAGAAATATTACAAGCTTCTTGGACTCCAACCCGGTGCATCGGAGGATGAGATCAAGAAAACTTATCGCAAACTTGCGCTCAAGTACCACCCAGACAGAAATCCAAGTCCTAAGGCCTGGGAGAAGTTCATACAGATCACCGAAGCTTATGAGAAGTTAACTTCTGGCGCCTTCGACTGGTCTAAGTATAAGAACCAGGCTAAAGAAGAAGAGGACGAGCTCACAGACGAGGAGAAAGAGGAGTACTATCGCAAGTACAGGCATAAAATGTCTTACGAAGAGCGGAAGGAATTCTACGAAAAGATGAAGTCGAAGATTGATCCAACGGCTCATCAGAAAAGAGAACAAGAGAAGGAAGAAGCCGCGATCAAGAAATTTTTCGGAAGCACCAGCTACAAGTACAGCATGGCCATGGGAATAATTGCGGCAGTGGTTTTCGCACTTATACTCATAGATGCCATCATCGAGCCGAACGTGAATGAATACCACATCGAACGGATGATCAAGGGTAGAATTACCACCAGAGACTACCATGGGATCATGCGAGTGGCAGAAAACAACTACACGTACTGGGTAGACAATTACATCTTCTACAGCGCCAGGCACGATGACGTGGTGCACGTAACGGAAAGCAAGATATTTCAGGAAGTCATCAAGATTGACTTAAATAACGGAAGCGGACATTTTGAACTGGAACGCAGCAACCTTCTGGGAGCATGGCCTTTTATGGCATTGGTATTGCTACTGCCATTATTCAGTATCACCTATAGAGGTGCGAGTCGCTTGTATGGGTTAACAATGATCTACAACATGTTTGCTATCCCTCTGATCCTCATGTTCATTTTCATGTGGGGAGGAAGGATATTCAGGATGTTGGGAACCGACATTCCGTTTTGATATTATTATAGGATGAAATTGAAACTGCTCACATTCCTTATCGCACCACTTGTACTGCTTAGCTGTGCAGGTAGCAAGAAACTCCACCATCCGGTGTACGTGAAGGTGATAGACAATGCCAGCTATGTTACAGGTGGTGTAGATGATAAGTATCTGACCGCATCAGGCGATGTACTTGACTCGCTCTATATGGCAGACCTGAAGGCCTACCTGTTGGAAAAGAACGTGGTTGTGCGAGATACCGGCTACGAACTCATCATCAGGGTAACCTCCAAGACGGTTAGCACCAAGACCAAATCGGAAACCGTTGATAATGCAAAGTCGAAACAACACGGAGAAAAGTTCTCACTAAATCAGCTTACGCTGGTGGTAAGCGGAGATGTGTATTCTGCCACAACCGATCACGTTGTGGATGAATGGACCGAAAAGGAATCTGATGGTGATGAGCTTACCAACAAACGTACACTCATCCAGATAGCTGCAGGTACCAATAAGGATGGGACAATCTATCGGGTAAAGGAAATGGACGATGATGTCCTTCGGTCCTGTGCCAATCGAATTGGATCTGACATCGGTTACGATGTTGTGCGAATCATTCGGAAGAAGGTACTCTAGAGCACTTGAGCGTGCCAGCTGTCCTGAACGCGGGTCTTCCAGGAAGTCATGAAGTCACCCACTGTTTCAACCAGGTTGTTGTATACGATCGTGTTTTCATCTACCCGGTCAGTCCCGTACAAGTCTCTGAACTCATCCAATGATACAAGATTGAGATTACCATCTGCGCAGATGTAAGCCACATTCGTGCGATTAAAGAAATCTACCCTCAGCGCCTCCCCCATTTGCTTAACAAAGTGCACTGACGAGTCTATGCTGCAGCCAGAGGCTGCGGCCTGTTGTTCGTCAACGGCCAACACCATGAAGATGTTTTCGAAAACCTCAAAACCCGCTGCTAATTGCGAACCGTGTGCTGCCCATCCGGCAACAAACTCATGCCCTTTCATGGTGAGCATAGACACCTCGTTATCAGTTAGCTTCCGATCGGATTGGTAGACCCAAACACGGGCTGTGGTTGGTAAGTCTGAAAGTTTCATGAGGATTGTCCTTCCGCAAGTAATTCAACAAGGTCGTAGACCTTTACCTGTGGCTGTTCCTTCATCTTCACCCCATCTGTCATCATGGTCATACAAAACGGACAACCTGTTGCTATGATCTCCGTATTGGTCTCCAGCGCTTCTTCCGTTCTTTCAATATTGATCTCCTTGTCGCCTTTCTCCGCTTCCTTGAACATTTGAGCTCCACCAGCTCCACAGCAAAGACCGTTGGTCTTACAACGCTTCATTTCAACAAGCTCTGCATCCAGTTGCTGGATCAATTTTCGCGGAGCTTCATACTCATCATTGGCTCTACCTAAGTAACACGGGTCGTGGAATGTGATCTTCTTACCCTTGAAACTTCCACCCTCAACCTTGAGCTTACCTTCATTGATCAGTCGTTGCAAAAACTGGGTGTGATGCATCACTTCATACTTTCCTCCTAGCTCAGGATACTCGTTCTTAAGTGTGTTGAAACAGTGTGGACATGCAGTTACAATGCGCTGAACCTCATAGCCATTCAATACCTGAATGTTCATCATGGCCTGCATCTGAAAGAGGAATTCATTTCCAGCTCTTTTTGCGGGATCTCCAGTGCAACCCTCTTCCTGGCCTAACACGGCAAACTTAACACCTGCGTTGTTCAATATTTGAGCGAAAGCACGTGTGATCTTCTTGGCGCGATCGTCAAAGCTACCGGCACATCCTACCCAAAAGAGTACATCTGGCTTCTCACCTGAAGCCATCATTTCTGCCATTGTGGGTACCTGTAGCTGACTCATTCTTAGTTCTCTAAATCGTAAACAAACAGACCACTTCGAAGTTTTGGCTCAAACCAGGTCACCTTCGGAGGCATGATCATATCGTTATCAGAAATATCAATTAGTTGTTGCATAGATACAGGATGCAACGCGAAAGCCGCGGCCATTTCACCAGAATCCACACGTTTCTCTAATTCTCCCAAACCACGAATTCCACCAACGAATTCAACCCGCTTATCAGTTCTAAGATCAACGATATTCAACATCGGCTCCAGCACCTGTTTCGAAAGAATGGTTACATCCAAAACGCCAACTGGATCACTGTCATCGTATGTTCCTTCTTTAGATACCAGCTTGTACCATTGACCATTCATGTACATACCGAACGTATGCAATCCTTCTGGTCGGTATTGACCATCATGCGCGGATACTTCAAAGCTATTGCCTAACTCAGCTATGAACTCTTCCTCACTTCTTCCGTTAAGGTCTTTTACTACCCTGTTGTAATCGATAATTTTCAATTGGTTATCCGGGAATACAACGGCCATGAAGTAGTTATAACCTTCACCATCGTCAGCATTTCCGCCAGCAGCCTCTCTCAATTCACGCCCTACCAAAGCTCCAGCCGCTGTTCGATGGTGTCCATCTGCTACATAGATGCTGGGAACCTTGTCGGTAAATAACTGCCCTATGTGGGCCACAGTATCAGGGTCATCAATCATCCATAGCGTATGCTGGATGCCATCACTGGTTGTCAAATCAACAACCGGATCTGCTTGTTTGGCTTGTTCAACTATTGCATCAATATCTGTTACCTGAGGGTAGCTGAAGAACACCGGTTCATAGTTTACTTTGCTATATCTCACATGGTTCTTTCTGTCTTCCTCTTTGTCTGGCCGGGTCAGTTCGTGCTTCTTGATCACGTTATTGAAATAATCGTCAATTGCACAGCATCCAACCAAGCCTGTTTGAGAATGTCCGTCCATAATGATGCGATAAGCGTAGTAGCTATCGGCATTGTCACGCACCATTACTCCCTGATCTATTAATGCCTTGAAATTACTTGCTCCCTTCTCGTAAATCTCCTTTGCATACACATCGTGGTCATCAGAGAAATCAATTTCCGGCTTCACAACATGATAGAAACTGATGTCGTTACCAACACACGCTTCACGCGCTTCCTTGGCATTCAACACATCATATGGGCGACACGCGATATCTGTTGCTTTATCAGCAACAGGCCGCCATGCTTTAAAAGGAACAAATTGAGACATATCTAGAGGGTTTAGGATTCATCTTTCCAGTTCAGCCTGTCAGTTGCTGAGAACTGCCAGGGAGCACCGTTGTTTTCAATATTGGTTAATGCCATGGTCCATTCAGCCGGAGCTTTGGATTCTTCCATGATCAGAAATCTTCTAAGATCGATAATGATAGAAAGGGGATCTATCAGGACGGGACAGGCTTCCACACATGCATTACACGTTGTGCAAGCCAACAACTCTTCTTCGGAGATGTAATCACGCAACAGCGACTTGCCATCATCGAAGTTCTCGTCCTTCTTCAACTTCGAACCTATCTCCACCAGCCGATCCCGTGTATCCATCATAATTTTCCTTGGAGAAAGCTTCTTACCAGTAAGATTGGCCGGACACACAGAAGTACATCTACCACACTCTGTACAGCTATATGCATCCATCAACTGCTTCCAGGATAAATCCTGTACATCTTTCGCTCCAAATCTTTCCGGAGGTGGTGCATCTTCAGGAGGCGCTGCATAAGGATCTGCCGAAGGATCCATCATCAGTTCCACTTCCTTCTTCACGGATTGAAGATTGGTGAACTCACCTTTAGGACGCAACTTGGCATAGAATGTATTCGGGAAGGCCAGAATGATATGGAAATGCTTGGAATACGGCAGGTAGTTCAGGAACAACAGGATTCCCACGATATGGAACCACCAACAAGACCTTTCCATCCAATGTAGGGTGTGCAAATCTTGTGGTAACCAGTTAGCGATCACTGCACTGATTGGGAATGCACCTTCTGGAACAAACATCCTTGCGTACTTATCCAATCCTTCAGCTACCAAAAGTTTTCCATCTGTTTTCATGAGCACCATGTCGGATGCATTCATGATCAGGAATGCGCTCATTAAGAGAATCTCAACGATTAAAATGATGTTGGCATCGCTCTTTGGCCAGCTGGTCATTTCATTACTGTGGAAGCGTTTGATCCTTAAAACGTTCCTTCTAATGAGGAATAGCAAACACGAAACTAGAACAGCTAGTGCAAGCCATTCGAACGAGCCGATCAAGTACATATACGGCTCTCCTACCTTCGCGAAAACCCGGTGCGAACCGGTAATTCCATCAATGACGATCTCTAATACCTCGAGGTTGATGATAACAAACCCAACGTAAACCAGGATGTGAAGAAAACCCGCAACAGGACGTTTCACCATCTTCGATTGCCCAAGGGCCACTCGAAACATGGTCCCAAACCTTTCACCGAATGATCCTTCGGGAGCGTAATCTCTTCCTAGTTTGATATTACCTGCTATCTGACGAACGTTAATCGAGAACCAGATTACAGCAAGCGCAAAAAGTGCTATGAATACAATACTCCCTACCATGAATATCTCTCAGCTATGGCCTCTGACCCGCGTTACTTGGCGTTGTAGGAGGCACATGCTTATTCTTCCTACCGAAGATAGAGAAATGTACGTAACGAGCAGGATTATAACGCATATCCTTTAAGAGAAGATCAAGGTCTTGAGATGACTTCTCAAGGTTCCTGTATAGCGTGTCGTTCTGAAGAAGTTGACCAAGCGTTCCTTCACCGTTGTTTACTTTCTCAATGGCATCAGCAAAATTCTCGAGGGCCTTGTTCGCGGAGTTGATCGTATTTACGATATCTGATGCCGCAAGTGAATCTGTAATCACTGCAATGTTCTCCATCGTATTCGCAATCTCTTCGTTCTTCTCCTTTAGATTGCCGGTAATAGCTACAAGGTTGCTGTTCAACTGAGAAATTCGAACCGACTCTCGTTTAACCAGCGTGTCCAATCTCTTAGACGTTTGCGCCAGCGTTGCCATGGCTCTGTCGATGTTCTCAAAGCTATTGGAGATGCTATTGGTCGCATCCTTATTCATGATCGTTTGGATCACCGTTAACAGCGTATCCACCTGACCAAGAAGTCCGTCTACTTTGATCTTCAACGGACGAATTTCCGCGGTTACAGCTTCTTCAATGGTCGTTTCAATGGATGTTGCCAGCGTATCTCCCGTTGCAAGTAATACTTCTGCCCTACCCGGAAGAAGTTGAATTGATTTCGTTCCAAGGATATCCGACACGAGGATAGCCTTGGTATCATTAGAGAACCTAAAGTCTTTTTCGGTGATTGAAAATTCAACAATGATACGTCCGGAGTTATCGGGATGGAAATCAATCTTCCTTACCACACCTACCTGGTATCCACTGAGCACTACCTTATCAGATTCGACCAAACCATCGATCTTATCATATACCGCATAGCAGACCTTATCCTCGGAAAGAACGTTCGTTCCTTTAAGATAGTTGACCCCCCAGTACGTGAGTGCTAACGCAACGATCGATAGTATACCAACTAGCGCCTCTCTTCTCATAACAACGATGCAGGCTAATGCCTGCATATTTTATTCAAAAGTAACAAAATTGAACGGGGCTCTACTGTCCTTTGATGATTTGAAGGGCCTGACTCACAGATATCCTTTTACCATCCAGAAAAGCCACTACAAAGGCATCTTTATACCCTTTGCCGCGAACCTCGTCTTGTATCTTGGTTACTTTGTCAAAATCTCTTTCGTTCCCATACGTGTAGCGGTAAAGCCCGCTCGCATAGTAATACTTTACACCTTCCAACTGGTTGAAGTTAGCCGGAGTAGTTGCCAGTTCTTCGCTTGAAGTCGCAATTTGAACCCTGAACCACAGTCCCTTGTCCTGTGGTGCTACCTCATCTTTCTCTTTTCGCTTAGGCTTGTCTTTTGGATCTGGCTTCACCTCTACCTTCTCTTCAGGTGTGGTTTCCTTTTCTTCCGGATCCTTCTCTGGATTTAACTCCGGAGCTGTAGAGCGTTCTTCCAGCCCTGCCTTGTAAGATTTAAATGCACGGTAAATAGCGGAAGCCATATAGTCCTGTCCAACCTTCGAATTGAGGAACTTTTCTTCTTCAGCATTGGTAAGAAATCCTGTTTCAACAAGCACACTGGGCATGGAGGTTTGGTGAAGGACCAGGAACCCTGCTTGTTTAACTCCTCTGTTAACTCTACCTACACGTTTTTCGAATTGGTTCTGGATCTCTGACGCCAGTGTAACACTCTGCTCCAGGAACGCGTTTTGAGTAAGAACCAGAGAGATGTACGATTCCGGTGAGTTTGGATCAAATGATTCGTACTTGGTTTCGTAATTATCTTCCATAAGGATGGACGCGTTTTCCCGTTGAGCTACTCTCAGGTTAGCCTCGGTTTTGTGAAGCCCCATTACGTAAGTTTCTGTACCAATGGCTGTCTTACCCCCAGCATTCACATGAACGCAAATAAAGAGGTCTGCGTTGGCCTTATTGGCAATCTTCGCGCGTTCGTACAGTTCGATGAACACATCGGTCTTACGCGTGTAAATCACATTGACGTCCTTGAAATTCTCCTTGATGTAATTTCCCAGCTTAAGTGAGATGGACAATGCAACGTCCTTTTCTTTGGAATAGCTACCCAGACAGCCCCCATCCTTGCCTCCATGCCCGGCATCAATAACCACCGTTTTCACAGCAAAAGGGTCCTCTCTTGGCACAAAAGATGTTGAAACCACCGTCATCAACACAAGAAAGAGCGATAGTAACCGTTTGTTCCTGACTAACATTGCATCCAACTTTTAGTAGTTTTGACCGAACCTGACATCGGTACAAGCAAAATTATTACGAAAAAATTGCGGCCTTCTAGCCCAATAACGCAGTTATTAACACTTTTAGTGTTAGTTACCTGCCTTTGCTTAAGTGCTCAGGCTCAATCAGATAAGGATACCACAAAGACCGTACCACCCGTTGATTTAGACAACGACTCAATACCCGTAACTGATTCATTATCAGTGGATACGATGATTTCACCGGACGCCTTAACGTCCACAGTTGAGTACTCCGCTAAAGATTCTATCGTATTCGACCTTGAAAACAAGAAAATCTACCTGTATGGTACAGCATCAGTGGGTTACGAGGCTATTACGCTTGATGCGGCCAGAATTACGATTCAGACCGATTCCAACACCGTTGTGGCGTCTCCTGTGTTCGATAGCACCGGAACAATGATTGGAAGGCCCCGATTCTCAGACGGGACCACCACGATGGATGCAGATACCATGAAATACAACTTCAAGACGAAGAAAGGACGAATGTCCAATGCCGTTACTCAGGAAGGGGAAGGTTTCATCCATGTAAAAGTTGGAAAGAAGCTACCAAACGATAACGTGTACATCAAAGATGGAAAATACACCACATGTAACCTCGATCATCCACATTTCTACATTGCTACCAATCGATTGAAAGTAATTCCGGATGACAAGATCATTACTGGACCTGCCTGCCTGTTCATTGAGGATGTTCCCACACCTCTGGCGGTTCCTTTTGGGTATTTCCCTAACAAGAAGGGTAAGGCTTCCGGATTGATCATCCCGACTTACGGAGAGTCTCCAAACCTTGGCTTCTACTTACAAAACGGGGGTTACTACTGGAGCATTAGCGAATACATCGACATGCAGTTAACGGGCGACATCTATTCTAAAGGAAGTTGGGGAAGCAAGTTGAACACCCAGTATAAAAAGCGATACAGGTTCGGAGGCAACCTCAACCTCTCCTACTCTAACATTAGAAGCGGTTTCAAGGAAACTCCTGATTTCTCTGTTCGCAAAGAATTCTTCATAAGGTGGAAGCACGCCCAGGACCCTAAGGCACGACCTAACTCCCGGTTTAGTGCAGATGTAAATGCAGGTACCAGCTCCAACTTCACCAACAACTTTAACAGTGTTACCAACGATTACCTGACCAATACGTTTACATCCAGTATCTCGTACAACAAAACCTTCGCTGGGACACCTTTCACGGCCGCTGTAAATGCCAGACACAGTCAGAACACCCAAACGGGCGTGGTGAATGTAAGCCTTCCTGATGCATCATTCAATATGACCCGAGTTTATCCGGTTCAAATGCTAAAAAAGGTATTTGGAGTCAAGGGATCTGCTACCAACAAGGGACTAGATAAGTTGGGCGTTAGTTATAACATGAATGTGAAGAACGACCTGAGTACTTATGACAGTCTTATCAGCATCAGCAACCTGAACAACCTGCAAGATGATTTCAGAAATGGAATCAAACACACCATTCCGCTGGGCACCAATATGAAGCTCGGCAAATTCGTAACCCTGAACCCTAACGCCAATTTCACCGCAGTGCAATACCTCAACTTCACGGAGAAGACCTGGAACAGTGTTGACAGTGAGCTTGTAGAAACCAAACGGCAACAGTTGGTAGGCAATTATCGCTACAACATTGCCGCCAATCTTACCACCAAGCTTTATGGTACGAAGTTGTTCAAAAGAGGTCCAATAGCTGGGGTAAGACACGTAGTTACACCCACGGTTGGCTTGAGTTACCAACCTGAAAACTCTGTTGGACAAAGGTCTTACATCGATTCTGTTTCAAGAGTGATCGATTACAACATCTTTGAAGATGGAATTTTCGGCAACCTGAATACGGGAGAAGCGGGCAACGTCAATTTCTCAATTCTTAATAACCTGGAGATGAAGGTTAGGACACCAAAGGACAGTGCCGATCCAGTAAAGAAAATCAAGCTACTGGAGAACGTTGGATTCAGTGGGTCTTACAACCTCATGGCCGATTCCCTGAACTGGTCTAATTTCAATTTGAATGCGAGAACGCGCTTGTTCAACAACATTAGCCTGAACTTCAACTCAAGATTAGATCCTTACCAATACGTTCAGGACACGCTAGGCATTGCGAGGAAGATCGACCGCACATGGTGGGAGGATGAATTCAAGATTGGTCACCTTTCCAGTGCCAATATGGCTATTGCGTTTACACTAAAAAGCAAGACGAAGTCTAGTACAACAGGTTATAAACCCAAGGATGACGAGGACAAGAAAGATTACCAGAACGTATTGAACAACCCAAATGCCTTTGTTGACTTCACGATCCCGTGGCAGCTGAGCGTGAACTATAATGTAAACTACTCGAAGAGCAATCCGTTCGCAGAGAAGTCGTTTACCCAAACGGTGAACTTCGCAGGAGAAGTTAACATCACTCCGAAGTGGCGCGTTGAAGTTGCCTCAGGCTACGACTTCGTTGCCAAAGACTTCTCCTACACCACATTGAACTTCTATCGAGACCTTCATTGTTGGGAGATGAGCTTCAGGTGGGTTCCTTTCGGCACGCGGAAGAGTTACGAGTTCCAGATCAATGTGAAATCATCCGTGCTCCAGGATCTGAAACTTTCGAGAAGACGAGAATATTTCGATCTTGCTCAACCATTCTAATCACTATGAAGCAGATTCATTTTACAGACAAGGCACCTGCACCGATAGGACCTTACAGTCAAGCCGTATCATCCAACGGAACGCTTTACGTAAGTGGGCAAATCGCCATTGATCCATCTACCGGAGAGTTGAAAGTTGGGGATATCCCACAAGAAACCCGGTTGGTGATGGAAAACCTCAAGGCCATTATAGAAGCTGCCGGTGCATCAATGGAAGACGTACTCAAATGCTCCATCTTTCTGAGTGACATGGATTATTTCGGACAGGTGAATGAGGTATACGGTGAGTACTTCACTCAGAATCCACCTGCGCGTGAATGTGTAGCAGTTAAGACTTTACCGAAAAGCGTGAATGTAGAAGTGTCCGCTATCGTGCAGCTGAGTTAGAGTGCCCCTCCTACTCCAGCGGCTACTATTACCAACACGTAAATGATCCAGAACGCAACGTAAAGCGAAGAAAGGATCGTTCCTACAAGACCACAGATTCTACCTCCATTCATGTTCTTGTAAGAAGCTTCTGTGTAAACACCCGGATTCATAAAGTACTCTGCTTTGGCCTTTTTGGCCATGTTCAGACAGATAATACCAACTACCAATCCTGGGACTCCGTAGCAGAAACATGTTACAATAGATACAATGCCCAATACAAGAATCGTAGTTGCATTGGGAAGTTCTTTTGTTCCCTCACCACCAGGCTGAGAGCTATCTAGAATCTGCTCACTCATTACTTCATATGTTTAAGTTGAGTTCCGTAAAGAACGAGGAACAATATAGAGAATATCGCTCCCGAAGCTATCATGATCCCACCAATGAGATTGAACCCGAAGAAGACCATTGGCATAACAATGGTGATCAACTGACCGAGGGTGTAGAGGTAAAATCCGTTGCGCTTGAGTTTCCACATCAATGCAGCTCCTGTTACATTTAATAACTGCGCTAACAAAGCTGTAAGGTTCATAGCCATGTAACTTTCCACAAGCTGATCAATCATATCTACATACGCCAGAATCAATTCCTGCGCGAAAGGGCTTGAAGAGGCAGCATCGTACAATTGCATCATTTGGGTCTGCGCCTCTGCCATTTGATCTTCAACATTGCCACCGAATGTTATAGAGATCAAACTGTTCAACGCACCACCGCCACTTCCAACATACGTCAGCACACATAGCACTTTGAGAAAGGAAGATGCTTTCTTTTCTTCAGGAACTGGATTGTCTATAGCCTCACTCATTGTCAGCTAAGATAGAAAATTGTGCCCCGAATCAATGTGGAACGCTTCCGGTATTGGATGAGCTACTGTCCTGACCCAATGCGTGTTCTGCATCCAATACGTCACTCTGCTGACTTACATCCTGATGTACGCCACCTTCGTAAACAGCACTTCCATAACCCAGAATAGGGAAAAAGATGATGCCCAGAAAGGACAATCCCACGCCAAATCCTGCACCTTTACCAAACTTCTTTGCCAGTTCGATGTTGGCAATGATTCTTAGCACAAATACAACAAGGGCGCCTACGTAGGGTATGAAACCAAACGCAAACCACCAGCCAGGCTTTCCAGAGATCTGGAACAGCGTGTACATGTTGTAATACGGCACGATGGATATCCAACCCTTCTTACCTGCTTTTTCGAAAACGCGCCACCACAAGAATGCATAGATGGCAAATATTAAAATGAGCACTCCAAACATTATGAGAAGTACAGCTCCTACTTCATTATCCATAGTTTCCATGTATTAGGTTCAGATATGAGATGCATTAACTCTGCAGTTCCACACCAAGTTGATCTTCAAACGCTGCGTAGAACATTGCATTTGTATAAGGCACGGTAAAAAGTACACCAATTGCCAGACAAATGAAACCTCCAATGTTGATTCCCACCATGATCACAAACAATGCAAAGACCTGCCAAAAACGTTGGCGCACAAATCTAAAACTGTACTTAATGGCATCTGTTGGTGAGCATTTTCTCAACACAACAAGGGGTATCGAGAAGCTCACAAACAAGCCGGAGATCATCATTATGATGCCAACCGGTATCAATAGCCACCACAAGTCCCCAAAAAGGTCTTCTATGAAATCAATAGCCCCGGCAGGGCCTGATGTTACGAATCCGAGTGCCATATACAATGGAATCACCACAATTATAACCGGAGCAATAACTATCAATCCATTCATGAACGCGGTTCCCAGAATCTGAGGGTAGTATCTGAATCCACCAAAGAAAGCGTTGAAATTACTCTCACCCTGTTTGTCAATGTCTCTGTAATAGAAGTAGAATCCAGCATTTAGCTGCGGATTGATGAACATTCTTGAAATACTCCCAATGAATGGAATAAAAGAGGCTACCAGACTAATCAATGCTGAAACGAAGAAGAAACCAATGGTTGGTCCGAAGACCTTCTTATACATCTTTTTGGCCCGCGCATAGTAATCCCGCATCACAAAATCTGGAAGCGCGCTTAACCGTTTCTCCACATCTTCCAGTTTGTTCTGGTCGCGGAGCTCATCGTAATCTATCAGGAAATCCTTGTCCATGAGGCATAAAAAAAGCCCTCACGAGGAGGGCTTTCAATATCAGTAGTTAAGACTTATTCTGCAGAACCACCTTCAGCGCTACCGCCAGCTGCAGCTCCACCTTCACCATCTCCCTGAGGAGTGTAAGTAGCAGAACCAAACGCCAACATTGGGATGAAGATGATTGGTAGAAGAATAGAACCGATAGTAAAGCCTACGCTTTTTCCGAATCGGATCACAGTTCTGTTCCATAGCCAGATGCCAAAGATCGCACCAACGTATGGTAGAAGTGCAAGAATTCCCCACCAAGCTGGCTTCTCAGCAATCTTAGCAAGTACAATGTAATTGTAGATTGGAACGATTGCCGCCCAACCTGGCTGTCCAGCCTTAGAGAAAATTTTCCACATTGAGGCGATCATGAATACCGCAATCGCCAACATTAGAATTAGTCCTATCATGGTTGTAATTTTTTAGTATTTGGTTTAAACAACTTAAGGTTTAGTCGACCAAATCAACAACATATATTCGGAATTGCAAAATTTTGGTTTCCTTACTTATTAACAGATGTTAATAACAATTCACAGTGTTGTGAATAGCCCTAGAAAGGCCGGTGAGCCCATTCCTGAAAGGCTTTGCGAGCTTCCTCATCTGCAGAATCGTTCTTCTTAACATGGTATTCATATGCACATATGCTGCCTGGTTTCAACAGTTCCACACTCCGCTTTGGAGCAAATTTCTCCTTAATCTCAACCAGGGCCTTGCTGCCTTCTCCAAATAAATTCATGTCTTTCTCAAACTCTACCCCATTCACAGTCAACACTTTACACCCACGTTGTAGCCCAACAACAGCCCCAGGCGAATCTGTAAGCACAGTATCTACGGTTGTGCCATTCACGGGATCCAGTATCACCCCAGCCCAGGCATGCCAGTCAGATTTAGGCTCATCCGCGGAAAGTTCCATACCCAGATAACCGAACGCCTCCTGAAGTGGCTCAAGATATCCTGCCGTACCGTAAACGTGATTGTTAAGAACAGCCTCAGCGTGCTCCCCATATGTTCGTAAATAGCCTATAAGTCCTTGCTCATCCACACCCTGTCCCTTGCTATAGTATGTATCCAGCATCCATTTTACAACCGTATCAAGAGACGAAACGTTGCCTGAAGCTCTTCGAATGGCCACATCCATCATAAATGCACAAAGGGCTCCCTCAACGTAAATAGATGTTTTTCTGCCAGGAACCCCCTTCACGTACCCATCTAACCATGTATCAAATGAAGATTCTGACACAGAATAGTTGTGTCTACCCGGATTATTAAAGTGCCTTGCAAGGAACTTATCCAATTGCTGAAAGAATAAGGCATCGTCAAAGCAACCAGAGCGATACAGGAAGAGATCTCCATAATAGGTGGTATAGCCCTCGGTTACATATCCCATCCTTGTATAATTCTCCTTAGTGAAATCGTAAGGCCACATATCAGCGGGACGAATCCGTTTCACATTCCATGTATGGAACAACTCATGTGAGCTTACTCCCAAAAGTTCAGGATACCATACCTCATCGTTAAATACATCCTCTTCAGGGCCAATAGAAATAACCGTAGATGCGCTGTGTTCCACACCATGGTATCCTTTGTGGTCCAAAATCTGAATCAGATAGTGGTAGTCCTTCACCGGAAATGCCCCTAGCATATCGGTCTGCGCCCTGGTGAACTTTCTAAAGTCCTTTTCGATCTTGTCCATCGGAGGATCTTCGGCTCCATAGAACCAGATATGATAATTGGTATCCTCCTGCTCAAATGCATGATGCTTTAACTGATCACTCACAATGAAGGGGGAATCGAGAAGCTCATCTATTCCTGAAGCCTGAAAAACTCCATCATGCGCATAAAGTCCAATGGCCACCTGGAACGTCCCACTCCAGTTGATCTCAAGTGCTACCTCTTCTTCAAACAATTCTTCAACATACAGACAGCAGTTCACCGGGTTCACATACATCTGATGACGATCAACGTAACTTGAACCAGCGTTAATCTCGGCTGCATAATACGTATAGACCGCTATCACTTTCGCACTACCTTCAGACTCAACCTCCCAACGATCCTTTGCTATCTTAACGGACTGAAGCTCATTCCCTAGTTCATCTTCGAAGTGAATTCGGCCGATGTTCTTGGCGAAATCGGCCAGCTCATAGCGGCCCGGGCGCCAAGATGGGCAAGTAAAAATAACCGAGCCCTCACGATGAACATCTGCTTCCACCCGGATGTTTAGGAAGTGTGAATCAGGGTCTTCAGAACTAAAGAAATAGCGCATCTGCTGTGGTTTGCAGACAAATGTAATAACTGCTATTTTAGCCGTCCTTTTGAACGATT
The DNA here is from genome assembly GCA_965267605.1 of Vicingaceae bacterium. GTDB lineage: Bacteria > Bacteroidota > Bacteroidia > Flavobacteriales_E > Vicingaceae. The sequence goes on along the minus strand of OZ254088.1, from coordinate 465,220 downwards.
GAATTCAGCAAAATGAAGTACGATATTATAGTAGTTGGTAGTGGTCCCGGTGGTTACGTTGCAGCCATTCGTGCAGCACAACTTGGTTTCAAAACCGCAATTGTTGAGCGTGAAAACTTAGGTGGGATCTGTTTGAATTGGGGTTGTATTCCAACCAAAGCACTATTGAAAAGTGCCAACGTATTCGAATATATCAATCACGCAAGCGACTACGGAATCACCGTTGGTAATGCGAAAGCAGATTTCGGGGGTATGGTAGGACGAAGCCGTGAAGTAGCCAACGGTATGAGTAAAGGCATTGAATTCCTGATGAAGAAGAACAAGATTGACGTTCTATCAGGAACTGGAAAAGTCCTTAAGGGAAAGAAAGTTGAAGTAACTGATGACAAAGGGAAAGCTACCACGTACGATGCGGATAACATCATCATCGCAACTGGCGCGCGATCAAGGGTACTGCCAAACCTTCCACAAGATGGTAAGAAGATCATTGGTTATCGCGAAGCAATGTCTCTGGCGAAGCAGCCAAAGAAAATGGTAGTGGTTGGATCTGGTGCCATCGGGGTTGAGTTTGCATACTTCTACAATGCTATTGGAACTGAGGTTACCATTGTTGAATACATGCCCAACATTGTTCCTGTAGAAGATGAGGAGGTATCCAAGCAACTTGGAAGGTCGTTCAAGAAGGCTGGTATCAAAGTGATGACCAACTCAAGTGTTGAGAAAGTAGATACAAAGGGAACAGGGTGCAAAGTAACAGTGAAGACGAAGAAAGGCGAAGAAACACTGACGTGTGACGTAGTACTTTCCGCGGTTGGTATTGAAGCCAACATTGAGAACATTGGATTGGAAGATGTGGGTATTGCAACAGACAAGGGAAAAATTCTTGCTGATGAATACTATCAAACAAATATTCCGGGTTACTACGCCATTGGAGATTGTATTCCTGGGCCAGCACTTGCTCACGTAGCATCAGCTGAAGGAATCATCTGTGTAGAAAAAATCAAGGGAATGAATGTTGAGCCGCTTGACTACAAGAACATTCCGGGATGTACATATTGTTCGCCTGAGGTAGCATCTGTAGGCTACACCGAGGCTGCTGCGAAAGAAGCAGGTTTTGACATCAAGGTGGGTAAGTTTCCTTTCTCCGCCTCTGGCAAGGCCTCGGCTGCTGGAGCAAAAGATGGATTTGTAAAATTGATCTTCGATGCGAAGTATGGAGAGCTATTGGGCGGCCATATGATTGGTGCCAATGTAACTGAAATGATCGCTGAGATTGTTGCAGTTCGAAAGCTGGAGACCACAGGACATGAATTGATCAAAACGGTTCATCCTCACCCAACAATGAGCGAAGCTGTGATGGAAGCCGCAGCCGCTGCATATGATGAGGTGATCCATCTTTAAGGAAATAACATAACTTTATGAACCCACCTCCCGAGGTGGGTTTTTTGTTGAGCATGTGTGGCATTGCTGGCATATACAGATTCCAGGGAGCAACTCCGGACGACCTTGAAAAGGTGCAACGTGCTGTAGCACTTATGGACCACCGAGGGCCCGATCATCAGGCTGTTCAGAAATGTGGTGAAAATGCCGTATTAGGTCATGCGCGTCTGAAAGTGATCGACACTTCAGACGAGGCAAATCAACCCATGGCCTCCAACGGCAGTTGTATCGTATACAATGGAGAAGTATACAACTACCAGGAACTCCAACATCAGTTCAACCTTACAACCCAGACCTCATCAGATACTGAAGTACTGTTAAAAACGCTACTCCTCGGCCAAGAGCATGTGAGACATTTCAATGGATGTTTTGCCATTGGGCTTATACAGAACAACCGACTTACGCTCATTAGGGATCGATATGGAATCAAGCCATTGTATTGGCACAGGAATGAGGCATATGTTGCCTTCGCCAGTGAATTAGAGGCCATTCAAGAGCTGGTAAACGGTGTAACAATTGACAGAAGCAGTGTCGCTATCTACCAGCAGCTCACCTACATTCCTGGCAGCCACTCTCCTCTAAACGAAATTGAAAAGGTTCCTCCCGGTGGCATCATAGAGGTTAACCCAGATGAAATCGTACAGGCAAGTTGGTACCAGCCCGCGAAAAAAGCAACGTCCTCTCCAGTTGATGACCTGCGAAAGGCACTTGAGGATGCGGTACATGATAGGTTAATTTCAGACGTACCTCTCGGAACGTTCCTTAGCGGAGGTACAGACTCATCCTTGATAAGTGCGATTGCCAAACAGAACAAGAACAACCTTCATACCTTCTCAATTAGTTATCCTGATCACCCCCATTATGACGAAGGGGCATATGCAAAGAAGGTAGCAAAGCACATTGGAAGTGAGCATCACGAAATTGCTATGGGCAACGATGAACTCGCTCAAAGCGCACTGGAGGTTCTTGAAGGACTAAGTGAACCATTTGCAGATTCATCCGCGATTGCAATGAACTGGTTGTGCAAGCAAACAAGAAACCATGTTACCGTTGCCCTTTCAGGGGATGGCGCGGATGAACTTTTCGCAGGCTATAATAAGCATCTGGCCATGCAGCAGATAACTAAGGGCGGATGGAAGGACACTGCCATTAAAGGACTGGCCTCCATCACCAACGCTGGCTCAGGAAACAGAGATTCAAAAAGTGCCAATCTGGTTCGAAAGGCACATAGGTATAAAGAAGCGGCAGGCTTATCAGAATCAGACAGGTATTGGTTCCTGGCCACATTCATGCCGGAATCCGAAGCACTGGAGCTGGTAATCCACGACCATGACCACTATGCATCAGTAAAACGGGCGCTTTTACAAGGTGATGTTTCATCATTGAATGGCATTCTTCAACAAGATCAAAGCATGGTACTGCAGGGCGATATGCTGCGGAAAGCTGATCTGTGCAGCATGCTACATGGTTTAGAGGTGCGTGTTCCCTTTATGGACCACCGGGTTGTGGAGATTGCAAATGGTTTACCTGCGGTATATAAGATTGACGATAAACTGCGTCAGAAAGCCATTTTGAAGGAAGCTTTTGGAAATGTGTTATCCCCGGAGATCTTTGAAAGATCGAAGCACGGGTTTGAGGTTCCCCTACGCGCGCTGCTGGAAGGTCCACTGCACAGCAAGGTCTTCGATCAACTATTAAGTAGTGATGCGGTTGAGGCATCGGGAGTCTACAACCATGTGAAACTCTCTGAACTGATGGACAGGTTCCATGCCTCGCGTTCCTCGGAAGACAGTTCTGCTATTTGGACCATTGCTTGCTTCCAGAGTTGGTACTTACGAACTTTCGCCCATGCCTAAAGTTCTGAGGATCATAAATCGATTCAACCTTGGTGGTCCAACTTACAATGCCGCACTGCTCTCCAGGCATTTACCCCCAGAGTATGAAACACTACTAATCGGAGGTGAGATAGAACCCTCGGAAGGCAGTTCTGATCATATTCTGAACGATCTACAAGTGGATTTCATGAAGATCCCTGAAATGAGGAGGTCCGTAAATCCACTGAAAGACCTAAAGGCACTTAAAAAGATCAAGTCCATTATTCGTGATTTCCAACCAGATATCGTCCACACACACGCATCAAAAGCTGGTGCCGTGGGACGAAAAGCGGCCCATTCCCTCAATGTGCCTGTAATTGTTCACACGTTCCATGGTCACGTATTCCACTCTTACTTCAGTGATGCCAAGAGCAAATTATACCAGAAGATAGAACGTGACCTCGCAGCTAAGTCAAACGCGATTGTTGCCATTAGTGAACTTCAAAAAGAAGAGTTGGTTAACCAATACCACATATGCAAGCCTGAGAAAATGCATGTGATACCACTTGGATTCGATCTGTCAAAGTTTCAGGGCGGCCTCTCCACTCTCCGAAGTAAGTTCCGAACTGAACATGGCTTATCGGAAGATGCCATTGCCATAGGAATTATTGGCAGACTGGTTCCTATCAAAAACCATGAGATGTTTATTCAGGTGATGGAACAAGTAATGTCCAAAATTCCACACGTACATGCATTTATCATTGGAGACGGAGAACTCAAGCAAGAACTGGTAGCTAAGGTTGTTGACGGGCCCAACAAAGAACGCTTTCATTTCACCAGTTGGATAACCGATATCGAAAGGGCCCTGGCAGGTTTGGATGTGGTTGCAATGACAAGCTTGAATGAAGGAACACCGGTAAGCATAATTGAGGCCAAAGCATCCGGAAAGCCGGTGGTTTCAACCAATGTAGGTGGTGTTTCTGATATACTTGGCAATACAGAAGCTGGATTTCTTTGTCAAAAAGGTGATATTCAGGGATTTACAAGCAAAATTGAATCCCTCGTAGAGGATCGGACCCTACGCGAAAAAATGGGAACAGCCGGGCGAGCTGAAGTCCTGCAAAAGTACCACTACAAAAGGCTTTGCGGTGATATGGATGTGCTCTACAAATCACTTCTTTCTTCCAAAGGCGTAAATTAGATACCTTTGTAGGAACTAAGGGAACGAACATGCGACAGCGAACACTTATCCTTAGTGTCTTGGCACTGTGGCTGGCAATTGGATTTTGGGGATGTAACCCATTGAATCCAAGTGTTATGCTCAAGACACATAAGAAGTTTGTCTTTGACAACATTGATAGTACCTCGAACGCAGATTACAGGATTTCTCCTGACGACAGAATCACGCTTCGACTTCTTGCCAATAAAGGATTCAAATTGATCGATATTACTTCGCTCAACGAGAACCAACGTGCATTTGGACAAACTACGGTTTATTACAGAGTTGAGGCGGATAGTACTTGTAATCTCCCGGTGATTGGATTCACGAAGATTGCAGGCCTCACAATCGAGGAGTGTGAACGGTTCCTGGAAAAGAAGTACGCGGTGATCTATAAGGAACCATTCGCACAGGTTGAAGTTATCAATCGAAGGGTGATGGTTTTTCCCGGGCAGTATGGACAAGCTACGGTTATCACACTTAGGAATGAGAACACGAGCTTAATGGAGGGTCTTGCGCAGGCTGGTGGTATGGCCAAGTTTGGTAAGGCGCGAAACGTTAAACTTATACGTGGGGACATCAACAACCCCAAGGTCTACGAGTTTGACCTGTCTACAATAGAAGGATACAAACTTGCGGACATTACACTTCAGGCAAATGACATCGTATATGTTGAGCCTGTACCAAATACGCTCAACGAAACCTTGAAAGAGGTAGCGCCAATTCTGTCGTTGCTAACGAGCGTACTTTCCCTGTATCTGATCATAACTAGACTGTAGTTTGGAACCACAGCAGCAATTTAGAGAGAAGCGCCAACTCTGGAACTTCGGTTCCGAGTTCGACCCCTTGATTTTCTTGCGCGTTGCAAGGAGATCCTGGCTGCAATTGCTCATTGCTGTTGCCATTTGTGGAATTCTGGCCGGGTTATACACGAGGTATACTCCCCCGCAATATCAAAGTACACTGTTGCTTCAGACGGGCAACACCAACACAGCTAACAAGATCCTGGAAGTTGAGAACATCTATGAATCTGAGGACATCTCCGCAGAAATAGAAGTTCTTCAGTCCACCTACCTTATGAAACGCGCATTGGCACCATTGCCTTTGCATGTTAGTATTTACAATGAAGGGCAATTCCTTGCAGAGGATCTTTACGGCAAAGAGCCCTTTCTGGTAGAAGTGATCGATTCCTCCTCCGCGATGCAAGACATTCCGATCTATGTTGATTTTATCAGCAAGGAGAAGGTTAGCATTTATGCACCATCCATTGGATGGGATAAAGAATTCAATGTTGCAGACGAGATCAGGATCAAATCGCTGTCGTTCAAGTTCCGGGCCATTCGCTGGACCTTGATCGAGGAGATGAATAACCAGGTGAAGAAGAACGAAATCTACTTCGTGGTTAACAACTTCGATAACTACGTAGGTAGACTTTCCAAGCAACTGACCGTAACACTTGAGAACTCGAGAGCCAATACCGTTTCTGTGAGTTTTGTCGATCGAAACCCTGCAAAGGCGGTTGATATTGTAACTGCCCTTTCTGAAGAATTCAAAGTGTACGATGTTGAAAGGAAGAGTCAGAGTGCACGAAAAGTATTGGACTTTATTAATGATCAGCTTGACATTGTTTACAACAAGCTAAAGGTGTCTGAAGGAGAACTACAGAAGTTCCGCGAGAGCAATGGCATGGCCGCGTCCTCGGAATTCACCAACGTGTACCTGGGCAGATTGAGCACCTTCGAGAGTAGTATCACGGATCTGGAACTTCAGCTAAGTGTGCTTAAGAAGATGAGAGGCTCATTGGAGAAGAAGGATAATGAGAAGGACCTCAATGAGTTGATTGGTGTAATCAGTGGAACAGAATACGAAGGGGCGTTGAGAATCTTCTCTACATCGTTGAAGCAGCTGATTGAAAAACGTCACACTTTGTTGTACGACCTCACTGAAGATCACGATGCAGTAAAGTCTATTGACCAACAAATTGAGACACAAAGAACATTGCTGCTTCAAAGTGTAAACTCTACCATCAATGAACTTGAGGGCAAGAAGAAAGACCTGATAGATAAGTCCGGAGAGATTGAAGGTAAGTTCCTTGGTATCCCGGAAAAGGAGATCGAATACGCTCGTTTACAGCGAATGCTCTCAATCGATCAGAAGTTCTTTGATCTTCTTGCTGAAAAGAGAACTGAGTATTCCATTTCCGAAAAAGGATTCGTTTCGCAAAACATTGTCCTTGAAGAAGCAACGCGACCCACGGAGCCTATGTCTCCCAGTGGAATGTTCGTCTTCCTGGTTTTTGTGACTGCTTCTCTCTTCATCTGCTTGAGTCTATTGATCATCAAGTATTTGTTCTACAACCACATTACTTCTCTGGATGAGTTGGAGAGGCTGGTTGGTCCGGAAATTTCAATTCTGGGAGTAATTCCAAAGTACAAGAAGAACATCCCAACTTCTCAATTGGTTATCAATCAGCAATCCAAATCTGTGATCGCTGAAGCATTCCGGGCAGTACGTTCAAGCATTTCATTTATCAGCAGAGATGTAGAGGTACCATTAATCACCATAACATCTACGGTTTCCGGGGAAGGAAAAACGTTTGCTGCACTTAACCTTGGTGGCATCCTTGCGCTATCTGGAAAGAAGTGCGTGCTACTTGATCTTGACCTTAGGAAACCAAAGATCCACCTCGGATTTGGTACTTCAAATGACAAGGGAATGAGCGTTATTCTTGGTGGTCAATGCGATTACCAGGAATGTATTCAGCACAGTGAAATAGAAGGCCTGGATTACATTACTGCTGGCCCTATTCCACCCAATCCCGCTGAACTTATCATCAATGGCAAATTGGATGAATTGCTGGCAGAACTTCGCACCAAGTACAATTTTATCATCATTGACAATCCTCCGGTTGGGATGGTTAGTGATGGCCTTACAGTAATGCAGCAGGCGGACGTTCCAATCTATGTGCTGCGTGCAGATTACTCAAAGCGAGAGTTTGTCCGCAATCTCGAACGGGTTAAGTATGAGTACGGAATTGACAAGCTGGGCGTTATCCTGAATGCAGTAGATTTGAAGGCAGGTATTTACCAGTATAGCTATGGTTATGGATACGGCTATGGTGGTTATTACGAAGATGAGTAATGAAAATCATTGAAACCGGAATAAAAGACTTGTTCGTTATTGAACCAGTGGTATTCAAGGACGAGCGAGGGTACTTTTTCGAATCCTTTCATATAGACAAACTGAAGGAATGCTGCCCTGATCCTTTCGTGCAGGATAACCAATCCATGTCTAGTAAAGGTGTATTGCGCGGTTTACATTACCAGGAGGAACCATTCGCGCAGGGAAAACTGGTACGTGTTCTTGCTGGGGCCGTAATCGATGTAGCTGTTGATATCCGACCAGGGTCTCCCACATTTGGCCAGCACGAAACATTTGAGCTAACGGGCAGCAATTTCAGAATGGCCTACATACCCCCTGGATTTGCGCACGGTTTTGCAACGCTGGAAGACAACACGGTGTTCAGTTACAAGTGTACCAACTTCTACAACAAAGCATCAGAGCGAGGTATTCGTTGGAACGATCCAACCTTGAATATCAATTGGGGTGTGGAAGACCCTATCATATCTGTCAAGGACAATGAAGCTCCTTTTTTTGCAGATATGACTGGACACGTATAGAATCTATGGGTAATTTTACCACAACCTAACGCTACGTTTGAACCTTATTCTGATTAAATACCTACTGTTTTTTCTCGGAACATTGGTGTTCTCGTTATTGCTGAACAAGATCTTTCTTACGTTCAGCAAGAACCTGGGCATTAGAAACCAAGAACAGTTGCGATGGAGCTCGGTCCAAAAACCAGCCATTGGGGGTGTTTCATTCTTTATCATCTTCTTGCTCTGTATTGCTCTTTATCCTGCACTGTCTGGTGACAGCGAGGGACTATACAGCAGGCCATTCTATGGTGTTATTCTTGCCACATGTATGGGCTTTCTGATGGGGCTGGCAGACGATGCGTATAACACAAAACCCCTACTGAAGCTGTTTACTCAAATAGCTTGTGGTGTTGCACTGGTGGTTACAGGAACCCAAATCGAAATATTCTCACAACAGTGGTTGAACATTGCACTCACCATATTGTGGGTGGTAACGATTATGAATTCTTTGAACATGCTGGACAATATGGACGGCATTACAACCATTGTTTCGAGTTCTATACTCATTACAATTCTGCTGATACTGCTTATTACTGGTCAGATCGAATCTATCTACACAGTAATGGCATTTGGTATCATCGCATCATTGTTCGCATTTCTCCGATACAACTGGAACCCCAGTAAAATGTACATGGGCGATACCGGAAGTCAATTCCTGGGAATTCTACTGGCAGCTTTGGGTATAAAGTTCCTTTGGAATCCGGTAGGATTAGGACAGATCTCTATCATGAAACAGGTGTTCATCGTCCTGATCACTTTCCTTCCAACGCTGGTAGACACAACTACCGTGATCATCAACCGTGTTGCTAAAGGCAACTCCCCGTTCATTGGAGGAAAAGATCATACCACACACTTCCTGAGCTACCTTGGTTTTACAGACAAGCAAGTGGCTGTTTTCATGCTTGTAGTTTCGCTCATTGGGTGCGGACTGGTTTACTTTATCGTTACCAAAATTGATGAGTGGACAATGACCCACACAGTGCTTTTCTCTTTCTACTGCATAATCGTATTTTCGTTCCTGTTCACGATCACCAGACTGCGAACTACCAATTTCAGGATGCATCGCAGGATCAAGAAACGCGGATAGGACAAGTTGGATTTTCCAGATACAGACAAGCTCGAAGTAGTTGGAGCTCGGGTACATAACCTGAAGGACGTTTCCGTATCCATACCCAGAGAGCAATTGGTTGTAATTACCGGTTTAAGTGGAAGTGGTAAATCCTCTCTGGCTTTTGACACCATATACGCAGAAGGCCAAAGGCGTTACATTGATAGCTTCGCAGCTTACGCCCGCCAATTTCTGGGAACCCTGGAACGCCCGGACGTGGATCAGATCACAGGACTAAGTCCGGTTATTGCCATTGAGCAAAAGACCATTTCAAGAAACCCTCGATCTACGGTTGGTACGGTGACAGAGATCTATGATTTTCTTCGCTTACTATTTGCGAAGGTCTCTACAGCTTACTCGTACAACACTGATGAACCGATGGTGAAATACTCTGATGATCAAATCGTTGACCTGATCATCGAGAAGTTTGACAAGCAGAATTTCACCTTGCTCAGCCCTATCGTTCGAGGAAGAAAGGGGCATTACCGCGAGCTATTTCGTCAACTGGTAAAGCGAGGATTCAGCAAGGTGAGGATAGATGGCACCATCACAGACTTGCTGGATGTAGATAAGCTAGACAGATACAAAACACACGACATTGAGTTGGTGATTGATCGTATCAAAGTTGGGGCCGATGCACGAAAGCGAATCAAGGATTCGGTAGCGATAGCGATGAAGCAAGGTAGTGGAACTATTTTAGCCATTGGAGTGGAGGATGAAACCCCGGTGTATTTCAGTAGAAACCTGATGTGCCCAACCACCGGTATTGCCTATGACGATCCTGCTCCGAATTTCTTCTCGTTTAATTCCCCTTATGGAGCTTGTTCACAATGCAATGGTCTGGGACAGATATCAGAGATTGACTTGAAGAAGGTCATTCCCGACAATAAGAAATCAATCCTGCAGGGTGCCCTCGCACCCCTTGGCCCGTACAAGAACAACTGGATCTATCGGCAAATTGAAGCCATGGGCAAGCTATACGGCTTTGATCTCAAAACGCCTTTGAAGGACGTGTCTGATGAAGCAATCAACCACATGCTGTACGGCTCTAACAAAATCATGACCGTTGAGGAAGAGATTGCAGGTGTAAAGCGGACCCGAACGCTAGAGTTCGAGGGTATTGTAAATTTCATTAACCGCCAGGCCGAAGAGAATGATTCGAAAAGTTTACAACGCTGGGCCAAAGGCTTTATGAATAAGGTAACCTGTCCAACTTGTGAAGGGTCCAGATTGAGAAAAGAGGCGACCTACTTCCGGATTGGTGATAAACAGATCTTCAATCTTGCGTCCATGACGGTGCGGAATCTTGACAATTGGTTGGCCACTGCGGAAAAACATCTCAAGGAAAGCGATAAGATCATTGCTACAGAAATTCTCAAGGAGATACGCAGCCGCGTATCCTTCCTTCTTGAAGTAGGTCTTGACTACCTTACCCTTAATCGCAGTTCAGGTACACTGTCGGGAGGAGAAGCGCAACGCATCCGATTGGCTACTCAAATTGGTTCCAAGCTCGTAGGCGTTATGTACATTCTCGATGAGCCAAGCATTGGACTACACCAAAGAGATAATCAACGATTGATCAACTCTCTGAAGCAACTTCGTGACATTGGCAATTCGGTAATGGTTGTAGAACATGACAAAGACATCATGCTGGAGAGCGACCACCTGATAGATATCGGCCCCTTTGCCGGGGTGCACGGGGGTGAGATCATTGCAGAAGGCAAACCCAAGCAATTCGAAAAACTGGATACCCTTACATCCCAGTATCTGCGAAATGAAAGAAAGATTGAATTCAGCAAAGACCGCAGGAAAGGAAATGGAAATACGTTAACGGTGACCAATATGTCCGGGAACAACCTTCAGGACGTCACCATCGACATCCCATTGGGCAAGTTCATTTGTATTACAGGTGTATCGGGTAGCGGAAAGTCCACTTTTGTAAACAAAACGCTCTACCCTATTCTATCACAATACCTTTATAAATCCGTGCAGAAACCTATGCCATACGGCAAGATCAAAGGTCTTGAATACATAGATAAGGTTATTGAGATCAACCAGGCACCTATTGGAAGAACACCTCGCTCTAACCCAGCCACTTACACTGGTGTATTTTCAGATATACGTACACTATATGCCTCACTTCCTGAGGCTCAAATCAGAGGATATAAGCCTGGACGTTTCTCGTTCAATGTAAAAGGTGGCAGATGTGAAGAATGCATGGGTGCAGGTGTACGGACAATCGAAATGAACTTCCTGCCTGACGTTTACGTGAATTGTAACGTTTGTAATGGAAAACGGTATAACAGAGAGACTCTTGAAGTTCGATACAGGGGTAAATCCATATCAGACGTTTTGAATATGACGATTGAAGAAGCGCTGGAATTTTTCACCAGCTACCCTTCGATCAAGAATAAAATTCAAACGCTTTACGATGTTGGACTTGGTTACATCCGGCTTGGCCAACCTTCCACTACTTTATCGGGTGGTGAAGCGCAGCGCGTGAAACTGGCAACAGAGTTATCCAAGAAATTCACCGGAAGTACGTTATACATATTGGATGAACCAACAACCGGACTTCATTTTGAAGACATCAGAATTCTTCTGAAAGTCTTGAATCGATTAGTAGATGCGGGAAACACGTTGATTGTGGTGGAGCACAACATGGATGTTATCAAGTGCGCAGACCATATTATTGACCTGGGACCAGAAGGGGGTGAAGAAGGTGGAACCATTGTTGCAGAAGGTACACCGGAAGAAGTGGTTAAACTGAACAAAGGCTATACAGCCCAGTTCTTAAAAAGTGAACTTTAGTTATGGTAGATAATCTTTCGAACAAGGAATGGAATGAAATCAAGGCCAACGACTCGTGGGCTGTCTTCAAAGTTATGGCTGAAATGGTTGAGGGATTCGAAACGCTGGGTAAGATTGGTCCATGTGTTTCAATTTTCGGCTCGGCCAGAACGAAACCAGAAGATCCATATTATAAATTGGCGGTAGAGATTGCCTACAAACTCACACAAAGTGGATACGGTGTGATTACCGGTGGTGGTCCAGGTATCATGGAAGCGGGAAACAAGGGAGCGAAAGAAGGCAATGGAAAATCTGTGGGATTGAATATTGACCTTCCCTTTGAACAGGAGGCCAACCCTTATATCGATTACGATAAGTTGATCAACTTCGACTACTTCTTCGTACGCAAGGTGATGTTCGTTAAATACGCGCAAGGCTTCGTTGTTTTACCTGGTGGGTTTGGAACGCTCGATGAGTTGTTTGAAGCGATGACCCTGATCCAAACAAAGAAGATCGGCAAGTTCCCTATCGTTTTGGTGGGCAGCTCATTTTGGAACGGATTGATCGACTGGGTTAAGGATGTTCTGCGTGATGAAGCCAAGAACATCTCTCCAGAGGATATGGACCTCATTCAAGTGGCAGATACAGCCGATGAAGTACTGGATATCATCGATAAATTCTACAGTCAGTACCTGCTGAAGCCAAATTTCTAATCCTCGTTGTTAACAGCTAATGTGTTAATAACTGCATAGGGCTCTTCCTATGCCCGGCACTGCTATACGGTAGATTTGGGGTAGTTATTCACAACTGTTAATAATTGCAGCGAGGCTCGCATAATTTTGGCTATTGTCGTAACTTGGTTAGTTCGATTCATAAACAATTAATTATGAAAAGGTTAACCTACGTATTAGCGACAATATTTGCGGTAGGGGTACACGCTCAGGAGAGCGACCCTAATTTCGCTGAAAAGTACTTACCAAACATCGGTGTAAATGCCGGCTGCCTTTCCTACAATGGAGATATAGGGCGGAAAACAGGCACCAACATCTTATCCAATGTAAGATTTGGGTACGGTTTCTATCTGGAAAAGAAGATCCGTCATCTTGTTGGCATATCAGTCAACGGGACAATGGGTAATGTGGCTAGCACCCGTCTGGACACAGGTGGCTACTGGTCTTTCGAATCCAAAGTAACCCATATCGACCTTGGTTTTGTGTTCGACATGGATAATGGATTCCTTATCAAGGAAACCTCTGGATTTGCACCATTTGTATCTCTCGGTATCGGATTTCTTCAATTCGACCCGCATGGAGACCTAACAGACGCCAACGGAAGCTCCTACTACCATTGGAACGATGGATCACTTCGTGACAGACCGCAACATGACACGACAGTTTCTACATCCATTATTCTGAACAGAGATTACGTTTATGAGTCGCAACTCAAGGATAGCCTTGTAACCTACAAGAGAAACACCATCACAATTCCGATAAAGGCGGGATTGAAATTCAACGTATCTAAGAACCTGAAAGCACGTATTGCCGCAGAATATGTGTTCACGTTTACCGACTACCTGGATAACGTTGCTACCAATAACAAGATGGACAAATTCCTATACACCTCCTTTGGACTGGAGTATGATTGGGGAATTAGTAAACGGCTGGCAGAAAGAAGAGCGGATCGGGAAAGATATAAGGACGTTGACTTTGCCGGTCTTGAAAAAGAGGATAGCGATCAGGACGGTGTAATCGACATGAAAGATAGATGCCAGGGAACACCCCCAGATGTGGAAGTGGATGGCAAAGGCTGCGCAAAGGATGGAGATAAGGATGGTGTTCCAGACTATCTGGACACTGAACCAAACACCGCTCCTGGCGCAAACGTCAATTCACAGGGTGTTACAATTACTGACGAGATGTTGGCTGCTAAGCAAGCGAAACGAGATTCAATTGCAGTAGAACGCAAGACCTACTACAGTGGTGAGAGTGGTGGTAAGGCACCACAAACCCTGGCAGAGAAGACTAAGAATATTCAGGAAACAAATAAGTCTGTCGTAACCTTTAGGGTTCCGGCCAAATTCAAACCCGTTGATGGTGACAAAAACGGGATCATTTCGGCCAAAGAACTCACCGCTGCGATTGATGCTTATTTCGAGGGCGAGATAGACCTCACCCTGGACGACCTTAATGAACTGGTCGACTACTTCTTTGAGCAATAGGCGTTAGTTAGACGCCTGAGCCAAGGGGTAGCGCGACTTTAAACATATCGCATGAAGACCTTGGCTCTGTTCAACATTGTCTGTTTGCTATTGCTCAGACTCGTCATTCTTGAAGGTGTAGAAGTAACACAGGCTTTTCCAGACAACATGACACCAGGCGGTGAATACACCGTAACCTTCAATGTCAAAAAGGGAAGCCTCCAGAGTTTTGCAAAAATCCAACAAGAATTACCTGAAGGATTTGAAGCAGTAGAACCTCTCGAATCCAAAGGGGCTACCTTCTCGTTCAAAGATCAACGTGTAAAGTTCATCTGGATGAATCTGCCCGCAGATGAGGAATTCACTATTTCCTATAAGCTCAAAGTAAAAGATGGTGTAACTGGAGAATTCAACGTCCCAGCCAAATTTGCATACATCGAAAACGATGAGCGACAGAATTTCGACATAGACGCGGTTAAGATTAATGTTGCTCAGGAGCCAATCGCTTCTAATGATGGTGGTAATGACACAGGAAGCCAAGGTGAAACTGGAGATACAGGAACCGGTGACGGTGGCAATGAAGGTGGAGACAAACCAGAAAAGCAACCAGAACCTCCGAAGGTTAGTGCAGACCGTAGCATCAAGAAACTTACTGGCACTGAATTCGAAGTAACACTTAAGATGAAGAAGGCCGACCTGGAGGGTTACGGTAAGATTGAGGAAACCTTGCCAGATGACTTCGTAGCCACTGAGATGGAATCTGCTTCAGGTATGTTCTCTTACTCGGGCAACGTGATGAAGGTAGTTTGGATGGCATTACCCAAGAAGAAAACACTGGAATTGAAGTACAAAATGACCTACATGGGCACCATGAAAACGGAGATGAATGTCCACGGTAAGTTGAGTTATATATTCAATGATCAGACACTATCTGCAGACATCGAACCATCGAAGTTTGATGTGGAACCCTCAACGGAAATGGCGCTTGACGGTGGAGACAATACGGGAGATACGGAAAATACAGGTGATAACAACAGCGGTACAGGCGACACTGAAGGTGGTGATACCAATACTGGTGATTCAGGATCTGAAAACACCGGATCAGGAGACACCAATACAGGCTATACTAACACAGGTGATACCGGAAGTACTGAGACTGGAAATAATGGAGATTCAAATACTGGAGACACCGGAGATAATAATACCGAAGGTATCACCAGCACACCTGCTCCTGAGAAAGAAGTGTCGTATAAAGTTCAGATATGTGCGGCACACAGAACGGTAGAGTCATCTTATTTCCGTAGCAAATACGGCTTACAGGATGCATTTGCCACGGAGCTGCACGAAGGCTGGACCAAATACGTAATCGGTCAGTATAAGGTCTATAAAGAAGCCCGAGACAAAAGGAATAATGTCTGGTCAGCCAATAGCATTAATGATGCATTCGTAACAGCTTACAATAGTGGTCAGAGAATCACAGTACAGGAAGCCTTGATGATATCAAAACAACAGTGGTTCAAATAACCTTAATTACCCCGAACCATTTGGTGTTATACTTCGTATAATTGTTGAACTTCTTAAGTCCGTAAATGCGATCAGCACTTAAATCTATCTTAAGTGCAGGCTGTATGTGCATTCTAGCACTTGGCCTGAACGGGCAAGTTACGGACACAACTGCCGTAGAAGACACCATGAAATATGTGAAAGGTCCTCCGAAACCGGAAATTGGTATCGGAATGGGAATGCTTTCAGTGTTCGGAGACATCAAAGACTTTGAGTATGGTAATCCGATGGTAAGTCGTGTGGCATTTGAAGTTATTGCCAAACAAAGGCTAAACGACTGGCTGGGATTCCAGTTCCACGCTATGCATGGAAAAATAGGAATCAATGAAAATTCCTTTTCAAGAAACCTGAATTTTCAATCCAAAGTTACCACCGGAGGGATCAGTCTGGTCTATGAATTCGATAACCTCCTTCCTGAAGACCGAAAGGTCAGTCCGTTCATCACAGCAGGATTTGAAGCCATCGAATTCCATTCCAAAACGGATCTGTATGATGCATTTGGCAACAAGTACCACTACTGGTCTGATGGATCTATAAGGAACATAGATGAAAATGCCTCTAACGCAAGTGAGGCTGTTCGCATATACCGTGATTACGTGTATGAAACAGACATGCGTGAAATGAACATCGACAGCTTCGGCAAGTATCCTGAAAGAACATGGGGTATTCCGCTGTCTGCCGGTATCTCCTTCCATTTGAACAAGAGAATGAACTTCCACTTCAAGTCAGTGCTCCATATCGCATTTTCGGACTTGATCGATAACGTCACTGACCAAAGTGGAGGTTCGAGAATTGGTGATATCCCTGGCAATAAGCGGTCGGATTGGCTGATGTACAATGGGGTAACCCTTACCTACGACTTCACAAGAGAGGTTCCAGAGCGTCCGGAAGGTGGATCTGGAATCGACCCTCTTCTGGCTTACGATCAGGATGACTTTGATGGAGATGGCATTATCGATTGGTTCGATAAATGTCCGCAGACACCGGAAGGTGTAGAAGTGGACGAAAACGGCTGTCCATTCGATGGAGATAAGGATGGCGTTCCCAACCATGGAGATGAAGAGTTGGAAACTCCCGATAGCCTTGAGGTTACCCCTACAGGTGTTGGGTTAACAGATGAAATGATCTACGATCAGTACATGACGTTCAACGATTCAACCGGAATGTACGGAGTGGAACGTGTAGAGCGGAAATTCTCCAACGCACAGAAGCGGCATAAGATGCCCAAGAAACGTTATGTAGTCAAAGTTGGTGAGTATGAAGGTGCCATCGATGACGACATGGTAGACCTGCTCCTGAGTTTACCTGATGTTGAAATGATGACGGTAAGGAACAAAACGATCTTCACCGTTGGTAACTACGACAACCTTCCTGATGCGATCAAACGTAAAGTGCAGCTGAACAAGGATGGTATAGCTGCCGCTACCGTAATGGTCAACGATGGGACGGGAGACCTTAAGGAAGTTGGTGACAAGCAGAATGATGTGGTTATTGAAGATCCTGTTACTCCTGCCACAAGCGATGAGCCTTTATTCAGGGTTCAGATTGGTGCATACTCAAGAAAACGCTCCGTGAATTCATTCGGAGAAGAAGGGGTACTCGAGATCAAGAGTGGTGGACTTTACAAGTACATGACGGGTAGCTTCAAAACATTCGAAGATGCCAAGAAGCACCAGGACGAACTAAGAAAGAACAACTACAAAGATGCATTCGTAGTGGCATATAAAGGTGGAGACCGTGTCAAATTGAAGAGTGTGGGTGTCAACACTTCCCGAAATGAGAACATTCCGGAACGTCCGGAAGAAGAAGTGGACGCCAATAAGATCCGCGTAATGGTACAAATTGGTGCTTACAAAAACCAACTGCCAACTGAAGTACTTTCCAAGTTCATCAAACTTGAAAATGTAGATCAGAAAACGCTTGAAGGTGGCTTGACACGTTACACTGCCGGCTCCTTCACAAGCATGAAAGAAGCAGAAGCTTATCTGAAGAAAGTGCGCGAAGAAGTGGGGCTTCCAGCTGCATTCCTTATCGCTTCCCATGACGGTGAACCAATGTCATTGGAAGAAGCCAAGAAATATCTTTCGGAATAGGTAACAATCACCTATTTTCATCGTTGATGTCTTGACATTGAGCCACTTGATGGAGCAATGTCAGAACCGCTAAACACTATAAAATGAAAATGAAAATTACCTCCCGCATTGGGCTTGTTCTTGCCCTATGTACACTCCTCTCCTGCACCGACAAACAACAAGAATTAATAGAAGTAGATCCGGCCTACTCGCAGTACATATCTGCATTCACAAGTGGTGTGGTATCCGCAGAGAGTAACATTCGAATCATACTTGCGGATGAGTCTCCAGACGCAGAACCGGGTAAGGAAATAACCGAGGCTGTTTTCGATATTGAGCCAGAAGTAGAAGGCAAAACGTACTGGATTGACAACCGGACGATCGAATTTGAACCAGCTGCTCCCATGGCCTCAGGTCAGCTTTACACTGTTTACTTCGACCTAAAACACTTTGTTAAAGTACCTGAGGAACACGAAACCTTTGTTTTCCAATACCAGACTATACATCAGTCTTTCACGGTAGATGTAACGGACTTCAAAACCTACAAGAAGACAGATCTATCCAAGAACAAGATTTTAGGTACTGTACACACTGCGGACGTAATTGATGAAAAGATCGAAGGTGTACTTAAGGCTTCACAGAATGGAAGTGATCTGGATATCACATGGATCCACGAAGATCAAAGAACCCATCACTTCCAGGTGGAGCAAGTGGCACGAACCGAAGCTGCTGGTGAGGTCTTGTTGTCCTGGGATGGAAGCAGTATTGATGTTGAGGACAACGAAGGAGAACTCAATTACGAGATTCCTTCGCTAAGCGACTTCAAGATCATGGCCATAGATGTAACACAGTATCCTGAACAGTTCGTAACACTGAAGTTCTCTGATCCACTCAATGAAACGCAGAACCTCCAGGGATTGGTTCGCTTTGAGGACGCAGCCGACAATCTTAAATTCTATATAGAAGACAACCAGATCAAGGTATACCCTCCAGTTCGCCAGACCGGAACAAGATACCTGCAACTCTCCGCAGGCATAAAGAACATCCTCAATTATGAAATGAAAGAGGGAGAGCGGCATGAAGTAGTATTCGAAGAAATCAAGCCAGCAGTAAGGTTTACAGGAAACGGAGTTATTGTTCCGAGTACAGATCGAGGATTGATCTTGCCGTTTGAAGCTGTGAACCTCAGCCACGTACAGGTAGCAATCATTCAGATATTCGAAAACAACGTTGGACAGTTTCTGCAGGTCAACAACCTGGATGGCAACTATCAATTGAAGCGTGTGGGCCGATTGGTACACAAGGAAACCATTTCTCTTGTTGGCCAGAAAGCCCTCGACTTTGGCAAGTGGAACACCTACTCGCTTGATATGTCGAAAATGATCAAGACCGAGCCTGGTGCAATATATAAAGTAGAATTCTCCTTCCAGAAGAAGCATTCCCTCTACCCTTGTACTGGATCAGAAGATGACGATGAAACAGAAGACGAATCCATGGCTGAGAATTGGGACTCTTACGAAGAGGATGAGTCCAGCAGCTGGGATTACGTTGAAGATTACTATTACGACTATTATGATGATGGGTATGAGTGGGATGAGCGTGACAATCCATGTCACAAATCATACTACCTAAGAAACCGTCCGAACGTTAGCCGCAACATTCTCGCATCGGACCTTGGTATCATCGTAAAGGGTAACCAGAACAAGGAATACAGGTTCATTGTATCCGACATCAAGACTGCCAAGAGTGAATCACAGGTTGCGATTGAAGTATACAACTACCAGCAACAACTCATCGGTCAGGCTACAACCAACGATCAGGGTTTCGCTGACCTCAAAACAGATCAGCAACCATTCCTTTTGATCGCCAAGAAGGGAACACAAAGAGGATACCTAAGACTTGATGATGGTTCGGCATTGTCCATGGGTAAGTTTGATATCGGTGGACAGATTGTACAGAAGGGTGTTAAAGGCTTCATGTATGGCGAACGTGGTGTGTGGAGGCCAGGTGATTCTCTTTTCCTAAGCTTCATCCTTGAGGATAAGGAGAACCGCATTCCGGATCATCATCCTGTTTCCATGGAACTGATCAATCCCCAAGGACAGGTCAAGGAGAAGATCGTACGTTCAAGCGGCTTAAATGGCTTCTACGATTTCACTACTGTTACTGATATGAACGATCCAACAGGTAACTGGATCGCAAGGGTTCGTGTTGGAGGCGCAACGTTCAACAAAACCTTGAAGATTGAGACGATCAAGCCGAACAGGCTGAAAATCAATATCGATTTCGGCAAGAACAAATTAACGCCAGCCGATGCCGAATTGGCCGCGGACATGTCGGTGAAATGGCTTCATGGGGCGGTAGCAAGAAATCTCAAAGCCAATGTAGAGGCTACGCTATCACCGGTTAAAACAACTTTCAGATCGTTTGATGACTTCACTTTCGATGATCCTTCTGTCAGGTTCTCCCCTAGCGAACAAACGTTGTTCGAGGGAAGAATCAACAACGAAGGACTTGCCAAGGTATTTGCAGATCTGGACGTTGACGATCAGGCACCGGGAATGCTCAAAGCCAAGTTCATCACCCATGTGTATGAGGAAAGTGGCGAATTCAGTATTGATCAGTTCTCCCTACCCTATGCACCGTACGAGTCTTTTGTAGGTGTAAAAACCCCTAAGGGAG
The DNA here is from genome assembly GCA_965267605.1 of Vicingaceae bacterium. GTDB lineage: Bacteria > Bacteroidota > Bacteroidia > Flavobacteriales_E > Vicingaceae. Next base: position 444,616 of record OZ254088.1, on the reverse strand, counting down.
ATAAGGCCAGAGGAATGCTACTGACGGATACTACACATAGCATAACCATTGCTACTGTTGACGCCAACGGTAAGAAGATTTCGCGTAAAGGTGTCAAAGTTGAAGTGTATAAAGTAAAATGGCGCTGGTGGTGGGAAGCTGGAGATGACGATCTGGCTAGCTACATGGGTCGTTCCTACCATGAGCCTATTGTTCAGAAAACCATCAATACCAAGAGTGGATTTGGAAGATTCAAGTTTAGAATTGACTATCCTGAATGGGGACGTTATTTCATAAAAGTAACCGATCCTGTTTCGGGGCACAGCGCTGGTAAGACAGTATATGTTGATTGGCCTGGATGGGCTGGTCGGGCGCAGCGTGAAAACCCAGAAGGCGCAGCTGTTCTGGCATTCAGCGCAGCCAAGGAATCGTATAAGGTTGGAGATAAAGCAACCGTTAACATTCCTACGCCACAAGCAGGCAGACTGCTGGTTAGCATTGAATCTGGCGCAAAAATCCACGATGCATTCTGGATTGATGGGCAACAAGGTGAAACAACAGTTCAGTTTGAGGTGCTTCCTGAGCACGCACCCAACATCTTTGTCAACGTAACACTGTTGCAGCCTCATGGCCAAACTGCAAACGATCTTCCGCTACGGATGTTCGGGGTAGTACCTATCACTGTTGACGATCCTGATACCAAACTGGAACCAGTAATCAACATGCCCAATGTACTCGCACCTGAAAAGGAATTCTCCATACAAGTGAAAGAGAAGGAAGGCAAAGCGATGACCTATACCATTGCGGTTGTAGATGAAGGACTCTTAGACCTTACGAGATTCAAGACCCCTAATCCACACGATGCGTTTTATGCGCGAGAAGCGCTAGGTATCCGCACCTGGGATATGTTCGACATGGTAATGGGTGCCTTTGGTGGCCGAATCGAGCAGGTCTTTGGAATTGGTGGTGACGGTGATGCAGCCGCAGCAGGGAAAAAGAAAGCCAATAGGTTTAAGCCTATGGTAAAATTCATTGGGCCGTTCCATCTGGACAAGAATGGAAGTGCCACACATAAGATCAAAATGCCTCAGTACATTGGTTCCGTAAGGACGATGGTTGTGGCAGGATATGAGGGGGCTTATGGTGCTGCGGAAAAGACCACACCCGTTAGAAAACCACTAATGGTGCTGGCCACGCTTCCAAGGGTTCTTGGACCTGAAGAAGAATTGAAGCTTCCTGTAACAGTCTTCGCGATGGAAAAGAAAGTGAAGAACGTTACGATAGGTGTTAAAGCTGGTTCGAAGATCAATGTGGTTGGATCTGCCAAGAAGAATATCACATTCAACTCCGTAGGAGATCAGATCGTGGAATTTGATCTGAAAGTGAAGCCTCGACTTGGTGTGAGCACAGTAAAGGTTGTCGCGAAAAGTGGAAGTGAGGTAGCGGTGCACGAGATCGAAATTGATGTTCGCAACCCTAATCCAAAGATGACAGATGTTACTGAGGCCGTGGTACAACCAGGACAGACCTGGACCAGCACTTACACAGATCTGGGGATGTACGGAACCAACGATGCCGCGTTGGAAATTTCCAGGATCCCTCCTATCGACTTTGGTAGACGCTTGAAATACCTGATCAGGTATCCTCACGGATGTGTGGAACAGACCACCTCCAGTGCATTCCCACAGCTATTCGTAATGGATGTTATGGAGATTGATGCGAAAACACAGAAGAAGATCAAGCGACATGTTCAAGCGGGCATCAAGCGATTACTTTCATTTCAGAAAGGGAATGGCGGCTTGAGTTACTGGTCAGGCAATCCATCCGTCAATGATTGGGGCACCTCTTACGCTGGGCACTTCATGTTGGAGGCTGAGAAGAAAGGATACCAACTTCCGGTCGGGTTCAAGACCAACTGGATCAGGTACCAGAAAAAAGCAGCCAGAGAATGGAGCTGGGGAAGAAAGGTCAATGGACATTATTACGACCGTAGTGATCTTACCCAGGCTTACAGACTGTTCACGCTGGCTCTGGCTGGAAAACCTGAACTGGGTGCCATGAACCGAATGAAAGAGAAATGGGACAAGATGTCTTCTCAGGCCAAATGGCGACTGGCTGCAGCTTATGCACTTGCGGGTAAGAAAGAGACAGGCAAGAAGCTGATGGCGAAGACTACGACCAAAATTGGAAGCTATAAGGAGCTTAGTTATACGTATGGTTCCTCTGACCGTGACTACGGAATGTTACTGGAGACACTGAGCATTCTTGGTGAGCGCAACAAGGCAGTTGGGGTAGTTAAGTCTGTATCTAAGACGTTGAGTAGTCAAAGGTGGTTGAGTACACAAACCACATCGTTCTGCCTGGTAGGCATGTCGAAATTCGCTAAGAATGCCACTTCAGGCACATTGAAATTCACGTATACCATGAACGGTGAACCAACCAATGCCAGCACGCAGAAGGCGGTTTCAGAGGTCAAAATTCCAGTTACGAAGCTCAAGAATAAAGAGCTGAAGGTGAAGAATACGGGATCCAAGATTCTGTATGTAAGATTGGTAAGGAGCGGTGTTCCAATGGTTGGAGCAGAAACTGCAAAAACCAATAACCTGAGCATGAGCATCGTGTACAAGAACCGTAAAGGAAACGTACTTGATATCAGTAAACTTGAGCAAGGAACCAATTTCGTTGCTGAAGTTACTGTGATGAATCCAGGTTCCTACGGAGGGGATTATAAGGAAATGGCTTTAACCCAGATTTTCCCTTCGGGATGGGAAGTGCTGAACACACGTATGTTCGGTTACAATACATCCAGATCGGCTGACATTCCAACTTATCAAGACATCAGAGATGATAGGGTTTACACTTATTTTGATCTGAAGCGCTATAAGAAGAAGACCTTCACTGTTCTGCTGCATGCTTCCTTCACCGGGAAGTACTATATGCCTGCTATGCAATGTGAGGCGATGTATGACAATGCAATTCATGCGCGTACTGCCGGTAAATGGGTAGAGGTAACCAGTAGTCAATGACCCTGAGCTACTGGGAACGCGAATCGCTTTCTTCCTATGATGTCATCATTATAGGAGCAGGAATCGTGGGAATGAGTGCTGCAGCTGCGGTGAAGGAACAAGATCCGCACCTGCAGGTACTCGTTCTGGAACGCGGAACACTGCCATCAGGTGCCTCCACCAAGAATGCCGGATTCGCATGTTTCGGATCTGTTACAGAATTGATCGATGACCTGTCCTCAACATCTGAGACAGAGGTTCTGGATATCCTGAACATGCGATGGAAGGGACTTCAAGCTTTCAAATCGCGCATAAGTGATGACACTTTAATCAATACAACAGGTGGATTCGAGCTCATTCGCGAAACGGAAAGCTACGCATTGGACGAAGTGGGAAGACTTAATACCTTGCTGCGTCCCATATTCAACGATGATGTATTCGAGATTGTAGATCACCGCATTGCCGATTTTGGATTCAGTTCCTCCTCCGTTAAGCACATGATCCTCAATAAATTTGAAGGGCAGATCAACACAGGCAACGCCATTGATCAGCTTTGGACGTATTGTGGTAAACTTGGTGTTCGGTTCCTCTTTGGTACGGAAGTAAACGCTATTTCCGGAAAGGAAGTTCAAACGACAAACATGTCATTCTTTGCGGAACGCATACTTATATGCACCAACGCATTTACCCAGCAATTGCTTCCAAACATCGATATGCAGCCTGGTCGTGGGCAGGTATTGATCACGCAACCGCTTAAAGGCGGCACCCGTTTCACGGGAGTCTTTCACATGGATAAAGGCTATTACTATTTCCGCAACGTGGACAACAGAGTACTGATCGGTGGGGCGCGAAATGCTGCATTTGGTGAGGAAACAACAACCAGTTTTGGCAATACAGATCTCATAGAAGAGAAACTCCTTGAGCTCTTGCATACCGATATCATTCCAGACACCGACTTTGAGCTGGATATGAAGTGGAGCGGAATTATGTCGTTTGGCCCCAACAAGCGCCCTATAGTTGAGAAACATTCTGAGCATCTGTATATTGGTGTAAGACTTGGTGGTATGGGCGTAGCAATTGGAAGCCTGGTTGGACAGCAAGTTGCAGAACTCGCTTTACAGAACTAACATGAAACCTAAAGCAACCCAGGTTATTGACCTGATGTACAACAACGATCCATTTTCCAAATGGATGGGAATGGAACGCATTGAGGAATCAGAAGGCCAATGCACACTCCGGATGACCGTACGTAGTGAAATGCTCAACGGTTTTGGAATAGCTCATGGAGCGATCACATACACACTAGCAGATAGTGTCCTGGCCTTTGCATCAAACTCCCATGGCAGGCAAGCCGTATCTATAGAAACCTCTATATCTCATACTGCCAAGGTGGTAGAAGGGGATACTTTAACTGCCATGGCAGCTGAGTTGAACTGCACAGATAAGATTGCGGTTTACGAGGTTCGAATCACCAATCAGGATGATAAAGTTGTAGCCCTATTCAAGGGGACCGTATACCGTACACCCAAAGAATGGCTGGTAAATGAATAAGGACGCGTTACGTGTTTGGATGATCATTACCAGTGTGCTTTACGGGTTAACCGCACTGTTAAGCTTGGGTGGATTTATCATTATTCCCATGCTCTTTGACGCGCCTGGTTCGGAAGAAAACACTGCCCTACTTGCATTTGCAACATGTCTTATCGCATACCCTTTCACATGTATATTGGCGATTGTTTTAGGATGGGTATTCCTCAGGACGAATAAACCCAGGCTCTGCCTGCTCAGTAGTTTACTTCCAATTCTTGACGGTCTGGTAGCTCTGGCCTTTCTGCTGGCCAGCGATTTCTAAGCCCCTTTGAACTCTGGCTTGCGCTTCTCCAGAAAGGCGTTCACCCCTTCTTCATAATCATGAGAGGTAGCCGCTAAAGCCTGTATCTTCGCTTCCTCAGCCAATTGATCTACCAAATTGTTGTCATAGCTCATGTTGAGTAAACGCTTAGTAAGGCCAATACCTACGGTTGGCATCCTGGCCAGCTTTGCTGCAATACCCCAACTGCCTTCAGCAAATTCATCATCTGAGAATACCCTGTAGATCATGTTCATTGCCTCTGCTTCTTCTGCACTCACTTTATCACCTAGCATCATCAATGCTGCTGCCTTCTGCATCCCAATCATACGAGGGAGATAATAAGTGCCCCCGCTATCTGGGATCAGTCCAATTTTCGAAAATGCCTGAATGAATGAAGCCGAAGCCGTTGCTACACATATGTCACCTGCAAAAGCGATGTTGGCACCAGCACCCGCTGCTACACCATTTACCGCAGTAACAACTGGTTTCTCAATAGAGCGCATTTTGAGGATGATGGGGTTGTAATGTTCCGTAACAATGCTCAGCAATTCTGGTCCTTCAGGGTCTATAGCTTCAGCCAAATCCTGTCCTGCACAAAAAGCCTTGCCATTCCCGACAATGTATATGGCACGAACCTCCGCATTCTCCTCACATTGGTTCAATGCATCCTGCATTGCCAATGCCATCTCACGATTAAAACTATTGAATACGTTTTCTCGATTGAGCGTGATCTTCCCAACGCCATCAATTACCTCGAACAAAATTGAACTCATGGAATGGATATTTGGTATCGTTCTAAGGTACGACTTCACCAAATAAATCAAAGTCTGAAGCTGAGGTGATCTTTACATTGGCAAAGTCTCCAATCCGAACGTATACATCTGAAGCAGGAACCAGTACCTCATTATCCACTTCAACGCTATCGAATTCAGTCCTTCCGATGAAATGGTCGCCTTCAACCCGATCAAACAATACCCTATAGGTTTTGCCAACACGTGCCTGATTCAGATCGTAGGAAATACCTCGCTGAATATTCATTATGTGCTCCACCCTTTCCCGTTTGATCGTGGGGTGCACGTCATCTTCTAATTCGTAAGCTGTGGTATTCTCTTCATGCGAGTATTCAAACACACCAAGTCTATCAAACTTCATCTCCTCTACCCACTCGCAAAGCTCTTCAAACTGTTCCTGCGTTTCACCTGGATAACCTGCAATCAATGTGGTACGAATGGCTATGTCCGGAACCTCAGTTCTGAACTTTCGAAGAAGTGTAGTGGTCTTCTCATACGATGTACCTCGCTTCATCGATTTGAGAATTTCGTTATTGATATGCTGCAAGGGAATGTCGATATAACTGCAGACTTTCGGATTGTCCCGGATCACATCAATTACATCTAATGGGAAGCCATTAGGAAATGCATAATGCAGCCTGAGCCATTCGATACCCTCTACTTCAGAGAGCGCATTCAGCAGTTCGGCTAGTTTTCTTTCCTGATAAAGGTCTAAACCGTAATAAGTGCTGTCTTGTGCAATAAGGATCAATTCTTTCACACCTTTCGCAGCCAGGTTTTCAGCACGCTTTACCAATTCTTCTATCGGAGTACTCCGGTGCTTGCCGCGCATCAAGGGAATTGCACAAAACGAGCATGGCCTGTCACAACCTTCCGAAATCTTGAAGTACGCATAATGACTTGGAGTAGTAAGCACCCTTTCTCCCAGTAGTTCACTTTTGTAGTCCGCGTTTAATGTCTTGAGAATGTTTGGAAGTTGTCGTGTTCCAAAGAAGGCGTCCACCTCGGGCAGTTCTGATTTCAGGTCTTCGGCATACCGTTCGGATAAACAGCCTGTCACATAAAGCTTCTCGATGAGGCCTTCATTCTTGGCTTCCGCATACTGAACGATTGCGTCAACCGACTCCTCTTTCGCATTGTCTATGAACCCACAGGTATTTACAATCACGATCTGCGCCCCATCCTCCCGCTCATGTTCTACATCGAAATCATTCGCCTTAAGCTGAGACATAAGCACCTCCGAATCGAAGATGTTCTTGGCACATCCCAAGGTAACTACGTTGATCTTATTCCTCTTAGCAGTACGAACCTTCATAAACAAAAACTGCTGCATAAGCAGCAGTTTAATTTTTTAGCGCACAATCACCCGTTTGGATATCTGTTCATCTCCGTAGGAGACCTTCACAAAGTACATTCCGGGTGGTAACTCAGAAACATCGAGATCAACCTGCCGGGAAGAAATAACACCCAATGACCTGCGCTCAATGAGGTTACCCGTTACATCGATCAACTCAATCTTAGTAGCAGCGTTAAGTGCTGTAAGCTGCACAGTAACTGTTTCGTCAGCAGGTATTGGATAAACTGCAACTCCTGGCTCGCTTACCACACCCTCAATGCCAGCTGTTGGAGAAATTGTAAAGCTATCCGCTTGCGACCACAGACTGGAATCAACTCCCAAATATCCCTGTACTCTCCAATAGTAAGTAGTACCATTTGTTAACGGGTTCGGGAAGAAGAAGAATGCACTGTCATTTGAAGCAGGTTGCGGAACATTCACAACTGTAGCTCCGATGAACCCAGGATTAGTAGCATACACAAATGAATAGCCATCCAGGCCATCTTGCCGTAGCCACTTACAATACGGCTGCTTTATAGTAAGTACAGCTCCATTCGCTGGGTAAACATGAACTGGAAGGTTCCATACCCAGAAAGTTCTTGTTGGCGTCCACGCGGAAGTATCATAGGAATTACGCGCCCTTACTCTCCAATGGTACTGATATCCAAACTTCAATGGGTTAACCGGTTTCCAATACTTGAAGATCAAATCCTTTGGACTGTTCGGCTCAGTTACGAATGTGCTGTCTTTAGTGATCAGCATCTGATTGGTAGAGTTAAAGTTCGGTGTTGTATCGATCTGGAACTGGTAAAAATCAGAATTGAAGTAAGGCTTGATCTTGAAAGCCAAAGCTGAATCTATTGCAGTATTGCTTGGTGCGATATCTACAGCAGAATCAGGAAAGTTGATGATCTGAGGAGCATCCTTGGTTCTAAAACTATCAACAGCTGACCACGCGCTGGAATCAACATTATTGATAAACCTGATGCGCCACCAGTACTTCTGGTTATAATCAAGGTTAAGCGCCCATGCACTTGTATCGTTCACCGTTGATGCGCTAGGCGTAGTGAAACCAAAGTTTGTTGAGGTTTCCACGATAGCACTAGGGCATACACCCTCCCAACTCAATTCATTGTTCAAGGTAAAGACGTTATCGTCTGTATTGCCCTTCTTATAATTCTCGAAAATTGTTTGATCCCCAACTGGATTCTCAAGAACGATAAGGGATGCATTAAATGTCAGAAATGAATCAACTACTGACCACGCTGAAGAGTCGTTTGAAGCATCATACGCTTTCACTCTCCAGTACATCTTGGAATTGAATTCCATATTCTGAAGCCACGTAGATGAGGGTACAGACCACTGAGAGCTTGGCGAGCCAAACGCTGGATCTGTATCGTACTGAACACGGTAGTTGGCACCACCAAAAACTGGGTCCCAATCTACCAGCACCTTACACCATGTTTGTTGCGATCCACTTGCAGGTCCTGTAATGTTCGGAGTAGCAGGCTGAGCGAATGCAGCGCTGGAAATAATCAGCGCGAAAGCAATTGTTACGAAGTTCCGCATTAGGTAGAGTTTATAGCAGCCATAAATCTACGAAATGCTTTTAAACTGGAAGTATGGGGGCTTATCTATGGCAAGGAACTGGTTTGGTCGAAAATCCCACGGAATTCTTGTTCATGATTTATTTCCGTGCGACATTTGCCGTTGAACCAAAATCTTAAACATGAGAAGACTGTTACTTTCTATATGCCTGTTGGCAGGAACGGGAATGATGGCCCAATGCCCTCCGACAATCTCATGCCCTGCGAACATTACAGTATCTAACGATCCAGGTAAATGTTCGGCAGTGGTAAACTACGTTACCCCAAGTGGACTGGACACTTGCCAGAATGGCAACCAAACGTTCAACTACAGTGGTGTGATTGACACTTTTATTGTTCCTGCAGGGATCACTACGCTTCACATAGAGGCCTGGGGTGCAAGAGGCGGTAACTCTGATTACAATAGTAGAACAGGAGGATTAGGTGCCCATGCGGGTGGCGATGTAACTGTTATTCCAGGAGATACCCTTCTTATTCTTGTTGGTCAACAAGGTGAAGATGACGCTGTTGGTGGCGGTGGTGGTGGAACCTTCGTTGCTACAATTGGCGGTCAACCATTGATGGTTGGCGGTGGAGGCGGTGGTGCCTCATCAGATAACAACGGAGTACACGCACCAGTTGATACCAATGGAACAGCATGTTCAGGTAGCGTGATTAATGGCGGTACTGGCGGAAACGGTGGATCAGCCTGTGCGCCCCCTCAAAGCCACGGTGGTGGTGGAGGGGGAGGCTTCTACACTGATGGCCAGGATGGCAACACTGGTGCTCCAAATTACAATGGTGGCTTCGGTGGAAAATCCTTTCTGAATGGTGGTGCTGGTGGCGCTCCTGGAAGAACTGATGGCGCTTGCTCACGCGATGCCTATGGTGGCTTTGGTGGAGGTGGAAGCACCTCTTGCAACACTGTCGGTGGTGGCGGTGGTGGTGGCTACTCCGGTGGTGGCGGTGGCCAACACACTGGAACATGTACCGGTACCAACAGAACTGGTGGTGGTGCTGGTGGCTCATTCAACGCTGGAGCGAACCGAACGGATAGCGCAGGTGTTCGGAACGGGCACGGAATTGTGAAGATCGAATGGTTTGGTGTTGCTGTTAATACAACACAAACAGCTGGACTTCCTTCAGGTTCCGCTTTCCCAGTTGGTACAACAACCAATACGTTTGTAACATCAAATGGTAATGGTGTTGACTCCTGCAGTTTCACAGTGACCGTGAATGATACCAACGCAGTTCCAACGCTTGGGGCATTATCTCAGGATACCATTTGCACTTCCAGTGGTACAATCACACTTCCAGCCGGTAGCCCGGCAGGTGGTGTTTACAGTGGTACTGGTGTAACTGGAAACATGTTTGACCCGGCAACGGCTGAGAAGGGAGGTCACTGGATCTATTACACGGATACGTCAGGATGTAACCACGCTGATTCGGTAATGATCACTGTTGTTTGGTGTACAGGCATTAAGGAAGGCGCACTTAGTGATATGGTGAAGATTGCACCAAACCCGGGTAATGGGTTGTTCAATGTTCGTATTCCACAAGGAGAACACTTCAGTAAACTAGAGGTGTTTGATGCTGTTGGAAGACGCGTATGGATGGCAAACGATCCGGCAAATACAAGTGTTGTTGACATTCGACCACAGGCCAAAGGTGTTTACTACCTGAATGTGGAATTGAATGGAATGAAACAGACTTTCAGGCTGGTTAAGAACTAGTCCGATTAGATATTGAAACACAAAGGGAGGCCTCGGCCTCCCTTTTTTTGTGAACGGAAATGAATACTTCTAGCGCCTTACCACTACTTTCTCGTTCACAAGACCTTTATCACTTTTAATCCTCAGCAGGTATACACCTGCTGCCACTGCCCGAATACCTAGTTCACCTCTGCACACACCACCCGTGCCAATAACCCTATCTCGTAGGAGCAGGGCACCGTCCAAGGATCTAAGTTCATACTCCACCTCATCAACACCGTTTACCATCACGGTTAAATTACTTTGGCACGGATTGGGAAATACCTGCACACCCATGGAGGGAGTTACACGTTCAACTGACGCTGTAGGGCTAACCACAAAAGATTTCGTGTTCCAGGAAGATGTATCCAGAGGATTTACCGCTGCCACACGCCAATGATGTTCCACTCCATGTTTCAATGGAATGAATGGTGTGTGTTTTAAAGTATTAGGTCCATTGGGGTATATATCATACGATCTGGGATTGCTAAAGACCGCGGAAGTATCATACTCTATGATGTAATACGAAATATCCTTCATGCGATTCCACTCCAGTTTTGGCATTGTTGTAGCCACCGTGTCTCCCTGCAATGGGCCCATCAAATGAACCGTATCTATGGTAGTAAAAGTTCTCGTGTTCCAATACGACACATGGGTAAGGGATCGCGCACGGAACCGGTAGAAATACTTCTGGCCAAAACGTAACGGTGCAGCAGGATAGAAACGTTTAGATCTGATCTTCCTGAAAGGATTAAACAGCACGTCCTTCATAGGTAGACTATCGTGCAACATAGTCTGGAAATCCAATGAATTGAAACTGGCACTGGTGTCTAATTGGAACTCATAGAACATCGAACCTTCTATCGGCTTGATCCTAAACATCAAATTAGAGTCGACCATATTAGCTGTTGGGTAGTTTACCACACCATCGCTGGGGTGAATAATAATGGGGGCTCGCAAAACCCGAAGCGAATCAACGGTCGACCAGGTAGAGGTGTCAACAGCGTTCAATGCCCGATGACGCCAATAGTGCTTCGTACCGTAGTAGAGTCCCTTTACCTCCAACTGTCCGGAAGATGTGTGGTAAGTCTTATTTGCCAATGAACTGAAGTCGCGCGTTGTATCCACCTGAACCTGATACAGATAGCAAATGTGCTTCCATTTCAATGTGTCATATAAAGTGTATATCCGGTCCTTGGGAGGGTTCTGGCCTGGTGGAACCGGATAGAAGTATACCTTCTCAATCTGTTTATTGGAAACCGGAGCCGTGGCTTGAAATTGGGGTCCATTCATTGTTACAAACGAATCGATGGGTGTCCATGGAGAATACTGTGAGCCATCAAATGACCTGACCTTCCAGAAATATTGTTGGGTAAAAAACAAGTCGGTTACTACATTGGAAGAAGCACTGGTAGATACCGTCTGCGGTGCTATTAAATTTCGATCTGTACCATACTGAACTTCGTACGTAATTGCACCAAATTCCTGGGTCCAGTCAAGGTTAACACCACAGGATGTCATCAGTGAATCAGTGGTGGGACCAAGAATGGTAGGTGTTCCCGGCTGGGCATAGGTGTAGAGTGTTGGTACGCACAGCAGTGCGCCAATTAGAGCTTTTCTCATGACTTCAGTTTTGGAGTTATTCTAATTTACGAAGCACCTATGCCTACGAAAATGGAAACCCAGAAACGGTATTGATTTGGAAATCAACGACACCAGAAATGGAGTCGAATCAATTTACGGTATCAAATAGCGAATTAACGAACTCTTCTCTATCGAAGAACTGCAAATCTTCCATCCCCTCTCCTATTCCAATGTATCTCACCGGAATTTGGAACTGATCTGAAATACCAATGGCCACACCACCCTTCGCAGTACCATCGAGCTTTGTAAGCGCCAGCGCGTTAACTTCGGTGGCCAATGTAAACTGTCTGGCCTGCTCAATAGCATTCTGACCTGTGGAAGCATCCAGCACTAATAAAATCTCATGGGGTGCATCAGGAACCACCTTTTGCATCACGCGCTTGATCTTCGATAACTCGTTCATCAAGTTGACCTTATTATGCAATCTACCCGCGGTGTCAATGATCACTACATCAGCTCCGCTGTTCTTGGCAGATTCAAGTGTATCAAACGCAACGCTGGCTGGATCCGCTCCCATGCCCTGTGATACGATTGGAACATCAACCCGATCACTCCATATGGTTAACTGATCTACAGCAGCAGCCCTAAACGTATCTGAAGCGCCCAATACCACCTTCTTACCAGCTTTCTTAAACTGATATGCCAACTTTCCTATGGTAGTGGTCTTACCGACCCCGTTCACCCCTACAACCATGATCACGTATGGATCATTCGGATCCGCAGTCGCAAGATCAGTATTAAGGTCTCTTTCTGTCTCTTTTAAAAGCGCTGCTATCTCTTCCTTCAGAATTGAATTTAACTCAGAAGTACCCATGTACTTATCTCTTGAAACCCGGTCTTCAATCCTTTCAATGATTTTGATCGTGGTATCTACACCCACATCGGATGTTACGAGGATTTCTTCTAACTCATCCAGTACCTCAGCATCTACCGAAGACTTTCCCGCAACGGCACGAGAAAGTTTTCCGAAGAAAGATTCCTTCGTCTTTTGAAGTCCCTGATCAAGACTCTCTTTCTTCTCTTTATTGAATATGCCGAATAGCGCCATACTGGAAATAAAAAAGCTCCTTCAACAATGAAAGAGCTTCAATAGTCTTTACAACTTCAATTACTTTTTGTTCAGGAAGTCGTTCACTTTATCACTGGATACGATCTCTTCCTTAAAGGTATATGCACCTGTCTTAGGAGATTTCTCAGCCTTGATCACTTTGGTCATCGTTTTACTGGAACCAGTCTTCAGTGTTGCTACAGTCTTCTTAGCCATGGTCTAATTATTTAATCTCCTTGTGGATGGTCATTTTCTTAAGGATCGGGTTGTACTTCTTCAACTCAATACGATCCGGAGTGTTCTTTCTGTTCTTTGTGGTAATATACCTGGAAGTTCCTGGCATACCAGAATCCTTGTGCTCTGTGCACTCAAGAATCACCTGTACTCTGTTTCCTTTCTTCGCCATCGTTTCGCTTTTAAGGGCTGCAAATGTACAGATTTACAAATACCTTGGCAAGAAATACTTACAGTATCCTTTACAGGTGGAAAGTCCCTTATTCATTCTACAATTCTTGGGCTGCACCATGGATCTCAATGATCCTGTGCAACTGTTCTTCCGTAAACTCACTTAAATCTGCATTGTGATAGAAGCTTATGAACCGTTTGATATAGGCTTCGAGTTCATGGCGATCGTTACCCCTAATCAATTCAATCTTGCCCAAGGTATGTTCAATACCATAATGCCATACCCATTCCAGAATCGATAGTTCTTCTAAGCTGCTTGCCCTTTTCTCCGTCAATTCCAGACGAATCTGACATAGAAGTTTGTACATGCGCTGGGCTTCTTCCTGAGTGAAATTTGTAATCATAAGGTTAAAAAAAGAAGGCGCGAGACATTGCTACACCTTCACTCAGGAACCGCCAAGCCCCATCACAGAGATTCACAAGCCCGCGCCCATAGGGGGCGCATCGCTCGACTTCCTGTGAATCAATTTGGCGGTTTTGAGTGAAAAGTCGATTAATGCAATACCTTACTGAAAGAACGCCTGGTTACTGATGCAAAGATAGTCATTAAGTGACTACCTGGCAGCGAATTCTATCAAGAGGCTATGGTGTTAATAACTTGAACTTAGGGCCTGTAGAAGTTCAAAGAAATAATCATATTTTGGACATTATTTGTCAAGTATTTTTTTGTCCAAATCAATTTCAATAGGAGAACAAATCAGAGCGTTGAGACGCGCGAAGAAAATGCCGCTGCGAAAACTCGCTGCGCTACTGGATTTGGACCAATCGGTACTCAGCAAAATAGAACGAGGAAAGCGTAAGATCAATCGTGAGCAGGTGCTCAGAATTGCAGAGATCTTCAAGACAAGTGAAAAGGAGCTGCTGGTTGCTTATTTAAGCGATCGGATTCTCTACGAACTCAAAGATGAGAAGCTCGCCAAGGATGCCCTGGAAGCAGCTGAGAGAAAAATCAAGTACGGCAAGGAACGGAGCTGAATCAGAAAACGGTAAGAATTTAAAGATACCCGTGGTGATGGCGCGAGGTTTACTCAGATGAGAGGAACCGCCAAGCCCCATCGACAAGCAAGCCCGCGTCCCCATGGGCCTATTTAGAATACCCTCATTGAAGAGGCGTAACGAATCTGTAGTATGCAGTTATAATTACAAATCCGCACGCCAATGAGATGCCTTTTCGCAGCCTTCTTCATGCTAGCCCACGTTGCTGGTAGAAGCAATAACCCCACAGAAATCCAACTGCTGTCTCAAGAGAAAGACCCATCTATATTTGAAGGGTTCTGTGAACTGGTGGTCTACTATTGCTCTCCATTGAATACCGCAGCATTCCCAAATGATCTGCACTTAATTGCTGGTAAAGACACCGTATGCTACAATACAGGTAACCACTACTACAAGACAGAGATGTTTGAAGCTGGAGGGGAAGAAATTATTGTAGAGGGTAAATGGTGGAACCGCGGAAAGCTGTCTCTTAAGCTTGAATCCCAACACAGATATGTACTGGAAGTGCACCTGAGCAGTAGAACCATACCCCTACCGGAGATTCATTATTCATATGATAAGCCGGTGCTTTATGTACACACAGATTCCACCCAACAAATGCACATACGTGTTAGGCCATACGGCAAATTCAAGTTCACCTATCCCAGTTATAATAGGGGATGGAGCATTCAAGCCAACACCGATGGAAGCATCACCCATCGAGGAAGATCGTACCAATACCTGTTCTGGGAAGGTGTATCGGGTAGCACCAAGGTACCCGTAGATCCAACAATAGGTTTCCTGGTGCAAAAGGACAGTCTTGTAAATTTCTTTGAGGAAAAATTGACCCGGTTGGGATTTAACTCGAACGAACAGGCAGACTTCATTACCTATTGGGTGCCCAAGATGATAAAGTACCCCACATGCTATGTCCACCTGATCATCAATGAGAAATATGACGCCATTGCAACACATCGAATCCTACCCAAACCGGATCACCTGGTGCGGGTTTTTGTTTTTTGGGCAGGCATGCCAGAGGGATTCCACCCTACACTAACACCTCAAGAAATACCCGAATCCAAGCTCTCGGGCACCTCCGTTCTTGAATGGGGTGGGACGGAAATTCCAGTGACCCTCTAAGTGCTTTTACTGAGAGCTACTAAAATTCTATTTTAGGTAGCTAAACCAGAGACCATGACAAAAGTTAGACTGGAGATTGACTCCGTCAAGATCTATCGACCAAAGGAGAAGTGGAAGCTGTACTTCGTTGTTGTAGCAGAACATCCAACGGAACCAGACAAAATGTTGGTGACTACATTTCCGCAGCAACCTATCAAGCTGAGCAAAAGGCATGAAAATGAGTTTCAGTTCGATACGGATGATGAAGGTTCAGAAGGATTATTCATCCTTAGCAGAGACATTCCTGAAGATCGTGAGCTTAACGTCCATATCTATTTACGACATACACGGAAAGCCACCAGAAATCTTGGAGATATATTGACCGAAGTTGAATCTGGTGTTGCAGGCGATGCCTTTGGAATAGTAGAAGATATTGTTGGCACCACTTCCACTCCCTGGCTGGTGATTGCCAAGAAAGCGGTTAGGAATGTAGGTAAGATATTGGCAAACGTACCCGATAGAGATTTCGGCTTCTGTAGT
Source organism: Vicingaceae bacterium (assembly GCA_965267605.1). Classification (GTDB taxonomy): domain Bacteria; phylum Bacteroidota; class Bacteroidia; order Flavobacteriales_E; family Vicingaceae. Next base: position 428,525 of record OZ254088.1, on the reverse strand, counting down.
GCTTTTGAACGCTTTGGACCGGAGTTCGAGCAGGAATATGAAATCGACCGGAAGAAGGATTTCAGTGGTGATGCCTCATTGGTCTACAGCTGGGCTATTGACGATTAGTGCTGAATAAACTAACAGTACATCAAGCACTTGAAAAAGTGCTAAAAAAGAAGCTTTCAGCCCTTGAATTGGCAGTGGCCGATGCTATCAAATCTCGGGATGAGGAAACGAAAAGCAGCGCTGGCGATAAGTACGAAACGGGCCGCGAGATGATGCAAAAGGAGATCGATAATTACGAGCAGCAATTGGCTGCGGTTCAACGTCAACTGCACGATTGCAATGCGATAAACACTGAAGCAACAATCTCACCTGTTGGCGCTGGTTCTTTGGTTTACACCAACGAGGGGATATACTACTTCGTTACTGCATACGGCAAACTTCAAATGGAAGAACAGGCTGTGATGGTGGTATCCCTGGGATCACCACTGGGACAATCACTTGCAGGAAAAAGCGCTGGTGAAAAGGTAGAATTTCTAAACAGATCAATCGAAATAAAGAGCATAGCATGAAAAGAAAATGGATAGGATTAACCCTGCTTCCGTTTTTGTTGGCCTGCGGAAGCACTGAGGAAAAACAAATTGAAACGAAGGAAGAAGCGAAGAAACCCTACAACGTGTTCTTCGTTTCCATCGATGACCTGGGGCCTAATCTCGGAGCGTTCGGTAACGAGCACATTGTTTCTCCCAATCTGGATGAATTTGCCGCTAATGGAATGACGTTCAGACAAACCTTTTGCCAGGCTGCTGTATGTGCACCTTCACGCGCAAGTCTTATGTCAGGATTGCGCCCTGACAGTACCCGGGTTTGGCATTTGGGAGATAAGTTCAGACAACTGCACCCTGAGATGCTAACAATGCCCATGCATTTCCACAACAATGGATACCACACCGTGTGCATCGGGAAGATATTCCACAACTATATGCCTGATTCCATTTCCTGGGATGAACCAGACTTAAGACCGAAGCAGTTTGCCAGACCAGAGTGGCTGAAACGAGATGGTGAAACTTTCTACGTGAACAAGGAGACGCAACGCAAGCAGAAGTTGAAACGGGATTCACTCGTTAAACTTAGACCGAAATATTATGCAGATGGATGGAACAATGGACCAGCATGGGAATGGGAAGATGTACACGACAGCCTCTACTATGATGGTGCTCAAACAGAACTTGCCAGACGCACACTTACCCGATTATCCAAACAGGAAAAACCGTTCTTTCTGGCATTAGGGTATTTTCGTCCGCATCTTCCTTTTGCGGTTCCAAAGAAGTATTGGGACATGTATGACAGGAATGCTATTCCTTTGGCCAGCAACCCCTTTCTTCCTGAGCGGTCGCCAGTAATGAGTATGAATTCCATGTACGAGTTGCGTGGATACGATGGTTTCAAGAACCTGAAACACCCGAAGGAAAATGTGATGAACGAGGATACAGCTCGTATTCTAAAGCACGGCTACTATGCCAGTGTGAGTTACGTAGACGCACAGTTTGCCAAGATTATTCAACACCTGAAAGATTTGAATCTTTACGACAATACGATCATCATCGTTTGGGGAGATCATGGATGGAAACTTGGAGAGCATAATGGCTGGTGTAAACAAACCAACTACAACATCGACATTCATGTTCCCATGTTGGTATGTAGCCCCAATCAACCTAATCCGGGAAAACAGACGCACAGAATCACGGAGCTGATAGACATGTTTCCCTCACTTTGTGAATTGGCAGGCATAGAAGCCCCATCTTACCTGCAAGGAAAAAGTTTTGTGCCGTTGTTACACGATCCGGAACGTGAGTGGAAAAAGGCCGCTTTCAGTCAATTTCATCGCAGGCCTAAAGTGACTCCGGATGGTGGCAGGTACATGGGTTACTCCATACGCACAGACAAATACCATTATGTGCGATGGCACACTTGGGACCATGAACAAGGACTTGCAGGTGATATCGTTGCTCATGAGCTGTATGATCTCACCAAAGACCCTGATGAGAACAAGAACGTTTTCAGTGACCCTCCATATGCTGAGGTCACGAAAACGCTTCAGGAGCAACTCAAAGCAGGATGGCGAGGAGCCTTACCTGCAGGCAATTAGAACCCATTTTTCACGTTGCTAATATTATGAGCACACGTTTACTGACCCTACTGTTAGCGACCTTATTGCTTTCGTGCAATTACTATGGCCAGAGCAAGTCACTTACATCAAAACTTCACGAGGGTGACATCATCTTTCAAAGCAGCACATCCGGGCAGAGTCTGGCAGTACAATTGGCCACACATTCCAAGTATAGTCACGTAGGCATACTCTTTAAACACGCGGGAGAATGGATGGTATACGAGGCCGTTCAGCCGGTAAAGTATACAAAGCTCAGTTCCTGGATCAAACATGGCGATGATGGACATTATGTAGTAAAACGGCTTAAGGACCAAACACGACTGACCAAAGCTGCTGTTGAGCGGATGCGGGCAGTTGGAAATAAGCATCTGAAAAAGAACTACGACATTCACTTCGGTTGGTCAGACGATAAGATTTACTGTTCCGAGCTGGTATGGAAGATATACAAGCAAGGAGCCGGCATTGAAGTCGGAAAGCTTCAAGCACTGAAGGACTTCGACCTTACCCACCCCATCGTTAAGAAAAAACTCAAAGAGCGATATGGCAACAACATACCACTCAATGAGAAAGTTATTTCTCCGGGTGCTATCTTTGATTGCAAACTACTATCCACAGTTGCACAAAACTGATTGCTAAATGCGTTTTCTCCTACGAACAACCCTTATGGTTGGACTTCTGGCGTTGACTCAACTATCTGTAGGTCAAAGTGAGTTGCTTATTCAAAAACAGAGTGGCTCACGTCAAAAGACCCTTGAGATTCATCGGATCCTCAATATTGCAACCAGCTACAAGCGCCATTCAGGATACGTTGTAAGACTTACGGATTCAACTATGGTCATCAACGCTCAGTATATGAAGGGCGGTGTGATGCGCGATTCTTTGCAGCACATTGCATTCGATCTGATCACAGAACTGGAGTACTGCAAAAGCAATGATCTGGTGAAGTGTGACAGGCGAAGAAAGAAAGTTGGGAGAACGTTCCTTTCGTCAGGCTTGGGTGTAAGTGTAGCTGTGGCACTCATTGGGCTTTATGGAGGATCAGGATATCTCTTCGTTGCTGGAACAGCATCTAGCTTGGTTTTCTACACTATTGGAAAGCTCACCAACGATAGGAAGTATTACAACTTCACACGTAAATGGTCCATCGTGACCCAATAGAATAAGTATGACCACAGATATTTTGGATGAAGGTCTCCAGCAGATAGTCAAGGGGCCATTAGAAGACAGTATTCGCTGGTGGGAAAAGAAACGCCTATGGTTCAATATCATTGTTGGTGTTTGTGGGATACTCCCTGCAGCATTCGCCATGGGATCTATGGGACTTACGCTATTGCTGTTTCTGGTTGGAAGTATCTTTTGGGGATTGGGGGCCAACGTCATGTATTGCTCCGGATTCATGCTCGAAGCACTTTCCTTTCACTATCTGAAAATCGACAAACCATTTACCTGGTTGCGCTGGACCATGTTCATCTGTGGAATTGTATTCTCCAGCCTGGTAACGTTGCTCTTTTCCGCAGGGTTTGCGGGGTGGTTCAATTGATCGCGTGAATAGGCTCTAGTCAGCGAACTTGCTCGACTCTTTCATGATCGCTTCGATCTCCTCGATGGTCTTCGGAACACAATCACTCAACACCTCACAGCCATTCTCCACAATCAACACATCATCTTCAATTCTAACCCCAATGTTCCACCACTTTGGATCGCAATCAGAACCCTCCGGAATATAGATTCCAGGTTCAACTGTAATTACCTCACCCGCTTTCAAATCTGTGTATACCCCTGCATCGTGAACATCCAACCCCAGGTAGTGTGAGGTTCCATGCATGAAGTACTTCCTTACCTGGAATTCATTCTTAATGATTCCCAGTTTCTTCAGGCCTGCCCCAATTACCGCCTTCGCTTTCGTATCAGGGTCCCAGAACCTGGCTCCGGGTTTACAGGCTTCTATCCCAGCTTTCTGAGCTTCATAGACCAAATTGTAAATGATCTTTTCCTCCTTCGAGAAAGTACCGTCAACGGGAAGTGTTCGCGTAACATCAGCTGTATAACCGTGGTATTCTGCACCTATATCAGACACCAGCAGATTACCTCCCTCGAGCGGCTTTCTATTGGAAGTATAGTGCAACACACAGCTGTTTTCCCCACCTCCAAGTATAGAAGGGAATCCCGGATGCTCAGCCCCATTTTTCTTAAAAACGTACTCCACTATTGCTTCGGCCTGATACTCGGCCATTCCTGGTTTCAATGCCTTCATTAACTCGTGCTGCGCTTCGCAAGTCATGTCAATCGCCTTGCGCATCAACATTAATTCTTCTCTTTGTTTGTCTTGTCTTAATACCGCAAGCTTGCCCCATAATGCTGATCCACTTGCCTTCTTACCCAGGGGTTTGATCTTCTGATCGAGAGTGGCCATGAGCGAGAACAGATCGTGTGTGCTTCGAATATTGTCACGAACGTCTTTCTGAGGTCTTAGGTACCAAACCTTATCGAACTTGTCAAGGTTCAGGTCAAACTTTGCGAAGTCCGTATTGGACTTTACTGTTTTGATGCCCAATACTTTAGATGCCGATTTAACGCCCAATCTCCTTCCATTCCAAATTTCCGCGTCAGGATCCCGGTCTTGCACGAAGATGATCTCGTTGGTGGAGATAGAGTCAAACTGCATTACATCTTTGAAGATCACCACTACCGAATGGGGCTCGCGGAACCCAGTCAGGTAATAAAAATTTGGATCCTGATGATACTCGTAATCCACATCATTCGACCTATTGCGCACAGGGTTAGCAAACAAGATGGCTACACCATTGTCAGGCAAGGCTTCTCGTAGCTGCTGCCTACGCTGTGCATGAAATTCCGTGCTTAACAAGTCTTTTTCATACCTGTACCGTTGAACATGCTTATCCTGTTCAACTTTGATCTCCGGTTCTTGTGCATGGACGGCCAGAAATCCGCCCAACATGAGTATGACTAGAAATTTGTGCATAAAAAAACGTTGCCACTAATGTAGCAACGTTTATACCAAAGTTGGGTACGTTTATAGGTAACCTTTCGCTTTCGCGTCCTTAATAGCCTTGCTAACACCTACCTTATTGATGGTACGGATACCAGCAGCAGACACTTTAAGGGTTACCCATGTGTCTTCTTCGGGAATGTAGAATTTCTTCTTTTGAATGTTTGGCTTAAACGTTCTCTTCGTTCTCCTCTTAGAGTGAGAAACGTTGTTTCCAACAATTACCTTCTTCCCTGTTATTTGACAAATCTTTGACATGTCCGTAGAATTTGGGCTTGCAAATAACGCAAATATTGGTTTAACCATCAAGCAAGGCCCAATATTTCTTTGCGTAGCATATTTAGCGCGGTAAGCGCACTTTTCCTAATGTTTCGTTCCCTGTTGTTACCAAAGCTGAACACCTTAGATACCGTTGCTTTGGGACCAGCCACAGCTATCCAAACGGTACCTACTGGCTTCTCCTCTGTTCCTCCATCAGGACCGGCAATCCCACTGATCGCCACACCGTAATCCGTTCCCAACTTATCCTTCACCCCGCTGGCCATCTGCAGTACCACCTCCTCACTAACGGCCCCAACTGCATTCAAAGCTTCTGAACTCACGCCCAGTTGTTGTTCCTTTACTTCGTTGGAATATGAAATAATGCCTCCAGCGAAATAAGCGGAACTACCTGAAACCGAAGTTATTAAATGCCCTACGTAGCCCCCTGTACAGCTCTCAGCAACCGCCACCGACTGCTTCTTCTCCAACAGTAGCTTACCAATTACAGCCTCAAGCGACTCTTCTCTCTTGCTATAAGCATACGATGGTAGCAGCGTCATTAAGTCCTCAGCTTTTTGCTCGATCATCTCTTGAGAATGTTCACTGCCATTACCTGTAATTCGCATTCTTACCAAGCCAGGTGAAGGCAGGTATGCCAGTTTTAATCCCTCAGAAGCAAGCGAAGTCTCCCACTCTTGCACCCGTTCTGCAATGAACGATTCACCCAGGCCTTGTACCATCACGGTAGTCTTCTTTAGCTCCGGAAGCTGGTATTTCTCACTGATCGCAGGAATAATGGTTTCCATCATCATACCCTTCATTTCGTAGGGTACGCCCGGCATTGAAATAATATCGCACTCACCCTGTTTAAACCACATACCAGAGGCCGTACCTAATTCATTTGGAACGATCACCGCCTCCGCAGGCAACTTGGCCTGATCGATATTAACCTGCAACATTGGCCGTCCGACAGAAGAGAAATAAGCTTCTATCTTAGCCAGAACATCATTGTTCAGCTCAAGTGTTGTATTAAAGTAGGATGCCAATGTTGACTTGGTGATATCATCCAGTGTAGGACCTAATCCACCGGTCATCAATATCAGATTCGACCTCTCCAACGATTCATCTAATGCCCGAACAATTTCTTCCGGGGTATCCTGAATGGAGTTGATTCTGTGGATGGTTATGCCAATTCCGTAAAGCTCTTCAGCAATCCAAGCAGAGTTCGTGTCAATTGTTTGCCCGATGAGCAACTCGTCACCAATTGTTATGATCTCTGCTTTCATTAAATTAGTCTGCTTTCGCTTTAGAACTTAAAGTTGGCAAAGAATTTGATATTTCATTTAGAAAAATTGACATGAACAAGTTTATCGTAGTAATGGCCATTCCCTGTATTATGGGAAGTTGCCATGAACTTCAGAAAGTAGCAGGTGACGTGCTTAAAACACCAGGCGGTGAAAAGCCATTAACGAACAGTGAAGTGATTGCTGGTTTGAAAGAAGCGCTTACTGTTGGCACAAACAATTCTGCTCGGAGTGCTTCTAAAGTAGACGGCTTCTGGAAAAACGATCTTATCAAGATTCCATTTCCACCTGAAGCACAGAAGGTAAAGGAAAAGGTTACAGACCTGGGCATAGAAAGCCAGGTACAGAAGTTTGAGGAAACGATGAACAGGGCTGCGGAAGAAGCAGCGAAAGGGGCTGCAGACATTTTCGTAGGTGCGGTAAAAGAAATGACTATTGCAGATGGGTTTGCTATCCTGAAAGGGGAAGAAAACGCGGCTACCCAATACCTCAGAGACAAAACAACGTCCAAACTGAAAGGTAAGTTTCGTCCGGTAGTAGAATCGGCAACCGAAAAGGTAAGCCTTACGAAGTACTGGAATCCTGTTATTACCACTTACAACAAGATTCCTTTCGTGGAGAAAAAGAACCCAGACCTGAACGGCTACATCACAGATCGTGCGGTTGAAGGCCTGTTCAAACTGATTGAGATTGAGGAAAAGAAGATTCGAAAGGATCCTATAGCGAGGGTAACAGATATTCTTAAACGGGTGTTCGGCTCTAAAGAAGCAACTACGCCTTAGCGGGCACGTTGGCAGGCTGAACGCTCATAACGGGTATTTCAGAACTTCTGATCAGTTCACGGGCAGCGGAACCAATAAATAGTTCCTTGATGCCCTGCTCTTGTTGTGTCATAATGATGATCAGGTCAGCATCAATCTTTTTAGCGTAGGCATTGATTGCCGCTGCAACCGTGTCTTCACTTTTGATGATTTGAACGAACTCAGCTGTAGCTGCTATTTCATTCTTCCTGAACTTTTCCAGTTCGTTCCGCATAAGGTTAGAAAGCGCTTCAAATTCAAATCCTTCACTACCCTCAATAACCGATACAATGTTTACCTCTGCGTTGTATCTCTGAGCGGTAGATATAGCTGCCTCTACCTTTTCTGTTGTTTCTTTTGACAGATCAAGCGGAATAACAATTCTATGACATCCCTGTTTATGTACATCGCTATTGATGGTAACTACCGGGCAGGGTGATGTCTTGATAAGGCGTGCGGCCGTGGAACCAATAAACCCTCCAACACCTTCCGTGTTATTCATGCCCATAACTACGAGATCAATCCCTTCTTCACTGATAATCTCTACCAACTTCTTATATGGTTTCCCAGAACGAATCCGCACACTGGCAGGTAAACTTGAATCTGCCGTAATCTTCTCCGCTTGTGCTTCAAGCTTGGTCTTAACAGACTGCTTCAAGTCCTGCACATCAACACTGCCAAACAGAAATGACATCGCGCTTTCCTCTACAACGTGTGCCAGGATTACCTCAGCTTCCATAATCCTGGCGAGGTTTACGCCTTGCTGAATTGCATGCTCAGAACGCTCTGAAAAGTCTGTTGGCACTAATATTTTGCTAGATTTGGACATCATCCTTTGTGTTGATTCTTCCGCAAAAGTAATAAGGAAAATGCCATTTGCAGAAAGCGAACTTGTACTGAATAAAGATGGTGCCGTCTATCACCTTAACCTCTTGCCGGGAGAGGTTGCTGAGACCGTCATCATCGTTGGTGATCCGGCAAGAGTACGTAAGGTTTCGAGCAGATTTGACAGCATTGAAATCGAAAAGCAAAACAGGGAGTACCTCACGCATACAGGTGCCTACAGAGGCAAACGTATCAGTGTGATCAGTACAGGCATGGGTCCTGATAACATTGAGATCTTCCTTAACGAACTTGACGCTGTGTTCAACATTGACCTCCAAACCAAGGAGGTTAAAGAGGAAAAAGTAAACCTCAACATTGTAAGGATCGGAACATGTGGCGGAATTCACCCTTCTGCGGTAGGCGACCAGTGGGTAGTTACGGACAAGGTCATTGGATTCGACAACCTTATGCAATTCTACGGTATTCAGCACTCAAAGGAACAGGAAGCGTTATTGGATGCATTCTACGCCCACACGGATTGGCCTGCAACACAAATACCACTGTATACGGCCAATGGAAATACCGCGTTGATCAATAAGCTTAGCGATAGCTGCCTTGTTGGCTTAACGGCAACAGCTCCGGGTTTCTATGCTCCTCAAGGCAGACAGTTACGTGGAGCTACAGTTATACCTAGCATTGAAGAAAGATTAAGCAATTTCGAATTTGAGGGTATGTCGCTGTTGAATTTTGAAATGGAGACGTCTGCGCTCTACGGTTTAGGAGGAATGTTGGGCCATAACTGCGCAACGGTTTGTACGGTTATTGCCAACCGGGTTGCGAAGTCTTTTAGTACAGATTACCAGAAAAGTGTCGACCGCCTGATTGACCATACCCTGGATCGATTAACATGACGCTGTTGGCAATTCCAACGGCACCACTCCCAGAAACATAGGCTGTTCAAGCGTATCTTTACGCTCATGAATGATTCGAAGATAGATGCTTTGATCAGTTTACTTGATGATCCGGACGAGACCATTTATCAGGACGTCAAAGAACAGATACTTGCACTAGGAGGCACTGTAATTCCCTCGTTGGAACATGCCTGGGAGAACTCCTTCGACAGCGTGATGCAGGAACGCATTGAGCAGATCATTCATGACATACAGTTCCAGGATATCGTAACAGCGCTTACCGAATGGAAAGCTACCGAGGAGCAGGATTTGCTACAGGGCTGCCTCATTCTTGCCAAATATCAATATCCGGATCTGGACGAACAGCCTATTCTGGACTTTCTGGATCAGATCACGCAAGATGTTTGGTTGGAGATTAACGATAACCTAACCGCTCTGGAAAAGATTCGAGTGGTGAACCGAATCATCTTTGATATACACGGGCTCTCGGGTAATAAGACGAATTACCACGCGCCTCAAAACACTTACATCAATGATGTAGTAAGTTCCAAGAAAGGCAATCCCATTTCCCTTTCTATTGTATACCTGATCATTTGTGAACGACTGAACATACCCGTAATGGGTGTTAATCTACCGCAGCACTTTGTAATGGCCTATGTTACCGCCTCTAAAGTGATCTTCAAGGATAAGATAGAAAAGGAAGATGTGTTGTTCTACATCAATGCATTCTCCAAAGGCTTTGTGTTTTCAGATGTAGAGATCGCTAAGTTTTTAAAACAACTGAACTTACAGGTGGATGAAATATTCTACCTCCCTTGCACCAATGCAGACATCATTGAACGTTGCATCAACAACCTCGTCAACTCTTACGACAAGCTTGGGCATATAGAAAAAAGGGATGAACTACAATACCTGAAGGATCGTCTATCCAAAGATTCGGAAGACAGTCCTGAAGATGATGCCTAGATCTGTAAAGAGCCCCATCTTATCGATGTACTTCATGTTAAGCTCCAGTTTCGCTGGCATCACTTCCTGGATATAGGTTTTTTCAGGATCATCAGCCTCCCCCAATAAACGGTTTTCTTCAAAGTACTCCAGTGATGCATAATCCGTAATACCAGGTCTTACCAAGAGTACCTGTTCCTGTTCTTTCGTATATAAATCCACGTACTTGCGCACCTCGGGCCTTGGGCCCACAAACGACATGGAACCGGCAAGCACATTGAACAGCTGGGGTAACTCGTCTAATTTGGTTGCGCGAAGGAATCTGCCAACGCCTGTGATCCTGTTATCATTCCCCACCGTAAGTAGTCCAGCCCGATCGGACCCCGGTCGCATCGTTCTGAATTTAAACATCCTGAAATCCTTGCCATACCTCCCTACCCTTGTCTGGACATAGAATACTCCACCTGGCGAGGTAAGCAATACCAGAAGAGAAATAAACAACAGAAATGGAAACAAGATCACGATTCCCCAAAGGGACAGGGATATATCAAACCATCGTTTAAGCATTCAGCACTTCATCAACTGATGTTGCAACTGCTTCAATTACAGTTGCCACTTGTTCGTTGGTCAGGTCAAAGTATACAGGCAAACTGATCTCATTGGCATATTGATTGAACGCTCCGGGGAAATCATCAATATCATAGCCCAACTGCTTATAGAAGGTAAGCAGTGGAAGTGGCTGAAAGTGCACGTTCACTGATACACCTTTCTCTTTGATCAATTCCATGATCCGATCTCTTTGGTCTTCATTGCAATGGTTAATCCGCAAGGCATACACATGATACGAGGTTTCTCTTCCACCCGTGTTGGATGGTGGAATAATTGCCCAGGAATGTTGTCCGAAACCGCTTCCGTACAAATCGAAAATCTCCTTTCTTCGATCCAGAGTTTCGCGTCTGTACCTTCTCAGCTCCACCAATCCCATAGCGGCCTGAATGTCTGTCATGTTACACTTGTATCCCGCCTCAACAACATCATACCTCCATCCAGTTCCCTGGGTTTTGGCCAATGCATCCTTGGTTTGGCCGTGAAGGGAGCTTACGTTGAGTTGCTTATAGATCTCATCACAATCGAAGTCAGATAGATTAAGACAGATTGCTCCACCTTCAGCGGTCGTGAGGTTCTTTACCGCATGGAAGGAAAAGCATGTAACATCCGTCAAGGATCCTGCTGGCTGACCATTAGCGGTTGCTCCAAGACTATGGGCTGCATCCGATAACACGAGAATTCGTCCTAACTGTTCCTGGATGGGTCCATTCGGGGAAAACTGTTCCTGAATCTCAGGTGTTCTCACCAGCACGTTGATCGCCTCATAATCTGAAGGGTATCCTGCAATATCGACTGGAATAATAACCTTGGTCCTCGGTGTAATGGCTTGCCTGATCTTCTCCACGTCAATATTGAAATCAGGCCCTACATCCACCATCACCGGTTTTGCTCCGCAATGCACAACAACATTGGCTGTTGCACAGTAGGTGTAAGCCGGTACAATTACTTCATCTCCCGGGCCAACCCCAAACCACCTCAGCATGAGTTCCATCCCCTGTGTTGCAGATCCAACGCACAATGTCTTCTTGCAACCACAGAACTCGGTAAGCTCCTGTTCAAATTGCTTGGTACGCGGACCCGTAGTGATCCAGCCTGATCTCAGTGTTGCAACAACCTCATCGATCAGCTCATCATAAATCTTGGGTGGTGAAAAAGGAATCAATGGAATGGATTTCACCAAAAATAACAGTTACTGAGAGATTTGGTTAGTTTTGGTGACATCCATGGACGAGAACGCACCACTTTTTACCAATGATGCCATAGTGCTTGGACTGCTGATGGTAGTTTTGGGCTTCGTCTTTACCACATCAACTTCAAAGAATAAATTCTGGAGCACCTTCTATAAGTATGTTCCTGCACTGTTGATGTGTTACCTCATACCTTCCCTCCTGAATACATTTGGTGTGATATCGAAGGAATATTCTAACCTGTGGACCATTGCTAAGAATTACCTGCTACCCACCTGTCTTGTACTCATGACATTGAGTATCGACCTGAAAGCGGTACTGAGACTTGGTCCCAAGGCGCTGATCATGTTCCTTACGGCAACAGTAGGTATTGTGCTTGGCGGGCCAATTGCTATTATGGCTGTTGGTGCTGTATCTCCTGAAACAGTAGGTGGAGAGGGATTTGATGCTATCTGGAGAGGTCTTGCAACGCTGGCTGGTAGTTGGATAGGTGGTGGTGCCAATCAGACTGCAATGCTTGAGGTATACAACTATAATGAGGACTTGTACTCAGGGATGGTAGCGGTTGACATCATCGTTGCGAACATTTGGATGGCAGCCTTGCTATTGGGCGTGGGTAAGGCCAATAAGATCGACAAATGGCTAAAAGCTGACACCTCGGCCATTGAAGCATTAAAGGAAAAGGTTGAAAGCTATAGTACCAGCATCGCTAAGATTCCCAACCTTTCAGACATCATGAAAATACTGGCGGTGGGCTTTGGAGCTACTGCTTTGGCCCATTTGGGAGCGGGCTACCTCACTGAATCTCTCGCGGCCATAGAGGTGATAGACGAAGATGGAGCGTTGGTGAAGTTCTTTGAAGAAGGTAGCACATTGATCAACGGATTCTTCTGGATTGTTGTGATAGCGACTACCGTTGGTATTATTGCTTCATTTACGAAACTGAGAAATCTTGAAGGTGCCGGGGCTTCGAAAATGGGAAGTGCAATGATCTATGTTCTGGTAGCCATCATAGGTATGAAGATGGATATCACCAAAACATTCGAAAATCCAGGTTTGTTAGCGGTGGGGTTGATATGGATGGGCTTCCACGTATTGCTCCTGCTAATTGTTGCGAAAATTATCAAAGCACCTTTCTTCTTCCTGGCGGTTGGTAGTAAGGCCAACGTAGGAGGAGCTGCCAGTGCTCCGGTAGTAGCATCTGCCTTTCACCCATCTCTAGGCCCTGTTGGCGTTTTACTTGCGGTACTCGGGTACGCTCTGGGAACATACGGAGCTATCCTATGTGCTGAGTTGATGCAAGCCGTTAGTGTTGCGGGTTAATCGTTCTTGCGCAACAGTTCGAATCTAACCAGATCTAGATCAACAGGCGAATACCCCTCAGGTCTCTCAGATCCTTTCGCGTGCATGTAGAATTCATTGCCCAGATTATGAGACCAAGTGATTCTGCCGTGGCGAGCCATATAAATCTTGGTAGACCATTCCTCGGATATTCTGTGGTCTGTGGAAATGGTACTCCCAAATGGAATCTCCTCCAACATAAGATAGGTATCGTGTAACTTCTCGTGATCCCGGCCCACTTTTCCTATGGCATCATAAGTAGCATAAGCAACCACTACGGTAAGGAGTAGCACCAATCCTTTGAGGCTTGACAAGAACTTTGGGCCAGCTTTGCTGAATAATTGTTGCAACCAAGGCAAAATGAAGATTGCTGATGCAATACCGAAAAACTGGAAGGAAGGTGTAAGATAGAAATGGCGTTGCACCATTGTAAGCATGATGGGAAGCGATCCTGCCAACCCCATTAATATGAAGAACCAGAACCACTTTTTGTTATCGCCCATTTCCTTCCAGAGAGCCGCTCGGCCGGTAGACAACCACCCTATCAGCCAAAGACCTATGGCTGGCGTCAATTGCACAATGATCCATATGATCGGCATGAACCGGGTGCTTACCGTTGGGTTCTCACTTACCCGAACCAACAGCCTTTCAAAAACGTATCTGCTTAGATTCTCCTTAGCGTCCGGAACCAATCCTACCAGTGCTGTGTATATCAGTACAGGCACAATCATGAGTACTAATGTTTCTGCTACTACTTTCCAAAAACTGATCTTTCTAAGCGCCAGCCAGTAAAGGAATGGGACAGCCCAGGGAAAGAATCCCGGAACCCCCTTACAAAAGGAGGCACAGAAGATCAGGATACCGGCAATTGTGGTCCACAGAAACTCCATACCTTTTCGCTTGCCCACCAGATAGCATAACACCGCTCCAGTTGTGAAGACACCCATGGTATTTTCCTGAAGGTTCTGGGTGAAGGCCCAGTATCCAATAGGCATAGTGATCCACATCAGTACTGGCAACCAACCCCACCTATTTCTGCTCTCGATCTCCAGCGGTAATTGTCGCCAGATCCCCCACACCAGTAAAGCATTGACCAATGCCATGGTGAAAGAATAAATGCGTTCAGTGTAAATGGAAGGGCCCAGCACTTTGAAAAACAACGACTGAATCCAGAATACCAATGGTGGGTGTTCGTGAAAGGCATCCAGGCCAACAAAAGTCGATTCACTGAACTTAGGGAACCACCATGTTCCATAACCTTCCGCTAAATTCTTGGAAACAGTTGCATACAACTGGCCGTCCATGAACATGCCATCCTTTAACACAGAGGGTAGAATTAACCCTGTGAGGGTAACAAGCGTTAAGGCATACAACCAGGGTGCCAGTTTCTGCATGCTGTGAAGTTAGAACATGTAAGGTGAAAGCATGACATCGAACCAACAGAAGTATCAACGATCAAGTGCTAATACTTACGTGAATTTTACCTCCAATCTGTATTTGTATCCGTCTCTGGCAGATCCATTTAGTTGAGACTACATTCACCGAATGAAGCGCTTAGCGATAGCCCTGGTATTGCTATTTGAGGGATTGTTCTCGCATGCCCAGAACGTGGAAACGGTAGCCAAATCCTCCTGGTTCAAACCAACCGGAGGGCTAACGGTGCAAGTTTCTGCGTACCAAACGGATCACCCCAATTTTCAGCAAGATCCCTTGTTCTGGAGTCTAAACGGCAACTTCACTGCAACAGTTAAAAGCGTCACGATTCCTTTCACGGTCTCAATCAACAAAAGACAATCCAGCTACGCCCTTCCCTTCAACCAGCTTCGCTCCCTGCATCAATTTGGCATGAGTCCAACTTATAAGAACTTCACTTTGCACGCAGGTAACAGGAGCTTATCGTTTTCTCCATATACCCTTGCCGGACAAACTTTCTTGGGTGGAGGGTTCCAATGGCATAACAACAAACGCAACGTTCAATTCACGACCCTGGGTGGGCAGTTTGCGAAAGCAGATCCTTCAGGCCAAACTTTCGCACTTCCGTTTGATCGCTACGGTTATGGCGCCCAGGCTTCTGTTACCGGGCGAAGTTCATTGGCCGCCAGTTACCTTTATTTCTGGGACGTTCCTGGTGCTTCATTAGACTCTGTTCATCACCCTATGACCAACAGGGTGATGGGTCTTAATGCCTCCCACGATATCAATGATAGACTTACACTATCAGCTGATTTCAATGTAAGCGGTTTTACGGTGGCTTCAACGCCCGATGCTACCGAACGCGGATCAGAACAAAACCAGCACAAATCATCTTATTCAGCTGTTGAACTCAAGCTGCAGCGTAATGGTCAGAGGGCACAGACGGGCATTAAATACCGTAGAATTGAGCCAGGCTACCAAACCATGGGTGCGCCATACGTCAATAACGATATGGAAGATCTCACGGGTCAATTCTCCACACAGTTCATCAAGAATAAGGTATCACTTGGCTTGTCTGCTGGTGCGCAGAAAAATAACCTCAATAACCACCTTTCTGGCACCCAACTAAGAACAGTTGGCAGCATCCAACTGAACTGGCGTATTGCCAAAGCAGTGAATTTCAATGTGAATGCGGCAAACTACACGGTAAATCCTTCTCGGGTTCTTTTGTATCAGATTGACAGCATGGAACTATACCAGGTCAACTCAAACGTGCATCAGACCCTTACCTATATTTTAACCAGGAGTACCACAACTCATACACTCATGGTCAATCATGGTTATCAGATTGGAACAACCACTACCGACAACACTGAGTTCAACAATATGATGCTATCGTATGCAGGTTCCAATAAGTCCTCCCTTTGGCAATGGAACAGCAGTCTAACTTATTTTTCAGGTACTTTAAGTGGTTTAACAACAAGCGGCTATACGCCCTCTGTTTCTCTGGGAAAGAAAATTTTCAAATCAAAACTTTCTGTTCGAGGCACCTACGCTTACCAATTCAGGAGTTCAGGATTCGAAGAAAGGACACATCTGGCTTCCATATCTGGTACTTATCAGCATAAGAAGCAGCAGTTGGGTGTAAGTGGCAGTTGGTTAGACAGGAACAGTTCTCGAACCGGCCGCGAGGAGCTGCGAATAAATATGACTTACAGTGTCAGACTTTGAAGCCAAGTACACATATATCGTCTATCTGATCGTACTCGCCCCTCCAATCCTCAAATGTTTCCTTCAATCTATTTCGTTGAACGTCTGGGCTTTCATTGGCATGATTGAGCAGTAGCTCCCGCATCGGTGCATATTTGAATTTCTTACCTCTCGGTCCACCAAACTGATCGGCATATCCATCACTGAATAGAAAAACAGAATCACCCTCGCTCAATTCAACGGTGTGTTCCTCAAACGGTTTTCTATCAAGGTGTTTGCCAATCGGCTGCTTATCGGCCTTAACAACCTCCAATCCCCCATTTCTTGTGAAATACAACGGGTTGTTAGCCCCCGAATAAGATAGGGTCCGGGTTTTACGATCCAATGCAATAAGCGCTATATCCATACCATCTTTTACTTCTTCATCGCTACTTTCAAAACTGCTTTCAATAAGATCGGTTAGCTTATCAAGGATCTTGGCCGGTGATTGCAATTGATATTCCGTAATACACCTATGAAGCGCATTGATTCCCAGCAGGCTTACCATCGCACCCGGAACTCCATGTCCTGTGCAGTCTGCAACGGCTACGTACAATTTGCCGTGGGCCTCATCCATCCAATAAAAATCTCCTGATACAATATCCTTGGGCAGAAAAAGGACAAATCCATTTGGAAGCAGATGATTAAACGTATGTTGATCTGGTAAGACCGCATTCTGCAAACGCTTAGCGTATTGAATACTCTCAGTCACCTCATTGCTCCTTTCCTCCACCAGTAATTTCTGCATTTCTACCTCTTTTTTCTGGCGCATGATCAAAGCATTGTCTTTTTTCCTTTGTTGTGCCGAGCGAAAAACCACGACAGCCAGTGCACCCAAAAGCACGATACCAATTCCTGCCCCGATCAACATCCACCACGACTGTTGCAATTGAATTTCCTGAGCATCGATGAGTGCTTGTTTCGCCCTTTCATTTGTCTCCAGGTTCTGAATCTTCAATTCCTTTTCTCTAGCATGAAACTTAGCTTCCATCTCTTCTCGGTTCTTGATGGTTTCCTCATTTAGCATGGAATCATGAAGTGCCGTATACCTGTTCAGCGCCCAATACGCCTTACCATAGTTTCTGGCATCAGCGTAGGAATTTGCCAGATGTGCCAAAGCTTGCCGCTCATAGAAACGAAGTCCGTGCTTGTTGGCATAGCGTTGCCCCTTTTCAAGGTAGCCCAACGCCTGTTTACTGTTACCGAGTTTCACATAACAATCACCTGCGGTAACCAATAACTGTACCTGCACCCACGGTTCTACGCGATCGCCAGCCTTTAGTCCTGTCAGGCATTTCTCAAGTGCATCACTATACTTCTTTTCCTTCATGTCAACATCGGCCAGAGAAGCCAGTGCCATAGCGTGCGCACTTTTACTGGTCTTGGTCTCATAATGTGCCAATGCCTTTTCCAGAAATTGTCTTGCGATTTCAAGTGAATCATCATCTGCCGCATAGGAAGATCCAAGGTTGTAATGAACCCTTGCCAGATCATCAGGATCACCAACGAGTTCTTTGACTTTGAGTGCTTCAAAATAGTACTTCCGCTGCCCCTTCACATCACCCATCACACCAAGGATAACTCCCAGGTTCATGTAAGCACTTGCTAGTTTGACTGTATCCTTCAGTTCCGTGTAGATATCCACGGTTCTCAGGAACGACTGTTCTGTAATGGTCTGGTCAGTTCCGTACACGTAATGCACCCTCCCCACGGTGTTTGCACTTTTCGCCTGAAGCATAAGATCATCAGTCTGCCTGACGAAAGAATCCGCGATCATCACAGAGGTCACACCTTCGTCAATTGATCCCGCACTAATCAACCGTTTATAGTATTGCTGATTCGCTTTATAAACCCACTTTGGATAACGCAATACCAAAGCAAGATTCCACGCTTTCTCTGCAAACATCAGCGCTGAATCTGATTGCTTCACTGTTTGGGACATGGCAATAAGGTGTTGCAACTGGGTTGTATCCCTAATAGAAGGTTTGTAAAGCGCGGCCACACTGTCGAACAGGTTTCTTTGGGCAGAAACACCAAGGGTAAGTACCACACAAAACGTAACAAGTAAACCACGCATCACACTGGAAAATAGTAATTTATGTAGTGAATTCACTGGTGCGGTGCACCCAATTACTACCTTAGCCCCGATGTGTGCTAAAAGCGACAAAGAAAAAGAGCTTGAACAAGAAATTGAACACCTGAAGGGTGTCATTCAATCTCTCCAACAAGAAAGGAACTTCAAGGAATTGAAGACCGTGAGCGTACCTAATGAAATCTCAGGCCCTTTCGATGCTGCACAGAAGACTGTTGGTTCATACTTCGAGAAAATGGTAATGAACCCTGAAGAGGGTACCATTGAAATAAATGATCAACGTTATGTTTTGCTTCGCGCATCCTCTCTATCCGTAGACTTTCTTAAGGCGATTCAAAACCTATACAGTGATCGGCCGAAGGATGAAGCCTTCCAAATAGGCAGAAACTTTCTATTTGATATTGCACACCTGGTGGGAATGGAAGACGCCAAGAACTTTCACAAAACGATGAACCTGACGGATCCCGTAAGTAAGCTAGCTGCAGGTCCGGTTCATTTCGCTTACAGTGGATGGGCATTTGTTGATATTCTCCCGGAGAGCAAACCTGCGCCAGATGACTCATATTACCTGAAGTATCATCATCCTTTTTCCTTTGAGGCAGATGCATGGATCAAGGGTAACAAGAACTCGAAGCGCCCTGTTTGTATTATGAATGCCGGGTATTCCAGCGGCTGGTGCGAAGAAAGTTATGGTGTACCACTTACAGCTGTGGAAATAAGTTGTAAAGCCAAAGGGGATGACAATTGCACATTCATCATGGCACCACCACACAAGATTCATGAATACCTGGAAAAGGAAGTGCTGGACCTGGAAACAAGTAACATCAAAGTGCCTTCCTTCTTTGAAAGGAAGAATGTGGAGGAGAAACTGAAAGCTTCCATCCGCGAGAAAGATGTACTACTTCAAGAGATTCATCATCGGGTGAAGAACAACCTTCAGGTGATTAGCAGTCTGTTGAATCTGCAATCCGGGTTTCTAACTGATGAGAATTACAAGGAGAAATTCCGAGAGAGTATTGATCGGATACAGGCGATGGCCCTTATTCATGAGTTGCTGTACAGCTCACATAATTTTGAAGAACTGGATTTCGGTTCATACCTGGAAAGAATGCTGGCCACCATGCGGGTTTCTTACAACCTTGACAGCAAGGGCATCAGTCTCAACAGCAATGTGAGTACGGATGCCCAGGAACTGAGTATCGATACAGCTATTCCCGCTGCATTGATCCTCAATGAACTGGTGTCGAATGCGATCAAATATGCCTTTCCATCTAACCGGAAAGGGAGCATTGCCATTGATATCAGGTCCAGTGAAGAGGAGACCCTCCTCATTGTTAGGGATGATGGCATAGGATTACCTAACGGATTCAATCCTTCTCATAGTGGTGGACTGGGCTTTGAACTTATCCATGCACTTACCGAGCAATTAGATGGTACACTTGAATTTGCCTCCGGTGAAGGAACGGAGATCCGAATTCGCTACTAGGCTAAACGCGTACCGCAAGCAAGCACACATCATCCACTTGTTCATGGTCTCCCTTCCAATTTTGGAAAAAGCTACCAATTTGTTCCAACTGTTCGGATGAGGGTAAAGAACTGGCTTTCAATAATAGCTCCTTGAACGGTTTGTATTTGAATTTCTTCCCCCGTTCGCCTCCAAATTGATCGGCAAAACCATCGGTAAACAAGTACACCTGATCGTTATCCTGCAAGGAGATGCTCTGCGTACTGAAGGGTGTTCGGTGAATGTACTTCCCTATCGGCTGCTTGTCTCCCTTAATCTCTTGTAGCTCACCATCACGAATAAGATACAAAGGGTTGTTTGCCCCAGAGAAGCTTAACTCTCTTGTGACGGGATTGAGCATGCACAGTGCGATGTCCATGCCATCGTTCACATCATCTGATTTAGTGACAAACTTCTCTTCAATGATTTCAGAAACGCGGTCCAGAATCTGGCCAGGCTCTGTGAGGCCCTCTTCCCTACAAACCACATTAAGTGCATTGTGACACACCACACTGATCAGTGCCCCGGGAACACCATGTCCGGTACAATCCGCCACCGCAAAAAAGAACATGCCGTGATGCTCCAGTGCCCAATAGAAATCTCCGGACACCAAATCCTTCGGCTTGTAAAAAACGAAGTGATCAGTGAACTGCTTATCCAGCACATCATGATCAGGTAAGATGGTTTTCTGAATTCGAGTAGCGTAAGTGATGGAATCTGTAATGTTCTTATTCTTCTCTTCAACAACGTGCTTTTGACGTTTCTTATCCCGAAGATTCTTGATCACCAGTGCCATGATCACCAGCAAGGCAATGCACCCGGTAATCAGAAGATATCGATACAGATCCTCACGTTTCTTCTCTTCCTGTCTTGCCAATTCCTGACGCTCCTGCTCCGCCACCAATTCTACTTCCTTCTCTTTGAATTCCTGTTCTATCTCAAGTGCCGTGATTTGTCTGTCCAGGTCTTCCCGTGTCAGTTCTTTTTGAACAAGACTGGCCTTCTCCAGATAGGCATACGCCATATTGTAATCTCTAATCTCCACTGCAGCTTGTGATACACATTCACAGGCATCGCGGATGATGATCTTGGTTTTCAGGGCTTCTCCTATCTGCACTGCTTCATCACAGGATTCGATTGCCTTTTTGTAATCTTCACGTGCCGAGTAAAGCAGTCCGAGGTTGACCAAATTGATGGCTACTCCGTATGAATTCCTTAACTGCTGGTTGATTTCCAGCGCTCTTGTATAATGCTCAATGGCGAGTTCGTCTTGCCTGGAATCCGAGTACACCATCCCAATGTTCGAAAGCGCATTGGCCATTCTGTAACCGTTCTCTTCCAGGCGCTCTTCAATAGCCAGGGCCTGAATGAAGTAGTTCAATGCTTCATCCCGATCCTTCATATTGTAATAGGTAAGTCCCAGGTTGTTCAGCGTGTTGGACATGCCTGGATAATCATTCAGTTTCTTCTTGATCTCATATGAGCGATCGAAACACTTGAAGGCCTGCTTGAAGTTCCCCATGTCTTTGTACACAACTCCCATGTTGTTCAGTGACCCGGCAAGGTTCTTCTCCATCCCAAGGGAATCGGCCAGTTCTATTGCTTTCCGGTAATGTTTCAGACTCAGTGACCACCTGGTTTGATAAGAATAGCTGGAACCCAATGTGTGTTCGCACATGGCCACTCCCCTGCGAAAACCAATCTGTTCACATTGTGCTTTAACTGCGTTGATTTTATCTATGGCAAGTTGAGGATCGCTTCTACGTATGGGGTGGATCGTAGCGATAAGTTCTTCCAGGTATACCGTGTCATTCTTGCTTTGATCATAGCTCAACATCAGTGAATCCACAGCTCTGGTAACCTGAGCTTCTAAGGATCCCCAACAAAACACGGTGATGACTAAAATAAGTCTGCTGACCAATACCCGAATGCGCATGTAACACAATATACGCAGTTCCCTCACGGCAGGTAACGCGATATAAAAAGAAAGGGGCCTAAGCCCCTTTTCTTAATCTGTATAATCATTCCGCTCCTCTGGAATATCACTCAGGTATTCAACGAACTCGTACTCATTCCCATCGCTGTCAAGAAAGTAATCGCGGATTCGAAACTTTTGTTCTTGAATCGGATAGCTTCTTTTGTAACCTGCATTCAGCAGACGATTGGCCAACGCCTTCACATCCTCAACCACAAAGCCTACATGGTTGATTCCGGTACCCGCATAGCGTGGATTGTTGTTTTCTCCTGCACCCTCGTTAATGGCGATGTAAGTATCGTCATCTCCCAGATGAAGCCACTGTCCGTAACTGCCTTTGCCGGAGCCTCTCACTTTAAAGGTTGGGAATGCTGCCTGAAAGAATGCCACCGCCTTTTCCAAACTGTTAACTGACACATTGATATGCTCTAAATATGCTCTCATGATTTAAATTTTTGGTTGAACTTGTTGTTTCATATCCAAAAGTATCACCGGTTAATCTCATTTCTTAATAATTTTCATCTATTCTTTCTATATTTATATAGTTTTTATCTATATGACAATCATTCAACTGAAATACTTCATTAGTACTGCCTCCCTACAGAGCTTCAGCAAGGCAGCAGAAGCCTGTTTCGTATCACAACCTACACTGTCCATGCAGATTCAGAAACTCGAGGATGAACTAGGACTTGTGCTCTTCGATCGGAGTAAACAACCCATCGCTGTTACAGCAGATGGCGAGGAAATCCTTCAACAAGCAAGAGAAGTTCTTTCAGCATTCAATCATGTTGAAACAGTGGCCTCAAATCTGCAGGGTAACATTTCAGGCGAACTTCGTATTGGTATCATTCCTACTGTTGCACCTGCCCTTGTACATAGATTCGTACCCCATATGGTGAGCAGCTACCCATCACTTAAGCTTACCATAGAAGAATTGCAGACCTCGGAAATACTACGCAGATTGCGCGAAGACTCCATCGATGTAGGTATCGCTGCTATTCCTTTGTCTGAGCGAGACATTCATGAAACGCATCTGTATTACGAACCATTTGTAGCATTTATACCAAACAATCACCGCCTATCGGAAGATGCTTTCATTCTTCAATCTGAATTAGATCCTTCGGATATCCTATTGCTCCAGGAAGGACACTGCTTTCGGCAAAACGTTTCAAGCTTGTGTGGCGTATCCAGTGCAGAAGGAGTCAACCTCAATGTTGAAAGTGGGAACTTTGAAACCCTTGTAAGGCTAGCTAAGAAAGGCCTTGGAATGACATTGCTACCTTACCTTACCGCCCACCAATTGAAGGCTGATGATAAAAAGTTGATCAGGAATTTTCTTCAACCTGTACCCACCCGCCAAATTGGATTACTTGTTAAGCGTACACACGCGAAGAAGGCAATGATTGATATTCTAAAGCGAACCATCACGGAGAAGGTTCCTGAACAATTGAGAAAACAATCCAAAGGGCAGTTGACTTCACCAACAAATGAATGACTACACCCTCACCCCAATTACCCCTGTCCGTCCGGCAGGCGGGCTTCGACAGGCTCAGGGTAAACTGCTCCATAGGTGTTCGCTACACTCTCACACCTATTACGCAGATGTCATCTACCTGTTCAAGCGATGACTTCCACTCGGTGAAAGCTTTGGTAATCCTTTCCTGCTGTTCGGGCATTGGAAGACTCGCAATTGAGGTAAACAGTTCCTTCATTTGTCTTGACTTGAACTTCTTGCCTTTGGGTCCGCCAAACTGATCTGCAAAACCATCCGTGAAAACGTAAATGCAATCTCCTGATTGAAGTTCTATTTCATGTGTAACAAACTCCCTTGGTTGGTCTACCTTGCCAATGGGCTGTTTGGTGGCTTTGATCTCCAACAACTCGCCTTGTCTTACGATCCATAACGGGTTGTTGGCTCCAGCATATTTAATTCTTCCTGGCGACAATGCACAAAGGGCAATATCCATTCCGTCTTTTACATCCTCCTCACTCTGTTCAAATGTTTCCACTACCAATTCTCTGACCTTGTCTAACATAAGACCAGGTTCGGTTATCCCAAACTCCTGTACCGTTCGATCCAGCGCCACGGAGCAAACAACGCTGACCATTGCACCTGGCACTCCATGTCCTGTACAATCCGCAGCTGCGAATAAGATTGTATCCGGATCCGCACCATTGGGTTGGGGCACTTCGTGCATCCAATAAAAATCACCTGCAACAATATCCTTGGGTTTATAGAGAACAAAGCCATCAGGAAGCCATTGCTTAACAAGGTTTGTTGGTGGCAATATGGCCGCTTGAATTCGTTTTGCGTAGCTAATTGAATCTACAATTTCGCTGTTCTTCTCCTCCACATATCGCTTCTGGAGTTCGACCTGATCCTTTTGAAACGAAATCTCATCATTTGAGCGCTTCTTCACGAAGTAGGCTCGCAAAAGCACCAGCGCTATTACTATAACAGCAGCGGATAGACCAATTAAGGCATAAAGGATCATGCGCTCCTTCTCCTCCTTTTCAGCCATACGGACCTCCTTAACCTTGTCTACCCTAACCCTTGCCAGAGAATCTGAAAGCAATTGTCGTTCGTAATCGTATCTAAGCGCGAGCTTGGCAATGTCTTGCTTCTCATTTACACCATCGAGACTGTCCTTAAGGTTATAGAACATGGTTCTGGCTTCATAGGCACGTTCGAAATCCCGCATGCTCTTATATATCCCCGCCCTGAACGCGTATACGTCTTTCTGCAGGGTAGCGTAATTCATCTGCTGTGCTATCTGTTCGGCACTGTCAACATAGATCAGGCCTAAACGGGAGTTGCCCAACAAAGCTTCCAGTCTGCCAATGTTTGCAAGTGCGGTACCATAGCCAATTGCATCATTGGCCTCCTTTCTGATCTTCCTACCCTGAAGCAAATGTTCTTTAGCTTCACTGTACCGGCCAAGCTTGTAAAGTACATTACCCATATTGCTATGCAAGCTTGCCTCTCTGGACAAATCACGTTGATGAACCAAATAGGTCAAACCTTCACGGTAGTAATATAGCGCGCTGTCATACTTATGAAGCTTATCATGCGTATTTCCAAGGTTGTTGTAGCTACTCGAAATTGCCACCGAATCAACTCCCTTAAGTCTGAGTTCTAACGCCTGAAGATGGTATTTCAGCCCTTCTTTAGGCTTATCAGATGAATTATAGAGGTTTCCGATGTTGTTGTATATCGATCCCAGCTTCTCCTTGTTTCCCTGCAATTCGCGATAGTGAAGCACCTTGAAATAACAACTCAGTGATTTACCGTAGTTGTCTAATCTTCTATGCAGGATACCCAGATTGTTCAGAGAGTTCATCTCCTCCGTTTTATTGCCCAATCGTTGATAGTGCTCCAGCGCAGCTTCCATTCTAAGAATAGAATTGCCAAACTCTCCCTTCCGATAAGCAATCATTGCATGCTGGGCATGAGAACTGGCCACACGAGCACTGTCTCCTGCTTTTCTTGCGTGCTGCATTGCAAGGTCCGCATACATTGTAGCACTATCGAAATCCGGTAGCGCATTTCTGGACAATCCGATGTACGCGGAAACAATAGCTGAATCATAGTCACTGGTGGCGATAACGGTCTGCAACGAGTCATATACACTGCTGGTTTGCGCGCATGTATTCTGAAATAGAAAACAGCCTATCAACGTCAGATTGATACCATATAGCAAAGTACGAAGCCGCATTCGCTATTCGCCTTTAATGAGTTTCACACCCAGGGCTACGAGGGTCCAGACAACTGCTATGGCAATTGGAAGTCCAAATGCAAGAATGGCGAGCGCTACAGCAACACTCATAGAGCTACTCGAAGTACCACCAATTACCTTCACTAATTCGGCAACCCCAAAAATCAGCCCAACGAATGCCGCAATGGCGGCAAGGAAACAAAGGACACCAAGAATCACTTCCAGCACACGATTGTTCAATGGGCCATCGTCCACCGACTCCTCCACCCAATACAAGTTCCTTTGAGATTCAACCGATTTCCAATCCGGTTTGGCTACCCGTTCCAATTGAAGAGCTGCAGTACGTTTTAGAAGTTGCGGCTGTATTCCTGCTACTTCACTCATTTCTACGGCTGGGGTATTATCTACCAACTGTAGCGATGCACTTCTCGATTTGAGCAATCGCAGTTTCTCTTTACTATGATTAACCTTACCACGTTTAGCTATGTACAAGCCGCTGCGGTATTTGCGCTTCATAACGGAACCGCTAACTACGTCTGTTGACCCACATCGAACAAATCCGAACGCGATCAATACAATCAATAAGCCTTTAAGGAACTTCATACCTGCAAGGTACAGAACTTACCACCTGAGATTGAAATGGATAGGAAGAATATATCTCACCCTAACCGGTTTGCCCCGCTGTGTGCCTGGTTTCCATTTGGGCATGCTCCTCACAACTCGAATGGCTTCTTTGTCACAACCACCTCCAATCCCCTTCACCACTTTAACCTCGCCAATAGAACCATCTTTTTCAACCACAAAACCAACGTACACCTTGCCCTGAATACCTGCATCCACAGCTACTGAGGGATAGACCACATTTTTGCTAATGAACATATTCATAGCCTGTTGCCCGCCAGGGTATTCCGGTGACTCCTCAACAATTGAAAAGATGGTCTCTTCAGGTGATTCTACCACCTCAACTTCCTCACCCGGTGGAGGTGGCGGTGGTGGAGGTGGCTCTTCCATATTGATCCACTCAACCTTCGTTTGTGCTTGTACGGTTCCAACTCCAAACAACAGCACCATACACGCAATGGCCAAATACATCTTCATGCCCTTAAGTTAAGGAGAATCTAACGGAATATAGTTGGGAACCTGATTTGTACATTAGCGTATGCAACGCATTCAAATCGTAAGGGGTATACTGGTTGGAGCTGGGGTAGCATTGGTGACTACCGTTGTATTGAGAAGTATCCTACTCGCCTTTGCAATTGGCTTGGGGGCTGCGGTAATTACTATTGTGATGGTCAAAGGCAAAAGTGAGGGGCGTGAGGTTCAGCGAAGCAATCTTAAAATGCTCTCATTTGTGTTGATCATTCTAAGCGTAGCGGCTGCCATTACAGCCCTGGCAATACTACTTTAATCCCAATTCCGGATCGACTTCAATCTGCTCGGGTCGGGCCACGTTCATAGAGGGCACGCCCTGATAATCACTGATCTTACCAGTAACACATACCAGACGGCTCTTCAAAAACACTTCAGGCTTGTAAGAGAAGTTTACCACATCTGATTTCCAAATGCTAACTGAGAATATCTGGTTGGGGAAAGACTTATCGAGGTTCAGAAATACATTTCCTTTTTTGGAGCGGTGCGTTGAAACTACTTTCCCACAAATCCTCGCTTCCTTCCCCGTCTTCACATGGTACTTTGCCTGCTCAGTATTGAACGTTTTCTTTGGTAGTTTGTCCGCAGGCAAAGGCTCACAATCACTTAACTCCTTCTTCTCCTTCCATTTCTCAATGGCAAAACTTGACTCTGCGGCCTCACCCATTTTCGGAAAGAAATTGATCCCGGTGATGGCTTCTACCTTATCAATTGATGTAGCATGGGATGTCCAACTTCCTTGTTTCTCCTTTACATTCTTCAAAATAAAACCGATGCCGATCTTATCTATGGGGTCGTAAGCTACTTTGTAATACTTCCTTGGAATGGTCAGGTTGTTTTTTGCCCTCTCCATCCTGGGAAGGTCGTCTTCCAACACTCCGCCTGTAACTACATGCAAGGGATGACCAGTACGTATAACGTAGTCTCTGATTCTACCCTCTAGTCGCGCCCATACACCTCTGTTCAAAGCTGGAAACTGTGGCGACATGTTCGAATAAAAGTAACTCTCACTCAACGCACTCTTGCTCCAGCGAAAGTCCGCACTTGGGGCGAGGTGTCCTCTGTCGTAACCAAACCCATCATATTTCATCTTACCGTCTGGTCCCCTCTCCTTTAGGAAATAATCTTGCTCAACTGCCGTGCCCGTTTTTACCAGGGGATCAGCACGGAAGTCATTGGTCCTCGATGTCTTTCCAGTAGCCACTTCGGGTACAATAACATGATGAACCCAAGCCGATTGTTCGTGGGCTTCAACGTAATTAAGTACCATAGCTTTATGTCTGACAACCTGCCCCTGTAATCCTCCTGACGGCTCCCCAACTTCCGCAATCCATGAGGCAATTTGCTTGAACCTAAGAGACTCCAACTGGGTTTCAACTTCGATCAGTTGGCGTCTCAACTCAGCGCGTTTTCCCTCAAGGCCCTTGACCTGTTCATCAATTGTCTGGGCATTACAGATAGGCCCAAAGAGCAACATGACAAGAAAGATGAGCTGTTGACGCATACCTTAAAAATACTAGGTATTTATGCCCGCCCAACCGAACCGCATTAAATTGTTGTAAAGAATTAAGTGCTACACCCGAACGCCTAGTACGCAAACATCATCGATTTGTCTCGCTCAATCATGAAATACGGGTGCTCGCGAATCGATGAATCGGACATTATACCCGAACGCCTAGGACACAGACATCATCGATTTGTTCAAGATCCCCTTTCCACCGATTGAATGCTTTACCAATGGCACTGCACTGATCAGTCATGCTTTGATTGCTGATTCCCGTTAGCAACTGCCTGAATGGTGCACTCTTGAATTTCTTCCCCTTAGGTCCACCAAACTGATCCACGAATCCATCTGAGAACAGATAGAGCGTATCTCCCTCGGTTAGGTCTATGGAGGAGGTAGTGAAGTTGTTCTCCTTATGGTGATTACCTACAGGTTGCTTGTCACCGTTTACGACCTTGACATCGCCTTCTGCTGAAACAACCCAGAGGGGATTGTTGGCACCTGCGAATTCCAAAACACCTTCACGCGGATTCAAAGCACAAAGGGCAATGTCCATTCCATCGTTCACAGACATTCCTTCCTTTCTGAAGGCTTCCTTCACAAGTTCTCGGGTCTTATCCAGAACTGCTCCGGGTTGGGTGAGTCCAAACTCTCTCACACTTCTGTTAAGTGCATTGTTACACACAACAGAAACCATTGCTCCGGGCACACCGTGACCGGTGCAATCTGCAACAGCAAAAAGCAATTGATCCTGTGTTTGTTCCAGCCAAAAGAAATCTCCAGCAACAATGTCCTTGGGTAGATACAGCAAGAAATGGTCCTTAAACGCCTGCTCAAACTTGGACTCTGAAGGAAGGATCGCTTCCTGGATTCGCTGGGCATACGTGATACTATCGGTGATCTCCCGGTTTTTCTCTTCTACCAGAACTTTCTGGTGTTGAATGAACTGATTGTCTTTTTTCTTCTGTCCATACGCCCTGAAAACAACAACCGCCAGCGATATCAAAAGCAATACACCAACGCCCAGTCCAACATTGAAATAGCTCTGAACCTTATTCTCAGCCTCTTGTTTTTCCAATTCTTTCTGCTGAATCTCGATCTGTTGTTCCTTCTTCTCACTCTGAAAACGAGCATCCGCTTCAGCCAACAATTGCTCATTCTGTAACTGAGACAGGGAGTCGTTCATTCGGATAAAAATGTTCTTGTACTCATAAGCCCGCTTATAGTCACCAATATCAGAGTAAGCCACCCCGAGTTTACCATACCACTCCATCGCTTCTTTTGCCATGCCTGCCTCCACGGCTATATCAATCGCTTGCTCAATGAAATCAATTGATTTCTGGAACTCACCCTTCTTCCACGCATTGACTCCTTGCAACTGAAGATTGGCGGCCATCCTGTGTTTGTTACCGCTTTGTTTCCAGAAGTCGTAAGCCTGCACATACAGTTTCTCAGCTGTTTCCTGGTTGCCAGAGTTTGCGAGCATGATACCGTAATTCTCCTGCATCTGCGCACGCAAATTGAGGTCATTGGTTTCTTGTAACAACGCAAACGCTTTGGCGAAATAATACGCGGTAGAATCTAAATTCTTCTGCATAAACTGCATTTGTCCGAGCCGTTCATACTGCTGCACAACGCCATTGTTATCTCCAAGCGTCTTATACAGCTCCATGGCTTCTAAACAGGCCTTCCTTGACTTGCGGAACTTCTTGTGCATCATATAATAGGAACTAAGATTGCTTAGCACAAGCGCCACATTACTGTGATTGTTCTGCTCCTTAAATATCTTGTACGCCTTCATGCTAAGCCCATAGTACTTATCGTATCTGCCCACATGAAAGTGAATGCTGGCAGCATTGAGAATTGAACCCGCGTATGCCTCCAAATCGCCTGCTTCTTTGGCCATTCTACCACCCAATTCGTAATAGTAACCAGCGGTATCGAGCATTGTCATATCGGCATATCGATTGCCAAGATTCATGTACTGTCGCGCCTGCTTATCCCGTCTGTTAATCTTTCCGAAATAGTAAATAGCCTTCTTGTGATACTTAACGCCCGCTCTATTGTTCCCTTCGTTTCCTCTGCAAACCCCTTTATGGTGGTTCGCCATTCCGAGAAAATAGTGGTCATCGATCTGACCTGCCTGTATAGCTAATTGTTCTGCATATCGCCAACTGCTGTCATTATTCACGGAGCCAAAATGTGTGCACAGCTTGGTCAACGCATCCATTCCCAATGAATCCTTTGACCTCGCTGCTGATCTCAAACTATCCAACTGATCATCATTGTATAACTGCGCTTGCAATGATCCGGAAAGGAGCGCGACCAACAGTGCTACTATACCCGCACCCCTATAACACATACGTCATCAATTTGCTCGTGGTCTCCACGCCAGTCTTCGAATGCTTTATCAATAACCTCCCGTTGCTCGTTCATTGGTTTGGAATGGTTACGCATCAGCAGTTGCTTGAACGGTTTGTACTTCAATTTTTTCCCTTTCGGGCCGCCAAACTGATCCGCGAATCCATCGGAGAAAACATATATGACATCCCCTTCTTCAAGATGCATACTAACGGTTTCGAACGGCTTCTTATCATCAAAAACTCCAATAGGTTGTTTGTCTCCTTTGATCTCCACCAAACGAAGATCTGGATCGTGTTCTGCGTCCAGGTAACTCGCTCGTTTTCCAACAGCATCAACAAACTCCTTGTAGTTTGAAGCCTTACTAATTACCCATAGCGGATTATTGGCTCCAGCGAATTTGAATTCTCTGGTTCTGGTATTCAGAGTACAAAGTGCAACATCCATCCCATCCTTTACATCTGCTTCACTTTGATCAAACTGTGCTATGACTTGTTCTCTTGTAAGGTTCAAAACGGCACCTGGATCTGCGATTCCCAACTCCCGCACACTATTTCGAAGCGCATTTGCACAAACCACACTCACCATTGCTCCAGGCACACCATGCCCAGTGCAGTCTGCCGCAGCAAATATGACCTCATCACCCACACTATCCATCCAATAGAAATCGCCCGCCACGATATCCTTCGGTTTGAACAGAATGAAGCTTTCACTCAACCACTGTTGCACCAACTTGGGTGCTGGAAGGATGGCATCTTGCAACCGCTTGGCATATTGAATCGAATCAACAATCTCCCTGTTCTTCTCTTCAACCAATACCTTCTGTCTTTCGATCAGGGTATTCTTCTCCTCAAGTTGTTGATTGACCAATTTCTTCTGGCGGTAGTTTCTGTAGATCAGAAACGCAATCAGAAGGATTGCAATGGAGAAAACGACTCCTATGTAAATAAGGTTCTTTTGGCCCGCGATGGTACCCTCCTGTTCCTTGATCATCTTCTCCTTTTGAGAAAGAACAGCATTCTGTTTCTGAATCTCTTCTTCGTTACGTGCGATCTCTTCACGTTTCTTGTTGAGAAGACTGTCCTGGATTTGTTGGGCCACCGCAAACTCGGCTTTCATCTGACTGAGGTGCTCAGATTCAGTCGCAAGCATCGCTTTGGTTTCAATCAATCTTCGTTCCTGCGCGTCCCTTTCTGCCCTCAACTCTTCCAACTGCTCCTTGTTCCTGGCCGTTTCTTCTTTCAACTTCTTTCTAGACCGTTCCAAGCTGTTGCGCTGCCTTGCAATCTCCTTTTTGAGGGAATCCAACCGCTTTGTTTGCGCGGCAATTTCCGCCTGTTTCTGTTTGTATTCTTCGGCAATGACCTTCAACTCGTTCTTGTTAAGCACGATACGGTCTTTGTCTTCTGCCAGCACTTCATCAAGCAATCCTTGAGCATTGTCCCATTCCTTTCTCGTCTTGACCGCCATAAATTTCAATCTACCCCCCGGCTCAATCTTGGCTGCTCCCAACTTTTCTTCGTTCAAGGTATAGCGCTCAATCTTCCCTACCCGCAAAAAATTTATCATGGCCTCTTTGTAGGCATAATTCTCACCAACGATCAGTATTGGTTTGCCTTTGCATACTTCTTCGAGCTTAACCAAATCAACACCACCGTTCTTATTCACATAAACGGCATGCATGCGTTTGGCCTCGGATACATCCTTTAGAAAATGTGCCCGTATCTTCTTCTTATGCGTTCTTCTGAAAAGTTCTGCAAAACCAAAAGACTTGTACATCTTCACGGTGGTGGTATCATATCCAACAAACCCGTAATTGAAGTACTTGATGGTATCGAAATAATTATCGGGGTAATCCACATGCCTGGTAAACCACCAAAATGCGTAGCCTTTCCTGTTGCCTACCCATCCGGCTTTTAGGTTATCCAGTGAATCCAGCTCCTGCGCCTGTGTCAAAACACAAAGCATTAAAGCAATGAAAGTGGTGATAAATCGCATCGTTAATGCAAATTAGGGAATATCTCATGAACCTTTGCATGGCCCCACAAGACCTATCAAATCAGTAACTTTACAAAATGCGAAGCTTACTCCTTAGCTTATTCATTCTCCAGGTTTCAATTGGACTCTGTCAAGTACGTCCTGCCACTGAGTGGAAAACGCTTTCCAAAAAAGGAAAAGACGGTGCGATTGTCACCAATAAGGAATACTTGAGTTTCGTTGAGTACGTTGCTGATTCATCGTTCAGAGCCGCATTGGGTGCGCAAGGAGACAAACGCTACCTAACCAAGAAAGATGGAAAATCGAAGATCATTTGGGATAGCAAGATCAAACACACCGAACCCAAAACTTACGCTACACTTGATGAATTCAGGGTTACGCAAGTAGAATCTATCAAAAAACATCCGGAGTGGAATTTTGGAAAACTCAAGTACCTCAACCCCCGGACAGGAAAACTTTCGTGGGTATATCCTGATACGCTGGTCTGGCTCCGGAAAGGGGAACCATCAACACTAGCAGCTTCCCTGTCCAGCAATTACTTCCGCCACAAAGTATACCAGGACGCACCTGTTGTTGGTGTGGACGAGGATCACGCCAAGATGTTCGGTGAATGGTTGACCAACCAATTCAACCGAATGGCAGTGAGTAAGCAAAAAGTAAACGTAAGGTGCAAGATTGTACCACGCGTTATCCCCACACTGTATTACAACAAAAGACCCGAATGGAACATCAGTGTGGACGACTACGTGAAATTTGCCAAGTGGGTACGTGATTCGCTTACCAGACTTAGGTTGGGAGAAGAGCTGAATGAAATCTACCTGATAGAATCAGATGAATATGGCGATTTGGATGAGCCAGGGATCAACTGGGAGCCCATTATTCCATGGGGAAGGTTCAATGACAAGGAAAAGGAAGCATTGGAACCATTTATCACGGGTGATGTTGACCCAGAACTTGAGTTCATCAAAAACGGATTCGTGTATAGGTATATGTACTTCGATCTCATTGAAGGAAGCAGGGATACCCTACGTGGCAGGTTTGATCGAAGCGGGTTGAAAAAGAAAGTTTCCATTAATATATATCCCGGGCACAACTCGAAATCCTCAACGCCCAACTTCAATTGGAAACAAAAAGGGTCGATTACGAAGCAAATCACCTACGACCAGGCTGTTGCATATTTCAGATGGAGAAGCATTACAACGAGCAATTCAAAAGATCCCATTCAACCAGACTGGATACCTACGCATCAGGAATGGATTGAGTTCACTGAAACCAATGGTGAACAGCCCAAGTTACCGCAGATTCCTCGGCTTAGCGGACTTTCATGTACCGCTACGAAATAGTTAATCGAATTTCTCTACGAGTGTGCCCATCTTACCTGCCTGGTAGTCGGTAATCGCATCCCTGATCTCTCCTTCAGTATTCATTACGAATGGGCCATAGCTCACTACCTTTTCATTGATAGGTTGACCTGAGAGAAGAATAGCTCTCGCGTCTGTTTTGAACTGTAGCTCAATATGCTCTCCATCATTCTGGAACCATATGAGCTCCCTGTCACCAGTTGTATGTTCGCCAACAGTTACGCTTCCGTTCAAGACATACAATACTGCGTTGAATTTCTGGCTAACGGGCAGCTGGAACTTATCTCCAGCCTTACCTTCTAACCTCAACAGCGTTTGAGGAGTACTTGTACCTATTGCGCCCTTCACACCATTTAGTTCCCCGGTAACAACCGCCACGTCCACTCTACCATCGTCTAATTTGAGAGATGGTGTTTCATCTGCATGAAGAGGTTTATAGAACGGCTTTGACATTTTATCATTGGCGGGAACATTCACCCAGAACTGAATGATCTCGAATTCTCCACCCTCAACGGCAGACTTGGCATCTGGTCGCTCGCTGTGTACCAAACCACTGCCACTGTGCATCCACTGTGTTCCACCTGCTCGCACTATTTCACTATGACCAAGGGAATCTCGATGGTGAACAGCGCCTTTGAAAATAAAGGTTACAGGAGCAAAGCCACGATGTGGATGCGGTCCAACACCAACCTCGGCAGGATTTGCCCCACCCTTCAAGGTATCAAACCAGTGATGAATCAATAGAAACGGATCTACCATTTCTATGCCCCTCAATGGAATAGATTGATACAACCAAACGTCACCCATTCGCACACGTTCAGCTCTTACTACCTGATTGATGGATCTTGCTCCCATAATGAATAGTTTAACGCGAAAACAGTTGGCTACTCAGATTGTTCACCACCAAGAATTACGCGATTGATGCGTTCTTCCTTCTCGCCTTTAACAATGCACTTCTTGTAACCAAGTGCAACCTGATGGCTTCCGATAGAGTATTGATGCACCCCAAACAAGGGAATTTCATAAGCATACCCCAATGTGAAATCCTTGTAATTGTACAGACCGATCATAGCTGAGAATCCAGCCTGACTTCGGTAACTCACGCCCATCATGATCTTATCCTTGTGGACCGCATTCAGTGTGAGGTCTACCTGCGTAGCTGAAATAGGAACAGTTTGTATCATCACACCAGGATACAACATCCAGTTGGACCCCCAGTAAACGTCTTTGGTTGCATACAACCGCAGGTGCTGATTCCACTTATACCCACCGCCTCCTCCTGGAGTCTTCGTATAAAACAGCTGCGGAACCACAGCTCCAATGGTGATCTTATCGCTCACGAACAACATTCCAAAATCAGCACCATAGCTCAACCCCGCTGCGCTGGCTCCAAGCAACGCATCCGTGTAATCTGTAACAATTGCACCACCAGTTGATAGTGAATGTTGAATAACCATTGCACTAACTCCAAACCGCATTTTGGATGCAGCATTGACATCAAACCCATAAGCGTAGGTACCACTGAATTTCAGCATGCTTTGGTTGCCCAGTTTATCTGACATGAAACCAGCACCTACGCCCATCACATCCTTGATCTGCGCACTACCATTTACGCCATAGCTAGACGGTCCGCCAGCAAGGCCCGTCCATTGCCTTCTGTAGTCGCCAAACCCTTGTATGCACGACTCATGTCCAGCGTATGCCGGATTCACTGCATACTGATTCTGCACCCAGAAATTGGTAATAGGTGTCTGTTGGGCCACAACCGCGGAGGCAATGAAAGACAAACATATGGCGATCAGTTGCTTCATCTCACCAGTGTAATTTGTCCTTTGTACTTACCATCGTCACACTTGATTGAATACCAATATGTTCCTTCAGGGCAATTCATACCATTGTTCTTACCGTCCCATTCGTTGTTGTAACCTGTAGAGCTCCAAACAATTGAACCCCACCTGTTGAACACCACAACCTTACATCCATCCAACAACGCTGGTTTGTTTACGTCCCATGTGTCATTCTTACCATCGCCATTGGGTGTTAACATGTTGTTGATGATCAGATCAACATTTTGATCTACAGTCAAGGTTACCATATCCGTATCAGAGCAATTCGCGTTAGAAGCTATTACGGTATAGGTTGTTGTTTCTTCAATTGTAGCGCTTGGAGTAGCTGAGGAAGGGTCGTCCAAGCCTGTTGTTGGCGTCCATGATATGGTGGTTGCTCCAGTAATGGTAGCGCCTATCTGCGTAGATTCCTTACACGGCACCGTAAGGTCGGGGCCGGCATTGGCAACCACTTGCGGATGCACGGTCACATTGAACGAACAGGTTGCGGTATTGCCAGTGTAATCGCTAACCTGCCACTGTAGCGTAGTCACTCCCTCCGGGAAGGTACTTCCACTTGTTAGACCAGTTCCATCAATTTGTGTAGTTGAATCTCCTGGACAATTATCAGTGCCAATGGGTATAGTAAACGACACAACCGGATTACAACTTTCAATATCTGTAGGACATGTGATCTGAGGATCGATTGTATCCGTTAACGTTAAGATGGTCTCAACGATACTGTCACATCCGTTAGCCGCTGTAAGCGTATCATAATATGTTCCAGCCGTTGTTTGCCATGCATTCTGTAGAAAAGCACTATCGGCTGGACAAATGTCCTGGGAGAGCTGAGTAAGCGGCTCCACAAGGATGGACAGCGTAGTTCGGACTATACTATCACACCCCTGAAACGTAGCCAGGGTGTCGTCATAAGTTCCCGGAATCGTTCTGTACTGTCCGCCAAGCAGCATACTGTCGTTGGGACAAATGGATGCTGTGGTTGGAACGATCGTATCCTGATTAACGGTAATGGTAATAGAATCGCAAGCCGAAGATGGAGGGCAACCGCCTTCACCAATCACGTAGTATGTTTCCGAAGCCGTTGGAAACAGGTAAATGGTATCTCCGGTACCCGCACTGGTACCTCCACAAGAATCTGTGTACCATTGCCAATCAGTTGCGCTGTTCAGGGTACCGCTACCCACGTAGAGAACCAATGAATCACCTTCACAGATCGTAGTGGATACCGCTGCTGCAGTTGGATTGGTTGGCGCTATGCAGTACTCTACAGCACCAGCGTCAGCCGTTCCGTCTCTTCCATAATCTCTTTGATCTGTTCCCGGAGCACTTGCTGTACTATTATTGATCGCAGGACTTGTAGCCAACAACATGTGGTTTTGCGTAAATCCATCATTGTAGGCCAAAGCCAAATTGATCTGTGGATTTGTTGCATTTTGATCACCGGCACCAATCATAAACGCAGACCCTGTGTTATCTCCCACCACATTCCCTCCATTGGAAGTATAGTTAACCGTTGAAGCTGCAATAGTAAATGCATTGTTGGGGATCGAATACAGAATGCTATTCTCCAAAGTAACCGCATGAGGCACTGATGGTCCTGTGCAGCACGCATTGGAAAAACATGTACCCGCAGATGCATAGAACGTGCAGTTCAGGAAATTACACGATGGTGTTCCTCCATTATACCCCGGAAAGTGAATGCACGCTGTTCCGCTTGTTGAGTATGTGGTACTGGTTGAAGTAAATGAACCATACAGTTCAGGCGTAACCAGATATGTGCCTCCAGTTCCTATAAGTGCACATTTAAGAATGTCTACAGTACAAGTGGTGGTTGGATCATCAATATGGATCAATCCTGCGGTCCCGAAAAAGCCTGAGCTGGTGATCTGACAGTAATCCATCTCCAGTGTGGAAGCCCCTTGATACCTTACTGCATGGCCATTTAAGAAATCGCAAAAACGGATTTCCGTTTGACCACTTGCATCAATTGCATAGTTATTTGGGATCGAAAGCGTAACGCTGTCCAGATAAAAGTCATTGGTTTGGCTATCGAATATTACTGCACCAGCAAGACTGGCTATGGTAAGGTTGGATCGTCCAGGGCCAAAGATCTCTATGTTCTTTCCCGGCTGGATCGTAGTATTCAAAAATATCGTAGCAGGATAGGACAGGTTGAAATCAATGCTGTCACCAGGACTTGCCGCTACTATTTGGTTTCTCAGCGAACCTGCACCAGCATCTGCGGTTGAAGTTACGGTTAGTACGGTGGCTGTACTCAACAATGAGCACAATAGCAACAAACTGAAAACCAATGACTTCAAGGCTCTCAAACGGATATGAGGTGCAACGCGGATGCCCTAATTTACACAGTAATTAGGAATCAGACTTCACACCAATTGCAAATATCCGGGTCCCACCCTTCTTTCACCTGACCGTATTCATTCAGTTCAAAATTGCAACACTCCTTCAATTGTTGTTTGAACATCAATCTTCCTCGTTGTACTCTAGACTTTGCAGCGCTAACGGATATCCCCTCCTTTTTAGCAAGATCAACCTGTTTCTTACCCTCGAGTTCCGTCCATATCAACGCGCTGCTGTATGGTTCCGGAAGGGCTTCAATCATAGGCCGGATACATTCCAACAGCTCCTCGTATCCTTCCTGTTCAATACTCTTCAGAAACTCATTCTGATCCAGTTCTTTACTCGCTTCCCGGTAGTAATCGTTGATCACGTTTCGTGAAATCGCAAATACCCAACTCGCCAGCTTCGAAGTATCATTCAATGAGGACAAGTTTGTGTGGATCTTCAAATAAATGTCCTGGACCAGATCTGAAACATCGTCTTCATTGGAAACTTTGGTGCGCACAAAATTGCGAACGTACTCAGAGAACTCCGTCCAAACCTGCTCCGTGTTACAGTGGTCTACAACTGCCATGTATTAAAAGTAGATATAAAGGGGCCTAGGCCCCTTTTGCTTAACAATGTTTAACAACAATTGTTTCCACCAGATGGCTTGCAACATCCGGGAATCCAGTTGCCCCATGGGCAGCAATTTCCATTGTTCATGATGTTTGATTTTAATGTTCACTCCTGTAGACGGAGAAACATCAAAAAGGACGCAAATCATACGTGTACTCCAATCACCCTTCGACAGGGCTCAGGGCAAACTGCTCCATAGGTGTTCGTTATACTCTCACACCTATTA
The DNA here is from genome assembly GCA_965267605.1 of Vicingaceae bacterium. GTDB lineage: Bacteria > Bacteroidota > Bacteroidia > Flavobacteriales_E > Vicingaceae. The sequence goes on along the minus strand of OZ254088.1, from coordinate 389,303 downwards.
CGCATACATCATCCACCTGCTCATGGTGGCCACGCCATTCTTCAAAGGCTTTATCGATTGCTGCCCGTTGATCTTCCATTGACACATTCATAAGATCCAGCAGCAACTTCTTGAATGGTTTGTACTTAAACTTCTTGCCCTTCTCTCCTCCAAATTGATCCGCAAAACCATCGCTGAAAGTATAGATGATGTCACCTTTGTTAAGCTGCGTTTCAAAGTTGGTAAAAGGTTTTTGCTCAGCGTACTTACCAATGGGCTGCTTATCCGCTTTCACTTCTTTGATGTAGTGTGTTTCATTGGTTACGCTCCTTTCCCTAACGTCATGGTCGAGATGCTTCAGGTGATACAAAGGGTTGTTCGCACCGGCAAACTGTAATACGTTGGTGTTTCTATCAATTGCACATACCGCTATGTCCATTCCATCTTTCACGTCTTCTTCACTCTTCTCAAAGGTCTCTATGACAAGCTCCCTTGTTTTGTCCAGAATCGAAGCGGGATCCTTACATCCAAATTCTCTTACTGCTCTGTTCAGTGCATTGTTGCACACCACAGACACCATCGCTCCTGGCACACCATGCCCAGTACAATCCGCTGCTGCGAAAATGATCTTGTCGTCTGTGATTTCCATCCAGTAAAAATCACCAGCTACCATATCCTTTGGTTTAAACAGAACGAAACTATCAGGCAGATACTCCTTCACCAGTTTCAATGGCGGCAAGATTGCGCCCTGTAAACGTTGTGCATATGCGATGCTGTCCGTTATCTCTTTGTTCTTCTCTTCAACGATTGCTTTCTGCTCTTCAACAACCACCTTCTGAGATTGTACTTCATCGCGCTGCGCAGCAATTAACTTGTTGTCCTTGCGCTTGTTAACAAAACTAACAAAGGCCACAACCGCCAGTAGCAACACCAGTCCAATACCTCCATACAGTGCATACTGTTCCGTTTGCTTAGCAGCAAGCTGCGCATTTCTTTCCTTCAATCCAGCCTCTGCGAGCTCTTTGTCTTTGCGCTCCATTTCCAACTGTTGTTGACGCTTCTCCGATTCAGCGCGTTCCCTATCCAATTGTACTTTTTTCATCTCAGCATCCTTCTGCGATAACTGCAATTCATTCTCCTTCTGTGCCGCTTTGAGCTGCGCACTTCTGGCTAGCATGGCCTTGATTTCGTTGTCCTTCGCTAAGGATAAAATCTTCTGTTCCTTTTGCTCTGCCTGGTAGTACTCCTTCAACTCCTCAATAGCTCTCTGACTTTCAATACTGCGAACAGAATCTGAAAGGTTGAGATAACTAGACAGATAGGTATGAGAATTTTCGTAATCACCAGCTCTGTAGTACATGTTCGCTACGTACTTCATAGAGTTCATAAGCAACTCAGAGTTTTTCGCCTTATGAGCCCTCTGAATAATCTCGTTGTAAACTGCAATGGCAGAATCCTGTCGTCCTTGTTTTTCATGAATGCCTGCTACATTGGTCTTGCAATACGCCCACATATTCAGATCGTTGATTTCATCTGCAAGTGCAATAGCTTTTTTGTATTCTGAACGTGCGGTTTTGTAGTCTCCTTCATCCAATGCCATAAATGCCACACTCGAATGACTTGCGCACAAACTGGCTTTGTCACCCATCTTATTGGCAACCTCGAGTCCATATTTGTAATACTGTTTCGCCTCCTTTTTCATGCCAACCATGTAATAGCAATTACCTAGATTATTGACAGCGCTTAACAGGGAATAGTAATCTTTAGTGGGCTCCAACGCCTTCACCGCATTGGCAAATTGTTCTGCTGCCTTCTTGTAGTCCTTCATGTTGTAAAACAGCAAACCGTAGTTGTTGTAGAGTTGTGCCATCGACTTGTCTTCAAGCTTTTCCTGATCACGCAGCTGTAGACCCAGGGTATAGTAATTCAGTGCCAAAGGGTTGTTCCCAGCGTAGTACGCATTCAGTCCCAATCCAGAATATAACTCCACCAGACGATAAGGATTCACACCTTCCTCTATTTCAAGACTAAGGGCTTTCTCTCCATACTCCAATCCTTTTGTTGGGTCAATCAATGGCATGAGGCGGCACAGTGAAGTAAGAACCTCGAAACGATGCGTGGGTTTCTGAGCTGTACGTAATACGTTCGCCAGACTATCTACGGTTGACTGGGAAGTCTGGGCCTTAGACTGTGTACCAGCCAACAACAGCAGTGATGCGCAAAATATCCTGAGGTTAAACACATTGCAAGTTACCCTATCGTACCTAAAACTGAGGCATACTATTGGTAATGAATGCGTAAATTGAGTTATGAGAAAGATACTACTCCCCCTATCCGTTAGTGTGATGTTCCTTTTTGCAGGCTGCGCCAAGAAAGCAAATTACGAGTGCAACTGTACCTGGACTGATAGCTCATCACAACCCCAAACATTCAAGTATACGTTGCAGGATTACACCCAGGAACAAGCAGAAGAGTCTTGTGCGGATAAAGAGCAAACGCACAAAACCAACGATGGCTCTGATGCGAGTTGTACCTTAACGAAGCTCTGATGTGCTAGACCCTGATTCCCAAAATGCAGACATCATCAATCTGCATGTTATCTCCTTTCCAGGTCCGGAATGTATCTTCCAGTATCTGTTGTTGTTCTTTCAACGGCCGCTTAGCACCGGCCACAAGGAGTTCCTTTAACGGTTTGTAGCGAAACTTCTTTCCACTCTTGCCACCAAGCTGATCAGCAAATCCATCACTCATCATGTACAGTGAATCTCCTTTGGCAAGTTGTAATTGGTGATTGGTAAAATCGTCCATTCTGTGATAGTGACCAATAGGCTGCCTATTCGCCTTGATCTCTTCCAATTCTTCGCTGCCGTTCCTAACGATCCAAAGCGGATTAAATGCTCCGGCCCATTCCACCTCCAGGGTTTCAAGATTGATTCTTACGAGGGAAATATCCATGCCATCTCGATTTCCTCCATCTTCACCGGTTTGGCTAAGCTCCTTCACTACTTTGTTACGAAGTTGATTGAGTGTTTCTGCAGGAGACAATGGTTCCTGACCACGAATGATCTCATTGAGAAACGAATTACCCAACATCGTAAGCAGGGCACCAGGAACACCATGCCCTGTACAATCTGCTGCGGCTACATACCAATATGGCCCGTTCTCCACTGCCCAGTAAAAATCTCCACTGAGAATATCCTTTGGAATGAAGAGGATAAAATGTTCAGGAAGATGACCGGTTACGTGTTCCTCTGATTGCAGTAACGCTTGCTGAATTCTCTTCGCATACTCAATACTATCAACCATTTCACGGTTCTGCTCTTCCACCTTTCGTTTGGACGCATTTAGTTCTTCATTCTTCTCTTCTATGACCTGGTTTTGTCTTTTCGATTTCCTAAGTTGTGCGAAAGCGAAGACAGCGAATCCTGCTACAAGAATGGCGATGCCTGCGATAAACAAATTGTAAACACCTTGTCGCTCTTCAGCCTCCCTGGAAAGAAGCAACTTATTCTCGTATTCTGCTTCAGCCAATGCCTGACGCTTGTCGTACTGGTATTTGAGTTGCTGGCGTTCTACATCCCTTTCATTAGATACCTTACGTAGGCTATCTCGCATGGTAACAAACCGCTGCATGCTTGAGAAAGCAATTTCCCAATTTCCTTTACGGGCATGGACGCGGTACATCAACTCTTCAGCATTGGCAATCAGAAAAGGATAACCCAACTCATTGGCCATTGCTAGTGAAGTATCCGCATACGCCTCTGCTTTGCCCATTTCATCCATAAAGAACCAAAGCACACCTAAATTGATGTACACCCCAGTTAGACCTTCTTTATCCTCTACCTTCTTGTACTCGTTCAATGCAAGATTGTGGTACCTGGCGCTTTGAATAAAGTCTCCCAAACTTCGATGGACATACCCAATGTTGTTTAAGGAATTGGCCATACTCGAATGATCTCCACTCTCCTCGTTGAGTCTGTATCCCCACTCGAAATAGTACATAGCACTGTCTGCATTCTGCATATTGAAATGCATGGATCCTATGTTCCCTACCGCTGTAGCTTCACTAGGCTGATTCCCAATTTCCCGACTTAACGCAGCACTCTGTCTGAAGTAACCCATAGCATCCTGAAACATTCCTTGCTCTGAATACAAGGAGGCAAGGTTGTTGAGAGATAGTGCAATACCAACCGTATTGTTATTGGCTTCATCCATTTTCAGACTTTGCTCGTAGTAACGTAGCGCAGCCTTAACGTCACCCAGTGCCTTGTAATGGTAACCATGATTATTGAGTGCTCCAGAAAGGAACTTTTGCAAAACAACCGCCTCATCTTCAGTTTGTGTCCGTTTCAATGAGCGATTAATTTCACCTATAAGGTGTTCATTATATCGGGGCCATACTTTCTCATCTCCACAGCCTTCCACTGTCTGATGAAGTATTCTAACACGAACTGTATCGACCTTAGCTCGGTGGTAAGCGTTAAGTTGTTTCTTTAAGAACTCCAGCTCGGCTTCTGCTACTTCCTCAAGCACCAGATCTTCAATCAAATAGAAAGCTGGATCTGCCGTTTGACCTGTTGATTTAATGGTCATCAACAGGCCAAGCAATGCAAAGCATATGAGCTTATATATTCGCATAACAGGCCCATAAGATAGAAAGGCAAACAGTTGTTTGGTCAACTTTTAGACGAACACAAGATTTATTGGCATAAAAAAGGGGTGCATGGCACCCCTTGAAACGATTGTTAAATCCAAACTTCTACCTGTTTCCAGGAAGGTTAACAGGATTCATATTCATCTGAACATCTACGTTACTTGTAGACCCAGATTGAAGATCATTTGTGATGTAATTCTGGTGTAGCCATGCTCCTTTCTCTTTCTTATCGAAAGTTCCTGAGTGGAATACATCACCCTTCTTGCTATGTCTGTTCAACATTTTGGTACTTGGGTTTATGTCTTTCACATCTGGTCTTCTGTGAAGCTTTACCCTATGTGTTGCTGCAATGATGTCTTCTTTAGTAACCTTATCGTACTCACCATCATTCGTTTCGCCAATCGATTCAACGATCGCTGCACTGATCAGCTTATCCCATAAATCGTGAAAGAGCTTTTTGTTGTTGTAGATATCTACACCATATAGTTCGCCATTGATTGCGTAAGCAAATCCAATTGCGTTAGGGTTGTCTTCAAGGATATTACCCAAACATTTACGAATGTCTTTCTCAACCTTTCCTAGCTCTTTGCTTTCCAAAGCCAATTGGAGACTGGAAGGTGACTCCTGACTTTCAACATTTACAGGGGCCCCTGCCGCTGCGCTAAGGTTAATGTTCAGCTTGTTCTTTTGTTCAGCAACACCACTCCATACTTTGGATTGGTCTCCATCGTACTTCGCTGCGACTTTTAAACCTCTTGAAGGCAGCATGGTGCTATTAGAGGCAAACGCATCCACATCCTCACTTCCCCTGTTGGTCCATCTGTTCTGCTCAACACAGAAGCTTGCCAATTCAACATTCTTCTCGCCAGGTGCCAAAACAATATCGTACTGAATCGTACGATCCTGCTTGCCTCCTTTCACAACATCTCCAGAATTGATGAAGATGTATTCATCCGAGTTGTTATCGATTGAAAGTTCATTCACCGATCCTGTCTCGTGAAGTGTTACCATCTTACCAGCCATCGCTTCGTTCAATGGGACAAATTTCTTTCCGTTCAAATCGGCTTTGCCCTCAAGCATAAATACCTGAAGATTTCCGCAGGCATAGCTTTTACCAAAGTTTACTGGAGACTTTAGGTCTGCAAAATTCAATGCCGCGTGTTTAACGGGCGCATCTGGTTGGATGTCGGCTGTTTGTTCCCCATCAACAGTAACCCTTTTACTGGATTCCTGGCGCTCTTCTGTATCACAGGCTATCAAAGCCACAGTAAGCACAGCGGGAATAAGGTATTTCAGAATTTTCATAGGTCAGGTTTTAATGGCAATTACTATGTACAAGTAACGAATTAATCGTGCCTTGGGTGTGCGAATTGCTGTTAATTAATGTTAAGTATTACCGCTTGTCACAATTGAGATGCACCCGGTTCATCAAATCAATAAATTGGCGAAAACAATTTTATGCGACAGATAGCACTCATTGTATTCATCTTGGCCTGTTCTGTGACATTCGGTCAGAGCACTGACGACCGAATGATTCGCAATACGGTGGATCAACTTTTTGACGGGATGAGGGAAGCCGATAGTTCAAAAGTGCGGAAGCAGTTTCTTCCCAAGGCGAGAATGACTACCACCTGGTTTAAAGATGGAAAGCCAGTTTATAAAGAGGGCTCACTGAAACATTTTTGTAAGGCTGTGGGCACTCCTCATGACCAACAGTGGAATGAGGTACTTACCGATACGATTGTGCAGATAGATGGGGGATTGGCACATGTCTGGACGCCATACCAATTTCATTTAGGCGACAAGAAACTGCATTCAGGAGTCAACAGCTTTCAGATGGTTAAAACAACCGCGGGTTGGAAAATCCTTAACCTGACAGATTCCAGGAGAAAAATGTAATTCACAGGCACTTGAAGTACTCAAAAGGCTGTTGGCAGGCGTTACAAAAATACAAGGCTTTGCACGCTGTAGAACCAAACTGACTGGTCAATTTGGTTTCAGAAGCATCACAATAGGGACAGGGCACTTGCTTCTCCCCATCCTGAAACAGTGAATTCTTATCTGCACTGGACTGCACCGGAGGTGCAATTCCATACTCCTTTAACTTTCTTCGCGCTTCCTCGCTCAACCAATCGGTAGTCCAGGCGGGGCTGTACGTGGTTTTAATTTCAACTTCCGAATATCCATGCTCGTTCAACGTCTTCACGATATCCTCCTCGAAAACATTCATAGCAGGACATCCGGTATACGTTGGGGTAATAGTGACAACCACTTTGTTCTTGTCGATCTCAACGTTGCGAACTACACCCAGTTCAACCACACTGATAACAGGAATCTCAGGATCTGGAACATCATCAAGAATCTTCCATATTTCATCCTTTTCTACCTGCGTGGCTACCATATGGCATCGGGATATGTATTGGGTAAATATTGCATTTCTGCGAGTATGTATCCCATATGCTCGGTGTGGTAACCATTGCGGCCGCCATTAGCCATGTACGTGTCTTCAGGGCGTGTAAGCGTTGCCAGATTCAAGACTTCGTTTACGCGCAAGTCCCATTTCGCTTTCACGCTTTGAAGATCTACACCAATGCCTAAATCCAATAATTCCCGATCTACCTCATCCATCTCAAAAAGTTCGCCTGTGTACATCCATAGATCATTGATGGCCGTTTGAATACGTTCCTTGCTTTCAGCAGTTCCATCTCCAAGTCGGACGATCCATTCACTGCTGCGCCTTAAGTGATATGCTACTTCCTTGACAGTTTTGGCAGCGAGCCCCGCAATGGTCTCATCTGCACTTTTGGTCAATTCCTCATAAAGGAAATGGTTGAACGCGTCCATGAAGAACTGTCGGGCTGTCAAGTAGGCGAAATCCTGATTAGGATATTCAACCAACTGTACATTGTAATATTCTGTTTCGGGTCTTTTGTAGGCCAGTACATCCTCACCTCTGCCCTGACCCTCTACCTCGCCTGCATACTTCAACAATGCTTCGGCCAAACCGATATGATCGAGCGCCACATTGGTAAGTGCTAGATCCTCTTCAAGAAAAGGTCCATGACTAGAGTATTCGCCCAGACGATGTCCAAGAATCAAACTGTTGTCCGCTAATCTCAGACAGTATTTGAATAAGCTCTCCATATTACATGTGTTTTACCCCTTCCGGTACTTCGTAGAAGGTTGGATGTCTGTAAATCTTATCATCTGCTGGCTCAAAGAATGACGCTGCTTCCTTCGGAGAGACAGCCACGATATCTTCACTCTTTACCACCCACAAACCGGTTCCTTCATTTCTTCGGGTATATAGATCGCGGGCGTTTTCAATTGCCATTTCCTTATCGTAAGCATGAACACTACCTGCATGCTTGAATGGCAGTCCAGGCTTACTTTGAATAAACACCTCCCATAGAGGTCCTTGATTATCTGTACTCATGTCTTATTGTTTTATACCAATACCTGGTTATTCTTTTTTGCGTAAAAGGCCTGGGCCGCTTCCCGAACCCACTGTCCATTCTCGTGGGCTTTGATGTGATGTTTCATCCTTTGTGCGTTGCACGGACCATTACCTTTAATTACCTGATAGAATTCTTCCCAATTGATTTCACCAGTGACGTATGAGCCGTCTTCCTGAAGCTCTGCATCCGGATCGGGAACTTTCAAACCAATAAACTCAGCCTGAGGAATGGTCTTATCTATGAATCTCTTCCTCAACTGATCGTTAGTTTCACGCTTGATCTTCCATTTGAGCGCAAGTTCAGATCTGGGACTATCCGTATCGTGTGGGCCGAACATCATCAATGACGGCCACCACCATCTGTCAATGGCGTCTTGTGCCATTCTTTGTTGATCCTTGGTTCCGTTCATCATGCGGCACATGATCTCATAGCCTTGCCGTTGATGAAAGCTCTCCTCCTTGCAAATCCTTACCATCGCCCTGGAATACGGACCATAAGAAGTCTTTTGAAGAGATACCTGGTTTACGATAGCGGCCCCATCCACTAACCATCCAATGGCGCCAATATCTGCCCAATTCAGGGAAGGATAATTGAAAATGCTGGAGTATTTAGCCTTTCCTTCATGCAACCACTGGATAAACTGATCTCGGGACACCCCCAGTGTCTCGGCTGCACTGTAAAGGTAAAGTCCATGGCCACCTTCATCCTGGATTTTGGCAAGTAGAATCTTCTTGCTTCTCAGGCTAGGAGCCCTGCTGATCCAGTTTCCTTCCGGCTGCATACCAATTACTTCCGAATGGGCATGCTGCGATATCTGACGAATCAGGTGATCTCTATACTTCTGTGGCATCCAGTCCCTTGGTTCGATCTTTTCATCTGCATCGATACGGGTCTGGAATGCTTCGAGCAATTCCTGGTTTTCTGTTTCGTTACTCATATCTGATGTTTTATTCTCTTATTAATCACTATTGCGCAATACAATGGCAGGACGGGTCAAAAGCTTGTATCCCATCAAAGCCACCATCGATGTTCGCTACACGGTTTATTCCATGTCTTCTTAAAATAGAACAGGCGATGGCTGAACGGTAACCCGTTTTGCAGCACAAGTAATACTTCGTATCAGGGTTCAATTCACCGAAACGTGAGCTCAATTCTTCCAATGGAATATTCATTGCCCCCTCAACATGGGCGTCATCAAACTCTCCCACATTCCTAACATCCAGTACATCGCACTCCGGATAGATCTGTTGAAATTCCTCAACCGTTATATGGCCAGTCTGCTCCATGTTCTTTCCGCTGTCAGACCAGGTTTGCATTCCACCGGTCAGGTAACCTTGCACGTTCTCGTAACCTACCCGTGCCAACCTTAGAATGGTGGTTTCCACATCGTTGGCCTCTGCTACTATCAATAAAGGTGTATTGAGGTCTTCTACCAGGGTTCCAACCCAAACAGCAAAAAAACCGTCAAGACCTATATGTAGTGCACCGGGAATATGCTGAGACATGAAATCAATTGAATTCCTGGAATCGAGTACCACACCCCCTGACTGAATGGCTTCTTCAAACTCATTAGGCCCAAGCGCCTGCATACCTCTTTGCATGACCTCATCTATGCTCTCGTAACCGGTTTTATTGATCACTGCATTCTTGGGGAAATACTGAGGAGGAGTGTTTAAACCTTCCGTTACCTTCTGAACAAATTCCTCCTCAGACCTTACCTGTAATGCGTAATTGAACTTCTTCTCCTCACCTATTGTCGATTGCCGGTCTTCGCTAAGTGATTTGCCACATTGGGACCCGGCCCCATGTCCCGGATATACCACAACATCATCTCTAAGCGTAAGCAATTTCTCATTGATAGATTTGTACAGGTATCTTGCAAGGTCTTCTCTGCTCAAGTCTGTCTTTACTGCAAGATCTGGCCTTCCTACATCACCAATGAACAAGGTATCACCAGTAAATACTGAATGTTCGTCTCCATGCTCATCAACCAAAAGAAAACAGGATGATTCCATTGTATGTCCTGGTGTATGCAGCACCTTGATCACTACATCTCCAAGTGGGAATTCCTGGCTATCCTCTGCAACGGTAATCTGGTATTGCGCCTGTGCTGTAGGACCGTAAACAATACTTGCACCGGTTTTCCTGGCCAGGTCAACATGCCCGGAAACAAAATCAGCATGAAAGTGTGTTTCAAAGACATATTTGATCTTCGCACCGCGCTCGTTCGCCAATTGAATGTATGGCTCGGTTTCCCGCAATGGATCAATAATTGCCGCTTCACCATTGCTTTCAATGTAGTAGGCGGCCTCTGCTAAACAGTCAGTATATAATTGCTTGATGTACATAACTACAGTGTTCCTCTTCTTGCCTGTTCAGCCTCAATTGATTCAAACAATGCCTGAAAGTTTCCTTTTCCAAAACTCTGCGCACCCTTTCTCTGAATGATCTCAAAGAACAGCGTTGGCCTATCTGTAAGTGGTTTGGTGAAAATCTGCAGTAGATAACCTTCATCATCCCTATCCACCATGATACCATGTTGCTTCAGGATCTCAAGATCTTCTGCTATCTCCCCGACCCTGCCCGGAACTGTATCGTAATATGTGCCCGGAACGTGTAAGAACTCTACACCACGTTTTGCCATTTCACTTACTGTGAAAACGATATCATCAGTTGCTACTGCAATATGCTGACATCCCGGACCGCCATAGAAATCGATGTACTCCTCAATCTGGGATTTCTTCAAACCCTCAGCTGGCTCATTGATGGGGAACTTGATTCTACCATTTCCATTGGTCATTACCTTACTCATCAGAGCGGTATACTGTGTGGAAATGTCTTTGTCATCAAAGGTGATCAGGTTGGCAAAGCCCATGGTGTTGGCATAGAATTCTGCCCATTGGTTCATCTCTCCCCAACCAACGTTACCTACCATATGATCGATGTACTTCAACCCACAATCACCTGGGTTGTAATTCGACTCCCACTTCTCGAACTCCGGGAGGAATACACCGTTATATTCAGATCGCTCTACGAAAATATGGATCGTATCCCCATATGTGTGGATACCAGAGCGAACAACTTTTCCATGCTCATCTTCCTGTGAATACGGTTCAAAGTATGACTTCGCCCCTCGCTTCGTTGTTTCTTCCCAAGCCTTGGCCGCGTCCTCAACCCACAACGCAATTACCCTGACACCATCTCCATGCTTTCTGATATGGTTAAAGATCTCCTCATTATCAGTTCCGGGCATAGGGGTTGTAAACACCAACCTGATCTTACCCTGTACAACTACATATGAGGTTCTGTCTTTTAATCCAGTTTCCAGTCCGGCATATGCATGTGATTGAAAACCTAGTGCAGTTTTGTAGAAATGTGCTGCTTGTTTGGCATTGCCAACGTAGTACTCCACGTAATCCGTACCAAGAATTGGAAGAAAGTCTTCCGCTTCTGGAAAGATCTTCTTCAGGCCGTAGGCGTAATTCTCAACTTTGGTTAAATCTTCCATTTTACTGTTCGTTTAGAATCCATGATTTGTGATATCCGGTCACCTCAATCTTCATTGCCTCTTCTGTGATGGAAACCGGCTTGAATGGATCGATCATCACTGCCAACTCCTTCGTTTCTGTTTGACCAATGCTTCTCTCAATGGCCCCTGGGTGTGGTCCGTGTGGTATCCCTCCAGGATGTAGTGTGATCTGACCTTTTTGAATGTTATTTCTACTCATGAAGTCGCCATCAACGTAGTACAGCAATTCATCTGCGTCTACATTGCTATGGTGGTATGGCGCGGGAATTGCCTCAGGGTGATAATCGTACAACCTCGGCACGAAAGAGCAAATCACGAAGTTGGTTCCCTCAAATTGCTGGTGTATTGGAGGAGGCATATGCACCCTTCCGGTAAGTGGTTCAAAGTCAAAAATCGAAATGGCATACGGATAGTTGAATCCGTCCCAGCCTACAACATCAAACGGATGATTCTCGTAGATGTACGAATACATAATCCCGCGTTTCTTGATGTACACTTTGAACTCTCCCAGTTCATCATACGTTTCCAGATTTTCCGGCAATCTGAAATCCCTCTCACAGAATGGGGAGTGCTCCAGCATTTGCCCAAAATCATTTCGGTAACGCTTTGGCGTTAGCACAGGACTAAAGCTCTCTACATACAGCAACCTGTTTTCTTCACCCGCAAATTTGATCTGATAGATAGTGCCTCTTGGAATCACCAGGTAATCACCATAAGAAAAGTCAACGCTCCCATACATGGTTCTTAGCGTTCCGCTACCCTGATGAACGAAGATCATCTCATCGGCATCCGCATTCTTAAAGAAGTAGTCATCCGAAAAGGTCTTTGGTGCCGCCAATCCAACATGCAGGTCGTTGTTAACAAAGAGCGTCTTTCTGCTCTTGAGGTAATCCTCTTCCGGTTCAATGTTGAAACCCTGGAAGCTAAGTGCTTTCATGTTTTCATCCAGGGCAATCTTTGGTCTCACATTGACTGGCTCGCCAAATTCCTTCACACATGTTGGTGGATAGTGATGGTATAGAAGTGAAGACATTCCTGCGAAACCGGCAGTTCCGAATAGCTCCTCCTGATAGAGTGCTCCGTTTTCCTTTCTAAATGTCGTATGTCTTTTGTGGGGAATGGTCCCCATTTTGTGGTATCTAGGCATAATCTGAAAGGTCGGTAGATACGCGTATGCCCGAAATGCAAGAAATCAGTTTTGAAAATGACTTTGGTCATTTTTCGATCACCCTGCTATCATACGCGCGGGCGTAATTGAAATCAAGCTAGATGGTTTTGCTGAACCGTTTTTCGTGAGAGACGTTTTCGTGCAAATGGAGGTCGAAACACATACAAATGTTCCGCACGAAAATTTGACCAAGTTCGGTAACCTGAAGCCCATGATCTTGTATTGAAACCAAACCATCCTCAACCAGAGGTTCCAGTCTGCCCATCATCTCCGGAAAGAAAGGTTTGTTTGAGAAAGTGCTATCCCAACTGGTCTGAAAACTGCACATGATATTCAAAATGTGTCTTCGTATTTCCAGTTCATCCTCAGAAAGCACGTGTCCCCTGAAGATGGGAAGTTCATGGTTATGCACGCTTTCCTGATATTCCCTTACAGATTTGTGGTTTTGTGCGAAGGCGAACCAACTGTCGCTTATAGCAGACATCCCAAGACCAATCATGAGTTTGGTAGTATTGGTGGTATACCCCATGAAATTGCGGTGCAATTGCCTGTCTTGAAAGGCATGATAAAGTGTATCCGTCTTCAATGCAAAATGGTCCATTCCGATCTCATGGTATCCAGAATCCAACAACCTGGTTTTGGCTGCATCGTACATAGCACGCTTCTTAAACGCTGAAGGCAGATCACTTTCATCGAAGCCCCGTTGACCAACCCCTTTGATCCATGGAACATGGGCATAACTGTACAGTGAAATTCTATCCGGTTTGAGCATGTTGGTTAACCGCACTGTTTCCAGAATATTGTCCATAGTTTGTTTTGGCAAGCCAAAGACCAGGTCATGGCTAATGGAATCGTAACCCATCTTTCTTGCCAAGTAATGCGCTTCCTGAACAGTTTCAAAAGGCTGTATTCTATTGATGGTCTTCTGCACGATAGGATCATAATCCTGCACTCCGAAACTCACCCTGCGAAAACCAAACCCATAGAGGGTACGAAGGTGTTCTTCGGTAGTATTGTTAGGATGCCCTTCAAATCCAAGTTCAACATCAGAGTGAACTTCGCATGCTCCAAGAATGGCATTCATTAACCGTTCAAGGTTTTCCGGTGCAAAGAACGTAGGTGTTCCACCTCCCAGATGCAGCTCCTTTAGAAGGGGTTTTTTAGGAAACAGTGCTACATATTGCTGCCACTCTGAAATTACTGCGTCAATGTATGGCTCCTCTACTCCGTGTTGTTTTGTGATGTGCTTATGACATCCACAGAAAGTACACAAGCTCTCACAGAAAGGAAGGTGTATGTACACACTTATGCCATCGTCATGGTACAGATCAAATGAATGAGTTACGCTCTCCTTCCAACCGTTAGCGGGCATTCCTTCATCTTGCCAAAAGGGTACGGTAGGATAACTGGTATACCTCGGGCCTGGAACGTTGTATTTTTCAATCAGTTCTTTCATCAATGACATTTAGCAACCACTTTATCGCCATCGGTTTCTATGGCAGGGCTGACATATGGTATTCCCAGATTCGATCCTCGAAGAATCAGCAATATTCCAAACGCCAATAAAGTAACGGGCACCAATTTTCTGAATCTAGTCCGGATAGCATTGCTCATAAACCTACCCAGATAAGGGAGTCCAAACATGACGGGCAGGGTACCTATTCCGAACAACACCATATACAGTGCCCCGTGCCAGTGTGATCCTACAACAACTGCTCCTGCTGCGGCCATATACACCAATCCGCAAGGAAGAAGACCATTGAACAATCCAATCACAAATACAGACCCAAAGGTCCCCTTAGCGAATTGCTTTTGAAAAAGCCCCTTCATTTTCACAAGGGCCCCGAACAACGGCTTTTGGATAATATCCATCTTCTTCACCCACCATGGAACCAACACAGCCAGAACAATCAAACTTCCAAGAATAATGGAGAAGTACTGCTGAAAACCCATTAGGTTGATCGTGCTCCCAAGCAATCCGAATACTGCACCAATGACCCCATAGATCAAAATCCTACCGGCATTGTAGGTGAGCACACCCAGAATTCTTTTGCCTTCGGAGGTACCCACGGAAGGAACGGCCAGTGCAATAGGCCCGCACATACCCAGGCAATGTAGATTACCTACCAAGCCCATCAATATGGCGCTCCACATCAGTATCATTGGATGACTACAGATTTTTCAATGAAAAACAGCGCACCATCCTGTTTCCAGCTTAGCCTCACATCATATCTACCCGGAACAGTTTTGCTCTGGTCAATCAGTATTTTCCCTAAGGTAGGGTTCATGTCTTGCCATACATCCAATCCTGCATTGTCAGGTCTAAAAAGATGAACAGTGCCTTCTTCCACCAACTCTGCGGGATAGGTAATTTCCAACCCACCCTCAATCTGCTGAACGTCCACCTCATTCTTAAATGGAGCAGCATTGGCTATCGCATCAATTCTCTCCTGATAGGCCATTTCCTGTTCGTAATAATTCTCTGCATTCAGATCAGAATCAGTTTGGGTTGCTTTAAAGACCATAAACAAAATGAAGGCCATGAAGAGCACGATTCCAATCGTAATGCCTGTTCCCCAATTGAATCTCATAACATAGGTGCTATAAATGTTGTTGGAGCCTTTTCAATGAGCTCACCATTACTATATATGCCTACCACCACATCCAGCTTTCTACTCGTAAGGTGGTCTTCATCGATAAGTATCATAAACTTGCTTTTGGCTTCTTTCTGCGAACCAAGGATCATGCTATCGCCAATGATTTTAACCTCTCCCACTCCATCAAGCACCTTGATCTCCACCGGAAACTCCTGATTGGTCTTGTTCACAACGGTGATGTCGTATATGTTACTGTATCTACCATCCTCAAGGCGCTGAAAAAGGGTTCCTCTCGTACGTAAAACCGTTGTTTCAAAGTCAGACCGACCAACCAACATGCCAGACATCACACCCATTAAACCGAGCAGCACAACGCAATACCCAAGTACCCTTGGAGTCCATTGAAATTTCTTCTTCTGTTCTATTCCTTCAATAGACGCGTAACGTATCAATCCCTTTTCCAGCCCCACTTTTTCCATCATGAAATCACAGGCGTCCATACATGCAGTGCAGTTCGTACATTCTAATTGTGTACCATTCCTAATGTCGATCCCCGTTGGACAAACGTGTACACATTGAGAACAATCAATACAATCTCCCTTTCCCGCTGCCTGACGATCCTCTCCTTTCCTAACCTTAGCCCTGCCCTCTCCTCTGGCATAATCATATGCTACTGTGAGAGATCTATTATCCAGAAGAACTCCTTGAAGCCTTCCATAAGGACAAACAACAGTACACACCTGCTCCCGCATTTTGGAGAACACTAAATAGAAAATGGTGGTAAACACCAGGATCGCAATCAATCCTCCAAGGTGATTTAATGGATGATCTGTAACGATTAACCATAGCTCCTGATATCCTATGATATAGGAAAGAAACGTATTGGCGATAAGGAAGGAAACGAACCAAAATATGGCGTGCTTGATCGACTTCTTGACAACTTTCTCCGTTGTCCATGGATCGTTTCTGAGTTTCTCCTGTTGCTTCCAATCACCCTCAACCAGATACTCAACCCGCCTGAACAACATCTCCATGAATAGGGTTTGAGGACAGATCCACCCACAAAATAGCCGGCCGAAAATGACCGTGAAGAGTGTTACAAAGAGTACCAGTATCACCATCGCAATGGCGAAAATGTGTAGGTCTTGCGGCCAGAAAATTTGACCGAAGATTACGAACTTCCGCTCCAGTACGTTGATCAGTAGCAGCGGTTCTCCGTTAATCGTCAGGTACGGACCAGCAAACAAAAGGAGCAAACACAGGTAGCTTACAATCTTCCTTCGATTGTAGAACTTACCCGATGGCTTCTTCGGAAATATCCAGACCCGCTTTCCCTTCTTGTCAACGGTCGATATCGCGTCTCTAAATGATGTTTCCTGATCCACTATTGTTACTCATTAACCACCTCAGCAACTGCCGTGGTGTCGGCACCTTGCGCAGGAATTGAATCTGGTTCTGCGGTCGGTGCAACCGGAGCATCGGCTTCCTGATAAAGGTCTCCTTGTGGCGGCTTGGCATTGGGTGGATTTGTTCCTGCCAGGCCTTTGATAAACGAAGCTACCTGTTGCATCTCTACGGGGTTAAGTTCATCCTGCCAGCTCTTCATTCCATTTTCCGCCCCGTATTTAATCGTGGTAAAGACATCTGCAATGCCACCACCATGTATCCAGTAGTTATCGGTCAGGTTTGGTCCAACCAAGCCTTCGCCAGCACCTCCATGACACACCTTACAGTACTGTTCGTACAATGCCTTTCCGGTTGAGATGTCACCAGGCTCGGATAAAATGGTCACCGAATGTTCATCTACGTTCATGGCCTGTGATTCCAGGTACGCCTTAATTTTTATCTCAGCAGCGGCCATGTCTTTCTCATAGGCCACCTGTTGAAGATCTCCTGTACCCAGGATGTGATAATTCACCAGATAGACCACACTAATAAGAATGGTCAGGTAGAAACCCCATTTCCACCAAGGTGGAAGGTTATTGTCCAGCTCTCGTATCCCATCGTATTCGTGGTCCAGCTCGATAGCAGCTTCTTCCTCTACCGCAACGGTGTCGGTTAGTATCTGCATGATATCCACCTTCTTCACTTCAGCGGCAATTTGTTCTTCGCTCTTGTGGGCATTCAGCAGATCACGGAGGTACCTTCTCATACTATAGATCGCTATCATCAACAAACCGTCAATGGTTAGCATTAAGTAGATGGTCATGTTGGAGATAGGGTAGTCCAGATCAATGGTGTAGTCTCCCTCGGCTCCAAACGACAGTGTCGGAAAAAGTGAACCTACCACCAACAACAGCACAGCGGCCGCAGCTCCCCCTTTACCATTTCGCTCTTTCATTCGCTTCTTGAACTCATCACTTTGAAGCAGTTGATTGATCGCACTGGCCAGTTCAATGATTGCATATATCTCAATGAACATGAACGTTACCAGTCCCCAAAAAATCATTTGATTACTCATAATCCAGGCTGTTTCAGTTTAACGGGTAGTTACTTATCTCATCGATCTTACGCTTGTCGGTCTTGATCACATACACCAGAAGTGCAGCAAAGAAGATGACGAAAATGCTCAGTGAGATGATCGGGTAAATCTCTATACCATCGATCGTAGACATATGGTGTTTAATGAATTTCAACATCTCTTATTCTTTTTCTGGTTTTGAATTGATGTCAGAACCGAGCCTTTGTAGATAAGCTACCATGGCTACGATTTCTTTCTTTTTTAATTGGTCTACATCTGCATCCGAGAATTCTCCATTCTTGAGATCTGTAAGGATGCTCTTCGCAATGGTGGTGGCTTGTTCATCCATTTCCTTTTCAATGGTGTCTTCATAGCCTATAGGGTAAGGCACGCCAACCGTTCTCATTGCACTGATCTTATCCGCAGTTGAGGAGACATCCAGATCATCATCGATCATCCACTCGTATGCCGGCATGATACTTCCAGGTGAAATACTCTGGGGATCCAGCATGTGTAAATAATGCCAGGAGTCCGGACGGTTCTGTTTGTTCCCAATTCCCTCCCTGTGCAGGTCAGGTCCCGTACGTTTAGAGCCCCATTGGAATGGGTGATCGTAAACAAATTCACCTGCTTTGGAGTATTCACCATACCGGGCCGTCTCAAACCTCAACGGACGGACCATTTGTGAATGGCAATTGTAGCAGCCCTCACGGATGTATAGATCTCTTCCCTCCAGTTCCAGTGCGGTATAAGGTTTGACGGCTTCAATGGTAGGCACATTGGAACTTACCAGGAATGTTGGCACCAGTTCTACCAATCCACCAATCAGTACTACAATGAGACTCACAACCAACAATCTCACGGGCTTACGCTCAATGATTCGGTGCCAGTATTCGTTTTTATGAGCCACTTCCGCTTTCTTGGCTAACGGTGGTGCTTCGGCTGCTTCATTTGCAAGGAAGCTCCCTTGTGCCATAGTCTTCATAAGGTTCACGGTCATTACCACCGCACCAACTATGAACAGGGCACCACCCACTGCACGCATCATGTAGTATGGACGAAGTTGTGTAACTGTTTCAAGGAAGTCTTTGTTGGCCAGTGTTCCATCAGGATTGAAGTCTTGCCACATCAGTCCCTGAGTGAATCCTGCCCAATACATCGGAATGGCGTACAGTACAATTCCAAGTGTGGCAATCCAGAAATGCACATTGGCCAATTTCTTGGAATGCAGTTTGGTCTGCCACATCTTAGGAATCAACCAATACAGGATACCGAACGTCATCATACCGTTCCATCCAAGCCCACCAATGTGAACGTGTGCGATTGTCCAATCAGTAAAGTGAGAAATCACGTTAACCGATTTCAAGGACATCATAGGGCCTTCGAAAGTTGACATACCGTAACACGTAATTGCCACAACCATGAACTTCAGTGTTGGACTTTCACGTACTTTATCCCAGGCTCCCCTAAGTGTTAGCAATCCATTCAGCATCCCTCCCCAGGAAGGCGCAATGAGCATTACTGAGAACACCACCCCAAGAGACTGCGCCCAATCGGGAAGGGCTGTGTACAAGAGGTGGTGTGGACCAGCCCATATATAAATGAATATCAGCGCCCAGAAGTGAATAATGGACAGCCGATAAGAATATACTGGTCTGTTGGCCGCCTTAGGAACGAAGTAGTACATCAATCCCAGGTACGGTGTGGTAAGGAAGAACGCCACCGCGTTGTGACCGTACCACCATTGTACCAGTGCATCCTGCACACCAGCATACCAGGAGTAACTCTTTAAGAAGTTAACCGGCATCTCGAACGAATTCACGATGTGCAACACCGCCACCGTTACAAGCGTAGCAATGAAAAACCAGATTGCTACGTACAAGTGCCGTACTCTACGTTTCAATATGGTAGCGAACATGTTCCAGCCGAAGACCACCCAGAGGACAGTGATGGCAATATCAATTGGCCATTCCAGTTCTGCATACTCTTTACCGGTGGTTATTCCCAACGGTATGGTGAGCACTGCAGAAAGGATGATCAATTGCCATCCCCAGAAGTTGATGTTACTAAGTTTATCACTCCACATCCTGGTTTTGAGCAATCGTTGCAAAGCATAGTAGAGCCCGGCAAAAATTCCGTTACCTACGAATGCGAAGATCACCGCATTGGTATGCAGTGGCCGAATCCGTCCGAAGGACAGCCATGATGTGTAATTCGTATCTGGCCACACCAACTGCAATGCAGCCAAAAGACCCACGAGCATTCCGGTAAGTCCCCAGATCATCGTTGCCAACGCGAACTTTTTGACTATCGCGTTGTCGTACTCAAACTTTTCGATTTCCATTCTCCCTTTATTGGTTTCTTTTCTGAATTAGGCATTGGCGATCGGTTTGCATGAGGCGCTTGTTCGTCTGCAGTAGAATCTGCAACTCCATCATCGAACAATACCCTAACAGCTGGACTATAGTCGTCTTCAAACTGGCCTGAGCGGATGGCCCAGAAGAATGCCAGCAAAAAGCAGATGGCTACGAACAGACTGACGAGTATTAATAGAAAAATCACACTCATACAGTACAAAGGTGGCGACTGGTCGTAGGGTGGGTAATGAAGAACGTCAGGTATTAAACTGATCTAGGTCAGTCTTTAATCCTTCGTGCTAAAAGTCTGGTAGTTACAGTGGTAAATAAGACCACAGAAATAGAGCTTAACGGCATTAGAATAGCTGCAACTATAGGAGATAGCTGGCCCGTTACCGCGAAGTACAATCCACCGAGATTGTAGAGAATGGAAATTGCGAAACTGGTATGAACCACGTTCATGGACTTCGAAGCGAACGTTAAGAAACGTGGAAGTAGATCAAAACTTCTGGCATCAAGAATTGCATCGCAGGCTGGAGAAAACTGATGTGCCTGATCTGATACCGCAACACCCACATCACTCCGTTGCAAAGCACCTGCATCATTGAGTCCATCACCTACCATCAGAACACGTCTGTTCCGCTCTTGTATGGATTGGATGTATTCCATTTTACCGGCTGGTGTGCATTTGAATCTGATGTTCTCCGCGGGAACGTGTTGCTCCCAAAATCTCATATTCCTTTCCTGATCTCCGGAGATTAAATGCAATGCATACTTCCACCCAAGTACATTTAACATCTTACCTATGCCTGCGCGCTCACGCTGTTGAATCAAGAAATATCCCATAACAATGTCATCAATGCTCAACCAGACTTCAGGCGCATGTTTCTGATTACTCCCATTCTTCGCCCCCACAAAATTTGCCGAGCCAAGCCGAAATAACTTATCATCCACCACGCCTTGGATCCCCTGACCCGGGGTTTCCTTGAAATCGCTAACCTGAACGTCTGTTGAACCTAGGTATTTGGCAATCGATTGACTTAGTGGATGAGCAGAGTGCTCCGTTACAGCCGCAACAGCTTCCTTTTCTGTTTGGCTTAACGAGCCTGAGAAAGATACCTTCCTCCCCACCGCCATGGTCAATGTTCCCGTCTTGTCAAACACCACCTCGTTGATTCTAGAAAGTTCTTCAACCACATCCGTATTCTTAAGGTACAGTCCCTTCTGGCCCAGGACGCGAGATACGTTTCCAAATGTAAAAGGAACACTTAACGCCAATGCGCATGGACAGGCAACGATAAGGATAGACGAAACAATGTTCCACACCGATGTGCTGTCTACGAACCACCAGACCAATCCGGCAATTAATGTAACAGCAATCACCCCCATAGTAAAGTACCTGCCCACCACGTTTGTTAATTGACCGAGCAAGGGTTGCTTATCATTTTGAAACGCCTCCGTATTCCAGAGTTGCGTCAGGTAACTGTTATTCACCTCCTTGATAACCGTTACGTTGATCTTTCCACCCAACTGTTTACCTCCCGCGTAAACAGTCTCTCCCCTGGCAACTTTAACAGGGTCTGATTCTCCTGTTACGAAACTGTAATCGATCCTGGCCTCACCTTCAAGCACCACTGCATCCGAAGGAATCAACTCATTGTTTCGAATTTCAAGTTGGTCGCCCGGACCAATGTCTTTCAGTCTGGCAGTTTCGGTCCCCCCATTTACAACCCTTCTTACCCCTAATGGAAAATAGGCATTGTAGTCTCTGTCAAACGAAAAACCTTCGTAAGTCTTCTGTTGGAACCACTTGCCTATCAGTAGGAAGAATACCAAACCGGAAAGTGAATCCAGGTATCCGGCACCAGCGTGTGTTAGGATTTCATAACCACTTCTCGCGAGCAGGGTGATCATTCCAAGTGCAATAGGAAGATCCATGTTCACCGTTCCAGCCCGTAAACTTCGGTATGCACTCGATATGTAACCCCACCCCGCGTAAAAGAACACCGGTAAAGAGAGTAACAGGGATAGGTATCCGAAGAAGTTTTGGAACCGGGTAAAAGATGCATCAATTCCCAGATACTCCGGGAATGCAAATAGCATGATGTTGCCAAAACAAAACCCAGCTATTCCAATCTTATAAAGGAGCCTGTTGCTGGTACGCTCATTCTTTCTACTTCTGGAACTGAAATCCGGTTGGTACCCTATGGACGCCAGTAATCTCACCAATTCCGACAGGGATATTTGTTCATTGGCTATTACGATGTGAGCCATGCGTTTTGGAAAATTGACTGTACAGCTTCGAACACCTTTGTTCAGCCTGGAGAGGTTTTCCAGCAACCAAATGCATGAACTACAATGAATCTGGGGCAGGTGAAGATCCAATCTGGTTGTTTTCCCATCGTCAAACCGAACAATATCTTTCTTGATAGCTGGATCATCTAAATAATCGAATGCATGGGCATCGACTGATGAATCTACCCTAACACCTGGATTGTTTTCTAATCGGTAATACGCATCCAACTCATTGGCAACCAGTAACTCGTACACGGTTTTGCAACCATGACAACAAAAGGTCTGGTCTTTGTGAACGACCGTTTCCTCCACGCATTGATCACCGCAATGGGCGCAGGTTAGCTCAACCTTGGGTATAGCTTCCGCAATTTCCAATACGCAAATAAAGACCGAAGTACAAGCTAGTCCCATGAAGGAACTCAATCCCCAGGCTGACATTGGTCATATTGTGAATAACGCTAAGTTTGACCATGTCATTTCTCAACGGCCTTCTCTTTGGATTGTCTACTGCACTAATTCTCGGGCCAGTCTTCTTTACATTATTGAGGGCTGCTTTAGCGGAAGGGTTCAAGGCTGGTTTCGCTGTTGCATGCGGCATCATTGTTTCGGATGTAGTGGCTGTAATACTGTGCTATTGCGGCATGCAATTTATAAGCGAATCGTTTGATTATGAGTTCTGGATGGGGTTGGCAGGATTCGTAATCCTCGTTGGTCTTGGACTAAAATTTCTTTTCAAACCAGACGTACATGCGGATGTGGATGGTGGGAAGAAGGTAGGATGGCTCAAACATTTTATCAGCGGCTTCCTGGTCAACTTTGTGAACCCCACTGTCTTTGCAATCTGGACGACACTTCTGGCTTATGCCAAATCAGAATTCGATGACGAAGAGTCCATGGCTCTGTTCGTAGGTGGAATGCTCCTTGGAATCTTCCTCACAGATACTATAAAAGCCGCTATCGCTGAACGATTAAGGCTTCTGATTAAACCGAAATTCCTGAGGTTAATTTTCAGGGTCATCGGCATTGTTCTGATCGGATTTGGTTTAGCTATACTTTGGAACATGTTGTAGTTGAAAAGATTGTGCTGCATTAATTCTATGTAGCTACATCTATCCATAGTTTTATAGAAACTAAAAACTGAACTCCATGGAAAACATGAATTGGTGGATTCTACTGGTAGCCGGATTGGTCCCAATGATCATGGGCTTTATCTGGTACAATCCAAAAATATTAGGTACTGCCTGGATGAAGGCTGCCGATATGAATGAAGATAAAATGAAAGGTGCGAACATGCCGGTTATCTTCATTGTAAGTTATATACTAAGTGTAATGCTAGCCGCGGCCGTAATGCCTATCGTGATTCACCAGTTTGGTGTTATTTCATTGACTGGCGGTGATCCTGAGCTGATTGCATCTCAACTGGTGCAGGATTTCCTTGGTGAATACGGACAAAGCTTCCGGACATTTAAACACGGAGCATTCCACGGCACGGTATTAGGTATCATGTTCGCACTACCCATTTTGGGTACCAATGCGCTCTTTGAAAGAAAGGGTGGAAAGTACATCTTCATCAATGTAGGATACTGGACCATCACACTTGCCTTGATGGGCGGTGTTATTTGCCAGTGGATGTAAAAGACATTCAAACAACGAAAAGGCGGACATCTATCCGCCTTTTTATTTGCCCAATACTCTCTTCATTGTTCTACTGAGTGCTTCTCCCATGTCGAACGGTGGGTGCTTCATATTCGTAATCTTCACCGCCCCGTCTTCTTCGAAAATGTGATACCCAAAGGGTAGTTCCTCTACTTTCATATTGGGATCAAACATTCCGAAACGCAAGTCATAATAATAAACACCACGCTCCGCGGGTACGATCGCCCACCAGCCCCTGGCCAAAGCAATTAATCTCTGAACCTGCTCATCCTCAGCCATGGTTCCCAGCAGTTCATGGTTCTTCTTAACGATTCCAAATTCAACCTGGGTATCACTATCAAACATAGACGTAACGCCATAGTAATACGCATCCTTCGTTTCAATAGTGCCGGACCACATGACACACTGGAACGGTGTTGGATTGGTGTCCATCTCCAATACATCCACACCCGCTTCTCTTAAGTTTCTTTCAAACCTGTAATGCGCTACAGTCTTCAGAAGAAAAGTGAGTGCCAGGTACGAAGAACTCATAACCAGTCCCAATCTGTTGTAGTATTTCCGCTTAGCTGAAGCCCTCCGATGGCGCATTACTGCTACGAGACATACCAGGAACGGAATGGTATAGAAAGGGTCAACGACAAATACATTCTGAAATGCTACCCTGTACTCAAACGGCCAGAAGAACTGTGTACCGTAGGTTGTATGACAATCCAGAATCGGGTGGGTGAACAGTGTCCAAAAGGCCAGTTTGGTCCAATCTCGCCAGGTAACGTCTTCCAGTTTACGGTACAATCTGGAGATAATCCAACCCAGAACGGGTGCCAACAAGAGTGAAAACAGAATGGAATGGGAAAAACCTCTATGGATCTCCATTCTTCCAACAAAATCTTCTCCAAGCCAGCTAAAGAATACATCGAGGTCAGGGATGGTTCCACCAATGGCGCCCCAAAGAATAGCTTTATTGCCTACCTTTTTTCCCAGTGTGAGCTCACCAACCGCACCACCCAACACAATCTGAGTCAAAGAATCCATGCTTCAAAGATGCAAAAGGTTGCTAAACCTTAACGTCTGGAATGCAGACATCGTCTATATCCTTACACCCAAAATGCAGACGTCATCAATTTGGTCCATCGCACCACGCCACATTTCAAACGACTCGTCAAGTAGTTTTTTCTGTGCATCCATAGATTCTCCCTGTATGGATATAAGCAGATCTTTGAATGGTCTGCTCTTGAACTTCTTGCCTTTCGGACCGCCAAACTGGTCTGCAAATCCATCACTAAAGATGTAGATGGTGTCTCCCTTCTCCAGTGAAATCTCATGGTTCGTAAATGGTTGCCGGTGTTCAAATTTTCCAACCGGTTGCTTATCTGGCTTTGTTTCCAATACCTCTCCCCCTCTAACGATCCATAGCGGATTGTTGGCTCCAGCGTACTGCAATGTGCTCCCCTTGATCGCGCACAATGCGATATCCATTCCATCACTCACTGTTTCCTTACTCTTTTCGAAGCGTTGTTCAAGATGTACCACTGCCTGATCAAGAATTTGCGAGGGACTGGTATTCCCATCCTCCTTCACTGCTTTAGACAATGCGTTAGAACACATTACCGACACCATTGCTCCTGGAACTCCGTGTCCTGTGCAATCGGCTGCCGCGAACAGTGTAACATCTCCAACCGTTTCCATCCAATAGAAGTCTCCGGCCACAATGTCCTTAGGCTTGTACAATATGAACCCATCTCCGAGCGTATCGTTCAGCGCCTCATCGGGCGGGAGAATCGCACGCTGAATTCGTTGAGCATATACAATGGAATCCAAAATCTCCTGATTCTTGTGTTCCACTTGCAGCTTTTGGGTCTGGATCAATTCGTTCTTAGCAGAAAGCACCTCGGCTGATCTCTTCTTCGCTCTGTAGCCTCTGATCATTAGGATAAGCACCAAAAGTATGACCAGTCCGATCCCCGCCCCTATCCAGGTGAACATCTTCTGTTTACCCAGTTGGCTCTCGTGTTCGATCTCCGCCCTTAGCAGCTCCATCTCCCTCTTTCTGTTGCTCTCTTCCAAAGATTTAGAGAACTCATACTCCACTAGCTGATTCTGCAAATCTGTAGCAACGATGGTATCTTGAAATGCCAATGCTTTAGAATGCCAACGGTTCGCATTCTTATAATCCCCTTGAGTCTCATACAATTCCGCCAGTTTCCTGGATATCTTCAATCCATCCTGGAACATATTCTGCTTCTCTTTGTGAGGAAGGGCAATCTCATAGTACCTGATCGCATCCGCTGTTCTACCTTCTTTATCTGCGATAGCACCCATCATGGAGTATGAAGAACCTTTCAGATAGTCTGTCTTCATAGAGTCCTGAATAGCGATGCTCTCGAGTTGATACTCTTTCGCCTTCTCGATACTGTCCAGACTTATATAAGCGCCAGCTACAATCGATTTTGTTCTGGCCAACTGCAGACGATCCCAGAATGTTACATTCGGTTTTTGCCTGATCTTCTTTGCCAGTTCAGTTGCTCTCAGTCCTGCCTCCAAAGTTTTCTCGTGTTGGTCTACGATGGAATATGCCCATGCCAATCTGGCTAGCACACTCAACTCCATTCTTGGACTTAATTCATAATTGAATGCCTGCAACATCGTATCGATTCCTCTCTGGTATTCGTCACCATCCACAAAAGAGGAACCCAGATTCACATATGCCTGAGCGATACCCTCCTGATAATTCGCTTGTTTGTGAAGCTTCAGTGCGCGCATGATGCACGCGCGCGCGGAATCCTTCCGCCCCACTCTACCGTAAACAACACCAACCGCATTGATGGCACCCGCAATATTCTCCGGACTTTCATTTAGCTTTTTCTCCAGTTCAAGAAATCGCATCCTGTAATCCAGTGCGGTAGGATAATCACGGATATTCCAGGCCACAGATGCTGCACTGGTAAGTGCCATTCTCTGGTGCATGACATTACCTACCTGCTCGGCAAGTTCAAACTGCAACAGAGAGTAGCGAATGCCCGCGGAATCTCTCTCATAAACATCCGTAAGCGCATCTAACGCCATAAGGCGCACAGTATCAATAGGGTGTTCGAACGCAATCTCTTTCAGCGAATCAACATTCTGACCCGCTGAAATCATTGGAAACAAAATGCACAGGTATGCGATAAGGCGCTTCACATCTTCAATATCTCAATTTTCAGTGAGCTGTGCGATTACAAGTTGAGTATCTTTAAGTATGCGTTGGATCCTTTTGGTAGGAATATTGATAATGGGGTTGGCCTCCAAAAGCCAGGTCATTACACTTGAGGGCAATTATTGTGGTAAGGATATCTACATTCAAAATCCATTTGACGGAACCGGAAACGGTTTCTGCGTGGATAGTGTGCTATTGAACGGCAAGCGCACTCCTGACGAGATACATGCTTCTGCATTCGTGATCTCACTTGCTCATTTGCAAGAGGGAGATAAGGTAATCCTTCAGATATACCACAAGGGAGATTGTCGGCCGAAGGTCTTACACACGGACCCATGCCCCTCCAAAGGAGTGGAATTCTATGACCTCAAGATTGAGGAAAAGAAGTAGCTCGGAACTCGGTTTGATCGGTTTAGGATCGACCAGCGTACTACATATTCCTTCGGTACTGGCCTCCTACTTCAAACAATGATTCGGTGACCTGACCCAGTGAACAGTACTTGCACGCTTCCATCAAATGCTCAAAAACATTTCTGTTCTCTATTGCAGCGACCTGCAAGTTGCGAAGTTGTTGCTCCGCTTCACTCGCATTTCTCTCCTGAAGTGATGTAACAGTATCGATCTGATCCTGCTTCTCGTCTTCGGTAGCTCGAATAACTTCGGCCGGTACAATTGTAGGAGAACCTTCAGAACTGAGGAAAGTGTTCACACCGATGATCGGGAATTCACCTGTATGTTTCAACGTTTCGTAGTAGAGGCTTTCTTCCTGAATCTTTCCGCGTTGATACATGGTTTCCATTGCGCCTAATACACCTCCACGCTCTGTAATTCGATCGAACTCTGACAACACTGCTTCTTCTACCAGGTCAGTAAGTTCTTCAATGATAAAACTACCCTGAATTGGGTTTTCGTTCTTCGCCAGACCCAGCTCATGATTGATGATCAGCTGAATGGCCATTGCTCTTCTAACACTCTCTTCCGTTGGTGTGGTAATTGCCTCATCATACGCATTGGTATGCAATGAATTACAGTTGTCGTAGATGGCATACAATGCCTGAAGTGTGGTTCGGATATCATTGAACGCAATCTCTTGCGCATGAAGCGAACGCCCACTGGTTTGGATATGGTACTTGAGCTTTTGACTGCGATCGTCTGCATCGTACTTCTCTTTCATGGCTTTCGCCCATATCTTTCTTGCAACCCTACCAATAACCGCATATTCAGGATCAATCCCATTGCTAAAGAAGAAACTCAAGTTTGGTGCAAACTTGTTGATATCCATTCCGCGACTTAGGTAGTACTCCACGTATGTGAACCCATTGGCCAGCGTGAATGCCAACTGAGAAATTGGGTTGGCTCCAGCTTCTGCAATGTGGTAACCGGAAATACTTACTGAGTAGAAATTCCTTACACCGTTCTCGATGAAATAGGATTGCACATCACCCATTAAACGCAGGGCAAATTCAGTAGAGAAAATACAAGTGTTCTGTGCCTGATCTTCTTTGAGAATATCTGCCTGAACCGTACCACGCACCGAAGTAAGTGCTTTGGTCTTACACTGTTCATAAACATCTGCAGGTAACACCTGGTCTCCTGTAATACCCAGCAACATCAGTCCGAGTCCATCATTTCCTTCCGGCAATTCATCTGCATTGTACCGCGGCCTTTCAACACCCTTGTCCTTGAAGATCTTATCGATCTTGGCGTTAATCTCATCCTCAAGACCATTTTCCTTGATGTACTTCTCACACTGCTGGTCGACAGCAGCATTCATAAAGAAGCCCAGTAGCATTGGTGCCGGGCCATTGATGGTCATTGAAACAGAAGTCTTCGGATCACAAAGGTCGAAGCCGCTGTACAATTTCTTGGCATCATCAAGACAGCAAATACTAACACCTGAATTACCAATCTTTCCGTAGATGTCTGGTCGTGTACCTGGATCTCGACCATACAAGGTCACAGAATCAAATGCGGTACTCAATCTTTTCGCAGGCATCCCCAACGACACATAATGGAAACGTTTGTTGGTACGCTCCGGGCCACCCTCTCCGGCAAACATTCTTGTAGGGTCCTCCCCTTCCCTCTTGAAAGGAAATACGCCACCTGCATATGGGAATTCCCCGGGAACATTCTCTTGCAAATTCCATTTCAACACATCTCCCCAAGCTGAGTATTTAGGCAAACTCACCTTTGGAACTTGCGTATGCGATAGTGACTCGGTATGCGTTTTGATCTTGATCTCCTTATCGCGAACCTGGAACGCGTAAAACTCATCTTCGTACTTCTGCTTCTTCTCTGCCCAACCCTTGATGATGTCCATGTTTCTTGGATCCAACTCCTTCAACAGTTCATTGTATAGTCCATCTACATCATCCGTGCCCTTGCCGGCTGACTGGAGCTCATCTTTCGTATTGGCAATGCTGTATAGCTTTTGCGCGATCTCTCCTTGTTTCTCTACCCAATCGTTATAGCCACGAATGGTATCAGAAATCTCACTGAGATACCTGGTTCTCTTAGGTGGGATAACGAAGATCTTCTCACTCATCTCATCTGAGATCTCGAAACTGGATTTCAGATCCGCACCTGTTCTTTCGTGAATAACATCAATAAGTTTCTTGTACAGTGTGTTGGCACCAGGATCATTAAACTGGCTAGCGATTGTTCCATATACGGGTACCTGATCATCGTCCAACTCGAACAGCTGTCTGTTGCGCTTGTATTGCTTCTTCACATCGCGAATGGCGTCTTGCGCACCGCGCTTGTCGAACTTGTTTAACGCAATGATATCCGCAAAATCCAGCATATCGATCTTCTCTAACTGAGATGCTGCCCCATACTCAGGAGTCATCACGTACATGCTCACATCAGAGTGATCAACAATTTCTGTATCGCTTTGCCCAATTCCCGATGTTTCCAAAATAACCAGGTCGTACTTCGCGGCTCTAAGGATATCGACCGCTTCTTGCACGTGCTTGCTGACCGCTAGATTACTTTGCCTGGTTGCCAGTGACCTCATATAGCATCTATCGTTGAAGATGCTGTTCATTCTGATCCTATCACCCAGAAGTGCGCCCCCCGTCTTCCGTTTTGATGGATCTACCGATATGATACCGATGTACTTCTCCGGAAAGTCGATTAAAAACCTTCGTACCAATTCGTCTACCAGGGAAGACTTACCTGCACCACCTGTTCCGGTAATACCAAGAACAGGAACGCTGCTCTTTTCGGCTTCATCCTGAATACGCTTAATGACCTCTTTATTTTCTTCGGGAAAGTTCTCGACCGCTGAGATTACCCTGGCTATCGCCACCGGGTCTCTTTCAATGAGCTTGGCTGGTTCCCCATTCAGGTTTGCACCAGTTGGAAAGTCGCATTTTTCCATCAGGTCATTGATCATTCCCTGCAATCCCATTTCTCTACCGTCATCCGGATGGTAGATTCTTGCAATACCATACTCCTGTAATTCCCTGATCTCTTCGGGCAGTATGGTTCCACCACCACCACCAAAAATTCTGATGTGGCCGCAGCCCCGTTCCTTAAGCAAGTCATACATGTACTTGAAGTACTCCATGTGTCCACCTTGATAGCTGGTCATAGCTATGGCATTCGCGTCCTCCTGAACAGCACAATCAACTACCTCCTGAACGGAACGGTCGTGTCCTAAATGAATGACTTCTGCCCCACTGCTTTGAATGATTCTTCGCATCACGTTAATGGCAGCATCATGGCCATCGAACAGTGATGCAGCAGTGACTATTCTAATCTTATTCTTCGGTTGGTATACTTGTGTCTTCTCCATCTTCCTCCCCCTGAAAAGGCACACGAATTTACGATTTTGGGGGCGGAATTTCAACCGGCCACGGTGCTCACCAAAAAACACCGTAACCAATTGAAAATCTGAAATTTAAGGCAGTATAGTTGGAATATCTTCCACTAGCTTCCATTGTCCCTTGGCGTTCCGAACAAGTTGAATGAACGAAACAGTACTCAGTTTTGCACCTGTCATTTTAACACGTGCAGAGGCACATAATCCGTTCACTTCGATGTTCTGAATTTCTATGGAGCGTTTGTCTCCGCCAAACTCCTTTGTCCTGATCTTTTGCAAGTAAACACTGCGCGGAAGTATGCTCACTTCTGTACTTCCAAACAGCTGGTTCATTACTACCCTGTAATTGGGATCAAGCACTCCCTGGAGCGTTGAAGCATCCTGATCGTCCCCTGCCTTGGCAAAAGCATAAATGGTTTGCTCAATGGAATGGATGTCCTGTGATTGTCCTCTCGATACTACCACCGTAGTCAGCATTAGCAACGTAATCATCATTCTGGTTTTCATGATTTATTATTTAGTTGATTTATATTGACTTATCTATTGTTGATATATCAACAATTAGTTTAAAAAATTTTAGACGAAATTCTTCTGCATCTTCTTTAGGAGTTCCATCATTATCTCGATCTCACTTCTGGTTAAACCCTTCGTACTATTGACACGATGTTGCTCAACCATTGCCATGTGTTTTTTGATGAACCGCTTACCAGTTGAGGTTAGGGAGATAGAATAACTCCTCCTGTTCTCCGGCACCTTCATTCGAATTACCAGATCACGTTTCTCCAACAGATCCAACGTTCTGGTAATGGATGCCGGATCACGCAAGGATGCTATTGCCAACTCCTTTTGAGTGGATGGACCGCGTTCCTCTATGATCTTTAACAACACCCATTGGTCTACGGTAATGCCCATTCCCCGTTCATCCATTTCTTTCTGGGAATACTGCTTTGCCGCCCTGGAAGTCCTGTCAATCTGAAAAAGCAATACGCTATGTAAATCTGATTTATTCAATGATATATCAATTATTGATAATACAATTATAATGAATTTATTTGAAACAAAACAATTCCATAAGTTCAATGGTTACATTTACACTCGCACAATTATGGTTAGAACACCAGGCATCCTGATCATTTGTACACTGCTTTCTGCCAGCTATGTTCAAGGACAAGGGAAGACAACTATGGATTTATATAACATTGAAATTCGCACCATCCAGGGTGATCCACTTGACCTGAACACACTGAAGGGCAAGAAGGTATTGTTCGTGAACGTTGCATCAGAATGCGGCTATACACCGCAATATGCCAACCTACAGGAGTTGTACTCGAAACACAAAAGCAAGCTGGAGATCGTTGGGGTGCCTTGCAACCAGTTTGGCGGTCAGGAGCCTGGGTCCGCCAAGGAAATTCAAGATTTCTGTAACAAGAACTATGGTGTCACCTTCACTTTGACTGAGAAAGTTGATGTCAAGGGAAAGAACCAACATCCGCTTTATAATTGGCTAACCTCCAAAGAACTCAATGGGGCCTTCGATGCGGAGGTTAAGTGGAACTTCCACAAGTTTCTGATCAACGAAGACGGGCAGCTGATCAAAGAATACTCATCTGCGGAAATACCCCTCCCTACCGACCTGTAAACCTCCTTCAGAATTCCTACAGAATTGTTCACTACCTTGCTTGTAATGAAAGTACTGGTAGTTGAAGACGAAGCTGATCTGCGCTCTTCGATGTCCACATACATCAATGAGAGCGGACATGAATGCGTGGAAGCAGAGAATCTGTTTTCAGGAGAAGATGCATTGATTGATCACAGCTTCGATATTGTAGTACTGGATCTCAATCTACCTGATGGCAACGGATTGACTTTGCTCAAACATCTCAAAGAAGAGTACCCGAATACAGGAGTACTTATAGTTTCTGCAAGGAACGCGCTTGACGATCGGATAGAAGGGCTTGATTTAGGTGCAGATGATTACATCACGAAGCCGTTTCATCTTGCAGAACTGGGATCGAGGATCAATGCTCTTATCAGAAGAACCAAGTTTCAGGGATCAACAAACGTTGCATTCAATGAAATCATACTAGATACAGACGCACTGGAGGTGAAAGTGAATGGAACCACTATTGATGCAACGAAAAAGGAGTACGACATCATCCTCTATTTCATTTCAAACAAAGAGCGGGTTATCACGAAGGAAGCGCTAGCTGATCACCTTTGGGGAGATGAGCTTGATCACTCTGGTAGTTACGATTTCATATATACACACATCAGAAACCTGAGGAAGAAAATTGTAGCCGCGGGCGGCAAAGATTACGTTAAGTCCGTTTACGGTGTAGGTTATAAATTCAGTGAGCAATGAAGCTGCTGCAAAGAACAACGCGCACTTACTTGGGACTTTCCCTGGTGCTCTTCCTCATTCTTGGATGCATCATGTACTATGCCATCACCTCGGTGATGCGTGAAGAAGTTACGGATAAACTGAAGGTTAATGTTGAGCGCATCTTTTGGCAAATAGAGGCCGGCAAGCCTCCCAGAAGTATCCCTCCAATTCTGGAAATCCGAAAGATGAGCAAGAAAGCTCCGGAAACTTCCTGGGTTAAGGACACACTGGTTTTCGATCCTATCGAAGAAGACAATGAGTTGTTCCGGGAAGTAGGTGCTGTGAGAAAAATCAAATACACGAAGTACCATGTGGTAGTGCGGCAGGTTATTCTCGAACCTCACGACTACATTGAAACCATAGCGTTTCCACTGGCATTGGTACTTATCGTATTGGTTGTGGGAGGTGTAGTCACCTCAAGGTCTCTTTCGAGGAAACTCTGGCAGCCCTTCTACAAAGACCTGGAACAATTGTCAAACTTCTCATTTCAAAACGGGAAGGCCTTAGAGACAACCAAAAGTGGAATTGAAGAGTTCGAGGAGTTGAACACAGTCCTGAAAAGCCTCACAAACAAGTTGATCACAGATTACAGAGCACTGAAACAGTTCTCTGAAAATGCCTCACATGAGATGCAAACACCGCTTGCCATTATTAGCTCCAAGTTGGAGGAGGCAATTCAAGCAAAAGGCTTAACCGAAGAACAAAGCGTTGCTATTGGCGCAGCCATGAAGGCCGCCAATCGTTTAAGTAAACTCAACCAGCAGCTGGTATGGATGACCAAGATTGACAATCAGCAATATGATAAGAATGAAACGCTGAACATAGCCGACATTATCAGCGAGCAGATTTGGCAATACAAAGATCAAATGGATGGCAAGGGAATTTCACTGGAATCGGATATCGCTCCCAAAGTGATAAAACAAGGCAATGCTGCCCTTGTTGCAAGCCTGTGTACCAACCTGATATCCAATGCCATCAAACACAACCACCCGGAAGGCGGATCAATAACAATTCAGCTGAATGAGCATCAATTGATTGTCAGCAATACAGGACCGATTTACGAGACCGAAACCACTGCATTGTTCGATCGGTTCAACATTGGTAACCCACATTCAGAATCGATGGGATTGGGCCTTTCGATCATTCAATCTATCTCCAACTTTCATA
This sequence comes from Vicingaceae bacterium, assembly GCA_965267605.1. Classification (GTDB taxonomy): domain Bacteria; phylum Bacteroidota; class Bacteroidia; order Flavobacteriales_E; family Vicingaceae. The sequence continues at coordinate 354,580 of OZ254088.1, read as the reverse complement.
GTTGGAAGGTCGATTACAGCCTGGCCGAGGATCAGCACCGTTTCACCATAGATTTCTAGCTTCAGAATTACTTTAGAATTGGGGTGTAGGTTTGAATTGTAATCATAAAACAAACTAACATGAAAAGAATCTTAAGTATCGCAGTCGTTGGTGTAGCACTGATGGCTGTAGGTTGTGATAAGCCTGTAGAAGACAATACAATCACAACTGTGCCCACTTCGGTTAAGGATGCTTTCACCAAAGCGTATCCAGACCAAAAAGAAGTTGCGTGGGAAGTGGAAGGCGACTACATCGAAGCAGAATTTGAAGTTGATGGCATGGAGCATTCAGTAACCTACGATGCTGATGGAACACAGGTAGGTTCTGAACAGGAAATAACTGCGGACGCAATGCCTGACACATCACTTAAATACATTGAATCAAACCACCCTGGTGCTGAAACATTAGAGTACGAAAAAGCGACTTCAGAAGAGGGAACTATGTATACCGTGGAACTGAAAGATTCTACTGGTGTCGTAGAGTTGATTTTCGATGAGAACGGCATTTTCAAAACCTCTGCTATAGAGGAGGAAGAGGACAACGATCTTCCAATGGAAGAGAACGATCTGAACTAAAACAAACTAACCAACTACTAAAAAGCCCATCCGAATTGGATGGGCTTTTCTAGTTTTTTCGCTGACTGTCTTATTTGACAACAGCTAGTTTTTTCGACCAACTGCCCGTTGAAGTCGCAAGTCTGATCTGATACACGCCTTGTGCAAGATCGCTAACGGAAACGTTCATCTTATTCGAACCGCGGGGCAAAGCACCTTGACGGATATTTCGAATTACCTTTCCACTGATATCAAGCAAATCCAAGGTTACTTGTTCCGCTTTCGCCAATGAAAATACGATGTTGACATCGTCCGAAACCGGATTCGGATATACGTTGAAATTCAATGTTGACACATTATCAATCCCCACCGGGAACTGAACAACACCATCTACTTTACTTCTTGGGCTCTCACATGCAGGTTCTCTTACCTCCCAATCATAGTAGAAGTAGTAGTACTGAAGCGGATTGCTACCTGCACTACTTCTCTTAATTGAAATCAATCCTGGAATAGTATATGGGTAATTTGGTCCAGCGTTGTTTCTATACAAATCCTGAGGAATTGACCCCGAAGAAAGTCCCAATTGGTAATCCACCCCAGGAGTAAGTTGAAAACCCAGATTAATCCGTTGCGTACCATTCGGAATGTTGATTGTTGCAGATTGCAACACAGTGCCGAAATTATCTCTCAGCTCTATGGTTCTGTTCTTCGGCCCATTGGTTGCATATACTACCACAGATACAAGCTCACAAGGACTAAGGACATCGAATACCAAGTGCTGATCGTTGTTAAAATTAGCCCCCGTTCCAATTGAGTTATTTGCAGGGCCAACTTTCTGAATGGGATTGGTTACTGAATCCTCAACCCAATATGAAGTTGTTGCAGTGAGTGGTGGTGTTGTGTAAGCATTTCCAGTAGTGAGGAAATTTCCACCGGTTTGCGCAGTATACCAGTTGAGAACACCGGCACCAGGACCAGCAGTAAGGTTAGCTTGTTGGTTGGTGAACACCGTATCGTTAACAGTTGCAGGACCGGCTGGTAATCCGATCGAAACCTGAATCTTTCTGAGTGCTGTAGTGCTACCATTCGCGTTGGTAGAAGTAAGTCTTACATAATAAGTTCCAGACGTAGTGTACGTATGGGTTGGATTGGTTGCCGAAGATGTAGGGCTTCCATCACCAAAATCCCACGATCTACTTGTTGCTCCATTGGTGGAAAAGTCTGAGAACGAAACCACACCACCACAAGGTTGTACTACATAGTCGAACTGGGCAAATGCGGGCGGTGTTGAACAAACAAGATAGTTTCTATCAATAGCAAGTCCAGCGGCAATTCTCACATATTGTAAGTGGGAAAAGAAATCTCTGCAGGCCTTGCGGGAGTAAGACATGATGTTGTGCTCATCCGGAACGTAAGGTTGATTGTTGGCATCAACCAGGTTGCCAGTGTATTGACAAGACGTGTTTACCACACCACTTAGGTTAGGATCTGCAGGAGTATCGCATATGTCGTCACCATCGGTTGCACAATTTGAACCATTCACGAGCTCACTGGTTGTCCCCTGATTCGTTTTACCGTGGGTATGGTACAGCGTAAAGTAATGTCCTAGTTCGTGTGGCAAAGTGGAATAATTCATAGCACAGGAATTGGCCATAATCACCCTGTCTACCGAAGGTGGAAACCGTGTGTACCCACATAGCGCTGAACTACCGTTCGACACAGTGTTAAACATGTAGATATTGATCACATTGTTTACATCGTGAGGACCACAGAATGTATTCTCATTCGAATTTATGAAGTTGTAGTGGGTCGTGTTGTTGATGTAATTCCTTCCCCCGCACTCAAAAAACTGAATGTTCGCGTTGATGTAAAACGAATTCATCGAATCGAGTACACTTTGCAATTGTGTAGGCGACAACCCACCTGTTCCATTGTTCTGACGAACGATATGAAACTGAATCGGAACGTACCGGATGTTAGAAACGGTCTTGTTGCCATTAAGCTGAAACGATTGCCGAAGTGAACGTGTTTTAGTCAGGTAATCAATATTGGCTTGCGTGGCTTCCGTTCCACAATAATGAATTTCCTGGCCCAATCCGAAGAATGGAATCAGTAGCGCAAAAACAAGTGTTCGAAGTCTCATAGCGATCCTAATTGTTGCCATAAGTTAAGAACAATAACCGAGGTTATCCCCTATTACACCCACTACCATTGGGTTTGCGAAATAAGTAGCGATTGTAGCAATCCAATTTGCTTAAATAATTGTTGGCTTCCCGGGTTCGCCTTGGATAGTGGCGGATTTAGTGCAAATGGAGCGAAAATCGGTAACCAGAAAGGGGTTTTAGACTGCCCTACACAACCGATTAGTATAGGTTCAGAAATACACCAACAATGAATTGAAATAAGATTAGGATTGGCACATACTTCGTTTTATAGAGCGAATTCCTGTAAGCGATACAAAGGAGGAGTTTATCAGCCCACTCTGCCTTGTTTCGTACCCTGCTCTACAAGCTCCCCTGTCTTCCTATCGATGGCCACGTAGCTATAAACTACTGTACTACTGTTCTGATTGGTCAAACGCTCCTGACGGACACAAATCCAAACCGGGATACCCCTGATAACACCTTGCTCGGCTCGGTATCCTACTCCTTCATTAGTGCGATTCGCCAGGATAACCGCTTCACTACTATCTACGCCATCGTACAATGTAACACCGCAATAGCTTACAGGGGCAATGACAACTGCAGTCTTAACGGTTGGACAACTCACCGCTATACCATCTTCCACACCTACGGCATACTTACCGCAACCAGTTGTCACCATATACTTCCCACTTCTTGGAAGATTGAAAACACACTTGCCCATAGAGTCAGACTCCATTTGAGACAGGAAGACACTTCTATCCAGTTTGTTCACAGTATCCTTTGCAGATAGATAAAGGCTCACCACCTGGCTCAGGCATTTCCCCTTCACGTTGCCTTCGTGCACTTTCACCAACAGTTTACACGGTGGTGGTGTAGCGCTGTAAAAATACCGCTCCACCTTATGAGCTTGCCCAAAAACTCCCAGGGCAAAGAGGGACATACAAACTAGCAGCAGGCTTCTCATACTATCAAATTACCTATGATTGGGATGCGGTTCTTCAAAAATTCCACGCTTTAACACTACTTTAACAATCAGAAAGCGATGAAAAGTAACACCTCACCCCTTGACGAAGAGGAGCTTGACAGGCCTCAAGATCTGTACAAACAGCACAAACGGGTATTTGGGTTGGTTGGCGGTATTGCAGCCCTGGCAGCAATCCTGATCTATTTCGTGTTCTTCAACAGCCTGTCTGAAACGATGCTGGTTCAGCTGAGTTTTCTTTGGATCGCTCCGGTAATATTTTCGGGAGTTGGGTTCATTGCTATTGGTGAGAAAGCGGAAAACCCGTACAAGCCTGCTCTGATTGCTGGCGCTGGATCGTTACTAATGTTGCAGATGTTTTACAGCGCCTTTTGGAGCGCGTTGTGATCAAGAATCTTTCCCGGAACCTTTGGAGGGAACAATACCCACTCCAAGTTTGTGGTTAATAGGTTGAAGCTGATAGACGCTGATATCTAATGCATGAGCGAACCTACCCGGTTCAAATATTCTTTGGCGAAGTTCTATACCTGACTGCTCCGACTTAACACACATGTTTCCCATGTATCGAGATGTATAGATACAGCCATTATGCAGGGTATTTCCAAAGACGATGTATTCTTTTCCTCTCTCAAACGGAAACCAACCGTACTGTTGCGGAGCACTGGTCGTAATCTTAACCACGTTATCCGCAGAGCCCTTGATAGTATGAGATACCTGCAGTGTTATAGTGGCGTAACACCTCCTGGCATTGGCTGAGGGTTGTGATATTTCAATACCCAACACCCTGCCTTGCAAGACTACATCAGCCATGGCACAAGCCTGATGGGGAGCTGGCTGGCCGCAATCGCCACCGCTTGCCAGATTACCCCAGGAAGTAAGCGCAAGAAAGAACCCACAAATAATCAGGAACAACCAGCTTAGTGTATGTTGAAGGTTTCGCATTGTAGTACTTAGATGATAAAACGAAGTATTTCCACACATATTTGACAAGGATCGGGCCAAACTAAGTACGGTTCAATTCACCTACAAAAAGCAACAAAACACGAATAAATGACTTCAAAATGCACCGTAATACACCTAAATAGCGTCAATATGCCACTTAAATACACCTAAATGACAACTAACAGTAAATCGATTTAAGATTATTTAACAGACCACCGAAAAACGATCCTAAAAATTCAATAAATGCACAAAATCGCGAATTTATTGCCCAAAATTATGTATAAATGGCTGTAAATGACCTTAAGGAGCAAATTTTTGCAATTCAACCTGAAGTTGATCCTTTCCATCCAAAACCAGCAGGAACGGCTCGTTTTTGAAGTGGTATTTGTGAGAGGACATTTTCCAATACAGCAAACCTTTCAGTGGGTACCCACCTTTTGCAACTGCATTGCGCAATGCACGCACCGCCAATGCGCGTTCCTCAAAATTGATCTCCTGTTCAGGCCAGACATACAACTGATAACCCTGCAGTTGAGAACCGATGACTGAAAAGCCATGGCTGTTCCACGGCTCAACCGTACAATTCTTCCTAAAAGGGTAACCCAATTCTGTAAAGATGATCTCTTTGTTTAAGCTCTGCTTCTTCTGAAATCTTGCAAGGTCATCGAAGACCTTATCCCAGTACTTGTGCAATACACCGATATTCAAATCATTCTTCAGTTCGCGCAATTGGAAGTATGCGTTCACACCAATGAAGTCTAATTCATCCCAAAAGCTCACGAATTGATAACTATCGAAATTCGCTGCATACGTCACCTTACCACCAAACCTGGATCTAACTCCCTTGATCGTTCCACGCCACATTGAATCCAAAAGAACACTTCTGTCATTGACCTTTTCAACACTGGCAGTAGCATTACCATAGGTTGTTTGCATCGCCCACATGTATTGCGCCTTAGCTCTATCCTTTACATACGATTCAATATCGTTGTACTTATTGTCACCCCGAATCCACAGATCTTTTGCCTGGATTTCCTTCCTGAAGCGCATGAAACGTGCATCATAGGTCTTTCGATCTTCCCGATGAAGGTAAAACCGCTCCAGATTGCGCAATGTGTCAATGGGCAAAGTAGACGTCATCGCGTTCATCTCGCTGGAGATGCCAATAACATCCACCTTATGTTTTTCGGCAAAGCTGGCCCAGTAGTTTGCGAAGGCTTGATACTTCATGAACCATGACCTCAGCATCGCATCCTTCGGCATAATCATACCATGCCACAGAAACTTATTCCGGGGAAATGCATGGTCCAATGCCACACGGAGAATCAATACAACATTTAGTCCCTGCGCTTTAGCTTCATCAATCTCAACACCGATCAAAGTGTCCTTTTTATCAAACCACAGGTTGTCGCTATCCCAGTCTCCTTGTTTAGCGTAGACGGTAACCTCAACAGTATTCATACCCGCCTTCTTCAGGTTGGTTACCCATTGGGCTTGATCCTCCTCGTTGACCTGAATACCGCCCAGATAAAATGGTCCGCTCTCACGTTGAGCCAAAACGGAAACACTCAGCAACACCCCCAGGATAACAATCACCTTCTTCACTACGCGGCCAATATATCAATTCGACTTCACCTCCATGCAACTTAGCTTACAATGGTTGTCTTTCCTATATGAAAGCGACACTTACTTCTCTGGTAGCCCTTTGTTTTTCTTTGGCCGTTTTTTCGAGTGAGCCCCAAGTGAAGAACCTGATCTTCGAAGGTGCTGGAATACGCGGTATTGCATACGCAGGTGTTGTGGCTGAACTTGAAAAACAGTCGATAATGCAACACGTTGAGAAGGTAGGAGGAACCTCTGCCGGAGCTATCGTGGCAACCCTGGTTGCTCTGGACTACAACTCAAACGAAATTGCTCGAATTATTTCCTCCACGAAGATGCACAAGTTCAATGATGGCAAGTACATGTTTGTTGGAGGTATCCACCGGGTATCCAAACGCTATGGCTGGTACCAAGGAGTTAAATTCAGTAACTGGATAGGCACATTGATAGCGGCCAAAACAGGAAATTCTGAGATAACCTTTGCTGAACTTGACGCATATGGCTGTAAAGAATTATACCTCACTGCCACTTGTCTGAATCAACAGAAACTTGTTGTGCTATCGAGGCATAATTACCCAAATATGAAAGTGCGTGATGCAGTACGGATATCTATATCGATACCCTTGTACTTTGAAGCCGTATTCGTGGACAAAAACGGAGGTACTTTTAGAAAGCCAAGCAAGCAAAAACAGCTTGACATTATGATGGACGGTGGGATCGTAGGCAATTTCCCCATCCACATTTTTGATCATACGGATCGCATCGATACCTGCACCAATGCTCCCCGTCCTAACAATCATACGCTGGGAATACGAATAGATTCCAGGGCACAAATTCAGCAGGATCAGCTTCAGCCACAACTCATCCAACAACGGGTTAGCGACCTGGGGGATTATATATCGGCATTCTATATTCTCATCATAGAACAATTAAACAGGCCACAGTTATCGGAGCAGGATTGGGAAAGAACCATTTCCGTATCCTCTGAAGGAATTGGACCGAGGATAAGAAAACTCTCTGACGAGCAGCAAACAAAACTCATTGAGAGTGGCAAGAAATCGACAGAAGCCTTCTTCTCTTCCAAGTAGAACGCTGGTTTATTGGAGACTTAACGTACAGCGCTTGCTTCACAACCCCGATTTCCTCAACTTCACCATATGAGGAAGCTGTTGTACATATGTCTTGGATGCGTTGTCTTTGGCTGTTCTCCGTACAATGCCTCTTTCGGGGATAAGGAGTTGGAGAAAAAGTACATCGGAACGATCCTCAGTTACCAGGGCAAACAAAAACCATTTCATTTCGGAGTAGCTTCCGGAGATCCACTTAAAGACCGGGTAATCATTTGGACGCACGTGGAACCTGTACGGGGAGGCAGAAAATCAGTCAAGGTAGCATGGAAAGTGGCGCGTGATAGAGAGTTTAAAGAACTAGTTAATGAAGGAATCACTACAGCTCTATACAATAATGACTGGTGCGTAAAAGTGGACGTAGATGGGTTGAAAGCGGGAAGCACATACTTCTATCAATTCTCTGCGAATGGCTGGAACAGTCAAATAGGACGCACCAAAACACTCCCGGCTAACCCTGAAGAAATCAATCTTGGATTCGTGTCGTGCTCAAACTACGAAGCTGGGTTCTTTGCTCCTTACCGAATACTAGCAGGAGCTCCGTATGATGAGCTAAATGCTGTGGTGCACCTGGGAGATTACATCTATGAGTACGGAACCAAGGTCTACGCTGATACCACACTCGGTAGATTTCACCTACCCACACATGAATTGAACTCACTTCAGGATTACCGGTTGCGCTATGCAACGTACCGCACCGATGCAGATCTTCAAATGGTACATCGAATGCATCCGATGATCACTACATGGGATGACCATGAATCGGCAAACAATTCCTACGTAGATGGCGCACAGAATCACCAGGAAAACGAAGGGAAGTGGTCGAAGAGAAAACAGGCTGCAAGGAGGGCATACCTCGAGTGGCTTCCAGTACGCGAAACAAGGGACACCAAGCTATATAGGAGTTTCAAGTTCGGTGAACTGGCCAATCTCATCATTCTTGACACCAGACTTGAAGGAAGAACAAAGCAGGTAGACTCGATCTCGGATCCAACTATCCGTGATACAAACAGAACCATATTAGGCCAACCTCAAAGGGATTGGTTTCTCTCAGAGCTGAAGTCTAAAGAGCAATGGAAGATTGTAGGGAACCAGGTGCTGTTTGGTTATCTACGCAGCGATGTACTTGGTTACTCTGAATTATACATGGATGGTTGGGACGGGTATCCATGGGAGAAAGAGTATATCATGAATGAGATTCACGCACACAAGGTTCAGAACATGGTAATGGTAACAGGCGACTATCATTCAAGCTTCGCTCAAGATATTATGTTCGATGTATATAAACAGCCTGACCTGGAAAAGCGAGGAGCCATTGGCGTGGAGCTACTCACACCAAGTGTTAGCTCTCCCAATATTGATGAACGAAGACCAAAAACGGTTCGCGATCTCGAGCGAAAATTCTATAAAAAGAACCCTCAACTTCGATACGTGAACCTAAGAGATCATGGTTTTGTCCACCTGCGCATCAATAGAAAATACACAGAGGCACAGTTCATTATGGGACCGGGCAGACATAAATCGTCTGAGAAGGGAACATTAGACAAAGCCTTCAGGATAAATAGCGGGATACCAAAATTGATTCCACGAGGCGGCCTAAAGTGATATTTGCGAACAATTTTTAGCCAAATTTGTAGTTCATGTGATCGCCAATATCATGAAACGACTTGCTATAATTATTGTCCTCGCATCTTTTCTTGTGAGTTCCTCTTTTGTATCCGCCCAGGTAAACGAACACGAGGTTGGAGCCTGGTACATGTACTTCTGGAATACCAAGATCAAGGAGTCCAGCCTTGGCTTTCAGGGAGACATCCAGGTCCGAAATTGGGATGCCGCTGGAGACTTAGAGCAACTGATGCTAAGAGGTGGAGTTATGTATCTTCCTAAGAACGCCAATGCGAAGTTAACCCTGGGATATGCTCACATCACTACCGGAGCGTATGGAGATGGGACATCAACGGTAACGGAAAGCAGGATATACCAGGAAGCATTACTTCCTCATAAGGTTGGAAACAGGATATATCTAACACATCGGTTTCGTTATGAGCAACGCTTTGTTGAGAGTCAGGATTTTCGAACCAGGTATCGGTACAATCTTTTCATGAACATTCCCTTAAACAAGAAGGAAATGGAGAAAGGTGCTTTGTATTTGGCTCTTTACAATGAGTTGTTCATAAACGGTCAACGAAAGATTGGCAATGGTCAAACAGTTCAGGTCTTTGACAGGAACAGAGCCTATGCGGCTCTGGGTTATCAGGTCCGTGATAACCTAAAATTCCAGCTTGGATTTATGGAACAGGCAACGAACGGGTGGAAAAAAGGGCAGGCTCAGATCAGCGCTCACCACAAATTTTAAGGCACGGTAAGGGTTCTCGCATTGGGAAAATGCAACGTAAAGAATCCCAAACCACCATTCACGTTCGTAGGATAACTTACTGGTTCACTTAGGAAGCTTTCACCAATGCTTTGATTGCTCTTCTGTCTTAGCTTGAGGTACTCGTAATACTCACGACTGATGTTTGCTACAGAAACGGTCATTACTGAATCAGTGAATTCAGTAAGTTCAAATTGCTCCTTGACCACACCACTAGGATAGGCCTTGTCAGTCATCAATCTGGTACGTGTATCGGATTGTGGCACTCCAAAGGCAGACAGATTGGTAGAGTCTGGCGGTCCGTAAAAATTCAACACATACCAATTGTCTCCTGAAGGGTCTGGGAATTCAACATTCACTTTTACATAGTCAATTCCATTGCTGGTATAGCTTGACACGGTTACAGTGTCAAACTTCACCTGTTCCAGCAGCACCGCACTGGAGGTCACAGACATACCGGAGGTAGGATCGAAAACATCTAGAAAGTAGGTCGCTCCAACAAATTTGGGAATAGGCCAGTCACCATAAAGTCCGTTACTCAAATCAAACAACGTATCCTGAACACCATTGTAGCGAATAGTAACGATCGCACTATCTACCAACACCTGTTGGAAAAGATCCTGACTAACTGTATCCGTACCGGTACTATCCTCGTGTACTCCCTGCTGGTACTGCAGGGCACCGAAACTGTTACTTACAGATACAAAAAGGAAGATAGAATCGCTGACTGGGGAAGGCACAACCTGTGACGATATGACCAGCTTCGGATCATGTTGCGGCACAGTGATCTCCAGTGGCTTCGGAACACAATTAAACATGGTTATGGCCAAGCCAATCAATGCAACGATATGTACAATGCGTTTCATCAGAACTGAAAATTAAATGCAACATTAGGCAGGAATCCGAACAAGCCTGGCTGCATGTATTTATATCCTACACCCGAATCAGCTGGCACGATCTCTATACGATAAGGAGTAGCGCGGTTATAGAAATTATAGCAACCAAAATGCCACTCCCACTTATACCTTCGTTCTTCATCAGAGTCTTTCTTCTTTTGTCTTGATTTCCACACCAGATTAAGATCCAGTCTATGGCTTGGCGACATCGATACAGCATTTCTTTCAGTATAGATGGGCACTACATCAACCCCCGTTAAGGAAGGATTAGGCTGAAGATACTGTCCGATCTGCGCAGTAAATCTTGACCCATTGGCGAAAACCCAAACACCGGATATGTGCAAACGTTTGTTGATCTCGTAGTTCAAAACCAGGGATACATCATTCCTTCTATCGTACTTGGCAAAGTATCTTCTCCCTCCGTTCAGATCGTCAAAATCCCTGGTTGCCCAACTCAAGGTATATCCCAACCAACCATACCATCTACCCTCTTCTCTTCTGAAAAGCACCTCTACACCATAAGCATCACCCTTACCCTGTACCAATTCGCTTTCAAAGTCATCGTTCAGCACGAGGTTTGCACCTTCACGATATTCGATCAGGTTATTCATCCACTTGTAGTATCCTTCAACACTCAAGCTTGTCTTAAGTTTCTTGAACACCCTATTGTACCCAGCAGCCACCTGATCAGACCACTGTGGCTTAATGGTACGCGTAACCGGATACCATAGATCTGTGGGAAGAGCAACCGTGGAACTGGAAACCCTGTGCATGTACTGACGCATTCTGGAATAGCTCAGCTTTAATGCGTCATGTTCAGATAAGCTGTATTTAGCAGCTATTCTAGGCTCCGGTGCAACGTAGAAATCTCCAGGCACCACAGCCCCGGAAACCCTTAATCCTCCCTTTAGCTTAAACACATACGGAATGATATCATACTCTGCATTTCCATAGATGGCCAATTCCTGAAAGTTGATCTTGTCTCCCTCACGGCTACCCAGAAATTCACTTATCACACCGGCTGTACTGATAATGTTGGGACGGAATTGATGTTGAATACCGTGCGCTCCGAAACGAAACGTAAGCTCTTCCTTTTGGTACAACTGCCAATCTGCTTTCACACCGAAGTCTTGAATTCTGGACTTAATTAGCAGGTTGTTCTCCAAATAAGAACCCCTGATGTCGTACTTAAAACTGGTGGTGATGAGGGACACATTGGAAAACAGTTTGTCATTGTATATATGATTCCATCGCAAAGTGTTGGTAATGTTCCCCAGCGTAAATCCAAAGTCAAATAGATTAGTGCTGTCTGGTTGCCCGGTAACGGAATCCCTGTCCTCGATCTGTTCATCATACTTCAGCACATCATTGCCGAGATAGGCACTGTAGAATAATCTATCCTTATCCGATATCTTGTAATTCAGCTTGGCATTCAGGTCGTAGAAATAATAAGGGATGGTCTGCCCAACAAGCTTGAACACCTGATCTATATACGTTCTTCTCCCAGAGATTAAGAATGACATCTTATCTTTTAGGATCGGACCCTCCAATGTTAACCTGGAAGAAAGCAATCCAACACCACCTTGCCCATGGAACTCGTTCACGTTTCCTTCCTTCATTCTGATATCAAGTATCGAAGACAACCTCCCGCCATAATGTGCGGGAAAGCCCCCCTTGATCATTGTCATGTCCTTGATCGCATCAGAGTTGAACACTGAGAAAAATCCGAAAAGGTGTCCAACATTATACACCGTGGCTTCATCAAGAAGCACCAGATTCTGATCTGCGTCACCACCTCGTACAAACATACCCGTGGTTCCTTCGGTGCCCCTTGCAACACCTGGCATCAACTGCATCACTTTTATGATGTCCACTTCACCACCTAAGGAAGGCAAGTACTTGATTTGCTTCATAGGAACCCTGATGATGCTCATCTGACTGGAATTGAGTTCTTCGTCCATCTTCGTTCGCTCTTCGGTTACTGTAAACGCATCAAGGGTATTCTGATCCTCGGCCAGGTCTATATTGAGCTTATGCGACTTGCTTTTATCCAGTGCTATTTTCTTTGGCGCATATCCGATGTACGATATCACCAAATTGAACTTATCTCCCGAAATCTTTGCAGGGTCAAACGAAACTGAGAAGTAACCATACTCGTTGGTAGTCACTCCCACCGAAGTTCCTTCGATGTACACAGTAGCGTAAAGCAGGTCCTCCCCACTTCTCTCATCAGCCACATTACCAGAAACGGTGATGTTCTTCTGACCAAGAATGGTACCCGCGAGTACCAGGAAAAACAGTAGAAAGATTGTGCGCATTCAGCAAGGTTAGTACAGTAACTGCACTAAATTACTTTTATTCTACGGGTGAATTAATTCTTTCCAATGAACACGTAGGAAGACTTACCGTTGATGGACAGAGAGCAACTTCCAGCCTTGCCCAACTTGCCGGAAATATATCTCAACTTGCCATCATTATCGTCTTTAGAAATGACCACGTCTGACTTCGGAAGCACAAGGTCTTTGCCATTGTCATCGAGTGTCAGATCAAAACTCACTGAAGCATCCTGAGCATAATTGATGGTATAGTCAGTATACTCACCCATTAGCCTGATCTTGCTGGCTGTTGGCATCACATCCTTCACAGTTATATCTCCGTACTTGGATGTTATGTCCATTGGACCCATAAGTTTCCTGATCCTACATTTTGTGAAGCTCATAGATCCATCAAAATCCTCCACCTGCTCAATCATGAACTTGTCGTGTGAAGAAGACACCGTAAGATCATCGGCTTGCTCAATGCTGATATCACACGACCTTGACTTTAGATCAAGCGTTTTCACGTGATCAATAATGACATCGGAAAACGCAGCATTCATATCACCGCGGTCAATCTCATCAATAATAGCCTTACCAGCATACATCAGTTTAATCCGTTTTGCATTCTTGATCTTTCTGGCACGCAGATCACCATACGACAGATCCAATGACAGATCTCCCGTCCATGACGGCATATATATATCTCCGAACTTATTGGACACAACCAAATCTGTCTTCGCTGGAAGGAAAACTTCATAGTTGATGGTAACCTTATGGTAGTTGTTGAACAGCATCTTGCCTACCCGATCAATCTCATCTACCAGTTTACCGAGCTCTCCCTGCTGTCCGTATATAGTCTTGCAAACAACATATCCTTCAGATTTCTCTACACTAAACCGCACCCTGTTGATCTGCTTATCTGCATTCTGAGGCCTGTTGGCTTGGGCGGTGATCTTGATCCTGATCTTCACACTGTCCTTTTCCCATGTGTTGACATGAACATTGCCATACTTGTTGTAGATCTCGACCCTCGTATTCTCCTTGATCGGATACACATGCTCAATGCGTTTCATTCTTTCATAGCCCTGAGCGCTAGCCGCCAAACTACAGCCCAAAACCACTATACATCCTATGCTCTTCAATTTCATCATGCCTCAACTTCATCGATTATACTCTGCAGAATTTCCAGTCTCATCTTATAGTTCATCAACATCGCCTCAACCACTCTCTCGTTGTCCATGCTTTCACACATATCTGCCTTAAGTGTGTGGAACTCGTTGTCCAACTCCTCTACTTCTACCAGGTAAGTTTGTTCAACACCCATCGCCTTCACCTGTGCCATCTTCTCTTCAATGGATGCAGTGTAATACAATTCCACCTCAGCAAGTTCATTTGAAACCGACTTCAGTGAAACATCTGCTTCGCAATTCATAGGAACCGTTACCGCATCTTCCGATCCATTGTACACCGATACACTTACCGCAATAAGAATGGCCGCTGCAGCTGCTATCTGCCAAATCTTGACCTTCCGTACCGGACGTTCCTGAAGTCCTGCTTCCACACCAGCCCAGATACCATCGGCATCTACCTTGTCACCGAACTTCTCCCTGTTTCCAGAAATGAATTCTTCGAGTTTATCCTGCTGATCTTTCATAATTCTGTTTAATCACTAATTCTTTAATTCTCTTTTTGGCTCTGTTGTATTGAGACTTACTTGTTGATTCAGTAATCCCTAGCTCATCGGCAATCTGCTGGTGGCTGTATCCCTCAAATGCGAAGAGCGTAAAAACAACCCGGTACCCCTCCGATAAACCATTCAATGCCTGCTTGACATTTTCAATGGTATAGGGAATCATCTCTTCAACCTGTTCATCCTCCACATCCACTTTCCTTTCGTCTACATCATCGTATTCAATCTTCCTTTTCTTGGTCTGGTTGATAGACTTGTTGATCACAATTCTCTTTAACCAGGCTCCGAAGGTTGACTTCCCTTTGAAGGAGTGAATCTTGGTAAAAGCCTCAATGAACGCTTCCTGTACGATATCCTCCGCCTCTTCCCTGCTTTTCAGTATCCGTAGGGATGTATTGTACATCGCCTCCACATACAGATCATACAGCTTCCTCTGTGCCGTTTGGTCGTGTGCCCTACAGGCTTCAACCAATCCAGCATGAATGTCTTTATACTCTCCCAATACTTGTTGCGCAGGTGGTGATTAGAACCAACCAAGTTTCACAACGAAGTTACCGCCAAAGCCGCTATTCTGCCAATCCTTGGTATTCGGAAGAGCCGACCCTAATGCAGCACGGTAATGCCCACCTACAGCTACTCTCAACCAACGGGTAACATTGAGCTGAGCCATCAAACCAGGCTCGGCAACAAAAAAGATCGTTCCGGGTGAAGGGTTCAGGTCATTCCAAAACTGGTAATCGTAAAACCTATGCTGCGTAGCCAACGCTCCTCCTGCACCCAACAACACCGGAACAGTAACGTGTATTAATTTCTCATCCATGATTACGGGCTCAATGATCAATCCTCCATAGCTGTATTCATAGTAGTAGTTATTGAATCCATCTATGTCTACATAGTTGCTCTTCACATCCGATACCAATCCGTAAAGACCAAAGCCAATGTTGAGGTCGTGATTGAAACCCATCATCAGCTGTCCTCCGGTAAAGAAGCCAAGCTGACCATTCAACTGTGCAATTCGGTTAGAGAAGGCAATGTGCGCTCCTGTCACGCGTACATCATTAAACAGTGTTTGCACGTCTCTACCACCTCTTCGATTTTTTGAGGTGATCGGCTCAAACTCCGTCATCCCTCCATCATCGTTACCGATTTGCGCGTGTGCCGTTATTCCAAAGACACATGCCGCTATCATTACTTTATACTTTATGCTTTTCATCCCTATTATTTCTTGATTAGGTTACCGCTTCCTGTGATCCACTGTGACACAAAACCTGGGTTTCCCCAATAGTATACATCACCGCTTCCCGTTATTCTTACGTCCAGACTATCGCTTACATACACCTCCGCGTTTCCGCTTCCAGTAACGTCTATTTCACAATTGTCTACATTGAAATTTCTTCCTTGAAAATCTCCAGAGCCGGACAGGTACATGTCCAACAAATGGGCTCCACCTGTCATCTCCAGGTCTCCGCTTCCACTGATATCCAATCGCACATCATTGGTAATATTCATTCCCAGATCCATATCTCCGGAACCGGAAATACCGATGTATGTGGATGGTCCCATCAGATTACTGGCGTAGATATCACCTGACCCATTCGATGTGATCTCTTCCAATGTATCTACGGTAACATAAACCGTAGCGTACCCATTTCTCCAGTTTCTTCTGCGCCTGTCCTGAATGATCAACTTATCGTTTACAACGGTCGTTTCTATATAAGGCACAATGTTCTCGGGAGCTTCGATCCGAACCGAGAACTTGGGCTCATTGCTGTGATTGATATACACCTGTATACCATCTTGTAGTTCCAGCCGATCGAAATAACCAGGGGCACGATTCTCTGCTACCACTGGCCCTTCACCTCCTATAATCACCCTTCTGCAGGACATTAATCCTACAGAAAACACGATCATGGCTGCTATTAAAATGCGATTCATATCCTAGCGTTTATTACAAAGACCACCGTATTTGAGAAAGTTGCATATGGCCTAGAATTTTTTCTTGTGCTGATAGTCGCTATTTTGCATGTGATGCAGGACACGTATGATGTAGCGATTATTGGTGCCGGTATAACAGGACTGGCTACAGGGCTTCGATTGAAAGAACGGGGATTGAGTTTCGTGATCCTCGAATCAGCGGAACGAGCGGGTGGAATGATCGGCAGTAAGGAGGTGGATGGGTTCACACTAGAGGAAGGACCGAATACAGTGATCAAAGATGAGTGGCTTGACAAATTCATCGATCATTTGCAACTGAACGATCGGGTTGTCTTTCCTGATGAGTCGGTTGCATCGAAAAGATACACCTTGAACAATGGAGAACTGACCCTTTTACCTTCCGGGCCGGGTGATCTTATGAAGTCTGGTTTTCTCTCCACCGGTGCGCGGTTCAAGATCTTTACTGAAAAGTTCAAGAGCAGAACGAAGGATGACACCGACCTAAAATCGTTTTTCGTAAGAAGGTTCGGAACGGAAATACACGACAAGCTACTGGCCCCATTTGTACGTGGTGTATATGCCGGTGAGACCTATCGACTCAGTGCCAAATACGCATTTCCCAAATTGTGGGAACTGGAACAAGAATATGGCAGCATCATCAAAGGATTAAAATCTTCTGGTCTGCAAGGAAGAAAGATGTTTAGTATGCAGGGAGGGCTCGAATGCCTGACAAAAAGTGCTTACACCAAATTGAGAGATCATGTGCACTTAGGATGCAACGTAACAGAGGCCACAGCTGCTAATCCGGGATTCACGCTCACTACCTCCAACGGGCCAGTTAACTGTAAGCACCTTGTATTTACCTGCTCTGCGAAAGCCACATCAGCCATCGCGGGAGAGGCTGCTTTAGATCAGATTCTATCTAAGGTTGAGCATGCCCCGGTAGCGAGCATGCACATCACTGTACCTGAAGACAGCACCCATCCGGATATCAAAGGATTTGGTGTATTGAAGCTTCCTCCAAGCCAGGAAAAATTCATGGGGATCATTTTCAATTCGGACATTTTTCCTGGATCAGCTCCTGAGGGGCATGCGTTGTACACGGTTATGTCTGGAGGTATTTCAAACCCCTCGCAAGTGAAAATGACCGATGAAGATCTAAAGGCAGCCGTACTACCTGATATTCAGAATGCCCTGAAGCTTAAAGGGGAACCAAGAGTTCTTTCCATCAAACGATGGTATCCCGGAATCCCACAATATGGACTGGAGCAACAGGAAATAGTAGACACCATTCAAGGGTTCGAACAGGAATACCCCGGACTCCACATCATCGGAAATTTTACCGGTGGCGTTGCAGTGGGTAAAAGAATTGAGTGTGGATGGACCACCGCAGATAAAATTGAAGTGTGATGTTTTTCCTCCTTTCAAAAATCTTATCGTTCCTGCTGTCTCCAATTGTATGGGTATTTGCTCTGGCGTTGAGGGCATACTTCGTAAAGCCAGAAAAGAAGAAAAGAGCAATATGGCAGCTGATCGTTATTGCTTTTGTATTCTCGAATAGCTTCATCCTGTGTGAATTCCTTAGGCCATGGGAGCAAAAAGGGAATGCTGATTTCTCAAAACCCTACGATGCTGCTATCGTTCTAAGTGGGTTTGTAAGTTATGACTATGGGCATGGAATGGCTGGCTTCGAAAACAGTAATGACAGGTTTCTTCATGGGATGCGCCTGCTTCAACAAGATTCAGTCAAAAAGCTGATCATCTCCGGGGGTTCTGCAAGCCTGATCTATCCAGAGATGATTGAATCCGTCATTGCACGGAATTTTGCCATTGATCTTGGTATGAAGCGATCCAGGGTTATCACGGAAAGACTTTCGAAGAACACCAGACAAAATGCCCTGTATACGAAAGCACTGTTGACCAAAATGAAAATGGAGAACAAACGGATACTTCTCATCACCTCAGCCTACCATATGTACAGAGCTAAAGCTTGTTTTGAGAAAGTAGGTTTGGAGGTGGATTGCTATCCGGTTGATTACCGTGCTGGAGAGCGTAGATATCATCTGGACCATTTATTGGTACCCAATGAGGGTGCCATGGTAATGTGGGGCGCGCTTATCCACGAGTGGATGGGGTGTTTGATCTACAAACTACGCGGACACATTTAGTAACCGCCTATTCAACGGTGCTAAAAAAGAAAGCCGTGGTTGACCACGGCTTCCGAATTCATGTCATCGAGATAGTATTACTCTACAATGAACTTCTCAACTTCCTTCTGTCCTTCAACTTTGAGGAAGTAGAGACCAGCTTTTAACGTTCTTGTGTCTATCGTTTCATTGCCACTGTAAGATTGGCTCTGAATCACCGTCCTGCCAGTTAGGTCATACACCCTGTAAGAAGATGAAGGGCTCATACCCGTGATCGACAACTGGTCTTTTACCGGATTTGGGTATAGTTTAAGTTTCCTTGACTGCGACTCAATTTTTCCAGTTACTACGGAATAGTAGACAATGATCTCCACGCTTCCTACCTGATACGTACACGTACCCTGGGAGCGGCCCTGGAAATAAGAACCAAAGTTATTCGCATTCACGATCGCTGGAGTTAGTGAGGTTCCCCAAAGGTCTGATGAGCCTCCCATGGTATCTAACTGCGCGTTGCTCACCACGAATGTCTTTGGCGTTCCGGTTGCAATACCATTTGCAAGGACTCCAATGGCTTCTTGCATAAAAGAACCAGGATTACATGCACCTCTGGCGTAGATCATCTCCACACCGGTAATGGTAGCCGTTCCGGGAATTGTAAATCCGCAACTGTACAAATGCAGCTGATCTGAGCTACAGTTAATACATGGTGCAATAACAGGTGCATTGGTAAACAACGTGCCTGTATGATTCAACGGATTCGTTATGCTCCATGGCGTTCCACCGGGTCCGGTAACAACGTTCTTCGCGCTGTCGGGATACTGTGACTGACTTTGAGCATGTGCAGCAACCGCCAGGGCGATTACTAGAAAAGAGAGTAAAAATTTTCGCATAGTATGTAGGTTTGATCTGTTATCAAGACGCGATGAGAGTCATTCAGGTTGCCACGCCAGCCCATCAGTTTAACAAGGTGGATGACCATCTTTCCGCTTGGGCACCAATGCCATACATGAAGTTCGTGCTGCTCAATAGCTGCAAACGTGATGGATCAAGCTCGGTTAACTTCAACCGCTCAGCAAGTGGAATCAATCGGTTCTCATAGCAATTCCAATGGTGATGATCCAACTCAGTATCCTGTCCGATAAGTTTCATAGACTTTAATTGATCAAAGAGTCGCAAAGAAGCGGTCTCTCTATCTACCCCATCCTTTCCCGGATGATGTAATCCAACGAGCAACAGTTCATAAGATGGTTTTTCACCAGTTAGTACCTGCAACTGAGAGGTCAAGTTACTTACGCGGTGCATCCACGGATCTCCAACCACCCTCACATAAGAGAAAGGTTTAGCGGCATTCTTTCGTACCCACATGTGCACGTGCCAGTAAGCGCCAATACTGCCCCCAAGGTCAATCTGTGTTTCGCCAGACCGAACCGTTCCAATATCGGATACGCTGGTTATACAAACCTTCTTCGCGTTAAGTGATCCACCCGTAGTATCGAGTTGAACCTCATCGTTCAGGTCAACTGCATTCACTTTACAATTCCGTTTCACTTCTACTGAGCTTTCCTTGAGCTTGGCAAGTAGATCCTTCATCAAATCAGTACAGCCACCAATTGGGTAGTAGAACGTATTGTTAACCACACGCAGGTTAGACCAACTGGTATACTTCCTTGACGGCTGCAGAACTTTCTTGGCCACGAACACAGCATTCTTCCACGAATATGGAAGGTTCCAGTTTCCTTTCATCAATCTGGGAGAGGGCTTCATAGCATTGATGGGCACATCCAAAAACGATCTTAGAAAATTCAATGCTCGTTTATCATGGTCCCAGATGTGACACCCGAATTCTACTGGCAGATCACCGTTCATCTGAATGGTACCCCACGCACCACCCAGCTGATCGGAAGCATCAACAAGCAGTACACGCTCACCCTTCCTTGAGCGAAAAATGGCTTCAAGAATTCCAATTGGTCCTGCGCCAACTACAATACTATCCCAACGTTGATCTGCGATAAAGGGAGATTTTGCGTGAAGATAGCGCTATTATCAATTCACACTTATCGGCTTTGCGACTACCTTGTTCTCTTACCTGAACGGCATGATTTCGGTCTATTCCATTATATTTAAGTGTGAGAATTCTATCGCTGCTTCTGCTTCTTCCCCTGTTTGGCTTTGGCCAGAATTGTGAATCCAAACACCAACATCAGTTTGATTTTTGGGTAGGTGATTGGCAAGTGTATGACGACTCAGGCAAACTTCTTGGATACAATACCATCAAGAAACTACAGGGTGGGTGTGTGCTACAGGAAAACTGGAGGGGAGCTTCAGGAAGCTACACAGGATCTAGCTACAACCATTTCGATAAGAAAGATTCCCTATGGCGCCAGACCTGGATAGACAACAATGGCGCGGCATTATATCTGCATGGTGGCATTGATTCGCAAGGTCGCATGGTCCTGCGATCCAAAATGCTAACTGCACAAAAAGGAACCAAGTACTACAATCGAATTACATGGACTCCCAATAAGGATGGTACCGTAAGGCAAAAGTGGGATGTGTTGACAGCATCTGAGCAACTTATCCAGGTTGCATTCAATGGTATCTATAAACGGAAAGCAGTAACAGCAATTGGGAAACCATAAAGTCGTGGCTGCGTATTATATTCAGATAGCCTAAATCAACTCTGAGAATTTTAGTGAAGAACGTAATGGTGGGAAGAATAAAATGGATGGGGGTACTCCTCATGATGATGCTTTCTTGTTCGATCTTTGGACAGGAGGTACGTATCAATGGAATTGTGCTTGGCATGGCCAAGGAGAAAGGACTAAAACTCTCTAAAAAATATGAATTGGAAGGCGCACTCAATCGTGCGGATGTCAAGATCATTGATCAAGGCAAGATAGTTCAGCAGATCAAAACAGATGTTGATGGCAACTTCGCAGCTGCTGCTCCACTGGGTAAGCTGTACCTAATGATGATCGAGAAAGAAGGATACCTCTCTACCGGGATTCTGATAGATACTCGAAAAACTGCCTTGCCAGGCCCAGGTGTTCTCAACCTCAACCACGCGGAAATTGTATTGGTAAAGGCCAAGATGAAAGAGCCGCAGATGATCGGCAGAATGCACTACGATCTACGAGCTAAGAAACTTGCTATTACACCCAACCAGGGACTATCTAAAGATCTTAGCGCGGCAAGAACCCTCGTGCTCATGAGGGATGCTATCAATGACGGGCATTTTAAATTCTTGAATGCAACATCCAACAAGGAAGAGGAGCCAGCAACACCGAAGAAGATCAAGTACCGATGGAAGAAAAGTGTGGATGAGGAGGGACAAACCGATAGCACATTCGAACGCTACAACCCCATTCTAGAGATCACAAACAAGGTGGATGTGCGCGCCATAAAAAAGGCAGATGATCTCAAGAAAGCAAGGGCTGATTTGGATGACCTATGGCAATATGCCACAACTGCCGAGGACTCATTGATCCTCAAACAGCAGGAAGCGTTGCTGGCAGCTGCCGAACAGGAGCTGGCCAGAACAGAGAAGTTACTTCAGATAAAGGAGGATCAGTTGAGCGCAGTCTATGCGAGGAACATCTGGCTAATCATAGCGCTAATCCTATTGATGGGTATGATTGGCTTTGGCGTGAAATACTACCTCGACAGGAGAAAGACATTCTTGAAGATCAGAGAGTACAATAGAAAAATTGATGAAAGCATTGAGGTAGCCAGCAGGATTCAAAACTCGGTATTCAATCGGGAGGAAGAACTGAGTGACCTGTTCGCAGATCACTTTGTTTTCAACCAACCCAGAGACGGTGTTAGTGGCGATTTTTATTGGTTCGCAGAAGCAAACAACAAGGTGATCGTAGCGGTGTCAGATTGTACGGGGCATGGGGTTCCCGGATGCTTACTATCGCTATTGGGTAATCAGCTGTTGCATGAGATTGTGATTGAAAAGAGGATCACCTCACCGGATGAAGTATTAGTAATGTTGCATGATCGGCTTGTGAAACACCTTCAACAAGACAAGAATTTCTCAGCGGAGGGTGGAATGGATATCGCCATCTGCGAAATTGATAAGAATGCGAAATCAATCAATTTCGCAGGTGCCATGAACGCGATCTACACCCTGGAAGGTGGTGAATTGAAATCTTACCGTGGAGACTTCCTTCCGATAGGTGGAATGGGGCTGCGTACGAAGAAGAAGATCGAAAGAAAGTACAAAGTGCAAACCATTAACTATAAGGAAGGTGATGCGCTGTTTATGTTTTCTGATGGGTTGATAGATCAGTTCGGTGGTCCAGACAATAAGAAATTTGGCTTGGATCAATTCAAGGATTTCATTTCTGGGAGTCAGTCAAGACCTCTGGAAGAGAGGCACAAAGAACTCAAGCAACAACTTGATAAATGGATGGGACATCAATACGAACAGATTGATGACGTAATGGTAGTTGGTCTCCGGTTCTAACTGGAGTATTTACGAGCAACTCTGGAATTCAATACTACCCCTGTTAGTACCACAGCGATTCCTGCAAGACTGATCCATCCAAGAACTTCATTGAACACGAAGTACCCTATGAGCACCGCATAGATCGAACCGATGTATTTAATTGGCATCACACGGCTGCTAAACTCTGCATGCAGAGCTTTGGTCATTGCAATCTGAGATATCTGAGTTCCAACACCCATAGCAAGAATCCACCACAGGTCATACAATTCCGGTGTTTTCCATTGCCACAGGCACAGCACCCCCATGACCGGAATAGCTACCATGGGAAAATACATGACTATGGTAATTGGCTTATCCGTTTCGCGGCACTTCATGATGCAATTGTAGGCTACTCCTGACAGCGTTGCTGAAAGTACCCCGAGCCCGAGGTAACCCCATGACACTTCATCCGAAAAACCCTTCATAATAAGTACGCCAGAAAATGCCAGGGCAAATAGCACCCATTGAATAGACTTCACCCGTTCTTTCATAATCATCATAGCAAATACAACTGTACTGATGGGTGACAAGTACTGAACGGTAGTGGCGATGGCCAGCGGTAGTTCCTTTAGTGTAATGAAGAACAGGAACAGTGCGCTGCATCCAAAAAAACCTCTTCCAAGCAGCCACCAACGGTTATTTCCAAAAAAAGGAATCTTCGCCTGGCGAATCATTACCGCACTGATAGTAAAGGAGATAATGGACCTAAAGAACACCAATTCATGGGCGGGAATATGGTGTAACATCTTTACACAGATATTAACGAAGGCAAAGCATGTGGTGGAAATCAACATGAAGCCAATGCCGCTAATTCTCATGCGCCAAAGGTAGGGTTTACTAACTATTCAATGTTGGTAAATATAGGTTGCAACCACCTTGAATTTACTTCCATTTAAGGGTATCTTTCTGTTAAACAAACCAGTTGAAAACCTATCCTACTAAATGATTTCGAAGAAGAAGATTTACGTGCTTGACACGTCTGTATTGCTACACGATCACAACTCAATAAAATCATTTGAAGATAACGACATCGCGATTCCTATAACGGTCCTTGAAGAACTGGATAAGTTCAAGACCGGAACGGATACCAAAAACTTCGAGGCCAGAGAAGTCATAAGACTGCTCGATAAAATTTCGGGGAAACAAATCATGACCCGATGGAACAAGATTGATGGTACCAAATTGGGCCGAATCAAGATTGTGGTAAATGGCGAGATGAATGGTCACGATGCGGAAAAGGTGTTTGGCGGGGGCAAGAACGACCACAAAATTCTTAACTCATGCATCACCCTCATGGAAAAGGAGAAGAACCGCAAGGTTATTCTGATTACCAAGGATATTAACCTCAGATTGAAGGCCAAGGCGATGAACGTCCCTGCCGAGGATTTCAAAACCGGAAAGGTTAAGCAAAAGGTTTCGCTTCAAAAGGGGATCAGTACTGTTGAGAATATTGATGGCGAGGTGATCAACACACTTTTCAGACAGAGTACCTACGATGACTCCTCAATTCTTGGCAAACAGAAAAAGAACAACGAATTCTACATTCTCAAGAACTGCAAAGCATCTACGCTGGCTTACTATAATCCATTTCAGGATCAGGTTGAGCGCGTTGAGAAAATGCATGTCTACGGGGTCAAGCCAAAGAACGCTGAACAGGCATTTGCGGTTCACGCAATTCTCAATCCCGAGATTAGACTGGTATGTCTTCAAGGGGTAGCAGGCACAGGTAAAACCCTGTTGGCTTTGGCCAGCGCGATTCAGCAAAGAAATCTCTACAACCAGATCATTCTGGCAAGACCGATCGTTCCACTGAGCAACAAAGACATCGGTTACCTTCCGGGAGACGCACAGGAAAAGATCAACCCGTATATGATGCCATTGTGGGACAATCTCTCCTACATCAAGAACCAATTCAAAGAAAATGAGAAGCGGTACAAGACCATTGTTGATATGGAGAAGACGGGCAAGATTGTTATTACACCTTTGGCTTACATCAGGGGAAGGAGTTTTTCAGACGTTATTTTCATTATTGACGAGGCACAGAATCTTACACCTCACGAAGTGAAGACCATCATTACCCGTGCTGGCGAGAACACCAAAATCATCTTCACCGGAGATGTGCAGCAAATTGACACACCGTTCCTGGATGAAGAAAGCAACGGCTTGTCATATCTTATAGATAGACTGAAAGGCAACAAGCTCTTTGCGCATATCAAACTTGAGAAGGGCGAGCGATCGGAACTTGCCAACCTTGCCAACGAAATGTTATAGAAACTTCAGGAAGTTTAAGAATCGGAATTCTTAAACCTATCTAATGTCCTGCGGTCCTTCTTGGTAGGACGTTCAGAGGTATAACCCTGTTTGTTGGTAATACGGACCGACTTCTGCACTTCTAACTGCGTGTAATCAGTCCGATCCTCCACAAATTCTGAAACAAGTTTTGCTCCCACCCTCGACTTGGGAAAGTCCAGCACTTTGAACTCATACAGAACCGGGCCCTTCTTGACGGAGATGAGCCAACCTATCTTCACTTCCTTGCCAGGCTTCACAGGATTACCAAGAACCTTAACCCTACCCTTCTTGCAGGCTTCAGTGGCCAGTCGCTTGGTTTTGTAGATACGAACACTCCACAAGTAGCTATCCATCCGCATACCGAAAAGGTACAATTATTAATTTCGGTGTATGACATCTGCATATAGCACTACTTTTTACAATATGGTGGCACCCTTCTACAACCTCAGTGTGGACTGGGCATATGTAGATGGAAGAAGACTTCTTCAGCAATATTTGGAAGACCATCAAGGTGGCACCATATTGGAGGTAGGTTGTGGCACGGGCTCCAACCTTGGCTTCATTCCCAAGCACCTTGATATTACAGCGTTGGAGCCCTCTTCTGGAATGTACAAAAGAGCCAGACGCAGATATCCTGATCACACACTGCTGAATTGCACCCTGGATGAGTTACCAAAGGAGAAGCAATATGATGTCATTCTTTTGAGTCATGTCGTTTCGGTAGTTAAAGACCCTTCATCTCTACTTAAAGATGTTGCATCGCATTTATCACCAACAGGAAAAGTGATTGTCATGAATCACTTTGGACCGAAGCCAGGATGGCTGTTATCAAGCTTTTTGAATCTCATTGCACTCTATCCAAACGAGGAACCCAATTGGGCTGACTATGGATTAAGCGTTCATAGTAGACAAGAGTATGGGTTCAACAATCACCTGTCATTCATTGTACTGGGCGCATGATATCATCTCATCCACATACAGGTTCATTGTCGCTGCTGAATGTTTTCAGATGGGTGCTCGCACCAATGCTCACAACAATGGTGATCTACTTCCTTTTCAGAACACATGAGATGGTGTACTTTGAAATTGCCACGGCACTACACCTGGATCAGGTGATTGTCTCATTCCATGAATTCATTAACCAGCTTGATCTGAATCCGGGATACATTGTCAAATACAATCTTCCCAGTGCCCTCTGGCTATTTGCATTTCAAAGCCTGATGATCATACAGTGGGGCGGAAAGATCAATCGCACGAATATTGGATGGGTGAGTGTACCACTCATCATCGCACTTGGAAGTGAGTTAATTCAACTAGCCGGTATTACCGATGGAACCTTTGATCCCCTGGACGTGATGCTATACGTAATTGCGGCTGCGGTTTCAGTTACAGTAGTCCACACATCATTTAACTTAAGACTGCGCAGTGGTATACCATATAATCACATAACTTCGCTGGCAACAGTTTTAATGTTTACACTCATCATCGGGCTGGCCGATGCATTATAAGAAAGTATGAAAGCCATTAAACTATCGATTCTCGCTTTGCCATTAACCTTTGTAAGCTGCATCAATTGTATTGAAGGAACCGGAGATGCGGTTGAAGAGGAACGCAGTCTTCATCAGTTCGAAGAACTTTCTATTGAGACTTCGATTAACGTTACGCTTCATCAGGATCGCAACCTGGACCAGCCAAAACTTGTGCTGAACGGACAACAGAATATTCTTGACAACATCGTTACGGATGTAAGCGGGAACGTGCTTGAGATAGATGCTGAAAAGTGCTTCAACACCAATGACGTGCTTGAGGCGCATTTGTACTTTGCAGAAATCAAAGAAATCGATATCAGTGGTTCTGGTAGCCTGAACTCAGATGGAAAAATCAAAGGAGAAGATCTAGAACTTAACATTGACGGCTCAGGTGAGGTAGACCTGAAAGTGAAGTACGAATCGCTGGATACAGACATCAATGGTTCAGGAGATGTTACACTTAGAGGAAACGTAGTTGAACACGATGCTGTAATTAACGGCTCAGGAGACATCCTTGCGGTTGGTATGAAAACCACCGAAACAGAATTGGAAATCAATGGATCAGGTAGCTGCGAAGTGCATGCCACAGAATCGCTCGACATCTCTGTGAACGGTAGTGGGGATGTGAAGTACAAAGGAAACCCTCAACACCTCAATCAGCAGATCAACGGTTCAGGAGGGGTAAGTACCATCAAATAGATTTCTTAGGGAAAAGTTTGAAGAGCTCACGCTCATTCAGGTAGCCTCCTCTGGTACAATTGGTAAGCACAATTGCGGCCTGGTCTGAATCAGGGTATAACATGAAGTAAGCCTTATACCCTCTCCACCAACCTTTGTGAAAGATTGCATTCAGGTTAGCATCGTGGTCGGTAATACGAAAACCGTATCCGTAGTTTGCCTTCGTAATTCGTTTCTTACTTCTAGGAATCCATGCCAGCCTCAGGATAGAATCTGAGATCAATATGTTGTTCCTTAATGCCATTTCAAATGCCAGCATATCGTCAATACTGGCATAAACACCCTTGTCTCCATACACCCCATCCAGATAACTAATGTTCTTGTGCTCTCTGTAAGCGTTATGTCCCTTAGCTGGTTTAACAAGTTCATCGTTATTCAACATCCTGAAAATTCGAGCGGAGTTCATGCCCGCGGGTTCAAATATCTCTTCGCGCATGTATTGGGGAAATGGCTTACCAGAAGCGCAATCAATAATGGATGCCAGTAACATGTAATTGGTATTGCAGTAATCGAAAGCCTGGTTAGGTCGGTAGTATGTCATTGGTCTGTGCTCAGCTAAAACAGAAAGCACATCATCGTTGGATATAGGGTCGTAGAGATCGGGCCAGAGGCTATCTGTGATGTACATGTAGTTCCCCAACCCACTTCGGTGACTTAGCAAGAGATCGATAGTAATTCCATCGTAAGGGAAACCGTGAATGTACTTTTCAACCGGGTCCTTCAAATCAAGTTTACCCTGCTCGTATAGCTTAAGTATCGCCACCGCGGTGAGCACCTTACTAACACTTCCCAGTTGGAAGGTATGTTCCCGCGTGAGAGAATCACCCGTTTTCCAGTCTGCCTTTCCAACAACACCGCAATGAATCTTATTGCTATCCCTCAGCAGGTAAACACCATTGAACCAAATGTTACGAAGCTTGCGCTGAAAGAACGTATCTACGGTATAAGCTGCTTGCTGATCCCATTCCTCCCACTTCCATTCCGGCTCAGCAACTTCCTCCTTTTCAACATTTTCGGTATGGTTTTTGCAACCAGTTGAGGCAAGGAAGCAGAGCAAAATGCAATGAATTAAAAATTGATGCGTTTTGCACATAGCAATAATGTTAATCTGTAATTTAGTTAACACTAGTCGTTCAATTTTGATGAAGGTAGCAAACAAAAAATCGGTGCACGTGCAACCTTTTTAATGTTTGTTGTCTTTCATTTAAAAACCGCACAGCAATGAATAAACAACTTAAAGGCTTAGTACTACTGGGGGTAGCTGCCTGCGTTGTTGGTTTTTCTTCGTGTGATCCGAAGAAGGACAAACAAGTAGAAGGCTACAGGCCGATCTACATGTCTAAAGATGACATGCAGAGAATTTCGGCAGAAGGTCCAACGAACGTTTTGAACCCGGGTAAGATTTTTACCCACGGCACAAGACTTTACATCAACGAAGTTGGTGTAGGTGTTCACATTTTTGACAACAGCGATCCTGCAAATCCGCAGAATCTTGCATTTGTCCGTGTTCCAGGTAACTACGATGTATCTGTGAAGGACAATATGATGTATGTTGACAATGTAACAGACCTCATTACACTCAATGTGGCAGACGTGAACAACGTAACAGTTGAATCCAGACTGCCGGACGTTTTCCCAATCAAACGATTTCCTGAAGAATTCGGTGTTGAATTCGAATGTGCGGACGACTCTAAAGGAATTGTTATCGGATGGGAGAAAACGATGTTAACCAACCCTAAGTGTTACCGATAAAACCTGGAAACAATGAAGAAAGCAATTTATATAATGGCATTCGGTCTTGTTCTAGGAGCAATCGGATGTAAGAAAAGTAGCCCAACGTCTCCAACATCTTCTAGCGCGACTGGAAATGCGCGTTACATCGCTGGAGGTAAAGGTGGTTCGATGGCAAGATTTGCGATCATCGAAAACTACATGTACGCGGTAGATTTCAAGACACTAAAGATCTTTGATATCACTGACGGAATGAACCCGAAATACATTGCCAAACGTGACCTGTTGGTAGGTGCTGAGACCATCTTCCCACAGAACGATAAGCTGTTCATTGGAACACAAAATGGCCTGTATATCTACAATGTGACAAACCCTGTTCAACCAACTAAGGAAAGTTATATTGAGCACGTTGTTAGCTGCGACCCAGTGGTAGCGGATGAAACACATGCTTACGTAACGCTTCGTGGTGGCAGTATCTGTGGAAACAACATCAATGCACTGGATGTATATGATGTTACTGATCCTCAAGATCCGCAAATGACAACGAGCACACCGCTTGCCAATCCTTATGGCTTAGGATTGTCTGAGGCAACATCAGGCACGCTGTTTGTTTGTGACGGTGACTCTGGTCTTGTGGTAATGTCACTTACTGGCCTGGAGCCAACTGAAGTGAACAGGATTGAAGGCATTAAGGCTTACGATGTAATTCCTGATGGCGACAGACTGATTGTTTCAGCAAGCGATAAGATCATTCAATATGACGTAACAGACCCGAAGAATTTCAACGAGCTGTCTGTTATTAACGTATACTAAACATGATGAGGAAACTGCTTGTTGCAATTTCCTTGGTATTCTTAGCTGCCCCTTTCAATTCCTATGCACAAGACACTGGAAATGAATGGGGCAGTTTGGATTTCGAAAAGTACTTTATCACGAGCAAGCATATAGGCAAATTCGCTCCGCTAAAACTTCTCGATCCCCAAACCACATTAATGGTGGGCTATGAATACCGACCGTTTACCCACGTATCTTTTCAAGTGGAAGCGGGAATAACGCCTGAATTCATGCAGATCAGGTGGTGGGATGGCATTTCCGGTCAGGCACTCACCAATAAGATCAACGGATTTCAGATCAGGTTTGAACCGCGATTTTATGTATTCAAATCCGGTCGTGCCTACACCTCAGTAGAAACCACATATCGGTACTACAAGTACAACGAAACCAACGAGTACGGATTTGAATGTGACAGCACCGGTAACTGTGTCTACTTTCAAAGGGTAGACCAAGACATGGTTCGCCACGTATGGACATTGTACTTCAAATTCGGACGCCAACGACTGTACAACAAATTTGTACTGGATTATTTTGCCGGAGTTGGCGTAAGAAGTCAGAGTGTTATTGAGTTGACGCCTCCCCCACCTGGCGGACAGCAAGACCGTTGGGGGTTAAACTCCCTTAATCAAACAGGACTTTCAACCTACCCATCTATAACATTAGGACTTCGGATCGGGCTCAGACTTGAGTAGCCATGATCTCTTCGTAGTATGGTGTTCGCTCTATACTATACGAGCGGAAAGTGCCTGAAGCCATTGCAATAAGTTCGCCTTCACTATCCGTAATCCGACCTTCTGCAACCAGCAAGCGACTTCCCTTATGCACAACTTTACCAATTCCTGTAACGGTGGTTCCAGCTTTTGCCGGAGCAAGGTAGTTGATCTTAAACTCAATGGTTGCTACCATTTTACCCTCATCTGCAACAGCGGAAAGTGCTGCTACACCCAGAATACCATCCATTAACCCACTAAGAGAACCCCCATGCGCAAATGTTGGCGTGGCCAGCAAATCCTGGGTGATTTCCATCGTATACTTAATGTCTCCAGGCTCTACCTCCTCCAGATTCATCCCCATGAAACGGCCAAAGGCATTGGTACCACTATAAAAAGCCAGAATCTTTTCTCTCATCACTTCTGATTAGGCACCAATATTAATTCTTTAATTTCACATCATGCGGTTTCAGGCAGGGATCTGGATATTGCTAGTCTGCTTATGCGGACGCGAACTAAAAGGGCAGAACGACAGTACAGGTACCGGACTCTATCACGAGGACTCCACGCTCATACTTGTACGTACCCTTAAGGGGGGACTTGCACCCAAATCTGTAGTCTACAATGGTCAGGAACTGTTCTTCGCTCAGAACATGATGTATCGCCATACCGTTTCCGTCTTCAATCGAGCTTTTGAAAAAGTGGCTACCATCAAGGATGGAGTTTATCTGGACAAACATGGATACGAAAACTACGGTAGCTTCAACCGCGGTGCTCCGGTTGAGGCAACATTTACCCATGATGGTAATTACGCCTGGATATCAAATTACTGCATGTTTGGTGACAGCTTGATCCATCCGGGTTGTGACAAGTGTTTTAGCAGAACCAAGTATGATCCGGGTTTTGTTTACAGGATCAACACCAAAACATTTGAGATAGAAAAGGTGATTGAGGTAGGTTCTGTCCCGAAGTATATCAAGGCTACCAGTGATAACAAATATGTACTGGTATCCAATTGGACCAGCGGAGACCTAAGTATCATTGATGTAAACTCCAACGAAGAGTTGAAGTCTATCTATTTAGGCAGGTTTCCCCGTGGCATTGCCATTGACAGTAAGGACAAATTCGCTTACGTAGCGCTAATGGGTTCTACCAAAGTTGCCAGAATTGATCTGGAGGATTTCTCTGTTCAATGGATCACCGGTGTAGGTAACCGCCCACGACACCTATGTATCTCTCCGGATGACAAGTACCTCTACGCTTCCATAAATCACGACCGAAAAGTGGTGAAGATTGACCTTGCCAAAGATGCAACTGTAGCAACCTGCTATACCGGCAGCCACCCCAGATCTATGGAGCTATCAGCCAACGGTCAATTCCTTTACGTAGTGAATTACTATTCAAACAAGCTCTCAAAAATTGATTGCCAAAGCTTCAAACTGGTGGAGGAAGCGAGGACCAATTCGAAACCTATTGGCATCACTGTTGATAAGCAGAACGGCAATGTGTGGGTCGCTTGTTATGTCGGTAACATTCAGGTATATCGCGACAAGGATTTCAAACAGGTATCAGACATGTTCTACGTTCAAAATCCTGACAAAGACGAAGTAGGTTTTGGTTCGTTGCTGGCCAATATTGAAAAAGCGGAGCTCGAGATCATTGATCACGACCCAAAGTTGAAGCCAGAACCAGAGAAGCCTAAGCGAAAACCGCGCCCCGAAAAGCCAAAAGCCAACAAACCGAAAAAGAAAAAGTCAACACCGAAGAAGACTTCATCACCCCCTAAACCCAAACCAACACCAGTTGCCAGCAAAATGAAATACCACATCATTGTTG
Source organism: Vicingaceae bacterium (assembly GCA_965267605.1). Taxonomy (GTDB): domain Bacteria; phylum Bacteroidota; class Bacteroidia; order Flavobacteriales_E; family Vicingaceae. The sequence goes on along the minus strand of OZ254088.1, from coordinate 321,668 downwards.
GAAGTTTCGGTGTTCGAAGTAACGCGGAGCGATTGAAACAATCCTATACAAGGAAAGGCTTCAAGACTACCATCCTTAAGAAGTCGAATGGTCTCAATGTAGTGAGCATCTTCCAAAGCAACTCACTGGAAGAAGCCAACACAAAGTTGAAAGGTGTGAAGGCCAATACACTCAAAGATGCCTGGGTGTACGAAAACCCCAACATGTAGGGAACAATCGGAGCAACAATTTGTCATATAAATATATCTTTGCCAACCTGACTTCTATCCATGGAAAACAAAGGGACTGGGTTTGACCGAAATTCATTGATCGGACTTGTGTTGATCGGGGTGATCCTGCTGTTATTCTCACTTTGGAACAGCAACGAAGAATCCGATCAAATATCTGAAGAGCAAAGGGTTAAAGATTCTATTGCGCGTGTTGAGAAACAGCAGGCGCCAGTTGTCGAAAAAGACACGACTCCTGAGCCGATCGACACCGTCACGCAGGCGGTGATCGAACCTATTGATTCCTTGCAACAGGATAGCGTGCAGCAAACAAAGGATTCACTGGACAGGGTTACGTTGATCAATACCTATGGAGACTTTGCGGATGCTGTGAATGGAACAGGTCAGGATTTGATTCTTGAGAACGATGAAATGATTGCAACCATCTCTACCAAGGGAGGTGCGCTGAAATCTATCCAACTAAAGAATTACGTTACTTACGATAGTCTTCCACTGTATTTGTTTGATGATTCGTCTTCGTTCGACATGTCTTTCGAAACCAAGAAGGCTGGAATCCTATCAACGTCCAGCTTCTACTTCGAAGCCCTGTCGGGGTCAAAAGTAGTTACGGAAAAAGACTCCGATGAGGTCCGACTGCGCCTTTACGCAGGCAACAAGGAGCAATACCTTGAGTATGTTTACTCTCTTGCGGGCACATCGAACATGTTGCATTTCGATGTGAATTTCGTTGGATTGGAAGAGGTAATGGCTCCCAGCAGCAATGATGTGTTCACTTCCTGGACTGTATTGACGCCTAACCAGGAGAAGACAAGGAAAAATCAGGAAAGGTATACCACCGCCTACTATAGGTTTGCCGGAGGTGATGTGGACTACATTAGCGAATCCAAAGACGATGAGGAAGCGCTTGAGGCCCCGGTTCAATGGGTAGCCTTCAAGGAACAATTCTTTACAGCTGCGGTTATTGCAGAGCAAGGATTCGGTTCGTATGGAAGTAAAGTATCCACCAAAAAGACCAATGGCGGAAACTACATCAAGGAATTGAAGGCGGAGATGTCTATTCCTTACAAGTTCGAGAAAGAAGAAACCTTCGCCATGAAGATCTACGCAGGACCTAACTCCTACTCGAAGCTCAAGGAATATGATCTCGAACTCGAGGAGGTTGTTCCACTGGGCTGGGGAATCTTCGGTTGGGTAAACCAGTTCATCGTAATTCCCGTATTCAACTTCCTGGATGGATTTGATCTCGGGTACGGACTGATCATCTTCCTGTTGACCTTGTTTATTAAGATCATCCTGTTACCCATCTTCTACAAGACCACTTTGTCTTCGCAAAGAATGAAGGTGTTGAAGCCAGATATTGCAAAGATCAATGAGAAGTACAAGGATGACTCCATGAAGAAACAACAGGCTACCATGGATCTCTATCGGAAGGCCGGTGTGAGTCCACTTGCTGGCTGTATACCGATGTTGATCCAGATGCCGATTCTGATTGCGATGTTCCGCTTCTTCCCGGCAAGTATCGAGTTGCGACAACAATCTTTCCTTTGGGCAGATGATCTTTCTACTTATGATTCCATTTTTGAGTGGACCGCAGAGATCCCATTGCTATCTAGCTTTTATGGTAATCACATATCGTTGTTTACCATCATGATGGCAGTATCATTGTTCTTCTATACGCGGATCAACATGCAATTCTCTTCAGGTCAGATCGATGGTCCTATGGGCAAGCAAATGAAGATCATGACGAATTTCATGCCTGTAATGATGCTGTTCTTCTTTAACAGCTACGCTGCAGGGCTTTGTTATTACTATTTCCTTGCCAACCTGATGTCTATCATTCAGACGTACATTATCAAACGTTACTTTGTGAACGAGGAGGCAATAAGGGCCAAAATTGAGGCGCACAAGAAGAACCCTAAGAAGCATAAGAAGAAATCGGGCTTCGCGAAGCGCCTTGAGGAGGTAGCTAAACAACAACAGCAAAAGCAGCAACAGGGCAAAGGCCGTAAAAGGTAATCTGGCAAGAGATTTGCATATTTGCTGTTATGAGACAGCTCTTTATTTTACTCAGGGTCAGCATTTTATTTATCGGTTGTGGCAATTCCAAGGATACTTCCGATGGTTCCAAAGACAACAATGAAGGCAGTGAAGTAGTGATCAAAGATCCTACTGTGCCAAGGGAGGAGAATGCTCCGCCAGAAATGGTGATCAATAACGACACCTTGTTTGCCAGCATCGAGCGAACCCCATGTTATGGAACATGTCCACAGTACTCCATTAAGATCTACAAATCAGGATTGGTGATCTATGAAGGCAAGAGGTTTGTAAACAAGGAAGGCAAACACAAAGCATTTCTGTCCAATAACAAGTTGCTTGAGATCGACAAGTATGCGATAGAATTGGGGTACTACGAGCTGAAAGATCGTTATGAGGACAACGTAACAGACCTACCATCGTGCACAACCCGGCTCAATGGAAGCAAGGCAGACAAATCTGTTTTCCACTACGGAACTGCACCGGAAGCCTTAGTGAAGTTTGAAAAATACCTTGATGGACTTTTCGCTAAAAAAGAATGGGTTGTTAAGAAGAAAGAATGATTACTTCTTGGCGGGCGTAAGCTGAAAGTCTTTAACGATCTCTGAATTCCCAGAACCAGAAACTTTCATTTCGAATCCCTGGGTAACAGGCGCATATCCTTCATATTCCACCTTTACCGTATACTGCCCTTTTGGGAGTGTGATAAAATAGGTGCCATCATCCCTGGTACTTGTAGAGCCTACCTGAATACCTGTGGTAGCATTTACATACGTAACACGGGCATCCGTTACAGGACCGCTTGAACCATTTACGGTTCCTTTAGCTATACCTGTAGGAATGTCTTTGATCACCTTATCCCATGGATAATTGGACATGTCTATCTTGTAGATATCTGACTCTCCGAAACCATCCTCACGATCGGTTGAGAAATACGCTGTTTTCTTGTCCAATGAGAGTACGAAGTGTGCATCATCCCTCACCGTGTTGATAGGATATCCCATATTCATAGGCTTAGACCACTCTCCGTTCTCTTGAAGATAGCTCACGAAAATATCGTAGCCTCCCATTGTGTTGTGACCCGTTGAGCTAAAGAAGATCGTTTTTCCGTCAGGGTGCAGATATACTTTGCCTTCATCCAATTCAGTATTGATCGTTGGACCGAGGTTTCTCGGCTCACCCCACATAGATTTGGAAATACGATCCGCTACCCAGATATCACTTTGACCCTGGCTTTTCGACTTCTTCTGCTTAGGTCGTTCACTTACAAAGAACAGCTTGTTATTGTCAGCAGAAATAGAAGCTGAACTTTCGAAGTACGTACTGTTTACAGGCTTATCCAATGGCTTCGGTGTACCCCATTTGCCAGTAGAAGATACTTTACTTACAAAGATGTCTCCAATGTAAATCTGCCCATCGTTTCGATAGATATAAATGTATTTACCATCAGGTGAGATACACAATGCTGCATCGTGCCCCACAGAATTCAACTTACCTGGAATGTTCTCCGCTTCTTCCCAATCCTTAGCTTCTTTATTGAATTCAGTAATGTAGATGTCCTCAAAGAACTTATGATCGCCATCCACATCAATACCTGCACCTTCTGTATCAGCTCTTCTGGAAGTAAAGATCAACGTTTTGCCATCTGCTGAAATGGATGGACCGTAATCTCCGTGTCTCGAATTCACGTTTCTTCCCAGATTCGTCAACTTCACATCGATAGGATTGGCCTTCAGCTTCTTTGCTGTTTCACACTGATTGATGTACCGATCTACATCGTACTTGGCAATCTTCTTCGCTTTATTCTTAAGAATCACTTTGAAGTGGTTGAATGCAACGATCGCTTTATCCAACTGACCATGGTGATGCAACGACCTCCCGTACTCGAAATAAAGTTCCTTCCTAACCAGGCTATCAATGTTCCTTGCGTTCTGGAAGTATTCTACAGCAAGCTCGTATGTGCCTATCTCCAGGTGACACTTACCGATCTTGTAATTCAGAAGTGCGTGGTTACGGTACTTCTTAGCTAGTTCTCTGTAGATATTCAATGCCCTTCGGTAGTCATTATCAAAGAAATAATGATCAGCCTGTTTCATCTTCAAGGCATCTGCCGGATTGATGTTCTTATCCTTGGCTTCAACCTGCTGGGTGAAGACGGTTCCAATCACGACAAGAATGAAAAGGAATCTTTTAAGAAACATACGTACGTTTTGAGGCTTCAAAAGTTGGACAAATGTAGTTAATATGACGGGATAAGGAAATTTCCGCGTATCTCATTGGTGCTGATTTTCATTAGGTTAAACACCTAACAAACCAAAATCCATAAGCCCATTTTAAAAGGGTTGAATTACGCCTCTGCTTCCCGGGTTGAAACGATCTCTCCATGCTTCTGTTCCAGCTCGTGAACAGAGATGGTTCCAGCCACCACGGAAACGATAGCCGCAAAACCTGCCAAGGAAACACCACAATATGGAATTAGAAGAAACAGTGCGTACACAGAACCGATGCCCATCGGAAGGCCCTTGTTCTTTCTCATGAAACGCGTACTCTCTGTAATACTTAGCCTTCTTCGTTCGATCGTGTAATCCATAAAGGAGAACCCATAGAAATAAGACGAAACGAAATAGAGAATGAAGGGTGAAAGAAAACCGATGAATGGTATGAAGCTGAACAGAAAGCACAGGATCATCCACATGAATTCGATGAACATGTTTCTACAAGCAATCAGCACACCCCGCACAATATCTCGCATGAGTTGATCAGCACTAAAAGGATACTCTTTGCCGGTCAGTATTTTCTCTGTTTTCTCCGACAGAAAAGAGAATACTGGTGAAAGCATGATGATCACGATATAGCCCCCGATAGCCGCGAAGATCACGATGAAGAATATCTTAAACACTATGGCAATTACCACGTGCAAAAAGCCTTTCATAAAGGCCAGCCATGTAATGGAATTGATTTGCCCATCCAGCCACTCATTCACCCATGCAGCAGCTTCGCCTACAGCCCACCATCCACTGATCAAGAAGATGGCATTAAGGATGATTGGAAAAATGAAGAACCACCAAAGCCCTTTGCTGAAGATGATATCAAAAGCTTTTCCGTAAGACTTCAGGGATAACCCAAGACCTTTAAATAGACCTACTTTACGCAATGGATTCCTTTTATTATTCTTAATTTTGGGGCTCTCAAAACTACAAATTCTGATGAACCTCAACTCCCTAAAAGCGATCTCACCAATTGACGGGAGATACCGGGATAAAACGCAGGAATTCGAAGATTATTTTTCAGAATTCGCGTTGATAAAATATAGAATTCAGGTTGAAGTAGAATACTTCATAAGCCTTAGTGCGGTGGGCCTGCCACAACTTCCGAAAGTTGATGATGCCCTGGCCAATGACCTCCGAGGGTTGTATCAGAACTTCACACAGGAAGATGCCGAAAGGGTGAAGGAAATTGAGCGCACTACAAACCATGATGTAAAGGCTGTTGAGTATTTCATTAAGGAAAAAGTGGGTGAGCAACTGGGCAATACCAGCGAATTCATTCATTTCGGGCTAACCTCTCAGGATATCAACAACACTGCTGTTCCTTTATCTATTAAGGAGGCTACAGAGGCCGTTATTCTCCGCGAATTGAATGTAGTATTGGGCATTCTGGAAGGCATGTCTGTGGATTGGGAAGAAGTCTCAATGCTGGCAAGAACACACGGCCAGCCTGCATCACCTACCCGATTAGGTAAGGAATTTGGGGTATTTGTTGAAAGACTACAGATCCAATTGGATCAGCTTGTTGCAATGGCTTATACGGCCAAATTTGGCGGTGCCACAGGTAATCTGAATGCCCACCATGTTGCGTATCCGGATCAAAATTGGGTGGCCTTTGCCAATCAACTTATTTCCGGTTTAGGCTTATCGCGCCAACAAACCACCACCCAGATCGAGCACTACGATCAAATGGCAGGTCTATTTGATAACTTAAAGAGAATCAACACTATACTTATTGATCTCTGTCGCGATATCTGGACATATATCTCCATGGAATATTTCGGCCAGAAGATCGTGAAAGGTGAAATTGGTTCTTCTGCCATGCCACATAAGGTTAATCCTATTGACTTTGAGAATGCAGAAGGCAATCTGGGCATAGCTAACGCTGTACTCGAACATCTTGCCGGGAAGCTTCCTGTTTCGAGGTTACAGAGGGATTTGACTGACTCTACAGTACTTAGGAACGTAGGCGTACCGTACGCTCATATGCTCATTGCATTGAAAAGTCTTCAAAAAGGATTGGGCAAACTGTTGCTAAACGAGAACAATATCAAGGAAGATCTATCAAATAACTGGGCAGTGGTTGCAGAGGCCATTCAAACAGTTTTAAGAAGAGAAGGATTCCCGAAACCTTATGAGGCGCTCAAAGACCTTACCCGTACCAATGAGGCCATCACAGAAGCATCCATCAGCACTTTTATAGATGGATTAGACGTTTCTGATGACATCAAGGCGGAATTGAAGGCCATTACTCCGTACAACTACACAGGCATTAAGGCATGAGCATTTGTGGGTTCACTATAGCCCGGAATGTAATTAAGTACGATTACCCCATCAAAGAGGCGATACTGTCCGTGCTTCCTGTATGTGACAAGTTCGTTGTTGCGGTTGGAGCCTCAGAAGATGATACACTGGACTATATCAAGGGTATTGAATCTGACAAGATTGAGATCGTTCATTCGGTTTGGGACGATAGTTTAAGAGAAGGAGGTCAGGTACTTGCGGTTGAAACGAACAAAGCCAAAGCCGCCATTGATCCTTCTTACGACTGGTGCTTCTACATACAGGGTGATGAAGTATTGCACGAGCGGGGTTATGACGAAATTCTGGCAAAAACGAGCAAGTATGCCGATGACCCTAAGGTTGAAGGCTTTTTGTTCCAATACCACCACTTCTATGGTTCGTACGATTACATCGCGATGTCCAAACGCTGGTACAAGCATGAAATTCGCATTGTGCGCAACGACCCTACCATTGGTTCTTATAAGGATGCTCAGGGGTTTCGGAAAAAGGATGAAAAATTGAATGTGGTACCCCTGGACGCATATATACACCATTACGGATGGGTGAAACATCCAAAAACTCAGCAGGCAAAGCAGAGAGAGTTTAAAAAGCTATGGATGCCGGATGAAGCTGTAAGCGAACAGGTTACACAAGAAGAAGAGTTCGATTATTCCAATATTGACATCATTGCACGCTTTGATGATGTACATCCTAAGGTAATACAAGAGCGTATATCACTGATTAACTGGAAGTTCGAACCACCGGCCAATCCGAAGGTTAAAACCAAGATCAAGATGCAGGAAATGCTCAAAAGAAACCTGAATATCGAGATTGGAACCTACCGGAACTACCGTATTATCAAGGGATATTAGAAATCCAATATTACCTACGAATCCTGTCTAGGGTACGACCAATTATTGCTTAACTTCGATTCAAGCAATTTTGTTAAACGTAAACTTTAGGCACATGAAACGCATTTTTACTTCTTTAGCGTTCGTAATTGCTGCTTCAATGGCATTCGCACAGGCTGGGTATCATGTTACCCCGTTTATCAATGCGGGTACCAACCCAGGCGGTTTAAATACGGACAATGAGTACCCAGTAGGTGGTGGATTGCCAGGTGGATGGACAACTATCCAGGGCCCGTCTGCTACTCCTGTTTGGTCCTCAAATCAATCAGTACCGTTCTCTTTCAACTTTAATGGAAGTGCGGTAACTCAGTATAAGGTTTCTACATCTGGAATTTTGACGTTCACCACGTCTGCAGGAACAGCTCCTAGCTACACTCCAGGTAACATTCCTAATGCTGCTATTCCAAATAACTCAGTTGTTTGCTGGGGGAACAATGGTTCCGGTTCTAGTGACAACATTGTAACGAAGACTTTCGGTACTGCTCCAAACAGACAGCACTGGATCTTCTTCTCTTCTTATACAGGTGCTACTGCAGCATGGACTTACTGGTCTATCGTATTGGAAGAAACTACTAATAACGTATACATCGTTGATCAGCGTCACAGTGCGCCACCATCAAACATGACGATCGGTGTTCAGATCAACGCTACTACAGCTGTTCAGGCGTGTGGATCTCCAAACCTAACTGCAAACGCAGGTGCGGATCCATCTCCAGCTGACAACTCTTACTGGGAATTTGCACCAGGTGCACAAGCTCAGTGGGACCTTACAGTTAGCGCTGAGTCAGTTCCTGAGTACCTTGTTATTGGACAAGCTCCATTTAACCTAAGTGGTACGATCACTAACCTTGGTTCTAACGGTGTTACTTCTTGTGACCTTAATTACCGAGTGAATGGTGGTTCTACAGTAACTGCTGCTGGACAAAGTGTTAGTGCTCCAGCTTGTGGAAACGATAACTTCACTCATCCGACTGGATGGACTCCAGCAACTACTGGACAGTATACAATTGACATGTGGGCGTCTAACCTTAATGGTAACGCTGACCAGAATACTGGTAACGACATGATCACTTTCACAGTTTCTGTTGTTGATACATTCGTGAACAGAAAATGTCTACTTGAAGTATTTACTTCTTCAACTTGTGGTCCTTGTGCTCCTGGTAACAACCAGATGGATAACGTTGTACTTCCAACGCTTAGCACAAATGATTACACAGTAATTAAGTACCAGCAGAACTTCCCTGGTTCTGGTGACCCTTACCAAACTACCGAGTCTGTTAACAGAAGAGGTTGGTATGGCATCAGCTCTATTCCTAGAATGGAGATCGATGGTCAGTGGGATGGAAACGCTAACGCGTTCACCAAGCCTATCTTCGATAGCTATCAGGTGATTCCAGCGTTCATGGATTTCACATGGAACAAAGCTGAGTACACAGGTAACACTGTAAACATTGATGTAGACATCAACCCAGTTGCTGACATCAACTCTTCTACTTACAGAACGCAAGTAGTAGTTATTGAGAAGTCAACTACTGGTAACGTTGCTACTAACGGTGAGACTATCTTCCACAACGTTATGATGGACATGATCCCTAACGAGAACGGAACAAGCTCCGGTCCTTTCACTAAGGGTGTTACTGTAAACAACGTTAAGACTTCAAACCTTACGTCTTCGAACGTAGAGCAAATGTCTGACCTTAAAGCTATGATCTGGGTGGAGGATGTTTCATCTAAGATTGTACTTAACTCTGACTGGGTTGATATCCAGCTAGCTACAGGTATCGGTGACATCGATGATAACGGAAACGGTATCATGAAGATGTACCCTAACCCAACTGTAGATCAGACTACATTGAAGTTCCAGACTAACGGAAACATTCAAGTTGAGTTGAAAGTGATGAATACTATGGGACAAGTTGTTCTAGCTGAGAACCTAGGTACTCAGGCTGACGGTGTTCACTACCAGCAAATCAACACTTCTAACCTAGAAGCTGGTGTATACCTTGTTACTCTTCAAATGGGTGACGTTGCACACACTTCAAGGTTGATCGTACAGTAATTTACTGTCGATTACGATAAAAATTTGAGGGAAAGCCTCCGCGTAATGCGGAGGCTTTTTCTTTGGGTTATCACCAACCGATGTTAACAAAAGTGTTGATAACGTTGAGTTATTAACAATTCAACCGCTGTTCGAGGCGTTAAATTTGTATGCATACTACGTTAAACCCGTATTATGCTTACGATTTTTCGTAAAAAGAAGATTAAAGAAGATGTTGCTGTCAACACTTTCGTCCAACGTCTTCTTGACAGTGTAGAGGAAGCTTACCCGGAAATCGCTACGCTGATCAATGAATCTCCGGAGTTCGTTACCCCGCCACAGATCACCGAGAAGGAAAAAGGATTGTTCCTTATGGTGGTAGTTGCCGGGAACCTCAAGTACATTCCGAAATACTTCGACCATCCACAAGACACCAGAATGCTGGATAAGTTAATCCACGCCTTTGCGCACGTGTATGGAAAGAGTTACGAAGAGTTCCATCAGGTAGTCAAGGATTACTGGAGTTTCTTCTCAAGAGTCAATCATCCTTCCAAGAACACGCTTTACGCTATGTCTAAGGCATTGTTCTACAAATTGAACCTTACACCACTACAGGAAGAGTACTTCCGCAACATGAAATGTCCAAATCCACTGTTCTTAAAAAGAATGGACGAGGTGTTCGAAGGGTTTCTTTGGAACTGGGACGACTTCCTGGATAAGTACACCGTTACCTCATAGGTTGAAGTGCTCCTTCGCCATGTCTCTGATCTGACCACCAATGGCCAGTGAAGCTGTTGCTGCCGGACTTGGAGCGTTCAAAACATGAATACTTCCTTTTGTGTATTCAATTCTGAAATCATCACGGGTGTCACCGTCTCTGTTCAGAAGCATGGCTCTTACCCCTGCCCTTCCCGATTTTAGATCATCCATCTCTAGAGAAGGAATCATTCTTTGCAGAGTTTTCAAAAACAACCGCTTTGAAAAAGCTCTTCGGTACTCATCAATACCAAACTTGATGTTACCAAGAAAGAGCTTCCATGTTCCACCATAAGTCAGTGCGTTCCATGAATCTCGGAACGAGAAGTCCGTTTTACCATAGCCCTCTCTTTTGAACGTAAATACCGCATTGGGTCCGCATTCTATCTCACCATCAGTCATTCTGGTAAAGTGTACACCTAGAAAAGGGAACTTAGGATTAGGAACAGGGTAAATAAGGTTCCGCACCTTGTGCTTCGCCTGATCGGTAAGCTCGTAATAATCTCCTCTAAAGCCTACTACTCGCTCCTTCAGGTTTACACCATCCTTCTTCGCCATGCGGTCGGCCTGGAGCCCACTACAATAAATAACCTTGTTGGCTTTGAATGTGCCATTGTTGGTGTACAAAATTGATTTGCCATCCTCGTGATCCACATCCAGCACTTCCGTGCTATTCTGTGCAACACTATCCGCATTGCCTGCTTCAAAGAGTTCCACCATCTTCTCTGTCGCCCCACGAAAATCGATGATACCAGTACAGGGCACCCAGATACCTCCAATGCTTTCCACGTATGGCTCAATTTCTTTCACCTGATCTGCATTGACCTTCTCGATACCTTCCACATCGTTTGCAAGACCGTTCTGAAAGATCTTATCCATGAAAGGCAATTCATCCTCATGAACTGCTGCTACAACCTTGCCACAAACATCATGCGGAATGTTATGCTCCTTTGCAAAAGCTACCAGCTCATGACGTCCCAAAACACAATTGCGTGCCTTCAAGGAACCAGGTGTATAATAAAGTCCTGAATGGATTACACCGGAGTTATGCCCTGTTTGATGATCAGCCCAGCGGGCTTCCTTCTCAAGCAGTACGATCTTCAGGTTAGGAAATGCAGTCTGAATCTTATAAGCCGTTGCGGCTCCAACGATGCCGCCACCAACAATTGCTAGATCGAACTCCCCCAAATCGAATGCATTGGTTTAATACGAAGGTAGAAACTATTTGCTTGTTCTGCGCATTGTAGACAGCACCCAAAGAAGACAAGCGAACGCAATAATGAAGAAAGTAGCCAATGCAAAGATCGCAGGCCGCATTCCACCTAAAGAATCAACGATCAGACCGTAGCTGAACAATCCGATAACGATGCCTACTTTTTCACATACATCGTAAAAACTGAAATAAGATGCATGATCCTCTGTTTCAGGTAACAATTTGGAGTATGTAGATCTGCACAGTGATTGCGTACCGCCCATGATCAAACCTACCACCGCAGCAAGCGCATAGAAGCCCCCCACATACTTTACCTGAAAGGCGGCTACACACACGCCTATCCATACTATAGACGCAAGCATCAATGCCCGCACATTTCCGAGCTTCTTCGAAGCAAATGCAAAGAGGTACGCTCCCCCAATGGCGATGATCTGAATCAGGAGTACGCTAATGATCAGGTTTCCATCCTCCATCTTCTGTTCCACGCCATCAATGACCTGCTTTACCTCTTGTTTGGCAAACAAAACCGCCATCAGCATCACCGTCTGCACTCCCATTGTAAGTATGAAGAACGACAACAGGTACCGTTTCAAGACCTTGTTCTCTTTCAAGTTATGCCAAACCCCTATCAGCTCTCGCGCTCCCTTGGTAAAACGATTACCTGTAGGTTTACGGTCATACACATTGCCCGGCAGGCGCTTGAATGTAACGTGGGCAAAACCAAACCACCACAATCCTACGCTAACGAATACGATCTTCGTTGCCCATTTCTTCCCATTCTCAACCTGGTCTAATCCGAACCAATCCAGGTTCTCGAGAAACACAAGATTGGCAATCAACAGCAACACGCTGCCCAAATAGCCAAGGGAGTATCCACGTGCACTGATCCTGTCGTGCTCCTCTGGCGGAGCTATTTCAGGCAAATAAGCATTGTAGAACACTAAACTTCCTGAATACCCCAGGCTTGCCCCCATGGCAGCAATGAGGCCCAGCTCCAAATGCTCTGAGTCAAAAAAGAAAAGCACCATGCAACTGATCGAACCAATGTAGGTGAACATCCGCATGAACCCCTTCTTGCTTCCAGAGTAATCGGCTATTCCAGAAAGAAGAGGCGACAGCAAAGAGATCATGAAAAACGAGCAGGCCAAGACATAAGAATAAAGCCCAGCTGCATTATTGAAATGCATGCCAAAAGCATCCACAGCATAGCTCACAGAACCATCGGCCAGTTTCGTTGTGGTCTGGCTTTCGTAATAAATTGGAAATATGGCTGTGGTAATGACAAGGTTATACACGCTGTTGGCCCAGTCATAAAAGGCCCAACCATTGATGGTCTTCTTGTCGTATTTAATCATTGCAGCTGGCGCAGTATGCTCGTTTGATATCTGAATCTTCCAACAACTGGAAACTCATATTGGGATAACCGAGCAGTTTACAAAACCGGTTGTTGTTCATCTTCCTTGAACGTTCTATCAAGGTAAGAAACAATTTGCGAGGCACCTGCTCCTTGTCGTAAATCGCAATGGACAGGAATGTGAAGAGAAAATCCTCATCTATGTCTTCACGTACTACAAACGGCATCATGATCTCAATGGCCCACTCCAGTTTCATTTGGTACATGAAATAACTGGAGATCTCATAGGTTTGATCACGATCCAGATTCGACTTTAACAGAAACTTCTTAACCTCCCTCAGCGCCTTATCCCTTTCAGTAAACTTCTTCTTGTCGTAGTAGTAGTCAGCTGCGATGATATTGTAATTAACCATCAACCTGTTGACCATGTAATTGGGCACCCGGGTGTTGTACAATTTCTTGATGTCTTTGAACAAAGCCACAGGATCCTTAACAAAGGATGTATCCTTGGACCACAACCACAATGTTGAAAGATGCTTGTTATATAACAAGTACGGGTTCACATCATCGATGGCCAACAATGCGATCAAACGACTTCTAAGCGCCCTGTACAAGCTGTCCTTGGCTGCACCTTTGTAGTGCAAGGCCTTCAACGCTAACTGATTACTATACAGTGACAGCAGTGACTTCTTCTGGGGAATATCAAACGAAAGCACTTCTTCCATTCGAAGCTTACCCTTTCTGGCCTCACTTACCAGAATAGTCTGAATGGCCTTCGCTTGCACTACGTCTTCAGCAGCAATCGCATCACGCATTCTTTGTTTTAACACCTTAACGAGTTTAGCATCTACAAATACGGACTCCACATAAATAGAAATATGCGCCTTCCTTTGATCTCTCAGATAAGGCTCAAGATTAATGGAGACCGTGTCAGAGTTCACAAATGCGCGGATCTCCTCCTTGCTCATTTTGGCGAACTTCTTCGCGTAAGGAGATTCTCCTATGAGCGTCATGAATTCATCCCAGTTCTCCTTCGTGTTGATCGTTGTTTTAACGTCTTGCAGCTTATATTCTTCAATGGCTTTCAGAATAGACTCTGCCCTTTTCTTTTGCAGTGTCTGATTGACCTGTTGGGATCCTTCGATGGAAGAATATGCGGTGAGGGTAATGGATTTGATGTTGTATTTATTCAGTTCCACTGAGTCAAGAAATGCCTTGATATCCTCTAGTTGGTAATTGTATTTCCCTTGTTCAAAAGGAATGTCGAATTCCAAAGTCCGCTTAAGTGAATCTGCATCCTGAGATACCCGAACTGTATCCATTGCCCAATCTAATCCTAGCAGACTAAGGTTCTCACCACCTACATTGTTGTAGTAAATGCTCTGGCAAAGACATTTATTCTTGATGATCAACAGGTTGAATTCCGTGTTGTTGGTGTCTACCCATGCTGGAAGTTCCGCCATTGCCGTCCATAACTCCCCACCCTCCTTCAACTCGTTCTTTTTCAACATCTTCCCTTTCTTCACAGGCTTTAACAACACCCCCCGATGCAAGGTTGACGGATACAACCGGTTGCCTGTTTTACAACTAAACTGATCGCGGGTTACGATGTCTAACGCAACGGCATCCTTACCATTCTTCATGAATTCCTTAAAGAGGAATAGGTCGTGGAAATAGAAATAGATCTTGCCTTTTTCAAAGTAGATGTTATTGCTTAACAACTCGGGCAGATAAGGGTAGTCCTTCTCAATATCGATGCACTCACTTCTTGAGTATGGTTTGATACCAAAGGCCTTCTTGGAGAACCTGGCACCAGGTGGTGCTATGAACGGTTCCGATCCGTAGACCTGTGTTGCATAGATCAATCCTTTGTCTTTATCCGCACCGGTGGCGGTACCTACATTGTAATATTCTGGGCTCAATAATGTTTCCTTAACCCGTTTGTTGTGAAGCCACCCTTTTACGATGGCGTCTGCCACTTGCTCATAGGTTTTGAGAATAACACGCTGCCTACTTCCCGCCACCCTGGTCTTAGCGCCTATCAGCACAGACTGGCAATTCTCGGTAACATCTGCATGCAACCCTCCTGCAGCAAGCACACGTTGTCCAGGGGTAGCCATTTTCTTTGAAGGTTGGTCATGTGTGATCCGCCCCAACCGATTTATAAATCCAACATGATTGATTGATGCTGCGGTTAATTCTGGGTCTTGCGTCAATTGAACCAACCCGCTGTCCTTTCTGATCTTGTTCACCTTCTTTTCTATCAGACCAGATAGAAATGCACCGTCAAAAGAATCAGAGCTGATGTCATCCGTTGGAGACTGGCACCACACCATCCCAACGATTGCGGTAAACAATATGCTTGAAACGAGCTTCTTCACAGAAATATAATGGTACACAAGAATTCGCACTACACCAATGAATTCTGATGTCAATTCTTTCTCGGTCTATCCAACCACCGTGGTGAATAGGGAACAACCTGCGCTACGTCTGAACAGGAACACGAATAGTCAGTGTAAAGATCAAACGATGGCTCAGGATACCATGTTGTGTCATTTGGAAATGGGCACTCCATATCAGGCTTTTCTTCCATCTCCACTCGTTCAATTGAAACCGCATCTATATACACATAGGAATGATTCCACCTTCTGGGAAGGTCGTCTGCGTATTCGTGTACGGG
Organism: Vicingaceae bacterium; assembly: GCA_965267605.1. Classification (GTDB taxonomy): domain Bacteria; phylum Bacteroidota; class Bacteroidia; order Flavobacteriales_E; family Vicingaceae. The sequence continues at coordinate 305,905 of OZ254088.1, read as the reverse complement.
CGTACGCCTATCAGGGAAAAAATTACCTACGGTCAGGTATTGCTGCCCCCCACTCACGGAAAAAGTATCCACCATGTTAAACCAAAGCCCCGTCTTAGGTAGCAAGAAAGGGGAAGCGATGGTTACCTGAGGTATGGTGTCTATTCGTTGCTGTTTTTCTGCTTTAGGTCTATCGTGCGAAAGCCACGCACTAACAAATCCATTGGCAAACCGATTGTCTCCTCTTAACCGAATTTTAATATCAATCCTGTAATAAGCAGAATCTTCCAGAGGCTGGTTTAGCTTCACGCTAATGTACTCCCTGTTCTCAGGATCCACGCTGTACAGATACAGCCCCAACGAAAATCCATCATCGATCTTAACGTAATCAGCCGTTGTCTGATTTGGGGAGAACCATTGATGTACGTCCTTTACAGTACTGAACGCTTCCTGCTTTCGGCTGCTTTCAAAACTAAAATTGGGGACCACGTTCTGTGACACCCCAATTTCAAATGTCAGTAAGAATAGAAGAGTCAGTCGCCTCACATTCCCTCAACCACAATCTTCACTCTCATGTTCTTTTTCTTGCCCGCTGCAGAACCACTGGAATCTGCAGGATCATCAGTTCCCATGCTTGTTGCCTCAATTCTGGTAGCGGGAACTCCTTTTGACTCAAGATACTTGGCCACATTGGTAGCTCTTCTATCTCCCAACTGGTCTACATCATTTTCAGAACCATCGATATACCCAATCACCTTGATCGAAGTCTCTTTGCTATCAATAAGCGTTGCTGCTGCCTTCTCAAGATCCTGGTGGTACACGTCTTTCAAAGCCGCCTGTCCCTCGTCAAAATAAATGGTGTAGTTATGAATCTTCTTAAGACCCATTGGTTGATCATCAGGGTCTGACTCGAATGTTCTTTTCTCAATGGTCGTTCTTCCTCCTGGGTTCTTCTCGCATGTGCAAGTTCCAGGAACATCTTCTTTCACAGAAACATCGTCCAGATAGTAGTAGCCATCGTAAGACTGTGGTTTCGTGAATTCTCTTGATTTCTTCACCTTCTTGAACTTCGTATCAAGGGTAGGTCGGAAGTTTCCAATGGTAAGGTATTTCTCACCGCCTTTCGCTTTATACGTACTACAAATCGCTTCCCAGTAATACTGCTTCTCAAAGATTCGGTTTGTTCGCTGCATTACATCCGATTTCGCCTCAAGTATACCCGTATTCTTTGCAGTCAATGGCTCTTCTGAAAGATGAGCAGCAAGGTTGTTTACCGCATACTTTGATAAATCGGCAAAACTTACGTTGAACGTTACACAGTATTCTTTGCCTGCCTTCAGCGGCTCTTTCAATTCTACGTACACATATGAGCGAGGCAATTTATCCTTGTAGCTATACGCCCTGAAACCGGCATAATGCTCTCCGGTAAGTGCATCTTCTTTTCCAAGATGGTTAGCAGGTGCCCCAGCGGGACCTTTCTTACATTTCGGAGAATAGAGATCTGCTGCCGCTAGTGTTGCGGATTTCCAAGGCTCAGCGTGGTGTATAGCACCCAGTTCTTTCACTTTCTTGGAAAGAACCTCGAAACTGGCATTTGGTACCAGATTTCCATCATCCTCAGTTTCCTCTTGTGCAACTGCCGCTCCCACAAAGCAAGCAGCAATCATAAGGGTATAAACTCGTTTCATGTTGATCATTTTGAGGTATTTATTCAAATACTGTACCGAAATTATGAATTGTTCTCAACTTATAAGAAAATAGCGGGCCACATTCGTGGCCCGCATATCATTAAGCTTGTTGAGACCTGATCAGATTAAGTGCAGAACCTGCCTTAAACCACTCGATCTGTTGCTCGTTATACGTATGATTGGTTGGTATTACGTCAACCGATCCATCCGCATGAGTTACATGCAAAGTGATCTGCTTACCAGGTGCAAAATCCTGCAGATCCACAAAGTCGATGCTATCGTCTTCCTGAATCTTATCGTAATCCGCCTCGTTCGCGAACGTCAATCCAAGCATTCCCTGCTTCTTAAGGTTGGTCTCGTGAATTCTTGCGAAACTCTTAACGATTACAGCAATTACCCCCAGATGTCGTGGTTCCATAGCAGCGTGCTCTCTGGATGAGCCTTCACCATAGTTGTGATCTCCTACCACAACTGTTGGGATTCCGGCCTCCTTGTATTGGCGTTGAACAGCTGGCACCTCACCTAAACTGCCGTCTATCTGGTTCTTCACCAAATTGGTTTTACCATTAAACGCATTCACAGCACCGATCAGGCAGTTGTTCGAGATATTGTCAAGATGTCCTCTAAACCTTAACCATGGTCCGGCCATGGAAATATGATCGGTAGTACACTTGCCCTGGGCCTTGATCAATAGCTTAGCGCCAGTGATGTTACCACCATCCCATGGACTAAATGGTGTAAGCAGTTGTAAACGCTCTGAATCAGGTTTCACAACAACCTCAACACCACTTCCATCCTCCATTGGTGCAACGTACCCGTTGTCTTCCACTGCAAATCCGCTTGAAGGAAGTTCATCTCCCTGTGGAGGATCGAGTTTTACCTCTTCTCCATTCTCATTGGTAAGTGTATCCGTTAGTGGATTGAAATCCAACCTTCCGGAGATCGCGATTGCCGCTACCATTTCTGGAGATGCCACGAAAGCGTGTGTATTGGGGTTTCCATCGGCACGTTTCGAGAAGTTTCTATTGAAGGAATGAACGATAGAATTCTTCGGCTGATCCTCAGCTCCTTCCCTTGCCCACTGACCAATACACGGTCCGCATGCATTGGTAAAGATCCTTGCGTCAAGGTTGGTAAATGCTTCCAGCAGTCCATCGCGTTCTGCTGTATAACGTACTTGCTCAGATCCCGGGTTAATACCGAACTCCGCCTTCGTTTTTAATCCCTTTTCTACTGCCTGTTTGGCAATAGAAGATGCCCTCGCCAGGTCTTCATAAGAAGAGTTTGTACATGAACCAATCAATCCCCATTCAACATCCATGGGCCATTCATTCTCGGCACCAACTTCTGTCATCTTTGAAACCGGAGTTGCCAGGTCTGGTGTAAACGGACCGTTCAAATGTGGCTCCAATTCTGAAAGATTGATCTCGATCACCTGATCGAAGTACTGTTCTGGATTCGCGTAGACCTCAGCGTCTCCTGTAAGGTGTTCTGCAATACCATCTGCCATCGCTGCAATTTCCGCTCTGCCTGTTGCTTCAAGGTATCGCTTCATAGAAGCATCATAACCAAAAGTTGAGGTAGTTGCTCCAATCTCTGCACCCATGTTACAGATGGTTCCTTTACCTGTGCATGACATTGATTCCGCACCTTCTCCAAAGTACTCAACGATACATCCAGTGCCACCTTTTACGGTAAGTATACCTGCGACTTTCAGAATAACATCCTTCGGTGCTGTCCAGCCATTCAATTTACCCGTAAGCTTAACACCTATCAGTTTGGGGAATTTCAACTCCCATGGCATTCCGGCCATTACATCAACTGCATCAGCACCTCCTACTCCGATAGCAACCATACCCAATCCACCAGCATTTACGGTGTGGGAATCCGTACCAATCATCATTCCTCCAGGAAATGCGTAGTTCTCAAGAACAACCTGGTGTATGATACCTGCACCCGGTTTCCAAAATCCGATTCCGTATTTATTCGATACAGACTCGAGGAAGTTAAAGACCTCGTTGTTTTTGTTGATTGCATCCTGTAGATCCTTATCAGCACCGATGCGCGCCTGGATCAGGTGGTCAAGGTGAACGGTACTGGGTACCGCAACCTTTGTCTTACCCGCCTGCATAAACTGGAGCAACGCCATTTGAGCAGTTGCATCCTGCATAGCCACGCGGTCAGGCGCGAAATCCACATAAGAACTTCCTCGTTCGAAAGCCTGAGATGCATTGCCATCCCATAGGTGAGCATAAAGAATTTTCTCTGCTAGTGTTAGCGGTTTATTCACCGCCTGTCGAGCAGCAGTCACTCGTTCAGGGTAACGATCGTACACCTGCTTGATCATGTCTAGATCAAAAGCCATAGCTAATTGTTTAATACGTGAAACTTAGATTAACTATTCAGAGATAAATGCTCGTGCCCAACGCCTACTTTGCCATTCCTAGGGATATCCCAGAATTCGTTGCAAATTTACGAAAACCGGTAAAAAGATGGAAATTATTTAGCTTCGAAAACGCCTAGACATGGTCGGAAGAAAACTCATAACAGAATACGTCCGTCAAGCCATACGAGGTTTGCGCTCTCAAATGCTAAGGGCAATTCTTACGATGTTGATCATCGCCTTCGGTATCATGGCACTGGTTGGAACGCTTACAGCCATTGATGCACTCGAAGCTTCCATTAGCTCGAATTTCTCAAGAATGGGTGCCAACACATTTACCATTAGAAGATCGGGACTTGGAATTCGGATTGGTCAGGATGGCAAAAAGGCTAAGGTTCACAGAGAACTGAGCTACACCGATTGCGTCAAGTTCAAGAAGATATACAACTACCCCTCTACGGTATCTGTTTCTGCACGAGGAAGTTTCTCTGCAACCCTTAAATACAAGAGCGAGAAATCCAACCCCAATATCAGTATTCTGGGAGGTGATGAGGGCTATCTCCGAACTGCAGGCTATGAGCTGAAAATGGGTCGCGGATTTTCGGAGCAGGAAATAAAGAACGGATCGAAAGTGATCATCCTTGGGGAGGAAATCATCAACACACTATTTCCGGCCACCCCGGACCCTATAGACAAGTTGATTACTGTTGGCACAGATAAGTACAGAGTGATTGGTGGGTTGAAGGAAAAAGGAAGCAGTATAGGTAGCGGGGGCGACAGGATTGCCATTGTACCACTTACAGTGGTAAGGGAAAAATTCCTGACCGAAGGCACCTCCTATACGATCAGTGTAATGACGAAAACGCCTCAGGAATTGGACCTTGCGATAAGCGAGGCTACAGGTATATTCAGAATTGTCAGGAACGATCCACTGGAGGAAGAACCTTCCTTTGAGGTAGTGAGGAGTGACAGCCTAAGTGGTATTCTGATCGAACAGACAGCCACCATTCAATGGGTGGCCATCTTCATCGCCATGATTACTCTATTGGGGGCCGCCATTGGGTTGATGAACATCATGCTCGTGTCTGTTACGGAAAGAACCAGGGAGATCGGTGTACGCAAAGCCATTGGTGCAAGCGCCTCCGCTATAAGAATACAGTTCATCACAGAAGCTATTGTTATATCGGTTATCGGAGGGCTTTTAGGTATCCTGTTCGGAATTGGAATTGGCAACCTGGTGGGTGCACTGATCAATTCACCTTTCGTGATGCCATGGGCATGGATCGTGATGGGCATCACGCTCTGCTGCATTGTGGGATTGGTTTCCGGCATCTACCCTGCCCACCGGGCCGCAATGCTCAATCCGGTCGACTCGTTAAGACACGAATAAAAAAAACCCGCACCTATCGGTACGGGTTTCAAATCTTGTTGATCAAAGCTTACTCAGGTACAACTTCGAATTTCACAACGGTCGCAACATCTCTGTGAAGCTTTACATCTGCTTCGTATGTTCCAACACTTTTGATTGCCTCACCTCTTAACTTGATGAATTTGCGATCAACTTTGTGTCCAAGTTTCTCAATAGCATCTGCAAGTTGGATACTGGTAACAGATCCGAAAATCTTACCCTTCTCTCCAACTTTTGCACCTACCTTGATAGTTGCCTTGTCTAATGCATCTGCAGTTGATTGAGCTGCTTCGATAATCTTCGCCTCTTTGCTGGCTCTTTGACGCATGTTCTCATCATGTACCTTCATTGCTGAAGTTGTTGCCAGTTTAGCCATGCCGCGTGGAATCAGGAAATTTCTTCCGTATCCTGGTTTAACGGTCACAACTTCATCTTTGAAGCCAAGATTCTCTACATCGTCAGTTAGAATTACTTTCATGACTTAAATCTTAGATCGTTAAACTTACTTGAGCATGTCGCCAACGTATGGCATCAATGCAAGATGTCTTGCACGCTTTACAGCAGTAGCCACTTTACGCTGATACTTCAAAGAAGTTCCGGTGATTCTTCTTGGAAGAATCTTTCCTTGCTCATTTACAAACTTTAGTAGGAAGTCCGCATCCTTGTAATCGATGTACTTGATACGGCTCTTTCTGAATCTACAGTACTTCTCTCTCCTCAAATCAATATTTGGAGGAGTTAGGTACCTGATTTCTGAACTATTTTCTGCCATGTCTTTCGTTTAAGCTGTAGTTCCACTTAGTCTTTTAACTCTTGCCTCAGCATATTCCTGGGCATACTTGTCTAACTTCACCGTTAGGAACCGCATAACCGTTTCATCACGCTTGAAAGTAGTTTCAAGTTCTGAGATGAACGTACCATCAGCTTCAAACTGGAGGAGGACATAAAAGCCAGTCGACTTCTTCTGAATTGGATAAGCAAGTTTTTTCATGCCCCAATTCTCTTCGTTGACCACTTTGCCGCCACCGTCAGTAATGAACTTCTTGTACTTGGTTACCGCTTCCTTTACCTGAGCTTCAGATAAAACGGGAGTTAAAATGAAAACGGTTTCGTAATTGTTCATACTTAATTATTTAACTTTTCCTTGTTTCAAAAAGGACGGCAAAAATAGGGTTATATCCGGAATTATCAAAGGATTAGGGGCGTTGAAGTGATATCAACAAAAAGCACCCATTCTGTTAATAACTAAATAGCCGGAATCCCTCGCCAACATTGGTGATGCCGTCTATATTTGTTCCTCCTCATGAGTGAATTCGTAGTATCAGCAAGAAAATACCGTCCAGCCACATTCCCGGATGTAGTTGGTCAAACCACTGTTACCAGTACGCTTACAAATGCGATCAACAGTGGTCAACTCGCGCAAGCTTACTTGTTCTGTGGACCTCGGGGAGTGGGTAAAACTACATGTGCCCGTATTCTTGCACGTGAAGTGAATCTATCAGACGACACCTCCCCAGATGATACATTCGAGTTCAACATTTTTGAATTAGATGCGGCTTCCAATAACTCCGTTGAGGATATCCGCAGTCTGATCGACCAGGTGCGTATTCCTCCTCAAACAGGGAAGTACAAAGTGTACATCATTGATGAGGTACACATGTTGTCTTCTCAGGCATTCAATGCCTTCCTGAAGACATTGGAAGAACCACCTGCACACGCAATCTTCATTCTCGCCACAACTGAGAAACACAAGATCCTTCCTACCATCATCTCCAGGTGCCAGGTTTTTGATTTCAACAGAATTGAAACAGCAGACATGGTGTCGCATCTTCAAAACCTTGCGCAAAAAGAAGGCGTGGAAGCGGAAGAGGAAGCGTTGTACATCCTGGCTCAAAAGGCAGATGGTGCGCTTCGAGATGCACTGACCCTGTTTGATCAAATGCTGGCGCACAGTGGAGGCATCACCCTTGCTTCGGTATTGACCAATCTTCATGTGGTTGATAGCGAAACGCATTTCAAAATGGTGAACCACTTCATTGATGCCAACATCGCGCAAACGCTGTTACTATTCAACGAAACGCTCAATGCAGGGCACGATGGACTACAGTTCATCATTGGCATGGGAGATCATCTGAGGAATCTACTTGTAAGCAAGGATCCTTCTACCATCAATCTGTTAGACGTAAGTGATGGGATGAAAGAGAAGCTTGCAGTACAATCCGCTGAAGTTTCCGAAAAGTTCATCCTTACATGTCTGGATATCATTCGCGAAACAGATATCCATTACAGGGCGAGCAAGAATAAGAGGTTATCGATAGAAATCGCGCTGATGAAAATGGCCAGCGTAATCAAAACTGAAGCCGAACCGGCCGAAAAAAAAAAGCACCTGATACTGGCCACGCTGAGATCCGCGAAGATTCAGCCCATACAAATCCAACCGAGCAACCCTCAACCGGAGACTCACACTCCGGAAACTCAGGAAGTGCAGTCGACACAAGAACAGACGAAGCCGAAAACGCAGGAACAGACGCAACAGCCGGAGACACAACAACCGGAAACACAGCCGGGCTACACACCGAACAAGGCGGTTAAGGAACTATCTACCCCTGCCATTAATCTTGAAATGTTGCGCGGAGAGTCCATCTCCATCAATGCCTGGAAGAAAACACCCGAACAGGAGGAGGAAGCAGCGGCCGCAGAAGAAGCAAAAGAAATGAATGAGCACGTGACTCCGGCTGATTTCAAAGAAGCCTGGAACGAGCTTGTTGCCCAAATGTTGGATGAAGGCAGAATGAGTCTTCACAGTACGTTAAGTCGAAGAGAGCCCACGTTGAACGATGACCTAACCATCTCGTTGGTTATTGATAACCAAGCGCAACAGGAAGAGCTCGCAACCATCAGTGCAGATATTCATGAATTTCTTCGTAACAAATTGCGCAATACGCGGTTATTACTCGAGACGAAGATCACTGATAAACCTGAAGACAAGAAGGCCTATACCAGTGCGGAAAAATTTGAACAGATGAAAAACAAGTATCCGGATATCCAGAAATTAAAGGATGACCTGGACCTTGATATAATGCCATAGTCATGAAAAAATTCACCTCTATTCTTGCAATTGCGAGTACACTTTTCCTTTTGGGATGTGGCAGTGATGAAGAACCGGTTGAACAGCAGGAAAGTTCCATCCCGTTCGAGACGTACGAAAACGATCCACTGGGATTACGTGTATATACCCTTAAGAATGGGCTCAAGGTCTTCATGAGTGTTAACAAAGAAGAACCGCGCATTCAAACCGCCATTGCCATTCGAACAGGAAGTGCCAACGATCCCAGCGATGCTACCGGATTGGCCCACTACCTGGAACATATGGTCTTTAAGGGTACCTCTAAAATGGCTTCGCTTGATTGGGAGAAGGAAAAACCGCTGCTTGAAGAAATATCCAAGCTCTATGAAGAACACAGGTCCACCACAGATCCAGAAGCGCGAAAGGCGATCTACGCAAAGATTGACAGCGTATCGCAGCTGGCGGCTAACTACGTGGCTACAAACGAATATGACCAACTCATCAGAAACCTGGGTGGTGAAGGAAGCAATGCTTACACATTCCTTGATCAAACGGTCTATATCGTAAACATTCCAAGCAACGAACTCCAGAAATGGCTAAAGGTTGAAGCAGAGAGATTTAGCGAATTGGTACTCAGAATCTTTCACACCGAACTTGAGGCGGTGTACGAAGAATTCAACCAGGGCCAGGACTCTGATTACAACAAGATGTGGCACACCATGTGTGCAGCAATGTTCCCCAATCACACATACGGAACACAAACCACCATTGGAACCGCTGAGCACCTTAAGAACCCTTCGATGGTGAAGATCCATGAGTACTTTGATACTTACTACGTGCCGAACAATATGGCACTTTGCATTTCGGGCGATTTCAACCCTGATTCAGCTATCAAGTGGGTACAAGCAGAGTTTGGTGGATTGCAGTCTAAGGAAGTTCCGGAACACAATGTGGTTGAAGAAGCTCCTATTACTGAACCTATCAAGAAAGAAGTGGTTGGCCCTATGTCAGAATGGGTGGACATCGGCTTCCGTTTTCCAGGAGCAGGTTACGAGAAGCATGCGTACCTGAGGCTACTTAACCATGTGTTAAACAATGGACAGGCAGGTGTGTTAGACCTGAACTTGAACCAGAAACAAGTTATCCTGGAGGGTGAAACCTACTACGAGGTTTTCAACGACTACAGCACGTTTGGATTTTCCGGATACCCAAGAATGGGACAGTCACTTGAAGATGTTGAGGCTCATTTGCTTGCTCAGCTTGACTCAGTGAAAGAAGGTAAGTTCGATGATTGGTTGATCGAGGCATGCGCAAACGATATGGAGTTCGGCTACAAAAGTCAGACATCAGGAAATTGGTTCCGCGTTGAACAAATGGTGAGCACATTCATTGCGCAAACGGATTACAAAGAATCCCTGGCCATTTTCGATAAGATCAGAGCCATTACAAAGGAAGACCTCATTGCGTTTACCAAGGAACATTTCAACAGTAATTACATTACCGTGTATAAGCGACAGGGCAAGGATGGAAGCATTGTAAAGGTTGACAAGCCTAAGATCACACCAGTTCCGGTGAACCGTGAGCAGAACTCCAAGTTCCATGGTGCTATCTCAGCTTTGGAAGCGGGCAGAATAGAACCGCAGTTCCTCGATTTCGCTAAAGATGTGCACCAAAGTAAGATGGAGAATGGGCTCGCATTCTACCACACAGCCAACAAGAACAACGACATTTTCAGGCTCTTCTATGGTCTTGACATGGGTGTAAGAAATGACCGGCTGCTTGCCGTAGCCATGGATTACCTTACCTACGTTGGTACTTCCAAATACACTCCAGAGGAGCTCCAAAAGGAACTGTTCAAATATGGCCTGAGTTTCGATGTCTTCAGCGGAAGCCGAAGAACCTATATCACGATGACGGGTCTGGACAAGAACTTTGAAAAGGGTGTTGAACTGCTGGAACATATCCTGGCCGAATGCAAAGGCGATGCTGGAATATATGAAGAAGTGATTCTGGGCATCTCCAAAGACCGTCAGGATGCAATGCAAGACAAGAGCAGCATTCTGTATACCGGGCTACGAAACTTCGTGAAGTATGGTGAGAACTCTCCGGTAATTGCTAGACCTGGAATCAAGGAGCTTTTCGCAATGAATGAAGCAGACTTGCTTCAAAAGGTAAAGGGACTAACCAACTACTCGCATTACGTGTACTATCATGGAAGCCAGGAACCTGATGCAGTAAAAGCAACCGTTAACAAACACCACAAGATTCCTGCAGAGTTCAAGGATTACCCGGAACTACTTCCACAGGATGAGCTAACGTACGAGAAACCCAAGGTCTTCTTTACACATTACGATATGGTACAAGCGCAAATCATTATGGTGAGTAAAGGGCCGAAGCTTAACGTGGACTTCATGCCGTATGCAGCCATATTTGGGGAGTACTTTGGAATGGGCTTCACCTCTATCGTATACCAGGAGATTCGAGAATCAAGAGCATTGGCCTATAGTGCGTATGCAAGATTCTCCGTGCCGAATCGTGTGGATCGCTCCCATTATTCTGAGGCGTTCGTAGGCACGCAAAATGATAAAATGCCTGCGGCTTTGGATGCCATGCTTGAAATACTCAACAATATGCCAGAGTCAGAATCTGCCTTTGAGGCGGCCAAGGACGCGGCATTGAAGAGTATTGAAAGTACCAGGATCACTGGTAGCTCGAAGTTTTGGGAATACCAGAACATGAAGGATATAGGTATTGATCACGATCAGAGAAAGGTAACCTATGAAGCCATCAAGAAAATGACGTTTGCTGACTTCAAGAAATTCTTCAATGATCAGATCTCAGGAAAACAATACTCCTTCCTGGTAATTGGCAACAAGAAAGATATTGACTTCAAGGCACTGGAACTTCTGGGAGAGGTTGAACAGATTCCGGTTCAACGCCTTTACACATATTAATTTTCATCTCAACGCAATAACTATACTTTTGCCGGAAACGTAATTCTTATCCGAATGTCCGACTCTAAGATCATTTATACCAAGACAGATGAAGCGCCAGCATTGGCTACTCAATCCTTCCTCCCTATTGTTAAAGCTTTTGCTTCTTCGGCTGGAGTTGAAGTAGAAACACGGGATATATCGCTGGCCGGAAGAATACTTGCTGTTTTTCCAGATAGACTATCTGACGACCAGAAGATCGGAGATCACCTTGCAGAGCTTGGCGCGATGGCAAAAACGCCAGAGGCAAACATCATTAAGCTTCCGAACATCAGTGCATCTGTACCACAGCTTAAAGCGGCCATCAAAGAATTACAAAGTGCAGGCTACCCCATTCCTGATTACCCGGAGGAACCAGGGAATGATGAAGAAAAGGAAATTAAAGGTCGATACGATAAGGTAAAAGGAAGTGCTGTGAACCCAGTTCTCAGAGAAGGCAACTCTGACCGAAGGGCACCGAAAGCAGTGAAGAACTTCGCTAAGAAGAATCCACATTCCATGGGTGTGTGGACTGGAGATTCCAGGTCACATGTTTCAAGTATGAGCGAAGGTGATTTCAGATCACAGGAGCAATCGGTAACCTTTGGAGAACCAACTTCACTTCGCATAGAACTGCATAGCGATTCTGGCGTTACCCTACTGAAAGATGGTATTGCCATTCAGGCAGGAGAAATAGCAGATTCTACCTGCATGGATGTTGCCAAGCTGAAATCATTCCTAAGTGCCGAAATCGAAGATGCTAAGTCAAAAGGAGTGTTGTTCTCCTTACATATGAAGGCAACCATGATGAAGGTCTCGGACCCGATCATCTTCGGACATGCAGTTACCCAATTCTTCGCACCAGTATTTGAAAAGTTCGGTGCTCAATTGGAGGCAGCAGGTGTGGATCCAAACAATGGCCTGGGCGATGTTTATGCTAAGGTTGAAGGCATATCGGGTGACGAAAAGAACGAGATCCTCTCAGCCATGCAAGCGTGTTTAGACAATGGACCTGACCTTGCCATGGTTAATTCAGATAAAGGAATCACCAATCTTCACGTTCCGAGTGATGTGATCATTGATGCGTCTATGCCAGCCATGATCCGCAACTCGGGAAGAATGTGGAACAAAGATGGCAACGCACAGGATACGAAAGCGGTTATTCCAGATAAAAGCTATTCTGGAATTTATCAGGCCTGTATCGATTTCTGTAAAGAAAACGGAGCCCTGGATCCGACCACCATGGGAACGGTACCAAATGTTGGGCTAATGGCTCAGAAGGCGGAAGAGTACGGTTCACATGACAAAACTTTTGAGATCGCTGAAGCTGGAACTGTTAAAGTGGTAGACACCACTGGAACAGTTGTGATGGAACACAATGTAGGCAAAGGCGACATCTGGAGAATGTGCCAGGTAAAAGATGCCCCGGTCCAGGATTGGGTGAAACTTGCGGTATCAAGAGCACGCGCTACGAATACCCCAGCCGTATTCTGGCTAGATGACAGACGAGCACACGACAAGCAGTTGATTGAGAAAGTCAACGCGTACCTTCCTAACCACGATACTTCCGGCCTGGAAATTCACATTATGTCTCCGGTGCAAGCCACGAGATTTACCCTTGATAGAATAGCGGAAGGACAGGACACAATCTCAGTTACGGGCAACGTGCTCAGGGATTACCTAACAGACCTCTTCCCTATTCTCGAGTTAGGCACAAGTGCAAAAATGCTATCTATTGTTCCTTTGATGAATGGTGGTGGTTTGTTTGAGACCGGTGCAGGAGGATCGGCTCCAAAACATGTACAGCAATTCACCGAGGAAGGACATTTAAGATGGGATTCTCTTGGGGAGTTCCTTGCGCTGGCTGTTTCGTTAGATCATCTTGGAGAAAAAACGGGCAACAACAAAGCGAGGGTTCTAGGGGAAATGCTGGACGAAGCAACCGAACGTTACCTCAGTGAAGACAAATCACCGTCAAGAAAGACCGGTGAGATAGACAATAGAGGAAGTCATTTCTATCTGGCTATGTACTGGGCCAGAGCGCTGGCTGATCAGACCAAGGATGCCGATTTAAGTGCCACATTTGGAGAGGTTGCATCTGCCATGGAATCAGCGGAAACCCAGATTTCACGGGAATTACTGGATGCACAAGGAGCTGCCGTGAACATTGGAGGATACTACTTGCCGGATGACGACAAGGCCGGAAACGCCATGAGACCGAGCGCTACACTAAACGAGATCATCGAAGGAATAGGCAAAGTGTCAAATTTGGCTTAGTTTTTGCTACTCTACACGTAAATTGTGAGCCATGAAATACGTGTTATCCCTGCTTTTCCTCTTAACATTCGCAACGGTAACAACCGTTGCTCAATCCAATACTCCGCCAAACAACGGAAAGGAATCCGAACTGTTTGAAGAAGGTGAAATGACCACAGAGGAGGATTACCACAAACGATACGGTTATTCGGCTGAAGAGCGTGCAGCCCAGGCTGAGAAAGAAGCCAAAAAGAAGAAACGCAGGGAACGAAGGCAGCGCACAGGTACAGTCATAGCCGAAGTTTTAGGAACCACACTTAGTGTTCTGCTCTACGTGGTCATGTTTCTCTAGCCATTGACCTGCACTTCCTGATTGTCTATATTCGCTAGCCCCGATGAGTATGTACATCAACGCAATAGCGCATTACGTCCCTGATGATCGTCTGGATAATGCAGACATTGAACGACTGAGTGGGATTGACAATGAGACCATTCTAAGAAAGACTGGTATAGAAACACGTAGTCGCGCCAGTGCAGATGAGACCACCAATACCATGGCCATCCGATGTGCCAATCTGTTAAAGCAAAATGGCAACGTAACATTCAAGAATGTTGATCTGATTGTAGGCGGGTCATACACTCCCTTCGATACAGTTGGAACCATTGCACATGCTGTTCAGCAAGAATTCAATATTGCTAACGCGAGGGCTATGTACGTTTCAGCTGCCTGCTCTTCCTTTATAAACTGTATAGAGGTAGTGCAGGGATACTTCGCACTGGGCAAATCAAAAGAAGCCCTGGTTATTGTTAGTGAACACAACAGTGCATTCAACGATGAAACAAATCCGGTTTCAGGCCATTTGTGGGGTGATGGAGCCGGAGCAATTCTGATCTCTGATAAGCGTAAAGACACTAGCGGATTTGAGATTCTGGACATAAAAAGTAAGGGACACGGTGATGTAGGCAAAGGTCCGGATGCAGTTTACTGCAGAATGGATGGAACAGGTATTGGAATGCCTGATGGAAGGAATGTATTTCAGAACGCATGTGTTTTCATGGCTGAAACCAGCGAGGAGATTCTTTCCAGAAACTCACTTTCCATAAAGGATGTGGACTACTTTATCGCGCATCAGGCGAATATTAGAATCGTAGATTATGTGGTAACGGAACTCGGTATCGATCCTTCGAAAGTGTTGAACAATATTCAACGACTTGGAAACACTGGCTGCGCTAGTACTGCTATCGTACTTTCAGAGCACATGGACAATTATCAGCCTGGGGATCTTATCTTACTGACCGTTTTTGGTGGAGGCTATTCCAGCGGAAGCCTGTTATTGAGAAAACTATGAAGCATTTATACTTTATCCTTGCTGCAGGCATTCTAGCTGCATGCGGACAACCTGAAGAACAGATCGAACAGGTTACGAATCCCCAAACTACCGAAGAAGAAATTGAGGTAACATATCCTGAAAAGATCTACTTCGATTCCAAAGATGGGCTGAAGATATGCGCAGAGATTTATGAAAAGGATTCAACGGGTATTCCAATTGTGCTTTGCCATCAGGCTGGATTCAATAAAATAGAATATGTGAAGATTGCGCCAGCATTGAACGAAATGGGCTACAGGTGTATGGCTATCGATCAGCGCTCAGGAGGCAATTTGCTGGAATGGTTCAACGAAACGAAACTGGCGGCCGAGAAGGACAGTCTTCCTACTACCTTTCTGGATGCGGTTCAGGATATTGAAGCTGCGGTAGATTACTACGCGAAGAAAACCGGTCAACCAGTCATCCTCTGGGGAAGTTCTTATTCATCAGGATTGGTAATGAAAGTGGCAAATGATAATTCCAATGTAAGAGCTGTTCTATCGTTTAGTCCTGGTGAATACTTCGGAGCAACCTATAGTCTAAGAGATTCGATTGCCGGACTAAACGCACCTGTTTTTGTCACTTCCTCGTTAGAAGAAGCCAATGAAGATTTGACTCAACTTCTATCTGGCATAGACTCTAGCAAGGTTCATCAATTCATTCCTCAGTCTAAAGGAACCCATGGTTCCAGGGCACTTTGGAAGACGGATCCGAACAACGAAGAGTACTGGAAGGCTACCACGGAATTCCTGGATTTGGTTAAAAAGAAGTACGTCCTTCTTTAGGGCTTCCTACTCCGTAAGTAACATCTGAGTAGGAAAATTCAACAAATACACCCGCTTCACAGCCCGCGTTACGGCTGTGTATAACCAGCGGAGAAACTCATCATCTTCCAACATGGCTTCATCGTAGATCTCAGGGTCTATGAAAACAGCGTCCCACTGTCCTCCCTGCGATTTGTGACAAGTAACGGCATACCCAAACTTCATCTCCAATGCTTGATAATGCTCGGTGGCTCTCGCCTTGGCCTTCCGCTTCTTCAAATCGAGCACTTCAGGAAAATCTTCCTCGATCAATTCCAACATCTTACTTCGCTGAGCAAAGGGCATATTGGCTGTTTCGGCATGAATGGCATCCAGCCATATCTTACAGTCGATCTCGCAATCGCCTTCTGCATCAGGCAGTCGGATAGATACATCAGCAAAGCGTGTCCCATATATTTCCTGCTCATTCCTTACCGATAGAATCTCAGCGAAATCTCCATTGGCTATCAACGCATTCTTTGGATCATCCTTCAACCAAAAATAATTGTTACGTACAACCATCATTCTTTCACCTGCCGACAATTCCTCTTCGTGCCATTTAATGCGATGACGGAATTCCTGATTGAACCGATTCGCCCTTTTGTTGGATCTGCATATAATCAAAACCTGTTCTTCTCCGAACTCACTTACAGCATCTTCGAGTTCTTCTTGCAAGGCATAACCGTCCACCTGTCTGAAGTCCATATCAAGCTCAAGTTGAGGAAGGAAATCATTACCAAGACATTCGCGTATGGTAGTTGCGTTCTTTAGAATGGTTGATTCACTGGCCTGCCTAACAACTTCCTTCAACTCCAGATCATACGTCTTAACCTGGTACTTGTCGAAGATGTAATCCGTTCTGAATACCGGACTTACATCCGTACCAACGGGAGGCAATTGAGCAGTGTCACCAAGAAAGATCAATTTGTTACTACCTATGAGTGTATAGGTCATCAGGTCTTCCAACAAGCTGTTTGCCTGCCCCCACGAGCCGGATAAGGGCCCAGAATCGTCACTAATCATTGAAACCTCATCAACTATAAACACGGCCTTCTGAAAAGGATTCCTGGCAAGAACGAAGCGGTATCCCCCATGCGGAAAGTACTGTGGTGCATATATCTGCCTGTGAATGGTAGAGGCTGCATGAGAAGAATAGCCTCCCAGCACTTTGGCCGCTCTACCCGTTGGCGCAAGCAGTACACAGGGAATATCTCGTTCTTCCAATGTCTTTATCAAGGCAGAAATGAGGGTTGTTTTTCCGGTGCCCGCGTAGCCTTTCAAAAGGAAGGCCTGCGCGTTAATTTTGCCTGCCAGGTAATCCGTTAGCTTCTCAATCGCTACCGTTTGTTCATTGGTAGGCGTAAATCCGAAGTGTTCGTGTAATCTTTGTTGGAAACCCAAGTTATAGCGTTAAGAGCGTCTTAAATTAACCTAAATTAGAAGCTGGCGGCCGGCTTCGGCATGAAAAAAATATTAGATTTGTCAACGCCTAATTTTGAGAAGAAATGAACTTTCGCTCCCTCATTAGCAAATACCTTTTCAGCTCAGTTTTATTACTGATTGGATTGATTGTAACGATCATGGCTCTTAGCGGTGGTCAGAACAGCAACGTGCTTATTGGTAGTGTGGTACTTATCCTTGCCGGTGTGATCACCCTGCTTTATGCCATGGAGATCATCAAGAGGGGACTACAGAACATTCTTCTCGGTGTTGTTTTGCTTGGAGCGATTGGCATTGCCTATATGAACTACAAGGTAATTGACGATAAGCTTGTATTTCAGGCTGCAGCTGAAGCGCGAAGAGATGTAGTGAAAGAGCGTCTTCTCAAGATCAGAACAGCACAAAAAGCCCACAAGGCAGAAAAGGGCTTGTATGCAAAGACATTCGATCAGCTGCTGAACTTCATTACCAAGGATTCGATTCGTGAGATCATGGCCATTGGCGTTGTACCGGACAGTGTTGAGTCTGAAGCGGAAGCTCTTGCGTTAGGCATCATCAAGCGTGACACTATTGCGACTCCTGTGATGGACAAGCTATTTCCTGAAGGCATCTCATTGGACAGCCTGCCGCTGATACCGTTTAGCAATGGAGAGCGTTTCGAAATTGATGCTGGAACAATCGAAAGAAATAATCTTCAGGTACCTGTTTTTGTTGTATTCGCTAAGTACCAGTTCATCTACGCTGGTATGAACACTGAAGAATACGATGTTGACCTTGAAGAAGGAATGCAGCTGGGCTCCATGACAGAGCCAACTACCAGCGGTAACTGGGAATAATCCCCATGTCAGTTTCAAAGAAATTTGTGGTCATCAATGAAGGTGTTGATGCGTCCACCATTCCGGATGTTCGCATCGTGGTAGAATTAGGAACGCACCACGTTAACTGGTACAATTATTCAGGCAAGCAATTGCAGGTATTCGGTTACGGGAGTTACAACTCTCAAGAGACCATCTCTTCAGGGTTGGTTGAGAACATCCTTGAAAAAGACAATCCTCTATTCTCTAAAGAAGCTCGGATCATATGGATTGAGGCTGCAACTGGCAGTGTTCAGATCCCCAACGGGGTTTATGATAGTGAACGAGACAAAGATTACCTGAAACTGAATTTTGGCAATCCAATTGGAGAGCCAGCCAAAGATCAATTGGTAGGCACGGCTGCGCACAACCTTTATACCGTTTCCCCTATCATCGCTGAATTGCAAAGTTCATTTCCGAATTCAGAAGTACGCCACATTACTACTGGACTCATCGAGTTACTTTACGATCACGCCTCTAGTGCAGTATCTCTTCTCTATACCACCGAGGATATGATGTACCTGTTGGTGAAACAGGATAACCGATTGCAACTCGCCAACCAGTTTGAAACGAGCAATGTGGACGACTTCAATTACTTTTTGCTTTATGGCCATGAGCAATTAAGCATAAACAAGGAAGTACATGAAATAGCCATTGGAGGAAGTCTGGGAACTCCGGATACTTTGGAACGCATGTCCAGCTTCTCCAAGAACGTTTCCCTTTATCCGGATTTTGAGCGACTAACCTTCCCTCAAAAAACCACCGAAGCACATAAGGTGCAACTGGTGGGGTCTTTAGCCGGTACGCTATGCGCATAATTGGCGGATATCTTAAGGGTAGGGTTGTAAATGTCTACGGCAAGCTCCCCGCGCGGCCAACAACAGACATGGCCAGAGAGGCACTGTTCAATATTCTACATCATAACTACCACGTGGATGGGGTATCGGTGCTGGACCTTTTCTCAGGAACCGGAGCAATGTCTATAGAGTTTATCTCTCAAGGTGCATCTACTGTTACCAGCGTGGAGAAGAACAGAAGATGTGTGGCAAGTATACAACGCAACTTGAAGGAGTTGGATGTTGACAATGTGAAGGTATTACCTTATGATGTGCACACTTTTCTAAAGAAGAACAAAGCACAATTTAACATCGTATTTGCGGATCCACCCTACGATATGGATCAGCTGGAAGAACTTCCCGAGCTCATTTGCAATGATGACGTATTATTACAAGGAGGGGTCTTCATTCTTGAACATCCACCCGAATACAACTTCAAAAAACACCCAGGTTTCAAAGACCACCGGAGTTACGGCCGTGTTAACTTCTCAATTTTTGAGTTAACTTAAACACATGGAACGAAAAGCGTTGTTTCCAGGATCGTTTGATCCTATCACAAAGGGTCACGAAAGCATTGTGCGTAGAGCTGCTCAGCTGTTTGATGAAGTGGTGATTGGCATTGGCAACCATTCCGGGAAGCAGTACATGTTTACGATAGAGCAACGACTGGAAATGATAGCTTCTGTATTTCCGGAACCCAACGTTACCGTTACGGCCTATGAGGGACTGACTGTTGAATTCGCAAAATCCATCAACGCAGGTTTCATGCTAAGAGGATTGCGGAATTCTACCGACTTTAAATATGAACGCGACATCGCCTTTATGAATAAGTCTATCAGCGGGATAGAGACCGTTCTGCTACTTACCGAGCCAGAGTACGCTGCAATAAACTCCACTATTGTTCGTGATATAATTATGAACAATGGTGAGGTGTCTGCATTCTTACCAGAGGGAATGGTAATACCAGGATGAAGGGATTGTTGACATTGATATGTGCGGTTGGTGCTATTACATCTTATGCTTCCAACAAAGTTGTGATCAAGGGAACTGCCCCTGATTTCGAAAAGACGATCATTTCCGTTTACAACTACACAGACTACATTACGTACCGGGAGCGGCAGGTGACCAGTGATATGGTTAAGCCCAAAGGCATCTTCCAGGTAGAGTTTGAAATAGAGTCTACAGTCTTTATCACATTGAAGGTGGAAGACAAGACCGCAGGTCTATTTGTGGAGCCAGGTAAGATATACACGCTAAATGTAGACTACGATAAAGATTTCAATCCAACGCAGGTATACGACAAGTGTCTTTCCTTGCAACAGGTGTTTGCAAGCCCTACTGAACTGAACCAATTGATAGCACAGTTCAACAGGGATTACGAAGATTTTCTTCTGAAAAATCGCAACCAATTTGCCAGCAAGAAAGCCTTCAGTAAGATCAAAACCTGGAGGAAAAAGATGACCGATAAGTACGGCAAACACAAGATCCAGTTCCTCGATCAATATGTGACGTATAGCATTGCCAATATGATGGATGCGGTAAATGCCAACGATGCTGAGCTCTTCAAGCTTTTCCTGAAGGACAAACCTGTACATCATGAGCTGGAAGAGTACATGAAGTTCTTTGCGCAGTTTTTCCAGAAAGACTTAAGGACCAAGTGTATTGCTTACGATGGATTGGCATACAAGAATTGTATCAACAAGTCAGCCAGCGTTAGCCAATTAGATATCCTGTTAAGTAAGGACGCACGATTGAAGGATGCCCGACTCCGTGAGTTGTATTTGTTGTTCGGGTTGAACGAATTATACAACGACCCGATTTTCGATCAGAACAATGTGCTTAACATGGTCAACCAGATATACGAGCGTTCTGAAGATCAGAACAACAAGCTGATCGCGTATAACATTGTTGCCCTATATACCAATCTGAAGCAAAGTGCTCCAGCTCCCGACTTCAAATTGAAGGATGCGGAAAAGAACGAGTTCACACTTGCCAGCTTCGAAGGCAAATACTTGTACGTGAACTTTTGGGCCAGCTGGAGCATTCCAAGCATGAAAGAAATGCGTGTGATGGAAAAGATGCACAAGGTCTATGGCAAAAAGATCGACTTCGTTAGCATCAACTGCGATGCATCAAAGGAAGAGATGATCAAAGTGCAACGTAAATACAAATACCCCTGGAAGTTCCTTCACATTGATAACAATAACCGGCTGCTCGAAGATTACAATGTGAGAGTGATCCCTTCTTACGTGATCATTGGTCCGGATGGTAAGATCGTTCATGCACCTGCTGAAAGACCTACGGGAAGTGCTGACAGACAGCTCTACAGAATCATTGAAGCCTCTTTGCCTAAGAAAGAAAAGTACCGGATAGGGAAGCCATAAGATCTCTTATGGAAGCATAGGTGCTTTCCATGACTTCATCCATTTCGCTAACACTAACCCATTTCACCTTGGTAATTCCCTCTTCCTTTTGTGGAACCAATTCAACATCAATATCGTTTGTGGTAAAACCATACCAATGTGTTGGTTTAAGGATCATTTCTCCGCCCTGTTCATAGCAATGGTAGGTAGTTCCAAGATGTCCATGCAGCTCTAGTTGCAGGTTCCCACATTCTTCAATAATCTCTCTTTCCGCAGCCAGTTCCAACGCTTCCCCCTCTTCTACTTTGCCTTTAGGAAGATCCCATTTACCCAGTCGAAATATCCAAAGGAGTCCCTTATCGCTTTTGACCAATCCTCCTGCGGCTGGTATGATCTTGAAAGACTGGAATAGCTTGTGAAGTGTTCTCTCTGGATCTTCTGAGCGGACGTACAGGTTACCCTTAAAGGTGTTCATGATGGATTGAATTTCTACCCCATCCAATGAGCCAGCACCATCGAAATACAAGCCATCAAAAACCGCTGAATCGCCTACAAACGCTGATGAAATCGTCACTACACGCTCATCAAAAAATATTCTTACCTCGCTATCCATCTGACCTTATTTTTTGCTCATATTTGCCGTATGATCTACAACGAGGAAACAGCGCATCAGGTTGCAGATTTTCTTCTGCAAGTTAAGGCAATTGAACTTCAACCTAACGATCCTTTTAAGTGGGCCTCCGGATGGAATTCTCCCATTTATTGTGACAACAGAAAAACCCTATCACATCCTCGTGTACGCACCTTCATCAGGCAAAAACTGGTAGAGGTTATCGACAGAAAATTTAGTTCGCCCAACATGATTGCAGGAGTTGCAACGGGTGGAATTGCCCAAGGAGTGTTGGTGGCCCAAGACCTTGGTGTTCCTTTCTGTTATGTTCGTTCTTCGAAGAAAGAGCACGGGCTTGGCAATCAGATTGAAGGAGAGTATACACCTGGACAGCAAGTGATCGTAGTGGAAGACCTTGTTTCAACGGGTGGAAGTAGCTTACGTGCTGTTGAAGCGCTGCGTGATGCCGGACTGATCATTACCGGAATGGTCTCCATCTTTACTTATGGATTCCAGGCTGCCGAAGACAACTTCGAAGCTGCTGGCGTTCAATTGATCTCGTTGAGCGATTACGATCATCTAATCGATAGGGCAGTTATCACCGGATTCGCATCAGAAAGTGACCTTGAATCATTGAGAGCCTGGAGAGAAGAACCTTCTCTGTGGAACGTACCAGCATGAATAGAATAACCGAAGCGACTGACATTATTCCTGCAAGCAATCAGGAGGTGCATACGTACCTCAGTGATCTCAATAATATTCCCACTATCCTACCGCAGGATAAAGTTTCCAACGTTGTAAGTACACAGTCTACGCTACGTTTTACCATCGATGGTATGGCCGAAATATCCATGAAGTTGGATGAGCAACAAGAAGCAGGAAGCATCAAAATGATCTCGGAGGGCAAGAATCCTTTTCCATTTGAAATGAAGATTGTGGTAGCTGAAGAGGGAGAGGAAAGTAAGGTGACAATTCAGTTCGATGGGGATGTCAACGCTTTTATGAAAATGATGATCGAGAACCCTTTGAAGAACTTTCTTGGAATGATGGCCGAAAATTTAAAAGCGCATTACGCCTAGCGCATCAGCTTGATGTCACCCTGCATGAAGGTGTGCTCCTCACCGTCCATTTGAACGACAAGTCTGCCATCATTAAGTACGTTCTTGATCTCACACTGCACTTCCTTATCTCCAATTATTGCAGGCACTACCTGACCATAACCGTAAAGAGTGGATAGGTACCTACTTGTTAATGCCGAAGGTTGATGAACATAATCGTCAATCCAACACGAAATCGTTTGTGCTAACCCTTTGAGTACATCTTCCAACGAAAATGCCATGCCAGCCCTCAGATACATAGATGTAGCATTTTCAATCTGAAAGCGGGATTGGTTGACATTCAATCCTATACCAACAATTGACCCACCTACATATTGATCCTTGATGACATTTTCAATGAGAATCCCACATATCTTTTCCATATCCACGAGAATGTCATTGGGCCATTTGACCATTGCTTCTATCTCCTTTTCCTTTAATACTCCCACTACTGACAATGCTGCAATCATGCTAATATGGAACGCGGAGCTTGCGGGGAATACGGGGCCGGGAACGTAGAAGGAGCACAGCAGGTTTTCACCGGATTCGCTATCCCATTGGCGATCAAATTGCCCTTTACCTGCTGTTTGATGTTGGGCAACGAGTACTAAAGGTTCGTTCACTCCCGTTTTTATGAGTGCCCTTAATACCTCATTAGTAGAGTTAACCTCCTCTTCCCTAATTATTCGAAAGTCCACTGAACACTTTGATTGATCAAATGTTAGAAATAAAGAACAACTTAAAAAACACTATTTTTGGGCGTTTGCATGAATCAAGCGAATGGCGGGTAAAAACGTTAAGAAGGGGTCAGATTTATTAGCGGATGTAATTGTCCACGGAATTCAGGAAAAAAAGGGCGAGGATATCGTCACTCTGAACCTCAAAAATCTTCCCAACGCAGTAACAGATTACTTTATCATTTGCTCGGGTACTTCCAATACCCAGGTAGATGCGATTACTGATTCGATTGAAAAAGAGGTAAGGGAGGCTTTGGGCGATAAACCCATTAGCATTGAAGGCAAACAGAGTTCTGAATGGGTACTCATGGATTACGTAAATGTTGTAGTTCACGTGTTCCAAAAAGACATTCGGGAGTTTTACAATCTGGAAGCCCTTTGGGCAGATGCAGAGACCGCCAAAATAGCATAAAGCGAACGCAGTACAGTTAAACAAACATTATGAGCGACAAGACTGGAGGGAAAAAGACACCGGGTAGCGGCAAGCCGTTCAATTTCTATTGGATATACGCCATCATAGGCGTTGCATTCATCACATTTGCACTTTTTGGTTCTTCATTTAATTATAACTCTATCTCCCTGAAGGAGTTAGAAGAAATGGTTGAAAAGGGAGAAATCAAGAAGATTCAGTACAATGACGATGTTGCACAGATCACGGTAAAATCAGAATACCTCAACCAGGAACCACACAACAAGAAGATCAGGAATGGTTTCTTTGGAGCAAAGAAGGGAACGGGCCCACACTACGAAGTTCAGTTCGGAGACCTCGGGAGGTTTCAGGAAAAGGTAGAGCTCTGGAGTGCCGACCAGGATTTCATTTACGGATACGAGAAACAGGAAGAATGGCTGGGCAATTTGCTGAGCTGGTTGCTTCCTTTGGTGATTTTGATCGCGATCTGGGTATTCATTATGCGAAGAATGACCGGTGGCGGAGGCCCCGGAGGTCAGATATTCAACATTGGCAAATCCAAAGCACAACTCTTCGACAAAGAGAAGAGCGTTAATGTCACATTTAAGGATGTGGCAGGTCTTGAAGGCGCGAAAGAGGAAATC
This sequence comes from Vicingaceae bacterium, assembly GCA_965267605.1. Lineage (GTDB taxonomy): Bacteria > Bacteroidota > Bacteroidia > Flavobacteriales_E > Vicingaceae. The sequence goes on along the minus strand of OZ254088.1, from coordinate 280,992 downwards.
CAGGAAATTGTAGACTTCCTGAAAAATCCGAAGAAATACACCGAGCTTGGAGCCAAGATTCCGAAAGGGGCGCTATTAATAGGCCCTCCGGGAACTGGGAAAACCCTTCTGGCAAAAGCCGTTGCAGGAGAAGCCAAGGTTCCTTTCTTCTCGCTTTCTGGCTCAGATTTCGTAGAGATGTTCGTAGGAGTGGGTGCTTCACGAGTAAGAGACTTGTTCAAACAGGCTAAAGAGAAAGCTCCAGCAATCATCTTTATTGATGAAATCGATGCCATTGGGCGTGCCCGTGGTAAAGGCATCGCGCAAGGCGCTAATGATGAAAGAGAAAGTACGTTGAACCAGCTTTTAACAGAAATGGATGGTTTCGGCACCAATAACGGGGTGATCTTGCTAGCAGCAACGAACCGTGCAGATGTGCTAGACCGCGCCCTTACCAGGGCAGGTAGGTTTGACAGGCAGATTTACGTTGATCTACCGGACCTTGTTGAGCGTAAAGACATCTTTAAGGTTCATCTCCGACCGATTAAGATCGATGATTCAGTAGATGCTGAATTCCTTGCTAAACAATCTCCAGGATTTAGCGGTGCAGACATCGCGAACATTTGTAACGAAGCTGCGTTGATCGCTGCAAGGAAACAAAAGAAGTTCGTTTCGCAACAAGACTTCCTTGATGCGGTGGATAGAATTATTGGTGGTCTTGAGAAGAAGAATAAGATCATCACGGATGAAGAGAAGAAGGTGATCGCATATCATGAAGCTGGTCATGCCGCTGTAAGTTGGTTAACCGAACACGCGAATCCATTGGTAAAAGTGACCATTGTTCCCAGAGGAAAGTCCTTGGGAGCAGCATGGTATCTCCCGGAGGAGAGACAGATTACAACTGCTGAGCAGATGTTGGACGAAATGTGTGCTGCTCTTGGCGGTCGTGCTGCTGAGGAATTGATCTTCGGCAAAGTTTCAACTGGAGCGCTTAGCGACCTTGAGAAGATCACCAAGCAAGCGTACGCGATGGTTACCATCTATGGACTGAACGAAAAGATCGGAAACATAAGCTACTACGATTCTACGGGTCAGAATGACATGGGCTTCAACAAGCCCTGGAGTGAAAAAACGGGTGAAGTGATCGATGAGGAAGTAAGCGCGATGATTGAAGCCGCTTACCAGAGAACACTCGGTATCCTAAGAAACAATGAGGATAAGTTGACCCAACTGGCAGAATTACTTTTAGAGAAAGAGGTTATCTTTAAGGAAGACGTTGAAAAGATCTTTGGTAAAAGACCTTTCAAGGAGAGTGGCTCTGATGAACTGCTAGCCGCAGCTGAAGAAGTAAAAGAAGAAGCTCCTCACGTTGCTTCAGAAGTTACAGAAGAGACTGCCAGCAATGGTACTTCCGAGGAAGCACCATCTGAGGAGCCATCGGGAGCCGATGAGGAGCCTCAAGATGGACCAGAAGCTATCACATAATTGGGTTAAGATTCTTTCTACTACCCAGTCCCATTTCATCCACCTGGTGAGCAGTATGCTGGATGAAGTAGGAATCGTTTCTTTCATCATCAACAAATCAGATTCCATGCTACCGGCAAACGGGATATCTGCGGATCTCGATCTATACGTCAAGAAAGAAGATGCATTGCAAGCCAAACAAATAGCTGAAAAAGCCAAGAAATGAGCGGCTTTGTTACCAGAACTATTACGGCAGCGGTCTTCGTGATCGTACTGGTGGGCAGCTTCATGCTACATCAATACACCGCCCTGGCTCTAACCGGAATCTTGATTCTTGTTGGAACTTTTGAGTACGTTAACCTCTCCAGTAAAGTCGGCAACCGCAAAGACTACTTTGATGCGCTATTGCTAGCTGGGTTGTTCTTCGGTATAACGGCCGCATGGATTCTTAGAAAGACCGAGCTTACTTCTCTACTATATTTCCTTATTGCGATACCCGTTATCCTTATCGCGAAGCTGTTTAGGAAGAGCGACTCGGCCTTGAATGACCTGGGAACATCGCTCGTTCCATTGCTCTACATCGCGTTGCCGTTCACGTGTTTGCTCTTGCTGGGTCATCAACAGTACAGCACTTACACTGAGTATCACTTCGAACCTATCCTTGCCTATTTCTTTGTGATCTGGGCCAACGACACGGGAGCTTATCTTGTTGGCAGGTCCTTCGGTAAACACAAGATGTTTGAACGCATTTCACCTAAGAAGACATGGGAGGGAACGTTAGGGGGCGTGATAGCCGGCACAGGAGTAGCAGTTGCGAACTTCTACATTTTCGACCTGTATACCATCACTGATTGGATCATTCTGGGGCTGCTTATAACAAGTTCTGGAACCCTTGGAGACCTGGTGGAATCAATGTTGAAAAGAAATGCGAGAGTAAAAGATTCTGGTAAGATCATGCCTGGTCATGGAGGGGTATTAGACAGATTTGATAGCACTTTGTTGGCCGCACCGTTGAGCTATGCTTATCTCTCTCTATTTGTATTCTGATATCTTTAGCGAATGATTCACCGCGAAGGAACAGCATCCATCATACTTGCAACCATTGTATCTGGTGGTATTTGTGCACTGGCGTGGTTTGTAATTCCCGAAAGTCTCTTCTGGCTGCAATGGCTGCTCTACGCTCTGGCTGCATTCATCATGATTATCATCCTGCAATTCTTCAGGAATCCAAAGAGAACAATTACGGTAGATGAGTCAGCCATCATAAGTCCGGCCGATGGAAAGGTGGTGGTTATTGAAGATGTCTACGAACCTGAAGTATTGAAGACCAACTGCAAACAGATATCGGTGTTCATGTCTCCTCTGAACGTACACAAGAACCTATACCCTATCGCAGGTGATGTGAGTTATGTGAAATACCATCCTGGAAAGTACCTCGTTGCATGGCATCCTAAATCATCTACTGAGAATGAGCGAACTTCGGTTGCGGTTACCAAAGGAGAACTTACGGTACTTTTCCGACAGATAGCTGGAGCCATGGCCAGAAGAATAGTTCACTACAGTAAAGAAGGTGATGTGGCGGAACAAGGTGGAGAAATGGGCTTCATCAAGTTCGGAAGCCGTGTTGACGTATTTGTTCCAACAGATGCGGAGATCACTGTGAATATTGATGACAAAGTTACCGGTGGTGTGAGCGTACTAGCCCGCATTCAGTAGTTCCCTGAATTCCTTTAACGAACGTACTACGTGACTCGCTTTTGAATCCATTGCGCTGGTGCTATACAGTACCGAAGTCCAACCAAAATTGTTGGCACCCAACACATCAATGTCTTCATGGTCTCCGATCATTAAAGACGCATGTTTTTTAGCTCCCGTAAGCTTAGCAGCATACTCGAAGATCTTGCGGTCAGGTTTAGCGGCTCCAGCATCTTCCGATGTTATCAGGTGATCAAAGTATTTATTGAGCCCGGAGTTGACCAGCTTAATTCGCTGTACCCTCCTAAAACCATTCGTGATCACATGAAGCTTATAATTACCGCTTAGAGACTCCATCAACTCCATAGTACCTTCCACAAGTGCGTTCTTTTTAGGACAAATGTTGATGTACTGCTCTGATAAGACTTCAGCAAGATGAACGTTATCTACCCCTTTAGTTGATAGAAGTTGAATGAACCTCGAAATACGCAATCTATCCTTGGAGATATCACCTCTTCGGAAGGCTGCCCACATCCTATCATTGATCTCAAAATAGGTGGAAACGAATTCTTCAGGTTCAAATCCATGAGCCGACATTGAATGTTGCTCAAATAGTTCAAGTAAAGTGTTCCTGCTGTTGGTATCAAAATCCCAGAGGGTTCTATCGAGATCGAAGAATATATGGGCGATATCACCCAACTGCTGTAAAGGTTATGATGGTGCTCATAATAGCAGCGTATGCCAATGAAAAGCCCATCATGTAGAGAAAGGTGTACTTGTGATCCCTGTAGAACTTGGCGCACACGATTGAACCAATAGGTATGGAAAGGATCAGTGGGGCAATGAATGTTACCGCATGTATTCCTATGTTCATTTTAATCCGTACCACGAACTTATTGATGCCTGTGAATTTTCTCTTGAAGGGAATCGGTTTACCCGCAGCGATGGCTGCAGCAACTGCATCCCTTCTCTTCTTAGCGGCACGTTTCATGAAAAATCCTGAACCGAAATAAAATACACCCATGCTTGTCCACGCACCTGCAATGGTGGGAATCAACAAACCGAAGAAGTCCACCCCTATCTCACGTTGCACGCTGTAGCCAAATACCAACCACTGCGAAAAGAGGAACTTGAAAGTTCCCATCCCAAACCCAAACAAGAAAAGTTCCATTGTCATATCTTCTCACCGTACGCCAGGTCTCCCGCATCTCCCAGACCTGGACTAATATAAGCCTCAGGCGTCAATTCAGGATCAATCGCACCTATGAATAACTTCGCTGGAATATCCAGATGCTGCTCCACATAGTCGATTCCTTCTTGACTGCCAATGGCACTTATTAAGTATAACATCGAAGGAGTGCCATTGTTCTTTAACGCTTCAACAGCCGTTATTATTGAGGCACCCGTGGCTAGCATCGGGTCCGCCAGAATTACTGTTTTACCTTCAAGGTCTGTAGCCGCGAGATAGTTTAGTTCGATAGAAAACGATCCATCATCATTGTGAACCCGCATAGCAGAAATAAATGCATGATCGGCATGTTCGAATACCTCCATAACGCCTTCGTGCATGGCCAGGCCCGCGCGAAGAATGCAGGCAACTACCGGCTGATCTGCTAGCACCCTGGTATCCGCCTCACCAAGCGGAGTAGTTACCCGTTTGTTCATGTAATCCAACTCCTCACTGATCAAAAAGGAACATTGCATAGCAATTCTGCTCAGGTTCTGTCTGAAGCGAAGTCTATCGTTCTGAACATCCACATTGCGTAGCTCCGAAAGGTACGCAGATACTATACTGTCTTTATCGCTAAGGTTGACTACTTCCATTTTGTAGTTGATTTACCAGCTCCAATGTATCTCCATAAAGTGACTTCCAGGTTCTCCATACGCTGAAACCACTAAGTGAATCATTGTGCCATAGTGTAATAAAAGTCCCATTTACTCCATAAACCGCTTCTGCCATTTGCCGGATATGGTTCATTGCATTTGTTGGAGTGGTGTTCATGTAATAGTAGAACGAGCTCTCCATGATACAGAAAGGGAAGATCTTCAATTCAGTTTTTTGCTCCATTTCAAGATCATAGAAATTGAATGGACTGGCAATTCCTGCTCTGAACCCAGGCGTACTGGGATAACCCATAGAATAATCCTCCGTAATATCATGATCTATGAGCTTCCGATATGTTTCCGGAAAACGAATCATCAAAAAGTGCTGTCTGGAACACATGACATCACGATTAACGATTTCCCGCAATCGCCTTAACTCTCTGGGAAGTTTCGTTTCATCTGTATTGGACCCATAAGATGGGTGTATTCCAACCCGGTTGTAATCCGCTACAGATTTTATCACAGAGTGTAGCCTGCGACTGTGAGGGTTCACATTCTTATCATTGGTGCCATAGTCTGCCAAAAGGAAAAAGTAGATGGCCCTTAAACCATACTTCTGATGCAACGCATGCATATGGTCGAACGTATCGAATGGATCACGCTTACCGCCAAATAACACCGCAAACCTCCTCACGAAAGAAACCCAATGCAGCGTAAAGAAATCCTTCAACGATGCCGCCACAGTTCGAACAACGCCCTTTTCCTTATAGGCAAAAGCATTGTCTATATCTATCGTGCTTAAGTACTCAAAACGGGTTCCGGGGCAGTGATAGTCGGGGTACTTCTCTTGTAGCAATTGAATGAACCATCGCGCCCATTCGTTTACCACTGGTCTTTGAAGAAAATTGTTCTTGTAGGCGAGAGACTCCTCTGCCTTAAACCTTCCATGATCGTCACGAATGCTCGGCAGATACTCTTCGTAGCGTGTTACCAGATAGAAGATGGAGCTGAACAGGTCAAAATCCAGCGTGTAATCTCCTTCCTGCTTGAACAGCTTAATGATCGGATTACCTAATTCAACCTGTACGTTCTGGTCTTTGATTCCTCCTTCGTGGAGCAAGCCAGTTGCGGGAACACTGATTCCCTTTCCCAAATTGGAACCATAGCAAATTAAAGGACCATGGTGTTGCATGGCTTCCTGTTCCTCACTTGTAAGCTGAACGTCTACACCGAGCAGATCAGCGAGAACTCCACTTGAAAAGCGAAGCCGATTGGAAATTTTTTGGGAGAAAAGTAAAATCAAAGCAAACCTTCGTCACTGAAACTAAAGTAACCAGAATCGGCAATAATGACGTGGTCGATCAGCGAAATGTTAAAGAGGTTCGCAGCTTTCTTCGCCCTGTTGGTAAGCTCAATATCTGCATTGCTCGGGCTCAGATTTCCCGAAGGATGGTTGTGACATAGGATGATGGATGAACTCAATTTAACCACCGCTTCCTTGAAAAGCACCTTCATATCCACAACGGTCTGACTCACGCCACCTGTGCTCAACTCTGTGATGTCCTGCACCAGGTGTGCCCGATTCAGATGAATAACCCAGAACTTCTCTACCGAAAGATCCATCGTCCTGGAGCGCATAAGCCGAAATACATCCGAACTCCCCTTAACTCCTGGCGTTTCCTGAGGCTTCAGTTCACCACGTCTGCGAGCAAGCTCCATTGAGGCACATAAGGTGATGGCTTTAGCCTCTCCTATACCGTGGTACTGCATGAATTCGTCAACCGACCACTTTGCAATCTTTCCCAAATCCTGATCCGCATCTCTCAACATACGTTGCGCCAATGACACAGCAGACTCTTCATTGTTACCTGATCCTAGCAATATTCCAATCAGCTCAGCATCCGAAAGGGCTTTTGCACCTTTCATCTGCATTTTCTCTCTTGGGCGATCCTCTGCCGCCAATTCTTTAATACGTATACCCATCCGTATAAAAAAAAACCACGCCTAGGCGTGGTTCCAATTTCTGTTGGCGATCTGCTTAAATGCTATTCACGTGCTTGGCAAGGCTCGACTTAAGGTTAGCAGCCTTGTTCTTATGAATCACATTGTTCTTAGCAAGCTTGTCGATCATAGCAATAACCTTTGGGTAAAGCTCTTCAGCTTCCTTCTTATTGGTAGTTGCACGCAAGCTTCTGATCGCATTTCTTGCGGTCTTGTGATAATAGCGATTGTGCAGTCTTTTCTTGTTAGACTGACGAATGCGCTTTAGAGCAGATTGATGGTTTGCCATACTTTAATCTTATGCAGCCCGTAGGGGAATCGAACCCCTGTTTCCAGGATGAAAACCTGGCGTCCTAACCCCTAGACGAACGGGCCAAAAAAAAACACTCCCCAAAATTGAGGAGTGCAAATGTAAATTTTTTCGCGTTTCACGCAAAATTTAAGCGTCTTGAACTAACCTATGTCAGAATCCGCTTGAAAGCGGAATCCAAGCCGCTTACCTGTGCTAACCTTAGAACTCTGTGCACTTGCGAGGATCTGGTAGACGGTTACCTGCTTCATTGCATCATACGGAGGCGTTAACAGATCAAAGTCCATAGCATACAACATCGCGGATTCGATCACTGCTTTGCATTTATCTGAATCCAATGTTTCCGTGGAGAAGTTGTTATACAGGAACCCCAGTTGTCGCTTGCCTTCCACGAAAAAGTGATTCTCAAGATTGACAAAGATTCGCGCCACCAAATAACCAATATCGTTTTCACGGTTGTACTTGAACGAATCAGCCAGAAAGTTGTAGACGTTGATCATTCCACAATAGGCGCGGTTAGCGTCTTCCTTCACGTAGTTAGACTTCCAAATGGCATGGCTACGGTCAAAATTGAACACGTTGGTGTGCATATGGAAAACCAACACATCACCCGCAAATTTGAGTTCAAAGTTGGTTTTACTCCGTTCCGTAAACGAAATCTCTATATCCTTATCGTAATCCTCTTCGTGTGACTTCAGTTCCTTAACTACTTCCTGCGCAGCAAGTTTAAGGCACTCGAAATGCTCGATGGTATTTCGAAAGATGTTTTGCTTCAGGCTTCCCTTCTGGGCAAGCTGATCAAAAATCTTGTTGATAGCGTCATTAGTTTGATCCATTAGTATGCTTTTGCGAAAATCACCCGCCTGGCAGACGGTTTACCACTGTAGATACACTTGCCGTCTTCTTTTGTTTGATCGGCAGGTATGCATCGTATCGTAGCCTTCGTTTCTTGTTTGATCGCTTCTTCAGTTTCAGCTGTTCCATCCCAGTGCGCATAGATAAAGCCTCCTTTCTCCTCAAGCACTTGCTTGAATTCATCATAGGTATCTACATGATGGCTATTGTCATCTCTGAACTTCTTCGCTTTTTCCAGCAAAGCAACCTGGATATCATCCAATAATGCCTTCACCTTAGATGCTACGCCATCAATCTCCACTGTTTCCTTGCTCAGCTGGTCTCTTCTACTAACCTCAATCGTGCCGTTCTCCAGATCTCGTTGTCCTAAGGCCAGCCTAACAGGAACACCTTTCATCTCGTATTCAGCAAACTTCCATCCTGGCTTATGGGTATCACGGTCATCATACTTCACAGAAATGCCTAAGTTTTCCAATTCGGCCTTCACCTTCAACGCTACTTCAGAAACCTGTGCAAGCCCATCATCTCCTTTATAGATAGGAACTATTACCACTTGTGTAGGTGCCAGGCTGGGTGGAAGAACCAGTCCATTATCGTCAGAATGCACCATTACTACCGCTCCAATCATCCGTGTGGTTACCCCCCACGATGTAGCCCATACGTAATCCAGCTTCCCTTCCTTATTGGTGAACTGGACATCAAATGCTTTCGCAAAATTCTGGCCCAGGAAGTGAGAGGTACCCGCCTGTAATGCCTTACCATCCTGCATCAGTGCTTCAATACAATACGTTTCGACCGCCCCTGCAAACCTTTCGCTAGCTGTCTTCACACCTGGAATCACTGGCACGGCCAGGTAATTCTCGCAAAAATCTGAATATACCTGAGCCATCTTCTCAGCTTCCTCAATCGCTTCCGCTTCAGTTGCATGTGCAGTATGACCTTCTTGCCACAGGAACTCCGCAGTTCTTAGGAAAAGTCTCGTTCTCATTTCCCATCGTACTACATTGGCCCATTGGTTGCACAAAACAGGAAGATCCCTATATGATTGAATCCACCCCTTGTATGTGTTCCAAATAATCGTTTCGGAAGTAGGCCGAATGATTAACTCCTCCTCTAGTTTCGCTTCTGGATCAACAACAACCCCCTGACCATCGGGATCGTTCATAAGCCTATAGTGTGTTACTACCGCACATTCTTTGGCAAATCCCTCCACATGATCCGCCTCCTTGCTTAGGTAAGACTTCGGAATGAACAAGGGAAAATACGCGTTAACGTGTCCAGTTTCCTTAAACATTCTGTCTAGCTCGCCTTGCATCTTCTCCCAGATCGCATATCCATAAGGCTTGATGACCATACATCCCCTTACAGCGCTATGTTCCGCCAGATCAGCACCTTGCACAATCTCATTGTACCACTGCGAGTAGTTCTCCTCCCGACTAACTAGCTTCTTGGCCATATCTTGGTACGATTTTTGTTAAAATTTTGTTAACGGTCCGATTAAACCTTTTCGGTTTTTTCAAGACTAATGTACAAAGGAAGCAAAATCAAGGAAGCATGAAATTGAATGGAAGGTGGTTTTTAAGCGTAGCAGTGATTGCCATTATTGGGCAGTCCTGTTCATCAACAAGAATGTCGGGTTACTCAACTGAAGACGAGCTGTATGGCGGATCAGTGAAACGGACCTATGTAACGGATAACAGCACGGAGGATTACGCAACTCCGCAACCTGAAGCAACAGGATCATTCGAACCCGATCCCTCCACTCAATATGAAATGCCCGTTAGCGGTGGCAGTGATTTCTACACGGATGATTACTACGGTGGAGATGCTCCCATAACCAATGAAGAAGTATACTACGATGATTTCGCTTATGCTTCCAGGATCAGAAGATTCAGGCGGGGTTATGGCACAGGATATTACGACCCGTATTATACAGATCCCTACTGGTACACCCTTGATGCTTTGTATTTGACTTCTGCCTTGTACAGTTCATATGCCTGGGGTTACCCAACCTGGTCTGTAGGGTGGAGTCCCTGGTGGGGATGGAGTGCAGGTTGGTCGTGGGGATATGCCGGACCGTACTGGGGATACGGAGGTGTTTGGCGTCCGTGGCGTTACGGATACGGATATGGCTGTGGGTGGGGCGCACCTGCTTACGCATGGTGCCCATCATATGCCGGCTGTGGTTATGGATATGGTTGGGGCGGAGGCTACGGCACCTGGTCTGGCACCGGTGCTTCCGGTTACCATTATGGACACCGCGGAGGGAATCTCGGAGGATACACTTACAATCCCGGGGCAGGATCGGGAGGTGCAGGCGGAGGAACGCGTTTAGTGTCTTCACAAACGACATCCGTGAGCAACAACCTGGATTCGCGAAATGCGGTAAGAAGCACCCACAAGGCCAATGGCATCAACCTGGAGCATGGATCATTCAACAACGGAAACGGAAGTCCATCCACAAATTCGGTTAAATCTCACCAGATCACAGGCGTGGAAAGAGGACACACATCTGGATTAAATAATAGTACAGGTACTACCGGCTTGGGGTCAACCAAACCATCAACCCAACCCACCAAACCAAACAGGTCGACACATAGTGGATCGTCAGGTTGGAGTTCTACCGGGAACAATACCTCACCTGCCACCACTATGGGAACACGAAACCATACAGTTAAAAAATCAAGAGGCGTGCAGATGAAACCATATAATCCCGGAAACACTGGTCATACAACACGCGGTTCATGGTCATCAGGATCAACGAGAAATACGGTAAAGCCAAGTACACAAACGGTAAAACCTCAGAAGCAGGTTCATCAGTCAAAAACTTATAGACCAACACAAAAGCCGAAATACAATAACAATTCGTACAACCCTGTGAAAAAGTCAACAAGCGTTCCGAAAGTAAAATCCACGCCTTCGGTTAAACCACGCAGCAATTTCAACCAGAGGGTAACACCACGAAAATCTTACAGTGCACCGCGGAAAACGTATAGTGCACCTAAGACCTCAAGCAATGGGGGTGGATACCGTCCATCGAGGAGCACGCCCACAAGATCCGTCACAAGGTCTTCGGGAAGTAGAAGCAATACAATGAGAAGACGTTAACTTTGTGGCAATGCGAAAGTTACTTGCTGCTACATATATCGTCCTTGGGCTTTCTGCAACGGCCCAAAATGAAACGGATGCATTGCGGTACTCCATGCTGGATTACCAAGGAACATCTAGGTTCAATTCTATGGCTGGTGCGTTCACCGCACTTGGTGCTGATCTGAGCATGGTGAGTCTAAACCCAGCCGGTATGGGCGTGTATAAGAAATCTGAATTCTCTTTCACGCCCGCCATGTTGTATGCAAATACAACTGGAACGTACAATGGTTCCACACTATATGATGAGAAGTTTGATTTTATATTCTCTAATGCTGGCTTTGTCTGGAACTTTGATCCGAAATCCACCGAATGGCGAGGGTTAAGTATTGGACTTGGATACAACAGACTTGCAAGTTTTAACAACAGGTTTCATTACAAAGGAGAGGCCAATACCAGCTTCCTTGATCCTTACGTAAACATGCTTAATGTCGCCAGCGGAACGGATGCTGGAATTATTTCAAGTGTTTACCCTTACAATGTGAATCTTGGATACCAAACTTACCTGATCAACCCTACCCCACTTGATTCCTTCCAATACAATCACGTGCTAAGCGGTATAGATGGCTTGCTCCAGGAAAAGACTGTTGTTACTCGTGGCGGCATAGGTGAAACCTTCTTTGCGATTGCCGCTAACTACGAAAGCAAACTGTACATTGGTGGTAGCTTTGGGTTCCCATCTGTGAGATACGTTGAGGAATCAAGTTACACGGAATCACCTCCGACAGACGACACCCTTTCAGGCCTCAAGGAATATCAGTTCAACTACTACCAACGAACCAACGGAAATGGGTTCAATGCGAAGCTTGGTGTCATTTACAGACCAGCGGATTGGTTACGATTGGCACTTGCCTATCATTCTCCTACTTTCTATGGACTAACGGATCGGTGGGAAACAAGTATCAACGCGATATATACGGATGGGTCTGACTTTACAGAGAATTCACCCAATGGCGCGTTTGATTTTGCCCTGACGACTCCGGGAAGAGCGCTAGGTGGTCTTGCCATTGTACTTGCCAAGCGTGGTTTGATCAGTGTGGATTACGAGCTTACCGATTACCGCAACGCACGTTTGCGCACACCCAGGGCTTATATCAGCTCCGCGTATGATTTCGAAAGCGAGAACAATGCTATCAATGACAACTACATTCAAGGACACAATGTGCGTATTGGTACTGAATGGCGTTTAAGTACGCTTAGAATTCGCGGAGGGTATGGTATTGTAACGAGTCCGTACAATCCAGCAGTAAGTGATGCCGGTGCCAGGAAGATCATGAGCGCAGGTTTGGGCTATAAGAATGATGACTATTACGTTGATCTAGGATACAGATACGTTACCATTGCTAACGAACACTATCCTTACGCTACGAGCAGCGTAGCCACCATTGACGAAGACCACCACCTACTCAGTCTGACACTTGGTTTTAGGTACTAATTTTTAACCGCTCTCTTCAGGTGAAGTTTCTGGCCTGGCCTCGGCTCAGTACCTCTGATCATATGATTCTTTCTATACAGGGATTTTAGATTCACCCCGTAATACTGAGAGATCTCACGCATTGTCTCACCCTTCATAACGGTATGGTATTTCTCTCTGGCCCTTTTACGCTTAGGCTGCAGATAGATAATGTCACCGGGGTGAAGAATGTCTGATTTATTGAGGTCGTTGTATTTCAATATCTGCCACAATCCCATCTCAAAGTCATTTGCAATCTTGTAGAAGCTATCACCTGACTTTGCGATGGTGTATTTGATGCGGTTCTCGTGAACCTTCACCGTTCGCTTTTTCTTCTTGATCACGGTGCGCTTTGCTTCCAGGTTCTTCAGTTTCCTTGGTGGAAGCTTCGCAAAGCGGTCATAATCATACAATTCGTACCGCTCGATCAAATCAATAAGCAGATCAGCGTACTTTGGGTTGGTAGCATAGCCAGCACTTTTAAGCCCCTTTGCCCATCCTTTGTAGTCCGTTGGTCTAAGCTCGAACAGGCCGGCATACCTCTTCTTGCCTGATAAGAAATCTGAATGATCCCGAAAGGACTCGTCTACATTCTTGTACTTTCTGAAACACTCGTTGGGTTTGTCGTCATCTAAACGCATAGACTTACCAGTCCAGCCTTTGTGACATTTGATACCAAAGTGGTTCTTTCCGTATTTGGCCAACGGACTATTTCCGCTTGCGGATTCCAAAATACCCTGGGCCAATGTAATCGAAGCCGGAACACCTGATCGGATCATTTCCCGAATCGCATCGTCCTTATACGTATCAATGTAATCTGGAGTGGATATCAATCTATCCGCTGGCTGAGCCGCAATGGCCCCAGCTAGCAACACCCCAATCATCATATGAACACCCCTCATCAACATTTGTTGAAAACTCCTACGATTACCAAAATTATTGGGTGAATCCCCAAGTCTACCTTTCCTTAAAACGAGTTATTAACACGATTGTTTTGAGAACGAAGGGTAAATATTCTCGCCCAGTAAGGCCTCATGCCCCAGGTTACCTTGTATTCCACCGGTATTGATCACCAAGGATGAATCTAATTTAACTTCTTGATTAACAATACTTTGAATCATTTTAATATTGTAATTCATGTCTAAGGGAACACCGGTTCTTGCAAACCAATCACGGGCAAAATCAAGCAATTCTCTGTTCACATGTCCAAACCTAGTCCATTGCTTATCATTCACCCAGGTAATGTTATTGAGTCCTGATATTACTTCATTTGCTACCTCTGAGTCGCGCCAGGAACCGGCCCTTACTACCTCATAACCAACAACGTCACCGCTCCAATTCATGACAAGGCCGCCAGCTGTTCCTCCGGTACCCACCGGAATGTGAACATCTCCTACATCTTCTGGAATGAACGCAGTAAGATCCGCAACGCTTTTCATCGCATCTAAAGATGTACCACCCATTGGCACCCACTCAGCGTCCTGATATTCCTCAAGGGCCCTCGTGGCCAACACACTTGGGCTGAACCCTGATGATTCCACCTGAACGATATCCATACCATGACTTTTGCATAAATCCAGAATAGGATTGGACTTGAAGTGCGTTCCTCTCACATAGCCAATAGACCTGCAACCATAGTGCTCAGCCATTATGGCCAATGCCAGCAAATGATTCGAGTAAGGGCCTCCGCAACTGACTAACGAACGGGCACCAGCGCTAGCCTCATTGAACATCCATTTCAGCTTAAAGAACTTGTTATCCGCAACTGGCGCATTGAGCAGATCCAGCCGCATCATTCGGAATTCAGCATTCCCATATTTACCATCGTATTTCACTTCTTGTATGGGTATGCGCAAGTCCATCATTTTCCGTTATTTCGGAACATGAACGAAGGTAGCGATGATTTGTCTGGATTTGGAAAGCGTGGTGACCTTGAAGAAGATGAATACTACTTAAGCGATGAGGGATACATCGTGTTCACAGAGAAATACCTGCTGAAAAGAGGGTATTGTTGTAAAAGCGGTTGCAGGCATTGTCCTTACGGGTTTGATCCCAAAACAGGGCGATTCGAAAATGAAAAGGCATGAACTTTTTTGATGAAATAAAGCAAGGTATTGGCGTTGGTCTACCGGAAATCAAACCTTTTGAAGAAGGCGTAAATAGGGCGCCAAAAAGAAAGGATATCCTCACTGCGAAAGAGAAAGAACTGGCGTTAAAAAATGCCTTACGGTACATTCCAAAAGAGCTTCACGCTTCGTTAGCGCCTGAGTTTGCGGAGGAGCTAAAGACGTATGGGAGGATTTACATGTTCCGGTATATGCCTGAACACAAAATCTCTGCCCGGCCGATAGAAGCGTATAAAACCAATTGTCAACAAGCGGCCGCAATTATGGTGATGATCCAGAACAACCTTGATCATGCTATTGCACAACATCCTTATGAGTTAATCACTTATGGTGGTAATGGTGCTGTATTCCAGAATTGGGCTCAATACAGACTTACCATGCAATACCTGGCAGAAATGTCCGACACGCAAACATTGGTGATGTATTCTGGCCATCCGCTTGGTCTGTTTCCTTCGCATAAGGAAGCCCCGCGGGTGGTTGTTACCAACGGAATGATGATACCTAACTACTCCTCCCAAGATGATTGGGAGAGATTTAACGCGCTCGGTGTTACTCAATATGGGCAGATGACCGCTGGATCCTACATGTACATTGGACCGCAGGGAATAGTCCATGGAACCACCATCACTGTATTGAACGCCAGCAGAAAAATAGGTGAGGATATTACAGGTAAACTATTTGTTTCCAGTGGTTTAGGTGGTATGAGTGGTGCCCAACCGAAAGCGGGAAATATAGCCGGGTGCGTTTCAGTAATCGCTGAGGTTAACCCGAAGGCGACCTATAAAAGACATGAACAAGGTTGGGTGGACGAGGTATTTGCTGACCTAGAAGAACTTACTGCAAGGGTGAAGCAAGCCAAGGAGAATGGGGAAGTAGTTTCCATCGCTTATGACGGAAATGTAGTGGATGTGTGGGAGCATTTCCTGGAGCGCAACATTCATATTGATCTCGGGTCTGATCAAACCTCATTGCACAACCCGTGGGCTGGTGGCTACTACCCTGTAGGTTATAGCGTTGAGGAATCAAATGAAATGATGACCAACGATCCTGAACGTTTCAAATCGGAAGTTCAGAAAACCCTCGTACGTCATGCTGCTGCCATCAATGCGCACGCAGATAAGGGCACATATTTCTTTGATTACGGAAACGCTTTCTTGCTTGAAGCCTCAAGGGCAGGTGCCGATATTATGAATGGAAATGAATTCCGATACCCATCTTATGTGCAGGACATCATGGGGCCCATGTGCTTTGATTACGGTTTTGGTCCTTTCCGTTGGGTATGCACTTCGGGAGATCCAGAGGATCTTGCCAAGACGGACGCAATGGCCTGTGAAGTTCTTGAAAAACTCATGAATAACGCCCCTTCTGAGATTCAACAGCAGATGCAAGACAATATCCAGTGGATCACTGGTGCTCGAGAAAATAAGCTGGTAGTTGGTTCACAGGCACGGATTCTTTATGCTGATGCTGATGGGCGAATTGCCATTGCACGTACCTTCAACGAAGCCATTAAGCGTGGAGAGATTGGTCCTGTAGTTCTAGGGCGGGATCACCATGATGTTTCGGGAACAGATTCACCTTATAGAGAAACATCTAACATTTATGATGGGTCTCAATTTACTGCAGACATGGCTATCCATAATGTAATTGGCGATTCTTTCAGAGGTGCCACATGGGTTTCCATCCACAACGGAGGAGGCGTTGGCTGGGGGGAGGTCA
This sequence comes from Vicingaceae bacterium, assembly GCA_965267605.1. Classification (GTDB taxonomy): domain Bacteria; phylum Bacteroidota; class Bacteroidia; order Flavobacteriales_E; family Vicingaceae. The sequence continues at coordinate 264,419 of OZ254088.1, read as the reverse complement.
TCAATGGAGGATTTGGAATGTTGCTTGATGGAAGTGTGGAAGCAGACACACGATTGGAGCGGATGCTACACTGGGATGTAAACAACGGAATTGCGAGAAGAAGTTGGGCCCGAAACCCAGAAGCAAGGTTCGCTATTGAGCGCGCCATGGAAGCAAACTCAGAGCTCAAGGTCACACTACCGGAAATCCCGGAAGATGAACACATTACTGGTCATTTTTAACCGTTCCTTGACTCATTTCTACCTTTCCTTCTCAGAGACGCACGAATGACACTATTTTATCGATAAATGCGTATCTTCGTTGCTTGTAATCTAAATCGCAAATTAAACTCCTGATTATGAAAAAATGTCTACTTCTTGCGTCAGCATGGATGGTAGCTATGGCAGGCGTTGCACAGGTGCAGAATCAGGTGCATCAGTACAAGCCAGCGAACGCTCCACAGAATGCTGACGATCACCAGTACGTATTTACTGGTCAGACAAGTGAGCCGGAAATTCCTTCGGTACACAACAATGGAGATAAGATCGCTGTTGCTACTCCGATTGCTATTGGTCAGAGTGCCAACATCTTCTCTTGTCTGTTAAACGGTCAGAACCAGGTTGCTTACAACCAGGATCTGAACACAATCGTATTTGTTCACAGGAACTATCAGTCTCAGGGTACTAATTCAGGTACTTTGAACTATGATATTTCTACAGATGGCGGTTTCAGCTGGGCTCTAGATAGAGGTCCATTTAACCCAGGTTATACAGCTGCCCCTCCTTCTGGTGGTAGAGGTGCTTGTCGTTATCCTTCAGTGGGTATCTACAATCCAACTTCTAACACAGACACAAACAATGCATACATCGTTGCTAACCCACCGGTTCTTACAAACGGACCACAGTGGGGATACATCGGTCAGCATTCTGTGAAACTTGATGGAACAACTGATGTTAGTGAGAGCATCATTCTTACTACTCCTGGTGATTCTATCGATTTCCACCCATATGGTTTGAACTTCACCGATCAAGGTGTAGGTCACTCTGTAAGTACAATCTACAACGGGGATGCTAATAACCCTGCAAGAGATACAATTAACTACAGAGACCTTCACTTATGGTCTGCTACGTTCAACGCTACTAACAAGAACTTTGACTGGACTTTGGATCAGACAATTTCTCCAAACTGGGATCAGTTCAACAACAATGGTACCATGGAAGATTTCTTCTTCGGTGGTTATAACATTGCGTTTGCTCCTAACGGACAAACTGGTTACATGGTAGCAATGGGTGTACCTAATGATGGTCTTACTAATGCTCCACGTCCAATCGTATGGAAAACTACCAATGGTGGTACTTCATGGGCTCAGGAGACTAGCTACGATTTCGTTAACAACAGTGTTATTACTTCGTACCTGACTGGTCCTTACCTGGGTTCTACGAACCACAGACCTTTCTTCTCTGAGTATGACATGGTAGTTGACCAAAACGGAGACCTTCACATTTTCGCTGAGATCCAATCTGGTTCTTCATTGCATCAGGATTCTCTAGCATTTACTTACTTCGGATATAAGTTCCTTTTCCACTGTTATACAACAGGTGCGAACTGGAATGTACACATGGTAGATTCACTTAGAATTCTATCTGATTTCGAAATTCCAAGTTCTTCTGGTAACGTTGCTGTTACTTGCCGTCCACAGTGTGGTCGTAACCAATCTGGAGACAAAGTGTTCTTCACCTGGGTTACTACTGACCCACTTGTTGCTGGTACTAACCCTAACAACCAAACTTCATGGAACGACCTTCCTGATGTTTGGGGAGCTGGTTACGATGTTAACAGCACAGACAGAACTCCATTGAGAAACTTCTCAAATGGTACTGGTGCAAACTATACATCTTTCTACGCAACACTTTCGCATGTAGTGAAAGACAACGGTAGTGGTCCGAAATATGAGCTACCGATTGTTTACGCTGATCCAGACGAAACGAATGCGCTGAACCCTCCTCAGTATTACTATCTGAAAGGAGCTGGTTTTGAGGATGCAGACTTCTGGCCTGCAAGTGTAGACGAGAAAGCTAGTAGCAATGTGAACATGGACGTATATCCTAACCCATCCAATGGTTTAGTTAACGTTCAGCTTAGCAGTGTTGCTTCAATGCAAGTAACCGTGTTCGATATTATTGGAAACGTTGTTTCTAACAGATCTGTTAACGGTAACAGAACTGTTATCGATCTTGGAAGCCAGGCAACTGGTGCATACTTCATCAAAGTGAAAGCTAACGATGAAACGTTCACTGAAAAAGTGATTCTGACGAGATAGTAATCAGGATTAATCTGATATAGAGAAAGCCGCCCAATGGGCGGCTTTCTTGTTTACATATATTTCTTGTTGTTTTCTTACCGGATCGACCAACCGGCATCCTGAACCTTGGCGATGATCTTATCCATTTGCTCATCCACCTCAGCGTCAGTCAACGTACGCTCGTCATTACCATAAATGAAAGAAAGCGCGTATGATTTCTTGCCTTCTGGCACACCCTTGCCAGTGTAGACGTCAAACACATCGATCTCCTGCAGATGAGCAGGCTGAAGTCCGTTGATCATCTTTACTACCTCACCAAATTGCTTGGTAGCTTCAATAAGGATGGCAAGGTCTCTTCTCATTTTTGGATACCTGGAGATTTCCTGAACGTCCAATGAACCTTTAGAAAGGCCAAGTTCATTGAGTACATTCCAGTTTAACTCCGCGTACCACACTTCAGCCTCCTTAATACCAAACGTAGCAGCAAGCTTCTTTTGAACCAAACCAACGGTTCCAACTACATTCTTCTTAACGCTAACCTCCAACGCCATATCAAAACGAGCGTCTTCGCTCAATTTCCATTTCAAATTGGCACTCGTTGTTCTACCCACAACGGCAGACACAATTCCTTTCCAGTCAAAAAGATCCTTTTGTGCTTCATCCGTGCGCCATCCCTCAGGGGATCTTAATCCAGAGCCAAACAAGGTTAGCCAGTGCTGCTCATCATACCCCTCACCAGATTTGGTATATGTTCTACCGAATTCATAAAACTGTACATCAGCCTGGTTATGGTTTACATTATGTGCAACCACCTGCAGGGCACTTGAGAGCATATCAGTTCGCAGTACATCCAAATCGGAGCTGATCGGATTCTCAATGGGAACCGCTTGTTCGCTGGTATGCGATGAGTGTGTTAATGAAATGTTCACCGCCTCATTGTACCCCTGATCCGAGAGCAAAGTAGATACACCCCGCTTCAATTCCTCCTGAGCACTTATCCCTCCACTTCCCAACGGAAATGAAACACGCTCAGACATTGGTACGTTATCAAATCCATAGATACGAATTACTTCCTCTATCACATCACAGGCACGAGTAACGTCCAATCTGTTTCCAGGCACAACTACTTCTATTCCGTTCCCACTTTCAGTAACCTCAAACTCCAGTGACTCAAGGATCGAAACGATCAAACCTCTGTCGATCTCAATTCCTATCAGCGTATCAAATGCTACGTAATCAACCTGAATGACAGTTTTCTCCTTCTTCACAGGAAACTCGTCATGAAGTTTGGATGCCACAGCTCCACCAGCTACTTCCAGGATCAGCTCCACTGCCCTTTCCAGGACCTCAACCGTAGCTTCCCGATCAACACCTCTTTCAAACCTGTAGGATGCGTCCGTGTTCAAGCCAAACCGTTTGGCTGTCTTTCTTACCGTAGCAGGATCAAAACATGCACTTTCCAGAAAAACCGATGTAGTACCATCTGAAATACCGGACTTGCTTCCTCCAAAAACCCCGGCAATGCACATTGGCTCATTGGCATCAGCTATTACCAGGTCCTCTTCATTCAATGTTCTTTCAACGTCATCCAGGGTGACAAATTTCTCACCGGAAGATGCCTTTCTAACACGTACTTCTCCGCCCCCAATCTTATCCAGATCGAAAGCGTGCAGCGGATGTCCATACTCCATGAGCACGTAGTTTGTAACATCCACCACGTTATTGATAGTTGTCAACCCAATATTGCTCAATCGGGCTCTCAGCCATTCAGGAGATTCCTTCACCTCAATACCTTTGATCTCTACACCAGAATACCTCGGACACGCCTCACCATCTTCAATGGTCAGTTTAACAGCTGCCTCATCTGTGTATGCCGGATTCGCAGGCTTGCTAGTCTTCAGCTCAAACTGATCGTTCATTGCCTTGTATGCAACAAGATCTCTGGCCACACCAATATGCCCCATGGCATCCGTACGGTTAGGCGTAAGTGCTATTTCAATCACATGGTCTGAGGAAACATTGAAATACTCGCTGGCCATTGTACCGGGAACAGCATCTTCAGGCAACACCATGATGCCGTCATGAGATTCTCCAAGACCAATCTCATCTTCCGCGCAGATCATACCTCTTGATTCAACGCCTCGAATCTTTGCTTTTCCGATTTCAAAAGGATCGCCTGAGAGTGGATGAATGGTACAACCCACGGGAGCTACCACTACTTTCTGACCAGCCTCCACATTGGGTGCACCGCAAACGATCTGCAACGCTTCACCGTTGTTCACATTCACCGTAGTAACACTCAACCGATCTGCATCCGGGTGCTTCTCTTTAGTCAACACCTCACCAATGATCAGTCCGGTTAATCCTCCTTTCACTGAAGAGACCTCCTCCACTCCATCAACTTCCAAACCAGTGGCTGTAAGAATGTCCACGGCATCCTCTACTTTCACGTCTTTGGACAAGTATTCCGACAACCAATTGAAAGATATCTTCATTGCTTCCTTTTTGGGTTGATAAAAGTAAATAAATTTGGCCGCTATCTTTGTAGCCTCAGCTTTGCGACCTGCCCATTTCATAGCGTATTCGACAGTGAAGTATGTTTCCCTCACTGCATATCGCTCGTGGTTCCGCCACATGCACTTCCTTGATAAGCAAAAGGAGCTCTTCCATAAGCCAACTTTATTGGTATCCAATCACCAAAGTGCATTTACAGACCCTATCATCATTGCAGCAGCTATGATGCACCGAAGGGCCAACTTCCTTGTAAGGGGAGATATCTTTAAAAAGCCACTGGCAAGGTATATTCTAACAAGACTTAATCAGATCCCAATCTATAGGGCGCGTGACCTGGAAGAACCGGATATGAAACTTCTTGCAGAGTTGAACGATCAAACCTTTAAGTCTACACTTGAATGCCTTAAGAAGAGTCAATACGTAGTCATTTTTCCGGAAGGGGATTGCATTCAGGAAAAGCGACTAAGACCCGTTCGGAAGGGCACAGCCAGAATGGCATTCCAGTTTTTGGAGGAAGCAGATATCGATCTGCAAATATTTCCGGTAGGGCTTACCTATACTGGGCCATTGGACAATCAGGAAGATGTATTCATCGTATATGGTGATTGCATCAGTGTTAAGGACTACTGGCAGGAGTACAAGGACACAAAGGCTCGTGCGATCAACCACTTGACAAAAGATATTCAGGCAGCTTTGGATCCATTGATCGTTTCGCTACCAAAAGAGCTTGAGAAAGTAGCTGAAACTGCAACAAGACTTGTACGTTATCACGACCCCATTTCACCGTTCATAATTCGCAATCACAAGTATTACCAGCGTGAAAAAAAGGTTGGCAACCTTGCTCGTAGCATTGCGAATGAAGACAAACCGGATACACTAACAGATATAGTAACCGAAGCTCAAGAGATCCTTGACAAACATGATGTTCATGTTGATTGTGTTCGCGAACATAACAGGAGCCTGGCACTTATACTACCTGCCGTTGTTCTGGGAATTGTTGCAATTCCTGGATGGCTGTATTTCAGTTTAGCTGACGTGTGGGCTGCACACATCATGAACAAGGTTAAGGGCAAGGAATTTAAACCCTCCATCCGGTTAGGGTCAATCGGTTTTCTCTACCCCATTTTCCTGGCAATTGCGACCATACCTTTGACTATCATATTTGGCTGGCTCGGACTCGCGATGGCATTCGGCCTGCTCTTCTCCAGAGTGATGTTCTTGTACAGCTCACCCATGTGGAGAGCAATCAAACGAAAAATGAAGATGAACGGGATTAAAAGAAATAGTCCTGAAGACTTCAATCGACTTATCGAGATCAGGAAGCGAATTCTGGATCAGCTTTAGTCCTTAACTCGCATCATTCCCATGGCCTTCAGAATCCACTTGGGTAGGTGCTTTTCTCTTGGCTTTTTGCGCAGGTCAAGATACCAGTTCCATTTCTGAGCAATTGGAATCTTATGGGTTTCAACGAACTCAATGAGCGTGCCGTCAGGATCCTCGATATATGAAAAGTGCCCAGCGGCTTCACCCATATCAAATGAATTGTCGCTGTTTACGGTAAAAGGAAATCCAGCGGCCTCACATTCGGCCTTCAGATCCTCCATTCCAACTATATCAAAGCATACATGTATGTATCCGAGATCACCCCAGTACCTGCCTTCAAATGGCTTATTGGGCGCCCTGTCTAACGCCTGAATCAATTCAATATTCGTTGGACCAAACAACGGTGCAAATCTTCCTTTTAGTGGTTCCTGCAAAGCAAGTTTCACTCTTCGGAATCTACCTTGACCACCCGGTAAGACCTTGAAGTCATCGAACTCTCCTTCCGCATCATATACTTCCATACTGTAACCCAGGATGTCTTGGTAAAGCTTCTTTGACTGCTCTATATCAGATACCCCGATCGTAACTCCTCCCACTCCACCGAAAGGCTTACCATTCTCGTTCAGCCAACCTCCTTGTTGCTGCGCAATTTCAAACAGGTTTCCATACGGGTCCTTTAGAAAGAAATGTTTGTTACCAGCGGGGTCTGAACTCACCTCTCCCATTACCTCTACACCTTTCCTTCGAAGATCTTCGTAAGCAATCGTAATGTCAGGAACTTTCACTCTGCAAACATTTACTCCCAAGTCCCCAACCTGTATTTCAAAATTGGCTGCCTGTGGAGTTCGGCTGGTATACTGCCAAATTTCAAATCCTCCGCCACCCTGAAGATTAAGCGCAAGAATTGCGTGTCTGGACTGCACCTCATTGCCCGTATACCTTGTCATTAAAGCGGCTTCTGCAGCCTCTTCAAAGACGGGCACATCAAATCCCAAATTTCTTCGATACCACTTCCAGGCCTCGTGTACATCCGACACTCCGATACCTACCTGCTGTATTCCACTGACTACCTTACTCATAGAAGGCTACGAAGATAACAGTTTCGAATTCTGAACACTACTTTGGACTTACCTTTCGAACGATTGATCTGAACAACCAAGGCATATACTTTCTGAACATCACCAGGAATTTCTCTTTTCCAATGTGAATTTCTCTTCGATCTGAAACAATGGCACGTACAACCTTCTCTGCACAAAGACGAGCTGAGATACCGTTAGCCTGACCAGGATCCATCTCCCCATGGCTAGACCCATCACCCTGCAGGGCATTCTTTGAAATATTGGTCTTTACCCTTCCAGGACACACAATTAGTGTGGTTATGCCTTCCCGCTCATACTCAAGCGCCAGACTCTCCGTGAAACCGTGCAATGCATGTTTGGAAGCAGAATACCCCGTTCTCAATGGAAATCCAAACTTGCCTACTACGCTACTCATCATCACTACTTTTCCTTTGGAGCGCTCTAACATCCCAGGAAGCACGCACTTGGTAGCAGTTACTGCACCGAAGAAATTGACCTCCATAAGTGTTCTGATCACCTCGGTGCCCGTTTCGTGCAAATATCCCCTTTGGCTAATTCCGCCATTGTTAATGAGTACGTCCACGATGATCCCTGCATCCAAAATGTGGTTGTAGGCTAAGCGAATGGAGTCAGGATTCGTAAGATCCAGTGGGACAACTTCCACTTGAACATTGAATTGAGACAGTCTATCCTGAAGTGCCCTGAGTTTATCTTCGCTTCGCGCGGAAAGCACCAAGTGCCCGCCTCTTTCAGCGATAACCTCAGCAAGTGCCTCTCCAATTCCAGATGATGCACCTGTGATCCAAAATGTATGTCCTTCAATCCTCACCCGACAAATCTATGATATTCGACTCCAATCGCCTTTTCTGGCTTGTAATGTTTTAAGGTACCGAAGAACAGGTGCATTGTACTCTTCCTTTAATTCCGGGTCTTCGTCCAGAACAGTAGTGGCGATGGTCCTTGCAGTGGTCATCAACTTTCCATCCTTTACAATATCCGCCATTCGAAGATTGGAAATACCACTCTGTTGCGTCCCTTCAATATCGCCTGGGCCGCGTAAACGCAGATCAACTTCCGCAATTTCGAAACCGTCATTCGTTCTTACCATTGCTTCAATTCTAGTCCGCGCATCACTGGTAAGTTTATTCCCGGTCATCAAAACGCAATATGATTTATCCGCACCACGGCCAACTCTTCCCCTAAGCTGATGAAGCTGAGATAACCCGAATCGCTCTGCACTCTCCACAATCATTACCGTGGCATTCGGAACATTCACGCCAACTTCAATTACCGTTGTTGCAACCATAATGTGGGTTTCTCCCTTGACGAATCGCTGCATTTCAAAATCCTTATCAGTCGCCTTCATTCTTCCATGCAGCACACCCACCTGGTAATCCGGAGCCTGAAACCTCCTTGTAATGGCATGGTACCCATCCATCAGGTCTTTGTAATCCATCTTTTCAGATTCTTCAATTAGCGGATAAACAATATAGACCTGCCTGCCCTTAGCAACTTCCTGCTCAATGAAACCAAACACCCTTAATCGGGCGGACTCATAATAGTGCACAGTTGTGATGGGTTTTCTCCCCGGAGGTAATTCATCAATTACCGATATATCCAGATCACCGTATAAGGTCATTGCCAATGTTCTTGGAATCGGAGTGGCTGTCATTACCAACACATGAGGGGGGATCTTCACCTTCGCCCAAAGCTTAGCTCTCTGAGCAACACCAAACCTGTGTTGTTCATCAATAATGGACAATCCCAAATTCTGAAACCGAACAGGATCTTCCAGTAGTGCATGGGTTCCAATAATCACTTGAATCTCCCCCGACTCCAGCCGTGGAAACATTTCACTCCTTTCAGATTGTTTGGTACTACCGGTTAGCAATGCCACCTTAACACCCAACGGCTCCAGATAGGTTCGGAATGATACGGCATGTTGATTTGCGAGAATCTCCGTAGGGGCCATGATGCATGCCTGAAATCCATTGTCGATAGCCAATAGCATAGCCAATACAGCCACGATCGTTTTACCACTTCCCACATCTCCCTGCAGCAATCTATTCATCTGTTTCCCCGTCTTTGTATCATGACGAATCTCCCTCAACACCCTTTTCTGGGCATCGGTCAAATCAAACGGCAGGTGATTCTTGTAGAATCCGTTGAACAGACCCCCTACCTCTTCGAACAAAACTCCCGGTGATTTTTCCTTGACGATTCTATTTTGTCTAAGCAAACGAAGTTGCAGGAAGAAGAGTTCCTCAAACTTCTGTCTGATCTGCGCCCGTTTGAGTAGATCTACGTTGGTAGGCATGTGTATCTGTTTGTACGTATCCTCCCTGCCAGGGATCTTCAGCGTTTCAAGTAATTTATTGGAGAGCGTCTCTGGAATTTGACCACCAATGAGCTGACTCAGATTTCTCTGTAGTTTCCAGATACCGCGAGAGTTCAATCCAACCGATCCCAGCTTTTCTGTTGAGTGATACACTGGTTGTAATTGCACGGACTTTACGGATTGAAATGCCTCCAGCGATTCCATCTCCGGATGAGCAATGTTGATCTTGTTATTGAACATGGATGGCTTACCAAACACCACCCACTCTGAATTGATTTTCAGAGATTCCTGGAGGTACTTGATCCCCTTGAACCAAACAAGCTCTAATGTGCCTGTTTCATCTTCAAACAAGGCAACGAGGCGCTGTTTTCCCTTGGTCCCAACCTTATCCAACTTAATAATCTTGCCCTTGAGTTGCACATAGGTATTGGCATCCACCACATCAGCGACATGGTAGAACTGCGATCTGTCCACATACCTGAATGGAAATACATCGAGCAGATGCTCGAAAGTGAAAACGTTAAGTTCCTTATTGAGAAGTTTCGCTCGTTTCGGTCCAACACCTTTCAAATACTCAACAGGTGTTCGCAGAAACTCATTCAAAGCCTATAGAATCAAATATTTGCTTCGCCTAACAGCAATACAGGGTTTTCCATGTACTGTTTAAACGTTTGCAGGAATTGGGACCCCGTTGCACCATCAACTGATCTATGGTCACACGACATAGTAACCTTCATTACATTGCCCGGAACGATTTGTCCATTCTTTACAACAGGAATCTGATTAATCCCTCCTACTGCGAGGATACATGAGTTAGGAGGGTTGATGATAGCCGTGAATTCTTCAATTCCGAACATTCCAAGATTTGAAATGGTAAACGTGCTACCCTCCATTTCTTCCGGTTGAAGCTTCTTGTTACGGGCTTTATCCGCAAACTCTTTGACCTCCGCACCGATTTGGCGAAGTGGTTTTCCGTCCGCGAATTTTACCACCGGCACCACAAGTCCGTCTTCAACAGCCACTGCAACTCCCATGTGTACATGCTCATTGTAGCGGATCTTATCTTCCATCCATGAAGAGTTCACCTTAGGGTGTTTTCTCAAAGCGACTGCGGTTGCCTTGATCACCATATCATTGAACGATATCTTCTCAGGCGCAATTAGCTTATTGATAGACTTTCTTGCCTCAACGGCCTGATCCATGTCTAACTGAATAGTAAGGTAGAAATGCGGTGCACTGAACTTGCTTCCACCGAGTGCGCGAGAAATGGCCTTGCGCATTTGGGTAACCGGAACCTCGGTATAACTCTCAACGGTGCTATACTGGGCACCACCACCCGTGAAGTTCTCAATATCGCGCTTCACGATACGACCACCCTCTCCAGTACCTTTCACAATACTAAGATTGATACCTTTCTCCGCAGCCAATCGCTTCGCCAGCGGTGAAGCTACAATTCTACCATTGGCAGATGTTTTAGGAGCGCTCACCACCTTAGGCGCTGCAACCGTGGCTGTAGCTTGGGGAGCAGTTGCAGGTTCTTCAGACGCTGTAACAACCAGCTCTTCCGCTGCTGCGGCAGGAGCGTTAACAGCATCAGCATCAATGAGTTTTTGAAAATCAGCTCCTTTCTCACCAATGATAGAAAGGATACTATCAACCGGAGCTGTACCACCTTCTTCTACACCAATGTGCAGGAGGATTCCGTCTTCGAAAGATTCGAACTCCATCGTTGCCTTGTCGGTTTCGATCTCGGCAAGCAAATCTCCAGACGCAACCTTATCACCAACCTTCTTATGCCATTTGGCTACAACACCTTCGGTCATGGTGTCACTTAGCTTCGGCATTCTAACAATGTTCGCATTCACATCGGATACATCAATTGTGGCAGCCGGTGCATCTGTTGCAGGTGCCGCTTCTTCAGTTTCCGTTTCCTTCGCCTCTTCAGGTGCAGGCTGATCGGCACCATTAAGTAAACCGGAAATATCTTCGCCCTTCTCACCAAAAACAGCAAGAATGCTATCCACAGGAGCGGTTTCTCCTTCACCAACACCTTGATGCAGCAACACCCCGTCCTGGAAAGATTCAAATTCCATAGTGGCCTTATCGGTCTCGATCTCGGCAAGTAATTCCCCACTCTCAACCGTCTCACCCACCTTCTTGTGCCACTTTGCAACAACACCTTCAGTCATGGTGTCGCTCAACTTCGGCATTCTAACGATCTCTGCCATTTCCTCTTAGTAATCTTGAATGAATGGATAATCTTCCTGAGCGTATATGCCCTTGAACATGTCTTCTGGAGTAGGGTCCGGAGATTCCTCGGCAAACTTAACCGACTCCTCTATCATGTCTTTCACTTTCTTCTGAACTGATTCGATCTGTTTCTCAGTCATCCACTTATTTGCGCGAATTACCTTCAGCACCTTTTCGATCGGATCCTGCTCCTGGTATTCCGCCTCTTCCTCCTTAGTTCTGTACTTACGTGGATCAGACATTGAATGTCCTTTGTATCTGTAAGTTTCAATTTCAAGCAGGGTTGGGCCATTACCTTTCTTCGCTCTATCAGCGGCTTCAGCAATGGCCTCGTGAACCGCTTCACAACTCATCCCATCTACCTGAAAAGAAGGCATTTCATACGATGCGCCCATCTTATACATTTCCGTGATATTGGAAGTCCTCGCTACAGAGGTTCCCATGGCGTATTTGTTGTTCTCGATAACAAAGATCACTGGAAGTTTCCAGGTCATGGCCATGTTCATGGTCTCATGAAAGGCCCCTTGACGCGCAGCACCGTCACCCATATAACATACTGTTACATTCTTGGTGCCCTTATACTGTTCCGCCAATGCAAGCCCAGCTCCAAGAGGTATCTGACCACCAACGATACCGTGGCCACCCCATAGTCGTGCTTCCTTATCGAACATGTGCATTGAGCCACCTTTACCATTCACCAGACCTGTGGTCTTGCCATAAAGTTCGGCCATCACATACTTCGGATGAATCCCCCTTCCGATGGGATGCGCATGACACCGATAAGCAGTAATAATGTTGTCGTCTTTAGTGATCGCTGATTCTGTTCCAGCCACAACAGCTTCCTGTCCGATATACAGGTGACAGAATCCTCCAAATTTCTGCTGGATATACAACTGTCCTGCCTTCTCCTCCATCTTCCGCATAATGAGCATTTGCTCATACCACTTCAGATATGTTTCCTTCTTGAATGCAGGCTTCTTGCGGGATTTAGAAACCCCGTTACTTCCTGCAGCAGACTTGGATTTACCCTTCGCGCTCGTTTTTGTCGCCATCTTCTCCTCTTTGTAAGATCAAAGTTAGTTGAAATTAGAAAATAATGGGCTGTTCAGCGCTTACTGGTCATGATTTCGGCCGAATGCCAATGGAAGTATATCTGCCGCCCTTTCAACCTCAATTATGGTTCCACTTCTCTGCACCAATAGCAAACGCATATCGTACTGTTGTTCGGTCTCCAATTCATATAGTACTTGCCGACACGCACCACAAGGTGCCAGAGGTTGCTCAAACAGTTCTTCATCAGAGCTAGAAACAATTGCCAAAGTTGTTATCCTTTCGCCAGGAAAGTTGCTTTTGGCGTACTGACACAATATTCTTTCAGCACAATTGGTGAGCGACAAAGAAGCATTTTCGATGTTACTGGCTCTTAGAACTGTACCAGCGTCTGTGACTGCTGCGGCACCTACCCTGAACTTGCTGTAGGGTGCATGCGACCCTTTCAATGCTTCGAATGCCTGACCAATCAGTTCCTGATCGTCTTCCCTAAGCGCATCTACGGATGTATGCTCTTTATAGTGTCTTTCAAATGATGTCATCGGTACTAAATAACAATTTAATCACCAACAACTGGTGACATCTGAACCACAAAAATAGTTATGGATTTATTCCGCGCTTTCGCCTTCTTTAACTCCTTCGAAGTTGAAGGTAAGTGAGAAACGCACAGTATTCGCAAGTGGGTTGTTTTGCGAGGTAGATACCAGGTAAGACAAATCCAACCCGAAAACATTTAGCCTTAAACCCAGACCGAACGTAAGGTACTGGCGGAAACCTTTGGTAAGGTGCTCATAGAAATACCCTGTTCTAACAGCAAACTTGTCTTCGTACCAGTATTCCATTCCTGCAGAAATATTGAACTCACGTAGTTCTTCTTTAAATCCATCTGGAGCATCGCTCCACGATTGGAATACTGCCTGAGCTACGGAAACATTAGGGTCTTTCCCTCTTTCAATTACATAATCACCAGACGCTGGATCAATAACCGGCAACCCAGTAGAATCCAATTGATAAACCGGAGGCGTTGGCACCAATAGTTTATTGAAATCCGTTGATAATGAGATGGAGTTGTAATCATCCAGTTGAATCATGGTTGTTTGACCAATGCGGAAGTTGGCTGGAATGAAATCCTTCTCTGCATTATCTACATAGCTAATCTTGGCACCAAGGTTAGAAATGTTCAAACCTGCGTTGAAAGTTGCATCCTTATCGCCAATCTTAATGTCATCGTTGGTATAAAAACCTGAAATATCCATTGCAGCAGATGTTCCAGCTTTAGTATCAGAACCAAGTACGTTGATACCCCCGGTTAGGTTAGAGTATATAAACCTAATGGCTGACCCACCTGAAAAATGCTCATTGAATTTGTACGCTGCAGCTCCATCAATTGAGAATTCATTTGGCCTAAACTGACCAATGGTTGCACCATTCTGGTTTGTGAACGTGATATCACCCAATGAGAAATACCTCATCGCACCGCCAACCACTAGCTGATCAGACATTCTTTTGTAGCCTGACAGGTATGACATATTGATATCATTAACCAGTTGGCGAAGCCATGGAGCATAAGAAATTCCTACACCCAAATCTTTCTTTACAAAGGCTAGTTTAGCTGGGTTCCAGTGAATAGAATTTACATCTGGAGAAATGGCTACTCCCACGTCACCCATTCCACCACTTCTACTATCCGGAGAGATAAGCAGGAATGGAACGGCTGTAGTTATCGTGTTCAACTGCAAGGTTCCTTGCTGAAGGAGTGAATTTCCGCCAGAATTTTGTGCATAACCGGGTACACTCAAGAGGAGTGAAATAACGGCAATTGCTGTTACCAGCCTGTGTTTGCGTTGTGCGATCAAATCAGGGGTATTATCTGCTATTGCAGGGTTGCAAATATAACGAATTTAACAAGGGTTAATTGCGAGCTACCGATCATAGAATTACTAGTTTCTCATACTTTTCAGCAAAGGAGCCATTCGACCCTCGAACGGTCAGTTTATACATATAAACTCCCTTACCAATCTTATCACCATAATCGTCTCTTCCATTCCAAACAATTTCACTTGATCTGTAACCTGGTGTATTGATATTTTGCTCTATCGTTTTGATCAGCTTTCCTGACACCGTAAAGATCTGCACTTGCGCTGTAATCGTTTGTCCGGGTTGGTTATGCTCGAACCAAAATTCCGTTCTAGTGGTAAAAGGGTTCGGATAGTTGAATACGCGATCGATAACAATATCCTCGTTCTTGACCACTACAAACTCTATGGTCGCTTCGGCCGAGTTGTTATATACATCCCACACCTTCAAGGTAAGTGTGTGTACACCTTCCGCGAGGTCTGAGAAAGGATAATTAATTACTCCACTTTGGTAGCTATCCAGATCCGCCTCATAGAAATCGTTCAACACGATCGCTTCATCAGTCTTACCATCCAGAATAGCAATAATGTCATGTCCGATACCATTACCTACCATATTGATACCGTGTTCATCACTCACAAAAGCCAGTAGTAACGGGTTCTCATCTGTCATACCTCCATACACGAACGAGCGATCATTCATGTATAATTCTATGGTAGGTCCGGTGTTATCGTTTGCGTAGCTGGGCGCGGTTCCCCCAACCGTGAATCCTTCGTAGTACCCGTTCGCATCATCAACCTGGTTCTGTGCATAGTAACTCAAACGCCCGGCACCATAATTATAGGCTATGTCTTTCGGCACAATGAAGGAGAACTCAAAATCTCCATTGCTAACGCTCGCCTTACCCTTGAACAATTTACTGTTCTGAACATTGAAATTGAACACACCTACATTGTCATTATTCAACGTAGATATCTGCTTGTACTTATCGAATACCGTTGGATAGATAACCCCGTTGAAGTTGTTCAACTTGGTACCGCCATTATCTGCAACATAACCTTTGATGGTAACCTTGCTTAACGCTCCAATTGTATCTCCGGCAGCTGCAGTGTTACCATTGATCTCTGTGGTAACAATATCGTACTCAGGATAAGCGAGCATCAATGCGGGATCACCCAGTAACGTAAAGTTTCTTGTGTTCGAAGAGGTCATGTTTTCGTTCTTCACCGTCATGAAAATATCGCCCAAGCGCTGGTATTGACCACCGGGCTTCTTGAAGACATGACTATAGAACGACCTGTTCAGGTTATAGTTATCACTCGAAAACGCCAACCTAACGGTAGTAAGCAACCCAACTCCTCCTCCATCAGGATTCAACATCACCAGTTCACCTGCAGAAGTTCGGGCAGGATCATCAAATCGGCTAAACTCACAAGTTGCTGTTACAAACAGCGGTAATGAGTTAGAATTCGTCCAGTCATTAATGTCACTGATGCCAAGAACCGTTTCGTGCGCCCAACCTACCTCTCCTCCGTGCCCGGTATAGTTAATAATTAGGGCACCAGCATTCACACGGTCGTTAATTAACTTGTGTACATCTGGATATCGCTGACCACCAGGTGTTGATTCCTGCTGGTATGCATCAAACATTACCTTGTCTACATTGAAATCCTGGAAGCCGGTATCAACCATTGTTGCCAGGTTGTTACTTTGAAGCATATGTAGGTTACCATCCTCATCGTCACCGAAGAAAACTACCCTGTTCCTCCAATCGCGCATTGCTGCAGGCTGACTGTAATTCTGGATCTTGGCAACTATTCCATCAGCTTCTTCCAACGATTTGACAGGTAATCTCCCCAATCCTATGTCAACGAACTCCGTTCCATTCCACTTTCCTTCTGATGGGTCCAGCATACCGAAGTAGTCATCAGAAACATAAGATGAAGTTGGGTCTAATGAATTACCGGATTGATAGGTTGGGATATAACTTGTGTTACCACTTATCCTGTTCTTGTTATCGTAAGAACCATCTCCAATCAATAGGAGGTACCTCGGTTGGTCTGATGGACCACTTGCCCTTTCGTAGAACATCCTTACAAAATCACGGATCGCTACAATGTCTTTCGCACCGGAAGAAAACTCATTGTATATCTGTCCGGGCGTAGCAACCACCGTAGAAAGGCCTTCTGCTTCATGAAAGATTGCCAGTTTGTTGGCAGCACTAAGGAATTTCGGATGTGCAACAATGATAAGATCCTTTTGAGGTGTGCCGTGGAGGTTTTGGTTGGCTACCAATCCAACGGCCTTCAGTCCAGTTGAATCGTATGCATCCCAAACCACAAATGCTCGAAGTGAATCCATAGGCACCCGGATAGATGATGTACCACCGGCAAAACTCTTTTGGAACTCCTGTACATTATAAGGGTCTGTAATCTCCCATATCCTGGTGCCCGAGTTGGTATTTGTAACATTCACATCTGTTATATAACCCACTCCCACTGTCGTACGATCAGAAATACGCATTTGACTGCCTTCCATTACAGGCTTTCTTCTCGCATTGATCTCAATGTAGTCTAACCATGCCTTTGCCGAAGGTGTGGGTTTATTGCCGTTCGGACCGTAAGTAACATTTACTGTAAATACGTCTTGGGTGATATTGAACAAATTGGTAAGTGAAGTTGGCTTCGCGAACGGGCAGTAATAGCATGAAGTATTCACATTGCCCATACTCGCGAATACGGTTGAGCTATTGACGGTTACATGAAATTCATTGTTACCAGCCGCACCGCTTCTTGCCACTCCTCTCAGTTTCAATGAAATGGGAGAAGCCACATCAACATTTGGGAAGTTAAATGTGAAGTCATAGCTGGTTATCACATCAAACTGCTCCCCGTACCATTCACGACCTGATTTCAACAGATTAATGTTGTCTTTCTCATATACCTTATAATCATCAAAGGCAGAGACGGTATGCGTTGCTGATGAGGTAGAAGAGTTTACCGTAGCAATTCGCTTCGGGTTCGTTACAAAGTTCCCGTCAACATTTATAAAGTAGTAACTCGTGTCTGAATACCTGTGATTGGTATGCTCGTAACGCTGGCTAGCCACATTATAGGCCCATGTGTTAGGTCCTCGACCGTAGAATAGGATGTAATCCTGTGGGTCGAATTTACCATTGGAGCCAGCAACGACCTCAATTGCGTTCTCTTCAATGTCATCAACGCGCGGATCGCTATTAAGCTCAGGAAGCATACCTCCGCCAGATCCAAAGATCCTGATCTTTGAAGGATCGATGTTGTCTACATCAATACCAAGCGACTTCAGGAAATTGTAGGATATCTTGTAAACCTTGTCTTCTGTAACTCCAAACTTATACCAGCTCTCATTGGCCAGGTAAGAAGTTGTTTTGAAGCTTTTGTTTCTGGTTAAAAGTTGCGGCTTTTCTTTTGAAAGCGTGTAGGTTACATCAAATTCCGTAAGTAATTCCACATCTCCGCTTACAGGATTCTTTCTTACAGGCACCACTGTTATACCCCCAAGCCACTGATTACGTGCTTTTCCTGAAGAAAACCTCAACTGAAAGGCATTTGTAAGGCTTTCTGAAATTTCTTTTGGAAGGTTTCCATCAAAAGATTCTGTCTTTATCGGCACTATTTCGGCCGATTTAATAGACATTCCTTGTTTCAGGGAAACAGTCTTATGATAGCTGGGAAGAAACCCATCTTCTGATGCATGGTACGCACCATCGAACTGGAGTAACTCCCTTGAAAGATCTTTTGTAAGTTGCTCTTTTTGAAGGCCTTGCCAAGATATTTGGGCATGGATCACTGGATCCTGTGCGGATAAGGTGAGGGTACATGATAGTACCACTACCAGGGCGGCAAGTTCTTTACTTCTGAACATAACGAAAAGTGCGATTAAATTACCAAAAAATACCCTTGACTAACGGTCTCCTAAACGTCATATTGTGGTCAATTACATTTAAATTTTTGCTATATTTGGAAGCTTTGGTGTGCCAAATTTTTAGTAAATTAGTGATTGAACGATTGTTATTATGCTAAAATCCAACTTATCTAAACTTGCTTTAGGGGTATTGGCTATTCTTGCGTTGGCACCGCAAGAGGCAAACGCACAGGATCCTGAGTTCACTCAGTTTTATGCCAATCCACTATACCTGAATCCAGCGTTCGCTGGGACAGCTAGATGTCCGAGGGTTATCTTTAACTATCGTAACCAATGGCCTGGCATTAGCGGTAACTACGTTACGTACAACGCGTCTTATGATCAGCATATTGACGATATCTCTGGTGGTATCGGAATTATTGCGATGCATGATCAGGCTGGTATTGGAACCCTAACGACAACGCGTGCAAGCTTTATCTATTCCTATCAACTTCAGGTGAATAGGAAATTCTCTATCCGAGCTGCACTTGAAGCCTCGTACCACCACAAACATGTGGATTGGTCGAAATTGACATTTGGTGACATGATTGACCCGAGACGTGGTTTTGTGTACACCACTAACGAAATTCAAAGAGACAAACCTGTAAATACAGCTGATTTCTCTGCAGGAATGCTGGGGTTCAGTGAGAAGTTCTTCTTCGGATTTGCAGTTCATCACATTACTGAGCCTGATGAATCTGTAATTCAAGGAGTTAGCCCACTTCCTATGAAATTTACAGGTCATGCTGGTGCGGTTCTTGAAGTTCCAGCACGTGATGAAACCAAAATCTCTCCTAATATCCTGTTTCGATTACAGGAAGACTTTAAGCAAATCAACTTTGGTATGTATGTTACCAAGGGTGTGATGGTAGGTGGTCTGTGGTACAGAAACGCTGATGCCTTTATCGCACTGTTCGGTATCGACCAGGGTAACTTTAAAGTTGGATACAGTTATGATATCACAGTATCCAAACTGGGAACAAAAACTGCTGGTTCACATGAGATTTCGTGTACACTGCGATTCGATTGTAGACCAAGAAGGAGAAAATTCAGAACAATAAGTTGTCCTTCCTTCTAGTTATTTAAGAACGAACAAACTTTTTAGACATGAACTGGAAATCGGGAATTAAGAGGGTGTCGCTCGTTATGCTGGTATTCGCACTACCGCTAGCGTTCACCTCTTGTAAAAAGGAGCGGTCTGGAGCTACCGGTTGGGAATATAACAACCCGAAAAACGGTGGATTCCAAAAGGTACCTTACCTGGAACAAGAGACAGGACCTGGTCTTGTACTTATTGAGGGTGGTAGATTCACTATGGGCCGCGTTGAGCAGGAAGTAATGTACAACTGGGATAATATCCCGCGTACCGTTACAGTTTCTTCATTCTATATGGATGAAGTTGAGGTAACAAACTTCTTCTATCTAGAATATTTATACTGGCTGGATCGCGTATTTGGTGCTGACTACCCTGAGGTAGTTAAAAAAGCACTTCCAGATACACTGGTTTGGAGAAAGAAGCTTGCATACAACGAACCATATGTTGAGTTGTACTTGCGTCACCCTGCATATAGGGATTACCCTGTTGTAGGCGTGAACTGGTTGCAAGCAACTGACTTCTGTGCGTGGAGAACTGACCGTGTGAATGAGTTGATTCTTATTCGTGAAGGTCTGTTTGAGCACTACCCTAATCAGATCAACGAGGATAACTTCAACACTGAAGCATACCTTGCTGGTCAGTACGAATCAGGTAAGCGTATTGAAGGTCTTGAAGATCTTAACCCTAACAGAGAGTACCGTAACGTAAGATTGCAGGATGGTATCCTTCTTCCAAAGTATAGGCTACCAACTGAAGCTGAGTGGGAATATGCTGCTTACGGTTTGATCGGTAACACAACTGCAGAACTTATCGTTGATAGAAAGCTTTATCCTTGGAATGGTCACGCTGTGCGTAACTCTGACGAGAAGTACATTGGTGAGATTCTTGCCAACTTCAAAAGAGGACGTGGTGACAACATGGGTGTTGCTGGTAAACTGAACGATAACGCAGATATCACAGCTCCGGTATACATGTACTGGCCAAATGATTACGGTCTATATAACATGGCTGGAAACGTATCTGAGTGGGTAATGGATGTTTACAGACCATTGACACTTGAAGATGCTGAAGACTTCCGCCCTTTCAGAGGTAACGTGTTCAAAACGAAAGTTATCGATGAAGAAGGTGCTATTGCTGAAAAGGATTCTCTTGGTAGATTGATCTACAGAGAGGTGAACATGAAAGACGACAACCTTCAGGAAAGAAGAAACTATAGAGCATCAGACAACAGAGACTATCTTGATGGCCACTGGGAATCTACCATCTTTTATGGTGAAGGCGAAACTGGTGATGCTTATACGCAAGGTAAAGCGATGTATGAGTGGGCTCAGACTTCGATGGTCACCAACCGTGCAAGAGTGTACAAAGGTGGATCATGGAAAGACAGAGTATACTGGATGGTTCCAGGTACCAGAAGATTCCTTGAAGAAGATCAAGCTACCGAGTATATTGGATTCCGATGCGCGATGACGCGTGTAGGTAGTCCAAGAGGACTTGGAGGATACTAGAAAAGACAATATCTTCAAAACCCGGACAGACGTCCGGGTTTTTTTATGACCATACCTGACCTATACAGTAAATTCCTTGAATGTTCCGGTGTGTCTACCGACACCCGCAGTATCGGCAAAGACAACCTGTTCTTTGCCTTAAAGGGCGAAAATTTCAATGGAAACAAGTTTGCTCAACAGGCCCTCGAGTCTGGTGCCAAGTATGCCGTAATTGATGAGGAAGAATATGCGATAAGTGAGTCCTGCATTCTGGTAGAGGATGTGCTAAGCGCATTGCAGCAGTTGGCCACATACCACCGACAACAATTTGATATTCCCGTTATAGGTATTACTGGATCTAACGGTAAAACAACTACCAAGGAGTTAATGCATGCCGTGCTCAGTACACAATACGATACGTTGGCAACCATTGGCAACCTCAACAACCAGATAGGAGTTCCCCTAACCCTATTGAGGCTGGCAAGCTCTCATGAAATAGCGATCATTGAGATGGGAGCCAGCTACAAAGGGAACATTGAGGAGCTTTGCGAATTTGCCCAGCCACAGTATGGCATCATTACCAATATTGGCAGTGCGCACATTGAAGGCTTTGGATCCCTACAAGGTGTAATCGACACAAAAACAGAGCTGTACAGACACATTGAAGCTGGCAATGGGACAATATTCTTACACGCATCAGATGAACTGTTACAAGAATTGGCTCCTAAGGTAACCACTCACTCATACGGTATTGATAAAGGAACGTACAGTATTCAAGTAGAAGGCCAGGATCCATTTCTATCCATCACCGTTCCAAACTACGGAAGCACACAAACCAAGTTGTACGGATTGTACAATGCCGCTAACATGGCTGCAGCTGCATGTATCGGGAATCATTTCAAGATTTCCGCTGAGAACATTTCCAAAGCCCTTGAGGCCTATACCCCATCCAACAACAGAACGCAGATCATTGAAAAGGAGCAGTTCACGGTATATCTGGACGCATACAACGCGAATCCAACCAGTATGGACAATGCGCTACAATTCTTTAAATCACTTGAGGGTTCCAAGACAGTCATCATGGGTGACATGAAGGAGCTTGGACATATTAGCGATGAAGAACATGAAAGAACGCTGAATGATTCAAGTGGTTTCGATCAAACTATCCTGGTTGGCCCTGAATTCATGAAGCTAAAAGATGCCTATCCATCTTTCATCTTCTTCAATCATGTGGACGATCTAAAGGCGTGGATTAAAGAAAACCCTCTGAAAAACGAGCAAATCTTCATTAAAGGATCTCGGGGTATTGCTCTGGAAAAAGTCCTGGAAGTACTCTAGTTACTTCAGAATACTGCGCGATATAACGATCTTCTGTACTTCTGAAGTTCCCTCGTAGATCTGGGTAATCTTCGCATCCCGCATCAATCTCTCTACATGATACTCCTTCACATACCCATATCCACCATGGATCTGTACAGCTTCAACCGTATACTGCATCGCTACTCTGGAAGCGTACAGTTTGGCCATAGAACTTGACAAAGAGAAATCCATTCCCTGGTCTTTCTCCCACGCAGATCGAATACACAGCATTCTAGCAGCCTCAATCTCTGTAGCCATATCAGCCAGCTTGAAAGCAATGGCCTGATGTTGGTGAATGGGCTTACCGAATGCTTCTCTTTCCTTAGAGTAAGCAAGTGCAAGCTCATACGCGCCTGATGCAATTCCCAATGCCTGGGAAGCGATCCCAATCCTTCCGCCAGTCAATACTTTCATAGCGAACTTGAATCCGAAGCCATCTTCCCCAATACGGTTCTCCTTCGGAACCTTTACATCGTTAAAGATCAAAGTATGTGTATCGGAAGCACGAATCCCAAGTTTGTTCTCCTTCGCACCGACAGTAAATCCTTCCCAATCCTTTTCCACAATAAAAGCATTGATTCCTTTGTGACCCTTCTCTCTATCGGTATGGGCAATTACCAAGTAATAAGAAGCCGAACTACCGTTGGTGATCCAGTTCTTTGTTCCATTCAGCAGGTAATAGTCACCTTTATCTTCCGCGGTTGTTCTTTGCTGTGTAGCATCAGATCCCGCTTCTGGTTCCGAAAGGCAGAATGCTCCAATCACCTCACCCCTTGCAGCAGGTGCCAGGTACTTCTGCTTTTGTTCTTCGGTTCCAAACTTCTCGATTCCCCAGCAATACAGTGAATTGTTAACCGACATGGTTACAGAGCACGATGCATCCACCTTACTGATCTCTTCCATGGCAAGCACATAAGAAACAGTATCCATACCGCCTCCACCGTACTCGGGACTCACCATCATCCCCATAAATCCAAGTTCACCCATCTGACGAATTTCATCCGCTGGAAATCTCATCTCCTCATCTCTCTCAATTACACCCGGCTTCAAGACATTCTGTGCGAAGTCCCGGGCCGCATCTCTCACTGCAATATGTTCTTCTGTTAACTGGAAATTCATACTTCGAAGTTTTAACTTTGGAAGGGTAACAAAAATAACCGAATTACAAGGTTTTACAAACACAACTGGTGAGTACAAAGAATGTTCAGGTAATAGGAGTAATGTCAGGAACCTCTCTCGATGGGTTAGACATGGTGGCTTGTACATTTTGGCAAGAAGGTGCGGGAAACTGGAAATACGAGTTAATCGCCTCTGAAACAGTTAAATACGATGATGCGCAGAAGAAAAAATTGATGAAGGCGCGCAGACTTGACGGGCTCTCGCTGATTAACCTGGACTTAAAGTTTGGGGGATTTATGGGCCGAAGCCTGAACAAGTTTATCCATAGACACGACTTAAATCCTGCATTGATTGCCAGTCACGGACACACCATCTTTCATCAACCAAGACACCACCTCACCTATCAAATAGGAAATGGCAATGCCATCAATCTGAAAACCGGTGTTAAGACCATTACTGATTTCAGAACTGCGGATGTGCTAAATGGCGGACAAGGAGCTCCCCTGGTTCCAGTGGGCGATCGGCTGCTGTTTGGTGATTACGAGTACTGCCTTAACCTTGGTGGTATTGCCAATATTTGTGACCAGCATGATGATACTTCGGTCGCATTTGATATCTGCCCGTGCAATATGGTGCTGAATGATCTTGCCAATGAAGCCGGCTTTGAGTTCGATCGAGATGGCATCCTTGCATCACAGGGACAGCTCATTGAAGATTTGCTGTTGGACCTCAATGCCCTCGATTACTACCAGCAGAGTGGGCCTAAATCTCTGGGAGTAGAATGGTATGAAGCCCATTTCAAACCATTTATCAAGAGCCACGGAGGTGAGATTCACGACCAGATATATACCGTTACCCATCACATTGCCTACCAAATTGCTCAGCGAACGGAAACCGAGGGATCCAAACTACTGGTAACAGGAGGTGGCGCCCGCAACAAGCTGTTGGTGAAGGAAATAGACAAGCTTTCAAAGGCTCAGGTTGTTGTTCCAGCGGAAGATGTAATCGACTATAAGGAAGCGATCATCTTCGGATTACTTGGACTGTTGAGGGATCTGGGGATACCGAATACACTCGCATCTGCAACTGGAGCTGAGGACAACCTGGTCACAGGCACTGTACATCAGAACCACAAAGCTTAGTTTTTTATATTTGCTCCCAAACCTATTCGGATGCTGGAGCTGCTAAAGAAATTCGAGGAAAAACAACCTGAAATCGTATTTGAGTGGAAGGACCAGGAAACCTCTGCGGAGGGTTGGGTGGTCATTAACTCATTGCGCGGTGGTGCCGCAGGTGGCGGAACAAGAATGAGGGTTGGACTGGACAAGCATGAGGTAACATCACTTGCCAAGACCATGGAAGTAAAATTTACCGTGGCGGGCCCACCCATCGGTGGTGCTAAGTCGGGCATCAACTTTGATCCCAATTCACCAGATAAGGATGGAGTGCTCAGAAGATGGTATAAGGCTGTAGCTCCACTTCTTAAGAATTACTACGGTACGGGTGGAGATTTAAACGTAGATGAGATTCATGAGGTGATTCCAATCACTGAAGATTGTGGTATATGGCATCCTCAGGAAGGTGTTTTCAACGGACATTTTCAACCGAAGGATTCTCAAAAGATCAATAGGATTGGTCAGCTCAGACAAGGTGTATTGAAGGTTATCGAAGATGATACCCTATCACCTGACGTGGACCGCAAATATTGCGTAGCCGACATGATTACTGGATATGGCGTTGCTGAATCCGTGCGTCACTACTATGATGTCTATGGCGGCAGCGTTGAAGGTAAAAGAGTCATTGTGCAGGGATGGGGAAATGTTGCGTCTGCTGCAGGTTATTATATGGCTCAAATGGGAGCAACCGTAGTCGGAATCATTGACAAAAGTGGTGGCATCATCGCTACAGAAGGAATGGGACTTGAAGAGATCCGCCAATTGTTCCTCGACAAGGATGGCAACAAGTTGCGTTCAGATAAAATGGAATCATTTGAGGCGATTAATGAAAGGATCTGGGATGTTCAGGCGGACGTCTTTCTTCCCTGTGCTGCCTCCAGGCTCATTACTGAGGACCAACTGGACAGAATGATTGCTTCTGGAGTTGAAGTTATATCTGCTGGAGCCAATGTTCCATTCGCAGATTCAGAGATTTTCTTCGGGCCGATCGGAAAAAAAGCGGATGAAGCGATAAGCGTTATTCCCGACTTCATTTCTAATTGCGGAATGGCCCGTGTTTTCGCTTATTTGATGAGCAACGACCTTGATTCACTAACAGATCAGGGCATTTTCGAAGACACTTCGAATGTTATCAAAGAAGCTCTGGTAAACGCACACCAACTTAACGACAGCAAGACCAATATCACCCAAACTGCATATCAGATTGCATTGAAGCAGTTGGTGAACTAGCACAATAGAACCACGACCATGGAAATTCTTATCGTCATCGTATTCGTTCTTGGGTATCTAGCGATTACCCTTGAGCACCCCTTGAAAATTGACAAATTGATCCCTGCTTTGGCTATGATGGCCATTGCCTGGGCTGCACTAGCCCTGGGACTTGACGGCTTCCAAAATTGGTTTGACTCAGCCAATTTTACGATGCTTGAAGGATTTGCTGACTTCGAACACGAAGAGCGCCTTCATGTAATGGAGGAAACGCTCCTGCACCACTTCGGAAAGACCTGTGAGATTTTGATTTTCCTTGTTGGAGCGATGACCATCGTTGAGATCATTGACCACTTCAATGGATTTTCAACCATCAAAGGTTTTGTAAAAACAAACAGTAGGAGAAAGTTGCTTTGGATCATATCCATCCTTGCATTCATCCTTTCCGCGATCATTGATAACCTTACTGCAACCATCGTATTGATTACGATTCTTAGAAAGCTGTTAAGCGACAACAAGGATCGACTATGGTATGCAGGTATGATTATCATTGCCGCCAATGCAGGTGGTGCCTGGTCTCCTATCGGGGATGTAACTACAACCATGCTTTGGATCGGTAACAAAGTGACAACTGTGCAGCTGATCACCAATCTGCTTGCGCCATCACTTGTTTGTATGATCATTCCAACGCTTATCGCTGGGTTTATGAAGCCTTTCAAAGGAACCTTTGAGGCTGCTCCAGACGATGCTTCAGGTGGTAAACGGGGTGCGATGATGCTCTATCTTGGATTGGGCCTCATCGTATTTGTGCCTGTCTTCAAAACCGTTACGCACCTACCCCCTTACGTGGGTATGATGCTATCATTGGCTGTTGTGTCATTGGTCGCGGAAATTGCCAGTAACAGAGAGTTTTCTATTACAGGTACCGGTGGTGTTGAAGGTGGTGATGCACATGGCGGTCATGCCAGCAGCCCTACGTTTAAAGCACTTACGAAAATCGAAATGCCTAGTATCCTTTTCTTCCTTGGTATTTTGATGACCGTTGCCGCACTGGAGTCGTTGGGTTTGATCTTTGCCTTTGGACAAGACGTTCGAGCATCTATTCCTGATAATGTATTCATCGTTCTCCTTGGTGCCGGTTCGGCCGTAATCGATAATGTTCCTCTGGTAGCAGCCAGTATGGGAATGTTCGATGTAGGCACTGATCACTATATCTGGCACTTCATTGCCTATGCAGCAGGTACTGGTGGAAGTATGCTTATCATTGGCT
The DNA here is from genome assembly GCA_965267605.1 of Vicingaceae bacterium. Classification (GTDB taxonomy): domain Bacteria; phylum Bacteroidota; class Bacteroidia; order Flavobacteriales_E; family Vicingaceae. The sequence goes on along the minus strand of OZ254088.1, from coordinate 237,070 downwards.
CTGCAGCTGGTGTAGTGGCTATGGGCATGGAGAGAATTAGCTTCGGTTGGTATCTTAAGAAGATTGCCCTGTTGGCCATGGTAGGCTACATTGCAGGTGCCGGATTGTACATTCTCATGATTGAAATGGGCATTGTTGGCAATGTAACAGCTGCCGCGGAAGCACTTCCTCACTAACAGTTTTCTGTTTAAAATATCCTTGGCTGGATAATTGTAGTTCGCACTGCAACGTTACTTTAGTATCGTACTTAAAGAAATTTGCGCATGCGTACACTGTTTTTACAGGTTCAAACGGTCACAGATTCTCTGAATACGGTTATTCAGGATGGCCCGGTAGAGAAAGAGTTTAGTCTTTGGGAACTGGTTACCTCAGGTGGAATTGGGGGTATCCTGATTATGGCCATTCTTGGACTGTTGTCCATTATCGCTGTCTACATCTTCTTCGAAAGATTCATGGCTATTAATAAAGCAGCTAAGACAGACGAGCACTTTATGAATCAGATCAAGGATTTCATCCATTCGGGTAAAATTGATTCCGCGAAATCGCTTTGCCTTGCTACCAAACACCCTGTTGCCAGGATGATCGAAAAGGGAATTGCGCGCATTGGAAAACCGCTTGGTGATATTTCGGCAGCGGTAGAAAATGTGGGAAAGCTGGAGCTATACAGATTAGAGAAGAACCTAGCCAGTCTGGCTACCATTGCTGGTGCAGCCCCGATGATTGGATTTCTTGGAACTGTGATCGGAATGATCATTGCGATCCATGATCTGGCGCAAGGAGATGGAAACGTAGACGTAAAAGTCTTATCTGAAGGTATTTATACGGCCATGGTAACCACAGTTGGCGGACTAATTGTAGGTATTATGGCGTATGTGGGCTATAATCTACTGGTAGCTAAGGTGGAAAAGGTAATCTACCTAATGGAGGCTAAAACAACCGAATTCCTTGACATACTTCAGGAACCAGCGAAATAATGAGGATACGCTCTAGAAATAAGGTCAGTACCAATTTCTCATCGTCATCGATGACAGACTTGGTATTTCTGTTATTGATCTTCTTTATGCTTTTAAGTACGCTCGTTACGCAAAATGCGATGAAGCTGAATCTTCCGTCATCAACGCATGACAAGCAACCTGCACGAAAAGTTGTAGTGTCTGTAAACGCTGATTTACAGTACTTTATCAATCAAGAAAATGTTCCATTTAGTGAAATAGAAGGTCGTCTTGAATCGTTATTAGGAAACGAGGAGCAAAAAGCGATCCTTCTTGAGATGGATAAAACCGTTGCGGTTGATGAAATGATCAAGGTGATGACCATTGCGAAAGAGAATGGCATCAAGGTTGCACTTGCTACTGAAGCGAGGTAATTATGAGTAATCAGATACAACAAGAGGAAGAAGACAAGAAACGGAGACGCGTTTCCGGAATCATCACTGGCTCTTATGTGGTAGGGGTAGTATTACTGCTGATATTCTGCGGCATGAAGTATATGGATCCGCCAGAGCAGACCGGTGGTTTGGAACTCGCTGATTTTGGAGATTCAGACTTTGGTCAGGGTAATGTTGAGGAACTGCCTTCCCAGTCTGATGTACAACCAACCGAAGATAGTCCGCAAGATCAGATGACCGATGACGAATCTCCGGTTAAGGCTGATAAAAAGGAAGACAAGAAGAGTGAGAAAAAGCCTGTCAAAAAAGAGGATCCGAAGAAGAAAGTGGATGACCGCCTCAATAAGAACGCCTTTAAGAACAAGAATAAAGGTGGAGACGGCAATGATGGAAAGGACGGAAACAAAGGTAAGCAGGATGGCGCCAAAGATGGTACGGGTAAAGACGGCAATGGAACTGGCGGTAAAGGTACCGGGGGTGGCAGCGGAATTGGATACAGTTTGGGTGGCCGTGGGGCACTTTCACTTCCCAAACCTGGATACAAATCGAACCAGCAAGGCATTGTAATTGTAGAAATTACTGTAGATCGCTCAGGTAAGGTTATTACAGCAACTGCACCAGGCAGAGGATCCACTACTACAGCGGCCGCCCTCGTTAGTGAGGCTAAACGAGCTGCGTTAAAGGCAAAGTTCACTGCCAATCCTAATGGTCCTGAAAAACAGAAGGGAACGATTACGTATACCTTCAAACTCAATTAATGACTTACGGGGAAACGGTTGAATTCCTTTTCAGCCAGCTTCCAATGTTTCAGCGGACTGGGGCCGCGGCCTACAAGCCTAATCTGGATCGTATTGAAGGTATTCTAAAGGCAATCGGCAATCCAGAAAAAGATCTAAAGTATGTACACGTAGCAGGTACGAACGGAAAAGGCTCGGTCTGCAATCTGTGTGCAGCTATGCTCCAGACAGCTGGATACAAAACCGGATTATTCACTTCGCCACATTTTGTAGACTACCGTGAACGAATTAGGGTAAACGGCACAATGGTACCTGAGCAATTCATCGTTGATTTTGTGTCCAAGCATGAGCCGTTGATTGCCGAATGGCAACCTTCCTTTTTCGAATGGACTACAGCCATTGCCTTTCAATATTTTAGAGATTCTCGATGCGATATTGTGGTGCTGGAAACTGGCATGGGCGGCAGACTGGATTCCACCAATGTGGTTAAACCTTTACTGACCGTGATCACATCCATTGGATTGGATCATCAACAATTTCTGGGTGATACAATTGAAGAAATTGCGATGGAAAAAGCCGGAATCATGAAGCATGGTTGCCCCGTTATTATAGGTGACCAACAGCCTCATATCCAGACAATTTTGAAAGAACACGCGAAGATTATTGGTGCTGAAACAAGAGTAATTAACCAGAATAGCAGCCATTGGGAAGAAGTAAATGCTTCCATCTTAAGTGAGGTACGTGAAATCCTCAATACTTGCGGATTTGACATCGCGTTGTCGGATCTCGACCACGCAAAAGAACACACAACAGAACTAACTGGTTACTGGGGTAGATACCAACGTTTACAGGAGCAGCCTACAGTAATTGTAGACACGGCCCACAACGACCAGGCTTTGGACTCGCTAATCCAAAGGATCAATGAAACTGAGCAATTCCACAAGTTGATTGTGGTGTTTGGAACAACCCACGGAACTGAGCTTGCCACCCATGTTAAGCTTTTTCCCTCAAGCACCCACTTTATCTTTACAACTACCGATTTGCCGCGTATGCTTCAGAAAGAAGAATTGCTAGCCACGGTTGTTCAAATCGAGAACCTACAATTCGACTTTGCAGATGATCCACAATCCGCTCTTGAACTGGCAAAAGACTGTGCTGGAGCGGATGATCTAATATTGATTTGTGGAAGTGTATTCCTTGCTGCGGCCTATCATCCACAAAATCACCCCGCTGAGTTGGGATAATGGTGAAATCATTTATATTTGCTGTCCCAATTTTAGGGCGATTAGCTCAGCTGGTTCAGAGCACCTCGTTTACACCGAGGGGGTCGGGGGTTCGAATCCCTCATCGCCCACAATAGCGGACAATTGGTTGACATCAACTAGTTGTCCGTTTTTTGTTTCCCTTAGATGCTTTGCTAATTGGGCGATTGGAGCAAAGAACGAATTGACTCTATTGGTTCGAACTCTCCTGTTTTCACGAGTAACTGTAATTCCTTCAGGAAACATGGTTTTTTGAAGCCACATCTTATTGCGTAAACTGCTTGATTTCCACCACTGCCTAGGATTCAAGCATATCTCCATTACGATTTTCAAACAGTTTTCCAGGTTCGAACTCGCATCCTCCTTCACAACAGAACCTTTCAGTATTTCATCTCGTTGATTCGTATATCTCTTAAGGAACTTGGTGTAAAGCTCGTCACTTACTTTACCCAATACATACCTTTCCTCAAGGGTATCTATATTGGTTGCGATCTCAGCCAATTGCTTCTTAACCAAACGTTGGTTCTCCTTATGTTCCTCAAAGAATAGATCGTAATGTGCAATTACAGCCTCCTTGACTAAAGGTTGGTCTGATTCGTCAACTTGGAATAGGTAAAGAAGGCTTGCAAACTCCTCGTGGATATGTTTGGCACTTACATTATGCTTACACCCCTTAGTCCGACACTTATAATAGTATAGCCCCTTTTTTCTAACCAGATACCCTGTCATTGGTGTTTCGCACTCAGCACAACTCATAAACCGTTTTAAAGGCAAGTTGTCATCCAGTTTCTGATGAACCGTTGGGTGGCTTCGTTTCTCGGCAACAACCTCGTTTACTTTTAGGAACAAAGCCTTGCTTACTGCCGCTTCGTGCTTTCCCTCTACCACTTGACCAGGAATCAAACTGTTCACTATCACGCCACAGTAATAAGGATTAGAGAATATCTCTGTCAGCCTCCTCCTGTCAAGATTCAAACCAAGTTTCTTCAACTTCTTGGTAATATCAACATTGGACATTCCTTGGGCCTTCCAATGAAACGCCTTTCGTATTTTCTTTCCAACATCGTTAAGTACCACCTCCTGATCAATTGCCTTCTGTCCTCTATTCAGATTGACATACCCTCTAGGGATGTTAAAAGGCGTGTAGCCCTTTAGAAGCAATTCAGACATACCCCTCACTGCCTTATCCCTTCTTAGCTCATTGTCCATTTGGCTGAAGAGAAAGTATATCTTCTGCTGGAAGGAACCCGAAGCCGTGGTAGGGTCAAGTTCTTGCATTACCGCCAATGTCACAACTCCATGTTGTTTAAGCAGGTCTTCTGCTATTTGTGCTCCACCTACTCCCGATCTTGAAAATCGTTCATAGGAATAGACAATGACGTAACCTATGCTCTTACTTCTTCTCAGGTAGGTGAGCATGCGGTTAAACTCCTTACGATCATCGGTCTTGGCAGACTCCACCTGTCCGCCAAAATGTTCAACCACTTCAAAGCCCTTTCTCCTTGCGAACTCTTCACAGAACTTTAATTGAGACTCTAAAGAGGTATTATCTTCTTGATTGGCATGGGAAATCCGGGTATATATCACCGCCCGGTTACCCTTTCCTGCTGGCTTATTCTCCTTTGATGCAAAAGATTGAAATGCGTTCAAACTACTCATGGCGATTGGTTTTGAATAAATATATAGGATTCCAACAATAACAATGCCAAATCACTCAGTCTATAGATCAAATCATCATATTCTTCTTTTGTAAGATTCCTGTATTTAGGAATCGCCCTGATTTTCTCCATTGACAACCTCTTTCTAAGACGGTGCCTTCCCCTCTCAATTCTGTCTTCACCCAATCTATCCATACCACATCAGAATATAGTTTACATTCATTGCCCATTGCTAGGCTTAATTACGTGGTGCGGAATTGAAACAGAGCTGTTCACACGCTGTCCTGTTTCAACTATTCATTACTCAATTCAAAAGTTGAACTCAATTGATTACCTCGCCATGTATAACGCTCCAATTATCATGACCTAAGACGAGAAAGCAAGATTCGAGTGGGCATCCTGATTCCTATTTGATCAGATCTGCAAATTCCCTTTGCAAGCACGGGAACCACAAGCGCCTATAGTAACCCCCAAGTGTTGCTAATTTGCTTGCTTTGAGCTTTCATTCAACACTTCGCCAGGCCGAGACTCAGATTTTCATGTCTTTGCATGGTTCCCCGGTCTCCTACAGACTTCTTCATCCTTCATCTCTGAGGCATACTTTTGATACACCAGATTGGCCTTTCTGAGTTGTATCTTCAACAAATGTGGAAAGATGGATCACACTGCTTGGTGTAACACGTCACTTTCCGACATAATCAGTCACCTTTCGGCACATTACGACACAAACACCCGTGTTCTCTCCTTGGGTTTACGTCATTTAAGATCACTGCAACTTCGGAAAGTTTGAACTACTCTGTTCCCAAATGACTGTGAATGACTCTAATTGGCCCCGCTTCTCCTTTGTTTTCCTTTATTCTCCTACTTTCAGGGTCTTCAAAATCCTGAATCGCCCTATTTACTCAGGTTACGCCAGGTTGTGACCAGGTTGGTTGCAGGTTGTGCCCAGCTACTTGACATGTTGTTTACAGGTAGTTGAACCTGAAAAAACGCGGTTGAACTACCTGCGGATATGATGTCAAACCACCAAATCATAGCTTTAACAAGACCGCTTATGAATTCAAACTGGCTTCGACCTAACAAATAAGCCCACTTTTTACCTGTATTGGGTAACTTTATTAGTAATCACCTCTGAACGCAGTGGGATGAAGTCGCTTCTTTTGATCTTGTTCAGTATTAGTGTGCTGTCTTTATCCAGTCAGTCGATCTTCTATTTTGATCCCTATAACACAGGTGACCAACAAATTGAACACGTATTCGATACTGTACCTTTGCAAAACGGTATTGACTATTGCTTAATTGTAGAAGGTAGTTACAGTATATGGAGGCCAAGTTTCTGGACAGCTCCATGTGGCACAATTGAGAACACACCCATATTTCCTTCACCTGTAGGTTTCATGACTGGGAATGTTGGGTTTGATATGGAGTATGCCTATTCTTTTCCAGAACCTAACAGATGCAATGGATCTTCTTTGCCTCAACCCACACAGAGAATGGAGATAAGTGTAGATGGAGGGGTTACATGGTTTCACCCACCCACAAATGATCCTTTCAACGCATCGCATATCTACCATTATAAAGTAACTGGCAAAGGATTTCCAGTTGGTATTAGACAACTCAGCCCCCTAAATTCTGATGACTATGGTCTGTTGAAATTCACTTTCACCACTGACACTTCCTGTGTTGTTGCTGCAACGGTAGAACCAACTTGTGATGAAGCCGGTGCATTGCTGGAGATGCCCAATATATTCACCCCTAACCATGATGGGAAGAACGACATCTTCCGACCGATTGTTCTTGACTGCGTGGATCAGGCCAATTTGCACGTCTTTAACCGTTGGGGTCGTGAACTGCATCAGAGCAATGGAACTACCATATCCTGGGATGGCAAAACACCCAATGGCTCCAACGCCTCAGATGGAGTTTACTTCTGGATAGTTCGTTATCGCGATCTCTATGGTCGGGAATCTGAAAAATCAGGTGTACTTCACCTATTTGGACACTAAACATAGGTTTTATACGGGTTATGCTAGGTTGTACCCAGGTACATTCCATCTTGTGTTCAGGTAGTTGACGTGTGATTATAATAGCAATCACAGAAAAACACTTCTTATTCCTCTGGTTAACTCATGCTTAACACCTTTCATGCGATGGTATAAATACGTATACCTTGTTTCTGATTAACTTATCTAATTGTAATTGACGCATAACAGTCATTTAAAACGCAGTGAATGATGGAAAGGAACATTAGATCGAACTTCAGATGCAGTATCTCCAAGTATCACCTGCTACAGGATAATGAGTTCGAAATAGCAAGAATTGCTGAACACTTTGATATAGAAAGGCCAGCCAATCTGTACTTCATCCTGTCGAAGAACCGAATAACCATTAACCCGGAGTATGTAGCCTTCAACGATGAGAGGATTGAAATTGAATTTCTTATTAATAATCAAGGTGAGAAGTTGAAAGAAAGAGTTAGCTACGATCATAACTACAATGGGCTTGAAGAATTGAAGGTAGTTTCTGAACACCCTTTCAATCAATTTAAAGTAGTGGATGAAAATGGAGACCCTTTGCTTGTAGGAAAGACTACTTACTTCCCGGAACATGCATCAGTGGGTTTCAAGAATGACCATTTCCTCGACTATGAAATTCTGTACATAGGACAATCCACTGGTACCGAGACTCATATTCCTGTGATGGATAGGATTTTGGATCACTCAACATTGCAGCGCATCCAAAGCGATTATTTACATACACAGACCGACAAAGAGATTTTCCTACTCTTCTGCTCTGCTAAAATTGATGCATGGTTAGATGTTCCTGAGCAGGTTGAAGAAAAGGAGGAATTCATGAGAAACTTTCAAGAAATATGCCTTACTCCTTCCAAAAAGAATAAGAAGAGTCAAATCACCTTAATAGAAGCGGCCCTAATCAACCACTTTAAACCCAAGTACAATGATGATTATGTTAATGACTTTCCCAATAAGAAACACAAAGGATATAATGATTACTATAAGGTCAATATCGGTGAATTAAATGTTCTGATCGGACTTGAGGATTTCCAACCTAGACTCTACACAGAATCTATACCTAGAAATGCCGAGCATAGAATCCGCTATGAATTTTAAGCCGACCTTTTGTATCATTAGAATTTCAGTGTTTGTACAGGTTCCGCTAAGCATTGCACAGGTCGTTCTCATGCTAACCCCAGGTGATTGACAGTTTTTTTAACCTTTTCTCAATATCAAGGCAACCATATATTATGTAGAATCGTTCTAAATAAGAACTACTTAACTACTATAAATGACTATAGATCAATTTGTAAAAAAATACCATCTGCGTTCGGCAGATGTGATCGTTACCAAGAAGGTTGGTTGGAGGTTGCTAAATCATACGGTAACCTATCTCGGAATAGATCAACGTACGGGTGAACACCTATTCTCTGCCAATATGTTTGATGGAGTTAGAGTTTTGAAAGGGTATGAACTTCCTCAACTATTGAAGAAATTTGAGCCTCACAAAATCAAGCGCCTTCAAGGAAATGAACGGAAGCGGAAATTGGCGTTGCAAAGAGCTGTAAGCCGCTTGGGAGAGAATAACTACAATATTCTGCTGAACAACTGTGAACACTACACCACCTTCGTTCAAGAGGGAAAAAGCAGAAGCCCACAGGTCGCAGGGTTTGTCGGACTGGCTCTAATTGGAATAGTGGTAGCAGGTTTGGCAAGCGGAGAATAGAAATCACAAGAGTTTATAGTAACGATCGAGACCACTTGAAAGTGGTCTTTTTAATGATATAGAATTTAATGACAACAACCAATACCGATATTATCATACCAGAGGAACAGCTCCCAAAAATGGAGGCCGCGCTTTCCAATGTGAGACCCGAATTTAAAAGCAACAAGTACATCGCAGAAGCCATAAAAGTACTACAGGCAGGCGGCTTAAGAAGCGCTATTGGCTGCTATTGGAATGCGGTGGCAGATGATCTAAGAAGAAAGGTCATGCATAGGAGTCTAGACCTATTCAACAAAGAGTACCCTCATAGTAAGCAGATCAACGAATACGAAGATTTTCAAGATCATGTCTCAGATTATGATCTTATTGAAGTTGCTTATAAAATGGGAGTCTTGAGTTGGGAGGGACGAAAATTGATGCAACAAGCGCGGGAAACCAGAAACATATTTGACGGTCATCCAGACAGCTCAGATCCAACCTTGTTTAAGGTATTCGCCATGATGGCAGACTGCAATGAACATATTCTGTCTCAGGAATATCCAATTCCCATTATTGATGTCAATGAATACATCAATGTAATGGACAGTGATGGTTACGATAAGAATGATCTTGCCGTTGAACAGGCATTTTCTGATCTACCACAGATATACAAAGATGAAATGGCTCACAAACTGTTTAGGCTTTATTTAGAGGAAAATACTTCAACACGGCTTAGATCAAGTATAGAGTTTAGCTTCCCTATACTATGGAAAGTTCTTTCCAAGGAAATAAGACGAACACTAGGGAACCGTTACGATAAGCTGGTAGTCGAAGGTGATTCCCGTAAGTTGGAACTTGCACTTGATTTAATAACCCTGGTAGACGGGTTGCGTTACGTCTCAGCCAAAAGCCGAACAATGGTATTCGAGCCGACTATTAAACATCTCGAAGATAGTTTAGATGATTGGAAGGAAGAAGGTATTGCAATGGCTCAACTTCAAAAACTGGGGTCGGTAATACCGGATGAACTAATTCAGAGAATGGTAACAGCCATGACCCTGACATACGTGGGTTACAAAGGAGGCAGTATGTACTTCGCCAGAACAAGTTTCTATTCAAACTCTGCGGCCCCCTTGGTATCTGAAATGTTCGAGAATTTTGACAATCAATCGGTTGAGGCGTTCGTGCAAACCGTTAGGTCGTCTAAAGAATTACACAAGAGAATTGCGCAAGCGGGACAATTGAATAGGCTGCGTACACTAGGTAATATCCTTTTGAACAAGCCAGAGATACGTGATGATTCAAAAGGATTCATCGAAAATTTGGTAGATGAAACCAAGACAAAAGAATTCCTATACTCTCTGAAAAATGAATCCTAATCTTGTACAAGGCGTTAAGGAAGTTTCCGCCTTTTCTCAGCATCAAAGTAATAGGTTAATCTCTGTTCTTTGTAGCTACCCATAATTCCGTAAATCATCTCTTCATAGGGAGTTCCTTCATTCTTATACTCTACATAAAGTGTAGGTAACCCATGGTAAGGGTCCGGTTGCATATCGCATTTAACAATAAATTCAAACGGAATTCTTCCAAAGGGATGATAGGTGACCCGTTGATACTTGGTATCTTCTTTTCTTGGATCGTCAAAATCCAGAAGATCCCAATTACCATCCGTGTTAAAAATCGCATGAGCACCCAAGGATGTAATTAATTCGATCCCATTCTCGTAGAAGTCGTACAATTCGCATTTAAACCACGTACTCATTAGGCCATTTGGGTTAGCGTCAACTTCAGGCCACGTCTCATCATCAATGGATCGCACAAGGATTTGGGAATAACTAAACTTATGCCATGGCTCATAACACAGTTTATCCCAATCCTTCCGATCAACCTCCATTAGTAAGTCTTTTTGCAGTGAGTCCCTCTTTTTAAGCTTATCCTTAACCTTAGATACATTGGGATTGGTTTTCTCAGTGGAACGGGTGTAGTTCTGATCTTTAAGAATCGCTTGAACCTTCTCCAACTTCCTTAAAGGCTTATTACGCAATTGGTTCAAGATATCGTTGAAGTCCAAAATATGTGTTCTGGCTTCAAACTGAAATGTGTCATTCGTTGTAAACTCAGAGTATGTTTTCTGTTTTTGACCTAATACCACCACGAATAGTTCATTATAGGTCCTATCTAGTTCAAGCTCCAAGAACTTATCTATGCTTGACTGAATTTTAGACTTGGATTTCTGACTAGTTACCTGTACACAGATTTGATTGTAGGTATCACCCAGATCAATTGCCGGAAAATTAACCGTAATGGCATTTTTATTGAGTAGTTCGTAGTCAAATATTGTGTTTAACAACTCTGCAATGCTGTCTTCCGATAAGTGATGTGCATCCAGAAGATTTAATGACCCTAGATTTCTTAGGTTGACCTCCCAAACGGAAAGTTCATAGGTAATGGATTTTAAAAGCAACTCACGTTTACTCATAACTGTATTAAACCACAAAATTATGCAACTGGTCGAATCACACCCAGTATAATCGGTCACTAGTCGAGAAGACATCAATAGGAAATGGGAAAAGTCTAGGCTACCTACCAACCAAAAGTCACACTTCGGTTAAGTGAATGGGCTAAGTCCTGCTTATCTGAGGGTAGCTTCTCGATAAACTGTTTGGATAACACAGAACCCTTGGGGAAATACTCACCAGTACAATACACCCCTTTGTCCATTTCATCAACCAGAATCAATTTGTCCTTTGGAGCACCTAACGAAATAAGGCGTTTTATGACCGATTTAGCCCTTGCCTCAGAAAGATGTGCCGGTTCATCAGATGATCTATACCCTACCACCTTCACTTTATCCATGTACTTACCCAATAACATTTCCTTTATCTCGATCAACGCGCTATCTGAAAGCGTATGATCGAAGTTCATATTATCTTTTTTAAAATACACCACTGGAAAGTAGGTTATAACCTCAATCGCATCTAATTCAACATCGAGTGATTTTGCTTCGCAAAGCTTCAAAGTATGTTGCTCCAAGCTTGCTGTGGCATAATCATCATGTTTCACAAATAATCGGTAACCCTTATCGCAGTCCAATTCAACGTTTGCCACACCACTCTTATCACAGGTTAACAGCAGGGTATCCTTACCATCCAGGCTGTAAATTCTGATTTCACTGCTTGCAACTGCGCTACCTGATACTTTATCACTGACCTGAATAAATAAGTTGTACACATTTTTACTGGATGACTGACACAATGCGGTGGCGTTAAAAGCTAAACAACTTAGTATACAATGGAACAGACACTTCATTTGGGGTTCTTCTTGATATCCATCTTTCCGCTTATCATCTGAATACGTGAACAGCACCTTTGATTACACCAGTATTCCCACTAACATCTACAAAAGTGGCTACGTGAAAGTATGTACCATCGGGACATTCTTTTCCTGCAAACGTCCTACCATCCCAACCACGTTCAAGTAGATCTGTTTCAAATACGACTGCACCCCAACGATTGTAAATCTTCATGTTGAATTGGTCAATTCCTGAATGTGTTGGTAGAAATAGCCTGTTCTTATCATCGTCATTAGGGGTAAATACGTTCGGTAGTGATAAGTGAACCGAATCCGGTACAGGCTCAGGAATTTCGATTACCGATACATCATCTACATAGTAATAGCCAATATTGAAGTTATACGGTAAGGGCGGGTATGTTCGGATTGTATCAAGGACAGAGTCAACAAAGAAGTTTCCAATCGTAATAAATAACTCACCACCCCTAGCAGTCATGGTATCTTGAACCAAAGTCCAGTTTGTTGTGTCAGAGAGAACCGTTTTACGAAACACTTGTGGTGTATCGGAGTAAGTGCTGCACGCTGTACCTACAATTGCGGTATCGGTGAACAATACGCCAACCCCACCGTGTGCGAATGTTACAAAGTCCGCAGCGAGACAATAAAAAGATACGACATACTGCCTTCCTTGCTTTAAGCTATCCTTGAGCCGTACACTTATATACTCGCGCCCTTCGGCAACCGTATCCACGAACGTATAAAATCCTACGTAAGCATCACCAGTATTGGCGAATTGGTTGCCGAAAGCAGTGAAAGGAAAAACGCGGTCACAATCGTTGTAGTAGTCTGCACTACAACCAGTAGCATCAAACCAATGCTGAACCGGAATCATTAACTGATACCTATCACAAGTGTCTATATCCTCAAAACTTGGATTCGGAACGAGGTTGGTTTGCCCAAAGGTGAATTGGATAAACAGCAATAGGGCTATTGTAAAGTACCGGTACATCATTAAAAATTACGTATAATCAAAGAAACCGACCCAAGACAAGCAAGGATCGGTTTCGATTATTAAAACCGCAAACCTATTCCGCAATCACGAAATTACCGTTCACAAGAGCTTGATTGTTTTGCACAAACTGGAAATGGTACATTCCTGAACCGAAACGTTCAAAGCTCTCTGTTAACGTGGATGATTCAGTTAATGTCCGTTCAATTATCAACTGGCTCTGTAGGTTAAACACCTTCAACACTCCACTTGAAGAAGAGGATACTTCAAACGTTACCCTATCACTTGACGGATTTGGATACGCTTTAACCGAAATTACTTCCCTGCTAGGTTCTGTATTCTCTTCAGATGAAGTTCGACCCATCCTATTAGAGTTGATCGAAGATATTTCACATGGATTAAGGTGAACTACTGTATCACCAGCAGTCCTAAGCAATGCCCGAGCCTGATACACTCCCAAACCATCTTCAAATGGACATAGATCAGCCAAGTGTTCAAGTTGGGATATTTGCGCAGCAGTAAGGTTAAGAATCCCGTTTACGTGGTTGGCAATCATCATCTGCAACACTGTCTTAGAATTTTGATCCATATTATTAGCGGGGATGATCGCATTACACAGTGCAAGCGTATTGTTGTTGCAACCTCCCAGTTCGATGGAACTGTCACTCACTTGCTTAAGTTGTCCCATTGGGGTATTCAAAGTCGCAGGTAAGAAACTTGCCAAAACCTGGCTATTCAGACAATAATTAGAATCAGCTAAAAGTGCATTCATAGTTGCCTGTTTATTGAGCATCGTATTGGTATCAGTTCCAAGATTCTGTGCATTAGATTCATGTAACGCTAAACCTGCCAAAAGTGGGAAGGGTCCACAGATGGTATTCAGAATGTTAGACGTTAGAATAGGGACTACGGGGTTTGATAAGTCAAGCCCATTAGCTCCGTTGCCAGTTGACATGTCTGCGTTTCCAATTCCACTGTGATAGAAATCCGGTCCTTGCGTGGTTCCATTACAGAACGTCTTGAACGATCCAACATTGATAAAGACATTATCCTGAGCAAACATAGTACCTGGACTGGAAGGAGAGGTCTTAAATTGGTCACCAATTATCGCCATTACGTCTAACCTGATACACTCATTATTGTTACGTAGGGTGTTATCATGTAGTTGTGTCCCAGGACTTGCCGAAACACACCTGATCCCGAAATCAGTCCTGTTTGCCGTATTACAAAACACATCTGAATTCGGTGAAAGTTGTACATCATAACCGTATGTCATGTTAGGAACTACTGGAACAAATGACGCTCCAATTCGGGTATCATTATCGTTTACTATGGCATCCACGCAACCCAATAGCTGCACCCCGAATCCGGGAACAGGGTTACCAGGAGTTACAAAGAATGGTGCCGCGTTACGTATGGTGTTGAACCTAACCTGTGGTTCTCTGGCTTCGGAGCAGTAGACCGCTACATTGACATTCCGTATATCATTGTTCTCGATAACCTGATTAGCCGCACCTCCCGGCAAAGATGCGTTTTGAATAACACAGCCTCGCCTTGCTCCACGATCCAAATTACGGATGTCATTAGTTGAGAACAACAGAGTAGTATTAGGTGAGTTCAACGCCTCAAGACCTGTACCCACCCTTCTAATCAAGTTGCCAACTGCCTGCACATTGCTGTTCTGTGGCATTTGCCAGAATAATGCCCCTGTTCCCGTATTTCGGATCGTGTCATTTCTTACGTCTAACTCTTGATGGAATCTTGCAAGGACTCCAAAGGAACAGTTCCTAAAGTTGTTTCCGGTGGTGTTTCCGATCTCAACCCTGGCTTGGGCTGGTAAAGACGTTGAACCGGGATCACCTATAGACCAAACCCCAGCATACGGATCGGTCAAAGGAAACAAGCCAGTTGTATTAATTCGCCTGAACAGATTGTTGTTGATCCGAACTACGGACCTGTCGGTTTTCACTCCAACTTTCAACCTATCGAATTCGACCGTTTCTATATCGAGGCCTTGAAGTAGTATTGGTACTCCAACTTGGTTAACCTCAACGCCAGCATTTGCATCCTGTCCTGCATGAGGGAACAAGAGCGGTTGCAGTGTTTTCCTGATCCGAACCATATTGAAGGTACCGGGATGCGCACCCGAAAACGGATTAACAACAACCCCCTTGAAGTTGTTTCGTAGTTCAGAGGATTGAATAAAATAATCTCCTCCCGAGTGAGATACCACAGCATTTTCAGCTTCTCTTATCAGGCCATTGCGGAAATCCAATCGAGCGGTTTGCGTGTTTATGTGTATGCCGTTCCACATGGCATCAATACAGGCTCTTAGTGTGCAAGCATCCATTGTAAGTGTAACACCCGGATCAATTTGAATGTCTGCACCTTGTCCCATCCAGAAGGTACATGCCGCAAAGTTGGTGTTTGCGTCTATGGTAAATGTTCCGTTGACAGAAAACACCTGTCCCGTTGCACCAAATGGCGGCAAACCACCGAAGTAGTTGGATGCTGACTCGTTAATAATTGGAGGATTCGGTCCTCTTGTACAACATCTCGGTACAACATAAAACCCTGTGTCAACACAAGCTCCTTTCGTTGCAATTACGAAGACAGTATCACCGCCACCCGGAGGCCATTGAATGTGGCTAAATAGCCCCGTTGTTGGGTTAATCGAGCTTGCATTTGGTGCTGACCAAGTATAGGTGGCTCCGGGATCAGCATTTGCAACCACATATAAGGAATCCAATGAGCAGTCAAATGGTTGACCATTGATAATTGGGGTAGCCAGCGTATCTATTCGCACCGTAACCGTATCGTCTGCCATACATCCTTTAGCATCAATTACCGTTACAACGTATTGCATTGTAGTTGGAGGGTTCGCAAATGGGTTTGGACAGGTGGAACAACTCAGGAATGAACCGGGATTCCATGAGTATATGTATGGTGGACACCCACCAGTTACGGGTATCGAGTCAATCTGAACCCCTCCCGATCCTGAACAAAACGCGAAGACAGGGTTAACGTAAGATGCTTGCAGGTCAGAAATCCTGACCTTGATAGTATCCGTAGCAGATCTACCACAAAATGTATAGGTTACCGTAATACAGGTGTCCGTAGTTACAATTACTTTGGTTGTATCTGCGGTTGAACCTGTACTCCAACTGAAAGTACCGCCCTTTGGTGCCACGGAAGCCCTCAAACAGATAGTATCAGGTTCGCAAATGGTGGTGTCTCCATTTCCTGTCAGCGTGAATGCGAAGTTCAAATTTGGTCGGGAATTAGGTTCAACCGAGCATAACGGGAAACTAGGGCCGGGTGTATTCGGATTACAAACCGTTGATCCGGCACTTCCATCCCCTAGCTGGTTATTACCATTGTTACCCCACATCCTCATTGTACCCCCTTGTAGGATCGCCCATGCGTGATTATGACTGGAAAAGGCAACCAAGTCCCGAACTGGGAGGTTTGCCGGGGGTAAGGCAGTTAGCTTAGTCACCAATTGGGGCATATTGAAGTTAGTTCCCTGGGTTTGACATATAGCAAGTTCCCGTCTTTGGTTGCTTCCAAAGTTGTACATCCAATCATTTGTTCTTAGTGCAAGACAGAAACTAGGACCAGCAGCAATGTCCTTCATCGTGATATTTGATAGACCGGTTGGTTGCGTTGGAACATCTGTAGTTGCAACGTTCCCTCTACCTAGTTGACCTGCTGAGTTATCACCCCAAACCCAAACGCGGCCTACACTATCTAATGCCATCACATGCAACTGACCTGCTGAAATCTGCATGGTGTTGGTCATAGGATTGAGAATACTGGGACTAAATGGAAATGAAGCTGGGGCTGTACTTACTACGCCATTATTATCAAGTGCCGCAATGAACTGTCCACCACCTGATATTGAAGCGATGTTGGATAATCCAGCTACAACCTGTGGTGAAGTGAAAATAGAACCAACTTGACAGTTAAGGCTACCCCAAGAATACACCACTCCGTTGCGGTCAACTGCCGCACTATAACACTCTCCGGCAGCTACTTCAACAATATCACAAAGTCCCACTACCTTAACAGGACAATCTAAGTCGTTTCCTGCACCACTGTTACCATCCCCTAGTTGTCCGAAGGTATTGCCTCCCCAAGTCCAAACCTCTCCATTATCCGCTAAGGCTACGTTATGCTCCAATCCAGGTACAACCGATACGAATTTGCATCCGGGCGGTAATCCTGCCACATTGTTCACCTCAAAATTATTGGCTGTACCGCACAGTCCTTGTTGTTTGAAGGTGTTATTGCCCATTGTCTGCATGCCTCCAGAAGCACAAACGATAGAGGTATGATGTACCAAGGTTAAGAAGGCAAAGCCAAAATTCGCTGGAAACGGTTGTGGGCTAAACTCTAACAATACGAATAGACTATCCCCCAATTGTAAATTACTCAATGGCACTTCCAGTACGCTGTCCATCGGGTTTAGTATATCGGAACCTAACAGCACCGGTGCTGCGCAACTACCGGTAAACACATTCATTGCGATAGGCGAAGCTGCCGTTGGATCAGATGGAGAAAAGTCAGCTTTAACAGTAACCGTCCGTTCCGTGATCTGAGAATTAAACCAATACTGAAACTGGTTAGTTGCGAGCTGGTATTGTGGTAGTCCACCGTTAAGTGTTCTTAAAGAATCTTGTTTGGCGGTAAAGCAAGTTGAGAATGGTTGAGCTTTAGAGGCAAGGCTAGCTAACAAAATGCTTAGAACTAGGAAAAGAGGTACAATTTGGCGGTTGGCTTTCATGACTAAAGGGTTAAAAATGAGCCACATAAATTAGACCATCCCTCCCTGAAAACCTATACGTATAAATACCTGTTTTTCTTCCTGTTACAAATACCTAATTGCTTGCCATGTCGTGCCAACTTTCTTTTGGTTTAACTTTGAGGCAGAACATACTATTTATAGCTGATGCTATAATTCTCGAAACCGAAAACTGGAAAATTTCAACAACGCGGGGATTAAGCTGAATGCTCTCCTATTGGGGTGGGCTTCTCTTATGTCGTGTTGTGGGTATTCCAGTACCTCGGTTTCGGCTAATTGAAGTTTCACCCCTCTTTTTTGAGGTAAAATGAACAATTATAAACACGAACCTCATGACCTCAGTATTCATCTGCCATCCAAAAGAACACTACCGGCAAGCGTTAACTCAACAACTACAATCCCACTCAAACCAAGTTCAAGTATTAGGCTATGCCGATGATCTGAAGACCGCCCGAAAGTTTATGCAAATGAAAACTCCTGATTACTGTATTGTTGGATTTTCAGCATTTGATCCCAAACCATTGAGCGAAATTCAAACGACCAGTAGACGGTTTCCTGGTGTGCGAATTATCGTAGTCTCCTTCAATTACATGGAATCAAATAGTGCTATGTACAAAAAGGTAGGCGCATTCGCGCACCTCTCAGAAAGCGGTAGCATTTCAAACTTGCTCAAGTGCATGTCTGTCCACTCACCCTAGTATAAATACCTGGAAAAACAGGTCTTTTAACGAGTTGTCTACAACTTTATAAGTCAATAATTTACGTTGTCTACCTGCGACCGAATAGATCCCTATTACCACACCATTAGGTTACGCTCTCGGATTGTAGTTTGATAACACATCATACAACAAAAACAAACCTTATGAAAACTCTTAGAACAATAGCAGTATTGGCTGCTCTGATTAGCACCGGTACTGTTTTATCACAAACCCAAACAAATGAAATTAACTCAACGGGAAAGGTTGGTATCGGCACCATGAGTCCAACAGAAACCCTTGAAGTAAATGGTACAACCAAAATTGATGGTGAAATGATCGTCAAGGACTCCGTAACGGTTGACAAAAACATGACTATCAAGCAAGACGTAAAGGTAAAGGGCACCGGAACCTTTACGGGCCTTCTTAAAGCAAAGTCAGACTTGAAGATACTTGGAACAACCAAAATGAAAGGCAATGCGTTTGTAGAAGGCACATTCAAATTCAAAGGACTTGCCGATCCTGCTGCAACAGACGATAGATTCCTTATTATCAACAACAACGGTAAAGCCAAATCATTAGAGAAGGCTGGCATCTTAGCCAACCTGTACGCTCCCTCTCCATGTCTAGCGCTTCCCTCTGGCGGCATCGGTGCTATTTGGCAACAGGGGTCAAACCCAACTTATGGAATTTTATATACTGGCGATCCCTGCGAGGCCAGAGTAGGTATCGGCATTTCAACTCCAGGCGCAAACCTCCACAATACCGGAACTACTCGACTAGATGGAGTTGTGGGCTTCGGAGTAGCACAGAATTTGGCTGCACAGGTATTTGTTGAACCTACTGATCCATCCCGAGTTGGCTTATGTCTGCGCATGGAGAACCCTAATGATTTCAACTATGGGTTCAAAGCACTCACAAACAACGATAAACTAAAGGCCCTTGCCGTGAACCGAACCGATACTGGAAAAGATGTGTTCCGTGTCATGGGTGATGGTCTTGTTGTGGCTACAGAAATACGAGTGCGAGAAGTCAACGACTTTCCTGACTACGTATTTGAATCCAATTACGAC
Source organism: Vicingaceae bacterium (assembly GCA_965267605.1). Lineage (GTDB taxonomy): Bacteria > Bacteroidota > Bacteroidia > Flavobacteriales_E > Vicingaceae. The sequence continues at coordinate 217,434 of OZ254088.1, read as the reverse complement.
TTGCTCTCACTAGATTCACTTGAAACATACATTGAAACCGAAAAGCATCTACCAAATGTTCCTACCGCAACCGAGGTTCAGGAAAACGGTATTGGACTAGGTGAAATGAATCGGGTTCTTGTGGAGAAAGTAGAAGAACTGACCTTGTACATTATCCAACAAAACAACAGGATCAATGCCCAACAAGAGGAACTCGAAGAACTAAGGCAACTCATTCAAAATAAGTAGTCATGAGGTACTTAGTTTTATTAGGCGCTTTTATTGCGCCCTTTGGACTGTGGTCTCAAATTCCAAACGTCACCAACACAAGTGCTACAGTTGCGGCCAATTTCTTGTCGGGTCCGGGTGTGACGATCTCCAATATTTCTTTTAGCGGGGTTTCTAATCAAGTCGGCATATTCAGTGATGGTAGTACATGGGTAGGATTTGAGGAAGGAGTTGTTTTGACTACCGGAAAAGCAAAATTCGCAGAAAGCTGGCAGACTAGTAATTCAGGTGACCACCAGCAGAATTTTTCAACCATTTCGGATCCTGATCTGGATATTTTGAACGGATCGGGAATCGTAAAGGATGCTGCCGCACTTGAATTTGATTTTGAGACTACTGGAAGTACCGTGCAATTCGAGTTCGTTTTTGGTTCGGATGAGTATATCGAATGGGTAGGAAGTGGCTTTAACGATGCTTTCGGATTCTTCTTAAGCGGCCCAGGTTATACCAGCGGTCCATATACCGGAGGGGCTGAGAACATTGCTGAACTTCCCACAGGTGACCCAGTGACAATTAACACGGTTAACCACGTCACCAACAGTGCATACTTCATTCAAAACACTTGGACCGGTTCATTGGGTACAACTGTTACAGAGGCTACCGCTGGTTTTGCCTATGACGGTTGGACAGAAGTAATTACTGTTACGAAAACGGTTCAGTGCATTCCGGGAGCTACTTACCACCTTAAACTCGCCATATGCAATACCAACGATCACAATCTGGATTCTGGTGTATTCCTGAAGAAAGGAAGCCTCCGTTCTGATTTTGAACTAGGGCCTTTAACGGCAGACATTCAACCGATATGTGAAGGACAGGATTTGACTCTAACCGTTATCGGTGATAATGGGTGGACTTACGATTGGAGCACTGGCGATAGTGGTTTAGGATTGAGATCTGTTATCACAACTGCTGATCCTTCTAACACGAGCTACACTGTTACGGCCACCAATGTCGATGGCTGTCAGCTCTCGCAGCAAATTGATGTCATCGTTCATGATGACGACAACCTTGCTCCTTATGTCAATGGGATCAGCAATACGGGTGAGTACACCGCCTATGTCAATGCTAATAGCACGCTTTGTTTTGATATTCCGTCATTTGATACACCAACAGAACCAGTTACGATGGTATGGAACAATGCCATAGCTGGCGGTTCTTTTAACCCTTTTGGCGGGCCACAGGAGACCGGGCAATTTTGTTGGACACCAAATCAAACAGATGTAGGATTGTACAGTTTCGATGTAACCGTAACTGATGGAAACGTTTGTGGTCCTTTAGATAGCACCTTCGCCTTCTTTGTTAAGGTCATTTGTGAAGATTGTCCTGAGATCGTTTATTATGAAAACCGAACGCCAACAACATCCCCCTTACCAGCATCAACGACAGCCGGTGCCAAAATTGTGGCAGGAACAAGTGTTGATCCCACACAAACCGATGGACCGGTAGAAACAGGCATCGACTTCGTGGACTTCATCGCACCTCAAATCGACTTACAAGTTGGATTTACTGGTGGTCCGAATTTCAATGCTATCATTGATCCGGGAACCTGCCTTACGGATTGTGAGACCTTCTGCTGCGATCAATTCTCAGGGTTCAGTTTCGACACACCTTTCGCCAATGTAATCACACCAAACGGTGATGGCGTTAATGATTTCTGGTATCTAGGTGATGTCAATAACCCATTTTGTGCCTTCGGTGGTGCAACTAAGTTCCGAATTGAAGTTCACGATCCCGGAGTGCCAAAAGTGGTCTATGTTAAAGAGGTAAATCCAGTTGGATGTTGTCCATTTGAGGCACCTGCCCCAAGCAACCCTATACCCCACAGCTCTATTTTTTGGGATGGAACAGACAACACTCCTCTTGGTGGGGGCGCAGTTGTACAAGCGGGGTCTTATGAAGTCCTGATCCGTCTGTGGTCACCTTGTGGTGATGTCATTGATCTAAACAATATCCAGGTATTCTCATTTGGGCCTGGCAAAAGTGCTGGTGGCAATGATGGCGTTGTAGGATCAGACAGGTACACCGAGTATGTGGAGGCTCAAAGTGGTTTAAAACTACCATCTGCACCACTTGCGGGTATGAACAAAAAAGTAGAACTACTGAAAGAAGATGAGACGGTTCAAATCTTTCCCAATCCGGTAAAGGATCATGTGAACGTTGTCACGTCCTTTGACAAAGGAAGGGTTCACATTTATAGTATCACTGGAGAGGTATTAGAAACAATCAGCATGTTATCTACAACGACTGTGGTCGATCTTTCAAATCTGTCAAGTGGAATGTATTTAATTCGGGTCCAGGATGGTGAAGGTAACTTTTCAACCCATTCAATTGTTAAACAGTAGAATGCGGAAGTTTGTTCCAATACTATTAATCCTAGTTTTTGCTTCGATAGGGTGCAAAAAGGAGAAATCCAATGAGCCTTGCAATCCTGCTGAACCTGAGCAATGGGAGAAGTTCATAGGTGACTACAGAGTTTATGATACTGTGGGAACGTACCTATATAACATGGATATTGACCACTTCTCTGGGTTTAACACATTTGGGGTAGAGGTGGATTCCATTCGCATTCAGAACTTTGCTGATACTTTTGATCTTGAATTCGAGTTTAGCTTCAACCTGAACAAAGAATACCTCCAAATTGGAGTTCATCATCCGGTCTACGATTACAATGGTAAAAGATGGCACGTTGACGGAAATTGGAATCCACCAGAAACCCCTGAAGAGGAAAATACCCTAGTGAATGACACCATCCTGTTCTGGTTCACAATGGATAACATTGCCTTTTACATTGCGGATACAGTTCCATACTACAGTTGTGAGTGCAAACACGTAGCTGTGAAACAATAGGAATTAAAAATCGAAGATGTCAATCGGTAACGAATTGTGTTGACCAATGCAACGGTGCTTCACCAGTGTTATGACTTAATCGGTTTTAGTGAATTTGGAACTGTATCGCTTCCCACTTTTGGTAATTGCTTGAAGAAGATATGACCCTTCTGGGAGTTGGTCTACTGCAATAGGCTTTTGCATTTTCAAAGTACTGTGTAAGACTTGCCTACCATTTAGATCGTTGATTGAAATACGTATTGGGTAGTCTTTAGATATGAGGTCTTTAATCCATAGTTGTCCTCCGGTTGGGTTGGGGTAGATTTCAATCCTTTTGGACAAGGGTGTTTTTGGGGATGATTGTAATAGAGCAGGAATGATCTCCATTTCCCTAACAAATTGAATAGGGAATTGAACGTAGGTACATTGCCCAGTTGCCAAGTTATAATTGGCAAAGTAGTTTCCGCTATGCACAATGTGACTATCATATACTTGAACAACAAAATTCCTCTGAATAGAATCTAACGCACTGTTACTAACTAAATTCGCTGCATGATGGAAGGTGTCGATAGCAGTTGTGATCGCAGTCTTAGGGTCCAACGATACGATGCGATGGTGCGGAAATGAAGCACTATTGAAGTTGGTAGAATAGAGGTTTCCGGTTTGATGATCGTATTTAGGTTGCTGGAAATTCTGAAGTAGTTGTGGATCGCGGATGATTCCACCTGTATCAATATTAGTGGTGAATAACCTCCTTTGGATAGGTTCTGACTTATAATTTGCTTGAAATACAAACTGATTGCTATCCCAATCAAGCGTTGCAAACTGCAAGAAGCCAAAACCCAAAGTAGTAAACGTGTCAATCGGAGTAACACTACCCGTATAGTAATCGAACGTAGATAGCATAACCGCTCCCAATTGATCTAATGTCAGGGCGTAATTAATTTTACGCACTGGGTGGCGCTTGCAAAAACGTACATTCTCTTTTACAGTATCAGATTGGTGAATGAGATTTCCGGTTGAAATGTCAATTATCAAGGCTCTTTTTACTCCATTAATCCGTCCAATGAACATGTAATGAGAGGAATCCGCATTGATATTGGAAGAATACCCATCTACAAACGCCAGATTTGGAATGAAGCTATATTGGGCAATATTCCCTGTCATGGAATTCGCCTTCATGAATGCGAATCCGTTACCAGTATCTACCAAAGCACAAATATTGGACGATTGACCATTAACCTGAACGTAAACACCTAGAAAGCATAGAAATAGAAAGAGTCTGTTCATAGAAGGTAAACTACGCTTTCCAATGGTATCTTGAGCCACCGAGTTCATAATCGGTACTTACCAATCCACAACCGCACTTCCGGATTAAGATAATGGCGAGTTTCCTACCCCCTGTCAGTTAAAATCAAATCCAAATCCTCTACTATTAAGTTCGAAGTAGGTCCAGCATCGCCCACTAGAATGATGAAGCTCAACACGAAGTGTTGGGCTTTTTGTTTGGGTGCGTTTTGAATTTATTCGAATAAGGGCCTGAACAAAAAGGCCGATAGCGAAGCGGTGAGCTCATTAACGACCTCGGAGCAAGATGGATCATGCAAATAATCCCTCATCGCCCACAATCAGAAGCCGTATCCATAAGGATGTGGCTTTTTTGTATCCATGACTCGCACTTGCTCGAAAGAATGGTATAAAAGAGGCAACGAAAGCTACCCACATTTCGTCTATTTTAGGAACGCCTAATCATACTGATATCCAGCACTCTAGCGTCACAAGAATATTGTTCCGGCATTCCCTCATAACAAGGTATAATATTCTATCTCATAGAATTCCCACAATGGAGTTTTCTGGGAACAAAAAAGTCTTCCTCGAACTGTACAAAAACGGTACTTTTGTACCTGAATTTGCATGATGAACAAATTTCTCTCTCGGATAACTGTTCTTTTGGTGGCGATTTGCTTCGCTGGTTCTTCCTATGGAACACATTTGATCGGTGGTGAAATCACTTGGGTTTGCTTAAAATCTGGTCCTAATGCAGGACAATTTGTTTTCACACTAAAGGTTTATCGAGAATGCTCTTCTGGTTCTGCAGGGCTACCAGCAACGAATCAGAACTTAACCGTTTGGAATCACCCTTCACTTAGTTCTATTACCTGTAACTATGTTTCACTTACAGACATTAGCCCTAGCTGCTACAATCCAAGTCTTGAGTACAACTGTGGTATGCAAAGACCCGTTGGATACTCTGGTGGTGCAGTGGAAGAAGGGATTTATGTCTCCAATCCTATTACCATTGCCGGTATACCTCCGGGTGCGGGTTGGATATTTTCGTGGTCCAGCTGTTGTAGGCCTGGAAACATTGTGAACACTAGTTCTGGTGGATTTGCACTTCGTGCGATCATGTACCCTTACAATGGACAGAACACTAATCCTTGTTACGATAGCTCACCTCAGTTTGTTGAGAAGCCCGCAACAATTCTTTGTATTGGATATCCGTTTGCTTACAACCATACGAGTGAAGATGAGGAACTGGATTCACTTGTTTATGGCTGGGCAACTGGCTACCAGAGCACAACAGGTTCGTGGCCTCCAGCTTCGATAGTGTACACTGGTGGATACAGTGCCATGAGTCCGCTACCAAGTACGTTCCATAACCCATCGAATGTTCCTGCTACTGTTCATCCACAAACTGGAGTAATTTCTTTTGAAAGTTACACCCCGGGTTCGCACGCCACTGTAGTGGAAGTTGCAGCATACAAATGTGGACAGAAGGTAGCCTCGATTTACAGAGATATTCCGGTTGTGCTGGTCAACTGCCCTGCACTTCCATATGCACCGAATCCTGCGAATACACCGCCACAGGTGAGTATTGATGCGCAACCTGTGACTATCACGCAAGGATATCAAGATACAGTCTACGCAGGTAGCCAGGTCTGCTTCCGGCTCCAAAGTCTGGACGTTGAGTGGAACGATGCAGCTCGACTGATACCTCAACAAAACACGCTGAAACCAACATCGTCTCAGTTTGGAAATAATTTTACCGATACGGCTAATGGGTGCTTGCGCCCGCCTTGTGCTACCCTGCAACACCCCACAACAGGAGGTGCGCCAGTATTATCCAATGCTTTTGGAATTGACACAAGGTTCTGTTGGCATACAACGTGTGATCACTTGCCCGCCAAATTGGGTTGCGTGAGTTTGACCTCTACGTACAACTTCATCCTAAAGGTATCTGATGACTGGTGCCCTGTACCAGGCATTAACTTCCTGACCGTATCAATTACCGTAAAAGCCCCGCCAGTGCTGCCTGCACCTTCATTGAGGTGTGCATCGGTAGATGCTGCCGGTAACGTTATCCTTTCATGGGACACTGTTAAAGACACACTAAGTTCGTTCTATAGTTACAACATCTATTATTCGCCCATTGTGGGTGGACCATACACGTTAATTGATAGTGTCATGAATAATGGCACCGGATCATATATCGACAACAACCCTGGCAGAAATGCCTACGCTGGTCCTCCGGGATACTATTACCTGCAAACAAGATCAAGTTGCTACGGACAGGTATACAGCAGCAGCACGGATACTTTACAACCGATTGTGCTGAATGTAACCGGTGGCGGAAGTGGTACAGCCACACTCACATGGAACCCATTGGTAACACCACCTCTGGCCACATCAAATGGATATTACTACATCTATCGGGAAGCTCCGTTGGGTGTTTGGACGCTGGTGGACAGTACGATGAACACCAATTGGAGTGAGCCGGTAACTGTATGTTGGGATTCTATCAACTACCGCGTGGAAATGCGCGATAATCTCCCTTGTACCTCTGTTAGTACTATTGATGGAGATTGGTTTGGGGCAGTAGTAGGACCGAACTCCCCTCCTATTGATTCCGTAACGGTAAATAATGGCATTGGCAGAACGGTGGTGACCTGGACGCACAATCCAACTTCCGCAACTACGAAATATGGAGTTTACAATTGTCAGGGTGGCGTGTTAACGTTCCTTGATACCGTATACGCGCCACTTGGCACATGGACAGACCCAACTTCCAATCCGAATGGACAGGTACATCATTACACTATTATTCCATTCGATAGTTGTGACAACAAGGGTGATACAGCTATGTGCCACAACTCGATGTGGTTGCGGTTCGACTCAACCAACCATTGTACGCACGAGAATCACATTTGGTGGAACCCTTACAGCGGTTGGGTTGCTGGCGTTCAACGGTACGAGATTTGGGCCAATGTAAATGGTGCGGGATGGAACCTCGCGGGATCGTTAAGCGGTGTTACACTCGATACAATGTTTGCACACGGTGGACTTGCCAATGGCAATCAGTACTGCTACAAAGTTCTTGCTTTTGATGGCAATGGAAGAAGCTCAACATCCAACGAACTTTGTGTGAACGTAAACAACCTTCTGGACAGTACGGTTCTTGATCCACCATCCTTAAGGTGTATCTCTGTGGCTGCAAACCAACAGGATGTAATTCTAGATTGGCTTGCTCCTCCAGACCCAACAGTAAACTTCAACGAGTATGAAGTATGGCATGCCACGAATATTGGAGGGCCATATACGTTGCTCGCTTCTATCAACAATTACGCAACACTTACATATACCCATGTAGGCGCGCTGCCTGGAGGACCGAACTATTACTACGTTATTACGAAGAGTGGTTGTTACGGCAATACCCCATCAAGATTCACTTCTGACACATTGACCCCTATCATTGTTAGCGTAGTTCAGAATGATGGATGGAGCGCTACAATTACATGGAACCCGATCAAGGTACCAAACACTTCTACCTCAACCGGAACGTATCGCATCATGCGTACATATCCAGCGGTTGGAGGGCCTTCTGTTCAGGTAGGAACTACGAATTACGGAAATGAACAATGGCTGGACACCATACATGTATGTAACGATTCAGCTGTGTATTGGGTTGAAATTGATGATCAAGGTGGTTGTACATCGATCTCCAGTGTGGAGACCGGGTATTACCTGGATACTATTCCGCCTTCGATCATGGTGCTGGACAGTGTTAGTGTTGGATGTGGTGGTCTTGCGCACATGGGCTGGCAACAACATCCTGATGGCGATGTGGCCGGATACTACATTGTGAAATTGAACGCCAATCAATCGAATACAATTATTGATACCGTTTGGGGAAGAGGCGTAACAACGTATACCTATGCTGGATCCAATGCGGTTAATGAGACAGAGAGTTACGCTATCACAGCGTTCGATTCATGTGGAAACACGATCACCTACAACTATACTTACCATGCAAGTATGCACCTAACGGGTCAGCTTGATCCTTGTCTGCCAGGGCTTGATCTGGACTGGACGCTATACAACGGATGGCCTGGCGCTGCATCTTATGAAGTATGGGTTAGAGAATTACCTGCAGGTCCTTGGATTGTAGCTACAACTACGAATCTTACATATACGTTCTCACCTGTTAATCCTGGCAGTAACTACGAGGTACACATCAGAGCAATCTTTAGCGGTGGTCCACAAACTTCCACTTCTAATTGCCTAACGATCAATACGACATTGTTCGCTCCTCCAGCCTGGAATTATCTGCAGTATGCAACGGTTAATGATACCAATGAGATCAAGGTTCAGGCTTATGTAGATCCTAATGCGAATATTAAGCAGTATCAACTATTGAGAGCTGAAAGTCGTTTCGGACCGTATGCTTTCGTTGGCAAAGCGAATGCCGGCCAGGCCTACCTTACGTTCATGGATAACGATGTATTGACCAGTTCGTACAGCTACTTCTACAAACTTCAGGCACTGGATCCTTGCGATAACCTTGTAGGTGAATCCAACCTTGGTAGATCAATCCTACTGCAGGTTGAGCCGCATTACGCTACCTCAACCAACAAGCTGAAATTTAATGGATATGAAGCCTGGGCAGGAGGTGTGAAGGAGTATCAAATCTACCGAGACAAGGAAGGCTATTCCAATCCACAACATATTGGAACCGTAAATGGACAGAACGGTACGTTGACCTATGTTGATCAACTGGCACCCGATTTGGAAGGCAACGGACATTTCTGCTATCAGGTCATTGCCATAGAGAATGATCCTTCATTCCAGGGGCCGGTAGATACTTTAAGTGCAAGCAACAGTGTATCCAATGTAGCCTGTGTGTTCCATGAGCCAATTGTGTACATCCCGAATGCATACATCCCTGGCAGTCCGCATAGTCCTACATTCAGACCGAGTCTTAGGTTCGTGGATGTAGAGAACTATGATTTCATGGTCTTCGATAGATGGGGTGAATTGTTATTCCAAACCAATGACATGCTACAGGGTTGGGACGGTACGTTCAAGGGTAGTACTGTGAAAACAGACGTTTACGTGTATCTCGTGAAATTCCGAACCTCTAAGGGTGAGGACATGGAGAAACGGGGCACGGTAACAATTCTGAAGTAATCACTTCAACGACATTCAAGGGGCTTCAACGGGGCCCCTTTTTTATTATACTTTTAGCTTATAATCCAGACTCATGCTCACAATAGATCCTGCCAATATTGAAGTTCCTAAACTGCATCACTACCTGCTTGGGGGTGTTGGACCTCGACCCATTTGCTTTGCAAGCACAGTGTCGAAAGATGGTGTGAACAATCTTGCACCATTCAGTTTCTTCAACGTATTCAGTGCAAACCCGCCCATAGCGATATTTTCTCCGGCAAGAAGCGGCAGAACAGGCCAAAACAAGGATACCTTCCACAATGCCAGAGATACCCAGGAAGTGGTCATCAATATTGTGAACCATGACATCGTGCATCAAATGTCGCTAGCAAGTTCCCCCTATGCTCCTGAGGTTGATGAGTTTGTGAAATCTGGGTTAACACCGGTAGACTCGGAGGTTGTTCAACCAAAGAGAATCAAAGAATCACCTATACAGATGGAATGTAAGGTGAACAACATTGTAGAATTAGGCGAGAATGGAGGTGCTGGAAACCTGATCATATGCGAAATCGTTAGGATCCATATTTCTGAAGATGTGTTGGATGACAATCAAATGATAGACCAGGAAAAGATCGATTTCGTAGCTAGAATGGGAGGCAATTGGTATTGCAGGGCGCATGGTGAAAGCCTCTTCGAAATACCTAAACCAATCACCACAAAAGGCGTTGGTGTGGATCAGCTTCCCGACTGGATGAAAGATGGTCAGTTCAATGGTAACGAACTTGGGCAGCTTGGCAGCATCGAAACCTTACCCGAAGGTGTTAATGGTGAACCGAGCGCAGAGGTCATCAATAATGTCAAAACCCTGCTTGCACAACATAAACTTGAGGAGGCCTGGGAGCTGATCTCTAGTGAATGAAACTTGCTGACACATACAGTAAGGTATTCAGAGTCCTACTTCCCACCCCTTTGAGTATTGCCTTTATTCTCACCATCATTGCATTTGTTGGTGCCCTAATCCTTACTGCTCCTGCTGACACATCAGTGAGTTCCTATGCACTTGAACTTGGGAACTCATGGGCCAATGGTCTTTGGTCAGAGGGCCTGATCGTTTTCGCTTTTCAGATGATGCTAATGTTAGTTCTAGGGCATATCCTGGCACTTTCCAAGCCTTTCGCACTTGTTATTGACGCTATCACCAGGTATTGTACGAGTGCATCCAGAGCTGCATTTATCGTGTGTCTGGCAACTGTACTTGTAAGCTTCATCAACTGGGGGCTGGGCTTAATCTTTGGGGCCATTTTGGCGCGCAAGGTTGGAGAATATGCCTCCAGAAATGGCCTTACCATCAACTATGCGTTGGTAGGTGCCGCAGGTTATTCGGGGTTGATGGTATGGCATGGTGGAATTTCGGGCTCATCACTGGCGAAAATTGTAGATCCAGGTCATATCAAACACATGATGGAAGGCATATCTAGCCCGGAAGCGATCGCATCTCTGCCTGAATCGATTCCCATGGGAGAAACTGTGTTCTCCAGTATGAATCTCACTATATCAATACTTCTGATCACTCTGTTACCCTCTTTTCTGTGGTTACTCGGTCGGAAGGTCACCACATCGGTCCCAGATCTGGCTCAACGTGAAGAACACGCTGAAGAGGAGAGCGGAACAATCGGGATGGAGCATTTCGACAGGTCAATGATCATTGGAGTCCTATTGGGTCTGATTTTCATCGCGCTCGCGATATACCAAGCCGCTGTTCATCCTAAGCTAGCATCGTTGGGTTTTGTAACACCTAACTGGATCAACTTCGCCTTACTAGGGCTCTGTTTCTGCTTCCACGGCAGAATCAATAGCTTTCTATCCGCGTTAGGAGAAGCTATCGAAGGAACCGCTGGCATCCTCATACAGTTTCCATTGTACTTTGGTATTATGGCCATAATGAAGGATTCAGGGCTGGTGGTTAAGATGGCTCACTTCTTCGAGTCTATTTCCAACAATACCACGTATCCCCTGTTGACCTTTTTATCGGCTGGCATCATCAATGTCTTTGTGCCAAGTGGGGGTGGTCAATGGGCTGTTCAGGGCCCTATCATTGTACAAACGGTGCTTAACAAGGGGCTTGATTTGCCAAAATGTATTTTGGCTATGGCCTACGGAGATCAGCTTACAAATATGCTACAACCATTCTGGGCATTACCGTTGCTCGGTATAACACGGTTGAGCGCGAAGCAGATACTGCCTTACACCTTACTTCTAATGCTTGTGGGAGTGGCCATTTTCGTGGCCGGTCTGCTGATCTTTTAGACGCCTTTGAACTCGTCCATTGCCCGTGTATCAAGCGCATCTCTTAACCCATTCCCCAGAAGGAAGAATGCGAGCACCATCAACATAATGCAGATACCCGGCATGAAGGGTAACGCGGCATGACCGGTGAAGAAATAATGCTGTAGCTCACTGATCATCTTACCCCAGGTAGCTTGCGGTGGTTTAGCGCCAAGGCCAAGGAAACTCAGACCAGCTTCAATAAGAATCGCTGCCGCGAAGTTCGAAGCTGAAATAACAATTACAGGGCCCATGATATTAGGAATCACGTGCTTAAAAATGATTCTGTTATTCCGATAACCAAGTGCTTTTCCTGCCTCTACAAATTCCTTCTCCCTCACACTCAGCACCTGACCTCGAACAACCCTGGCCACTTCAACCCACATGGTGAGTCCTACTGCAATGAATACCTGCCAGAAATCCTTACCAATGGCCAGCGTAATGGCAATGACGAGAAGTAGCGTTGGAATAGACCAAACCACGTTGATCATCCACATGATAAGATCGTCCACCCATCCACGGTAATATCCGGCCAATGCGCCAAGAAGTATACCAATAAGAAGGGAAATGGAAACAGCTATAAAACCTACCGATAAGGATATCCACGAACCCGACATAAGACGTGATAACACATCTCGGCCATACTGATCAGTGCCACACCAGAAGGTCTGTCTATAGATGTTATTCTCTTCGATTTCTTTCTGCAATTCCGCGATGGAAACGGTTTTCTTTTCACCGTCAAACGACCAGAAGGTCATCTCACCGGTACCCGGATTCTCCTTGTAGCTTTTCTTGTGATCTATAGGATAAACAACATCCGCGAGGTTATACTTGATAAGCTCACCATCGTTGGGCTCATCACCGGTATACTTCTCTACGATAACATTTGATCCTTCAAACTTGTAATCGTAGATCGGAAGCACTTTGAAGTTGCTTTCTCTTCCGAAAATAAACTCATACAGTCCGCTTCTTCCCTTATCCTCGCTGTTCCATCTAACCTTGATCATGTCAACCTGAAACCCGGGATCCTGAATCTTGATTGCCAGATGTTGGGTGCTTGCTTTCGGAGATTTATCCGGGCGCACAAGAGGGCCAGCTATCGCGATGAGCGCAACAATGGATACGATGATCAACCCAAAATTGGCCAGCCTGTCTTTCTTCAGGCGTTGCCATGCATGATAGGTTAATGATTTCGAGTAGTATGCCCGATCTTTCTTAGCCATCCCCTTTTATTGACCTACCCTTCCAACTGACTTGTGCAAACGGTGAAAGGCAAGCAATAAAAATAATATATATCGGGTAAATCAACTGAATTAGGGGAAAATAAACGATGTCTTGGCGAATACCATCGATGAAGCTAAATCTGAGTAGGACGGCTGCATCTAAAATCACCTTCACCAGGGGTATAACAACGAATACTGGATTGAACCACATTAGCACACATGCCACCAAGACACACAAATTGGTGAGCACGATGAGCAACCCTGGTATGATCACCTGATAATCAGCGTATAATGAGTTCTTAGACCCCCATCGCAACCTTTGTGAAATGAAATCCGGAATCGAAACCGTTGCCCTTGTTTGAGCCACGGTACCTGCACTAAAATTCCAGGTAATTTTCCCTCCGGATCGTCTTGCCTGTATCAATAACTCCATATCATCACCACTAGGGCTTCGCCCGTCAAACGTACCAGGATGTACAGAACGTAAATAGGCCATATTGGCACCACTGCAAGAAACCGTCCAGCCAATACGTTGAAATGCCGCATTCACTGCTGTTATCCCCAGATTTTCAACACGTTGCAAACTTGCAATTAGGCCTCGGGTGCGGCCATAGGACAGCGGTGCACAAACCACATCACTATTCGTATCATCAATACTATCAGCCAACGACACCAGCCACCGCTCCGGATAGACACTATCTGCATCCGCAGAAATAACAAGTTCTCCTATTTCATCATGGTTCAAGGCGTGCGCAATGGCAGATTTCTTTCCCGTAACCCCATGTGGCAGATCAAGAATCCGGAATCTTTGATCCTCAATAACTGCTGTCCTAATGATCCCGATTGAATCATCCTCTGAATGATCGTTGACCAACAAGAAATTAACCTGGTACGTCCCACACTCCTGTAGTTTCAAACTGTGTATTAGATCCCCCAGGGATGCGCTCTCATTGCGAAAAGGTATAACCACCGATACCGTACGTGGCTCATTTGATTCCTGTCTCTGTTGACCTTGTTTCAAAAAAACAGCAGACAATACTACCAGGGCGTAGCCCAACATTACAACCAACGAAAGGACGAGGATTCCGTCCCCGATCATGATCTACGAAGGAAATAAACGCCTGCCAACGCTGGAATACCCACATTTACCAGGTAAATCAATACGGTTACCTCAGGTACGTATTGGAGTGTATCGATGAACTCCTGGAACACAATAATCATAGCCGCCACCCTATTCCCCACCTCGGTTATAGAGAAAGACGGTAATATCGAACTTATAAGGTACCCCCCCGATATCGCCATATAGGCATCGAAGTAAGAAAATGTGGCTCCGAGGATCATAAGCAAAACCAGAAACTGCATAGTAAATACCACGTGCCTGAACAAGCTTAACGCCAGTGCCTGCAGTAATACAGTTCGGTTAATGCGATTGATCTCGCACTTAAACAACCATTTCACCAGCTTTTCAGCAAACCTTGGAAAAAGCATATAGCTGCATGTTACAGCCAGAACAATGGCCAATACACAGACGAGAACCAATGTTGCGTTGCCGAGCAAGCTGCTAAACAGGTATCCTATCCCTAATAAACCAAAGATTAGTGTGGCGGTAGTTTGCGCAATACTGGTATACGAAAACGCTGTTACAGCCTCTTTACGGTCCTTTCTGCCAATTGCCCGACCTGCCACCTCTCCAAGGCGGTACGGGGTCAGAAATCCCAGAGAAACGCCTCTACATATGCTTTTTAAACTTGAACCAACTGATAGTTTCTTTTCGGATACATGGTCGGATACCAGTTTCCACTTGATTGCCTCCATGAACCAATTGACTAGAAACAACATTGCGAACACTGCAATCAGCAATACGGTGGGCATATTCAACTCAAAACTCCCGAAATGGAACTCGTGATCCAGCAACCTGTATACAAGAAAGCTGATAACACCACCGGCCACCAGAACCTTAAGAGCAGGCTTGGTATAATTGGTTAGTTTTGTATGGTCAATCAATCCTTCCATAATTGCCAGATAACGATAGGATAATCATTGGAATCGACCCGGGTACCAATATCATGGGATACGGCATTATCTCTATCGAAGGTACGAAAATGAGGTTGATTTCTGCCGGGGCTATCCACCTCAACAAATACGATGATCATTACGTAAGGTTGCAAAAGATCTTTGATCGGGTGACCCAATTGATAGATGAATACCACCCTGATGAACTCGCAGTTGAAGCGCCTTTCTTTGGAAAAAATGTCCAATCTATGCTGAAACTTGGGCGTGCCCAGGGTGTTGCGATCTCCGCTGCGCTTAATCGTCAGATTCCGATTTTCGAATACGCACCTAAAAAGATCAAACAAAGCATTACGGGCCGGGGTAATTCCTCTAAGGAACAGGTTGCTTTAATGCTTCAGCGCTTGCTCAATATGAAGCAACTACCTAAAACTTTAGATGCAACAGATGGATTAGCCGCTGCTGTGTGTCATTTCTTTCAGAAGACTGCTACAACATCAGACAAGAAGTACAGCAGTTGGAAAGCTCTGGCGGCAGAGCGAGGAAAAAAACGCTAACCGGCAATTCTTCGGGCTATTTCTGCAAAATCCAATTGATCAGGATCAGGTTTCACGAGTCCAGCAAATCCTTTGTCCGAAAGAGGAATCAAATGGATATGCGCGTGCGGAACCTCGAGGCCTTCTACTTGAACTCCTACCCGGTTGCACGGAACGGCCTTTTCGATCATCAAGGCTACTTCACGGCTGTAAGTCCATATATCAGCGTACCAATCGCTATCCAAATCCCAAAGTCTATCGACTTCGATCTTCGGTATAACGAGGGTATGGCCCACCACCTTAGGGAAAATGTCAAGAAAGGCCAGAAAACGATCATTCTCGGCTACCTTATGGCAAGGTATTTCTCCATTAATGATCTTGGTGAATATGGAAGACATTAACGCGAGATCTTAAGAATCTCCAGCTTCATTTTGCCGTTCGGAACTTCAACCTCCACAACATCTCCTACAGATTTGCCTAGAACAGCCTTACCAATAGGTGATTCAACAGATATCTTTTTGGCTTTCAAATCAGCTTCACGCTCAGAAACGATCGTGTATTCCATTTCAGCGCCATTGCCTAGATTCTTGATCTTAACATTCGAAAGAATCAAGACCTTCGAAGTATCCAATTGGCTCTCATCCACCAAACGCGCGTTCGCATGGATGGTTTCCAGTTTAGAAATTTTCAATTCAAGCAGACCCTGTGCTTCCTTGGCAGCATCGTACTCAGCATTCTCAGACAGGTCTCCCTTGTCTTTGGCCTCAGCGATCTGCTTTGAAATTCTTGGTCGCTCAACATTCTTTAGATGTTCAAGCTCTTCCCTAAGCTCCCTCAGTCCTTCTTCTGTAAAATATTGTATATCGGACATGGTAGTGATATTAATAAACGCAGAAAGAGAATCCGTTTGGACTCTCCTTCTCCGACAAAGTTAATGATTTTTAGCCTTTTACAGGTTGATACGCGCTCCAATTGTATGAGACCCACTGAATGGGTTAGAAAAACGATACGCGTAATCAAGGCTGAAAGTGGAACCACCTTTACCGATCGGCACTTCAACAGACATACCGGCACAAGGACCAGTGTGCGCTGTTGTGCGATCTGTTTGGCTAGTTACACCTTGTTCAATTACATATCCACCTCTTACCATGAACATGGACTTAAATGCATACTCAGCACCTACCCTATAAGCATCCTTGGTGAAGGAATTAGATTGGTACGTTGCAGCCAGAGTCACACGGTGATCTGCAGAAATCTCAGCAGTTGCCGTATCAATGGTTGGTGAAACATAGATATCATACGAAGCGCCAATGTTCAACAGCGATGGCATTTCGAATTTATTTGCAAGTTGTGATTGAGTAAGGGTAGCGCCATTGGATTGGTCATTTCTAACAGAAAGACCATCTCCACTGTATCTCAATGGCGGTCCGATGTTGCGAAGTGCAATACCGAACTTGATCTGATCATTCTCACCAGTTACGTACTTCACAGCGGCATCGAATGCCACACCTGAAGTTTTCGCATTTGAAATTCCCTCGGAGATCACCTTAACGGTAGCACCACCATAAATACTGTTAGAGAACTCCTTTGCAAAAGATAGTCCAATGTTGTTATAACCAGGTGAGAACGTTCCGATACCACCTTCAGGCAGATCAACAGTTGTTCTCTGGATATCTCCAAAGTCCATTGACATCACCGCAAGACCGATCACATTCGTTGCGCCAAGCTTTTGCGAAAATCCAAATGTGTTGATATTGATCCCAGATCCGCTTAACCAGCGTGTATGAGAAAATATCAATTCCGTTTTGGTTGTGAACGCCAGTCCTGCAACGTTACTGTGCACAGCTTCAAGTCCAGTAATGGAAGTTGAATTTGCACCAGCAAAGCCGGAACTTCTGGTCCATGGATTAATCAGCAACTCTGAAGCTCCTGCCTCGCCCGCACGGTCTTTGTTACCAGCGAACATCATGACCGGAACAGTCAGAAGTGCTATTGATACTATTGCTATCCTTTTCATATATCCTTGTACTTGCAAATAATCAATCATTAATTAGAATGAGCTAACATCTGTTGGTCTCATTACTCCGAACCACTTCAATACCTTCTCACCAACGCCAGGTACATCCACATGGATGAGATATACTCCACTAGCAACTGGAATGTTCTTCGTATTCTTCATATCCCAGTTAAGGCTTGTACTTGGGTCACTCTTCGCGTACCTTCTAATAAGTGTTCCATTCACATTGTAAATTGTAACTGTACACTCCTCAGGAAGGTTCGTAACCTTCATTGCGTTGTCCAACTGCGTCTTCTCGTACTCCGAGTAAGCATAGTAAGGGTTAGGTACACAGTTGATAAGCTCAAGTGCTTCCTTAGCCGTTGTTGCATCCTTGGTCGTTGTGGCCAAATCATCCATGTTGAAGTCATACATCGGTAGACCTGCGTTCACCGTACTTGACGTAGCATAAGCTTCATACTCCCGGTTCACCCGGATCCTTACCCGTGCATCTGTACTCAACAAACTCTGTCCATCTTCCAATACCGGTATACCTACATACGCACACTGACTCCACATAAAGGCCGCTATCGATCCTACTGCACTTGGAATCTTGTTCTGTAAGTACACCCCAGCATCATACTCTGGCATGAACTGGTTGCTGTTCACAGGATTTGGATTGTACTTGAACACATACACATAGTGCTTCCCTCCCCATCTGATCTCATTGGCTACACCTGCAAAATCAGTCTCAGTTGGGTTCCACATCATGTCTCTTCCGTTCTCTCCTCCAAGCCAGCTGTCTTCTCCAAAAGCCATGTTCAGTCTTACTCCTGACTCAAGGTCGATGGCATAGCCAGGGAACCAGCCCATTCCTGTGCCTGTTCCATCCGGATTCCCATCCTTATCCACACTCTGTGCACTTCTTAGCTTCAGCTTACCTGTGTTACCTTCAGCAAGTGCATTGTCATCCTGGGTCTCCAGAACAGGACATCTTGTCCATTTGCTCTTATCCGAGGTAAACACAATGTCTACACTTGGAAGGTCTGACAGTTTCGATAACTGGCACGCCAGGTTATCGTATGCAGGACCGTGGTTTACATTCACTCCTGAGTAGGCTGCCAACCTATATGGTGCCCATTCTCCATCCAGCATCGTCTCAAACTTCTGGAACTCATCCACAAACTTGCCACTTTCCTTATAGTCATTGTAATCACTTGCCGGTGCTTCGTTGTTCTCTGCTGTTCCTGCCCTGATCCAGTTTAGATCAGTAGCTCCATCTACATCGCTAAAGCCACTTAACCAACGCTTGGTTGAATCCTTAAACGTAAGGGTCGCTTCTATAAAACCATTGCTTAGGAATTCTCCTTGCTCTAGTCCAGGGTTAAGTACATCTCCAATCGCAACTGAGATTCCCCAGTCAAGGATCAGCTGTTCGTTTGCCACTGCAATTGACTTATCTGACAACACTGAATCTCCCGTTGAAAGGTTATGGATTACCCAGTATGCATCCGTTAGATCGCCTGGTGTTGCACTGTCTCTAAAGGTTACTCTAAAGTCGCCTTCAGGTACATTTAGTGGATCCACAACCTTAATGTCGATCGGACCACCGCCTGCAGCATACTCTGGGAAGTCCATCTTGTATGGAGCCGCCAGAATCACTTCCTCCGTAGCGGAAGTAATGTCCAGGTTCATGCCGCCATTACCCGTTCCCTCTACTCTTGTTATCATCGGTGCATCTCCATAGTCCGATGCCGCTACAGTACCTTCCTTCTCAGGAGATGGAATGTGCGGTATCGCACTCCAGACTTGGATCGAACCAGTCGGACTCTTACGAGACGCCAGGTAAGGCTTCTTTTGTCCGTCCAGCGACTGCGGATCAAGTTGGTTATAGTTCTTGTAGTTGTTATAACCATATCCAATCGCGATATAGTAGTAAGTCTTGTGGTTCACAAGTCTCTTATCTCCTGATGCGAAAAGGTCCTCAGTAATTTTGAATGAATGCTGGATTCCATTGTCCTGTCCATCTACCATCTCCTGTGGAATGTTTGCCTGGATATCTTCACTGTAAGTAAAGTTCACAAGCTGCCCAACACCATCTTTCACGTCACACTGCGCAATCGGCCTGGAAAGATCCGTGTTGTAAAGATCCGTTACAGATACCTCTTCGTTCTTCACCTGGAAGATCTGGTATCCCTGGAATCTATATATATCATCCCACTTCTGCCCAAGGTCTTTCAATGAATCAGGAGTTTGAATAAATGCATCTATCTCCTCATACTCTTCATTAAAATTATTGGATACTGTAGGGTTGCTCAAGTAAAGAACAATCTCTCTATCAAGCTCCTGGAAGTTAACGTCTGGTGCATCAGGACCATTCAATACCTTAAAACAGTTATCGAAAAGTGCCTGTGCTTTATCATCCGCCAGTCTTACTTTCTCCACAGATGCAAACGAACCACCAGATGATGCCCTTGCCCAAACAACACCAACAGTAATATCATTTACAGCGCCTGGTTCAAGCGTAAATGGACCAGCTGATTGAATAAATCGTCTATCAAACGGAGTGTTACCAGCTGTAGCCTCAGTCCAGAAAGACGGGTTCTGAACCACACCATTGGTACCCCACAGCAGTGGATCTGAATCTCCTGGGAACATGAACTGGCAATCTGTACCTGTTGCACCAGAACCTGGGTGAGCGTTTCCACCATAAAGCATGGTAACACCATCTCTCCAAACACCTCGTAAGTAGTTATAATGGTCAAGCGCAGTCTGCGGGTCACCTTGTACACCACCACCTCTGTTGTAGTATACAAATCTTCTCATACCGAAGCGCTCGTTATCTACGATGCTATCACCGTATCCAATACCCATTCCCAGATAAGGAATACCATTACCATTCTTTGCGTCCTGGTAAGTAATGTTCTTGATACCGTTTGGTGCACTTCTTTCATCATATGGACCTGGGTTATCAGATCCATCGTTATCCTGGTAAGGACCTTCAAAGAAGTCTACACCCACAGCTGGAGGTTGCGTTCCATAGCCACTATTACCATTGCAATCCTCATCCTGACCATCGCCATTGTAGCAATATCCAAGACCACGTTCAACATCACAACCTACATAATCATCGTTTGAACACCCTAGATCCGGATCAACCCACTGACCGAAATAAGCATTCGTAAGTGTAAACGATGACCTGTTCACAAGCTCGTAGTTGTAGAAGGTCATGTCATTCACTTCATCATTTGTAGCGAACGCAAAAGCTTGAGCTCTAATCTCCATACCAATAGAAGGACCATTGGTTTCAGTATGAACGTTACCCTTATCATTGAAAACCCACCAGTAAGTAACGTCACCAAATAGCCTGATATCTCTCTGCTTTCTACAGTCGATTTCCCCTGTCAGGTCATAGTAAGGGTAATCTCCTGCATTTTGCGGATCGTAAAAACCATCTCCATCTCTGTCGTAGAAAGGGGCCTGATAGTAATCCTGTCCAAGCGTCACATCTCCGTGTGCTGGATAGTTAAGGATACTTTCAGGAATTGAGTAACCAGCATACAACGTTGCACAATCACAAGTTGCGGCATCGATCACACAACACTGGTACCATCCAACGAACTGCTTTACTTCATCTACCGTGATCTTGTGGAATTTATCCCATTTCGCACAGGTTGCCGGATCGATCTCCGCAGTTGTTGTGTTCAGTGGACCAGGCCAGAAGTCGTTACCGTTACGGAATGTAACAGCAGCGATTCGAAGCTGTCCGTTAATATCTGTTCCGCCCATCCAAAGTGCTCCAGAGAAGATAGAACTTGCTGTTCCATCAGCTGGAATAATATAATCGGGTGAGCCTGTTGAACGATCCTGCCACATACTACCACCAGTCTCGATCCTTGCTCTTACGTTATTCAGTTCCAAGAACTGAATAGCTGTAGCAGGAGTACAGTTAGCAGCAATACCCGGTTGTACCGTTCCTTTCTTTCCATTGCCCGGATCATTATACATCCAGTCCGGCTTTCTAGCCTGCAATGTTCCCACCAGCAAAACCGCCAGCGAGAGTAGAATTGACCTGTTCATACTTTTCATATAGTGGGTTTATTTAATTCTTAAAAGTTAAGCTGACATCCAAGACGAATTCTTCTTGGCAGGCTATATACGCCTGGGTTCGCCAACTTCAATGTGTATAGATCTCTGAACGACTGCTCGTTGTTCTGAGATTGAATGAATGGCTGATAAGCAGCTGCTGCCAGGTAGCCATCATCGTCTGGGTTACCAGTTACGCTATACACACCTAATACGTTTTTCGTGTTCAGGATATTCAACACCTGCAGGTACACATTCACTGCAGCGGATTTCTGATCCTCTCCTTCCTCGGCCTTACCAAACTTCAACTCGAAGTCTTTGTAAAGTCTTGCATTCGTTGTGAATGTCCAGGGAAGTCTAGATCCATTGATAGATCCTTCAACAGAGTTACCCTGGCCCGAGAACAATACTTGTGGAACAACATTATCTCTCTTAGTAAAGGGTGTTCCTGAACCAAGGTTTGCGGTAATGTTGATACCAGCGTTCTCAAATACATCTTTTCCGAACCACTTAGGGCCGTTGTAATTTCTACCAGCTGCAAAGCTATAATCACCGGCCAGCTGAATAGCATGACGCTGATCGATACCTAGAGGGAAGATCGTTCTCAAGTTAGGTTGTCCGGAGTTCACAAGGTTCAACTGAGATGTTGTTCCTGAACCTGTACCTTCAGCAAACTGAAGTGTGTAGTTCGCTCTAAGCTTGAAATTACCTGACCTTCTAAGGTCGTAAGCCACGGTAGTACCCTTAACCGTACCGAAGTCGATGTTACCCATCGTTAAGTATGATTCAGGATAAGCGCCAAAGATTTGTCTTGCCTGGATCTGATTTCTCATCTCTCTGTAGAAGGCAGCAATCTTAAGTGAAGATTTACTGTTTAGCTTCTGCTGGAATCCGATCTCATAATCGATTGTTTTCTCTGGCTTCAAGCTTGGATTGTTGATTAGTCTGTTGTGAGACTGAATGAACATGTAGTCAATTGGGTTCATTCTGATTCTCTCTGGTGGTCTTTGTGTCAGTACA
Organism: Vicingaceae bacterium; assembly: GCA_965267605.1. GTDB lineage: Bacteria > Bacteroidota > Bacteroidia > Flavobacteriales_E > Vicingaceae. Next base: position 194,701 of record OZ254088.1, on the reverse strand, counting down.
TCGTAGTGTGCGAAGAACAATGCCTCATCAGAGATAGGGAATGAGAATGCGATACGTGGCATTACATTCACCTGTGGTTTGTAATCCTCAAATGAAGCAGAAGAAAGGTCTGTTACTGTATTCTTTTTAGTTGGATCAACCAACCAAGGAGCAATACCGGTTGCAGTTTCCAGAACGCTAGGGTCATTGACCTCAACACCATCTGCATTGTACCAGGTCTCACCGCTTCTATAACCAACAATGTTGTCTGCATTTGGATCTTCAATATCACCCACATAAACTACGTAGTCATCACCAATGTTAGATGGATGCTCGAAATCTACTTCACCTGCCTTAACCGTTGGGAATAGAGAGAACTGATCCTTAAGCACCGGCTGGTTCGCATCAAAACGGTCAACACGAACACCAATGTTGAAGATCAAATCATCGAAAGAGAATTTATCCTGGATATAACCTGCTACGTAAATTGGACGGAAAGCAGGAATATACCTTTTGAAATCTCCATCCTCGTAAGTATCATTAAAGAAGTCGTCTAGAGAAGGAATGCCTTTTACAACATCTCCCTTGTGATCGTAACCTGAGTAAGACACGTAGCTCTGACCCTGGTTAAGGAGTTCATCAGCAGAGAAGTCGCTCACTTTCCAGAATGGCCCATAAGAATCAAAATCAATCCAATCTTTACCCGTTACGTCAAAACCAAGACGCTCACGGATGTTTCTGTCAAAAGTTGAGTGCGAAGCTGCATCATAAAGCCTTTCGAAAGTTACCGTTGGAGCACTTCCTTCATAAGTTACCCAATAGTTCTGTTCATCTAGCTGGCTGATGTGTGCATTCACCAACTGACGTCCAAGAGTCCAAAGTCCACGTGGTCCAACGTTATAGAATCTATCTACACGCTGCTCATATTCAAAACCAATAAGCAGTGCGTGATCTTTGATATCGGCAGAACCGGATGCCTGTACACGGAACTGTGACTGACGGTCTTTAAAATATGTGTTGTACTGCTGACCTGGAGCAGTCCACATATCATAAATAGTTCTTGGGTTGTCTCCATTCAACAAACCACCACCCTGCTGAACTTGAATTGGCGTTTCATAGTTACCCGTAATATCATCATACAGTGAGTAGTAGATGTTGTTGTAATTCGCCAGAATTGGGTTTGGATTTACAAGGCTATCTTGTAACCACGTGTAAGAAAGTTGGTTAAATCCGTTATGGATATTACCAGTATAGGATGCATTATTAATAGTATCATTGAAAGTTGAGAAGCCGTAAGAGTTCTCAAACTCTGAGAAGAACTTACCATAGAATCCATAGTTCGCAAGGTCATCTCTGTGCGTAGCATTCTGAGTAAGGTTACCCGTTTGCGAGTAATCAACCTGTACCGAGATAAATGCATTCTTAACACCAGAAGCACTTTCTGTTTCCTCACCATCCTCATCTGTTGCATTGGCGAAACGCTGAGTGAAACGACCATAAACTCTGTATGTGTAGTTGTTGATCTCTCTGTTGTTGTAATAGTTAAACAGAGAATAAGCACCTGTTCCGGCATTTGAGTTAGAACGAGTATAACCGTAGTTTCTACTCATATTCAAAGTACCACCGAAAGTAAGGTTCGTTGTAGCAGAAGTACTTACATCGATCTTACCCGCAAGGTTCACACTTCTGTTGCTAACGTTCTGACGTGCCTGAACCTGCTCAAAATCGTTAGCAGAAAGGAACTCACCATTGTGGAAAGAACCTCCCGATGCCAATCCTGAAGGACGAAGTGGGTTATCAATTAGGTATTGAAGAACCGAATCTTTAACAACCCAGTCGCCAATCGCAGAAGGGCGTGGGTCTAACTGGTAACGAAGCTCACCAGAAAGGAAGAATCCAAACAATGGATCCGTCTTCTCTCCGGCAGTATCTTTTCTAAACATGATTGGTCCGGCAATGTTAAAACCAAGAAGGTTATAAGCGAATTTGTCAAGACCGTATCCTTCAAATCTTCCATCTAATTTGTTACCGTTCACATCTTTTTTCTGGAAAGGGAAACCAGAAGTAAGGTATTCGATACCACCGAAGTATTGCTTAGAAGGACCTCGTGTAGTAATACTGATCGCACCACCGGTTGCATCTCCATAATTGGCTGGAAGACCACCGGTAAGTACTGTAACCTGCTCGATTGCCGCGTTAGGAAGACTTTGAGAACCTCGCACCTTGATACCATCGATGAACACAACCGTTGCGTTACTTCTACCACCACGGATGTTAACCGCACTTGAACCATTGTCTTGTGTAAATACACCTCCAACAGTTGCGGCTACCGAAGTAGCGGAACGACCAGGCATCTTCGCGATATCCTCTCTGGTAACCGTACCTCCAGAACTTGTCTGGTCTTTCGAAATCAGCGGAACCTCGTATTCGATAACCTCGAACGCTTCAAGGTCAACTCCACCTTCAGAAAGTTTCAAATCAAGGAATGTTGTTTTATCAGAATTGATCTGAACACCATTGATCTGCTTGTTCTGATATCCAATGTAAGTTGCCTGAATGGTATACTTACCTGGAGTTACCGGCTTGATGGTATACTTTCCATCGAAGTCCGTAGTTGCATAAGCAATCTGGTTTCCATTCAACATTACAACCACATTTGCGAAAGCAAGTGGTTCTCCAGATTTTCCGTCAGTTACTTTACCTTTCAGTGCACCTTGACCAACCTGCGCAAAAGCAGTGGCACACAAAGTAAAGCCAACAAGTAATAGAGTTAGTTTCCTAAGCATAACAAAAGACTAATTAATACGGTTATTAGTGCGATTTTCAGTAAGACGTTAAAGATAGAAAAATTTGGTTTCCAAACTCACTCTTTCAACGCTTCCTGAGCTTTGTTATACTAAAGATAAATAGGCACTTCGGGATATGAAATACCCAAGACACTAAAGGTCAAAAATTGTACAAAATCGGTTAAGGAAAAATTGTGAAAGGGAAACGCTTAGTTTCCACCACCGGTACTGCCAGAACTGCCGTTACCGTTACCTGTATCTCCACCTGAACCAAGGCCACCAGTAGTACCGCCACCTTTTAGGATTCCGTTGCCTCTGCCCTTGCCTTCTTTGTCATCATCCTCTTCATTCTCGTCACCTCCGATGATTCCACCTTCGTCATCATCATCGTTCTCATTCTCATCACCTCCGATGATTCCACCACCGTCACCTCCGTTTCCTCCAGTATCACCTCCAACATTTGGATCGGTACTACCTTCATCATCACCTCCCATGGTTTCAAAAGAACCAGCATTTCCGGAAGTGAATGAACCTTCAGCTTCAGCATTCTCGAATAGCAAATCATCAGAAGAACCATCCAGCTTGCTATCCTGATCGACAGCAGCAGATTCCTTCTGAATCATAAGATCCTCTAACTCAGTCTTTTTACAAGACGTGAAGCCCACCATTACGATGGCTGCAAGTGCGAGATATTTAAACATACTATTCATCAACTATCAAAAATACTAAAAAAATCGACTTGTTACACACCTTAATTAAAAGAATTTGCAACAATGCCTATTTCAACGCGGGTGCCCAATACATCACCACCCTCCTTTAATTCATACGGGCCATTCACAAAAACGTTCTGTTTTTTCATCTTTCTGATCAAATCCAGACGATTTTTCGTGATGTTCATGCCCTGGGAAATGTGGTCTGAGCTTGAAACTCCTTTCATTTTCTTGCTTTGCTCAATTCCTATCCCATTATCCTCAATAACGAACAGTAACTCATCATTATTTTGCCTGCTCACATCAATTTTGATCTTGCCTGGCTCCTTCTTGGGTAAAATACCGTGCCATATGGAATTCTCCACATACGGCTGAAGCAACATTGCTGGAATCTCAAGTGTCTCAGGATGAACATCTTCCCCTATATTTAAGTCGTATTCAAACTTGTCTGTAAACCTCATATTCTCCAACTTCAGATACAGCTTCAAACGCTCAAGTTCTTCAGATAGAAGCACGTTGTTTGACTGGGAACTATCCAGGTTCTTCCTAATAAGCTTTGCAAAGCTTGACAAGTATGAATTGGCAGCCAACCTATCCTGTCGATTGATATAGTATTGAATAGAGTTCAAAGCGTTGAAAATGAAGTGCCTATTCATGCTGGCATTCAAGGTTTGTTGCTCCAGACTCAATAATCTTGACTGGTACTCCAATTGCTGTGTTCGTTCCTTTTCAGCGGCAACACTTCTTCTCCATCGATAGATTACAATGATCAAAATGATAAAAAGTATCACACAACCTATTATAAACCAAGTTGTTAGATAAAAAGGTGGTGTGATTTCAAAACTGAACGAAACCGGGTCGGAAGTCCAGACGCCATCCTTATTCGAAGCCTTCAACAAAAATGTATACTCACCAAAGGGCAGGTTAGAGTAGGTAGCAAAACGAACCTTTGTTACAGGTAACCAGTCCTCATCGAAACCCTCCAGTTTGTACTGATATGTAACCTCATCGGGTTTCAGATGGCTTATCCCCACATAATCAAATGTCACAAAGTTCTTGTTAGAAGGGAAAACAGGGTTTACCGGCAGTCCGGCTTCATTTATTCCATCCGCGTACTGATCGTAATTGAATTCCTGCTGGAACAACCTCAACCCAAGGATAGAAACAGTTGGTGGCCGGGTAGATTCTCTTCGCTTACGCCTATCAATACGCAGGTTCATAAGGCCGGACCCCATACCAAACCAAAGGTTCCCGTTACCCGCTGTATAAGCTGCGTTCTGGTTACTTTCAAGAGACACCAACCCATCTTCCAAACCGTATCGGATGATGCGATGCCCAAGCTGCTCGTCATTTACGAACTCTACAATACCATTGTTGGTTCCCAACCACAAACTGCCCAACTTGTCTTCTGACATAAAAATAACCTGGTTGGAACCATAGTCTGCTCCGAGCTTGTACAATTCATGCCCTTGATCCTTCAACAGGATCAATCCAGCATCTGTGCCTAACCACACTTTGCCCTTCGATGAAGCGAAAACAGTGTAGATGGTCTTGGTAGGCAACTTATGAATCTCTGTTACATTCTCGAATTTGCCGTTACGATACTTGAACAACCCGGTAGCGGAAGCAAACCAAATGGCTTCATCGTAGTTCAGAATCCGCCTAACGTTCTCACCTATTTCCACATTACCCGCCAGATACGCCTCAAGAGAATCGTCTTTCATTCTGGCAGCTCCCTGAAGGATTCCAAACCACATTTCACCATTATCACCTTCTGTAATGGACCATACCTTCATTCCCTTTAACGGTGCCAGCACCTTGGGTGAATCAAACTTGGTTCCGTCCCATTTAACCACGCCTTCCGATGTTCCAAACCACAGATGACCTTTGGTGTCACAGTAACTGGCCCACACTGTGTTGTTGGTCAGTCCTGACTTCCTATCATAGTTTGTAAAGTTTCCCTGGTAAAACCTGCTAACACCACTACCGTAAGTTGAAAACCACAATGCCCCCATGGTATCTTCAACCATCGACATAATGGTTGTTGAAGGCAAACCCGGAGATGCCGAATAACTTACAAAGGCCTCGCCTGAGAATTTCAATAGTCCACCACCATCGGATCCCATCCAGATATTTCCGTCAAAATCTTCCAGCAAAACCCTGATATTCTCGTTCGGTATTCCCTCGCCCGCTACGAAATTGGTGAATACACCATCAGACAATCGGCTCACACCTTTCTTCGAAGCAAACCACAGCGCACCGTGCTGATCAATGATCGCATTTCGGATGTGGTTGCGAATAAGACCATCTTCCGCCTTATACTGTTTGGTGCTTCCATTTACCTTAACTACTCCCGCTCCGTAAGTAGTAACCCAGCAATTCTTATTGGCATCAAAGACCACGTCTGAGGCATTCAGTTCAGCCAGCTCTTCATTTCCATCAATGAACTTGCCAGCTTTCATTACAGACACCCCGCCACGCGTGGCAAAGAACAGCATGTCATCCATTCGGGTAATAGCCCGAACATAATCGTGCGCAAGACCGTTCTCAGTATTAAAATAACTGCACTCCTTCTCTTGATAGCATATGGAACCACGTCCATCCGTGGCCAGCCAGAGGTGCCCCTCCCCGTCTTCCTGAATGTCAAAAATGATACTCTCTGAGAATGAGCTATCCAACTGATGTACATACCATACACCTTTCTCAAAATGCGCTATCGCGCCCTTGCAGCCTGCCCAAATCCTGCCTTTGCTGTCTTCAAATATTGCGTTGACCTGATTACCCGGAAGGCCATTGTCGGTTGAATAATTGGTGAATTCTATTCCGTCAAAGCGACTCAGGCCGCCCAAGGTACCTACCCAAATGTAACCTCGGGAATCCTGCAATAAAGATCGGACCTGCGATTGAGCAAGTCCGTCCTCAATAGAATATGATATAAAGTTGTACTGCTGTGCTTTACATACTGTGCTGAAGAAACCCAGCACCAACAGGGATAATGCTACTACCTGCTTCACGCATGCAATTATAGCGTATTAATACGGGAAAGGAAATCAGTAAGCTTTCTACGGGCAACGGGTACATAATCACCATTGCTCATAATTGCTACATTTCCCTCGTTACGATTAAACTCGTTAAGATGTTTGGTAATGTTGATGATGTGTGATTTGTGCACACGGAAGAACATAGAAGGATTCAAAATCTTCTCGTATGACTTGATGTTCTTACTGCTGACCAGCTTTCTATCGTTGGTTAAATAAACGGTAGTATAGCTTTCATCCGCTTCGAGGTGCACTACCTCATCACACTTCGCAATGGTATAACCAGATGTTGTAGGAATCGCAATCGTATCCTGGCCAGAAGTATCGATCATTTCGCGAATCATTTCTTTCAATTGACCTAAATCTCCATTTGAACCCGGTGCCGCGCTAGCTACTGTTTGGGTTGTAGCCTGAACATCCTCAATATCTATAGGCTTCTCCAGATAGTTCACCGCATTTACCTTGAATGCCTTGATGGCGTATTCGTTGTGTGCGGTGGTAAATACCAATGCAAAATTTCTATCGTCAAGACTGTCCACAAATTGAAATCCGTCTTCCTCCGGCATCATGATATCAAGAAATACGATGTCTGGATCATATTCAGTCAGAACTTCTCTTGCTTGAGCTGCTGATTCGGCAAGTCTGACTTCCTCTACATCGTCACAATATTCGTTAAGAATCATTTCCAGGTTGTTCCTGGCATTGAATTCATCGTCAATTACGAGTGCCTTTAGTTTCTTTTTGGATTCCATAGTCTTGCGATTTTGGTGATGCTTAAATGTACTTCACCCGTGCCCTCGAGGTTCACGATTTCATGTGAACGGTACCGCTCATTGATTTAACGGTATCGAATATTTATCCAATGGATTTGATCGCGGCAACAAAATCAGGTACCCGATTTCTGGCAACGGGTAAACTGATATCATTCTCCAACACCACGTAGTGGCCCTGGTCATGGAGGTACTCTTTTAGAAATAGCAGATTAACGATATAAGACTTGTGTACTCTGTAGAACCTTGAATTATCCAGAATGGGTTCGTACACTTTCAGCGTTCTTGTGTCCAGAAACTTGGATCCATCAGCAAAATGAAGATAAGTGCAATTGCCACTTCCTTCCAGATACACGATCTCGTCTTGTTTGACAATCTTGATACCCTTGGCGTGCGTAATTGTAATCCGTTTGGACTCTCCCGTGAGGATAGTTGTCTTCAGGTCTTTTAAAGATTCCTTGTACACTTCTTTAGAAGAAGCATCTTCCTCCATCAACGCCCTGAATTCGACCACTTTCCCAACTGCCTCCTGAAGCTCTTCAATATCGATCGGCTTAAGCAAGTAGTGAATGGCGTTTGCATTGAAGGCCCGCACCGCGTGTTCTTTAAAGGCGGTAGCAAATATGACCTGAAAGTCAGTGTTGTCAATCTCTTCCAACAACTCCAACCCTTCGATACCAGAAGGCATTCGAATATCCAGAAACACGAGTTCGGGTTTTAGCTCGGAGATCGCCTTCCTGGCTTCTTCTACATTCTCGCATTGCCCAATGACCTGAACTTCCTGGCAAAATTCATCAAGCAGCATGGCGAGGTTCTCGCGCGCGTGCAATTCATCATCTACAATAAGTGCTTTCAGGGGGGTCACTGCCTGCGAAAAATACCCGGCTTTTTGTTCCTCTTCTTGGCCATCTTCTTGGTCTTCTTGAGGTTCTTCTTCATGCGCTTACGGGTAGCTTTATCCTGTAAACGCCTGTGCCGCTTTTTACCTTCCTCTACTCCTTTCTCAGCTGCCTTCTCCTTATACTCTTCCTGTTTGGCCAATTGCTTTTGCCTTTGCTCAGCGCTGGCCTGGGCTTTCATGGATGTTAATCCGATAACCAAGAGTATTGATGTCAGCAGGTATCTCATACCACACAATTCTTACGTTTAATTATAGTTAATTTTATACAATTACTGTACCACGTGAGGAAGTGTAACCCATATATATTAATTGGACTATGCGTCCTTTTATTGTCTGGATGTACCAAGAACGACCATCCAGTTCCTTACGTGCCGGTAAACCTGAACATCTACCTCACCGATCCAGAGTTCATAGATTTAAATGCTGTAGGAAACTGGGTGTACCACACGGGAGGTTCACGAGGGTTGATCATTTACAGAAGGTCAAATACCGAGTTCGTTGCACTTGATCGGCATGGAACCATTAACTCCGGTGGGAATTGTGCGATAGTAACAGTGGACAGCAATAACATTACTGCAACAGAGGCTTGTGAGCAAGCACAATACCTTATTACAGATGGTTCAGTTGTATCAGGAAATACACCTTATCCATTGCTGAGTTACCAAACTACCTTTGACGGGACCTTGCTAAGGATTACAAACTAGCGAAGTAGCGTTACCTTTCCGATAATCGTTTTACGCTCTTCGTACTTCGACTTGTAATTAATCTTCCAAACGTAAACGTCCTCTTTGGCGGGCTTTCCAGATACTGTTCCATCCCATGAATCAGTAGGGTTCTCACTTGTAAACAGCAGTTCACCCCATCTGTTGAAGATGAGCATTTCCAGCTCTTCCAGCTCTCCGTAGTACCTGGCACGGAACGTTGGATTGTTTGGATCTCCGTTCGGTGTAAACGCATTCGGAACATAGATATAGAAGTTGCAGTCCTTGAAATTGATCACCAACGTATCTGCCAATACATAACACTGAGGATGTGTAACAGTAACCCAATAATCTCCAGATTCCGTTATTACCTGCGTGGGAGCAGAAGATCCATTCCACCACATTGTGGTAAAGCCAACAGGCATTGGACCCAGGCCAATTACAACCTGATTACCATCACATTCTTCAACATCAGGCCCAAGGTTAACAACAGGTTTAGCAATCTGCTCAACGGTATATGTTACGATGCTATCGCAACCCAGCGCACTGGCGTAAGTCACACTGAAATTGGTAGCGGCACTGTAATAGTTGCCATTGATCTGCACACTGTCATCCTCGCAGATGGTATAATTGAACGTGGTATTCTGAACTGGATTTACCGTTAGGGTCACATTTGAAATACTATCACAGCCATTGCTTCCCTGTAACGTGTCTGAATAAACACCCGCCACACTTTGTGCCTGTCCGTGAATAATTGCAGTCTGTCCTTGACAAACCGAAACGGCTGTTGCGTAAGGAATGCCCGTTACCACGGTAACAGTTACCGTATCAACTTCCTGACATTGCATGTTCGTTACCGTAACCGTATAGGTTGTGGTTGTTTGCGGCATAGCATAAGGGTTCGCCACCGTTGCGTTGTTCAATCCAGTAGCTGGTGCCCATTGGAAAGTACTTCCCGCTGGTCCAGTGGGAGCACCGCCCAGCTGAACACTGTCACCCAGACAAATTGTTTGATCCGCTCCAGCTGCCGCTGATATCGGAATAACATAAACCTCTGCTGTGTCTGTAGATCCACCACTGGAAACAACATATCGCGTGGTTGTAGTTGGACTTACCCAGCAAGTATCATCGTTACTAATGATGTTCGAAGTATTACCTGAGGGATACCACTGATAACCTCCTGTTCCATTGATTCCAACCAAGGCAACACTGTCTCCCTGGCATATAGTATCGTTCTGTGTTTGCACCACCTGAGGATTACCACATGGAGTAGTAAGATTAAAGCCATCCAGGCTGGCGTAAGCAACACTTCCATTGGGATGTGTAACTGACAATGTCATTGTAGCTGCCGTAGCTGTGAAGGTCATCTGATAAGGATTCCAGGTGGATGCTACCATTGGAATAGAGAAGTTCTGACAGGTTGCGCCTACACATACGCGAGGAGCAGCCGGTCCCTGATTGTAAATGGTGGTTCCTGTACCGAAGCACGCTCCACAGAAATACAGCGTATAAGTTTGTCCAATATTTAACCCGGTAATTGTGGTCTGCGCACATTCACCTAACGCGGCAACACCCAACCAATTACCTCCATCTGGGGAAGCGACTGGTGTAACTTGAGAGTTCGCTACATACGATGGAAAAGTAACATCGCATAGATCCGGGGAGAAACCACAGGCCGTCCAGCCTGCTGCTGAACCAGCGGCAATTCTACTGTTACCTATTGGTGCACCATTTAATGATCCATTGGTAACCGCTTGACCCATTAGGCCAACCGAAAGAAATACGAATAAACATGCAGACAGATAACGCATCACACAAATTTAACGAATTGCAGTACAATTCGGTTGCCCGCCCAGATTCAAAAAAAATGCCGGCACTGTGGCCGGCATTGATTCGAAGTTTATTGACTTCTAGTATCTATAGTATTCCGGCTTGAATGGGCCCTTCACCTCAACACCGATATACGTTGCTTGCTCTTCGCTTAGAACATCAAGGTCAACACCGATCTTCTTAAGGTGCAATGCCGCAACCTTCTCATCAAGATGCTTAGGTAGCATATACACTTTGTTCTCATACTGATCAGTATTCATCCAAAGTTCAAGCTGTGCAAGTGTTTGGTTCGTAAACGAGTTAGACATCACAAATGACGGATGACCAGTAGCGCAGCCAAGGTTAACCAATCTACCTTCCGCAAGAAGGATGATATCGTTACCATTCACCGTGTACTTGTCTACCTGAGGTTTGATTTCCTCTTTGCTTGATCCATGTTCGTTATCCAACCAGGCAACATCGATTTCATTATCAAAGTGTCCGATGTTACAAACGATGGTCTTATCCTTCATGAGTTTAAAGTGATCTGCACCAACAACATCCTTGTTTCCTGTTGCAGTTACAACGATGTCTGCTCTTGGAACAGCATCTACCATCTTTCTTACCTCAAAGCCGTCCATTGCAGCCTGCAACGCACAGATTGGGTCAATCTCAGTAACAATTACCCTTGCGCCAGCACCCCTTAGAGAAGCCGCTGAGCCTTTTCCAACATCACCGTATCCTGCAACAACTGCCACTTTACCAGCAATCATTACATCGGTAGCGCGTCTGATTGCGTCTACCAACGATTCTTTACAACCATATTTGTTATCGAACTTAGACTTGGTAACAGAATCGTTTACATTAATGGCTGGAAGCGGTAGCGTACCGTTCTTCATCCTTTCGTAAAGCCTGTGAACACCAGTAGTCGTTTCTTCGGAAAGTCCTTTGATATCAGCTACCAATTCAGGAAATCTGTCTAAAACCATGTTGGTCAAATCACCACCATCGTCTAGAATCATATTTAGAGGTTGACCACTTTCAAATGCAAAAAGCGTTTGCTCAATACACCAGTCGAACTCTTCTTCATTCATTCCCTTCCATGCATAAACAGGGATTCCTGCATCAGCAATAGCAGCCGCTGCATGATCTTGAGTAGAGAATATGTTACATGAAGACCAGGTTACCTCAGCACCTAGTTCTACCAACGTTTCAATAAGAACGGCAGTTTGGATGGTCATGTGAAGACATCCGGCAATCCTTGCACCACTTAACGGTTTAGTTGATCCAAATTCTTCTCGAAGAGACATCAATCCAGGCATCTCGGCTTCCGCCAACCTAATTTCCCTTCTCCCCCATTCTGCAAGGGATATATCTTTTACCTTGTACGGCAGTCTTTCTGTTGTTGCTTCGCTCATGTCAATTATTTACTGATTGAAATAAATTTGCGGATGCAAATGTACTAAACTCCTTTGTGCTAACGTGCCAATTCAAGATGTAAGACACATAGAAGACAATGCCCGCTTGGGAAGGTGGCAACTACAAGAATCTATTGAAGAGCTGTTAGCTGCTTATAATTACACTAACCGTTCGGAATTACCCGCACACATTACCCACGAACACAAGCAGAAAGAGTGGCTGGCGCAACGCCTGCTTCTCGCCCATATGGAGGGAGAAGATACCGGCATTAAGCATGCCGCATCAGGTGCTCCCTATCTCGAAGGAGCCACCAGAATCAATCAGCAAATTTCAATTTCACATTGCTCGAATACCATCGCACTCCTCATCAATGATGGACCCTTTTGTGGTGTTGATATTGCCAGCATAGATGACCGCGCTACCCGTATTCGGAAAAGGTTTCTTTCACACGAAGAACAGCTGCGATTTGAACAGAATGACGAAACGGATTCCACGCTTTGGGCCTGCAAAGAAGCTGCATTCAAGGCATACAATCAGGCAAACATAATATTCAGTGAAGATATCTTGGTAGAGGAGTTAGCAGCAGACCATGGCCTGATCAAACTGAAGAAGAAAGACAATGCTATATTGAAGTTTGGCATTGAACGGCAGTCATCGTACGTTTTAGTTTACACATTGAATCAGTAAATTCGTTGTATGAGTGTACTCGACCTGATGGTAGCCGCTTCGACAGAGAAAGTCAAGCAACTCGCTGTTCTTATCGACCCAGACGAGTATACCCTTGATCAACTCGATGCACTGTACGATCGTTGCATTCAAAACAAGGTCAACTATTTGTTCTTCGGAGGCAGCCTGCTCACTGAAAGTGGATATGAAGAAAAATTAGGATACTTGAAGGCGCTCAGTAAGATTCCGGTTATCCTCTTTCCCGGGAGCGTTAGTCAGATTTCGAGCAATGCTGACGCCATATTGTTTCTCTCACTGATCTCCGGAAGGAATCCTGATCTACTTATTGGTCAGCACGTTATTGCAGCACCTCAGCTCAGAAAATCTGGGATCGAGGTTCTTCCTACTGGGTACATGCTTGTTGATTGCGGCAACCCTACTACCGCGAGCTACGTATCTGGCACTTCTCCCTTACCTTACGACAAGCCCGGTATTGCGTCTGCTACAGCTTTGGCAGGACAAATGCTAGGCTTGCAATTGATGTATATGGATGGAGGAAGTGGCGCAGCCAAACCAGTTAGCGTTGAGATGATAGAGCAAGTAAAGCGAACCATCAACATCCCGCTAATTGTTGGTGGTGGGATCAGAACTGCAGAGCAAGCCTCCAGCGCTTATGCGGCAGGTGCAGATGTAATCGTGGTGGGAAACCAAATAGAAAAAGACCCTTCATTTATTGAAGCGTTGGCGAAAGCAAAAGCCACTACCCTTGAGTAAACAGATTATTGCTTTAGAAGGAACCGACCGCGATTTCATAGGCAAAGTGGCCAACATCCTGTCTACACATTATTCCTGCTACGTGGTACCAAACTACCTTGATGGTTTCCTTGAGATGGTGCAACGGGATATGAATGAAAATGAGATACGAAGGGTAGCACGCGGACAAGAAAACAGTATTAATGAGTACCTCGAAATGAAAGGGGACGTGATCATTCTTGACCGATCCTACATGACCCTGGCTCATAAGGTTGAGTCTGTATTTGGCGCTGGCGAACAACTGGATAAGTTCCGAAATGCATCTAATAAGATGTATGCTTTCTGGATTGGAAATACTCCTCCGGATTTAGCTGGAAACTGGCAATTTCAGTATTGTGAGGTGGGCAATGGAAGTGCTCAGGATGTGGCGGAACAGATTGTTCAATTCATGCCACAGTCACAGCCTTTATCGAAATAGATCTTCGTTTCGGGAAGGAGTTTCTTCAAGTACTTTTGAATCTCAGTATCTATCATGATGGCACGCAAATCCATCTTCTTTAAGTTCTTCAGATTTTTCAACTCCTGAGGAAATTCTTCAAAGTTGTTCGACCAGGCATCAAGAAATTCAAGCTTGGTAAGTTTCCCAATTTCTACCGGAATCTGATAGATCTCGTTCTGATTAATGACCAATACTTTAAGGTTAGTAAGTTCACCAATTGCCGGTGGTAAACTATCGATCTTATTCTTGCCAACATCCAGCGTCTGCAAATACTTCAACTTACCGATGTCACTTGGTAGCACTTTTATCTTGTTCTTACCAAGGTCCAGTTCGTTGAGATTTTTGAGTTTAAATACGTCTGCAGGAATCTCGGTTAGCTTCTGCTTCCGAAGCTTAAGCTTATAAACCTTATCGGGTTTTTTCATAGCCGATTCGATGGAAAAAAAAGTTCGCACCGTATCGAGTGCGGCTTCTTCCAATAGCTGTGCATTGGACGCCAGTCCAAACAACAACATCACAGATAATATCAATACTCTCCTCACGATCTCAATATTTCCTCAGCGCGCAAACGGTCTTTCCCCAGTTGTTCCCTCAACTGGTCCAGATCAGTGAATCTTACTTCGTCTCTGATCCTACTATAAAACACAAGTTTGACCTCCTTTCCATATATCACCTCGTCAAAGTCAAAAATGTTCACTTCTATTGTACGCTTCTCCCCATCCACTGTCGGGCGTACCCCGATGTTCATCATTCCCTCATAAGCATTGGCTCCAAGGATAACCTTAACTGCATATGCCCCATCCTTGGGAACAAGCTTGTCTGGTTCCTTCAGGGCCAGGTTAGCAGTTGGAAATCCGATGGACCGGCCTAACTGGTTACCTTCAACTACCGTACCAACTATAGCGTACTCGTAACCAAGATAACGGTTTGCGGTATCAATATCCCCATCCCGCAGTGCTTTTCTGATCTTGGTAGAGCTCAATTGCACCCCTTCTATTTCCTGCGCAGAGATTTCAATTACTTCAAAATCGTAAAGCTGGCTCAACTCCTTAAGGTCTTCAAAAGAACCCTCTCTGTTTCTACCAAATCTATGATCGTATCCTATTACAACAAATCTTGCTTTGAGGCCCGTTACAAGGACATCCCGAACGTATTCCGTTGCGGTCAATCTCGAGAACTCTTTGGTAAATGGATGAACCACTACATTTTGTAATCCTGCATCTTTCAGATGTTCCAAGCGTTCGTCCAATGAATTAAGGAGCTCAATATTGATGTCTGGAAACAACACGTGCTTTGGATGAGGCCAAAGGGTAAGCAATACGGAATTACAGTTTTGCGCTTCGCTAAGATCACTGACTTTTGTCAGTATTTTCCTGTGCCCAGCGTGCACACCGTCAAAGGTTCCGATTGTCACTACCGTTGGCGAATCGCTAGTAAACTCACTTATATTCCTGAATACATTCAAATGCTTGGGCTGACGCGCTTTACAAAGCTACAACGATTGGGCTTTTTTCCTGCCTGCACAAATGTTTTAAAAATTATCAACAGGACTAACGTTTCTGATGAAAAATAGTACTTTCGCCCTGAATTTTTAGCAACCGTTTTTGCCACAAATTATTTTTAGAAAATGTCAGCAGTAACTGGAAAAATCACTCAAATCATCGGACCGGTGGTTGATGTGAGTTTTGAGCAAGAGGGAATTGAATTACCTAAGATTTATGATGCCCTGGTAGTAACCAAAGACAACGGTCAGAAGATCGTATTGGAATGCCAGAAGCATGTTGGTGAGGATACGGTACGAACCGTAGCGATGGATGCATCAGATGGCTTGATGCGCGGTATGGATGTAATTTCTACCGGAGCACCTATCAAGATGCCTGCAAGCGATGATGTAAAAGGTAGACTGTTCAATGTTGTTGGAGAGACCATTGACGGGATTGGCGATGTTGACAACGCAGCAGGACTCCCTATTCACAGAGAGGCACCTGCATTTGAAGAACTCAGCACATCAACAGAGGTTCTTTTTACGGGTATCAAAGTAATTGACCTTATCGAGCCTTACTCTAAAGGTGGAAAGATTGGTTTGTTTGGTGGTGCCGGTGTTGGTAAAACGGTATTGATTCAGGAATTGATCAACAACATTGCGAAGGCTTACGATGGCCTTTCAGTATTCGCAGGTGTTGGTGAAAGAACACGTGAAGGAAATGACCTTCTTCGTGAAATGATTGAAGCTGGCATTATCAAGTACGGAGAAGCATTCAACCATTCGATGGAAGAAGGTGGATGGGATCTTTCGAAAGTTGACACCAACGAGATGAAAGATTCTAAAGCAACGTTTGTGTTTGGTCAGATGAATGAGCCTCCAGGTGCACGTGCACGAGTGGCATTGTCTGGTCTTACAGTTGCGGAGTACTTCCGTGATGGAGATGCAGATGGTGATGGCCAGGGTAGAGATATCCTTTTCTTCATCGATAACATCTTCCGATTTACACAGGCAGGTTCTGAGGTATCAGCCCTGCTTGGTCGTATGCCATCTGCGGTAGGTTATCAACCTACTCTTGCTTCTGAGATGGGTGCGATGCAGGAAAGAATTACATCAACGAAAAAAGGATCTATTACTTCTGTTCAGGCGGTTTACGTACCTGCAGATGACCTTACAGATCCTGCTCCAGCAACAACGTTTGCTCACCTTGATGCAACAACGGTACTATCAAGAAAGATTGCCGAGCTAGGTATTTATCCTTCGGTAGATCCACTAGATTCTACTTCAAGAATTCTTACTCCAGAGATCGTTGGTGAAGAGCATTACTCATGCGCGCAACGCGTAAAAGAGATTCTTCAGCGTTACAAAGAGCTTCAGGATATCATTGCCATTCTGGGTATGGATGAACTTTCTGAAGAAGATAAGCTTGTAGTACACCGCGCAAGAAGGGTACAACGTTTCCTTTCTCAGCCGTTCCACGTAGCAGAGCAGTTTACCGGACTTCCAGGTGTTCTTGTAGATATCCAGGATACCATCAAGGCCTTCAACATGATCATGGATGGAGAAGTTGATAAGTATCCGGAAGCTGCATTTAACCTGAAAGGTGGAATCGAAGAAGTAATCGAGACTGGGGAGAAAATGCTTGCTGAAGCTGAGTAAGGATGGATATTGAAATCATCACACCAGACGCCACACTTTTCGAAGGACAGTGCAAGTACGCATCTTTCCCTGGATCTGATGGGTCACTAGGTGTTCTCGACAATCACGCTCCACTTATTACAACATTGCAGGCAGGTGCTGTTAAGATCGTTGACGAAGACGATAAGGAAACCCTGTTCGATGTGAAAGGTGGTGTGGTTGAAGTGATGAACAATAAGGTGATCGTACTGGCAGAGTAATTCCTAATTATTTCAATTTTGGATTGTTTGCGTGTCTTTCGGCATCACGATTGGAACGCTTGTCCATACCTTTGATCAATTCCGCTTGCAAATCAACACCAGTCTGATTTGCCAGGCACAACAATACAAAGAGCACATCAGCCATTTCAGGTCCAAGTTCTTTACCCAGATCTGAATCTTTCATCGATTGTTCGCCATACACCCGCGCCATAATGCGAGCCACCTCTCCCACCTCCTCTGTTAAGATAGCCATGTTCGTTAGCTCATTGAAGTAACGTACGCCTACGGTTTTGATCCATTGATCTACTTCCTTCTGTGCCTCATTAATCGTCATCGGGTATAAGTTTTTCTTTCACGGTCTGGAACTCACAGTTCCGTAGTTCATAAATAAGTGCGGTGTCTGATATATGCAAAATGGTCACATAGTAGTCATGAACCTCCTCATACTCATAGCTGAACTCCATATACGTTTCATCATGAAGTTTGTAAGTGGTTTCGTGCCCATTGATATTTAGCGAACCATCGCTAGCAACCGCCATACTCAAACCTCTCCCACCCTTTTCAAGCTCTCCATCAATCCACCGGGATTCCAACTTCCAATGCCCAATATCCTCACCTTGGGTTAGTTTATTAACCAGCGATTGATCGTCAGGTTCAGCCGTACAAGCTGACAAAACCAGTACCATTATGACCCAACCTACTCTCTGCATTTAGAATCTAGTAATAGGGTTACCGGACCGTCATTTACCAATGCTACTTTCATCATTGCACCAAACGCTCCTGTTTCAACTTTCAGTTCCCGAAGCTTCAGTTGGTCAACAAAAGCCTCATATAACAACTTCGCCTTCTCAGGGGCTGCAGCCCGATGAAAAGATGGTCTGTTACCCTTCTTTGTACTGGCGTGTAGTGTGAACTGACTTACAACCAACACCTCCCCCTTCGCTTCGAAAATGTTTCGATTCATATGATGTTGTTGATCTGGAAATATCCTCATCTGTACAACCTTCTTGACTAACCAGTCGATGTCATCTTGATCATCTGCCTCTTCAATACCCAAAAGCACAACAAGTCCCCCTCCTATTTCACCGATTACCGCTGATTCTACCTCAACGCTGGCCTCGCTAACCCTCTGCAAATGTGCTCTCATGAGTGATCGGCTTGACGGTAACCCTCCTCCGGATCATCATTGTAAATTGAAACGTAACTCTTATACCGGGTCAACGGTAATTCGCCTTCTTCAATAGACGCCAGTACCGCACAACCAGGCTCCTTCATATGCGTGCAGTTGTTGAACTTGCACTCTGGAAGCAAGGCACGCATCTCAGGAAAGTACCCTGCTATCTCTTCTGGTCTAAAATCGATTACACCAAAACCTTTTATACCAGGCGTATCAATCAACTGTCCACCGTCTGGCAAGTCAAACATTTCTGCAAACGTGGTGGTGTGCTGACCTTTTTGATGGTACTCTGATATCTCCTGTACTTTTAGATCCAACTCTGGATGCAAGAGGTTGATCAAACTGGATTTCCCAACTCCGGAGTGTCCGGTAAACAGCGATATTTTATCCTTCAGAGCACCTGATAGATCGTTAACCAAAGCTGCATCATGAATGGAAGTATGGAATACACCGTAACCCGCATTCTGGTATACAAGGGTTAGGAACTCCAACTCTTCTAAATCTTCATCATCAAGTATATCCACCTTGTTAAAAACCAGGTTGGCAGGCACATGGTAGGCCTCACAGGCAAGAAGCATTCTATCAATGAATCCTGTGGTTGTCTGGGGTTGCTTTAGCGTAACGATGATGAACACCTGATCCACGTTTGCTGCAATGATCTGCGAACGCTTTGAAAGATTGATTGACTTACGGATAATGTAGTTCTGTCGCTGCTCAACCTCGTGCACTACACCTTCACCATCGTCAGACTGTTCGAAATGAACAATGTCTCCCACTGAAACTGGATTCGTTGAATCTATTCCAACTGTTCGCATCTTTCCACGCACGCGGCAGTTGTACCAACCGCTATCAGATTTCACAAGACACCAACTACCTGTAGATCTATAGACTCTTCCAGTCATCGACCTAAAATACATAAGTATTCCGTGGGTAATTGATTATTTTCGTTCAAAACGAAGGGATGTCGATAAAGGTCACAGGTGTATCGAAAAACTACGGGAAGCAGCTTGCATTAGACAATGTTTCCTTTGAGATCAATAGCGGTGAGGTAGTTGGATTTCTGGGACCCAATGGTGCAGGCAAAAGCACCATGATGAAAATTATCACCTGCTTCATTCCTCAAACGGAAGGAACAGTTAAAGTATCTGATTTCGATGTTCAATCAGATGCGTTGGAAGTCCGGAAACGTGTAGGCTACCTGCCTGAACACAATCCACTGTACCTGGAGATGTATGTAAAGGAATATTTGCAGTTTATTGCTGGCGTTCATAAAGTTCCAAACAAGTCGAAACGTGTGGAGGAAATGATTGAGTTGGTTGGATTGGAATTGGAACAACACAAGAAGATTGGCGCACTATCTAAAGGCTACCGCCAAAGAGTCGGATTGGCTCAAGCCATTATCCATGACCCTGAAGTACTTATCCTCGATGAGCCTACAACGGGCCTTGACCCGAATCAACTGGAAGAAATTCGTGGCCTGATAAGAAAGCTCGGCAGGGAGAAAACAGTGATGTTGTCAACGCACATTATGCAAGAGGTAGAAGCTATTTGCGATCGGATCATTATCGTCAATCAAGGAAGAATTGTTGCAGACGGTGATGCCGAGACTGTGAAAGGCAAGCAGAAAACAAGAACTGTGATCACGGTGGAATTTGGCTCAACGATTGACAAAAGTTTCTTCAAGAACGTCAAAGGCATTGAGCAAGTGCAGGATCTTGGTGGTAACAGCTGGAAGTTGATTTGCGAACAAGACTCTGATCTGCGTGACGATCTTTTCAAACATGCGGTGAAGAATGAGCTATCGATTCTCACCATGAATAAGGAGGAAGCTAAACTTGAAGATGTCTTCAAGTCACTTACCAAATAGAATTGCTTTCAGGCCAAGGGATTTTGCTATTTTAGTCGTCCTCTAAAAAACACGCATGGGTTATTTATTTACATCTGAATCGGTGTCCGAAGGGCATCCAGACAAAGTGGCGGATCAGATTTCTGACGCGTTAATTGATCATTTTCTTGCTTTTGACAGGCAATCCAAGGTTGCATGCGAGACACTGGTAACAACCGGCCAGGTGGTACTTGCTGGAGAAGTCAAATCGAAAACCTACCTGGATGTACAGAAAATTGCCCGAGACGTCATCAATAAGATTGGCTATACGAAAGGAGAGTATCAATTTGATGGTAATTCCTGTGGTGTTCTATCTGCCATTCACGAGCAGAGTCCAGACATTAACCAGGGCGTTGAGCGTGTGAAGAAAGAAAACCAGGGAGCTGGTGATCAGGGAATGATGTTTGGGTATGCGTGTAACGAAACAAGTAACTACATGCCTCTTTCCCTCGAATTATCGCATTTGCTTTTGATTGAGCTTGCTGCGATCAGACGTGAGGGAAAGAAAATGAAATACCTAAGACCTGATTCAAAGTCACAGGTAACCGTGGAATATGACGACAATGGCAAGCCCAAGAGAATTGAGGCCATTGTTGTATCAACACAACACGATGATTTCGGAGCTGAATCTAAGATGCTTGCTCAAATCAAGAAGGATGTTCAGAACGTGCTGATCCCTCGTGTACTGAAAAAGGTGAATAAGAAAACCAAGGACCTGTTCAACACCAAGTACAAACTGCATGTTAATCCAACAGGCAAGTTTGTAATCGGTGGACCTCATGGTGATACTGGGCTGACAGGAAGAAAGATCATCGTGGATACTTACGGTGGCAAAGGAGCACACGGTGGTGGTGCTTTTTCAGGAAAAGACCCAAGTAAGGTTGATAGATCAGCCGCTTATGCCACAAGGCATATCGCGAAGAATCTTGTAGCTGCTGGTATTTGCAATGAGGTTTTGGTTCAGGTTGCCTACGCCATTGGTGTAGCTAAACCAGTTGGACTGTATGTCAATACCTATGGAACGGCAAAAGTAGATATGAGCGATGGCCAGATTGCGAAGATCGTTAACGAGATTTTTGACATGCGGCCTTACGCGATAGAAAACAGATTCAAGCTTCGTACGCCCATATACTTTGAAACAGCAGCGTACGGACATATGGGCCGTAAATCGAAAACAGTAACCAAGACCTTTATTGACGGAAGTGGTAAATCGAAATCCATAAAGGTTAAGTTGTTCCCTTGGGAGGAGCTCGACTATGTAAATAAGCTGAAGAAAGCCTTTGGCAAGTAGATGCTAACAATATTTCAAGTAAAAGGGGGTTCTAATTGAGCCCCCTTTTTTATGCTATCCCTGATGCAACCATTGACAACAGATGTTGTCTTTAGTTTGTACATTGTAAACCTATCGTTATGAGAATCTTACTGCTTACGCTTGCAGCATTTAGCATGCAATTGGTCGTTGCCCAGGATGAAGTCAGCACTGGATATAAAGGCCATTTCTCTCTTGGATTAAGAACAACTTCCAGCCTCTTCATGCATGACCAACAACCAGGAATTGGTGCGGGTGGGCAGTTCAGGATTGGTGTTGCCAAACGCATCAATACAGAATGGTTTGCCGATTACATTCAGTCAAATATTTCTGATCTGGGATCGCGAAAGGATGCGCACATTGGATGGTCTGTGATGTTCTATCCCTTTAAACTAGATGGAAAAGTGGTGCCCTATGCAATGGCCGGACATTGTTTTGACTATACAAGGATTCACTCCTTTGCAGGCGATGTTGATCCTGCTAAAAGATGGAGCTCAGCAACGCAGGCAGGTATTGGAACACATATTCCTTTGCACGAGGCTTTTGATGTAACCCTTCAAGGACAGTACATGGTGCACTTAGGCAACGACATACACTATCATATTGAAGGTAGTGGCAAACAACAGGCACTTCAAATTGGTGAGAACACTGGGGCCTCGTTAGAGGGCCATGTGTTGCTGACACTTAGTATGAATTTATACCTGAGCGAACTGTGGTAAAGAACTTTGTTGGCCTTTTCTTTTGTCTGCTAATCTCCATTTTTGGGGTAAGTCAGGATTTCAATCGACACGGCATTTTAAGCGCGCAGGCTACCATCGCACCTGGATTTTATCTGGTAGACGGACTCTCCGATATCACTGTTCACGGTGACCTTGAATACTTCGTAAACGATCGTATATCTGTACGCGGTGATGGATATTACATGGTTGATTATCTGGGAGATGCAGGTGTAATGGACGAGCGAATGACCTTGTACTCAGGTTTCTCATACTACCTTACGGAAGGGAAGGCACTTTCTCCGTTCGTTGGGGTGGCACCTGGCGTGGGTATTGCAACGGGTGACGAACTGTACTTTCAACAAAATCAGATTCAGTATGTATCGGGAAAAGCCGGAGTATTTCCCTTAATCAGCACTGTGGTAGGTTGCTACTACTTTGCAGGTAACTGGTTCCACATTTTTGGCCAGGCCCGCTTTTCTGCTGGTACTTACGCCACCGAGTATAGTGCCCATAAGGCTGGACAATTACAACTTTCGTTCGGTCTTGGGTTTAATCTAAATACCAGAAAGAGTCGGACTAGATATCCAACTCGGCAAGAAGGTCGTCATCCTCATCCCCGTAATCTTCATTGTCTTCTTCTTCCATTACCTGCATGGGCTCCAACTGTAGGTAGTTCGAGAAGAATTTAACGCCAATGTAGAACGGAATGGTATCAAGCAATGCTGTCAACATCTTGAAGATGTAAGCCGATAGAATATAGATCACCAGGTTATTAAAC
Organism: Vicingaceae bacterium; assembly: GCA_965267605.1. Classification (GTDB taxonomy): domain Bacteria; phylum Bacteroidota; class Bacteroidia; order Flavobacteriales_E; family Vicingaceae. The sequence continues at coordinate 171,421 of OZ254088.1, read as the reverse complement.
AAAGACATGTTCTCATCAATTGGCAATGCTTTGGCAAAATAATGCGTGATCAGAATAACCGAAATGGAATCCACCATCTGACTGATTAAAGTTGATCCGTTATTTCTTAACCACAGGTGTTTGCCCTTGGTTAACCGCTTAAGCCAGTGAAAGATATGAACGTCACAGAACTGCGCGGTGAGATACGCAATCATTGAGGCTGTGGTTGCTCCAAAGGTGAGCTGTCTTATCTCAAAGAACACTCTTCCATCGGTACCCATTGCCGGAATACCCGTTTCTGGATCAAGTGCCACCTCGGGTGGAAGAACCCCACCGAGCCACATAATTAATAGCACCCAAAGATTCAACAGCAATCCCACCCAAACCACTCGGTTGGCGCGTTTCTTTCCGTAAAGCTCACTTATGAAATCCGTACACAGGAAGGTAATCGGGTAAGCCAAAATACCTACCGCCAACTTCACCGGTACGTCCAGTCCAAACAAGCTAAAGGACAGATCAAGAAACCTTGAAACACCAATGATGTTCAACATGGTAAGCGAACCCAGGAAAATACCGGTGAGAATAAGGAAAACAGTTTCCCTGCGATCTACAATCTTACGATCTGTGGTTCCGTCAGTGGTAAACATGGTGCCAGTGCTACGGCCGCGCCAAATATAGTATAATAATAACACTCGGAGTTGCTTGAAAATCAAGGTTTATGAACATCTTTTTGCTAATTTCAGGCGCTACGATTCGCTATGTCTGCTCTATTTACAAAGTACTTCAACGTAAAAGCGGAAGAGCTTAGATTGGTTTATCTGCTAATCATTCAGTCTCTCTGCATTGGCGTTTTCAATATTGCCTATGATATTGGTGCGCATACGATCTTTCTTGATCGTTTCTCAGCAGACATGATTCCGCAAGCGTACATTCTGTCTGGGGCTGCGGGGGTACTTATTACTTTCATTTACACTCGACTTCAGGAACGCATTCGGTTTGCAACTCTTGTGCTTGGAACAACAGGGTTCATTGCCATTTGTACAGCGGTATTACGTATAGGATTCCAATTTATTACCGAAGATTGGCTCGTTTTCACGGTATTTATCATGCTTGGACCGTTGACCATTATTTCGCTCGTAGCATTTTGGGGTACAGTTTCGCGACTGTTCAACATTCGACAGGGGAAAAGGCTTTTCGGTCTAATAGATTCAGGAAAAATCTTCGGGTCAATTGTGGTTTCGTTTACGATACCCCTTATCCTATCGGCTGTAGTTGAAACGGAAAACCTTCTGTACCTGTCCACAGCCAGTCTTGTGGTAGCGTTTATCGTTCAGTTAGTTATCCTGAGGGAAAACGACATTGAACGGAAAGACCTCAACGAAGAAAAGGTATCTACTTTCAAGGAGATCAGCAGCAACCGCTACACTCTGATGATGGCGTTGTTTGTTGTTTTCTCTATGGTAGGAGCGTTCTTTATAGCATACGTATTTCTTGATGTTGCCAAGGTTAAATATCCCGAGGAACGAAATTTTGCGGAGTTTCTTGGTGTATTCACAGGACTGGTGATGATCTGTACGTTCCTTGTCAAGACGTTCGTACTGGACAAAATGTTGAAGAACTACGGGCTGAAAGTTACACTCCTCATTCTACCCATTCTCCTTATCGCCTTCGGAGTTGTCACATCTGGGGCTGGATTGGCGCTTGGCGCAGAAAGTGAAACGGAGGGTTTTACCATTTTCTTCATTCTCGTAGCGATGTGTCGTTTCCTTTCACTTACGGTTCGGGAATCAGTTGAACTACCCGCATTTAAACTCTTGTATCAATCGCTGGCCGAAAAAATCAGGTATCGTGTTCAAGCTTACATCGATGGTACGGTGAATGAATTTGCAGCCTTGTTTAGCGGATTGTTCCTTGCTGCTCTTGGATTGATCTCTTTCTTCGAAACGGTGCATTTCGTGTTCTTTATGACTGCTATCACCGTTGGTTGGTTCCTGATCTCCAGACGTCTTAATGTGGAATACAAAAGATCTCTGGAAAGATCCCTGGCAGGTCATGAAAAGGAAACCGATCTGGACCTCGCCTCAATTGAACAGGTCCGCTCGCATTCTGAAGTTGTAGCAGATCTGAGTGCCAGAAAATTGGTTGGTCTATCATTTTGCGAGTCGCAATTGCTTGCGTACGTGAGGTCCAATAACCCTCAACATCGCCAGGGAGCCGTGGAATTCCTTAACGAACAGCCACAGAGTTTTGGTGAGCTCATTATTGAGAGGATGGAAGCCAATGGCGTGGAGGACACAGTATTCAACCTGGTCCGGGAAGCTGTTCAGGCAAGTAAAGCAAAGGCTACTACACAATCTAGTGTGGTAAAAGGCAAACTGGAAACACTGAACGAAATAACTTCCAAAAAGAGTTATGCCAAGAACGCGCAACAACTGAATGCCCTGATTCGAGACAATGCTGCAGAGGTTAAACTACGTGCACTGCAGGTTGCAGGAGCATCCGGGTTAATGGAATTGGCCCCATTGATGTGTGAAGCCTTAAGTAATCCAATCCTGAAGAGAACAGCTTACGAGGCGCTTGTAGAAATGGGTGAACCTGCGCTTGACGCTCTTGACCAATATTTCAAGAAAACCATGGTCCGACAGGAAGTACAGATGCTCATCCTAAGTGCCTATGGCGAAATAGGTGGTACCAAAACTGCCGAGATTTTGCTGTCTCTCCTGAATCATCCAAATAAGCAAATCAAAACCAAGGTGGTAAGGATGCTGAGCCAAATTGGCTATACCAGCGATGCCTCAACCTTCACCAGAATCCTTCAGGATCTTGATGAGCGGATTAGCGTAATTGGGTGGAACATTTCGATCCACTTGAGCATTGGAAATCAGAATGACTTCCTTGCAGAATTACTAGAAAAAGAGATCAATAAAGGATATGACAGCATCTTCAAACTTTTATCTCTTGCATACGATAGCACTTCGGTTGGCATCGTTAGAGAGAATTTCGAATCCGATTCGGCTGAAGGGAAAGCTTACGCCATTGAATTGCTGGATCTTTTCATTGAAGAAGACCTGAAGAATAAGCTCTATCCAGTACTCGAGGATATTAATTACACTGATGTTGTCAGACAGCTTAGTGACCACTACCCTTTGTTCGTTACAAATTATGAGGATGCGCTCAAGAGAATTCTCACCCGTGATGTGAACCAAATTAGTCCGTTTACACAGGCTGTTGCGATTTATGCCCACCTTGAACTGGAAGATGCAAGACTCTCTGATGATCTGATTGCCCACCTTTTCAACCCCAATCAGCACATGAGCGAAACGGCCACTTATGTGATCAATAAGATAAACCGCCCAACGTTGCTGGATTTACTTGAAAGACTTGAACCGAAGGTCAAGACCAGGTTGGAATACCTCCTGGAAATGAGTAGTCGCGATCAGAAAAACCTACTTGTGGAGAAAGCAACCTTCCTGCATTCAGAAACACCATTGGATGGAGTTGAATGTAACATCATCTTCGATATTGCAGCACTGCTCAATCAGGACGCCTCCGGAGGACAAGTAGTGCTCAAAGACAGTAACGGGTTGCCAACGTATTATGCGGATGCCAAAGCATTCGAATCTACGATGTTTAACAATGAGGAAACCCTTGAATTTCTTAAGAATTTAGAAACACATAGGATTCTTGAAACAGCCTGATAATTATATATTTGTGGGCCTTGTAAAAGCTGCACTCTCGTGAAATCTACAACGATATTCCGTCAGTTGATTCTCAACGTGATCGTTCCCGTTGTACTTGCGCTTATGCTCTTGTTTACCCTGAATCACTACAGGACCAAGGATATTCTTGTCGAAGCCAATGACACGAAGAACCACCTGATCGCAAATGAAATTCGCAGCACCCTGGAGTTCCAGGATCTTGCATTAGAGATTATCGAAGAGGATATAGAGCGAAAATTGCGAGGGTATAGTGATAAGATCATCAACGATCTGTTCAAGAATTCCTCTGACCTGAAAAACGTTGATTTAGACTCAATTAGGAACGTTCTGGGAATGGATTCCAAAAATGAGGACATCTACATCATCGACAAGAGCGGTACTATCATCAACACTACGTTTAAGAAAGACCGTAAACTGAACCTCTTTGCTTTTGGCGAGAACCATAAGCAGTTCCTGCTGAACATATGGAAGTCCGGTGAGTTTCACTCAGAGCGGTTCGCGTTGGAACAAAGAACCAAAAGGATCAGAAAGTATAGCTATCAGCCTACTGCAGATGGAAAGTACATCATCGAACTTGGAGTGTATTCAGCGCAAGCTGATGAAGCAATCCGTTTCATTAATAAATCCCTGAAAAGGGAAACCAGTGAGCGAGAAGGGATACTGTCAGTTGATCTTTTCATCCTTAGTGAAGAGAATATATTCTCTCTGAATTCTGATTCTAAACTGAATTCCAATCACGATGACGTATTGAACGATGTTATCAAAACGGAGGGTGAATATCAGTTCTTTGATGACGATGAAGGACCGAGTATCCATTACCACTACCAGTTCATGGGTAGAAAAAATACCAGCCTCTATAAGGGCTCTATCATCAGGATTAAATCCGATAGGTCGAAAGATGGTGAAGTACTCAGAAAAACACTTTGGCAGTCTATTGGAATATTCAGCTTTTTCATCTTCGCGGTGATCATCTTGATATATCGTAAAACGAGAATCATCACATTCCCGATCAAGAAGCTTGTTGAGAACATTGACCGGATTACCGATGGTAATCTTAATGAACGTGCATTGGTTGAAGGAAACAATGAGATCACGAAGTTATCTGAACAGTTCAACAAAATGCTTTCTCGTTTGGAAGAGTACTACAGTGTGCTTGAACAAAAAGTGAAAGAGCGAACAGCCGAAATCCTGAAACAGAAGAATGAGATTGAGGAGCAGAAGAAGAGCATTGAAGACAGTATCGTTTATGCGAAGCGTATTCAGAATGCCATACTTCCACCTGACGATTTCATTGCGTCAGTCTTACCCGAGTACTTTGTTCTGTATAGACCGAAGGATATCGTTAGTGGAGACTTCTTCTGGGTTTCGGAACAGGAAGGAAAAGTTCATGCTGCAGTGGTTGATTGTACCGGACATGGAGTTCCAGGTGCCTTTATGAGCATTGTTGGAAATGATCAGTTGAACTATGCGGTAAACGTTCGAGGAAAGAACTCACCGGACCAAATCTTAAACGCACTGAACGAAGGTGTGACGAATGCTCTAAGACAGCAAAGGGAAGGCCATTCAGTGAAAGATGGTATGGATATGGCGATCTGCTCGTTTGACTTCAAGACAAACAAGATGGAGTTTGCAGGTGCGTATAACCCGATGTATCTGATCCGCAACGGGGAGTTAACATTGGTAAAAGGAGACAAGTCACCTATTGGAGGATTCCTGGGCGAATCATTGCACAATTTCTCAAAACACGATTTCGACCTGCAGGAAGGTGACACGATCTATATTTTCTCCGATGGTTATGCAGATCAGTTCGGTGGACCAAGAGAAAAGAAATTCAAGTACAAGCGACTTCAGGAGCTATTGTTGTCGATTCAAGACAAAGATCTCGCTACCCAAAAGGATATTCTCAACACCACGATTGAGGAATGGAGGGGAGAAATAGAACAGGTTGATGACATCCTTGTAATGGGAATACGTGTGTAATGGCTGGTACGCTCCAAATAGCATTAACCGATCTTTCTTCTTCTACCAACAACGATTGGAAGAACGCGTTTACTAATGCGTTGAATAGATCAGCGAGCAGAATTGCCCAAACCAATACCGCTATTCTAAGCGATAGCAAAGGTGCCGCACTGCATCTAATAATGATCGACTACAACACGAAGCAGGAGACCATCAATGAAGCCTGCAAGGAACATGACCGATGCGTTATTGTGCTGCTTACCCCATGTAAGATCAACGTAGCGGATTTAAATGCAAACTCTACCTCGTTCCATCATTTCTACGAGTTGAATGAGAACACGAAACAACCTGTAACACTTGATATTCATGACCACGAGGAAGAGTTCTGGTTTAAGGTAGTTGATCTCACCTATGACATTTGCGGTATTGACAGGTCTATTGATCACCAGCTTAAGGCGGAAGTATTTCTTGCCGAAACAGGAAGTGATCTTGTGCCAATGCGTGCACAGCTAAAGGCTGAATTGGAATCCAGAAACATTACCGTTCATTCCAGGTTTCCACTTCCGTACACCGATGAACCCCTACTCAATACGTTGAACTCCTTCATTGGACTTTCAGCGTGTAGTATTCATTTGATCGGAGGGCATTACGACCAAAGTCTGGGAGAAGATGAACCGAAGTTCATTCGTCAATTGAAGTTGGTTATGGAGAAGTACCCAGACCTGTATCAGCTGATCTGGATAGATCCCAACAGGGAGCGGACCGACCTGCAACAAGAAGCATTTATTGAGAGTGTGAAACGAATGGCCCGCGACAATTTCAAAGGAGAGATCATTGAAGCACCCCTTGAGAACTTTAAGACCATTCTGATTTCCAGGATATGGGCGCTACAGCAAATCAAGAGCTCACCACTGTTTGATGAAGCGGGCAAGAAGCGGTTGTATCTGATACATGATCTGGACAACAAAGACAGCGCGGAAAGTATCATCCAACGACTTAGGGATTCTGGCTTTGATGCTGTTGGCTCAGATGTGAATGCCACAGATATAGAGCACATCGAGAATCATCGCAGAAAGCTCATCGAGTGTGATGTGGTGATGATTTTGGACAACCACTACCATCCCTGGCTCCGTTCTATGATCAAGGATATCAGGAAAATACCTGGTCTGGGAAGAACGAAACCGCTTGAAAAGAAATGCTTGATCACCAATAACGATGGTTCATTAAGCGATGCAGAACTCATCGGTATGGAGGTGTTCAAGAACGAAGGAGAATATAAAGATCTGCCAGTGCAGGAACTATTGAATCAAATCGCCTAATGGAAGGAGTGATGGAAAATACCACAGTCCACTCCTACGTTAACCCGTTTCCGGGCCTACGGCCATTTACACTGGATGAGAGTCACCTGTTCTTTGGCAGAGAAGGTCAAAGTGAGGAAGTACTAAGAAACCTATCGGCCAACAGGTTTGTTGGTGTAATTGGTGCCTCCGGAAGTGGTAAGTCTTCTTTGATCTATTGCGGGTTAATCCCGATTCTTCATGGAGGTTTCATTACCCAAGCGGGTTCCAAATGGCAGATCATGACCATGCGCCCTGGTAATGGCCCAATTCACAATCTGGCGCATAGTCTTGTTTCTAATCAACTGACAGAGGGAACGAACGAAGATGATTTACATTCTGAAGTTGCACTCACGGCCTCAATGCTTCGTGGATCATCACTTGGATTGATTGAATCAATCAAAAAGGCCAATTACAAATCAGACGAGAACATTCTCATTCTGGTTGACCAATTTGAAGAACTTTTCAGGTACAAGCGAAACGAAATGCTCACCGATTCGGAGAACGAATCGGAGGCGTTCATTAAGCTACTGGTTGAAGCCGTTAACCAATCTGAGGTCCCAATATACGTGGTACTTACCATGCGCTCAGATTTCATTGGAGATTGTTCTCAATTCCAGGACCTGACAAAAATGATCAACAAGAGTCACTACCTGATTCCTCAGATGACTCGAGATGACTTTAGAAAAGCCGTTGAAGGACCAGTTGCTGTTGGGGGCGCTGCCATATCACCTCAACTTGTTCAACAACTGTTGAATGACGTTGGTGACAATCCTGATCAGCTCCCCATTCTGCAGCACTCTTTGATGCGAACGTGGGACTACTGGACTGAAAACCACGAACAGGGTGAACCATTGTCGCTCCAACACTACGAAGCGGTAGGAACCATGAAACGTGCACTATCTGAGCACGCAGATGAGGCTTACGCAGAGTTGAACGATAAAGGAAAAGAGATCTGTGAGGCGATCTTCAAGACTTTGACTGAAAAAGGAGGAGACAATCGTGGAATCCGACACCCCGCAAGCGTAGCGGAAATGACGGCTATTTCAGGAGCTACGAGCGAAGAGATCATTTCTGTGGTAGATGTCTTTAGGAAACAAGGGCGTTCCTTCCTTACACCTGCAGACCATATCAATATGGATGAAAGCAGCGTGGTAGATATTTCACACGAAAGCTTGATGCGAATCTGGACCAGGTTGAGTAACTGGGTGGATGCGGAAGCTGGTGCGGTTCAGATGTATTTGAGATTGTCCGAAGCTGCTGAAATGTACCAGGAAGGTAAGACAGGGCTTTGGCGGCCACCGGATCTGCAGCTTGCCATGCAATGGAAGGATAAGCAGCAACCCACCCTAGCGTGGGCCCAGAGGTACGCACCTGCATTCGAAAGAACGATGGTATTCTTGGCAACCAGTCAGGCAGAATTTGAAGCGGAGGAAGAAAACAAGATCAAGATCCAAAGAAGAAGACTTAGGAGATCAAGACTTGTTGCTTTGATTCTGGGTATTGCAGCGATCATCTCTATTGGAGTTGGACTTTGGGCATTCACTCAGCAGCAAAGAGCTGAGGAGCAAAGTAGGATCGCCCAGGAGAAAAAAGCCGAGGCGGAGAGGAACGCGTTGGAGGCGGATCGACAGAAGCAATCTGCCAAGAAAAGTGCCATCAAAGCTGAGCAGGCCAAAGAGACTGCACTGCAGGAGAAGGAAAGAGCGGAGGTTGAAAAGGAAAGGGCCGAAGCACAAAAGAAGATTGCTGATAAAAACGCCAACCTGGCAAGACAGCAAACCTCCATTGCAAGAAGGAAATCAAAGGAAGCGAACGAGCAAAGAAGTAAGGCAGAACAAAACGCCAAGGAAGCGAACAAGCAAAGAAAGAAAGCTGAAGATGCGAGTAAGAACGCCTTGAACCTTCGAATGCTCTCCATTGCTAAATCAATGGCAGTCAAATCGCAGCAGTTCAGAAGATCCAAGAACAAGGATATCAAATCCCTGATGGCATATCAGGCATATCAGTTCAACGATGAATTTGGAGGGGATCCGAAAGATGCGGATGTGTATGCTGGCCTGTACTCCAGCCTGAAGCTCATCAAGGGTGATGACTTCAATCGATTGAAAGGTCACAGCTCTTCGGTAAAATCTATCCGTTACAACCCTTCTACCAAGAAGATGTTTAGTACAGGTAGCGATGGTAAGGTAATCATGTGGGACATGGCCAACAACAAGGCTAAGACCAACCTCAATGAAGGTGGCCCCATGAACAATTCTCTATCTGTTAGCTCTGATGGAAAGTATGTGGCGTGCGGAAAGGACAATAGCAAGATCGAGGTTTACACGATAGGAAGTACAGAAGTAAAAACGCTTGACAAACACGTAGGCAAAGTTCTGGATGTAGAATTTGTACCCGGAAAGAACAAGCTCGTTTCAGCCGGGGCTGACAGCACCGTGCTTCTATGGGATATTGGTTCTGGAAACAACGTGGTTGTTGCCAAAAGCAAGCATCGGGTTAACTCAGTAAGCACATCTATGGATGGCAAATGGATTGCAGGTGGTACAGCGAATGGCGATGTTATTCTCTGGGACATTACTGCTGGAAATGCCTCTCAAATACTTCCTAAGGGAAATCAGGAAAGTTCCGGTGTTTATACCGTTCAGTTCTCTAGCAACGGTAAATACCTTGCGGCTGGAGACCTTGATGGAACCATTCATATCTGGGATATTAGTAAAGGCACCCTGGTGTACAATCTTGGAGGACACAACGCGAGGGTTCACGACATTGCCTTCAGTCCAAAAGATGACATGATGGCCACGGCCAGTTTCGATGGAACGGTGCAGCTTTGGCAGATGAGCAACCTTAACGCTCAACCCATTGTACTGAATGACCATGGATCGTGGGTGTGGACTGTGTCTTTCACTGACGATGGAAATACCTTGATCACGGGATGTGTAGGTAGCGAAATCAAAGAATGGCCTACCTCTGCTAACAACATGGCCAGTCAGATCTGCTATAACGTATCGAGGAATATGACCGGAGAAGAATGGAAAAGATACGTTGCCAAGGATATCCCCTTCAAGAAAACTTGTCCTGACAAATGATGAAAAGATTTGCCATAGCATTATTTGGAATGGTGATTGTCAACATGGCTGTTGCTCAGGAACCTTGTGCTATTCAGTTGAAGGAAGCACAAAAAATGTATGAGGATGGCGTGATCGAAAAGGTTCCATCGAAGCTTAGCAGTTGTCTGGACAAAGGTTTCAATAGGCAGCAGAAGGTGGAAGCCTTGAAACTGATGGTGTTATGTGCACTCTATGAAGGCAATGGAGAGTTAGCCAATGAGCGAATGATCACATTCTTAAAGTATGATCCCGAATATGAGATTGACACAGAAGTAGATCCGAAGGAATTCGTGGAACTGATGGATAACTTCAGAACAAGTGCACTTTGGACGGTTGGTTTACACGGAGGAGTTAATCTAACACGCATACATGTGCTTCAAACCTTTGGAGTGCAAGACCTTTCTTCCTATAACGGGAAGTACAGTGCACCAGAGTTGGGACTGCAGGTATCTTTTGAAGTGTCCAGATTTATCACCAACAGATTGGATGTGAGAACTGGAGTTTCCATTATGCAAAAGAAGTTCCAGTACAACGCAAATTATGTAGATGTAAACAACATTCTGATTGATGAAGAGCAGAACTTTATCAATATTCCGTTGCTTTTCAATTATGACATAACCCGTACCAACTTTCGGCCATTTGTGATGCTGGGTGGTGCCATTGGAACAATGACCCGCGCCTCAGGTGGATACACCCGTTCTTACGGTGAGCCTGTTTCGAGAGCTGATGCCACTGGACCGGATATTGACCTTTCACCCTACAGAAACCAATGGAACTACTGGGCTGTAGGCGGACTAGGTGTAAAGTACAAGATTCCGAGGGGGTTCATTTATGGAAGGGCCTTCTTCCATTATGGTTTGAACAATATGGCCATTACGAACAACCGATATTCGGATCCTGAGCGGTTGTTTAAATACTACCATGTAGAGCATGATTTCATTCAGGACAATATGGTGTTCGAAGTGGGATACAGCTATTCTTTCTATAAACCAAAAGCCAAAAAGATCAAGTAATGAGGAGATTGCTTTATATCGCATTGGTTCTTTCTACTGTTGGATTTGTAGGGTGCAGAAAGAAAGAAGAAATAAAACCAGAACAGGCGGACCAATTTGTAAAAATGTACGGTCAGCTTGACAGGAATACAGCCGGGGGAATGGTGGAATTGAGCGATGGCTGGGTATTGGCAGGAACCTATAAGAACGACAACGATCTGGATGAGATATTCGTGGTAAAAACCGACCTGTATGGAAACACCATCTGGCTGGAAACCTATACTACATATGCTTCTCAGCGTGTGAATGCTATCAAGAAAGCAACCACAGGTTTTATTCTGGCAGGTGAAGCTGCCGATGGTTCAGGTTTTCTGGATGTATTGGCGATTAAGATTGACGATAACGGTGCCGTGCAATGGTCACAGACGGCTGGTATAGCGGGATCGAATCAATCTGCAGCAGACGTTATCGAGGCTTCCAATGGCGAATTTTGTCTGGCGGGTTATGATGACCGAGCTTTATCAAGTCCAATTCATCCGTTCAACAGCATTGCGGGTCAAAAGTCCGGCTACTATGTAACGTTCACCCCTGCTGGTGCTCAAAACCTGGAAAATTGGAAAGGTGGGGGATATGAAGACTGGTTAACCGCGGTGGTTGAGAGAAGTCCAGGTTACCTGTTCATGGGCACTACTTATTCCAGTACCGTAACCACCAGCGGCACCCAAGGTGCAGATGCGAACATAGGAATGTGGGGTGTGCCTTTGAATGGAAGCGGAACCTGGTTTGGAGATGTATATGGCACCGATGATTACGATGACTTTTCCCAATCCTTAATCGTTGTTTCAGGCCAGGAAATCCTATTCTGCGGAAGATCCGAAGCGCCTTCTACGGGTGCGGATTTTGATGGATTCGTGTTCAAATCAACGTTCAGTGCAGATAACACAACCTCGCCTGTTGATTGGGCCAGATACTACGGAGGGGCGCTAAACGATGAAATTGTTGGCATTGCTGCTGCAGGATCAAACTACGCAGCAACCGGTTACACTACTACAGTGGCCAATGCAGAAGAGCATTACTTGTTAGAATTGAGTTCAAACGGAGCCGAAAACTGGAGTACAACCTTTGGCTATACCGGGGCTGATCTGGGCTACCGTGTGTTCCCACATCCCAGCGGTGGATACGTTTCTCAGGGATCCACTGAATTGGATGGTGCGTCAAGCGTAACACTCATCAGAACAGACGCTGCGGGCAACCTGAATAACTTAACACAGTAAGCTTTTACTTTCCAAAAAATGGGGGTAATCTTGTAACGTATTCTCTGCTGCTATGAAAAGAGCCTTACTACTCGGTCTTCTTCTAACCTCGGCATTCTTTAGTTCTAAGGCCGTGGTTACTGTTGACTCTACTTCCGTCCAGGATATTTGCCCTGGTGATCCAGGTTACACGAACATGACGGACACTATCTTCATTATTGAAGGAGCTTTTACGGATTTCGCTACAAGCGGTGCTTCAAGAACGCGGATCATATCTATGCCCTCAGGATTTGAACTGAACCCTGGCAATGGAACAGTGGATTTTAGTCAGAATTTTTCTGGTACCAGTTTCACTATTGCCGCCAATCAAATCACCATCAACTACACCCTAACGGTTGGAAGTGGTGCAAATGCAGCGATAGATTCCATCTGGATCTCCGGTTTACAGGTTAGAGCGGATACTGGGTCGGTTAGCGGATGTTTGCTTGTGAGTGATGGGAATACTCTAATGAGCGGAAACGATCAGGGGGATGCGGTTTGTCATGCATACTTCTCCTCGAATGGGTTTGATGCCAATATCGTACCTACCAACGTTACGTGTAATGGTGGCTCGGATGGTCAGGCTACTGTTAATCTAGTGAATGGTACAGGGCCATATACATACACATGGGCTCCTGGAGGACAAACCAACGTAACGATTACAGGTTTATCTGCAGGTCAGCAAATTGTATTTGTAGATGATGGTTCTTGTGTGGCCACGGATACTGTTACCATTGGTCAACCAACGGCAGTAAACGTTTCGATAAGCGGATTTACACCGGTTTCATGTAATGGCGGGTCTGATGGAACAGCCACTGCGAATGCAGCAACCGGTGGAACGGGCCCCTATACTTATCTATGGACTCCAGGTGGATCTACAAACTTAACTGCAACAGGTTTATCTGCTGGCGTTGTCAAGATCGTAGCTACGGATGCCGCTGGATGTAAAGATTCGACTACAACAACAGTTACTCAGCCTTCGGCATTGGTTGTTACCATTACCGATACGACACATGTTTCGAATTTCGGAGGCAGCGATGGAAATGCGAAAGCAACAGTAACAGGTGGCACACCAGGGTACTCTTACAATTGGACTCCTGGAACCCCAACCGGAGATGGTACAGATTCAATTTACAATTTAACAGCAGGTAATTACTACTGTGTTGTAACAGACGCGAATGGTTGTAAGGATTCGGCCCTGGCCCCAATCTCCCAGCCAAATCCCCCACTAACACCTGGATCTATTGCAGCCAATCAACAAGGATGCGATAGCCTTGATCCGGCACTTTTCACGTCTACGGCTCCTGCCACTGGCGATGTAGGGCCGTACAGCTATCAATGGCAGATCTCGACCAATCTGGCGGTTTGGAACAATATTGCCGGGGCGACCGGATTAACATACAATGAGCCTTCCTACCTAACACAAACAACATACTACAGAAGAGCGGTTACCTCCACATTCCAGGGACCCGTTTACACATCTCCAATCGTTGTTACGATTGATCCTAGCCCAACAGTTGCTTTTACGGGATTGGACAATCAGTATTGCGAATATGAAAAACTTGATACCCTTTACGGAATTCCGAATACACCTCCAGGTTCATTCACGGGACCTCCAGGCGTATACGATTACGGTAATGGAAAGGGTGCCATTGATCCTGATTCTATTGGTTGGGGAACGCATTTGATTTCTTATACATGGACAGATCCTCTTACAGGATGTACCGGAATGTTCTCTCAGTCTGTGGTAGTAGATTCTATCCCTAATGTGGCTGGGGCAAATGCGTTCAGCGGATTAGCTTCTGTTTATTACCTGAGTGATCCAAGAGACACGGCCTTCCCTAATCCTAGCGGTGGATATTATATCGGACCGGGTATGGGAGGTACGATCTTTGACCCAAGCATTGCGGGTACTGGTAACCATGTTATCACGTATGTATACACCGACCCGTCTACGGGTTGTGTTGATTCTACATCTTTAGCGGTAACTGTTATCGCCAGTGGTACTTCAATTGGTGGTCTCGGGCTTGCCCACTGTGAAACTGAAGGAAGGAAAAGAATCTTTACGTTAACTGACCCACCAGCCAATGGGTCTGGGTATAACAACAGTGTCGTGCGGCTTGGATTCGATATAATTGGAATCAATGGTACACCTAACCCGCCTGGTGGGGTTATGACCAATTTCAATACCAACTCTGGACCCGATTCTGCCGATCTGAACATATTACCTATTCCGCCTGGAGACTATCAGGTCAGGTACCGTTTTAGGGAGCAGGGACAATTCTGTTTCCCCGCAATACCTCCGTTCATTCCAAAGATTTGTTTCCCACTGCCTCCTCAAACGTATATCCATGCGTTCCAGAATTTCAAAGTGGAAGCTAAACCAACATCAAGTGTAGTTGGGGTTATACCATTGTATTGCGCAACTGGAGATTCAATTGCTGTGGGTGGTTCACCTGGTGGTGGTATCCTAAGCTGTAGTCCGGCCGGATTCTTATTTAACAACAAATTTGTAACAAGTACGCCAGGACCGTATACATTCCAATACATATACACAGCACCTGGTGGTGTTTGTGTAGACACGAGCTATGCCAACACTGTGGTTGTAGCATTACCTAATGTCTTGATGACAGGGCAGGACAGTGCGCAGTGTATTTATGAAGCTACCGACACGGTGGTTGGTATTCCGGCTGGCGGAGATTTCTGGTCTTCGGCACCAGGGTTTACGACAAGTCCTATACCTGCCGCAGATACAGGCTATCTTGATCCGAGCAGTGCCGGTGCAGGTACGTACAAGATTGCATACACGTACACAGATGGTAACGGATGTTTGAATACTGACACGCAGCTTGTAATTGTTAATCCAAGACCTGTGGTTAACATTCAGCCTTTCCAGAATCAGATCTGTAAGAAGGCAGATTCAATCCTTATCGTAGCAACACCTACGGGAGGTAACTGGACGAATGTTGGTCTTATTCCAATCAGTTCGGACAGTGCACATTTCTATCCTGATTTGGCACCCCAGGGACCGAACTGGATTTATTACGATTACACAGATATTAATGGGTGTTTCAATATTGACTCAGGATTTATCCAGGTAGACACCTTGCCTGATCCAGGTATAGTTAATCTGGACACAGCGTACTGTGCATCAAACTCTTTCTTTGATGTTCTGGGTGGAACACCTCAGAGTACTGGAAACTTCATTGGTGGTGGAATCATTAATGGTAATGAGTATCACCCCTTCCCTACATTGATTGATACCAACACCTGGGTTGGGCTTGATACCGTAGTTTATATCTATACCGACCCAAATACGGGGTGTGTAGGATACGATACCGCTGCGGTCAGGATTTACCCCAACCCTATTGCGGACTTCTCAATCCTCAATCATTGTGTAACAGACTCAATACAGTTTGCGGATTCGTCATCGCACTTTAACAATGATTCGATAGTGGGCTGGCTTTGGAGTCTGGATAATAACCTTTTTGATACCGTTCAAAATCCTCTGGTGTGGTACAACTTCCAGGATGGACGGAAGACGATATCACTGACGGTAACCACGGTATTTGGCTGTCAGAGTACCATAACGTACAACGATACCTTTGGTCTGCCGTCCACAGCCGAATTCTTTTGGAGCTCGCTGTGTTTTGGAGATACCGTGTCGTTTACCGATTCGTCATCGTCACCCGGGCAAATACTCCAATGGAACTGGAGCTTTGGTGATACTGTTACCTCCAACCTTCAAAGTCCACAGCACTTATATACCGACACCGGTAATTACCTGGTGCGACTAAGTGTGTTGACAGACAGGGGTTGTGTTGACTCACTACAAAAAGTACTTGTAGTTAGACCGGTGATCAATCAGTATCCGTATTACATCGACTTTGAAAATGGAAACGGAGGCTGGGCTTCGAATGACATACTGCGGGAAAACCTAACCACACAGGTAAACAGTTGGCAGATGGGAGCGCCTGGCAGCCCTGTTATTAACAGTGCAGCATCCGGAAATGTGGCATGGGCCACCAATCTCACGGGAGATTATTTACCCGCAGAGGCATCCTACGTGGATGGGCCCTGTTTCGATCTGAGTTCGCTGAAGAAACCTATGATCAAGTTCAATTCGGTGACCCACTCCCAATCCGGAGCAGATGGTGCCGTTCTGCAGTATAGTCTCAATAATGACGGTAACTGGAAAACCATTGGTACCAACCTGAATACAGGACTGAACTGGTACAATACCATTGGTGTGAATGGTAATCCGGGGCAGCAATCTGTTAAACAATACGGATGGTCCGGTCATAGTGTAGACAGTAACTGGGTAAGTACACGTCATAAACTTGACAGTGTAAGGGGACAAACGGTAGTTCGTTTCAGAATCGCATTTGGCTCTGACTTATCCACTCAGGACGATGGATTCGCATTTGATGATGTGTGGATTGGCGAAAGGAACAAGATTCTTCTTATTGAGCAGTTCACCAATAGCTCAGATGCGATCAGTGCTTCCGTAGATACCACCATCTATAAACTACAGGAGCAGAACAGATTGGACGTTGTGGATATTCATTATCACACAGCTCTGGGTGGGGCAGATCCAATGAACGCAGTGAATACCGTTGAACCAAGTGCAAGAAGATTGTATTACAATATCAATTCCACTGCATGGAGTGTGCTTGACGGCAGCTACTTCAATAGTACCAGCTTCCTTGTGAATCAGAACAAGATTGACCTTAGGATACTTGAGGACAACCTATTCGATGTGAGCACTACAAGCGTTGAGAATGGAGGTATGCTGGATATTACAACCATTGTAAAAGCCAATGCGAACTTCAGCAACCTTGATATTTCCGCACACAACGTAATCGTTGAAGATTCTGTTTCAATTGCTGGTGCCAACGGGCAAAACCTATGGCATGGTGTTATGCATAAGATGATGCCTAACGCAGCAGGAACTAAGCTTCAAACCAACTGGACAATTGGTGATGTGGATACAATCAGGGTATCCTGGCCAATCTCAGGTGTTTACAACCTGACCAATTCTCAATTGGAAGTAGTAGCGTTTGTTCAGAACAACACCACTAAAGAGGTATACCAGGCCGCGAATGATGATACAACCGCTGCCCTGGTGGGTAGACCGGAAGTACAAGGGGCTCCTCAGCCAATGGAATTCATCGTATTCCCGAACCCAACACAGGGTAAGTTCACGATTGCCATGAACCAGTTCGCAACAGAGAATAGCGCGGTTAGGATCTTTGATCAGATAGGTAATCTCGTACGACAAGAGTCTATTCCATACGGCAGAGGTGAAATTGATCTCGACCTTACCAATATGGCTCAGGGTGTTTATCTGGTTAATGTGTCAAATGGCGAACGGGCCAAGACGAAAAGACTGGTGATCATTCACTAAGAAAGAATATTCATTTACATTAAGGCTTTGGACATCCAAAGCCTTTTTTTATGAATACATCTGACATTCTCACCCACTATGCAGAGCATTATTCGGAGCATCATAATGCCGTGAGCCCTCCCATTTACCAGAGCAGTAACTTCTGCTTCAGTAATTTTCAGGAGCTCAGAGAAGGACTTAAAGACGAGTTCGGAACACCCTTCTACACACGAGGATACAATCCAACAGTTGCAACACTTCGAAAGAAGATCGCGGCACTGGAGAAGGCCGAAGATAGCCTTGTATTCTCCAGCGGAAGTGCTGCAATCGCGGCAGCAATATTCAGTTGTGTGAAGGCGGGAGACCACATCGTTTCGGTTGATACACCGTATAGCTGGACCAAGCACCTTATACAACATGTTCTTACCCAATATGGTGTTACCTATACCATGGTAGATGGCACGGATGTCGAAAACTTCCGCACAGCAATTCAGGACAATACAAAACTGATCTATCTGGAATCTCCCAACTCGCTTACTTTCGAGATGCAGGATTTAGAAGCAGTGGCACTTATTGCCAGAACAGCTAATATTCCCACCATCTGCGATAACAGCTTTGCCACACCGTTGAATCAAAACCCCATAGCGTTAGGAATAGACATCGTTGTGCACTCGGCTAGCAAGTACATTAATGGACACAGCGATGTTGTTGCCGGTGTGCTAGCCTCTAGTTCGGAAAGGGTGAAAGCCATCATGGCCGAAGAGTTTATGACCTTTGGAGGTATTATTGGCCCCATGGAAGCCTGGCTCATCTTGCGGGGACTGAGAACGTTGGACCTGCGGGTTGAAAAGTCCACCCAATCGGCACTGGAAATCATTGAGATGTTGGAAGTTCATGACAAAGTAAGCAAGGTTATTCACCCCTTTTCCTCAGATAACCCTCAAAAAGAGCTGGCGGAAAAACAGATGAAAACGTGTGGGGGCCTGATTACCCTTGAGTTAAACACAACAGATATTCAGGCCATTGAACGATTTGTAGACCACCTACAGTACTTTCTCATTGCGTGCTCGTGGGGTGGATACGAATCTCTACAATTTCCTCTGGCCGCTTTAACCACTTCGGAAAGCTATGCTGGTAGACATGATCTGATCAACAAGGTTAGGATCTACGTTGGGCTTGAAGATGTTGAGCTCCTCAAACAGGATCTACTCAACGCTCTCGAACAGGTGTAAAAAAAGGGGCCCTAACGGGCCCCTCAGTTCCATTCTGAAAAATACTTATTGCTTGACCAATCGATAACTCATCGATTGTCCATTCTGCTTGACATTTAATATGTACATACCGTTCTCCATAGCGGTAAGATCAACCCTTTGTACAATTGATCTATCCGAACTAGACGTAGCATATACACGCTTTCCAGTCACATCAGTCACCACCATTTCCACCTTGTCTTGCAGTTCATTATCAATGCGCAATGTAAACAAGCCATCTGATGGGTTAGGTGCAACCTGAATGTTGTTTGCAATAGGAGAATCCTCGATACCTGTACACCAAACCACAGTTATCATGACAGAATCTGTGTTCTGACATCCAACCGTATCCGTGTAGTAGATCCAGTGGTTTCCTTGCTCCGCAACCGCAGGATCAAAGCTATTGCCAGTTACACCTGCTCCGCTGTAATTTCCACCAGCTGGTGTTCCTGCAGGCAATGTCAGATTTCCACCCGTAGTACAGATCGTATCCTGACTAAGTGCTCCAAGGGATGTTGCTTGACCCGTATCCGTTACAGTAACAGTAAACGAACAAGTATCGTTTGGTCCAGATGCACCACTAACGAAGTACGTATTGGTTGTGGTTCCTACAGGAAATTGCGCCCCTTTCGGTAGTCCAGCCAATTGTGTAACCGTAACAGGTCCTGAATTCCAATAGACCTTCACAAGACCGTTACCACTGCGAACACCTCCATTCATTGTTGGAGCCATAACTACACCAGTGTTTGCGTAGGAGGATCCTCCTCCGCCACCACCGTTGCAACCACCAGAGCCGGACATTCCGCCACCACCACCGTAGTAGCCTCCGCCTCCACCTCCACCGCCATTGCGGTTAGAGAATGAGCCGCCATCACCACCGATACCTGCAGCACCGTTGGTTCCATAACTTCCAGTACCTGTAGCACCACCAGCGCCACCACTGTTGAGGCCACCGCCTCCACCACCGGAACCATAAGGTCCAGTAGCTCCACCAGTACATCCACCAGGGTTAGAGTTGGCACAGCCACCATTGGCCAAAGCACCACCGTAACCGTAAGGAGCCGTACAGAGGTTACCACCTCCACCGGCACCACCACCAGGGCTGTATGTAGTTGCACCACCTGCTCCGCCACCACCGGCAGCAACAAGCACACGCGCAGTTAGTGTATCTGCTGTTCTAATATCAGAGGCACCACCGCCACCAGCTCCGGTTGTGGTTGAAGGACCAGTACCTCCATTTCCACCACCATTGAATCCACCCGCAGGAACGGCACCATTACCGCCTACATAAATCCAAAGCGTGTCGCCAGGGTTAACAATCATGGCACCCGCAGCGTAGCCACCAAGTCCAAACACAGTGTATGTCTGACCATCAGCACCACCAGCTGCACCCCAGGCTTGCATTACAAGTGTGTCAACGCCTTGCGGCACAACCCACATCTGTTTACTACCTGTATAATTGAATATCATTGAATCTGGTCCACCACACTTATCAACTCCCAATACATTGTAATTCACCGTAGCACCACACACGCCAGGGTCGTTGGAAACATTGATATTAGATGGACAGGTAATCTGGGGACATTGCGCGAATGCGTTCATTCCAGAAAACAAAAACGCAACAATGCCAAAACATCGTAGAAGTCTTTTCATAGTAAAATAGGTTTAGAATAGAACTGGCTCAAGTTACGCAAAATAGGCTCGCAGCACTACTTTTTGCGCATGTAGATCTTGATCGGAACACCGTGGAAATCGTACTCTGACCTGATTTTGTTTTCAAGAAAACGCTTGTATGGATCCTTAACGTACTGGGGATGATTGCAGAAGAATGCAAATGCCGGAGTATTGGTAGGAAGCTGTGTAATGTACTTGATCTTAATATACTTTCCCTTGATCGCTGGAGGAGGTGTTTGCTGAATAACTTCAAGCAGATAATCGTTCAACTTCCTGGTAGGAATACGGAGTGAACGATTCTCATACACCTTCATACCTTCTTCAAATGCTTTAAGCACCCTTTGTTTCTTAAGCGCTGATGTGGTTATGATCGGATAATCTGTGAAAGGAGCAGTCTTCTCACGGATATCCTCTTCCATGGCCTTCATCGTATTCGTTTCCTTGTTGATGAGGTCCCATTTATTTACGCACATCACCATTCCCTTCTTATTCCGAATCACCAAATGAACAATGTTGAGGTCTTGTGCAGTCAATCCTTCTGTGGCATCAATCAACAAAAGGCAAACATCTGCTTTCTCAATGGCCCGAATGGTCCTCATCACTGAATAGAACTCCAGAGATTCGTGAACCTTTCCTTTCCTTCTCAGTCCAGCGGTATCAACAATCTCAAAATCAAAACCAAACGCATTGAAACGGGTTGTGACCGAATCCCGAGTAGTTCCCGCTATGTCTGTAACGATATTCCTTTCCTCGCCCAGAAGGGTATTTATAAGAGACGATTTGCCAACATTAGGCTTCCCTACTACAGCAAACTTTGGGAGATCCGATTCCTCTTCTTCTTCCACTTCAAGATGCGAGATGATTTCATCAAGTAAATCTCCCGTACCCGAACCATTAATCGAAGAGATACAAGTAAACTCTCCTAAGCCTAGAGAGTAAAATTCCGAAGCATCATTTCGCCTTGCGTTGTTATCAACTTTATTAACGCCAATCACGACAGGCTTTCCAGCTTTTCGCAATAAATCAACTACCCTAAGGTCAAGATCCGTAACACCTGTAGTTACGTCTACAATGAATAGAAGCACATCGGCTTCATCCATTGCAATCTTCACCTGATCTCTAATGGCAGCCTCAAAAACATCATCACTTCCCTGAATGTAACCACCTGTATCAATCAGGGTAAATGTGCCTCCCCCCCATTCTACCGTTCCGTAATGCCGGTCGCGTGTAACACCACTCACCTCATCCACAATCGCTTCGCGCGATTCCGTCATGCGATTGAACAATGTGGACTTACCCACATTTGGTCTTCC
The DNA here is from genome assembly GCA_965267605.1 of Vicingaceae bacterium. Lineage (GTDB taxonomy): Bacteria > Bacteroidota > Bacteroidia > Flavobacteriales_E > Vicingaceae. The sequence continues at coordinate 149,410 of OZ254088.1, read as the reverse complement.
TACTATGGCAACAATTCCACTCACGATGGCGAATATCCAAATCTTCTCAACTGATCGCTTCTATTTCTCCAGTCTTTGTTCACTTTCACATGTGTTTCAAGAAACACCTTCTTGTCCAGAAACTTCTCCATGTCTCGTCTCGATTCTGTTCCCACACGCTTCAGTGCAGAGCCCTTATGTCCGATAATGATACCTTTTTGCGAATCACGGGCAACGTAAATGATAGCCGATATTCTAACCAGGTCCTCTTCTTCCTTGAAGCGCTCAATCTCAACTTCTACTGAATAAGGTATCTCCTGTTTGTAATGGAGAAATATCTTCTCTCTAATGATTTCAGACATAAAGAACCGCAACGTTTTATCCGATGCCTGATCCTTTGGGAAGTAGGCGGGGCCTTCCGGCAACGCCTCTATCAACTTCCCTAGTAATCCATCTACATTGAAATTATTCAATGCTGAAATACCTATGACGAAGGCTCCTGGAAATTCCTGCTCCATTTGCTCAAAACGAGCTTGTACGGTGTCTTGATCATACAGATCGATCTTATTGATTAAGACCATCACAGGAACACCTGACTTTTTCACTTTCTCCACTACCGTAGGCACATTGAACCCTTTCTCACCAGGTTCGGTGACTACAAGAAACAGATCGGCATCTGTGAGCGCTAGATTCACAAAACCCATCATAGACTCTTGCATCTTGTAAGATGGATCCATGATTCCAGGTGTATCCGACAACACTAACTGATAATCCTCCCCATTCAGAATACCCATTATTCTATGCCGGGTGGTCTGTGCCTTAGACGTGATGATAGACAACTTCTCCCCTAACAAGGCATTCATTAGGGTTGACTTGCCAACATTGGGGTTTCCGATAATATTGACGAACCCTGAACGGTGCATTTACGAAGTGAAAAATTTTGAGCACAAAGAAACAAAATATATATTTGCTCCCCCGATAAAGAATTCCACGGAATCAAGATATATCGCGGGGTGGAGCAGTTGGTAGCTCGTTGGGCTCATAACCCAAAGGTCGCAAGTTCGAGTCTTGCCCCCGCAACTAAGAAAGCCAGACCTGTAGGTCTGGCTTTTTTTTGAATAAGACAGTCGACCGAAGAGAGCCCATCTTGCCGGCAGGTGGACTTGCCCTTGAATCATTTCTCGATATCTTAGTTGAGTACAGGCATGAAGCTATTCACCGTCAAACAGATCCAGGACTGGGATCAATACACGATCTCTAACGAACCTATTCCTTCCCTGGACCTTATGGAGCGAGCCGCACACGCGCTTACAAATTGGCTGTTAGAAGAATTCTCTTCAGATACCAGATTCGCCATCATTTGCGGACAGGGCAACAATGGCGGTGACGGACTAGCGGTTTGTAGAATGTTGAACGACCACGGTCGAAATGCACACGCCTATTTGATTTTTCGTACCGCGGAAGGCAGTCCCGATTACAAGACAAATAAGGAACGCTTAAGTAAAACCTCTCTGCATCAGTACGACAACACATCTTCTTTTACCGAGCAGCCGGATGTAATTGTTGATGCGATATTCGGAACTGGATTATCCAGAGGCATTGAAGGAGAGCTGGCTACCAAGATCAAGGAGCTAAATGAATTTCAAGCGTACCGCGTGGCTATAGATTGCCCATCTGGACTGCAATGCGACCATCCCAATACTGAAGACATCAAGTTTGCAGCCCACGCCACACTTACACTGCAAATTCCAAAACGCTCATTCTTTTTCAAAGAAACACAAGCGTGCATTGGCAATATCCATATCCTTGACATTGGCTTAAGCGAGGAGTACTACTCGAATACCAACACCAACTACGAGTTGATAAACCACCGATACGTGATGTCCAAGCTGGCACCACGTGATCCATTTGACCATAAAGGCGTTTTCGGTAAAATCCATTTGACCGCTGGTTCCCATGGTAAAATGGGTGCTGCCACACTTGCGGCAAAAGCGGCACTAAGAAGCGGAAGCGGGATCGTTACACTGGCTGTGCCCGCAACCGGGGTGGAGATCGTACAGGAAATTCTACCGGAAGCCATGTGCGTATGTGGAATACAAGATCACACGATCTCTGATTTTAAGCTTCTCGAGGATTACGATACCTATGCTATTGGTCCCGGTATTGGACAATCTGATCACGCGGCCAGGTACCTCGAAGATTTATTAAATCAGGTAGACCAACCGGTAGTAATGGATGCCGATGCACTCAACCTATTGGCCGGTAATCCCTCGCTTTTGGAACACCTGCCCCGAAACAGTATTCTCACACCTCATTGGCGGGAATTCGAAAGGATATCTGGTCAGCAGATCACAGGACCGGAACGCATCCAGACGCAAATAGAATTCAGTGCCAAACATGGAGTCATTGTAGTACTAAAAGGCAAATTCACTTGCATCACATCTCCTGATGGATTGGTTTCGTTCAATCAATCCGGGAATCCGGGAATGGCAACTCCAGGTTCAGGGGATGCACTAACAGGTGTGATCTCAGCGTTACTTGCTAGAGGTATATCCCCGCTTGACAGCGCAAGAATTGGTGTTTTCATTCACGGCTTTGCTGGCGATTTGGCCAGAGAAGAACTGGGAGAGACTGGCATCATTGCATCTGATATCATCGAGCAGCTCCCCCAGGCATTCAAAGCCTTGGAGCCCAGTACTATGAACTGAGTTTTTAGCTAATTTAGGTGCTTGTTTGGCGGGATAATTGCCTAGGGATTATTGCCAAAATGAAGTTTACCTTGAAATTCTATCTCTGCATATGCGTTGCGTGCTTTTTCGCTGTTTCTGGTGTTAAAGCACAGTCTGGTGGTGGAAAGAAGGCGAAGAAGGGTGCCAAAGTTGAACAGGAGAAACCAGAGAAACCTGCAAAGGAAAAGAAGGAGAAACCACCCAAAGAAAAACCCGCCAAAAAAGAGAAGTCTGAGGAAACAGCTGAGAAGAAGAAAAAGAAAGTCAGACAGGAAATCCTTGATCCGGACAGTGTGGCCTACACGTACTACGCAGATGATACACAGGAGTCTATGACAAGTTTTCTTAACGGTGAAAAACATGGCAAGTATCAGAAATGGTACAAGGACGGTAAACGTAAAGAGGAAGGAAATCACCTGGCTGGAATGAAAGAAGGTCAGGTCGCTCACTGGGACAAGGATGGCTTTCTGGTTAAGGTACTGACCTATGAAGCCGATAGCCTTGAAGGTACCGCGACCTACTATTACGAGTACGACATTCCTGGCAAAACGGTGGAGTATAAGAAGGGCCAGATGCACGGCAAGTGTACCATGTACTATAATGACGGCACCAAATTCAGCGAGGGCTCTTACAAAGAAGGAAAGAAACATGGTCAATGGACCAGTTATTTCAACAACGGGAAAAGGAAGGCTGTTTTTAACCTAAAAGAGGGCAAATTGCATGGAAAATTCACCGTTTACTGGAATACTGGCAAAATCAGGGCAATTGAGTACTACGACAACAATCAGCTGGTAGACGTTCCGCCCAGTGAATAAAGGGTTTCAGAGTTTTTAATATCGCTTTTCAAGCCGTATCTTTGCCAGCCTAGAAGAAGGGATGAAGAAAATCTTAGGGGTTGAATTAAGTCATCAGAATGCACCAATCGCGATTCGTGAATTGGCAGCACTGAACAAGGAGCAAGTAATCCGCACTTTGAGAGCTTCGAAGAAGGATTACGATGAGGCCTTTATTATCTCCACATGTAACCGTTTAGCTTACTACGGTGTTGGTGAGTCTCTGGAGCCCATGATCGACTTCTTCAAATCTCTCGGTGTAGGCAGACGCTTTCTCAACATTCTTCCGGATTCTGAGTTAACGATTAACAGCCTGTTCAGCACTTCAGCCGGCCTTGAGTCTCAAGCCATTGGTGAACATCAAATTCTGGGTCAGATTAAATCTGCTTTTGAATTGGCCGAGGAGGCTGGCACTGACGGTCCGATTACCAATCAGTTGGTGGGCCATGCTATTCACGCTGGAAGACGTGTACGAAAGGAAACCAATATTGGTAAGTACTCTGCATCACTGGCTACAGTTGGTTTTGAGCTGATCAACAAGCACGAATTCGTGCTACCGGAGTCTACCATGCTGGTGATAGGCACCGGAAACATGGCCAATCTGGTGACTACTATTCTGGACAGAACAGGTATCAAAAAACTATACGTTGCCTCTCACGATAGTGGAAGAGCGGACAACATGGCCAGGCAATGGGGTGGCGAAGCCATTACCATGCACGAAATTCATCGTGTGCTGTTCTCAGTGGATATCGTAATTGGAGGCACGCAAGGCGAGGTGAATCTTCTATCCGAGCAGGATCTCGAAAGCAGTAAGTGCACAAGAGCTCAACTTGCATACAACGAAGACGCACAGAAGCTACTCATTGATTTTGGAGTTCCCCGAAATTTCAATGAAGAACTCAAAGAACTGGGCAATGTTCACCTGTACGATCTTGATGACATCAAGGAACTAACCTTTGAAGGTCTGCAGAAAAGATACGATGAGATTCCGCAGGCAAAGGTGATCGTGGATGAGGAAGCACAGCTGTTTGCTAAGTGGCTTACGGACAGACAGGCAGCCCCAATGATTGAATCTTACTGGAACCAGCTTGAATCAATCAAAGATGATGAACTGAACTGGTTGATGCCTAAGCTGGGTGAACTGTCTGAAGAACAGAGGCAACTGCTGGAAAAATTCACGCATCGCATGATGCGAAGATTCACCAATACTCCATTCAAGGAATTGAAGAAGATGGTGGAGGATCCTGAAGCTGAATCGGAAAAATTCAAAGCCGCCCGAGATTTACTTGATCTTAAAGGCTATCCTGTAGAGTTACCCAAGAAAACCATTCTTGTGGGTACAAGAGGGAGCAAACTGGCCTTAACACAATCTTACCAGGCACTTCAACTGTTAAGAGACACCTGGCCTGACGTAGACTTCCAGTTGAAAGTAGTGGAAACTTCAGGCGATCTTGGAAATATTGAAGAGGTAGGTGCCTTCACCAACGCGATCCAAAGAAAGATCCTGTCAGGTGAGGTTGACATGGCCGTGCATAGCTATAAAGACCTTCCAACGGAAAAGGTAGAAGGATTGCAAATTGCTGCTATCCTTGAACGCCAGGATGCGAGGGATGTTCTGTTGTCCAATAAGTACCAAAGCATTGAAGAACTACCAGCTGGAGCGATTGTAGGAACTGGCAGTCCACGAAGGGCGGCTCAATTGAACCGAATGAATCCGGATCTGGAGATCAAGCACATACAGGGCAACATAGATTCACGCATCGCCAAAATGGAAGCAGGAGAATATGATGCCATCATTCTAGCCGCTGCCGGACTGATTCGTATGGATATGTTGGACGTTGCCAAGCAGATCATTTCGTTTGAGCAGATGCTTCCTGCTCCTGGCCAAGGTGCTATTGCATTGGAATGTGCTTCGAGCAACAAAGAGGTTCAGGAGCTGCTTAGCCGAGTGAACAACGACACGTCATGGACTGCTGTGCATACAGAACGACTGGTATTGGAATTGATTGGGGGCGGTTGCTCCATTCCGCTTGGTTGCTACGCCAGCATTGAAGACGGCAACTTATCGGTTAATGCTGTCTTCTTCTCAGAAAATGACGCGGTGAGATCTGTGCAAAAGAGTGGCAATGTTGAATCCTGGAAAGAACTGGCCGCTGAGGTCGCTAGCGAGCTAAAACAGGAAGTCGAGGCTAAAAAAAAAGTCTTGATCAGTGAAGCCACTTCTGAATAAGACCATAGTTCTTACCGGAGCAGATATTCCAGAAGCGTATTTGCATGATCTGCAAGCGCTGGGCGCCAAGGCAACACACATTCCGCTCATTCAGTTAGAATCCTTCACACATATTTCCACTCAAACCCGGGAATACAATTGGGTTGTTTTTACGAGCAGTGCAGCCGTTAAAAGTGCACCTAACAACCTTATCGGACCCCAAACGCATATCGCGACCATTGGTCCAACCACCAGCGAAGCCGTTCGCCAGGCAGGATGGGTGGTGGACTATGAATCGCCCGAACATACAGCGGAAGCGCTGGGTAAGGAATTACCTATTGTAGCTGGCGAAAGCATTGCCTTCCCATGTTCCAGCAAGGCCAGCAAACTAATGGAGGAATTGCTCATTCAGCGAGGATGTACTTTTGATCGCATTGAATGTTACACCACACGAACAAGGGCATTGTCTGTTCACGAACTTGAGGAATTGAAAAAAGCGGATACAGTAGTAATCATGAGCGGCACAGCTGGCATATCTCTGCATGATCAGATTGATAGTCAGTCTATTCCAAACATCTTGAGCATTGGACCTTCCACGAGTGCTATGGCCAAAAAACTTGGCTTGAATATATATGAAGAAGCCAGTCCGCACAATTGGAGTGGCATCCTTAATTCACTAGCTAAAAACAATTAATTTCGAGCTCAAATCCGGAGCAATGAGGAACCTATCAGAGGAGAAATTTCAGGAAGCCTGTAAAGTCCTGGTTGGTGGCGTAAATAGTCCTGTAAGGGCGTTCAATTCAGTGGGTGGTAACCCGCTGATTATGGAGTCTGCCGAGGGCAATTGGATCACGGATGTGGATGGAAACAGGTATCTGGATTTGGTTGGATCTTATGGTCCCATGATTCTTGGGCACGGTCACCCAGATGTGCTTAGCGCCACAGAAGCTGCATTTAAGAAAGGGTTCAGTTTTGGTGCAACCAGTCAGGGCGAAATTGACCTTGCCAATGAGATTACCAGTGCCTTTGATGGAATGGATAAGATCCGCTTTGTTAGTTCCGGAACCGAGGCTGTATTAAGTGCGATCAGATTAAGTCGGGCGTATACCGGAAGAAATAAGATCATCAAGTTTGCTGGCTGTTACCATGGTCATGCTGATTCCTTACTGGTTGCAGCTGGTTCTGGTGTAGCTACCCTGAGTTTACCTGGAAGTGCTGGTGTGCCGGATGGGGCTGTTTCCAATACGCTGATTGCGAATTATAACGACATGGAAAGTGTACTGAGCCACTTTCATGCACATGCCGATGATCTGGCCGCGATCTTCATAGAACCCGTTGCCGGAAACATGGGAGTTGTTGTTCCTGAACCTGGATTTCTTGAAGAGCTAAGAGAGATTACACAAAGGAATGGCACATTGCTGGTATTCGATGAAGTAATGGCAGCGTACCGCAGTTGCTATGGAGGGCCCCAAAAGAAACTTGGCGTGCAACCGGACATAACTTGCCTTGGAAAAGTAATCGGAGGAGGGTTTCCTGTAGGAGCTTATGGCGCCAGTGAGGAGATCATGAATACCGTAGCACCATTGGGAAATATGTATCAGGCTGGCACTTTATCTGGCAATCCCGTTGCCATGGCATGCGGACTGGCTACATTGAAGACACTTAAAGGCATTGATCCTTTTGATCAATTTGAAAAGCACGCTACTGCAATCAACGATGTTTGTTTTCAGGCGGCCAATGAGAAAGGTTTACCGATGACGGTCAACAGGTTTGGGTCAATGGTAAATCCATTCTTCACTAATGAGAAAGTAAAGGATTTCGACTCAGCCAAAACAGGAGACGGAGAGATCTTCAGTAAGTTCTTCTGGAACTTAATCGACAACGGAGTGTACATTCCACCAAGTGCTTTTGAGGCGTGGTTCCTTTCTGCAACACTAACTAAGGAAGAAATGGATCACCTATTGGGAGCAATCAGAAACGCGATAAAGAACATTTGATGAGCACGTTCAACGACACATTTCTTAAAGCATGCCGAAAAGAGCCTACCACACATACACCAGTTTGGTTCATGCGTCAGGCAGGAAGGTATCAGGAGAGTTATAGAAACATTCGTAAACAGTACAGCATTAAGGACATTTGCCAGATTCCTGAAGTATCTGCGCAGGTCACGTTGCTACCCATTGAGGAATTCGAATTAGATACTGCGATTATCTTCTCAGATATCATGATCCCATTGGAACCAATGGGCATCAAATTCGACTACCAACCTGGTGTTGGCCCCGTATTGGACAATCCTATTGAGAGCTTAGCGGATGTGCAGGCGCTAAAACCAATTGACCCGGCAACACATCTTGCCTACACAGGTGCTTCACTTAAGATCCTTAAAAAAGAACTGAACGTTCCATGTATAGGATTTTGTGGTGCCCCTTTTACACTGGCCTCATACATGATAGAAGGAGGACCTTCGAAAAACTACATTAAGCTTAAATCCTTCATGTATAACCATGAAGAAGCATGGCACCAGCTTATGAATAAACTGGCGGAGGACATGGGAACCTATCTCAACTTTCAGCTAGACTCGGGTGCTTCCGTTGTACAGATCTTTGATAGTTGGATTGGCATTTTGTCAGAAGCAGACTTTAGGTGTTTTGTTATGCCCCATACCGAAAAGGTGATCAACACGGTAAAAGCTGTTCACCCTGATGCACCGGTCATCCTATTTGGTACCAATACCGGACATCTGCTTGAAGCATTCAATGAAACAAAAGCAGATGTGTTAGGTGTTGATTGGAAAACACCGATGGCAGAAGCCGCAAAGATTGTTACTGATAAAGCCTTACAGGGCAATCTAGATCCGGTGATGTTGTTTACCGACTGGAATAATATTGAGAATGAAGCAAAGAATATCCTCGATTCCATGAAGGGAAGGGATGGTTACATTTTCAATCTTGGCCATGGAATCCTGCCGGGGACACCACATGACCACGTTGGCAAGCTTGCCTCCTTTGTAAGGGATTATTCATCACTCACATAAATCTTGGACCGTTCGTACAATTGTCACCCAATACACGCGTTTTTTGTAGAAATTTGTGCTCGATTGATGCAACAAATCATCAATTCGATTGTCTTTAATTAAACTCGAGATGAAGAAGTTCATCTATATCGGTCTGCTGCTTCTTTCTTCTGCTGCCTTCGGCCAGAAGCACACAATTAGTGGATACCTGAAAGATGCCAAGAACGGGGAAGCGATGATAGGCGCAACCGTATACGTTGAGGAATTAGAGTTAGGTGCTGCTGCGAATGAATATGGCTTCTACTCGATTACCCTACCAGAAGGAACATACACTGTACAGTTTAGCTTTATTGGCTATGCTACTCAGCGCAAGAAGATAGAACTCAATAAGAGCATCAAGCTGGATCTGGATATGGGCGAGGATGCCAAGCAAATGGATGCGTTTACGGTTACGGATAAGAAGGAGGAATTGAAGAATGTGAAGTCTACCGAAATGAGTACGGTAAACCTGAACATCGAAACAATTAAACGGGTTCCTGCATTCATGGGTGAAGTCGATCTGATCAAGACCCTGCAACTGATGCCTGGAATTCAGAGCGGTGGTGAAGGTGGAAACGGATTCTTCGTTCGCGGTGGTGGTAGCGATCAAAACCTTGTGCTCCTTGATGAAGCCACTGTATATAATGCAAGTCACTTCCTGGGGTTTTTCTCTGTATTCAATTCGGATGCCATCAAGGATGTGCAGATATACAAAGGCGGAATCCCCGCTAGATATGGTGGAAGGCTTTCTTCTTTGCTTGACATCAAAATGCGCGAGGGGAACAATAAGAAGATCTCTGGAAGTGGTGGAATCGGAACGGTTTCCAGCCGTTTGACGCTGGAGGCCCCCATCAAGAAGAACAAGGGAAGCTTCATCCTTTCCGGAAGAAGAACGTATGCTGATATGTTCCTCAAATTCGCCAGCGATACTTTGATCCAAAACAACCAGCTTTATTTCTACGATTTCAATGCCAAGGGGAATTACACGATCAACGACAAGAACAGAATTTACCTTTCTGGCTACTTCGGCCGCGATGTATTCCGTTTTGGAGATGAGTTTTCGATGAACTGGGGAAATGCAACCGGAACGATCCGGTGGAACCACCTTTTCTCGGAGAAGCTTTTTGCGAATACTACGCTGATCGCAAGTAACTTCGATTACAATCTGGGCGTACCCAACGGGGTTCAGGAGTTCAATTGGAAATCCAACATCATAGATTACAGCGCAAAGATTGATTTCACGTTGTACGCTAACCCAACGAACACTATAAAATTTGGTATGCAGAGCATACATCACACCTTTAAACCTGGAATTATCAAGGGTGGTGAGGGAAGTGTTGTAAACGAATTCACGCTGCCCGATAATTACGCGCTAGAACATGCTGTATATCTCGCCAATGAGCAAGAGGTCAGTGGTAGATTGGCGTTGGAGTATGGCTTGAGACTTTCGGTATTCCAAAACCTGGGTAAGACCAAGTACTATCTGTACGATAAGGCCAATCCATTGGTATACACTGTTGACGACACTGTTAAAACGGATGGGAGTATTTACAACACGTACATGAACCTTGAGCCAAGGTTTGGTGCCCGGTACTCTCTCAATGAAACTACTTCGCTTAAGCTGAGTTACAACAGAACAGCACAGTACTTGCATCTTGCGAACAATGCAACCTCCTCGTCACCATTGGCCATTTGGTTCCCAAGCACACCAAATGTTAAGCCACAGCAAGCGGATCAGGTTGCCGCAGGGTATTTCAGGAATTTCAAAGACAACATGTTCGAATCGTCTATTGAAGTGTATTACAAATGGATGTACAATTCCATTGACTTCAGAGACCACGCGTTGTTGTTGTTGAATCCGTATCTGGAAGGCGAGCTAAGGATTGGCAAAGCATGGAGCTACGGAACAGAATTCCTCATAAGAAAGAACAAAGGTGCCCTTACCGGTTGGATTGCGTACACGCTATCCAGAACCATGCGGGAAATACCCGAGATCAATAAAGGGGTGAAATACCTTGCACCTTACGACCGCATGCATGATGTGTCTGTTGTTGCAAGTTATGAGCTCACACCAAAGATTTTGTTGGGTGCAACTTGGGTGTACTCTACTGGACAACCCATTACAGTTCCTACGGGGCGGTTTGAGTATCAAGGGGCAATCCTTCCTGTATACTCTGATAGAAACAGTGAGAGGATGCCAGCATACCACAGATTGGATGTTTCAGCAACATTCAAAGGCAAGACAGCGGAAGAAAGGGGTCCAAGAAAGAATGGAAAGAAAAGATTGGGTTGGCAAGGTGAGTGGAATATCTCAGCGTATAATGCTTACGCCAGAAAGAACGCGTTTACGATCAACTTCAGACAATCCAAGGAGGATCCTACGGTAACCGAAGCGTATAAAATATACCTGTTCAGCATCGTGCCTGCAATCACATATAACTTCAAGTTCTAATGAAAAAGGTTGGATTATACATATTGGCGATCATTGGTCTTTCAAGTTGTTCGGAGAAGATAGATTTTGATTTGAACGATGGCGACAATCAGCGTCTTGTGGTTGATGGTATTCTAACCACAGAGGCCCAAAAGCAACGAATCATATTGAGCAGGACCACCAGTTATTATCATAATGAGGCAGCACCTGGTGAGTCAAATGCAACGGTAACGGTTACAGATGGTACGCGTACCATGACGTTCCTTGAGACAAGCAATGGCGTGTATGAAACAGCCACTATTGACTCTGTTGAAGTTGGTAAGACCTACACACTGAATATTACTACTTCGGATAACGAGGTTTACACCGCGGAAACGTATGTACATCGGAAAGCTGACGTAGATAGTATAAGCTACAAATGGTCAACGCTTTGGGATGAGTGGGCGCTTTACTTCTACGGCAATGAACCAGCGGGAGCCGGAGATTACTACATGTGGCAGGTGTTGATCGATGGCCAGTTAGACAACGATACACTTGCTGAAATCGTTTTCGGTGATGATCAATTCGTAGATGGTTCTTACATCCCTGGAGTGGAATTCTATTATATCGATCCAGGTAAACTTTCTGGCGATACCACAGACATAACTGTGAAGTGGGTATCCATCAACCAGGAATACTATGAATGGGCTATTGCTGCTCTTCTTGAAACAGAATGGCGCGGATCACCCTTTGACGGTCCTCCGGCCAATATCCCCACGAATATCTCCAACGGGGGTTTAGGCTTCTTTATGGGAACATCTAGTTCAGCTTATTCTTTTAAATTAGTCAAATGACTAACCTACATAGATGGTGCCTGGCGGTATTGATACTGCCTGTTTTTCTGCACGCGCAAAACGGAAACCCAGCTTACCTGATCTACAAATCTGACGGATCCAAGATCAGTTACGAAGCAATGATCAAGGAAATAAGTGGTAAAGACATTGTGCTTTTTGGAGAACTGCATAACAACTCCATGAGCCATTGGTTGGAATTACAAGTATTGAAGTCTCTTTACAAGGCGAAGAACGGCAACATTGCGATGGGTGCAGAAATGTTCGAGTCTGACAACCAAATGATATTTGATGAGTACCTGAAAGGAATCTTGCCAGGTAAAAACCTAAAAGCAGAAGCCAAATTATGGCCAAACCATGCCACTGATTACCAGCCGTTGCTTTCTTTCTCCAAAGAGAATAACATCAAGGTTGTGGCTACAAATATCCCCAGACGGTACGCAAATCTTGTATACAAGAAAGGGTTCGAAGGTGTTAAGGAATTGGACAAGTCTACGAAGAAACTCATCGCGCCAATGCCAATTGAATATGACGCGAACCTACCTGGGTACAAAGCTATGGTGGGCATGATGGGCGCGGGACATGGCACCGAAAACCTTCCGAAAGCCCAGGCGATGAAGGATGCAACAATGGCCCATTTCATTTGTAGCAACCTTCCAAAGGGCGGAACATTCGTGCACTTCAACGGACGCTATCATTCAGACAATGATGAGGGCATTAACTGGTACATCAGGAAATACAACAAGAAGGCTTCAATTGCAACCATTACTACTGAGGAGTGCAAAGACATCAATAAGTTTCCTGAAAAGTCTAAGAAGGCAGCACACTATATTATTGCTGTGCCTTCAGACATGACAAAGACCTACTGATCCAACTGGCTTAATTGCTGTTCAGCCTTTTCTAGCTCAATACCCCTGGTTTCCCATTCGTTGGTAGCTGCTTCAAGGTCCTGCTTCACAACTTCCATCTGTTTGAGCATTTCCTGCCCATCATTGGTCTTGAACACTTCGGGATCATAAAGTTTTGAACTCAGCTCTTCCTTTCTCGCTTCAAGCTTTTCGATCTTATCTTCCAACCTTGATACGGCCGATTGTAGTTTCCTCACATTCCTTCTGGCTTCCTTTCTAAGATGGTAATCGTTATTGCCAGTGCCTGACTTGGTTGATGTTGACCTGGAACTCTGCAATAGCGCTTCATCCATATCTCTTACATATTCATCAAGATCACCCACATACTCGCTCACCTTAGTGTCCTTTACTTCGTAGTACCTGTCTACCAATCCATCAAGGAAATCCCTATCGTGCGAAACCAGGATCATTGTTCCAGAATACAGTTCCAAAGCCTGCCTTAGGATATCCTTCGAAATCAAATCAAGATGGTTGGTAGGTTCATCCAGTACCAAAAGATTAAGCGGTTGCATGAGCATACCACATAACCCCAGTCTTCCACGCTCACCTCCGGACAATACTGATACCTTCTTGTCTACGTCTTCTCCGGAGAACCCAAACGCTCCCAGAAAGTCTCGTGCTTTTGTAAAATACTCTGGATCAGCCTGATGTTCAGCGTATTCCAGTACAGTTTGTTTTTCATCCATGTGCTCATAGAAATCCTGAGCGAAGTATCCTACAGATACGTTATGACCCAACTCGACTTTACCAACATACTCGATCTCACCAACGACAATCTTGTTCAGTGTTGACTTACCTTCACCGTTTCTCCCTATCAACGCGATCTTCTCACCCCTATCTAAAATGAGATCTATCTGATCAAGGACCTGCAACTCATCGTAATTCTTGGATACACCCTCCATGGTCAAGACCCGTTTCCCGGAACGTGGCACATGATCGATCATGATGGTAAGTTGTGTCATGTCACGTTCATCTACCTCTACCAGGTCAATTTTCTCCAGCTGCTTGATCTTTGATTGAACCTGCTTGGCCTTGGTGTTCTTGGCGCGAAAGCGGTTAATGAAACGTTCCGTCTGCGCGATTTGTTTGAGTTGATTGTTGCGCGTAGCCAATTGTTGCTCTCTGATGTCTATCATTCGCTCCTCAAACTGGGAGTAATTAACCGGGAAGTCGTAATGCTTTCCAGCCGAAAGCTCTATGGTGCGATTACACGTCCTATCCATAAACCTTCTATCATGCGATACCAGAATCACTGCTCCAGGAAACTTCTTCAGAAAATTCTCAAACCAGATAATTGAAGGAAGGTCCAGGTGATTGGTAGGTTCATCCAAGAGTAACAAGTTGTTTGGCTGCAACAAAAGTTTTGCGAGCTCTACGCGCATTCTCCACCCACCGGAAAATTCTTCCGTTGGACGATCCAGATCTTCAAGTTTAAATCCAAGTCCCAACAAGGTTCTTGCGATCATTGCATCTGGCTGTTCCGCATTGAACAGTGTAAGTTGCTCATTGAGTGTGGTGAGTTCCTCGATCAACTGAGAATAGGCATCGGATTCGTAATCGGTTCGCGTTTCTAGTTCATGCGTGATTTGATCGATTCTTTTCTCAATGGTGTTTAACTCCTGAAAAGCTTCACGGGCCTCTTCTCGAACGGTCTTGCCCCGTTTAAAATCAATGTCTTGAGACAGGTAACCTATCCGGAACTCGTTCGGTTTGGCAATAGATCCAGACTCGAGTTCGATATCACCATTGATGCACCTGAGGAGCGTGGATTTGCCGGCACCATTCTTACCCACCAAACCAATCCTATCTCCCTCACTAACATTGAAGGAAATGTGATCGAACAGTTTTCGTTCACCGAACTGGAGCACTATATTGTTAACACCTAACATGGATATCAAGAAGGAGCAAATATACACAAGGCGCACGGCACACCTATACAAGGCAGGTAACGAAGATGATCCCGCTCGCGTATGGTTGTGTTTACACGGCTACGCGCAACCGGCTGATCACTTCATTGGTTGGTTCAAACACCTCGATCTTGAGGAAGATCTGATCCTTTGCCCCGAAGGCCTGTCGAAGTTCTATATTGAAGGGGTCTCGGGAAAAATTGGTGCATCGTGGATGACCAAAGATGACCGGGAAGATGAAATTCGCGATTACGTTGAATACCTGGATGCCGTTGTAGCTGCATATGTATCGGAGAGCGTAGTTTTGAACGTCCTTGGATTCTCTCAGGGTGCTGCTACCGCCTGCAGGTGGGTTGCCCAATCGAAACGAAACATTGATCAGCTGGTGCTTTGGGGTAGCGTGTTTCCACCTGATATGAACTTTCGGGCATTCAGCGACAAAGACATTACCACTACGTTACTATTCGGAAGTAGGGATCCTTACTATCCTTCAGATAAGAAAGACCAGTTTCTAGCCGATTTCAGGTCTCTAGGACTAAGTTTCACCGTTCTGGAGTACGATGGAGCACATAGGATCGAAAAAGAGCCTCTTATCACTTTATTTGAAGGCATAAAAAAAGGGACCCACAAGTGAGTCCCTTATATATCGAACTATAGGATTCTAATAGTGCCAGTAGTCATGCTCGTACATGAAGATGTGATCTTTGATCTTCTCACCTTCCAATAGCACGTCCAACGCTTTCTTATGTTCACTGATCAAACGGTGATTGTAAACGTTAGATCTCTTAATGATAAAAGAACTAAAGAACCTTTTCCAGAAGATATCCTCGAACGTTCTTCGCTCAGCATCGTTGTGTCTGTTAAACACATCGTAGTTAGCGAATACGTAACGTGCTTCCGGGAAGTAAATCCAGAATGTAGACGCGTATCCTTTAAAGTTACCGTTCTCATCGATGGCTTCTTTAATGGCCTGCATTCCGATAATTCTAACATCCATAATTGAACGCTCCCTGTCAAAGAACCAATCTTCCTTAAGCATGTACTGCTTAATACGGTCACTTGTCAACTCTTCGTAAGTAGCCGAAGGAATTGGCTCACCATCCGGATCGTTAGGGTCTTCAATGTAGATCTCGATCGAGTCGCCCATCTTAGCTGTGGCTTCCGCCTGCGTAAGCTGAACGATAAACTCTTCATCCTCGTAAGCATGAATCGTCTTCTCCTCGATTCCTTTCTTGATCACATCCCAAAGACTCTTTCTTTCCTGAACTGGTTCAGTAGGGTAGTAAAGTGGATGATTAATCTTTTCCCTTAGGTCAATTTGTCTCCAGATTCTTCTCGCCCATTGTACATCGGCTTCCCGAATAGGAGTATAAGGTATTACCCTTCTTGTAGGTGTGTTTTCTTTAATATACGCACCATCAAGAATGTTTCCTTGTGCAAAAGCCCCAGTGTTCACCGACATCAAAGCCGACAAGAGCACACCTGCACTAATCTTTGCTAAGTTTTTCATAATCATCCTCTTTTAGTTCGTTCGTTATGTCCCTTAGATTACTTTCAGAATCACAGGTGGCAGTGTTCGTTTTGTGCCATCAGGCATAGACACCTGGATTCTTTCAAAGTAAACTTTACTGTTCTTTCTAACCTTACCAATCATAGGCTTTACAGATCCAAGGCTACCACTGGATACTTTCTTCTCCTTAAGAAGACCGTCACTTCCGATATATGAGAACATATATCCTTTAACAACAGGCTTCACATCGAAGTCGAAGTTTTCCATTTTGGCTCTTACAGAACCTGTAGCATTCAACTGTGCCTTTTTGATTGTAGACGTACCAGTCTTTCCACCAACGTATGGCTTTGGATCTGGAATACGCTTCACACGGAATTTCGCTTTACCGAGTGATACGTTCTTACCATCAATTTCAGCAGATACAGAGATCGTACCTTCACCCTTCTTCTTGGGTCTCACCATCCATCCCTTTCCAGACTTTCTGATTCCCAGACCAGTTGCCCTGATCTTTTCTGGTGGAACGGGTGCAGAGATAGAAACCGGGTTATCTACACCAATGTAGAATACGTTCATTTTCTCAGCAGCCACTGTTGTTGAAGGCTGACCTACCTCAAACGAGTTGTAGAATGGGTAGATCTTTTCACCGTCTAGTGTCTTAATCTTAATAATACCGTTGAAGTCGTAGATACCAACGCCAGAAGTTGCGAAAGCCACAGAACCCTTACCGCCTTTCACCATTTCTGGTGGAACGATGGCCCATTGTGTTCCATAGTTTTTAACTGCTTCCTCAAGGTTCTCAACTTTCTGTCCAACCATCAAAGGCTCGACATCAATTGCACCACCTTGTTTTTTGGCAGCCTCAGCAACCTTTGCGCTGTCAAACTGACCTACGTAAATCTCAGGAATTGCTTTCGAATCGTAAGCAGCTGTAAAAATCTGCGAACGGAAAGTATCACCTGAAAGAACGAATCCTTTAGGAATTGCAGCGAAACCATCAACAGCATCAAATGCTACAGAACCTTTTGTAATGTTCTTGAAAAGGATCTTAAGCGCTTCCGCCTCAGCGTTCTTAATATCGGCCTGGATCTTAGACATCATTGTTACCACAGCCGCAAGCGGTGTGTGATAGAATGAGTTTCTTTCCCAGGGCTCAGCAACACCTTCAGGGTTGATAACATCCTCAGTTAGAAGGCCTACGTTCTTACGAAGCTCCTCCTGGTTTTCCTTCGGAACGATCTTAATGATGCCCTCACGGAAGTTATCTACCTTCTCACGTACAGTTCCTGAAAAGTAGTCCTCATAGCCAGCAACTGCTGCAGGTGGGTCTGTTGCCATTCCCATTGTATAGGTTGGAATATCGTAGTTGTCCTTAGCGTTTACGCTATCCAGACTGTATACGATACTCTTTCCTTTATCCACTGCAGCCTCGATATCCTCTTTAGCAACAGGGAGTGCATCAGTTTGAGCAATAAGAATCTGCTTCAACTTCTCGAAATAATTGTATGCATCTTTGGAAATCTTTTGAACTTCCATCGCTTTGTCCATCCAAGGCTTAGTAGCCTCTGGCTTTTCATTCATTGCATTTTGGAACTCAGCGTAGATGAAATTGTTCTTGTCATCGAACGTAGAAGTGGTCTTCTCAATACCCTTATTAATTACAATAAAGGCATTCAGAATCTCCTTCGATACGTTCATCGCAAGAAGGGCAGTAAGAACGAGGTACATCATACCAATCATCTTCTGCCGTGGGGGTAACTTACCACCTGCCATCTCTCTTAATCTTTATCAGTTAAACTTTAATTAATTAAGAGACTATACATTGGCAGCTCCGCCACCTGCGTTCATAGCAGAAAGCATGTTACCGTAGATAGTGTTCAGCTTGCTAAGGTTGTTAGAAAGCTCAGCGATGTTCTCTTTGTAAGCCTTAGTATCCTCAACTGACTTGTTAAGGTCACCAATAAGCTCAGCGATACCTGCATACATCTGGTTAGTAGTTTCCAGATGCTGACGAGATCCCTGGATTTGAGCCTCGTAAGACTCATTCAGAGCTCTTAGGTTATCAGCCATCTTAGCCAGGTGTTCACCTGTAGAAGAACCTGCTTCAGAAGCAGCGCTAATTCCAGTAAGTGCCTGAGATGCTTGCTCGTAAGTATCTTTCAACTGACCTACTTTGCTTGTAGCATCATTAAGCGCAGTCGCGTAATTCTCAGTAGCTACAGTAGCGCTAGAGATATCTCCAAGCTTGCTTGCGTTATCGCTAAGGTTTCTCATGCTAGAACCAAGATTTTCAATTAGTTCTGGCTCAATCTTAGCTTCCTCAAGCATTGCATCAAGCTGCTCAGTCACAGTACTCTTGTCAGCGTAGCCGCTTTCAATTTCCTTAGCTGAATCTTCTTCGTCATCATGTAGTCCTGCCAATTCAGGATATACAAGTGACCAGTCTGTATCCATATGAGGTGGTTCGAAAGCCGAAACCGCAAAAATGATCGCCTCTGTCAATAGACCCACAATCAACATCGGACCCGCACCTGGCCAGTGCTGGATCTTAAACAATGCACCTACAATTACAACAGATGCTCCTAGACCATAAAGGAGGCCCATGACCTTCTTACCTTTCTTTGTTTTGAATAAAAATTCTACAAATCCCATTTTAAAAGCGTTTTAAAAATTATACCAACAGTTCGGATAGGCTTTACCTCTATATAGTTTACAGTTTGTCGTCTTTAGATCGTCCCAGATACGTCATTACGTTTCTGAAGCCGATATAACACTTCGCAGTGTCCTGGTATTCGTACGTTCTTGTACCAACCTGCAGGTAGTAACCTACATCTTTCCAAGAACCACCACGAATAACTTTTCTCTTCAACGCAGGAGGATCACTTTCCTTCGCGTGGTAAGTGTAATCCATATTCAAGTCGTGTGCAAAGTTGTATGCACTCTCATCGAAAGCGTTGCTAGTCCACTCAGCTACGTTACCCGCCATACAGTACAGACCGTAATCGTTCGGGTTGTAAGCAAACACATCAACAGTGTGGAAACCACCATCATCAATGTAGTTACCTCTAAGCGGCTTAAAGTTTCCAAGGAAACATCCACGTGCGTTACGGATGTAAGGACCACCCCAAGGGTATGGACTCAAATCCAGTCCACCTCGTGCAGCCCACTCCCACTCTGATTCAGTTGGAAGTCGGAAATCCTGTACAGAAGTGATTCCGCGTGAAATTCTCCAAGAGTTCAATAGTTGTGTTCTCCAAACACTGAACGCAAATGCTTGTTTCCAACTAACACCGACAACTGGATAGTCATCGTATGCTGGGTGCCAGAAATAGCAGTTCGTCATTGGTTCATTGAATGAGTACGTGAAGTCATGTACCCACGCAAGCGTATCAGGATAGATGTTGATCACATCTTTCTTGATGAACACAGAACGGTCTATAAGACCTTGCTCTCTGTTCTTACGCGCAGCAGCTTCCTGCCAGTTGATCCAATAGTATTCGAAGTTATACTTACGGGTATCGAATTCTTTTCTACGATAATATCTCTCATGAGGAGGCAGGTACATCTGCTCCAGCGCTTCACGCACATCATCCTCACGGATATCAATCTTCGTATACCAGTTCAGCATAGGTGGGTCAATTTCATTGCCCCACTCATCTTCAAGGATATAGTAATCGTCTTCTGAGACCTCCTCTGCGAGAATCTTCCTCATTAACGAATCCCTTACGTAGTATACGAACTGACGATACTCGTTATTTGAAATTTCAGTCTGATCAATGTAGAATGCCTGAACCGACACAGTCTTAGACTGCGAGTTCATTGAATATGGAACCTCTTGATCCGAAGGACCCATATTGTAGCTACCCATAGGAATGTATAACATTCCGTATGGATCCGGCTGATACCATTCGGGTCTTCCCTGAACCCCAATAAGTTCACCATTACCGTAGTTACAAGAACACAGAATGGCTACGCCTGCAAGAATAAATAATCGTTTCATGTTACCTCCCTGTTGTTTAATCATCGAACCTTAATGGCTGCGATGCAGTTCAACAATAGTTTCGTGCACTACAAGAACCTAACGCTCTTGTACTGTATGATCTTAGGTTTCTTTTTAATCTTAAAGCAGTAGTTCAGCATTACTTCTGCACCACCGCTACTGTGTTTACGCAACTGAGAAGTTGTGATATCGTAGGAGAGTCCGAGTTTCAGTCCTTTGACTGCCACGGTAGTAAAATCAATTCCGACTAGGACAGCTGCAGCGTCTTGTACCCTATATGAAACGCCACCCCAAAGGAAATTATTGTACAACACCATCGCGTTAACATCTACCTGTGTAGAAGCGAAGTCAGACTTCAACAATATGTTCGGCAAAAGCGTGAACTCTTCGTTGAGTCTGTACTCGTATCCACCAATAACCCAGTAGTGTCTCTTAATAGAGTAGTTAAACTGCGATGTGATTGATGTTGCACTTGTACCACCATCTGCGCTGATAGAGCCAGGAAGAAGGTGTGTTGTAGAAATACCAACATAAAGGCCTTCTGGCACGTGGTAATACAGACCGAAGCCCATATTGAACGTGTTATCAGATGAACCATCATTCGGAATAGATGTATCCGTAGTATAGTCATCTGTTGCAAGCCAGTTATTACCAATAGATGCACTTACGAAGCTACCATCGATACCGATACCAAGTTCACCTGGTCCGAATAGGTTTCTTCTATAAGCATATGCCAGCTTCGCAACCTGAAATTTTGTTTGTCCAAGCTGATCCTGAAAAACAGTCAAACCAGCACCATGAGATCCAGGAATAAACCTAATTGGTAGAGGCGCCTCCAAGGCAAGCTGCATTTGTTGTGGAGCACCATCAAAACCGATCCACTGCTGACGGAAATGACCTGTCGCGCAATAAGCATTCTTATGCCCAGCACTTCCAGGGTTGATCGCAACCTTGCCAAACATGAACTGAGTCCACTGGTAGTCCTGCTGTCCGAACACTACGGAAGCCGCTACAATTGTCAAGGTGGTTAATACAAACTTTTTCATAATGTGCACTAAAATTTAGAGCATAGTTCACCCACGAGCTTACGAATATAACGAAAAAAAATATGGTTCGAAAAAATTTTTAACCCCCCGTTGTTAATTAAAAAGTCTCCTTTTTATGGGGTTATCGGAGCTTCTGATAGGTTAGTAACCACCTGTCTGGCAGTTCGTTCTCGCATGCACGCTCATAGTCATCATAGGTGCATGGAACCATCATATGACGCTTATATTTCATGCTAATATTCGAAGGATAAGGCACTTCCATCCACCAACGGTCGCTAAATCCACTCTTGTAGAAGATTACCTCCTCTTTTCCCTCCTCCAGATTTACAGTGTATTTGGTGTATTCGCTCTTATCTGCAAATGGATAGTCTTTCTTCCTATTGTAATACCCATCAATGAAATACCATACCATTTGCGACAAAAGGTCTGCACTTCGGTAATGCACGTCAGCCTCAGGGTTTAAACCGTAAAATCCTGCGCACGTCAATTTATCGCTCATTCCAGCATACCAGGATAGCTGACACGCCTGATCACCATACAAACCATTTGCTCCAGCATTCAAGCTTCCGGGAAAATCACTTCCCCTTATCGCATTTAGATCAAAAGACAACATATCCGCATTGCGGATGATAGGTTCAGTACTCTTAATATCATCTGAGAAGGTTCCCAACCTGTATGCATCAAAATTCAATTTTTGCAAAAGTGCAAGATCATCAGCGCCTACATAGTAAGACTGGTAACCCAGATTCGAATAATTGAACAGATAATTGGGTTGGTGAAGGATGATCTTACTAAGGTAATTCTCCTTACTAAAAGGCTCATCACCACCGCCTAAGCCCAATCTGGGTGCCACAGAGGCAATGTTTACCGTAAAATCTGTCTTTTCATAGCCAAGAAACTGGCCGTAGCTTAAATCAACTGATCCTCCAATAATCACAGGCACCACCTCAGCACGCAAAAGCTCACCTATTACAGAACCCAAGGCCGAATACGTATCAGTCAAGTCCTTACCTGGCAAGATGTCTCCCAGGTCAATTACCTGATCGAGGTCCATTCTTGCACTTGCGTGCAACGTGTACAATTTCTTACGAAACGACTCTGATCCCTTTCCTGCACCACGGTTCTCTCCATCACCACGGGCATCACGAACACCAACAATGGCAATCTTATACCCAGACAGGTCTGGTTGTGTATCCTGATCTATGTACTTGTGGATGCCGACACCTATCTGGTCGTCTTTGGTAGGGAGATTCTGAAATTCTTCAATGTTGACAGGATTCAGAAAATCAAATGGCATCGGGCTTACTTTTTACTGGACTCAATGATTTTTTTGCAGTCCTCTAATGTAAGTTTTTCAGGCTCAAAATCCTTTGGGATTTTGTAATTCTTCTTACCCATTTTGATGTACGGACCGTAACGTCCCTTCAAAACAAGAATACCCTCTTCCTCGAATTCTGCAATGGTATTGTTGCTCTTGGCATTCTTACGCTCCTCAATCAATTTAAGCGCTTGCTCAAGCGTAACATCCATTGGGCTGATCTCATCAGGAAGAGAAGCAAAGATCCTACCCTGCTGAACATAAGGACCATACCTTCCAATAGCTGCCTTAATGACTTCTCCTTCGTGCTCACCCAACTCTCTTGGAAGCTTAAACAGATCCATTGCTTCTTCGAACGTAATGGTTTGAATACTCTGATTCTTCCTCAAAGAAGCAAACCTTGGTTTCTCCTCATCATCCACATGGCCGATCTGAACCATTGGGCCAAAACGCCCGATTCTGGCTGTTACAGGTTTCCCCGTTTCAGGATCTTCTCCCAACAATCTTTCCCCTTTCGCTCTTTCGGAGTTTTCCAATGTGTCTTCCACACTATCGTGAAAAGGATGATAGAATTCATCGATCATCTCATTCCACTTCAACTGACCCTTGGCAATTTCATCGAACTGCTGTTCAACATCTGCTGTGAAGCCATAGTCCATTACCTTCTCAAAGTTGTCTACAAGGAAATCGTTTACCACAATCCCAATATCGGTAGGGAAGAGTTTGTTTCGCTCCGCACCCGTCATTTCAGTTGCAGTACCATCGGTAACCTGTCCGTTCTCAAGTCCAAGAACCACATACTCTCGTTCCACACCCTCTTTTTCCGTTTTCTCAACGTACCCCCTCTTCTGAACGGTGGAAATAGTTGGCGCATAGGTTGATGGTCTACCAATACCCAACTCCTCTAATTTCTTCACAAGACTCGCTTCCGTATACCTTGGCGGATGGTGCGTAAATCTTTCTCTTCCGAAGATCTTAACGAGTGCTAGCGCATCTCCCTCACTCATAGGAGGTAGAATTCCACTCAACTCTTCGTCTTCCTGGTTATCATCCGTGCCTTCGATATAAACCTTGAGGAAGCCTTCAAATTTCATCACCTCGCCCGTAGCCTTGAAATCATGTTCGGCTCCGGAAACATCAATGTGTGCCACAGTCTTCTCGAGTTCCGCTCGTTCCATTTGAGAAGCAACAGTTCGCTTCCAGATCAAATCGTAAAGCTTCGCCTCTCTGGAATCACCATCGTGTGCATCCAACCCAAGGTTAGTAGGTCGAATAGCCTCGTGTGCTTCCTGAGCTCCGGAGGACTTCGTAGTATATTGTTTAGGTCTGGAATACTCTGCACCATACCTCTTGGTGATCTCATCCTTTGCCGCATTCACTGCCAGTTCACTTAGATTGACAGAATCCGTTCTCATGTATGTGATCTTACCCGCTTCGTAAAGCTTTTGTGCGAGCGTCATTGTTTGAGCTACCGAATAACCCAGCTTTCTACTTGCCTCTTGTTGAAGCGTTGATGTTGTAAAAGGAGCTGATGGGTTCTTATGAACCGGCTTCTTCTCAATCTTATGAACCTTGAAGCTGGAATCAACGCAAGCGTTCAGGAAATCAAGCGCCTCCTGTTTCGTTTTGAACCTTGTTCCAAGTTCCGCCTCAACTTTCTTTCCGTCAACGGTAAACTCTGCCTGGATTCTGAAACTTGCTTCTGGTTTGAATTCTCCAATCTCCCTTTCCCGTACAACGATCAATCTTACCGCTACACTTTGTACACGTCCGGCTGAAAGTGATGGTTTAACCTTTCTCCACAACACTGGCGAAAGCTCATACCCCACTATTCTATCCAATACTCTCCTCGCCTGCTGCGCATCCACAAGGTTCATGTCGATATCCCTTGGATTTTCAATTGCCTTGAGGATAGCGTTCTTGGTAATCTCATTGAAAACAATCCTTCTTGTCTTGGACGGATCCAGACCTAGTGCTTCAGCAAGGTGCCATGAAATAGCTTCCCCTTCGCGGTCCTCATCCGAAGCCAACCAGATCAGCTCTGCCGACTTCGCCAATTTCTTTAGTTCAGTAACGATCTTCTTCTTGTCATCTGGAACGACATAGTTCGGTTCGTACTTGTTCTCAAGATCAACTGAAAGATCCTTACCGGGAAGATCCCTGATGTGACCGAAGCTGGACTTCACAGTAAAGTCCTTTCCGAGAAATCCTTCAATTGTTTTCGCCTTTGCGGGCGACTCTACGATAACTAGATTCTTTGCCATGACGATACGATTTGTGCGATTATCGCTGAATCAAGCGGACGCAAAGAAAAACAATAAAGGAGGGTACCCGCAAATAAAAATGACCAGAGCGGCCCCTTATATTATTATATAATATAAAAAAGTTAACCCTACGATTTTGCACTGAATGTGTCATTTTGTCAGTTCAAGGGCAAATTATCTACCTTTGCAATCCATTAAACGCAACAATGGAAAGGGAAACAGAGGAAAAGGTTATTGATGAAAGTGTTCAAGGCAAGGCCTTAACGCTTAATGTAGTACCTGGAGCCAAGAAGCGCGTTTATATCGAAAGCTATGGATGCCAGATGAACTTCTCAGACTCTGAGATCGTTGCTTCTATTCTACATGAGAACGGATATCAAACCACAGCAGATATTGGCAATGCTGATGTGGTGTTGGTGAACACATGCTCTATCAGAGAGAAGGCGGAGCAAACTGTAAGGAAGCGAATCAGTGCTTTCAATAATTACAAGGCGCAAAATCCGGAGATGGTAGTTGGTGTGCTTGGATGCATGGCAGAACGACTTAAGTCCAAGCTGCTGGATGAGGAAAAGTTGGTAGATCTGGTTGTGGGACCAGATGCATATCGTGAGCTTCCTTCGTTACTTGGAGAAGCGGAGGATGGAAACAAAGCCGTAAACGTGATCCTCTCGAAAGAGGAAACTTACGATAACATTGAGCCGGTACGGTTAGGTGGTAATGGTGTTACTGCATTCATTTCCATCATGCGGGGTTGTGACAACATGTGTACATTCTGTGTAGTACCTTTCACCAGAGGCAGGGAACGCAGTCGAGATCCTGAGACCATCGTTCAGGAAGCAAAAGACCTCTTCAACAAGGGATACCGGGAAGTTACTTTGTTGGGTCAGAATGTTGACTCGTACCTCTGGTATGGCGGTGGCCCGAAAAAGAACTTCAGTCAACTCGATGAAAAAGAAAAGGAATCATCGGTGAATTTCGCCAGGCTGCTCGAATTGGTAGCAGGGGTTAACCCGCAATTACGCATTAGGTTCTCCACATCCAATCCGCAAGACATGACAGACTATGTGCTTCACGCTATGGCGAGACACGAGAACATTTG
Organism: Vicingaceae bacterium; assembly: GCA_965267605.1. Lineage (GTDB taxonomy): Bacteria > Bacteroidota > Bacteroidia > Flavobacteriales_E > Vicingaceae. The sequence continues at coordinate 123,298 of OZ254088.1, read as the reverse complement.
CAAATACATTCATCTTCCATTGCAGGCAGGAAATTCACGCGTTCTGGAAATGATGAATCGTGGATATAACCGTGAGGAGTACATGGACCGTATCAAGGCTATTAACGAGATCATTCCTGACTGTGCCATTTCCACAGATGTGATTACTGGGTTCTGTTCAGAGACGGATGATGAGCATAAAGAGACACTTGAGGTGATGGAAGCTGTGAAATACCACTTTGCTTACATGTTCAAATACTCGGAACGCCCAAACACAATGGCGGCACGAAAGTTTGAGGATGACGTACCCGAGAAGGCAAAAAATGATCGGCTACAGGAAGTTATTGCGCTTCAACAAACCCACTCGCTGGAAAGGAACCAGGCGGATGTTGGCAAGGTCCACGAAGTACTTATCGAAGGCACATCAAAGAGATCGGATGATCAATTGTTTGGCCGAACATCTCAGAACAGTGTTTGTGTATTCCCTAAGGAAAACTTCAAACCGGGTCAATACGTGAAGGTTAGGGTAGACTCTTGTACATCTGCTACACTGATCGGTGAAGTAGTAAAGGAAGCATAATGGAAGTTCAACAGATCAAACAACGATTCGGAATCATTGGCAATGCTGGTGCATTGAACCGTGCCATCGATATTGCCGCGCAAGTTGCACCCACTGATCTTTCGGTGTTGGTTACCGGGGAAAGTGGAACCGGTAAGGAAGTGATGCCAAAGATCATCCATCAGCTCAGCGCAAGGAAACACGCGAAGCTCATTGCCGTGAACTGTGGTGCCATTCCGGAAGGAACCATTGATTCTGAATTGTTCGGACATGAAAAAGGTGCCTTTACCGGTGCTACCGCTGCACGTGAAGGTTACTTTCAGGTAGCGGACGGTGGTACGATCTTCCTGGATGAAGTTGCCGAGCTGCCGCTGCAAACACAAGTTAGGTTGCTCCGCGTTCTGGAAACAGGAGAATTTATCCGTGTGGGATCCTCGAAAGTGCAGAAGACCAATGTTCGCATTGTTGCTGCAACAAATGTGAACATTCCTGAAGCCGTGAAAAAGGGGAAATTCCGAGAAGATCTTTACTATAGGTTAAATACCGTACCCATTACCATCCCTGCACTTAGAGAAAGAAAAGAGGACATCCATTTATTGTTCAGGAAATTTGCAGCTGATTTCTCAGAGAAGTATAGAATGCCAGCCATTACGCTGACTGAAGATGCAGTACAATTGCTTGAGAATTATTCCTGGCCGGGAAATATCAGACAGCTCAAGAACGTTACAGAGCAAATCGCTGTTATTGAACAAGATCGTAACATCAATGGCGAGGCACTCATGAACTATCTACCCAAATCAGCTTCCAGTAGCTTACCCGTTTTATACGAGGGTGAAGGATCAACGCAAGGAGGTGATTTCTCGGAAAGGGACATACTGTACAAGGTGCTTTTCGATCTGAAGAATGATGTTATGGATCTCAAAAAGGTGGTCTTTGGCTTAATGGGTGAGCAAGGTGTGAACGATGAAGAAAGCAAACAAACCATGAGGCGACTTCTGGAAACAGAGCAGCGCACTCAGGATGCAGGAGATGTGGTACGGATTGTTCGTAGTGATGAAGAGGAAATAGAACACGTTCAGGCTCCTGACATTGTTATCGAATCGCTTTCTATTGCGGACAAGGAAAAGGAACTCATCCAGAAAGCTCTTGAAAAGCATCAAGGGAAAAGAAAGCACGCTGCACGTGAACTAGGGATCTCGGAGCGAACACTGTACAGGAAAATCAAGGAATACAACCTTGCTGCACTATGATCAGAAGAATAGTTGGCATATTGCTTTTTACCACTTTGCTTACCGTTAACCAAGGCTGTGGTATCTATTCATTTACTGGCGCCAACGTGTGTGCTGAGTGCAAAACAGTTACTGTTTCGTTCTTCCAGAATTACGCACCCTTAGCCTCCCCTACATTGAGTCAGACTTTTACTGAAGACCTAAGAGATATCATGATCTCCCAGACCAACCTGGCTTTAGTGGGCAAAAATGGCGACCTCATGTTTGAAGGTTCTATTACAGATTACAATACAAAACCGGTTGCGATTCAAGGCAACGAGACAGCTGCCCTGAACAGGCTAACCATTAGTGTAAAGGTGAAGTTCACTAACACCAAAAAACCAGACGATGACTTTGAGCAGGTCTTTACCAGGTTTACCGATTACGATAGTAGTCAGGACTTTGCACAGGTGGAAGAATCACTCATAGAAGAAGTCAACAGTCAGCTCACTCAAGATATTTTTAACAAGGCGCTCAGCAATTGGTAGATGAAGTTCAAATACTGGATGAAGCCGTTAAGGCACCTGAGAAACTGACAGCAGAACAGTTAGATTCCCTGGCCAATCTGGTAGACCAGTACCCTTACTTCCAAACCGGACATATCCTGTACGCGAAATGTCTTAAGAATGCGGGTGACGCCAGGTTTGAGCAGCAATTATCCTTAACGGCCATTCATACCAACAACAGGGATTTGCTGTATGACTTGATTTCCATTCCGGCACCCGTTGAAGATGTCAAAATGCAGGAAGAAAAGGTTGTTGTCAAGGAGGATCCTTTACCTGTGGCTGACCCTACACCTGAAACAGTTGATCAGGTGCAGGAAGAACCCACGCACGAGCCTATTGAGGTAGATTACAAGGCTGAAGAAGACCTGGCCACATTGGAGCAGAACTATCAGGCTGCTGCGATGGCAAATGAGTTCTTATCGACTGAAGAACTGGAGGATCCGGTTGAGGATATCCGCATCACCGTAGAGGAACAAGCTGCACCTACTCCAGATAAGCTGTCCTTCAATGATTGGCTGAAGGAATATGAAGATTATCCTGCTGAACAAAATCCAACCGAAGTTGTTGAAACACAACCGGAGCAATCTCCATCAGTGGAAGGAGCTTCATCATTCTACTCACCTTCCAAAATGGCAAAGCAAAGCATTGAGGAGAGTGAAGAGATTGTAACAGAAACATTGGCCAAGATTTATGTGGCTCAAAATCATATAGATAAAGCTATTTGGGCCTATGAAGTACTCGCTTTGCGATTTCCCTCAAAAAGCGCTTACTTTGCAACCCAAATTAAAACCCTGAAGGACAGGAAATAAAAGACTTAGAGGATGGGAACATTGGTAATGGTATTGGTGGTAATCGCATGTGTCTTGCTCATGTTGGTTATCCTGGTTCAAAACCCTAAGGGTGGACTTGCAAGTAACTTCTCTTCTGCCAATCAGATTGGTGGTGTTAGAAGAACTGCTGATTTCCTTGAAAAAGCTACGTGGACACTGGGTATTGCCCTTGTTGTTCTAAGCATCGTGTCTGCATCACTTATCAATGCTGGTGCGGAAGAAGTGGTAGACGACAATACAACCGAACTAATGGACGAAGCCAACAATCAGGCATTCAGTCCTCCCGTGAATGCACAGCCTATGCCAACCGGTGGCGGTGGTGGTGTACCTCCGGGCGGTGCGGGAGCTCCTCCTGCGGGTGGTGGTGCTCCTCCAGCTGGTGGCGGGACACCTCCAGGTAACTAGCAAAAATGTGCTGTCATGCTGACGGTGAATATGAGCCCTGCTACACTCCAAATCTTCTTTCCAATGTAATTGTGTCCGGTTTTAGCTGGATGCGCCATTGTCACGAAATGTGACCACAAAGTGGATGAAACGAAATATTAACCTATAAATAGATATAAGATGTCTCTTAACATTAAACCGCTGGCTGACAGAGTGATCGTTGAGCCTTCAGAAGCAGAAGAAACAACTGCCGGAGGAATCATCATTCCAGATACAGCTAAAGAGAAGCCTCAAAAGGGTAAAGTGGTTGCTGTTGGTTCTGGTAAACCAGATGAGCCAATGACTGTAAAGGAAGGTGATGAAGTACTTTATGGAAAGTACTCAGGAACTGAAATTAACATTGATGGTAAAGATCTGCTCATCATGAGAGAATCTGACATCTATGCTGTTGTTTAACTGATAGAACGATTTAAAAAGACAAGAAAATGGCAAAGGATATAACTTTTGAGTTAGAAGCCAGAGACTCGCTAAAGAAAGGGGCGGACACTTTGGCAAATGCTGTTAAGGTTACACTTGGACCGAAAGGTCGCAATGTAATCCTCGATAAGAAATTTGGTGCACCTCATGTAACAAAGGATGGTGTATCTGTGGCTAAAGAGATTGAGCTTGAGGATGCCGTTGAGAACATGGGGGCTCAAATGCTGAAAGAAGTGGCTTCGAAAACTGCTGACGATGCAGGTGATGGAACTACTACTGCTACGATCCTTGCTCAGGCAATCATTACTTCCGGTTTGAAGAATGTTGCAGCAGGAGCAAATCCTATGGATTTGAAAAGAGGTATCGATAAAGCTGTAGAAGCGGTCGTAGCTGAGCTTAAGAACATGTCTCAGACCGTTGGTGCAGACAGCACTAAGATTGAGCAGGTAGCAACCATTTCCGCGAACAACGACAATAACATCGGTAAGCTTATTGCTGAAGCGATGGATAAAGTGAAGCAGGAAGGCGTTATTACTGTTGAAGAGGCAAAAGGAACCGAGACGCACGTTGAAATCGTAGAGGGTATGCAGTTCGACAGAGGATATCTTTCTCCTTATTTCGTTACGAATGCAGAGAAAATGGAAACTGAGCTTGAAGCTCCGTATATCCTTATTCACGACAAGAAGATCTCTACAATGAAGGATCTTCTTCCAATCCTTGAGAAGACTGCGCAGTCTGGTAAGCCGCTTTTGATCATCGCTGAAGACATCGATGGTGAAGCTCTTGCTACACTTGTGGTAAACAAAATCAGAGGTGCACTTAAAGTGGCGGCTGTTAAAGCTCCTGGTTTTGGTGACAGAAGAAAAGCAATGTTGGAGGACATCGCTATCCTAACGGGCGGAACGGTTGTTTCCGAAGAGCGTGGATTCAAATTGGAAAGCACTGACATCAACATGTTGGGTACTGCTGAAAAGATCACGATCGACAAGGACAACACAACTGTGGTGAATGGTGCAGGAAGCTCAGAAGATATCCTTGCACGTGTTAACCAGATCAAAGCACAGATCGAGAGCACTACATCAGATTATGACAGAGAGAAGCTTCAAGAGCGTTTAGCGAAGCTTTCTGGTGGTGTTGCTGTACTTTACGTTGGCGCGCCTACTGAAGTTGAGATGAAGGAAAAGAAAGACCGCGTAGATGATGCGCTTTCGGCTACTAAGGCAGCTGTTGAAGAAGGTATCATTCCAGGTGGTGGCGTAGCCTATGTAAGGGCGCTTACTGCACTGGATGGTGTTGACGCAGACAATGATGACGAAAGAACAGGTGTTGCAATCGTTAAAAGAGCGATTGAGGAACCACTTCGTCAGATTGTTGCAAATGCTGGTGGCGAAGGTTCTGTGATCGTACAGAAGGTAAAAGAAGGAGCTGATGATTACGGTTACAATGCGAGGACTGAAGAGTTCGAGAACCTATTCGAAGCTGGCGTCATCGACCCGACCAAAGTTGCACGTGTTGCACTTGAGAATGCGGCCTCTATTGGTGGTATGCTACTTACTACGGAATGTGTGGTAGCGGATCAGCCGGAAGAGGATCATGGCCATGCACACCCTCCAATGGGAGGTGGCGGCATGCCAGGAATGATGTAAGATCAAAATCCAGATAAGTAAAAGGGCGGCCAATGGCCGCCCTTTTTTATAGACACACTCTATAAATCAACCCAATAGTTCTTTAACCAGTCTGGATATCGTTCCTCCATCTGCTGACCCACCCAGCTCCTTCATTGCTGCTCCCATAACCTTACCCATGTCTGAAGGGCCTTCGGCACCAACGTTTGAAATGATCTCCTGCAACTTGGCCTTCACCTCATCTTCCCCCATTTGTTCGGGGAGAAACTCTTCGATAACGGCCAATTGCGTTTCCTCTTCTTCTGCCAGTTCTGGCCTACCCTGCTCATGGTAGATCTTAGCAGACTCTTTCCTTTGCTTGGCAAGTTTTGCAAGGATCTTTTGTTCCGCCTGCTCGTCTACTTCACCTCCACCCTTCTCGGTAGCGGCCAGTAGCAAAGCGGATTTTATTGCACGCAAAGCAGCCAGGCGATCCTGGTCGCGCGCTTTCATGGCATCCTTTATCTTATCGTTGATCTCGTCAGCGAGCGCCATTAGTCCACGTTATCGTGTAGGAATGAGTTGTTGTCCTTTAGCTGTGCTTTGTTCTCGTTCTCGTCATCGTTAGACAAAGTGTAGCGAGAAACGCTGGATTCTGACGAATGAGGCACATCATCAAGTGTTACATCTTTCCTCAGGTAAGCTGGCTCATCTTCAAGATCTTTGATACCAGATGGTGTCTTCATCTTAAAGCTGATGCTCTTAAGCTTTTTCATACGCTCCTGAGAGCGTTTCAATTGCTCGTCCTGATCCAACTGCTCCGTATCCTGCACTTCATTCTCAACAGTTTCAGTGGCATTATCTGTAATCTCCGGGGTAGTCTCTTCCACTGGCTGCTGCTCAGAAACCTGATCATCATACAGGTCGTATTTCTTCACACCATCGTCAGCACCCTCAGGTTGTTCTACCACTTCCTCTGCCTGCGGAGGCTCGGGTGTTTGCTGCTCACGGGTGTATTTCCTAACGTCAAACTCGAAGGATACCTGCTTTGGCTCCTCAGCCGGCTCTTCCGGTACCTCCGTCTTCAATGTTGGTTCTTCCGCTTTTAACTCAGGTTCTTCTGTCACCGGGGCCTGCTCTACCGGCTGTTCCAACTCCTGAGTCATTTCGGTTGGTACTTCTTCTTCCAGTGATCGCACCACTTTCTTTGGTGCCACTTCCTTGGCTGGTGTTGTTCCTGCCTGATATGGCTCACGCTTACCAAATCCTGTTGCAATAACAGTTACCTGGATCTGCTCTCCCAATGATTCATCCACGCCATTACCCCAAATAATATCTGCAGTATTGCCCGCTTCGTTCTGGATGTAATCTGTGATCTCGGTGATCTCATCCATCTCTATCTCATCTACACCAGAGGTAATGTTGAGCAGGATATAGTTCGCACCAGTAATGTCATTGTCATTCAGCAGTGGTGAAGCCAGCGCCTGACTTACCGCTTTGATTGCTCTGTGCTCTCCTTCAGCTATTGCAGAACCCATGATGGCTGTACCACCATTCTCCATCACCGTTCTCACATCCATGAAATCCACGTTGATGTAGCCAGTAACAGTAATGATCTCAGCGATACCCTTTGCTGCAACAGTCAGAACGTCATCTGCTTTCGCAAACGCTTCGTTTAGCTTCAAGTTGCCATACATCTCCCTCAATCTATCGTTGCAAATCACAAGCAGCGTATCCACTGCATCACGCATTTCAGCCAAACCTTGATTGGCCTGTTCCTGCCTTCTTCGACCTTCAAACGCAAATGGAATAGTAACAATTCCAACTGTCAGCACTCCAAGTTCGCGCGCTGCCTGAGCGATCACAGGTGCTGCACCAGTACCCGTACCACCACCCATTCCTGCCGTGATGAACACCATCTTGGTATTCTTTGCAAGAATTTCTTTTACGTCATCAATGTTCTCAACAGCAGAGTGTTTTCCAACATCAGGATTGGAACCAGCTCCATTGCCTTCCGTAAGGGTTGTACCCAGCTGAAGTTTGATCGGTACCGGACTTTGGTCCAACGCTTGTCTGTCAGTGTTACAGATCACGAAATCCACACCACGGATTCCCTGGTTGTACATGTGGTTAACAGCATTGCTACCGCCACCACCTACACCGATGACCTTAATAATTGATGATTGATCTTTAGGCAAATCGAATTTCATAAGCCTCGTTTTGGTTATAGTTCATCCTCCTCAAAGAAATTCTTACCCATGGTAAGCATCTTATCGAAGAAGTTTCCTTTCTGTTTTTTAGAGTGTGTTCGAATGGTTGCTTGTCGCTCCGAAGCTTGCTGCCGCTGGATTTTCTCAAATCCTTTCAGTACCAAACCAACACCGGTAGAATACATTGGGCTTGTTATTTGTTGTGGATTACCGCTTGCCAAATGTTCGGTTGGATATCCAACCCTGGTATCCATACCCGTCATGTATTCAAACAATTGAGTGATGTGTCTTAGCTGACCACCACCACCTGTGATTACGATTCCTGCAATCAATTTCTTCTCATATCCAGAGTTCTTGATCTCGTAGTAGATATGTTCGATGATCTCCTCCATTCTGGCTTGGATAATGTGTGCCAGATTCTTGATTGATATTTCCTTTGGGTCTCTTCCCCGAAGTCCGGGAATGGATACAATCTCATTCTCAAGGCTTTCACTCGCGAGTGCAGATCCAAATTTCACTTTAAGCAGTTCCGCCTGGTTCTTAATGATGCTACATCCTTGCTTAATGTCTTCTGTGATTACGTTACCACCAAATGGAATTACAGCAGTGTGACGAATGATCCCATCCTGGAAGATGGCTACATCCGTTGTACCGCCTCCGATATCTACCAATACAACTCCCGCTTCCTTTTCTTCTTCACTAAGAACGGAATCCGATGAAGCCAATGGTTCAAGAATGATATCAGAAACTTCAATGTCTGATTTGTGTACACACTTGTAAATATTCTTCGCGGCAGCAATTTGTCCTGTAATGATGTGGCAGTTCGCCTCTAGTCGGACACCGGCCATACCAATAGGATCCTTAATGCCTTGCTCATTATCTACGATATACTCTTGCGGGATAACATGGATGATCTCTTCACCTGGAAGCATCATCAACTTGTACATCTCACCCACCATCTCGTCAATATCTCCCTGTGCGATCTCTTGCTCAAGGTCGCTTCTGATCTTAACCGCTCTGTGCTGCAGACTGCGAATATGCTGACCAGCAATTCCTACGTTCACAACCTTGATATCCACTCCGGATTCTTCTTCGGCCATGGCAACAGCCGCCTTAATAGATTGCACTGTCTTTTCGATGTTAGACACCACACCTCTGGTAACGCCAACGGATTCGGAGCGTCCCATGCCCAGAATCTCAAGTTTTCCAAATTCATTCTTGCGACCTACGATCGCAACGATCTTAGTGGTTCCGATGTCCAGTCCTACTACGATGTCATTTGATGCGCTCATCTATTGTCTTTTTGTGCAAACTACCTGGCCTTTGTACTTCAGGTTAACTACCTCATATTCATTCCAACCCGTTTTGCTAAGCCCTTCTTCGTAAAACAGGCGAAGCTTGGCAAACTTGTCTCCTAAAGCATCTACTTGGCCAAGTACAATTCTATGGTTTCCGATGCGCGGAATCAATGTGAGGTCATTTTCTTTATCAACATCAACTTGTTCAATCTGAGCTCTCCAGAAGTCGTGTTTATCTAGGTAACAAGCCAGTTTAAAGACATCATCCATCACCAATTTCTCGGTCACAGAATCAGGTAACTGAGGGTTACTGAAGTCTACATCATAGAAAGTTGAATACCGCTCATTCACATTACCAGTAACTACAAACACGTGCGCGGAATAACTGTTACAGGTTGGCATCATGAATCCATCTTCATCGAGGTAATAAGAGTCAGCCGCCCCCATAATTCTTACCAATGGCCTGCGCTCCCAGATTTCCAGCACCAGTTGTCCGCGAATGGTTTGGTATACTTCGGAGGTTTTTACAAATGGATGGTTGTTGATCGCGCGCTCAAGAACGGAAGCACGTATACGACCATCATCATTGCTGTTGCTTAACGCTAATTCAATGAAATCAGACTTGTTCAAGAACTGATGTTCAGCCGTACGGTGAATTACTACCTTAATATCTGATTCGGCCAATGGATTACCGTTAGATTCTGACAGAGAAAAGCTCATTAGGGTTGCAAGACCGGTTATAGCCAACACCCAACCCAGAATAATGAAGACCGTTTTCTTACTCATAGTTCAAGTTGTTTTAACGGCTCGCGCAGTTGATCAATATCTCCCGCTCCCATGGTTAGGAGCACGTCAAATTCTTGGTTCTGGATATACTCAATTGCCATTTCCTTCGGCACCACAGCCTTTGCCCGGTTGTCAATCTTTTCCAACAACCATCTGGACGTAATGCCTTCGATTGGTTCTTCCCTCGCAGGATAAATCGGCAGCAATACGACCTGATCAAGCTCGCTAAGCGCCTCTGCAAAACCATCTGCCTGATCTTTGGTTCTGGAATACAGGTGTGGTTGAAATACACCCAAGATTCTATTGTCTGGGAACATCTCGCGTACAGCGGAAATAAATGCTTTGATCTCCGAGGGATGATGTGCATAATCATCGATGATGATGGGGTCTTCCGATAGGTATTCAAACCTTCTGTAGATTCCCTTGAACTCTGAAATTCCAGAAGAAATGTGATGCGGCCCTACACCTGCCAACTGCGCAACTACAATTGCTGCCAGTGCATTCTCCATGTTATACATTCCCGGGAACCTGAACTTCAACTCCGTATGAATCACATCCCTTACTGTGGCGTTGAAGTAAACCCATCCGTCCAGTTTAGACCATTCTGAAACATAGTTGGGTGCATCCTTGAATCCATAGATGAGGATATTGGGGTGGTGACCACGCATTTTCTCAACTACAGAGTGATGGCAGACCAACCAACCATTAGGATCAATATTGGCAGCAAATTGCCTGAAGCTTTCAATAATCTTTTCTTCACTACCGTAGATCTCAAGGTGATCTGGCTCGATGGAAGTAATAACCCCAATCTTCGGATTTAACTGTAGAAACGAACGGTCGTATTCATCCGCTTCGGTTACCATCCATTCGGGCTCTCCTTTTAGATAGTAGTTCGCGTTGAAATCAAGCGATAATCCTCCTAGCAGCGCCAACATTTCCTTACCAGCTTCGGAGAGCAAGCGGGCAATGATGCAAGATGTTGTGGTTTTTCCATGGGTTCCAGCTACCGCTATTGTAGGGTATTGTCTGGAAAGCTCTCCCAACGCTTCTGCGCGTTTCGAAATGGGCAAACCAGATTCGCGGAAGTGTCTCATCAGCGGACTGGTCTCCGGCATTGCAGGTGTGTAGATTACCTCAGTAATATCATTTGGAAGATTGTCAGGGTCTTCCTCATAGACTACATGGATACCATTGGCTTCCAGTTCTTCTGTAAGCGGGGTTCTGGTGCGATCATAACCGCTGACCTCGATCCCGCTGGCATTAAAATACCTTGCAAGGGCACTCATTCCGATCCCTCCGATGCCTACAAAGTATATGTGTCTTGAATCGCTCACGCCTTTATCAGTTTAACCACTTCATCCACTATGCGGTCTGTCGCATCAAGAATGCCCATGGCCTTAATGTTGTCTTCCAACTGCTGAACCTTACCACTGTTGGAAAGCAAGGAACCGAGCACTTCGGGAAGCTTTTCTGTTACTTCCTGATCCTTTATCATCAAAGCGGCATCGCGTTCAACTAAAGCCATCGCATTCTTGGTTTGATGATCTTCAGAAACATTGGGACTTGGCACAAAAACACTTGCCTTGCCTACTGCACTTAATTCTGAAATCGATAAAGCACCTGCCCGTGAAATCACCACATCCGCTGCCGCATAGGCTCTTCCCATTTCTGAGATGAATGGCATGATATGAACTGTGTGGTCATTCAGTGGCTTTATCTCTTCCAATAGGCTTTCGTAATAGTACTTGCCCGTCTGCCAAATGAACTGGAAGCTCTGATCATGGTGGTGCTTAACGTAATTCAAAACCGCTTGATTTACTGTACGCGCCCCGAGGCTCCCGCCAACGACCAATACTGTTCTCTTCTGCGGATCCAGTTCAAAGTGTGCTATTCCTGCATCACGGTCACTACACGTTTCCAGCAACTCCGCTCTAATAGGATTACCGGTCTTCACGATCTTGCTTGGATCGAAGAAACGCTCCATATTATCGTAAGCGACACAGATACGCTGGACCTTCTTAGCCAGAATCTTGTTAGTGATACCTGGATACGAATTCTGCTCCTGAATCAATCCCGGAACACCCATACCCGTGGCCTTGTTGAGGGTTGGACCAGATGCATATCCTCCAACACCGATTGCAGCATCAGGTTGAAACTCCCGTATAATCTTTTTGGCCATTTGCTGGCTCTTCAACAACATGAATGGGACCTTCAGGTTCTTGAGCGTAAGTCTCCTCTGCAATCCCATAATCGGCAAACCGATGATCCTGTATCCGGCTTGTGGAACCTTCTCCATCTCCATTCTGCCTTCTGCACCTACGAAAAGAATCTCCGGATCATCCAGTCGTTGTTTTAATCCATTCGCAATGGCGATGGCTGGGAATATATGCCCTCCTGTTCCTCCTCCGCTTATGATGAACTTATGCTTCAACCGCGGTTTCTTTGGCTCCCTGTCGACTGATACTTAGCAGTATTCCAACCGCAAGGAAGGTGAACAGAATTGAGGTTCCCCCCATGCTTACCATGGGCAACGGCTGACCTGTTACAGGAAACAGGTTAACGGCAACTGCCATGTTAATGAGCGCCTGGAATACCAGGCTGAATGCCAGTCCAAATGCCAGGACTGTTCCAAATGTCTTTTCGGCACTTCCGGCAATCCTTACACCCCGAAAGAGCATAATGAGATAGAGCAGCAGTATAATGGCCCCTCCCACTAAGCCATACTCTTCGATCACTATTGCATAAATGAAATCGGAATATGGATGTGGCAGGAAATTTCTTTGTGTGCTTCTTCCGGGACCCTTTCCGATAACACCTCCGGTAGCCACAGCAATCTTAGCCTGGTCGGCCTGAAAATCTCCTTCGGATGGCTTGTCGTCCATGAATCGTTCCACCCTGGCTGTCCATGTATCCAGTCGGCTGAAAGTACCTGGCACCGCCTTACCAATGAGAACTATCAATAGCATTGAAGCCACGCCAATACCCAACAGGGTGAGCAGGTGTTTCATAGGAACCTTACCTACAAACATCATTACCATAGATGTTCCAAACAGCATAACGGCTGTTGAAAGGTCTGCGGGCAGGATCAATCCGCAAACCAGAATAACGGGTAAGAAGATGTGTTTGAATGCTTCCTTGAACGTATCCAACTGTCCACCTTTCCGCGCGATGGCCCTGGCCAAAAACATCACCAAAGCTATTTTGGCAAAATCTGAAGTCTGAAAACTGTAATTGGTTCCTGGGATCGGCAACCAACGGTGAGCATCATTGATCTCATTACCTACAATGAGGGTAAGTAACAACAATGGGATAGAAAGGTAAAATGCCAGCTGCGCTATTCTAGAATAATAGCTGTATTTCACACTATGCGCAGCGAATGCGATACCGACACCTAGTAAGAGAAAGCTACTGTGTTTAACAAGATAACGGATGGTGTCTCCATCTGTATGCTTGTATGCTAACGTTACAATTGAACTATAAACCGTGAGAATAGATACCACTGATAGCAGCAGTACGACTACCCAAATTACCTTGTCTCCGCGAAAGAAGCGGAAAGGCAGAAAAATATTTGACTCGTTAGCTGAACTCATTTACAAGTGCAGAGATGTCCAAATCTCCCTGCGATGGATCAAAGTGTTTCGTGCTCATGAGATAAATCTGATCTCCTTTAACACAGGTGAATGTTGCATAACGCAAAGCTTCATTCACATTAGCTGCAGTAATCAGAAATGCATTCTTGTCCCCGAGCATTTTCATTAATTGTTCAACAGTTGCCGTTGTGGTAATAACTGCACGTACACTGTTTCGCTCTTTGGTGATAACCTCTTCGATGTCCTTGGCTGCATTATCTCCGGCAACCAAAACCAGCTTGTCTTCTCCGCCACCAAAGTGCTCGATCGCCTGTTCTGTAGTTTCTATTACATGAATTGGATGTGACATAGTTGGTTGTTAAAGTCCCTTAACTGCCATCTTGAATTGATGTCCTCGGTCTTCATAGCTTTCAAACAAGTCGAAACTTGCGCAACATGGTGAGAGTAGCACGATCTCTCCCTTTCGGCCAAGACCGTAAGCTTCCTTCACCGCATCATCCGCTGTAGCAGCATCTACAATGGTTTCCACGTGGTCTCCAAAGGCCTTGTGGATCTTCTGGTTGTCGAGACCCAGGCAAACGATGGCCTTGACCTTATCCTTAACAAGGTCCAGCAACGCATCGTAATCGTTACCCTTATCTACACCACCTGCAATCCAGATCACCGGTTTGGTCATACTTTCAAGCGCATACCATGTGGAATTCACATTGGTGGCTTTGGAATCGTTGATGAATTCGATGCCATGTACCTTGGCAACAAACTCCAGACGATGCTCAACGTTCTGAAAATCTGAAAGACTCTCACGTATTACATCTTTTCGCAAATCCAGTATTTTGGCCGCGATCCCGGCTGCCATCGAGTTGTACTGGTTATGCTTGCCCTGTAGGGCTAGTTCGAATATGGACATTTTGAACTGTTGGTTTATATGGTTTATAATCAATTGTTCATTTGCTATATAGGCCCCAAGGGGTTCCTGTACTTGTTGAAGTGAGAAAGGGTATCTGGAGGCGCTTACTTCTGTATTCTGCAGACATTCCATGATCTTCTCATCGTCTGCGCAGAATATGAAAGCATCTCCTTCCTGTTGATTGGATGTGATGTTCATTTTAGCCATCGCATAGTGATCAAAGCTCTCGTATCGATCCAGATGGTCTGGTGTAATGTTCAATACGATAGCGATATCCGGTTTGAACGAAGGCAGCTCCTCTAACTGAAAGCTGCTTAGCTCAACCACGTAGTAATCGTAATCTCTCTCAGCAATCGTTCTTGCGAAACTCACTCCCACGTTTCCGGTTAGCGCTACATCCAATCCTCCGTTGGAAAGGATGTGATGAATCAACATTGAGGTGGTCGTTTTTCCGTTACTACCTGTAACTCCGATGATCTTCCCGTTACAATACCTGTAAGCAAATTCGATCTCTGAAATGATCTCCTTGTTGAGACCCTTAAGCCTCTGGATCACCTCTGCCGAATCCGGTATACCGGGACTCTTGATCACCACGTCTGCATCATCGATCCTTTCGGAAGCATGACCAACCTCTAACTCAACTTCAACATGTGAAAGAACCTCTTTAGCCGTCTCTCCTATCCCATCTCGGTCGGACACCATTACCTGGTATCCTTTCTTTACTCCTAATAATGCCGCTCCAATGCCACTCTCTCCTGCCCCTAGCACTACGAGCTTTTCCATCTTACCTTAGTTTTAAGGTGATAATGGTCAACACCGCCAGCATCAATCCCGCAATCCAGAAGCGTGATACGATCTTCGCTTCGTGGTAACCCTTCTTCTGGTAGTGGTGGTGTAAAGGGGCCATTCTGAATATTCTCCGACCTTCCCCATATTTCTTTTTGGTGTACTTGAAGTACCCTACCTGTAGCATCACCGAGAGATTCTCTATCAGGAAAATCCCGCATAGCACAGGTATCAATAGTTCTTTTCTGATCGCAAGTGAGAAGGCTGCAATAATGCCTCCCAATGCCAGGCTTCCCGTATCTCCCATGAAGACCTGAGCTGGATATGAGTTGTACCAAAGGAAGCCCACACACCCCCCAACAAACGCGGCAATGAATACAACCAGTTCACCGGTTTGCGGGATGTACATGATGTTCAGGTAATCTGCGAAAACAGTGTTACCAGATACATATGCGAAGATGGCCAACGTTACGCCTATGATGGCAGAGGTTCCTGTAGCCAGGCCATCCAATCCATCGGTCATATTCGCTCCGTTAGAAACCGCGGTGATGATGATGATCACGATCGGTATGAAAATGGCCCATAGCCAGCTTCGCGCATTGTCAGACATCCAATCTGTAATCCACGCGTAATCAAACTCATTGTCCTTAACAAATGGTATTGTGGTTACAGTAGATGAGTTGGCGCGCTGCCAGGTAACCTCATTGTCGGCAACGAAAATGTCGTCTTCGGGAATTTGCTGTTGAACAACCTGTTCCTGACCATCAGATACCTTATGGTAAACCTGAACATCATCGTTGAAATACAGGATAGATCCTACAATCGCACCCACAGCGATCTGGCCCACGATCTTAAATTTCCCTGCGAGCCCCGCTTTGTTCTTCTTGAATACCTTAATGTAATCGTCTATAAATCCGATCAGTCCAAGCAGCACTGTGGCTACTAACATCATAATGATGTAGATGTTCTCTAGCTTGGCGAACAACAGCGTTGGCACAAGAATGGAAGCCAGAATGATTAGTCCACCCATGGTTGGTGTACCCTTCTTCTGATCTTCACCTTCAAGACCAAGATCACGAACGGTCTCACCTACTTGTTTTCTATGCAACAGGTTGATGATCCTTCCACCCAACAGCATGGATATGATCAGGGAAACGATGATCGCAGCGGCAGCCCTGAAGGTGATGTAATCAAATACACCGGCTCCTGGGAAGTCGTATTGCTGCAGATATTCGAACAGATAGTATAGCATTACCTCTCCGTAAGATTTAGTGCTTCACCCAAGACCTCGAGGTCATCGAATGGAAAGCGTTCCCCATTTATTTCCTGGTACTTCTCATGACCTTTTCCAGCCACCAGAATGATATCTCCTGATTCAGATAGTGCGCAAGCCGTACGGATTGCTTCTCTGCGATCTGTAATACTCAGCACCTTCTTATGATGTACAGGGTCCACTCCCTGCTGCATTTCTGTTATGATGCCTTCAGGGCTTTCTGACCTTGGGTTGTCTGAAGTGAGAATTACCTTGTCGCTCATATCACACGCAATGGCCGCCATTTTTGGGCGCTTCTCTGCATCTCTGTCTCCACCGCAACCTACAACCGTGATTACCTGTTCATTGCCCGTTCGGATGTCTTTGATCGTACTCAACACATTCTGAAGTGCATCTGGTGTATGTGCATAGTCAACAATGCCGGAAATACCATCCTCGGTTCTCAGGTACTGGAAACGGCCGTCTACAGATTGCAGATTGCTCATCTCTGTGAGCACGGCCATAGATTCTTCACCCAGAAGCAATGCAGTTGCGTAAACACCAAGCAGGTTGTATGCATTGAAGCCACCCACCAACCTGCTCCAAAACTCATTGTTATCAATCTCTAACTGTAAGCCATTGAACTGGTTGTCGATGATTTTGGCCTTGTACTCCGCCATGCCCTTGAGGCCGAAGCTGAGCTTTCTTGCCTTCGTGTTTTGCACCATTACGGAGCCGTGCTTATCGTCACTGTTGTACAGTGCAAATGCGGTTTCCGGGAGCTCATCGAAGAGTGTCTTCTTGGCTTTGATGTATTCATCAAATGTTTTGTGGTAATCCAGATGGTCGTGCGTAATGTTGGTGAAAACAGCGCCATCGAAATGTAATCCGACCGTCCTGTGCTGAACGATGGCGTGAGAACTCACCTCCATAAAACAGTGGGTACATCCCGTTTCAACCATGTCGGCCATAAGCTTGTTCAGTGCTATGGCATCCGGAGTTGTATGGGTAGCTGGTAATGATTGATCTCCCACCTTATACTCCACAGTGGAGATCAATCCACACTTGTTACCAAGTCCTTTAAACAGATTGTAAAGCAGTGTGGCATTGGTGGTCTTGCCATTGGTTCCGGTAACACCAACCAACTTTAGCTTAGCTGAAGGTTCATCGTAGAAGTTGCTGGCTATGTATGCCAAGGCAATGGATGAATTCTTTACCCTTACGAAACTTACTTCTGCAGGTGGTTGATCGGGAATCTCTTCACACACAATCGCAACACATCCAGCGTCAATGGCTGATTGGATGTAATCATGGCCATCCACCTGCGTACCGCGAATTGCTATAAAAAGTGAGAATGTTTCAACAGCTCGTGAATCAAACGTAACCGACTCCACAGCGACATTGGTTGAGCCTGCCACCTCTTCAATTCCACACCTATATAATATGTCCTTCAACAGTTTCATTCCAACTCCAGCTTCACTTTGATTCCTTTATACATGGTTGCACCCACTTCAACTGATTGTTTCTTCACTGTTCCACTTCCCGTACATCTAACCACTGCACCCATATTCTCCAACAGGAACATGGCATCACGCAATCCCATACCTGTTACATTAGGCATGAGCTCAGGCTTCACCTTTCTCACATCCATTTGGATCTTGTTGCTTCCTGTTGTAGTAACCACCCAAGGCGATGAGGGCACCTGGCTTGTTTCAAAACCGAGTTCGTCAAACAAGTAAGAGAGGTCTCTTGTGTATCCGGATTTCGAGTAAGGGATGCGAGAATTTGCTTCCTCTTCGCTATACTGAACAGGATCGTGAAGCCTAAGCTCCATGGAGTACACCTTCTCGGCTATCTCCTTGAAGATTGGGCCGGCCACCTGGTTACCGTAGTATACATTATTAGATGGCGCGTTTATTACAACGATACATGAGTACTCAGGATTGTTCGCTGGGAAGTACCCTGCGAAAGAGGCCTGGTAACTGATCTTGCTTTCGTAAGTATATCCGTACTTATCGTTAGCGATCTGCGCAGTACCTGTCTTTCCTGCTATGGCAAGCGATCCACCCTTCAGGTTTCGTGCGGTACCATTTTCAACAACACCACGAAGACACTCTTGAAGTTTCTGAATTGTTGCCTCAGAACAAATGGAAGGATTAAGCACCTCGGTTTCCACCTCGCGGATCATGTCGCCTTTATCTTTGATCAGATCCACGAACCGTGGTTTTACCATTACTCCATTGTTCGCTACGGCATTGTATACTGTGAGTATTTGAAGTGGTGTCATGCGTGATTCGTACCCAACGGCCATCCACGGCAGCGTAATTCCAGACCACGATTCGTCTCTGGTATTCTTGATAAGAGGTCTACCCTCACCAGGAATCTCTACTCCCGTCATCTCATTGACACCCATGTTATATAGGCGGTTGATAAACTTGTCGGGATCAGATTTGTACCCCTTCCAATTCATCTTGGAAAAGAGTGTGTTTGATGAAACTTCGAAGCCTCGCTTAACACTGATCTTCCCATATCCACCGCGATGGGAATCGTACATGACCTGATCGTAGAACTGTACACTACCGTCTTCGGTGTCAATCATCTCATCGATGTCCGTAACACCATCTTCCAGTGCGGCCATTAGCGTGATAAGCTTGAAGGTTGAGCCTGGTTCCGTGCTCTCACCGATAGCATAGTTATAGGTATCGTAGTACTTCCCTTCGGAAGTTCTTTTGAGGTTAGCGATGGCCTTTATCCTGCCCGTCTTCACTTCCATTACAACTACACATCCATGATCCGCGTTGTGCTCTGAAAGTTGAGCCAATAATGCCGACTGCGCCACGTCCTGAATGTTGATATCTATAGAGGTGTAGATATCGTAACCTGGAATCGGGTCTTGCTCATTGTCATCGTTAAGAGGCATCCATACGCCTCCATGAATCTTCTGCATCAATCTTCTTCCCTGCACTCCCTTCAGCACACCGTTGTATGCACCCTCCAATCCAACAGAAATTCCTTCTGTACGGTGAATACCAACGGTTCTGGCTGCCAACGGCCAAAACGGTTGCTCGCGCTTATTCCGTTGCTCATATATAAAACCTCCCTTATATCTACCCTTTTCGAACAGCGGAAACGACTTCACTTCCTGAAGATCATTGTACTTCACACCACGTTTGATCAGGTGGTAACGCTTGCCGCGCTCACGTGCCATGGATAGTTCAGAGCGGTAATCTTGCCAGCTCTTGGTTTTGAACCGCGCACTTAGTGCTTTACTTAACGGAGTGACGGAATGAAGGAAAATAGAGTCCGTAATCGCTGGCGCATTCGGATCAAAATAGATGTCGTAGATAGGAATGGATGTGGCCAACAGACTTCCATTGCTGGAATATATGTTGCCCCGGATTGCGTCAATGTTCTTTACTGCCATGGTGGCGTTCATTGCCTGCTCTTTCCACTTGTCCCCTTCAAGGAACTGCACCCGTCCAGCCTGAATCAACACAGCAACACCCATGACACATATAAGGATGTACACCAAGTAGGTACGGGTCATCATTGTCTTTTTGTCCTGTACCATTATTCTTCCTCCTGCTTAACGATTTTCTTTGGCGGCTCTACCGATTCCTTCAAACCCAACTCCTCAACCATCTCCGCAACACTTGATTGCTTGCTGCGGTAATTCAATTCAGACTTGATGGTGATATATTCGGACCGTAGGTCCTTGACTTCGCGATTTAACTTATCCATGCGCATGAAAGCGCTCTCCGCCAAATAGCCATTGGCGATGTATACTATACCCAACAATCCCAGGAACAGGATGTATGGCAGGAACACCAAAACCTTATCACGCGTCAGAAACTTCCCACTGAGGAAGTCTACTACTAGGCGCTGATCTGATCGTTCTACTGTGTTTTCGGTAGTCCCTTTCTTTCTTTTCAGTCTGGAAAGCAGCTTCTTCATACCCGGACCCCCACTCTCATTTTTGCACTGCGTGATCTGGGATTACGCTGCTTTTCTTCATCACCCGGAACGATTACCTTTTGTTGTAATGGTTTGAAATCCGAATTGACGTTTCCGTAGATATCTGTTTCCACCTGGCCTTCGAAATTGCCGGAGCGGAAGAAATTCTTAACCAACCTGTCTTCGTGTGAATGGTAGCTGATAACAACCATCCTACCCTCCTCATCCAACACCTCAGCTGATCTAACCAACAACTCTTTTAATGCATCGAGTTCCCTATTGACTTCGATTCTCAAAGCCTGAAACAGCTGTGAGAAGAATTTGTGACGGTTCTTTTGCAAATTCCACTCAGCGAATACTGCTGTTAGCTGACCAGTGGTTGTAATGGCATTATTGTCGCGCGCATTACATATAGCCGCTGCGATCTTGTGCGGTGATTTCAGATCAGTGGTATCCTTGAATAATTGGGTAAGTTGCTTGGCAGAATAAGTATTGATTACCTCAGCGGCATCAAGGGATTGCGATTGATCCATTCGCATATCGAGCCGGTGATCTTGCTGGAAGGAAAAGCCTCTTTCAGGTACATCGAATTGGTGCGAAGAAACCCCCAGGTCCGCAAGGATACCGTTAACCGGCATTGCCTTGTGGTACCTCAGAAAGTTCTTCATGTAGAGAAAATTCTGGTTCACCAGTTCAACCCTTGGGTCGTTTATTGCATTGTCCAGACTATCCAGATCCCTGTCAAAAGCGATCAGCCGTCCTTTATCACTTAACCGTTTTAATATCTCTTTGGAATGCCCCCCTCCACCGAAGGTGACATCCACATAAGTTCCATTCTCATCCTGTACCAGTGCATCAACGGCTTCCTTCAGAAGGACCGGATCATGATACATCGTCCACATCATTTCCAAGCGCACCCATCACCTCTTCCGCCAAATCAGCAAAGTCTACATCCGCGCTCATCACTTTGCCGTATGCGTCTTTATCCCATATTTCAATTCGCTCCCCGTTACCACACACCTTGATCGCCTTCTTGATACCGGCATGTTCCAACAAAGTCTTCGGCATCAACAACCTTCCTGTTCCGTCCAACTCTACCAGGGTAGCTCCGTTGTGAAACCTCCTCACGAACTGCTCGTTCTTCCGAACGAATCTGTTCAATCTGGAGAGTTGCTTCCGAATCACACCCCACTCCTTCATTGGATACAACACAAGGCACTTCTCGAAAACATTGCGGTTCACAACGAATCCTTCGTGTAGCACATCCGCCAACTGTTTCTTCAAACCAGCCGGAAACATGAACCTTCCCTTTGCATCCAATTTGCAATCGTATTCCCCTAACAGACTTAACATGAAGCATTTATAGGATTGGCGGTAAAAATATAAATAATTTTACCACTTTCTCCCACCATTTACCACTTTTTACCACTTTGTTGAAAACTTTGTTTCGCTCAGGATATTGTATTCCTGATGTTCGTCAGGATGGTCTGAATAGCTTGTTAACCCTCTGTTTCAGATAGAAGAATTCACAAATAATTATTTTACATTTGGTGAAACCTACGGTGGTAGATGGGACACGAAGTAGACATAATAGAAGAGGGCGGTTTTAAGTACCTGGAAAAGGGCGAAGGCCACACGATTGTCATACTCCATGGGCTTTTCGGAGCGTTGAGTAATTTCGCTGATCTCATCAATCACTTTGCCAGAAGGTACCGCGTGATCGTTCCGATCATGCCGTTATATACAATGCCGGTGTTGGACACCAACGTGAAGAAATTGAGTAAGTACATTGAAGACTTCGTGGAATTCAAACAGCTTGATCAATTTTCGCTTTTGGGTAACTCCTTGGGTGGTCATGTTGGATTGGTTTATACCCTTGCGAATATGCCGAAGGTGCATTCTCTTGTACTCACTGGTAGTTCGGGTCTATATGAAAACGCGTTCGGAGGATCTTTCCCGCGGAGAGAAGACAAGAACTTCCTTAGGGAGCGTATTGCAGTTACATTCCATGACCCGGAAATGGTTACCGATGAACTGGTGGATGAGGTATTCGAGATTGTAAATGATCGGCAGCAATTGGTAAGGATTCTTGCACTTGCCAAATCGGCCATTCGTCACAACATGAAATCGGATCTACCTTCTTACAACCTACCCGTTTGTCTGATATGGGGTAAGAACGATAACATCACTCCGCCCGAAGTGGCTGAAGAATTTGAGCAGTCGCTCCCAAGCGCTGACTTATATTGGATAGATGAGTGCGGTCACGCCCCGATGATGGAGCAGCCGGAAGAGTTCAATAAAATCCTTGACGCCTGGTTCAAGGAACGCTTTCAATTCGAGACTTCTGAATTAGATGCAGGTTAAATCGGCAGAATTTCTGGTTAGCTCTGCGAAACTGGATCAATGCCCAACTGCTGACAAACCGGAATATGCGTTCATTGGTAGATCCAATGTGGGCAAGTCGTCCTTGATCAATATGCTAACCAATACAAAGGGCTTAGCTAAGGTTTCGGGGACACCCGGAAAGACACAGCTCATCAACCACTTCCTTATTAATAAGGAGTGGTATCTGGTAGATCTTCCTGGATATGGTTACGCCAAGGTTTCCAAAGGAAAGCGATTCCAATGGAACAAGACCACCAAGTCTTACATCTTGGGAAGGGAGAATTTACTGGGTGTATTTGTACTTGTTGACAGCCGACATGAGCCTCAGAAGATTGATCTGGAATTTATGGCGTGGCTTGCGGAAAGTGGTGTGCCCTTTGTTATGGTCTTCACCAAAGGTGACAAACAATCCAGCAGCGCACTGAACAAGCAGGTACTATCCTACCTTAAGAAAATGCTTAATGGTGACTGGGAAGAAACACCTAAATACTTTGTGTCTTCTGCCAACACCGGATTGGGGAAAGAAGATATTCTAACCTTCGTAGAAGAAGTAAATGCTACCTGGAATTAGTCTCTCAGGAGAGTGATGTGACCTACCTGACTGTAGTCAGTTCCTGAAAGCCCTGTGGCCTTCAAAGTATAATAGTAAGTACCAGCTGATGCCTCAACACCTGCCGTTGTTCTGCCATCCCAATTGATCTCTCTGGCGGTAGTGCTAAAGATGGTTTGTCCCCATCTGTTATAGATCACCAATTCGTACTCAAGAATTCCACCACCTGGGATCGTTAGGAAATCATTTCTACCATCACCGTTTGGTGTAAATACGTTTGGCACATCGATGCCCTCAGCCTGAATAAGCACAAATGGCTCTTCTGTCCAATCTGCCCATGCCGGTGCATTGATGTTGTTATAGTTAGTGCCTGCAGTGTGTGCTGATGTTCCAATTTCATTCCAGAAACCAGTAGTTGGCGTATTCCATTGTCCCATTGAACTAAATACACCATCGGCAGCTGGATCGTAATGCAACTCTATTGATGCATTGTCCATACCTGCACTTCTATTGATTACGTGGTAAAAAGCTGTATTCGCTGATGCAGAAGCAAGGCTTGACTCTACCTGATTAGTAGGATAACCGTCTGCTGTACCATCGTTGTTTGCCAATCTAGCCGTGTACGTATTGGCCGCTGTTGAAACAGGAGTGATATACGCTGGCCTGTATCTTAAAGTACCAAGACTACTTCCTGTTGGGAAGAAGTACTTCATCGCTTGATTTGTGTTTCGCGACAATGAACCACCCGCAAGACTGCTTACAAAACCTTCAGACCCAAAAGTGTTGTTATTCATAACCGCAGCTGGATTGTTTGTGGTAACGAACATGGTGTTCACATCCGTTGCCAACTCAAGTGAATTCAATTGTAGAGAGTTTGAAGTAAATGCATCAAGCGTCTGTGTTTTCACACCAGTACCTGAAATCTCCAAATCCCAGAAAGTCGTTTGATTGGCACCAGTGATCAATTGGTTGCCTCCACTAAGATTGACATAGCTCGAATCTGTTTGAAACGTAGCATTGTTGGTCCAATCTCCTTCCACATAGTAATCTCCGTTTCCGGAAACTGTACTTGTGTTGTTGATGGTGAAATTACCATTGGCAACACTGTTGGCTACATTGATTCTACCTTCATTGCCCAGCGTTGCAGCTGCACCATTGGTTTCAGCATCACCATTGATGTGCAATAAACCACCAATGGTAACCTGAATTGTAGCACCGTTTGAGTAGAATAGCTGACCAAATGCTGTTGTGCTGATCAAGCCCAACGCAAGGGTCAAAAGAGAGAGTAATTGCTTGTTCATCAAACTATGGTTTGTCTTAACATAACAAAATAACCAATTTCTCTTGTAAAGTACAAGTATTCAATACTTTATTGGGCATCGTTTTGGGCGGCTATTTCCTGGGCTTTTGCGGCAAATTTCTGACCCAATTCCCTAAGTTCGTGCGCCAATTCAACATCCGATGTTGCACGCTCTAGTGTATCTGCCATGGTCATCAGGTTTTGGAAACAAAAATCCCGCATCTCATCCACCTGCATTTCCTGATTCCAAAGGTCAATTCTCATCAATCCCTTTTCCTGGCTATCCCAGATGGCTAACATGAAAGCCTTGCAATCCTGTTTTCCATTCGTACCACTATCTGGCGCCTCCCATTGTAGTTTACTTGGGATATGATTCTCATTCAACTCAACGTTCAGTTTGATCTCTGACTGTTTCATTAATTAGCTTTTGGTTTATAACCTGACTTATTCAATATTTTATCGCAGTTCTGCTCGCGCAATAGCTCCTCCAGTGATACCTTATTTGCATTCATGTATGCGCGTACAATTTGCCAACCAACCCAATGTCCGGCTCTTCCGGGAGAACCATCGGGAAACCCTGGAGTAAAAGGTGCTTCTCCAATAAGCTTTGCCTGCGTGGCAGGATCATTATCAAAGAGCATCTTATTGGTAACCAAATAATCCCAAATTTCCGCTTCATTGGTATGGCACCATTCCACCTGCGCACCTGTGTAGCCGATCTTTAGTGAATCTGGCCATTCGGGTAGCATCACATCCAAAGCGTACAATAACTTACCCTGGTACAGCATGTGGTCAAGAATTCGTTTTTTCTCCTGATCCACTTCGAATGTTTCATTCACCCAACCCTTCAAACAATCAACAGTGATTCCCTTCCGGCTCATGGACAAGATTTTATACTCTGGAATACCTAACCGCTTATAGAAATCATGCTTGGTACCCAGATACTTCTCAATGGGAATGGCAATCTCTTTATCAAGAATTACACTGGGATAATTAAAGTGAGAATAGAATGTGGTGAATTCCGGAACCCGATGCTCTGGAAAATGGTATTTAAAGTGTTTGAATCCATATTCCAGATCCGCTACTACATCTTCCATTTGCTCATATTCCTTGGCACAGGAAGGATACACCTGTTGCACATCCGGATCAAACAAAAAAGACCTTACACCATAACTTAACGCTGGATCTCCAGCGACCCCAACCTTAATAATCTCTTCAACAAACAAGGGGAAAAACTCAGGATACTGCTTCGCAAGCCCATCCAAAGCTTCATCCGGCAAGCTGTCCTTCGTTAGCTTAAACAGATCTTTTTCAAACCGTTTGAGCTTGATTTCAACTTGCACATTCGAAGTATCAACCAGGTGCGGATTCGACTCTCCACAACCCATAAACATGAGCATTGAAACAGCAATGAGTGAGGTTTGGAACAGTCTGTGCATTGGTAAAAAAAACTTATAATTGTTTGGTAAGAATAAGAACGCCAAAAGTATGAAAAAGATATATCTGATCCTGATTACCATTTTCGTTGCTAACACCGTAATGGCGCAGGAAGAAGGGGAATTCGACAAGAAGTGGAGGTTCGGCATTAGCGGTGCTCCAAGCCTTAACTGGTATCAACCAGAGAACGAGAAAAAATTCACCAGTGGTGGTACGGCTTTCAAATTTGCCTGGGGATTGGATGTAGAGAAGCGGTTGAGCAAGATCGTCTCCTTTGGTTTTGGCGTACAATTCAATTACGATGGTGGTATTCTGAATTTCGATGGCAATGACACCTCTTCCTACTACATGAACAAGGATGAAGAATTGATCGAGATCCAGGATGTGGATTTCAACGATACTACACTTACATACGACCTGTTTAGGGTTAACAGCAGAACGTATAACATGACGTACGTAAACATTCCTATAGGCATCAAGATGAGAACGAAGGAGATTGGTTACATGACCTACTATGGTGAGTTGGGTATGAATCTTGGCTTTAAATACAAAGGGCGTTCTACAGATGATGTAACACCATCAACGGTTAGTTCTGCGGTTACCAAAGAGCAGATCAACATCGAGAAAGACATGAACCTGTTTAGGGCACAAGTGCATATTGGTGGTGGTGCCGAATACACCATTTCAGGATCCACAGCGTTGGTTTTTGGACTTGCCTATAACCTGGGTGTGAACAATGTCATCAAGAAAGATTCTAAACACATATTTGACACCTCTAATACAGGTATCAAACAAAATGCTGTGCCTCACAACGTCCAATTAAAGGTGGGCGTATTGTTCTGATATTCCATGAACTGTAGCGCTGTTGAGCACCACATCCTAGGTTGGCTCAAGGACTATGCATCTAATGCCAATGCCAGAGGCTTCGTAGTAGGCGTTTCGGGTGGCATTGACTCTGCCGTAACCTCTTCACTTGCTGCAAGAACGGGGTTGCGCACGATTTGTGTTGATATGCCTATTCACCAATCGCAGGAACAGGTCAATCGAGGTATAGAGCACATAGAAAGTCTTATCGGATCGTACTCAAATGTGCAATCACACTTCGTTGAGCTGACTGATGTATTCGATCAGATGGTTGCCACCCTACCTGATTGCCCAGATGCCGAACTTAAGCAGTTATCACTTGCGAATGCCCGTGCCCGTTTAAGAATGACCTCCTTGTATCACATTGCCCAAATCAATGGGCTATTGGTTGCTGGAACGGGCAACAAGGTGGAGGATTTTGGAGTGGGATTCTTTACCAAATATGGTGATGGCGGTGTTGATCTGAGCCCTATTGCGGACCTCAATAAAACTGAAGTTTTTGAACTCGGGGAATATCTGGGTGTTTCACAGGATATCCTTGATGCGCCTCCTACGGATGGTCTTTGGGGCGATGACCGAACCGATGAAGATCAGCTTGGAGCTTCCTATCCTGAACTGGAATGGGCCATGGAATTTGAAGGTGACCCCTCCTCGCTTGAAGGAAGACAGAAGGAAGTATTGGACATCTACCAGTCCTTCCACAACAGAAACAAACATAAGATGGTTCCCATTCCCGTTTGCCAGGTGGACAAGGAGATAAAGGAGCGCGGATGAAGATCAGCATCAAGTTAACCCTGGCATTTTTCTTTATTGCTTTCCTGCCAATCCTGATCGTAGGCTACATGTCTTACCGTACAGGTAAGCACTCTCTGGAAGTAGAGGCTTTCAATAAGCTGACGGCTGTAAGGGAAATGAAAGCGAGTCAAATCGAGGATTACTTCGGTCAGATCCACGATCAGATTCTGACTCTTTCCAATGACCCTACGGTGAAATCCGCAATGGTAGCCTTCAAGAGCGGGTTCAACAATATTGAGAAAGAATACAAGGCGCAAGGTGGGGACATTGCGCAAAGTCATGTAAGGGTTAAGAACTATGTAGATAATGAATACATGGTTCGTTTGACACCGAATCTTTTGGAGAACGAAGAGGCCGTGAGTGAACTTTCCGAGCACACCTCAACGCTAATTCTTCAGGATCTATATATCTCTTCAAATCCACATGATGTGGGCGCGAAGCATGAAATGTACGATGCAGATGATGGCACCAGCTACTCTGCTTCACATCGCGAATTCCATCCTTTCTTCAAGGACTTTCTTGAGAAGTTTGGTTACTACGACATCTTCCTTGTTGACAACGAATCAGGACATATCGTATACTCTGTCTTTAAGGAAATGGACTACGCTACTTCTTTGAAGAACGGCCACTATAAAAACACCAATATTGCAAGTGCGTTTAAAGAATCCGCTGCGGCTGGTAATCCCGATTTCGTTGAACTGGAAGATTTCAAGCCTTACCATCCCTCTTACAATGCCCCCGCATCTTTCATCTCCTCGCCTATATATGTAGATGGTAAGCTGGAAGGTGTGCTGATCTTTCAGATGCCCATTGCCAAAATCAATGGCATTATGACCAACCACAATAGTTGGGAAGAAGTGGGACTTGGAAAATCGGGAGAAACATACATTGTTGGCGAAGATTACCTGCTGCGAAATCAGAGTCGTTTTCTGATTGAAGACAGAGACAACTATTTCAAGATGATCGCTGATCTTGGGGTGGACAGTAGTGTAATCGATCGTATCATGAACTTCAATAGTGCCATTGGCTTACAAGCCGTACACACTGAAGGAACGGAGGCCGCACTGCGCGGAGAAACCGGAACCAGGATCTTCGATGATTATCGGGGCGTTTCGGTGTTGTCCTCTTACAAACCATTGAAGCTTGAAGGGATGCACTGGGTAATTATGAGTGAGCTTGATGAAGAAGAGGCATTCACCGAAGTGGACTCATTGAGGGATGGAATTTTGTACACCCTTATCGGACTGGCTCTTCTTGTAATGATTGCTGCATTGGTTATTGCACGTCAGATTACCCGACCACTCAAAAAATTAACCACTGGAGCGCGTGACCTCGCCCGTGGAAATATGGATGCGGATGTAAGCATCAGACGATCGGATGAAATTGGAATCCTCGCGTTAAGCTTCCGCAAAATGCAGGAAAGCATCAAGAACCTCATTGACGAACTCAAGGAGATCAACCAGAACCTTGAGAATAAGGTAGAGGAGCGTACGCAAGAGATCCAGTACCAGAAGGATATCCTTGAATCGAAAAACAGAGAGATCCTTGATTCAATCAACTATGCCAAGCGGCTACAGGATGCCATCCTACCAACGCGTCAGGTGTTCAAGGCCAACCTGCGAAGGAGCTTTGTCATGTTTAAACCCAAAGA
Organism: Vicingaceae bacterium; assembly: GCA_965267605.1. Taxonomy (GTDB): domain Bacteria; phylum Bacteroidota; class Bacteroidia; order Flavobacteriales_E; family Vicingaceae. The sequence goes on along the minus strand of OZ254088.1, from coordinate 93,926 downwards.
CATTGTTTCTGGTGATTTCTATTGGATGGAGCCTATTGAAGACAACAAAGTTCTGCTTGCTGTAGTGGACTGCACGGGTCACGGTGTTCCTGGAGCAATGGTTAGCGTGGTTGGCGCCAACAGCCTTCAGCGTTGCGTGAACGAATTTGGTCTGAGGGAACCTGCTAAGATTCTTGACCAACTGTCAGATATCGTTACAAAGACCTTTGAATCGGAGGAGGAGGATGTACGGGACGGCATGGACATGTCACTCGTTTCTTTGGATTTTGACAACCACAGTCTCGAATATGCCGGGGCGAACAATCCGCTCTGGGTGGTGAAACATGATACCAAGGAGTTGATGGAGATCAAGGCAGACAAGCAACCAATTGGGCATTATGATTACCGCAATCACTTTACCAACCACAAAGTTCAATTAGACTCGGAAGATTGTGTTTACCTATTTTCTGATGGATACCCTGACCAGTTCGGTGGAGAACGTGGAAAGAAGTTCAAATACAAAACACTGAAAGACCTGCTGATCGAGATTCATGATCATTCTATGCAGAAACAGCTGGAAATCTTACAGGAAACCTTTACCACCTGGCAGGGCGAGCTAGATCAAATCGATGATGTTTGCGTAGTAGGTGTGAGAATTTAACGAACACCTACGAAGCAGTTCACCCTGAGCTCACTGAGCCTGTCGAAGTGTGTCGAAGGGAGTAGGTGCGAGAATTTAATCTGGTAGAACCAGAATTGGCACCTTGCTCTCCATGATCGTTTGGGAGCTAACACTTTCATGAAATAAGGACTCCATCCAATTTCGATCTCTGCGAACAACTACCAGAAAGTTGATGTCATTGTCCTTGGTGAAAGTGAGGATACCATCCACAACATCTTTGAATGGAATGGTTTCAACGTCAAGGCTTTCACCATTGAACTGAAGTCCACTTTTGTGTGTCCTTTGCTCTTTGGTAGCGTAATCTACAGGATCATCTTCCACATGAAAAGCAGTGATATTTGTCTCCCAATTCTGTTTCATGTACGAGGGAATCCAGTGACTCAATTTCACCTTTTGATCCACATCGTCTACAGCTACTCCAATATGCGTAGGTGGCACAATGGTTTTATTCCCCGGAACCATGAGAAGGGGGCAATCTACAGACTTTAGGACGGCAGCTGCGTTACTGCCGATGATTGCTTTCTTCCAACCCGAAGCGCCATGGCTTCCCATAACGATCAGGTCGATGCTCATTTGGGATAGGATTCTGCTTATACCCTCTCTCACGGTACCTTTGAGACTGATGATTTCAAACTTGCTTATAGCTAGTTTGAAGTCAGCACATAACTTCTGCCGCAGCTCTCGGAGCTGCTTCTGTGATTCGTCCGCCATTAGGTCATCAATTGAGACAACCATTGACGCGCCACCACTAGGTACAAAGTGTGTGTTGCACAATATAAACTGGTGCTCTTCTGGCTTGAAGGCGAACAGTGCATACCTAATCGCGTGTAGCGAACATGGCGAAAAATCGGTAGGAAGTAGTATGGTCTTCATCAGTCGGTGTGGGGAATTACTACTTTAAGATTACACCAGCCAATAGCTGACAAATACAATAACATCAATGACCAATGCCAAAGCAGTTAGACGGATGATCTGCTTCATTGGCGCCACAGCAAGGATAAATCCTAACGTAATTGTAGTTGGGAAAGCCGTTACTGCCAATACACCAATGTGCATCTCAAGCGCACATGCTGCAGCAATCCCACCTAGACATTCTGCCAATGCAAGACAAATCGCAATGATGCCAAATCTGTTGAATTCAATGTTTTCCCAGTCGAAGAATCTCGACCCGGTTTGTACTTCAGTAGTAGCAGTAGCTACAGTTGGGTTTAAAGTTGTAGTGCTCATAGTTACTCATTTATATGTTCATGTTTTAATTCAGGGAAGATGACGCCATGATCGACCTCTGGCTCAACGATTCTTGCGGTTAATACAGGAATCTCAGAACGGTCTGTTATGGCCTCTGCTTTACTGCGCAGGAAGAGGTGTGCGAAACCTGACCTACCATGCGTTTCCATGGTTATCAGTCCAGCACCAATTCCGTATGCAAACTCCAACACCCCTTCTTCCAGCGACTGGGCGTTGTATGTATGTGTTTCATAGTTCTGCACATCGTTGTCTCTGATGAAATCATTGAACAACTTCTGGGTATAGGCAGATGTTTCGAAGTTGGCGGGTGTAATCACCTTTACCAGATGAACCTTCCAACCGAATAGCTCTTGCAACTTCTTGATCTTCTCAATTCCATACTTCGCTTCCGTGTAGAAATTCGAAGCGAACACAACTTCATTTACTGCATTGATATCAAAGTAACGGTGTAAGGAAAGAACCGGAATATCACTTAGCTGAACAACCTTCTGAGCGTTGGAACCGCCTACCAGCCATGAATTGCCAGCTCCAGTAGTTCCCATTACGATCAGGTCAGCATCTTTGAACTTATCTTGTTCATGGATTCTCCAAACCGGACTACCTTCAAGAAGGTCGGTGGTAACATTCAGTCCCTCGGCTACCTCCATCTGCTTCCACTTATCTAACTCTTCATGTAACCGATCAACTGCCTCCGCAACCATCTGCATACTGATTGACGTTGGCTCGGCAAGTCCGGGTCCGAGGTAATTGTTCACATGAATGAGAACAATCTCTCCTCCCTGAACTCTGGCGATATCACAAGCCACCTTATAGGCGTCAAGCGCACAGGTTGAGAAATCTGTGGGTACGAGTAATTTTTTCATAGAGTAAAGGTCCGTTTCCGGAGGCCGTTACCCTATGAGCGTTGACAATACGAATACTGACTTTCGTCAGTTTAGTGGAAGGGGTCCACCATTGAGCTCAATTCCTCGGGGTTCTTCACAAATACCGCACGACCTTCACTTTCGAGAATGCCCGCGTTTTTCATATCTGTGAGCGTACGAATTAACGTTTCGGTTGATGTTCCAACCATTTCAGCAAGCGTCTCACGACCAAGGCTAATTTCCTTTTCGCCCTGATTACTAAGTTCAAGAAGAACGTCTGCAAGACGCTCTTTAACAGTGGCATAGGCCAATTTCAAAAGGCGTTCTTCCTTGTCAGAAACATTACCAGCCATCAGCTTAATAAAGCGAACAGCCACATCACGATTGGAGGAGACCAGTTTCAAGAAATCATCCTTAGATATCTGCGCTACCTCAGCTTCAGAAAGGGCTACCGCTTCCTCCACGTAGTTCGAGCCTTGGAAAAGTGCCACATAACCAAAGTAATCACCTTCGTTGTATGTTTCAGTAATCAGGTTCTTACCATAGGGGTCCGTTCTGGAACTGGTGATGGAGCCTTTGATCACATAGTATAGGTAATGTGGGTGATCACCTTCACGATACACCACTTCTTTAGCTGCATACTTTCTGTTTTTATAGTCAAGATTCAACTGCTCAAGCCCTGGAATATCTGATGCGTTGCTCACCAATTCCTGCAACCCTGTTAAACCTGAAGCCTCTTCAACATTGATCTTGTTGTGTCGGGCGAACCGGGATTCGATAGCATCCAACAAATCCGTTTCTTCGAAGGGTTTCGTCAGGTAATCATCGGCTCCCAGATTCATCCCCATTCTGATATCAGACTTATCTGCTTTTGCGGTAAGAAATATGAATGGGATGGTTGCTGTTTCCGGGTTCCGGCTTAAGATCTTGATCACCCCGTATCCATCCAGTTCGGGCATCATGATGTCGCAAATAATCAGATCCGGATCAACGTCTACGGCCTTTACAACACCTACTTTACCATTTTCAGCTGTTGTAACTTCATAACCCGCCAGTTGCAATAGCTCCTGCGTGTTTTCTCTAACCTCAAGGTTATCTTCAATTAATAGAATGTGTTTCATCATTGGTTGGCTATCGGTAATGATACATAAAAGGTAGTCCCCTTTTCTTCGGCACTTTCAAATCGGATTGAACCACCTAACAATTCAATATACTTCGCTACGATATGAAGACCAAGTCCGGTTCCCTGAATATTCGTTGCGTTTGTTGCTCTGAAGAATCGGTCGAACAAATGTTTTTGTTCTGTTTGTGGAATACCCATACCATGGTCTTCCACTTCAATTTCTATATGATTGTTGGTTCTCACCACGCTAAATCCGATTTCACTTCCTTCCGGTGAATACTTGATCGCGTTGGACACCAAATTCAGCATAACATTGTGCACGATCTGTTTGTCGAATACCACCGCATCCTCCAACCCCCGGTGATCAAAGTTGATCTGTTGTCCTTCCTTCAAATTCGCCATCATTTCGTCTACCACCTCTTCACTAAGCTGGAGCAGATCAATGGTCGTTGGATTGGCAGCAATAAGTCCTGATTCAAGCTTATCAAGCGATAAGAAGTCGTTTAGAATACCTGTTAGGTTAGACACCGCACCTTTAATTCTTCGGGTATGCTTTTCGCAAGATTCCAGGTTAATCTCAGGTTGATCCAGGTAACGCTCAAGGAGGTTTGCAGACGAAAGGACGGTGGCTAAAGGCGTTCGAAATTCATGGGATGCCATAGACACGAAACGTGATTTCAATTCACCCAGTTCCTGTTCTTTCTCCAACGCCACCTGCGCTTCCTGCTTGGCTTGCGTTAACGCGGTAACGTTATGCTCAACGACAAGAATCTTATCGATCTTTCCGGCCGCGTTCTCCAGAGGCACGCAGTTGATCTCGTAATGCTGATCTCCAAATTGGATGTTAGATGACAGGTGTTGACCCCCAAATACCTGTTCCAGTTTTGCCTTTGTATCTTCTCTGATCTCCGGTGCAAGACGCTCGATAAAGTTGGTACCAATCAGCGTTTCACTCGTAATTCCATGCTTGAAGAATTCCTTTCCCTCAGCAAACAAATATTTGAAGTCCTGGTCCAACACATTGATGGTTCCATTCGGAAACTGCCGTGCAATCAATGCATACAGTTTCTCTGTTTCCTTAAGCTCACTGGTTCTTTGCTGTACCGTGAGTTCCAACTTCTCTCGTTGTAAATGCAGCGCCTCCTCATCTCCTTTTCTTGCGCTGATGTCTGATACCAAAGCCATGGCGCATCGCTGACCATCGACCTCGAAATGGTTAAGAGAAATCTCCACCGGAAATAAATCCCCACCTTTCTTCTCCCCCATTAGGTCCCTTCCTTTACCCATGGTTCTTGGCGATGGCTTCTTCATATAACCATCTCTATGCTTGTCGTGAGAAGCTCTTTCTGAAGACGGTACAAGCACATCAACACCCTTTCCCAACAACTCCTCACGTTCGTATCCGAACATCTCAAGAAGCGCCCTGTTAACCGCAATGATCGACCCGCGCTGGTCAGTAACAACCAAGCCCTCTGCGGCTGATTCGAAGAGGGCTTGATAAATACTTTCTGTAGGTAGTAATGTATCCTTCTCACTCATCTCCCCACGAATATACAATGGATACAAGGTCTATTCAATAACTGCATTGACCTTTAGTTCATCAAGATCATTTTCGAATCTGGTGATGATCGCCATTTCCTCATCTGTATTTGGAGGAAATGCTTCGGCTACCTTGGTTATGGTTTTCACGAAGTTCTTTTTCATCTCGTCAGTGAAATGGTGTTTGCCGAGCTCAAAGTTCTTCATAGCCCAATCGTATGTTGACTGGAATCCCTTCTTCTCTTTCTCAAGGAGAAGGAAAATGATCTCTGTATAACCGTAATCCATCGCGTGGTCTGTCTCCTCCTCTACAATTTTCTTCACCATGTCTTTCTCTTCGCGTTGAATGGTTCCATCAGCCTTTGCGACCCCGTAAGCCAGGATACCTAAGGCGTAGTATAAATGTTGCTTTGCGTCCATGATTTCTTGTATTAAGCGTTTTCGAGTTTGAATTCATTGTCTAGCCATACCTGCTTACTACCAGTGAAACCACCCTCTTCGGTGTATATGTTCCACTCCGTTACAGGTTTGGAGTATAAGTGCAGACTAACGGATCTGCTTTCATAAATGTTCGTGTATCGGTGAATATTGATCTTGTCACTCATGTAATTGTAGTCGCCTTTGTTCAAGGTTACGCTACTCACCTTATGAAGGGTGTCGTCAGGCTCCGACCACAGGAATCGTTCTTCTTTTAAGGCTCCGCATATAGGATGAATCCAGGCCTCATTCGCAGCGTAGTCGTGAATGTAAGATTGCTGCCCCTTTTCCCAACAGATCAATACCACTTCGTAGTCATCGGTTCTTACAAGACAGTTTCGTGTGTAATGTTCCGCGTCCCAGGAATAGTAGTTCTGCAACTCCGATTCTTCGATATTCATGTCGCGCAGCACCTCGAAATAACCTCTCTTGTCTTTGCAAAGGGCCAGCGCTTTAATTAATCCGTCAATATTCTTGATCATGAGCGTACTTTGTTTTGTGTAAAGTTCCCGCGTCCTGTGTCTAATGTTCATGAGGTCGATCACCACAGGTACTGATATTCATCAGGAGTTCTGTAAGTAGCGGTACAGCGGAGGAAGGGCCATTTTTAGTAACTTTAATAGGAAGGGTTTTTTATGCGAACGATTATTTTGGCAATACTGCTGGTGCCTTGTATGGCTGTGGCTCAAATTGTGAAGCCCAAGACCTCAGTTATTTCTGTTGGAGCCGGAGCAGGGATTTATACAGGAAACAACCAACTGCCCTCAGCTTTTCTTCTACCCATTTCCATCCAACACAATATTTCCAATCGTGTTAGCATTGGTGCTCAGTACCAACATTCGCGGTATTGGAATCTTCCGGACTCTGCAGGAAGGATATCGGAAAAAGTGAAGAGCTTTGTTGTGGGTGGAAGGATTGACTACCATTTCAAACAAACGGAGTACTCCGACTGGTTTGCTGGAGTCGTGATCGGTTACCATAACCTTAGTCATGAGTTTATAACCACCCATTCCAAGCGTGGAATTCTTATAGGTGATGGACTAACCCTTCAGGCGCAAGCAGGCTACAGACGTTTAATATCAGAAGGGTTAGGTGTATACGGTTGCCTAACACTTCCAGACTTGCAGGTAAAGTGGACCTCGTATCAACTTGATGGGAGATCTGTGGACTTCAGTCATTACAAGAACTACAATCTAAGGGGTGCGGAACTCAAAGTAGGTGTATTCGCTGTTCTTTAAGCCATTCCTATCTATCTTTATCGAAATGATCTGAATCATTTCTGTGGCTTACCTGCTAACTCCGGTCATATACCTGTACTCACTCATGCCCATGTGGTATTTGCGGTGGTGCTCCAGTGTAACATACTTTATCGCATTCCGGATTTTTGGCTATCGAAAAACTGTGGTGACTGAGAATCTGCGGAACGCTTTTCCCAACATGTCAGAAGAGGAGCGTTTGGAAATCGAGCGTAAGTATCAGCACTATTTCTGTGATGTGTTGTTCGAAACAATCAAGGCTTTCACAATCTCAGAACAGCGACTTCGGAAGTATGTGTCTTTCAACAACCCAGAAGTATTCCAGCGATACATGGACACCAACCAGAGTGTAATTGTGGTCATGGGTCATCTTGGAAACTGGGAGTGGGGAGGTTTGCGCTTTGCAGTGGAAGGGCTTCACCAACCGGTGATCATTTATCAAACATTGAACAACAAAGGCTTCGATGGATTGATGAGGAAGATGAGATCCCGTTTTGGCAGTCAGCTACGCAACATGAAGCAGATCTTTCGAACACTGGTGGAAAACAAAGGAAAGCTCACCGCTACCGTGTTTATTGCAGATCAAACACCACCTAAGCGCGATGCTGTTTGGGTGCCATTCATGAACCAGGATACAGCGGTGTTTCCCGGTACGGCCAAAGTGGCCATTCGATATGGAAGCCCGGTGATTTACTCTTCCATCAAAAGAATAGCGCGTGGTCGTTATGACATTTTCAATGAGGTATTGGTAGATGATCCTACTGATATGACGGTAGAAGAACTTACCAGGCTACACACGGAGCGCCTTGAAAAGGATATCAGGGAATTGCCTGAAACCTGGCTGTGGAGTCACAGGCGTTGGAAGCACTCCAGGGGTTAACCAGCTACGGTTAAGTAACAAACGCGAAAGCCCTCGTCAAATTCATCGATGAAAAAGATCATGGATGACTCCATTTCCCCGTAATTGTAATTCACTGAGAACTCATATCCGTTTTTGAAAGTGAAACCCATGATCTCATATCCTGGATCAAGCTTTCTGAGGTCCTCAACCTTGATCTGAGGGATCTGTGCCACTGCAGTGCTGTCGAATAGTGTGCCGTACTTATCCTGGAACACAACATGACTCATTACACCACCTTCTGCTTCTTCCACCAACCAATCGACATCTTTCATGGGTAAGTTGAACAGTTCCCTAACGCCCTCCGGATCGGGTTCCGCAACGCGTTGGGTAAACAAAGTCCAGAAGTCATTGATGTTATGCATGTCAAGATCCGGTGCATTGTCTTCAACCGGAGTTTCCACTTCGGGTTCTTCCGGCTTCGGCATACCGATGGGGTCATCAACTTCTTGAATTTCATCTGTAGGATTGGAGCTACAGGCGGTAATCAGCATGATCATCGTCAATGCTAGAGCGGGAAAAGTAAATCTCATACCGTTGGTCTTCATTTGTAGTGATCTACAATTAAAGCTTTTCGCTGTTCTTTTTGAGGAACCCCATCAGTAGCGTCCTCAAGGCAGCAACTTCCTTATGCTCTTTTTTGGCAGATCCCAATTCCGTTGGAATTATACAAACCGTGCAGTTTTTTGTTTCAGTGAATTCCACCCAGCTTTCGCCTCCCATTGAAGAAACAAGGAAGTCCTTCAGTTTTTTGTCTACGGGTTTATCAAACATCCACATGGTGACATAGTTTCTATAATTTACATGCACCGCGCCTCCTTTCTGTTTCACTGTATCAGGTTGGCCGGCAATGTTGATCTCTATCACGGGTATGTTGACGCCCCCTTCCTTTAAAATGTAAAGGTCTACATCAGGCCTCCATCCATCTTCCCGCAGGTCTTTCTGCAATTGTTCGAAGAGTAATCCAGCCTGAAGTTGCAACTGCTGCGCTTCGTAGTGTTTACTTACAAATTGTGCAGACGTTTGAGCATGTAAGGCGATGGCCATCCCTATAAGCAGAAGGTACCTCATATGGTGAAATTACGGAATTCAAGATCCTACTCACCCGGATCCGCTAATTCTATAACCAAACCTTCCAATGAATCTGTAATTGGAATCTGGCATCCCAACCGGCTGTTGTCCTTCACAAAAAATGCCTGGTCCAACATATCCTCTTCATCATCCGAACGATTGAAGATATCATGTTCAGAAACCACGTAGCAGTGACAGGATGCACACATTGCCATGCCGCCACATGTTCCTTCAACCGGCAAGTCAGAAGCCTTGCAAAGCTCCATCATGTTCATTTGGATGTCTGTTGGCGCCTCTACTTTGTGCTCAACACCCTCCCTGTCTATTATAGTGATATTAACCAGGCTCATTAGCTGTCAAATCCCTGTACGCCTTGCACAGTGGTATATTTCAATACCAGATTCTTATCCGGGTATATTCTTTTGAAAGCACTCTGGCACATTAAGGTTGCTTCGTGGAATCCACAAAGGATCAATTTTAGCTTACCCGGATATGTATTCACATCACCTATCGCGTAGATCCCTTCAATGTTGGTAGAGTAATCAAACGTATCTACCACTATCGCATTCTTTTCGATCTCCAATCCCCAGTTTGCAATTGGCCCCAGTTTTGGCGTTAGCCCAAACAACGGAACGAAATGATCCGTATCCACAGTGGCTTCATTTCCTTCTTTATCAGTAAGCACTACCGACTCAAGATGACCATTGCCGTTCAATCCTGTTACTTCCGTATTGGTGAGCAATTTGATGGTACCTGCTTCCGCAAGCTCCATTACCTTCTCAACAGAATCCAAGGCACCCCTAAATTCGGTTCTGCGATGTACAAGAGACACTTCACTGGCCACTTCAGCGAGAAATATAGACCAGTCAAGTGCTGAATCTCCACCACCCGCAATTACGACCTTCTTGTTTCGATAGATCTCCGGATCCTTGATGATGTACTCCACTCCATTATCTTCAAAATCCGCAAGATTTCCGATCGGTGGTTTCCTCGGTTCAAACGAACCCAATCCACCTGCAATAGCCACCACAGGTGCCTTATGCACAGTTCCTCTGTTGGTAGTTACAATGAACTTATCATCTTCGGTTTTTTCAATGGTCTCTGCACGCTCTCCAAGGGTAAAGCCAGGTTTGAACGGTGCGATCTGCTCCATGAGTTTATCCGTAAGATCACCTGCAAGAATTTCCGGATAAGCCGGTATGTCATATATCGGCTTCTTTGGATATATCTCTGAGCACTGTCCGCCAGGTTGTGGAAGCGCATCAATAAGGTGGCACTTCAACTTCAACAATCCAGCTTCAAACACCGTGAACAGTCCGCAAGGACCTGCGCCCACGATTATAATATCCGTCTCAATCACTTCTTTGCTCATGACTCCAAAATTAATCTATTCGCTCTATTCTGCTACCAAAGAGCGTGTCAGCTCATTGAGTTGCTTTGTCCGTGCATGAAGGTCGCCCTTGAGCTGACTTCTAATCGCATGGAGGTTATTGGCTAATTCATCTACTTCTTCCGGAAGTGCATCTTCCAAAAGTTGCCTCAATCGCTTGGCTAAAGTTGGTGATTTTCCATTGGTTGAGATTGCCACTTTTACGTCATTTTTCGTGACTACTCCACCAAGGTAGAAATCACATTCATCTGGTGTGTCTGCGGTATTGGTGAGAATGTTCAACGCGTTTGCATCTCGCTTCACTAAAGCATTCACCTTGGGGTTATTCGTGGCGGCAATTACCACCTGGTGTCCGAGCAGGTCGGGTTGTCTATACTCTCTGAAACGGAGCGTAACAAAGTCGTACTCCTGGGCGTATTTACGCACGGCAAATTTGATATCGGGCGCAACTACTGTTACCCGCGCCTGCGGACTGCTTTTCAAGAGAAAGTGGAGTTTTTCCTCTGCCACTTTCCCTCCACCTACCAACAGAATCTGGAGAGATTCTGTCTTCAGGAAAATTGGAAATAACTGATTCATAGTTGGTTAGTTTTGATAATAGTTATTGTTCAAATATGTTTTTGCCTGCTCAGTAACGAACTCAGGATGAGATCGCACGGTTTCACCAAACACAATGATGCCGGGTCCGTCCTCCACATAATCCCTGAATTTGTTGTTGATGTTAGCTACCGTTCCAAGAAAAGACCGCTGGTAGGGAAGTGACCCATTTTGAATGATCAACACTGGTAGTTCTTCTTTTCCGAGTTCGGTATATATGCGCGTAAGTTGCTCGAGTTTGCGCACACCCATCAATGCAACCACGGTGGCATTGGACCTTGCTGCTTCTGTGAACTCACTGGTCAAACCACCATCAGAAGCTGTTGCAGTAAGCACCCAGAAACCATGGTTGATGCCTCGTTGTGTAAGCGACACCCCCTCCAATCCCGGCAGTCCGGTTGAAGACGATATTCCCGGAACCACCTCCACTTCAATATTGAATATCTCTGCGTATTCTTTCTCTTCCAGTCCTCGACCAAAGATAAATGGGTCACCGCCCTTTAGTCGGACCACGTGCCCCTTGCTCAACGCCCGATCGACAATCAGTTGATTGATCTCGTCTTGGGTCTTGGATGGCTGCCCTGCCCGTTTGCCCACGTATATTTTTTCACCGGTGGCAAACTTTAGCAAGTCTGGATGTACCAAAGCATCGAACAGCACAACGTCCGCTGCGGCTATGGCCTTGATGCCTTTCAGTGAGATCAGATCCGGATCACCCGGACCTGCTCCCACCAGTGTTAGTTTAGGTTGTTTCATCGTTTTAAGCATTGTAGTGGCTAACGGCCACCAGGTCTTTTTCATTCTTTAAACTTGCCCGAAGACCCTTAGTCTTCAGGTAAAACTCCCGAGCGAAATGCAGATAAGCTTCACTGAAATCTCTTCCCGCAACGCGCTCTTTGATCTCCATGATCCGCTCGGAAAATGAAGCCTCCAGCTCGATCAGGTCTGCCGCGAGCACATGGTCCTCGAACGACTGAATGATCTGTTGGTGTGAATTACACTTGATATCAAGTGAAAGCAGTATGCCCTTGGCACTGTGGATCATCGAGGCATAGGCATGGTATACTGCATCTGCATATGCCCCATCTTGAATCGCATATTTGGATAGGTCAAGTTTATCTCGAGCATCAGCAAATACGCTATCTACCACATCCAATAGAACACCAGCACATTCTCCCACTCCAATGGATCGCTGAAACTGTTGTTCTGCTCCCCAATCCACAAAATCATTCTCCGACAACGATGTAGTATCTGCCAGTTCCTTCAAGAGGTCGTAGAAGTAAATCTTACCTCTTCGATCGAAGTACTGCTTGAAGTATTCACCCTCTTCTCCACCATTCTCGTAATCGTTGAGTAGTGTCCTAAGCGCATCAGGGATTCGCTTCGTTGGTAGCTTGATTACCTTATCGGCAATACGGCCTTCATTCAGATGATCAAGTCCACCTGCCAGGACTACTTGCATGGCTGGTGCTACTTGCCCGTTTACTTTAATCGAACTACCGTGGAATCCGATGTCTGCCGCCATGTGCTGACCGCAAGAATTCATACATCCACTGATGTTCACTCGGATTTCTGATGTAACCAGATCGTAGTATTCATCTTGCAGCACCGCCTCCAGTTCAGAAGCAAGGCCCGTTGAGTTGGTTACAGCCAGATTACAAGTGTCTGACCCCGGGCAGGACGTAACATCCAGAATGGTCCCAGCCCCCGGCCCAGCCAATTTCAATTCCTCCAAAGCGAGAAACAATGCCGGCAAGTTCTCAGGGTGAACATCCGTAAGAACGACTCCTTGCTTAACCGTAAGTCTAAACTCGGCACTGGCAAGGGCATCTATTATCTCCGCCAGCACACTTGCTGTTCTCCAATCGAGATCCCCACGTGGAATTTTGATGGACACCGCCTTCAGTGGGGAGTTCTTCTGGTCTTGTACGTTGGTATGCACGAACCGCTTGTATGCAAGTTGGAGGTGATCAGGCAATTCCACTTCCCGTACTTCTTGGCTTGATTGATCCCGCTGTTCTTCTTTCAGTTTAAGAGTGATATCGATGTTCTTCCACTCCTCCAACACAAGGTCTCGGAAAACTTCAATGCCTAAATCCTTGATCAGGAACTTGAGGCGTGCCTTCAAACGTTTCTCTCTTTCTCCCAATCGATCGAATACTCTTATCAGAGCGGTGCTAAAGGACAGCAAGTCCTCTGCGGGAAGGAAATCTGTGAATTCCTGAGCAGCGAATGGTTGTGCACCTAATCCACCACCCACCAGAATTCTAAATCCCGGACGCCCCTTCCACACGGGGATAAACCCAATATCATGGAAGTAGGCAAAAGCACTGTCCTTCTCAGAGGATGAGAAAGCGATCTTGATCTTCCGACCCATTTCGCCCCCAAGTGGGTTGCGAAGAAAATACTCGTACAATGCCAACGCATAAGGTGTGATATCAAATGGTTCCTCCGGATCAATTCCCGCGAACGAAGAACCCGTGATATTTCGCACCGTATTTCCGCATGCCTCGCGTAAAGTGATACCTACCTCTTCCAAGCTTCTCCAGACCTTGGGTGCATCATCTAATTTCACGTAGTGGAGCTGGATATTTTGTCTGGTTGTGATGTGGAGATTACCAGAGGCGTACTGGTGAGACAGTGCAGCTATGGTTCTAAGCTGGTTAGTGTTCATTCTCCCGATCGGAACTTTCGTTCGGATCATTTGCACACCAAGCTGACGCTGACCATATACGCCTCGGGTAAGCCGAAACAGTTTGAATCGTTCTTCATTGAGCTCTCCTTCCTTGAACGCTTCAATGCGTTCTTCCAATTGTTGTATGTCCTGGTGGACTATGTTGGTTAATGTTTGTGTTTTCATGTTCAATCAAAAAAAATGGCCTTCGGTATACGAAGGCCATTACTGTAAATATTGGGTATACAATTTTCAGTTCAAGACCTTCCGGGTTTTGGACACATGCCCACCGGCATGCAGGCAATACAACAACACATCATTTTCAAATACTTCATATCATAAAACAAAAACGCCCTTCCAAAATGGAAAGGCGGCATCAATATCTTATCGTTAATTACTGACTACCTCTTTCCGCATAGCAATCCCATACAACAGCACGTGTTGTTGGTCAAAAGCATATGTGTAAATAGCGTAATCATGGGTACAAAGTTATAAACGCCTGATTGAATAAAACAAACCGTAAGACAAAAAACTGTGAATCAATTAATTGTAAATTGTGCTCAAATCCGTGTATTCATGAGACTTACAGCGATTGCAATTTTTTCTTTTGCAGTGCTCACAACAGGTGAACTTTGGGCCGGTGGGTTCCAGGTTAACCAGCAAGGCCATAAATCAACAGCATTGGGTGGAGCCTTTACTGGGCTTTGTTCTGATGCGTCCAGTATTTTCTACAACCCGGGTGGGTTGTATAGACTTCAGGGACATCAATTTGTTGCAGGAGCTGCCTTAATTGATCCAGCTATGTCGTTGCAAACTGCGGCACATTACAACATAGATCAAAACTCACATCTATCTACACCCATTCAGTTTTACTATTCCGGAAATGTATGGAAGGATTTACGCGTAGGATTAGGTGTAAATAACCAATTCGGTTCGCGTTCCAGCTACGAAGAAGAATGGCAAGGTATGTTCATTGTGCAGGATATAGCACTGAAGACGTACATGTTTCAACCTACCGTGAGCTATAGTTTTTGGGATCGAATTGGTATTGGCGCTGGCTTTGTTTATTCTATGGGATCTTTTGATTTCACCAAGGCTGTGCCTCTGGCTTCGGATGATTCTGAATATGGAATAGCAACACTAAATGGTGCCAGCAATGCCATGGGCTTCAATGTAGGTATTCACGCTACGCTGGTTGATAAAACGGTAAAGGAGCGTTCCATTAAAGTAATGGTAGGCGCGGATTACAGGCATAGTTTGAAGATGGAACTGGAGGATGGCGAAGCCATGTTTGATGATATTCCTTCTTCTTTGGCAAGTCAATTTCCGGCAACCACAGGCTTCAATGCCACACTTAATCTACCAGCCGTATGGAGTGCAGGGTTCTGCATAGAGCATCAGATATCTGAGAAGATAAATGCCAAATTCCTCTATGATGTAAACCGTACGGACTGGTCGTCTTACGATAGCCTGAAATTTGATTTCGCGAACGCCTCCACTCCTGACGCAGTTACAGCGAAAAACTGGAGAAATTCTTATACTCAGCGATTGGGTCTGGAAGTTGGTATCAACGATAAGTTGTTCCTGCGTGGCGGAATGTACAGCGATGAAAGCCCCATACCTGATGGAAGGGTTTCACCTGAGCTTGTAGACAACGACCACATTGGTTATACAGGTGGCGTAGGCTACAAAGTGAATGACATGATCCAAGTGGATTTTGCCTATTTGCGATCCAATCTCAAAAGAATGAACGCCACGCATGAAACAGAGGGTTTCAGTGCGAGCTACCACAGAATTGTGAACGTGTACACGTTAGGCGTTCACATTACGATCGATAAGGAAAAGAAAATTAAAACGGACGATTCAGCCCCATTACTGTAAAAACATGAAGAAGCAAATTGCAATTGCATTGGCCGTTACGGGATTACTCATTGCATCCTGTAAGAAAACCCAGTTCGAAGAATGGGAATACACAAAAGGTACGGCTGATTTTTCAAGATATATTTCAGTAGGAAATTCCCTTACCCAAGGACTTCAGGATAATGGGTTGTACGCAGATGGACAGGTAAGTTCCTATCCGGCATTGCTTGCTCAGCAGATGATGATCGTTGACGAAAATGCTGAGGACTTTGTGCAACCATTGGTTATTGGCAACGGTTCTGGATACCTGCATCTTGAATTCATCAATGACAGCCTGGTTGTAATTGATCCTTCTGATACTACATATGGCCAGGATTACCAGGAAGATCCTACGTGGGCAACCTGGGATCAGCTTGTTCAGGGTGGTGAATACAACAACTACGGTATCAGTGGACTTAAAGTAGCTGATGCACATCCCGCAGATTTCTTTGAGGCATTGTTTCAGCAGATTACGATGGGAATAAATCCTTATGGCAGGTTCATGGATTTTGGTGGTTTTGGATCGTACGAATCGTATGTAGATAATCTGCGCGATGAAGAGCACACCTTCTTCACCTGCTGGTTAGGTAGCAATGACGTGCTTGCTAATGCATCCGCGGGAGCAGACGATGGCTTTCTTGGTTTCAATGCCATGACTGATCCTCAGGATTTCGAGGATAAATATGATTCACTGCTTCGCGTGCTCACTCAGAACGGAGCGCAAGGCGTGGTGATGAACATTCCGGATGTAAACAGCCTGCCATTGTTTACCTCAGTGAAATTGAGCGACTTTTCTTATCAGATTTGGATCACAGAGAATGACGGCAATACTGTAAGGGTTGCCACATCCTCCGATTACATCTTGCTAAATGCGGTAGCTCAGATCAAACAAGGTGTTGGAACTTCTCAAGGAAATCCTTTGCCACATAATATGGTCCTGGACGCGGCTGAGGCATCAGCGGTGCTCACCAGAACATCGGAGCTCAACGGTACGATCAAAACTGTTGCTTCAAAGTATGGTTTGAGTGTCCTGGATATTAACTCGGAACTGAAGAAGTTTGAATCAGGTATTCGGGTAGATGGAATTGACCTCAATGTGAATTTCATTCAAGGTGGGTTGTTCTCTTTGGATGCAGTGCATTTAAACAGAAGAGGCTATGCTCACCTGACGAACGTCCTTATACGTCACATCAATAGCGAGTTCGGCTCGAACATGCCTGAAGTAGATATAACAAAGTACAGGGGGATTACCTTCCCGAACAAGTAATTACTTGTTCACCTTCTTGATGTACTGTTCCAGCGCCATCGTCATAGATGGTGCTTCCGGCATAGGAGCAGCAATGTTGATGTTCAGTCCAGCACCCTTAGCCGCATTAGCGGTAGTAGTTCCAAAGACCGCAATGCGGGTTGCATTCTGTTTGAACTCCGGGAAGTTCTGGAACAAACTCTTGATACCAGAAGGGCTAAAGAACACAAGTACATCGTAATTCACGTCTTTCAAATCTGAAAGATCGCTGCAAACAGTTCTGTACATCAATGCCTTTGTATAGTCAATCTCGAATTTATCCAGCGTGTCAGGAATCTCTTGCTTGAGAATATCTGAACATGGAAGCAGGAACTTCTCATCCTTGTGCTTCTTAAGTACATCTTCAAGATCTGATATACGCTGTTTACCGTGGAAGATCTTACGCTTCCTGTAAACCACATATTTCTGTAAGTAGTATGCTGTGCTCTCAGACAGGCAGAAGTACTTCATGCTGTCTGGAACCGTTATTCTTAATTCTTCACACAATCTAAAGAAGTGATCTACAGCGTTCCTACTTGTTAGGATAACTGCAGTGAAGTCGCTTATGTTAACACGCTGACCTCTAAAGTCTTTTCCGTTAAGTCCCTCTACATGAATGAAGGGCCGGAAGTCAACTTTTACGCTGCACTTCTCAGCTAGATCGAAGTAAGGTGATTTATCAGATTGTGGTCGCGGTTGAGAAACCAAGATAGATTTTACCTTTTCGTCTGCCATTGATTTTCCTTTTAAATAATTAGGTCAATCAGAAAATTTTGCCGACCAACAACTTAATCCCTACTACCAACGGCAAAATTTCGAGGGTGCAAAGGTATAAAATTATATAGTACAATGGGTAACCTCCAGACAAAGAAATTGTCACCGCCCTTCCCAACCTGGCAAGTACAATAACACCCACCAACGAGGCTGCAATCCATATCCACCATTGCGACATCATAGGATAGGACAGTATCAAGAGCAAGCTTGGAAATACCGCAAAGGCCACAAGAATGTTATATACCGTTATGTTGTATATGTATTCATCCGTTTCTGTTCTTACAGACAGTAACGCACCGAAGAACGCATGGATGGCCATTCTTAACACTTGTAAGATAGATACACCTAAGAAAATGGCTGCAAACAAAGGGAATCCCGAAAGAAAGGGATCCAACTCGAAATAAGAGATGGCATGGTACGTGAGCAACGAGACACCCAGCATAGAGAACAAAACCATCATGATCTGTCCTGTATTGGAATACAAACTCTCCTGCCTCACCAATTGATACGCCACCCTTCTGATTAGTCCGGATTGCAGAATGTCAGAAAATCTTTTCCTGTAAAACCTTCGGCTGGTGCCTACAAGCATGAGCATGATCCCAATAACGATTACTTGCCAGGCACCACTGTCTGACTTTCTCTGTAACCCCTCGAAGTATGGTGAAATTTCCTCCTGAACCACTACCGCTGTTGTATCCTCTTCTTCGCTTCTTTTGGCAAGATCCGAAGCATAAGGATTGTATAGAGAAGAATCCTTCTCCTGTTGTTTCTTCTGAAAAAATGAGGGTCTATACTGCTTAACCTGCGGTTTACCCTTGACCACTTGCTTTTGCTTCCCAGAGCGGAAAGTATCAGGCTCCGTGAACTGAAAAGGTTGATTAAAACCGGATGAATCTGCAAACTGATCCATACACCGGTGGATTACAGATTAAATACCCTTGCTATGGTGAAACCAAACTTATACCCCCCTTTGCCCCAGTCATCCGGAGAATTAATAAGGAAGTCATTCTCAATGATTCCAACAGCATTGGTCAGGTTCAAATGAAACAGGTGGCCACCGGTATCAATTTCATAACCTACCGACCATGGTGCGTAAAATGGATTGGTAGAATTGTTGGTTCTGTAATCGCTAAACGCATGGAAATAATCGAAGACGATGGCGCTTGATTTAGTAATTCTCAATCTTCCGGCTGCACCTACCGCAAACATTGTATTCTCATCCTCCGCATTTCCATTATCCGTATTCACCAGATACCTAACAAAGTTTCTATGCACCATCGTAGGGAGCACTTCCAGGCTCAACCATGGCGTAACCTGACTACCAATGATCAGCTGGTGTGTATACGAAAATCTATGTGCTGTCTTCGTCCAAAGCGTATCCGGATCTTTTTGCGGAGTAAAGGCCATATTGGAATACCACGCAACAGAAACGGGCATTGAAAAATCCGTTCGTTGCTCCAGGAACCGGTACTTAATAGAACCGTCAATGTGCTCATTGGTCTTGCTTCTACCGATACCCAACATGAGCTTATCCGTCACCCCCCAATCCAGCGAAAACCGAATGTTAGAAGCCTGATCGAAGCCCCAGAGCGTATGTCCACCACCATTTGACGAAACCCCAATGTTTCCAAACCTATGGACAATTCTAAACTCAAGCGTGTTCTTCTGTACTGTTTCCACAGTATTGGCATTCACTACCCGAATACCCTTGAACATGGTTTTTACCACATCTGCTTTTTCCTTGCCCTCTTCCTGTCCAAAGACATTTCCGTTAGCTACTAGAAGCAAGCTTACACAAAGTGCGGCCGTAATCTTCTGTACTGTAATCTGCATGCTAGTTGTTGTTTTCACAAGTTCCCTGATCCATCCAATCCTGGAGCGAGTCTTGCGTAGGCTGACTCAATGCAGGGAAGGGATTAGGTGGCATCGGACCAGGGTTATGATCAAATGCACGAAGCTTTAGTTTACCATTATCAGCAATACCCTTGATGCCGGCATAGGTTCTAAGATCGGGCGATACACTTCCAGCGTGACATCCTGAAAGCGCACACTTCGTATCCATCACCTGCTTCACATAGTTCTCATAGGTTACCATTGCAGTATCGCATTGTGAAGGTGGTATAACGGGCACTACTACCTCCTGATCAGAAGTACACTGAACAATAACCAGAGCAACAAGAACAACTAAAGCTAGCGCAACGGCTTTCCTCATTGCTTCAAGAACTTATGAACGTTGGTTTGAGTTTCGTCCGTAACCTTCAGGAAGTAGATACCGGTCTCCAGCGCTGTAACGTTGATCTGGCTCGACATCGGAAGGTTCTCACCCTGAAGTACCTTTTTACCTGACATAGAGATGATCTCCCAGTTTTGGATGGTGTTTCCGTTCAGCGTCTTCACTTTGATAAAGTCTACTGCTGGATTTGGGAATACCTCCAGGTTGCTGTTTTGTGCAACATCTGCGATACCGGAGAATATTGACTCGCAAACAACCATCGTATCAGCAAAGATATTGTCACCACTGCTCGCTGAGTTATTATTTGTGTGGTTAAATGCACCGAAGAACGTAACGCACCCTGTACCTACAGTAGGCGCTGTCCAATCGAACGTCCAGGTGATGTTTCCACCGCTGGCCGTTGTTCCGGAAGCAGTATGTGTAATGTTCTGATTACCACCCAATGCCTGGGTAGTATTATCGGTAGAAGTAAAGGTTCCTGCCTTGTTGTTACCACTGTCATCGCATGTCATCTCGAAACCGATCTTATTACTGGAAGATCCGGTAACTGTACAAGTGATGGTATATGTCATACCCGCTCTCCATCCATCTCCAGGAATGTTAGAGCTAATAACAGTGTTATCGAAAGTTGATGTAGACGCGTGACAAGGCGCACACGGTCCGTTAGCATCACTACCGGCACCAGTTCTACCTCCTGGAGATCCAGCACTGTAGCTCATTACATCAACGTTAACAAAGGCAAGTCCAAATGCACCAAGTGCAATAAAGGCGAGAGTAAATTTCTTCAACATATATTCGAGTTTGAGTCGCTGAAATTTAACCATATTAAAGGACACTTAAGCGACAATTAGTTCAAATTTCATAACCGGGGTATTCCCCAGTTATACAAAGCTTACTACATCCACGCTCATTTTGATGGTCGAAAATTGACAATACATGGTACATTTTTCCGCTACACATATTTAATATTAGTGGGGATGCATTAGAATGATAATTTTGCACCATCCATTCGAATCAAAAGGAAATATGGAAGATCGATTTCAGGCACCAGATTACTATTTGCTGGACGAGCTATTGACAGATGAACATAAGTTGATCCGCGACACTGTAAGGGCATGGATCAAAAAGGATGTTTCTCCAATAATTGAAGAGTACGCTCAAAAGAGTGAGTTCCCACAACAAATTGTACCTGGCCTGGCAGAAGTCGGGGCGTTTGGCCCTTATATTCCAGCAGAGTATGGTGGTCCGGGCCTCGATCAGATATCATATGGTCTTATCATGCAGGAACTTGAGCGATGTGATTCGGGGGTACGATCAGCTGCATCTGTGCAAAGTTCATTGGTGATGTACCCGATCTGGAAGTACGGAAGTGAGGAACAAAAGCAGAAATTTCTTCCGAAGCTAGCCACGGGAGAAATGATTGGTTGCTTTGGGCTTACGGAACCAGATCATGGTTCAAACCCGGGAGGAATGCTCACCAACTTCAAAGACATGGGCGATCATTATCTATTGAATGGAGCCAAAATGTGGATCACCAATTCTCCCATTTCTGATGTTGCAGTGGTTTGGGCAAAAAACGAAGAAGGCCGCATCCATGGATTGCTGGTAGAAAAGGGGATGGAAGGATTTACCGCTCCTGAGATTCATGGTAAATGGTCACTGCGCGCATCCATCACTGGTGAGTTGATCTTCGACAACGTGAAAGTACCCAAGGAGAACCTAATGCCAGGCCGCTCTGGTCTGGGAGCCCCACTGAGTTGTTTGGATTCTGCAAGATTTGGTATAGCCTGGGGAGCCATTGGTGCCGCTATGGATTGTTATGATTCAGCACTCAGGTACTCTTTAGAACGAAAGCAATTCGATGTACCCATTGCATCTTTCCAATTGACACAGAAGAAGCTGGCGGAAATGATCACTGAGATTACCAAGGCACAACTTCTTACCTGGAGGTTAGGTGTACTGAGGGAAGAAGGAAAAGCTACTTCAGCTCAAATCTCTATGGCCAAAAGAAACAACGTGGACATGGCATTGAAAATAGCGAGGGAAGCGAGACAGATTCATGGCGGAATGGGCATCACAGATGAATACTCGATCATGCGCCACATGGCGAATTTGGAATCAGTCATCACTTATGAGGGAACACATGATATTCATCTTCTGATCACAGGAATGGATGTTACCGGGATTCCGTCTTTCCGCTGGGATAACACGTTGGAATAACTTACTGCTTCTCTCCGTTAACGTAAGTTTCAGTCTTGACCAGTTGTCCTTGCTGGTAGGTCTTCCACTTACCGTGTTTCTTGCCATTAACATGCTTACCCATAACCACGGTGAGTGGACCGGGAAACTCATAGTATTTACCATGAAGTAACCCTTCCTTGTAGTATCCCATTCCGGACATCCTTCCCTGATCGGTGAAGAATCTCCAGAGTCCACGATTCTTATTCCCTTCTACATATCCAACGGATTGAATGACGCCATTGTATCGCCAGGTGTAATAAAGATCCGACATCAAGCCATCTTCGTAAACCTGCTCGTTCAGTCGAACACCGCCAATTCCCCAGTTGATGCGATCACCGTTCAGTTTTCCATTTTCATAGACTTCATAGCGCATGATCTTCCCTTTATGATCGTACCGCATCCATTCTCCCTGTTTCTTACCATTCTTATAGAATCCCGCAAACTGAATACTGCCACTTGGAAAATATGTCTCATACGCACCATGGTATTCACCATTCTTGTAAGAGGTTTTACTCACAAGCACTCCATGTCGGTTATAGAATAACCAAACTCCATTGGGTTGGCCATTCCTATACTCGCCCATCGACTTTACCTGATTGTTGTTATGCATGAACCGCCAAGGCCCTACCATTACATCATCTTTGTACTTTCCAGCACTCTTCAATACCGCATTGTCGTACCAGAATACCCAAAGGCTATCTTTCTTACCATCCTTCATCCAACCCCTGCTCTTAGGAATCTTGTTAGGATAATAGGTTGTCTCTTGTGCCCAAATATTGACCGTTAGTAGAAGAAGGACACCGATTAGTCGAATGCTTTTTCCGATCATGAAGCGAAATAACACGTTAATGGGCTCAAGTTACCGAAAACGAAACAGCCCCAACAAAATAAATTGCTAGGCGTACATTTATATTAAGAAAGCGTCACAATAGTGACTTTCTTACTTCCCGAAAGTTTTAGATAGGTTTAGTGGTTCACCCCCGGTTTTTACCGGGGGTTTCTTATTTTACCCTATGGAGCAGAAGAACATCCTCGTTACCGGAGCCACGTCAGGTTTCGGAGAAGCCATTGCCATAGAGTTTGCCAGAAATGGTCACAACATTGCCATTACCGGAAGAAGGGCAGACAGATTGGAAAACCTCCAATCAAAACTTGAAACCAACTTCGAAACCAACGTAGTGACCCTGGCCTTCGATGTGCGGGAAAGAGATCAGGTGGCCAATGCGGTAAACGAGCTTTCGAATTCCTGGAATCACGTTGATGTATTGATCAACAACGCTGGGCTCGCTAGCGGCCTTGACCACATCGATGAAGGCGACCCTGACGACTGGGACAAAATGATGGACACCAATGTTAAGGGATTGCTCTATATGACCAAGGCCGCCCTGCCCTTGGTGAAGCAATCACAAAGGGGCCACATCATCAATATTGGATCTACTGCCGGGAAGGAAGTTTACGAAAGAGGCAACGTGTACTGTGCTTCCAAACACGCGGTTGATGCGCTCACCAAGGGCATGCGCATAGATCTGCTCAAAGATGGTATTAAGGTTACAGGGCTTTGTCCTGGTGCGGCTGAAACAGAATTTGCATTGGTAAGATTCAAAGGAGATGCGCAGCGAGCCAAAGACATATACAACGGTTATCAGCCCATGAGTGCAGATGATATCGCCATGCTAACACACTTTGTTACCACGCTTCCAGATCATCTATGTATCAACGACCTGGTTGTAACTTCAGTAGCACAAGCCAATAGTTTTTATACCGTAAAAGATTAGTTCTCCTAAGAGAACGACTGATACCACTTCAACTTTCGATCACCTCGGGAGGCCATCAAAAACCCAAACCGTTTTTTGGAAAAGAGCCACTGTCGTTTCTTCAGTAGCCCTATCACAAATCCCGCCCAAAACGACTTGTTAAGTCTCAGCAATCTACACGTGAATCCACGTTCCTCAAGGAATTCTGTGATCACCACATGATCCGGCCTGCCATTGATGATCCCCAACTTGTTGGGTCTACCCGAGGCTAAAGTTAGGTTCAGGTTCGGACACTTCTCAAGAATATGCTCCATTCCTAAAAGTGTATCATACTCTACCCCATTGTTGGTAATGCTGATGTGCTTGATCCTGGCGTAATCAATCTTATCACCTAAAGCTGCAAGAATATCGTCCAACGGTTCCAGCTCTACTTCAATGGTCTCATCGGTATGTGATTTAGCCACTTCTGCTTGATGGGAGGCAATAATATTGAACGATGCCCTTGTACCAAGAATCAGTTTTTCAGATGTACGCCTGGCATGGGTTCCCTTCTGCACAAGAATCACATTAAGGTTCAAGTGATCTATAACCTTTTGCATACTTGCATGATTGGCGGGATCAGGATCAATTGCCACCACTAAACCACTAGGTCCAACGCGATGCGCCATACGCAACACGTCTGTCGTCAGGTTTGCCGAAGACAGATCAAATCCAACCTGGACCCCTATTTCACCTTCCCGTAAATTGGGGAATTTCAATCTCGAGTCGATCTTGTTGAAAATGCGCGTAAATAGTCCGTATCGCATACTTATGAATGTGCGCTAAAATAGGGATTGCCCTCGAACAGTTTCATAATACTGGGCTATCAGCGGTCTTTCCGGCCGCAAAGTAATGGAATAGCTGTACCCGGGTTCATCCGTCTTCATTGAGATATCCTTCAGCAACACCTTCCCGATGATGATCTTAAGTTCTGCCATCGCGAAGTGGTTACCAATGCAAACCCTTGGACCACCTCCAAATGGGAAGTATGCAAACGCATGTGCTTGCTCCCTGTTAAACCGCTCAGGGTCAAATTGTTCAGGATCTTCCCAAAACGCTTTATGCTGGTGTACCATATAGGGGCTGAAAATAATACTGTCGCCCGCCTGAATAGAATAAGCATCTAACTGATCTGCTTTCAAGGCCTCACGCCCCATGATCCAAATAGGTGTTCGCAAACGCATGCCCTCTTTAATGACCAGATCAAGACTTCGGCTTGCCATGATATCATCAATGTTTCCACTGGCAAGTTCGCTTCTCACCTTTGCTTTCCATTGAGGGTTTTGCTCTAAAAGCAGGAGCACCCATTGCGCAGCAATGGCGCTAGTCTCATGACCAGCCAGAAAAAAGGTGATTACCTCATCACGTAATTGACTTCGTGTCATCTTCTCCCCTGTATCCTGATCTTCAACCGCAATCAGCGCGCTCAGCAGATCATCCTTGCCTCCATCCTTCATCTTCAGATCGATGAGCTTGTATACCTGTTCATCAATCTTTTTTCTGCTCCTGCGAAACTGGAGGTTGCTGGCAGTGGGGAGCCAATGCGGGGCGGCAGCGGGTGAAGTAATGACCTTCAACATGTGCTGAAGCGCAAAGGGAAGATGCTCCTCCACTACTTTCACTTCTTCTTCCACACCCATTCCTAACAAACACCGGGTAACGATCTTCAATGTAAGATCGGTCATCTCATGGGTCAGATCTACTCTTCCATCCCACTTCGATAATTGTGTTTCAGTGAGGTCCAACATCCATTGCATGTACAGGTCGATCTGCTCTTTTCTGAACGCTGGTGCGGCAAGCCTCCGTTGCTTCAGCCAATAATCTCCCTCACTGGTAAACAAGCCATCACCCAACAACAACCTCAACTTTCGATAAGCCAGGTTCTTTCTGTAATTCCTGTGATTGGCCTTTAGCACATATTCGATATGGTCTGGATGATTGATAAAAATCAATCGCCTGTTACCCACACGAAAACGGAATATATCTCCATGTACACGTTGTTGTTCCTGTAAATAAGCGAGTGGATCTGAAACATAGGTTTTCAGATCACCTAGCATACCGGAAGTCTTTACTTCTGGTATTACCACATCTTGTGGGTATAGGAAAGGATCATCACCTGCCGTCTTCCAAGGCCGTCAGGTAGGTTCGTTCGCTGAACGAATGGCTTTCCGTAGATAAACCTAAGGGAAGAATTCCTATTGAAGTTGTAGTTCATCCCAGCGGTTAAATTCAGCGTAAGTCCATCCGACCCAGCAACTGAAAGCCGACCAACACTATCTGTGAGGATTGTAGATTCTGCCACTCTGTAGATAGGGAGCGCTCCGAAATACAATCCAAACTTCTTGATCTTAATACGTTTCTCAAGTCGAAGGAACAAGTCTCCAGAACGAACGATCTGATTAGACGAGACATAGAGATTTCGTTTTGGATTCAGTTCATCATAACCTGGCATATTCGGATCAAGCTCCAACCCGGAGGTGCTGAAGGTATTGCCGTTGGCTCCAAAACTATGCTGATATCCAAATGAGCCGCTCCAACCTCTATAGGTTCCGGAAAGTCCTACCAACGCATTCACTGCCCCAAGCGTTGTTTGATATTGCATAGGCAACACAAAGCCATTATCCGAATTGTTGGCATCACCAGATGGTAACACTACCCCAACAATGTATGCGAAGCGCTTGCCTCCAGCGTTACGGAATGTATTCTGTAAACTCACCGTAATGTCTCCCACTCCGGAATTGTTACCTAAATCACCGGTCACAAAACTCACGGGAACCTTTACGTTCAACAACACCCTTTTCTTCAATCTATATGAGAACCGGAAGGTTGAAGTGTAAATCAAGAAATTATTGGGTGCTCCCAGCGCGTAAACTGCTGCAATGGACGCCTTCCATTTTTCGTCTACGAAAGTCGCAGTCATCAGGTCTTCCAACGAAGCAGAATCCAAAGGAAATTCTGAAGCGGAATCCTTGGATGTTGCAGAATTCAGCGTTCCAATCGTACAGATACCTGGATCACTGCACCCCTGACCCTTTATCCAGAAAGCAGCCAGCAACAACGGTATGATGAGTAGCTTCTTCATGACTTCACCACAGCAAACCGTTTTAATTGTTGCGACACCTTAAATCCGTACTTGTCCAGCTTTCCTTGCGACAACTCCAATTGCAATCTTCCCTGCTTCTGCTCGAAACTAAACGCTACACCCTGAAGCGTAATGGATCCTCCTTCGGACACGATCAACACCTTCGACTTAGCAGCTGCGGCAGATGCCTTGGGAAGTAATTTGTGAGATCTCTTAGGCACAAAGAGCAGATCCAGCGTGGCCAAAGACGCAGCATCTGTCAATTTAAGGACCGAAATATTCTTGAAGTGCACTTGTTTTCCTACCGCCTTCTTGTTCATAGAAGCCACCAACTTGGGGTCATCCATGATACCAATGGTCATCTTATCATTCTTGTAGGCAGGCCATTCTACGTACTTCATAATATGCAGAATCATACCAGAATACACCTGTTCCCTGCTCTGCGACTTCCCGGTCGACCAGAACAGCAAACAAGCCATAAACATTACATATGTACAGACCTTACGCACTACTCAAATATAACCAACATTACATCCCAACTGTTACCGCTCGTCCGATTTGATGTGTCAGATGGTATTCTATTAGTAAATTAACCCTCAATGAGCATTAACGCTCGCATATTAACCGGTTTTATCTTCCTGATCGTTGTTTACTCGATTGCAGGCTATATTGGGCTAAACAACCTCGACAAGAGCAGGGAACTAACGAGCCAGAACGCGATGGTGATCCAACCATCGATCATTCTTCTAAGTGACCTTCAGATCAACGTTACGAAGGCCAAGAATTTCACCTATTCCTGGTATATACAGGATATCAGTGATGATCCCGACAAAGCAGCATTGAAAGCACTTCATAACGAGGTGTTTCCACCGTTGATAGAGGAGTGTAAAGAGCAGTCTGAAGAATGGACTAATCCGGAGTATGTGGAACTGCATGAGAAAATCGTGTCTGCATTGATGGCAGCTTTGATGGAACAAAAGCAAATCATGCAGAAGCTCAACTCCATTGATGCTTACAACGATTTTAACGTTCGCGTACTGGAGGTAGAGCAAGGTCACCTGGAACAATCGAATTTCAAATGTGATGAAGTAGACACCTTGCTGGAATTGCTGATCAACAAGCTCAAACTTGATGCAGTTGCTGAAGAGAAGGAGGTGCAAGCATCCTTCCGAAGCATACGGATCACCAACATTATTATCACAGCAGTATCATTGATTATTTCGATCATTATTGCACTTGTGATCCTGCGTTCTGTGCGCCTTCAAAGGCAGAAAGACATCGTTACTGAAGAGCGAGACATGATTCAGGAGCAAAAGCTCATCATTGAAGAGAAGAACGCAGACATCCTAAGCTCTATCACTTACGCGAAAAGAATACAGAATTCAATTCTTCCTCCTGATGAGCAGATTGCAGAGCATTTCTCGGACGCTTTTATACTGTATGAACCACGTGATATTGTTTCCGGAGATTTCTATTGGCACAGAAAGCTAGGCGAAACCGGCAAACGATTCCTGGTTGCAGCGGCAGATGCTACGGGTCATGGCGTACCCGGTGCGTTTGTAAGTCTGGTTTGCTACAACAGTTTGAACCGTGCACTCGATGAAAACGGATTGGAAGCTCCGGCTGCCATTCTTAACAAAGCAAGAGAATATGTGGTGAAAGCGTTCGAAGAACATGGAAGTGCGCATGTTAGAGATGGCATGGACATTTCTCTCTGTTACTTTGACCTGGAGAACAACATCATGAAATTCGCAGGTGCTCACAATTGCGGGTATGTAATCCGCAACGGAGAACTCATCACACTAGCATCAGACAGAATGCCCGTGGGTTCATATGAACGGACCGGCCCATTCACCGAGCACGAATTTGAGCTCCTTCCTGGTGATTCGATCTACATCTACTCTGATGGATTGTCTGATCAATTTGGAGGACCAAAAGAACGCAAATTCAAAGCCGTGAAGCTGAAGGAGCTTCTTGTTTCTATTCAAAACCAGGACATGAAATCACAAGGTGCCACAGTTTTGAAAACCATTCGTGACTGGCAGGGCGAGGTAGAACAGCTTGACGATTGGCTCATGATCGGAATGAGAGTGTAGGTCTATTTTTTGAATTTTAGCAAATAGACATCTCCCGACTTCCCAAGCACTCCTTTCTGGACGTAAAAGATCAATTGTTCACCCGCGCGATCAAAGCTCATATCAATCGCCATCATCTTCCCTCTTTGCTTGTCGATTGAATTCTTCTGATTGAACCAGGTAAGTCTTTGTTTTTGGGTGCCATCTGCATTCATTACCCAATAATCCATCCCTTTGTTCTTGTTCCCTCGATTGGTACCCCAAAGGATCTTCTTCCCATTTTCAAAATAAGCTGCATGCTCATTGTATCCCTCATCAGTTAGGACTTTCACCTCCTCCGATTTCAAATTCATCTTACATATCTGATTGCCACCAAGCGGACTTTGGTTTTCTTTCACGCAACTCGTGAAAAGGAGCTCCTTCCCGTCTGGTGAAAACCCATGGTTCTCGTAGAATAATGTACCAAAAGGACTATAGGATCGAATATTGACCAAGGTCATCTTCCCGCCTTCAATCTTCACATCAGCCACCTTCAACTTCCAGCCACCAAACATTCTTCCCTTGGGCTTCATCTTAAATGGGGCTATCAATTCTGTCCAGCTAAGCATTGACCCATCGTGAGAAAAGTGCGGGTGCAATACTCCTCCGCTGTATTGATCTTCGGCAGGCATCAACAGGGAAGCTTTTTTGCTTCCTAAATGGTACACCCAGAGGTCGTTGAACTTGCCACGGCCCGGATGCGCAAATCTGGATCTACCCCGATGCTGCTTCTGTTCGGCTTGATACACCAAAAACTCTCCCAACGGGTGCCAGGTTGGTTGACCATTGTGCTTTTGTGGAGCCCCGGGTAATTCACAGGTAACACAGGTCAATTCCCTGCCATCTGGCATCATGGTATACACATCGTAATGCTTACCCGTTCGTTTATCCAGCGCAATGAGATTTGTAATCGGGCACCAATCCACCCTTCCACCATTCTCCAACACTTTCTCCAAAGACGCAACTCTGCAATCACGCAAGCAATTGTTCTTCGATTCTCCCTCCTCACATTTGCCGTTGCCACATTGACCACTCACGAATGGAGCAAGCATCAAGGATAAAGCCAGCACCAGAATAAATCTCATGATGGGTTAATTGATGAAAAAAGGCTCCCGAAGGAGCCTTTTTCTATTTAGTGTTGAATTGTCAATCGTTTGGTAATGGACCCTGTTCGGTCTTTGACCCGAAGCAGGTACATACCGTTCGTAAGATCTTTCACATCAACATTGAATCTGATCTCACTGTTACCCGTTACCTGATCTTGTCGCACAACGCGGCCATCGATCGTAATGATTTCCCAGCTTGCTGTTCCAACCATGTCGCTCATCACAACAGTCAGTTGGTCATTAGCAGGGATCGGCATTACCTTAACTGTTCCCTGAACGTGCTCTGGAAGACCAACGCAATCATCCACCGTAATGGTAATTGTGTCTGCACTCGCACATTGGCTTGAAGTGTCCGTTACATCAACGTAGAACGTATGTACACCTAAGCCCAGTGAAGCTTTACTTACAATCTGCGTTTGAGATGTGAGCGCATTGCTCCAGCTATACGTGTAGTTGGCACCAAATCCCGCATCCAGGAATACGGTTGAATTTGTTTCACAAATAGTTGTATCACTACCCAGCGCTACCACCGGTGTGTTACCCAATTCGAATTCGATGGTCCATTTGAAAACGCTTCCGGTATCCGCACCTGCATCATCGTACACAAACAGCTTCCATTCACCGTTTGGATCTTGAAGCGTGTGGAACTTAGAAAGCCCAGTCACCTCTTCTACACGCCAAACACCTGTAATAGGTCCTGTGGTTGGTGCTCCCGTAATTGGGTTCTGAGAAGTATCTGTGAATACCGCAGCGATATAGTCATCACCACCTGAACCATTTCCTGTAGACACCTCAACCGTATCGTTCCACGGTGAAATCAGGAATATATTCAAGTCTCCGTTGAACGTATGGATGATCGAATCGATCGTCAATGACTTCAGCTTCAGACAAGCCCCAAGTTGGTTAGGGAGTCCGCATGCATATACAGAGGTTACTACTCCATTCGGATCACTGTCCGGAATACTCACCCGCTGGTTGTAGGTAACTACCATACCTCCAAGTGGAGCGTTGGTTACCTGAACATTCTTCAATGTATCATTCTGGTTGTTCAGGTCTGCCGCAAACGTGGTATAGGAAGTAATACTATATGTCTGTGCCACACCTAAATTGGCTGTTGCAGCAAAAGTGTGCGTTCCAGTTTGGCCTGGTAGAATCATTCCTGCAAACGATTCTGTAACCACTGGCTGCGCATCCACCTGATATGAAACACTGAAGTTCTGAGCGGTGTCTGTACCGAAATTGGTGATCTGTACCTGCACCTGTTCAGCGGCCGTAAGCCCACATGCACTTGTTGGCGAGATCAACTGCGTTACACCAATATCATCACTCGGGGCAGCATAGATATCTACACTATCGATACCGATTCCATACCCGTAATCGATGAACCCTTTAAACTTGATCTGCATGTTAGCGGTCAGGGTGATGTATGAATTCAAGAAGTAATTCCTGTTGGTCCACTGAGAAACGTTCTGGAATATACTGTCAATTCTCACCCACGTAGAGCCACCGTTATTGGAAACGAAGATTGCAGTGGTGTTTTGGTCGCCTGCCCAATCTTCCTGAACATGCCAGAAATCAAGGTAATAGGCACCTCCTGCCATGTTAAGCGTAGGTGAGATTAGTTCCGTTTCATCAGCAGAATAAGCCCCAACGTAAAGGATTGCGGCACTATCTCCGGAAAGAAATGGATTGTTCGCATTCATATTGACGTTACCGTAGTTTCCAGTCCACGGTAAGGTTCCGTTTACAAAGTTCTGGGTGAATGCCCCTGGAACTCCGTTCTCAAAGTTTTCTTTAAAAATCGATTGCGCATTGATCATCCCGAATGACACTAACGCAACGAAGAAGAGCGTAATTTTTCTCATATAAATATAGGTTATATGCCTCAAAATTACTGATTTAACCTGTTTTGACACAACAAAATTTGGATTTCCTTACGAGCCGGTTTTCCTATATTTCCATTGTGAAAAATGCACTGTTCATCCTACTCTTCCTTCCCTTGGTTGGCTTAAGCCAGAAGCAGCGGAACTTTTATTTCGAAGCGGCTGGTTCTGGTGGTCTGGGATCGTTCAATTTTGAGCGAGAAATCAGGAGTGCGGAAGGGATTGAATATTACGTTTCTGTAGGAGCAAGTGGAGCGCCTATAGATGCCAACAACGGAATAGCATTGATTGCTCCTATTGCCATTAAGGGATTGATCGGCAAGGAGCAACATCGTGCTGAATTGGGTTTAGGACAAGGCATTACACTAACCACAAAGGGAGCACCATGGGTAATGGGACTTGCCATGTTTGGGTATCGATTCATCCATCCTGATAAACGTGTATTCTACCGTGTGACATACACGCCATTGATATCCTTCATCGTTGACAGGCAATGGCAACATTGGGGTGGTGTTTCCATTGGATGGAAATTAAAGGACAAAGACAAAGATGCGAAGCGCAAGAAGTATAATCCTGCTTACTAGTTGCCTTCTGGCAATGGGTTGTAGCAAGAAG
The DNA here is from genome assembly GCA_965267605.1 of Vicingaceae bacterium. GTDB lineage: Bacteria > Bacteroidota > Bacteroidia > Flavobacteriales_E > Vicingaceae. The sequence goes on along the minus strand of OZ254088.1, from coordinate 61,104 downwards.
AAGTTCTTCGATGGACCAGATACGTTCATGGAAGACTTTGAGGGATACAGCATTGCAGAGGATCTGTTCTCGGGTTCGCAGGACAGTCTTTGGTCTTTCTATCAGCTAACCATGGAAGGCAATCAATTCAATTTGAGTACAGCACAGCGGGTATCAGGTAATACCTCCATGTTGTTCTATGCAGAGCAGTGGGAAGACGGTGTATCTAAATGTAGTATTGCCAAACAGAACATGGCGTTTTGGGATGGCGAAACGATGGAGGTAAGTGCCATGTATTACCTGGAGGGCACTGCGCCTAATGATTGGATGTTCATTATGGACCTAGAAGAGCAAACGGCTGTAGGTGCAGGACCGGGAACACGTATCGCATTTACCGAGAACGATGTGCTGGGAATTGAACACAAATACAACGAACCCAATTATCTGCAAGATCCAAACAACGTGGTCAAATTTCCACGGGATCAGTGGGTAGAAGTGAAAGTGCAGGTTCACCTCTCTAAACGAAAGAAAGGTTGGATCAAACTCTACCAGGATGGTGTGCTTATTGTAGAACGCAGTAACGTGCAAACCCTCCCGAAGGACCTACTCTATTTTATTCAAGGGTCCAAAGGCGTTTATTCAAGTTGTGAATTCGGAATAACTGCCAATTCCAGGTTAGCTACACATACACTATATGTTGATGACATCAACATTCGCGTATTGCAGTAATCATTTACCCACTTAGTTCTTGATAAAGTGCTTCTGAGCAATATGTCTTCCGTCACCAGTGGTGGCTGACACGATATAGTATCCGGACTGCAATTCCTGTACCCATACCGCCACTTGTGAAACACCATCATGTACCCGGTGCTTCAGTTTCTTAACAATCTTTCCTTCCACCGTGCATATTTGAATAACCAGATCGTCCAGGCGGCTACTACCAATCAGCAATTGGATCTTATCGTCACTGGGGTTTGGAAAAATATTGAGTATCTCAATCCCGTTCAATTCCACCGGGACGATATACGAGTATGCATGCTTTCCATTAAAATCAGTTTGCTTCAACCGATAATAGGACCGACCTTGATAAGGAGCCTTATCCTCAAACTGGTAGTGTCGTATCACATTGGAATTACCTGCTCCTTTGACCACACCGATATCCTCAAAGTTGATCGCATCCACTGACCGTTGCACGGTAAAATAATCGTTGTTGACCTCGGTCAATGTCTTCCACCATGTTAACACCGTACCGTTCTCATAACGTGCATTGAACTCCGCCAGGGTTACGGGGAGAGGATTGGAAATGTCTTCAATGGCGAACGGAGAGAAGTTGGCAATACCGGTTACCGTACGTGTGTATGGATTGGCTCCGGTTGACGGTCCCAACGGTTGCTGAAACACCCACGAAGTTCCATAGTGCATGATATAGCAATTCGATCGGTCGAACCCAGCCAGCTCATCGCTTAGGTTCCATTGCAAAGCCAAAGTGGCATTGGACCCTCCTACAACAGCTTCTTCGATATCCCAGGTAACATCGACAACATCAGTAAGCTGTGCTGGACCACTTGTTCCGCTAAACAGGACCTGTGGCCTAACCTTCACATCAAATCGATCACTGGTACCCAGGTTCTGAATTGTACAAGGGGTGTAGTTCGTTGTGCTCGTACCCACAGGAAATAAAATACTACCTGTTCTACCACCAGATCCAATATCTTCCTGCCGTAAGTATCCGGTACCATTGGTCACCATGAACTCATTGGAACCACCTCCGGTAATTGTTGCATTCTGGTCAATAGTAAGATCGCTCGCATTCAGGATGAACTTACCATTCGATCCTAATGTGAGCGTTAGATTGTTATCTACATGCACGTCATGGTTAAGACTTATGTCTCCATTCGTATTGAAATTCACAAGATCGTAATAGGTCTCTCCTCCCGAGGCTGTAATGCTTTGTGCTGAAGTTCCATCGAACATTACCCGCTCAGTTCCCTCATCAAAGGTTCCACTCGTCCTGTTCCAGTTTCCGGCTATGGTGATGTTGCAATTGTTTGTGTTCACATCAAAATTTGCTGTACCACTGATATTCACGTCACCATTTATATCCAATGTGCCCATGGCTTCCTTGGTTCCCGAACCGCTCATTCCCAAGTGCCAGTATGCATCCTGAGGAACAATGATCTGTTGCTTGCTCGCATCGCTGCGGGTATAGTTAAAGTGGTTCGCGTTGTTGTCAGCATAGATCTCCACCTCGGTATTGGCTGCAGTATTCTGAATCCCTGCGTAGTTCCATATACCCCCTGAAAGATTAACGATGGAATCGGTTCCCGCGAAATCGTCAAACCGTGCTGACATGTTCACCGTACCACTGTTTCGAAAGGAGAAATCCGCATCGTTTAGCTGAAAATCTCCTGCCAAATTGAACACTCCACCAGACTGGTTTACGAAATAATTATCGTCATCCGCATTGTTCATTGTCACTAGTTGATTGGCGACACTCATGGTTCCGGAGTTAAACACCGCACATCTGGTTGCTTCGAAGTGCAGACCATCTGCAAACCCTACACCATTGACATTCATTGTTCCACTATTCACCAATGTGTTGGAATCTGTTAGAAAATTCACAATGTCTGTAACCGTACACGTACCAGTGTTGGAGAACGTATTGGATGCCTGTTGATACAACAAGTCGTCACCCATAGTTATGGTGCCTGCATTATTGAACGTATTGTCCCTACCTAAATACACCACGTCTTGCGCAAGCGCAACCGTTTGGTTCTGGTTCACAACATTATCGTGAGCCGCTGCACCATATACTATCCCATTGCAATTGAATGTTCCTGTAAGATTGTTGTTAATGGTGGCATGCTCACCACGTACAGCCAATATGTTTCCTCCGGAACTACTCGATGTAAGTGATATTCTTCCATTACCCGAAATATTGAGTGTAAGGCTATCGAGTGACACAATCTTGTCCCATTCGATACCAGTGGATGCATCGTTCACCACCAAACTGTATGTATTCCCATTGTTGAAAATGATCTCACCCGCCCCACTCGTTCGCGTTAACGATCCTCCCGAAGCAATGGTTAGCGAACCACCATTGTACATATTGATGTTTCGACTTGAAGTAATAAACGCGTTGGTGCTTACCGTAAAGTTGCCTTTGCAATTCACCGTAGATTTCATCTGTTTTTGGAACCCCGTATAGTTCAAATGCCAGTAATTGTCCACTGGATCTATCAACTCATTCTGCAGTGCGAGGGTATTATCAAACGTTACCGTGTTCCCGGAATAGTCTCCGTAAAAGTTCCCATAGAACTGTCCTGTTCCCGCCATATTAAAGGTTGCGCCTGTCAGATTGTGAAATTCACTGGGGGCGGTATTGGACCAACTGGTTAAACTCCCCTCCAGATCCAAGGTGCCTGCATTATCGAACCTCACCGTCAAATTGGTCGCTACAATGTTCCCCTGGCAATTCATCGTACCATTGTTTCGGATGTAGGTGCCATTGGCGGAAGTGTTCATACTTATTCCAAAGGAGGCATTGGTAAGGTTGATCGTACCGTTATTGATAACTGTATCATTTGCGGCCTGCACGAAAATCCAACGATCAACATTCACCGTACCGTTGTTGATGAACTTGGAACTTCCACCGGAAGTTTGGAACCACAGGCTGGAAACGCCTGCACCCGTAAGGTTAAAATTACCTGTAAGGTTATTGGTTACCAGAGACCCCGTTCCCATGTAGGCGAAGTCATCTGTCAATGTAAAGTCACCCGCGCCTTTCATTACAAGGGTAGCATTTGCAGCAACCTCTACATCCTCAGTATTGCATGTTGCGCCTGAAGCAATGGTCAGCACATTGTTTCCCGTTTCAAAATCAATGTGCGCAGCAGATCCCGTTCCTCCATGCGTCACGGAACCACCAGCGTCCACCTGCAAGTGTCCTGCATTGATGTCCAATCCCATGCTGTTGTTGAAGGTCAAAGTACTTGCGCCCAAAACATATACAGATCTGGCATCAGCATTCATGTCAACGGTTACCGTACGGCCATTGACTACCACAGAGTCAAGCACCCCGGGAATGCATCCACACGTAGCTCCTGACGGACCCACGGTAGACCATGTATTGGTACTGCTCCAGTTTCCAGTGGTTCTTGCGTAAACCGTAGTCTGTGCCCGCACACCTGTGCATACCGTGATGAAAGAAAGGAACAAAACGAGTAAGTGGTTTCGGTTCATATACAAACGGATTTTAGCTCTAAATCAGAATTTACCAAGGAACCAGCCCGTAGGTTGTATGAACATTTAGTCACTTATCATTTGGGCAGGAATTGAGGACTATCAGGACGTGTATAGTCACAACCATCCTCAAAATATGCCCATTGGGTAAATCGTACGCCAACACAAACTTCTTCTCTGTACATTAGAATCATGCGTGCGGTGATCATTGACGATGAAAGAGGTGCAAGAGAAACGCTTCGTGGTTTAATTGCCATGTACTGTCCGGAAATTGTAGTGGTTGGAGAGGCTGGCACTATAGAAAAGGGTATCGAATTGATCAACGCTTCCAACCCGGATCTGCTATTGTTGGATATACAATTGCAGCATAAGACAAGCTTCGAGCTACTGGAACGCATTGACAGTCAGAATTTTGCTTTGATCTTTGTAACTGCATACAACCAGTTCGCACTGCGGGCCATAAAGTTTAGTGCGATTGATTACCTTCTTAAACCCGTGGATCCACGCGAACTGGTTGCAGCAGTCAAAAAAATGAAGGATGATGGTACTTCCGGAGTGAGGTACAATGTACTTCGCGAACAAATGCAGGAACCGGATACGGATACCATCGTTCTACAGCATTCAAAAGGGTTTACAGTTGTACGGTTCAATGAAATCATTCGCTGTCTTGCTAACCGCAACTACACCCACATCTTCTTTACCAACGGAACCCAACTAATGGTAAGCAAGACGCTCAAGGAATTTGAGGAATTATTAGAACCACATGGATTCATGCGCGTTCACCAATCGCACCTGATACGACTGGCGGCTGTGAAGAATTACGTTCGCGGAAGACAAGGCACAATTGAACTGGTGGATGGCTCCTCGGTAAACCTTGCGCGAAGCAGAAAAGAGGAATTCCTCAGGTTGTTTACCAATAAAATGGAGTCATGAAAAGGCTGCTCCTATGCTTGTTCATTGGAACAACGCTTCCAATATTTTCACAACAAGAGAAGCTGGACAGCCTGCTCAACGTTCTTGAAACAGAAACGGACGACTCGGTTCGCGCACGCCTGCTTTCCGATGTTTCTTCCATCTACTTCTACTACGGAGAATACGAGAAAGCACTACACAATTGCATCACGTCCATGGAACTTGTGGAGCGCTTTGGCAATAAACGAATGCTTGGAAGAAGGCAGGGTAATCTTGCCTCTTTGCACCTCTATATGGGAGACAATAGGAAAGCGCTTGAGTACAGTTTTAAAGCTATTGAAACCTCCGCCCTTGCAAAGGACAGCTTTCATATAGCCAACGTGCTCGGAAACGTTGGTGCGATCTACGGTAAAATGCACATGGCTGATAGCGCACTTATGTTTTTTGCATTGGCACGTAATAGATGGGCAGAACTTGATCAACCACTGCGAGTTGCGCAGGTATTGGTTAACGAAGGGACCACCCTTTTTGAGGTTGGACGAAAAGAAGAAGCATGGGAGGTTTACCAGCATGGGATAGAGATCCTGAAACCGGTAAGCACGGATACAACCCATTTGGACATGCAGATCCTTATTAAAACGGTCCGGCCTGAACTGTACTCGCTCGCAGCGAATACACTAACCTCACTTGAGCGATACGATGAGGCACTGGCTTATTTCAATATGCTCGAAAGACAACCAGACCTCAGCCAAACAGCCCGTCAAAGCTTATACTACGGATTAGCAAGGGTGCATGAAATCCTGAGCAACTATAAGGCCGCGTTGGAATACTATACGAAGTATCGAAAGGTAACTGACAGTTTGGTGACAGAGCGCAGCAAGCAGGAGATGAAGGAGCTGAGCGTGAAGTACGAAACGGAAAGTACCAAGCGCGAAAACCTTCGGTTGAAAGTCCAATCCGATTTGCAAAAGCGACTACTGGAGGAACGAAGAATCTTCCTGATCATGATGTGCTGCATTACTTTCCTCATTGCCATTATCGCCATTTTGCTTTTGACCATGCTCAGCAATAAATCCAAGGTTAATGAACGGCTAAACGATCTGAACCGTGATTTGGTTATTGCCCGCGAGCGCATGGAGATAAAGGCATTACTCGCACAAATGAATCCTCATTTCATCTTCAATGCGCTTCAATCCATCCAAGAGTTCATCGTAAAAGGAGATAAAGAAAGTTCCAATAGATACCTCGCCACATTCGGAAGTTTGATCCGGGCCAACCTGGAGAGCTCTGATAAGGAGTTTCTACCGCTTCATGCGGAACTGAAAATGGTTCAATCGTATGTGGAGTTGGAATCCCTTCGTCTGGATAAACCTTTGGAATTCGATGTTCACCTTTCCGATGGCCTGGACGAATACAATACCCTTGTCCCACCTATGCTCATTCAACCATTTGTAGAAAATGGTATTTGGCATGGCATCATTCCATCTTCAGAAGAGGTAGGTAAAATACAGCTCCACATTGATCAGGTGGAAGACCATCTCCATTACACATTATACGATAACGGAATAGGGTATAACGGGCCGCGGGGTATCCAGTTAACTGAAGGCGCCAACGATATTCATGGAATGGACATTACCAAAGCCCGACTGGCTGCTTTATGGGTAAAGGAAGAACGTGATGCTGCTTTTCAGATCATCACCAATCCAGGCACAAAAGTGTCTTTCAACGTACCTATAACATTCTAACATTATCATACCATGCCACTTGGTTCCACAATTGCCATTATCGTTAGCATAACGCTGACCTTAGCTGTAACCATCTATCTGGTCCTCTTTCGAGGATCAAAGAAATCTGGTGACACATCTGAAGAAGGTAGAAGGAAGGGAAATCTGAACGGTTGATTTCAACGCGCTTATCCGCTTTACCACTTTCTGAATACTCCAACGCTCATGGTTGGAATGTGCGCCACATAATGCCCTGAAAACGCTCCATGTATCGCAAAATTCACTCCCCATTTGCTTTCCCATTCGTAACTGGTCTTCCCTCCGAAGGAAAAGTATTCCTGATCATTGGTGTACAAAGCAGTTTGTCTCAAGTTATCGTTGACAAACGACCCTGTTTTCATCGATGCTCTCAGGCCCATCGTAAAAACCACCCACCAATTCTTCTTTACCTGGTGTCCCAGTTCATAGTTCCCCTCGATGAATTGACTGAAACCATTATCGGGAACATTGTATCCCGCTTCCAGAAAGGTGTACCAATTATCCGACAGGCTTCCTCCCACGTGGCCATACAATCCAATTGAACTGGCCAGATATCCTGTTACCAAACCAGCATTAAGTCGGGCATCTACATTGTTCAGGCTAGAATACAGGCTGACCGCAGCCTTCACCTTTTTATCAGACAATCGATACTTAAGTCTGAACTGTAGGTTTCCAAAACCAAGGAGCTGTTCCTCGGGAAGTAAGTCCGGATCAGCAGCAAACGTCTGAAGTGTTGGCGCTCCTGTAGCAACATACTTCAAGGGAACTATGGCGATAAGATTGAACTTGTCGCTCAGGCCATACTCTAAATACCCCTGTAGGTTTACATCCCATACTTCTCTTCTTAGATCCAGATCCTGGTTATTCTCAAGGAAGATCCGCTTGTATGTTCCTGTAGGGAAGGTTGACTGTACCTGAAGGAAGCCACCCTTCTTTTGCAAAAGCCAGGGACCTCCCGCAAATGCTAAAGAAGAAACAAATAGGATGACTATGGTGACGAGTATACGCACGACCCAAAATTACTGAAGGCTTAAACAATTCTTTGCACAATGAACGACAAGGTAATGAAGTCCGTATAAAACACATGTAACCTTTGTATACATACGTAGTATAACGGGTTATCTGGAAAATAAGCTACTACTCAATTTACACTCAAAACAAACCTCATGAAAAAACTAATCTTGTCGCTTGTTGCACTTTCAATTGTAGCCATTGGATTTGCGCAAGCACCTGAAGCAGTCAACTATCAGGGAGTTGCACGAAACGCTTCCGGAGCAACACTCAACAATCAGTCTGTTGGACTGAGATTTACGATTCATCAAACCACTGCAACGGGAACAACCGTATACCAGGAAACACATAATCCAACCACGAATCAATTTGGTCTTTTCTCTGTTCAGATCGGATCAGGTACGGTGGTAAGTGGAACATTCAGTTCCATTGCCTGGGGTACAGATGCCTACTACCTGGAAGTGGAAATGGATGAAAACGGAGGAACTACGTACTCAGCTATGGGCACGAGTCAGCTGGTTTCTGTTCCCTATGCATTGTATGCCAAAACCTCTGGAAGTTCAACTCCCGGACCAACAGGTCCAACAGGTCCTATCGGGCCTACCGGGCCAACTGGAGCAACCGGTGCTACAGGAGCAACTGGACCTGGTGTTGCAGGAACAACTGGACAAACCCTTCGCCATGACGGTAATTCGTGGGTAGCCAATAGCAATCTTTACAATGACGGAACCAATGTTGGAGTTGGCTCAACCACACCCGTGGCGAAGCTGGATGTGAATGGAAACGTGTATGGTGGAACACCACATGTGGTAAAATTTGCGCGGCCAAGCGGGTCTGTTGTAATTCCGGCAAACGGCTCGATCCTCTACGGAGATACAACCATTACACTTGATGGTCCAGGTAAGATCTTTGTTACCTGCGATGTAACCTATCAACCTACGACTACACAAATTCCGTGGATCGGATTAAACATGAGAGCAACGCAGGGTGCAACGATCGTTGAAAACACCAGTCCCGCTGCATATTCTTATCAATCTACTCCAGCAGCCGGCAGGTTCCGCGCGCACAGTTACAGTACGATACTTGACCTGCCCAATGCAGGTGCATGGACATTACAAATACGGAGTCACACAGGTCCGAACGGATCCATAGGTGTGCACACCTATAGTATATCCTCCTTCTTTATAAGCAGGTAGATTCCGTTTTACAAAAATTGCATTGCCTGGATCAGAAAGCTTCAGGCGAAGGACTTCCATTCAAAAGGCCCGCTTGAAGCGGGCCTTTCTAAACTAAACCTAAAAATACCCACCAAGAGCGAGGTGGTACAAACCTATCGTTAACGAAGGTATATATTATGTATAACCTTCGCTCCATTTTTTATTCAACAGATCGCACATTCTTGGGTTGCCAATGCTCGTTGATGCAAGGGAACGTGCCATTTTTTCATCTAATTACTACCGATGGTTGTTTCACACATACCGAAAGTGGTTTTGATCGTATCTTAATAGTATGAGATTCTGTGCGCTAATTGCAATTCTATTGACCGTTCAGGTTCGTGGTCAGTTGGTGGAAGTAACCGGGGGATTGACGCGTAACTACTTCGGCAAAGATTACAACTCTGGTTGGTCTGTAGAAAAACCGATTGTGGCCAAAGGCGATTATGTTGGTGCACGCGTTGCAATACAATCTGATAAATTTCAGTTCTCCTTTGGGGTATCCCGACAGACTACCATTCTCAATGCCGATATAGCTTCTGAGGGCGCCATTGAAACGGCCCCACCTATTGCAACTACTTTCGGAGCCAGATTGGAAGGTGAGCCTTACGGATATACAGGGCATTTCAGACACAGTTTTGAATCATTTCGCGCAGACATTGGAACGGATTACATCCTCTTCAAACGTGGTAGATTAACATTATTAACCGGTATGTCCATTGGTGCAAAGCTCCAAACCTTCTCTCGCATCAGTGAGGATCATGGAAACCGGAAATATACAGGCACACGTTACATCCAGCATGGGTCCGGTTCCACAACCGGACACTGGTCAACAGATGAATACTCCGAGTATTTATCGCAACTGGATTGGGCTATCGAAGAAAGGAGCAAGGTTCTGTTTGACGTGGCGCTTAGGACCCAGATCGTATTTCAGGTTTACAAACGAATCCACGTACACGCACTTACCGAGTTCTTTCCACTTCAAGGTTCTGAAATTACAGTCGGCAAATGCGACTATAGATACCAATGGAGGGCTGGTGGAGGTCTTATTGTCGACCTCGGAAAGAAAGCTGATTTAGAATAATCCAAAAGCCCCGCCAATGGCGGGGCTTTTTCATGCACTGGACTACTCCAGGGTTACCTCAGAGCGAGGGTAACTTCTTGCTTGTTCATTTTCGAAGCTGTTTATTTCTCGAGTCCCTGACCACCTTGTGGTCAGCCTCGAAATGACAGCTTCTCAGACCTCAACTTCTCCATCCGCAAGCAAGCGGCTGGTGTGCACCCGAAAGACCCGGAGGGCTTTCAGCACCCAGCAAGCGGTTTTCGCGGTAGCGAAAATGATCTTGGATGGAGACATGGGCGTTTCTTTTGGTTCATTTTCTTTGAGCCCTTCCAAAGAAAATGAACATCCTATCCTAAAGCCTGATCAATGTCTGCGATGATGTCCTCGATATTCTCAAGGCCGCAGGAAACACGAATCAAACCCGGAGTGATACCCACAGCAAGTCGGTCTTCTTCCTCTAACTTGGAGTGAGTAGTGCTTGCCGGATGGGTAACGATCGTTCGGGTGTCTCCCAAATTGGCGGTGATAGAACACATCTTCAACGCGTCCACAAACTTGCGGCCGAGTTCTACATTATCCACTTCAAAGACAACGAGGCCGCCACCTCTTTTCATCTGCTTGCGGGCAATGTCATGCTTCGGGTGATCTGCGCGGAAGGGGTATTTTACTTGCTTTACCCCTGAACGCGTTGACAGGAACTCCGCCAGCTTCTCGGCATTGTCACAATGACGATCCATCCTTACCGCAAGGGTTTCCAAACTCTTCGATATCACCCATGCGTTAAACGGACTCATTGCCGGTCCGGCATGACGTGCGAAGGCCTGCAACTGATCTACAATTTCGTTTGAAGCAAGGATGACTCCCCCGAGCACACGGCCCTGACCATCCATGAACTTGGTGGCGGAATGAATGATAATGTCCGCACCAAATTCTGCTGGTCTCTGCAGGTATGGGGTAGCAAAACAGTTGTCGACTACCAACAACAATCCATGCTCCCTGGCAAACTTTCCTGCCCATTCCAGATCAATGATATCCAGCCCTGGATTGGAAGGGGTTTCGATGAAGAGCATCCTGGTATTCTCCTGCACCCCGGCCGCCCAACTGTCCGTATCGTTGATGTCTACATATGTGTGCGAGATCTGCCACTTCGGTAGAATCTTGGTGAACAGGTTGTGGGTAGATCCAAACACAGAACGACAACTCAACACATGGTCACCGCTTTCCAGAAGTGCACCAAAGGTGGTGAAGACCGCGGCCATTCCTGTAGCCGTTGCCCAACCGCTTTCAGTACCCTCCAATCTGGCCATCTTCTCAACGAGCTCGTTGACGTTTGGATTGGAAAAACGGCTATAGATGTTGCCGTCAATTTCATCGGCAAACATGGCACGCATCTGCTCGGCATCGTCAAAGACGAAGCTGCTGGTTAAATGCAATGGCGTACTGTGCTCATTGAATTGTGAACGTTCAGATTGCGTGCGAATGGCCGCAGTCTCGAAATTCTTATAACTCATTTCCGTTGAGTTTAATGGTGTAGGAGATGTCGGCTGTTTTGTGCAACATCGCTGCGACTGAGCAATACTTGTTCACGCTCAGATCGACTGCCCGTTGCAACTTGGCGGGATCGATGTCTCCCAGAAGTTCGAAGTTCAAAGTGATCTTCTCGAACACTGCAGGTACCGTATCGGTTCGCACACTATCAACCTTAATTACAAGCGAATCGATGGGTTGTCTTTGCTTGCCCAAAACCAGACAAACATCCACAGAACTACATCCTGCCAACCCGGCCAATACGGTATCCATGGGACGGAAATTTGTTCCTGCACCACCGAGGTCTGGTGAGGCCCCGGAATGGATCACGCTGCCGGTGTTGTTGGTGATCTCGAAGTCAACCGACTCCTTTTTCTTGACTAATGTTACGCTCATGCTACTCTTAACTTTCGGTTAGACGTTCGTTTAGGAACCAATCTACTATTCCCTGTGAAAGCGACAAACAATCCGCGCTGTCTTGCTTCCGAAGAAATGGCATTCAGCTTTCGGGCATCCACCTGCGCAACGAGGTATTTTCTATCATCCAGCTCGTTGATATATGAAATGTTCCCTATGTCCAGGCCATCGATGTCCTTCGCGTTTTTGTATCCGATATAGACCTCTAGGTTCAAGCCTTCGTTAATCGAAAAGTTGTTCTTTGAATCCTTCAACTTCTCGTAACGATAGTGCTCTCCTCTTTTGAGTGCATCCAGGTCAGCCACCACAGCCGAACCGGTTGGCAGACTGCCGGCACCCTTACCATAAAGAAACTGGGCATCTGCAAACTCAGGCTGGATATTCACCGCGTTGAACTCATAATCTACATGGTAGAGCTGACTGTCCGGGAACACAAACTGAGGCATTACGGTTACCTGCAGGTTGTTGTCATCCAACAGTACCGCCTGGGCAATTTGTTTGATCTTCAGGTTATTGTCCCTGGCGAACTGGATGTCTGACTCCGCTATGTTGGAGATGCCGAAACGCACCACGTCAGATGGCTTGATGATCTGTCCGAAAGCATGCGCGATCAGGATCACGAGCTTATAAGATGGATCGTATCCTTCGATGTCTAACGTAGGATCCGTCTCCGCAAATCCAAGGTCTTGGGCTTCCTTGAGTACTGAGGCGAAAGTGACTTTCTCTGAAGTGGATTCGTTGTCTATATAGCTCGCGACCTTGTCATTGGAGCTGTGCTCGTGAACCGATGAAACATCGGTTTCTCGAGTCCACGCTTCACTTTGTTCGCGCCCTCGATATGACAGCTCATCCGTATCCAATTCAACAAAGTTGTCACTTCGAGCCTGCCCGCCTGAGGTGTCACCCTGAGGCTGCTGGTCCTTACCAGCAGGGACTCGAAGGGTCTCCGAGGGCGGTGCAGCGTTCATCAGCTTGGTAAGAATGAAGTTGGACGAACCATTGAAGATGCCCGAGATGGAACGGATCTTCTCGTTTCCGAAATGTGCATCCAGCGTTCTGATGATGGGGATTGAACCACAAGCGGACGCTTCATACAGCAATTTTCTACCCGTTCTTCCTTGTAGCTGAATCAACTTCGCGAAGTTTTCCGCGATCATCTTCTTATTGGCGGATACCACATCTTTTCCGTTGTACAGCGCATTGCGAACGATCTCGTATGCCTCATCAGCACCATCGATCAATTCTGCAATTGTACCGATCTCCGGATCTGAAAGGATCTCTTCTCCAACTGTGGTGAAGTACTCAGATGGCAAAATGCGTTCTTTCTCTGGGTTTTTGATGACTGCCTTTTTGAAGTCAGCCACGTTTGCTGCTTTGCGAGAGGTGTCATTTCGAGGCTGCGTAGCAGGGACTCGAGAAATAGACACCTCGTCATTTTCTGCTATTGAGTTGTTCGCTTCTCGAGTCCCCGCTTCACTTTGTTCGCGGCCTCGAAGTGACAACTCATCAGTGGTTGTACTTCCTTCTCTCTTCTTCAATATCTCGTAGGTACCTTCACCTACACATCCGAATCCGAAGAATCCTAGTTTGTTAGTTGAGGAACTCATAGCTCAATAGTTTTTCGATGTCACCATCATTCTTAAAAACGGGTTGTCCTGAGCCTGTCGAAGGGCGGCCCGTTGTAAAATTTATAATCTGTTCTTCTATCTGTTTCGACTCGATCAGGAATCCATCATGACCGAATTTGGAACTGATCTCAGCATACTGTGCGTTTGGAATATGCTTTGCCAGTTCCTGACTGTCTGCCGGTGGGAAGAGGATATCTTCCGTAATGGCAATGACCAGTGTTTTGGCTACTACCTGTTGCAATGCATTGGCAATACCTCCACGGTCTCTGCCCACATCGTGACTGTCCATGGTCTTAGACAAATACCAGTAGCTGTAGGCATTGAACCGGTTGACCAGTTTATCGCCCTGGTAGCGTTGGTACGTTGAAGCCGGTTGATCATCCAGGTTATTGTCAGACGGCTGCGTACTGTTGTATGCCTCACCTGAGCGATAACTAAGTAGGGCGATAGACCGTGCCGCCTTCAAACCTTTGAGTCCACCGTTGGCATCGTTGGCGTAGAAGGTGCGGTCTGCCTGAATGGCCAAACGCTGGCTTTCATTGAACGCTACACCCCAGGGTGAATGCTTGGCATTGGTTGCCAGTAGCACCAGGTTGTCAAAAACTTCCGGTTGCTGGATGGCCCATTCGATGGCCTGCTGACCACCTATGCTTCCACCGATCAGCGTTTGGATCTTGCTGATGCCTAACTTCTCACGAAGGAGGTCCAGTCCGCGAACGATGTCACGGATAGACAGCTCCGGGAAGTTGCGGTAGTATGGAGAACCGGTATCCGGATTCTTAGACAGCGGACCTGTTGATCCGTAGTGAGAGCCAGGTACGTTAACGCACACGATGAAGTGTTCCTGGGGATTGTAGAGCTTTCCAAGGCCTACCAGTCCCGACCACCAGTCAGAAGCATCCGCGTTGGCGGTGAGTGCGTGTGTGATCCAAACCACGTTGGACTTATCTGCATTAAGGTTGCCCAGTGTGGTGTATGCCAATTCCAGTTCGGGGAGCGTTCCTCCCTTCTCGAGTTTAAATGGCTTTTCGTATTTGTATGTGAGTGTTTTCATTTCTAATCAATTCAAAAAGTTGGTATAGGGATAGTCAAGAGCTTTAGAAGCTTTTGTCATTTCGAGGCTACGAAGCAGGGACTCGAGAAACGACAAAGCGTTAGCTCAGGGCAGCGCACTACTATCGAAAGAGGAATGATCTGTTGAGATCACTACGCACGACAGCTACTATGAGCGCCTGCCCTAGTGACAGCAACAGCACCAACACTCCGTCCGTACCGTCCGGGCGGACATGGCGTTGTGCCTTTCAGAAATGATGATAGAAATGTAGTCAACTACGCTAGTTGACTGAATTGCCTGTCCAAGCTCTTGTATAGAGCTACGTTGACTGATACCTGAAGTTAAACTTGTCATGTTATTAGCAGTTAAGTTTATAGTTCCCCGGTCTCTTTCCGGGAGTCAGGAATTGGCACCTTACTTGTTTGGCCCAACTTCGCAACTAAAGTTGCTACGTTGGACAAGGGTTGCCAGGAGGTCACAGAGCCTGATCTCTCACTCCTTCTTTATAAACAACTGCCAAACCCTGAGGTGGGCAATTGAGCTACAAATGTAACAACAGAATTTTGTTTTGTGCAAGTATCACGTGATAAAATCCGTTTCATCCGTGTCAACAAAGTGCTTACGATGAGCATTTACCAGTGCCTGCCGCAACCCGACTTCATCACACTCATCCCACCACATCAATGTTCCCAATGGTTGGATTGCCTCATTGTTCGTCAGAGAGGTAATTAAGATCGTTTGAATAGTTGCTAAAACACCGAACCCAGCTGTATTGATCAATTCGCAAACATCACTCGAACCGCTCTCACCATAGTACTCGGACTCAGGGATTTGAAAATCACCATGTGCTATACTGTTCCTCACCGCTGCAGCCAGAACAATCGCTACTCCATTTTCGGCTTTGTCGTTTGTTAATCGAGTGGCATTGTTGATTTGATCCCGATAAGGAGACTTTTCCAGCGTTATTCTCAACTCAGTGGCGATGTTTAACAACATGTTGCTCGAACATCTATCAGATGAGGAATACAGATAGGCGGTAGCAGCGCGTGTAACACCCTTTTTCTGAAGAACCGGTGGGACAATAGATTTCACGGTCCTTTCAAATGCCGACCACAAGAAGTAAAACCTTGAGAGTGCGTGTACAAAAGGTTTTAATGTTTCTTCTTTAGCAGCCCCATATTCATATGCTGGTCGACAATACAGAGCACTGTCATCATGCGCCATTGTGTTTAACTCAACAGTGGTCAAACTGGACGCTACAATCAAGTGTTCCGAGATATCAACATATCCTAGGCAAGGAGTCGCCATCAATACACTCAAACGATAAGCAAAAACGTCCAATTCAACCCTATCCTGTTCCATTCTCAGATATGTTTACACGGTGTCCTTTACCGTTTTCATTAAGTTACTCAAGAACATACCCCAATAGTTGGTAAGGTCATTATAAGCTTCAATTGGGTCTTCCTTCATTGATGTGGCCTTACCGTAACTGATAAGCAACAAAGTGAGGGCCTCCAGAGATCTTCTACATACCTTTAATGCCTCCTCTCCACTAATGGCACCTGGATCTTGTTCGGATATACTCTTGATTGGCTCCCATACTTCTCGAAAAAATGGGTGGCGTTCATTAATTCGAATAATTAACTGGTTCGCGAGATGCTGAATATCAACAAAACTGTTGCCTGGAAAATTTACTTCTTCAACAATGAATGGTTTATCCTTATGCTTGGCTATATAAGATTGTCGAGCTTTTTCATCATCCCCTACAACGTCACGAGCTAGATCATCTAAAGCTCTATCAGCAGGTTCCGTTGCGTCTGTTGATACCCTTCCCTTAGGCATCGTTTTATTGGCTTTAGCTGCAGCTTCAGTAGTACCAGAATACTCCCCGTGTCGTTTCTTGCTTTCTTTAGATGCTTTGCCCCATACCTCCTCTAACAAAGCCCTTGCCTTGTTCAAATGAACCTTCAGCAAATCACGGATCTTCTTTCGTAGTACGCCATCTGGTTCCACTCCACGCTTAACATTCCTAACACCAAAGTATTCATCCAGCTCCGGGTTAAAAGAAACTTCAATACCAATGTGTCGATCCGCATCATCAACCCCCCTTGGGAATATTCTCGGTACGTTCGTGTAAGAAACTTCTCGACTCAGTCTAACAAAACTTATGGCTCCTTGATTCTGCTGTAATTTCAATTTAGTAGCTAGCGTATCGCCTCCTTGCCCCCTTCTCCGAACTACTTCATCCGGAAATAGGGTAATTCTCAGCCTCGCTACAGAACCACCAATCTTAATGTCCTCTTCTGCTACTAAATAAGGTTCGTAATGATTCTTAATCTTCTCAGCAGAGACTCTTTCGTCTTTCTTGCACAACTCCGTATAATAGTCTTTCAGTATGCGATTTTGCATGCTGGTTTCCATCATAAATAATGGGTCATATGCTTGAAGTTTTTCACCATTTACACGTAGTTCAATACCGCCATTTATGTAGTACCGAAACATCCGAGCTAACTCACCGCTGAGTTGAGCCGTCAGTTCCTGAACACTTGAAGCATGCTTTCCAGCAGCTAGTCTGTCTATTTCAGACCATCGAACGATTGTTCCTTGCTTCGGTTCCTTGAAGTCCTTACCCAAATCTTTAGGTAACCGGAGTTCCTTCGGCACTGGTACAAACGAATTTCCCCCGTCCTTCTCCTGCTGCATCATTTCATCTAGGTCAAAGTAAGTATGCAGCCAAGGTTCATCTTCACCTCGCCTACTCCAAACATCGAATCGCTTTGCTACACTTATCGCAGCCAGCTTGGCTCCAACTCCGAATTTCCCTATTGTGTTCGTACTCATATAACGCGTAGAGTATCCTAATTGCGGATAGCTCTGGAGAACATCTAAAGTCATTCCTTCACCGTCATCTACTATCGTTATTGACGAAACCAGCTGCTTCCTCTTCCCGCTTTCTCCTGGAGTCAAGAGGATATCAATCTCGTTGGCATTTGCTTCAATACTATTATCAACCGTTTCTGCTATCGCTGAATCAATTGAAAACCCCGAGTCTCTGAGAGAGTTTAGCGCGAGGCCGGTCTTTATATATGGTACTTGTTTCATATCTATATTTTAAACCCACCACCAACGCCATGTCAGTGGTGGGCTAGTTATTTATTTGTTCATTATAGTCTCTGCCAAACTTCTAATCCTACTCCGAATCTTTTTCACGAGTGCTTCCGATATGGCTAACGTCTTAGCGGTATCAACAACCTTGACCCCGTCAATCATAGACATAAATATCGCTTCACCATGCTCATGGCAATTTGTCGCAGCGTTCAGAAGTAAATGGTAGTCCTCCGATAGAATCATTTGACTCATTGGGTCATTCTCATCAACGGCAATCGGAGCGATTTCACCACTTCGCTCATCCGTTAACGACCCTTCAATGCTTACGGTTGGAAAATTTCGTCCTGCCCTTCTTAAGATCTGTCGGGCATCACTAAGTAGATAATCCATGAAGTGCTCATCAACCTTCCTATTTGGACTTAATGCCAGGTCAATAGCCTTGTCATGCACCTGAAACGCGTAGGAATCAGGATCAAGCTGCTCTTGTTTTTGCTGTAGCGCCAATATTGCAGCGTAGCGCTGTGCTTCACTTTTTTTCATAAGGTTTGATTTCGTAACCATTACAAGCTCCATTGACCTTGCGTTGGCTCTTTGTTATCAAATGGTGCGAACACCTTTGGCTTAACGCCTTCACTTACTAAGGGACAAAAACCAGTTGTTTGGTTACCCCTAAGTAATAGTCAGACGTTCGAAACCCTTAAACGTTGCCACTAACATCGAACTATTTTTTCGCGAATATGGTTCACCAAAATGAAGTCTTAACGATAGTCTTAGTTGTGTAACTAATTTTTTAGTTATATGTTTGTGGAATGGATGCACAAATGCATCCTAGATACAAGAAGCAAGACCGTCCCCTCGCGGGGACTGCAAGAAACAAGAAGCTACCTACAAAGAACAAAGGGAGATTCTTGGTTCTTGACTCTTGATTCTTGGAGCGTAGCGCTCTAAAACAAAAACCTATGATGGAATTAACTAAGGCGGAGGAAGAAGTAATGCAAGTCTTGTGGGACTTGGAAAAGGCCTTCGTCAAGGAGATCATGGAGAAGCTGCCCAAGAAGAAGAAAAAGGTGGCTTACAATACCATCTCCACCATTGTGCGCATCCTTCAGGATAAGAAGTTCGTGAGCCATACCGCGTACGGAAAGACGCACCAGTACTACCCTATCGTTAGTAAGGAAGCATACACCAAAGCAACAGCTGATAAGATGCTGAAGAACTACTTCGGTGGATCGGTAGAGAACATGGTTTCGTTCTTCGTGAAAGAGAAAAAGATTGACATCAAGGACCTGGACAAGGCGCTGAAGCAGATTGATAAACAGGGTAAAAAGAAATGAATTGCATGAGTACCAAGAATTGAGATCGCCCTCTTACGAGGACTCCAAGAAGTGAGAAACGTCCCATAATGACTAAAGGGAGTTTCCCGGTTCTTGATTCTTGGAGCACAGCAATTTTGCAAAAAGAAGAAATGATTATAGCGGCTTCCATATTCCTGCTCAAGTTGAACCTGGTAATCGTGACCGGCTACGTGCTGTTTCGCGTGCTGCTTCGTCCGCTCACCTCTTTCAAGCTGAACCGCTTTTTCCTGCTGGCACTTCCGCTGGTGGGTACACTCTTCGCATGGCTATCGGCACAAACTCCGGTAAGCAATACCATTCTTCAATACGAGCTGGGCAATATGTATGTACACCAGTTAAGCGAACGGGTGATCCAGACGTCTACGGTTTCGGCTATGGACATCCTGCAGTGGATCTATATCCTTGGTGTTGCGCTTACTGGTTTGTTTGTGGTGTCCGGGTTGGTTACTGTTTTAAGAAAGATCTCCTCAGGCACACCGGCTTCGGCTATGCAACGACAAGCTCAGCATGACACCTCAGCCGGCAAGAAGAATTACAAGATCGTGCGCAGTGGTGACCAGTCGTTCTCCTTCCTGAAATGGATGGTACTGCCCGCTGCCAATGAGGTGGATGAACGCATCGTGGCACATGAAGCCGTACACATCCGGCAACAACATTCACTGGACATCCTCTACTGGGAAACGATACGCATCTTCTGCTGGTTCAACCCTGCAGTGCACCTTTGCATCCGTGCCCTGAAAGAACAACATGAGTTCCTGGCGGATCAAGGAGTTTTAGAAAATCAAAATGAAGATGCTCCTAGCTACGCTCGCCTGATCGTGAGCAGTGCGCTCAACGTGTCTGAAGAGATGTTGGCGCCTGCCTTTATGAACCACTCCATACTCAACAGCAGGTTGAAGATGATCGGTAAGGGTACGAAAAAAGGAAACTGGCGTTACGCCATGATCATCTTCCTGTTACTGGGCATGGTTCCCTTCATGGGATTCATCAACCATAACTCGGTAAGCACCAATAACAGGGTTTATACAAAGGTAGATGTGATGCCTGAATTCCCCGGAGGCCAGGAAGCATTCTATACTTACCTCAGCAGCAAGTACTCCTATCCGGAAGAAGCAAAGAACAAGGGCGTTGAGGGAAAGGTCTTCGTAAGCTTCGTGATTGATGCAACCGGACAGGTAACCAATCCGCAAATACTGAAAGGTATTCCGGAACTGAATGAGGCCGCGCTCTCCATGTTCGATGGTATGCCCAATTGGAAACCTGCACAAGTTGACGGCAAACCAGCCGCCATTAAGATGACCCTGCCTATTCTTTTTATGCTGGAGACAAACTAAAAAAATTTAAACACTATAACTAAATATTTAGTTACATAACGTAAAACTTAGTCAACATTTAAAACAAATAGATATGAGAACAATTAGAATCATCACACTGGCTTTGGTAACAACAATTGCCTTTGCCTCATGCAACAAGAAAAGTCCAGGCGACCTGACCAGAAAGGAAGTATTCAAAGAGGTTGATACACCACCTGAATTCAAAGGCGGCCAGGAAGCCCTATACGTTGAACTTGGGAACGCCCTGAAGTATCCGGAAGCTGCCAAAGAACGCGGTGAAGAGGGAACGGTTTTCGTTTCGTTCGTTATCACCGAAGAAGGAAAGGTAACGGATGTGGACATCGTGAAGGGTTTATCTGAAGACCTCAACAAAGTGGCTTTGGAAGCAATCAAGGGATTACCTGATTGGAAGCCCGGCTCGAATAAGGGGAAGAACGTGCCTGTTCAGCTTACACTTCCGATCAAGTTCATGCTGCCGAAGGAGTAAGTGCGATTACATAGAAGTGTTTAAGCAAAGCGTTTGTTCATCCAACGACTGGCTCAGGATGACAAACGCTTTTCATTTCCGGTTCTGCGAAACTGTCATGCTGAGTCGTTGCACTGAGCTTGTCGAAGTGTTGTCATTGCATGAATCAGTTTCGCGCCTGGAGCGGGTCAGCTCGGCATTCCATTCAAACTGATATTGTAGCAATGTGATCCCCTGCAACTCCACGCTTAATATTTGCGTCTAGTAGATAGACCCTAACCTATCTCGCTTCATGTTACGCCATATCCTTGCTATTCTGTTGGCTGTCACTTTCCTTAGGGTGAACAGCCAAACCCAATTTGAGAAAGTAATCCCCAATTACTGGGATGCCAGCTCCATTGCCAAAACACCAACCGGTTTCGTGATCTCCGGTTACGATCCAGGCAAGGACGAAGGCTACCTCATCGTTACTGATTCACTCGTAAACGTTCAATGGAGTAAACACTATGCGGCAAGCGGTAAGACCAACCTTCTCTCCTTTGCCAGCAGTGCCATCCCCACTTCAACCGGTGGATACCTGCTATCCTTCTTCAGTGATGCCGTTATCTGGGCGGATACCCTGGCTGGTTATCGCATAGCCGAGGTTAACAGTTCCGGTAACATTGTATGGAGCAGAATACTCAACTCCTATGGCTGCAGTGCCGGTGGAAGATGTGAGATCTCCCTGCTGGAACTATCATCTGGTGGATACTTATTGGCTGGAAGGCACGGCACCACGCATTTAGGTGACGTAAGCGGTTACCTGGTCAAGCTCAACACAACAGGAGATACTGTTTGGAGTAAAACCTACAACGGTGCGGCTTTGGATGAGATCAACGACCTGATCGAACTTCCAAATGGTAATCTGATCCTTGCGGGTAGTACCAAGAGTTTCGGGACTGGAAATGCTGATGTCTATCTTATCAAGACAGATAGCAATGGAAATGTGATCTGGTCAAAAACCTACGGCACCGCTTCTACCAACGATGTTTGTTTAGCTATCAGCACCACATTTGATGGTGGCTTCGCCATGACAGGATACAGCAGTCCCATTCCCAACAGGCAGGCAGATGTGTTGCTCATGAAAACAGATTCCGCAGGTACGCTGCAATGGACCAAATGGTACGGTGGGGTTGACAAAGATTTCGGAATGGATGTCTCTCAAACTTCGGATAGCGGTTACTTCATTGTTGGCTGCAGTAACAGTTTTCCGAACAACAACCACGATGATCTATTCGTAGTGCGAACCAACAGCTCCGGTGATACACTATTCACAAAAGTATCCGGACACGTGGGCGCCAATGACTTCACTTATTCAGGAGCAAGGGTCCATGGGGAGAAATGGATCACCGCTGGCATGAGTGCGGGGTGCGGATACCCACAAACTATCTTCGTAGTGCAGGACTCTATCAATGCATATGAAAACTGTCACGTTAGACCGTGCAGCCCCATCGTTGACAATCCAACGTTCCTGCAAGGTTCAGGCGTAAACGTGAGTAGCAGCTGTATCTACAGTGATACTGTCTGGACCGTTACTACTGGCAATGCATATGATTCGATCTACTGCTACGATGAAGAGATTATTGAGAGCGTTCAGGAAATTGAAAGAAATCGACCACTCGAAGTTCATCCCAATCCTACTATGGACGGTCGGGTTCAAATTGTCAACCTCCTTCCACAGGATCAGGTAAACGTACAAAACATGCTTGGCCAGGCGATTGAAGTTCATCGCATATCGAATCAGATCCAACTACCTGATGCAAAAGGGATCTATATGGTCACAGTCACGAAGAATTCCGGTGAATCGAGCACCAATAAGGTCATTAGGAACTAGGAATAACTCCCGACTATTTTCACCCCTATCACACAGATGTCGTCCAACTGTTCCAAACTCCCTTTCCAGGAATTGAACTCGCGTTCAAGTGCTTCCTTCTGTTCGTTCATGGATCGATCCTGAATGGTGAGCAAGAACTGCTTGAATTTCCTGGACTTGTATTTCTTACCATTGTCTCCTCCGAACTGATCGATAAATCCATCTGAGAACAGGTAGATCGTATCACCATCGCTCACCTGAAC
Organism: Vicingaceae bacterium; assembly: GCA_965267605.1. GTDB lineage: Bacteria > Bacteroidota > Bacteroidia > Flavobacteriales_E > Vicingaceae. The sequence goes on along the minus strand of OZ254088.1, from coordinate 37,916 downwards.
CTCATGGTGTGCAAATGGGATTGGCTCATAGACCTGGCCCACTGCCTGTTTTGTTGCTTTGATCTCCTCCATCTCTTCCAACCCCTGCCTTACGATCCACAATGGATTATTTGCCCCCGCCCATGTTAATGCACCCGTGGTCTTATTCAACCCGCAAAGGGAAATATCCATGCCATCTTTCACCTCATCCGAACTTTTTTCAAACTGCGCCACGACCAGTTCCCTTGTCTTATCCAGGATCTGCGCAGGTGTTCTCAAACCATATTCCCGGACAGCCTGATTCAACGCGTTGTTACAAACAACACTTACCATTGCACCAGGTACGCCATGACCCGTACAATCAGCAGCGGCAAAAAATACCCAATCGCCAATATGCTCCATCCAATAGAAATCACCCGCGACCACATCCTTAGGCAAATAAAGAACGAACCCGTCCTTCAGGTGCTCGGTAAGCATTTCGGAAGGTGGGAGAATGGCGGCCTGGATCCTTTGTGCGTAATTGATAGAATCCATTACCTCTTTCTGTTTCTCTTCAACAAGGGCTTTTTGATGAGAGATCACCTCGTTCTTCTCTTCAAGATCCAGGGCTGCCTTTTTCTTTTGTTGATAGCTCCGAAGGCTAACAAATGCAACAATGAGCATTAATACTGCAATGGCTCCACCTCCGTATGTGTACCATCTCTGTCTTTCAATCTTCTGATCGAACGCAAGTTTCTGCTCCGCCTTCTCTTGTTCTGTAGCAAGGCTATCGGCCACCTGTTTTTGGTTGTACTCAAACTCCAGTGCCTTCCATTCTGCATCCTTGGCATCAGAGACGGATTCCAGCGTATCCCTCACTTCAATGTACCTCTTGTAATAATCGAAGGCCTCTGCCTTTCTTCCCAAACGTGCGTAGGCCTGATAAAGAACCAAGCACCCTAACTGTATACCTGTGGAGTGGTTTACCCGCTCACCCACCTCCAAGGCCAACCGTCCATACTTCAGCGCTTCATTCGGCCTATTGGAATTATTCAACACTGTACCAAGATTTCCTGCAGCTCTTGAGGCGCTCTCCAGTTCGGAATAGTATTGCAACGTGTCCAGCGCCAGAGAATAATAATACACCGCAGTATCATTTTGCTTGCGGAAGCTAGCTAGTTGAGCACGGGTAATATTGACTCCCGCAATAACCGTAGGATGGCATGCACCATTTGCACATTGTTCCCTCAAGGCACCAAGCTCCTGCTCAACTTCTTCGTACTTCTTCTCACCTATCCAATCGGCCAGCATATTCAAGCGAACCTTGGTCGCACCGTTCAAGTCCCCGGTCTCCTTCTTGAGGACATAGGCCCTATCCAAAAATGCGTTCTCCCGTTCCGAGTTGCCCATCGTACTATAGATCGTTGCCGCGTTGAGAAGAAAAACAGACATCGCTTGCTTATTGTCTTGATCCTTTGCCAGCTTCATGGCTCTGAAATAGTGATCCAATGCCTCCCTCTTCGCCCCGGTATTGTCCGCAATAAGTGCCAACTGATTGTACGCCCGGTACAACATCATGGTATCCTTGATCGCTTCTCCCGTGCGCCTGGTATTTTGATAAGCCCGGGTAGCAAGGTCAGTTTCACCCATTCGCATATATATGTACCCCATGTTGCTGTATGCGTTTCCAACCGAGCGCCAATTCTTACGCTGTTTTTGAATTTTCACTGCCTGCTTGTAACGCGCTATCGCCTCCTCGTACTTCCTTAATTCTCCAAGTACATATCCCTCATTGAACAACGCGTACGCTTCGGAACTGGAATCCTTCTTTTCCACTGCATAGCGCTTGGCCTCCAGCGCCAGAGTTAGAGCTGAATCCAGATCGGTACGCGAGACCGTATAGTACATGTTCTCAATGGCGTCAATTCGTAAACTGTCGCTAAGGCCCATGTTTTGATAGGCCTTCCAAAGGCTATCCGTATTCACCTGAGCATGAGAAAGCATTGCGAAACAGTAAATAAGAACACTGGTCAGAAATATCCTCTTCATGGCAAACGAGTGAATAAGTAAAGGTAGAAGAATGTAATACTCCTTGAACGACTATTCGACCAATTAAACGGTTGTGGACTCGAGATGACAACTGCTTTGAGTTGCTACCTGAACGGAGTCGAAGGGTCGCCAGGGCAACGACATGGTAACGGCATTCGTCTTAATAACATGCGATTCGCTAAGTGTTTATTGATTACGTTGTTTGCAGGATCAGTGATATGCAGTTCCGCTCAGAATCTCGTATCCAATCCGAGCTTTGAGACTATCTCCAGTTGCCCTCCACAGGCCAGTCTGAATGTACACAAGGCAATTGGCTGGGCGCGATATGGGGCAAACACGAGTGATTTCTATCATCAATGTGGTGGGCCTGGGGCTACAACCCCCTGGGGATACCACGGGTATCAGGTTCCATCTCACGGTGTTGCGTACCCGGGTATTATTTGCTGGACTCCCGCCACCTCACCCAACTACAGGGAGTTCATAGGTCAAAGACTTTCAGCACCACTTACCGTAGGCGCATGCTACCGGTTTACCTGCAATGTAAACCTGGCGGATATGTCGGAGTTCTCATGCAACCACATTGGAATGATGATGACCAAGATTGACAGCTTTCCAACTGTGCGCAACGTTTCCCATGTGGCACTGGATACTGTGGTAACTGACGACTCCTTATGGCACGTTCTCACTGGAACCTTCATGGCAGAGGCACCTTACAACCATTTGGTTATCGGAAACTTTTTTGGAGACTCGCAAACAGACACCACCTACCTTGGCGTTCAGCAAGGTAATTCCAATCCTTATGCATACTGGCTTATTGACGAAGTTTCATTGATCCTGGATACAGGTGCTAATTGCCGATGCAATCTACCGGTACCTCAATACCAAAAGAATTTCACGGGCACCTTTATAGGTGCATGGAATGAAAGCTCGTTCGTAGATAGTTTGCTTTGGGAATTTGGTGATGGCGACACAAGCACAGACTGGCACGTGGGACATACATACCAGACCCAGGGTCAACATATCTTTAAATTGTATGTCTACAACAACTGCGGTGTTGACAGCCTTATTGACACGTTAAACGTTGTACTTACCGGCAAGGAATCTGAATTCGAACAACAATTCGCCCTGTACTATCAAAGTGACGAATGGACGCTAAAAGCAAGTGCCATTGACCACAAGGACCTGGAAGTGAAGTTATTCGACATACGAGGAAGAACACTTAATCATCGCATTCAGCATCGCAATGATCAATGGGTCTTCAAGCGCACCGATTTTGACCCCGGAGTATATTTAGTCAATGCGACTTCACTGGAAGGATTTCGATTCATAAGGAAGATCATTTTCTACTAAAGACTTGAAGGCAAGACGAAGCGTCTGTTCTGCTTCGCTTCTGTTAAGCATAAGCTCCTACCTACCACGTAAATAAATATTTCTATTTTATTTACCCGGGTAAATATTTTTTACTTATGTTTGTATCATGGCCACGATTGATGAAGAACTGGACAGTGTATTCAAGAACGACAAACACCGCTTTATGGTGAACCTGTTCTATACGACTGCATGGATCAGAAAGCACTCTGCTGACTTCCTGGAGCCATTTGGTATTTCCAACCCGCAGTTCAACATCATGAGGATTCTTCGTGGAGCTGGTGATTGGCTTGCAATGAATACGGTAAAGGCAAGGATGATTGAAAAATCACCGAACACTACTCGCCTGGCGGATAAGCTACTGGATAAGGGACTCATCGAACGACAGCGAAGCGATGAAGACCGCAGAGTGGTATACATAAAGATTACAAAGGTTGGGCTCAAACTCCTGGAACAAATTGATAAAACCGAAGATCCGATCATGGAAGAATTCATGAAACGACTCACTAAGAAAGACGCTATCGAGATGTCGAAAAAATTGGACAAGCTCCGAGGCTAAAAAAATTTAACTATTTATTTACCTAGGTATATTTTTCCTGGGAAACTTTAAAAAACAGAAATCATGGAAACAACAACTACAACAATGAAATCGAATAAGACGATCAAAATCATCCACTGGGTAGTGACCAGTTTACTATCGCTCATGCTGTTGGGTAGCACATCGGCTTACATCCTTGCAACAGATCAAATCATGGAGACGCTTACACCTATGGGTTTACCTGTGTGGATACTCATCCCGATCGGTATAGGTAAAGTGTTGGCGATCATCGCTATTCTGACGAAGAAATCCCAAACACTAAAAGAATGGGCTTATGCTGGACTCTTCTTCACATTCACGATGGCTGTAGCAGGGCACACCTACGCTGCAGATGGAGAACAATATGGAGCAATCATGGCAATGGTATTACTCCTTACCTCCTACTTCACAGATCGGAAAATGCGCGCGGCTTAAAATTGAACGCCTCCAGAAATGGGGGCTTTTTTATTACCCTTCCTTCCGCTTAAACCTTCTCACGATCAAACGGGTGCCTCTATCGAAATTGATGTAGCTCCAGGTCCAGTTCACGAAAACAATTAATCTGCTGCGGAAGTCTACCAGTAACATCAGGTGAACAAACATCCAGGTAACCCAGGCAAAGAACCCTGAGAACTTCCAACGAGGCAGATCCACCACGGCTTTGTTCCTTCCTATAGTAGCCATCGTTCCTTTATCGTTGTACTTAAATGGTGCACCATTATCTCCTTTAACAATACCTGATAAATGCTTCGCCAGAAACCGTCCCTGCTGCATAGCCACCGACCCTAACATCGGATATCCATCAGGTTCTTCATCGGTAACCATTTGTGCTACATCGCCTGCAGCGTAAATGTTATCGTAGCCATCAACGCGGCAGAAACCATCTACTTTGATCCTGTTCCCCCTAACGATTTCCGCTTTCTCCAATCCGGCAACCGGACTACCGGCCACCCCCGCGGCCCAGATCACGGTCTTTGAATGGAAAGTTCTCTCATTCGTCTTCACCACCGAGCCATCAAAATGTTTCACCTGATGGTCCAGCCAGACATTCACACCCATCTTCTTCAGAAACTTCTCCGATTGTTCTGACGCATTCTCACTCATAGCGGCCAACACCCGAGGAGCCGCCTCCACAATATGAATCTGCATCTTCCTGATATCCAGATCAGGATAATCCCGTGGTAGGATGTGCTCTTTCAACTCCGCCAACGCACCAGCCAACTCCACTCCCGTTGGACCAGCACCCACGATCACAAAATTCATGTGCGCTTCCTGTTCCCTGATATCATGCTCGTTTAACGCGTTCTCGAAATTCTGCAAGACCAGACTTCGCAGATTCAAGGACTCCACCAGCGATTTCATAGGCATGGCGTTCTTTTTCACATCCTCCATTCCAAAGAAATTGGTATCCGCCCCCGTAGCTATCACCAGGTAATCATACCTGATAGATCCAATAGAAGTATGTACCAATTGTTGGTCGGCATCTATCTGATGTACCTTCCCCATTCTGAAATGGGTGTGCTTTCTTTTCTTGAGTGTCTTGCGGATAGGATACGCAATGGAGTCTGGCTCCAGTCCGGCTGTGGCTACCTGGTAGAGTAAAGGCTGAAAAGTGTGGTAGTTGTTTTGGTCAAAAAGAACGATCTGGACACGTCTCGTGTTGAGCCTTCGTGCCAAATTCAATCCGGCAAATCCTCCTCCAATAATGACAATCCTGGGGAGGTCCAGTTCTGGAACGTTCATGTTGATTCGTTCAGAAATTCATCCCGCTGTATAAAGGTAACAATTGGGTGATGATATGGTTTGAAACAACCCTTGCAGACTACTCGGCAATCCCCTGCTTCGCCAATGTCTTATGGATATCGTTCACCTCCATCAGTGCCGCTGAGCCATACCAGGGTCTTAGCTCCATTACCAGGCTTCCGGCCTTGATAGCTGGATCTGTGTTGGTCAGTGCTTCCGCCTCTTCTACCGTCTCAACATTGAAAATGTAGATCCCCCGGATGTCTTGATCATCCAGAAAAGGACCTGCAATCATCAACTTTCCTTCTTCCGCCATACGGTCAATGTTTGCAAGGTGGGCCTTTTGCAGTTCAGCGGCTTCCTCTTCACTGCGATCTCGGTTAGGTCCCTTCTTCAGAAAAGCAAGGACATACTTCTTCATACCGATGTCATCAGCACCATACTTAGCTGCCTTCTCAGCATCATAACCACCTGGTTCTTCCATAGTTTCTGTTGTCTCAGTTTTTGTTTCCTGTGAAGGAACTTGTTGTGTTTGCTCATCAGGTTGGTCAGTACACCCAAGAAACGCCAACACCAACACGAATAAACACGGCATCACTCTTTTCATAGTATGAATTTAAGGAATGTGATCCGAACCTCGAACCTTATCCAGGGTGTAACGAATATTGGAATTCCAATGCACACCGAAAGATATGCGCTTGTATTTATTAGAAAAGGAAAGGTCTACAATCTCTACTGGAAGGTACACGCCATCCCAATGGTAAAAATAAGCGACACCGTATCCGAGACCATCTGGTGATATGGAATCGATCAAAAATTGCTTGTGGGGATTATCTACACTGTCTACCCCATTATCAAAAACAGTCGTGATGTATCCATGATCAACATTCACCACCTTGGCCCAATAATGCCCGTTCTTTTCAATATGAAAATCAGCTTGCCATTGCGCACCGACATAATAATCGTAAGTGCCTGTTCCATGCCAGTATCCCTTCAACTTCTTCTGAAAGAATTCCGGAGAGGTTTTATCCTTGGTGCAAGAAAGCATCACCAACGCAACAAACATCATAAGTATCCGATTTCCCATTCTCATATCCTCACTCCACCTTCCCTTCAACAGGCGTGGAAACATAGGTCTTACCACCACAGATCACGCTGGCGCCTCCGATCTTATATATCCCCTTCTTTCTCGATTTCACCAGGTATTCCATCTGTTCACCTTTGAATATCTTTCCTCCTTCTTCTCGGGTATAGTCGGACACTTTTGGCCCCTGTACAACTTCCAGGTTCTCGAATTCCGGCCCCAGGAATCCTTTCAGTTCACCTTCCATTACAAAGGTAATCTGGTATGCCCGGCCAGCCCCAAAGTTCTGCTGCTTTGGTCCACGGTAAAAGCATGGATGTGAAGATGTGCGTTTGTTAATATTAAACGATAGCGTATTGGATGTCAGCTCTAAACCATCGTGATTGTAGGTCATCTTGGCCGGACCGATTTCTGCCTTCATTACCTTCTTGGAAGTGAGGACATATTTGATATTCGTGATGTAAGTGGTTGTGGTATTCGCAGTGAACACCTGTCTGTTTGTATCGGGCGGTTGAACAAGTTTGAACTTCTTCAGGTCCGGAGCCTCAAAGACCACATCTTTCGTGCTCGACCTGTAGGAAATCACGAGATCGAATTTATCTCCTTGCTGTATTTCGAAGTTCTGCACTATCCCCATGTGTATCATGGTAGCAAACCTGCCTTGTTGTGCCCTTATATCCGTACCAAGGGAAACCAGCACCAGCGCAATCGTAACTATTCTCAAACTATACATAGGCTATTGATCAACGATCAATCGTTCAACAAATCGTGTACCATCTTGAAACCGTACCTCAACAAGGTAAACTCCATTCGACAAATCTGAAAAATCAAACAGCTTATACTTCATCGGAGCCAACGTTTCGGAATAGACACGTCTTCCCAGTTGATCAATCACCTGAACTTCTGTGAACTTGTTTTCAGCTGATACGCGAACCCGTCCATGGGTTGGATTTGGAGCCAGATTGAACAAAACATCCCACTTTTCCTTCACTCCAACATTACCTACCACAATGGTTTTACATGCCGTATCCTGACCACATTGATTCGTAACAGTAAGGCATACAGTATAGGTGCCGGTAGATGGAAAGGTATGGGTAGGATGCTGAACATTGCTCGAAGTGCTGTCACCAAAATCCCACAACCAGCTATCCGGTACATTTTGGGTGGAATCAGAGAAATTCACCACCCACCCAGAAGGTGCACAGCTGAAGCTAGCAGCCGGAAGTCCATTATACCTTGATTTCTCTGCACCGCATCTGGTGGTCCAACCAAACACCGTATCGTACAAAGTAACCGTGTAGTTCTGCTGTGTATAGGCATGGGTAACAGAGTCGCCAGTTAACCATGGACTACCATCTCCAGGATCCCAGGAGTGAGATAAGCTTTGGAGCCCATAGAATGTAGCCTGGTTATACATCCTATCATATAGGATAGGTGAGCCACTGTCTTGAAAGGTTACCGTTACCGGTCCTGGCACACATATCGAATCACCATAGAAATCGGCCTGTAGATCGTAAGTAACGTGCGGTGAAAAAATCACATCGCAATCTGCCGGAACCGTTCCACCTATGAAGAACGTATTGCTCTTGTACCATGTACCGTTTATCTCTGCACCCATTAACCACTCACCCAATCCGTCCTGTGCGTTCCAATCATTGAATACCAGATTGATCGGGTTGGGCGAATTATTGGTTACCACCAATACATAAGGCGCATTCATCACTTGCGGAGTTGGGAAATTCACCACTCTTCTAATCCCTGCCAATGTGGGTGCCTGATTACCCGTTACCGACATATTTACGGACCTAAGCGGATTACCTGTTGGCAATGAATCCGCACCTGCCAGGTATAATTCTGCCTTCACAGTTATGGGGGCAACCGGTGTCGGACCTGGCTGCGTTACCCATGCGAAGAAACTGAATCCATGCACTGTAATTGGTTGTGGCGCATGGAAGTATTGACTAAACCCTGAGCCACCGGCATTACTGCATTGCAAGGCCGCAAAGGTTGAGATGGTAGATTTAGCCTGGGTGTAACCTACCGTATCAACTGTACACGTTACCGCGCTTTTTAAACCGGAACGGAATGGCTTCTTCGGTTTAGTTATCCGATAAGGCGTTGGGTTCAGTTGAGTGGACTGCGCCATCGTGCACACGCTTGTGCAAATGAAGAGTAGGTTGACTAAGAATTTCATTTACTGGAAATTAACAAAACCCTGACAAACTTCTTTAGTACATGCTCCGACCCGTTAATGGTAATACCTCACAGATAATCCTTGAAACACGTACGAAGGTTTATACCGCCCATCCGCATCCTCAAGTGTTTGCATCGCGTTGTTAATGATATCCACCCTTGCGTTTAATTCAACCACCAATAGATGTTCCCCTAATCTCAATTCCTTTCCGAAGCCAAAGTGAAGTTTCACGGTTGCTGGCTTGCGTCTCACTGGTTCATAATCAAGCCACACCTCTTCGCACTCACGATCGTAATAGGAACGTTCGAATAAAGCAGAACTACTCACCAGCATCCCAATGGATGCCACCATCGGAAAACGATTCAGGCTAAGTCGGAACTCGCTCCTACCTTCTACTTCCCAGCGTAAACTTCTGTATCTGACCAAGGTAAAACCATGACGATCGTAGAACCAGATATTGCTTATACATGTACCGGCCCGGGTATCGTGTCTGATGTGGTCCAACCGTATTCCACCATTCATTACAAACCGATACCGTTTGTTCACGTGATAAGCTGCCCCGGATTTCAAGGAAACACCCAGACCATTACTCACCCCACCAAAAGTGGTTTCTGATCTCCCTTTTCCCAGGATGGAGTACACCGAAGTTGACAGTGTAACACCCCAATCTTTCTGTTGTTCCACCACGTCCTGTCCATGAACCACATTGCTTATGCAAATCCCCACAGTCAGCAACATTGTTAATGACCTCTGCATAGTAATATGTTAATTGAAGCACCCACCACAAAGGTGCTTGCCGGGTTCTAGTGCATATACCTTAGTGTTACTCCTCTGTATGTATAGCTTGGACTGATAGGATCGCACTGGTCTTCAACAAACAACCCCTCCGTGTATTTATTAAATAGATCAACCGCTACATTGAACTCGGCTATTAGTCGTTTACCATTCCATTCCAGCTCTTTACCAATTCCCACCAACCCTTTTGCAGATATGGGTTTATACCAATTGCTATGGTACTTACCCCATCCCTCTCCGCAATCTTCATTCTTGAATTTAACCTTGTATCTGATCGCCCGATCGACCAGGAATCCAGCGGAAACATTCCAGGGATTTCTCCCACGTCCAATTCTATAATCGGTCTTCTGACTCAGCACCCATCTGCTGTGCCTAAACCTGCTCCTTCCCACGGGTGGGTATTCCGAAAAAGGATCTTCGGCACAACCCCGGCACAAACGGGCGCCTTCCTTGTGTCCATATCTATCCACATTTAAACCACCGTTTACCGAGACACGCCAATGATTGTTAATCAGGAATGCCGCTCCTACGTCCATTCCCATCCCAACTCCGCTAGCACCAGGATGCAACAGCACCAGGGCTGGATGTAAGAGTTCATGTTTGGCCGTGACCAGATAAGTTGAAAATGAAGATGTGAATGACAATTCTGGCTTCACTCTCCGTTGAGCCAAACTGCCCGTACTTGATAAAATCCCTGCAGTCAGCAACATCGTAACTGACTTGCGCATATGTATTAGATTTGGTTATTGTGCTTTTGTTAGACCCTTGCGGCACAGAATTCCACAATTCTGCATGTTTGGCGTAGGTTGTTAGCGTGTTTAGTAAATTCACTTCATGCAGTTGCCACCCTATGTTAAAGATTACAAGATGCTTACCTACAAGGGTAAGGAGGTCTTCAATAAGGCCATACTCAAAGGTTTTGAGCGAGACCTTAAACCATGGCACGAAAACGAGGCATGTTTCGGCTTCATCAATAAAGGTGTCATGCGGGTTCGAACCCCAGGTGTTACTTTTGACGTTGGACCCCAGGGTTCGTTCCTGGCCAAATGTCAGAACTTCTTTCTGGAAACAGATCCAAGAACCCACGAAGAGCCTATCACACTGGAATTCACTACAGTACTTCTTTATAAGGATATAGTAGAGGAACTTATGGGGGTTCAACTCAATCCTTCTGGCGGAGCTGTGGATTACAATACGAAAACCTTCGAGCTCGACTCTCTATTAGAGAATTTCCGTGCAGGGCTGGATATCTGGTTGGAGAACCCAGAAATGGCAGATGAAGAGATGATCGGACTTAAGATCAAGGAATTCATCATTCTGCTTCTCAAAAAAGCCCAGGCGACTAACGAAGTAGACTTTCTTTCAGGATTATATCAGATCAAGCGCACACCCTTCACAGATACAATTGAGAACAACCTCTACTCTACTTTAAGCCTGGAAGAGCTGGCCACTTTGTGCAACATGAGTGTTTCTTCTTTCAAGCGTAAGTTCGATGAGACCTATAACGAGCCTCCGAAAAAGTACATCATGAGAAGAAAGATCGAACGTGCGCAAGAATTGCTACGTACGCCCGACCTTCGTGTTTCCGATGTTGCATTCGACTCTGGTTTCGAATCATTGGCAACGTTCAATAGAAACTTCCAGTCAGAGACAGGAGTTTCCCCTTCAGATTACCGTTTGAGCTTAAATGAGTAGTCTTTGAGCCAAACTGAGTAGCGCACCCCTTTCTCACACCGGACCTTTACATCGTAACATTTAAAACTGTAACGATGATTAAATCAATTCTAATTACTGGTGCCAACGCAGGCCTTGGAAAAGAGGCTGCAAGGCAATTCGCAAAGCTGCCCCAAACTGAGAAGGTTTATCTGGGGTGCAGAAACATAAAGAAGGCCGAAGCTGCCAGGAAAGAACTTATTGAGGCAACCGGAAGAGACATCTTCGAGATTGTGTTGATCGATGTTTCTGACCAGAGCTCCGTACGCAATGCGGTAGACCTTATAAAGGAACCTATTGATGCCCTTGTAATGAACGCGGGTGGTCTTGGTGGTAAAACACCATATGCCCATACGAAAGAGGGCGTTACCCATATCGTTGCTGCTAACGTACTGGGGCATGTAGTTCTTCTGGACAAACTACTCGCAGAAAATAAGCTCACTCAAGTGGCATTGTATGCTGGTTCCGAAGCGATCAGAGGTGTAAAGGCCATGGGAGTTAAACCGGTTCAAATGCAAAGTGGAAGCGTGGAAGAGTTCGCTGCGCTCATCGAAGGAACCCATGAAGCCACACAAGCCCCGGCTTTGGAATCATACGGCTATGTGAAGTACCTGGCGGTAATGAGCTTGTTGGCCACAGCCAGAAAACATCCAAATGTTCGAATTCTGTCTATGAGTCCAGGTGGAACAAATGGAACCAACGCAGCAGAAGACCTAACAGGTATCATGAAATTCATGATGAAGACCATGAGCAAAACGCTGATGCCCTTGATGGGTGTTATGCACAGCGTTGAAACTGGCGCCAAACGCTACGTAGATGGCATTACGAATCCGGATTTCAAAACGGGAACGTTCTACGCAAGTGCCAACAATAAACCAACAGGAAAGGTAGGAGATCAAAGTGTGTTGTTCCCAGAGTTGAACAACGAGACTTATCAGGAGAATGCTTACGAAGCCATTCACCGGTACACTGCCTAAATCAACAATACAAATTCTACAATCATGAGAAGATTAGCAATCATAGGAGTACTGGCTGCATTTGTGCTAACGGGGTGCTCCGCGGATATACTGCCGAAAACAGTACGAAAAGACCCCAACAACAAACAAATGGAAGCGAAAGGTCGTGCCCTGATTGAGCAGGCCTGGAAGAAGCAGGGATACGAGAACTTTTACAAACACAGCTCTTTCACCTTTGCTGCCGAAGACCACTGGAAAGGGATGATGGGAAAGATGGGTAAGCTCTGGCCGGAAGCACGCCAGGAGTTTACAATGAGTGGAACTGCCAGAAACTTTGACACCAAGGTGACTTTTACTGGCGGCAAGAAGAATGGGTTAACTGCCGGACTTGACAATGATGTGTACTACGAGATACCACAAGGAGGTAAGCTGGAGAAAGTAAAGACGAACAATAGACACAAGTTCGGGATGGAAGCGTATCACTTCTTCGTTGAAATGATGGACCACGCAAAACGTGCTACCGTAGTTCAATATGTGGACCAGCGCACCTTTAACGGAAGAGTGTTCGATGTAGTGTTCATGAGTTGGGGTACCCATAAGAAGCAGAAGGACATCGATCAATACCTGTTCTACTTCCAAAAGGAAACTGGTATGCTCGAGTATGCGGTTTATACCGTGAGGGAGGTTCCATTAAAACTGCCTGGATCAAAGATGTTCTACGGATCCATGAGGTTTACAGATTACACCAACGTTGATGGATTCATGGTTCCCATGACACAAACGGTGTTTCTAAACAACATCAAGAAGAAGGACAAGAAGTTCCTTCATCAACTGAAAATGAAATCGTTCGAATTTGACAAAACAACACTCGCGGAGATCAATCCGCTGTAAAACTTGAAATCATGAGAAATTCAATTGTTTACAAAATCATACTGGGATTATCAGGACTGCTCCTGTTGGTGGTGGGAAGCATGTTAACCTTTAATACAGAGGCTGCACTTGCCAGTAGTGGAATCGAACTTGGTGAAAACGTGAGCATGTACAATGACATTCGCGGTGGTGGTGGCCTGGTACTGGCTTTAGGACTACTGATTCTGCTCGGAGCCTTTATCCGAAAGCTCGCGTTTACCTCAACGGTTACCGCGATCTTCACCTATTTAGGTTACGCAGCGGGCAGGGTAATCAGCATCGGGTTTGATGGTCCTCCATCTGAAGCACTAATAAGGGCCACCGTTATTGAGGGCGTATTTGGTGTACTAACACTGTTTGCTTTCTTCAAATACAGAGAGCGAACGTGATTGTAGTCTAAACAACGGAAGGGTGTTCGAAAGGGCACCCTTTTCTTGTTACACAAATCCGTAGTAACTTCCACCAAACTAAACCTGAAACATGAAAAAGTTAATGACACTTGCTGCAGCAATGATGTTCCTTGCAAGCAGCACTTTTGCTGGTATTACACTGCGATACTATAACAAGGACTCTAAGACGCACGAGTTTAAAGTGAAGACTTGTGGTTCTACCAAAGAAGTTGAGTTTGGTAGCAGCAGAACAGCATCTGTGACCATTCAAACCGGTTGCTCTGATGCAGTAATCTACACTGATTGTGGTGAAGTAACCGTGAAAGATGGAATGAAGATCACCATCAAGGATGGCTGTATCAAGATCGATTGATCAATGAAATAAAAAGGGGGCATAAGCCCCCTTTTTTTATGGTAGAAAACTCTACCTATTTCTTAATGAACTTCTCTGCCTTGTTATCAAAACAGATATAGTAGATCCCCTTGTGAAGGCCACTTACATCTATACTTGTAGCGAGACCCTTTTGAACGAACTGACCGTAGGAATCATAAAGCTCGTACGTCACCTCACTTGTAAAAACGATCTCCTTTTTCACCTTTCTAGGTCCGCAGGTATACACACCACCAGGTGCCCCTGCCGCCAGGTCTTGCCCTACCCATTTGTTATCGGACAGGTCGAAGTTCATCTTTTGAGCAAACCCTGATACAACGAGGAAACAAACAAATCCTAAAGTCAGTGTAAATGGTTTCATACCTCATAAAGGTATGGCTAATTTCCTGCGCTTTAACTACCTGCAAGGTTATGCCGTAACCTCCTGTTTAACATCAGACCAATCCTGTTCGTTCACCCATGCCTCAAAAGACTTCATACCGCGCTGTCTCATTAGGTCCATATCTGCAGAATATCCTGTACTGATAAACCACTCATACATCAATGCAAGGTCTTCTGATTGCTCTCTTATCACATCCGTTGGAAACCCCTGGTAGGTAATTTCCCGGCCAATTGCGTTAGTTAACATCCTCGCCATTTCCTCTCCTGTGATCGCGTCACCAGCGATGTTGATACGCTGCCCGTACATTCCTGCTCCAGCGTTTACCACCTGAGCAACAACCTCTCCTATGTCTTCCACTGCCACTTGCTGTAGAGGAATATCACCGGGCATTGCCATCATTAGTTTTCCTTCTTTTAGTCCGTCCATATTGAAGACCATCATATTGTCCATGAAATACGTTGGACCCACAACTGTCCAATTCAGGTTGAGACCCTTCAGATGTTTCTCTACTTCATATTTACTATCGAAGTGTGGAACACCGGTGCTCTGATCCGCATCACTTACCGAATTGAAAATGAAGTGTCCAACACCCGCTTCAACCGCTGCATTGGCCATGGTTACACCTTGTTCAACTTCTTTCTCCAATCCTTCTTCGAATGGTGTGGTGAGGGCGAATACCACATCGAAGCCCTTCATAGCCTCCACTGCTGCGCTGTAGTCAGTGAAGTTCACCGAGATCATTTCCACACCTCGCTCCTTCAACGCCATCGCTTTGGGAGAATCTACATTTCTGGTAATTCCAACAATCTCATGTCCATCACCCAGTAATGCATTAACAACAGAACCACCTTGCTGTCCAGTAGCTCCTGATACCAATATTCTTTTCTTTTCCATGATAATTAAATTTATTATTGTCTTTACGTTATTTGTATTTACAATTGTTATTCTAAATTTTTTTACCCCCGAAGTTTATCCAAGATTCGATTTAACTCCTTGGCCTCCGCAATGGTGATGTTGTCGCTCAGCGCCTGGGCTCCTACGAAATCCTTGTTTATTCTATCCAAAGCCTTTACACCTTTCGCAGTTAAGACCACATCTACCATTCTTCGGTTTTCCACATTGGTGGTGCGCTTCACCCAGCCCTTCTTATCCAGCTTATCCAGCAGCCTGGTAAGGTCTCCACGCTTGTTAAGTAGTACTTCCTTAATGTCTCCAGGACTTATGGCCTCAGGGTATCTTCCTTTTAGGATACGCAGTACATTGAAATGTTGATCATTGATGTCATACTTCTTGAGATCCTGAACCACCATTTCAGTCAGCAGGTTACCCGTGTAAATCGTATTGATCACAGCCTTGCCCTTCTCATTCTTGATCGGCTGCTTTGTTTTTATTTCATCTTCAAATCTCACGTATCTCCGTTATTTGTAATTACAAATGTAATAATCTTTTTGTTCGATACAAATGCGCTTTGAATTTCGACTTACTTCAATGTAGATCCAATAGGAATTCCATTGGCCCAGTATATGCCTGTAGGGCCTTTAGGAAGGATGTCATAGGTATAAGTAACGTTAGCCGGCACAAGTTTGATACTGTAGATCTTCTTTCCATCCAATACATCACCCTTCTTCAAATTCTGAAGAGGTTGGTACTTAGAATCAGGATGCAATGGCGACACCTTCAGTTCTCTTCCATCCTCCATTGAGATGTGTAGAAACTGATGATTTGCTCCGACCTTGGTTTTGCTAACCAAGATGATGGGGACCTCAATCAAAGCCCCTTCCTTATTCAGCGAGAACACGATATCACCTTTCTTCAATTGACTAACAGGGACATCTCCTTTCTTCGTGGAAATCACTGCATCCCCCACCAGGCACCTGCAAGTGTTGTGTCCACCACGGAAAAACGTTCCCGTTCCAGTTGCATTGAAATTCACAGACTTCTGGCGTTCGTACAACAAGCTCCCGTCTTCCAACATTTCCACGGGCTTGGGAGTTGTTGACGTGGCAAGGTTATTACACACCTTATGAATTGGCCAGGTCATTTTATCATCTGGCAATGAATCCACCGTACAGTTGTCTTGATCCTTGGCCATTTTTGCTCCCAGACATTTTGCAATGCAATCATTGAGATACCACTTACCTTTCCTACTACATACGGGGCCAAAGTATTTCACTTTACATCCACACTTTTCCAATTGCTTGGCAAGTTTATCGGGCATGGATTGTGCATTCACATTTAAACCGATGAACAGGCACATCACTCCAAGGATCAGATTTTTCATAAAAGCGATTTGGACATTAAGTTAAGTCAAAAAATGTGCCCAAGAACTTTTGTAAGTTTATTTACAAGACCATCATCAACTGATGAAACGATATTTAGCCATTGCCACAATTGGTATGCTCATGGGTTGCAGTAGTCCGCAACCAGAAGAGGTGATTGAAGAAACACCCATGCTACCTGCTGAAACACAACCTGAGGTTGAAGAACCTGAAGTTCCTGCACCGGAAACCTTTGAGGCCGTATGGAATCCGCAATCCTCTGACGTTGATGCAGAAACCCGCTTTCAGGGAACCTGGGTGGCGGAAGTGAGTGGGGCACATATCAGAACCGGAGGTGTTTCTTTCTCTTTCGGAGGTGGGAAGAAAATCAAAAGCATGGATGACCTCGTGGAAGCCACCATGGAGGCCATCGATAAAGATCTGAAGGAAAGAGACCACTGCATTTGGTTAGAACTGTATCCTGATGGAACGGGCTTTTGGTCCAACTGCATGATGAATGTGGGTGAGCCCTCGGCCACTGAGAAGATCGATCCCTTTACAGGCGACCGCATGCCTCTGGGCATCAAATTCGACTGGTACGGTCAGAAGGATACGCTGAAGATCAGGTTTGAAGATCGGCTGACAGTAACACACTATCAGGATACAGTGAAACAGAACATTAAAGTAACCTACTGGAATCTGGTGATCGAAGGAACCACTTTGGTTGATAACGAGCCGGCACTAATCATTCACAACGAATTTCCCGAGTATCAATACCGTTTCCCTGGAACGGATAAATACATGATCGTGGCAGGATATTTGGACGGACAGGTAAAGGAGTATGCTAAACCACCATTGTAGAATGGAAATGAATACCTTGAACTTATGAGTCGAATATTACTACTAACCATAGCCCTGGCATTTGGTTCTCTGTCTTTTGCACAGGAAACGCCTACACACTTGAAGCGGGAAATGGTTCCCTATTTCAAAGGGTACACATGGATGGAGCAAGTGAAGGCACTGCCCACTGTGGTGCAACCTTATACCGGAACCATACGAGATTATCTGAAGGCCGTAGGATACAATATGTACGATTACTACACCAAGGCCGAAGCGGTGTCCGCAACGGAAACCATTATCAAGATCAAGCTGTGGCACAAGGACGGATTCGTTAATCAGAAGAAAGTAGTAGATAAGAACAACCTGAAGCCTGGTGATCCAAAAATCGTGAAGATCCTCTCAGGCAACTTAAGTGGAAAAGATGGGATCATGACCATCGACAGGCAAACTGGATTTGCCACCAAGTTCGAGCTCTGGGATTAACCCCCTGTTCAGCCATTTGGTTCAATAGAATCAACTTCAACTAGGTACCACTAAACCATAGTATATATATAGTACGGCAAGACCCATCCATTAGGATGGGTCTTGTTTTGTGCTTCAGATTTCCTTTAGAATTGGTAGGTAGTTTATGGGTATGAAAACACCAAACAAACTACTGATCATCGCACTGGCATTTTGCTCGTTGTTTAGTCTATCCAGTTGCGAACAATTACCAACAAGAGAAATGGCATTGGCCAGATTGGACAGCATTCAGGGCCTTCCAGACAATCATCCTGTAGTAATGTCACTGATGAATCACTGGAACGAACTCAAATCACCCATTGACACCTCCATGTCTTCACTGCAGTATTACGCATACAAAGACAATGATTACCGGGGAGATCTATATATGGAACTTGGCGCGGGAAACTGGTGTGAAGTGTACAACATTCCTCATGCACACGCTTGCGGTGAAGGAATGGAAGAGTACTGCCCAACCAATGGAAAGTGGAAGGTAAAATATGCTGCCGATAGCACACTTGAACTATATGTTACCACGCGCAACATTTTCAACAAATACCACATCACCTACTTAACGGGGGATGAGTTTCATTATACATACCCGATCTACGCCAGCGATACGCTCACTTACGTTTCAGATGCAGGAATCAAACAACGGCTTCACAAAGCGAAAGCGCAAATCGCTTCTGTGTATGA
This sequence comes from Vicingaceae bacterium, assembly GCA_965267605.1. GTDB lineage: Bacteria > Bacteroidota > Bacteroidia > Flavobacteriales_E > Vicingaceae. Next base: position 19,113 of record OZ254088.1, on the reverse strand, counting down.
TGCGCGATTTGACGTTCGACTGTACAACATGGATGAACGGACCTATGTAAACGATTCGCTGGCCGAAGGGGCATATGTTGATTTTCCAGCTTACCACGTTCCAACACAGATTGTATTCTATAAAAAAGGGAAACTCAAACAATCGGTAATGTTCAACGCTGGTTCTGATATGCAGCTCCCCCCTGATCCCAGAGTGTGGTTAGACAGCACGAGTTTTGAATAGGTGAAAGGTTTGCGCCAAGTGAAGAAGTTTTCGGAACTTCATAGCTCTATTCGCCAACCATGAAGAAACGCCATCTACTCCTTTTGATTACAGCAACATGCATTACGGTCATTTCATGCAGAAAAGACCAAACCACAACCCCCACCTGCGATGGTAGTAAACCGGACTACGATTCTAACATCAAGCAGATCATTGATAGTAGGTGTATGGGGAGCAATTGTCACGGTTCAGGTTCTTCGATTGGCGATTTCACTTCTTACAATGGATTGCAACCATACCTCAACAATGGAACCTTTACGAAGGAGGTGCTTACCAACAAGACCATGCCGCGAAACAGCACTTTGTCACAGGATCAATTGAATATGATTAAATGTTGGCAGGAACAAGGCTTCCCGGAGAACTAACGAAGTAGCGTTACCACACCTTTAAATTGTTTCCTGCCTATTCCCATGTAGGCCAGGAAGTAATAAGTGCCCTCCGAGTACTTCCCTCCATCCCATCTCATGGGTCCCGCGGTAGAATGAACCTGTTGCCCCCATCGATTGAATATCTGCAGCTCTCCCTCTACAACTTCTCCGGTACTGGGATTTGTGATCATGAACTGATCATTGAGGGAATCTCCGTTTGGTGTGAACACATTGGGAATGAATGGTTCGAAATCCGGATCATTGGGATCTGCAATGGCATTTGGGTTTTGTGTTCCTCCCGTGGTTCCTCCCGGACAAGTATCAAGTCGAATATTATCTATCAGGTAATACGCATAGCCTTCCATATATGGATCGTTGGAGCCAACCCTTACAAACTGCGTATTAATGGTATCGTGGAAGTTTCCAATGGTAATGTACTGCTCGCCCCCAACAGCTGTAAACACACCAGTTAGCGAATGCCACTGCGTAGTATCTGTTAAATAAGTGCCGTAAGGTGTTTCGAATTGTGGTGTGGCATTCAAGGTACCACATCCCCAAGCCTGTGGTTGAGCAGTTGGAGGAGAACTTGTAAAGGCCACACCCAGCCTACTAATAGCGCAACAAGATCGACTGGCCCTTCTCCACTTAATGCAAAACTGGTATTCCTTTCCTGCTTCCATGGGTGTGCTCAATTGAGCTTGAATATATTCTCGATAGTCACCCCCGTATCCTTGCTTTCCCACGATCATACCCATGTACCCATTACCACTTTGCGCTGGAACATTACCACACATATTTGATGGCACGCTTACCAAAGAACCTGGAGCAGCACATGTGTTGAAATAGTCACACGTTCCTGCTTGTCCAACCGGCTGACCCCAGGAAGTTGCGGCATTCGCCTGACTGAAATAGGTGGGGCAATAATCGTACTGCTCAAAATCCGGGTTAGGCACCAGGTTCTGAGCCTGTCCTGAAAAGGACAATGCCAAAACGGTCATGACGGATATGTACCTGGAGAGTGCGTACATCAGTTTAATAATACTGTACTTATTAGACGTTACAACACAGCCTCAGGTTGCAACGAATTCATCAACGGTATAACTACGCCCTTCTCTTCTTGCAATGCTTCTTCATGCGATCCAAAATACGGTTCTAATCTGGTATGTATTCCTAAGTATTTTACGATGAGATACTTAAGTATTGACTACGTAATAATCTCAAAATCAGGGCTGAAAGATTATTTTGCCACGGATATTCATACCAAACTTTCTTCTTTTTCATCGAAGATTTCAGTATTTCCGTCTAAAAATCATCGTTTTTCTTATCCAAGCATGTAACCATTACCCTGCTACGCGGTAGAACTATATATCGCTCACGCGATCTCGCTAAACCTATATCCGTATGCGTAAATGGGCCTTGCTCTGTCTGACAACATTGTTGTTGTCTCCAATCATTACTCACGCCACACACATTATTGGTGGTGAACTCACCTACCAACACCTTGGTGGAAACCAGTACCAGGTAACCCTCAAACTGTTCCGAGATTGCGGACCTGGTAATGCAGGATTTCCCGCAACGGCACAAATTCGTGCCTGGTACAACCAAGGCGCTAATTTTGTAGCAATCAATATCCCCTTTGCTGGCTCTACTGTGGTTCCACCGCAAATTGATTCCTGTGTTGTTGATCCAGGAGTGTGCGTAGAACAAGCTATTTATACACAGACTGCAACGCTTCCTCAGGTACCAGGTGGGTATCATATTATGTATCAGCTCTGCTGTAGAAATGGAAGCGTACTTAACGTAATAAACCCGCTGAACATTGGTGCCTCATTCTATAGCTACCTACCACCGGATACGGCTGTTTACCAACCTAATACGCCTACTATTTGGCTGGAGGACTTTACGCTTGCCAATGGAACACAAGTCGACAACGGGCCTACCGCATGGAGTAGAACGGTAGCAGCAGCAACCGATTGGGCAGAAGTAAGAAACAACCTTTTCGAAGCAAGGGATACGGATGGCGAAGTGGTTTGGACTTCCCAATGGGTCAACATATCCGGCTTCGCCACGGGTGTTAACCTGAGCGCAGTGTTATCGGAAAACGGTACAATGGAAGTCACAGACTCCATGAGTATATTCTACCGGATAAACAATGGTCCTGAAGTCTTATTCCCCTTCAATGGTAGGCATGCCGATGATTTTGGGACAGTTAATGCTTATGCATACTGTCTAACTGGTGACAGTATTCAAGTCATCTGCAAGATCAAGAACAACGCGAATGGAGAACAACATAGGCTGGACGATGTAAGGATTAGCGAATGTGGACTACCCACATTGTTCCCTATTGGAAACAACAGCGCACCAACATTCAACACTTTCCCGCCAATATTCCTATGCCAATCGGATACGTTCAACTTTAACCATGCGGCCACAGATCCTGATGGAGACTCTTTGGCGTATAAACTCTGTGACCCTTACGATGAATATTCGGGTGGCGTAAACACCCCACCGGCTTTTGTTGGGAATGATCCAACAATCCCCATCATTCCATGGCAAACAGGGTTCAATGCTACACAGCCCTTGGGCCCGCCAAGACTGGTTATTGATTCCATTACGGGTATGCTAACCGGGATTCCTCAAAATGTGGGACAGTACGTAGTAGGCGTATGTGTTGAAGAGTGGCGTAACGATAGTTTGATCAACACTACGCGAAGAGACTTCCAGTTCAACATTGTTTTCTGTCCACCAGTTGCACAAGCAGGAATTGACACGACACAGGCCACACTTTCGGTATGTAGTGGTAATGCTATTACGTTCCCCAATCACAGTTCCCCGGCAGGTGCACCAAACTTCTGGGACTTTGGAGATCCAAGCGTAACAACAGATACTTCGTATCAAACCACACCATCTTACACTTATCCGGATACCGGAAGGTATACGGTAATGCTGGTTACCAATTACGGAACAGCATGTGCGGATACCGTATTCCAGGACGTATACGTAGGCTATGTAAATGCCGGATACCTTCACGATGCGCCTAAATGTGAGAACGATCCCGTGAACTTCACGGATACTTCAAGGGCCTCTAACAATGCTACCATCAATAGCTGGAACTGGGATTTCGGTGACAGCAACAGCTCAACAGCGCAAAACCCATCCCACCCTTATTCGCCTGGGGGGGCATATACGGTCAAACTGGTGGTGGGAACAGATATCGGGTGTACAGATTCGGTCTCATATACCATACAAATTGATTCTATCCCAACTGTAAGTGCTGGCTCGAATCAGACAATATGTGCAACACTTGCACCCGTTGGATTAACAGGCTCCTCATCAACGGGAGCAGCCACATGGACCACCTCTGGAACAGGAACTTTCACACCAAATCCAAACGTGTTGAATCCGAGTTACAATCCATCAGCAGCGGATACCGCAGCAGGAAGTGTGTGGCTGTATATCTCATCGGTGAACAATGGTGCTTGTAATCCAACTATGGATAGTATTCTAATGACGTTTACACCGAATCCCTACGCAATAGCTGGACCTAATCAATCCGTGTGTGCGAATAATGCCGCGGTTAGTCTGGGCGGAACAGTAGGTAACTGCACAGGTGGAACGTGGATTACCTCTGGAACTGGAACGTTCGCGCCAAATCCGAACGTGTTGAATCCAACTTATAATCCAAGTAATGCAGATACCACAGCAGGAACAGTAACACTTACATTAATAACCACAGGTAATGGCAGCTGTCCTGCTGATTCATCATCACTAACGGTAACCATCACACCTGCGCCAAATGTGCAGGCGGGACCGGATCAAAATGTTTGTGCAGCTCAATCAACTGTTACTTTGGCAGGATCTGTGGGTGGTCCTACAACTACCGGAGCATGGTCAACCTCAGGTACTGGAACATTCAGTCCAAACAACACTACGCTGCCGGGAACATATGTTCCAAGCTCGGCAGATACTGCTGCAGGATCTGTAACGCTAGTGCTTACCTCAACCGGCAATGGAAATTGTAACGCGGTAACTGATACCGTTGTACTCACCTTCATTCCTGCTCCGGCTGTCACAACAAACAACAACGTAACGGTCTGCGCAAACAATGCAGCAGTTACATTGAACGGTACCTCAACGACCGGAACGGGAATATGGTCCACTTCCGGTACGGGGACGTTCAATCCGAACAACACGACATTAAATGCAACCTATCTGCCGAGCTCTGCGGACACCGCAGCCGGCAGCGTAACGATAACGCTTATATCAACCAACAACGGTACATGCCCAGCGGATACGCAGCAGTTCACCATAACGTATACGGATGCTCCTGCTGCTTTCCCGGGCGCCAACGACACGGTCTGTGCCAACAATCCAAACTACACGCTAACAGGCGCTGTTTGGAACGCAACTGGTGGAACGTGGATCACATCGGGTACGGGGACATTTAGCCCATCTCCAAACGTATTGGGTCCAACGTATACACCAAGCCCTGCAGACACAGCAGCTGGCACAGTTACACTATCATTGATAACCACAGGTATTGGCAGTTGTTTGCCAGATACCCAGAGTATGACATTGGTTATTACTCCATCTCCATGGGTAAGTGCGGGAACCAATATCATCGCTTGTCTTAACCAACCTATTATACCAATCGCGGGTAGTTCGTCTACGGGAAGTGGATTATGGAGCACTTCTGGTACGGGTATATTCGTTCCTGGACCAGGGCAATTGACAACCGGATACCAGCCAAGCAGCGCGGATACTGCAGCTGGATCCGTACAACTGGTGCTGACGACTACAAACGTGGGTGGCTGTCTGCCTGTAACGGATACGATTACTGTTACGTTCATCCCATTACAGACGGTAAACGCAGGCAACGACACCACCATGTGTGCTAACAATGCGGTACTACCGCTATCCGGTGCAGTGGGCAATGGCCCTCCAACAGGAAAATGGTCCACATCAGGTTCTGGAACATTCAGTCCACATGACTCTACGATGACGGCATCGTATATCCCTAGCAATGGAGACACAACCGCTGGCGGCTACACGATCTATTTGACATCAACTGGGGGGTGTTTCCCCGTTGTCGATTCCATCGTGGTAACACTTACGCCAGCACCTTGGGTAAATGCTGGCCCAGATCAAATACTGTGTAACAACAATCCAAATGCAGCATTATCAGGAAGTGTTGGTGGTGGCTCTACCACAGGAACCTGGTCAACACCTAATGGTACGGGAACATTTACGCCTGGTGCGAACCAGCTAAACACCAACTACATTCCCACACCTGCAGATACCACGGCTGGGTTTGTAACGATCGTACTTACCTCAACCAACAATGGCAAATGTCTACCAGTGACAGATACGCTTACGTTGACATTCATTACGCAACCAACGGCATTGGCGGGTCCAGATCAAACCGTTTGTGCCAACGATACGGTTAACCTGAATGGCTCGGTGATCAATGGAAGTGGAACAGGAATTTGGTCTACCCTTGGCTCGGGATCATTTATTCCAAGTGCAACGACTCCTAATGCGGGTTATGTAATGAGTAATGCAGACACAACTGCCGGAACGGTAACACTGGTCTGGACATCTACCAACAATGGTAACTGCCTCGCTGTGACCGATACCATGACCATTACCATTACTCCAGCTCCAGTTGCAAATGCAGGCAATGACACCTCAGTTTGTGCCAACAATCCGAATACTCAGTTGAATGGAGCCTTCCGGAATGCCGGAGGAGGACAATGGGTTTCGTTAGGTACAGGAACATTTACACCACACGATAGTACAATGAATCCTATTTACATTCCTAGCTCAGCGGATACCGCTGCCGGGTTTGTAGATATCGTTCTTCGCACAACCAATAATGGAACGTGTAATCCTTCAACAGATACCATGCGTATCACATTTACACTTGCACCAAGGGTAAATGCTGGTCAGGATATATACATCTGTCAGGGAACAATGACGGCTCCACTGAACGGATCGGTTACAGGTGGTGCTTCAACAGGCACATGGACCACGCTTGGGTCTGGTACGTTTACTCCTAATCCAAACACATTAGGAGGAACCTATAACCTCAGCACGGCTGATACCACCGCAGGCATCGTAACGCTTGTTCTAACTTCTACAAACAACGGAGGATGCTTACCGGTGACAGATACCGTACAGGTCATCATTACAACATTGCCAAGTATATCTGCGGGTAACGATACCGCGGTATGTGCAACAATCGATTCACTACAACTTAATGGTTTAGTGACGGGGGGATCCGGAATCGGTGCATGGACAACCACCGGTACCGGAGCTTTCTTCCCGAACGACACCATGAACAACCCAGTCTACGTTCCAAGCTCTGCTGACACAGCTGCAGGTTCCGTGAAGCTATACTTCAGACCTATTCAGTCGTGCGGTGCAGTGGTAGACTCTATCACAGTTACGTTCCAGTCCGCACCAGCTGTATTCGCTGGCACGAACTTCAATATCTGTGACGGTGATGTGATTAATCTTAACGGACAGATGTTCGCTGGGGTTGGAAACAAATGGTTAACAACAGGTACCGGATCGTTTAACCCACATGATTCTTCATTGGTTACCCAATACACACCAAGTGCTGGTGATATTGGAGCTGGGTTTGTAGAGTTCGTACTTCAAACAGGTGGGCTCGCATTATGTCCAGGAGCCACAGATACCATACGGATTAACATTGGAAGTATTCCTGTGGCTGATTTCTGGACTTCTCCAGTCTGTCAGGGGCAAACTATACAGTTGATCGATACCTCTACTTCAGGTAATGGTCAGATCAACTTCTGGCAATACATCATTGGAACGGATACGATGACAGCCGAGGATACAACCTATCTGGTTGGAACATCCGGCAATATCAACATCCTGCATATAGTGAGAACCCAGTTTGGATGTACAGATACGATTACCAAAACACTGACGATTAATCCGAATCCGACTTCATCCTTTACATGGGTAGCCTTCTGCGATGACTCTGTTCAATTCACAGACCAATCCAGTGGTAACATCGTGAACTGGACATGGAGTTTCGGTGACTCTACCGGATCAGCCATTCAGAGCCCAGGACATACCTACCCCGGTGATTCGTCCTGGTACTACGCTACCTTAACGGTAACAACAGATTCCGGATGTGTGAATACCTTGGGGGATACTGTGATCATACCTCCCGGGCCAACCGCAGATTATATACCGAAGGGTGGCAATTATCAGGTAGACGTACCTATAGGCTTCACAGATCAGAGTATCGGAGCCAATACATGGGCCTGGGATTTCAACGATGGCAACAACAGCGGTCAACAAAACCCAACGCACACCTATGGGCAAGGAGGTGATTACAGGGTTGTCTTAACAGTTACAGACACCAATGGCTGTAGCGATTCGGTCAGCTATCTGTTCACCATACCGGATGAAGGAGGGCCTGTTGCAGTTCCTAGTGGGTTCACGCCTAATGGGGATGGTGAAAATGACATCCTATACGTGCGGGGTGGACCGATATTCGATATGACATTTACGGTATACAATGAATGGGGCAACCGCATCTTCCGTACCACCGATCCAAATGTTGGGTGGAATGGAAAATACCGAGGACAACCTCAGCCAAATGGTACGTACGTGTATACAGTGACGGGGACATTGAAGAATGGAGATCCAGTTGATATGGTAGGTGAAACAAACATCCTGAGATAATGAGAAGAGCACAGATATACATATTAGGCCTGTTAATGATTGTTGCCGTTTCTCTGCAAGCGCAGGATTTTCATATGTCGCAGTACCAAACGGTTCAACTTTATCAGAACCCGGCAAAGACAGGTGTGTTTCATGACCTATACACAAGAGATGCTGACTACCGCGCAAGCATAGACTTCCGGTCGCAGTGGAGATCGGTGGGGATTAGGCCCTTTGTAACAATGTTCGCTTCGTATGATCAAATGATCTACGAGCGCTGGGGTGTGGGCGGATACATCGTCAACAACAGATCCAATTTTGGTGCGATGAATATGTTCCAGTTACTTGCTTCAGGCAGCTACCACATCATTGAACCAGGTCAGCCGCATATTCTGACGTTTGGGGCTAACATTGGACTGTTCCACAAGAACTTTAATCCGGGAGCCTTCTCCTATAACAATCAGTACAGTCAGAGTGCTGATGGTGGATTTGACCTTTCCATGGATAATGGTGAAGACTTCCAAAAGCTTTCGAGATTCAACGCGGACATAGGTATGGGTATCTTCTATAAACTCGTGGAGGAAGGCCAGGAAGTGAAGCCACACGCAGGCATATCAATGTTGCATTTGAACAGGCCTAACGAAGGGTTGTTCTCCCAAAAACAGCGACTGCCTATGCGATGGACCGCTGAACTCGGTTTTGAGTTTGTATTTACCGAAGACCTTTCATTTGATTTTTACAACCAGTACATGTATCAGAATGAAGCCCACGATTACTTATTGGGCATGGATGTTCTGTACAAACTGGATGATGAGTACAGTCTACTGGGCGGAATAGCCTATAGATGGAAAGATGCTGCTGTTGTCAACCTGGGGGTAATTTATGGTAGAAGCCTGATAAGGGCTTCGTATGACATCAATACATCGCCACTTAAAACCTATTCGGGGGGACGCGGAGCCTTCGAACTAGGTATCGTTATTAACGGAGCCAAAGGTGAACCGCTGTTTGCCAAAAGCTATAATTAAGTGGTATTGAGGGGTTGGTCTTGCGTGTGTGAAAGTCCTGATCAACCCCTCTGATGTACCATCTTCAATGATCTTCATTGCACGACATAAATAGCTCATTCATCGATGGTTATGACAATTCCGTCTAAATAGATGAGTCAATTTTTTACCACTCCTTCCAGAATCATTATCTTTTTTCTTTAACTCTCTAATTTTTGGGGAGTTACGCACACGAACCTATAAACTACTCCGCATGCGAAAATGGGCTCTACGCTGCTTGTTAGCGCTTCTGACACTGACTCCGGCACTCAGTAAGGCCACACACATCATTGGTGGCGAAATCACATACATTCACCTGGGAGGTGATGCATATCAAGTAACACTAAGACTTTTTAGAGACTGTGGGCCCAGTAGCGTAGGATTTCCGGGCCTCGTCCAGGTTCGTGCGTGGTACAACAATGGAGCAAACTTCGTTCCGATCGATATTCCATTCCTGGGACAGAACATTGTTCCACCACTTATTGATTCGTGTATTGTAAACCCCAATGTCTGTGTAGAAGAAGCCAGCTACGCACAGGTTGCCATTCTACCACAAGTACCCGGTGGATATCACATCACATACCAGACCTGTTGTAGGAATGGTACGGTGTTGAACGTGATCAACCCATTGGGTGTTGGTGCTGCGTACCACACTTACGTACCAGAAGATACCATCGTTGCACCCCCACCTCCAACACCAACAATTTGGCTTGAAGACTTCAACCTTCCAAACTTCACAACTGTTGACAATGGTCCAACTGCATGGCAGAGATTCCAGCCACTACAGTGTGATTGGGCAGAAGTAAGAAATCAAATGTTCGAGTGCCGTGATACTGACGGTGAGGTACAATGGTTCAGTGAGTGGGTGAACATTTCTGGCTTTGCTAGTGGTGTCAATCTCGAAGTAGATATCTCGGAACAGGGAACTCAGGAACCCAACGATTCCATACGTGTGTACTACAGCGTGAACAACGGTCCACTGACCTTATTCCCGATCAACGGTGCGTTTGGTGATGACTTTGCAGCAACTACCGCTGAAGCACATTGCGTAACAGGAGATAGTATACGGGTCTGGATTGAAATAGAGAACGATAGTGACTTTGAAACGCACTTCTTCGATAATGTTCATATACGAGAATGTTCTCAACCGAAGGTTATTCCCATCGGCAACAACAACTCCCCCCGCTGGAAGAATATGCCACCGATATTCCTGTGTCAGAATGATACATTCACTTTTGATCATTCTGCCATAGACCCGGATGGTGATTCATTGGCCTACAAGGTTTGTGACCCCTATAACTCTTGGGGAGGCGGTGCAAACAATCCACCACCATTCCTGAACAACTGGCCACAATTCACCTCAGTGCCATGGTCTGGAACCTATAACAAGTTCAATCCTTTAGGGCCTCCAAACCTGAGAATTGACTCTGTTACAGGTATCATTACTGGCTTCCCGCAAACTCCTGGGCAGTTCGTAGTTGGAATTTGTGTGGAAGAATGGATTGGCGATTCTTTGATCAATGAGGTCCGTAGGGACTTCCAGTTCAATATAGTTCCATGTCCGCCCATTGCCGATGCAGGTATTGACACCATAGATGGTGTTATCTCTGTGTGCAATGGAACGTCAGTAGTCTTCTCGAACCATACGAATCCACTTGGCGCACCTACGGAGTGGGATTTTGGCGACCTGTCAACAACCAACGATACTTCAACGCAGCTGTTCCCAACATACACCTATCCTGATACCGGGAAATATACGGTGCGTATGATCACTAACCCAGGCACCAACTGTGCGGATACAGCATTTGCAACTGTACATGTAGGTTATGTGCTTGCAGGGTTCTCACACAATGCCCCTGTCTGTGAGAACAATCCGGTTCAGTTCATCGACACTTCGAAGACCTCGAACAATGGTGTTGTGAATAGTTGGACCTGGGATTTTGGAGATGGTAGTCCTTTGGATACCAACCAGAATCCAACCCACACCTATCCGAATGGTGGACAATATACCGTCAAACTCATAGTCGGAAATTCAATCGGATGTATAGATTCGGTGTTAACTACCATAACGATCGATTCTTTGGTGGTTATCTCCGCAGGAAACGATACTACACTTTGTGCAACTACTGGACCCATCCAGGTGAACGGTACCTCCTCTACCGGAGCAGGTACCTGGAGCAGTAATGGTACTGGAACATTTAGTCCGAGCCCCAATGTCTTCAATCCAACCTATAGTCCGACCTCGGCAGATACTGCCGCGGGCAGTGTCAGATTGATCTTTGCGTCCTCGGCTAATGGGGCTTGTCCCGCCAATCAGGACACCATGTTCATCAACTTTATACCATTGCCCTATGCCAATGCGGGATCGAACATCAATGTCTGTGCAACGGCTGCTACGATACCCCTAAATGGGTCAGTGGGTAACGCAACAGGTGGCACATGGATCACTTCTGGAACGGGAACTTTCACTCCTAACCCGAATGTGCTGAATCCTACGTACAATGTTACACCAGCAGATACAGCAGCAGGAACCATCACCTTAAGTTTGATTACCACCGGTAACCTGGGAGGTTGTCAGAGCGATACATCAACTATAACCGTTACGTTTACACCGGAGCCCGTTGTTAATGCCGGATCAAACCAGACAGTATGTGCCAACAATGGCGTTGTAAACCTGAATGGTACATCCAATACGGGATCAGGAGTTTGGAGTTCGTCTGGTACAGGTGTATTCGCACCCTCGAATACGGTGTTGAATCCTTCGTACACACCTAGCAATGCGGATACTGCAGCGGGCAGTGTAGTCATAACATTCATTTCAACGAATAACGGCCTTTGTCCTGCCGATACACAGCAAATAACCATTACTTATACCAATGCGCCAGTTGCAATTCCCGGAGCTGATGACACCATTTGTGCCAACAATCCTGTGTATAATTTGAATGGTGCGGTTTGGAATGCAGGTGGTGGAACGTGGATCACATCAGGTACCGGTACTTTCACACCTAACCCGAATGTGCTGAATCCTACGTACACTGCCAGCCCAGCTGATACGGTAGCGGGAAGTGTGGTACTGTCGCTAATAACCACGGGTAATGGTATATGCCTGGCCGATACCACGAGCCTAACACTTACGATACTTGGTTCTCCATGGGCTTCAGCTGGTCCGGACTTTACGCATTGTTTAACGACATTCAATATTCCACTCAATGGATCTTCCTCTACGGGAGGTGCTACCTGGACAACATTGGGTTCTGGGTCTTTTGTGCCCAATCCGAATATTCTGAATCCAACATATGTACCTAGCAATGCGGATACAGCTGCAGGTTTCGTAGACCTGGTAATTACAACTACTGGCAACGGCCTTTGTTTACCTGAATCCGATACAGTAAGAGTTACTTTGATTCCACTGCAAATAGTTGATGCGGGTAACGACACTTCTATGTGTGCCAATAACGCAGTACTGCCATTGAATGGTTCAGTTACCAATGGGCCTCCAACTGGTAAATGGTCTACCTCTGGATCAGGAACATTCTCTCCGCATGATTCTACGCTAACGGCATCTTACATACCAAGTACGGGAGATACCACGGCAGGTGGATATACCATCTACCTTACCTCAACACGAGGTTGTTTCGCTGTGGTGGATTCCATTGTTGTAACACTTACCCCAGCTCCATTTGTAAATGCCGGACCGGATCAAACGCTGTGTAACAACAATCCAAATGCTACACTATCAGGAACAGTTGGTGGTGGTTCAACCACTGGAACATGGTCAACACCTAACGGAACAGGGGCCTTTGTGCCAGGACCTAATAACCTCAACACCACTTATCAACCCTCACCGGCTGACACGGTGGCGGGAACGGTCACCATTGTGCTTACATCTACAAACAATGGCAAGTGTCTCCCTGTAACAGATACGTTGATACTGACGTTTGTTACCCAACCAACAGCCATTGCAGGTCCGGATCAGACCATATGTGCCAATGATAGTGCGCAAATGGCTGGTGTGATCATCAATGGTGCTGGAACTGGAATATGGACTTCTTCCGGAACGGGAACGTTCAATCCTGGAGCTACAACACCGAATGCATACTATATACCAAGTGGCGCAGATACCGCTGCTGGAACAGTTCAGTTGATCTGGACGTCCACCAACAATGGTAATTGTAATCCGGTAATGGATACAATGAACATTACCATTCTCCCGTCACCGGTAGCCATTGCAGGAAGGGATACTGCCATCTGCGCAAACAATGCAACCCTTCAACTGAATGGTGTTGTTTGGAACGCAACAGGTGGGGCATGGCTAACAACTGGAACGGGTACGTTCACACCTAATAACACTACACTTAATGCAACTTATAATGCGAGTCCGGCAGATACTGTAGCCGGATTTGTAGACCTTATTCTGAAGACAACGGGTAATGGTTTATGTGATACCGTGTGCGATACAATACGTGTGACCATAACTGGTGCACCTATTGTGAATGCTGGTCCGGACATATTCCTGTGTGAAGGTGACACCTTCGCCTTACTGAACGGTTCGGTAACGAACGGTGCAACTACCGGTCAATGGTCTACTCTTGGATCGGGAACCTTTAGTCCGTCCAACACCACGTTAAATGCAACCTATTACTTGAGTGCTGCGGATACAGCCGCTGGTGGAGTCCGATTGGTACTTACATCTACCGGTAACGGTAACTGTTTAGCGGAAACGGATACAGTGGATATCATTATCACACCTATACCATCAGTCAACGCTGGAAACGATACCTCCGTATGTTCGAGTATTGATTCGGTTGGATTAAATGGCACAGTGGTAGGAGGCCTTGGACAAGGTTATTGGGTGAGTACCGGTACGGGTAACTTCACTCCGAATGATACGCTGAATAACCCTTACTACCATCCAAGTTCCGCAGACACAAGTGCCGGATCTGTGAAGCTCTACTTCTACCCGGTTGGTGCATGTAGGCCTGTGGTAGACTCAATGACCATTACATTCCAGGCAGCACCTGCTGTAAACGCTGGAACAGATTACAATATATGTTGGGGTGATACCATATTCCTGAATGGTACCATGTTCAATGGCTCAGGTAACAGGTGGGTAACCACTGGAACGGGGACATTCATACCCCATGATTCGATTATCAATACATCCTATGTGCCTGATTCCAATGATCTGGCCAATGGGTTCGTGGAATTTGTACTAACGACCAATGGCCTGGCCCTTTGCCCAGGCGCAACGGATACGATACGGGTGAACATTGGTGATGTGCCGATGGCTAATTTCTGGAACGATGGTATCTGTGAAGGACAAACCATTCAGCTGATCGACACCTCAACGATAGGATTTGGAAACCTTACGTTCTGGCAGTATATCATTGGCACAGACACCATGAATGCTGAAGACACCACTTATACAGTTGGTGCGGCTGGAACAATATCCATTACGCACATTGTAAGTGGTCTGTATGGGTGTTCCGATACCATTACGAAAACGCTGGCGATTAATCCGAATCCGGTTGCACTGTTTGATTGGGATGCGTGGTGTAGCGATTCCGTTGCATTTACAGATCAATCAACAGGAAACATTACGAGTTGGTTGTGGAGCTTCGGAGACACCACTTCAGATGATACTGTTCAGAACCCTATGCATTGGTACTCGAGGGATTCCACATTCTATATAGCCACGTTAACGGTAATTACGGATTCAGGTTGTTCGCATTCCTATGCAGACACGATCTATCTGTTGACCGGACCTACTGCGGATTATATACCGCAAGGCGGTACGTACAATGAGGATGATCCCATTGACTTTACCAACCAAAGTGTAGGAGGTAGTACTTACTTCTGGGACTTCAGGGATGGCAATACGAGTACTGATAAAGATCCGACCCACACCTTTATGGACCCCGGAACGTATCTGGTGTTGCTGGTGGTAACAGACACCAATGGGTGTACAGATACCGTCAGCTATCTGTTCACGATACTGGATATTGATGACGGGCCTGTGGCAGTGCCGTCAGGATTTACTCCGAACGGAGATGGGGAGAATGACCTGCTGTATGTAAGAGGAGGACCGGTGCTCAACCTTAGGTTCACGATTTACAATGAGTGGGGTAACAAGATATGGGAGACTACCGACCAGAAGGATGGTTGGAACGGTAAATACCGAGGACAGCCACAACCAAATGGAACCTATGTCTATACTGTGAAAGGAGAATTGAAGAATGGAGATCCGATAGATATCATTGGCGAAACTAACGTCTTGAGATAATGAGAACTACTAAGCTTTGCATATTAGGATTGTTCACGGTTATCTCTTCGGTGACCTTTGGACAGGATTTTCACATGTCGCAATACCAAACGGTACAGATGTATCAGAACCCCGGCAAAACTGGCGTGTTCCACGATCTATATACACGTGGCGCAGATTACCGTGCCGCCATTGATTTCAGATCACAATGGAGAGCAGTAGGTATTCATCCATTTGTTACCATGTATGCTGCGTACGACCAAATCATCTATGAACGATGGGGTGTTGGAGGATACATCGTAAACAACAGATCTAACTTCGGAGCAATCAATATGTTCCAGTGTCTGGCATCTGGTAGTTACCATATTATCAAGCCCGGACAGCCACACATTCTAACTGTAGGAGCCAATCTTGGTTTGTTCCATAAGAACTTCAACCCTGGCGCATTCTCTTATAACAATCAGTACAGTCAGAATGCGGTTGGAGGTTTTGATCTATCCATGGACAATGGTGAGGCATTCACCAAGCTATCACGATTCAATGCTGACATTGGCATGGGCATCTTCTACAAGCTTGTGGAAGAAGGGCAGGAAGTGAAGCCCCATGCGGGATTGGCCGTGCTTCACCTTAACAGGCCGAACGAAGCATTGTACGGACAAAAAAGCAGATTGCCCCTTAGGTGGACCACCGAGCTTGGTTTCGAATTCGTATTGAACGAAGAATTGAACTTCGATTTTTACAATCAATACATGTATCAGAACGAAGCTCACGATTACTTACTGGGCTTTGATACGAAGTATAAACTGGATGACCAATACAGTGTTGTAGGAGGATTAGGTTACCGATGGAAAGATGCCTGGATGGTGAACTTGGGTGTGATCTATGGTAGTTGTTTGATCCGTGCGTCTTACGACATCAACAACTCTCCTCTGAAGTCTTATTCTGGTGGTAGAGGTGCTTTCGAACTTGGTATTGTAGTGAATGGAACCAAGGGACAATCTCCTTTGGCGGCCCCATCTTACTGATAGTCGCTGATAACCTCCGGCACAGAAAGAAATCATAGCTGGCTGGTTTTGTATCTTGCTTTATGCGCTCATTGTTCATAGCGGCCATCTTATGCTGGAGTCCTTGCTGGGCTCAAGACAAACCGGAATTTGTGTTGTCTAACGGACACAAAGAAGCTATTCACTCACTTACCTATAGTCCCAACGGTAAATACATGGTAAGCGCGGGCCAGGGAAGGATCATTAAGATCTGGGATGTAAAGAAGCGGCTCGAATTCAAAAGTCTGATCGGACACAAGGATCGAATTGACAAACTGTTGATCAGCTCAGACGGAAAAACACTGATCAGCCAGGATCGACTGGACAATCTCTACATCTGGAAATTCCCTTCCGGAAAATTGATTCGAAAACTTCGCGTATCGGACAATGTGAAATTCACTGTGGATGGGAAATACATCATTGGTGAAGATCAACGGGAACGGGATCCATGTCTCATCGATCCGCTAACGGGCGAGATAGTGAAGATCTATGAGAAAATAGGCAATTATCGAGAGCTGGCGATTCACCCAAATGGAAAACAATTTGCAACCCAGGCGCGAAGCTCATTACAAGGTATAGGACTGGTGGGTATTGAAAGTGGTCTGGAAGAACAGACACTTCAGGGATTCAAATACACAAGTCAAACGATTTCCTTTTCACCAGAAGGTAAATACGTGATAAGCTCGGGTTACAATACCGATGAAAAATGCAGTTACGTGGAATTGTATGATCTGAATTCCCAAAAGGTCAAATACGCAACTAAGCTATCGGGTATCAGGTTTATCAAGAACCTCATCGTTAGTCCAAGTGGAAAATACTTTGCAGCAATTGGTATGGGGCAAGCTACTGTGTGGGTTCACGATCTGGAAACAGGCAAGCAGGTCCACAAACTCATTGGCGGCACCATTACACAGGAACAGTATTCCAAACATGTACAAGAGCATGGAGTAACGGGTACTTCAAGTATGGAATATGCAATGTCTGCAGGCATCATTACCATCAGTCCTGATAGCCGTTTCATTTCTGCAGGCATGACGGTCATGAGCAAGGAAGGTCAAAAACAAGCCATCCGCACCTGGAATCTAAAGACCGGAAAGTTGGTAAGCAGTTTGGAAGGCGAACGCAAATATCTGATGGACCTGCTGGTACCCAAGGATGAGAAGATGATGTTCACCCATTTGATGGGTGGAGGCAAGATCGGAGCACAAGTGTGGGACATGAAGAATGGAGAGATACGCGACTTTGTGAATAGCTACATACAATTAACGATCAACGAACAGGGAACGCAACTTGCCATTCCCGGATTCACCAATGATCAAATCACAGACGCAGTATCTAACAAAGGGGAAGGATTGTCTTATTATCCCATCAACATATATGCTTACCCACAACTTAACATAGAGCGAACCATCAAAACCCCGGGGTCTCCGGAAACTGTAGCCTATAGTATGGATGGCTCCATTCTGGCCACCCAGTCCATGAAAATGGATATGAAGACCTATGCCATGGACACGCGCCTGATCCTTTATGATGCCAAAACCGGAAAGGAGCTAAAGAACATCCCCTTTGAATCACGAAATCGCGGCAACTTCTTGATGTTCAACCATGCAGGTGATAAAATTGTAAGTACATTCAGACCTGGCTACACCCCCCTACACGTTTACGATATAGAAAGCGGTAAGCTTATTGCCAGCCATGTGCGTACCTGGGCAACCTATCCACTGGTCTTTGATAAGGCGTCAGATAAATTCTTGATGGGAGACGTTACAGAATGGAAGAATGGGTCTAACAGGGCTGTCATCAAGGCTGTAGACATTGTTTCAGGAGTAGCAGATACAGTGCTTTTTACAGACCTTCCCGGACAGATACATTGTGCAGATTTCAGTCACGATAACAAGTATCTGGCTACGGGTTTTGGTGGATTTGGAGATGCGGTTGAATTTGATGTAGTGGTCTGGGATTGGACCACGAAACAGAAAGTATGCGTCCTGAAGGGACATACCGGTCCAATCAGCAGAGTGGTGTTTGGCGCAGGAGGAAAATACATCTATAGCCTATCGGGTGATGGAACAGTGAAGAAATGGAACTTCGAAAAGTGTAAGGAACAGGCCACATTCGCCAGCCTGGGTGATATGGAGTACCTGATCATTACCGAGGGTAATTATTACAAGGCCAGCAAAGACATTACTAAATCCAACGTGGCGTTTAGATACAAGGAGGAGGTCTACGGTTTTAGCCAGTTCGACCTTCGCTATAATCGTCCGGATATTGTATTGGAGCAACTGGAAGCGTCACCCTTCATAGTTAAAATGTGCAATAAGGCATATGGCAAACGCTTGCGAAGAATGGGGTTTACCTCTGAAATGCTCCAGGAAGATTTCCATGCACCGGTTGCCCGCATCACAAATATCAATGGCCTTCCCATTGAAACAAT